>OY760498.1:0-4158254 GCA_963663675.1 Prolixibacteraceae bacterium
GGTGATGGCCTGGGTGGCGGTGGTAAAGTTGCCGCAGGCATCGGTCACCGTGTAGGTACGGACAATGCTGATCGGGCAGGTACCCGAAGGAGCTCCATCGCTGGAGGTAACGGTTAATCCGGCATCGCCGCAGGCATCCGTGATGCTCAGGCCTGCTGTGCGCAGGTAAGCCAGGGTATTGCTCACCCCTACCAGGGCAGAAATATCACAACCTTCGGTGGCGATCGGGGCCAGGGTGCCGGTGATAACAGGGGCGGTGGTATCATCGATGGTGATGGCCTGGGTGGCGGTGGTAAAGTTGCCGCAGGCATCGGTCACCGTGTAGGTACGGACAATGCTGATCGGGCAGGTACCCGAAGGAGCTCCATCGCTGGAGGTAACGGTTAATCCGGCATCGCCGCAGGCATCCGTGATGCTCAGGCCTGCTGTGCGCAGGTAAGCCAGGGTATTGCTCACCCCTACCAGGGCAGAAATATCACAACCTTCGGTGGCGATCGGGGCCAGGGTGCCGGTGATAACAGGGGCGGTGGTATCATCGATGGTGATGGCCTGGGTGGCGGTGGTAAAGTTGCCGCAGGCATCGGTCACCGTGTAGGTACGGACAATGCTGATCGGGCAGGTACCCGAAGGAGCTCCATCGCTGGAGGTAACGGTTAATCCGGCATCGCCGCAGGCATCCGTGATGCTCAGGCCTGCTGTGCGCAGGTAAGCCAGGGTATTGCTCACCCCTACCAGGGCAGAAATATCACAACCTTCGGTGGCGATCGGGGCCAGGGTGCCGGTGATAACAGGGGCGGTGGTATCATCGATGGTGATGGCCTGGGTGGCGGTGGTAAAGTTGCCGCAGGCATCGGTCACCGTGTAGGTACGGACAATGCTGATCGGGCAGGTACCCGAAGGAGCTCCATCGCTGGAGGTAACGGTTAATCCGGCATCGCCGCAGGCATCCGTGATGCTCAGGCCTGCTGTGCGCAGGTAAGCCAGGGTATTGCTCACCCCTACCAGGGCAGAAATATCACAACCTTCGGTGGCGATCGGGGCCAGGGTGCCGGTGATAACAGGGGCGGTGGTATCATCGATGGTGATGGCCTGGGTGGCGGTGGTAAAGTTGCCGCAGGCATCGGTCACCGTGTAGGTACGGACAATGCTGATCGGGCAGGTACCCGAAGGAGCTCCATCGCTGGAGGTAACGGTTAATCCGGCATCGCCGCAGGCATCCGTGATGCTCAGGCCTGCTGTGCGCAGGTAAGCCAGGGTATTGCTCACCCCTACCAGGGCAGAAATATCACAACCTTCGGTGGCGATCGGGGCCAGGGTGCCGGTGATAACAGGGGCGGTGGTATCATCGATGGTGATGGCCTGGGTGGCGGTGGTAAAGTTGCCGCAGGCATCGGTCACCGTGTAGGTACGGACAATGCTGATCGGGCAGGTACCCGAAGGAGCTCCATCGCTGGAGGTAACGGTTAATCCGGCATCGCCGCAGGCATCCGTGATGCTCAGGCCTGCTGTGCGCAGGTAAGCCAGGGTATTGCTCACCCCTACCAGGGCAGAAATATCACAACCTTCGGTGGCGATCGGGGCCAGGGTGCCGGTGATAACAGGGGCGGTGGTATCATCGATGGTGATGGCCTGGGTGGCGGTGGTAAAGTTGCCGCAGGCATCGGTCACCGTGTAGGTACGGACAATGCTGATCGGGCAGGTACCCGAAGGAGCTCCATCGCTGGAGGTAACGGTTAATCCGGCATCGCCGCAGGCATCCGTGATGCTCAGGCCTGCTGTGCGCAGGTAAGCCAGGGTATTGCTCACCCCTACCAGGGCAGAAATATCACAACCTTCGGTGGCGATCGGGGCCAGGGTGCCGGTGATAACAGGGGCGGTGGTATCATCGATGGTGATGGCCTGGGTGGCGGTGGTAAAGTTGCCGCAGGCATCGGTCACCGTGTAGGTACGGACAATGCTGATCGGGCAGGTACCCGAAGGAGCTCCATCGCTGGAGGTAACGGTTAATCCGGCATCGCCGCAGGCATCCGTGATGCTCAGGCCTGCTGTGCGCAGGTAAGCCAGGGTATTGCTCACCCCTACCAGGGCAGAAATATCACAACCTTCGGTGGCGATCGGGGCCAGGGTGCCGGTGATAACAGGGGCGGTGGTATCATCGATGGTGATGGCCTGGGTGGCGGTGGTAAAGTTGCCGCAGGCATCGGTCACCGTGTAGGTACGGACAATGCTGATCGGGCAGGTACCCGAAGGAGCTCCATCGCTGGAGGTAACGGTTAATCCGGCATCGCCGCAGGCATCCGTGATGCTCAGGCCTGCTGTGCGCAGGTAAGCCAGGGTATTGCTCACCCCTACCAGGGCAGAAATATCACAACCTTCGGTGGCGATCGGGGCCAGGGTGCCGGTGATAACAGGGGCGGTGGTATCATCGATGGTGATGGCCTGGGTGGCGGTGGTAAAGTTGCCGCAGGCATCGGTCACCGTGTAGGTACGGACAATGCTGATCGGGCAGGTACCCGAAGGAGCTCCATCGCTGGAGGTAACGGTTAATCCGGCATCGCCGCAGGCATCCGTGATGCTCAGGCCTGCTGTGCGCAGGTAAGCCAGGGTATTGCTCACCCCTACCAGGGCAGAAATATCACAACCTTCGGTGGCGATCGGGGCCAGGGTGCCGGTGATAACAGGGGCGGTGGTATCATCGATGGTGATGGCCTGGGTGGCGGTGGTAAAGTTGCCGCAGGCATCGGTCACCGTGTAGGTACGGACAATGCTGATCGGGCAGGTACCCGAAGGAGCTCCATCGCTGGAGGTAACGGTTAATCCGGCATCGCCGCAGGCATCCGTGATGCTCAGGCCTGCTGTGCGCAGGTAAGCCAGGGTATTGCTCACCCCTACCAGGGCAGAAATATCACAACCTTCGGTGGCGATCGGGGCCAGGGTGCCGGTGATAACAGGGGCGGTGGTATCATCGATGGTGATGGCCTGGGTGGCGGTGGTAAAGTTGCCGCAGGCATCGGTCACCGTGTAGGTACGGACAATGCTGATCGGGCAGGTACCCGAAGGAGCTCCATCGCTGGAGGTAACGGTTAATCCGGCATCGCCGCAGGCATCCGTGATGCTCAGGCCTGCTGTGCGCAGGTAAGCCAGGGTATTGCTCACCCCTACCAGGGCAGAAATATCACAACCTTCGGTGGCGATCGGGGCCAGGGTGCCGGTGATAACAGGGGCGGTGGTATCATCGATGGTGATGGCCTGGGTGGCGGTGGTAAAGTTGCCGCAGGCATCGGTCACCGTGTAGGTACGGACAATGCTGATCGGGCAGGTACCCGAAGGAGCTCCATCGCTGGAGGTAACGGTTAATCCGGCATCGCCGCAGGCATCCGTGATGCTCAGGCCTGCTGTGCGCAGGTAAGCCAGGGTATTGCTCACCCCTACCAGGGCAGAAATATCACAACCTTCGGTGGCGATCGGGGCCAGGGTGCCGGTGATAACAGGGGCGGTGGTATCATCGATGGTGATGGCCTGGGTGGCGGTGGTAAAGTTGCCGCAGGCATCGGTCACCGTGTAGGTACGGACAATGCTGATCGGGCAGGTACCCGAAGGAGCTCCATCGCTGGAGGTAACGGTTAATCCGGCATCGCCGCAGGCATCCGTGATGCTCAGGCCTGCTGTGCGCAGGTAAGCCAGGGTATTGCTCACCCCTACCAGGGCAGAAATATCACAACCTTCGGTGGCGATCGGGGCCAGGGTGCCGGTGATAACAGGGGCGGTGGTATCATCGATGGTGATGGCCTGGGTGGCGGTGGTAAAGTTGCCGCAGGCATCGGTCACCGTGTAGGTACGGACAATGCTGATCGGGCAGGTACCCGAAGGAGCTCCATCGCTGGAGGTAACGGTTAATCCGGCATCGCCGCAGGCATCCGTGATGCTCAGGCCTGCTGTGCGCAGGTAAGCCAGGGTATTGCTCACCCCTACCAGGGCAGAAATATCACAACCTTCGGTGGCGATCGGGGCCAGGGTGCCGGTGATAACAGGGGCGGTGGTATCATCGATGGTGATGGCCTGGGTGGCGGTGGTAAAGTTGCCGCAGGCATCGGTCACCGTGTAGGTACGGACAATGCTGATCGGGCAGGTACCCGAAGGAGCTCCATCGCTGGAGGTAACGGTTAATCCGGCATCGCCGCAGGCATCCGTGATGCTCAGGCCTGCTGTGCGCAGGTAAGCCAGGGTATTGCTCACCCCTACCAGGGCAGAAATATCACAACCTTCGGTGGCGATCGGGGCCAGGGTGCCGGTGATAACAGGGGCGGTGGTATCATCGATGGTGATGGCCTGGGTGGCGGTGGTAAAGTTGCCGCAGGCATCGGTCACCGTGTAGGTACGGACAATGCTGATCGGGCAGGTACCCGAAGGAGCTCCATCGCTGGAGGTAACGGTTAATCCGGCATCGCCGCAGGCATCCGTGATGCTCAGGCCTGCTGTGCGCAGGTAAGCCAGGGTATTGCTCACCCCTACCAGGGCAGAAATATCACAACCTTCGGTGGCGATCGGGGCCAGGGTGCCGGTGATAACAGGGGCGGTGGTATCATCGATGGTGATGGCCTGGGTGGCGGTGGTAAAGTTGCCGCAGGCATCGGTCACCGTGTAGGTACGGACAATGCTGATCGGGCAGGTACCCGAAGGAGCTCCATCGCTGGAGGTAACGGTTAATCCGGCATCGCCGCAGGCATCCGTGATGCTCAGGCCTGCTGTGCGCAGGTAAGCCAGGGTATTGCTCACCCCTACCAGGGCAGAAATATCACAACCTTCGGTGGCGATCGGGGCCAGGGTGCCGGTGATAACAGGGGCGGTGGTATCATCGATGGTGATGGCCTGGGTGGCGGTGGTAAAGTTGCCGCAGGCATCGGTCACCGTGTAGGTACGGACAATGCTGATCGGGCAGGTACCCGAAGGAGCTCCATCGCTGGAGGTAACGGTTAATCCGGCATCGCCGCAGGCATCCGTGATGCTCAGGCCTGCTGTGCGCAGGTAAGCCAGGGTATTGCTCACCCCTACCAGGGCAGAAATATCACAACCTTCGGTGGCGATCGGGGCCAGGGTGCCGGTGATAACAGGGGCGGTGGTATCATCGATGGTGATGGCCTGGGTGGCGGTGGTAAAGTTGCCGCAGGCATCGGTCACCGTGTAGGTACGGACAATGCTGATCGGGCAGGTACCCGAAGGAGCTCCATCGCTGGAGGTAACGGTTAATCCGGCATCGCCGCAGGCATCCGTGATGCTCAGGCCTGCTGTGCGCAGGTAAGCCAGGGTATTGCTCACCCCTACCAGGGCAGAAATATCACAACCTTCGGTGGCGATCGGGGCCAGGGTGCCGGTGATAACAGGGGCGGTGGTATCATCGATGGTGATGGCCTGGGTGGCGGTGGTAAAGTTGCCGCAGGCATCGGTCACCGTGTAGGTACGGACAATGCTGATCGGGCAGGTACCCGAAGGAGCTCCATCGCTGGAGGTAACGGTTAATCCGGCATCGCCGCAGGCATCCGTGATGCTCAGGCCTGCTGTGCGCAGGTAAGCCAGGGTATTGCTCACCCCTACCAGGGCAGAAATATCACAACCTTCGGTGGCGATCGGGGCCAGGGTGCCGGTGATAACAGGGGCGGTGGTATCATCGATGGTGATGGCCTGGGTGGCGGTGGTAAAGTTGCCGCAGGCATCGGTCACCGTGTAGGTACGGACAATGCTGATCGGGCAGGTACCCGAAGGAGCTCCATCGCTGGAGGTAACGGTTAATCCGGCATCGCCGCAGGCATCCGTGATGCTCAGGCCTGCTGTGCGCAGGTAAGCCAGGGTATTGCTCACCCCTACCAGGGCAGAAATATCACAACCTTCGGTGGCGATCGGGGCCAGGGTGCCGGTGATAACAGGGGCGGTGGTATCATCGATGGTGATGGCCTGGGTGGCGGTGGTAAAGTTGCCGCAGGCATCGGTCACCGTGTAGGTACGGACAATGCTGATCGGGCAGGTACCCGAAGGAGCTCCATCGCTGGAGGTAACGGTTAATCCGGCATCGCCGCAGGCATCCGTGATGCTCAGGCCTGCTGTGCGCAGGTAAGCCAGGGTATTGCTCACCCCTACCAGGGCAGAAATATCACAACCTTCGGTGGCGATCGGGGCCAGGGTGCCGGTGATAACAGGGGCGGTGGTATCATCGATGGTGATGGCCTGGGTGGCGGTGGTAAAGTTGCCGCAGGCATCGGTCACCGTGTAGGTACGGACAATGCTGATCGGGCAGGTACCCGAAGGAGCTCCATCGCTGGAGGTAACGGTTAATCCGGCATCGCCGCAGGCATCCGTGATGCTCAGGCCTGCTGTGCGCAGGTAAGCCAGGGTATTGCTCACCCCTACCAGGGCAGAAATATCACAACCTTCGGTGGCGATCGGGGCCAGGGTGCCGGTGATAACAGGGGCGGTGGTATCATCGATGGTGATGGCCTGGGTGGCGGTGGTAAAGTTGCCGCAGGCATCGGTCACCGTGTAGGTACGGACAATGCTGATCGGGCAGGTACCCGAAGGAGCTCCATCGCTGGAGGTAACGGTTAATCCGGCATCGCCGCAGGCATCCGTGATGCTCAGGCCTGCTGTGCGCAGGTAAGCCAGGGTATTGCTCACCCCTACCAGGGCAGAAATATCACAACCTTCGGTGGCGATCGGGGCCAGGGTGCCGGTGATAACAGGGGCGGTGGTATCATCGATGGTGATGGCCTGGGTGGCGGTGGTAAAGTTGCCGCAGGCATCGGTCACCGTGTAGGTACGGACAATGCTGATCGGGCAGGTACCCGAAGGAGCTCCATCGCTGGAGGTAACGGTTAATCCGGCATCGCCGCAGGCATCCGTGATGCTCAGGCCTGCTGTGCGCAGGTAAGCCAGGGTATTGCTCACCCCTACCAGGGCAGAAATATCACAACCTTCGGTGGCGATCGGGGCCAGGGTGCCGGTGATAACAGGGGCGGTGGTATCATCGATGGTGATGGCCTGGGTGGCGGTGGTAAAGTTGCCGCAGGCATCGGTCACCGTGTAGGTACGGACAATGCTGATCGGGCAGGTACCCGAAGGAGCTCCATCGCTGGAGGTAACGGTTAATCCGGCATCGCCGCAGGCATCCGTGATGCTCAGGCCTGCTGTGCGCAGGTAAGCCAGGGTATTGCTCACCCCTACCAGGGCAGAAATATCACAACCTTCGGTGGCGATCGGGGCCAGGGTGCCGGTGATAACAGGGGCGGTGGTATCATCGATGGTGATGGCCTGGGTGGCGGTGGTAAAGTTGCCGCAGGCATCGGTCACCGTGTAGGTACGGACAATGCTGATCGGGCAGGTACCCGAAGGAGCTCCATCGCTGGAGGTAACGGTTAATCCGGCATCGCCGCAGGCATCCGTGATGCTCAGGCCTGCTGTGCGCAGGTAAGCCAGGGTATTGCTCACCCCTACCAGGGCAGAAATATCACAACCTTCGGTGGCGATCGGGGCCAGGGTGCCGGTGATAACAGGGGCGGTGGTATCATCGATGGTGATGGCCTGGGTGGCGGTGGTAAAGTTGCCGCAGGCATCGGTCACCGTGTAGGTACGGACAATGCTGATCGGGCAGGTACCCGAAGGAGCTCCATCGCTGGAGGTAACGGTTAATCCGGCATCGCCGCAGGCATCCGTGATGCTCAGGCCTGCTGTGCGCAGGTAAGCCAGGGTATTGCTCACCCCTACCAGGGCAGAAATATCACAACCTTCGGTGGCGATCGGGGCCAGGGTGCCGGTGATAACAGGGGCGGTGGTATCATGCACATTAACCGTCTGCGTACACGTCGACGTACACCCGTTCCCATCCGTAATAGTTAAGGTCAGAACGAAAGTTTGATTGCAATTGACCCCGGAAGTGACTGAAACAGTCTGCCCACTACTCGCCCCCACAATCGTGCCATTCCCGGAAATACTCCATTGGTAGGACATCATACCGCCAGGGGCGGTGTAAATATTCCCGGCCGAAGAGGGACACAAAGGACCCGCCGAACCCGTAATGGAACAAACAGGTGTCGGATTAACAGTGACGGTAACCGCAAACGATGCACCGGTAAAACCGGCAGATGTAGTGGGTAAGACAGTATAAACAGCTGTTTGTGGTAAGGTGGTAGGGTTGGTCAAAGTGCCGGTAATGCTCGTTTGATTGCTGCCGCTGGCTCCTCCTGTTAAGCCTCCTGTAACAACAGGCAGTCCCCAGGAATACGTCGTACCCGGGGGAACAGCTCCGTTGGTACCATTAACCGGAGTAACAGAAAAGCCTACGGCACTGCAAACAGTGGTACTCATATCATTGATCGCCACACCCGGATTGATAGTTACCGTTTGTGTGCAGGTACCGGTATTTCCACAGGCATCAGTCGCTGTCC
Source organism: Prolixibacteraceae bacterium (assembly GCA_963663675.1). Taxonomy (GTDB): domain Bacteria; phylum Bacteroidota; class Bacteroidia; order Bacteroidales; family Prolixibacteraceae; genus CAINVV01. The sequence continues at coordinate 8,433 of OY760498.1, forward strand.
AGGTAACCGTGGTTATCCCAACAGGGAACTGGGCAGGGGCGTCATTGGTAATTACAGGCGTTGAACAATTGTCTGTAGCTGTCGCCGTTCCCAGGGTCACCGTTCCAAAACCGGTGCCTCCTGTGGCAGCACCAATAACAGCAGGAGGACAGGTGATTACAGGTTTCACTACATCCGCATCAACGGTAAAGACAGCTGACCCGGCGGCAGTCTGACCGCAATCATCAAAAAATGAGTAGTTTACAGTTACACTTCCACCACAGGCATCTGGAGCAGTGTATACACCTACCACGGGCGGATGGACATGACATCCTCCGGTGGATGTAAACCCGGAGAGCCATGCAGCAAATGCAGTATTAACGGCTGCCTGCGTCTGACAGGCAGGTTCTACATGCGCAGCAACAGGAACCACCACAAGCGGATCAGCTTTTACTACATCAAATTTCGCAGTTTTGGAAGTCGTGGTACATAAATCGTTGACAGTAAAGGTCACCGAAGTGGAACCTCCGTTGCATAAGTCAGGAGCAGCCGGAGCAGGTGTCCCGAATGTGCCGGTTGCTGAACAGCCTCCACTGACTGTGAAACCTGCAAGCCAAGCCTGGAATGCAGTATTCAGGGCAGCCTGGGTGGCATAATTGCATGCTGGCGCGGCAAAATCAAATGGTGCGTTGACTGTCAAAACACCTGGCACTGTAATCGTAAATGTTTGTGTTACCGTGGTGGGTGCACTGCATTTATCGGTCACCACATAAGAAACAGTTGTCGTACCACCCAGACACAAATCTGGTGCGGATGGTGTTCCATATGAACCAGTTGGGGCACAACCTCCGGATACAAAAAAATCTGTAAGCCAGTCGGCAAAAGCAGTATTGAGTTCAGCCTGGGAAGAATAAGAACAGGCCGATACGTTTAACGGGGAGGGCTTGTGGATGATCAGCGGATTTGCCATGTCAAGCGTAAACGATGCTACGGCCGAACCGCTTTTGCAGCTTTCGGTGTAATTATAGGTCACATCCACCTGGCCGCCTGTACACAGAACCGGAGGAGTAGTTGTGCTAAAGGTCCCGGAGCCTCCGCCACAGCCTCCTGAAGCACTGAAGCCCGTCAGCCAGGTTGCAAATGCTGAGTTGAGAGCGGCCTGATCTGCAAATTCACAGCTGTTCCTGGTGGTATTGGCAGGTTTGTTGATGGTGATGTCCGGAGCTGCAGTCAACGTGTAGGAAGCTACCTTAGTTTTGGTTGTACACGCGTCAGAGTAGAGATAAGTTACCTGCGTGACACCGCCGACACACCACAACGGCGCTGTAGGTGTACCATAGGTAGCTGAACCGCTGCACCCACCTGAATTAACCTTGAAACCGGTAAGCCATAAAGCAAAGTCAGCATTTACAGCAGCCTGGTTGGCGAAATCGCAGGTCGCCGCAACCACATCTGTCGGAGAACCCAGGTCAACCGCGGTAGTCGGATTGATGGTAAATGTTTTGGTCACTGATCCACCTCCGCAATTGTCAGTTACATTGTAGGTTGCAGTAACACTTCCGCCACAGATGGGTGGTGCTGCCGGAGTTCCGCCGCTAAATGTTCTGACCGGTGAACAGCCACCCGTCGTAGTAAAGCCTGCCAGCCAGGTCGAAAATGCAAGGTCTGCTGCCGCCTGGTTGATGTAATCACAACTCAGTTTGGTCACATCTCCAGGATTGTTGATGGTCAGTGCAGGAGGTGCCGTGACTGTAAAGGTTGCATTGACAGACCCGTTTCCACAATTGGTAGTGGTATAATCATAGTAAGCTGTGACACTCCCACCCGTGCAGAGTGACGGGGCAGTTGGTGCCGGGTTCCTGATTACTCCCGTAGGATTGGTCCCTCCTGTGATGCTGAAATCTGAGAGCCAGGTCGCAAAAGCGGCATTCAGGGCTGCCTGATCGGCGTAGTCACAGGCCGATTTTGACATATTTCCCGGATTCGTAACCGTTGGCGGAGGATTAATAACAAAATCGGCAGCCGTACGGCATCCGGGATTAGTAGCACATTCTACAAAGAAGGTATAGGTGCCGGGCGTATTGGTATCGGGTAATCCGGAACCGGCAACTCCAACCGGGTTGAAAGTGGAGCCGGTTCCAATCGGGGTAACGCCATTGGTCGATGAGTACCAGTTAATGCTGCCGGATGAAGTATATGTGACCGCCACACGAATATAATCAACATAGGCTGTTCTGTCGTTGTCGCTATTCGCTACCAGGGAAACCCCGAAGTTCCCGTTGTTGATTTCTGCTGCAGTCCAGGTTGTACCCCACAGATCTGCTGTACCACCATAATCAAAATACTGTTCAGAGGTTGGCCATTCCACCCCGGTATTCGCCCTGTTGGCGCCAACTGGCGCCCCGGCTTTTAACAATTTTACTTCAAAATCCTGAACATCAGTTCCGTTAGTTCTCCTGTTTTCATATCTTCCTATCCTAACCTGGATTCCCAAAATGGTCGCCGAAGCAGGTACGTTAAACCCATAACCCGAAACCCTGAGATAATTACTGGTAGTAGTACCTGGACTGGTTAAAGCAGCTGTTGCATATTGATTGTTGTTGGAAGTGGCGTTCCCGGCATTACTCCATCCCGCAGTGCCAACTCCGCCAACGGACGCCCCTGTACCACCATTGTTGGGGCCGGCAGTTACAAGACTACCGCTTGAACAGACTACGGAGGTAGACAGCGAACCGCTTCCCCCCTGGCAAATAGTGACGCCTGTTGCCTGCGGAGCGGGATTTACCGTAATCTCAACGGTAGAAGGTTCAATGCAACCGCCTGAAGCTACAATGGGTGTCAAAGTCAAAATAACAGAGCCACTGGCAATACTGGGAGTATACGTCGATGTCAGGGAGGTGGGATCGGAAAAGGTACCGCTTGGGGCGCTCCATATCCACCCGGTAGCTGCCCCGTACACACTCCCGTTCAATGTCACCGAACTTCCGGAGCATATAGTTTCCGGATTTCCAGCATCAGCGCCGGCCGCCGGACTGATCGTGATTGTTCGGGTATCAAAAACACTGGAACAACCTCCGCCCGGATTGTTGGTAGTAAGCTTTAATGTCACTGTTCCGGCATAATTTACCGGGGGTGTATAAGTAACACTTGAAGGATTTGCCGTACAGGTGGTTACGCTAAGGGTCCCGTTGACTCCCCCGTTCGCCGGTTCAATATCATCAATGGTCCAGGTACCGCATGGACTAGGCAAGCCGGTCACACTTGCACCGGTTAACTGGATCGGTTGGAGTGCTGGGCTGCAGGTTGCCAAGAGATCGCCTCCGGGGTCAACCATCAGCGTCGATGTCATTTTGAGTGTTATAACATTACTGTAGGTGGTGCAGCCGTTCTGGGTAATAAAAAATCTGAAGTAGTGATATCCGATCCTCGTAAAAATTGACGGTGCAGGCGGCATATTATGCTGGTAATAAGTTCCGAGTGTCGCCGGTGAAGGGCCCCACGGTCCGGTTGGTGATTCAAAAGAATATTCCCAGCCAACTTCATCGTAGATGGCCAGAGAACCTGTTGCAGGACGTATGTAGGTAGTCCCGTTCCAGATATATACATCAAGGTCATTGTTAAAAAGTTCACCGCTCTGGCCTGCACAATTCTCCCAGTAGGTGGAGGTAAGATCACCTTGAAAATACATGGTAGCAGACATGGGAGGCGCTGCCGTAATATTCACCGTTACTACAAAAGGCAATCCGTCACAACCGTTGTAAGTTGGTATAACCGTGTAGGTTGCGGTGGCGGGTACAGCCGGGTTGGACAAAGTCAGGGTCTGGCTGATGGAGGATTGATTCGACTGTGCTGACCCTCCCGTGAAGCCGGTCCCGGTTGGTGCAGGCCAAGTATAGGTGGTACCGGAAGGAACAACAGTCCCGGCAGGTACTCCATCTTCGGGACTGACCGTAAAAGCGCTTCCGCTGCAACCACCAACGGATTGGTTCGGAATCACCGGAACCCCCTTGACGGTTATTTGAAATGTACAGGTATTGGAGCACCCTGTAGCAGGATCAGTATAGGAATATGTAATGGTATGGGTGCCGGCTCCCGCTGTGGAGGGGTTGAAGGTAGTGCCACTGACTCCGGGGCCTGAATAGGTGCCTCCGGCAGGAGTGGAAGTTAAAGCAACAGGAGCGGCCCCAAAACATACCGGAGCGATAACCGGACATGTCAATGCCGGGATGTTGCTGGCGGTAAAAGTCAGTACGACCGGTAACCCCGGACAGCTGTTTGCTGTTGGCGTAATTGTTACTGTTGCTGTTCCGGCAATAGGGTTAAAGGAAGGTATGGAGGTGACTCCGGTCAGGGAGGACAGGCCAATGGAACCGGCCACATTGACGTCAAAAGTAACACCTGCCGGTGAACCGGTCAGGGGGATGACAGTCGTTGGTGTGCCGACGCAGAATTTCTGGTTGCCGGGTGAGTTAAGAGTAGGAGTAGTTTTCACCGTAATGGTGGCAAATAGACCCGGCGTACTGTTGGTACAGGCATTAGCTCCCTGGTAGGCAACGCTTACCACATTGTAGGTGAAGGTTCCGGAGACATCGGTGGGAGCATCAACCGTATTGGATAAATTGCCATCGACATCAATCGTTGTCTGTCCTGTACCATTGACATTGTAGGTAACCGTTATCGGTAATGCCTGCGGATTGGTGAAAGTGACATGCGGTGACGCCGTGTTCGGACACACGGTAGTTGTACCGGTAATTGCAACCGTAGGTGCAACAAGCACATCAACGGTAACACTCCCTGAGACGCTGTTCGCACAACTCGGGCCATTCTGGTATCGTACACTGACCAGCTCATACAAAAAACTATTTGGCACTGTAGTGTTGACAGGAACCTGCACCTGGAGACCGGCTGGGACATTGATGGCAGGCTGAACAACATTGTTGACTTTGTAAGTTACTGTAACTGCCAGGGATTGTGGATTGATGAAGGTAACAACCGGCGAGGGAGAGGCATACTGGCAGACAGTGGCATTCCCGATGATGGTTACAACCGGGTCCGCCAGCACATTGACTGTAACCGAACCGGAAAGGTTCGTGGAACAGGCCGGCCCTACCTGGTAAGCCACGCTGACAAGGTTGTAGGTAAAGGTATTGGCAACGGATGTAATGACAGCAACTGTCGCGGTGGACGTTGCCGGCACATCGACTGTGGCAGGGAGTCCGCCGTTAATATTGTAGGTTACTGTAATCGGCAGGCTACGTATATTGGTGAAAGTAATCAGAGGTGAGTCACCCAGGCAAACTGATGCATTTCCGCTGATGGAGGCAGTCGGCAGGTCAATGACCTCAACGGTAACAGAACCGCTGACAGGGTTGGGACAACTGAGTCCGGCCGTGTATTCTACAGTTGTAATGCTGTAAATCAAACTTCCTGTAACCGAAGTTGTAACAGAAACATTCCTGGTACTGTTGGCACTGACAACGGTCGAATTCGGAACTCCATTGACCGTATAATTCACTTTGATGTTCTGCCCTTGCGTATTTGTGAAGATGACATCTGCTGATGAATTTTTACAGACCGTAGCATTGCCGGTAATGGTAGCCGTCGGTTTGGGCCTGACAGTAATGGTAGCTGAACCGGTGACTGGGGTGATGCAGGTTGTACTTCCCTGGAATTCAACACTCACCAGGTTGTATGCAAAGGTTCCTGCTGTTAAAGTCGGTGCAGCCAGTGTCGCGCTGGAATTTGCCGGAACACTTATTGTGGCAGGAATTCCCCCGTTAATATTGTAGGTCACAGTGACAGGCAGGGCGGAGGTTGTTGAAAATGTCAGCAAAGGTGAAGTATCATCCTGGCAAACGGAGGTAGTTCCTGTTATCGTGGCTGTGGGGGTATCCAATACGGTCACTGCAACACTCCCCGTGAGAGATACCAGGCAGTTCGGGCTGTTCAGGTACCTGACACTTACCAGGTTATAATTAAATACTCCCGCAGTGTTTGTAGAAGCCAGTATCGGACCATCCGCTCCGGGTCCAATGGGAATTACCTGGCTGGGACCGCCATTGACGTTGTAGGTAACCTCAATGGTTGATGCCATTGGATTATGTACTAAAATAGTTGAGGGCCCGGAAGCTTTGCAGGCAGTAATTCCGCCGCCGCTGATCGTTGCTGTCGGGTTAGGCACTATGGTAAGGGTCGTGTTTACAGCAAAGGCTTTCAGACAAGACGGCGTTGAACTTGTAATGTTGATGCCTGTAACCTGCAGGATTTGTCCGTTATTGGCAACGGTCAGATTGGGTGTGGTGAACGAGCCATTCCCGGATGCATCGGCTGTGAGCCCGGTGAGTGCGGTTTGTGCGACACCGTTGATGGAATAGTTCAGCGTAAATACGCTGTTAGGTACCAGGCCTGTCAGGTTGATGGTAGCTGCAGTGCCGTCGCAAATGCCCGATGCCGGCGTGGCGCCGGCCAGCGTAGGTGCCGGGTTTACTGTGACAGTCGCAGAACCGGCAGCAGTGTTCGTGCAGGCAGTCGTGCTTGCATCCTGGACACTTATAAGGGTATAGACAAACGGTCCGGCAGTTCCGGTTGGCACCGCTACCGTGACACTGTTTCCAATTGTGGTGGCAACAACAAGGTTGCTTCCTCCATTGATCGTGTAGGTAAAAGTATAGGGAGCTGTTCCTGCTGCCCCGGTAAAGGTGATATTGGGTGCTGCATCATTCTGGCATACTGCCGTTGTTCCGGCAATAGTGGCTATTGGCAACGGGTTGACAGTAATGGTGGCGCTGCCGGAATTTTTCTCCGGGCATACACCGCTTTTCACCACGGCCCGGTAAGAAGTTGTCTGTGTCAGGTTGGAATATACCTGGGAGGTAGTGACATTGGGAATGTCAACAACTACCGAAGCAAAATTGTCGGTGGATGACTGCCATTTCACCACATTGCCTACCTGGCCGCTTAAAGTGAGGGTGCCGCTGTTGGTGCCGCTGCAAACCGCGGTATTTGCAGAAACAATTCCGCCTACACTGGTTGGATCAACAGTCAGTGTAGCAGGAAGTGAAGTTTTGGAATTCAAACCCGCATCGGTAACTACCACCCTGTATTGGGTTCCGGTCGGATTATTTGCCACCCCGATGTTGTTTACCACTAAGGATGCCGAGGTAGCATTGAGGATATACGAATCAGTAACAATGGCAGACCAGCTGCCGCTGGCAAACCGTTCCCATTGATACGTCAGCGGGGTAGATCCTCCTGAAGTAACCACACCGAATGTTACACTGTTACCATAACAATCTGTCTGACTTTGGGGATCTGTAAAAATCGACAGTTGAATATCAACCTGGATAATGGGGGTTGTAACAGTCGCACTTGTTCCGCAGGAGTTCGAAGCTTTTACGGTGATAACGCCGTCAGCTCCGGCAACACCCGAACGTACAGTAATTGAATTGGTTCCTCCTCCGGAGGTTAAAGTCCAGCCTGCCGGGATGGTCCAGGTATAGGTCGTCGCATCAGGCACAGCAGGAATACTGTAAACCAGCCCGAAGACACCGGGCAAAACATAGAAATCGCCGGTAATTGCCGCAGGGGTTGCCGGCGCAGCAGGACTTACAACAACAGTATTGCTGGCACAGGCAGTTGTATTACAGGTTCCGGCCGCACGCACGTAATAAATGGTACTGCTTCCGGCCGGTGGATCCACGGTAATGCTGCTTCCGGTGCCTGCAGACGTTCCGCCGCAGGAAGAGGTAAACCATTCCCAGCCGGCACCCGCCCCGAGGCTGCCCCCAACCACGGACAGTGTTTTGGACGTTCCGTTGCAGGTATTGTTATTGGTAATGGTAATTCCGGTAGGGTCAGTCGATACAATATTGACTGTTACTGTTACTACAGTTGAATTTACAGCAGGACAAGTTCCACTGGTGACTACGGCGCGGTAATACCTTGTGGCTGCCAGGGCTCCCATCTGAGCGCTGGTCAAAGGACTTGCCGTTGCTCCTGGAATATTGGTGAAGGTACTGTTGTCAGGTGAAGATTGCCATTGTATGGTTCCAGTCTGGCCCGCAAGGGTAATGTTGGCCGGTGAACTGCCCTGGCAAATCGTCTGGTCAGTGGTAGCGGTTCCGCCGACGCTAGTGGGATTGACCGTTACAGTTACTACAGTCGAATTTACAGCAGGACAAGTTCCACTGGTGACTACGGCGCGGTAATACCTTGTGGCTGCCAGGGCTCCCATCTGAGCGCTGGTCAAAGGACTTGCCGTTGCTCCTGGAATATTGGTGAAGGTACTGTTGTCAGGTGAAGATTGCCATTGTATGGTTCCAGTCTGGCCCGCAAGGGTAATGTTGGCCGGTGAACTGCCCTGGCAAATCGTCTGGTCAGTGGTAGCGGTTCCGCCGACGCTAGTGGGATTGACCGTTACAGTTACTACAGTCGAATTTACAGCAGGACAAGTTCCACTGGTGACTACGGCGCGGTAATACCTTGTGGCTGCCAGGGCTCCCATCTGAGCGCTGGTTAAAGGACTTGCCGTTGCTCCTGGAATATTGGTGAAGGTACTGTTGTCAGGTGAAGATTGCCATTGTATGGTTCCAGTCTGGCCCGCAAGGGTAATGTTGGCCGGTGAACTGCCCTGGCAAATCGTCTGGTCAGTGGTAGCGGTTCCGCCGACGCTAGTGGGATTGACCGTTACAGTTACTACAGTCGAATTTACAGCAGGACAAGTTCCACTGGTGACTACGGCGCGGTAATACCTTGTGGCTGCCAGGGCTCCCATCTGAGCGCTGGTCAAAGGACTTGCCGTTGCTCCTGGAATATTGGTGAAGGTACTGTTGTCAGGTGAAGATTGCCATTGTATGGTTCCAGTCTGGCCCGCAAGGGTAATGTTGGCCGGTGAACTGCCCTGGCAAATCGTCTGGTCAGTGGTAGCGGTTCCGCCGACGCTAGTGGGATTGACCGTTACAGTTACTACAGTCGAATTTACAGCAGGACAAGTTCCACTGGTGACTACGGCGCGGTAATACCTTGTGGCTGCCAGGGCTCCCATCTGAGCGCTGGTCAAAGGACTTGCCGTTGCTCCTGGAATATTGGTGAAGGTACTGTTGTCAGGTGAAGATTGCCATTGTATGGTTCCAGTCTGGCCCGCAAGGGTAATGTTGGCCGGTGAACTGCCCTGGCAAATCGTCTGGTTTGAGGTAGCGGTTCCGCCGACGCTAGTGGGATTGACCGTTACAGTTACTACAGTCGAATTTACAGCAGGACAAGTTCCACTGGTGACTACGGCGCGGTAATACCTTGTGGCTGCCAGGGCTCCCATCTGAGCGCTGGTCAAAGGACTTGCCGTTGCTCCTGGAATATTGGTGAAGGTACTGTTGTCAGGTGAAGATTGCCATTGTATGGTTCCAGTCTGGCCCGCAAGGGTAATGTTGGCCGGTGAACTGCCCTGGCAAATCGTCTGGTCAGTGGTAGCGGTTCCGCCGACGCTAGTGGGATTGACCGTTACAGTTACTACAGTCGAATTTACAGCAGGACAAGTTCCACTGGTGACTACGGCGCGGTAATACCTTGTGGCTGCCAGGGCTCCCATCTGAGCGCTGGTTAAAGGACTTGCCGTTGCTCCTGGAATATTGGTGAAGGTACTGTTGTCAGGTGAAGATTGCCATTGTATGGTTCCAGTCTGGCCCGCAAGGGTAATGTTGGCCGGTGAACTGCCCTGGCAAATCGTCTGGTCAGTGGTAGCGGTTCCGCCGACGCTAGTGGGATTGACCGTTACAGTTACTACAGTCGAATTTACAGCAGGACAAGTTCCACTGGTGACTACGGCGCGGTAATACCTTGTGGCTGCCAGGGCTCCCATCTGAGCGCTGGTCAAAGGACTTGCCGTTGCTCCTGGAATATTGGTGAAGGTACTGTTGTCAGGTGAAGATTGCCATTGTATGGTTCCAGTCTGGCCCGCAAGGGTAATGTTGGCCGGTGAACTGCCCTGGCAAATCGTCTGGTCAGTGGTAGCGGTTCCGCCGACGCTAGTGGGATTGACCGTTACAGTTACTACAGTCGAATTTACAGCAGGACAAGTTCCACTGGTGACTACGGCGCGGTAATACCTTGTGGCTGCCAGGGCTCCCATCTGAGCGCTGGTCAAAGGACTTGCCGTTGCTCCTGGAATATTGGTGAAGGTACTGTTGTCAGGTGAAGATTGCCATTGTATGGTTCCAGTCTGGCCCGCAAGGGTAATGTTGGCCGGTGAACTGCCCTGGCAAATCGTCTGGTTTGAGGTAGCGGTTCCGCCGACGCTAGTGGGATTGACCGTTACAGTTACTACAGTCGAATTTACAGCAGGACAAGTTCCACTGGTGACTACGGCGCGGTAATACCTTGTGGCTGCCAGGGCTCCCATCTGAGCGCTGGTCAAAGGACTTGCCGTTGCTCCTGGAATATTGGTGAAGGTACTGTTGTCAGGTGAAGATTGCCATTGTATGGTTCCAGTCTGGCCCGCAAGGGTAATGTTGGCCGGTGAACTGCCCTGGCAAATCGTCTGGTTTGAGGTAGCGGTTCCGCCGACGCTAGTGGGATTGACCGTTACAGTTACTACAGTCGAATTTACAGCAGGACAAGTTCCACTGGTGACTACGGCGCGGTAATACCTTGTGGCTGCCAGGGCTCCCATCTGAGCGCTGGTCAAAGGACTTGCTGTTGCTCCTGGAATATTGGTGAAGGTACTGTTGTCAGGTGAAGATTGCCATTGTATGGTTCCGGTCTGGCCCGCAAGGGTAATGTTGGTAGGTGAACTGCCCTGGCAAATCGTCTGGTTTGAGGTAGCGGTTCCGCCGACGCTAATGGGATTGACTGTCACCGTCGCAGTTTGTGTCAATTGAGCCGAACAGCTGGTTGCTGTTATGGTTGCCAGTACGTTGAAAGTAGTGGTTGATGTCAAATTCCCGGTCGGCAAATTAATAACTCCTCCAGTTCCTGCTACTGCCGACCCAACATTCACGTTCCCTGCATCTCTTAACTGGTAATTCGTACCAACAACTGAACCTGCAACAGTGATGTTGGTCCCCGTACCTGTACAAATCGCTCCGGTTCCTCCTACAGTTAAACCAATTGCCGGGGGAGTACAGGGAGGGGCACAGGGAGTGTCATACGATACAGCATCAATATCTACATTATCACCATTGTTCCCTGTAAACCGAATATATCTGGTATTGATGGAGAGTGTAATTGACTGATTTAACCAGTTGTTCATCGATGCTATATTGAAATTACCCAAACTAGTCCAGGCAGTTCCATTTCCCGATATTTCAATTAAAATTGAGGGATTATTATCAGTTTTACGCCAACGAATGTTCACCGCTCCTCCGGAAGTAAGCAAATCTCCACTTGTTAGATCAAGTGCAAGTTGATCTCCGGTTGAGTGAATTTCAGCTCCACTATTATCCGGAGTTCCGGTTGCATTTCCAGAATTGGTTACGGAATTTTGGCTATAAACAGAAAAAGCATCCCCGGAGCAATAACCGGCAGGCAGTGTGTAATAAACAATTACACGGCCATCTCCACCTCCTCCACTTTGATCTCCATCAGCGCCCCTTTCTCCACCACCACCACCGGGAGAATTACCCGTTACACCATCATTGTAACGACTACCACCTGCTCCACCAGCAGCTCCGGCAGTACCTGTGCCTGCAATTCCCGCAATTCCTGCTGCACCTCCATTATCATCGCCACTATTTCCTCCGTTACCACCTGCCCCACCGGCACCCGCAGAACCTCCTCCACCGGCACCGCCACGACTTGTACTCGATCCCCCGTTACCTCCTGCAATTCGAATTGCACCTGTACTATTCGCAACTGTACCACCATTCCCTCCGTTTGCTCCTGCTGCTACAACTAATGCGCCAAAACTTGAATTTTGGCCATTATCACCTGTTCCTACAGCAGCTCCTGCACCAACTGTAACGGTATATGTTGTACCGGGAGTTACCGTAATGGCATTATTCCCGGCAAAGGCACCTCCTCCACCTCCTCTGTTGGTACTATTATTACCGCCTGCACCCGAACCCCAGGCTTCAACTCTAAGGCTGGTTACACCTGCCGGGACAGTAAAAGTATAAGTTCCGGGGGTGCTGTAGGTTCGTGTCTGACCATTCACAAATCCGGTAAGTACAAGCAAAACTGTTGCCAGAGCCAAAAACCTTCTCCCATAACCCACACCAGGCAGCTGGCCCAAACAAGCATCAAAAAATCCATTCTTCAAATTTCCCCCAACATATATTGCCATTGGAGAAAAACCATGGGGAGGAGACTGTCGGGGATGGCCGTTTTTGACCGCAGACCGGCGAAACCGAAATGGGGATGCAGCGGAAGAGGCTAAAAAAATTTCGGCATGCCTGGTAAAACGAAGTGGCCGCCAGAGTGGTTGGATCGTCGGAGGAACGTTTGCGGAATCCGCTGAAAATGAAAAAGTACGTGACTTGCTTGGATTTTCAATATGGAACAAGGTCCCCTCTTTGGATTTTTTTGGGAAAAATCCATTGGCAACCCTGTAACTCACCTTCCTCAAAAAAACAAAAAATCTGGTGAATACCGATATGTCAGGCCAATTTTTAGTTAGGTCGAACATTCCAATTAATTAAGGGATAACATCAAGTTAGTTAAGCGAATACCTGTTTCCACACTACCGCAATCCCCACCGCCAATTGCTGGTTTTTAACTTATTTGTTTTCCGCTAAATACTGGTTATTTAAAAACTATCCTCCACGGTTTTCAAACAACATTTTAAAAAGTAAAAAGCACCCTGATTTAAACCGCAGTAATTATTCATTTATTTGTTAAATAACCTTCCGGTTCGCAAGGCAGGCAAATATATTTAAAAGCTCATAGCAATCAGGGTATTTCATCAAATATAATTCAAAGAAATTATAATAGCTACATTTTTTAATTTATCGTCAAATATAGGATTTTAACGTATTTAAACAAATCGGGGATATTTCATCTGCACAGGGACAATAAAATTGCTAAATGTCTGATTATTAAATTTATAGAAATTTTCTTGCATTTTTCGGGTCAACCGGATCAAAAATGGAAGTTCATGTAATCCCATTCCCGTCATTCAGCGCAATAAATTATTTTCGCGACCGGAAATAATGAAAGCTTATGAAAAGCGGAGTACCCGGCAGAAAGAAATCGGTGTGAATTGCAATCAGTGTAAGTGATCACCCTACAACTATTAAATTAAACAGCCCCGCCCGGATAACACTCTTTTCAGCTTCGGATGAACAGTCATACCCCCTTTTGATAGCCTTTCTGAAAACCCCGGATCCGGGTAACACCTTATACAAGGACGAACGGGCTTCGAATTGTTTAATTTATTGGTTATCAGGTAGTTATAAACTATTGAAAACGAAGATGTTACGAAACTGTACGACATTTTATTCCAGGCCATGCATTCATTGGAAACAAAAGCTGCCGCCGAAAAATTCCAATACAAAAAAGCTATCTGCTTTTTGGGAAGATCCCAGCCATACATTTGATTAAATGACAGATATGCCGCTATGTATAGGCATCGTTTCCAATACAAAAAAAGCTATCCAAAACTATTTTTTGACCTGGTACAATTCCTCGATTTTAACAACCTGAACTGCAGTCGAATCTTTGAGTGTCTTCGAGATCAATCCGTAGGGTGCGACAATCACTTCGTCCCCGGCCTTGATGCCATCCAGTATCTCGATCCTGGTATTGTCCTGGATGCCGGTTTTCACCTTTGCCTTCCATGCCAGTTTGTTCCTGACCAAAAAGACAACTTCATGTTGCTCAGTCTCCTTGGGTGCGACCTCCTGGGAATTTGTAGTATTGTCAATTTTCTCCATAGCCTCCGATGCCTTCCTGATTGTCCCGTCATCACCCCTGGTAGTTACTGCCTGGATAGGCACCGAGAGAATTCCCTTGCGGGTATCTGTCTGAATTTCTACCGTAGCCGACATTCCCGGCAGGAAAGGGTATTTGAGCGAATCCTTCTCAAGAAGATCCTGGTAAGAGGAGGTAAGCAGCAATATCTTGACATTGAAATTGGTAACCTGGTCTACCGTGGATCCTGTCACATTGGCAGAACTGGCAATCTCAGTCACCACTCCCTTGAATTTCCGCTTCAGATAGGCATCTATCTCAATGATAGCCGTATCGCTTTTTTGTACTTTGACTATATCATTCTCATTGACTTCCACTTTCACCTCCATGGTGGAAAGATCTGCCACAGTCATAAGCTCCGTGCCGGCAAACTGGTTGGTCCCGACCACTTTTTCTCCCTTTTCCACATTCAGCTTGGAGACCGTACCATCAATGGGCGAAAAAATTCTCGTCTTGGTCAGATTTTCGGCGGACTCCTTTACACTCGACTCGGCGCTTTTCACCGAATAACGGGCAGCCTGAACCTCCGAGAGGGCAACTTTATAGCCTGCCTCCACCGTCTCGAATTCGGATTTTGGTATGGTGTTTTTGTCCAGCAACTGCCTGGCCCGTTTGTAATTCAGCTCCTTCTCTATCAGCTGGGCCTCAGCCTGTGCAAGCCTGGCTTTCTGCGTGTTCAGCGTTGCCTCGATCCGGCTGAGGTTCGACTGGTAAATATCCGGTTTGATCACCACCAGGAGATCTCCCTTTTTTACTTTATTCCCTTCCTTGACAGGAAGTTCAATAATCTCTCCGGGAACCTCCGGACTGATTTTAACCTCGATCTGTGGTTTCAATTTCCCGTTGGCAGTAATGATTTCGGTGATATCCCTGACCTCAACTTTTTCGGTGGCAACCTTCAGGGTTACATCCTTACCAAACCATCCAAGCTTCTTCCCCGTAATCAGGATCACAATTAAAAATACCGCTGCAACTATGATCCAGGGCAAATTATTTTTTTTCTTGTTCATCGGTTCTTGATTAGCTTATTTTGTATATCTGAACTTTAGATTAAACTGTCTTGCATTGTGAAAATCTTTGCAACCTTGCGGTTCATTCTTTTTCAACCGCAGAGTACGCCAAGATAAAAACGCGAAGTTCACAAAGTTTTCACAATTAATCCGTTTATCACAAACATCCCTTTCCGTTTCAGAATAACTTCCGTAAAATCTTCCTTTTATTTCCTTTGCGTTCTCTGCGAAAATCTTTGCGACCTTTGCGGTTCATTCTTTTTCAACCGCAGAGTACGCCAAGATAAAAACGCGAAGTTCACAAAGTTTTCACAATTAATCCGTTTATCACAAACATCCCTTTCCGTTTCAGAATAACTTCCGTAAAATCTTCCTTTTATTTCCTTTGCGCTCTATGCGAAAATCTTTGCGACCTTTGCGGTTTTTCTTTTTCAACCGCAGAGTACGCCAAGATAAAAACGCGAAGTTCACAAAGTTTTCACAATTAATCCGTTTATCACAAACATCCCTTTCCGTTTCAGAATAACTTCAGGAAAATCTTCCTTTTATTTCCTTTGCGTTCTCTGCGAAAATCTTTGCGACCTTTGCGGTTCATTCTTTTTCAACCGCAGAGTACGCCAAGATAAAAACGCGAAGTTCACAAAGTTTTCACAATTAATCCGTTTATCACAAACATCCCTTTCCGTTTCAGAATAACTTCCGGAAAATCTTCCTTTTATTTCCTTTGCGTTTTCTGCGAAAATCTTTGCGACCTTTGCGGTTTTTCTTTTTCAACCGCTGAGTACGCGAAGATAAAAACGCGAAGTTCACAAAGTGTTCACGATTAATCCGTTTATCACAAACATCCCTTTCCGTTTCAGAATAACTTCCGTAAAATCTTCCTTTTATTTCCTTTGCGCTCTCTGCGAAAATCTTTGCGACCTTTGCGGTTTTTCTTCTTAAAACGCTAAGGGTTATTCTAAAACATGTTATTAGCCACTCTTTTTATTCCGTTTTTTAATAAAACTACGTTGAAATTAATCAACAGACCAAGTCTGTAATCTCCTAATTTCATATATGTCAGAACTTGTGCCAGGTGAACATCAGTCAATGCCTCAACACTTTTGATTTCAATCACAACTTTTCTTTCAACTAGCAAATCAAGCCTATAACCACAGTCAAGCCTAACTTCCTCAAAAATCAACGGCATTGGCTTCTCCTTTTCAACAAATAGCCCTTCCTTTTGAAGTTTGTAATATAAACATTCCTGGTAAGCGCTTTCAAGTAAACCCGGACCAAGTGATTGATGCACATTTATCGCCGAACCGATTATTTTCTTTGATATATCATTCTCAATCAACATTTTATATTCCCAATCTTCGAAACTGTTTGTAGAATAATTCTTTGCGCTCTCTGCGAAAATCTTTGCGACCTTTGCGGTTCATTCTTTTTCAACCGCAGAGTACGCCAAGATAAAAACGCGAAGTTCACAAAGTTTTCACAATTAATCCGTTTATCACAAACATCCCTTTCCGTTTCAGAATAACTTCCGGAAAATCTTCCTTTTATTTCCTTTGCGCTCTCTGCGAAAATCTTTGCGACCTTTGCGGTTGATAGTGAAAGCCTTTCAAAACATGAGAAAAGTATTAAATGCGCTCATAAAAATAGCATAATTTTGCGTGACGATCACTTAAATTTCAGATCATATTCCCGAATTCATTAAAAAACATTCACTTATGTACGGAAAGATAAAAGAACACCTCCAAAAAGAACTTCATTCCATCCGTGAGGCCGGACTCTATAAAAATGAACGCGTCATCGTCTCTCCGCAGGATGCAGTAATCCGCCTCGCTTCCGGACAAGAAGTGCTCAACTTTTGTGCCAACAACTACCTTGGCCTTTCGAATCATCCTGCATTGATTCAGGCTGCCGGCGAAGCTTTGAAGTCTCATGGTTATGGGATGTCTTCAGTCAGGTTTATCTGTGGCACTACAGATCTGCACAAAACCCTGGAACAAAAAATTGCGGAATTTTTCGGGACGGAAGATACCATTCTCTATGCTGCCTGCTTCGATGCGAATGGCGGCATTTTCGAACCGCTTCTCTCTGAGGAGGATGCTATTATTTCGGATTCCCTGAACCATGCATCCATCATCGACGGAGTGCGGTTAAGCAAGGCTAAAAGATTCAGGTACAACAATGCAGACATGCAGGACCTTGAAAACCAGCTAATACTAGCCAAAGAATCCCGGTTCAGAATTATTGTGACCGATGGCGTGTTCTCCATGGATGGCAACGTTGCACCCCTGGATCAGATCAACACCCTGGCAAAAAAATATGATGCGCTGATCATGGTGGATGAGTGTCATTCCGCCGGCGTTGTTGGTAAAACCGGTCGCGGCGTAACTGAATTGTTCAACATCAGGGGCGAGGTGGATATCATCACGGGAACTTTGGGTAAAGCCTTTGGGGGCGCCCTTGGGGGTTTCACAACCGGAAGGAAGGAAGTGATCGAACTGCTCAGGCAAAGGTCGAGACCCTATCTTTTTTCCAACTCCCTCCCTCCTGCCGTTGTCAATGCCGGAATTAAAATGTTCGATATGATGGCAGAAACATCAGAACTACAGGATAAACTGCACAGGAATACTTCCTGGTTCATGACCGAAATGATAGCTGCCGGATTTGATATCAAACCCAGTAAATCTGCAATATGTGCTGTCATGCTGTATGATGCAAGGATTTCTCAGGATTTTGCCACGAAACTTTTGGAGGAAGGCATCTATGTAACCGGCTTCTATTATCCCGTTGTTCCACAAGGACAGGCCCGCATCCGTGTCCAGCTTTCGGCTGCCCACCAGCAGGCGCACCTGGAAAAAGCAGTCGCCGCATTCAAAAAGGTTGGAATATCACTGGGGGTAATAAAATAGTAGGCATCAAAAATCCTGGACAATAGTCGCTTTTACATTTTTTTCATCCTTTTTGTTTCTAAATAAAATTAATTTTACCGCTTCAATTTAAAACGGTACATAGCCGGTTGTCTTTGTGATTCTTAGTGCCTTGGTGGCAATTATTTTTCAGCCACTCTGACACTACGGCAAAAAGGTTCAGAAATTAAGATACAAAGAAAAACAGGCATCACCGGACTTTGTTACAAATGTCTCTTTAAAAAATATATTGATGAGAAAATTTTTAGTCGGTTTGTTTGCTATTGCACTATTCATCTCCTTCCAGGCCAAAGCGGACGAAGGAATGTGGCTGCCTTCCCTCGTAGGAAAACTTAACATCGGCAAGATGCATTCACTTGGATTGAAACTGAGTGCAGAACAGATTTACAGCATAAACAATTCCAGTCTTAAAGATGCAGTCGTAGCGCTTGACCACGGATCCTGCACCGCTGAGATCGTATCCGCCGATGGTCTACTTCTCACCAACCATCACTGCGGTTTTGGAGAGATTCAGCAACACAGCTCAGTTGAACACGACTACCTTAAAGACGGATTCTGGGCCAAAACCCGGGATCAGGAACTGCCCAATCCGGGAAAAAGCGTCACCTTCCTGGTAAGGATGGAAGATGTCACCGACAAAGTACTGAAAGGTTTATCCGATACAATGTCGGACAATTCCCGCCAGGAAAAGATCATGAAAGCCATGTCGGATATCGAAAAGGAAGCCCGTGGCGACACCAAATATGAAGTTCGCGTCAGAACACTTTTTGAATCAAACGCTTACTACCTTTTTGTCACTGAAACATTCAGGGATATCCGGCTGGTTGGCACCCCTCCTCAATCCATCGGCAAATTTGGCGGCGAAACCGACAACTGGATGTGGCCAAGGCATACCGGAGACTTTTCCATATTCCGTATCTATTGCTCTCCCGAAGGAAAACCTGCTGATTATGCAAAGGAAAATGTTCCTTACCATCCCAAACACCACCTTCCTGTCTCTCTTAAAGGTGTTCAGATGAACGATTATACCATGATTTTGGGGTATCCCGGCAGGACCAACCGGTACCTGACTTCTTTCGGATTAAAAAATACCATGGATGTGGTCAACGTCATCAGGATCAAGGCCAGGGCGGCCAAACTGGATATCATCTCCGACTATATGTCAAAAGGCGAAAAAAACCGCCTGCAATATGCCTCTAAATTTGCCGGGAGTTCAAATTATTACAAATATTCCATCGGCCAGAACAAAGGTCTTACCGACCTGAACGTAATCGCGAAGAAACAAGCTATCGAAAAAGATTTCACCAACTGGGTGAATGCCAATGCTGCCAGGAAAGCCAAATACGGAAATGTACTTGGCACAATTGAACAAGCTTACCAGTCGGCCGGCGAGAAGATAGCCTCCGAATATGTTCGCGAAGCTCTCTTCGGAGGACCGGAAATATTCCGTTTTTCTTCCGGCATCTCTGATTTGTATGCTGAATTAAAAGGTAATGACAAAGACAAGATAAAATCGGCAGCCAATCGTTTCAATACCTCCCTGGAAGCTTTTTACAAAGACTATGATGCAGGTACAGACCAGAAAATAACAGCTGTCCTGACTAAAATGTATGCAGAAAATGTGGCTGCCAAATACCAGCCTTCCTTCCTCGGAGAGGTGAATAAAAAATACAAGGGGGATTATGCCGCTTTCTCTGCAAAACTTTTTAGGAAGAGCATATTCCCTGACAGGCAAAAATTGGAGGCTTTTCTGAAAAATCCTTCCAAAAAAGTCCTGGACAAGGATCCTGTATACCAGGCCATGCAATCACTCATCGAAACCATGAAGATTATTGGCGCCGATGTCCGCAAATCAACCGCCGGGCTTGAAAACGCCAGGAAGCTTTTTGTTGCCGGACTGAATGAAATGAACAAGGACAAAACGCTGTACCCTGATGCCAACTCCACCATGCGCCTGACATACGGTACGGTGGGAGATTATAACCCCAGGGATGGCGTTCACTACAACTATTTCACCACCTTGAAGGGTTATGCCGAAAAAGGCATTGCCGGAGATCCTGATTTTGACTTTCCCCAGCATCTTATCGACATGTACCACGAGGGTGATTATGGCAGGTACGCCGATAAGGACGGAACACTTCATACCTGCTTCACTTCCAACAATGACATCACAGGCGGTAATTCCGGAAGCCCTGTTATGAACGCCAACGGTGAACTTATCGGTATCGCGTTTGATGGCAACTGGGAAGCGATGAGCGGAGATATCGCCTACGAGGCTGACCTGCAAAAATGTATCAACGTGGATATCCGGTTCGTGCTGTGGACAATTGATAAGTTCGCCGGAGCAAAACATCTCGTCGATGAGATGACGATCGTTCAGTAATTTCGGAATCTTAAAATAATTATACGTTTCGGGCTAAAACTGACTGAGCTATTTATTAATTACTAAATTTAGCTATGGAAAAGGAACCGTCTCCAAAAATAACAATGTACACGGACGGTTCCTCATTAGGTAATCCCGGACCCGGCGGCTACGGTACCTTGCTGCTTTACGGACACTTTCGTAAGGAGCTATCTGCAGGATACCGGCTGACCACCAACAACAGGATGGAACTGATGGCTGTGATCACCGGTCTCGAGGCGCTGAAGCTCAAAAACTCCGATGTTACAGTTTATACTGATTCCAGGTATGTGGTCGATGCAGTCGAAAAAGGGTGGCTTTTGAACTGGATCAGAGTCAGGTTCAGGGGGAAAAAAAACAGCGACCTGTGGATGCGCTTTTATGAGGTCTATAAACTTCACAACGTGAAGTTCGTCTGGGTAAAAGGACATGCTGACGTACCCGGAAACGAAAAGTGCGATCAGTTAGCTGTTGCAGCGGCCAATGGTTCAGTTCTTCTGGAAGATGATGGATACATCCCTGAAAAACGGGGTTAGGAAAAAGTGAAGTAAAATGATGCATTTTCTTTATAATACTGGCATACGTTTCTACCGTTTTTTGATTTGGGTGGTCTCCTTCAGAAACCCAAAAGCCAGAAAATGGCTGGCTGGAAGAAAAAATCTTTTCGACAGGTTGCAAAAAGATTTAATTCCCGGTGAGCCGCTGCTTTGGTTTCATGTTTCATCACTGGGCGAATTTGAACAGGCAAGACCGGTCATGGAAGGCGTCAAAAAAGACTTTCCCGGATACAGGATTTTGCTGACATTCTTCTCTCCTTCCGGTTATGAGCTGAGAAAAGACTATCCGCTGGCCGACTATGTCTGCTACCTCCCCCTGGATACACCACGCAACGCCGCCAGGTTCCTGGAAATCGTCAAACCCGATAAGGCGTTTTTTGTCAAATATGAATTCTGGTACAACTTCCTGACAGAACTGAAGAAAAGAGAAATCCCCACCTACATTTTTTCAGCCCTCTTCCGTCCGTCACAGTTCTTCTTCCGTCCATGGGGCAAATGGTTCAGGAAAGCTCTCCGGGCTTATACCCATATCTTCGTTCAAAATCAAAGCTCCTTCGAAGTTTTGCATCACTTTGGCTTTGACAATGTTTCCGTCAGCGGGGATACCAGGCTGGACCGCGTAGCTCAGATCGCCAGGTCAGCAGCTGAACTTCCCAAGCTGGAGATATTCTGTAAAGGAGAAAAAGTTATTGCTGCCGGAAGTACCTGGCCGGAAGATGAAGCCCTGTTCCTCCGTTTTGTCAACGAATGCAGCCATCCAGTCAAATTTGTCATCGCCCCCCATGAAGTGAATCCCGATTCCATCGGGAGGATCACAAAAGCACTGCAGAAACCATTCGTATTGTATTCCGCTGATACCACCAACGAACAGCTGGAAAATGCCTCTGTTCTGATTGTCGATGGCTACGGATACCTTGTCTCAGTTTACCGCTATGCCAAAATTGCTTTCATCGGAGGTGGATTTTCTACCGGCATTCACAGCATCCTTGAACCCGCTGTTTATGGAATGCCTGTCGTCTTCGGACCCGACTACCACAAATTTCACGAAGCAATTGAGATGATCCGTCTGGGTGCTGCCCATTCGATTTCAAATTACGATGAATTGAACGATTTGTTCGAGAGCTACCTGAACGACAAAAAAAGACTGGCCAATGAGAGCCATTTTGCATCACAATACGTTGAAAGTAACCGGGGAGCAACAGAAAAGATTGTTCGCTATTTTTTCGAAAAGTAAGTTTTTCCCATTCAGAATTCAGAAAATATTTCTGAAACTAAAATTCCAAAAATATTTTTTTTTGTTAACTTTTTCAGATAAATAAATATTTATCTTGCTGACATTGTGTATATTAACACTGTAAAGTTGATAACTTTTTATTCCGCTCCGGGAAATAGCTGTCCGGAAAAATGACTTTATATCTATATTTACTTCTGAAAAATCGATCCCTACATTGGTGTTGTCTAACCCAAAATACCATTGATTTTTAATCTAAAGAAGAAAACTTAAACTATGGAACTAAATGAAGTTACCTCTATGAAAAAAATCCCCCAACTCAAAACGTATTCAAATGAAGAGGCATTTGAGGCATCTCTGAAATATTTCCAGGGCGATGAGTTGGCAGCAAGAGTATGGGTTAATAAATATGCATTGAAAGATTCATATGGCAATCTCTTCGAACGCACGCCCGATGATCTTCATCACAGGCTGGCTTCAGAAATTGCAAGGATTGAGAAAAATTATCCGAATCCGCTCACGGAAAAAGAGCTGTTTGAATTGTTCGAAGGGTTTAAGTATATTGTTCCACAGGGCGGACCGATGACCGGAATCGGAAATGATTTTCAGACCGGATCGTTGTCCAACTGTTTTGTCGTCGGGAATGGTGCAGACTCCTACGGTGGTATCATGATGGTCGACCAGGAACAGGTTCAGTTGATGAAAAGACGCGGTGGCGTAGGTCATGACCTGTCCCACATCCGTCCCAAAGGATCTCCCGTCAAGAATTCTGCACTTACCTCCACCGGTATCGTTCCCTTTATGGAACGTTTCTCCAACTCCACCAGGGAAGTTGCCCAGGATGGAAGGAGGGGAGCCCTGATGCTTTCCGTATCCATAAAACACCCGGATGCAGAACAATTCATTGATGCCAAAATGGACGAAGGCAAGGTAACTGGTGCCAACGTTTCCGTCAAGATAGATGACGAATTCATGAAAGCCGTCCGCAATTCTGCCATATATCACCAGAAATATCCGATCAACAGCAACGAACCTGTTTATACCCGGGAAACAGATGCTGCGAAACTCTGGCAGAAAATTGTTTTTAACGCGTGGAGATCGGCCGAACCGGGCATTCTTTTCTGGGACACTGTCATTCGTGAGTCCGTTCCCGACTGCTATGCCGACCTGGGATACGGCACCGTTTCAACCAACCCTTGCGGTGAAATTCCTTTGTGCCCTTACGATAGCTGCCGCCTGATTGCCATCAACCTCTATTCTTATGTTGACCACCCGTTTACGGACCACGCAAAATTCAATTTCCCGCTTTTCAGGTCACATGTCAGGCTTTCACAGCGAATCATGGATGATATCATCGATCTCGAACTGGAGAAAATTGATGCCATCTATGATAAGATCGTTGCTGATCCCGAATTGGACGAGATCAAACAGGTAGAACTGAACCTTTGGCAGAAAATCAAGGAAAAGGCCATCAACGGCAGAAGAACTGGCATCGGGATCACCGCGGAAGGCGATATGCTTGCAGCCCTGGGCCTGCAGTATGGCTCGGAAAATGCTATTGACTTTTCAGTCGAAGTACATAAAATTGTCGCCCTTGAAGCTTATCGCGGTTCCGTGATGCTGGCAAAGGAACGTGGCGCATTCCCGATCTTTGACACTAAAAAAGAGATAAATAATCCTTATATCAAACGTATTGCGCTGGCCGATCCGGATCTTTACGATGAAATGACCAAATATGGCCGCAGGAATATCGCCCTGCTTACCATCGCTCCTACCGGTACAACCAGCCTGATGACACAGACTACTTCAGGTATTGAACCTGTCTTCATGCCCGTCTATAAACGCAGAAGAAAGGTAAATCCCAATGATAAGGAAGCAAGGATTGACTTCGTTGATGAAATGGGTGACTCCTGGGAAGAATACCTCGTTTTCCACCACAAATTCAAACTCTGGATGGAGATCAACGGTTACAAGACCAACAAGAAATACTCTAATGATGAGATCGATGAACTGGTTGCCAAGTCTCCTTATTACAAAGCAACTTCTAACGATATCGACTGGATCGCCAAAGTGAAGATGCAGGGCCAGATTCAAAAATGGGTCGATCACTCTATCTCTGTTACCATCAACCTGCCCGAAGAAGCCACTGAAGAGCTGGTTGGAAAACTATTCTTCTCAGCCTGGGAAAACGGTTGCAAAGGCGTGACAGTCTACCGGGAAGGTTCCAGATCCGGAGTTTTAATCTCCACCAAGGACAAAAAGAAAGAGGGTGTATTTCCGACCAAACGCCCGGAAATCCTTGAGGCAGATATCGTTAGGTTCCAGAACAACAAAGAGAAATGGATCGCCTTTATCGGATTGATTGATGGAAGACCGTATGAAATTTTCACCGGTCTTGCTGATGATGAGGACGGAATTCTTCTGCCACGTTCAGTAACCGGCGGCTGGATCATCAAAAACAGGGATGAAAACGGCATATCACGTTACGACTTCCAGTATTGCAACAACAGGGGTTATAAAACTACTATCGAAGGATTGTCCTTCAAGTTCAACCCAATCTTCTGGAACTACGCTAAACTGATCTCCAGCGTGCTGCGGCACAGCATGCCTATTCAGAAAATTGTTGAACTGATTACCAGTCTGCAGTTTGATGTCGAATCGATCAATACCTGGAAAAACGGTGTCGCCAGGGCCCTGAAGAAATTCATTCCGAACGGGACCTCCGCGGAAGATGCCAAATGCGAAGGTTGTGGTTCAGATAACGTAGTATACCAGGAAGGATGCCTGATCTGCAAAGATTGCGGCTCCTCCAAGTGCGGCTAAGTGTTTTCTTGATTCTAGATAAATCCCTCTGGGGGAAGATCGCAAGGTCTTCCCTTTTTTTTATCCTTTACTCCAGGTAAGTGTAACCGTACAACCCGGAGCGGTAATTGGACAAGAACTCCTTCCCTTCCTCCGTCGAGATAATACCCGATTTGACAGCGGATGTAACCCAGAGTTCTACAGTACGCACCAGCTTTTTCGGACTGTATTGAACATATTCCAAAACTTCCGCAACGGTTTCACCATCAATGATCTGGTCAATGGAATACCCTTTGTCATCAACAGAAACGTGAACAGCATTGGTATCGCCAAAGAGATTGTGAAGGTCGCCCAATATTTCCTGGTAAGCACCTACAAGGAATACCCCGATGTAATAGGGCTCCTTGGGCTTCAGGGAATGAACAGGCAGGTTATAGGACAAGTTGCGGACAGAGATGAAATTCTCAATCTTTCCGTCCGAATCACAGGTGATATCCTGGATGGTAGCAGTCCGGTCAGGTTTCTCATCATGCCTGTCTAAAGGGATAATAGGAAAAATCTGGTCGATAGCCCATGAATCAGGCAATGACTGAAACAGGGAAAAATTACAGAAATACTTGTCCGACAGTAATTTAGGCAATGTGGAAAACTCTTCAGGAATGTGTTTGAACCCGGCAACCATCTGGGAAGTTTCCTTTGCAATAGACCAGAACAACCGCTCAATTTTGGCCCTTGTCGCGATATCCAGAAGTCCAAGACTGAAACGATCCAAAGCTTCTTCACGGATCTGCTGCGCATCATGCCAGGTTTCCAGCATTCTCGACTGGTTAAGGGTATCCCAGAGTGAATACAGATCTCTCAACAACTCGTGGTCCTCCGGGCTAACCTCTTCATCATCTTCCCACCTGGGAAGAGTTGTGGTCTCCAGTACCTCGAAAACCAACACGGAATGGTGTGCGGTCAGGGAACGTCCGGACTCGGTGATGATGTTGGGATGCGGGATTCCGTTTTTCTCGCTGACATCCACCAGGATTGAAACAACGTCGTTGACGTACTCCTGGATACTATAGTTGACACTACTTTCACTGGAAGACCTGGTGCCGTCATAATCCACTCCCAATCCGCCACCAATATCAACAAAATCAATCAGGAAACCGTTTTTATGCAACTGGACATAAAATTGTGATGCTTCGCGCATGGCAAGTTTGATCCGGCGTATTTTATTGACCTGGCTTCCAATATGAAAATGAACCAGGTGCAGGCAATCTTTCATCTTGTTCTTGTCAAGATAGTCAAGCGCTTCCAGCAATTCGCTGGAGGTAAGTCCGAACTTGCTTCCGTCACCGCCTGAATCCTCCCATTTCCCGCTACCGGTGCTGGACAGCTTGATTCGAATGCCAAGGTTTGGTTTTATCTTGAATTGTTTGGCAATCTTGACAATAAGCTTCATCTCGCTCAGCTTCTCAATAACAAGATAGATGCGGCGCCCCATCTTCTGGGCCAGCAAAGCAAGCTCAATATAGTCCTCGTCCTTGTAACCGTTGCAGATAATGATGGATTCATTATCCGTATTGATAGCTATTACGGCATGCAGCTCTGGTTTGGAACCCGCTTCAAGTCCGATGTTGAATTTTTTTCCATGGGTTACAATCTCCTCAACGACAGGCCTCATCTGGTTGACCTTAATCGGATAGATGATATGATTCTGGGCATTGTATCCGTATTCTTCAGCGGCAATTTTAAAGCAACTTGCCATCTTTTCAATCCTGCTGTCAAGAATATCAGGGAAACGCAGCAATACGGGAGTAGAAACATCCCTGAGCTGCAATTCTTCGATAAGCTCTTTTAGATCCACCGATACCCCGTCTTTTCTGGGCGTCACAGCAACGTGGCCTTTTTCGTTGATCGAAAAGTAATTTATGCCCCATCCGTTGATGTTGTAAAGCTCAGCTGAATCTTCGACACGCCATTTTCTCATTTCAATATCTTCTTAATTCGTTGATAGATTCCTCCGTGCAGAATTTTCCTGGAAGTTCAGGATCATGGTACCTGCCCGGATTTCGTGTGCAAAGGTAACAAATACCCATGAGGAAGTTTTCACACTAACCGAAAATGATTATATGGGTATTCCATTTGGCCTTTATAAATCAAATTGTATACAAATGAAATATGTTTTTTTTATTTACGTATTAATTATCAGCGGGCTGCCCATGGATTCAAGACCCGGGGGAAGACTGACCGGTTCATATGCCTGGTTCCT
This sequence comes from Prolixibacteraceae bacterium, assembly GCA_963663675.1. Taxonomy (GTDB): domain Bacteria; phylum Bacteroidota; class Bacteroidia; order Bacteroidales; family Prolixibacteraceae; genus CAINVV01. Next base: position 35,496 of record OY760498.1, read on the forward strand.
TAGCTGGGGGGTAAATCCTGCATCCAGGATGCATTTCTGCATCTGGCTGGCATCCATGGAAAATGAGGCACCTGCAGCCGAAACAACATTCTCCTCAATCATGATCGATCCAAGATCGTTGGCCCCTGAATGCAGTGCCATCTGCCCTGTCTCCTTGCCGACGGTCAGCCAGGAAGCCTGAACATTTTCAAAATTGTTAAGCATGATCCTGCTCAAAGCAATCATTCTGATGTAGTCTATTGGATAGGTGGTTTTGAACTCTTTGCTCTTCCCCAATAAAGTTCCCTCAGACATGAATGGCCACGGAATAAATGCTTTGAAACCCGGACTGTCTTCAGGTTTTTGGGACTGTAGATCCCTGAGTTTGACGAGGTGTTCCATCCTTTCGAGTGGTGTCTCGATATGGCCAAACATCATGGTGGCGGAGGTAAGCATGCGAAGCTGATGAGCCACCTTCATCACCTCCAGCCAGTCGTTTGCCGAGGCTTTCCCCGGTGATATCTCCTTCCTGACCCGATCGCACAAGATTTCTGCACCGGCCCCCGGTAAACTGTCCAGTCCGGCTTCCATCAGCTTCTCCAGGACTTCCTTAAAGGGCATCCTCTCTTTTCTTGCAATATGAACAACCTCCGGTGGCCCCAGTGCATGAAGCTTCACATCAGGATATTTCTGTTTCAGCCCGCTGAAAAGATCAGTGTAAAATTTCAGCCCGTACCGCGGATGCATTCCTCCCTGCAATAACAACTGGTTACCCCCGAGCTGTATCATCTGTTCAATTTTCTGGTGGTACTCTTCCATGGTAGTGGTGTAAGTTCCCTCACCCGTTATCTTCCTGTGAAAATTACAGAAGGTACAGCCCGAAATACATATGTTGGTAATATTAACATTCCTGTCAATCATCCAGGTGACTATCTTCCCCGGTTTGTGCAATTGCCTCAAAGTATCAGCTACCCAGACAAGGTCAGGTGTTGAAGCCTCCAGAAACAGCTTAAGTCCTTGTTTGGCAGTCAATGGTTCAAGACCCAGGGCCTTTTGAAACAGTGATTTTTCACTTTCCATTATTCATTTCCCTTTTTTCATTTTTATTGGGCTAAAGGTAGTAATTTTGAGCCCAAACCTTTTTGAAAGGTATACAAACATTAGATTCACAGCCATGATACTGAAAAAAAGCGCTCCCGGAATTCCGGTTCAGACCCAAATCTTTCTGCTGAAGGATACTGCCGACCTTTCCAAAATGGAAATCAGCAGCGATGAATACAACTACGTCCTGTCCAGGTTGAACAACGAACAACGACTCGTAGAAATTAACCGGTTCTCCAGCAAGTTGTTAATTACCAGTATTCCATCCGATAAGGAGGAATACGCAGCCCTGGAAGCTTGGCGAAGAAAAGGCAACGAAGTGGCTCAATGGGCCAAAAATGAAAAAATTACGTCATTTGAGGTAACATCATTTACCGGTAATACCCAGAGTGTCCTGGCTTTTACTGAGGGTACCATTCTCGGCAACTATCAGTTTTTGAAGTACAATTCAAACCCTGGTAAAACAAAATCCTCCCTGGAGGAAATCTGTCTGAATGACGAAATGGTCTCCGAAAAACAACTCGAAGAGCTTTCTTCACTGACAGATGCAGTGATCAAAGCACGCGATCTTGTCAATGAACCCGTGATAAGCCTGAATGCAGAAACGCTGAGCGCCAGGCTGCTGCAAATGGGCAATGAAGCAGGAATTCAGACCACTATTCTGGGTAAAGAGCAGATTGAATCACTCGGTATGGGTGGTTTGCTTGCAGTTAACAAGGGCAGCCTGGATCCGCCGACATTTACGGTCCTTGAATGGAAGCCCGAAAAGGTTCTTAACGATCAACCCATAGTGCTGGTTGGGAAAGGAATTGTATTTGATACCGGCGGACTGAGCCTGAAACCCACAGCCAAGTCGATGGACTACATGAAATGTGACATGGCGGGCGGAGCTGCGGCTGCGGCTGCCATTTACGCCGCAGCCCGGAACCATGTACCACTCCACCTCGTTGCCCTGGTGCCTGCTACGGACAATCGCCCCGGCGGCAACGCAGTCACACCCGGAGATGTCATTACAATCTCAAATGGTTCGACAGTTGAAGTCCTCAATACCGATGCTGAAGGTAGGCTTATCCTGGCGGATGCGCTTTGTTATGCCAAAAAATTCAATCCCATGCTGGTAATCGACCTGGCAACTTTAACCGGCTCAGCAGCCATGACCCTCGGAATACACGGAATTGCCGCCATGGGAAAAGACTGCAGGGACCACTTTGAATTGCTCAAAACTGCAGGAGAGAGGGTAAATGAACGTATCGTTGAACTCCCCCTCTGGGAAGAGTATGATGAAATGATAAAATCTACCATTGCCGATATGAAAAATATCGGGGGCGGAGAAGCCGGAGCCATTACTGCAGGCAAATTTCTGCAAAGGTTTACAGACTACCCGTGGATACATCTCGACATTGCCGGACCTTCCTTTCTTCATGCTGCCGACCACTACCGTACAGTTGGCGGAACAGCAGTTGGAGTAAGACTTCTGGCCGATTTCTTCAACCTTTTCGCTAAGAGTTTTAGCCAAGGGTTAAATTCGGTTAACTAAATCCCGTTTATGTCAAGAAAAGTTTAAATTTGACAAAGAAAGAGAATCGGCAATTGTCGTTCATAACAATAAACAACACCTCATGGAGCCACATAAACTTCGAATAGGAATCACTCATGGAGACATCAACGGCATTGGATATGAAATAATCATTAAAACACTGGCAGATAGCAGATTACTGGAATCATGCACACCAATTGTGTATGGGTCACCAAAAGTGGCGGCCTACCACAGGAAAGCTCTGGATGTGGAATTGTTCAGTTTCAACCAGATAGCGAATGCCCGCGAAGCCAATGCAAAGAGAGTAAACATAATCAACTGCGTCGATGAAGAAATCCGTGTTGAGTTAGGCAAATCCACCCGGGAAGCCGGAGAAGCAGCCTTGCTTTCACTGCAGGCAGCTGTTAAAGACCTGAAATCTGGTGACATTGATGTCGTTGTAACAGCCCCGATCAACAAAGAGAATATCCAGTCTGAAAATTTTAAATTCCCGGGCCACACTGAGTTTTTTGCCAACGAATTCGGAGCAAAAAACTACATGATGCTCATGGTCAGCGACCAGCTTAAAGTTGGTGTGGTGACCGGTCATATTCCGGTCAGCCAGGTACCTCTGACCCTTACCAAAGAAAAAATTCTCTCCAACATCCGCATCCTCCACAAAACCATACTGGAGGATTTTTCAATCCGGAAACCAAGGATTGCCGTTCTCGGACTGAATCCACATGCCGGTGATCACGGGGTTATAGGCAATGAAGATCAGGAGATTATCAGACCGGCTATCAAACAGGCAAGCGAAGAAGGAATAATCGCACTTGGACCATTTGCTGCAGACGGGTTTTTTGGGTCAGGTGATTACAAAAAATTTGATGCCGTTCTTGCCATGTACCACGATCAGGGTCTGATACCCTTCAAAGTGCTGGCTTTTGAATCCGGAGTAAATTTTACTGCCGGATTGCCCATTGTGAGAACTTCACCCGGACATGGTACCGCTTATGATATCGCAGGTACCGGAGTCGCTTTGGAGGATTCATTCAGAAATGCCATTTACCTGGCTATTGACGTATTTGAATCCAGGAAATTATTCATGGAAATTTCAAAAAATCCGTTGAAGCACCACGAAATAGACCGGACTGGTGGAGAATAACCCCCTAAATAATCCAATTGCCTATGTTTGAGTACATTAAAGGAACTGCGACAAATTTATCCCCTGCCGGAATCGTTGTCGAAGCCGGTGATATAGGATATTTTATTCACATTTCTCTGACAACCTATACCCAGATTCATGGCAGCGAAAAGGTAAAAATATATCTTCATCAGGTAATCCGTGAAGACGCGCATATACTTTATGGTTTTTTCAGTGAGTCGGAGCGCGCATTGTTCAGATTACTGATCTCTGTCAATGGAATAGGTGCCAATACTGCAATAATGATGCTTTCGTCACACAAGCCGGAAGAGTTGCAGCATGCAATTCTTAATGAAAACGTAGGCTTGTTGAAAAATATCAAAGGCATTGGAATAAAAACAGCTCAAAGAGTCATCATTGACCTTAAAGATAAAATCGGTAAAACAACTGCAGGCGATCTTTTATTCCGTTCTGGTGAAAATCCCGTACGTTCTGAGGCAATTACAGCATTGGAAATGCTCGGGTTTAACAAAAAAGCGATTGAAAAACTGGTAGACCAAGTCCTCACCGCACAACCGGCAATAACCGTAGAAAACCTGATCAAGTTGGCGTTAAAGAGTTTTTAACCAAATTGAAAAAAATATTTTTCAAAATCTTCCTTGCGGCATCGCTTACGGCATGCCTTGCATTATTTTGGTACAGCAGCACATCCGGTGGATCCTCCATTGCTGTACACAGGGATTTTGACGCTTTTTTTTATCCGGTACCTGATTCAACGGATGCTGATACTGCCCTGGTTCATCTCCGTGCCAAAAAGAAGGAACATGCCTTTTCCAGCCTATCCAACAATGACAGTACAGCTTTGTACCTGAAAAAGCCAAATAACATCAGAACAGAGGTGATTTACGACGCACTCACGGGACAGTATCTTATCGTGGAAAAAGCAGGAGACATTGAATACCGTTTGCCGGGAGCCCTCAGTTTGCATGAATACCTGCAAACCGACATGAAAGAATCGATCGACAGGTACTGGAGGAGCAAAATTGCCCAGAAATCCCTTGAAAGAAATTCGCAGATCATACCGCAGTTTCAGATCGGAGGAGAGGCATTCAGCAAAGTTTTCGGCAGCAGTGTCGTAAACATCCGTCCCCAGGGTTACGTTGAAATGAGCCTCGGCCTCAAAAGCAATAAAATAGAGAACCCGGCCATTCCGACCAGAATGCAGCGGAATACCACTTTCGACTTCAGCCAGAAAATTAATGTGAACCTGGACGGGGAAGTCGGAGACAGACTTAAAATAAGATTCAATTACAACACGGATGCAACCTTTGATTTTGAAAACAAAATCAAGCTCACCTATACGGGAAACGAGGACGAAATCTTAAGGAATGTTGAAGCGGGTAACGTTTCAATGCCTCTGACCGGAACGCTCATTCGGGGAGGTACCAATCTCTTTGGGGTAAAAACGGACCTACAGTTCGGGAAGCTTTCAGTGACCACGCTGTTTTCACAGCAAAAGGGTGAGACAAAGATCATTAACACGCAGGGTGGAGCTCAGACAACCAAATTTGAGATCAATGCCACCAACTATGACGCCAACAGGAACTTTTTTACCGGTCATCACTTTTACAACACCTATGACAACGCTTTGTCGGAACTTCCCGTGCTAAAGACATCCATAACATTCAACAAAGTGGAAGTCTGGGTTACCAACAAATCAAGCAGGTTCCAGGAATCACGCAACATTCTGGCATTAATGGACCTGGGCGAATATGGCGACAATAAGCAGAACCAGTCAATACCTGAATTTTCAGACACACCCGGACTAACTTACCCTTATAACCAGCTCCCAAACAACGATATCAACGGAATGTACAAAGAGCTGACGACCAATTATCCGGATATCCGGGATATTTCCAGGCTCAACGAGGCACTTAAGCCACTCTCGGCAAGAAATTTTATTGCCGGGCGTGATTATGAGAAAATTGAAAATGCCAGGCGTCTTGATTCAACTGAATATTCAGTCAACCGCCAGCTCGGGTACATATCCCTGAATATGGCCCTCAACACGGATGAAATTCTTGCAGTTGCCTATCAGTACACTGCCAATGGTCAGACCTTCCAGGTAGGTGAATTTTCAACGGATGGGATTGAAGCTCCCAAAACTTTGGTACTTAAGCTGTTAAAAGGAACAAATCTCAATCCCCAATTCAAGAACTGGGACCTGATGATGAAAAATATTTACAACATCCAGTCTCAGAGGCTTTCCGGTGAAGAGTTCAAACTTGATGTTTTGTATCGCAACGATGTCTCGGGAACTGATCTGAATTATCTGCCAGATGGTCCCCTCAAAGAGCAAAACCTCCTGAAAGTCATGAACCTGGATAATCTCAACACTCAGCAAGATCCTTATCCGGACGGAATTTTTGATTTCATCGACCGGGTAACCATCGATGCAACTAAGGGACGCATTATTTTCCCCGTTGTTCAGCCATTCGGATCCAACCTGGAAAAAAAATTCAAGGGAGACGCTGCCGCCATCAGTAAGTATGTTTATTCAACACTTTACAATAACTCGAAGACTGCGGCAGAGCAGGATGCTGAAAAAAATAAGTACCGCATGAAAGGGAGTTATAAAGGTTTGTCAAATAGCGACATATCCCTTGACGCCCTTGATATTGCAAGGGGATCTGTCAAAGTAATGGCAGGAGGAAGAGAGCTTCAGGAAGATGTTGATTACATCGTCGATTACACGCAGGGCAGGGTGAAAGTAATCAACCAGGGCCTTCTGGAATCCGGAACCCCTATTTCAATTTCAACAGAGAGCCAGGATCTTTTCAGCATGCAACGCAAAACAATGCTGGGAACCCATCTTAATTACGAAATCAGCAAGAATTTCAATATCGGATCTACAGTAATGTATCTGCTGGAAAAACCGCTGACACAAAAGGTTAATTATGGTGAAGATCCGATTGCCAATACCATGGTTGGCTTCAATGGTACCTACACTTCCGCTGTTCCGTTTATTACCAGGGCGGTGAATGCTCTTCCTTTTCTTTCAACCACCGAGGAGTCAAAAATAGCCGTTGAAATGGAATGGGCCAAGTTGTTCCCTGGCCACGCTAAGGCTATTTCCAAAGAAGGTGCTGTCTACCTGGATGATTTCGAGGGGACTGTCACACCAATCAATTTAAAAACCTATTATGGATGGTCCCTGGCCAGTACACCGCAGGGCAATGAAAAATTTCCTGAAGGCGACCTCATCAACAACCTCGCTTACGGCTACAACAGGGCACGCCTTGCCTGGTATGTGATCGATCCGTACATGCAAAGAAATACAGCGCCATCTTATATGCGTGATGAAAAAATGCTCGATGATCACAGGGTGAGGGAAGTATTCCAGGCCGAGATTTATCCCAACAGGGAGAATCCAATCGGGCAGCCAACCAATATTCCGACGTTGGACCTTGCATTTTACCCTCAGGAAAGGGGCCCATATAATTTTGATACCAGTCCTTCATCATTTTCATCAGGTGTGGCCAGGGACGGGACGCTGGCTAACCCCGAAAGCAGATGGGGCGGGATCATGCGTAAAATTGAGACCAGTGACTTTGAATCCACCAATGTTGAGTACATAGAATTCTGGATGATGGATCCATTCGCCGAAGATACGCTGGGCCGTGAAAATCCGGGAGGAAATCTGATATTCCATCTTGGATCCGTTTCTGAAGACATCCTCCGGGATGGAAGAAAATCCTTTGAGCATGGCCTTCCGACAAACGGAGACTATTCCGATATCGACATTACAACATGGGGTAGGGTATCCAAACAACAATCATTGGTCAAAGCCTTTGACAACCAGGCACAGTCAAGAATTTACCAGGACATTGGACTTGATGGCCTCAATTCAAAGGATGAAGCACTTTTTTACAAGAACTTTTTGGCATCACTGCTTCCTCTTGTTGATGTAAATTCTTTAGAAACAGCCACAAAGGACCCATCAAGCGATGATTTTCATTACTTCCGGGGAAGAGATTATGATCAGCAGAAAAAAAACCTGCTTGAACGCTACAAGTTTTTCAGTAACACGGAAGGCAACTCCCCGACCAATGAACAATCCACCGAAAGTTATCCGACCGCAGCCACCTCTATCCCGGATGTGGAGGATATCAATGATGACAATACCCTGAGCGAAAACGAGGCATATTACCAGTATAATCTCAAGATTGACAGGGAAAATATGAAACTGGGTAAAAATTACATCACCGATGTAAAAACGGCGGAAGTGACCCTTAAAAGTGGCAAGAAGTCATTCATAACCTGGTACCAGTTCAAAGTTCCCGTGACAGAACCGAACAAAGTTTACGGTGCTATCAACGATTTCAGATCCATTCGTTTCATGAGAATGCTCATGAACGGCTGGAAAAAACCTGTTGTACTTCGTTTTGCAACCCTCGACCTTGTGCGAACCAACTGGAGAAGATACGAAAATGCCCTTACTCTCGATAACAGCCTTCCCACCGGAACTTCGCAATTCGACATTGCAGCCGTAAACATCGAGGAAAACAGCAACAAGAAACCTGTCAACTATGTGCTGCCACCCGGTGTTGACCGAGTGATCGACCCGGCCAATGCACAGCTTCGCCAGCTGAACGAACAATCCATGGTCATGAAGGTGATCGACCTGGAGCCGGGCGAAGCAAGAGCCGCATACAAAACCACCAAGGTCGACCTCCGGCGATACAAAAATCTTAAACTGGAGGTGCACGCCGAAAAACTGGAAGGTTCTCCCCTCAGAGACAAGGAACTGTCGGTTTTCATCAGGATTGGCTCGGATTTCAAATACAACTATTATGAATACGAAGTACCTCTGAAGCTCACTCCGCCAGGATTTTACGACAACGACAAGGAGAGCGACAGGTTCATTGTCTGGCCTTCCGAAAACAGGGTTTATATTCCATTGGATATGCTGCCTGAAATCAAACTGGAGCGTAATGCAGAAATGCATTCCACCGGTTCTACCTTAACCATGAATGACGTCTATGAAAAGATTCACCAGGGTGTGAACAGCAACCAGAACAAGATAAAAATAAAAGGAAATCCCGACCTGTCCGAGGTTACTGTCATGATGATCGGAATCGGCAACCGGAAAGGACATTCAACCGGTAACCGCTCTGCCGAAATCTGGGTTAACGAACTACGATTGACCGACTTCGAAGAAAAAGGTGGCTGGGCTGCCATTGGCCGTGTTTCAGGCAACCTTGCTGACTTGGGATCTTATTCATTTGCAGGAAGATATGTGACTAACGGATTTGGTGACATCGACTCAAAAATGTCTAACCGATCTATCAATGACACCAAAGAATATGATATTTCGACAAATCTTGAACTTGGCAAATTCTTTAATCCTGAAATGGGTGTCAGGATCCCTATGTACATGAGTTTTTCCAAAGCTATTGCCACTCCTGAGTACTCACCTGTTGACAAGGATGTTAAGCTAAAAGATGCACTGGATAATGTCGCGACAAAATCCGCGCGTGACTCAATCAAAAAAATATCTCTTGATTACAGCTCAAGAAAAAGCATCAACTTTACCAATGTTCAGATCGACAAACCAAACAAAGAAAGGGAGGACAGAATTTACGATCTGTCCAACTTCTCGGCTTCCTACTCTTTCAACCAATATGAGCACGGTGATGTTAATACCCTGGTCGAAAGAACCCAAAATTCAAGAACCTTGCTGAGTTACCTATTCAACAGCAGGCCTAAGTCGATCGATCCGTTTAAGAGCGTTCCCTTTTTAAAATCCAAATCGTTGGCTCTTATCCGGGATTTTAACTTCAGTCCTACTCCCGCTCAGGTATCTGTACGTTCCGACATGAATAATGTACAGAGTGAATTACAGTACAGGAATATCACAAATCCCGATTTTATTCTTCCTGCTACCTATCAGAAAGATTTCTTGTGGAACAGGTATTACGATTTCAGGTTCGATCTGACAAGAAGTCTAAAACTGGATTTTTCTGCAGTCAATACTTCCCGGATTGGTGATCCAAATACGCTAAGTACACAATACAGATCTGAATATGATGCGAGAAAAGATACTATCTCCAGATCCATTCTGGAAGGCGGGAAAAATACCCATTACCATCATACCTGGAATTTAGTTTATACCGTTCCTGTCAACAAAATCCCCGGGTTGGAATGGACCTCCGCTTCATTGAATTACCAGGCCGGTTATGACTGGAACCTGGCGGCAGTCACCAGGAGCAGCTACGTACTGGGTAACACCATAAGCAACATGAGCTCGTTACAGTTTAACGGTCAGCTGGATTTTCTGCAACTGTACAACAAAGTACCTCTCCTGCGTTCTGTCAACCAGAAATATGGCGAATTTAGCAGGGGAAGAAGAGAGAGTCTGGAAAGCAACAGGCAGCGATATGCCAAAGGGCAAAATCCTGCAGTGAAAAAATACCTGGAGGAGAATGTGAAACTACAGAAGAATTCTCCTTACTCCTTCCTGCACAGACTGGCAACTTCGACTGTACAGGTAAAGGTCACGGATAAAAACGGCAATCCTGTGGCAGGACAGGTTAAGGTTGTTAACGATAACAGGGTGATTTTCATTCCGGCTGCTGACTGCGATGTCGCGAAAATAGAGATAGCGCCTCAAAAGGATAAAAATACTAAAAATGCTATAAAATGGGGTGAACTGACTGCCAGGTTCCTGATGATGTTGTACAATGTTAATATCTCCTTCACTGACAATGGAGGGACCTCCCTCTATGGCTACCTCCCGGGAAGCACAATTTTTGGTATGGAAAATTATTCAAATGGAGCAGGTACTTCCATGGCTCCGGGCCTTCCCTTCATCCTTGGTCAACAAAACGAAAATTTTGGCATTCAGGCAGCAAACAAAAACTGGGTCACCACAGATACCATCGTGAACAAGCCTTATGTGATGAGTCATAGCACCCGCCTTAACCTGCGGGCAAAAATCGTTCCAATTCCCGATCTTAAAGTTGAACTGACAGCGAACAGAATCTTTGCCAGGAATTCATCGGAGTTTTTAATTTACAACCAGGGTTCCGGTTGGGATTCTTACAATAACTCATTTACCGGAAACTTCAGCATGTCTGTGATATCCATTGGAACCTCCTTCGAAAAACTGGGTAAAGCATATGTTCAGTCTTCAGGAGGATGGGACAAATTTCAGCAAAACCGTGAAATAATCGCCCAAAGGCTTGATGCAGGAAGGGTTCCGAATGCGGAACACGGTTACCAACCCGGCCAGATTGACCCTTCCACCGGTTTTCCTTTTGGTTATGGACCTACCTCACAGGAAGTATTGATTCCGTCATTTTTTGCGGCCTATACCGGCAAAAGCGCCAGCAAAGTTGAGCTTACTCCCTTCCCGTCTGCGAAATTCATGCTGCCAAACTGGAGGATCCAGTATTCTGGTGCGGTCAGTAAGATCGCCGGATTGCAAAATGTGATGAAATCGATGAATATCATGCACGACTACCGCTCAACCTATAACGTAGGCACCTATATTTCCAACATGAATTTCGAGACAGCCACTGATGGCTTCAGCTATGTCAGGGATGCCCAGAATAATTTCATGCCATTACAGGACGTTGCTGCCATCAATATCAATGAAACATTTAATCCTTTGTTTGACATTGATATAACATGGCTTAACAACGTGACAACCAGGCTTGAATACAGGAAGTCCCGAAATATTACTATGAGCCTTACCAATAACCAGGCTACAGAAATGTACAACAATGAAGCAAGCCTGGGCCTCGGATACCGGTTCGAAAACATGAAACTTTTTATTAAAACGAAAAATTCGTCCAAAACTGTAAACAATGACCTGAACCTCAGGGCCGATATCACTTATGGCAAGAATAAAACCGTACTGCGTAAACTCGTGGAAACCAATACACAACTGACTGCCGGTCAGGATGCCATGGCAATCAAGTTCTCTGCTGATTATAACCTGAGTGAAATTTTCCTGGTACGATTATTCTACGACCGGATTGTGAACAGCCCTTATATTTCAAATGCTTACAGGACAACCAATTCGAATATCGGAGTCAGCTTCAGGTTCACGCTCACGCAATAGATTGGAATACACTCCAAAATCCGGAATCAGATGGCTGAACTTTTATTGTGGCACAAGGAAGGGTTGATTGAAGCAGGTTGCGATGAGGCGGGCAGGGGTTGCCTGGCAGGACCGGTTTTTGCAGCAGCAGTCATACTTCCCCGAAATTTCAGTTCAGATGTTTTGAATGATTCTAAACAACTCTCTGAAAAACAGCGCTATAACTTGCGCGATTTGATTCTGAAAGAAGCAACAGCCTGGGCTGTAGGCATATGTGACCAGCACGAAATCGATAAAATCAATATCCTGAATGCATCTATCCTGGCTATGCACAAGGCATTGAAGCAACTGTCCGTTCAACCACAGCATATTCTTGTAGACGGGAACAGGTTTAAACCTTACGGCAAAATCCCCCACACCTGTTTTGTCAAAGGGGACGGCCGTTTTATGTCAATTGCTGCTGCTTCAGTGCTGGCCAAGACCTACCGGGATGATTACATGATGAAAATTCATGCCGATTTCCCACACTATGGCTGGAACAGGAACAAAGGATATCCCACGGTAAAACACCGGGAAGCAATAGTTGCATTCGGAATTTCAGAGCACCACAGGAAAACATTCAGGCTGACAGATAATCAGCTGACTCTGAATTTATAACCTTCAGGCTGAAGTCAAAGAGTAATAGGAATACCCTGGTAGAAATCTAGGATCTTAGATCTGAAAATAAATTCGTATTTAGCTCTCAAAAGATCTGAAGATGCCTTTAACAAACTTGTTTTGGAGGTATTGTATTCCACTGCATTAACCATTCCGACATTGAATTTCTCTTCCGAATATCGGAAAGCCTCCTGCATGGATACCACTGCCTTTTCACTGGACTGGTAGCGGTTAAAGGAAGTGAATGCTGTAGTTTGTGCGGTTTCAATTTCCTGCCTCAGCACTTTTTTGGTACCTTCCAGTTCAAGCTGGGTATTCAGCATCTGAATCTTGGCATTATCAACCTGGACTTTACTCTGCATGCGGTTAAATATTGGTATATTCATCTGCAGTCCGAGTCCTTTACGCGCGTTATTGCTCAACTGATCACTGAAATTGATGGATTCATTGTTGCGATCCTTGTACTTGTTGTTGTACAGGTTGTAGTAATTGGCATATAAGGTCAGGGTTGGGAGATATAAGCTCCTGGCCATCTTCAGCTGATATTCGGTACTCTGGTAACGATATTCGGAGGCCTTGATTTCAGGCCTTTGTTTCAGGGCTGTAAGATAAATATCCTGCGCGGCAATTACTGACGCCTGGGCACCAACCTCAGGTAGCGTAGGAATCTCTACATCAAAGCTTTCGGTATAAACCAACTCTAGCATCTGTGCCAGTTTCAGTTTCGCGAGCTGCAGCTGACTTTTGGCGTCTACCAGGGTTAGTTCTTCCCGGGCTAACTGCGCTTCAATATCAAGCAACGCCCCTTTGGCAAGACTCCCGGCATTTACTTTTTCCTGGGACTGCTGCAGTTGCTGTTTGGTAATTCCTATTTGTTCATCTGAAACTTTTACCAGTTCCTTGGCGAACAGAATTTCAAGGAAAGTGGAGGCAATATTAAGTGAAAGGTCATCCTTTGCTTTTGCCAGGTCTTCAATACTTGCTTTAAGGTCCAGTTCGGTTTTTTTAACTGAATTGGTTATCTGCATCCCCTGGTATATAGTCATCTGTGTACCCAATCCGAAATCAGTCTGTGCCGAATTGACATTGGTATATGTATTATCATAGGTCAGGGACCTGCCATAATTTTGATTTTGAGAAACCTGCGCATTCAGGTTTGGCAACCGCGAATTCTTCTTACCCTTGAGATTATTCTCCTGATACTGGGTATTTAACTCGCTCTGTTTTACCTGGATGTTGTTTTGATGAGCATAGTTGATGCATTTTTCAAGCGTCCACAGCTCCTGTGCCTGAAGCGTGGCAAAAAGCGCCAGCAGAAGCAGGTAGGCAAGGGTAAAAATGGTTCGTATCATAATGTTCAAATTTTTAACGAAGTTACCTCTTTTCTTTGTTTATCGCGGATGGATTAAATCTTTTGTTCTGGCTTCTTTTTGGGATCAATCAGGTTGCCTTTGATTTTGTCTTCCTTGGTTAAACCGGAAACAATCTCAATATTTATCCCATCTGATAAACCGGTTTTTACAATTTTCTTTTCGAACTGATCAGGAGCCTTCTGGATCTCAACATAAGCTGTATCATGGTTGAATTTAAGCAATCCTTCCGGGATGGTGAGCACACTGTCGCGGCGGTCAAGTACGATATTGGCATTGGCACTGTATCCGGACCGGATAAACTGGTCCTTCTTCAGCAAAACGTCAGCTTTGATCTCAAATTGAATGGCCCCGTTCTCAACTTTCCCTTTAGGGGCAATGTATTTTAATACCGCATTGAATTTCTCATTGTCAATCGCACCAATGGTCAGTTCTATATTCATCCCTTCATGGATTTTACCGACCTCTGTCTCGTCAACTTTCCCAAGGAAAATCATATCATTCATGTCCGCTACGATGGCAATTGTGGTTCCGGCATTGAAAGTATTGGCCTGGATGACAGAAAAACCCTCTTTTACAGGTACATCCAGTACCATTCCGTCAATAGTGGAACGGATCAGGGTATTGGTTGTTTTGGCTGAACTCTTGGTTACCCCTTTGCGTATCAGCTCCAGGTTGTTTTCTGCTGCCTCAACCTCTTCACGTGCTGAGTTATAGGAAAGGTTGGCCTTTTGGTACTCTTCCTTGGAAATTACTTTCTTCCCAAACAAGGTTGTCTGACGGTCATAGTCAATTTTGGCATCCTCGTAGTTCAACTGCGCTCTTTTAAGCCGTGATTCAGCATTGTTGAGAATAACCATATCCGGAATAATGTTGATCTGAGCCATCACATCGTCCTTATGCACCACCTGCCCTGCTTCAAGGTAAACCTTTTCAATAATTCCCGATACCTGGGGCTTGATTTCGATCTCTTTCCTGGGCTGTACCGTACCGGTAGCAACTGTCTTTTTTATAATGCTGTTGACTGACGCGCTCTTTATCTCAAACTGATCTGGCTTCTTTTGTGATTTCTTGTACAAAAAAACCAGCGTTCCTACGAAAAGGATAGCTATTAAAATTAGTCCGAAAATTCTCAATAATTTTTTCATGGCAACCTTTGATTTGTATTTTTTATTCGATGTTTATTTTATTCTTTCTCTTTATTTCTACTCCTCCCTCAACGCCTCAATTGGCTTAATCAACAGAGCCCTTTTGGCAGGTATCGAGCCGGCAAAAAGTCCGGCTAATACCAGGATAATCAAGGAAGCCACCGCAACTGTCATACTAACTTCAGGATGTTTGAAAAAAACCCGCTCTCCTGTATCCGGCTGACTTTCAATGATTTTGTTTATCAGTTCGAGCAATCCTACTCCCAAAGACAATCCCGTGTAACCGGCTATTGTAGTAAGAGCAACACTCTCAAGCATAATCTGAGTTATGATGGTACGGGGAGAAGCCCCCAAGGCCCGTTGTACTCCAATCTCCTTGGTTCTCTCTTTAACAATAACCAGCATGATGTTGCTAACGCCAATCACACCGGCCATTAACGTTCCAATGCCGACAATCCAGGTAAGGACCCCGATGGCGATAAACAGCCCGTTCATTTGCTGAAACTCCTTCTCAATATTTACACTTCCAAGTGCTTGTTCATCTATGGGCGCAATAGAGTGCCGGGATTTGATGATAGCTTTTACTTTCCCCTCCAACACACTTACAGGAACACCTTTTTTGGCTGTTAAAGCCAGGAAGTGTACCATATTGCCCATGTTGTAGGTCTGCTGCATAGTGGTAAAGGGGAGAAAAATTGATTCCTCCGCACGGCCATTGATGTTTATCTGTGTCTCAGGCCTGATCACCCCTATTACCTGGTAATAGACTCCGGATATTTTGAGATACTCCCCGAGAGGATTATCGTTTGGGTTAAACATCTGCTCGTAAACTTTTTCTCCGATCACGCATACCTTTCGCTTGTCGCGGATATCCATTTCGTTGATCCATCTTCCCTGCAAAACAGTGTAAGGATCAATCTTGACATATTCAGGATAATCACCTTTCACATTGTAGGCGCCAGTTTTCAATCCGTGAATGGTGTTGGGTCCTCCATTCATTCTCGATCCGAAAATCTTGGGAGAAATGTATTCCAATTCAGGCACATTGCTTTGAATATAGGCCAAATCATCGGAGTCCATGTTCCATTGCCTTCCGCGTTTGAATCCCTTGTAAGGTTCGCCGGTCTGCTGAGACCACATGAAACAGGAGTTAGTAGCGAACTTGGCAACACCCTCCACAATTCCGTTCTTCAGTCCGTTGCTTGCTCCCGCCATAACAATCAGCATGAAGATACCCCAGAACACCCCAAAGGCAGTCAGCAGACTCCTGACCTTGTTTTTAGCCAGTGCGTAATATATTTCATTCCATCGGTCAAGATCAAACATCGATCACAAATTATCTTGTTTGTACATTCATTAAAAAAATAATAAAAAGCGGTTATTCATCCCGTAACGCCTCAATCGGGGTTACATTGGCCGCCTTTCTTGCAGGCAGATATCCTGCTAATGCTCCCGAAAATATAAGAATAAGGGTAGCGGACACTGCTGTCTTAAAATCTACTGTAGGATTCAGAAAAAAGACATTGTCAGAGGCAGCTGTACTGGCGGCAGCTGCCTGTTCCAGTACCATGTTGACAAGCTCCATCAGTCCCACCCCCATGACAAGCCCAATATAACCAGCTACGGTTGTAATGAGGACAGATTCAA
This sequence comes from Prolixibacteraceae bacterium, assembly GCA_963663675.1. Lineage (GTDB taxonomy): Bacteria > Bacteroidota > Bacteroidia > Bacteroidales > Prolixibacteraceae > CAINVV01. Next base: position 52,165 of record OY760498.1, read on the forward strand.
GAAGTACCAGCCCGATTACTGATAGTGGCGTCGCGCCTATAGCTTTCCTGATACCAATCTCCCTGGTACGTTCTTTTACAAGAATCAGCATAATATTACTCACACCAACTATACCGGCGATAAGGGTTCCGACACCAATAATCCATACAAACAGGTTGATAGCCTGAAAAATCTTCATGGTACGAATATATTGTGTCTGCATATTGAAAGATCCCATGGCCCTTTTGTCTTTGGGATCAAATGCGTGCCTTTTTGCCATATCGGCCCTGATCCTTTCAGTAATTGTATCTGCTTCTTCAGCTGTCTGAACCATCGTTGAAGTCACCGTAAACATATGTACACGATCTCCGCCGTTGAAGATTCGCTGTGCTGTGGTAAAGGGCATGTAGGCCTGGCGATTGTTTTCCTGTCGTTTTAGATCCTTTGAAACTCCGATAACATTAAAAGGTACTCCCCCGATTTTTACATATTTTCCTATTGGGTCTTCCTCCTTGAAAAGTGCTTTGCGTATTTCATCTCCAATCACAACCACTTTTCTAAATTCACGGATATCCATTTCGTTGACAAACCTTCCGCTATTTATGGAAATATTCTCCATATCTTTAAGTGAAGGGTAACAGGTACTGGTTTCAAATGAGCCATATTCTTTCCCGTAAGCGTACAAAATGTCATTAGGTAAATAATAGCGTGAAGATACCTTCTCAACCTCTTTTGATTTGGTTGTCAGAAAGTCATAATCCTGGTTGTTGAACCTGATAGCACGACCTTCTTTTAACCCATTGTATGGTACTGAGGTCTCCCCGGTCCACATCCACATAACGTTAATGGCATTTTGAGCAAACTGTTCCTTTACTCCGTTGGAAAGTCCGTTGCCTGAACCAAGCAGCACCATTAACATGAAAATGCCCCATGCCACAGAAAATCCCGTCAGGAATGTCCTGAGTTTGTTTTTTCGGATGGTGCTGAAAATCTCCTGCCAGATATCTACATCAAACATATCTTCTATTTATTCCTGTTTTACTCTGTCACGGTACATCTGAAGTTCGCCGTTGGCGATTACTTCACCAATTACACCATCCTTCAGACGGATAATTTTCTTGGTCAAAGCAGCAATGTCATGTTCGTGGGTTACGATGATGACAGTGATTCCCTGGTCATTGACCTCCTTGAGTATTTCCATCACCTCCAGCGATGTTTGTGAGTCAAGCGCACCGGTAGGTTCATCGGCAAGAATAATTTTGGGATGGGAAATAAGCGCCCGGGCAATGGCAACACGCTGCTTTTGACCACCTGACATTTCACTGGGAAGATGATGTGCCCAGTCTTTAAGCCCCAGCCTGTCGAGGTATTCCATGGCGATAAGATTGCGCTTCTTTCGGTTAACCTTCTGGTAATAAAGTGGCAAGGCCACATTTTCCATGGCATTTTTGAATGAAATCAGGTTGAACGACTGGAAAATAAATCCAATCATCGCATTGCGCGTAATGGCAGCCTGGGTTTCGTTCAATCCCCAGATTCTCTTACCATTCAGGAAATAATTGCCTTTGTCGTAATCATCCAGAACGCCGAGAATGTTCAATAAAGTGGATTTGCCCGAACCGGATGAACCCATGATGGAGACAAATTCACCCTCTCCAATTTCAAGGTTCAACCCTTTTAAAACATGGAGACTATTGCTCCCTGTAACATATGATTTATGAAGATCCTGGATGCTGATCATGATATCTAATTTTGCCTTTCTTCTTACAATTTTATGATAAGACGACTAAATGCCTGAAACGTTACAACTCTTCCTCAAAAAAAATTCGATTAAATTTTTCCAATTTTCGATTATCAGGAAGCTCGTAGATCCTGTCGCTATTCAAGCAGCTTACTCATAATAAGTAAGCAGCACACCGCGAATGGAAGCAGGAGAGTTCAGGCTTTTTTAATGGGATTCCAGCCCTGTGCCTGCAAAGGAATCTCCTGAATTCCTCCTGCAGTAACCAGGAGTACTCCATCTTCTTTTTTTGTCATGTGCCCGATGACAGTAATATCGGGGTGGTTTCTTACTTTGTCGTGATCACCAAGTGGCAAAGTGAAGAGTAGCTCATAGTCCTCACCACCGTTGAGTGCAGCCACCAACGGACTTATGTTGATCTCTTCCGCCATTTTATTTGTCTGAGGATCAAAACTGAGCCGCTCCTCATACAACCGGCATCCAACACCTGAATCTTCACACAAATGAAGTATCTCTGAAGATAAACCATCCGAAATGTCGATCATGGAGGTAGGTTTGATTTTAAGGAACTCAAAGATCTCCCTCATATCAACTCGTGCCTCGGGTTTAAGCTGTCTGCCCAGGATATAATCGTAACCGGATAGCTGCGGCTGAATAGTCGGATTCATCCTGAAAACTTCATTTTCCCTCTCAAGAAGCTGAAGTCCAAGGTATGCACCTCCAAGATCCCCTGTAACACATAATAAATCAGTGGGCCTGGCTCCGCTCCTGTAAACAAGTTCTGATTCATCCGCTTCTCCTATGGCAGTAATGGAAATTGTCAGCCCGGTCAGGGAAGAGGTTGTATCGCCTCCGATAAGGTCAACTCCATACCTGTCACAGGCAAGGTGAATACCTGCATACAATTCATCAATGGCTTCAAGGGTAAACTTTGATGAAATAGCCAGAGAAACAGTAATTTGCCTTGGGACAGCATTCATGGCACATATATCGCTGATGTTGACAGAAACTGCTTTGTATCCCAAATGCTTCAGCGGAACATAGACAAGGTTGAAATGAACACCCTCAGTCAGTAAATCAGTCGTAACCACCATCCGTTTGTTAGGATAGTTCAGCACGGCGCAATCATCGCCAACGCCGGTAATGGTGCTTTCATTTTTAATCTTTGCCTGCGCAGTAACTCTTTTTATCAGGCCAAATTCACCTAAGTCAGCCAGTTCGCTTATATTTGGACGCTCATCAGCCATGTTGGTTTCAGATTTAATTAAAAAATCATTCGTCAAAAATAGTGCATTTTATATCTTTGCACCAATTTGTATCCAGTCTTATTAAAAATTCGTACAAGTGAAAAGAAGTCTGGTGTATATAAAGTTCTGAATAGTAAATATAAGGGACAAAAGTCCGGAGCCATCTAAATTTGCGCTTTTCAGGCGCAAGGGCTCATACAAGATGCATTTACAATGGAAAACCAAAATAAATTATTGAACGAAGTCACCGATCGGGATTATCGTTTCGGTTTCGTAACCGACATAGAAACGGATTCAATCCCAAAAGGTTTGAGCGAAGAGGTGGTCAGGCTTATTTCCGAAAAAAAAGAAGAACCTGAATTTATGCTCGAATTTCGTCTCAAAGCCTACAACAAATGGCTGACGATGAAAATGCCTGACTGGGCCCAATTGAAAATCCCGGAGATTGATTACCAGGATATCATCTATTATGCTGCACCCAGGCAGCAACCCAAATACGAGAGCCTGGATCAGGTGGATCCTGAATTACTCAGTACTTTTGCCAAACTTGGAATCCCGCTGGAAGAACAAAAGATGCTGGCAGGAGTTGCAGTGGATGCCGTAATGGATAGCATATCCGTCAAAACAACTTTCAAGGAGAATCTGGCTGAACTGGGAATAATTTTCTGTTCGTTCAGCGAGGCAGTAAAACACCATCCGGACCTGGTACAAAAATACCTTGGTATGGTGGTACCTCCCAATGATAATTTCTTCGCTGCCCTGAACTGTGCCGTTTTCTCTGATGGTTCATTTGTATATATTCCCAAGGGTGTCCGATGTCCGATGGAACTCTCCACCTATTTCAGGATAAATGCCAAAAACACCGGGCAGTTCGAGAGAACACTGATTATTGCTGACAGCGACAGCTATGTATCTTATCTCGAAGGTTGTACAGCTCCGATGCGCGATGAAAATCAGCTTCACGCGGCTGTTGTCGAAATTATTGCCTTGGACAGGGCTGAAGTTAAATACTCAACTGTTCAGAACTGGTACCCCGGAAACAAGGAGGGTATTGGTGGAATCTACAACTTTGTCACAAAACGAGGCCTGTGCAAGGGAGAGTTCTCTAAAATTTACTGGAACCAGGTTGAAACCGGTTCCGCCATCACATGGAAATATCCAAGCTGCATCCTGGCAGGCGACAACTCTGTGGCAGAATTCAATTCTGTGGCACTCACCAACAATTACCAGCAGGCAGATACGGGAACAAAAATGATCCATCTTGGAAAAAATACAAAGAGTACAATAGTTTCCAAAGGAATATCAGCAGGCCACAGTTCCAATTCCTACCGGGGATTGGTCAGGGTAGCTGCCAAAGCAGAAAATGCAAGGAATTATTCCCAGTGCGACTCACTTTTATTAGGCGATCATTGCGGCGCACATACATTTCCGTACATTGAAGTCGGAAATCCAAATTCAGTGGTCGAACACGAGGCAACTACCTCAAAAATCGGGGAGGACCAAATATTCTATTGCAACCAGCGTGGTATTTCCACCCAGGATGCCATCGGGATGATTGTGAATGGTTATGCCCGTGAAGTAATCAACAAACTGCCGATGGAATTTGCAGTTGAAGCCCAAAAGCTTCTGCAGATTAGCCTGGAGGGCAGTGTAGGATAAATAAAAATAAAAATACAATATGCTTATTATCAAAGACTTATACGCCAGCGTAGATGGAAAGGAAATTCTGCGTGGTATTAACTTGACCATAAATGCCGGAGAAGTACATGCAATCATGGGTCCCAACGGATCAGGAAAAAGTACACTGGCCAACGTATTAGCCGGAAATACCAATTTTGAGATAACCAAAGGCGAGGTAACTTTTAATGGTAAAGACCTTCTCTCCATGCCGGCCGATGTACGTGCCAAAGAGGGACTCTTCCTGAGTTTCCAGTATCCTGTTGAAATACCGGGTGTCAGCATGATCAATTTTTTGAAAACTGCAGTAAACGAAACCCGCAAATATCATCAGCTGAAGGAACTCTCTGCCGGTGATTTTCTAAAATTGATGCGCGAGAAAAAAGAGATGGTGCAGATAGATTCTCAGCTTACCAACCGTTCTGTCAATGAAGGATTCTCAGGTGGTGAAAAGAAGAAAAATGAGATCTTCCAAATGGCCATGCTGGAACCCAAACTGGCTATCCTCGATGAAACAGACAGCGGACTTGACATAGACGCACTTCGAATTGTAGCCAACGGAGTCAACTTATTGAAAAAACCTGAAAATGCAACAATTGTTGTAACCCACTACCAGCGACTGCTGGATTATATAGTTCCGGATTTTGTGCATGTGCTTTACAAAGGGCAGATCGTCAAGTCTGCAGGCAAGGAGCTTGTGCTTGAACTGGAAGAAAAAGGGTACGACTGGATCAAAAAAGAGCTGGGAGAGTAAAATCATGGCAGATACAATTACTTTCGAAACTGCTGAAGAAAGGCTTGCCGATCTTTTTCTCAGAAACAGTGGCCATCTGAATGATGGTGCACCTGATTTTCTCAGAAAGGAACGTAGGAAGGCCATGGCAGCATTCAGCCAGATGGGCATTCCAGGCAGAAAGGTTGAAAATTATAAGTATACCGACCTTACCAAACTGTTTTTGCACGAGAATTACAACCGGGCTTTCAATCCTACGTCTTTTGATTTCGATATGCAGGAAGTTTTTACCTGTGATGTCCCGGAGTTTGATACGCATGTCCTTTTTCACGTGAACGGATGGTTCTATGAGCAAAACAAAACCGACCAGTTTCCAAAAGGAACGATTATTAAAAGCATGAAACGGGCTGTTGTTGAGAATACTGCACTGGTTGAAAAATATTACGGAAGCATTGCAGACGCATCAAAAGATCCAATAGTGGCACTTAATGGCGCATTTGCTCAGGATGGGATATTTATTTACCTACCAGACAATATTATCATTGAAAAGCCTGTTCAGATAATCAACCTGTTACGAAGCGAAGAGGATCTTTACGTCACACAGCGTAACCTGGTACTGGTCGGAAACAATGCCCAAATAAAGCTGATGTTTTGTGACCATACGCTTGCAATTCACAGCTACATAGCCAACTACCTGACAGAAGTGAACATTGGTATTGATGCGGTGGTGGATATTTATGGAATTCAAAACCAGCACAATGGAACTGCCTACCTGAACGGACTCTTTGTCCGCCAGGAAAGAAACGCCCAGCTGATAACAAACACGATCTCCCTCCACGGCGGCATTACCCGTAACCATGTTCATGTGGATTTATCCGGAGAACATGCCAATGCTTCGCTCTTTGGACTGGCACTTACCGACAAGGATCAGCATTGCGACAATTTTACATCGATTGAGCACGCTCAGCCAGGTTGCCACAGTAACCAGATCTTTAAAAACATACTGGACGATAATTCAACCGGAGCATTTACCGGTAGGATTCATGTAATGCCCGGAGCCATAAAAACGGAAGCTTACCAGCGAAACAACAGTGTACTGATGACCAAGGCAGCAAGGATGAATACAAAACCTCAGCTGGTTATTGACAACGATGATGTGAAATGTTCCCACGGAGCCACTGTCGGCCAGATCAATGAAGAGGCCTTGTTTTATCTTCAGACCCGCGGAATTAATGAAATAGAGGCACGGCTCATGCTGATGTTCGCTTTTGCCCATGAAGTGCTTTCCAATATCAGGGTGGAACAATTGAGGCAGAGCATCGACAGGCTGGTCAACAAAAGACTTAGAGGAGAGGTTTCCAGGTGCCACGACTGCAAACTGGAATGCATCAGGTAATTTTATATTTTTGACTGACTAAAAGTCACATGTAGTCACTTAAAGAACAATAAAATAGGTATTTATATTATATAACTAATCAGCGGTTGACGGATGGAAGATTTTCGAAGGAATCCCAATCCAAAATCAAAAATTGACTCAAGATGCCCTTAAATTACCAGGATATTAGAAAAGATTTTCCCATCCTTGACCAAAAGGTCAACAAGCATCCGTGGGTCTATTTTGACAATGCTGCAACCTCTCAAAGACCAGTACAGGTGATTGAGAAAATCCGCGAATATTCGGTAGAGACAAATTCCAATATTCATCGCGGTACTCACTATCACGCCATTAAAACAACTGAGGCATATGAAAATGCCAGGGATATTGTTAAGGATTTTCTGAACGCAAAAGAGCGCGAAGAAATAGTATTTACCCATGGCACTACAGAATCCATCAACCTGGTGGCTCGATCATTCTGTGAAAAATACCTGGCTGAAGGGGATGAGATAATTGTGACTGAAATGGAACATCACGCCAATATCGTCCCCTGGCAAATGGCCTGTGAAAGGCATAATGCAATCCTAAAGGTCATCAAATTCAATGATTCAGGAGAATTGATAGCAGGACAACTGGAATCATTAATCACGGATCGCACTAAAATAATTGCTGTGACCCATGTTTCCAATACACTTGGTACTGTTAATCCAATACTGGAAATCATCCGGACAGCACACGGGCAAAACATTCCGGTTCTCGTGGATGGCGCTCAGAGTGTTTCTCATATCACTATTGACGTTCAGTATCTTGATTGTGATTTCTTCGTCTTTTCAGGACACAAAATTTATGGTCCGACAGGGATAGGTGTTTTGTACGGAAAACGACGGTGGCTGGATGAAATGCCTCCTTTTTTGGGTGGAGGAGAGATGATAGACCGGGTCACTTTCAACAAAACCACCTACAATGAGCTTCCGCACAAATTCGAGGCAGGTACTCCGCATTATGTCGGCGCAATTGCACTTGGAACAGCCATTCAATATCTTCAAAACATCGGAATTGAGCAGGTTGCATCATACGAACACCTGTTGCTCTCCTATGCAACAGAAAAAATGAAGGATCTGGGCAACCTGCAGATATTTGGTGAGTCAGAATCCAAAACTGGGGTCATTTGCTTTCAGATGGATCAGATTCATCCGTTTGACCTTGGAACTCTACTGGATCAGCTTGGCATCGCAGTACGGACAGGCAGATTGTGCGCTGACCCGGTCATGGATCATTTTGGCGTTTCAGCCATGACCCGTGCCTCCTTCGCCTTTTACAATTCACAGGAGGAAATTGATCTGTTTATAAAGGCACTGACCCGAATTCGGACGATGTTCTGATTTTTGACCATTATCAGCAACGTAATTCCTATTTTTGCAAAAAAAATATGACCATAAACGAAGTACAACAGGCAATAATTGCCGATTTCTCAGTTTACGATGACTGGATGGATAAATATACTTACCTGATTGAACTGGGGAATGAACTTGAACCTATTGATGCTGCATATAAGGTAGATCAAAATTTAATACGGGGCTGTCAGTCAAGGGTTTGGCTACAACAAAGAATGGTGGGTGATTTACTGGTTTTTGAAGCCGAAAGTGACGCACTTATCGTTAAAGGCCTGGTAGCTTTGCTGCTGAAAGTTTTCTCGGGTAGGACCCCCCAGGAAATCCTGGACAATGAGCCCTATTTTATCGATGAAATCGGATTGAAACAACATCTCTCTCCTACCCGTTCAAATGGATTGATGTCTATGGTCAAGCAAATCAAATTGTACGCCCTGGCATACAAGCAAATTTCAACTCAAAAAAAATAAAATGGACCCAAGAATAGATCTCATAATCGATAACCTGAAAGAGGTTTTCGATCCCGAAATTCCGGTTAATATATATGATCTCGGACTAGTTTACAGCGTTGAAGTGGAAGGTAATGCTGCAACCATACTGATGACGCTCACTGCCCCGGGCTGTCCGGCCGCCGACATGATTATTGCCGATGTGGAGTACATGACAAAAAAAATTGAAGGTATTGAAGAGTGCAAGGTTGAGATCACCTTTGATCCTGCCTGGGACAAATCGATGATGTCTGAGGAGGCAAGGCTCGAACTGGGATTTATGTAAAAAAAGCAGGGGCAATGACGATGCAGGTATCACCTGGCTAAAACAAAATACTGAAGGTTGGGCAAATTTTTTGGCCTGCCTGACAGCCTACCTCAATCATGGAATCAATTTGAGAAATGGCGCTTTTGATTACCTGAAGCAATAAACATGCAACCCATTGATCCAACATACAGTCAGTTAATTAAAGCCAGGGCGTCCGACCTCGGTTTCAGCGCGTGTGGCATATCAAAGGCCGGGCCTCTGGAAGAGGACAGCAACAGGTTATTAAACTGGCTGGCAGCAGGCAACAATGGATCAATGGGTTACATGGCCAATCATTTCGAAAAAAGAGTAAATCCTGCTGTTTTGGTTGATGGGGCAAAATCAGTGGTTTCTGTTCTTTTCAATTACTATACGGAAGAGGCCCAGTCTGATAAAAACGCACCTGTAATCTCAAAATATGCCCTTGGAAAAGATTATCACTATGTGCTGAAAGAAAGGCTGTTTAAACTGCTTTCCTACATCCAGGCTGAGCTAACTCCCTGCGAAGGGAGAGTTTTTGTTGATTCAGCACCTTTACTTGAGAAAACACTTGCAAAAGAAGCCGGACTTGGATGGATCGGAAAACATACCTTGCTGATTAATCCCCGATTAGGGAGCTATCTTTTTATAGGTGAGCTGATTCTGGATTTGGAACTTGAATATGATGATCCGTTCGGAAACAATCTCTGCGGATCTTGCAGCCGCTGTATGGATAGTTGTCCCACGGGTGCTATCATTGCTCCGTCACAACTTGATGCAAGAAGATGCATCTCTTATCTTACAATTGAGACCAAAGAGGATGTTCCGGATCAATTGGCAGAAAACCTCTCCAACCGGCTGGTCGGATGCGATATTTGCCAGCAGGTTTGCCCCTGGAACAGTAAAGCGCAACAAAATATAGTACCTGAATTCCATCCTAAGCCTGAATTGTTAAACATGACGGTAGCAGATTGGGATAAATTTGATAAGCCTGCCTATAACAGGCTTTTTAAAGGCACAGCAGTCGAAAGGGCAGGGTATGCCCGAATAAAAAGGACCCTCGGTTTACTCTCCGGCAATATAATGATGTAACTTTGCAGTCAATCAAATTTTATCGAATCCCTGCGGCTCACAATCGAAATTCCAAATTCGAAAATTAAATTGTTATGGCTGAAGAAATCTGGACATCATTTGACGGCATCAAATTGTATGCAAATATTTGGCATACAGATAATTCACCAAAGGCAGTCCTCGCATTTGTGCATGGGCACGGGACCCATAGCAGAAGATACGACGACTGGTTCTCCGATTTTTTAAAAAGGGGCTTTGAGGTTATCTCCTTTGATCTGAGGGGTCATGGACATTCCGGAGGAAAACAGGGAACAATTCATCGCTACACAGAATACCTTGATGATGTTGCCCTGCTGATGGAAAAAGCAAGAGAAAAATTTCCATCTCTTCCCATCGTATTGTATGGTCACAGCATGGGCGCCACTATTGTTCTGTCTTATCTTGGCAAAGCAGAAATCTTGCCTGAAATGGCTGTTATGGCTTCCGCCTGGCTGGAACTCGTGCAACCGCCCGGGAAAGTCAAAAGCCTGGCAATCTGGCTGGCTGATACACTTGTTCCCCAGGTGACCATCCAGACCGGGCTTAAATCCAAAGATTTTGCTCCGCCTGAAACGAATGAACCTCCGAAGGAACGTGATCCGCTTATGCACAAAAGGATTTCGGCACGTTGTTTCAGGGAAGTGCAGCGGGCAACAAAGAAAATTTCAGCACAGACATTACCCGCAAAAATACCTTTACTTTTCATACACGGAGCGAATGACAGGGTATCTGCAGCATCTGCATCGGAACGGCTGGCGAAAAGTCTGCCGGATAACGCAACCTACAGGGAGTGGGAAGAAGGGCCTCATCAGCTGCATTCCTGGGACCAGAATCACCTTGTTACCGAATTTACAATTGATTGGATAAACAAACAACTATGATATTTCGCACTGAAATCTCCTTGCCAAAAGTTACAGAGCAACTCTCCTACCGGCGGAATGCACTGATGGTAGGATCCTGTTTTACTGAAAATATCGGAAACCACCTTCAACAACATCTGTTCCCTGTAGTGACCAATCCATGCGGAATTTTATACAATCCCGCCTCAATAGGAAATTGTATTGATTTCCTGACTGGAGACAAAAAAATCAATGAATCGGATCTTTTTCAGGCCAACGGATTATGGAACAATTTTTCGTTCCACAGCCGATTCTCTCATCCTGATAAAGAGACAGCACTGAAAATGATGAACGATTCAGTTTCACTGGCATCCCAAAAGCTGAAGACTGCATCCCATCTTTTTATAACATTTGGAACATCATGGGTTTACAGGGATAAAGAAAACGGCAATATTGTCGGCAACTGTCACAAACTTCCGGCCAGCCACTTCACGCGTGAACGACTTTCAGTGGAGGTAATGAGTACTCAATGGACCGAACTTTTAAACAAACTCCTTGGTGCCTATCCGGACTTAAACATCGTTTTTACTGTGAGCCCTATTCGCCACATGAAAGATGGCAGCTATGAAAATCAGGTAAGCAAATCTGCCCTATTTCTGCTGATTGATCAACTAAGATCCTGTTTTAAATCTCAGCATCTTATCTATTTCCCTTCCTATGACCTGGTAATGGATGAACTGCGGGACTACAGGTTCTACGACAACGACATGTTGCATTTAAATGAGGCTGCAACTGCTTTCGTTCTTGAAAAATTTAATGAGGTATTTTTGGATAAAGAGGGCAAAGAAATCCATTTAGTCCTGACGAAAATAATCAAGTCATTATCCCACAGGCCATTTCAGGCAAATACTTCCACTTATTTTGAATTTCTTTCAAGGTTGAATGAAGAAATTTTAAGGTTGGCACGGACATACCCTTTCGTCAATTTTGAAAATCTAAGAAATGACATCATTCAAAAAAAGAGCACTTTAAATTTTTTTTAACCAAAGCTTTGCTTATTTTTAGCCAATCTGCATAGAGTACTTAATAAAACCTTCCGATCTTTCAATTTCTAACAGTTCATACATATGGGATATCTGAATTTTGATAAAGATAAACTGGTCAATCTATCCTATTCACTGGAGCGCGAGATACTACGCACCAATCGTGGAGGCGCATATTCATCTACAACGCTGGCTGGATGCAATACACGCAAATATCACGGGCTGCTGGTTGTTAGGCTGGATGAACTGGATGGAGGCAAACATGTGTTACTCTCTTCACTTGATGAGTCTGTAATCCAGCATGAAGCACAGTTCAATCTGGGAATTCACAAATTTCCGGGTGATTTTTATGAACCAAAGGGTCACAAATATATTCGGAACTTTGAGTTTGACACAATTCAAAAACATACTTACCGGGTTGGAGGTGTAATCCTTACAAGGACCCGGTTGCTGGTTGAACATGAAAATCAATTGTTGGTAAAATATACTTTAGAAGAGGCACACAGCCCTACCAAACTGAGGTTTAAACCTTTTATGGCTTTCAGGAATGTACACTCCCTCAGCAAAGCAAACCTTTATGCCAATTCAAAATATGTACCTGTTCCCAATGGTATAAAAATGAACCTCTATGAAGGTTACCCCGATTTGTACATGCAACTTTCAAAAGAATGCGATTTTGTTCCGGTACCGGACTGGTACAAAAACATCGAATACATCAAGGAACAGGAGCGCGGATATGAGTTCCAGGAAGATCTGCTTGTGCCCGGATATTTCGAGGTTTCAATAAAAAAAGGTGAATCGGTCTTTTTCAGTGCGTCAACGACCCAGCAAAAACCGGCGGCCTTTCTTAAATTGTACGAAGCTGAGAAAAAATCACGGATCCCAAGGGATTCCTTTCTAAACTGCCTGCGTAACTCCGGACAACAATTTTTATGGGAACGCCCTGACGGAATAGACCTTATTGCCGGCTACCCCTGGTACGAGTCTATTTCCAGGCAAACTCTTACCGCAATTCCGGGAATATTGTTAAATCAAGGCAACCCCGAAATATTTGAATCCGTTTTACTCACAAACCTCAAACGGCTTAATAAAGGCCTTTTGCCGAAATATTCCGGGCAGATGAGCGAATACGATTCCGCGGATGCGCCTTTGCTGGTTTTTAACGCATTGCAGGAACTGGCAAAAATCAAGCCCGAAAAAGAAATCTGGAAAACTTATAGTTCTTATTTGAAGGATATTTTGAACAATTACCGTAAGGGTACCGATTTTAATATCCATATGCTTGAAAATGGACTGATTTATGCCAAACAGGATGGAATTGCCCTCACCTGGATGGACGAATATGTCAAAGGGGTACCCGTAACTCAAAGGGGAGGGCTTGCAGTCGAAATTAGTGCCTTATGGTACAACGCCGTTTGTTTTGCCTTGAAACTGGCCGAATCAGCCGGAGACAAGGTGTTTTTAAAGGACTGGAAAGATCTTCCGCAAATTATTGCTGAATCTTTTATAGCTAACTTTTGGTGCGAAGAATGTGGTCAGTTGGCCGATTATATCCAGGATGATTACACAGATTGGTCTATTCGGCCAAATATGCTTTTGGCTGCATCACAGGAATTCTCCCCCCTGACGCGCACACATAAAAAAATGATTGTCAGTACTGTAAGAAATAAACTCTTAACCCCTGTCGGCATTCGGACCCTCACGCCTGAAGATCCTGCCTACAAAGGATTTTCCGGAGAAAGGGCAGAAGATTTCTCTGAGGCAGCCCATCAGGGTACTGCATATCCATTTCTTATCTATCCATTCATTAAGACCTACCTCGAGGTACATAAAGCCGGCGGCCTTTCATTTGCAAAAAATTGCCTGGAAGGATTCAAAAACGAGATGGCAGAAAATTGTATCGGAACTCTTTCGGAGGCCTATGAGGGAAATCCTCCGCATACGGCAAAAGGATCAATATCTCATGCCTGGAATGTGGCGGCAGTGATTATGGCTAGTCTGCTGGTTGAAAATTACAATGAAGTTAACAGAACAAAAGCTAACTAAACCAGAAATATGAAGGTATTGATGTTTGGATGGGAATTCCCTCCTCATATAAGCGGTGGATTGGGTACAGCAAGTTTCGGCTTGACCAGGGGGTTGGCTCAGTTTGATGATCTGGAGGTACTTTTCGTAGTTCCTAAGGCCTATGGCGACGAAGATGATACTGCAGTTAAGAAAATTATCGGTGCCAATGAAATTTCTATCTCAAGGAAACATGTGCTTGTTCAGAATGCAGACCACAAAATTGATCTGACAGAAGTTCATACTAATCTGATACCTTACACTGACCCCGAAGAGTTTTGGCTACTGACGCAACAACGCCTGACTTCCTCAACACGATTTGTGCAGACAGACGCTCAGGGGAAAATTCCATTTTCCGGAAAATACGGAGCCAACCTGCTCGAAGAAATTGCCAATTATGCAATTGTTGCAGAATATATCGGAAGGGAATATGAATTTGATGTGATTCATGCCCACGACTGGTTAGCTTATCCCGCCGGGATCGCCGCCAAACGGGTTAGCGGAAAACCACTGGTGATTCATGTTCACGCAACCGACTTCGACAGGAGCGGGGGGAGTGTCAACCCAAAAGTTTATGCCATTGAACGTGAAGGGATGGAAATTGCCGATCAGATTATTACAGTCAGTAATCTGACCAAAAAAATCGTAATCGAGAAATATGGCATCAATCCTGCAAAAATCACAACTGTCTACAATGCCGTCGAACCTGTTGAGAACAGGGATACAGAGGAGTTCAAAAGAGGCATCAGCGACAAAATCGTAACTTTTCTTGGGCGTATCACCCTGCAGAAAGGACCTGAATACTTTATAGAAGCCGCCTACCAGGTTTTGAAACGTACCGAGAATGTCCGCTTCGTAATGGCCGGCAGTGGCGATATGATGGAAAAAATGATCAGGAGGACAGCTCGTCTGGGAATTTCTGACAGGTTCCACTACACCGGATTCCTGCGTGGTGATGATGTCTTTGATATGTTCCGCATGAGCGATGTTTATGTAATGCCATCTGTTTCTGAACCATTTGGTATCTCTCCACTTGAAGCTATGATGACGGATGTTCCGGTCATTATTTCAAAACAATCAGGAGTAGCAGAGATTCTTACACATGCGATTAAAGTAGATTTCTGGGATATCAATGCCATGGCTGATGCCATTTATGGAATCATAAAATACCCGGCTCTTCCTGCCATGTTCAGGAAATTCGGCCGGGTGGAGGTTGATAACCTGCAATGGAAACATTCAGCAGCACACGTCCGTGAAGTATACAAAAAAGCGATACGCTAAGTCAAATCAATAAGATTTTTAAATATGAAATGCGCAAGATATTTATTCACCGATCGGGATGATAATATTATTTGTGCATTCCATCTGGCAATTAAGAAATAAATTATAATCAAATGAAAACAATCTGCCTGAACTTTCAGATCCACCAACCCTTTCGCTACCGTAAGTACCGGTTTTTCGATATCGGCAATGATTCCTATTATTACGATGATTATGCCAACGAAACGATCATGAGGAAGATTGCGGACAATTGCTATCTGCCTGCTAATCAGATTTTGCTGAAACAAATAAAAAAATTGAAAGGCAATTTTAAGATCTCCTTTTCTATTTCAGGAGTTGCCATGGAGCAATTTAAACTTTATGCGCCTGAAGTTATTGATTCATTCAAAGAGTTGGCTGCAACCGGTTCCGTCGAGTTTCTGTCCGGAACTTATGCCAATTCATTGGTATCCCTGGTGGATGAAGAACTGTTTATCAAGCAGGTGAAAGCTCACGATGACCTGATTGAAGAACTGTTCAATCAAAAACCAAAGGTTTTCCGCAACGCTGAATTGATTTATTCGGATGAACTCGGTGATCTCATTTACAGGATGGGATTTGAAACAGTCCTTACGGAAGGAGCCAAACATATCCTCGGCTGGAAGAGTCCTAACTACCTGTACTGCAACGCCCTCAATCCAAGGCAAAAGGTGCTGATGCGCAATTACCGTCTCAGCGACGACCTCTCTTTCCGTTTTTCCAACTCATCCTGGAACGAATATCCCCTCACTGCAGAGAAAATGACCAACTGGATTCTGGATCTTCCAAAAAAAGAAGAAATTGTAAACATCTTTCTGAATTATGAGACTTTTGGGGAAATTCAGAAGAAAAATACAGGCATTTTCGATTTTCTGGAAAGTTTGCCGGAGAAAATTCTTAAAACAAAGGAGTTGACATTTATCACTCCCAGTGAGGCAGTTAAAGTTTTACAGCCGGTTTCTGCAGTGCACGTATTACATCCGATCTCATGGGCAGATGAAGAACGCGATCTCTCCGCCTGGCTGGGTAACGAACTTCAGAAAGATGCATTTAAACACTTGTACGACTTGAGAGAGCAGGCAAAAAAATGTACCGATCCTCAGCTGAAGAAAGACTGGCTTTATTTACAATCCAATGACCATCTTTATTATATGTGCACCAAGTTTTTCTCTGATGGTGAAGTGCACAAATTTTTCAATCCCTACGGAAATCCGTATGAAGCATTTATCAACTACATGAATGTGTTGAGCGATTTCACCCTCAGATTGAACAAAGCTGTACCGGTAAATGAAAATGAGGCCGAGATGACCAAACTAAAACTCGTCATTGACGAAAAGACTAAAAAACTTGATGCGGCTGAAATGGAACTGAAAAAATTAAAAAAATCATTGTCTGCAACTCCAAAAACTAAAGTCACAAAAACTACAGTAACAAAAGCAAATCCCAAAAAGAAAACTACTTCCAAATAGCAGCCTTAATGTGAAGAAAATGTTATAATTACAAATTCTTTGCGTAAAAAAAGTCTCTGCAGTATAAAAATGATCGCCAAATTTGGTATCATTGCGACCCGATGTCGGCAATACATTTTGATGCACTTTAGTGCTAAATCAATTATAGAATGGAAGAAACGTACTTTAAAAATCTGAGACAGCCCGAAAATAGCAACCCTACCTGGAAGAAAATTATTGTAGAATCTGCTCTGCCAACTGAACTTTCAGGACTACGCACCATTTCCCGCAATCTTTGGTGGGTGTGGAACATTGATGCACGAGAGCTTTTCAATGAAATTGACCCATATATATGGGAACAATGCGAGCATAATCCCATTATTTTACTGGAACAGACAAATCACGACAGGTTACTGGAACTGAAATCTGATGAATCCTTTATTCTTAGAATGAAATCCGTTGAGAACCAGTTTAATAAGTATCTGAAAGAACGGAAAAAATTACGCGGACCTAAAATTGCCTATTTTAGCATGGAATTCGGGCTTCACTCAAGCCTTAAAATTTACTCCGGTGGCCTTGGCGTTCTTGCGGGGGATTATTTGAAAGAAGCTAGCGATTCGAAAGTTGATATGACGGCAATCGGGTTGCTTTACCGTTTTGGTTATTTCAAACAGGTAATTTCTGCGAACGGTGAGCAGCTGGCAAATTATGAGCCTGAACATTTTTCTAAATTGCCGATTCAGCCCGCTCTGGACGACAGTGGTGAATGGATCGTAGTTGAAATCCAAATGCCCGGCAGGGTCGTTTATGTAAGAGTCTGGTACGTGAGTGTTGGAAATGTAAGGCTGTACCTTCTGGATACAGACTATGAAGGCAATCTGGATCAGGACAGATCCATTACCCACCATTTGTATGGCGGAGATAATGAAAATCGCCTGAAACAGGAAATGGTTCTGGGACTCGGCGGTATTCGGGCTTTGGAAAGACTTGGTATCCAGTCTGATATCTACCATTGTAATGAAGGGCATGCGGCTTTCATCGGCCTTGAGCGCATGTTCATCATACAAAATCAATCAAAACTTGATTATTCGGAAGCAAAGGAAATTGTTCGTGCTTCTACCCTCTTTACAACCCATACACCCGTTCCGGCCGGACATGATTCTTTCCCTGACGATCTTTTCAAATCCTATATGAACCCGGTTGCCCTTCAATTGGGTGTCACATTGGATGAACTGATGCTTCTTGGAAAAGCCGACAGTAATGAAGGCCGTTTCAACATGAGTTTTCTCGCAGCTAACCTTTCTCAGGAAATCAACGGCGTAAGTAAACTTCACGGCGATGTCAGCAAACATTTGCTGAGTGAACTTTACCGTGGCTTCCTGCCGGATGAGCTTAATAATATTGGTTATGTGACCAATGGCGTTCACTACCCTACATGGGCTTCTCCCGACTGGAAAACAGTTCATGATCAGATTCTTTCCGCAGAAGAAATGGCGGAAGATATTCATGATTATGATGAAGGTGAAGAGATGCGCGCCTGGAGAAATATTTACAAGGTTCAGGATAAGTTGATCTGGGATACCAAATCACAACTCCGCGAGAAACTGATTGAGTACATCAAAAGGCGGTTTACTGATATTCACATTCAAAGAAATGAAAATCCGAAATTCATTTCAGAAGTCATTTCCAGGTTAAATCCAAAAGCATTAACCATAGGTTTTGCAAGGCGTTTTGCCACTTACAAAAGAGCTCATCTTCTTTTCCGCGATCTCGACCGGTTAGCAAAAATTATTAACAATCCTGACAAGCCCGTTCAGTTCCTGTTTGCAGGAAAAGCTCATCCCGCAGACAAGGCCGGGCAGGACCTGATCAAATATATCATAGACATTTCAAAAAGGCCCGAATTTATTGGCCGGATACTGTTTATCCAGAATTATGATATGAATATCGCAAAAATGCTGGTTCAGGGCTGCGATGTATGGATGAACACCCCAACCCGGCCTTTGGAAGCATCCGGAACCTCCGGTGAAAAAGGAATCATGAACGGAACTCTTCATTTCTCTGTCCTTGACGGATGGTGGGTGGAAGGTTATAAACAGGATGCTGGATGGGCACTGCCGCTTGAAAATTCTTTCGACATACCTGAACTTCAGGATGAACTTGATTCTGAAGCAATTTATGGTATCCTTGAAAACGAAGTTGTTCCGGCTTATTATTACCGCAACGATAAGAACATTCCAGTTCTCTGGGTAGACTTTATCAAAAATACATTTGCAGAGGTTGTCCCACAGTTCACTACCAAGAGAATGATGAAAGACTACTTTACCCGCTATTATATACCTCAGTCTGAAAGAACTGCACTTCTTAAATCAAACAATTTCCACAAAGCAAAGGAATTGGCCGCATGGAAAGCCAAAATTTTAAATATTTGGAACACTATAGAAGTGAAAAACATCCAGGTTTCTGACGGTATCACCAATACCTATGAAATGGGGAAAGCCTATCCATCACAGGTAACACTTGATCTGAAAGGGCTGTCTCCGACTGAAATCGGAGTCGAACTGATTGTAGCAACAGGTAACGATCAACCGGTATTTGTCGGGAGACATGATTTTACCCCAGAGAAAAATACCAATGGACTTGCCCACTACAAGCTGGATCTGACATTGAAGACACCAGGAATTTACAATTACGGGCTCAGGATTTATGCAAAAAATAAATCACTTCCCAATCGTCAGGATTTCAGGCTACTGAAGTGGCTATAAGTCCGGTATATTATAACTTGTTGTAAAGAAGCTTGCTGAGGAGATCATCCTTGTACTTGGGGGAAACTTTCAGCAATTCTCCGGTCTTTAGTTCTACCAGTCCTCCCTGCGCTTTGATGTATCGAACCACATTTGCCAGGTTTACCAGGTGGCTTCTGTGAATTCTGATAAATCCAAGTGGAGTAAGCAGATTTTCAAATTCCAGGAGTGTCCTGCTTACTACCTTCTCTTCCTGCTCCTTAAATATAATTCGGGTATAGTTGCGCAATCCTTCGCAACGTACAATTTTGTCAACTTCTATGATGGCAAAACCGTTTAGCTCAGGAAGTGCAATAGTTTTCAACCCGGATTCACTGTTCGATACGAAATTGGCCTTTAGAGCATGATAGGCAATGGTACTGTCAATCTTACCGGTTTTGGGAATACGGGATATTGCAGCGATAAGATCCTGCGAACTGATAGGTTTCATCAGGTAATCAAACGCGGAGTACTTAAAGGCTTTGATGGCAAATTCGCTGTACGCAGTGATGAAGATAACCTTAAAGTCTATTTTTTTTATCTTGTCTAAAAGATCAAAACCTGTACCATCTGGCATACTGATATCCAATAATACCAAATCCGGGTTTGTGTTTTCAATAATCAATAATCCTTCGTCTACCGATCCTGCTTCACCAGCCAATTCAACATTATCAATATTTTTCCTGATTATCTCTCTTAAAATCATTCTTGAGTAATAATCATCATCAACAATTACTGCCTTAATCATAGTAAATCAGTATTTTATGAAATTTAGACAAAAACAATCTTAGCCGGATAATGTAAGAGATCCTTCCTATCTGTGTATGCATCCGAATGTTAACAAATAAAAAGCGAAAAACATTTAGAATACGGAATAATTTGTAAAAAAAATACAAATTCCCTATTATTTCAGATATTTGCAAAAAAATCAGATGGCATCAATTCTTTGTATAGAAACCTCAACTGAAGTATGTTCTGTAGCTCTGGCTGTCGACGGAATTATGACCTCTAAACTGGAAGACAAAAGTGGTAAAAACCATGCACTTTTGCTAACTCAGTTTATCCGGGAATTGCTGTCTGAAAAAAATCTTAGCATGGCCCAGCTTGACGCAGTTGCGGTATCCGGCGGCCCCGGCTCTTATACCGGCCTAAGAATTGGCATTTCAACGGCGAAAGGATTATGTTACGCGGCAAGGATTCCGCTGATAGCAATACCATCCCTGGAAATATTGACTCATCATGTCATAAACAATCCATCTGTCTATGGAATAGAGAAAAATGACTCATATCTGTATTGCCCGATGATCGATGCCCGGAGAATGGAGGTTTATGCCTCAGTTTATGACAGCCATCTTACCACTGTAAGAAAAGTTCAGGCAGACATCATTGATCATATGTCTTTCTCTGAACTTCTGAAAAATCAAAAAATACACTTTTTCGGAAATGGCGCCGATAAGTGTAAAATGACTATCCAGCATCCAAATTCACTATTTCTTGATAGTGTCAAAATGTCTGCAGGTTATATGGCAGGGTTGGCTGAAGCTGCTTTTCAGGCTGAAAATTTTGTAGACGTTGCTTACTATGAACCATTCTACCTGAAAGATTTTGTGGCAACAATACCCGTAAAAAATATCTTTCAAGCGACAAAAAACAGTCCGACAGACGTTTCCGGTTAAGCATCCCTTCTGTCTTGTAGAAGCATTTTTCTCCTTTTATCGGATTCCCTGTCTAACAATAATTAGATTTCAATAGTCACAATCAATGAAATGAGCATGATGTAAATCCATCAATCGGGGTGATAATAACAATATGCGAGTTGCATGTGGCAAGTAAAAAACAAATTATTAACACGTGAAAATCCTGATAATCACATATTACTGGCCCCCGAGTGGAGGTGCTGGCGTTCAGAGATGGTTGAAATTTTCAAAATACCTGCCTGAGTTCGGCTGTACGCCCATAATTCTGACAGTCGATGAAAAACAAGCTTCCTACGCTCAGCTTGACTATTCACTCCTGGATGAAATCGGCACGGGTCTTCCGGTTTACAAAACAAAAACCTTCGAACCATATAATCTGTACAAGAAGCTCTCCGGTAAAAAGGAGATCCCTTACGGTGGCTTCACCAACCAGAAAAAAATAACGCTCTTCGAAAAATTTTCACGATTCATCCGGGGAAACCTTTTTATACCTGATCCCCGCATTGGATGGAACAAATTCGCGCTAAAAAAAGCCCGGGAAATTGTTCATAAGGAGCAAATTGATGTCGTTATTACCTCCGGTCCGCCTCACTCAACTCATTTAATTGGCAGGAAACTGAAAGCCAGGACCGGTGTTACCTGGGTGGCAGATTTCAGAGATCCATGGACGGATATTTACTATTATAAGGATCTGTACCACTCCGGATTAGCTGCAGCATTCGATAAGTACCTGGAGAAAAAAGTGCTCGCCTCCGCGGATAAAATAATCACGGTAAGTAAAGAAGTTGGAAAACTATTACAGGATAAAATCCCCGGATCATCGGAAAAAATTACAATTATCCCCAATGGGTATGATGATACTGACTTTATAAATATTACACCAATCACAAACCCCTTTTTTACAATCGCTTACACCGGAACCATTTCCATGAGTTACCGGATAGGTCAGTTTATCGAGGCAGTATCTGAACTACCTGAAAGCATAAAGGCACAGATAAAAATACGATTTGCGGGAAACGTACCCGGAGAAATTATCAACCTATTTCATCTGAAGAACCTTGGAAATATGGTTGAGGTGCTGGGATACATACCCCACGAAATGGCTATCAGTCAAATGGTTAGTGCGTCCATATTGCTCATGGCAATTCCTGATACACCCGATAACAAGGGAATTGTAACAGGAAAATTTTTCGAGTATCTTGCAGCAAAAAGGCCCATCCTGGCAATTGGCCCAAAAGGAGGAGACATAGAGGGCATGCTCAGTATTTGCAAAGCCGGAAAACTCTTTTCGTATGATGAAAAAGAAGCAATGAGTCAATTTATCCTTGACATTTTTCAACAGACACAGCATGGAATACTGAAAATTGAGACAACAGGTACTGAAAAATATACAAGAAGAAATCTTACAGAAGAGCTGGTCAAAATTTTTTGAATTATTTTTAAGTTTATGAACGAAGTAGCAGATAAAAAGAAATCCGTATTATTTGTTTACACCAGTTTTTCCTCCTTTGTGAATAATGATTTCACCATTCTGGACTCGGCGTATTTGGTTAGAAAATACCAGTTTGCACCCGTCAGAGGTGTCCTGAAAAATGCATTTGAAATATTTAAACAGTTCTTTTTTCTACTCTTTTGGGGATGGAAATTCGATATCTATTTTTGCTGGTTTGCAGATTACCACTCATTTTTACCTGTACTTTTCGCTAAAATATTCAGGAAGAAATCTTTTGTAGTGATTGGCGGTTATGATGTTTCAAGTCTGCCTGAATTCAATTACGGAGCATTTAGTAATCCCTTCAGAGCTTTTTTCTCCGGAAACACAATGAAGTATGTGGATACCTGTTTCCCCGTTGCTGAAGCGCTAAAAGAGAAAATACTCCTGATTAATCCCAAAGCGGAAGTTGAAACCCTGGCGACAAGCTTCGATGCTGAAAAATTCTGCTTTTCAGATTGTTCCCGGTCTAAAAGTATTGTCACTGTCTCCTATACTGAAAATCACCAAAGGTACATGATCAAGGGGCTGGACAGATTTCGTGAATTAGCATTTCATCTGCCTGATTTTGAATTTACTGTCATCGGAATTACCAATACTGCCAGAACTTGGTTTGAACCCATACCTTCCAATTTAAAATTATTGCCTCCTGAACCTTATGATCAGATGCCTGTGATCTATCGGAAATCATCCTTCTATACTCAGTTTTCACGCTCAGAAGGGCTTCCAAACGCCCTTTGTGAAGCGATGCTGAGTGGATGTATTCCGGTTGGGACAAATGTCGGAGACATTAAAATCGCCATTGGAAATACCGGAATGACCATTGATGACTGGCAACCTGAAATAATTGCGAAATTTATCCGGCTGAATCACAATAATCCGGGCTTACGCGAAGGTGCAAGGGAGCGAATAAAAAATCGTTACAACAAAGATGCCCGGAAAGAAAGGTTAATAAACTTATAAGCAGGTAATGCAGGAAAGTGAGCTGACAGATAAAAAATTGTGGGAGAATTACTGGGAAGAAAAACCGGGCAGCAAAGGCTCAAAAAAACCGAATCTTCTGTTTAAGGAAATTTTGAAAACATTTGACCGGTACCTCCCAAATATCAAAGGTTTATCTATCCTGGAAATTGGCGGAGGACAGGGTGAATACCTCCTCTACATGACACAACACTTTGATTACAAGGCACATTCTCTGGATTATTCCAAAATAGGGAACCAACAGACTCATGACACCTTCACAAAAGCAGGGCTTTCTGTCGAGCTTTACGAGCGGGATCTGTTCGCTGACAATTCAGATATCCCCAAATTTGATATCGTTTTTTCCTTAGGATTGATAGAACATTTCGATGAACCCGAAAAAGTGATTGCAAAGCACCTTGACCTGCTCAAACCGGGAGGCATATTATTGCTGGGAGTACCCAATTTTGCGGGAATATATCAATTTGCGCTGAAACGGCTGGCTCCTTCAGTTGTGGAAACTCACAATATGAAAACAATGAACCTGGATAACTGGAAATCATTTGGGCACAATCTTGACATGCAGAAAGTGTTCGTAGGCTATATCGGTGGATTTGAACCAATCAACATGAAAAAATTGGAGGTTAAAAATACCATCAATCACATTATCTACTTTTTTATCAGGGTTCTGATGGTACTTTTCTCTTTTCGGATGCAGTTTCTGCGAAAATATAATTCAAAATTCTGGAGTGCTTATATGATCGGAGTCTATCGGAAAAACTAAATGGATTTCTTTGAGAATCCCTGAAACTACTTGTACGATTCATTCCCGATGAGTTTTGCCAGCCACTCAATATCCATTCTGAAGAAACTGAAGAATAATCCGACAGCCGAACGCAATTTCCATACCGGCATCCGCCATCCAAAATGAAATATGGATTGCATGTAATCTTTCCTGGCTCCTTTAAAATCCCTGCGGATCAATTTGTATCGTCCGGCCCTGGAATAGCTGATTACCAGCCGGTTTTGAAACAATATATCAATATCCCGCAGTGTTATTTTGTGATCTTCAAATACTTTGGGATATCTTGTCATTACTGATTTAATAAGCTGGTAGTAACCTGAAGTCATTTGGACTGTATAGGTTTTGGTCACCTGGTTGGGATAAATGCGCCAACTGCCCAAAGGCTGATTGATAAAGGCAAATTCCCCCTTCATAAGCAACTCAAGTGTAGTGGGATAATCTACCAGTGGCAGGTTAAACACCTGGATGAAACCACCGGTCTCCAGCAAGGCATACCTCCTTATTACAATCGTAAGGGCGGGAATCAAGGTGTCGTAAATGAATTTTTTTAAGAATATTCCGGCCGGCTTGTTGTAAAACAAATCTAAATCACCAGTATTCCGCGGGGCGACAAAATAATTGTAGGACAGATCGTTTGAGGTCAGGTATGCCTGGCTCCATGATAATACACACTCAGGGTGCTTCTCCAATTCTGCGACCTGAACCGACAATTTTTCGGGTAACCACACATCATCACACTCAAGTATGGCTACATATTTCCCACCGGATTTGGAAAGCGCAAAATTATAGGTCTCTCCCAGCCTGAAAATTCCCACATTCTCTTGGGTGAACGGATGAATCCGCGGGTCTTTTTTCGCGTATTCAGTTGCAATGGCATAGGTCCCGTCTGTACTCCCGTCGTCAACGATAAACATCTCCCAGTTGCCATAGGTCTGAGCCAGAACCGACTCAATACAATCGGCTATATACTTTTCATGGTTATAGGCAGGAGAAATAATGGATACCAGCGGAAGATGCTCATTCATAATTTTTACTGTTGATCCTGTAAAAGCAGTTTTGTTCGAAGTTATTTGCATTACTCCCTGTCTCCCGATCAGGGAATATCAAAATTAAACTTATTTTTGGTAATTCCGGGGCAGAATATGCCGGGTAATTTACTGTTGACAATTAAATGGGTACAAGCAATTTAAAGCGCAAGGCAGCCAGCGGATTCTTCTGGAGTATGCTTGAAGGGGTATTTAGCCAGGGTCTTGGAATGATTTTTGGCATTATCCTGGCGCGTATGCTTTCGCCCAAAGAGTTTGGTGTTCTGGGGATGATCACCATTTTTATTTCCATTGCACAGGTATTTGTCGATAGCGGATTAAGCCAGGCATTGATACGAAAACAAAATTGCACGCACCACGATTATACCACCATTTTTTGGGTGAATATTTTTATAGGAGGATTGTCCTATTTAATAATTTGGATAGCTGCTCCCTATATTTCAGGTTTTTTTGACAAACCGGAACTGACCTATCTTACCAGGATTGCCTCAATAGTTATTATCATAGGCTCATTTACGCTCATTCAGCAAACTATCCTGATAAAAAATGTGGACTTCAGGATGCTCACCAAAATATCCACTGTTGGCACTTTTATTTCAGGTGCGGCCTCACTGGTTATGGCATTTTATGGTTTTGGGGTTTGGAGCCTGGTATGGAGAACAATTATTAACCAGGCTGTCAGAAGTTTAATGATGTGGCAGCACAACAAATGGAGTCCTCAACTCTCCTTTGACAGGAAAATATTTTCCGAACTCTTCTCCTTTGGATCAAATATTTTGATCATCTCCATAATAGCCTCGATACTGAAAAATTTCTACAACCTTATTATCGGGAAAAACTATTCTGCTACAATACTGGGTTATTATACCAATGCCGAACAGTACAGCACCCTGCCTTCAAGCACCATCTCAAATATCACCAACAAAGTGACTTTCCCGATTATGTCTGAGATACAGGATGATAATATCCGTCTGAAAAATACAATCAGTAAACTCACAAAAACCATCATGTATGTGTCATTTTTTATCATGTTCGGATTGGCAGCAGTTGCAAAACCCCTGTTCTTCGTATTGTTTGGTCAGAAGTGGTTACCTGCAGTTCCCTTCTTTCAGACACTGTGCCTAGCTTATTCTATTACACCCATGCACATCATCAATCACAATATCATGAAAGTGAAAGGACGTTCTGACCTTTTTCTAAAAACAGAATTAATAAAGTACCTCTTGTTCATCCCTTTTCTTTACCTGGGTATAATTTATGGAATAAACGTACTGGTCGCCGGAATTGTAATATTGTATTGGATTGGTTTTGTCATCAACGCCATGTATTCTGGAAAACTGATTGATTACTCAATATCAGTGCAATTCCGGGACTTTTTCCCAATGATGGCTCTTTTCGCAGTGCCTGCCGCACTTGTTTATCTATTAGGGTTGTTCCTGAATATTGGACATTTCTCCCTTTTAGCCATTCAATCGTCAGTTTACCTGGCAATCTCAGTAATCCTTTCGGTAATTCTGAAAATCACAGCTTTCCTGGAGATCAAAGAAATTCTGCTACATAAGCTTACATTCAACAATTTCGTCAAAACAATAAATAAATCGTGATGTATATTTTCATGCGTCTCTGGCAAAGACTGGCACCCCATAAATTGCTGATTTTTATTCGGTTATTACTTGAGTCAAAGGAACTGAAGACCAGACGCCTGAAGGTTTTGGAACACTTCAGTACAACTGATCCACGGACGATTGACCCGGAAATATCAGAGGCACTGAATTATCTGAAGAATCACAAGTATTCAGCCTTTCCTTACGACTGGACTCATAAATACGACAATTTATTGCCAGAGGTGTTCAGTGACAAGAAAACCCATCGGTTGTACATTCTTTTTGACGGTAAGAGGATGTATTTCCCCGAAAAATACACCAAAAAGCATGTTACCTGGGCTGCTAGAAGCATCTTAAAAGAACAGGATTTAAATTCTCCACACCACTATTTGACCCGGGATTTTCAGATAGATGATGACAGCATCGTCGTAGATGCGGGTGTCGCCGAAGGGAATTTTGCATTAATGGCCATTGAAAAGGCAAAGCGGTTGTATCTGATTGAATGTAATCCTGAATGGATTGATGCACTGAAATTAACCTTTGAACCATGGAAAGACAAAGTGATATTTGTTGAAAAGTTTCTTTCAGATTCTCCGGGTGAAATAACAACTTCAATTGATACATTGTTACAACCCGATGCAGGGGATAGGTATTTTATCAAAATGGATATCGAAGGATTTGAACAAAAGGCACTTATCGGTATGAAAAAACTTATAGCATCCGGTTGTGCCATAAAGATGGATATCTGTACTTACCATCATCCCAATGACCTGATCGAAATCGGAAGAATTCTGGATAATTATTCTTTCAAATCTAAAGTATCTGATGGTTATGTACTATATTTTCAGCCCGGGGAAGATCCCTCCTTCCGAAAAGTATTAATTCGGGCAGTAAAATCATAAACATACCCACTTTCAAAAAATATGTACTTTTACGAGCGAATATCAACACCGAAGCCATGGATAACGTATTGTTAAAAAAAGCCCTTCCGCACATAACCGCAGTACTTCTGTTCCTTATTCTGCCGGCAATCTATTTCTCTCCTCAGCTGGAAGGGAAAAAGCTGAGCCAGCATGACACCAATACTGCTACCGGAATGGCAAAAGAGATCATAGATTACAACAAAACACATTCCGACCTTGCCCTCTGGACCGACTCCATGTTTGGAGGTATGCCTGCCTACCTGATTGGTCTTCCCACTTATTCGCTGATCTCTCCAATCTATTCATTGACAACGCTTTTCGATTGGCGACCAATAAGTTTCGTCTTTCTCTACCTGATGGGATTTTACATTGCCCTGCTACTTTTTGGGCTAAATCCCTGGATCTGTCTGGTCGGCGCCATAGCCTTCGGATTCTCTTCCTACAATTTTATTATCATAGCGGCAGGTCATAATACCAAGGCTATTGCTATCGGTTACATGGCACCAATGATCGGAGCTCTTTATCATGCCTGGAAAAAAAATCTCTGGGTTGGCAGTGCTTTTTTTGCATTGTTCCTTGGCCTGCAGATTTATGCAAACCATCTGCAGATCACTTACTATACCTTGTTGACTATCATTATTTTCTCTATTGCAGAAATGTATTTTGCATTCAGGGGTAAACAGGTAAAGGATTTTCTGAGAAAAAGCGGAATAATAGCATTATTCGCTTTGCTGGCCATTGCCGCGAATACCGAGAGATTATGGACGACCTGGGAATATGGCAAATATTCATTGAGGGGTCCTTCTGAACTCACACAAGGCAAAGAAAACAAAACTTCCGGACTGGATAAAGACTATGCCACCGGATGGAGTTACGGGGTTGATGAGACCATGACACTTTTGATCCCAAACTTCAAGGGAGGTGCCTCAATGATTGATTTTGGACAGAATTCACAGACAGCTGAGCTTCTGAGATCCAATAATGTTCCAAATGCGAACTCAATTGTCAAACAGCTTCCGGGATACTGGGGGACTCAACCGGGTACTTCCGGACCCGTCTACGTGGGTTCAATCGTTCTCTTCCTCTTTGTACTATCTCTTTTTCTGACAAAGGGATCCCTGAGAGTTTGGATTCTTTCGGCCACAATTTTTTCTGTTCTGCTGTCCTGGGGGCGAAATTTTATGCCACTTACTGAATTCTTCCTCGATTTTTTTCCGGGTTATAACAAATTCAGAACTGTCTCAATGATTCTGGTGATTGCCAGCTTTACAATACCTGTAATGGCTTCCATCGGCCTGAACAAAATTTTTACTGAAGAGATTGACAAAGTTCAATGGAAAAATGCAATGATTTGGAGCGTTAGTGTAACAGCCGGACTAGCCCTCCTGTTCTTCCTGTTGCCTGGATTATCCGGCTCCTTTATCTCCGCAAGTGATTCTCAAATGCCTGAATGGATACAAAAAGGGCTGGTAGCCGACCGCACCGCTTTCCTGAGAGAAGACGCACTGAGATCAGTATTTTTTATTTTGGCAGTTGCACTGGTACTTTGGGCTCATTTTGTAAAAAAAATTAATACGAAATACGCACTGGCAATAATAGCAACATTGATACTGGTTGATATGTGGGGTGTTGACAAAAGGTATCTCAACAATGACAATTTCGTTCAGGAGCAAAAAGCGAGAAACCCATTCCCCATTTCGAAAGCAGACAAAGATATTCTGAAAGATAAAACAGATTACCGTGTACTGAACCTTTCGGTTGATCCTTTCAATGAGGCAGGTACTTCTTATTACCACCATTCAATTGGTGGTTACCATGGGGCAAAAATGAGAAGATACCAGGAATTAATTGATTTTCATATTGGTAATGAAATTGGTCAGCTTGGAAAAAAATTCAATGCGCTGAAATCTGAAAATGGGCTGGATTCACTTTTCATCGGGTTGAATACCTTAAACATGCTGAATACTAAATATTTAATTTACAATCCGGAAGCTTCTCCCGTACTCAACTCCAAAGCAATGGGAAATGCTTGGATTGTCAATGCCTGTCAGATGGTAGACAATGCGGATCAGGAGATTGCTGCCATCGGGAAAGCAGATCTGAGCAAGGTTGTTGTCGTAGACAAGAAATTTCAATCACTCTTGGGAAATTTTACACCTGCAAAAAGCACTGATTCGAAGATTTCAATGAAAAGCTACTCTCCTAATCAACTGGTTTACAATTATTCAGGCAAAGGTAATGAGATTGCTGTTTTTTCCGAAATCTACTATCCCAAAGGTTGGAATGCCTATATTGGAGATAAGCTGGTTCCCCACTTTCAGGCGAACTTTGTATTAAGAGCAATGGTACTACAGGAAGGCAACTATGACATCACCTTTAAATTTGAACCTGTTTCCTACAGGCGGGGAAAGCAGATTTCCATGGCCTCCTCCCTTATTTTAATTCTGCTTATTGGTTTTGTGCTTTATAAAAATATAACTTTGAAAAAAAGCATAGAATGATTCAATTAGGGGATTCTGATAATCCTCAAATAGAATTAGAAAGTTCCAACCCATTTTCCGTATGGCAAAAGAAAAATACAAACTTAGAAAATCCCTCTTTAGCTCCTATTTCAGTACAACCCTTAGTATTGCACTGATTTTATTCCTTTTTGGGCTGCTTGGACTTCTCTTGATCAATACGAAAAGGCTTTCCGATTATGTGATGGAAAACCTGGGAGTAACCCTAATAATCAAGGAGAATACAAGGGAGGTGGATATACTGAAACTACAGAAGACACTTGAAGCTTCACCTTTTATAAAATCAACCAGGTTTGTCGAGAAACAAGCTGCCGCGGAGGAGCTTAAAAAAGAACTGGGCGAGGATTTTGTGGATTTCCTGGGATACAATCCGTTACTCTCTTCAATAGATGTTAAATTGTATGCGGAATATGCAAATCCTGAAAACCTGACTTCACTCGAAGCACAGTTACTGAAGAATCCTGAAATACAGGAAGTGTATTATCAGAAGAATCTGGTTAAACAATTAAACTCAAATGTTAAGAAATTAAGCATGATCATACTGGTTCTGGGCATTATCATGTTTATAATTTTCATCGCATTAATAAACAATACGATCCGTCTCTCGATTTATTCGAAGAGATATATCATCAATTCCATGCAACTTGTTGGGGCAACGAGGTCATTTATCCGGTTTCCTTTCATAGTAAAAAGTGTCATTCATGGTATTTACGGGGCACTGATTGCCTGTAGTATCCTTTTATTGATCTTTTTTTCGTACCAGTCAGAATTAAAGGATTTTATTGATTTTCAGAACTCTGCATCATTAGCTTTGCTTGTTGGAGGTATATTTTTCGTAGGAATTTTCATGACTGCCTTGTCCACCTATTTCGCAGTGAATAATTTTTTACGAATGAAGTTTGATGAACTCTATTATTGAACTATCTTTGCGGGTTAATAACTAATTTATTGTTTAATGGCCAAAAATAGTGGACAGACGGATTCTACAGGGTTTGCCCTGGGAAAAGAGAATCTGAAATTGATGTTGATAGGATTAGCCATCATCATATTGGGATTTGTTTTAATGACCGGTGGCAAAAGTACAGATCCCAATGTTTTCAATAAAGATGTAATTTTCAGTTTCCGCAGGATCACATTGGCTCCTGTTGTTGTGATGTTCGGATTTCTTTTCGAGATTTATGCAATCATGAAGAAACCCAAATCTCAAAACTGAAGAAATCCACCTTCCCCGGTTTCTATACACCGTAATTGCCTGAAATTAAGCTATAAACATTAGAAAGTTATCCGTTCATTTAATGACAAATAAGGAGTCAAAAGATTTTGATTTCATTCAGGGCGAAATCCTTGTGCTTAATAAACCTCTCGATTGGACATCTTTTGATTTGGTGCAGAAAGTGCGAAACATGCTCTGCCGGATGATGAAAATTAAAAAGCTGAAAATCGGGCATGCAGGAACACTTGATCCCAAAGCGACCGGTGTAATGGTGCTGTGTTCAGGTAAATCAACCAAGAATATTGATGAAATCCAGGCCGATGAAAAGGAGTACGTCGCCTTGCTAAAAGTTGGTGCAACAACACCCTCATTTGATTTGGAGACAGAGGAAGATGGTCATTTCCAAATCTCTCATATTACCAGGGAACTAGTTGAGAATATTCTGCCATTGTTCGTAGGTTCTGTCGAACAGGTACCACCCGCTTTCTCTGCTGTCAAAGTTGATGGTAAAAGAGCTTATCAGTACGCCCGGAAAGGAAAAGATATTGAACTTAAATCAAAAATACTTGTTATAAAAGAAATTGAACTATTGCGGTTTGACCTGCCTGAAATAGAATTAAGGGTAGTATGCGGCAAGGGAACTTATATTCGGGCATTAGCCCGTGATATTGGCTTAGCACTGAACAGTGGCGCTTATCTTATTGGATTAAAAAGGACAAGAATAGGTGACTACACTATAGATCAAAGTTTAGACCTTGCAGAATTAGCTGAAATGCTTTCTGCTTATTTTCAAAAGAAGTGAAATTCAAATTTTTAAATCACATAAATGTCATCAACAATGAAGCTTTCGAAATTTAAGTACAATTTGCCTGATGAATTGATCTCACTTCATCCCTCCAAAAATAGGGACGAAGCCAGGTTACTTGTTTTAAACCGTCAATCTGGCAGCATTGAACACCGGATTTTTAAAGATGTTATAGATTATTTCAGTGACAAGGATGTCATGGTATTCAACAACACCAAAGTTTTCCCGGCCAGATTATACGGGAACAAGGAAAAAACAGGCGCGCAGATTGAAGTATTCTTACTCCGGGAGCTGAACCGGGATCTTAGGCTTTGGGATGTGTTGGTTGATCCTGCAAGAAAAATAAGAATTGGGAACAAGCTCTATTTTGGAGACGATGATTTATTGGTTGCGGAAGTGATCGACAATACTACTTCAAGAGGTCGTACTCTAAGATTCTTATTTGATGGCACTTACGATGAATTCAAAGAAACCCTCTTTAAATTGGGAGAGACTCCGCTTCCAAAGATTATAAATCGTCCTGTTGAAGAAGATGATGCTATGCGTTACCAGACAGTATTCGCTAAGCACGAAGGTGCAGTTGCCGCACCGACAGCCGGACTTCATTTTAGCAGGGAACTATTGAAAAGACTGGAAATCAAAGGCGTAAATTTTGCTGAAATCACTTTGCACGTAGGCTTAGGTAATTTCAGAAGTGTTGACGTTGAAGATTTGACAAAGCATAAAATGGATTCCGAACAAATCTGGATCAAAGAAGAAGCTGTTAATGTTGTAAATACAGCTAAAGAAGAGAAGCATCGAATTTGTGCAGTCGGTACAACTGTTATGAGGACACTGGAGACGTCTGTATCAACCAATGGAATGCTCAAGCCATTTGAAGGCTGGACAAACAAGTTTATATTTCCCCCATATGATTTCAGTGTGGCAGACAGCATGATATCGAATTTTCACCTCCCCCTCTCTACCTTGCTCATGATGGTAAGCGCTTTTGCAGGATACGACAACCTCATGAACGCATACAAGGAAGCAATTAAGGAAAAATATCACTTCGGGACTTATGGAGATGCAATGCTTATCATATAGTGCATTGCTGCTATCTCATAAAAAAGCCCGGAAGTAGTCTTTCGGGCTTTTTTATGATACCATTTATTTTTTCACTCGTTCATAATATGAACGATCTCTCGTATCTACTTTTATTACGTCCCCCTGCTTGATGAAAAGAGGAACCATAATAGTCGCTCCGGACTCTACAGTGACTGCTTTTAATGCGTTTGAGGAGGCAGTATTTCCTTTTTCTCCGGGTTCCGCATAGGTAATCTCCAACTCAATGAAAGGAGGAAGGTCGACAGACAAAGGTGTTTCTGATTCAGTATGGAAGGTTATCTCAACAGTCATGCCCTCCTTCATCAGGTCTGCATTTTCGACCATCGCCACATCAATATTTACCTGTTCAAAAGTCTCGGCATTCATGAAATTGAAACCAGTTTCGTCCTGGTAAAGATATTGATAAGGCCTTCTTTCAACACGGACAGTATTGATCTTGTCACCCCCTGAGAAAGTGTTATCTATTACTCTTCCGGTTTTCATATTTTTGAGCTTTGTCCTGACAAAAGCCGGCCCTTTGCCTGGTTTGACATGCTGAAAACTTACAATCTGAAATATCTGATCATTAAACTCGATACACAATCCATTACGAAAATCTGCCAATGTTGCCATTATCCACTTAATTTGACGTTAAAAAACTATCTTTAAATTTTTTGCAAAAATAGGTAAAACGATTCAAACCAGAAAATATATTAAAATGCAGGGTTTATTGCTAAATATATCACTGTCATATACCCAATGGGCACTTATAGGCCTGTGCGCTGTTTTAATCGGTATGTCCAAAACAGGAGTACCTGGTGTGTCGATGATTGTTGTACCTGTACTTGCCATGATATTCGGCGGGAAATCGTCAACCGGTGTGTTGCTGCCTATTTTGATTATTGCCGACGTTTTTGCAGTGACCTATTATCACCGTCATGCTGAGTGGAAACCCTTATTAAAAGCCCTCCCTTGGGCATTGCTGGGGTTATTGATTGGGTTGTGGACCGGCGAGATTGTAAACGATCATCAATTTAAGCATATTATTGCCATTTCGGTTTTATTTTCCCTGGGATTGATGGTTTGGAATGACAAAGTAAATAAGAGCATAAATTTGAGTGTTCATCCATTGTTTGCTCCGATATTTGGGATACTGGGCGGTTTTGCCACAATGATTGGAAATGTTGCCGGACCGGTTTTCGCCATTTATCTACTGGCACTTCACCTTTCGAAGAAAAATTATATTGGTACTACAGCCTGGTTTTTTGCCATTGTCAATATGATTAAACTCCCATTGCAATATTTTGTATGGAACAATATAAGCTCTGAAACAATTAAAATAAACCTGCTAACCATTCCATTGATATTTGCAGGAGCTATTATAGGTATAGCTTTTGTAAATAAGATTAATGAAACTTCTTACAGATGGGCTGTTATCGTGATTACATTTATTTCAGCATTGTTAATATTCCTTTAGCAGCCGACTGTTGAACCCTATCTATCAATTCTTTAATTCTTAAAATTAAGCCTTTTAAGAAATTTTAAAATAAATTAATGCATCCTTGTCACTGATTTCTTAACTTTGTCGTTTGGTCAGCATGATAATGCTGATTATTGGGGTTTGTGAATTCAATCAATACTATTAATAATGGACATTAAAGAAAATTCTTTTCCTTATATAGGGGGATTACTTCTGACTTTCAGCTTATTGATATCTTGTTCTAATGATCCCGGAGTTATTGATAAAAATCAGTGTGTTATAATTTCTGTCGAGCGTGGTAAAGTAATCGATCCGATTAAAGCTTCCGGTATTGTTGAACCAGAGAGTGAGGTATTGATCCGTGGTACCTACCCCAGTACCGTTAAAAAGATTGTTAAAGAGCCCGGAAGCAGCGTCCAGGAAGGCGACCTGATTATGGTTCTTGATGATCAGCAGATAAAAGACGATATAGACAACATAAAAGATCAGCTGGCTATCAAAAAAAATAGTCTGGAGAAAAATAATCTGGCTGAAACATCTACCAAAATTGATCTTAAATACAATGAAGATGTAAAAAAAATTCAGATAACCTCTCTAAAATCGCAACTTTCCGACGAGGAGCAACTGGTTGAGGTCGGAGGTATTTCGCCTGCCAAAATTGAAAAAACAAAACAGGAAATAGCGCTTGCTGAAAAAGAACTTATTACCCTTAAAGAGAAAAACAGTATTAAGCTTAAACAGCTTAAGGCTGAAGAAGAAGGACTCCTGCTAGGAATTGAGATACAGGAAAAAGAATTAAACGAAAAGCTGGCCGCGTTGGAACAAATGAACGTAAGATCACGCTCTGCCGGTATAGTTTTGTCAATCGGAAATAAACCCGGAGAAAAAGTAAATAAAGACCAGGTTCTGGTGAGAATCTCTGATTTGTCATCTTTCAAGATATCCGGATCAGTTGAGGAAAAAATGGCCGATTATGTAAAAACCGGCACTCCAATCTATGCAATATTCGAAGATTCAAGGTTATTCGGTCACATTGGAATTGTTTCACCCATTGTTGAAAATGGTAAAATAAAGTTTAATGTTCACCTGGATGAAAGTTCACATCCCAAATTGATCCCCCAGCAGAATATCGAACTATGGATAGCCAGGAAGTTTAAAGACAATGCATTAAGAATAAAGAATATTCCTCAATTTGATAAAGGAAAACCTGAGTACCTTTACGTGTACAAGGATGGATTGGCCATAAAGACCAGAATCTCAAGCGGGTTCATAAGTCCTGATTATATTGAAATCCAGGACGGTGTTAAAGAAGGAGATCAGATCATTGTTCCGCTTTCGGGATATCATCTTTTTAAAAACAGCAACGAAGTAACTGTAAGATAATAGTTTATGGTTAAAAAAATTCCATTGTCAATTTACTTTGCGTTGTATTTCTTTGCCATTCAATTTTCATTGACTGCACAGGAGAAAAATGGCACTAGAGATTCGCTAATACTCGGTTTAAGCCTGAGAAACGTAGTAGAATTAGCTATTACTCAGTCATCCGCACTTAAATATGCTCAAAATCAACATGTTAGTTATTACTGGAGATACAGGAATTTTACCAAGCAATTTCTTCCCAATCTTATATTGAACGGTACGCTCCCCAACTATACACAATCAACTGTGCCTGTAACCCAACCAGATGGAAGCATCGAATTCAAGCAGATTTCTTATTTATCAAATACGTCAAATCTTTCTCTTAATCAATATATTCCACTAACAGGGACACAAATTTATGCATCATCTACTTTTAGCAGAGTGCAGGATTACAACAAAAACAGTGTCCTGTTTTCGGGAAGTCCATTTTCCATAGGTTTCAACCAGCCAATTTTTGCATACAACTGGATGAAATGGTCGAAAAAGACTGAACCTATGATCTACGATGAGTCCCAGAAAAATTTTATTCAGACCATTGAAGGTATAGCCTACAATGCCACCTCCTATTTCTTCAATTATCTTCGAATCCAAACAAATTACAACCTGGCAA
The DNA here is from genome assembly GCA_963663675.1 of Prolixibacteraceae bacterium. Classification (GTDB taxonomy): domain Bacteria; phylum Bacteroidota; class Bacteroidia; order Bacteroidales; family Prolixibacteraceae; genus CAINVV01. Next base: position 89,324 of record OY760498.1, read on the forward strand.
AAAGTTCATTTGATAATAGTTCGGATAATCTTAAGATCGCAAAAATCAAAAAGAAGTTAGGTCAGATCTCTGACAACGATTATTCCAGGATTGAATTATCTGTTCTGAATGCTCAAAAGTCGATGAATTCAGCCGAAATGGACCTTAAAAATGCTGATTTTTCATTAAAGTCTTACATCGGGTTGGATCAAAAAGAGAAGATTGAACTGCAAATGCCCTTGCTAATTACCCTCTTCGATATCGATCCTCAAAAAGCATTAAAAGAAGCCAGAGAGAATCGTTCCGAACAAGTATATTTTCAAAGGAGGTTAATCTCAGCAGAAAGAGACCTCACAGCAGCTAAAAGAAGCACTGGATTAAGCGCAACGTTATCAGGTAACTACGGGTTAACCAATAGCGCGGAAACTTTTCCCGGGATATATGAAAATCCTTTGAATCAGCGTATGCTACAGCTTACATTCAGTGTGCCGATTCTGGATTGGGGAAAAGCTGCATCATCTGTAAAGATGGCTGAATCCAGCAGAGACCTTGTAAATTTCGATGTAAAGCAATCTTTCGAAGACTTTGACCGTGGTGTTATAGTCCAGGTTGAACAATTCGGGTTGTTGAAAGATCAGTTGAAAACTGCAGAAGAAGCAGATAAAGTTGCGGCCAACGGCTATATAATCGCATTGAAAAAATTTCAAAACGGTGAAATTACCATCACGGATATGAATATTGCATCATCTGAAAGAGTAACAGCAAAACTTGACTATATTAACTCATTGGCTACGTATTGGTTAGCTTATTACCGGCTAAGAATTCTTACTTTATATGATTTTGAGCTTAACCAGAAAATTACTTACAAAAACCCAATGTTAACGGGCGAAATAAAAAAATGAAATACCCCTGAGATAATTGTCACATCAACCGAAAATGAATATTTGGGCAATCCATGTGGCAATTGAAATACCATTTATATACACATGAAACTCATTATTTCTTCAGATAAAAGTCCTTACCGGAACCTGGCTACTGAGGAATTTCTGCTCAAAAACAGCATGGAGGATTATATTTTTATTTATATCAACCAGCCTTGTGTTGTCGTTGGCAAACATCAAATAGCCGTAAAAGAAATTAATTCAGTTTACAATTTTAATAATAAAATTCTAATAGCGAGAAGGTTATCTGGTGGTGGTGCAGTCTACCATGATGAAGGAAATCTTAACCTTAGCTTTATTCAAACTGTAAAATCCGGAGAATCCATATCCTACCAACTCATCACACAATCCATTTACAACTTTTTAAAAATAACAGGCATTGATGTGTCAATTTCCGACCGCAACGATTTCATAGTTTCAGAAAGAAAAATTTCCGGAAGTGCCATGCATGTATACAAAAATAGGGTTATGGCCCATTGTACCCTGCTTATAGACAGCAACCTGGAAAATCTATCCAATTCACTAAAAGGTCATCCTGAAAGGTATACCGATAAATCTATCAATTCACATAGATCCAAAGTCCTGAATCTCGCAGAAGTTGATAGAAAACTAACTACCAGATTGATTATCAAAAAGTTTACTGAATTTTTGGGAACTCAAATGGCGGACTTAGAAATCAATACATTACCTGAATATACCGATGATCCAATAAATCAATTATATATAAACAAATACACTACAACAGACTGGATATACGGCTATTCTCCCAAGTATTTATACAGCCATAGAATTTACGATCATCAAGGAAATATAGATTTTGTACTCGACGTCGAAAAAGGAAAAATAAAAAAAATCAGTATTGAATCAAAAGATGAAATAAATACCGATATAACATTGTTATTTAATACATTGACTAATCAAGGACATAATATAGAATCTATTATTCGCTGGTTGGAAACAGGAGCTAAAAAGGAAAATAATCATGAATATCTTGATCTTCTGTTTTAAGTTAATATCCAAAATAATCCTTGATCTTTATTCCCTTATCCCTACCGACAAGAATTTCCAACTCCTCAATTTTTGCATTTCTTATTTCTGAAACTGACTTCAATTTCGAGAGCAGTTTTTCTGCGGTTTTTCCTCCGATCCCGGGAATATCCAACAATTGTGAAGTGGTAAAATTCTCAGATCTCTTATTGCGGTGAAATGCAATACCAAACCTATGCGCTTCATCTCGCAATTGTTGAAGCACCTTCAATGATTCTGACTTTTTATCCAGGTACAAAGGAATCGGATCATTGGGAAAATAAAGTTCCTCCAGTCGTTTTGCAATACCTATAATAGCAATTTTATCATTCAGCCCTAACTTTTTCAATACGGAAAAGGCAGCAGAAAGCTGTCCTTTGCCCCCATCAATAACGATCAGATCAGGCAGTGGATTACCCTCCCTTAATTGTCTGGAGTACCTTCTCTCCACCACTTCTTCCATGGTGGCGAAATCATTTGGACCTTCCACAGTTTTTACATTGAAATGTCTGTATCCGGATTTTAAGGGCTGGCAATCTTTAAATACAACACAAGAGGATACCGGGAATTCACCCATGATGTTTGAATTGTCAAAGCATTCAATGAGATGCGGCAAATTTTCAAGTTGCAAATCAGATTTAATCTTTTCGAGTAAACGTTGCTTTTTTGTCACAGGAGATTTTGATGACTCGATTTTTGCTTTCTCAAGCATATGCATTCGGCCATTTCTCTCACACAATTCTAGCAATTTTTTTTTCTCCCCTATTAACGGTATAGAAATCCTGGTATTTTTTAAATCGTATCCAATGGAAAAAGGCAAAATAATTTCGGACGATTGGGAATTAAAAAGCTCCCTGATTTCGATAATACACAATGCGAGAACATCCTCCTTTGACTCGTTCAGGTTTTTCCTGGCTTCAAGCAAGTAAGAATTAACTATGGCTCCGTCGACAATTTTAAAATAATTGACAAATACAAATTTCTCGGTCTCATGATATGAAAAAACCTCCAGGTTGGTCAAGGTAGAACTGCAAACCAAGGATTTACTTTTGTAATTATCTAATATTTGAATTTTAGCCTTGAATTCGTTGGCCTTTTCAAAATCATATTTTTCAGATGCAATTTGCATCTCTCTTTTCAAAAAAGCAAATACCGGCGTCAATGTTCCACTTAAAATTGCCCTGGCATTTAAAATATCATTGTCATAGTCACGCTTGGAATACAATGATTCACAGGGTGCTTTGCAGTTACCAATCTGGTATTCTAGACATCTTTTGAATTTTCCGTCGGAAATGTTTTCGTTAGTAAGATTTAAATTACAGCTTCGAATCTGGAAAATTTGCTTGATTACTTCCAATATTGTTTTGGCCATAAATACAGAAGTGTATGGACCAAAATAATATGAACCATCCCTGGGCCTATTCCTTGTATGAAAAATTCGTGGAAATGGTTCATTTTTAACACATATCCATGGGAAAGTTTTATCATCTTTCAGCAGGATATTGTACTTGGGCTGGTATTTCTTTATTAAATTATTTTCAAGAAGTAAAGCATCCTCCTCGCTATCAACGACGATATGTTTAATTTGTATTATTTGTTTAACAAGAACATCCGTCTTCCGGCTTTCATGCCTTTTAAAAAAATAGGAAGAAACTCTCTTCCTTAAATTTTTCGCTTTACCAACGTATATAATTTTCCCTTCAATATTAAAAAATTGATATACTCCCGGATTAGGAGGCAATTTTTTAACAAAATCAATAAGAGCTGATGTTTCCTCTTTGTTCACAAATATTTAAAAATGAATTAATGACCAGACCGGGACTTCCCCATTGATACGTTCTCTGCCTTTTAAAAAATCTAATTCAACGAAAAAATTAACGTATATCTTAGTTATACCGAACCTTCTGACCAAATCGATTGCTGCATTAACGGTGCCACCTGTTGCCAGAAGATCATCGTGGATCAGAACTATATCATCAACTTCCAATGCATCAGTATGAATTTCAAGTGAATCAGATCCATATTCCAGGTCATATGACTGATTATAGGTTTCTGCCGGCAATTTACCTGGCTTTCTAATCGGAATAAAACCAGCATGCAATTCCCCAGCTAAAGCACTTCCCAAGATAAATCCACGGGATTCAATCCCTACTACTTTTGTAATGCCCAAATCTTTATAGTGAATTGTAATTTCACTTAGAACAAATTTAAAAATTCCCTTGTCCTTAAAAGCGGTTGAAACATCTTTAAATTGGATGCCTGCTTTAGGAAAATCAGGTATATTCCTGATAGATTTACCTACCTCACTTAATGTAATACTCATTATATTTTTATTATTGTTCCACGTGGAACATTACCTTCCTAATAATATTAAAAGCACATTTATGTCGTTTGGGGAAATTCCCGGTATCCTAAATGCCTGTCCGATAGTCTCCGGTTGAATTTTACAAAGCTTTTGCCTGGCTTCAGTAGACAGTGACATAATAGTTTCGTACTGAAATTTATTAGCAATTCTTATATTTTCCAATCTTTTTAATTTCTCAACTATGTTATGCTCCCTGTTTATGTAGCCAGAATATTTAATCCTTATTTCTGCAGATTCAATAACTTCAGCAAAGACTTCCAACGGTATTTCGGAAAATTGCTTTTTTAGAAATGGTAATTTTTGCAGAATATTTTGAAAAGTAATCTGTGGCCTGGATAAAATATTTCGAAGTTTTGTTCTTTGCTTTATAGGGGCAGAATTGTTTTCAAGCAAAAAATCATTGACAAATTCCGGTTTAATGGAGATTTTATTGCACTTTTCCAATACCTGGTCAACTAAAACTGATTTGGCCAAAAATACATTGTAAAAATCTTCAGATAAAAGACCTAATTTATATCCAAATTCTGATAATCTTTCATCTGCATTATCCTGCCTAAGAATTAACCGGTGTTCTGCCCTACTCGTAAACATTCTGTAAGGTTCGTCCACTCCTTTCGTCACAAGGTCATCAATCAATACACCAATATACGCTTGATCCCGATTTAAAATAAAAGGATCTTTCTTATTAATTTTGTGATGGGCATTAATACCGGCAATCAATCCCTGGGCCCCTGCCTCTTCATAACCTGTGGTACCATTAATTTGACCGGCAAGAAACAAATTAGAAATTATTTTAGACTCTAAGGAATGTTGTAAACCTGTAGGATCAAAAAAATCATACTCGATAGCATAACCAGATCTAATGATCTTAGCACTTTCAAGTCCAGGAATAAATTTAATTGCATTTTCCTGATTTTCCAATGGAAGAGAAGTAGAAAATCCATTCAGATAATATTCAACGGAATCAACTCCCTCAGGTTCCAGGTACAACTGGTGCGAAGTCTTTTCATTAAAAATTATCAATTTGGTTTCAATACTTGGGCAATAGCGCGGGCCAAGACTTTTTATTGTACCATCGAACATAGGGGAAAACTTAAATCCCTTTTCCAACTCACTATGCACCTTTTCATTAGTATAAGTAATATGACAGTTGATAGTTGGTAAGACTCTGATGTTTCGGTAATAAAAACTAAATTGATTGTCTGTCTCACCAACTTGCTCTTCTAGTACCTTAAAATCAATTGTCCTCTTATCCAGTCGTGGTGGAGTACCAGTCTTCATTCTGCCAACATTAAAACCAAAAGATTTTAACTGTTCGGTGATACCCAAAGATGAAGGTTCAGAAATTCTTCCCCCCTTCATTTTATTTTGACCAAAATGCATTAACCCATTCAAAAATGTACCATTGGTCAAAATTACAGTATCAGCCAAAAACTCAGCACCTATTTCAGTCCTGACGCCCCTGACTACATTATCATCGCTAATTATTAGAGCGACGGCCGTTCCCTGCCAAAAACTCACATTATTATTGTTCTGAAGCTCAATTCTCCAATTCTCTGAGAATTTAATTTTATCACACTGCGCCCGTGGACTCCACATTGCTGGTCCCTTAGAACGGTTCAGCATTCTGAATTGCAAGGTGCTTAAATCAGTAATTTTCCCCATCATTCCACCAAGCGCATCTATTTCGCGAACGATCTGACCTTTGGCAATTCCTCCCACTGCCGGATTGCAACTCATTTGTGCAATTCGGTTTAAGTCCATCGTAATCAGTAAAACAGACGACCCCAATTTTGCGGCAGCATAAGCTGCCTCACAACCAGCATGTCCTCCACCGATGACAACTACATTATATTTATTATTATTTACCATTTACAAATATTCTTCCAATAAATAAAATCAGGAAACGATTTCCATGTAACTGTGAATCAATTCTGATTCTTTTTTACGCATCAAAACAATTTCATCTGGGGTCTTGTCATCAAATCCCAGCAAATGAAATAAACCATGAAAAATTACCCGAATTAATTCAGAGGCATAATTTTCCAGGTAAATTTCTGAATTATTTAAAACTCTGTCAACGCTAATAAAAATATCTCCGGAAATAAGATTACCTTCTGAATAATCAAAGGTAATTACATCAGTGTAATAATCGTGCTGCAAAAATTGAATATTTATTTGAAGCAAATGATCATCACTACAAAAGATGAAATTTATGTCACCAACTTTTTTTTCACTACGTATAACCTCGCTTTTAGCTATCTTCTTTATTAAAGTAAAATTGATTTGAGGCAAAGGGACATCCTCATTAAAAAAAGTAATGCTCATAAAAATTATACTATATTATAAACTAAAACATCAATATTTTAGACAGGTAATCCCCAACCAATATATCATTTTCGTTCGGAACAATTAAATCTGAGTTGATTACGAAATGGCCTGCTGTTCTTAACAAATCCAATTTATTATAAAAATATACTTGCAAATTACTGTTGAAATTTTGAGAAATATATGTTTTAGACAGACCCTGGAATGTTCTTAACTTCGTAATAATATATTCATTATATAATTGAATTTCAGAAAGTTGTTCCATTTCAAAATTTATCATTCCATCTAATTTCATTTCACGGATATATTTCTTTATGTTGTTGTGGTTCCATTGCCGTGAATGTCTATTATAACTGTGCGCAGCGACTCCAACTCCAATATAAGGAACCTGGTTCCAGTAAGACAAATTATGTCTGGAAACATAACCTTCCATTGCATAATTACTGATTTCGTATTGGTGAAAACCATTTGATTTCAAAAAATTTCGAATTAACTTATACTGACTTAAAAAATTATCTTCTCCTTCTTCCACAAATTCACCACTTTGAATTTTCCAATATAATTTCGAATTTTTTGAAATTGTCAAACTATACGCCGAAAAATGTTTAATATCATAAACCATTAACTCTGATAAAGAACGTGATAAACTTTGATCAGAAATTCCAGGAACTGAAAAAATCAAATCAATAGACAAATTAACTATTTTTGAGTAACTCAAAGTATCTAATGCCTTGAATATTAAATATTTACTATGCCTTCTATTAAATTTTTTAAGTACTGCGTCGTCTAAAAACTGAATTCCCAGGCTAATCCTGTTTATACCTAAATTGTACAAATCCTCAATGTAATCAGAGCTAATATTTTCAGGATTACATTCAAATGTTATTTCTGCTGAACTATCAATTATATAATTTTGGTAAATACAAACTAAAATTGAATCAATCTGACTCTTTGTTAACAAAGAAGGAGTTCCACCACCAAAATAAATTGTTTCAATCAACTCATTCTCTAAATAATCAGATCTAACCTTTAATTCATTAACAATCGCATCTACATAATTATCAATAAGATACAACTGATTTCCAGAATAAAAATCACAATAATAGCATTTTTCGGTACAAAAAGGAATATGAATATAAATTCCTGACATATATAAAGGAATGAATTAAATCGGAATTTTATTGATTCTGATCAAATGTCTTCCATATTCGAAATCAGTATTCAGAAAAACTTTCACTATTTCAATTGCCTCCCTTTTATCCACGAATCTGGCGGGTAATGAACAAATATTGGCATTGTTATGAGATCTAGCCAATTCGGCCACTTTAGTATTCCAACATATGGCAGATCTAATGCCCTGGTGCTTATTAACAGTCATGTTGATACCATTACCTGATCCACAAAATACAATGCCAGTCAACTCGGGATCCTTCTCCACTGCAGATGCCAAAGGGTGAGCAAAGTCAGGATAGTCACATGCCTCAGAAGTATAACAACCAAAATCAATAAATTCTATTTTCTCTTCTTTAAGAAATAAAATTATGACATTTTTAAGATCAAATCCGGCATGATCCGATGCCAAAGCTATTTTCAACATAATAAAGCCCGTTAAACTTTTATAAAACTAAAAACAGTGTTAATAACTGTTTATAAATATTAACTACAAATAATATAACGTAACGTCATAAATAAAATAATGATAAATAATTAAATCAACAATACAATTTATCCGTATAAAATAAGAAATAATTAAACCAAAATTGAACCAAAAAAGAAAATTGAATTTGGTTTATATTCAAAATTCACAGTCTGTTAATAATGATGTAATAAACACTTATGCAAATATTTATAAAGTTAATAAAGATGGAGTATCTTTTAAAAAATTATAATTATCATTAAATTTCAAATTTTATCAACAATATCAACACAATATAATTAAAATAGAAATTTATAAACTTTTAAATTTTAAATTATTATATTGAATTGTTAATTTTTAACAATTAGTAATTTAACAGTTTATTAGATATACGCAAATCCGGATTTGAAGTTTGTCTCAATTTGAAAATTAATATATATTACCAATGGTACCTGATTTTAAATTTAAAGAAAACCTAAAAGTGCTTCTAGTTGATGATAATATTCTGAATCAAAAGCTATTGAATATTAATTTATCAAAATTAAATTGTCTTGTCACGGTTGCTAACAATGGACTGGAAGGTTTTGAATATTTTAAGAAGGAGCAATTCGACGTTATTTTGATGGATTTGATGATGCCTGTAATGGATGGATATGAATCGTCCAGAGAGATGAGAAAACTTGAGAATGATGAAAAATCAAGGGGTTATACTCCAATAATAGCATTTACGGCTAATACCCTGAACAACGATTTTGAAAAATGTCTTGAAAATGGGATGGATTATCTGATGGAAAAGCCATTTAACGCATACAAGTTTATTGAGATTCTCGAATCATTTGAAAAATGAAATTAAAATTCAATGGTTTTCATCATCAAAAATATTATAGCTTTAGATGAGTTTAATATTTTAAATTTTGGATTAGGAAACCGTTGAGCATTGTAATTTTTTAAGAAATGGGAGAATTTGTTGATCTCAGAGATCTTTCTGGTAATACTGTTGATAATGAATTAGATAATCAGTTAAGACCCTTAAAATTTATTGATTTTTCCGGTCAGAAAAAAATAATAGACAACATTCAGGTTTTTGTTCAAGCGGCCATAATGCGGGGTGAATCTCTTGATCATGTTTTGTTACATGGTCCGCCCGGACTTGGCAAAACGACCTTATCAAATATTATTGCCAATGAATTAGGGGTTAAACTGAAGCTAACATCCGGTCCTGTATTGGATAAGCCTGGCGATTTGGCTGGTCTTTTGACAAATCTTGAAAAGAATGATGTTCTCTTTATTGATGAAATTCATCGTTTAAGTCCTGTCGTTGAAGAATATTTATATTCTGCGATGGAGGATTTTCGAATTGATATATTGATTGATAAGGGACCGAGTGCGCGTTCAATTCAGCTGGAATTAAATCCTTTCACTTTAGTTGGAGCAACTACAAGGAGTGGTTTATTAACACGTCCTCTAAGGGCCAGGTTTGGCATCACTTGTCATCTGGAGTATTATGATATAGAAGTGCTTACAGGAATAGTAAAAAGATCGGCAAGAATTCTCGATATAAAAATTGATGATGACGCAGCCTATGAAATTGCCAGGAGGAGCAGGGGAACGCCAAGAATTGTCAATTCACTTCTCAGGCGAGTAAGAGATTTTGCCATGGTAAAAGGCAACGGAAAAATAGATATTGAGATTACAAAGTATTCCCTTGAAGCCTTGAATATTGACCGATATGGTTTGGATGAGATGGACAATAAAATTTTGTCGACCATCATCGATAAATTTAAAGGAGGGCCAGTTGGAATTACTACGATTGCGACAGCTGTAGGTGAGGATTCCGGTACCATTGAGGAGGTATATGAACCATTTCTCATTAAAGAAGGATTTATTAAACGGACTCCCCGGGGTCGGGAAGTTACTGAACTGGCCTATCATCATTTAGGCAAAAGCAGGGGTGATGTCAGTTCCATGACCCTTTTTTAGCTATAGTTTTTTCAGTTTTATTTCGAATATTTTAGGCCACAGCTTACCTGTGACATAAATTTTATCCGTTACCGGATTCCAGGCGATTCCATTCAGAACATCAATCTGTTCTCTTTGATTTTGCAAAATGGTCCCCGATAATCCGCTTAAATTGATTTCTCCTGTTACTTTTCCTGTTTTTGGATCAATAATAACAATTGTATCTGTTGTCCATATATTGGCCCAAATCTCACCTTTTATTAGTTCCAGTTCATTAATATTTTTAACAACATTATATTCATTAGTCACCTGAATTCTTTTAACTTCACCAAAAGTGTCAGAATTTATGAAACAGATATTTTCAGTGCCATCACTCATAATCAGATATTGACCGTCGTTGGTCAAACCCCAACCTTCCTTTGATTTATATTTCCAGGTTTTTATAAGTTCAAAAGTGTTTAAATCGTAGACAAATCCAATTTGATTTTTGTAGGTAAGCTGAAATATTTTGTTGTTTAAGATAGTTATACCTTCCCCAAAATATTGATTTTCAAGTTTAAATTGCTTTTCTACATTTCCATTTTTAAGATTTAACCGATAAATAGCCGAGGAACCTTCCTGTCCGGTACCTTCGTAAAGTGTGTTTTCATGAAATTCCAGTCCCTGGGTAAAATGGTTAATATTGTGTGGATATACGGCAATCACTTCATAGGAATACTGTGCGGGTTTAATGTCAGAGGTTACTAAAATTTCATCATAATTATCACCTGTCACGCCATCTGACCTTAAGCAAGATATTTTAATAATATGTTTACCAACGCCATAATCGCCAGATTTATATGTCATGGAATTTGTTAAATTTTTTGAAGTTTGAATAATTTTTCCATCGACAGATATTTCAATTTTATCGGCAGTGCCCTCTTTTAATTTTGTGTCAAAATTTATCTTAAGTTCTTCTCCTATTTTATAACTCTTCTTTTTAGGTATGCAATGAATTGAGGAAACGGGTCTTCGGGAATGGCTGCTTGACTGGGCACAATTCATGAAAATTGTCATAACAAGTAAAATTGTTAAAAATTTCAGCGTCAACCTTTTCATGTCTGATAAGTTTTTAAGAATCAAAATCAGTTCAAAAATAGAATCTTATTTTGTAAGCATAACAATGTCTTACGATAAAACAGAAAAACTTCGGAACAAGTCATTTTTATTTTTTAGTCATCGTTTACATTCTTCAATTATCTTTGTTTTTGATATGATTTAATCTTACTGACTTGAGCGCACTAAAGAAATTAGCAGGAGATACCATGATTTATGGTGTGCCAAGCATTGTTGGCAGATTTCTGAATTTGCTACTGACTCCTGTTTACACCTATACCTTTGTAACCGCTGAGTATGGAATTTTGGGAAACCTGCTGGCATATGTGGCATTTTTCCAGGTTTTTCTGACCTATGGCATGGAAACCTCCTATTTCCGGTTTGCCAGTAGAAGTGATAAGCCCAATGAGGTTTTTGGTACATCCCTTATCTCATTATCAGTAACATCCATAGTTTTTGTATTGTTTATCTCTCTTTTCTCTGAAACACTATCTGGATGGATAGGTTATCCGGAACAGCATCTCTATATTGTGTGGATGGGGATAACTGTCGCCTTGGATGCCATAACAGCAATTCCCTTTGCGAGGTTGCGCTTACAACAAAGGCCGATCAAATTTGCTATATTCAAAATGGTCAATATAGGAATTAATATAGTCCTCAATTTATTCTGGATTCTTTTGTGTCCGCGGGTTCTTGCCCATAATCCGGAATCTGTAATCCGGTTTTTCTACAATCCTGAAGTGGGAATAGGGTATGCTTTTTTGTCCTATTTAATTGCTTCCATAGTCACTCTTTTGCTCTTTATTCCAGATTTGGGGATTAAAAAGCTGGTCTTTAATACAGAAAGACTGAAAGAAATGCTGGGCTACGGATGGCCCATACTGGTAGTAGGAATAGCCGGAATGGTTACAATGAATATTGATAAAATTTTAATACCGGAACTGATCAGAAACGGTAAGGATCCGATGTCTGAACTGGGAATTTATACTGCCAATGGTAAACTGGCCATTTTAATGACTCTCTTCATCCAGGCATTCAGATTCTCTTTTGAACCCTTCCTGTTCTCACATTACAAGGGTGAGGAATCAAAAAAGGTATACAGTGTGATTATGAACTATTTCGTCATATTCGGATTGCTTATATTCCTGGGGGTACTTTTTTATGTTGACATCTTAAAGTACTTTGTCGGTTCCACCAAACTGGGTTATCACGATGGAGCAGGCATTAAAATTGTCCCATGGTTACTGATGGGTAACCTATTTATGGGGATCTTTTATACCCAGTCTCTTTGGTACAAGTTGACTGATCAGACCCGATTTGGTGCTGTTTTTTCTATTATTGGAGGAATCATTACACTTGTGATTAATGTCCTGTTTATTTCAATGTTAGGCTATATGGCTTCTGCAATAGCTTTCTTTGTTTCCACATTGATCACCACGCTTATCTCTTATTACTATGGCCAGAAATATTTCCCGGTAAAATATGACCTCAAAAAAATAGGAACTTATTTTATTGTTGCTATAGTATTGTATATCATTGAAATGAATATTAATTTTAATGGTTTTATCCTGGATTACAGTTTCAAAACCTTCCTATTTTCACTTTTCATTTTATTCATCTGGTACCAGGAAAAGAATGATTTGAAGAGATTACTTCCAAAGCAGGCATGACCAGGTTGAACAGGTAGATTTGTTTCTTATCTTAGCCGATTAAAATTACCGGGAATTGAACTGAGTTACGATCCGTCGGGATAGTCCGGGAATCCCGGTCCGCTGAGAAATTACCAGGTAATAAATTTAAGATTTTAACCATTTTAACCAGGAATGAAAGTAAATATAGTCAATAAATCTCTGAACGAAATACCGGCATACAGTACGACGCAATCTGCAGGAATGGACCTCCGGGCCGATTTGTCAGAACCTGTTGTAATGAGACCTTTGGAGAGAAAATTAATACCTACAGGCTTGTATATCCAATTACCGGAAGGCTATGAGGCACAGGTTCGGCCAAGAAGCGGTCTTGCCATCAACAAAGGCATCACGGTACTTAATTCGCCAGGAACAATTGATGCTGATTACAGGGGTGAGATTAAGATTATACTGATAAATTTGTCGCAGGAAGATTTCATCATTAACAATGGAGAACGGATTGCCCAGATGATTATTGCTCCCTACAAGCAAGTCGAATGGCACGAGGTGACCCAACTGGATGATAGTGAAAGAGGTAAAGGTGGATTCGGACATACAGGAAAGCACTAAAGTGGCTTTAATCAAGAAAAACATGAACAAGAAAATTACTATTTTTTGGGTGATCCTGTTCCTCCAGTTTCTGCTGTTCTCATGCAAGGCGCCCCAGCAAGCACAAAAAAGTGTGGTTCCTGCTGAGACAGGAAAAAATATTTCCAGGTTGACCGATGAGCAGTTCCAACAGTTTCAATACTTGTTTATTGAGGGTATCAAGCAAAGGACAATCGGGAATGTTGACGAGGCAATCAAGATATTTTCGAAGTGCCTCGAAATGGATCCGAATTCGTCTACTGCCATGTATGAGATGGCTAATGTTCATCTTGTGAGAGGAGATTTCCAGAGTTCGATGCTGATGCTGGAAAAGGCAGTTTCGATTGATCCGGAAAATCAGTACTACCAGATTTTGCTGGCAAAAATCTATCAGCAGAATAAGTTATATGAAAAGGCTGCCAATACTTTTGGAGTCCTTTCTGCTATGATGCCGGAAAATACTGAATATCCGGTTTTGCGGGCTGAAATGTTCAATTTGGCTGGTAAACAGGATGAAGCCCTCTCCTGTTATAATGAACTGGAGAAAAAATGGGGTATCAACGAGTCGGTATCTGTGGGTAAACAGGCCATCTATTTAAAGCAGGGAAAGAAGAAGGAAGCTTACGGTGAAATTGAGAATCTTATAGCCAGGTATAAGAATGAAACTAAATATTATGGATTGTTGGCTGACATGTATCTGGCTGACAGCGTCATGGATAAGGCCTTGGAGAATTATAACAAGGTGCTGGAAATTAAGCCTGACGATGGTTTTGTTCACTTTTCCCTGTTCAATTATTACAGGATAGTTGGCGATTTCGATAAGGCTTATGAGCAGGTAAAGATTGGTTTTGAGAATTCAAATCTTGACCTGGAAACAAAAATTCAAATGTATGTGCTCCTAACACAGGCAGAAGATCACAAGATCACAGATTCCCAACAAAATGAACTTATCCATATACTGATCGATAAGCATATTGATGATGAAAGGCCCAGAGCACTTTACGCAGAATATTTACTCAACAAGAAGCTTAACAAGGAGGCGCGTGAACAGCTCAGACTTGTTGTTGAGATTAACAAGGGTAACTATGCCTACTGGGAACGCTTGCTTTATATTGATAATGATTTGCTAGATTGGATTTCCATGTTTAATGACAGCAAAGTGGCGATTAAATATTTTCCGGATCACCCTGTTTTGTATATTCTTGAGGCAGTATCCATCATTCAGCAAGGTAATTACAAAGAGGTTTTTGCTGTTCTTGATTCGGCGGAAGTAAATTCAGCCAACAATCCACAGGTGCTCTCACAGGTATATACTTATCGTGCAGAGGCTTTTTATAAGTTGAAAAATTACGATGAGGCTTACAAGTGGTTTGATAAAGTAGTTGAAATTGATCCCCAGAACTTCATGGCAATGAACAACTATGCTTATTATTTGTCGTTGAGGTCGATCAAACTTGATGTTGCAGAGAAGTTAAGCAATCTTGTAATTAAGAATAATCCCAACAACTCTACCTATCTTGATACCTATGCCTGGGTACTGTTTAAGAAGAAAGATTTTCAATTGGCCAAATTTTATATGGAATCAGCTTTGTCCAACAGTACTGAGGCAAACCCTGTTCTTGTAGAGCATTATGGAGATATATTATTTTTTCTGAATGAAAAGGAAAAGGCGGTGCAGGAGTGGGAAAAATCACTTAAAATGGGAAACAAATCCAAAGTGTTGCCTGATAAAATAAAAAAGGGTGTATTCATTGAATCTATTGAGGAATAATAAAATGAAGTTTTTCTTTTCACATCTTACATTCCTGGGACTGATACTTTTGTTGTTGGCCGGATGCAAACACACTGAAAAGGTAGTTATTGAAAAGAAAGTCAGGGCGATCAGTGTCAAGAGGGCAGTTAAGTTGGTGAATGATAATGAGATAAAATTCAATACGTTGTCAGTAAAAAGGGTTGGCCTAACTGTTAACAATGATGGGGATGTCAATTCCATAAGAGGGCAGTATAAAATAAGAAAGGATAGTGTTATCCAGGTTTCCGCCCAAAAACTTGCAATTCCGGTTGGGAAACTTGAAATTAATCCTGACTCCTTTAAAGTGGTTTATCATATGGGGAAATGGGTTTTGATTGAGTCTTTACAGAAAATCAGTGAATTTATAGATTATGATATTGATTTTCAGATGATTCAATCTATTTTGTCCAATCATTTGCAATCCATCAGACAAGATCCAAAGGAGAACCATTTTAAAGATTATGTTATTGATATAGAAGATAATATGTATAAAATATCCTCTATTCGGGAGCGAAGATTCAAAAAATTTGTTTCCAACGACGAAAAGCTTGAGCGTTTCAAACAGAGAAAAGATGAGGAGCGTTTTATCAAGCAGGATATTTTTATTGATCCGGATATTTTTGTTGTGAGGAAAGTAGTTTTCAATGATATAGACTCCGGAAGAATTGTTACGATAACTTTTTCAGAATTTAAAGCATTGGGAGAGAAATGGTTTCCTGGAAAAATTCATATCACACTTTCCGGTGGCAAACCGATGGATCTTACTATTGAATTGTCCAGGGTTTCTTTAGATGACGAAGCAGATTTCGGTTTTAGTATTCCATCAAAATACAAACGTGAAGCATTGAAAAAGAAATAAATTTTTGAATGTCAGGAATATTATGGTTGAGACGGTAAAAAAATTGATTATCCTGTTATCCTTGGTGGTGCTTTTTAATTCTTCATTCGGGCAATCAATCCATGAATTGCGTAAAGAAAAAGAAAAGACCAGTCAGGAGATCGAGTATATCAACAATCTGCTGAATGAGACCAATCAGAAATCCAAAACATCCATAAACAGGCTGACAATTCTGGACAAGAAGATTCGTTTACAGGAAAGTCTTATCAACAATATTAATTCTGAGTTAGGCTATCTTGATTCAACCATTCAAAGAAGTTCCAGGAATATTGATACATTAAATGTTGATTTAGAATTGATAAAGAGCAGGTATGCCGGGATGATCCGGTATGCGAGGAGAAATCAGGATCAGAAGAATCAGTTGGTTTTTTTGTTTTCAGCGGAGGATTTTAACCAGGCATACAAACGTTTCATTTACCTGAAACAGTATGCTGATTACAGGCGGACGCAGGCAGGAGAGATAAATGCATTGAAGGAGAAGCTGGCACTTCTGATAGCTGATTTAAACGGCAGGAAAGAGGATAAGCAGCAACTTCTCTCCACGAAGATCAGTCAGACAGAAAAATATTCCAAGCAAAAAGCTGATCAGAAAGAATATTACACCACCTTGCAGCAAAAGGAAAAGGATTTAAGGAAGAAACTTGAAAATGAGCAAAGAATTGCCCAAAAACTTGACCGGGAAATTGAAAAGATTATTGCTGAGGAGGCAAGAAAGGCTGCTGAGGAGGCCAGGAAAACTGTTCCAAAGACTGCCAAGGAGCCGGCAGTAAAGTCGACTGCTGAAACAAAGCATTTGTCTGATGATTTTTCATCCAACAAGGGTAAGCTTCCCTGGCCTTTGCAGAAGGGATTAATCACCGAACATTTCGGAGACCATCCGGACCAGGTTTTGAAGCGGGTCATTAGGAGGAATGCAGGAATCGATATTACGACCCAATCGGGAGCCAAGGCACGGGCTGTGTTCAAGGGTGAGGTTACCAAGGTGTTGGCACTTGGAGGTAACTGGGCAATTATTCTAAGGCATGGCAGTTACCTGACTGTCTATTCCAACCTCTCAAGTGTTTCAGTCCAGGCAGGGCAGAAAGTGGATACAAAACAAGAGATTGGCACTGTTTTTACTGACAGGGATGATGACAATAAAACGGTACTTAAATTCCAGATCTGGTATGAGAATACAAAGCTGGATCCGGAAAAGTGGATTACAATGTAGGTATCAGTATTTTGTCAGATTCGCAACTTTTATCAGGGCCTGAATGTTGATAATTTTGATTTTACGCCCCTGAAGGTCAATTAGTTTATCCTGCTTGAATTCGGATAACAGGCGTATTATCGACTCTGTTGCTGTCCCAACCATATTGGCGAGTTCCTCCCTTGTAAGTGAGATCTGCAGTGTTTTTTCGGCATCCAGATCAAATTCCTGTTTGAGCAGCAGAAGCACTTCAGCCAATCTTTCCCTCACGGTTTTTTGTGCGATATCAGTAATGTAGTCGTTGGCTTCCTTGAGTTCCGCGCAGACAATTTTTATCATTGCCAGTGAGAATTTCCAGTTTCTTTCAATTAAGCTGAGCAATGTTTTGTATGGGATATGACACAATGTGGCTTCTTCAATTGTTTTAGCTGAGGTACAGGCAGATTCCTGGCTCAGCAATGAACGATAGGCAATGATATCTCCCTTTTTTGCAAACCGGATGATTTGTTCCTTGCCGTCAATACCTGTTTTATAAATTTTTACAATACCATTTGTAATACAATAAAAACCTGTAAGGCGACTGCCCTCTTTGTACAGGACAACACCTTTTTTATATGCAGCACAAACTTTTTCGTTGTTAAGACTTTTCATCTCATCATCTGTGAGGGACTGAAAGAAACGAAATCCGCTCAAGCTGACATCCTCTGATAAGTTGTTGTTTTTCATTCTAAAATATACGGTTGAAGATGAAATAGGGTTCAAATATACAATTTAAGTAGGTATCATACTATTCACCATTTGAAACTAAATATAAGTGTCATCGTAGACGAAATCAAAATGTAAAATGATATAATAATGATTACAAAAAATAAAGACAAAAAAATTGGACGTTTTGGATTTTTATCTAAACTTATTGTCAGCTCCATATTATTAATGACCTCTTTGTCGGTATTTTCAAAAGATTTTCCAATAGATAAATCTTCAAGTACCCTGGAGTGGGAAGCCAAGAAAGTTACCGGTCAGCATAATGGAACGATTTCATTTTCTGAAGGTTCCCTGAGTGTGGAAAAAATGAAAATTACAGGAGGTAAATTCACGGTCGATATGACCACTATTGTTAATACTGACGCTGGTGGTCTAAATGAAAAGCTGATAGGTCACTTAAAGTCAGAGGATTTTTTTAGTGTCGAAAAATTTCCTCAATCCATGTTGGTTGTTACAAAAGCAGAAAAAAAGGCTGGAAATACTTATCATTTTACAGCAGATCTGACCATTAAGGGCATCACAAAACCTGTAGAATTTGATTCAGAGGTCAGGGTAGATTCAGGGCTGCTTATTGCAACCGGCGTAATGACAGTAAACCGTGCTAAATATGACATTAAATTCAGGTCAGCAAGTTTTTTCTCCGATCTGGGTGATAAGATGATTTATGACGATTTCTCCTTGAAATTCAAGTTGGTAGCTGCAATTAAATAGTTGAACTTTTATAGTTTTTTGCGATGGGGATGATCAAATCATCCCTTTTTTTTTGGTTTATAGTTGAGATTTGAAGGCACATATTTCTCGACAAACTCAACCGGAACATTTTTTCTGAGTGCGTAATCGGCTACCTGATCGGCACCGATTTTTTCCACGCCAAAGTACCTGGATTCCTGATGTGCAAAATAAACGCCGCATACAGAAGCATTCGGGAACATAGAGAAATTCTCTGTAAGCGAAATATTGCATTGATCAGTTGCCTGCAACAAATCAAATATTGTCGCTTTTTCTGAATGTTCAGGGCAAGCCGGATAACCTGGTGCAGGGCGGATGCCCTGATATTTTGAAGCGATTAATTCATCTGGCGTCAGCGACTCATATTTGTTGTATCCCCAGATTTCAGTGCGGACGACCTGGTGCAATTTTTCTGCAAAAGCTTCTGCAAGCCTGTCTGACAAGGCTTCAAGCATGATAGCCTTGTAGTCATTGTTCTCTTTCTTGTACTTTTCAACAAGTTCTGATACCCCGATGCCTGCAGTGACGACAAAAGCACCGCAAAAATCCGGAATTCCTGATACTTTTGGTGCGATAAAGTCGCTAAGACATAGCTGAGCAGTTGCACCCTGCTTTTTCTCCTGCTGGCGAAGCTGATGAAATGTACCCAGCAATTTGTTCCGGGACTCATCCGAATAGAGTTCGATGTCGTCCCCCAAAGAATTGGCAGGCCAGATACCGACGGCTCCATTGGCCTGAATGAGTTTTTCTGCAATAATTTCATCCAGGAATTCGTTTGCCTCCTTGAAAAGTTGTCGTGCTGCTTCCCCTTTTTCAGGATCGCTCAGGATGGCAGGATATTTGCCCCTGAATTCCCATACAAGGAAAAAGAAGGTCCAGTCGATGTATTTTCTCAGTTCATCAAGAGGATAACCGATAAAGTATTTCGTGCCGGTAATATTAGGTTTTGATACCGGATATTTGGCAAAATCCGGATGAAACCTTTTTGCCCTGGCCTCCTCCAGTGTCCAGTATTCCTTTGGTTTTTTTGTGCTGTGAACCTGCCTGATATCGGAATATTCCTTCAGGATGTTGTTCAGATAATCCCGGGAACCTGCCAATAATTCAGCCACTGCCTGAACAGATCTGGATGCATCTTTGACATATAGTGTCGTATGGCTGTATTGGGGCGCTATTTTGACCGCGGTATGGATTTTGGAAGTAGTTGCACCACCGATCAGCAAAGGTTTATTTACGCCCCTCCTTTCCATCTCTGCAGCCACATTTACCATCTCTTCGAGTGAAGGAGTAATAAGTCCGCTCAATCCTATTATATCCACCTGTTCCTTGTCTGCAGTATCCAGAATGGTTTCGCACGGGACCATAACACCAAGATCGATTACCTCGTAGTTATTGCAAGCCAAAACGACCCCCACTATATTTTTTCCAATGTCGTGAACATCTCCCTTGACGGTCGCCAGCAGAATTTTTTTTCGAACCACTACTTTTTGAGGGAGCAATTTTTTCTCTTCCTCGATGAATGGCTGAAGCCAGGCAACCGCCTTTTTCATTACCCTGGCAGATTTTATCACCTGGGGAAGAAACATTTTACCTGATCCAAAAAGATCTCCGACCTTGTTCATTCCGTCCATTAACGGACCCTCAATAATATTCAGCGGAGAGTCGTACTTAGGTAAAAGCTCCTTTACATCTTCTTCGATAAAGTCAGCTACACCTTTTACCATGGCATGTTCAATCCTTTCGACCAGGGGTAATTCCCGCCAGGCTTCAATTTTCTCCTGTTTCTCGTCTTTCGCATTATTTTTTTCTGAATAGGCAAGCAGGCGTTCTGTCGCATCCGGACGTTTATTCAGCACCAGATCCTCAACAAGGCTGAGGAGGTCGGCAGGTATTTCATCATAGATCTGCAACATTCCAGGGTTGACGATTCCCATGTCCAGTCCGGCTTTGATGGCATGAAACAGAAATACTGAATGAATAGCTTCCCTGATAGTATTATTACCTCTGAAGGAGAATGAAACATTGGAAATTCCGCCGCTAACTTTTGCATAAGGAAGATGTTTTTTTATCCAGGCAGTTGTCCGGAAAAAGTCGACAGCATAGTTGTTGTGTTCCTCCAGCCCGGTTCCGATGGTCAGAATATTAGGATCAAAGATGATGTCCTCCGCAGGAAAATTCAGTTTACCCACGAGGATATTATAGGCTCTTTCGCAAATGGAGATTCTCTGTTCGTATGTTGTTGCCTGACCATCCTCATCGAAAGCCATTACAACGACTGCAGCACCATATTCCATTATTTTGCCTGCATAGCGGATAAACTGCTCCTCTCCTTCCTTGAGACTGATAGAATTGACGATGGATTTGCCTTGCAGGCATTGCAGACCTGCTTCAATTACCTCCCATTTCGAAGAATCGATCATCACAGGCAATCTTGATATATCCGGTTCGGAAGCAATCAGATTCAGGAATCTGACCATCTCCTTTTTTGCGTCGAGCATGGCATCGTCCAAGTTGACATCGATAACCTGGGCACCTCCTTCAACCATTTCCCGTGCAACAGAGAGGGCTTCATCATATTTCCCATCCCTGATAAGTCTGGCAAATTTGATCGATCCTGCGACATTGCAGCGTTCACCTATGTTGATAAAATTTGATAATTTATTGACTGTAAGTGGTTCCAATCCGCTGAGACGCGTAGCCCTATCTAATTTTGGTTTGTGATGCGGCTTTGATTTTGCAGCCAGGGCAGCCAATTCGTGAATATGCTCCGGTGTGGTTCCACAACAACCTCCGATGATATTGACTGTCCGGTTCCCGGTAAATTCGGCCACCTGCATACGCATTGCTTCCGGCGTTTCATCGTATTCCCCGAATTGGTTAGGCAATCCGGCGTTGGGATGTACACTGATATAAAACGGTGCTTTTTTACTCATCTCCTCCAGGTATGGTTTCAAATCCCTGGCACCGAATGAGCAGTTCAACCCTATGGTCAGCAAATCGATATGAGAAACTGAATTCACAAATGCTTCGATGGTCTGTCCGGAAAGTGTCCGTCCGCTTTTATCTGTAATTGTACCAGAGACCATCACAGGAAGCTTAATCCCTTTTTCTTTAAAAACTTCGTTGATGGCTACCAGTGCAACTTTGCAGTTAAGGGTGTCGAAAATTGTTTCAACGAGCAAAAGATCAACTCCGCCTTCCAGCAACCCTTCGATCTGTTCGCGGTAGGACAATTTTAACTCTGCGAAAGTTATTGCCCTGAATCCGGGATCGTTTACGTCGGGAGACATCGAACATGTTTTGTTGGTTGGGCCGATCGAACCTGCCACGTACCTGGGTTTCTCCGGGGTTGAGTACTTTGAAGCTGTACTGCAGGCGATTCTTGCTGCTTCCCTGTTAATTTCGCGCACAAAATCCTGAGTTCCATAGTCGCTTTGAGAGACAGAGGTTGCATTGAAAGTATTGGTTTCCAGAATATCAGCTCCTGCTTCCAGAAAAGCTTCATGAATTTCGACAATTGTTTCAGGCATAGTCAGGCATAACAAATCGTTATTCCCTTTCAGTGAAGAGGTCCAGTCTTTAAATCGCACTCCCCTGAATTCGGACTCAGACAGTTTGTAGCGCTGAATCATTGTTCCCATCGCACCGTCAAGTACCAGTACTCTGTTTTCCAGGACTTTGCGAATATCAGGCTTTATCATGGTTTTATGGATGTATTATTTATTATTGCGCGGGCTATCAATACTCCGTTGACGGAGGCCTGCATAAGTCCCCGGGTAATTCCGGCGCCATCTCCTCCAAAATAGAGATTTTTAACAGAAAGGCTTTGAAATGTCTTGTCAACTTTAATTACGTTGGAATAGAATTTGACTTCGACGCCGTAAAGGAGGGTTTCATCGCTTGCCAGTCCCGGGCTCACTTTATCGAGTGACTTTATCATTTCAATTATGTCCATCAGAATACGGTGGGGCAGAACAAGGCTCAGATCACCCGGTACCGCATCCTTGAGGGTTGGTATGATATTATTTCTAAAAAGCCTGTCGGAAGTGGTTCTTCTTCCACGGATAAGATCACCGAATCTCTGAACCAGTATCTTATTTCTTGTCAGCATGTTAGCCAGTCTGGCAATGTGTCGGCCATATTCAATCGGGGCATTGAAAGGTTCGGTAAATTTTTGAGAAACAAGCAATGCGAAGTTTGTGTTTTCGCTCTTCAGATCCTTGTAGCTGTGGCCATTCACTACAGCCAGATTGTTGTCATAATATTCAGAAGAGACAAAACCGCCAGGGTTGGAGCAAAAAGTGCGCACTTTATCATCGAATGTGCGGGTATAATGAATCAGTTTTGCCTCGTAGAAATTTTCATTGATCTCCTGCATTACCTCGTTTCTGCATTCCAGTCTCACTCCGATATCCACAATTCCAACTTCGGTGGGAATTGCCAATCTGGCACATTGTTTCATGAGCCAGTCGGAACCTTCCCTGCCAATCGCCAGCACCACATTGTGTCCCCAATAGGTATCGCCGGCCGTTTTTACCCCGGTTGCTATTTGATTTTCAATCAGAAATTCGGTCACGGGAGAATTAAAATGAACTTCTACCCCATTGGTTATGAGATGTTCATAGAGTGAGCGGTATAGATCCTGAGTTTTTTCGGTTCCAAGATGTCTTACAGGACATTGTACCAATTTTAGATTTGCCTCAATGGATTTCCTTCTGATCTCTCGCATAGCCGGAGTTTCCGTAAGGCCATGTATCCCGGTATCCGCGCCAAATTTCAGGTAGATATCATCAGTGTACCTGATCATGTTAATGGTTGCATCTACTCCGATGTAATCAGGCAAAGTGCCACCTACTTCATGGGAAAGAGAAAGTTTTCCATCTGAATAAGCACCTGCCCCGGCCCATCCTGTAGTAATAGAGCAAGGTTTGCAATTGACGCAAATACCTCCATTTGAATGTTTAGGGCAATTTCTTTTGTAAATGTCTCTGCCTTTTTCCAGCATCAGGATGCTTAACCCGGTATGTTCCCTGGTTAACTCATAAGCTGTAAAAATACCAGCGGGGCCTGCTCCAACTATAATAACGTCGTACGATTTTTTCATTGATGCTATCTGCGTTTTTTCCAACCGGCATGGTCTAGAAAAAGATAAATCAGAAGCCGGAAGACGTATAAAAACGCAGGCAAAGGTAGGAATTTTCTTAGGAAGAAGGTAACAAATTGAACCCGCATAAAACCTACTAAAGTTGGAATTTCAGGATGCGGTTTATAGAAAAATTTATTCAGAAATATGCTTCCTTTGCAAAGACAAAAAAATTCTGCAGAAGGTGATTTTTTGTTCAGGGATCCGTTCGATAATGATGTCTTTGTAAGATGGGAAAGGAGATTACTGATGGGTTCCACAGGTTTTAAGCCCGACAAAAATATACAGCAACAGATGGAAAACAAACAACCGGCAAAAGGCTTTGCGTCTCTTAAAGCCATTTTTTTTGATATGGATGGGGTGATTTATGATTCAATGGGCAATCATTCCGTTGCCTGGAGTAAAGCTTTTGCTCACCTGGGATGGGATTTCCCCCTTGAGCAGGTATACTTGAACGAGGGACGCACAGGTGCATCGACGATACATTTGTTGTTCAATGAAAAATTGGGGCGTCAGGCAACGGAAGATGAAATAAGTCAGATATACAAGAATAAAACGGCCTTGTTCGACCAAATGGAGAGGCCAAAACCACTCCCCGGAATGTCGTTGTTAATGGGGAAGGCAAAAGCAGCCGGATTGGAGATTTGGGTAGTGACAGGATCCGGACAGGATTTATTGCTAGAAGAGTTGTGTGCCGATTTTTTCGGATTAATTGTCAAAGAGAGGATAATTTCCGGGAAAGATGTCAAACATGGAAAACCACATCCGGAGCCGTATCTTACGGCTTTAAAAAGATCGGGATTTGTGCCGGAGGAGGTCGTGGTTATTGAAAATGCACCACTTGGGGTGGAGGCAGCCAAAGCCGCCGGCATTGTAACCATATGCATAAATACCGGCATCCTTGCGGATGAAATTCTATGGAAATCAGGGGCAGATTTTGTTGTGAAAGAGGTGCATCAGTTGGAGACGTTGATTTTCGCCCGCTGATACACCTCAATTGTATACTTTAAGGCTATTTAAGCTCTTCCAGCATTGCTTTAATGGTTTTGTGTATAGTAGGAGCTGTTTCAGGACCCAGGGAATTGACTTCCCCGTAAGGTCGGCCATTTTTGCCATAAGTATAGGGAGCATTTTCGTCCCATTGACTTTTGGGCACTATGTAACCTATTTCATCATTGGCAAGGCCGAACATGAATTTATATTTCCCGGGCATCAGATCCCTGAGTGCAGGTACTTCAACCGGGGAGATTTTATAATCCTGTCCTTCCGGTGCTTCGACACCGCCGTTTAATATTTCAGGATACAATTCACCCGGAATTGTTATCATTGAGATTGGCCCGATTTTCACCACTGCCATCTCTGATTTCATTTTCATCCAACCGGTTGTTCCTCTTTTCATGATCCCCATCATTGCCGCGATTTTGAACATTGAATTGTCCAGCGGAAGTGGCACAGTCCGAGCTACTAAAGAGATGGCGGCAGAATCAATAACCATCTCAGGTTTATCCATAGCCAGAAGAGCCAGATTGGCCAATGCTTTTCCCTGCGCAGCGGCTTTTTCGAATGTTGGCTCTTTGAATTCCTCACCTGAGAAAGGATCTTTCACTGTCAACCTGGGATGGGTTGTCATAAGTCCCCCGACAGCTGCACTTGCATAAACAGCTACTCCGCCAACTCCGGCTTTTACAAGGCTATCCTTTGAAAATACGCCTTTCTCTATTCCTTCTCTCACAAAATGAGGAAAATCGGAAGTAAGCAGCAAGTTGTCACTCCAGAGTGTTTCAGGATGGTCGCCCCAGGAGACGAGTGTCCCCAGTGTTTTTCCGGAATTTTTTTCCAGTACCTGAATCATGCGAAGGCCAGAATCGAATACTTCAGGAGACCTGGTATCAATCACAAGAGGTTGTGCTCCTGTAAGATCCTGAGCTATGGAAAGGCGAACCGGGCATAAATTTTTCACTGCTGTTTCAATTGCTTTGGCTGCCTGATTTTTAACATACTCCATATGAGCAGGATTTATTCCGCTCTTAAACGGGCTTTGTCCCCAGAGGCCCAGCAGATCGGGTCCCTCATGAGTATGTGTTGATGAGATGATGGAATAGGTGATTCCGGCTTCTTTTGAAATGCGGTTTCTTATATCGATGACATCGTTGTTCATAAAACCGATAGCATCCAGAACAACGATGGCTAGCCGGGTTTTGCCATCGTCAATTACCATAGCCCTGGCCCATAAATCATCATGAATTCCGTTTGCAGGTTTATTGTTCCCAAAGCCGGCAATCCAAACAGGATCGAATTTACCGTTGCCATTCCCGTCGGTATAGGTTTCACCCTGGTCCGGTTCATATTCTGCATTCTTATTTTTATCGTCCCATCTGTCTGGAACAGCGGGAGTTATTGGAAATGCTGAAAATCCGGCATATAGCTGTGACGGAGTGTTGTTTAGAATTTTCAGGTCGATACTATAATCAGGATGTTGATCTCTGAGATTTATACCGAACCAGGCCAATCCAGACAGAACCAACACCAGGATTATGATTCCAAGGTATTTAAAAATTTTCTTCATGTTAATAATATTAGTAATTTGAACTCTAAATATATTGTAAAGATAATAACCAAATTGGTAGAGTCATATATTTTCAATTTGGAACTTAAAAAATAGACTTATAAACCTTATCGTTAAATAAATTTGTAATTTTAAGGGAATTATTAACCTCCATGCAATCTGACTTAACTATCTGGAATGATTTCAGGGAAGGCAAGAGTTATGCTTTGTCATATATCTATTGCCGCAACGTGGAACTATTGTACCAGTATGGAAGAAAATTTACCCGGGATGATGCGTTGATCAAGGATACCATCCAGGAGGTTTTTTGTAATCTTATACAGGCAAGGACAGCTTTGGGGGAGACGAATAATATTCGTTTTTATTTAATGTCAGTTTTCAAACACAGGATTATCAGATACCTGCATACTGAGAAGAGCCGTGAAGTCAGGGATGGGAAAGTTATCCCTTATGAATTATCAATTACCTATTCCTATGAAGATGAACTGATCGGGGAAGAAGCCGATTACAACAAAGTGCGGCTAATCCGAAAAGTGCTTGGGACAATTACCCCCAAACAACGGGAGATTCTTTATTACCGGTATTCCTGCGATTACAGTTATGATGAGATATGTAAGCTGATGTCGATCAAATATGACACGGCCAGGAAAATGGTTTTCAGGGCATTGAAATCTCTTCGCGAGCACCTGGAACCTGCGGATTTGATTTTTTTGTTCCTTCTCAAAAAAAAGTCCTGATAATTGTCCACAAAAATGTAGTTGATGTCTTTTTAATGTAAAGACTAAACAGCAATTTGTGTTGAAAAAATTCCTTGGATATACAGTAGAAGAGATGTTGGAAGACCGGGATTTCCCGGTGTGGCTGAAACATCTGTCAGAGAATCACGAGCTGAGCAGGCTTGTTGATGAAAATCCCCAGTTTGCCGACAAAGTAAGACAGGCAAGAGAATTAATGATGTTTTTAAATGTGAAGGAGGAGCCTGTTTTTAAGGATGAAATCTACGCCATGTGGGAAAAAATATCAGAGGCAGAAATGGCCCACCAGTCCAGGTTACGAATTA
This sequence comes from Prolixibacteraceae bacterium, assembly GCA_963663675.1. Taxonomy (GTDB): domain Bacteria; phylum Bacteroidota; class Bacteroidia; order Bacteroidales; family Prolixibacteraceae; genus CAINVV01. The sequence continues at coordinate 117,071 of OY760498.1, forward strand.
TAAGAACCCGGCGATATTTAAAATATGCAGCAGCGATTGTCTTTGTACTGATGATGTCGACCTTCGGATATTGGGAATTAAATAAGGAAACAGTCTTTCAATGGGCATCATTACATCCGGGTACAACAATTCAGCATTCCCGGCTGATCTTGTCTTCCGGTGAAGAAATTGATCTGAAAAAGGATGAATCAGTTGTCAAAGTAAACGCACAGAGCAATGCCATCCGGATAAACAATGACAGTGTCGTTGCACTTTCCGGTGCCGGTAAAAAGATATCGGAAATAGCGATGAACCAAGTGGTTGTTCCTTTTGGAAAAAAATCCTTCGTTGAGCTTTCAGATGGTACAAAAGTCTGGCTGAATGCCGGGAGCAGGATGGCTTTTCCTGCCAGGTTTTCGGGATCCAAACGGGAGGTATTTCTGGAAGGCGAAGCCTACTTTGATGTAACGCCGGATAAGTCCAATCCATTTTTTGTTAAAACCAGGGAGATTGCCATTAGGGTTTTGGGCACAAAATTCAATGTTTCAGATTATGAGGCAGATAAAGAAGTGACAACTGTGTTATTGGAAGGATCTGTTTCCTTGACGGAGAACAAGGGGATGCATCTTTTTGGGGAGGAAGTCATTTTAAGCAGGCATCAAAAGGCCCTGTTCAGTAAAGCCGGTTTTACTACCAAAGTTTTTGATGAAGCCAATCCGGAAATATTTACTGCGTGGACAGAAGGATGGTTTGCTTTTTACAAGGAACCACTGAGCAATGTTTTAAAAAAGGTTGAAAGGTATTATAACGTAGAGGTTACTTACACGGATGTTTTCCAGTCAGACGATCTTATCAGCGGAAAGCTTGACCTTAAGGATTCTATAGAAGATGTGATGAGGGTACTGGCTGATGTTGCAAAAATAACTTACAGGGTTGACCAGCAAAAAATATTTATCAGTATAAACCGGGAGATGCCTATGGGAAATTAAGTTAATCAGAAGTTTGCCGGTGAGTCTGCCAACCCACCGGCAATGTTTCAGTTCACATTAAAGTCAAACGTAAACATTACAAATCTATGAAAAAAAAACAGGTTCATTTATGTACCTTTAGGGGGTGCATGACCAAAATCTTAATGAGAATGAAAATACTGTCCTTTTTTATGCTCATTTCAATAGCCACCGTTTCCGCAAAAAGTTACTCACAACAAACCAAATTTACACTATCACTCGATCAGGTGACAGTCTCCCAGGTATTTTCAGAGATTGAAAAAAACAGTGAGTTCATTTTGCTCTACAATGAAAAGAACCTTGATCTCAACCGGATAGTTTCAGTAAGTGCTGAAAATGAGGGAATTGAAAGCGTTTTGAACCAAATTTTTGCAGATACCAGCAACAAATTCAGAATTTATGACCGGCAAATTGTGATTTTGGAATCAGACGGTTCAGTTCCGGCCGGGATTACCTCGGATATCCCTCAGCCTCAAAGGAAAGAGATCAAAGGAAAAATTACTGACGAAACTCAAATGCCTCTTCCAGGTGTTTCACTGGTAGTAAAGGGAACAAGCATAGGAATAACTACAGATGTCAACGGGGAGTTCACCTTGAAAGTACCTCAGGATGCGAAGACTTTAGTTATCTCCTTCGTAGGGATGGAGACTGTCGAAGCAGATATCAGTCAAAAATCTGTAATAAACGTGTCACTTGCACCTGTCACTGTTGGCGTTGCTGATGTGGTTGTGACAGCGTTAGGTATGAAAAGGGAGAAAAAAGCACTTGGATATTCTGTTGCAGAAGTAAAAGGGGAGCTTCTTACAGAAACGCCGCAAATGAATGTTTTGACCGGACTTCAGGGAAAGGTTGCCGGGGTAAGAATTTCACAAATGAACGGTAATGCAGGAGCATCCGTCAATATTATCATCCGTGGGGCCAAATCGTTAAGCAATGACAATCAGCCATTGTTTGTAATCGATGGAGTTCCTGTGGCCAACACATCCACCAACCTTTACAACGGCGCTGATATGGGCAATGCGATATCAGACCTTAATCCGGACGATGTTGAAAGCGTTTCTGTACTGAAAGGGGCAAGCGCTGCGGCTTTGTACGGATCACGGGCAGGGAATGGCGTTGTTCTAATTACGACACGTTCGGGCGCGAAGGGCAAAAAAGGGCTCGGTGTCTCTTTTAATTCATCCACTGTATTTGATATAATGACCGATGTTTATCCTTATCAAACCAGATTCGGCAGTGGTAAGGCAGGGGCTCATATCCTGGAACAGGCTGAAAATGAATCCTGGGGTTCCCAACTGGATGTAGGTGAAAAATGGGTATTGTGGAACACCACCGAGCCGGTGTCACTTGTTTCCTATAAAAACAGGATTCAGGATTTTATGAGGACAGGATATACACTGACTAATAACATAGCTGTTGACGGGAATAACGAGAATGGCTATTTCAGGTTATCTCTTGGTGACATGAGGAACCAGGGCATGATTCCAAACACCAATTTATTGAGAAGTACGGTTAACCTGAATACTTTGTACAAGTTATCCGATAAGCTTTCGGTTACTGCCAATTTTAACTGGAATGAGACCAGTTCAGACAACCGGCCGAATGTTACAGGTGATGACAGGAACGACGTGGTCAGAAGTTTGTATGAAAAGGGTGCACAGGTGAATATCAATGATCTTAAAGACTATTGGATGCCGGGGATGGAAGGAATTCAACAGCGGGTCAATGCATCCAAGCAGAATAATGCTTATTTCGTGGCCAATGAGAACACAAACTCATTTAAGAGGGACAGGTTAATTACCAAAGTTCAGTTTGACTGGAATATCAACAAAGATTTTAGTCTTATGGGGCGTTTTCTGAGAGATGCCTATTCGGAGAACCGGGAAGGGAAAAGAGCATTCAGCACTACCACAAATACGACTGGTTACTTTAATGTCAGTGATTTCTACAACAAGGAAAACAACCTGGAATTGAACCTTTCTTATAAAAAACAAATTAACAAGGACTGGAATGTAAACGCATTCGTAGCCGGAAATCACAGGTACGTTTATGGCAGGGCAATCAGCAATACTGCTTCCTCGCTTGTTATTCCTCAACTTTACACCATTTCTAACGGAGTTCCGGGGACAATAAGTTATTCCAATAGCTGGTATGAAAAGGCAGTGTACAGTGTTTACGGGATGGCATCAGTTGATTACAAAGGGAAGGCTTATCTTGATGTTACGGGGCGCAACGACTGGTCCAGTACTTTGCCTGCTGAGAACAGATCCTATTTCTATCCTTCTGCATCCTTAAGCTGGATTGTTTCACAGACATTCACCTTGCCCAAATGGATCAGTTATGCCAAATTGCGGGCCGGTAGTGCTCAGTTGGGTAATGATACAAGCCCATACAACCTGGATCCTATTTTCTCTATTGGTCAGGACTGGGGTACCGCCAAGCAGATGTATATGGGGGGAAATTTGACCAACAATCAGTTGAAACCGGAACGTTCAACTTCCAACGAAATTGGTACGGACCTGAAATTTGTCAACAACAGAATTGGCCTGGATGTCACATACTACGTTATTCAGAACAAGAACCAGATTATCAGGATATCATTACCCGTTGAATCAGGAGCATCCTCCAAATCAATCAATTCAGGGAACATTGAGAGCAGCGGATGGGAAATTAACTTAACCTCAACTCCAGTACAAAAAAAGGATTTCAGATGGGATCTGAATTTTAGTTTTACCAAGAACCATTCTATCCTGAAGGAGTTAGCCGAAGGGCTTTCCAACATCGATTTTTATTCAATTGAAGGTGGGAACGGGGTGATTCGTACCAAGGTTGGCGAAAAACTGGGTGATATATGGGAGAAGCCAATTTTAAGGGTAACAGATAAAGCATCACCTTATTTTGGGTATCCCATCATCGCATCATCAGGTAAATACCAGATGGACCAGGATCCGGCTCACATGGTCAAAATTGGCAATACCAACCAGGATTTTATTCTTGGAATGCAGCCAACCTTTACCTACAAGGGATTTTCACTTTATGCGAACATAGAATGGAACCAGGGTGGTGAATTTTATTCCAACTCATGGATGTTCATGCAAAACAATGGTGTTAATGAAAGTTCTTTTAGTGGAGCTACTTATGACAAAAGCCAGAATATTGTGGATCAGATCAAGGCGAATCCTGATGCATTTTTTGGCAACTGGGTCGGGGGCCGGCTTCCGGAACTGGGAGGTTTTGCGTGGCCAAATCCGGTTCCAGCCAACCGTTACGCTGATGCCAGCTTCAATCCGGGAGTTTATGAAACCACTGTCGGTGGTGTCAAGACTTATGTAGAGAACCTGGGTAATCCTACGTTAACGAAATGGCTTGATCCTTTTAATGCCAACCAGGCATCCAACAGGGCAATTGTAGACAGGGCCGTCTTTAGTTCAACTTATGTCAAAATCAGGGAATTGACTCTTACTTATCACATTCCCAAGAAATTGCTTCAGAAAATCAACATTCAGAATTCATCCGTTTCCTTTGTTGCCACAAACATTTTTGAATGGACAGAAGCAGGTATACACATCGATCCTGAAAGGGCATACAGAAATACCGGCGGCACCTGGATTCAGGGTGCTGAGTATTACAACATGATGCCATGGACAGGTACGCTGGGATTTAAGTTAAACTTTGATTTTTAAAGGAGAATTGCCATGAAAAAAATAATAATAAAGACAGTTGTATTAGCGATGTTGTTTCAGATGACATCCTGCCGGGATCTTACGGAACTGAATGTAGATCCTAATAATCCTACAAATGTTTCCTCCAATTATATTCTTACTTATGTCCTGACCAATACTGCAAAGACTTACAAGTCTCTTGGGGACCACAAGACAGGTGTAGCGGGAGCCATGCAGTATAACCAGATGGGAACCAATGATGGTATGCCTGAGGTAAACCAATATCTGTGGACAAGTGGTTCCTGGTCGGGATACTACGATATCCTGAGAAATGTCGAGATCATACACGGGAAATCTATTACAGATAACAATAAATTTTTTGAGGCTATTTCTCTTACAATGAGAGCATTTCTTTTTGGAACATTGACGGATGTTTTTGGAGATGTGCCTTACACGGAGAGTCTGAAGGCTCCGGAAGGACTCTATTTCTCGAAATATGATGATCAAAAAAACATTTACAAAGGTGTTTTGGATGATTTAAAGAGTGCGGAACTGATTCTGAGTGATCCGGGAATTGTCAACCACAAGATTTCGGCTAGTGCTGACGTAATGTATGGAGGTGATCCGGTCAAATGGAGAAAATTTGTGAACTCCTTGCGATTGCGCTTCAGCATGCGTTTACTCAACAAAAAAGCCGAAATGAGCGCCCTGGGAGTCGATATAGTCGCCGAATTTAATTCAGCTGCTGCCCATGCCTTTACCTCCAACGGAGACAATGCGGTGGTCAATTATCTTGGCACAACTGCCAATAATTCTGCCAAGGGTGGATTGCTCAATACATCCAATCCCGAGTATCAGACAAAACCCTGTAAAACCATGGTGGATGAATTGAAGTCGTACAATGACCCGCGGTTGCATCGCTGGGTTATCCCGGTACAGTCCAAATGGGACTTAATTGCCCAAACATCAACGGATATAACTGTCAAAAACTGGTTTGGGGAGACTTTCACCGTTAAAATTCTGCCAACCACGGATACCTCACTTGATACCTCATTGTATGTCGGTTTACCTGCAAATATTCCGCTTTTTAATGCTCAGACCTACAATAAGGGTGCAGGGCCCGCTTTCCCGCAACCGGAAAGAAGCCCCTATATTTCCTATTTACATTCCAGGTTCAGGGCCAACAGTGAAACTTATATAAAAATGGACCTGATCATGTACAGTGAAGTTGAATTTTTGCTTGCAGAAGCTGCACAAACTGGTGGCTTTTCTGCAACAGATCCTGAGACTCACTACAAAAATGGTATTGTAGCATCACTTAGCAGGTGGGGTATCAGTGACGGCTCAAACGGATTTAATTTTAACACATATTATAACAATCCTAAAGTCAGTTATACTGCTGCCTCCAATAAACTTGAAAGGATTATGGATCAGAAATGGATCTCCTTGTGGTTATATGTTGAATCATGGTTTGATTACCGTCGTACAGGTTACCCGGCCTTGATCACCGGCCCGGCTACACAGTACGGTCCGGCAATTCCGTTGCGATTCATGTATCCGGTTCCCAGTCAGGATCCCAAGTACCTTGTGAATTACAATGAGGCTGTAGCAAAACTGCAGGTGACAAATTATGTCCCTTCAGGTCAGAGTAAGGATCATAATTATTCAAAAATGTGGGTACTTCAGGATACTGGTAAACCTTACTAAATAATCGTGTTTTTTGATGTTAAATGTTAGTTTCAAAGGCCGCCTTCAAATGGAGGGCGGCTTTTCTTTGTAACCAGGGAATTTCAAACTGAAAATGCTAAACCGGAGTTCCTGCTAACCTGATCATGTCATTATCTCTCATGGACCAGATCGGACACAAAGTATCTCATTGAATCTTTTTTCAAAGAGGGTGTAATTATTATGATAAAATGCAGTCTTACTGACAGCGAATTTTTAGTTTAAAGTATAAACAGTGTTATTTAAAAGGCTGCTCTCTAAATCGGGAGCAGCCTTTGTTGTAAAGGATAAAAATAAAAACTATTTTTACGAATAATCAAAAATCATTCAATTATTATAGTTATGACAAACAGGAGAGATTTCTTTCGGACCACTTCTATGGTCGTTGCCGGAAGCATGATTGGAGCCAATCTGGTATCTGCTGCCCTTCCGAAAAAGAACAAGAAAAAAAAGGTTGGACTTCAACTTTATTCCGTACGTGATGATATGGGCAAAGACCCTGTTTCAACCCTTCAAAAGGTTGCTGCAATGGGTTATTATTCGCTCGAAACAGCTTCTTATGATGACAAGAACGGGAAAATATACGGTGAGTTACCGGGTGATTTCAAAAAACGTATCGAGGATCTGGGAATGATACTCACCAGCTGTCATCTCGGAGGTCCTAACTATACGAAAGAAAATCATTCTTCAACCATGGAATGGTGGAAGAAGGCCATTGAAGATCACGCCAAAACCGGAATGAAATTTATGATTAAGCCCGGAATGAAATGGCCAACCAAGCTGGATGATTTGAAGGTCCAGATGGATTATTTTAACGCTGTCGGAGACTTGGTATCAGCTTCTGGTATGCAGTTCGGTTTCCACAACCACAACCACGAGTTCACAAAGATTGAAGATAAGGTGATATATGACTTTATGATAAACAATACAGATCCTAAAAAAGTTTGTTTTGAAATGGATGTGTACTGGGTAATGAAAGGCGGATTTTCACCTGTTGAATACATGAAAAAATATCCAAATCGTTTCCAGTTGTTGCATATCAAAGATGAAAAGGAGATTGGTGCAAGCGGCCTTCTTGATTTCAAAGCTATTTTTGAAGAGGGATATGCGATTGGAATGAAGGATTATTTCGTTGAAGTTGAGCGATATGACTTTGAACCGATTGTAAGTGTTCAGAAAAGTTACGATTTCCTGGCCCAGGCTTCCTACGTAAAGTAATCTATTGTTTCAATTGCTGTTAACGGATTTTCTTGACCTTATTCATCCGGTTACGGATATTTTTTATTTTACATAAAAATGTCCGTGACCGGCTGATAATCTGATGTATATTGTTATATTTGGGAGATGAATAGTTTGCAGAGGACGATGGATTTTTTAGAGGGAAGGTCAGTAGACCGGCCTCCATTTCATCCCATTCTGATGCGGTTTGCCGCAAAGTATTGTGGGATAAACTATCGCGATTTCTGCCTGAATCATCTGGACAAATGTTCTGCTAATCTAAGGTGTGCCAGGGATTTTTCCACAGACTGGGTTAATGTTATGTCAGATCCCTGGGCCGAAGCTTCATCCTTTGGGACCAGGGTTAGCTATCCTTTAAATTCGCTTCCCACAGTTGATGAATGGCTGATCAGAGAAATTAAGGACATCAAGATGATTAAACCACTGAGGGTTAATCATCATGCTCGTCTGGTTTCAAGAATAGAAGAGATTAAATATTACCGGGAGCATGCAGGTGATTCTCAATTTATTTGTGGATGGGTCGAAGGTCCCCTGGCTGAATATTGTGATTTACGGAATGTTTCAGAAGCATTTATCGATTTTTTCGAACATCCGGAGGAATTAAAAAAAGGTCTGGAATTAGTTACTGAAAGTACAATGTCGTTTCTTGAGGCCCAGGTTAAGGCTGGCGCACACTGCATTGGAATCGGAGACGCTGTATGTTCGCTGATTTCACCTGACTTATACCTGGAATATGTTTTTCCTTTGGAGAAAGCGCTTGTTGATCATGCGCATTATCTGGGTGCGAAAGTGAAATTGCACATATGCGGTAATACAACAGCTATCCTTCCTGATATGATTCGTACCGGGGCTGATCTGATTGATATTGATCATTTGGTAGAAGATATTGAATTTGTTATACCTTTACTTTCCGGACATCAGGTTGTATCGGGGAACAGTGATCCTGTTTCTGTCGTTCAGAACGGGACTGCTGATCAGTTAGCTGCAAGTGTGGAGAGCTGTTTTGTTCGTACCGGTGGAAGGGGTGTTGTTTCAGCAGGTTGCGAAATTACTCCGGATACCACAGTGGAACAGTTGATGTTATATTCACTGATCGTATCAGGTTTAAAATGGGGTAAAATAATCAAGAAAATCAAATAACTATGAAAAGAAAAACAATTCTCCTGTTCATCTTATTTCTTCCAATTTTGATTCCATTGTTTTCCTTTCTATTTTGGTGGATTCAGGATGAAAAGCCGTTGAAAATTCTGATATATGATATGACGGTTCCTTTCCAAGAGCGCGATGAACACAAATCACTAAGCTGGGTTTTGATTAATCAAAAATATACGGATTCCAGACAATTCAATAAGTTGAATTCCGATTACAAAGGATTTTTCCCGCTTAATGATTTCAAATTTATTACAAAGGACTTCTCTAAATTGACCAAGGAGGAAGTTTATCAGGCCGCGGATAGCCTTGATATGGTTTATTACACAGACACATACGGGGTTTATACAAATGAGTGGTATGGAAGTATGATGATCAACGAACGGTCTTCGAGGATATATGGTGGCCTTCATGCCAATGATATTGTCCTTCTTCAAAGACTGAAAGATACTGGAAAGCTTATTATGGCCGAGTTCAACTTTTTGGCAAGTCCAACTTCCCGGGAACTAAGAACAGAGGCGGAACAGTTGCTGGATGTCAAATGGACTGGTTGGGTGGGCAGATATTATGACCCATTGGACACCGTAATCAACCAGGATATTCCTCTTTGGGCCAGAAAGCTTTACAGAAATCAGTATAAACAGCAATGGGATTTTCACAGGCCCGGTATTTTATTCGTCCATGAGGATGGAAGAATTGTCATCCTGGAAATGGATAATACTTTATCAGAGGAAGTCCCTTGGATTTATACTTCACAATATGGAATGCAAAGATATGGCCTTCCTGAGGAGATTACCTATCCATACTGGTTTGATATCCTGGAATCAGGACCGTCTAACAGGATCGTTTCCAAATACAAGATTTATACCAATGAGAGTGGGAAAAAATTGTTGAGTGATAATGGCATACCGGATGTTTTCCCATCTGTTATTGAAAATAAAGACAACAATTATTACTATTTTGCCGGTGACTACTGTGATAATCCGATTTTCATTGAAAGTGCCAAATACAGTGGACTTCAGTATTACAACAAATTTTTCTACGATAAATACAATTACATCAACAGGACTCCATTTTTCTGGAATTTTTACAGACCAATGGTAACCAATATTCTGGATGAGTATTACACCAAGCTGAAGAATAGAAAGGCTTCCGGCAAGATCGCTGTAGTAGTACCAAACTAGTTGCCCCTGACTTTCATTTTAAGGATATAAACTGAAGTACGTGCCGTAATAAAGAGGATATTTCTTTTTTTGCCTCCAAAACACAGGTTGGACGGTTGTTCCGGCACCTCTATTTTTGCGATATTTTCACCTTTGGGATTGTATACCGAAACAAATTTATTCGTCAGGTATACATTCCCTTTTTTGTCAATAGTCATACCATCCGAACCTTCAGGTGCGAATAATGTTTTATTGGACAGCGTTCCATCTTGAGTGATATTGTATTTCCAGATTTTTCTGTCGTTGATATCGCTTACATAGAGTGTTTTGCCATCAGGTGTACCAATCAGGCCGTTAGGCTGTTTGAAGTCGCCTATCACGCGTGTTATTTTCCCTTCAGGACTCAGGTAATATACTCCCCGTGTATCCTGCATTTCTGCGTGGCCGGTCGCCCAGTATTCCCGGTGGTAATATGGATCTGAAAAGTAGATACCTCCTTCGGGATCTATCCAAAGATCGTTAGGTCCATTGAAGTGGTATCCATTGTAATTCTCTGCAAGTGTCAGTATTTGCCGATCTGCCTTGAAACATACCAACCTGTTATGAAGGTCCGCACAAGCGACCAATTCACCCTTCCTGTTAAAATAAGTTCCATTTGCTCTTTCACTTTTCTGAGAAAAAGTTGTAATGGATCCGTTTTCGTGCCAGATGTCGATTTTGTCGTTGGGCTGGTCGGTAAAGTAGACACTCCCGTCATCGGAGGCGGAAGGACCCTCCGTAAATGAGTATCCGCCTCCGGCCAGTACCACCTTTTCACCTTCAGCAAAAAGCTGATTTTTTGGTTTCCTGACTTCTGAATGTCCTGTAAAATATCCTGACAATGAAATAATTACAATTAAAAAACGTATCATAGATTTATTATGTGAAACGCAGGTTACCTCCTTTTAGTCCGTCATGCATCAGACCTGAAACGAGGGAAATAATGATTATTACGGCAATAACAAGGGTAAAATAGAGCGCCCATTTGTCCTTAGGGAAAATTTCCCTGGAATGGTTTTCGTTAAAGGGAGTTTCCGCGAATCTTATCAGGAACCAGAATACAATCAGATTTACGATATAAAGTGGTTGTTCTGACCTGAAATTTCCCATAAAAAGGCCGGTTATCAGCCAGCTCCAAAGAATGTACGTACCAAATACACTGTAAAATAAGACTTTCAATTCGCTTGTACTGTAGCCGGCTTTACCCTTTAGTTTCAATCGTATTATAAGGTTCATCAGCAATAAGATTCCCAGAGTAGCAATTGAAAGGTATAAAGCAGTAGCCTCCTGGTTTTGAATAAAATTGCTTTTCAGCAGATCCGGGACCCGAAAGGCATCTTTCCAAACCAGCAAAGGGACAATAAGAGTGATCAGCAATAAGGTAAGATTGTTTTCATATTTCCTGGGAGATTCATTGTCAACGGGCCACTTTGAGGTAAATACTCCGTATGCCATGCCGGATCCGCCCCAGAAGCCAATGTTGTATTCCATAACATTCCAGAAATTGAAATGTAATTCGAAGTAGGTTCCAATGTTTTGCAGGAAGTTCCCGAATGAAAATCCGAATCCGGCGCCGAGCATTGCATAGAAAGCAACACGCAAGGCTGAGCCATATCCGTTTCGTACCATATGCCAGACCATGGCAACTCCTGCACCAAGACATACTGCCCAGGCTTCTGAACGAGGTGGTGTCATCAGTAATTCAGCCTGTTCAATCAGAAAATAATAGCCAATAAGTCCGCCGGCAGCCATTTCGGCAATAAGGGAGGGCCATTTTACACGGTTGGAAGGGGTGGAATTCAATGTGAGACCGACAAGACCTCCGCCGATTAGTCCGAACAGCCCACCGATAACGAATAGGGACAAGAAACCGTAAGTTGAATTCAGAAAATCTCCTGCACGGCAGTATCCGACCACCATGCCATAGCTTATCATTCCTGTGGTTCCCCAACCAATGGCTGAAGCCGCTATTACAGGCAGCATTTTGTTGTACCATTCCTTGCGTCCGGATGCAAGTAAAAGGGCTGCACCGCCTATAATGCCTGCCATAGCAGCACCCGGTTCGTGTCCAAACTGACCTCGTATGGCCCATGCGGTACCAAAGGCTATTCCCACAAGCAGTATGGGAAGAAGTAATTGATTTTTCTTCATTGGAATATGTTAATAGTAGTTATTGAACAGTCAAAGCTACAAAAAAACGCCAATTGTGTTCTAAGCAATTTGGGTTAAATTTGTCAGCATAAAATGGCTAAGATGACAATACTTAAAGCGGAAGAGTTTATTAGCAGGATAAAGGGGAAGACGGTACTGGATATCCGCACTCCTGCTGAATTCAGGGAAGGTCATTTGCCTGGCGCCATCTCTTTTCCTCTTTTCAGTAATGAAGAGCGGGTAATTGTCGGTACAATATACAAACAGGCCGGACGTGATCATGCTGTATTGAAAGGTCTGGAACTGGTTGGGCCGAAACTGAAGGATTTCGTCCTTAAAGCTAACCGATATAAAGGTGAACTTTTCCTTTACTGCTGGAGAGGGGGCATGCGGAGTGGCAGTATGGCCTGGTTGCTGGAAACTGCAGGCCGTGAGGTATATGTTCTGGAAGGAGGTTATAAGGCATACCGAACTTTTGGAAGAGAGCTTATTGCGCAAGGGCTTAAGCTGGTGATGCTCAGCGGGCCAACAGGCTCCGGAAAAACTGAGATTCTGCATCAATTGGCAGAGCTCGGTGAGCAGGTTCTTGATCTAGAAGGATTGGCAAATCACCGCGGGTCAAGTTTTGGTGGCATTGGCCAGCCACCTCAACCGGGAACTGAACATTTCACCAACCTTGTCATTGAAAAGATTGCCGGTTTTGATCTCTCAGGAGCTATCTGGGTAGAAGGTGAGAGCCAGAATATTGGAAAGGTATTTATATTGGATGAACTCTTTTCTCAGATGAATTGTTGTCCGACCATCCGTATCGATCCCCCCAGGTCAGAACGTGTCAGGAGGCTTGTCCGCGATTATGCGGGTTTCCCGATGGAGGACCTTCGGCTGAGTATTGAAAAAATTAGTAAACGGCTGGGAGGTAAAGACACCAAAGATACTCTTGACGCCTTGGATTCGGGTGATTATGAAAAAGTTGTTGACATAACGCTGGCGTATTACGATAAAACTTACGATTATAGTATGGCAAGACGGGAAACTAAAATGATTCCTTTTGTACCCGTCTCTTATGACCCGGAAAGGATTGGTCCAGAGCTGATTGCATTTGCCAGGCAAAATTTTGGTATTTAGGATGAATTATCCGAGCGAAACAGGTTATCAAAATCTGAGTTGAAATAATAGACATAATAAATGAAAAAAGTAGACGGGAAGGGGTTGCTTTGTCCGCAACCCTTGATTTTGACGCGGAAGGCACTAAAGATGAGTGAGACTGGTGAGGTACTGATAATTGAATGTGACAACCGTACAGCCTACCAGAATATTATTACCTACCTGAAAGATCAGTCACTTTCTCCGGAAGGCACTGAAGAGGGTGGCATTTTCAGGATAGAAGTTGTTAATCAGCCTTTGCTGAAAGACGAGGTCAACCAGATCGTGCAAGTTCAGGGGGTAAAAACATCGGCCTATGTTGTTGCAGTCAGCAGCGAAAAGATGGGAGAGGGGGATCCCCAATTGGGCGCAATACTTATGAAGGGATTTCTTAATGCCCTGAATGAGCAGCCTGTATTACCAACTCACCTGGTATTTTACAATGCCGGAGCAAGAATGGCCACAAAGGATTCCGGAGTGCTCGCATCTTTACAAACACTTGAGGAAGCAGGGGTTGAAATCCTGATATGCGGAACTTGTGCAGATTTTTATGGCATTAAAGATCAATTGGGAGTTGGGAAGATTTCCAATATGTTTACCATCACTGAGGCAATGGCCCGTACAGGGCATGTGGTAAAGCCCTGATCAGTAATTGGGAAGGCTCTTGAATCAAAGAAAAAAAATTTGCTATGAACTTATATTTTGACAATTGTGCGACCAGTTTTCCCAAACCCGCAGCGGTGGCTGAGGCAATGAGCAAACACCTGAACGAGACAGGAGGAACCTATGGCCGCTCGGCCTACCCGCGTATCCTACAGTCAACCAGGCTTGTTGAGGATTGCCGCGATCAATTGGCAGATTTGATGGGTACGACCGATGCCGCTAAGATTATTTTTACCGCCAATGCAACCACGGCGCTAAACCTGATGATCCAGGGAATCTGCAGGAAAGGAGGACATGTTCTTACTTCTTCCATGGAGCACAATGCCATAGCCAGGCCTCTTGAATACCTGAAAAGCAAAGGCCTGATTGAATGGGAATTGCTTGAAAGTGCCCCGGATGGCAGGATCCTGATTGAAAAAATAGCTTCAAAGTTACGTCCGGATACTATGCTGGTAGCAATCTGTCATATGAGCAACGTAAATGGAATGGCACAGTCACCGGGTGATATAAAAAAGGCAATCGGGGATATACCCCTGTTGATTGACGCCAGCCAGTCGTTGGGGCAGTTTCCTGTTGAGGTGGATAGATGGGGTGTCGATTTTCTGGCTTTTACAGGCCATAAATCCATGCTTGGGCCGACTGGTACCGGTGGAGCCTTTATAAGGCATCCTGAAGTGGTTGAGCCACTGATTTTCGGAGGTACCGGAAGCGGTTCAGATTCACTATCCATGCCTTCATTTGTTCCGGATCGCTTTGAAGCAGGAACTCCAAACATCACCGGAATTCACGGATTGAATGCAGCTCTGAAAAACAGGCCGGTCTATCAGCATACAAAAGATGATTTTCTTGAACTGATCAGGGAAGTGAAACGTAATGCCAATTATCGTGTCCGCTGTGCGGATGATCTGTCCAACCAGGGAAGGCTGTTTTCTGTCCTTCACAATAAGATGAACGGCTCGTCGCTTGCCCAAATCTTTTACGAATCTTATGGAATTGAATGCAGGGCTGGTCTGCATTGCGCACCGCTTGCCCATCGTCACCTTGGATCATTTCCTTCCGGAGATTGCCGGTTTTCACTTTCTCCCTACCATACCCCTGAAGAGTTGTCCTATCTTTCAAAAGCAATTCACGATGTTGGTAAATAGGGAAATCTTCCTGTTTCAGAACATCCGGCAGGTTATTTTAGCTGAACGGTGGTGTATTGAAAACAGTGTGGATGTGAAGGTCATTCCTGTACCGAGACCCTATTCTTCTGAATGTGGCATGTGTCTGGAAATCAGCAAGGAACAAGGGGATAAACTCGAAAAATTTACCAAACAGAGCGGAATGTCAATTGTCAGAATTTAGTCCTCCGTTAACCTTTGAAAAGCAGTGATATTCGGGGTGATGGTTTTTTGCGTATTTTTGTCATTATGAGCGATTTTGACCTTTTATCAACAGTGGAACAGGGTGGTTGTTCTGCCAAACTTTCTCCTTCTCAGTTGGGTGAAATTCTTGCAAAACTCCCCAAAATTGAGCATCCGAGGCTTATGGTTGGCATTGAAACACACGATGATGCAGGAGTGTACAAATTAAATGATGAGACAGCACTAATATATACCACCGATTTTTTCCCGCCGGTTTGCAGCGATGGCTTTGAATTTGGACAGATAGCCGCGGCAAATGCACTGAGTGATGTCTATGCCATGGGTGGGACACCTCTTCTTGCTTTGAACCTGATGATGTTCTCAACCTCTAAAATTCCTCTGGATGTCTTTGGGGCGATTCTACAGGGAGGACATGAAAAAGTGGTTGAAGCCGGAGCCCTGGTGTTGGGAGGACATACCATCGAGGATTATCCTCCAAAATTTGGACTCGCAGTGGTAGGCACTGTTCATCCGGGGAGACTCGTCACCAATTCGGGTGTCAGGGCGGGAGATATGCTGATTCTTACCAAACCATTAGGATCCGGTGTAATACTTGCGGGTCAGCGCAATGGGATGACTGAAGAGAGTACTGTCAGAAAAGCGTTGGATTACATGAAAATGCTTAATAAAACCGGTGCCGCAGTGATGCAGGAATATAACCTCAGGGGGGCGACAGATATAACGGGATTTGGCTTGCTGGGCCATGCTATGCGCATGGCTGATGCCAGTAACGTCACCCTCAGGATTCAAACCCTGAACCTTCCTCATTTCCCTGAATCGTTAGCACTGCTTGAAGAGGGGTGTATTCCGGGAGCCTGCTTCAGGAACCTGGAATTTGTAAAAGACCATACCAACTTCGGCTCAAATGTCGGATATGAGCAAAAGATGCTTTGTTGTGATGCCCAGACATCAGGCGGTTTACTGATGGCAGTTCCAGCTCAACACGCAATCGAAATTCTGGAAATATTAAAAACAAAGGCAATGCTGCCCGATTCTGCTATTATCGGAGAAGCACTGCCCAGAAGTAGTAAAAGCTTGTACCTTGAATAACGCAAAGAGATTGAACCCATACCGATAATAATATTGTCTGCCAATCTTATCAGGGCAACAATAATTAGTCTGGCGAATAAACCTTTACTCTTACTTTTTCTTTTTGCGCAAATAAATGACAACCCCAGCTACCACAACAAAACCGGCTGCAAAATAAACGGCCGGACTGCAGCCTTTGGAACCGCTTTCCTCTTCTGCAGCGTCATAAAAGACTGGTTTTGCAGCTTTATCTGCGTTGACAGTATCTTTGTCTGCTTTAGGTTGCTGCGCCTGAGCCAATGCGACTCCCGCGATGTTCATCAGCAGGACTACTGCCAGTGCCAAACGAATGATGCTTTTCTTCATGATCTTAAAATTTACTATTGTTTAGTTTTTACTAATTCATCATATTTTTTAGCAACATCAGGATCTGTCGATCTGTAGCTGTCGGCCAGCCCAACAATGGCATCCCTGAAACCCGGATGCATAATCAGGCAGGACTTTAAAAGCTCCCGTGCCTTTTTATACTCCTTATTACCAGTCCATATCTTTGCCAGGGCAGGATATGCATCAAAATACTTACGGTTAATGCGGATCAGCTCTTGATACAATACAGCAGCTTTTGCCGTATCACCATCGTTTGCATAAATATTCGCCCGGAACATCAGGATGGATTCGCACCCAGGATTAATTTCCGATCCTTTCTGCAAAAGGGCCATGGTTTTCTCCTTGTCACCCAGATTATAACAGACCGTAGCAAAATTATAAAAGATTAATTCATCCTTACAATCTTTTTTGATTACTTCTTCAAAGTATTTAACCGCTTCTTCAGGATGATTTTTATTAATTGCCTGATATCCAAGAAAATCATCCCTATTTTCTCTTTTTAAAACTGAACAGATCGGAATACCGTCAGCCTCTATTTTTTTGATACTGTTTTTGGGAGGCCAGATATTGTTTTTAAGCAGGTAAGGGGATATGTAACTGTTGGCAGAGATGTAAAAATCCCAGTCATGCTGACTTCTTTCATCATATGGAACATACTCTGCTGAGATATTTTTTTCATTTCTGAAAAACCAGTCAGCCGGGAAATTCGTACCAACTTTTATGCTTGTACCAGGATTTTGTGCCTTGATATAATTTATCAGCCATTCAGACCCCTCCCTGATAGAATGGTAGTAATAATCGGTTTCATAATTGCCGTACGCTCCTTTCAAACCTCCAACCAACTGATTGTAATAGAGGTAGTAATATGGATGATTTATGACCATAAAGTGGATGGGATGCCAGGTCAGGGCAACTATTGCAATCATCGCCAAACTTATTCCGATTCGGGTTTTGAGATAGAGGATCAAGTGCCATAAGCCTATTGCAGCCAATACCACAATTCCCGGATACACGAAAAGGAAATGGCGCCAGGAACCATAGAGGTTTGATTTTTCATAAATCACGAATACAATTGGAAAGATGATGGTGAAAATCAGGAATGAATATTTGAGCCACTCTTTAATAACAGTTTTTGACGCAAAGGCGATGAAGCTGATAATTCCTGTCCAGACAACAATTGGAATGGTAATCAGCATTAATTTTGGAAGATAGTACCAGGGCATAAAGTCAGACCAGACTTGTTTGCCTTCAAAGATCTGCCTGATGGTAGTCGGAAACTGGGCCATTACTTTGTATGACTCCCAGAAACCTGTCACCGGGTTTTCCAGAACATAGGGCCATAGAAGTATTCCGAGAAAATAGGCGAACAGAATGATAATTAAGACATAAAGGAGATTCTCTTTTATCTTGCTGAAGTTGATTGATGAGGTTTGCCAGTAAGTAATTATTTCCCTGGCCAGGAAAAATAATAGCAAGTAGCATATAAGCAACAGTCCGCCGGGACGAATACTGATGCAGAAAGCCACAGACAATATGAGCAGTATAGTGTTAGTCCAGTTTCTCTTTTCCGCGAAAAGTACTTTTAAAAGGAAGAATGTACCAGAGATATAAGCCAGTGCAAATGGAATATCCTTCAGGTTGTTTTGTGCATGGCCCAGAAAAGTAGGTGAAGCAATAAAAAGCAGAAGGGTCAGAATTCCGGCGCCGTACCCGGAAAGCCATATGGCAAACAAGGCGGCAATAAGAATGGCCAACCATGCCGCCAGGCTATTCATTGTATGACGAAAAGTGTAAATATCTTCGATGTTGAACCAGCGAATCAGAAATGTAGTCAGATTGTCAAATGATTGTCCGTAATACTTGAGGTGTGAGACGGGAGTATCAAGTGCACTTTTATCCTGGCCGTAAGAGGCAAAATAATTATAAACTTTAACGGATTGCTGGTAGTGTACTTCTTCGTCTCCTGAAATTCCTGCTTCCCTGCTTCCGGAAATCAAGACAAGAAGCAGTAAAAGGGCTCCAACCGCAAAGAGCGATTTGAAAATTGCCCTTTCATGGATTTGAAGAGTCTTCATGAATTTTTTTGATGAAATATATCGGACGATTCTGTGATTCCTTGTAGATACGGAATACATATTCTCCAACTATTCCCAGGAAAATCAACTGTATTGATCCCAGGAAGTAGATGCTTAATAAAGTGGAAGACCATCCCAGCAATGCCAGTCCAAGAACTTTTTCGACCAAAACGTAGATTCCTGCCAGCATGAAAACGATGCTGCCTATTGTTCCGAGGTATAGGCAAAGTCTTATAGGGAACCTCGAAAAAGAAAAGATGGCATCGTTTGCAAGTGCAAAAAGTTTGGACAGGCTCATTTTAGGTTCACCATGCAAACGATCCTCACGGATATATTCGACTGTCCCCTGCTTAAAACCAATAAATGAACGCAGTCCGGGCATATACCGGACTTTTTCATTTATTGCAAGAAGTGCCTGTAATGCTTGCCGGGTCAGCATTGAAAAATTGCCTGAATTCTCCATGTTTTCAAGTCCGGCGATATTTTTGAAGATCAGGTGAAATAGAAATGTGTAAAAATTCCGGTGGCCATGGCCTTTTCTTCCGGTTCTCTTTCCACTGATAATATCATAGCCCTGTTCCTTGATTTTTCGGTGCATGTCGGCCAGCAGTTCGGGCGGGTCCTGTAAATCTCCATCCATCATGGCAACAATGTCACCTTTGGATAATTCCAGACCTGCAGTAAACGCTGCCTGGTGACCAAAATTTTTTGAGAGGGAGATGATCTTGATTCTTTTGTTTTTATCCCTGTAAATCAATAGTTTTTCAACGGTTTTATCAGTGCTTCCGTCATCAACAAAGAGAATTTCATAGTCGCCGGTAATTGATTCAACTGCGGCGATTACTCTGGAAACCAGATCGTCGATCAGTTGTTCTTCATTGAAAACAGGGATAACCAGGGAAAACATAAGAAGAATTGCGAAATGAAAATTGAGAGTACCTTGCTATCTTGTCCTTTTTAACAGCAGCAAAGCGTGTGAAAGAATGTTATTCACGCACGCTTTGCTGTCATTAAAGTGATCCTAAATGTACAAAAATCTGAGAACAAAAAATCAGCTTATTTTCAGATTTTGCGGGGTCCTTTCATTCTCTCCAGTGTAAAGGAGGCTAACTCCTGAAGTTCTGTATTATTTAACAGCTCTTTCACAGCAGGAACACAATAGTCGGAGCCCATCCATGCCAATTCCCTGAGAATCAATTTTTTGCCTTCGGCTGTTGCATTTTTGTCCTTCAATATGTCAACCATTTTTTTCTCCAGCTCCAGCAATGCGGCGGGATCTCCGGATACTTTCCTGATTCTTCCCTGGAGGTCAGTCAGGTAGCGGGTGCTGTTTTCGATGGAATAAGTAGAAATTTTTTCGAGGTCATCTCCGAGGGTAACCTGTTTATAGTCAGGTCTGTATACTGCGCATGCAACATTAGGGAAATCCAGGGGGATTTCCTGTGTGACATTGCCACAAGCGGCCCATTCAGCACCACGCTGGAATGTGACAATAAACCCAACACATTCAGTTGCCGGGTGATGCTCCTCCTTGCCTACATGACCCATAGCAGTGTGGAAAATCCTTCCTTTACCATAAGATAATGTCATCAGCATGGGTTCGTCCCTGCCAGTTCCTTTTTTGGCAGTATCAGCGTAAGCTGTAGCCAGAATTTCCATGTTCTTGGCTGGTCCGCGCAGTTTGCTGTACAACTCATCTTTTCCGTGCATCCAGGTAACCGGAAGCCCTTTAAGAATCGGGTGATCAGCTTTTCTGGCTCTCACGATGAATTCGTGCTGCGGACCGTGGGTACCTGCAGAACCAGCTGTTGTATCCACAACAAGCTGATTTTTGCTGTAATAAACGTAAGGGCCGTCTTTTTGATTGCGGTTGTTCCATCCACCAATTCCAATGATTTCATTGTACTCTTTCCAGTCGGCAAAGGAGTTGTCTGCTTCGTGGTAAATTACAACACCGCCCCCGTTTTTAACATATTCGAGGAATGCTGCATTGGTTTTTTCCGGCCATGCATCGCCATTGTACGCCACAACAACAACATTGTATTTTTGAAAATCAGGCTGAAATTTGCTCATGTCGGCTCCCTCTTTCGGAGTTTGTGCAATATCAGTTGTAAATAATTTTGTCTGATTGAGCAGTAATTTCAGGATAGGTGCTGATGCGGACCAGTTATGGTTGCTTTGGCCCGTGATAATCAGTGCCCTGTAAGCAGTTTTTTCCTGGCAAGACTGAAAGAGGAAGAGAATTCCTGCTAATGCAAGGAGAATTGTATATCTGTTTTTCATGTGATAATCAAAATTAAATAGTTGGTAAATTCCAGGGTTGACGATATGGACGGTCCAGCAGTCGTGCTGCCATAGGATTACCTATGATCTCTTCTTTTTCAGGATCCCACTGAATCTTCTGTCCGGTCTGCATAGCGATCTCTCCGAGTAATGCCACAGAAATGGCACGGTAGGATACCTCAATCGGGGCGATAGTTTTCTGTCCTGAGCGTACGCAGTCGACAAAATTCTGCCAGTGGTTATCACTTTTTATCAGGTGAGTCTCATTTTCGCCAATCACCTCCTCAAGAATTTTCGGATCTGAAGCTTCCAGTGTTTCTCCGCGGTTAACATGGATCCATCCTTTTTCGCCATACCAGGTGGTACCTGAGCCTTTTTCCAGTCGGGCTTCGTTGCATACTCTCATCTCTATTCCATTGGCATATTTGCAAAGGAAATCATACTCGACAGGCACATTGAAGATGCCTTCTCTCGGATAAAAACCTTCACCGGCAATTTCTACTGGTCCGGTATATTCAAGTCCTGCTCCCCAATTTGCGATATCAATATGATGGCCTGCCCAGTCAGTCAGTTGTCCGCCGGAGTAATCCAGGATCCATCTCCAGTCCCAATGGCTGACACCGCGATAGGCTACTTTGGGAGCCGGTCCTAACCACATATCCCAGTTCAGTTCTGCCGGAACTTCCTTAACGGGTGGAGTACCAATACCTTTACTTCCGTTTGGAAGGCCTACTTCGATGGTTTTGATTTTTCCGATGCGGCCATTAATCACCAGTTCAGCGCCCCTGTGGAAATTGGGCCTTGATCTTTGCCAGCTTCCAGTTTGCCAGGTGATTTTATTCTTTTGAACTGCTTTTACGATTGTTTGTCCATCACGTATTGTACGGCAGATAGGTTTCTCTCCATAAACGTTCAGCTTTTTTTCCACCGCAGCAGTGTAAATAATACCATGCCAGTGGTCGGGCAAAGCAATAGCTACGGCGTTCAGATCTTTTTCTTTCTCCAGGAATTCCCTGAAGTCGCCGTACGTCCGGCAGTCATTTTTGTCGTACGCAGCATCTGCCAATGACTTCGCTTTCGCAAGGTTATTGGTATCCACATCACAAACTGCAACGAATTGCACCTCTTTGTTTAACTTCAGGAAGTCACGCATGTTACTTTTGCCTTGAGAGCCTGTTCCGATGGCTCCCATAACGATCCTGTTGCTGGGGGCCAGCCTGCCACCCATCCCCAAAGCTGTAGAAGGGATAATTTGCGGAAGGATGAGAGTTCCTGCCGTTGCAACAGCCGAATTTTTTAAAAAAGTTCTTCTGTTTGATTTAGTTGTCATATTAGTTATATAAAATGGTTGTTAATGAGAATCAGTCTAAATATTAGCGATTTTGGTCTCTTTTCAATCGAAAATTTTAGACATTCGGTGGCGTCCCTGGCACGGGCACATCAAATTTCATGTCCACCGGTCCAAACAGCAGGTCTTTCGGTCCAAGTTGCATATCGGATTTCATCATTTCTTCCCAGGTGACCATTTGTCCAGTGTAGGCTGCTGTTCTTCCCATGATAGCGGTAAGAGTCGAAAGGGCAGTCTGTTCGGCCTGGTTTACATATTCTCCTTTTCGGATAGCATAAACAAGGTGCATATGTTCCTGCACGTAGGCAGGAATTTTAAGCTGGCTCATGGTATTTCCATTCTCATCCTTAGGATATTCGAATTGCCATTTAACGTTTCCGTTGAGGTCCCAGATAGTGTTGACGCAGTTGGTATAACCTTCAGTTCCCATTACCAGCTCACCGGTACCATTGGCACAGCTGTCGATCTGGCGGCAGTAGCTGTGCGAGCTGACTCCGTTGCCATAGTCAAAATCGATGTTAAAAAAGTCGTACTGGTCGCCAGTAACTCTCCTGTGACGGCCACCGTTACCAATAGCCCGGATGGGAGTCTTGCCCATGAACCAGTTGACTACATCAATATTGTGGACGTGAGTGTCCAGGATGTGATCACCGCAAAGCCAGCAGAAATTATTCCAGTTCCGCATCATGTATGTCATGTCATCCCAACCATCCTCTCGGGTGCGGAACCAGACGTGTTCCTGGTTCCAGAAAGCCTTGGCTGAGGTCAACCTGCCTATCGCGCCGGAGTGAACCCGTTTGTAGGTTTCAATATAGTCTTCCTGGTGGCGGCGCTGCGTGCCTGTAACAATACATAAACCCAGTGCTTCGGCTTTCCTGGCGGAAGCAATAACGGAGCGAATGCCTACAGGATCCACTGCAGCAGGTTTTTCCATGAAAACATGCTTTTTGTTTTGTATGGCTTCCAACAGATGATCAGGGCGGAATCGGGGAGGTGTGGCCAGCAAAACGACATCCACATCTTCAAGGGCCATCAATTTTTTGTATGCATCAAAACCTGTGAAACAATTTTTCTCAGGGACTTCCAGGTTAAAAGACTTGAAACGGTCGCGGAAAGCATCGATCTTGTCCTGGAAAACATCGGCTACCGCGATGATCTCAAGGTCTGGACCTGCACTGATGAAGTTGATGGCTGCACCGGTTCCGCGGTTACCGGCTCCAACAAGTCCGGCCCGTAATTTTCTTCCTTTGGGCGCTCCTTTAAGAATAGGAGGAAGGCCAAGAGAAGCGTTGGTTATTTCTTTACTGCAAGATGAAAGCAAAGAGTTTGCTCCAACAACTGTTATACCGGCAAGTACACCTGCTCCCAAAAATTTTCTTCTGTCAATATTTTTCTTGTTTTCCATGGCTAAAAATCTTTACTGACCTGCTATTGTTGAGTCAGCTTCACAAACAATTCTGAAACCTACATCATTACTATCTGAGTACCACCAAACACTTTTGGGCATCTGCGGATCCGTCATTAACCAGGCCTTGGTTTTTGTGAAATCCCTGGAGGCGCTCCGCACATCTTTGGCGTCACTTTTAAAGGATCCTCCGCGAATAACATGCTCCTCACCGGATGCGGGTCCTGTCGGATTTGATACTGGTTCTGCGGAAGCAGTTTTGTAACTGTTTGGTGAATAGAAATCTGAACAGAATTCCGCAACATTTCCAAGCATATTTTTCAAACCGAAAGGATTGCTTTTTACAGCCTGGGGCTCTTTGGTCCTGGCCTGACTATTCACTTTGTATATCACATAAGTGTTGATCAAAGTAGTGTCCGGTCCAAATATTTTGTGAAACAATCCAGCCGAGGTGAATTTCTTTGGATCCCCCGGGAAGAAATAGGGCTCCTTTGTACCACCACGGCAGGCATATTCCCATTCGGCCTCAGTGGGAAGGCGGTATTTTTTTCCTGTCTTTTGGGTAAGCCACTGGCAGTAAGTGTTTGCTGCCTTCCATGACATGGTGATGGCAGGATGGGTACCTTTACCCCAGCCCTGGTCCGGGGCTCCCCATGGAGGTGTGGGACCCGTGATTGCATCAGTTACAGGCTGGGTTATGACGGCTTCCTTTCTGCCCTGGGAGGCAGTTGCCTTGAAAAATTCAAGGTATTCGTCCCAACTGACTTCTGCTTTGCCCATCCAGAATTTCGAAATATGTACTTTTCTGACCGGACCTTCATCCGTTTTTCTAAGTTCCTCATTCTGAGGGCTTCCCATATCAAATGTTCCTTCTGGTACTGCAACCATCTCAAAAGAGAGGCTTGTTCCGGGAACTTTTTCAGAGAAATTCTCAAATTTCTTAACCAATGCAGGTTCAGTAAATATTTCCTTGGTGATGGTTTCCGTAACCCCAAAATTGGTATTGTGGGCGTGAATATTGTTTTTGTCGTAATGGCCGACATTCAGGTGGCAATTGATACAATTGGGTTTTTGAGCTGCCGGACTGTTAACATATTGCAAATGAGCATTACTGCCATTTACAGAGAGCGTAGCAGGAAACAGATTTTCGTGGCAACGAATGCAGGACTGTTCATAGACATAGCCTTTGGCTTTTTCAAGTGGCTTTTTTGCCTCCCAGTCTATTGACGCACTGTCCTTAAAAAGTTTTCCATACACATCCTTGATCCCATGTTTGGCTTTTGCAAAAAGGTAACCATGACCTTTTGGAGGCAAATGACATTCAACACAATGAGTTACAAAACCCGACTTGTTGTTGTAATGTTCTGATAATCTCCAATTTTGATCCTGAATGGGATGGATGTGGCAGGACACACAATATTTGTCTGTAGAGGTATAGTCAGATACCTTGTTAAGTGATAATAAAAAGAGACCACAGAGCAGGATTCCGGATCCGACCAGGAGAAATTTCAATTTGTTTCCCGTGAAGGTATTTCTCAACTTCATGCTGAATATCTGTCTTTTGTTCTTTGTTATTTATATAAAAAAGGAATGTTCCTACAAAAGAAACTTACTGTAACCGGTGTTATTTCATAAACATGTGCTACAAGGAAAAATCGTTCAATCAATAGTAGTAGTATGCCGGATACTCAATTTGACACCCTAAAAATAGCTTTTAAATTAATTCGTCGGTAATCAAATGGTTTTATTTTTTCAATTCCGATGATCCAATTTATCAATGTTTTTCCTTTCAAGCCTTATCATCGCTGTGGCCGCCCAAAGCGTGGCTGCCTGTCCGTGGAAATTACCCGTACTTTTGGGCCTGGTAAGATAATGCTTTTTGTTGTCTTTTGCATTCGTTCCGACACAGACATTCATCACTTCGCCTTTCTCATTGACATATCCTGCAAGGGCTCTCCATCCGGCCAGTGTTTTATCCATGAAATCATTTTCAGTAAGCCAGCCCTTTTGAAGACCCGATGCGAGAGCATAGACAAACATTCCGGTGCAGGAAGATTCAGGATAACTTGCCGGATCATCCAGCAGCTGGTGCCACATGCCATCTTCTCCCTGGCAGCTGATCAACGCGTTCATCATCTTTCTGTAAGCTGATATAAGTGGAGGATAATACTTATTATCTGTCGGAAGTTCCAGCAAAACTTCGGTCATGGAAGCTGCAGCCCAGCCATTCCCGCGTCCCCAGAAAAACGGGGCATCCTCACGGTGAAAGAAAAGCCCGTTATCCCGTTGCAGCCTGTCGCAGTATACTACCAGCTGTCGGGCAGCCCTGTTTAGATAGACCGTGTCTTTCAATGATTTGTATGCCTGCACCTGCAGGGAACCAACCATATACATGTCGTCTACCCAAAACCGGGACAAGCCGGACAAACCCTCCGCATTGAGCTCCTTAAATTCATTCTTTGCCAGTTTTACCGGAATGGCCAGGTATTTTTCCTGACGTGTCTGACGGTACAGTTCAAACGGCCAGATGCCAAAAACATTGTAATCCACATGGCCAATATGATGTTTCCTCTTCCCCTTCAAAAATGGCGCATAGCCCCTGGCCATCTGTTCTGTAATTGTTTTATCGCCAATGGCATCCGCAAGGATAAGGCTTCCATAATAGGTGCATACTTTCTGGTATCGCCAGCCAAACCGGCGTCCGGCAATATTTTTCACAATTTTTTTGCCGGTTTCTGCGGGTGACGGAACAATACCGGAACCGGTTTTAATTTCCTGCTTGCTCTCTCCCGATGAAACATTTGGGAAGTTAAACAGGGAGAAAAAAATGCCCAGAAATAAAAAGATTCTCATAATATTGGTAATTAGCTATTTACGCGTCATGTCTAATTGACAATTGGAATCAATCGGATCATTATCTGAAATTCAGACACGTGTTGTTTTATTCCTTGTTTTCCTGCTTCCTGATCATATTTTTAAAATCAAGGTACAATGATTTGTCATTCAACTTAATGGTGATTGCCTCAGGTTTTCTGACTGATCTGCAATAAGGGGAATCAAACCGGTCATAATTCGTATCGACAATTTTATCATCCACTTTAAAATCATCCCTGAATTTCAATTCATATTTTTTGCCTGCAGAATGGTAGGTCAACGCCAGTTTTATAGAGTCGAAGTCACATTTATTGGCCAGTATCCTTTTTCGAAATTCTTCAAACGAATGATCCGTCTCCTGTGAACCGGCTTCAATAATCCAAAAGGATTTTTTCCCGTACTGTATCAGGTTATCAGATGATTTATCCCGGTAGGAAAGATTGTTTTTTGCTATCATGGCACAATAAGTCCGGCCCTTTTTTCCCAATGCATAATTTCCTGAGACAAATGTGGTGTCAAACTGATCTTTTGGGAACCAGGCGTGGGTGTAATTCACCAAAGCAGCCTCCATCATTCCTTTCTTAGCCGGAATATCGTAAATTGCCATTGATACATTCCTGTCCTGGCCAACCTGGGGCAGGTGTCCGTAACCGACCCAATAATTGGGTGACTGGGACGGCTTTCCTTTTTCGAGTGCGGGATGAGTATGAAAAATACTGAAGGAATTGTTGATGTTCATTCCTGCAACGTGCTGCTGGTCTCCATAGGTTCCCGGATGGTAATTTTGCGCTGAGTAAAGGGAAAAGTCCCTGGTTTTGAATGTGTAGGTATTGGCCCGCTGTATGGCAACCCCATTCGACTGCGGATCAATAAAGCGCGAAAGGGCCGGTTCCAGGTGCAACCAGTTCAGCAGGCTGAAATCCATCACTTTAAGATCTGACAGGAAGCCGTTCGAAAACATCCTGTTTTTCCGGACGAAGGAGAGTGTATTCCTTATAACTTCCGGATTTGTGAAGGCTTCCATCCCGAGTTGCATCATCATGCTCCTGGTGTCGGTACCAAAATAGCCCTCTTTTTTCAGCTCAGAGATATCCAGCCCGTTGCTCTGCCTGATTACCACGTTATTCGTATCCTTCCCGATTTCAATTATGACCCGTGGCGGGTAATATTTTTTTGAAATCATCAGGCCATAAATCAGGCCGGGACCCAACTTGCCGCCATTTCCCCAATAATAATTGGTGATGCCACCGAGGGTTGTCCGGGGCCCGCCCTTGCGGCTGTGTTCATAAGCCCTTCCACTGGCTGAGACGAACATGGTATTGATATTTTGGGATGCTACATCAAACAGCAGTAAATCCATGATAATCTCCATTTTTCTGACAATTTCATCATCTGCCGCAAGGTCTATCAGGTTGATCATTCCGCCAATATCTTCAGAATAATAGACATTGGAATAAAACTCCGTAAAACCATATTTCCATCGCATTTCCATCCAGTCGAATATTCTTTTTCTTGCTTTTTCAACATGCTGTTTTCCTGTGAGCCCGCTGTTGGGAAATACCGTATCGGGATATTTTTGGCCTACCAGGTATTCTGCGGAAGCAAACAAGACCTGGTGGTTCTCACTCCAGTAACACATCGAATTTCCTCCCGGCTCATCCCACCAGTAACGAAAATTCAGAATCGTCTGTTCCATGCGCGATTTTACATCAGAAGGAATCCGGTCACCAAATTCATACAAAATGCGAATCAGGTTAACAAGTTTGAAATCAGAGCAATCGTATTGTAAATCAATAAATTTGAGTGTCCCATCCAGGCCCTTCCAGTCGATATCCTGCTTCCCGGCTACCAAATCCGCATAAATCTGATCCTGAAGGGACGGCATATCAATGGTCTCTTTGAGCGGATATGCCTTGTTTCTTTTGAGGCTAATAAAATCAATAACAAGGGATGAAACAATGATTACCAGAATCAGGATGATCAGTTGCGACCATTTGAATTTGAACTTTGCTGAAGTGTCGGACATTTAATCTGGATATTAAATTGTTTGTAACAAGCCTATGTATTTGGGGGAAAGCGAGGCAAACTTCTAATTTTTGCCAATGTATTCGATCAATTTTGCGAAACTATTCATTTCCGGTTCTTTTTCATTGCAGGATGTGATCCAGGTGACCAGTTTTTCAGAAGGCCTGGCAATTAACAGGATCTGCCTGCCATCATCGATCCGGCCGGAGAAGTCATTTTCATGGTAGATCAAAACAGCGCCAACAGCAATTTTTTCGGCTGCGACATCTTCAGGATGGATGCCCCAGGTGGCAATATAATTTGTATTGCTGACGACTTCAGTACGTTTGTGGTAATTAATACCCGTAACAAATTGGACCTCTTTCCCTGTTTGCGAAAAAGCTTCAATTTTCACTTTCCTTGTTTCGGCATAAGCCGTCATGCGTACCAAAATATTTACTTTTTCTCCCTTGTAGGGAATTCCGGCTGAAACCATTTCCATAAAGGCATTGGTACCTTCTTTTCCTACTCTGACAGTCCTGGCTGTTACCGGGTTCAGCGGGATTATCTTATTTCCGTCCCAAAGTTTTATCCCTCCCAGTCCGCAACTTTTCCCGACTTTGTAATAATCTGCCCCCCAACCGTTTTTTTGGTCTTTTTTTGACGGATACCACTGTTTTTTTGCAAGTTCCAGTCCGGCTTTTGATTTTGAATATACATCTACAGCTGTTGTTTTGTTAAAATAGATTCGAAGGGCAAACCATTCATTTTCTATTGCCGGACCGTGATGACCCACTTTTTTGAACATGTTACCGCTTTTCGATTCTATTACATTCAAAATGCGATGCCTGTCCCTTTTCATGAAAAGGCTTACATCGGTTTTTTCCTGTGCAGCAGCAACCTGTGTGCAAACAATCAGAACAACAAGATAAAATATCCTCATTTAGAAATCTATTGTGATGGTACCGAAAGTATCTAAAAGCTTTCCATCCGGAGAGAAGGCAGCGGATAAAAGAAATGCCTCAAATAATCAGTTATTTGAGGCATTTTACAGTATTTAGGAATTAAGGTTATAACTATAATTCGCGAATTTTGAGATTGCGGAACCAGCAATCATAACCATGATCCTGCAGGCCGATGAATCCTTCATGGGCGATTCCTTCTTTGAAGCCGGGGAAATTTTTGAATTTACTTTTGGCAATCATGGCATCCCACTCGGGTGTCCACAGGGTATATTTCACTACTTCCACACCGTTCATGGTATGGGTAACGTTTCCGTCTTTTACCCTTACTACGATATTATTCCACTCTCCGGCAGGATGAACAGTCTTAGGATCACATGGCAGAATGTCGTAAAGTGAACCGGCCAGGTGGTTGGCTAATTTGTTGTCGCCCGCGTCCTTGTTGTCAAGAACCTGGATTTCAGGAGCTGCGTAGTAGATGGGTTTTCCGGGCACTTCCCTTACATAGTAAAAAATACCTGAATTAGTCGCTTTGCCTGCTTTCCAGTCAACAGAGAGCTCAAAATTTTTGAATTTTTTGGTCGAATAGACAACATCTCCATTTGAACCTTGTCCGGGTCTTTTGTCAGGTGCAGTAAAGATTTTCATTGCATTGTCCTCAACAACCCAGTTTTTGGGCATTGCTGTTCCATTGCATTGTCTCCATCCGCTAAAATCTTTTCCATTGAACAAAAGGGTCCATCCCTCTTTTTTCTCTTTTTTTGTCAGTTTGTTGACTTTTTGAGCATAGGAAGGAGCTGCAAATAAAATTGCTGCAACCAGGGTGATTGTCAAAAAAATGTTTCTTCTCATCTTGTAAATGGTTTTGTTAAGACATTGGTTGAATGAAAGTTGTATTAGCAGATCTTTTTAACCAATGTAGAATTAATTATGAATATCGGGCTTTTATTGTTTATCGTCGACTAAGTTAATTAAATGCCGATTACCTGCCAAGAAAGTTAGTAAAAACTTGATTTCAATTATTTTTTTTCTGACTGAAATTTAAAGACATCCGATGGTACCCGTGATTCTGCCATAACCTTTAAAAGTTTGGATACAATTTCCGGGTGATTCCCGGCAATGTTATTTTCTTCCCCCGGGTCTTTGCTCAGGTCGTATAACTCTGTGGTTGTTTTAGCCGGTATAAAAACCTGGTAACGGATGAGTTTCCAGTTGTTTTTTCGAATTGCCTGCCTTCCGTCAAGTTCGTGGAACTCCCAATACATTGTCTCGTGATTTTTCTGGCCTGTTTTATTGAGCAACGTTGGCAAGAAGGATATGCCGTCAATATTCTCAGGTTTTTTGGCCCCTGCAATTTCTGCCAGGGTAGGCATTACATCCCAAAAAGCAGAGAGGTGATCCGATGTGGTTCCCTTGCTTATTTTGCCGGGCCACCATACAATCATAGGCTCGCGGATACCGCCTTCATAAAGATCCCTTTTATAACCTTTACAAGGACCGTTGCTGTCGAAGTAGTCTGGATCAGCCCCGCCTTCCTTGTGCGGACCGTTGTCGGAACTGAAGATAACAATGGTATTTTTATCCAGTCCGAGCTCTTTCAGTTTTTCAAAAATTTCTCCGACTTTCTGGTCAAGCAGTGTCACCATAGCCGCAAAAGCCGCATGAGATTCATGCTGGGTCCCGTAGGAACCTTCCCTGAACCCCTTACTGCCGGGGACGGCACCTTCATATTCCTTTTCAGGCAGAAATTTACCCCGGTATTTTTCCATGTACTTCGGCGGTAACATCAGTTCAGCATGAGGGATCGTAGTGGGGTAGTACATGAAGAATGGCCTGTCCTTATTTTTCTCCATGAATAGAAGTGCCTGCTTATGAATCAAATCCGGAGCATATTCTTCAAACTTGTCCCCGCTGTTACCTTCCAGGATTATTTTGTTTTGATTGTCCCACAAGTGGCCGGGATAGTAATTGTGAGCCAGCGACTGACAATTGAATCCGTAGAACCGGTCAAACCCCTGTTTATTGGGATCACCTTCTGATCCTGGGGAGCCTAATCCCCATTTTCCAAAGGCTCCGGTGACATACCCGGCATCTTTTAACATTTCCGCGATAGTGAAGGATTTATCCGGGAGGGGCCACTGCCCTTCTTCCCCATGTTGCCTGTTGCCACGAATTGGCGTATGGCCGGTGGTGAGACCTGTCATCAGGGAGGAACGGGAAGGGGCACAAACGGAAGTACCGGCATAATGCTGGGTGAAACGCATTCCTTCACTCGCCATGCGGTCGATGTTGGGTGTCTGAAAATGCTTTTGCCCGTAACAGCTTAAATCACCATAACCAAGATCATCAGCCAGTATGTAAATGATATTCGGCTTTGTTGCAAACGCAGAAAAGCCTATTAACTGCATAATTCCAAGTGAAATTGTTTTTTTGAAGTTTAGCATTTGTTATGTTTTTTTTGAAACTTCTTCAAACACCGCGGTCGCGGATGCTTTTTTTTGTGGGAGGTAACTGCTGGTCCGGGGAAAACTTTTTCAGGCAGTTCAAGTATAAAAGCGGTGTAAGACTTCCGGGTTTTTCAGCATAAGAATTTGATTCATAAGTTTTATAAAATTATTTATTTTTTCCGGTATCTTCATGTCCAATTTCTGAAAACGGCAGTTATGTTCCATACCATCATCACCCTTGTTTATGTTATCCCCAATATTTACCTGTTTCTCCGTATCGGTAAACTGTTTATTAACAAAGAGTACCGGTTTATCTATGCTTTGATTTACCTTTTTATCGCATTGTTCTTCCCTCTTATTACTTTGTTATCGGGAAGTGAGCCCGGTTACCTGTTCAGTGTACTTTCAAATGTATCAGGTTATATATTACCATTTTACCTTTACCTGTTCCTGTTCGTGCTGCTCTTTGATATATTGCTTTTGGTCAACCTGGTTGCCGGAATAGTACCCCGGGAGAAGATGCAAACGACACGATTCAAGACAGCCGGCTTTGCTTCAGTTTTAATCTGTTCACTCATCGTGGTGATTGCAGGAGCCATCAATTTCAATACCATCAGGGTTTCTGAATACCAAATTGATATTCCCCGGAAATCGTCAAAAATAGATCATCTTAAAGTTGCCTTTGTCTCGGACTTTCACCTGAGCGAGAATACAGATATTGGCTTTGTTGAACGATATGTAAAAGAAATCAATGCATTAAAGCCTGATCTGATGCTTTATGGCGGAGACATTGTAGAAGGTCACAAGGAGGATAAAAATATGGCCAGGTATGAGAAAGTTCTCAGCGGGATCAAGGCAAAATATGGCGTTTATGCTGTTCTTGGCAATCATGAATATTATAGCGGTCAAGACAAAGGCCGTTTTTTTGAGCATTCAGGCATGAAGCTTTTGTGTGATTCGATTGTGGTGATCGATCATGCCATCAATCTTGTCGGTCGGTACGACAGCCATTTCAACAGAAGGGAACCCATTGATGTACTGATGAAATCCGTCAACGATTCGTTGCCGGTATTCTTGATGGATCATCGCCCCACAGAAACAGAGCAGGTAAGCAAATCCATCGTTGATGTTCAGTATTCCGGTCACACCCATGACGGACAGATGTTTCCTATTAACCTGAT
Organism: Prolixibacteraceae bacterium; assembly: GCA_963663675.1. GTDB lineage: Bacteria > Bacteroidota > Bacteroidia > Bacteroidales > Prolixibacteraceae > CAINVV01. The sequence continues at coordinate 150,392 of OY760498.1, forward strand.
TTTGAGGAGTATGTATCCGATTGTCTGGGGGTACAAGAAAATCGGACACACTCATTTCTTTGTTTCCAGCGGAATCAGGTTGTGGGGACCACCGGTACGAACGGTCGGGAAGTCGGAGATCATGGTGGTGACGGTCAATCTGAGGTGAACTCAAAGGTATTTCAGTTAATTAATCAATTGTCAGCAGTTGTTCCTGTCCTGAAACCAGAGTTTTTTTGACATCGAGATGTCCGAATACCATTTTTATAAAAGGTTTCCCGTCTTTCAGTCCGACATTTCCGAATCCTGTTTCTGTTGAGATGAAACCTGTAAAGTCCCCGATTTTCGAGTCGACGAACAAAATATGGTCAACAGCATCAAAGCGGACTCCTGTCAGACCCTGCAACAGGCCATAGCTTGACATGGCGCGTGCATACCAGTGGCCACATTCGTATTCATCGAACGGGTTGCGGATTCTTCCGTCGTACCTTTCCCTGCAGGTTCTTACGATGTCGAGCCCTTTGCCTGCTTCACCCATGAGCATCAGGTGAGATGCCACCTGGTATTCGATTCCAGTCCATACTTCGTTGTTTCTCAACAGCATCAAAGCGGACTCCTGTCAGACCCTGCAACAGGCCATAGCTTGACATGGCGCGTGCATACCAGTGGCCACATTCGTATTCATCGAACGGGTTGCGGATTCTTCCGTCGTACCTTTCCCTGCAGGTTCTTACGATGTCGAGCCCTTTGCCTGCTTCACCCATGAGCATCAGGTGAGATGCCACCTGGTATTCGATTCCAGTCCATACTTCGTTGCTGTAAACAAAGGGCAGGGATAATTTTCCACCCTTTGGCCAGCTGCACAACAGGAGACCGCCTTCATGCCCCAGGGCATAGGTAGGCCGTTGAGGATTCGCATGATTGGAAAGATCATGCTTCAGGTTGTACTTATAGACTGAATATAAATGACTTATTATCATTGCAGTATCTATAGGATTCTCCATTCCGCAAACGCGTGCCATCCAGAAACCAAGTACTCCGTCTGAGAGACATCCATTTCCGTACTGATATTTTGGTCCCTCAATTTGCAATAGATTTTTAGCCTCCTCCGAATAATTTGAGTTCCACATGTTTTTGGATGCTTCAACCGGATTTGGTGCGTTCAGTCCTTCCCAGCGTATTTTCTGGTAAAAGTATTCTCCGTTAAAGAGGCTGTCCTGCATGTATTTCCGTCCTTTTTCTGAAAGCTTTTTGTATTTTGTTACGTCTTCACCCAGGAATTCACCCATATTTGTAACAGACAGTAGGGCGCCGAGATAAAAACTGCTGCACATACCGTCAGGACCCCAGAATTCGATGTCATAGGTATTGTGATGAGGTTCCTCAAGCACTCCCCTGTGCCGCGGGTCCCAGGTCCTGATGCAATAATCCATGCTGGCTTTGACTTTTGGAAAGAGATCTTTCATCCATTGGGTGTCTCCGCTGATTCTCCATTCCCTGTATACTTTCATCATCCCGCCTAGCTGACCGTCGGCTGCGGCATGAAAGTCATGAACTTTGGGCCGGATGGGTAGTGCCGACCTGAATGCCTGGTGCCCTTCCGCATTCTGACTTACCTCAAATTCTGTCTGTCGCAACGATCTTTCCAGGGATGGGAACAAATTCGGAATGGCCTGTGCATAATTCCAGACATGCGTACAGGATCCTTCACAGCAGCCCGATTTATCACTGCAGCCTTCCCATGCCCACAATTTTCCATCCCTCTGACGCAGGACGGTCGGAGATTTCAGGATGGTCAGGTTGGCAGCTACTGCTTCAATGACCTCAGGCGGGAGGGTCATCCCGTAAAAAGCATCTGTAAATAACTTCGTTTTGCGCTTCAGTTCATCGTAATTGTTGTTCCAGTAATTGGCTGCTTCCTGAATGTTCCTGAACTTTCCGGAGTACCAGGGCTGGTACCAGGGTGAAGCACAACAACCAGAGGCCGGATCACATTTGACTGAGTCTTTTCCCAGGCGGATGTTGGATTCGGGAACGTACCATGCCAACATGACATGGATTGTCTTTGACTCGCCGGGAGCCAGTTTCACCGGAACAAACAGGGAGGCGCCGGGTGAGTTTTTGGGCTGTGGAGCTCTACAGGCCGTACCGGATTCTTCCACCTTCTTCCAGGCCATTGTAAGGGGATCCCACCATCCGCCCCTGAACCAGCAATGATCGACCACCGTAGAAGGTTGATCCGTGAAAATGGCAAAATCTCCCTGGCTCTGAGGATCTTTGGCCGCTGCATTTTGCTTCAGGACAAATCCGTTTTGTATCCCGGCAATAGAGTTTTCACCGGTACCGGCTTTCATGAAATTAACTGAATGATAAGAAAATACAGATTCTATAGTTGTTGAACCCGTATTTTTCAAGGAAAATTCCAACCCGCCAAAGGGAAGGCTTGAATTGTCAGGATCGCCTGGAATGAAAGGGCTCCAACCCGAAATATATACCTCTACCGGAATGTCAGGATCTGTCAGATGAATAGCTGCGAAAGGGAAACGTGCAGTAAATGAGGCGCTATCAAAACGTGGCAGACCGTAGGAAGTCCGTTCACCCCCATTGGCTGTATTCGGCTGGCCAAAATATTTCCAGGAAGGAACAGGACCTTCCAGGATTTTGTTGCCATTTTCTATTCCTTTGACGGATATCGCTGCAAACATCAAGGGTTCATTGAATACGTCCGGACTGTTGCGTACCGAAACATGAGAGATGGCGCCGGTTCCTTCCAGGCATATCATCCCGGCCCCGATGCCTCCGATCGGAAAGGCAATTCTGTTGAGATACTCTCCCCGGTAGGGCTCATTAAATCCTCTCTTTACTTCCGGTCCGGCCTGTTTCACCTGACCGACAACCGGAAGGATAGCTGCAGCTATTAAAGTGAACAAAATCATGAATGGTAAAATCCTGTTTATCATGATGTCTTGATTTAATGGTTTCTTTTCAGTGCAAAAGCCTTATAATAAGATAGATAAGTTATTTCGCGGGCCCCATTTTCAGGGTAAGCGTCCCTCCTTTCACCAGTTCCCGGTGGTTCAGGCTTGGTTCAGCGATGGGTTTTCCGTTAAAATCAGCAGATAAGATGTACCTGTTTTTATCATTGTTATCTATGGTCTTTATTGTCAGAGACTTACCCGGATAATACTTTTGATTGAGCCGGATGGTTATTTTATCGAAGAGCGGACTTCCAATCTGGTATTGCGGATTGGCTTCTGTACCTCCTGTCATCTGGAACAGTCCGATCTTGTACAAGACTGCAAGGGTACCCATAAGTCCCTGGTCCTCATCTCCATTGTAGCCTTTTGCGGGGGAAACTCCGCTGAAAGCAGTATTGACAACTTCGCGTGACCAATATTGTGTAAGGGAGGGTTTTCCAAGCATCGTGAATACAAAAGCGGTCTGAATGGAGGGTTCATTTCCATAATTGATTGGTATCCGGCTGTATTCGGGATGCTCTTCCTGGCTGTGTGAGTTACCTGAAGTAAAGCCCAGCTTCTGTGCCTCTTTGAAAGATTTTTCCAGTTTTTTGATGGCGGCATCATTTCCTCCCATCAGTTTTGCCAGTCCGGGCAAATCCTGGGGTACGAACCAGGTGGCCTGAGCACTGTTAGATTCGATAAAACCATGGTTGACCTGGTACGGATCAAACGGTGCATACCATTTTCCGTTCACATCTTTTGGCCGGATCCACCCGGTTTCTGGATCGTAAAGGTTTTGATAATTATTCGAACGTTTGACAAAATAGTTAAAATCGTCGGTATGCCCCAGTGCTTTGGCCATTTGAGCCAAAGTCCAGTCCTGGTAAGCATATTCGAGTGTCATGCCAGCACCGTCCTGGTGAAAACCAAATTTGCCGTCAGGCATTGGAAACGGAACATATCCTTTTTCTATGTAATATTTGAGTCCGCCGCCAAGGGAGGTATTGTGCTCGTATCCGGCTCTTGACATGATGCCTCCGGGCATATGATTTTTCCTGAGTGCCTGGTAAATCTCCTCAGCGTTACTCTTTATTATCCCTTTCTGGTAAGCACTTACAACAAACGGAGTAGTAGAGGCGCCTACCATGACATACGTATAATTTCCACCTGCCGGACCTCTCGGTATTAGCCCGCCGTCGTGGTAATACTGCATCATGGAGTGGACAAACTCTTCGGCTATTTCGGGGTAGACCAGTATCCACAAGGTATTCAGTGTCCACTGGGCACCCCAGAATGCATCAAAATTGTATTGGTTGAACTGCGGCCTTCCGTTTTTGTCGAGTGGTATCTGTTTTACCAGGAATTTGCTTCCTGTATTGTCGGGATAAGCACCATTGGAGTCACTGATCGTCCTGCGGCCCAGGAGCGAATGGTAAAGATCGGTGTAGAATCGTTGCTGTTGTTCCAATGTACCACCTTCAATCCGGATCCTGGATAGCATCTGGTTCCATTCATCCTGTGATTCTTTGACAGTCCTGTCAAAATCCCAGTGGGGCAGTTCGCTTTTTAAATTGATACCTGCATTTTCCTCAGAAGTATAGGAAAGGGCTGCTTTCATGAGCAGTTGCCTGCCGGCAGGCAAATCAAATGTGACCAGGTAATTTCCTGTTTTTGAATCTTTTTCGACGTTTTTAATGTCCGAGTTAAAATTAATCTCGAAAAAAACGTTGAAATCTTTGGGTCTCCGCCGGGTGGGAGCATTGACAAAGCTGCCTTTCAGGCTGCGTGCGCCGGATTTTTGCAAAGTACCCTCCTTGTTGATGCAGGGGCCAAGTTCTCCGTTGAGGTAAATTATGACTCCGGGATTTGATTTTTCCGGGAAAAGATAGCGGTGAAACCCGACCCTTGATGTAGAAGTCAGTTCTGCCTTTACCGAATACCTGTCAAGAAATACAGAGTGGTAACCGGGCTTGACAGATTCGGTTGCATGGGAAAATTTCGAATAATAGTCGGTGAACAAGGCAGACTTGTTTTTCTCATCAACGGTGACAGGCATGACCGAGAGTCCGGAGATCTGCCATTCGTGAAGATGAGTGAATCCCCTGATTGTGTCTACTTCGTAGTGGTAGCCGCTGCCCCAGTCACCTTTGATTTTGGTATCCGGGCTCAGGTTGACCATCCCGAAAGGACGGGAAGCGGACGAAAAGAATATCCAGCGTGAATTCTGGCTGTCGAGCAGGGGATAGACCAGGTCAACCGGCCTGGTTGTATTCTGCGAAGCAACCGGAAATGCTGTTGTCAACAATAATGCAAATCCGAAGAAACAATTTATAATTCTCATATACTGATTATTATGATATTGTATTGTTTTTTAATAACGGCTCCGTCCCGTTTCCTGGTATTTTTTAAGGATATCGCTCAGTTCCTTCACTTTTTCAGGAAACTCTGACCATACATTTTTGGTTTCGGCAATATCTACTTTGAGATTATAGAGCTGGCCGGCTGCTTCACCAGGCTTCGGCTGAACCACTTCGGGTTTGGAAAAGCCGCCGGATCCCAATCCCAGGATCAGTTTCCATTCTCCTTTCCGAACGACAAATACTCCCCTGGCAGAGTGTTGGATCAAGGCTTCAGGACCAACGTAATCCTGGTTTTTCCCAAGAAGCAGGGGAAGTAGGCTGAAACTGTCTTCCCCTTCATTTTCAGCCAATTTCTTATTTGTGATATCCGAGCAGGTAGCCAGAAAACCGGTCAGATTGACAGCCTGATCACAAACACTGCCGGCCTTTATTTTTTGGGGCCACCTGACGATAAACGGAATCCTGTGACCGCCTTCGAAAGCATCCGCTTTCATTCCGCGGTAGATGTAAGCTGCATGATGGTTAAACCTGTCGATGAACTCAGTATGCCAGAAAGGTCCATTGTCGCTGGCAAATAAAATTATGGTGTTATTCTCGAGTCCCATATCCTTGACAGCCAGCAGAAGTTTCCCCACTTCCGCATCCACCATATTCACGAAATCGCCGTATTCACCTGCCTGTGAACTCCCTCTGAATTCTTTTGATGGCAGCCAGGGAGTGTGGGGTGATGGAAACGGGAGATAGAGGAAAAATGGTTTTTTGGAGACGGACTGTTTTTTGATAAATGAAATGGCTTTGTTGGTGAATGTTGGGGTAACCTGCTCAAATTCAAATCCTTTAGCCATAAAACCAGGTCGCCAGAAAGCACCGCTGGTTCCGTTGGCCGGATTGTTGCCGGGAGTCTGTTCTGTCATTGGAGAGGATAGTTTGTCGTTTTCCAGGAAACAGTAGGGAGGCATATCAAGAGATGCCGGAAGGACAAATGAATAATCAAAACCGTGGTTACGCGGTCCGTCCGTTGGTGGTACAGTGAAATCCAGCGTAGCCGGATCAACGTTTTCAATTCCGTTTGAATTCTTGTCGGCCTGTTTTTTTGGCCCGTTAGCAGCATCTTTGTTTTGAACCCAGTTGAGGCCAAGATGCCATTTCCCAACAACACCTGTAGTATAACCCCTGGTTTTAAGGAAAGAGGCGACCGTTGTCCTGTCCTTTTCGATGAGTGCCTTGCTGTAACCGCTGAGTACGCCTGATTTCATAGATGTTCTCCAGCTGTATCTACCGGTCAGGAGTCCATACCTGGAAGGCGTACAAACGGCTGAGGTGGAATGTGCATCCGTGAAACGTATGCCTTGTGATGCCAGGCGGTCAATGTTCGGAGTGCTTGTCCTGGACTGCGGATTGTAGGCAGTGACATCGCCATACCCCAGATCATCAGTCAATATGTAGATGATGTTTGGCAGTTTCTCTGTGCTTTTACCCTGGCTGAACGCCAGTAATGGAGTTGAAATCATCATCAACAGAAAAGGGTTTGGAGTCTTCATTTAATATAAAATATTAATTATCAATTATTTAAATTGTTTGTGATCAACTTGTTTGTTCCTTCCGGATCAGCAATGGTTACCAGGTATTCATTGTTCTTGTTTTCCATGAAAATGTCAGCAGGATGTTCCAGTTTCAAAATTGTCATACCATTCTTTTTAAGCACTTTAAACCCTGAACAGGCAAATTTTTCCAGTCCATTGTGCGTATTGGCAGAAATGGCTGCAAATCCCACATATTCTCCAGTGTAAACATCGTGATTTATAGTTATTTTAAATGTCTTTGAATTTTTATTTCTGAGTGATTTAATATCTGTAAAGACAAATGAACCATCCTCATTTTTGCATCCGCCTGAAATAGCATTTTTGCTGATACCTAAATTGGGAATTTTTCCGACAGAAAATTCCTGTGAGACAGATTTTCTGCAGATATTTTTTATCCTTTCTGAAATGTTATTTCCGTTAAAATCTTGATTGGCAGCACCTTCGATCATTAATTTACCACCATTGCCTACATAATTCTCCAAAAATTCCAGGGTTGTTTCCTTTGAATATTCGGGGTATAAAAAGATAATTGCATCGAAGGTGTGGCCATTCAATACCGGTTTGTGGTTAGTGTCAAGTATTAATTTTCCGCTGGTAATCAAATCTGTCGGAACAAGGGCGTTTAAATACCCGGCTTTCAGAATTTTAAGAGTTTTCTCTTCAACTTTTAATCTGTCGTTGATGTCATAACGGCCTCTTTCCGACTTGTTCGGGTACCAGTCCTGAAGGGCTTCGTTGCCAAATATCACCAATAATTTTATTTCGGGCAAGGAGGGATTAAACCTGTTCATCAGGCGTGCGCAATTCTCGACCGGATTGAGAGCTGCGACCGCCTCCGGCATTCCGAGGCCCATCCCCCATTGCCTGTCATTGAAGGCATGGTAAAAGGTACGTATTCCGTAACGCAGATCAGTCAGGGCCTTCTCTGAAAAGCGTTTTATGTTGCTGTCATAGTACATGTTATACATCGCTTTCGCAGGATATGACATGGCAATTCCCATTTGGGTTGGCAATGGAGTATGCTCGTCTGTAAAGCCGTATTCCCGTGGAATCGACCACCATTTTAGTCCGGTTGCCCAGATTTCATCATTGATCAGTGCGTTGTGAAAGGTATTGTGTGCCGCAATAAAGCAGTTTGGACCGTACGTTTCCTTTGCCTTACTGAACATGGCTTCTTCTACGTGCATGGGGCCTTCCCTCATCAGGTCCATGTATGCATTTATGGCTTTTCCCCTGACTTCAGGACGACCTGAAGGAGCATAACGCATGTTGAAAAGGGTTATTTCTGCCTTATCACCGGTTTTGGTTTCCAGTTCCCTGGCAAAGTCATGAGAGCACATCCGCAGCCTGAAATTGCCGCATTTGAACTTCATTTTCCAGGGTGGGATAATTTTGTAATTGCCATATTCGTCCAACATGACCCCATCGAAAGGGATGTCAGCGTAAGGCGCTATAAATCCGGCAGTTCCATAAACAGCCTCCGGGCTGAAATTGCTGATACCCCGGTAATAAAAACCCGCCATGACGTATGCGGAGTATCCGCTGTAACTCTTTCCTGCCCTGACATTGACACGTATGGTTTCACCTGAAACAGAAGAATCATAATCTGAAATCTCTTTCAGTGTTTCAGGATTGTAAAATCCGTTGGCTGTTTTTTTGAAAATGAATACTTTGAACACCTCTTTTTTGTAGGATGAGCGGGAACGGACAAATTTTGCATCGAGCGTACAGGAGCCTTCGCCAGAATGGTTAAGTTTTACCTCTTCCTCCGCAATAAAACGCTCAGTGGCCCGTTCCGGCAGATTGCTGGTCCCGACCTGCGTCCGGAAACCGATTTTAATATTCTGTTTGTGTGCCTGTGAAACAATATTCTCCAGAACAGGGTGCATCTTCTCAACATTCCCAAAACTGGGTCCGTTGCGTGCATCAAGAAATATGAAATCGAAAGGGCTGGTACTTATCATCTTGTCCAGATCCTTCATGTACTGACCATTTTCCAGTATTTCAGGAGTTAAAAACCAATATGCTACCTGAGGATGGTTGGTATTTTTAAATTCATGGATGTAGACGACTTTTGTATTTTTTTGAGAGAATACTAACGAGGGAAGCGAAATAAATAGAAATACAATAGAAATAGGAAGGAAATTGTTCATTGTAAATTGTTGTTGGATAACCGGATTGTCCCGGATTTGAAATAGTCATTTGATTTGAAATCTGCCTTTTGAGCCCCCAGGTAAACACCTTCAACCAGGGGCCATTTGTCGAAAAGCCTGTCTTGCTGAATTCCATCGACGGCTTTAACCACCCATTTATTTTTTGGTGCGTTCACTTCATATTCGATCAGGCTTCCTTCCGGAAACCGGAACTGAGTTTTTAGCTGTTCCACATCCTTGTTAAATTTTTGAAGTTTCTCAACCAATGCAGCAGGGATCGCGTTTATAAAAATGGCAATGATGCCTATTCCCGGTGAAGAATGAACTGCAACGCTTAGGCTGTCTCCAACCGAATATATCTTCCACAATCCTTTTTCAGCGGACGGTTTGAATTTTTCCGGTACGAAAACCATTCCGTTGGAACAGGCAAAGTCCCTGTAAACTCCTGTATTATTCCACATCATGAAGTCTCCACCTTTCCCGTTGATATGAAAGATACCGGATAAATCGCTTGCATCGTCATTTAAAAACAGGCAGACCGGCCGGGTCACAATGTTCGACCATTTTCCCCTGTTTACGCCACCGGCGCTAAGCAGGAATCCCGGTCCGGAGGTATAAATTTCAGGTGACGCGTCTTCACCATGGCCAAGTTTTACAAAATAGCCCGGCGATTTATTAAAAATCAGATCAATGATCTCATCAGCAGGACGATAAGGCATGCATGCTCCAATAATGCCATGATTTTTGCCAAAACCTTTCTGTTCATAATAGTTGAGATCCGGATGAAAACTCAGCCACGCTTTGATGTATTCTGTTTGGTAATCCGCCGAAAGTGAAGTGATCCTTGCTTTTTCATATCTTCTTCGGAACGGCGGGTAATATTTTAACCGGTAGCTGCCCAGTGCGTAACAGAAGTTCAGGTAATCCAGGGATTCCCGGGCAGCACTTCGGACCTTTTCAGAGCCAAAAGCCTCCAGGTTCAGGATAGCCGCAATTGTGTAACCCAGGTAGGGAACCGAATTAAATTCGTACAAACCAATGCCGGTTACTTCGTGTAACAAACCAAGTACGTGGTTTTCCATACCGTTCATTTCATTATTGTACTCAATTGCCTTATTCCCCTTATTCAGCAGATATTGATTTTTCAGATACCTGGAACCCTCCGTCATCAGCAGGTGATTTTCTGTCTCTTTGATTTTTCCAAGAGTGCAGGGAACGGCATCGGTAAATGCCCCCCCCTGTGCTGTCAGTAATACATCAACCAGGTGTTTTTTAGTTGCTGGGAAGAGCAGTTCCGGCTTGTCATCGAAAAGATAGAGGATAGCAGTCAGAGGAGTCAGCGTAAAATCATAGTCCCCTTCCGGATTTAACAGCCATCTGGAACCAACCTTGCCACGGGGCTTCAGGCATGCAAGGTAGGCATTGGCTTCCGAAATCTTTGATTTGGACAACAACCTTCCGAGAATGGCCCTGGGGACATCGGTTTTTCCGTCCTCCTTCCAGTTTCCAAGCGGTTGGCTGGCCCAGTTTTGGTACAAGCTGTCGGCAAAAGCGGAATAATCCTTCCAGGCAATGGTTCTGGCTGAAGGGATTTTTATATTTCCCGCTCTAAGTGGAGGATTGTCATATCTTGCTTCGCCCAGGAGCCAGGTATCGAATCGCTTGCTGCCCAATAACAGTAACAACACGGCAAGAACGAAAATCCATTTCAGGTATTTCTTCATACAATTTTCTGCTATTGTTGGCTGTTAATTTCCCACACTTTAAAATTCCTGTACCCGAACCGGGTCCACTTCATTTGTCTGAATCCGATTTTTCCATCCTGCAATGCCGGACCAAATTTTTTCCCATCATCTGTCCAGTCAATGATCTTTCGCTCATCTACATACATGATGATACGGGCGTAGTCTTTGATTAAGGTCAGGTGATGGATTGCAGTTGATTTAACCGGAATACCGGGTTCTTTTTCCTGCACCATTTGAAAACCGCTGTTCTTTCTCAGATGTGAGATTTCCCTGCCAGGTTGATCCCTGCCATTGGCGTAATAGGATATGTGATAGCAGTTTAGATATTTGCTTTTGGTATATTGATCGAATGTACCATCTCTTTTTGGAAAAGTTGGGTTGAAAATGTCTTCTCCATTTTTTCCTTTGGCAGCGAAAAATATGATACACAAGCCGGCATCTGTCTCAAGGTCACGTGCATCCCATTCCGCTATGAAACTTGCGGGGAAATCTTTCGGGCACCAGAGCACATGGTGAAATTTTTCACCGGGAGAATACATTTCCATCCAGTTGTCCCTGAATTCAAGCGTGCCGGGGCCTTCCATGATCCAGTCAGGCACATTTTGTTTTTCAGAGAGCGAATTTTCGTAAATCAGGGCACCTTTTTTATACCCTGTGTTTTGTGAGTAGGTAGCATCGAGAGTAAGTAAAATGAGTATAAGCGCCGGGAGTGAAGTTTTTAATATGCCCATAACCAGTTGTTAAACGTAAAGGATTAATCATGCATTACTATTTTTGCTAATGGTCACTGACCGACCGCAAATTCAACAGATTCAGCAGTGTAAGGAATAATTCGTACTGGTCCCAACAATCCTGATTCCAGCTTTTCTTTTTCCCGCATAATGCTGCCATCGTGCCACCACCTGGCAACTTTATCCGGAATATTGTCGTCCAGGATATTCCAGGTTGCTTTGTTGGCACTCAAATTTGCTATTACCAGTGAGAATGTATTTTTACCAGGTTTCACGAATTTTGTAATGTCGGCTTCGTAAGGTCCCCAGGGACAAAATGTTACCAGCTTTCCATTGATCCAGATTTCAGCGAAATAATCCACTGCTCCGAGATCAAGCATTAATCGTGTTTTTTGATTAAGGTAATCTGAGGGGATTTCTGCTATTTTAGTGTATAGCGCCCTCCCGGAATACCAGCCGAGTCCCATTTTGTTCCATGAAATCAATTGTTGCGCCGATTTACCGCAGATTACCCCAACAGGCCTGATAAGGCCGCATGACTCATCCGTGGCCGTAACGCACAATGTAAGCACATTGGCCTCCTTTTTCAGGAAGCGGGATATATCAATCACGTTTGCTTCCTGGTTGGAAGGGACAAGTTCTCCATTAATATAAAGGGAATATTTTCCCTTTATTTCCGGTACCTTTAGAGCTGAAGCTCCGAGTGGCAGCAGTTGCCGGTACCAAACGGTGAGGGGGAATTGCACTTTATGCAACGGATTTCCGATATTGCCCCATTTACCTAACGGCGGAGAAGCGAACCGGAAGGCAGGTCGCCATAGATTTTGTCCCTCAGATACCATCCATGAATCATCCGACCTTAGCGAAATTACTTTGCCATTCCTTGCCCTGATGAAACCATCCGCAAGGAGTCCCCTGGTATTGTTAGTGGTTATCTCTACGAAATTTTTTCCTGGTTTTAAAAGACCTCCGATTGAAAAGACCTCAACTGTTTTCCATTCATTATCAGAACCAACCGGCTGGTTGTTTACCTTCAATTCATAACCCTGGTCGGCGGTTACGGCGAGTCTGGCTTCCTTTACAACAGTCTCCAGGTCAATTTCTTTCCTGAATATCCGTTTGCTTCCTTCGATCGGCGGCAGATGCGATGAGTAGTCGTAATAGCTGATCCACCATCCGTTCCAACCGCTCAGGTACCTGCTGATGCCTGATTTGGCAGAATGGAGATCAGAAATTTTAACCGTCTTCCAGTCTGAGTCATTCAATGAATGGAAAGCCCATTTGGCCCGTGATCCTTCACCGGGAATTCCTTCCGGCTGAAATTTCATGACCGGGAGCTCAAGGGTATCTGAGTCCAGGGATGAACTCCATGCATTGTCAAGAGCATGCGGGACGAGTTGAAACAGCCATTCTCCGGACAAATTGAGCGGAGTGAGGCCCTGATTGTCTTTCCATTTTTTGCTGATGAGCTGATCATCAGCATTTAAGGTTATGGAGTGTTCAGCGTCTGATATTCCCCATCCTTCCACTTTCACTGATTTATCATTGGTACTAATCCTGTAATCGGTCAGGTCGGTGGTTGTTACCAAAGTTTTAGCCGGATCTGGTCTGCCGGGTGCCAGGACGAGGAAATAGCTTTCCCGTGGTTTAAAATCAAGGATAAATTCCATCCGGGCATCCTTGATCCTGAAGTTTTCAAAAGGCTGAACTGACCCGGTCTGGGGATTCCAAACAGAAGGATTGCCAATGTTTCTCAGCGAAATGTGATATTTTTCAGGAGTATTGCGGTCGTTTACCAAAAGGAATATTTCACTGCCCTCAGTATTCCGGTGGTTGTAACGGAGAAACTCACGATTATCACTGAGTACTTTGAAATCAGGATTGATTTTGCTGTTAATTATCAGGGGCAACTGATGGAGAAACCGCGTGAAAAAGGCGGCCCCTTCTGATTTGTTTGTTTCAACCGTAAAATGTTCAGTTTTTTCAAGGTTCCACTGGTAATATTCTTCCGGTCGGAGAGTGCCGGGAGGAATTCCGAAAAGCTTTTCTGAAACAGATGCTACCAGCTGATCGCCGGATGGTCCGGTTTCCGAAAGCTCGGGAAGACTCTTCAATGCAACAACGATCCCTCCATTTTCGACAAAAGTTGAAATCTGTTTCATCACATCAGCCCGTAGTGAGTGTATTTCAGGCAGGATCAGCAACTGGTATTTTCCGTTTCCAGCTTCGAGCTGGTTCCCGGCAATGGTTGCCCTGGTTAATGAAACCGGGTCAATGATGTTGTAATTTATGTGATTGTCAATTAATTCCTGCTGTACTTCCTTGTAGAATGAGTCATCCACCCTGGCAGGATAGCCACCTTCCCAAAGATCTGTTAGGGGATACAAAATGGCTACATCACAAACTTCCTTGCCCTGCGAATTCAGGAAGGAAATTCTTTTGGCAAAATCGGCAAGCGGTTTGAAATATTTCCAGTAAGGGTTGCTGTAGAACCAGCTGGGAGGCCAGTCTGCCTGACTTTCTGGTGTATCCTCGGTGTAATGAAACAGGTGTGGGATGAAGAGATTGATACCGAATACACCCAGCATCGAAAAGCCATAACGGTACTCTTCCGGCGGGATGGTATAACCTCCGCTGCCCATGGTTTCGGCCATGACCCTTTCCCGTTTGTAGAGATTTGCTATAGAACTGATTTGCTTGGTGTTATACCAGTCTATCAGGCGGGGATATCCGTATCTGTACTCCTCATTGTCTGTCCCCGGTACCTGGAGTGTGCCCATTGTTGTAAAATAGTCGGATTGCCGCTTGTAATGAACCATTTTTTCAGTTGTATGCCCGGTTGCCCAGATATTGTGTGCCTGGCACCAGTCGGCATACTGTTTAAACCAAGCCTTATTGTAAAGCTGAGCAACAACATCAAAATAATCGTACCTGATTTTTGCAGAATTTGCCGGATCATTGAAAATAATCAATGGCAGTTTGTCTGTAAGGTCGTACCCTTTTATTTTTCTGAATTTCAGGGAGAAATCGTCCGTCCAAAAGATATTGTCATCCATGCTGGAACCGTTCGCATAAATCTCATCAAAGAAGATACCAGGGATGGTGTTCCCGAAAAACCTGCCATAACGTTTGAAGTAGGATTCATGCGTGATCTCAATAAATTTGGCTACAGCGGCAGAGTTCAGGTAATCGATTTGCTGATGGGGGTCTTTTACTATTTCGAAGGAGACAATAGCCCAGCGTCCGGCCGGTACATTCCAGGCTGCATTTGCCTTATCCGTCAGATTTTGCTGTGATGAAAAATCATAAAGGCCCTTATCAGATATCTTTCCAGCGAATATTGCAATTGGTTTCTTCCTTTGATTTAATGTTAGAACCTGTGGTCCAATTACTTCCATTTTCGAATATTCCATGAATTTCTTCACAAATTCATCCGGGTTGGCCGCGACAGTTCGGCCGCCGGCACTTCCGCTGGGCCATTTATCCTCATCATACAAATAAGCATGAAATCCTTTCGATGCGCTGTACCGGATAGTTGTGTCCACTGCATTCCAGAAACCATCTGAGAAATAGGGTGTTGCACTCTCATCCAGGCCTGACCGTGCATGTAAAAAGGCCCCGTCGATACCTTTTTCCATCATCTGGTCTATTTGCCACTTCAGTATTTCCGGTTTCAGGGTACCGTTCCACGACCAGAATGGTAAAATCGAGAATTCGGATGGAGGATTTTTGAAATTTTTGGCCAGTTCCCCGGCCTGCCCGGAAAGGAACAGGGGAAAAACCAAAGAGATCAAAAAAAGTGATAATTTATTCATTTACAATCCTATTGTAACATTTGAAGCAAATTATTTTCTGTATTTACCTAACAACGGAATGCCAATTTCCTCCCCATCCACATTAAACAGGAAACTTTGGGGAAGAGGGACAGGATTATAATAGGCCAGCCTTTTTTTGCCGGTTATATCCGCTTTCACTCCCAGTTTACCGGTGGGAGTTGTTACCGATATATCTGCAATACCTTGGTTTACATTGATATAAACAGGAGCTTTGAGCACCGTTTGCCTGAATTTGGAAAATTCAGCCGCTGTTTTTATTCCTTCCGCAACTTTCCACCACATGGCGATGGCTGCTTTCCCGGTATCAGGATGCCTGAGAGTCAGCCTTATGGCTTCATTATTCACCATACTGAAGGCCTCCCTTTTGGATTCGTATTTGAATCCGTCGTTGAAAAGATTGGCCCTCACACCTTTGTCCGCATTGTCCCAAAGGATGCGGAACGCAATCGCTACATCCTCAAAGCGGGCAAAAAGGGTATTGGTTTCATCCAGCGAAGTTTTTCCGCCAATATCGGGGATAGAGGTTTTTGAATTGCCTATCCATATATCATCAAAATATTTTGGAAGAATGATGGTGGAATTCAGGTAATTGTTGATGCAGTTGTGATCTTTTTCGCCGGCGACCAGCATCACAAATTCGCCCTTGTTCTGTGCCGATTGCATAAATGGCATCAGGTGCCGGGTTTTACCCCATCCGCCGTTTGCAGGATAATTGGCCGGCATCAGATATTTCAGCTTTTCGCCTTTTCCTTCATAGTTCCAGGTGCCGTAATGGTCATCCCGTCCTTCCAAGGTGAAGGCAATGTTTGGCATTTCCGGTATTGCCTGACTACTCAGATATATGACAAAAGGCTTGTCATCAGGACTGTAGGCATTGTTTGATGAGGCTATGGAAGCTTTGTTTCCGACAAAATCACAGGCATAGGTATTTGCCAGGCTGTCCCAGCGCTGAACGATAAACCTGTTTTTCCTGTTCATCAACTCTTTCTGTTGTTGTGTCAGGCCCAGATTTTTCAACGCTGAAAAACAGATCTGGTGAAAAAGGTGAGTGTTGTTGTTCTTTCTTCCCATCAATGGATTCAAGTACTTCTCTTCCAGAAGGTCGCGGCCGAAAACACGGTTGTAGTCGCGGCTGTGGGCGCCTCCGAGGAAACCACCCTGCTCATTGTAATGGGAACAGAGGTCGTTCAGAAAAAACCTGAGTGCATCGCCGGCTTTAGACCTGATATCTGTATCCGTTGAAAAAGTATGGATCAGAAGAAGTGATTCAAGGTCGACGCCGCAATAGGTGGGACTGTCATATTCCCTGTTGCCATACCTGGAAACATGATTCAGCCAGGTATCGAAATATTTTCTTCCCTCCTCTACCACTGCGGGCTGATTATATACCTGGCCCATGGCTGTCATGTTCCAGATCCTCATTAGGTAAATATTTGTATAACTGATTCTTACCTCTTGTTTACGCATGCCGGTCAGTGCATATCCGAAAATATTATCGAGAATCTTTTTAGCTTCAGGTGAAAGCCTGTCATCGAAAAGGAGTTTGATCAGGATGCCATACTGCACACAAAACTGGACATTGTTTCCATCGCCCATATCGCCGCCTTTTTCTGTCCATCCCCAGTAGATATTCCCGAAAGACCTGGCATTGGTATCAGTTATCACCCTTGTTTGCAATAATTTAAGGGTCCATTCTACCTGCTCATCAGTCAGATATCTGGAATCCAGAGCGTCAAGCAAAAACATAAATCCGTCCCTGACTCCCAGTTGAGGGGGAGATTGCTGAAGAGCTTTCCAATCACGTTCAATCGTTGCCATTTGTGAAGCAGTATCCGGCATCGGGGGAATTTTGTAGGATGCAATGCCCTGGCCTCCCGCATTCAAAAATTCCACAATTACCAGCAAAATAGCATAGAATAATTTTCTCATCCGGGAGGAATTATTCTATGGTAAATTCAAATTCACAGGGAGCATAATTGGTGAAGTAGAGGCAATCTGCCTGTAGTTTCGGAAGGGCGCCTCTCAGTTGGGTCCATTTGTGACTGCGTATCCCCGGACCAATCTTTATGACATCTTTGCCTTTTTGATAGGTTGCATATTCCCCGTTTTTAATAAGAAATGCATCGCTGATTCCATTTTTGGGAGAAGCATTGGATAATTTTCCGCCTTGCCGGAATCCCAGCTCCAGGGTAACTGGCAAATTTTTTGGACCGTCCATGACAATTTTAATCCTGGCTTTACCACCGGTTTGTGTCACGTAAATTTTTGTGCGCAATGTCTGTATTTCTGACTGAACCCTCTCGGTCCTGGGCACTTTACCCCAGGCTTCACCGTCAGCAGGAATTTTTTCCTTCGGAAGAGGTTGATAATAAGGACCTTCAAGGACAGAGGACAGGATATAGGTATCACCTTCCTTTTCCATTTGCTGACTCTGAAATTGTCCTTTTCCGAAGAAGGCGGAGGAGAGCCTCACGGCTTCCAGGGCAGCCTCACCCTTGAAATAGGTGAAAAAAGTTGTGTTGTTCATGATGATCGACATGTCAACATTTTCTTCCCTGATCCTGACCATATCGGAATATTTGAAATACTGGTGGTAACTTGTTGGAAGAGGGGTTGTTTCGGCCATACCTCCATACTGGGATGCATCTTCAAGGAGGTAAGGGAGCATGTATTCCAAATCGGAAACAGGTACAGTCTTTTCAATATAACCGACCATACCTGCATAACGGCTGTTTTTGTCCAGCCTTGCCATGTAATTGTATGCCAGGTAATAACCTGACATATTGTTTCGCTGGTATTTATCCTGCCTGTTGGATGATTCTGTTGCTATCTCCCCGTTGGAATGAACGTAGTAAAAGGTCATATCCAGGTTCTTGCGTACAATGTCAAAAAGATCGGGGTGGTTCATTCTCTTCGCTATCTCCATGAGACTCCTGTTGGTGGTTGGCGTATACACCGCAGTGCTTCGTTCGTTGTACTGGCCGTCCGGGTCAATATCCACCTTCTCGGCGAGCCATTGTTCCACCCTTGTTTTGTAGGCGGAATCAGGAAAGAAAGTGTACAGCCATGCCAGGGCGCCCGATATCACCCAACGGTGGTTTGGCGTATGTACTCCGCCGGCTGAAAGGGCTTTCCCGGCATTGAGCAGGTATTGTTTCAGGATGCCGGGGAATTCGCCGTAAGTAAGCTTGTTATTCTTCAACATGATCGACCATGCCTGTCCAAGAGGGTAGATGGTAAATCCGAGATCGGGAGTAGAGTGGAAGTTAGTTGAGATCAGATCGATTGTTCCATCTTCGTGCTGCAAAGAGAGCAGGCCTTTGGCTGCAAGGGTCAGTCGCCGCAGTATTTCTTCCGACTTGTAATATTTTGATCCGGGCGAAACATAACCACACATCAGGTTCTGAATCAGCATCGCCGTTCCCATCGGGGATACCACACTATCGCCATCGAAAACGGCGCCGTAATAAGGATTCTCCTTGTCGGTCCATTGCCTGTCGAGAATATTTGGTATATTATTGTCGTTCAGTTTGATAAGTTCTGTAACCAGATCCCCGGCTTTGTCCTGGGGATTATTGGTTTTCGTACATGAACCTGAAAGCATCAGCACAGAGAGGATGCATAGGACAATTTTATTGTACATGATGGCTGCTTTTTTTAAGTTATCTTTTTATTATAAAATTATTATTGTCATCTCATAATCTGATACCTGTAGCAACTACTTTGGTATCACCGGTCTGAATCTGCCAGTTCCTGATTAATTGTGGCAGATCCCTGATTTTATCCCTGTATTTTGGATCATTGAACAGGTTGGTTGATTCCATTATGTCCAGTTTATTTCTTATTTATGGTTTAATGCAATTTTTCATATTCCAGTTCAAACATAATGTAGGTCCCAATGGCGTAATTGACCCCTTCTTTCGTTTTACGAGCGTAGTAATAGGGTTTTTCTCCTATACAGGTACCTTCGCAAACCCTCGTCGGGATCAGGTATTTACCGTCCTGCCTTGTGGCATATTTTTGCAGTCCGGCATGGGCTTTTTCGATGACAGGAAGGAAAGTCCTCCGGTCCAGGATCTTCAGTTCGACGCCAATAGCCATGCCATAAGCAAACATAGCGGTACACGAACTTTCAATAAAATTGCCCGGATCGTTGGGGTAAATGGGCAACTGGTACCATAAACCACTCTTTTTATCCTGAAGTTCAGGCAGTTTCCTTGTGATTTCCTTAAGCTCCCTTGCAAATTCCTTGTAATAGGATGATTTTGCAGGGATTGTTTTCAACGCATCTGCAGTGGCCATCACGACCCAGCCGTTTCCTCGTCCCCAGAATTCGATGCTTTTGCGTTGCGGTGTCATCTTCGCCCATCCGAACTGGCTGCATTTGTCATCATAATCGACACTGTCCTCGTCATAACCGTGCACCCAGAGCCCCCATTTCTTGTCCGCCAGTTTTTCCCGGTGAATCTTCAATTGGTCCAGCAGATCTTTGATATATTTCTCATCGCCGGTATAGCGGTACATTTCCAGGAGGAACATGCTTATCATGTAAATGGTATCATCCCACATTTCAACGGTATCACTCCGGTGGGATACCCCACCTTTTTTTGTCCGGGGAGTAGCAAGGAAATCGGCATAAATCTTGTTCGCTTTTTCGATGTACCTGGGATCGGAAGTAATCTTTGCCAGGAATGCCATCCCGTGTCCTGAAGCGACTGCGTTGGGATGCATGCCGTTGGCATCTTTGTATGTCAGGTCCATCGCCGTTTTGATGTAATCCAGGTATACCTTTTTAACAGCATCCGGTTTGGCATAATAGAGATGGACCATAGAATTCAGCATAGTTGCCTGTCCCCAGTCCCATTTGTATGCCGTTGCAGGCATGAATACCTCCCGTCCGTAGACATCAAGCGAATCTACGCGTGTTTGAGCACCGGCATTCCCAACGATTAAGATCAGGACAGCAATTACAATCAACTTTTGCATAGCAATTATTTTTAATTAGACTAAATATTCCTTGTAAACTGAGGCCCATGGTTCCCTCATTTTCCTGGTAAGCATACTGTTGGCCAGATTGTTGCCAGTGAATTTTTCCGTTACCGGATCCCAGTCGAGGTCCTGTTGCAGCTTCATGGCGATATTGCCGAGATGTGACATGGTAATGGACCGGTGGCCAATCTCTGCCGGGGCGATTGTTTCTTTCCCGGAATAGACGCAGTCAATAAAATTCCTGAAGTGGTTATCGCTTTTGTAGAGATGGATTTCTGAATCAGCAATCACCGAATCTTTCAGGTTTTCCGGAAAAAGTTCAAAACTTGTTTTTCCGCGGTTGACCCATGCCCATCCATCTGTCCCGCGGAAAGTTACGCCGCTGCGGAGACTGTTCGAAATGATCAGTTTCACTCCATTGGCATAAATGCATTCAAAGTAGTATTCTGTTGCTGTATTCCAGACCGGGTGAACAGCCCAAACTGCTTTGGATTTCTGAATCCTTATGGGCCCCGTGCGTTCGGTATCCATTCCCCATTGGGCAATATCAGGGTGATGTCCGCCCCAGTCAGTTACCTGTCCGCCGGAATAATCCAGCACCCAGCGAAAGTTGACATGGGTGCGGGCAGGACAGTAAGGTGCGTCCGGTGCCGGACCGAGCCATGTGTTGTAATCGAATCCTTTTGGAACCGGTATAGTCTCAGTCAGGTTTCCGGTTCTTCCGTAATCCGGTGTTCCTGTTGGCAGGCCACACTCAACAGTTTGTAATTTTCCGATCCTGCCGTTTCTCACCAGCTCACAGATTCTTCTGAAATTGGGATCAGAACGCTGTTGGCTTCCGGTTTGAAAGACCACTCCATATTTTTTCACTGCATTGACCATGGCTCTTCCTTCCGGGATCGTCAGGGCCAGCGGTTTCTGGCAATAAATGGCTTTTCCCGCTCTCGCGGCCATCAGTACCGGGATGGAATGCCAATGGTCGGGTACAACCACCTCCACGGCATCAATGTCATTTTTGGCGATCACCTCCCTGAAATCCTCATATCCTTTGCAGGAGCTGTATTTTTTCCCATAAAGTTGTGAATAGGTATCGTTGACCAGGTTAATACCAACCTCTCTCCCACCAGGTTTGCCGTCCCAGTACCCGGTACTTTGCGTGTTGACATCGCATATTCCGACAATTTGCACCCGCTTGTCCGTGATAAAATCCCTGATGTCGTTCATTGCCTGGTTCCCGGAACCGATGAAGGCAAGATTCACCCTTTCTGAGGGGGCAATATGGCCGTTTTTGCCCCGGGCGCAGGCCGATATGATGGTAGGAACAGCAATTGCTGAGGTGGCGGCGATGCCGGAAAGTTTAATAAAGTTACGTCTGTTTAGTTCCATATGTTATTTTTTTGTCAGAAGAAAACCTGGTAATTGTCTGTGATCCGGGTTATTATTTTTGTTGTACCGGGAATAACCTAAGCATCATAACTCCATGGAAAGGAATTTCCGCACTGAGTTCTGAACTAAATTCACCCAGCTCTTTTTGTCTCCATAGATCACGCAGGTTATATTTACCGTTCAGTCTTAATTTTGAGAAACTCAAAGTGTATTTTTCCGGAGTCTCATCTCCCCACCTGAAGTAGCTCTGAGGTGTTTTGCCATAACTTCCGGTATTGAATATCCCAATCGCACTGGATCCGTCTTCCATTGGTTTTAGCCATACCTGGAAATCATTTTCCTCCAGGATCAGCCTGGCCGGTTTACCCAAAGGATCCTGGTTTACCGCTATCACTTCATCGTTTGTGAGCAGGTTCAGGGTAAATTTATCCAGTTGTTCGATGGGGCACCCTATGAGCAAAGGTGCTGCCAGTAAGCTGAAGATGCTGACATGGCTGTATTGTTCATTGGGAGTGAGCCTGGAGGGATGTGACTCCGTACCGATGGTCACATTGCCTAAAACCATCATGTCGGGATCATTCCAATGTCCCGGACCTGCATAATCACCCCATTTATCAATAGTGAACGCCAGGGAGTAAAGGCTGGACCAGCTGTCGCGGATATCCGGACCGGTGCGCCAGGCATTGGCTAACCTGGCCCAGTCGGCAGCTTTTTCAATAGGAGCATTGTTTGAGATACTGAAAACCACATCCCTTCCTGAATTTTTCAGGGCAGAAGACATTCGTTCCGTTGAGGTGACATCTATGCGCCAGTCATATTTCAGGTAGTCAAATCCCCATTCTGCCATTTGAATGGCATCATTTGTCTCAAACCGGTATTTCCCGATCAGGGCTGAAGAGCGCCTGTTCTTCTTGACGGGTTCATGTTTTTCACCGCCTCTTTCAAAATCAGAGGAGGCTCCCACATAGCCTGCATAACTATAAACATAAGGGGTGGAGTAGATTCCTGCTTTTAATCCGAGGGAATGGATGTGATCAACCATTTTTTTGATATCCGGGAATTTTTCATTTGGTTGAAGTGCGTTCAGTATACCACCGCGCAATCCCTGCCACGAATCATCGATGTTGATATAACTCCAGCCGTGGTCTCTCAGCCCAGTATTCACCATCGCATCAGCAGCGGCGATCACCTTTTCCCTGTCAAGCTTCTCAGCCCAGGAATTCCATCCGTTCCAGCCAATCGGGGGTGTCAGTGATATTGTGTCTCCAATATTTATTTTCAGTATTTTGGATGCCTCTCCAAACTCATTTTTAACTATCAAGGTTGTGGGATAGATTCCCCGTTTGCTCACTTTCCCGGTAATAATTCCTGTCGCGGAGTCTAACCTCAGTCCAACTGGCAGATTATCAGCGAAATACTGCATGGGGCGATTGCCCGTGGCAGCTATTGTGTACAAAAACGGGTTTCCCGGAGTCGCTCCAAAAACCAGTGCAGAAGTGATCCTGGGTGTTTGGGGAGGTTCGGGAGTAAGAATCATTTTTTCATCCGGATTCGGAATAAGTTTCGGTATACTATCGGCAACCATTTCGAATTTTGCGTCCGCCCAGTCGCAATATGTCCGGTTGTTCCTCAACCCCCCGATATTGTCTGTAACAAGTAGTCCCAGCCGCCTGACGCCCTTCAGGTTCAGGTCAACCTTCTTAGCCTTGTCCCCAGCCTTCATTTCACCGCTTTCGAACAGTACTTTCCTGTCGCCAATGACAAAGAATTTTACAGGAGCATCTTTGTTCCCCTTGTCATCAGGGCCAACTTCCGCAGTGAACCGTCTTGCATTGCCGTTAAGGTTGAATGGAAACACGGCAGTCGTTATTGAACCAAATCCCCTCTTATATTGTGTTCCACCGATGGTTATGGTATCTGCCAGGTAGTTGGTTTTTGCCTTGACCGGACGAATTCCTTCCGAAAATGCCACTAAGTTCAGATCGTCCACCCAGACAGTGGATGTTTTCTCGGAACAGGATCCAAAAATTAGGAGTAGGGAGAGGAGGAGGGAGAGTTTAAAGATTATGGACATGATTTAGAGAGTCAAATTTGTTTTCAAATGCTTCACTTTTATCTTAAAAAGTAATAGTTCAGTTGTCATTTGTCAGATTTTTTCCATTTTTAACAAGACCACTCCGTGGTGCCTGATTTCTGTTTTAAACGAACCATCATACTCACCCAGATCCTTTTGTCTCCATAAATCCCGTAGTTTATACTTTCCTGTCAGCCCGGTTTTGGTGAAATTGAAAGTAAAGGCTTTTGGAACTTCATCTCCCCATCGAAAATAGGACTGCGGGCTCTTTCCAAAATCTGCAACATTGAACAAACCCACTGCCAGTGAACCATTTTCAAACTGTTTGAGCCATATTTGAATTCCGTCCTCTTCGGCCATCAACCGTGCAGGTTTACCTAGCGGATCCTGGTCTGCCTCAATCACTTCATCGTTGGTGAGCAGGTTGAGGGTAAAATCATCCAGTTGCTCAATCGGGCATCCAATGAGCAATGGGGCGGAGAGCAGGCTGAACAGGCTGACGTGACTGTATTGTTCATCCGGAGTCAGGCGGGTCGGGTGGAGTTCTGTGCCAGTCGTCACATTGCCAAGTATCAGCATATCAGGATCATTCCAGTGTCCAGGGCCACCAAATGGCGCCCACTTGTCAATGGTGAAAGAGGAAATGTAAAGACTCAGCCAGCTGTCACGGATATCAGGACCGGTTCGCCAGAGGTTAGCTACCCCAGACCAGTTGGAAGCATTCGCAAATGGAGCGGAATTTGACAGGCTGTAAACAATATCCCTACCGGAATTCTTCAGGGCAGCGGACATGCGTTCGGCTGAGTTAAGGTCGATCTTCCAGTCGTACTTGAGGTAATCGATTCCCCATTCTGCCATTTGGAGCGCATCATTGGTCTCAAACCTGTATTTTCCGATATACCTGTATGCCCTTTTGTTGTTTTTTACTGAATCAGGGAATGCCCCATTTTCAATATCAGATGAACCCCCGGTATAACCCGCGTAGCTTGTAATCCAGGGGGTGGAGTATACTCCGGCCTTAAGTCCCAGAGAGTGGATGTAATCAACCATACCCCTGAAATCAGGAAATTTTTCATTCGGTTGTATCCCGTTGAATTTCCCACCGCGCGGGCCTTGCCAGGCATCGTCGATGTTGATATAGGTCCATCCGTGGTCCCTCAACCCCATTTTGACCATTGCATCGGCTGAGGCAACTACTTTTTCACGGTCGATTTCCCTGGCCCACGAGTTCCAGCCATTCCAACCGATCGGAGGTGTCAGGGCGATGGTTTCACCAATCTTAATTTTTAATTGTTTTGTAGCTTCCCCAAAATTGTTTTTGGCTCTTAATGTTACGTCGTAAGTGCCTGCCAGTTTGATTTTTCCAGATATTATCCCGGTTTTTGAATCCAGGGCAAGTCCGGGAGGAAGATTATCCGCAGTAAAACTGACCGGGCGTTGACCTGTAGCCGCGATGCCGTAGAGGACCGGATTACCCGGAGTAGCGCCGAAAATTCCTGCAGAGTTGATTCTGGGGCTTTGAAGCGGTTTTGGAGTCAGAATATACTTTTCATCGGTGTTGGGAATTGTTTCCGGGAGTGTGTTTTCAATCATCACCATTTGGGCATCTGCCCAATCGGAATAAGCCTTGCGGGGATTGTCTCCCTCAACTGTTACCAACAGGCCCAGGCGTTTGATCCCTTTCAGATTTAAACTGATATTCCTGGGGGCATCCCCCACTTTCATTTTGCCGCTCACGAACAGTATCTTCCGGTCGCCGATCACGTAAAAGGTAACCGGAACCTCCCTGTTGCCGCTGTCATCAGGTCCTACAACCGCACTGAATTTTCTCGCATTGCCGTTGAGGTAAAAAGAAAGTACGCTGACCGACTGTACTCCGATTCCTCTCTGGTAAAATTTTCCTCCCAGCCGCAAGGAATCTCCGGAGGCACATTTCCCGGGAGATATGGAAGGAACACCTTCTGAAAAGGACTTTATTTTCAGTTCATCCAGCCATACTTTTTCCGTCTTTTCAGTACAGGATCCTGTTATCATCCAAAGCAGCATCAGCCAGAGGAAATTCCTTTTGTTAATTTTCTTATTCATCAATTCCCCATTTTTTATTTGGCTGATTTGCCATTGTCAATTCCAGGATTCCTCCGTTCATGATGTCCCTGTAGTCCAGGTAGCACTTACCATACGGATTGCCATTCA
The DNA here is from genome assembly GCA_963663675.1 of Prolixibacteraceae bacterium. Classification (GTDB taxonomy): domain Bacteria; phylum Bacteroidota; class Bacteroidia; order Bacteroidales; family Prolixibacteraceae; genus CAINVV01. The sequence continues at coordinate 176,381 of OY760498.1, forward strand.
GCCTGGCCGACTGAATGTAAATATTTTCTGGGCTGTTGTTCAGGGCAATGATGGTGAAGGTCTTGTTTGCGCCGGTCTGGATATCTGTCCGGTCGAATGTCGGACTGGTAATCTCAAAGCGTGTTTCTCCCGGGCATAAGGGATGTATCCCGCAGGCAGAAAGGACATACCAGGCTGACATCTGGCCCACATCTTCATCACCAATCAATCCTTTTACCGAATAAGCCTTGTCGCAGATAAACCTAACCCATTTTTGGGTCTGCCACGGTTCCCCCAGCCGGTTGTAAAGGTAAGGGACATGCTGAACTGGCTCGTTGGAGTGATTGTAGTACTCATTCCACTGAAAATCGGCGGGCGTTTTTTCGAAAAAATTGTTTAAATCTTTGATTACCAAATCTTTTCCTCCCATTAGGGCAACCATTCCTGGCACATCGTGTGGTACAAACCACCCTTGCTGGTAAGGATTTGACTCGACAGTGCCATATCCGAATTTCAGCCTGCCTTTTTCAGGCCAGGGAACAAAGCTCCCGTCGGTTAATCGTGGCCTGAAAGAGTTATAATGCTTGTCAAAAATATTTTTGTACGATTCAGACCTTTTCCTGTACAGCTCTTCATCTTTTGTTTTTCCAAGCTGACGGGCAAGTTCCGAGAGGCACCACTCGCTGTAGGCATATTCCAGGGTTTCAGAGACGGATTTTGGCGCATAGCCCAGCGTGCCATTGCCAAATTTTTCACAGGTGTTCTTAGCCAGGTTGTACGCTTTTTCAATATCATAATTTCTGATACCCTTCGCATAGGCATCCGCCAGGACAGATACAGCCGGGTTTCCCACCATGCATCCGCTGTATGCATTCAGAAATTCCCAGCGCTCCAGGTAGTTTTTTTCGCTCTCATCTGCAAGGGTAACGAGGGAGTTGATTATATCGCTGACCATTAACGGGTTGATGATGGTCTGTAAAGGCATCTGGCTGCGAAAGACATCCCATCCGCTAAAAATTGTACGTTTGGTAAATGCATCCGTATGATGAGTCTTTTTATCACCTCCTGTATAATTACCGTCCACATCGGTATATGCCCTTGGATCAATCATGGTATGGTAAAGGGCGGTATAGAAAATGACCTTCAGATCCTCATTTTTGGTTTGGATGGTCATGTTTCCCAGCGCCTTGTTCCAGGATTCCCTTGCTTTTCCGGCTGTTTCATCAAAATTCCATCCGGGAATCTCCGCTTTCAGATTTTTTTCTGCTCCTTCAACACTGACGAAGGAAATCCCGGCTTTGAGGAGCACTTCTTCGTCGGCATTCGTTGAAAATTCAGTAAAGAAACCAAGGTGTTTCCCCTCGAATTCCTTCATATTCCTGGTGATTTTTGCTTCGGAGATCCGTTTCTGGTAAGAGGCGCTGCCAACATCTTCTCGCTTTCTGCTAATTCCATCGGGGATATCTGCCGACCAGATTCCATAGTTTTTCAATGGTTTTGAGAATTTGGCGCAGAAATAAACCGTATAATCAGGATGACCGCTCCCATTGCCCCAGCCTCCGCCTTCCGGGGTGCATTGCATCCAACCGGTAATGGTGTTTTCGTCTGTTACCTTTATGTGCTGTAAAGTTGAAGTACCCCCGACTCTCCTGGCCAGGTCTACCTGGATGCGTGACTGCTGATTCGCCGGGAAGGTAAACTTCATTATTCCGCTGTGCGGGGCAGCTGTCAACCGGGCTTTGACATTGTAATCACTCAGTAACACTTCATAATATCCTGCTGATGCCTTTTCGCTCTTTTTGTCAAACCGTGACCGGTAACCCTTTAACGGGGAGTTTTCTTTCCCGGAGGAAGTCCTGAGAGGACCGGTAGTTGGCATCACCAGGAAATTACCAAGGTCACCATACCATCCGACACCGCTCATCTGGGTGAATGCAAAGCCTTCGATACTGGTGTGTTCGTTGCTGTATCCTGACCCGTTGTCACCACCTGTGATGGTATTCGGGCTTACCTGCACCATCCCGAAGGGGGTTGCCGCACCGGGAAACGTTTTTCCCCAGTCGAATGGTGGTTTGCAACTGGTACTGGCGCCGATAAACGGGTTGACGTAATCGGCAGGTTTCTTCGCTCCCTGGCCTAAAACTGAAAAGGCAATCAAAAAAAGGAAGAAGGATAGAATCTCTTTTCTCATCGGCACTGAATATTTAAGGAAATTGACAATTGACAATTGACTGTTGACAATTAAGAGAATAGTTGATGTTGTTAATTATTTAAAAACACAAGCATTACTTAAAATGATTCTAATTAATAATCTGTATCCTGATTTATTGTAAATTCAAATATCGGTGACAGAAATTATTGGACATTGTCAACTGTCAATAATCCAAAGTATTAGAATATAGTATCTCCATTTGCGGCTTTGTACAGGCCAAAATTGGAAATGGCAGGTGTATTGTTTGATTCCCAGATGTTTATCCTGATTTTACTGCCAGAAATCGGGGTGATTTTCAGTAACCTTTTGTAGCCGATGCTGGTACCGCTGGCTATGGTCTGCCATCCCTTTGATCGCAAAACCTGGATATCAAATGAAGCGATTCTCTGCCCAAACCGGACCGGCTCCTGCAGCAGGATACGGTCAAATTTCCTCGTACTGTCAATAGCCATTTCAAGGGATGCTGTCCGCTGACTTTCACCTGCAGCCCAAAAGCTCTCCAGGTCGGCGTCTGTCATGTTGTCCGGACTGTATTCCGCGGAACCCGAGAAAACGCTGGTGGCCTTCACCTTTGCTTTGGCCACGAAATTTTCCCTGAACGTTTTATCGAGTATTTCCCTGAATTTCTTCATGCTGGCAACATCTTTTGATGCGAAAAGACCATCCCGGTCGGGTGGAATATTGAGTAAAAAAACGGCATTCCGGCCAACAGACTTGTAATATAGGTCTGCAAGTTGTGAGGGAGTTTTTACGGTTTCATTGTCGGAGGCATGAAAAAACCAGCCTTTTCTGATAGAAACATCACACTGGCCTACAACCCAGGCACTTCCGAAGTAGTCACCTGAATTCAGGTAATCACTGTCGCTGTCACCCACTATCAGTTTATCCGTATCGATCATGCTCCAGAAAGTTTCGCCTGCGATGCCGCGTTCATTGCCAATCCATCGATTGTCGGGTCCTGCATCCGAAAAGATGGATGCTCCCGGTTGAAGTTGGTAAACAATCTCTCTTATCTCTTTCCAGGGGTAGTAGGATAGCTTGTCAATCTTGCGGATCTCTCTTGCGCCCCCGTAATATCCGTCACCTCCATTGGCCCCGTCGAACCACATCTCGGAAATATTCCCGTAGTTGGTCAGCAGCTCCCTGAGTTGATTTTTGTAGTAGGTAATGTAGGCCGGTGTGCCATACCCGGCATGATTCCTGTCCCACGGCGAAAGATACAACCCCGCTTTTATTCCGTATTTGGCGCAGGCATCTGTAAACTCCTTTACAATATCGCCCTTGCCATTTTTGTAAGGACTGTTTTTGACAGAATGTTCAGTATAGGCGCTTGGCCAGAGGCAGAATCCGTCGTGGTGCTTGGCTGTCAGAATCAACTCCCTGATCCCGGCATCTTTGGCTGCTTTCACCCACTGTTCTGTGTCCAGCTTTTTGGGATCGAACAATGCGGGAGATTCGTCTCCGTACCCCCATTCCTTGTCGGTAAATGTATTCATGTTGAAATGGATGAATCCAACCATCTCCATCGACTGGTAATCGAGTTGTTTTTGGGAGGGTACTACCTTATTCGGCCTAAAATCTTTTGCTTTAAGGGGTAAAAATGAGGTGAACAGCAATACCACCGATAAAATCAGGAAAATGTTCTTCATAACATACTGGTTCTTTAGAATTTGTCTAATTAAGGTTTTGCATTACTGTATTTCGAGCTTTGCTGTTTTGAGTGATTTATTGTCGGAACTGCCTCCGCATAACAATTCATACTTTCCGGCAATTACTTCAAATTTCTGTGTTTGATCATTGAATGAATTGAATGTTTCAGGGGCCAGAACAAAGCTGATTTTCTGCTTTTCGCCAGCTTTCAAAGGCACTCTCTTAAAGCTTTTCAGTGATTTTAAGGGACCTCCCGGATCGTTCGGATTTCTCAGATAAACCTGAACCACTTCTTCTCCGTTGCGTTTTCCTGTATTTTGTACCTCGACAGTCAGTGTGACATGGTCTGTTTTGCAAATCTGGGCTTTTGATAAAACGGCTGATTTGTATTCGAACTTTGTGTAACTGAGTCCATAACCGAATGGGTACAAAGGTTCCTGGGTCATGTAGCGGTAGGTACGGCCTTTCATAGAATAATCCTCAAAATCGGGAAGCTGATCTATGCTTTTGTAAAATGTGACAGGCAGCCTGCCCCCTGGATTGTAGTCGCCGAAAAGGATATCAGCCACTGCCGTTCCGGCGGCTTCTCCCCCGTACCAGGCGTTGAGTATGGCATCAACATTGGCTTCTTCCCAGTTCAGAGCAAGGGCACTGCCGGTGCAAAGAATATAAACTACCGGCTTACCTGTGGCCTTCAGCAGCTTGATCATCTCCTTCTGAACCGCGGGAATCTCAATATTGGTGCGGTCTCCGCCCTTAAAACCTTCCACTGCTACTCTCATTTCCTCACCTTCAAGCCTGGGTGAAATACCTCCTGCAAAGAGGATGATATCGGCATTTCTGACTTTTGAAACAGCCATATTCAGGCTGTCGGCATAGACCTGGCCTGCATGACTGCATCCCATTTCATAAATTATCGAGGATTTGGGCATTTTATTTTTTATCCCCTGCAAAATAGTAGTGGTTTTTGATGGAAATCCATTGTAATTGGCCCATAACATGACTGAATCGTTTGCATTCGGACCAACTACGGCGATGGTTTTAATGTTTTTGGACAAAGGCAGTATGTTGTTTTTGTTTTTTAGCAGGACCATACTTTCCCTTGCCATTTTCAATGCCTGGTCCTTGTGTTTCTGACAATCTACAACGCTGTAAGGAATTTTAGCCCATTTTACCATGTCGTCAGGATCGAACATGCCAAGTTCGAATCTACCCTTGAAAAGTCTTTTCAGGGATACATCGAGATCACTTTCTTTAATCAGGCCTTTTTGAACAGCACTGATCAGGCTTCTGTAGCTGCTGCCACACTCAACATCAGTGCCATGCAATACAGCATCGGAAGATGCTGTCTGCGCATCAGGATGAGTTTCATGGCGTTTGGTCCTGGTGTCTTTTTTATAAAAGTCATCAATGGCACCGCAATCCGAAACCACGATACCCTTGTAACCCCATTTGTTCCTTAGGATGTCGACCAGGAGCAGGTCGCTTCCGCAACAGGGCTGATCCTCAAAACGGTTGTAGGCACACATGACTTGCTGAACATTTCCCTCCTTTACAAGTGTCTCAAAGGCAGGTAGATAGGTTTGCCATAAGTCACGGTCGCTAACCCTGGCATTGAAACTGTGACGGTTGGACTCCGGCCCGCTGTGAACAGCAAAATGCTTGGCACAGGCAAAACTTTTAAAATATTTGGGATCATCCCCCTGTAATCCTTTGACACAGGCAAGCCCCATCCTGGATGTCAGGTAAGGATCCTCGCCATAAGTCTCCATGCCTCTTCCCCAGCGGGGATCCCGAAAAATATTGATATTGGGTGTCCAGAATGTCAGGCCTTTGTACCGGTCGTATTCCTTGCCCTTTTGGTACTCGTGATATTTTGCACGGGCTTCATCGCTGACAATGCTGAAGGTCTCGTACATCGCAGTTTCATCGAAAGTTGCCGCCAGCGCTATGGCCTGGGGGAAAACCGTAGCCAGGCCTGTTCTGGCAACACCATGCAGGGCTTCGTTCCACCAGTTGTAAACCGGGATGCCCAAACGATCGATAGCCGGTGTTTTGTCCATCATCTGCTTTACTTTTTCTTCAAGCGTAAGCCGGCTTATGAGATCATCAACACGCTGATCAACAGGAAGCAATGTGTTGCGGAATGGAAATTGCTGGCCATTGGTGATGAAAATTGCCAACATTAAAATTGCCAACAGCAGAACAAATTTTTTCATAGAATGGATACTTAAGGAGAAAATAATTTGGTTAAAAACATTTTTCAAAAGAGATAACCAAAGCTACATTAATCCTTTCTTATTTGATGTTGGTTTTGAAAATTCCCTTCTCTTCGCTTGCAGGAATTTTCAGATTTTCGAGTTGGATGTCTGTGGTATTGTTAAACAGTATAATTGGCATTTCAATCGCTTCAGGTATTTCTATATTATTCATTACTAATTTTTTAACATCATCTGCAACAATTGCGGGTCTGAAATCTGCTTCACGGTAGTTTACTTTCACGTTTTTCATTTTGATATTTTCTGCATGACGGAGGTAAAAGCCCCAGGCCGGCAGCTCTCCAAACATGGAGAATTCCGGGTAACCGGCAATGTTTTCATCAACGGAAGTTATGGCTTTCAGGGGAATACAGGCGATCTCCTTGCTTGCCCTTCCACCATAAGTAATTTCAATATTTTCAAGGGTTACATCCTGTACCGGGTAGCCCGGAATTCCCACAATGGAAGAAGGTACCAGGTTGTAGGGCAAAAACGGATGACCGTAGATATGAAAGTGGGAGGGACGTACCGGCATCTTGTCTACTCCGGGTTTCAGGTGATCAGGTGGACCTTCGATTGGATAACCCTGGTCCGGTTTGTACAATGGAATATCTGCCTTCAGGTTGGCGATGTAAACTCCCCTGAGTGTGCCAACTTCACCGGTTTTGTTCCTGTGACCGCGTCGGATAAAAATGGCATTGCCCGTGTTTTTAGCGACAACATTTTGAATATCAATATTATCGCAAAATCCACCATCAACAGACTCTATGGCAATAGCAGAACGGTAAGTATCAAAAACTGTAAGGTTACGCACTGTGATGTTTCTGAATCCTCCTGCATTAGCCGTGCCTAGTTTGAAACCATTGGCGCTGGACCTTACGGTACAACTGTCTACCAGCACATTTTCACAGGCAGATCCCGGTTTTTCCGATTTCAGGCAAATACCATCATCAGTCGAATTGATGAAACAGTTGGTTATTTTAACGTTCCTGCTGTCCGTCACATCCAGTCCGTCATTGTTCCAGTAAGCAGTGCTCTGTACTGTGATCCGGTCGATTTTAACATCCGTGCATTCCTTGTAATCCTGTACCCAGTTGGAGGCGTTCTTCAGGGTAACTCCCGTCACGCTGACATCGGTACAGGAATAAAACAATAGCACAAGAGCACGGCCGACTTCAGGTCTTTTTAACAACCAGAGGCTGTCTTGTTTCAGTTCCCCGCTCCTGAGTTTTTTGAAGATATCAAGCATGAGTTCCTGTCCTTGTCCGTCAATGATGCCCGGACCGCTAATTGAAATATTTTTCTGGTCTTTTGCAAAAATCAGTGCAGGCCTTGTTCCCGTTGATATATAATCACTTACATTATTTGTGCCCAGCAGGCAGGCTCCCTGTTCCAGGTGAAGATCCACTCCTGATTTCAGGAAGAGGGTTCCGGTCATGAAGATTCCCGGGGGAACACTTACCTGACCGCCGCCGGCAGCAGAAACCTTATCTATTGCACGTTGTATGGCGGCTGTGTTGTTTGTTATTCCGTCAGCTTTTGCCCCGAATGAGGTGATTACCTCTCCCTTTTGCTTCGAACAACCCGTTACCAGGATGACAAAGATTGATAAGATCAAAATATTTGTTCTCATTGTTGAAGTGTATTAATCGTTGGAACGATGGATTTTGATTCGTCAGCCACAATTATTTTAATTTTTCCATTCTGTCTTTCGATAAAAATATCTACCGGCTTACCGAATGACAGTATTGTTTTCCCGTTCATGCCCAGTTCAGTAAAACCGGTAGCGGCAAATTTTTTCAGTCCGGACTTTTTATCCGCATCAATGATTGCCATGCCCTTGTAAGTGCCTGAATATAGGTCTCCATCCATGTCAATGCTGAATTTGGCTATGGCACTTGTCACCAGTGAATTCCGGTCTGTGAAAACGCAGGACCCGTCTTCATTTCTGCAGCCATCCGGCAACCTGTTTGCCAAAATTCCTAGCCGGGAAAGTCCCTCAAGAGAATAGCCCTTCACTGTAGCCTTTTCATAAATAGCTTTGAATCTTTTAGTTATGTTTTGTGCTTTGAAATCACGATCTGCCAATCCATTCAACATCAGTTTTCCTCCCCTGTTTTCATATTCTTCCAGGAACTTCAGTACGGGCTCCCTGGCATATTGCGGATTCAGGTAGAGTATGGCATCAAAAGAGTGCCCGTTCATCACCGGTTTACCGTCTTTCCCTATTTTCAGCTTGCCACTGACAATCAGATCAGATGGAACAACAGCATTCAGATACCCGGCATTCCAGATTTCGAGCCCTTTTTGTTCAACTGCCATTTTATCGTTGATGTCGTATATGCCTCTCACTGATTCATCAGGATACCAGTTGCACAGTCCTTCCATGCCGAAAATTACCAACAGGTCGATCTTTGGCAGGGATGGATTGAATTTGTTGAGCAACCGGGCACAGTTTTCTATTTTCCCGATTCCGGTGATCGCCTCGGGAAATTCGAGGTCAAACCTCAGTGGCCGCTTGTCGTTCAGCGCATGGTAATGGGTCCGTATACCCCAGCGGAGATCGTTGAATGCCTTTACCAGGACGGGTTCCAGGTCTTTATCATAGTACTGGTTGTACATGACATTCCCGGCATGGGCCATGGCGATGCCCATCTGAGTCGGGGTCGGAGTTTTTTCATCTGTCTGGCCATAATCGCGAGGCGCATCCCACCAGCCGATACCGTTGGCCCATATCTCATCGTTGATTAAACTGTTGTGATAGGTATTGTGAATGCCGTTAAAAATGTCATTACCGAATATCTCCCTGGATTTGAGGTTAACTGCTCTCTCGACCCGCAAAGCACCGGTCCGCATGAATTCCATGTACTCGTTGATGGCTTTCATCCTGATTTCAGGATGGCCTGCAGGTGCATACCTTGCATCAAACAGTGTTTTTTCCAATGACTGACCTTTAACCTTTTGATATTCAGCTGCCATGGCGGTCGAATACCATCTGCCCCTGAAAGCCTCTCCCGGTTTCAGTTCTGCTTCCCTGGCAACAAACTTGTTTCCGTATTCATCCAGTGCGAAACCATCAAACGGGATGTCAGCATAAGCTTTCATGGCTTCAGCGAACCCGTTGATTTCAATATCACCCCACATGCTGCTCTGGCTGCAGAATTGATTCGTCATGATGCAGGCTGTAAGCCCTTTGAGTGAATTTCCACCTTTTATTCTGACCTGGACGGTCTCCTTATCCGGTGTGGTTGCTACACATTGTCCCGTTATTTCTTTCAGGGTTGAGGGATCGTAAAATCCTTCCGAGGTTTTCCTGAATGCATAAACCCTGAACAGGTCAGAATGCAGCAACCGGTCAGGGAAACGGATATATTTTGCTTTCACAGTGATGTCTGCATTCCCTGACTGATCAAGCAGCACTTCATTTTCAATAATCATCTGCTGGGAACCCTCGTAGGACTTATCCTTGTAATTGCCCCAAAGCTGAAGGCCGACTTTCAATCCTTTTTTATGAGCTTCGGTCACGATTTTCTGAAATACGGGATGCATCAGGGAATAATCATAGAAGTTGGCACCCTCGCGGGAAGTCAGAAAGAGCAGGGTATAGGGACATTTTCGGGCTATGGTGTCCAGGTGAACCAGGTAGCTGTCATTCGACAGTAAGTTAGGTGATATGAACCAGTAGCCGATCTCGGGATGGTTTTCATTCGGGAATGCAGTAATATAGTCAAATTTCTGTGCGTGAGACAGTTGCAATGTTAAGACTACAAGAAGAAGGGTCATGATTTGCTTCATTTATTTCTTTTTTTTTGATCTTGCCTGGTTCACAGGTATCAATTCCGGTTGCGGTATTTTGCATTTTATTTGCCATTTTCCTTCAGATAAATGGATTTATAGGGTAAAATAACTCATTATCAGGCGGAAACCAATCTGTTTTATTGGATAAAGAAAAAAGGAGAAGAAGATTGGGTCTTCTTCTCCTTTTCGTTTCAGATGATAAAAGTATATTAATAACCCTGATTTTGTTTGATTTGCGGGGATGAACGGTCAATTTCACTTTGCGGAATCGGACGCAAAAGGCTGTTTTCAGTAGGTACACCTTTTGCCTTTGTCCAGAAGTTGTATTTTTTGGCCCTCTCGATCAGTTTGCCTGTTCTTTTCAGGTCAAACCATCGGTTGAATTCACCGAAAAGTTCCCTTCCGCTCTCGTCCAGTACCATGTCGATTGTGATGGTTGCCGGAGTTGCTCTATAGGATACTGTTTCGAAATTGGTAAGATCTTCAGGATATTTCGCTCTTTGTGGATCGACCCCAACACCAACGGCACGATCAAGTACCTTGTTGTAATAAAAATCGGCACCACCCAGTGTACCATTGCCGGCGCCTTTCAGAATTGCTTCAGCAGCAAGTAGATAAGCCTCTGCAGAGCGGAAAAGGGCAAAGTCAAATGTTCCGTATCCATCGCCATAGGTAATTCCCGGCTGCCAGAATTTCCACATGGAAGGGGTTGCTGCTGTTAGTCGTGAAACCATTACCCCGGTGATAATCTGATCGAGGTTCATAACGGCGTACTTTTTGGTACCACCTTCATCAATACCCTTTTGGGCTCCTGAAGCCGGTTTATTCCAGGCTGTCCAGTAGGCAACGGTATCTCCAACAGCATAACTGACCTTTGCATTTGCATCAGTGTAGCTGTAGGCATAATTAGAAACTGCCTTCAGCGCCCATACTGTATTGACAAAATCATGGGTATAGCGGCTGTCCTTCTGAGGATCAAAGAACCTGTAGGAGGAAGGGGTAGGCTGGTTCTGTCCGAGACTCCGGTTGTAATCTGATGTTCTTCCTGCATTACCTACCAATTCACCGTTTCCGGGGAAAATGGAATGGTAATAATTACCAGGTTCCCTTGCTGAGGTGCTTGGATATGGAATTTCCATTGCATTGGTCAGAGCATCTGCATTGTACTGAATGGGAAAGACTACCTCAGAATTCTTGTCATTCTGTGCACCTGTATATTGTGTCAGCGGATTGTTAGAACGGTTTGGAAAGAGTGATTTATACTGCGCAACAAGTGGATAGGCAGCGATAACCTTGTCTGCATAATCCAGGGCAGATTTGAAGTCTGTAGACTGGCCGCCCAGAGAATTGTTGAAATTCCACCCACGGGTCAGGTAAACACGGGCAAGCAAAAATTGTGCAGCACCTTTTGTTACGCGTCCATAATCGGTGGCAGTTACCGGAAGAGCGGTTTCTGCCTCGGTCAGATCCTTGATGATCTGTGTATATATCTGTGCAGAAGGTACCCTGACTACGCTCTTGTTGGCAGCGACAGTTTCAGTAAGTGGCATTGGTACATCGCCCCATGTTTGTACCAGGTAAAAATAACTCAGTGCGCGGATAAATTTGGCTTCACCTACACGTGCCTCTTTTTTGGCAGGTAAGGCGAAGGTGATGTCGGCGGCACGTCCGATTGCAGCATTGGTGCGGCCGATATTACGGTAAAGTATATCCCAGAATGCCTGGACTTCACCTGCAGACGAGCTGAAGCGGATATCGTACTGGTCAAGATATGAACCATCACCGACCACTTTCTGGTTCCAGTTGGAAGCCTGAAACAGGTCGGTACCCGGTAATGCCAGTGGATAATTCAGAATATAATCGCGCAACAGCGGATAACAGGACTTGACAAGATCCTCGTAGCCTGCTTCAGTCACTACATAAGAATTGGTAGTGATATTTGAGATAGATTCCTCCTTTAAGAAATCCTTGCACCCTGAGCCCATCAGAATTAACAGCATTACCAGGATGAAATTCTGTATGTTATATTTTTTCATTGTTTTTTTTTTATGCTTTATACCATTAAAATCAGAAAGATGCACTTATACCAAAAAGATAGGTCGCGTTGGGAACGTCGTCCTGGTAGGTTCCTGAGTTGAATTCCGGATCCATCCAGATATTTTTATCTTTCGAGAAGACAGCCAGGTTGTTACCCTGCAGGTAGAATCGCAAATTGCTAAATTTAATCTTATTAAGTGCCGACTTGGGCAGGTTGTAACCCAGTGTCAGGTTAGAGATGCGCCAGAAACTGGCATCCTTGTACTGAATGGCTTGTCTGTAAGGATTGGCCTGCCAGACACCGAAATAGTCGTTGGTTGGATTTGTGGTAGTCCAGTAGTTCAGATTCAGGTGGTTGTACCGGTTGCTTCCCAGTTCACCCATGGTTCCTGAAAGGAGAGAGTTCTGGAATTGTACGCCCTGGCGGGTATAGACAAAGAAAGAAAAATCCCAGTCTTTGTATGTGAACAGGTTGTTGATACCTGCCATCCATTTTGGTAACTGGTTTCCTAAAACAACACGGTCGTCGATGCCGGTTGAAGAGGAAATTTTGCCATCCTTGTTCTGGTCGACAACCTTGACAGAACCCGGAACTTGTCCGTATTTTGCTGCCTCAGTTGCTTCGCTGGTTTGCCAGATACCGGCAAATTCGTAATAATAATTGGATTTCAGTGATTCTCCAACAAACAGGCTGTTGGCAATATCCTGTTTCACAGTACCTCCGTAAAGTTCAAGAATTTCATTGTGGTTTTTTGAAAAGTTGAGGGTGGATGTCCACTTGAAATCGCTCTTTTGGATATTCACAGTGTTCAGGGTAACTTCCACACCACGATTCAGCAGCTTCCCAACATTTGCCGTTACGGATCCATATCCTAATGATGTTGGAATTGCGACATTCTGGATCAAATCATTGGTTTTTTTGTTGTACACTTCCACATCAGCAAGAATCCTCCCTTTTAAGAAACCCATGTTCAATCCGAGGTTATACTCTGCGCTGTTTTCCCATTTCAGATTGGAGTTTCCGATGTTTCTGGGTGCATAACCATAAGCAGCAACTCCTCCGAAATCATAGGCTGTTTTGTTCATGTAAGCCTGGGTACTATAAGGTGCAACAACATCGTTTCCTACCTTTCCATAGCTTGCACGTAATTTAAGGTCAGAAAAAACATTCAGCTGTTTGATGAATGCTTCATCTCCTGCCCGCCATGCCAGTGCCACAGACGGGAAAAATGCCCATTTGTTGCCTTCAGCAAGGACGGATGATCCGTCATAACGGCCTGTTACTGTGAGCAGGTATCTTTCGTTGTAGCTATAATTAGCCCTTCCCATGAAGGACATGATTGTACGTTCGGTCAGGCTGCTGGATACACCATTGATCAATGCTGCCGTGTTCAGGGCATACCAGTCTGAATTATAGGATAAATTTTCTACCTGGGTTCCTGAAGTTTCAAACCTTTCAGCCAAAGCACTCTGGATAGCAGAGAAATTGATGTTGTGTTTTCCCGTTGTGAATTTGTAATTCAGGATGTTATCCCATGTATAGGAACCATTTAAATTGAAAAGATTATTTGCAGACGGTAATTTGTTGAGCCTGCCTTTGGAATCCGCTCCTGCGAAAACACCCCGGCGGCTGCTGTATACCGATGCAGACAAAGATGATTTGAATGACAAGCCTTTCAGTGGTGTCAGCTCAATAAAACCATTGCCAAGAAAACTGGATATTCGCGTCTCATCTTTGTAGTTACTTGCCCTGACTTCAAGTATAGGGTTCTGAACCTGTGTGTCTTTGATTCCCATCCAGAAAGCATATCCATCCACGTTTTTATCGTTGGTCTCGGTAGGGTTGGTAAGATCGGCGTAATGAATAGTTCCGAGTGGTCTTGCCCTGTATGAACTTCGCAGTGCCTCATTGGACCCAAGATTCTGGATGCTGTAGGTATAATAGGTACTAAAACCGACCTTCACAACATTGTTGAGTTTACTGTCTACAGTTCCTTTCAGGTTGTACCGGGTGTAGCCTGTGCTGAGCAGGTTTCCCTTTTCATTAAGGTAACCAGCTGAAAAATAATGAGTAGTATTTTCATTGCCACCCGACAATGCCACAACATGACTTGTTTGGGGAGAAGGGTCAGTAATCTCGTTCACCCAGTTTACCGTATGCCTGGCATCTGCGTTAGCTTGTTCTGCAGTGGTCCATATAATCTGTGCAGCAGGGTTTTCTGCTTTTACGACATCATTGTAAGCATGGTAGAACTCAGGACCGGTCATCAGGTTGGGCAGGTTGCTCGGGACTTTCATACCGACATATCCTTCATAAGTAACTTTGGTTTTCCCCTGTGATCCTTTTTTGGTAGTAATAATGATTACACCGTTAGCTCCGCGTGCTCCGTAGATGGCGGCAGAAGAAGCATCCTTTAATACGTCCATTGTCTCAATATCGCTGGGGTTCAGTGTGTTAAGCTTTCCTCCCATTACCCCGTCAATGACGACCAGAGGCTCACTGCTGAAACTAATGGAGTGTACTCCCCGGATGTCTATGGTATAGTCAGAACCCGGACGGGAGTTGACCTTGTTTACGTTCACTCCTGCCAGTTGCCCCTGGAGAGCTTTTGCAGGCTGTACCGGGTTTGATCTGACGATTGTCTCTGCCCGGACTGAACCGACAGCGCCGGTTACGTCCCTTTTCTTGGCGGTGCCATAACCAATGGCTACTACTTCTTCAATACCGACTGTCTCGTCCTGCAGGGTAACATTGATGCTGTTTTGATTGCCGACAGGAATTTCCTGGGGTTTCATTCCAACAAATTTAAACTGCAAGACAGCATTTTGCGGCACATTGGAAATGGTGTAGTTTCCGTCTATATCAGTAACCGTACCAATTGTAGTGCCTTTTACGATGACTGCGACTCCGGGCAGCGGGGCAGACGTACCATCTGTAACCTTCCCTTTCACTGTTCCTCCCTGCTGGGATGAATTTCCGGAACCGGTTTCAGGGAACAAGACAATCTGCTTGTTGACAACCTTATAATTAACATTGCTGCCATCAAACAGTCTTTCAAGAACCATATCGATGTTTTCGGCTTTAGCCTCAAGGCTGACTTCCCGTTCAACATTTACCTGGTTATTGTCGTACATGAAAAAGAATTCACTCTGGCTTTCAATTTCGGCCAAAACATCTTTTACTTGCCCATTCTGAACACTAAGGTTCAATTTGGTTTTTTGAGCGTAGCTGGCTGAATATGCACTCATGATGCTCATTACCAGCAAAAAAAGAGTTAGTCGCATAGTTAAGAGTATTTTTTGTGCCACCGGATTTCGACGGCACGCCCGCAAAGAGTTTTTTTTCATAATTTTGAATGATTTAGTTTTGGACTTTTACGCTCGTCTTTTTTCTGAAATTCCCTGCGTAAAAATTCGATTTAATAAAAAACTAATTTGAAAACAGGAAGTCTCGCACACTTCCTGTTTTGTTTTAACTTACCTTCTACATTTTTGGTTTGTATTTGATTTTCACTTGTTCTCCTTCGATTGTGTAATTAATGGGTGTAATCATGCTGATTAATTCCAGTACCTCCCGTAAACTTTCAGTTTTAATTTTGAAGGTATAGTTATGCCGGTAATACAGTGTTTTATCAATTTGTATATCAACGCCATACCAGCCATTTAGATATCTTATGACCTCTTCGAAAGGCTGATTATTTAATATCAGTATATTGTTGATCCAGGATGTTAGTGCCTCGGGATTGTCAGCAACCTGGACTTTCCCGGTACCGTTTTGGTAAATAAATTGCTGACCTGGGCTCAGTTCAGAAATTGGTTTGTTTTGAAGGTCAAGGACATTTACTTTACCGGTCAGAAGCGTAATGTCGGATAAATCCCTGCTATCATCTTCCTTGACATTGAAAGTAGTCCCGAGAACCTTCAGCTGTATTTTCGTTCCATGAACTACCAGCGGATGGTTCGGATCCTTTTCGACTTCGAAATAACACTCTCCCTTCATCCAAACTTCACGGTTTTGTGCCGTATATTCGGTTGAATACCACAACTCTGCACCGGAGTTAAGCCACACTTTGGTGCTGTCAGGAAGTATAACCCTGGTTTTGCTCCCCTTGGGAGAAATGATCTTTGAGTAGGTAATTGTTTTTTCCCGGGTTCCTAACTTGTCACCCAGGGTTAAACCAGCCAGAAAAAATAGAATTAGCAATGACGCGGCTGCAAAATATTTCATCCGGGGAGGAAGACGGTATTCTTTATTTTTTTGGGAGTTAATTTTACTGATCAGCTTGTTCCAGTTATAGTTCATATCCGGGGTGTAATACTCCGGTAAAATCCTTGTGACAGTCCAGATATTTAATATCTCTTCCAATATCAAAGAATTATCAGGCGACAAATCAAGCCAATCCTGGATCTGCTTCATTTCGTCAGTATCAGCCTCATTGTTTAACCTGGCTGAGATTGCTTCCCACGGTATATTTTGGATGTACATTTTTTTCCTTTCTATCTATGAGTCGCACAAAGACAGAAAATCCCTCAATCGTTCAAACGGATTTTTTATTTTAAAAACCGGGGTAACCAATAGTGATTATTTATCAGGCAAAGAACGTATCAATGCAGCGGAAGTCAACTGATTCATTCATACAAATTTATATCAGAATCAGGAAAAGTGTTCAATTATTTTACCTGAGAAAAACGGGGAGTATCCAACCCATAAAAATTTGCTTGTAATAGGGCCTCAATGATTGACGGAGTTTTCTTAAGGCAATGCCTACGTGGTTTTCCACAGTTTTTGAAGTCAAGCCAAGCCGGTCTGCAATTTCATTATGGGATAAATTTTCCTCCCTGGCCAACAGGTAAATTTTTCTGCTTTGCTCCGGTAACCGGTTGATGGCAGCTTTAATAAAATTGCGAAGTTCTTTTTCCTCCAAAAATTGCTGCGAATCCTGTTCATCTGAAACGACTGATTCTATTTGATCAAGCGAGGTGAAAATCGTTTTGCGATCTTTCCTGTAATGACTGATAGCTTTATTTTTAGCTGAAGAAAACAGGAATGATTTGAAAGAAACCCTAATGACCAATGATTCACGTTTCTCCCAGACAAATTCGAATATTTCGAGTGCAATCGCCTCTGAAAATTCTTTTGAATGAAGGTAGATGTTGATATAGTTGCATAGATCAGCAAAATGATGATCAAACAAATACCGGTAAGCTGCCAGGTCTCCGGCAGCCAAACTCCGAAGAGCTTGTTCATCATCTTTAAAATTCCTGCTGGCCATTGATAAATCAATAAGTCCGGATTGTCCGCTTCACGTGCAAACGTAGAAAAAAATCACATAACCCGACCGTTCGGTTGGGAAGTAAAAATTGAACAATTCAATATTCGGGTAAAAAATTCTAAATTATGATAACCTGGTATCACCCGAATTTCCAGCTGTTCCGTGGTGGACTGATTTGCCCGATTCTTCCTGAATATTAGATTACCAGGGTCATTCTTTCTGTAGCGATCATGTAGTAACGGGCAAAATTCTCGTCCTGCATATATCCCATCAGCTCCGACTGAAATAGTTTGGCTTCATCCGACAAGGCGACAATTTTCATATTGTTTTGAAGATTCTCCGGATCTTTCTTCTGAAATTTGATCACTTCAATAAAATCGTCCATCCACCGTTCATAATTTTGCATGAATGTCTTTTGCTCCGCACTGATTGTCAGCACATCAGCAGATGCCTCATTTTCTCCCTGCATTACTTTGGTCCCTGTCAGAGTCACTCCCAGCGTCAGCCCGAGTTTGGTCAGAAATTTGCGCCGGTTCTCATCATATCCGTTCATGGTTGTACATCTTAGTTGTTGGAAAAGTTTCTTTGACTCATCCCATTATCCGGGAGAATTCGTTTGTTTTTAATCACTGATGCGAACCGAAAAATCCCGGTAAATATTCCGGAATAACTTGCGATCCGATATCAGTTAGCTTTTTTACGTTCCAGTCATTTCGGAGTTTCATATTAGAAAAGAATATGGGCTCACTCTGGTCTATTTTCTTCCTTACCTGCTGCCTCATGCCCGCAGGAATAAGCTTGTCTTCCTTGACAGTCGTGGTTCAGGCAAATCTCAAAAGCTGGGAAATCCAGCTGGAAATCCTTTCTGGGATGTATTTCGTGAAATATGGGGATACAATGGAGAATTTATTTCAGATGGTAACTTCCAATTTTCTGAATATACCTGCAGGCTTCCGCCAACAAAAGTTCAGACGATCATCATTGCAGGAGACAACGACGAATGTGACTCTTCACTTTCACGGGAGATGCCAGAGAAGATAGCAGGACCACTTCACGTCATATTTCCGAAAAGCGGTCATATGTCCTTCATTGATCAGCCGGGATGGTTCATTTTTACGGTGAATAAATTTCTCCACCATCCGAAATAACCCGGATATTCCTGAAAGAATTCAACAATAGAAATTTTAAATTTTCTTACATGCAAGGTTATGATCCAGGCTGAGGATTTCCCCCGGTTTGGTCGAAAACTCCGCTGTGCGGCCCGCATAACAAAGCCGGCATTTACCACCGTTCAGAGATTTGACATTCAATGAAACCATCCGGCCTTCCTGCCAGGAGATGGATACCTCAAAATTGCCTATAGCCTTGAGGCCGTTGATGTGTCCTTCTTTCCAGGCTGAAGGCAGGGCGGGAAGCAGAACAATTTGCCCGCCGTGACTCTGAAGGAGCATCTCTGCAATACCCGCGGTTGCTCCGAAATTACCGTCAATCTGGAAAGGCGGATGGTTGTCCCATAAATTATCAAGCGTTGATTTGGCAAACAGCAGTTGAATGTGCTTATATGCCTCATCTCCATTCAGTAACCGGGCATAAAAATTAATGATCCAGGCACGGCTCCAGCCGGTATGACCACCGCCAGAACTTAACCGGCGTTCAATTGTCCTCTGTGCGGCTGCGAAAAGCTCAGGTGTCGCCGGGGTAATCTGCGTACCCGGATGAAGACCGAAGAGATGAGACATATGTCTGTGACCTGGTTCTGCTTCATCGTAATCTTTGATCCATTCCTGGATTGTCCCGTATTTGCTTACTTTAACAGGAGGGAGTTTTTTCAGGGTCTCTTCCAGCTGAACGGAGAAGGCCGGATCTTCATTCAGGAGTTTACTTGCTTCGATACAGGCTTTGAACAACTCTGTAATGATTTGTATATCAATAGTTGGTCCATAGGTAAGTGCTGTTTTCTTATTCGAATCCGGCATCAGGAATGAGTTCTCCGGAGAGTAGGATGGTGAAGTGACAAGATGCCCTTCAGGATCAGGTACCAAAAATCCCAGGACAAACTTTGCCGATTCCTTCATCACCGGCCAGGCATCCTGCTTCAGATAGCTGAGGTCGCCAGTGTACTGGTACCTTTGCCACAGATGAAGGGTCATCCACGGCCCTCCCATGGGAAACATTCCTGATTGTACAGCATCCATTACTCCGCTTCGTCCGAAAGGATCAGTCAGGTGGTGGATGGTCCAGCCGTCTGCACCGTACATCTCTTTGGCTGTCACCCGCCCGGGAATGGTGAGCTCCTTTAAAAATTCTGTCAACGGACGGTTGCATTCATCCAGGTTGCAGGGGTTGGAAGGCCAGTAGTTCATCTGCAGGTTGATGTTGGTATGGAAGTCTGCATTCCAGGGTGCATTCATCAACGGGTTCCAGAGTCCCTGGAGATTGGCGGGAAGCGTTCCGGGTGCCCGTGAACTGCTCATGAGCAGGTACCGTCCAAACTGGAAATAAAGTTCGGTAAGGAAAGGATCAGCAACTCCCTCTCTGACAGCCCTGAGGCGCTGGTCGGTGGGGATCTGGTCGTCAATTTTACCGGAGATATTGAAATCTACCCTGTTGAATATCCTGCCAAAATCTTCGGTGTGTTTTTGTTTTAGTTGCGAATAGGAGAGTGACCCTGCGTTTTTCATGATAGACAGGCATTTAGAACCCGGATCAATTGACCGGTCGAAGTTCAGCATCTTCAGATTGTAATCAGTTGCGGCAGTGATTAATAACTCCAAGTCTCCGGCGTTTTTTACCACTAACTCGTTATTCTCAATGGTCACTGTTCCTCCCTTGTGCCTGATTTTCAGAGAGGCTCCGAATTTCATATGAGCGCCTCCCGGTCCTTTTTTTGGATTATCCTGGTCCATTATCTGTCCTGACATTACCAGGTCTTCGGGAGAAGTAGCGGTGATTATGGCGTCTTTTTCCCGGCTAAGCCTGATCCGGGTATTGATTTTCCCGTTTTTCCCCCCATAAATCCTGTAGACGACAACATCGGAAGGGGCTGAAACGAAACACTCCCTTACATAAGTCACTCCCGACAAGGTATAGGTGACTTTGGCTATCCCGGTTCTGAGGTCCAGCTCGCGGCGATAGGAAGTAACATGGGAGCTGTCCATATCAAAAGTGAGATCCAACATGCCAACCGGCTGGTAGGAACGTATTTCCGGAGGAGTCCCCAGCATCGATTGCGTTGCGAGTTTCATTGCCTCGTCGTTTTTTCCTTCAAAGAGCAGTCGCCTGATTTCAGGTAGCTGTTTCAGGGTCTCCGGATTGTTGTTGTTGATTTGTGAACCTGCCCAAAGCGACTGTTCATTCAAAACAATCTTTTCATGTGAAACTCCGCCAAACAGGAGGGCACCCAACCTTCCGTTTCCCATGGGATAGGCGCTTGTCCATTTTTCTGCTGCGGAAGCATGCCATATTACCATCTTATTGGAAGGCAAAGCCTGGCTTCCAGGTTGGCTTGCATTAACATACGTTACAATTATCAATGCTGAAACCAGTGTAAATACTTTTCTGCTCATACATGTATTTTAAAACGATGGACGGTTTATTTGTTCTCCGGAGTGGTAGCTGTAAGATTCAAAGGCGCCCAGGTTCCGGAAACATTCGATCCTTTTTTGACCCATTTATCCCACATCTGCTTGTCTGAAAGCATTTTGATAAAGAAACCACCAACTACAGACCTGGCTTGAAATCCAACCATGTACGCATTGTCAACAATATACCAGTCAGAAACAGGCACCCGCTGAGGAGTAGTATTGGCAAATTTCCAAACCGGATCAAACAGTGTCCTGAATCCCTCTTTGGTATCTGCCATTGTTGCAGTCCAGGTAATCCAGTCATTTTTTGTATAGCGCTGACGATTGTCAAGCGGTAAGCCAAATTCGGATTGGATGCTTTGGTAGTACCTGATCTCTTTTTGCAGTACTTCTTTGGGGAATAGATTCAATCCCAGTATTTTATCCCATACAAGGTTGTATTTTTGACTCCAGGTGCCTGGCCGGTCGTAGGCCAGTTTGGTGTGGTCACCCTCGCCGGCTTGCCTGATCCATTCTCCGGCCATGCTTTCAGCCTTTTTTCGGATTTCTGCAGCTTTTTCCTTTCTTCCGGTCATCTCACACAGCATGGAATAGCAGCCCAGTGCCTCAATGGCTTTGGCTGACAGGTTGATGTTATGAGCCAGGTGACCAGCGAAATCGTCAGTACACAACTGGTTTTCAGGATCAAAGCCTTTAGCAAGCAGGTACTCACACCACTTTTCCAGCACGGGCCAGTTCTCATTGGCAAAATTTGCGTTACCCTCCATTTTGGCCAATGCAGCGGTCATTATGACCATGTTACCTGTTTCTTCAACAGGCATCTGGTTTTCCTCTGTCTTTTCTCCCCCTCCGTAAGCCTGACCGGTCGCAAAAGGATAGGTACCCAGGTCATGCGGTGCAAAGGGGAATTTCCAGCGTGGTGATTTGGCGTAGGAGAAGATGGGCTGCAGCATAGCCTTGGTGAGGGCAGGACTGAAGAGGAAAAAGAAGGGTGAGGCCGGATACATCACGTCGATGGTTGCCATACATCCGTTGCTGAAATTTTCTTTTGAGAAGATGAGGGGCTGGCCGTTTGCATCTGCAACAAGTTTGTGGGCTGCCAGGCACTGGCGGTATACCAGGGAGGTCATGGTAGCATATTTGGGCCCTCCCTCTGCTTCGAGATCTTTCACCAGTTCTTTGTCGAAAGATGCGCATTCCGCAGATAAGGAAGGATATTCATTTAATGCTTGAGTAAGAAGCTGGTTGATGGTTGTCCCGTTTCTTTTCCAGTAGGCAGCAAGTTTTGATTCAAAATAACGGACACTCAGCACATCGTCGTAGGCAAGCAATGCCATCGTACTTACGCTTTTGCTGCCGACCTTTCCGACATTCCAGGTACTGGCCATGGTAACTCTTCCTTCGCTTACTTTTCGCGGCTGGGTAAGTTCTTCGCCTGCAGAAAGGTTTCCGTCGGAAATGAAACCGGCAAAAAGTTTTCTCCGCTCACCAATGCGCATTTGTGCCTGTTGTGTCTCAGGAATGGCGAGGTAGGCATATCCCCAGTCGATCCGCACATCATCCCCTTTTCTTCCCAGGACAGGTTGTTCCGAACTGCCCAGCTGAAGGGCGCTTAATCCTTTGACAACCGGCACACTCCATAGGACTGACTGATCCGGAGTGTTGACAGCCACTTCAGCACCACAGTCGAAATAGAGCTGTACAAGATGTTCTTTTCCATCCAGGGAACTGATATTCCAGGTAATATAAGTTATGGGTCGTGATAAAATGTCCGGTTTTGAAACCAGTGCCGGCGTGGTAAACATCATTTCAAGGGACAGCTGTGCATTTTGAAAATTGTAAATAGTACGGGTGGGAAGAATTTTAACGCCGGTTTGCCTGAGTGGTTCCAGTTCTGAAGGCTGAGCTCCCATCACGCGGTAAGATTTTCCGTCCACCCGTAAAATGGAATGAAGTGGCTGGTACTTTCCGGTCCAGTGAACTGTTTCACAATCGTTCAGACTGTTCCCGGGTGACCATATACTGAAATATGGATCATGGGCCACCAATGGGACAGAAGGCGCCCTGAATTTTTGGTTGTCACCGGAGTTTTGCGCAAAAGTGCTGGCGAAGACCAGGCAAAGGATGATTGTCAGAATTTTTTTCATCGGTATGTAAGTTATTGTTTAATGAAGTCCTAAATCCGCAAGAGCGTATAGATGATAAATTTACTGAATATTGATTAAATAACACTGATAATAATAAACATTTGATAATGACTATTTTACGGCCTGTTTTTCTGAAGCTTTCTTCCATACCATCTTCAGTACCTCATCGTCGCTAAACTCTTCGCAATGTCCTGCCATCGGTGTGAATTTAATTGTTGCGTCTGATTTCGGATTTTTTGTCGAATCGAGGTACATCTTCAGGAACCGGGTAGCTACATTGGAATAGAGATCGTCCATATCGCCTGTCCATATCCAGATTTTGCCTTGTAATTTAGGTCCCAGTGTACTCCAGTTCTTCTCCATAACCTTTTTAAGGTCATATTTTTCCCACTGCCTTGCAATTTCATGGTCTATCTTGCCGGAAAACGGATCAAACATCAGGGAGGGAAGTCCGTCTTTGCCCTTTGGTCCGAAAACAGCATTGTAGGCACCGAACTGTCCGCCGGAGACCAGGTAATTTCCTGATCGGCTCACCAGGTTTTCGCTCTGTATCCAGTCCTTCATTGCGCGGGTTGGCTCTCCATAGTTGGTCCGTACTCCGGGTTGAAGGTAACCGAAACGATTGTAAAACAAGGATTCGTCCTTGTAAATATTAATCAGTCCATAGTGTTCAAATTCAACTGGATCAGGACTGTAAGACCAGGTTCCGTCGAAGAAATCAGGATAAAAAATCTGCAGTCCGAGAGCAACCCATCCTCCGGTTGACAGTCCGGCAAGGTAACGCTTTTTAGAGGCAGGATTGTAATGGACCTTCTTTTCGATGGCCGGAATGAGCTCTTCTGTAAGGGCTTTCCCACAAGGGCCGTTGTTTTCGGAATCCACCTGGTAGGTATCTCCATAGGGCCCACGTGAATCCAGGAAGACATATAGGACCTGCGGCGCAGTGCCGGACAGCCACCAATCTATAAACTCCTTGTCTTTCAGCTTGTTCTCAACAAAAGTAAATCGGCCGTTCAGCCCAGGAGCCCTGTAACAGATTGGATAGCTCTCGCCCGGGTGGTCGAAGTACCCTGAAGGTAGCAGGACAGTGGCCATCAAAAATCGGGGATGACCGGAGAATTCGGTCAGGTATTTGCTCTGTATCTCAATGAATTTTACGAATTTATGTTCCGGAAGAACAGCCGGTGGTATGACTTTGAAGAGGGTAAGACTGAAAGCTTCCTTTGAACCGGGCATCAGGGAGTCTACATCACTGAACCAGTTCCCGGGAGCATTCTCCTGGGCATCGTCCAGGTTGTTCTTATAGACTACCTGGCAGTAGACTTTTCCCGTTGCCGGGAAAGTTCCGGCACTTAATATGCCCTGGTCGGTAGACTTTAATGTAAAAGATGAAGAGCCGTCCCACTCAGGGGAAGTATAACCTACTGTTAATGAACTGGAAAGGTGCGACTCTTTATGGTATTGTGAAGAAAAACGAAACAGCATTCTTCCGCCTCTGTTCATTGATTTCCGGAGCTCAGGAGCGACCGTAACTTTTGCCTGCCACTGGGACTTTTCCTGTGCCTGCAGCTTTATGGAAAAAGAGATAAAAAGCAAGAGGAGTAAACCGGATGACAGAAATCTCATACGCAAGTAGTTAATTATTTAAGAATATATAAGGAATAAAATTGGAGCAATTACCTGTGTTATTTGTTCTCCGGAGTGTAGGAATAAGATCTGATTGTTACATTCCTAAAACCTGATAAACAGCAGGAAAAGCAGTCCTATAATGATCCGGTAGTATCCGAAATATTTGAATCCGTAATGCTCCACCAGTTTGATGAAGACTTTTACTGCAGCCCACGCTGAAATAAATGCTACAACCAATCCAATGGCAAGCAGGGTATTTTCATGCGATGTAAAATGGATGGGGGTTTTGATAAGTTCATAACCGGTTGCTGCAAACATGGTCGGGACAGCCAGGAGAAAGGAAAACTCTGTTGCCTGCCTTTTATCAAGTCCGTTGAAAACTCCACCGATAATGGTGGCAGCTGCCCTCGAAACACCGGGTATCATGGAAATGCACTGGATCAATCCGATAAAAAATGAATGTTTGTAGGAGATGGATTCCAAATCGAGTGTCTTGCTCTCCCTTGCCACAACTTTTTTGTCAATCAGCACGAGGATTATTCCTCCGATTACCAGCGCCACGCCAACAACATAAGGATTAAACAGGTACATTTTTATCGTTTTGTAAGCCAGAAAACCGACAATCCCGGTAGGTATAAAAGCGATACCCAGTTTCAGGTAAATTGTAAAACTCTGCAAAAACCTTTTCGCATAAAGCATTACGATGGCCATAATGGCTCCCAGCTGAATGGATATTTCGAAAGTTTTAACAAAGTCGCCGTCAATGTTCAGTAATTTGGACCCCATGATCATGTGTCCTGTTGAGGAAATGGGAAGGAATTCCGTCAGTCCTTCAATGATGGCCAGAATGATGCTGTCAAAAAATGTCATGTGATTGGTTGTTGGTGTTCAGTAGCTCTGCTTAAAAATTATCAGAAGCAAATATAATCTTCATTTCCGACAGGGTTGTATAGCCATTCAAAAGTTATTGCGAAAAATCCTGGAAAAATTAACTGCAGGTAATTCCTTATTAAATTATTATTTAGAACCATTCTATTTTTTTGCAATTGCATCCGCCAATTTTGTACTTTCGCTTTTCCAGGGCTCATCAGGCTTTTGGATTCGAACATGGAACAAGATGAACACAAATTATACAGAAAGGCTTATTTCCTGAGCCTATTTACAATTTTCTACAACATAATTGAAGGATTGATTTCCATGCTTTTGGGCTACCAGGATGAAACCCTGACGTTGTTTGGCTTCGGTGTAGATAGTTTTATTGAAGTGATGTCGGGTATTGGGATCGCGATCATGATCCGTCGAATCCGTCGGAATCCGGCAAGCTCAAAAAGCAGTCTTGAAGTCAACGCACTTAAAATAACAGGCACTGCCTTCTACTTTTTGTCTGTCGGACTCTTGGCCGGCATAGCAGTCAATATAATCAGCCATCACAAACCCGAAGCAACAATCTGGGGTGTCGTGATTTCCCTGATTTCAATTGCCGTGATGCTGTGGCTGATGAATGAAAAAAATAAAACAGGTAAATTGCTTCATTCTGAGCCTATTATAGCAGATGCCAATTGCACAAGGGTGTGTATTTATATGTCCCTGATCCTGCTTGCATCCAGCCTGATTTATGAACTTACCGGCTTCTCCTGGGCTGATACGATTGGTTCTGCCGGCCTGATCTATTTTTCAGTCTCCGAAGGGAAGGAGGCATTCGAAAAAGCAAAAGGTAAAAATTGCTGCTGCAACCATTGTCAACCATCCTGAATCTCTCATCTCTCATGTCTCATCTCTTATCTCTCATGTCTTATGTCTTATGTCTCATCTCTCATGTCTTGTCTCTCATTTCCTTTTCGCTAAATGAACCCGTTTTCGTATCTTTGCACCCTGATGTAAGAGAAGATAAAAGTTATCCAACGAATGAGCAATTTTAAAAGAACCCTGATCACATCCGCATTGCCATATGCCAACGGCCCGGTGCACATTGGCCACCTGGCGGGAGTTTACGTCCCGGCTGATATTTATGCCAGATACCTCCGTTTGAAAGGGGAGGATGTCCTGTTTATTGGCGGATCAGACGAACACGGTGTTCCGATCACCCTTAAGGCCAAAAAAGAGGGGACAACTCCGCAGGCTGTTGTCGACAAGTACCATGGCATGATCAAGGATTCATTCGAAAAATTTGGTATATCTTTCGACGTATATTCCCGCACCAGCGCTAAAATACACCACGAAACTGCATCCGAAATTTTTAAAACCCTTTATGACAAAGGGGAATTTGTTGAGCAGACATCAGAGCAGTTTTATGATGAAGAGGCCAGCCAGTTTCTGGCAGACCGCTATATTACCGGAACCTGTCCCAAATGTGGTTTCGACAAGGCATACGGCGACCAGTGTGAGAGCTGTGGTACTTCTCTGAATGCCACAGACCTGATCAATCCAAAATCCATGCTTAGCGGCAATGTCCCTGTCATGAGAGAGACCAAACACTGGTACCTTCCTCTCGACAGGTATGAATCATGGCTGAGAGAGTGGATACTGGAAGGGCACAAGGAGTGGAAACCCAATGTTTACGGACAGTGCAAGTCATGGATCGATGGCGGACTGAATCCACGGGCAGTGACCAGGGACCTCGACTGGGGCATTCCTGTACCGGTGAAAGGCGCTGAAGGCAAAGTACTTTATGTATGGTTTGATGCTCCTATCGGGTATATCTCCGCTACCAAGGAGCTGACTTCCGATTGGAAGAAATACTGGAAAGATCCGGAAAGCAGGTTGATTCACTTTATTGGCAAAGACAATATCGTTTTTCACTGTATTATTTTCCCGGTTATTCTGAAAGCCGAAGGATCCTATATTCTTCCCGACAATGTCCCTGCCAATGAGTTTCTTAACCTTGAAGGGGATAAAATTTCCACCTCGCGCAACTGGGCGGTCTGGTTGCATGAATACCTGGAAGATTTTCCGGGCAAGGAAGATGTGCTCAAATACACACTTACCGCCAATGCTCCGGAAACCAAGGACAATGACTTTACCTGGAAGGATTTTCAGACAAGAAACAACAGTGAGCTTGTCGCCATCCTGGGAAATTTTGTCAACAGGGTGCTCGTGCTAACCAATAAATATTATGAAGGTACAGTTCCTGAGGCTGGAAGCCTTGAACCACAGGATGTTGATGCCCTATCTGCCATTGGTCAGCTGAGGATAGAAATCGAGAAGGCACTCGATACTTTCCATTTTCGTGAAGCATTGAGGCTGGCCATGGAGATGGCCCGTCTCGGCAACAAGTACCTGGCCGACATGGAGCCCTGGATAGTCTTCAAGACCAATCCTGAAAGGGTAAAATCCATTATGCATGTATGCCTTCAGCTGACAGCCAATCTGACCATTGCTTTTGAGCCATTCCTGCCGTTCACCATGAACAGGCTGCGTACTTTCCTGAATATGGAAAAATTGCAATGGAATGAGCTGGGCAGAAGGGACTTGCTGAAATCCGGGCACAAGGTCAATACGCCCGAACTGCTTTTCGAGAAAATTGAGGACGAGGCCATCCAGCGCCAGGTCGATAAACTTCTTGAAACCAAAAAAGCCAATGAGTCAGCCGGGCCATCCACTGCTCCGGCAAAGGCAAATATTGAATACGACGATTTTGCGAAGATGGATATTCGCACCGGCACCATTGTTGCAGCAGAAAAAGTGGCAAAAACCAAAAAATTGCTGAAACTGACCATTAATACCGGAATAGATCAGCGTACAGTGGTGTCCGGAATCGCAGAACAATATGATCCTGAGCAAATTATAGGTCAGAAGGTCTCTATCCTGGTAAATCTTGCACCAAAAAACCTCAAGGGAATTGAATCACAGGGAATGATCCTCATGGCTGAAAATCATGAAGGCAAACTCGTATTTGTTGTACCCGCTGATGACATTGCCGACGGATCTGAAATAAGATAAAGCTTGGATTTTGAATTTTCGAATACGCGAATCAGGATTCGAATTCAATTGGTAATTTATTATATTACATACCGTTACATATACAAAAAGTAGAACAAATTCTGATGGGCCTCAATCATCAGTCGAAAATCAAAAATTTCCTGCTGGTTTTTATCCTATCGTATGTCTTGAGGATTCATGATCGATCTCATTTTCCCATTTGGCTACAACAATGGTGGCAACTGAATTCCCGATCAGATTTGTAATTGCCCTTGCCTCGCTCATAAACCTGTCTATACCAAGAATCAAGGCCAGCGACGCGACAGGAACGGAACCGACAATGGGTAGAACCGCTGCAAGTGTTATGAAACCACTACCGGTCACTCCTGCCGCACCCTTCGAAGTTATGAGCAATACAAGCAACAGGGTAACCTGGTGGTATAAATCAAGTGGTGTTCCTGTTGCCTGGGCCAGGAAGACGGCAGCCATGGTAAGATAAATGGAAGTCCCGTCCAGGTTAAATGAATATCCGGTGGGAACTACAAGTCCAACCACTGACCGCGAACAACCTATCCCTTCCATTTTTTCCATCAAGCCGGGAAGGGCAGCCTCCGAAGAGGAAGTACCGAGTACAATCAAAATCTCCTCCTTTATGATCTTCAGCAGACGAAAGAGCCTGAATCCCGCAATTTTCATCACACCGCCCAAAACCAGAAAAATAAACAACAGGCAGGTTGTATAGAAAGACAGCATCAATAATCCCAGGGAGGAGAGAGAGCCCAGCCCGTATTTGCCGATCGTGAAGCTCATCGCCCCGAAAGCACCCAACGGAGCGACTTTCATGATAATTTTTATTACACCGAATAACCCGGATTCCAAGGATTTAATACCCCTGAGAATGGATGATCCCTTTTCCCCGACTTTCGAAAGAGCAAATCCGAAAAGAATGGAAAATAGTAGAACCTGCAGTATATTGCCTTCTGCCAATGCGCTGATAATGTTCTCGGGAATGATATTCATGAAAAAATCCACAACTCCATGTCCTTGGGGCGCTTTAACGTATTTAGCCACGGCCGTCTGGTCAAGCGTAAGTGGATCAATGTGCATTCCCGCGCCGGGCTTGATGAGATTGACTATAATCAGCCCGATTATCAGGGCTATAGTAGAAATCACTTCAAAATATACAATTGCCTTGATACCCACCCGTCCCACTTTTTTGGCATCCTGCATTCCCGCAATGCCGGTAACAATCGTGGCGAAAATGATCGGGGCGATCATCATCTTCACCAGCTTGATGAAACCATCTCCCAAAGGCATCATGGATTCTCCAAGTGCAGGTTGCCATACTCCCAGGATAATTCCAAGGATTATGGCCACAATTACTTGAAAATAAAGACTTTTGTATAATTTCTTCATTTATTGGAAGATTATTTTTCCCTTGGTTATGCTGGAATGAGGACAAAATATGAGTCAGAGAACCGTGATCGGTCTCATTTAATTAAACATCAGAATGTCAATTACTTGAACGTAAAAATACAATCAAAGGATTTGGTTGAATTCCAGTCTTTCTCCATCAGGCCCAAGTATGGTAAAGTATCTGCAACCGTTCTTCCAGTAGGGAAGAAAAACCGGTTGTTCCTCAAGTGGCTGAAATGAGTTGTTTTTTAACTCGGCATAGGCTGTATCAACATCGTCTACATCAAAGGCGATGTGATCAATGTGTCCGTCCTTCCTGGTTTTTATTTCGGCAAGTTCTGCAGGAGGAAACTGGTAGATTTCGATGATCATGCCATTTTGCTCCATCATTGCAACATGGCCTGTGTCTCCGTTCATATCAAACGGAGAGGCCATCACGTTTTTGAATCCCAGCCGCTCATAAAATTTCCCGGACCTTTCCAAATCAGATACAGGTATGCCAAGATGCTGAAAGGAGTTGATTTTTAACATTATTAATTAGATTTTTTTGAAATAAAACTTTAATTCACTCGTAAATATCATTGTTAATTTATTGAATATCAGAATGTAATCATGGAACCCTCAAGGTTAAATACATATTATTTTGTGATTCCTTTTTCATGAGGGTTTCATTCAAAAATGTCCATATTTTCCAGTGCAACACCTTTTGTTTCAGGCATGATCTTCCAGACGTAAAGCAACTGTAACACCATCATGAAAGCGAAAAATCCGAATATCAGCGCACCTGGTACATTGGTTGCAAAGTAAGGGAAGAGTTGTGTTATCATGGCCGCAAAAAACCAGTGGGTCAGGCAGCCAAAGGAAGTACCGCTGGCGCGCACTGAATTTGGGAAGATTTCAGAGAGGAAAACCCAGATTACTGCACCCTGGCCAATGGCATGTGCAGCAATAAACATGAACACGAAGTATACAATAAGCCCGTGGTCTGCGGAGTTAAAGGTTGCTGCAATTAATGACAGCGATAAAATATATCCGAATGACCCTATGAACATCAGGGTCCTGCGGCCATAGCGATCGATAAGTGACCATCCCAGTACGGTGAAGAGCAGGTTAATAACCCCGATTCCGACTGAAGAAAGCAGTGCGCTGTTCCTGGCTATTCCGGCCATTTCAAAAACCTTCGGTGCGAAATAAATGATCGCATTGATACCTGAAAGCTGGTTGAAGAAGGCAATCAGGAAGGCAATCCCCAGTGGCCTGAAGAATTTCTTGTTGAACAATGATTCATGGTTGGATGAGCCGGAAGCTTTGATCTCTTCAATCAGGTGGTCATGTGCTTCACCGGTCAGTGCCAGCACTCTTTTTGCTGCCTCATCGTCTTTTTTATACAAAACCAGCCATCTTGGAGTTTCCGGTGTAAAAAACATCAGGATGGAAAAGAAAAGTGAAGGGATTGCCACTACGCCGAGCATCCATCGCCAGTCGTTGACTCCACCAACACCCTGAAGCAGAAAATTTGAAAAATAGGCGACCAGGATACCTGTAACAACATTCAGCTGAAATGAAATACCCATGCGTCCCCTGTATTTCGGGGGTGCAATCTCCGAAATATATACTGGTGCAACAACAGATGAAGCACCAATACTCAGTCCGCTGAAAAATCGGAAGAACATGAACAGGTTTACATCGGTTGAGAGAGCTGCTCCCAGTGAAGTGACCAGGAACAGGAACCCAATCCAGATCAGTGTTTTTTTTCGCCCGATTTTATTGGCCGGAATATTGCCCAATGCGGCACCAAAGGCAGTTCCGTACAATGCCATGGCAATTGCTGTTCCGTGAAGCCAGTCACTCAGGCCCCATAACTTCTGGATTGCCTGCTCGGCACCGGAGATAACAGCGACATCCATTCCGAAGAGAAATCCGCCAAGACCTACGGTTATTGACCACAATACCAGTCTTTTGTTCATAAATTCAGGGTTAGTTGTAAAAGAAGTGCAAAATAGGAAAATATTTTCTGATGCAAGAGTGCTGATAGTTAAACAGATTTCCATTTCCCTTCCCTTAAAGCGCTCACCGGCGTGGTTGTCGGATAATGGGATCAGGCAAGTTAAAAGTATTATTGAGGTTTTCAATTGCCTTATTAAAGAAATACTCGGGAAAATTATAAATAGGTCGGCCGGATAGCTTTAAATGTACTTCGCACAAACCCGATCAGGCAAATCACCTCAAAACTCACAAGTCATTACTTTTTCAATGATTTTCGTCGCTGAAGAGCTTCTCAGAAATAAACCTCACGGGGTACCATGCTGCAAGAAAACCGATCAGGGAAACCGAGATTACTATCAGCAACACATCGGTAAAAATAATTTTCATAGGGTAGGCATCTATGATAAAGGAGGATACTCCTCCTGAAAGCTTAACGAGTCCATAAGAAATCTGTGCCTGGCACAGTGCCAGGCCAGCCAGGGTACCCATTATCGCGCCAATAAAAGAAATCAGCCACCCCTCGAAAAGGAAGATGTTTCTTATGGTTTGTTTGTCCGCTCCCATGCTGCTGAGAATGGAGATGTCCTCTCTTTTATCCAGGATCAGCATGGTAAGGGAGCCGATAATGTTGAACGAAGCAATTACAAGGATCAGGATGAGAATCATATAGGTAGCATACTTTTCTGAAAGCATGGTTTTATAAAGATAATCGTGCTGCTGGTAGCGATTTTTGATTTCAAAATTGTCTCCTAGCAGAGCTGAAATGGTAGCTTTTGCCTTACTCTCTGTAACCCCTTTTTTCAGTTTGAGTTCAATGGCACTCACATTTTCCGGCATTTCAAAGATTTCCCTGGCAAAACCGATCGGAACGATCACATATTTGTTGTCCAGCTCCTGCTGGATGGAGAAGATGCCTGAAGGATAGATAAATTTTTGATTGAAATTCCCCGAAGGCATAATGGATGAAGCCCTTCCTTTTTTTGGCACATAAACGCTGATCGGCTCCGG
Organism: Prolixibacteraceae bacterium; assembly: GCA_963663675.1. Lineage (GTDB taxonomy): Bacteria > Bacteroidota > Bacteroidia > Bacteroidales > Prolixibacteraceae > CAINVV01. Next base: position 209,276 of record OY760498.1, read on the forward strand.
TTGTTTTACCCCGACTGCCAGGTTGTAGGCAATTCCTTCACCCAGAACTGCGTAATTATTTGATGCGTCCTTCAGCCTGAACGCACCCTGGATAATCATTGAGTCTATGCCTGAAAACTGCAGGTACTCTTCGCTCACTCCCTTGATTGTAGCGAAAACATTGCGGTCGTTGTAACTAAGGAGGGCGTTATCCTCCACAATTTCAGCATAATATGCAACATCCGGCAGGTGCCTTAGTTCTTCAAACCCGGATCCTTTGACTGAAAAATTCTTTCCCTCCTTTATTGTAATTCTCAATTCGGGATCGAAGGAAGAAAACAGCGATTTGATCAGCGAATCGAACCCGTTAAATCCTGATAATCCAATGATTAGTCCCATTGTGCCAACCATCAGGCCTACCACTGAAATGGCTGAGATCAGGTTGATCAGGTTGGTCTTCTTTCGGGAGAAGAGATATCGCCTGGCTATGTAGAAGGAGAAGTTCAATCGTAATTATGAGTTATGAGTTATGAGATATAAGACATGAGTTGCAAATATAAATAATTGAATAAAAGTAAATTGACATTATATTTATCTGACATGTTACATTATTTTCCATTCTCCGTTTTCCATTACTTTACAGCAGTTACAAGTAATCCGGTGCCTGATTTATTGCCGCTTTTCACATCAATACAGTTGAGCAGGGCGCAGAAGGGAAACACAACCAGGTAATAAAATGGCAGCAAAATGTATAATAGCCTCGAGAAACCAAGCATCTGAATGGGGTATTTCATGGACAATCTCCAGGAGAGGGAGCCATATTTTCCGTAGGTATAGGATACTTCAACCCTTGAAAACCCGGCACGAAGCAATTTTGCAGTGATATCATCACTGTTGTATCCGTCTCTGACATGTTCCTCGATAAAGCCGTGAATACCAGATTCTTCGTGATGATCGCTATCTGAACCTCCCTGGTCGGACGGGGTTGAAATCAGAAGCATTCCGCCCTTATGCAAAGACTGGCTGAAATTTTCGAACACTTTCTCGTCTTCAGCAATATGCTCCATAACATCAATAGAGAGGATCAGGTCAAAGCGGTTGGCCAACTTGTACTGAGTCAGGTCGGCTACTTCGAATCGGACCTTACTGCCTTTGCCAATCCGGCTAAAGAACTGGTTGCAATCATCCATCTGTTCCTGCTTAACATCGACACCCAGGATGTCGGCTCCGGGAAACACGCGCGATATCCTGTAACAATACTGTCCGAAACCGGATCCTGCATCCAGTATAGTCAGCTTACCGGAGGTGTGATTCGCCTTAAATTCTTCCAGTTTTTTGGCCACATGCCATGCCCTTAATAACAGCAAATCCAGTAACCGGTAGAACAGCTTGCGCAAAAAAGGTGAGCGGTTAAAGATATTTCCCAGCTGGCGTTTGATCGGATCGTAGTGCATGGACAGTCAATCAGGAGTTACTTATTGCAGAAGCTTGTCGATTTTCTCAATATAGTCGAGACTGTCATCGATAAAGAATTCAAGTTCAGGCACATGCCTTAACTGAAATCTCACTGCCTGACCCAGTTCACCCCGAAGATGACCTTTGTGCTGTCTTATTTCGTTCAGAACTTCAGCCGACCCCTCAGACGGGAAAATGCTGATATAGCATTTGGCCAGTGACATATCTCTTGTGACGCGCACTGCCGTAACTGATACCATTTTACCTTTGGCAAGCGTGTTTGCCTCGCGCCGTAAGAACTCACTCAGCTCTTTCTGGATGAGACGGCCTATTTTATTTTGTCGGGTTGTAAACTGTTCCATTTTGTCAGGCATATTTTATACAAAAATAGGCAAAATGAACGGGTTCTTCATTTTTTTCTGATTCAGTCCAGTTAAAAAAGATTAACCAGTCAATTTAGAAAAAATAAAATTCTACTTTTGGTAAAAATCAGAATTATTCCGGAATAGGACCCAGGATGGCTATGTCGTTTTACCTGAGTTATTGTTCTGTAACTTAATACCAAACAAAATTTTAAAGATGAAGGAAAATATTTTTAAACTGTCAACAGTTCAGCTGAAAGAGATAGCATTGGATCTTCAGCAAAAAGTAGAAAAAGGCTTGAATCACGAAAAGACCGAGATTCAGTGTATTCCAACCTATATCAAACCAAAGACACTGGGTGTGGAAGGTCAGGCGACTGTATTGGATCTTGGTGGAACCAACTACCGGGCTTCAGTTGTCAGTTTCAATGATGGCAGTATCGACATCTATCCTTCTGATGGATGGAGTAAAGACCTGAGTATCATGAAAACAAAAGGATTCACTGAAAAAGATCTTTTTGAACAACAGGCTTCTTTTCTCAAAGACCTTAAATTGCCCGCCAAATCACCGATCGGATATTGTTTCTCCTATCCCGCAGAATGTCTTCCGGACGGAGATGCAAAACTGCTGCGCTGGACCAAGGGAGTCGACATTCCTGAAATGCTGGACCAGCCTATCGGTAAACCTTTGAAGGAATTTCTGAATGAACAGGGAACAGTGGAATTTACCGCTGTTAAAGTTATTAATGATACGGTGGCCAGCCTCTTCGCAGGGTTGTCTGACAGTTCTTATGATGCTTACATCGGACTGATAGTAGGTACAGGAACCAATATGGCTACTTTCATCCATTCAGACAGGATTGGCAAGCTGGACAGGACACTGAACTGGCAGGGTCTTACTCCGATTAACCTGGAGTCAGGAAACTATCGTCCATTGTATCCTACCGTTATCGACGACCAGGTAGATGCTGCCTCAGGTACGCAGGGTGCACAGCGTTTTGAAAAAGCCGTTTCAGGTATGTACCTGGGAAAAATATTCACCGCTCTCTTCCCTGAAGATGGCTTTGATGAATCATTCGACGCCAAGTCCATGACTGATCTGATTAACAAGCCTGATAAGCACAAAAAGAAACATGTCCGTGCTGCCCGCCGCATTTACAAGCGTTCCGCCAAACTGGTCGCCGCTTCACTTGCCGGACTTACAGCCGTTATGGTTTCCCATGATCCTTCCATCAAAAAAGTTTGCCTTACAGCCGAGGGAAGCCTTTTCTGGAGCAAAGTTAAAAACTGTAAATCTTACAATAAGCTGGTAGACAAATATTTGAAGACAGTTCTGGAAGAGCTTGGGCACAAGGATGTCAAAGTGAAGATCAATGAGATTCACAATGCCAACCTGATTGGTTCAGCTGTTGCAGCGTTATCCTAGTTTATTGGTGATCAGGGCATAGAGTTATGAGTTATCAGTTGTGATATTCTATATTTAATCCTGGTATAGTGCATCATAACTGATAGCTCATAATTTTTTTACAATGGTCGAATTCTTACAGCAATACGGTCTTACAGGACTCTTTATCTCCGGATTCCTTTCCGGATCGATACTTCCTTTTAACTCAGAGGCAGTCATGTCAGTGCTGATCCTGGCTGGAATTAACGGTACGGCATGTATCCTGGTTGGAACCGCCGGGAATACGCTGGGAGGCATTTCAATTTTCTACCTTGGATATCTTGGCCGGATAGAATGGATCGAAAAATACGGCAAAGTAAGGATGGAAAAAATTCGTGCTATCCTGCCCAAATTGAAAAAATACGGACCTCTTGCAGCTTTGCTTTCCTTTGTGCCGGTAATTGGTGATGTGTTAATCCTGGGACTTGGCTTTTTCAGGATTTCGCCCAAACTCACCCTTATGTTTATGTTTATCGGCAAAGCTGCCCGTTATTGGTTGCTTGCGGAAACCATAAAACTTATGATGCCAAACTAATTTTGGATTTTGGAATTATAGAGGAGTTACTTACTCTTTTTCATTTACCCTACCTCGTTTAATATCCTAATAAATCACTAATTTTGATACCCGGTATTCGAAATCCGAAATCCAAAATTGACAATAATCCATGCGTGTTGTAATCCAGCGAGTCTCCAGGGCATCTGTCAGCGTCGGTGGCCGGGAGGTTTCATCAATCGGGGCGGGAATGCTGGTACTGGCAGGTTTCGGGCATGCCGACACTTCGGATGATCTTGAATGGATAAGTGCCAAAATTGTCAGTCTAAGGATTTTTGACGACCAGTCCGGAGTGATGAATCTCTCAGTAAAGGAAACAGGAGGAGGGATATTGCTGATAAGTCAGTTTACATTGCATGCAGCTACAAAAAAAGGCAACAGGCCTTCCTATATCAGGGCCGCTCCTCCTGACATTTCTGTCCCCCTGTACAATCTTTTCATTGAAAAGGTTACTGAAAAACTGGGCAAAAAGGTTGGGACAGGTATATTCGGAGCAGAAATGAAGGTTGATCTTGTCAATGAAGGGCCCGTTACCATCATCCTTGATTCCAAAAACAAGGAATTCTGAATTTGGGTTGCCTTTAAAAAATAATTTTGCTTTCAATGATTTATTAACACATTACTTATGAGCAGTTCGTTTAAAAATACAGAACGTATCTTTCACGAAAGTGAAGTAGAGAACGGAGTTGAGGCCATCAGGGCAAAAATGGGTGAAAATTTCCTTAAAGCTGACCTTAAACTGGCTTTTTCCTGCATCGATTTAACCACGCTGGGCTCCGATGATACGCAGGAAAAAGGAAGGAAAATGGCCGAAAAAGTTTCCTTGTTCACCCGGCATTTCATGGAACTTCCCAATGTGGCTGCTATTTGTGTCTACCCAACCCTGGTCAGGACTGTCCGGGAAAACCTGAACGATCATAATGTTGCAATTGCTGCTGTTTCAGCCGGGTTCCCCTCCTCCATGACCTTTTCTGAAGTGAAGGAGCTCGAAACTGCGATGACGGTTTTGGCAGGTGCTGATGAAATTGACATCGTAATATCCGTCGGAACATTTCTTGAAGGTAATTATTCGGCTGTAGCAGAGGAGATTGCAGCTGTAAAAATAAGTTGCGGAGAGGCTCATCTTAAGGTGATCCTGGAAACAGGGGCGCTCAAGACACCGGGTAATATCTGGAAAGCATCCATGCTTGCCATGCAAAGTGGTGCCGATTTTATAAAAACATCAACAGGGAAAATGGAACCGGCTGCGACACCGGAAGCTGCCTGGGTGATGTGTAGCGCAATAAAGGAATATTACCATAGGACAGGGAAAAAAATCGGATTTAAGGCTGCCGGAGGAATTGTTGAAAGCACTGATGCCATTTTGTACGTTTCAATTGTACGTGAGATACTGGGAGAAGAATGGCTCAACCCTAAATTATTCAGAATTGGTGCCAGTCGCCTGGCAAACAATCTTTTAACTTCGATCACGGAAGAAAAAATTTCGTACTTTTAGCCGGGACCCGGGGAAGTCGTCCGAAATTGCGGGTTAATTGCCCTGATCAGCAATTACATCTCTGTTGCCAGGATTAAATTATTCTGATCAGTTTTCAGGCTTTCTTTGTAAATTTGATGCTCTTGTCTGGCCCTGCTTCCCCAATGGTGTGGGTCAAATTAAAAGCGATCTTAACAGGGAAAATGCCCGGGTTGCACTTGAACTTATACAATTTAGGGCGGTATCCCAAACAGCGCTGGATGAAACCTGGAGTGCCCTTCGGGGGAGGCCTCACAATATGGTGGAAAAATAGCTGAGATTTTGATGAGTATTTAGCAATAGCTAAAAACACAAGGATGTATTAAGTAACTTATAATTAATTATTTACTGGGATTGAGATAGTTTGTTTATATCGTTACTCTATTATAACTTATCATTCATCATTTTTAATTGTCTGTCATGGAAAGATTTGCTGATCAGGCTTGTTGCCCGGAATTCAATCCCGAACCCTGGGATGACAAAGAATTCGAATGGAACAACAAGGTATTTATCAAGGGTTCCATTATTACCTTCTTCTACATGCCGCTCAATTTTGGCAGTGTGATGAAGAACCTGGACAAAGTGATTTCAGCTGCCGGTGCCGACTGGTCTGAAGGAATTTGTTTGTCCGAACATACTTCCAAATGGAACATGGACATCTATGTATCCGCGGATAAGCCGGTTCCATCCCTTGGACACAAACTTTTTACCGGGAAGTTTTATGGTAAAGTGTATGAAGGACCCTTTAAGGACACCGGGAAATGGTACAGTAGCTTCGTGGAAACACTCAAAAGCAAAGGGTACAAATATGAAAAAATCTACGAATGGTATACTACCTGTCCGAAATGTGCCAAAAAGTATGGCAACAACTATGTGGTGTTGATTGCGTTACTGGAGTGAGCTGAAATTTAATCACCTACAATTCCTTTGAGTGGAAGGTGATTCAAACCGTCTAACTCTCCCTTGTGGTTACATATTCGACAAAAGCAATAAGTGCCTGCTTGTATTCGGAATCCGGGTAGATGGTTAACTGGTCAATTGCCTTTTGATGATACTGTTCCATCACTTTTTCAGCATATTCAAATCCTCCTTTGGCTTCAATGAAGCGTTTTACTTCTGTAATATCATGTGAGGATTTGTTTTTCTTGCTCACAATGTTTAGAATGGTTCTGCGTTCGGAAGAGCTCCCCTGGTTGAGCGCAAAAATTAGCGGAAGAGTAATTTTTTTCTCGTGGAGATCATTTCCGGATGGTTTTCCGACAAGACTGGATTTTTTGAAGTCGAACAGGTCATCCTTGATCTGAAAAGCAATTCCTGCATACTCACCGAACAACCTCATCCGCTCTATGATCTCAGGATTTTCAGTTACTGAACAGGTTCCCACTGCTGCACTCGTTGCCATCAGGGAAGCTGTCTTTTTGCGGATGATCTCAAAATAAACTTCCTCGGTAATATCCAGTTTTCTTGCTTTCTGTATCTGGAGAATCTCTCCTTCACTCATCTCCCGCACAGCAGCGGAGATGAATTGCAATATATCGTAGTCTTTGTGTTCAATAGACCACAGCAATCCTTTGGCCAGGATAAAATCTCCTACCAATACGGCCAGTTTATTTTTCCAAATAGCATTTACCGAAAAGAAACCACGCCGCTGGTAAGACTCATCAACAACATCATCATGCACCAGCGTTGCTGTGTGAAGCAACTCAATAGTGAGCGCTGCATGGTAGGTACGCTCATTAAACTCCCCGTTTAGCTTCGCCGACAGAAAAACCAGGATGGGCCGCATCTGTTTTCCCTTGCTGCGAAGAATGTAGTTCATGATAGTATCAAGCAGAGGAATAGAAGTTTTGGTCGATTTCTTGAAATAGGGTTCAAAAAGACTTAGTTCCTTCTCAACCGGCGCAATGATTTCTTTTTTTGATGCCATGCAATAATTGCTGTTTCATGTGATATAATCTGATTTTGAAACGCCACATGGAATACCCACATAATCATTCACAGTTGGTGTGGCAATAGTCCCATGGGTATTTCTATAGTCAAAAGTAATATTTTTTCTGCGACCCCAATATTGTTTGTATCTGTTCTAAATTAAACATTTTAACGATTTGTTCTATTGATTAACTATATGTTATCTATATATTTGTCTTAGTAAATTACAATTTTTCCTGTTCTTCAACCGTTTTTGAATAGTCATGACTCAGCAATATTTTCCGGAATTGAACTTAACCTTTGGGTCTCTGGCGATTTCAACTGACCTTAATAAATCAAATTCTACTCACATGAACCCGAACGAACAAACATTAGAAAAGTTGACGCTCGCAGCGGAGATGCTAAAGGCAATAGCCCATCCTATGCGAATTACCATCGTAAGTTTTCTGGAGGGCACACAAAGACTGACTGTGACCGAAATTTATGAACGTCTAGGCATTGAGCAATCTGCCACATCGCACCATCTGGGAATATTGAAATCCAAAGGTGTACTTGCCTCTACACGTGACGGAAAAAACACCTATTACTATTTGAAACATCCTGGATTAAGCGGTATTCTCAAATGCGTTGAAAGCTGCCAGTGTGATAATTAGGTGGCAGTTCACAACGTTCAATTGTAAGTAGTTAATTATTTAAACTACTGAATAAGTGAGTTTTAGTAAGGGTAAAGGATAAAATTCGTCATATTGAAGTACCTGATAAATAATAATCAGCCGGCATGCATTTGTCCGGCTTTTCTTTTGCCAATTTTATGACTTTAAATGGCTGATAATCATTAATTTGAATTTTTGACAATTGTCAGCTGTTAATTGTCAATTTCTTATGTAGCTTTGGTTCAAATATATTATTTCGATGAAAAAGCTATTTTTGATTGATGCATACGCTCTTATCTACCGTTCCTATTTCGCCTTTATCAACAATCCGAGAATAAATTCCAAAGGCATGAATACTTCCGCTGTCTTTGGATTTGTCAATACGATAGAACAGATTCTGAAACTGGAACAGCCCACACACCTTGCTGTGGCCTTCGACCTGCATGGTCCGACATTCCGGCATGAACTGTATGAACCCTACAAAGCCACCCGCGAGGCTATGCCGGAGGCGATAAGGACTGCCATACCCTATATCCGCAAAATGATTGATGCCTACCGGATTCCTACACTTGAATGCCAGGGATTCGAAGCCGATGATGTAATCGGCACCATGGCAAAAACTGCTGAAAAATCAGATTTCCAGGTGTATATGGTGACCCCGGATAAGGATTATGCCCAGCTGGTCTCTCCGAATATTTTCATGTACAAACCAAAACGTATGGGCAATGAAATGGAAATCTGGGGGGTAAGCCAGGTCTGTGAGAATTTTCAGATCAGCCGTCCTGAACAGGTGATTGATTTGCTTGGACTGATGGGTGACTCATCTGACAATATACCCGGATGTCCGGGGATTGGTCCAAAAGGGGCAGCCCAGCTCATCTCGCAATATGGAAGTATCGACGGAGTCTATGCTGCGGTCGATCAGCTGAAGGGCAAACAAAAGGAGAGCCTGGTTAATTTCGAGGAACAGGTTCGCCTTTCCAGGCGACTGGCCGAAATCATCCTGGAAGTGCCCCTGAATCATACACCGGACGAACTGGTCCGGCAAGAGCCTGATCATCAGATGCTGAATGAAATATTTACTGAACTGGAATTCAGGAACATGCTCTCCAAACTTCCCAAAGCAGAGGCAGTCCCGCCAAAACCGGTCAGCCAGCAGGGCTCCCTGTTTGATTTTGAAGTTCAGGCTGCCACAGCACCTGTCACTTCAAATTTGGAACAGATTCATTCCTATAACCACAATTATCACCTGGTGGAAGGCAAAGAAGCCAGGACCAGCCTGATCAGCGAACTGTCCCGGCAAAAGGAATTTTGTTTTGACACCGAGACAACCGGGCTGGATCCGCTGCTGGACCAGCTGGTAGGTATCTCAATTAGTTACAGTAAAGGAGAAGCATATTATATTCCTGTCCCGGCTGATCAAAAAATTGCCAGGGAGATTGTTGCTGAATTCAAGCCGCTTTTCGACAGTGAATCTATCATGAAAGTCGGGCAGAATATCAAGTTTGACGCCCTTGTACTTTCCGGGTACGGGATCAAACTGTACGGCCCGATCTTCGATACCATGGTAGCGCACTACCTGATTCAACCTGAATTGCGCCACAACTTGGATTTTTTGAGCGAGATCTACCTGGGATACAAGAAGATAGCTACTGAAGAGCTGATCGGAAAGGGTAAAAATCAGACCACTATGCGTTCGGTCGATTTGCAGACCATCAAAGAATATGCCTGCGAGGACGCAGATATCACCTTGCAGCTTAAACCGCTACTGGAGAAGGAAATGATAGAGGGCAATGTGACAAAACTTTTCGAAGAGGTGGAGATGCCGCTGCTCAAGGTGCTGATAGGCATGGAGCTTACGGGTACAAAGATTGATGTGAAAGCCCTGGATCAGTATGCTGTCATTCTCCGTGAACAGATCATTCAGCTTGAAAATGAGATCATAGAAATGGCCGGTGAATCCTTTAATATTTCTTCACCTAAGCAGTTGGGACACATATTGTTCGATAAACTTCTGCTGGACCCCAAAGCCAAAAAAACCAAGACCAGGCAATATTCTACCAATGAGGAGGTGCTGGTCACATTGCAGGATCGTCACCCGATAATTGGGAAAGTACTGGAACACCGGGGACTGAAAAAGCTTTTGTCGACCTACGTGGAATCTTTGCCTAAACTGATCAATCCGAAAACGGGAAAGATACATACCTCATACAATCAGACAGTTGCAGTAACCGGCAGGCTGAGTTCCAACAATCCGAACCTTCAGAATATCCCCATTCGTGATGAGAATGGCAGGGAGATTAGAAAAGCTTTTGTTCCGGGTGACAGCGACCATCTATTTTTATCTGCCGATTACTCCCAGATTGAATTGCGAATTATGGCAGCCTTGTCCGGAGACAAGGTAATGATTGAGGCTTTTGCCAATGGGGAGGATATTCATGCGGCAACTGCGGCTAAAATCTACAACATTCCGCTGGACCAGGTAACATCAGACATGAGAAGGAAAGCCAAGACTGCCAACTTTGGTATCATTTACGGCATCTCGCCCTTTGGCCTGGCTCAACGGCTGAATATTCCAAGAAATGAAGCCAAACAACTGATCGATGATTATTTTATCAATTTCCCCCAGGTGAAATTGTACATGGAGCAGCAGATATTGCTGGCCAGGAAGCGGGGATATGTTGAAACAATCATGGGCAGAAGGCGCTACCTGAAAGATATTACCTCGGAAAATGCCGCAGTACGGGGCTTTGCTGAGAGAAATGCGATAAATGCGCCTATCCAGGGTTCCGCGGCTGATATCATCAAGGTGGCAATGGTCAGGATACAGCGGAGATTTGATGCCGAAAACATAGTTTCCAGGATGAATTTGCAGGTGCATGACGAATTAAACTTCGATTTGCTGAAGTCTGAAACTGATAAAGTTAAAAAGATTGTCAAGGAAGAGATGGAACATGCTGTCGAACTGGTTGTTCCCCTGGAGGTGGAGATGGAAGCCGCTGAAAACTGGCTCCTGGCCCACTGATCCGGTGTCGTGTTTCAATCTGTCTCCTCACTTCGCAGCTGAAGGAAATTTTCCCTGACGGCTAGTTCGTATTTTGAAAGGTTGACAGATTTTTTTACCCGCTTGAAGGCCTTGTGCGGATTGGGAAAAAGCTCGCTGAAGAACTCCCAGAACTTGATCATACGGGTTATGAGGTGGCTTTGTCCGCTGAGTAAGGTCGTATAGCTGTTTAAGATATCATCGTGAAAGTTTTCCAGGATGGCAATTCTTTGCTCCTTACCGGGGAGATCAGATCCTTTGATTTCCAATGCCAGGAATGGATTGTTGAGCATTCCCCGGCCTATCATCCACCTGTTTACCGATTCAAATCTTTCGTCGGCCCGACTGAATATTTCTTTGCTGTTCAGATCTCCGTTGTAAACAATGGGACTTCGGGTCAACCGGGAAATTTCTTCGAACAATTCCCAGTCAGGAGAACCGGCGTAAAGTTGTTTGGCAATCCTTGGGTGGAATATTATCTCTGAGAGAGGATATTCATTCAACACCGGGATTACCTTGTAGATATCCTCCATCGAATCCATGCCAGCCCTGAGTTTTACTGATATGCTGCAATTTAGCTGTGGAAGTGCTGTGTCAAGAATTTCCCTGATTTTCTCAGGTTGTGGCAAAAGCCCTGACCCCATACCCTTCCGTGTAACCATAGGATAGGGACATCCAAGGTTCCAGTTGATCTCTTTGTAACCCAACGATGTAAGATGCTTTGCCAGAAACAGGAAGTCAATACTGTTACCAGCCATAATTTGCGGAACAAGATTGTAACCATTACAATTTTCCGGCAAAGTATCCCGAAGATGCGATTTTTTTATTCCGCCATCCTTTTGCACCAAAAGATAGGGGGAGAAATATTTGTCAATACCACCGAAATAGGTGGCATGAGCTTTCCGGTAGACAAAATCGGTCGATTCCTGCAAAGGAGCAAAATAGATAACTGGTAGGTCTTTAATTTCCATGATGCAAAGATATTGATTAGAAGGTTTAGTTGATGCACTTCAGCATATGGGTTAGGATTTTTACTGTTTCAATCACTTTTTGTTATCTTTGCATCGTCAATATTTTAACCCGCAATGCTGCTCGCAAACACTACCCTTTTAACTGTTGTGAAGACCAATTCCGGTCAAACTCCCCGCAAGGGAGCCAAAACATCGCAGCAAAAGAGTACCGCCGGTGCCAAAACCACGCAGAAAAAGGGTACCTCGGGAGCCAAAACAACACAGCAAAAAAGCACAAGTGGTGCCAGGGTTGTACAGCAAAAAAAAGGTACCAGTGGTGCCAGGACTACCCAGCAAAGGAGTACTGTCAAAGCAACTCAGACTTCCAAACCTGCACCGAGAGTTGAAAGGCCATTGACAGAAGATGAAAAACTCATCCAGGCTGCAGAAAAATATCATCAGCAGCTTTCAGGAAAAAAAGACCAGGCTGCAGACCAGCAGAAAACTGGTTCATCTGTTAAAAATATGCAATCGACTGTTACCCCGAAAACCAATTCCTCTACCATAATATCGCAACCTGCTGTCCAACAGAAATATGTGGCCCCCTCACAAACAATAATACCGGTGGGTCAGCAGAAATCAGGTATAAATTCCATAACAGCGCCGCAGACTGTTCAACAGAAAGCAGGTGCTACCACTAAATTCTCCGCATCTAAATTCCAGCAAAAAAGTGCCGTACAGAATAAAGTCAACGCTTTTACCTCAAACGAAGACCAGTCGGATGGGACAGGCCGCGATTTATCGGTAAATATCTATACCGGCAATCCGGGAATGTACAGAACTGACGGCGATACCCTGAATTTCTGGAGCTTTACGCCTGTCGCAACAGATTCTGTGAAAGTGACTGTAGCAGCAGCCGCCCAGTCTGACATACCTTATGGTTTTGTCGGCAAACAAATGCAGGCAACAGGACAGGACTGGACTTTCTTTCTCATTCTTATTGGATGGTCTGTTTTTGCTTCCTTGCGGTTTGGTTTCTCAAAATACATTGTCCAGGTATTCCAGAGTGTTTTTAATTATTCTGTCGCAACACGTCTTTACAGGGAGACAGGTTACAACAGTAATTTTGGCATGTTCAGGCTGAACCTGATCTTTTATCTATTTTTGCCATTTCCCATTTACCTGATTGCAAAAGAAAATGGCGTCTCCCTGATGGGATTTTCAGGTATTGAATTTTATCTTATAGTTTTTGGAGTTGTCAACGCTTATTATCTTATCAAATTATTTCTCTACAAAATACTGGGATCGGTTTTTTCACAAAAAGAAACTACCGGCGAGCTGATATTTAATATGATGCTTTATAACAATGTCCTTGGATTGATATTGTTACCAGTGGCCACAGTACATTCGATGGTACCCGGGTTTGGATACATATCATTTTTTTTAGTACCGGGACTGATAGTCCTGTTTTACCTGATGTCGATTATCAGAAGTATATATTTTGCTATCAGGGAGGGTATTTCAATTTTCTATTTGATTTTGTACCTTTGTGCCCTTGAAATTCTTCCCATTCTTCTCGTAACAAAATTGGCAATGAGTGCGTAGAAGGAGGGAGAATAAATATTAAAAAACACTAAAGAATTGAAAATCAAGAAAATATTAGTTACTCAGCCGGATCCGAATTTTCAGAATTCTCCTTATAACGACTTGGCTGCAAAGAACAATTTAAAGATCGATTTTCGTCCTTTTATTCACGTTGAGGGTGTACCCGCGAAGGATTTTAGGAAAGACAGGATCAATATTCTGGATTTTACGGCTGTAATATTTAACAGTCGTACTGCTATTGATCATTTTTTCCGTATGTCTCAGGAAATGAGGGTGGTAATTCCTGATACAATGAAATATTTTTGTATTTCTGAAGCCACTGCTCACTATTTGCAGAAATACATTGTTTACAGGAAACGCAAAATTTTCTACGCACCCGGCAAATTTTCTGAACTTCTGGAGGTATTGATGAAACACAAGGAAGAGTCTTTTTTGATACCGTTATCAGATATTCACAAAGATGAGGTTCCTGAAAAGATGACCTCCGTCGGCCTGATTTTTAAGCAGGCAGTCATGTATCGCACCGTATGTAGTGATCTGTCAGATTTGAAGGATGTTAACTACGATGTCCTGGTCTTCTTTAGCCCGTCCGATATCAAGTCACTGTTAACCAACTTCCCCGATTTTAAGCAGAATGAAACCAAAATAGCCACTTTTGGATATGCCACAGCAAAAGCGGTGAGGGATGCAGGTTTAAATGTTGATATTGAAGCGCCGCTCCCGGAAACTCCATCGATGACCTCAGCCCTGGACAAATACATTTCGGAATTCAACAAAAACCATAAGTAGAAATTTGACCAATCAGGTTTTGCAGGTACATAGTATTGTTATATTATTGAATATCAGAATGTATTTGCAGTACCCTCAATTATTAACATCCCATTTTGTGAACAATCGAACATGAGGGTTTCACAAACTTTTCGAAAAGGAGAGAAGTTATGCAGTCAGAAATTGATGGGGGAGTTGTTTCTCTCAGGAAATAGTCTGTTGTGTTATCCGCTCAGGATTGTATGGAAAATTTATGATGTGCTTCCTTCGGAATACCCTGCCCAGGTTGGCTTTTCCGTTCCCAAACGTCTTTTCAAACGGGCAGTAGACCGTAACAGGCTGAAGCGGTTATTGCGCGAGTCCTACAGGCTCCAGAAGTACCTTCTCTATGACACCTTGAATCAGTCAGGCACCCGGATGGCTCTCATGTTTGTATACATCGCTACGGAAGAACTTCCTTATTCAAAAGTTGAACCGGCCGTTTCAAAGGCGCTCCAAAAGATTTTTGTTCAGTTATGCAGCAAATAAAGTGCAAATCCGGCAACCTGTAATCACCTGATTTACACTTTATCAATGTATTTTCCGGAGCTAATATTTTTCCCGGTATCTTATTCGTTGTCCATTATGTCGGACTGAGTCCGCACTGAGTCTTCATGGATAAGCTGGAAGAGAGCTTTAATAAAGGAATCATCCAGGCTGAGTTTCTGAGCCAGTTTCTCCCGGTCTTCCATAATCTGCGCCCATCGGTTGATTTGTAAGGCAGTCACCTTGTTTTCTTTCTTGTACTGTCCTATTTGTCTGACGATGCTCATTCTTTGTGCCAGAACTTCCATGATTTCATGGTCGATGGCGTCAATGCGTCCACGAAGATTCTCCAGTTTGTTCTCAAACTGAGGATCGTCAGAGCTTGCATACCTGATAACCAGCTTATCCAGGATTTTGGCCAGATCGGCTGGTGTAACCTGTTGATCCTTATCGCTAAGGGCACAAGAAGGATCAATGTGTGATTCAATCATCAGTCCATCCATGCCGATATCAAAGGCTTTCTGCGAAATTTCAAACAAGTATTCCCTTTTACCGGAAATATGGCTTGGATCGCAGATAATGGGAAGATTAGGTAGTATTCGCTTCAACTCAATGACTGTTTTCCAGTTGGGGTAATTGCGGTATTTCGTATCGCTGAATGGGGTAAATCCTCTGTGAATGGCTACCAGGTTTTTCAATCCTGCCTGGTTCAGTCTTTCCAGGGCTCCGACCCAAAGCTGTACATCCGGGTTAACAGGATTCTTCACCATGATAATCTGGTCAGTACCTTTCAGTACATCAGCTATTTCCTGAACCACAAATGGAGAAGCAGTAGAACGCGCCCCAATCCACATAACATCAACTCCGGCTTTCAGACATTCTTCGACGTGTTGTGCGTTGGCAACCTCTGTACCTGTTAGCAGGCCGGTTTCCTGCTTCACCAGTTTGAGCCATTCCAGACCAATGGAACCAACTCCTTCAAACATACCAGGGCGTGTTCTGGGTTTCCAGATGCCACCGCGATAGATAAAAACACGTTTGTCTTTAGCAAGTTCCCGGGCAGTCGAAAGTGCCTGTTCTTCAGATTCCAGGCTACATGGACCGCTGATCAGCAGGGGGTTGTCTATTTTTGGCAACCAATGGCTGATTGGCATTACTTTTAAATTTGTTACCATTTTAAATTTTATTTTTTAGTGTAAAGTTTTACGATTGTTTCTTCGTTTTTTGTCAGGGAGGTACTCTCGCCGCTTAAAACTGTCCTTATTTTATTGGCTTCGCGGATAAGGTTAAGCAAATAACTCTCATCGTTGTTTTTCAAAGCCTCTTTGAACTCTTTCAGGTGGTGGATGTAGGCTGTAACAGCCTCTAAAACATAATCGTTGTTCTGGCGGAAAATGGGAGACCACATTTCGGGGGAACTTTTCGCCAGGCGCACTGTCGACTGAAATCCTCCTGAAGCCAGGTCGAAAATAATACTGCCATCCTCTTTTGCCAGTACGGCGTTGGCCAGAGCAAAGGCCGCAGCGTGAGGCAAATGTGAAACAAAAGCAGTGGTATGGTCCTGCTCATCGCTGGTCATATAAGCCGTTGACATCCCGAGCGACTGGTACATTTTTTCCACCAGCGCCAGATGTTGGGGACGGCACTGCTCATGGTCGCAGACAATTGTCAGCTTCCCGGCAAACAATCCGGCCATTGCCGCACCGGGACCGCTATTTTCAGTTCCGGCCATCGGGTGTGTGGGCACATAATTGCCACGAAGCGGATGATTGGCTACTGAGGCAACAATCTGACGTTTGGTAGAACCAACATCCGCTACGGTTGTAGAAGGTGAGATCAGGTCAAGAACCCTGGGTAGCAGTTTAATAAGTTGATCGACAGGCAGTGCCAGCAATACCAGGTCTGCTTCTTTGACTCCGGATTCAAAATCAGCCACCTGATCGATGATGCCCAGTTTTTTGGCCTCTGCGGCATGTTCGGGCCGATTGTCTACGCCGATAAGTTTGGTTGCAAAATGGCTCTTTCTAAGGTCGATAGCCATCGATCCTCCTATTAAGCCCAATCCCACGACAGTTAATCTCATTTGCAGTATTTTAATTCTGGTCTTTTCTCTCGTTTATCTTATACTTTGTAACTATTCAACAGTTTCAAGCCAATCACAAAAAAAAGGTCCCCAACCGGAGACCTCTATGTATGTTATCGTTTCGTTTAAACAATGCCTTACTTGCCGATCTCCTGTTGAAGGACGGGATAATAAAACCAAAAATAAAGTACATTGTTCGAAATCATCGTATTATCTTATAATCTGCCGCAAAAATAGTAATTAATATTACAAATGGAAGAAAAAATGTTCAAATATTTGCAATTAACTTATTTTCAACCTCAACCCTTGCTTTGCTTCGTGTTACAAGATAAACGCCGAAGAAAATAAGGATGGCTGAGAGAACCTTAACTACGGAGAAATGATCCATTCCGACAGAAATGGCGACAAACGATGCTATCAATGGCTGTATGTTGTTGTACATGCTGATAGTGGTTGGCCGGATACGTTGCTGGGCCATCGGTATCATCAGGTAAGTCAGGAAGGTAGCCATAAAAAGTGTATAGATCATCTGCAGTACAGCCGTATTCTCCGGATGAATAAAAACCGGCGCCGACAAGACTTTGGGCAGATAAAACGGAGTTACCAGGATGGCGGAATAAAGAAAGAGCCATTTCATGATGGTGACCGGTGAATACCTGATTGTCAATGGTTTGGTAAATACAAGATAAAAAGCGTAAATTATTGAACTTCCAAAGACCATCAGGTTGCCGACCATGCTGCTTTCCTGAGTAGCTGAACCATTGTGTCCGTTGTAAACCAAAAGGATAGCACCTGAAGCTCCAATCAGGACCCCTGCAATTTTAAGCATCGAGATAGGTTCTTTCAGCATCAGGGCAGCAAAAATCATGGCAAAAAACGGACCACAGGTAATGATGATGGATGCGTCGACCGGAGATGTCAGGTTCAGTCCGGTGATGAAAAGTCCCTGGTTGAAAATTACCCCGCAAAATGAACCTATGAGTAAAAAGCCGTGATCCTTAAAAGGCACCTTTTCCTTCGCGACAAAAAGTGAGGCTATCCAGAATGCAGCTGCTCCAAACAGAATTCTGGATAAAGTTAGACCTTCCGGGGAGATCCAGGTTGGTAAAAGCGATTTTGAGAGCGGAATGTTGATCCCAAAAATCAAGGTCACCGCAAACATGATCAGATGTCCTGTTTTTCTGTTCTTTGGCATATGGTTTCTTTCTTGTCACCTTCGTAACCAACTGTCCGGATTACCGGGTAACAGTTTCGTGATGAGGGTGCAAAAGTAAATTTTAATCACGGATTAAAAAAAATCCGGAAGTGTTCAATTGTAAAAATTTGATAATGAGGAATCTATGACAATTCAGGAAAGTAGCCGCGCTGCAGCCTCATCTGCAAACCAGTAAAGCTCACCTTTGTCGGGATAAATTAATGCGGCCGGTAACCTTTTGGCTTTTCTTCCATCCAATTTTATTTCGGACAACCGTTCGGCCTTGTTGTCCCCTGTTACCAGGAAACAGATCCTGGAAGAATTGTTTATTGTCCTGCCTGTCATTGTAACGCGTGGCTGATTGGTTTCGGGGTGGAAAGCTACCTCACAGATTCTCTTCGATTTCATTAATTCCAACTGGTTGGGGAAAATTGAGGCTGTATGGCCATCCTCACCCATACCCAGCAGCAGAAGATCGAACTTAGGCAGATTATTTCTTGAATTTAGTTCCCTGTTGATCAGTTCACCGTAACATATCGATTCTTTTATGGGATTTTCTTCGCCCCTGATACGATTAATATTCTTTTCTGGAATATTAATTTTGGTAAAGAGCAATTTCTGTGCAACTCCAAAATTGCTTTGAGGATCATCCGGGTGTACCATGCGTTCATCCACCCACCAGAAATGGATTTTCTGCCAATGTCCGGAATTCGCATATTTTGATGCCAGGGTTGTCAACAGCAGGTTGGGAGTTGAACCTCCCGACAAGGCGATGTGGAACTGGCTTCCCCTGGAAAGCGCTACCCAGCCCATAATCAATTCACTGACACGATCTGCAAGACCTTCAGGATCCTTAAATATTTTCAGAATTCCTTTCATCTTTTAATAATTTGTTTTTTTAATGTCAGATGGAATAGTAAATCGTGCTGTTAACATCCTCATTTTCTTTTATGGTGTATGAGAGTGTTTCTGCACAATGGTTGCATTGGACATTAACTGAATTTATAACTCACAATATTCGCCGTCATTTGCCAGGTTTTTGCATGGCCTCCTCCAGGCGCCATTTTCAATCAGGTCATCTACTATTTCAGGTCCCCAGGTACCGGCAGGATAGCCATAGATTGGTATTTCAGGGTTGTTTTTCCAGGCATTGAGAATTGGCTCAACATATTCCCAGGCTTTTTCGACAGCATCACTCCGGGAATAAAGTGTCGCGTCACCCTGCATACAATCCAGTAACAACCTGCTGTAGGCTGAAGGAAGATAAACATGTGAAAGCTCATTGTAATGAAAATCCATATTCATGTTTTGAACCCTGAACCCGGCTCCGGGAACTTTCATTCCCAGTTTAAGCAATACTCCTTCATCCGGCTGAATGCGCAACACCAACTGGTTGTTTACATAATCATTACCGATTTCATATTCGAAAAGGTGGTGAGGGGTACTCTTAAAATGGATCACTACTTCAGTTACCCTTGTCGGTAATTTTTTCCCGGTACGAATATAAAACGGAACACCGGCCCACCTGAAATTATCGATGTACATTTTCAGCGCAACAAATGTTTCAGTTCTGGATTGAGGATTTACTCCCTTTTCCTCCCGATAGCCATTGATCAGGTCGCCTCCGATATGCGACTGAGTATATTGCCCGCGGAACACCCGGCCAGGAACATCTGATTCGGAAATTGGCCGAAGCGACTGAAACACTTTAAGCATTTCATTCCGGATGGCATTGGCCTCTATCACTACGGGAGGTTCCATGGCAATTAACCCCACAAGCTGCATAAGATGGTTCTGAACCATGTCGCGCAATGCGCCCGACTGATCATAATAGCCGCCACGTTCTTCCACGCCCAGGGTTTCAGCAGAGGTGATTTCCACATGATGGATGAAATTCTGGTTCCATATTGGTTCAAAAATCCCATTGGAAAACCTGGTAACCAGCATATTCTGAACAGTTTCCTTGCCAAGGTAGTGATCTATCCTGTACAATTGCTCTTCAGCGTAATATGAAAGAAGGTTTTCATTGAGTTCCCTGGCTGATGAAAGGCTGGTTCCAAATGGTTTTTCAACAATGACTCTTTTAAAGCCGGATTTGAGATCATTTAATCCTGTGTCAGCCAGAATTTGCGGAATAACCTGGTACAATGCCGGGGGAGTGGATAAATAAAAAATATAGTTTGCAGGTATGGAAAGTTCATTTCCCAATATTTCCAGTCTGGATTTGAGTTTTGGATAGTCAGCCGATTCGGCAGTTTCAAGCGATTGATAGTAAAGAGCCTTTACAAATTCTACCTTTTCGCTATGATTCTTTCCTGTCGATTCCGGTAAAAATTCGCTCATTTTTTCCCGGAATGACTGATCCGATAATTCAGTCCTGGATACACCCATTACAGCGAATTTTTCCGGTAGCAATTTCTGCTGGTAAAGTTCAAATAGAGCAGGAATAAGCTTTCTCTTTGTCAGGTCGCCTGATGCACCAAAGATTATAAGTATGAGTGGATCAGCGCTCTTCATGTGTCTGAAATTCTATAGTGGTAAATATTTAGATAATACGAAAGTTGGAACGATACGTTTCCCTGCTCCCCTGATTTAAAGTTATGCAGGCAGAGCTTATTTCACATGACTTATAAGATAATAATCTGTTTTACAGTTCTATACAATTTAATTTTAATCAGTTGAAGGATGCAAGATATGCTTTATTTAAAAAGCAGACCTGTACCTGGAATTATCTTCTTCCATCAGTGACAGGTAGGAATCATAACGCGATGAAGATATAATCCCCTTCCCAACAGCTTCTTTGACAGCACATCCGGGTTCATGAAGGTGGGTGCAGTTAAAAAACCTGCATTGATCAAGTAACCGGAATATTTCGGGGAAATAATGTGAGATCTCGGTTTTCTCCATGTCAATCACTCCAAAACCCCTGATTCCGGGGGTGTCTATCAGGAAACTATCTTCTGAAAGAATGTGCATTTCGGCAAAAGTTGTGGTGTGCTTTCCCTGTTGATGAAATTCTGATATTTCGTTTGTTTTGAGTTGAAGAGAGGGATTCAGGCAGTTTAGGAGAGAAGACTTACCTACGCCGGAATGGCCTGAAAACAGAGTGGTCTTTCCCTGCAGATGTTCAAGGAGGAGATCTATATTGTAATTTGTTTTTGCTGACACCCTGAAACATTGATAACCAATTGTTTCATAAATGGATACCAGCTCTTCCAGTCTTTTCAGATCGGCTTTGGAGTAGAGATCGATCTTGTTGAATACGATACCGGCAGGAATTCGGTATGCCTCCGCCGAAATAAGGTACCTGTCAATAAATCCCGTCAGGGTTATTGGATGGCTGACCGTTACAATCAGGAAAAGCTGGTCAACATTCGCGGCAATTATCTGGCTCTCCTTTGAAAGGTTGGAAGATTTGCGAATGACATAGTTTTTCCTGGGTTCAATTTCACAGATCACTCCGCATTTTCCGTTTGGAGTTGTTTCATCTTCCTGGATTTCGTACCTGATCCTGTCTCCGACCGAAACCGGGTTGGTGGTCCTGACACCTTTCATGCGCAACTTACCCTTGATACGACAGTCAATGATTTCTCCGTCATCATTTTTGACAGTGTACCAGCTACCGGTTGAACGAATTACCAGACCTTTTTCCAATTCAGTGAAAATTTATTTTCAAAAGTAGCTAAAATGCTTCAATGTGCAGACAAAACAATTTGGTTCTAATTAATCAAGGTCAGGAGGGAGCTGGTCTTTTATCCGTTATTTAAAAGCTGGCTGAACATCCTTCAGGATTAGTTTTTATAATTGTGCTTATTTCATTTTTCACTAATTAGAATGAATCAATGAGCTTTTATTACCTTTGATGACTCAAATAGGATTAAAAAGTAATACCATTTATCGAATGAAGACGAACCGGATTTTAAAGGCTGCCCTTGCATTGTCAATCGTTGCAATCATGGGATTGTCATTCTGGGGTTTCAGGACCGACCAGAAAAATTTTGAAATTTCCAAGAACCTTGATATTTTCTATACCCTTTTTCGTGAACTGAATCTTTTTTATGTTGATGAAATCAAACCTGAGAAACTGATAAAGACCGGCATTGATGATATGCTGGAATCGCTGGATCCCTATACAACCTATATCCCGGAAGAGGATATGGATGACTTTAAATTTATGACAACCGGCGAGTACGGAGGTATCGGTGCCCTTATCAGCAAAAGGGGAGATAATGTCATTGTTGCAGAGCCCTATGAAGGGTTTCCTGCTCAAAAAGTCGGGCTGAAAGCCGGAGACATTTTTCTCGAACTGGATGGAATTCCGGTAAGTAAATCCACTGTTGAGGAGGTATCCTCCAAACTTAAGGGACCAGCGAAGAAAGTTCTGAAGATAAAAATACAGCGTCCGGATGTTAAAAAGCCATTCGAGGTTGAATTGGTCCGTGAAGAGATTAAAATCGATCCTGTCACTTATGCAGGTATGCTTGATGCTAAAACAGGGTACATCCGCCTTTCCAGTTTCACAGACGGCTGTGCCGACCGGGTAAAAGAATCTTTCCTGGAATTGCGTGATAAAAAAGGCGCTACTTCCGTCCTGCTTGATCTACGTTCAAATCCCGGAGGATTGCTGGGAGAGGCCGTAAAAATGGTCAATTTGTTTGTCAGGCAGGGGGAAGAGGTTGTCAGCACGAGGGGTAAAGTGGAACAGTGGGACAAAACCTACCGGGCAACTGAACAGCCAATAGACACTGTGATGCCTTTGATTATCCTGGTAAACCGTGGGTCAGCATCGGCATCTGAAATTGTTGCCGGAGCACTCCAGGATCTTGACAGGGCAGTGATTCTTGGCAAAAGAACTTTCGGCAAAGGACTTGTTCAAACCACCAGGGATCTGAGTTATAACACCAAGCTCAAAGTGACTACGGCAAAATATTATATACCAAGCGGAAGGTGTATCCAGGCCCTTGATTATTCGCACCGCAACAAAGATGGAAGCGTTGGCGCTATTCCTGATTCCCTGATTCATGAGTTTGCGACCAAAAGCGGCCGGAAAGTTTTTGATGGAGGAGGTATTGCGCCCGATGTCAAAACGGACCAGGACACCCTGTGTGACCTGGCTTACAAGCTGATACAGGACAATATCATTTTTGATTTTGCCACAAAATTCGCAGCTACACATCCTTCTATCGCAACGCCTGACAAATTTTATGTGGACGATAATATTTTCAATGAATTTCATAATTTCCTTCTCTCCAAACATTTTTCCTACGAATCCAGGAGTGAAATGGCGCTGAAAGAGCTGATTGAGACTGCTAAAAAGGAACGCTCCTACGATGAAACAAAGGCTGAATTTGAAGCTTTGGGTAAAAAACTGACCAGGGACGTTGAGGCCGACCTGATGAAATTCAAAAAAGAGGTGTGCACGGTTTTGTTAGATGAGATTGTTTCCCGGTATTATTACCAGAAGGGTGCAGTAGTAGCTTCTTTCCGGGACGACAGTGATATTGAAAAAGCAAAAAAGATACTTGGAGATAAAAATGAGCTCTCTGCAATTCTGGAGCCTGCAGCTGTTTCAAAACCTGTGAAAAAATAAAGCCCCTGAATAATTAAGAGGCTCTGATTTTAGTTTTTGCAATAATTATCTGAAAAAGCTGAATTTGTTGGGGTACAAAATGGATAGGCTGATCAGAAAAACGATGATCAGTGCCAAGGTGAGAAAGAACAAAGCAATTCCAACTTTGTATCTCTTGTTACTCTTGACTAATTTTTGAATGGCCATTATTTTCGTGATTTTATCTGCCATTTTTTTCAGGGCCATCTGATCCTTGACGATATAATCGTAAGCTCCGTGTTTCATTGTATTTATTGCCACATCCACGCTATCTTGCCCTGACAGAAAAATGAACTCAATATGAGGATGTATTTTTTTTGTCGCCTTTAAAACTTCTATACCATTCATACCTTCAAGCAGGTAGTCCTGAATGATAATATCCGGATTCATGTTGATATTTTTCAGACACTCTTCACCACTCAGAAAACTCTCTATGCGGTTAAATTTCTTTGAATTTAAATAATTGACAACCAACTTGTTGTAAACAGGGTTGTCTTCCACAATAAAGATCAATGGGTCTGTTCGGTTTTGCATAGTTGTCAAATAATTAAACGGTTATTTGGCGAAAAATTGACTCACACTTTCCGCCTAAGGTATCATAGTTAACAAGCGATCGTAAATATATTAAAATCTAACTAAATTATTAACCCTCATGCATTGTTTTTTTATTGTTAAGTCCGACTTTTAATTCCGGCCCTGATCCCTATGTTCGTTCACAAAATATTACTATTTTAGCCGATGCGATCAAGAGATCAATGCTGAAATTTGTTTCATGGATCCAATGTAGTTTCGAATCAAATTTAATTTCTGCGATATGAAACCCTCACGGACAAAAGCTCTTAAAAGATGATGTATAATGGACTGAGGGTTCCATACGACAAATAAAAACAATTTATATACGTATGAAAAATCTAACACTTTTACTATTAGTTGTTGTTGTTTCACTAGTTGGATGTAAGACACAAAAAATTGCACCCAGGCCACAACCGGTTCCCCAGGAATCAGCGGCTCCTGCTCCTGCTCCAAGTTCTTCTAAAACCACCAAATCCGGTAATGTATCCTCGAAAGAAGAACGTTTTTCTACAGCGCAAGGTGAAACAGCCAACTACGGTTCCAACAAATATTTTGTTATCCTGGGAAGTTTCTCTGTACTGGAAAATGCCAAGCGTTTGAAAGAAACCCTGAAATCTGAAGGATTTAATCCGGTAATCCTGATGAATGAAAGCGGAATGTACAGAGTTTGTGGAAATAACTATAGTGATGAATCTTCGGCACGGGCAAAAATTGCTGAAGTAAGGGAAAAATACTCCAAATACAGTGATATTTGGCTGCTGATCAAAAAACAATAACAGGGCTGATTTCTTTTTTTGCTACATGCACTTAAAATATGGCAGGATGGTGTAATGCAGTTGAAGTTTCTTTTACTGCTTTGCACCTTTTGTTGTTTTTCTGATCTTCCGGCACAAAGCAAATTTGACAACTGGGTGAATCCTGTTATTGATTCTTCTTACGTAGATAGTTACTACAAAGATCTCATTGTCAGGCTGTACTGGTCGCAAAAGTATTCCACACAGGCCATCGGAGATAATGATGAGAAATTCAAATTGTTATATCGGCCGTCAAGCGGATATGCTATTGGAGCTGGTTTTACCTATAAATTTATAACCATTAACCTGGGAATGATTTTTCCCTTTGCCAAGCCTGACCCAGACAGGTTCGGCAAGTCTAAAAGCCTGGATCTTCAGGCCCATCTTTACCTTAAAAGATTTTATGTTGATTTTTTTACAGGTTATTACAAGGGACAATACCTGAAAAATACAAAGGAGCTATTTACCGGTTCACTCCGGGAGGATCCATATTATATACGCAATGATCTTCGCACCTATTCTGTAGGAATGGGGGTATTCACCAATTTCAATTCAAGGAAATTCAGGTTTGAGGCTCCGTTTCTTCAAAATGTAAAGCAAAAGAGAAGTGCAGGGGCACCAACGGCCGGTTTTGAAGTTTATTGGGTAGGTTCTGAGGCGGACTCCTCTTTCGTCCCGACACGTATGGCAAATAATATTTTTTTCGATGGTAAGGATTTTAATCGATGGGAGATCTTAACATTTAACATAACAGCGGGTTATGCCTATAATTTTGTAATATTTAAAGATTTTTTTTTATTTCTCTCTATGAATGGCAGCCTGGGCATTGGTTACAACCATCTCTACCTGACAAATTCGGATAAGACGAATCGATTCAGTTCAAACAGGGGCATCAGCAGCAGGGTAGGGGCAGGCTATCAGAAAGACAGGATATATATAGGGGCATCTTGGATTGGATACCACCTTTACTCACCTACAGCGATACCCAGAACCTATATAGACTGGAGTCCCGGAGTTCTGCGTTTTAATATTGCCTACCGTTTCACGTTAAAGAAAGAGATACGTATCTTGCATACAAGCAACAAAACGCCAATGATCCCTTAAAACCAACAGTGAACATTGCCAAAAAGCAATAGAGACATCTGTCCGGATGCCTCTATTGCTTTTATGGAAGAATTATAGAAAATTCAGACGGTCAGAATCTCTTTCTCCTTTGCTTGTAACATGACATCAATCTTTTTTGTGTAAGTATCAGTAAAAATCTGGATCTCATCCACAGCATTTTTTTCTTCGTCTTCAGAAATCTCCTTTCCTTTCAACAGCTTTTTTAGGAAGTCATTGGCATCCTTTCGGGCCGACCTGACGCTGACTTTGGCTGTCTCGCTTTCTTTGTGTGCATCTTTGACCAGGTTACGCCTTCGCTCTTCTGTCGGAACCGGAACATTGATACGAATGATTTCCCCGTTGTTTTCAGGATTAAATCCCAGGTTGGAATTGATAATAGCACGTTCGATGGTATGTATCATTTTTTTCTCCCAGGGCTGAATGGCTATTGTCCTGGCATCGGGGGTACTTATATTGGCGACTTGCGGGAGCGGGGTCATTGCACCATAGTATTCAACCTGTACACCTTCGATCATGCGGGGCGAGGCTTTACCGGCCCTGATATGTGCCAGTTCATTATCGAGATGTGTCAAAGCGTGTTCCATTCTCTCGATGGTTTCATCCAGTAACATTTGAATTTCCTCGTTCATATACAATATATTTTACAACTTTAACAAGATAAAATATTAATTTTAAGGTTGTTAAACCTCTGTTATAGTAGAAAGAACAAAAACGGATCAAGAAAGAAAATTCTGAAAGCCCTTGAATAACGATGTCTGAATATCACCTTTGACTTTGTTCAAAAATAACAATAAAGACTTTTTTGACAAGAGTGATTATTCGTTGTACACTATGGTGCCCAAGGGTTCGCCATGAACGACCTTCAGCAGGCTGCCTTTTTTGTCCATGTTAAAAACTATGACCGGCAGGTTATTTTCCTTGCAAAGGGTTGTAGCCGTAAGGTCCATAATTCTCAGGCCCCTGATGTATATCTCATCGAACGTTATTTTATCAAATTTTACCGCGTTTGGATCTTTTTCAGGATCCGCGGTAAAGATACCATCGACCCTGGTTCCTTTCAGCATGACATCGGCACCCACCTCAATAGCCCTTAGCGAGGCAGCAGTATCAGTCGTAAAAAACGGATTGCCGGTTCCAGCGCCGAAAATGGCAACTTCACCTTTTTCCAATGCCTTGATAGCCAATTCTTTGGTGTAAAATTCCCCGATAGGTTGCATGGCAATTGCAGTAAGTACCCTTGCCTTAATCTGGAGTGATTCCAGGGCAGAAGCAAGAGCAAGGCTGTTCACGACTGTTGCCAGCATTCCCATCTGGTCTCCCTTGCAACGGTCAAACCCTTTGGAAGCTCCGGATAATCCCCTGAAGATATTACCACCGCCAATTACTATTCCTACTTCTATCCCGATAGAAATGAGTTCCTTTATTTGAAGGGCGTAATCGGAGAGCACTTCCGGATCTATACCGTGCTGAAGTTTTCCTTGTAGAGACTCCCCTGACAGTTTAAGAACTACCCTGTTGTATTTTATCATTTCGATAATTATTTGCGAGAATTTGTGAGATTTAAATTCATGTATATCAGTAAGTTTATTCGGAATATAATCCCCTGATTCATTTGTTTATATTTTGTTTTTAATGGCCAAATGGAATCGAAGATCAGCGAAGCTAATATCCACCTATTCATTTTCGGTTGGTGTGAATAGATTCCTCATGGCTATTTCCTGCCAGGTTCAGAATATCATCTGATTAGCGATTTAATACAAATTTATATTAAAAAAGAATGATATCAAACCTTTTGGACTTGCACATCTGTGGGAAATAAAGTTTTGTACAAAAAAAAACCTCCGACCGGAGGTTTTTATATCAAGGGGGACTTTGATTAAACGTTCAAGGTGAATCGCTTGATCTCAGTGACTTTAAGGTCTTTGTCCACGCTTCCAAGATATTGACGGATAGTCATCTTGTTGTCCTTAACAAAGTCCTGATTTAAGAGGGTACTTTCCTTGAAGAATTTGTTCAATGCACCTTGTGCGATTTTGTCGAGCATGTTCTCAGGTTTGCCTTCCAAACGGAATTTTTCCTTGGCAATCTTCAATTCCTGCTCAACAACTGCAGGAGCAACATCATCAACATCAATAGCAACCGGACTCATTGCAGCGATTTGCATGGCAACGTCTTTTCCCACCTGGGAATCAACAGCTTTGTTGAAACCAACCAGGGTAGCCAGTTTGTTACCGGGGTGGATGTAAGGAACCACGCAGGCAGCAGAAATGCACTCATAGAAAGGTAATTCAATTTTCTCTCCGATAATACCAGTTTGTTCCATTACCTGCTCACCGATGGTACGGCCTTCAAGATTGAGAGCTTTTACCTCCTCAAGGTTGTTGCTTTTGTGAGCAATAGCTTCATCTATTAATTTGTTGGTAAGAGCGATGAAGTTGGTGTTTTTGGCTACAAAGTCTGTTTCACAGTTCAGGGATAAGATAGCCCCGAAACTCTGGTCGGCAGATACTTTAGCAAGTACAACACCTTCAGAAGATTCTCTGTCGGCACGTTTGCTTGCGATCAATTTACCTTTTTCACGGATGATCTCGACAGCACGGTCAAAGTTGCCTTCTGCATCTGTCAAGGCATTTTTGCAATCCATCATTCCTGCACCTGTCGCTTTACGCAATTTAACTACATCAGCAGTACTAATTTCCATCTCAAAAAATATTGGGAATTTTGTTTTTAAATAATTGTTTCTCAGGGGTTAAAAAGAACTGATTCTGATTTTTCCCTGTTTGCCTGAAGTTTATAGGACGAATTGATTATTTCAATTCTTCATCTTCTTCAACTAGGTCTTCATCCTCCAGAATAGCGTCGAGTTCTTCTTCGAGAATTTCTTCCTTGTCGTCAATTTCTAAATCTTCATCATCTTCAACAATGATTTTGGCAACAGCTTTACGACCTTTCTTCAGGTTGGTAAGCGGCTTCTCGTCAGTCTCGTCTTTTTCACGTTCAACTTTCCTGTCGGAAAGGCCGTCTTTGATAGCCTCGCACATAACGCTCACGATCAGGTCAATAGACTGTGACGCGTCATCGTTTGCAGGAATAACGAAATCGATTCCGTTTGGATCAGAGTTGGTATCCACCATTCCAAAGATTGGAATGCTCAAGCGTTGTGCTTCACGTACTGCGATTTTCTCTTTCATCACATCAATGATAAAGAGTGCAGCCGGTAAGCGGGTCAGATCAACAATTGAACCAAGAATCTTCTCCAGTTTGGCCCTTTGGCGGGTAATCTGAAGTTTTTCACGCTTGGAGAGATTGTCCCAGCTTGAATCCTTGATCATTTTGTCGATAGTCGACATCTTCTTGACAGCCTTGCGGATAGTCGGGAAGTTGGTAAGCATACCACCAGGCCAGCGTTCAACCACATAAGGCATGTTGACTGCTGATACTTTCTCTGCTACGATTGTTTTAGCCTGTTTTTTGGTGGCAACAAACATAACTTTGCGACCTGAACGTGCGATTTGTTTGAGTGCATCGGCGGCTTCGTCAATCTTTACAATTGTTTTTTGCAGGTCGATGATGTGGATCCCGTTTTTCTCCATGAAGATGTAGGGAGCCATGCTTGGATTCCATTTGCGTTTGAGGTGTCCAAAGTGAACGCCTGCATCCAGCAGTTGCTTAAATTCTGTTCTTGGCATAATAAATTGTTTACTTTCTGTTCAGTCAATCCCCAGGTAGTCCGAATCGGAGTCCTGGAAATTTAGATGCTAAACCTGTTATTAAAAATAAAATGTGTTTAAATCGATTAACGTTTAGAGAACTGGAATCTCTTGCGTGCTTTTGGACGACCCGGTTTTTTACGTTCAACCTCGCGTGGGTCACGTGTTAAGAATCCTGCAGCTTTCAGTTTAGGACGAAATTCGGCATTTACTTTTAACAGTGCACGAGAGATACCAAGTCGAAGAGCCTCAGCCTGACCTGTTATACCACCGCCGTCAAGATTGACTTTGATGTCATATTGTCCGGCAACTTCGCAAAGGTTCAGTGGTTGCTGAACAACATATTGCAAGGTTCCTACCGGGAAGTACTCGTTCAGTTCTCTTTTGTTGATGGTAATATTTCCTTTGCCTTCAGTAAGATATACACGGGCAACAGCAGATTTTCTTCTGCCCAGAGCGTTAATAACTTCCATGATTCTTATCTAATATTGTCAAGGTTAATAACTTTTGGCTGCTGCGCCATCTTATCGTGCTCAGCTCCAACAAAAACGTGCAAATTGGTAAACAGGCTGGCACCAAGACTGTTCTTGGGCAACATTCCTTTAACCGCTTTTTCAACCATACGAGCAGGATGTTTTGCCATGAGTTCTTCAGCAGTTTGAAAACGCTGACCTCCCGGGTATCCCGTGTGACGTATGTAAACTTTGCCTTTCAGCTTGTTTCCGGTCAAACGAACTTTCTCCGCGTTGATGACGATAACATTGTCGCCGCAATCCACGTGTGGAGTGTAACCTGGTTTGTGCTTGCCTCTGAGTACCATAGCAATCTTACTTGACAATCTACCCAGAATTTGGTCTGTGGCATCTACCACTACCCATTCCTTTTGTACCGTTGCTTTGTTAAGCGATACGGTTTTGTAACTTAAAGTATCCAATTTCGGTTCAATTTATAAAGTGATACAATCCGTTTTTTGTCGGTTCACCTGTCGGATTTTGGCTGTATCAGTTCACCGGATTCCACTATTCGGCAAATTTTGCTAAGGTTGATACCGCATTCAATCCGTACAACGACAAATTAGGATAAAATCGGGACTGCAAAAGTAGCGTTTTTTTTTAAAACAACAACTTTGCCAAAAAATAAGTTGAACAATATCAGGGATTAAAGAAGCTTTTGGAAGGTACATTGTCTCAGGAGGTTCCTTTTTTACCTAAAAAGGAAAGATTGATCATCAAGTAGAGGGCGGCGCTGTTGGATGTTGTTTGCATCAAAGGGTTGTAAAACAAGTCAAATGTGAATCCAAACCTGCTCTGATCAAAGATTTGATGGTCATACCTATATGAAAAAGTCCAAATCCGGTTCATCCTGGTTGCTTCAGGTCTTCCAGCTGCACCATTCTGATAGAGAGGCATTCCAAGCGGGTTGTAGAAATTACTGGACTGCCAGTATCCGGTAGTCAGATTGCCATAGACAGAAGAGATCCCGGAACGGATATTAAATGCAGTACCATAATCTGTTGGCAGGCCTGTCAGATCCTCAGGATAGCTTGACTGGAGGAGTGAGCTTTCAAGGAACCATTTTTTTACTGCGCCACCGTTAAGGTTTTTTTGAACTTTAAATCCCTCTGAGACTGTCAGGCAGGTGGTTGCCAGTCCCTGGGCGCTGTCAATCTCCCCTCCCCGGTGCAATCCGTTGAAAGAAAGAGGTAAAGAGAGTTCGATGTCTTCTGTCCTGAGAAATGCGAATTCGGATTTCACCCCAAAGACAAACTGTTCCTTGAAAGGATCCCCGGCAAGTATCATTTTCTGCCAGTCAATCCACACGTCCGCATTTACGTATTTGCTTTCGAATTTGGTCTGTATTCCGACTTCAGGTTTGTCTGCAATAAAGTGTTCGCTGTCCAACATGGGTTGAGGTAATCCATGATTCTGATCCTGGTTCAGATTTCCCATCCTGAATGAAAGTCCTTTCATCGGCATGTAAAAGGCAGAAAACCACGGATAAAGTTGATAATCATCACGTCCGGTGTAGGCAAGAACTTGTCCGCCGAGTTCGAGGCGGAATTTTTTATCCGGATAATAAAGCAATTTTGGCCTGATCCATGTACCAGTCAGGGTGTAACCCTCCGAATATTTGCTTTTGTATTCATTGTTTTTGAAGAAGCTGAGGTTGTCAACTGCAACGATAAGATTGCCGGCAGAAGTTGGTTTAAAAGGCTCATCGCTAAGAAATACATTGGTTGCTTCCTGTGAAAATGCAGAAAATGACAGGACAACCAGAACAAAGGGGATAATCCGTTTTATTCCGGAATGAGGCAAAAGACCAACTATGCTGTTGACAAAATTAAGCATGAACTTTGGCATGTTTGACCACATATTGATCGTACAAAAAAAGCAGAATCGCGGCAACTGTTCCAATTCCTGTGATCACCATCCAAATGGAGGAAGGGTGATATTTGTCCCATAGAAACTGTGTTAACTGATCGGAACTCATTCCCATTTTCTGCGCTGCAGCATAAAGATAGTCATTTTGCGAAAAATGTTCGCTGATTTGAGGGACCTGGAAGTTCCGGGCGACAACCTCACGTTGCGCAAGTGATATTTTGTCTGACATAGCCTCGTAAACGTTCCCTGAAACGAATCCGGCAAAGAGTGAGCCGATGGCGACCGGTATAAATGAGCATCCCATATACAGTGCGGTTTTATTTGGGGGAGCGATCCTTCCGATATATTCCGTAATCTTAGGCGAGCTGGACATCTCTCCCAATGAAAAGAGCATCAGAAAAAACAGCATAAGTAGTCCGTTTTGAGTGGAGAAGCACAATCCCATTGCCAGGGAAGCTATCAGTATCCCGGCAGTCATCGCCTTTAAAGGCTTGTAGCGCATGACAATTGCTGAAACTACAATCTGCAGCAGAATGATGAAGCCTGCATCCGCATTGACCATAAGTTCTGCCGGAATAGTACCATCGGCCGACCCCATCTTAGCTGCCAGCCACGGCCAGACAGAATTCAGAAAATTATAGACCGGATGTGTATTTCCCCATTGGTCTATGAAAATGGGGAGTGAGAGAAATAGCTGATAATACATGGTCCAGAAACCGGCAATAATCAGGAGAAAGAGGAAAAAGCGCCAGTCAGAAAGAGCTTCAAAGATATTGCCAAACAGCCTTTTAAGTTCACCAGATATACTAAGTGACTGGTCCCTTTTGTTGTCATTGGCCGGTTCTTTGAAAAGAAGTATCAGCAGCACAAAATTGAAGGCAATGACTGCTGCAGAAGCAAAGAATACATAATCCCACGAATATTTCCTGAAGAAACTGGTTACGAAAGGGCCAATGAAAGCACCAATATTGACCATCATGTAAAAGATGCCAAACCCGATGGAGGAGGTCTCGTTGTTCGTGGTTTTGGCAATGGTTGCCGAAATGATTGGTTTGAAAAGTGCTGCTCCGACAGCCAGGAACAAGTATAAAACGAAGACAGACGAGTAGGTGTGAAACATCGGCATCATCAAAAATGCCAGAGTATAAAGGCTATAGGCGATAAATAGCGTTTTGCGGTAACCGATCCGGTCTGCTATTGCACCGGTTATTAGCGGTAATATATATAGTATGGCAGTACCGACTCCCATCATCATTCCCTTCTGCGTCTGGCTGAACCCAAGTCCGCCCTGGTCAGTGGAACCTGTAAGGTAGAGGGCAAAAAGCATGTAAAATCCGTAAAAAGCCCACCGTTCAAACAATTCCATGGCATTGGCATACCAGAAATTGGAAGGAAATTTTTTAAATACTGTTATCGGGGTCATCTGATGTTTGTTATTGTGCGATTCAAATGTAGAAATTTTTGCTGCAATTTTCTTCTGTATGGTTCTGGCTGTCTTAATCCGTTTGATCTCGGTGACACTATAAATAAATAGTATTGCCTTCAGGCTTAATTTTCGAATGCAGGCATCTAAAATTCGGCGCCGAAAATGGCATTCCGGTTTATTCAGCTTATCTTTGTCGCAACATACTAATATAGTATATGAAGATCAGACAAAAGCCCGACTGGCTGAAGACAAGTCTTCCCGGCGGGTCGAATTATAAAGAGGTAAAAAGGATTGTTGAGGGACATCAACTCCATACCATCTGCTCGAGTGGCAAATGTCCCAATATGGGAGAATGCTGGAGTGCCGGTACCGCGACTTTCATGATCCTTGGAGAAATATGCACCAGGTCGTGCAAATTTTGCGCCACCCTTTCGGGGAAGCCTTTGATGCCTGATGCGTCAGAACCGGCAAAATTAGCAGATTCGATAAGGCTGATGAGGTTGAAGCATGTTGTGATCACCTCTGTGGATCGTGACGATCTGCCGGATGGTGGTGCCGGACATTGGGCTGAAGCCATCCGTGAAATAAAGAGAGTAAATCCTTCCACCACCATTGAGGTATTGATCCCCGATTTTGACGGTAAGGCTGAGCTGATTGAAATGACAGCTTCAGAAAAGCCTGATATCATTTCACATAACCTTGAGACCGTGGAACGGCTTACACCGCTGGCCAGGAGCAGGGCAAAGTACAGGACAAGCCTGGAGGTAATCAGGATAATTGCTTCTACCGGCATTGTCACCAAATCGGGTATCATGGTCGGTTTGGGAGAAACGCCCTCTGAGGTTCTGCAATGCATGGATGATCTGAGGTCTGCAGGCTGTGAGATACTGACCATCGGACAATACCTGCAGCCAACGAAAAAACACCTGGAAGTTGCAGAATATGTAAATCCCCAAATATTTGAAAATTACAGAAAAGAGGGACTGGCCAGGGGTTTCAGTGTAGTGGAGAGTGCCCCGCTGGTACGTTCGTCTTACCATGCAGAAAAGCATTTGATTTCAAGGAGTACGGTATGAGAAGCATAGATTTCATTGATCTTGGCCTTTCAGAATATGGCGAGACCTGGGAAAGGCAGGAGTTGCTGATGGGAGAAATCATCGGACAAAAGCTCTTCAATCAGAAACAGCCTGAACCTGAACGGATTGAAACCAGGGGATATTTGCTTTTTGTCGAGCACCCTTCGGTATACACCCTTGGAAAAAGCGGCGAAGCGCACAATCTTTTTCTCAACAGCGCACAACTGGCAGAGAAGCATGCCAGTTTCTATAAGACCAACCGGGGAGGTGATATAACCTTTCATGGCCCTGGCCAGCTGGTTGGATATCCGATTCTTGACCTGGAAAATTTTGAGATGGGACTAAGACAATATATATACAGCCTGGAGGAGACTATTATCCTGGCGCTTGCCCAATACGGGATTACCAGTTCGCGGGATCCCGAAGCCACGGGCGTGTGGCTGGAATCAGGAATGCCCTCGGCCCGTAAAATCTGTGCTATAGGTGTAAAAAGCTCCCGCCATGTCACAATGCACGGATTTGCACTGAATGTAAATACCGATCTGGATTACTTCCGGTACATTAATCCCTGTGGTTTTATTGACAGGGGAGTCACTTCCATGGAAAAGGAACTGGGTAGTAAGGTCGATTTTGAAGAGGTTAAAAAAACTGTTTTATCCTGTTTTTTGTCAGTTTTCGACGCAAATGTTAATATTTGATTACCCCAAATTCACCTGCCAAGGCAATTTTATCCTATAATATTTGTTTTTATTGGTATTTAATGTTCTGATAAACAATAATATATACATAAGTAAATATTTTATCAAAAATAATTCTCAGAAGTATTGTGGAGAGATAAAAGTATTTATCTTTGCACCCACGTTTAAAGACAGACGGTAGCAAATCTGCCGGAAGGTTTTAAGACGAAGTTCTTTGAGTGCAAAGCCGATTTTCCGGATTACGTGAAGTTGGTAAATGGAACGGAGCGGAAGATTTTTGAAAAAACCTGATGAAAGTTTTGTTTTAGACAGAAAAACGCTTTAAATTTGCACCCTCTTGCGACTAAAAAATTGAGAGATTGATTGGGATAAGCAAGATCAGAATTGAAATAGTTCATTGAAAGAAATTGAGAAGAGGTAAGAAGAGGAATAGACTAGGTTTTGGATTCGACCCGGGATTTATTTCGGGATATCGGAGAGAAAATAAGTAAAGCCTGAGGATCTGGGATATAATTAAAATTTTCTATACAACGGAGAGTTTGATCCTGGCTCAGGATGAACGCTAGCGGGAGGCTTAACACATGCAAGTCGAGGGGTATAGTAGCAATACTAGAGACCGGCGCACGGGTGAGTAACGCGTATGCAACCTGCCCTTTACAGGAGGATAGCCCGCTGAAAGGCGGATTAATACTCCATAAGATAGTACTGCTGCATGGCAGAGCTATAAAAGCTTAGGTGGTAAAGGATGGGCATGCGTGACATTAGCTAGTTGGGGGGGTAACGGCCCACCAAGGCTACGATGTCTAGGGGTTCTGAGAGGAAGGTCCCCCACACTGGTACTGAGACACGGACCAGACTCCTACGGGAGGCAGCAGTGAGGAATATTGGTCAATGGGCGCGAGCCTGAACCAGCCATCCCGCGTGCAGGAAGACGGCCCTATGGGTTGTAAACTGCTTTTGTGCAGGAAGAACGTACGGATCGTGATCTGTAGTGACGGTACTGCATGAATAAGCACCGGCTAACTCCGTGCCAGCAGCCGCGGTAATACGGAGGGTGCAAGCGTTATCCGGATTTATTGGGTTTAAAGGGTGCGTAGGCGGTTAAATAAGTCAGTGGTGAAAAGCTGCAGCTCAACTGTAGTCCTGCCATTGAAACTGTTTTACTTGAGTAACCATGAGGTAGGCGGAATGTGTAGTGTAGCGGTGAAATGCTTAGATATTACACAGAACACCGATTGCGTAGGCAGCTTACTAGAGGTTCACTGACGCTGATGCACGAAAGCGTGGGGATCAAACAGGATTAGATACCCTGGTAGTCCACGCCGTAAACGATGATAACTCGCTGTTGGCGATACACAGTCAGCGGCTTAGCGAAAGCGTTAAGTTATCCACCTGGGGAGTACGCTCGCAAGAGTGAAACTCAAAGGAATTGACGGGGGCCCGCACAAGCGGAGGAACATGTGGTTTAATTCGATGATACGCGAGGAACCTTACCTGGGCTTAAATGTGGAGTGACTGCCGAAGAAATTTGGTTTTCCGCAAGGACGCTCTACAAGGTGCTGCATGGTTGTCGTCAGCTCGTGCCGTGAGGTGTCGGGTTAAGTCCCATAACGAGCGCAACCCTTATGATTAGTTGCTAACAGGTCAAGCTGAGGACTCTAGTCAGACTGCCACCGTAAGGTGTGAGGAAGGTGGGGATGACGTCAAATCAGCACGGCCCTTATGTCCAGGGCTACACACGTGTTACAATGGCCGATACAGAGGGCAGCTACCAAGTGATTGGATGCTAATCCGGAAAAGTCGGTCTCAGTTCGGATCGGAGTCTGCAACCCGACTCCGTGAAGCTGGATTCGCTAGTAATCGCGCATCAGCCATGGCGCGGTGAATACGTTCCCGGGCCTTGTACACACCGCCCGTCAAACCATGGGAGCCGAGGGTACCTGAAGTCTGTGACCGCGAGGAGCGGCCTAGGGTAAAATTGGTGACTAGGGTTAAGTCGTAACAAGGTAGCCGTACCGGAAGGTGTGGCTGGAACACCTCCTTTCTGGAGACCAGGGGCTTGAAAAGTACCTTTGGTAAAAGAATTAGAAGCAATAGAATTTCTCTTCTGCCTTTTTTTAAATAAAATAACAAACAGATCAGTAACAGTCTCGTAGCTCAGTTGGTTAGAGCGCTACACTGATAATGTAGAGGTCCCCAGTTCAACTCTGGGCGGGACTACGAAGACTGGAAGAATTGATAAGTGCCGGCCTGGTGGCAAGCGACGAATAAGGAATAAAGAAGCAAAGGGGTTCGATTCCCCGCGGAACTACCTGCCTTTAAAAGGGTAAAGTTCATTGACATGCTGGAAGAAACGAAAAGAATAAGAAAGACGCTGGGGCGGATTTTCGAAGGGGAAATGTGTAGTTTAGGCTTCATATTGACCTGGTTAAAGCCGACACAGTAAGAAAGTAAGAAAGGGCGTACGGAGGATGCCTTGGCTCTCAGAGGCGAAGAAGGACGTGATAAGCTGCGATAAGCTGTGGGTAGGTGCAAATAACCGTTAATCCGCAGATTTCCGAATGGGGCAACCCGACACAGGCGACTGTGTGATCCCGTTATACGGGAGGCGAACCCGCTGAACTGAAACATCTAAGTAAGCGGAGGAAAAGAAAACAATAGTGATTCCCTTAGTAGTGGCGATCGAACGGGGAATAGCCCAAACCATAGGTGTTTCGGCACATATGGGGTTGTAGGGCTGCGAAATATGATATATTCTTGAAGTGGAATTTTTCTGGAAAGATAAACCGTAGGGGGTGAAAGTCCCGTACACGTAAGAGGATATAGAGTTAGCAGTACCCTGAGTAGGGCGGGACACGTGAAATCCTGTCTGAAACTGCCGGGACCATCCGGCAAGGCTAAATACTACTGAGAGACCGATAGTGAACCAGTACCGTGAGGGAAAGGTGAAAAGTACCCCGAACAGGGGGGTGAAATAGTACCTGAAACCGTGCGCCTACAAGCGGTCGGAGCCCTTTAGTGGGGTGACGGCGTGCCTTTTGCATAATGAGCCTACGAGTTACTCCTCACTGGCGAGGTTAAGCGCAAGTATGCGTGGAGCCGAAGCGAAAGCGAGTCTGAATAGGGCGTTTTAGTCAGTGGGGGTAGACGCGAAACCTTGTGATCTACCCATGGCCAGGTTGAAGGTGAGGTAACACTCACTGGAGGACCGAACCAGGGAACGTTGAAAAGTTCTTGGATGAGCTGTGGGTAGGGGTGAAAGGCTAATCAAACTGGGAAATAGCTCGTACTCCCCGAAATGCATTTAGGTGCAGCCTCGGTTACGAGTCTTGCAGAGGTAGAGCTACTGATTGGATGCGAGGGCTTCACCGCCTATCAACTCCAGACAAACTCCGAATGCTGCAAGATGCTCACCGGGAGTGAGGGCGCGGGTGCTAAGGTCCGTGTCCGAGAGGAAAAGAATCCGGACCATCAGCTAAGGTCCCCAAGTGTATGTTAAGTTGAATTAACGAGGTCTGATTGCAGAGACAGCTAGGATGTTGGCTTGGAAGCAGCCATTCATTTAAAGAGTGCGTAACAGCTCACTAGTCGAGCGATCGGGCATGGATAATAATCGGGCATCAAACATACCACCGAAGCTATGGATTACACATTTAGGTGTGTACTGGTAGGGGAGCATTCCAAACAGCGTCGAAGCCGATTCGTGAGGAACGGTGGAGCGTTTGGAAAAGCAAATGTAGGCATAAGTAACGATAAAGGGGGAGAGAAACCCCCTCGCCGATAGACTAAGGTTTCCTGATCAACGCTAATCGGATCAGGGTTAGTCGGGACCTAAGGGCAAGCCGTGAGGCTGAACCGATGGATAATGGATTAATATTTCCATACTTGCGTATACTGCGATGTAGGGACGGAGTAATGACACAGCCGCGTACTGACGGAATAGTACGTTAAAGGGGGTAGGTTATGAGATAGGCAGGTAAATCCGCCAATTGAGCTAAACCCCGACAGTACCGTGAGCCTTCGGGCAAGCGGATAGAGCTGGTAAGCGCTTCCAAGAAAATCTACTAAGCTTCAGGTATACGTGACCCGTACCGCAAACCGACACAGGTAGTCAAGGAGAGAATCCTGAGGCGCTCGAGTGAATCATGGCTAAGGAACTAGGCAAAATCGACCCGTAACTTAGGGAGAAGGGTCTCCATGCGAGAGTGTGGACGCAGCAAATAGGTCCAGGCGACTGTTTAACAAAAACACAGGGCTTTGCCAAATCGTAAGATGATGTATAAGGCCTGACACCTGCCCGGTGCCGGAAGGTTAAGAGGGGAGCTTATCTTCGGAGAAGGCTTGAATTGAAGCCCCGGTAAACGGCGGCCGTAACTATAACGGTCCTAAGGTAGCGAAATTCCTTGTCGGGTAAGTTCCGACCTGCACGAATGGTGTAACGATCTGGATACTGTCTCAGCCATGAGCTCGGTGAAATTGTAGTAGCGGTGAAGATGCCGCTTACCCGCAACGGGACGGAAAGACCCCGTGAACCTTTACTGCAACTTCACGTTGGTTCTGGGTAAGTGATGTGTAGGATAGGACGGAGGCTATGAAATGGGTTCGCCAGGACTTGTGGAGCCATCCTTGAAATACGTCCCTTTGCTTGCCTGGGGCCTAATCCCGGAAACGGGAGACATTGTGTGGTGGGTAGTTTGACTGGGGTGGTCGCCTCCAAAAGCGTAACGGAGGCTCCCAAAGGTACCCTCATGGCGATTGGTAACCGCCAGAAGAGTGTAATGGCATAAGGGTGCTTGACTGTGAGACAAACAAGTCGATCAGGGACGAAAGTTGGGCATAGTGATCCGGTGGTTCCGTATGGAAGGGCCATCGCTCAAAGGATAAAAGGTACTCCGGGGATAACAGGCTGATCGCTCCCAAGAGCTCATATCGACGGAGCGGTTTGGCACCTCGATGTCGGCTCGTCACATCCTGGGGCTGGAGAAGGTCCCAAGGGTTCGGCTGTTCGCCGATTAAAGTGGCACGCGAGCTGGGTTCAGAACGTCGTGAGACAGTTCGGTCCCTATCTGTTGTGGGCGTAGGAGACTTGAGAGGAGCTGACACTAGTACGAGAGGACCGCGTTGGACATACCGCTGGTGTACCAGTTGTTCCGCCAGGAGCACCGCTGGGTAGCTACGTGTGGCAGGGATAAGCGCTGAAAGCATCTAAGCGCGAAGCCCCCCTCAAGATTAGGTCTCCATTAAGGGTCGTTGAAGACGACAACGTTGATAGGCTGCAGGTGTAAAGGCAGTAATGTCAAAGCCGAGCAGTACTAATTACCCGAAACTTTCTACTGGGCAGAATTTAAGTGGCCAGGGTTTTATTACTTGAAGTAGTTTCTTCCGTATGTTAAGATATTGTGAGACAAAAGCTGAAAGCTTGCGACACGCTAAAGAGATTTAGGTGGCAATAGCGACGGGGTTCCACCTCTTCCCATTCCGAACAGAGAAGTTAAGCCCGTCAGCGCCAATGGTACTGCGTTAAGTGGGAGAGTAGGTCGCCGCCGTCTTAAATCAGGCCCCGGTTCATGAATTTGAGCCGGGGCTTATTTTTTGCCAATACCTGGTTAAAAAAAAGGATAAAGGATAAAGGATAAGGGATAAAGGATAAAGGATAAAGGATAAAGTAAGGAACTCCGAAAATGATCATTATGATCATCTTCGGAGTTCCTTACTTTTAGAAGTTGATTAAAAGAATAAAGTCCGGGTGGACCTTTCTTTACTTTATCCTTTCTTTACTTTATCCTTTATCCTTTATCCTTTCTTTACTTTATCCTTTATCCTTTATCCTTTATCCTTCTTTTTAGATTATATTTGCTTTCCCAAATCAACTAAAATAAATTTAATTCAAAGTAAAATGACGGTCGAACAGCTTAAAGAACAGTTTATTAAGAAATTTGGAGCTGGTGAAATGAGCGGTTACTTTTCTCCGGGAAGAGTAAATCTTATTGGTGAGCATACGGATTACAACGGTGGTTTTGTTTTCCCATGTGCACTCAGCTTCGGAATTTATTGCCTGGTAAGAAAAACATCACGTAAGTCAATGAGGTTTGCTTCCCTTGATTTTCCGTTTGAGGCGGAAGTTAAGGTTAATGATCTGAATAAAGCAATAGGAAAAGAGTGGGTAAACTATTCTATCGGAGTTTTTGCCCAGTTTATGAAGAAAGGACTGACTTTTGATTCAGGTGCTGATTTACTTTTTTATGGGGATGTTCCAACCGGTGCCGGACTTTCTTCATCTGCTGCTCTAGAGGTTGTTACTGCAGTGATGATAAATGATCAGTTTGGATTTGGGATTGGCAAAGTGGAGCTGGCAAAGATGGGACAAAAGGCAGAACATGAATTTGCCCTCGTAAATTGTGGTATTATGGACCAGTTTGCATCCGCCATGGGCGAAAAGAATCATGCCATCTTCCTCAATTGCGATACTTTGGCTTATGACCTGGTACCGGTAGAACTTGACGGTGTGAAGATCGTTATCAGCAATACAAATAGTCCGCACAAACTGGATTCCGGAAAGTACAACGAAAGAGTTGCAGAATGCCATGCAGCTGTTGCAGCGATTCAACCCTATAAGAATATCTCGGCTTTGGGTGAACTTTCCTGGGAAGATTTCCTGAAAGTAGAGGATAAAATAGAAAATGAGACAGTTAAAAAGAGAGCTCGTCATGTGGTGAGTGAAATCAAACGTACCAAAGATGCCGTAAAAGAATTGAAAGCCGGGAATCTTGTTCGCTTTGGAGAACTGATGAACGGTTCACATGATTCTTTGCGTGATGATTATGAAGTTACAGGATTCGAACTGGATACTATGGTTGAAGAAGGCCGCAAGATTGAAGGAGTTATCGGAACCCGTATGACCGGCGGCGGATTTGGCGGATGCACTGTCAGCCTCGTTAGGCAGGATGCTGTTGATACCTTTATTGAACAAGTTGGCAACAATTACCATGAAAAGAGCGGGTTAAATCCGGTGTTCTATGTCGCAGAAATTGGCGACGGAGGAAAAAAAATATTTTAACGCCAACTTTCAATAAACCATAAACCATGACAAAAACTAATTCAAGTAACAAGTATTTGTTCCCACTTATCGTGATGGCTTCCCTGTTCTTCCTGTTCGGGTTCATCACAACCATGAATAATTCAACCATTGAATTTTTGAAAAATGCATTTGGGTTGGATGAAGTACAGAAACAGCTTCCAAATACCTTCTTCTACGGCGCCTATGTTCTTTCGATCCCGGTTGGACTACTGCTGATGCGGATTGGCTATAAAAACGGGGTTTTACTGGGTCTGGCGCTGATTGCACTCGGTTTCTTCCTTTGTATCCCCGGTGTTGGCATGGGTTATTACGGTTTCCTCAGCACCGTCTCGGTATTCGCCATCGGTGTTGTTATACTCCAGGTTGTTGCCGGACCTTACGTGAATGCTCTGGGTAGTCCTGAAACTGCAGCAAGCCGTCTGACACTAACTAATGCCCTGAATTCCGTTGCAACTGTGATAGCCCCGATTTTCGTCTCTTTCCTGCTGGTCACCCCCAAAATTGAAGCTGGTGCAAAACTGGAAAATTCTGTGATTCAGAAGATTGTGCAAGGTCCTTTTTTGATGATTGGCGTTGTCACCCTGGTGATCCTGGCTATCATGTTTTTCCTGAAACTGCCTGAAATTAAGGCAGAAGACGGAGATGTTACAGCAGATTCCAAATCATACAAATCAAGTGCTTTCAAATATACTCACGTCTGGCTGGGTTCGCTTGCTATCTTTTTTTACATGGGGATTGAAATCGGAATTCCGAGTTTCTTTGCAGACTATGTCAAGCAATTGGGATTGGGTGATATAAAATCCATAGACATGCTTAAGTTTTACTGGGGCGGACTAATGGTTGGACGTGTGATAGGAATATTTGTCCTTCAGAAATACAAAGCTGCCCAGATACTTACCATTTGTGCCTTTGGTGGTGCCGCATTGCTTGCGGCCTCATTTATCCTGGGTGCAGGTGCTCCGGCAATTGCCATGTGGCTCTTCCTGGGAACAGGTTTGTTCCACTCCATCATGTGGCCTGTAATCTATAATCTTGCTTTGGAAGATTTAGGACCGCTTGCCAAAGTAGCCTCAGGCGTTATTGCAACTTCGGTGATCGGAGCTGCTATTTTAATGCCAATTATGGGTGCCGTTCAAACCGTTACCGGATCCGTCATCATTGCAGTGAGTACGCTTTTCCTGTATTACGCATACCTAGTATTTTTTGCCCGGAAGGGTTCAAAAATCAGGTAGAAAATTTTTTATTGATGAACGTGAAAAGGCCATCCGGAAATTCGGATGGCCTTTTTTGTGATTTTATGGCAATTTGTTTCTGCCTGGTATATTCGTGGTCAATTTCATTTACCTTTTTTATAACTTTAGCTTGTACTAGCAAACGACAATGCCTGAAATATATATCCGAAAGGTGAATTTGCTTTCTTGGATTTGAATTTCAGGCGATTGACTATTCAAATGACTAATTAAACCACATCAAATGAGTCCACTATTACGTTATTCAGCTGCCCTGACTGCTGCAACTGCCTGTTTCCCGGTATTTTCCGCTCCCAAACCAAAACCTGTCAACATCATCGTTGTATTTATTGATGACATGGGTTATGGCGACCTGGGATGCTACGGGGCTACCGGTTATACAACTCCGAATCTTGACAGGATGGCTTCACAGGGGATAAGGTTCACCAATTTTGTTTCAGCCCAGGCAGTGTGCAGTGCTTCGCGGGCAGGAATCATGACCGGGTGTTATCCCAACAGGGTTGGCATTTCTGGAGCACTGATGCCCGACAGCAGAATAGGATTAAATCCCAATGAAGAGACCATTGCTGAGGTATTGAAAAAGCAGAATTACAGGACTGCTGCCATAGGCAAATGGCATCTTGGACATAACAAAGAGTTCCTGCCCCTGCAGCAGGGATTCGATGAGTATCTTGGAATCCCTTATTCCAATGACATGTGGCCTGTATATTATGACGGAACTCCCATGAATACTTCTGTCAATGAACGGAAGTCCAAATATCCGCCGCTGCCGTTGATAGACGGTAATGAAAAAATCAGGGAACTTAAAACGCTTGAGGATCAGTCTGAACTGACTACATTGTATACTGAACGGGCAGTCCGTTTCATCAGTC
Organism: Prolixibacteraceae bacterium; assembly: GCA_963663675.1. Taxonomy (GTDB): domain Bacteria; phylum Bacteroidota; class Bacteroidia; order Bacteroidales; family Prolixibacteraceae; genus CAINVV01. The sequence goes on from OY760498.1 coordinate 253,924, forward strand.
AGAATAAGAAAAATCCGTTTTTTATCTATCTTGCTCATTCCATGTGCCATGTTCCGCTGGCGGTTTCTTCCAAATTCAAAGGCAAGAGCCAGCAGGGATTATTTGGCGACGTGATCATGGAAATAGACTGGTCGGTTGGAGAGATAATGAAAGCCCTGGAGAAAAACGGGTTAACCGATAACACCCTGGTTGTTTTTACCGCTGACAATGGCCCGTGGTTAAATTTTGGCAATCATGCCGGCTCCGCTGGTGGTTTACGTGAAGGGAAAGGAGCCAGTTTTGAAGGGGGACAGCGTGAACCTTGTATCATGAAATGGCCCGGACACATTGCCGCGGGTACAATTTGTAATAAGCTTGCATCTACTATTGACCTGCTTCCGACCTTTGCAGAAATTACAAGTTCACCGCTTCCTGCGAAAAAAATTGACGGGGTCAGTATTTTACCACTGCTGAAGGGTGATGTCAACGCCAACCCGCGTGAGGTCTTCCTCTATTATTACCGGAAAAACAGCCTGGAGGCCATCCGGAAAGGAAACTGGAAACTGGTTTTTGCTCATCCCGGAAGAACCTATCATGGATTCAAACCCGGAAAGGATGGTTTCCCGGGAGGAACCAATGAAAATTTCAATCACGAAGAGGGATTGTACGATCTTCGCCGAGATCCGGGAGAGCAGTACGATGTCAGGGAATATAATCCTGAAGTCGTTGAAGAACTTAAGATGCTGGCCCAGGAAGCAAGGGAAGACCTGGGAGATGACCTGACAAAGAATCCCGGTAAAAACCGGAGAGAACCCGGGAAGGTGGGCAATTAAGTACAGTAGTTGTTAATTCATTAATTATTAAATCTATACTATTAATTTGGCAACTCCCTTTGTTTTTCAAATTGTTTAGAATCATTATAATTTACTTACACATGAAAAAGTATTTACTACTCTTAATGCTTCTCTTCACGGTTGGATCAATGGTGTTTGGACAGGTTGTTCAGGAAGATGAAAAGTATGTTCCTGAGACAGATCCCCTGGTTCTGAAAAAATTGGATGAGTGGCAGAACATAAAATTCGGACTGCTAATGCATTGGGGAACATACAGCCAATGGGGAATTGTTGAATCCTGGTCATTGTGTCCGGAAGATGAAGGCTGGTGCAAGCGTGAAAAGGGCAGCAATCCGACAAACTATTTTGCCTACAAAATGGAATACGAAGGTCTTCAGAAAACCTTTAATCCCACGGGTTTTGATCCTGCCAGATGGGCTAAGGCGGCCAAAGAGGCAGGGATGAAATATGTGGTATTCACCACCAAACACCACGATGGCTTTTGCATGTTCGATACAAAGTATACGGATTACAAGGTCACTTCCGTACAATGTCCTTTTCACACCAACCCGAAAGCAAATATTGCCAAAGAGATTTTTGACGCCTTTCGTGCTGAAGGTTTATGGACCGGAGCCTACTTTTCCAAACCCGACTGGAATTGTCAATATTACTGGGATCCCTATTTCCCGCCATTGGACAGGAACGTGAATTATGATCCGGAAGTATACCCGGAGAAATGGAACAAATACATTGAATTCACCCACAACCAGATTATGGAGCTCATGTCGGATTATGGTAAGATGGACATTTTGTGGCTGGATGGCGGTTGGGTGGAAAAGAGTTCTAAGGAGGCGATCTCCGACTGGTACAAATCGCAGTTTGAACAGACCAAAGGGGGCTTCATGAAGCACAAGATTGTAAATCAGGACATCAGGATGGACGAACTTGCAGCCAAAGTACGCACTAAACAGCCCGGACTTATCGTCGTCGACCGTGCAGTTTATGGTAAAAATCAAAATTACCTCACCCCGGAAAACAGGGTGCCGGATAAAACTCTTCCCTATCCCTGGGAATCGTGCATCATTTCGGGCGGTGGGTGGTCGTATACACCGAATGCCAGGTACATGAGCGGCCGGGATGGGATTCATATGCTTATTGACATTGTTGCCAAAGGTGGGAACTTGCTGCTGAACATTGCACCCGGTCCGGACGGAACCTGGCAGCAAGGCGCTTATGACCTGCTTAAAGAATACGGGGCATGGCTAAAAGTCAATGGGGAAGCCATCTACAACAGCAAACCTATTGCACCCTTCAAAGAAAACAACATATGCATGACCCGTCAGACCAATGGCAATACCTATTTGCTGTACCTGGCTGGCAAGGATGAAAATACAATTCCCGCTAAAATTGTTATCCATGCCTTACAACCTGTTCCAGGTGCGAAAGTGACAATGCTTGGAAGTAAAGTCAGCCTGAATTGGAAAAATGAGGGCAACGGTTTCGTAGTTTCAATTCCTGAAAGCCTTCGAAAGAACAGACCTTGCAATTATGCCTGGACTATTAAAATCTCAAAAATTAAAACATGAACAACAAGTTAATTTTTTGCTTTGGTGTAGCTTCCATATTTGGTGGGTATTCCTCTTCTGCCCAGACAAACCACAGGCCCAATGTATTGCTGATCCTTGCAGATGACCTCGGCTATGGTGACCTTTCCTGCCAGGGAGCAAGAGATTTAAAAACTCCGAATATCGATCGGATATTCAACCAGGGCATAAGATTCAGCAATATTTTCGCCAATAGTACAGTCTGTTCGCCAAGCAGATCAGCCTTATTGTCAGGATGTTACCCTGATCTGGCCGGAGTTCCCGGCGTCATACGAACTCAGGAGACGGACTCATGGGGATATTTGTCACAAAATGTTGCGCTATTACCCGTCGTGCTGAAAAAATCCCATTATAGTACTGCAATCATTGGCAAGTGGCACCTTGGGCTGGAAGCCCCCAATCTTCCCAATCAAAGGGGATTCGATGAATTCTACGGATTCCTTGGGGATATGATGGAGGATTATTATACCCATATCCGGGATAATAACAACTATATGCGGATCAATGACAAAATTGTCTCTCCGCAAGGACATGCCACAGAGATTTTTACAAACTGGGCCATAGATTACCTGAAAAAACAGGAAAAGAAGAAGGATCCCTTTTTCCTGTACCTTGCTTACAATGCCCCTCATGCCCCTATACAGCCTCCAAAGGAATGGCTCGAAAAAGTAATGAACCGCGAAGGCAATATCTCTGAGAAAAGGGCCAAACTTGTTGCATTGATTGAGCACCTGGATGACAATATTGGCCGTGTTTTGAACCAGCTGGAAAGTTCAGGCCAACTGGAAAATACTGTGATACTGTTTGTTTCAGACAATGGGGGAGATTCGCGAAACGGGGCGGGCAACGGTCCCTACCGGGGAGGCAAAGGTGATTTATATGATGGAGGAATCCGGATTCCCGGAGGCATCATGTGGAAGAACGTGATCAAACCCGGCAGGGTATCGGATAATTTGGTACTGTTGATGGACCTCTATCCAACTATCTGTGATATTGCAGGTTGCAAACCCGGGAATGGTATTGACGGGATAAGTATCCTTCCAACTCTTCAGGGGAAACCACAGGTTACAGATGACCGGACAGTCTTCTTCATGCGGCGGGAAGGGGGAATGCAGTATGGTGGCCAGGTATACTATTCCGCGAGGTACAGGAACTTAAAAATCCTTCAGAATACGCCATGGGAGGAGATGCAATTTTTTGATGTTGGCCAGGATCCTTATGAAACACACGCGCTTACTAAAAACGGAAACCGTGAATACCAAAAAATATTCAGACAGCTGACATGGCATATCGGCCTTACAGGCTCTGTTCCATGGAAAAGTCCTGCCCAGGCATCCAGGCTTAAATCGGAAAGTATCAAATAAAAAGAACAGTATAAATTTAAGTGATTAGTATACAGCACTTTAGTGAAAATTTCTTTATGAAAACTGCCAACAAGATTACGACGTTACTGGGATTAACAGCATGTATTGCTCCTTTTCTAAAGGGTGTAGCCGAAAATTATCAAAAACGGCCAAACATTGTCTTTATCATGAGCGATGACCATGCTTTTCAGGCCATCAGTGCTTATGGCGACAGGTTTGCATCCGTTGCACCAACTCCCAACATTGACCGTATTGCAAAAGGAGGAATGCTTTTCAACCGCTGCCTGGTTGCCAACTCCATCTGCGGTCCTTCGCGGGCAACCATTTTGACCGGGAAATACAGCCATATGAATGGTTTTGTACAAAATGACAATACAAAGTTTGACGGAACTCAGCAGACATTCCCCAAGCTTATGCAACAAGCCGGGTATCAAACTGCGATCATCGGCAAATGGCACCTTTTCTCAGATCCAACAGGGTTCGATCACTGGGACATCCTGCCCGGACAGGGAGTTTATTATAATCCCGACTTTATCAATTCAAAAGGGAAATACAGGGAAGAGGGATATGTAACAGATATTATTACAGATAAATCGCTTGCCTGGCTGAAAGAAGCAAAAGCGAACGGCAAACCGTTTATGCTGATGTTGCATCACAAGGCGCCACACAGGGAGTGGAATCCGGGTCCAAAGTATCTTGAGCGATTCAAAGGAGTTGAATTTCCTCTGCCAAAAACACTTTTTGATGATTATACCGGACGTGGAAGAGCTGAGCATGAGCAGGATATGACCATTGAAAAGACCATGACACTTGATGCTGACCTTAAATTGTGGACAGATACCACCACCAATAAATACAAATTCATGCACGGGAGAATGAATGCTGCTCAGAGTAAGGCCTGGGATGCCGTTTATAATCCGATTAAGGAAGATTTCCTAAAAAGAAACCTGCAGGGACAGGAACTTGTCAAATGGAAATACCAGCGCTATATGAATGATTATCTTGCCTGTATTCAGTCTGTTGACGAAAGCGTCGGGAGAGTACTCGATTATCTGAAGGAATCGGGACTCGATAAAAATACAATGGTAATCTATTGTTCTGACCAGGGTTTTTACCTGGGTGAACATGGCTGGTTTGATAAAAGATGGATGTTTGAGCAATCTTACCGGACACCTTTGCTGATCATGTGGCCGGGTGTGATTAAACCCGGTTCAGTAAACAAGGATATGGTCTCCAACCTTGATTTTGCTGAAACTTTCCTGGATGCAGCAGGTATACCAATACCGGATGATATGCAGGGGGCGAGTATGCTTCCGGTTTTAAAAGGAAAAACGCCTGCCAACTGGCGCAAGGAACATTATTATGAATATTATGAATACCCCGGAGCCCATATGGTTAAAAGGCATTATGGCATGAGTACCGAAAGATACAAACTGATGCATTACTATTATGATATTGATGAATGGGAGATGTACGACAGGGTCTCAGATCCGGATGAAATGAAAAATATTTACAACGATCCGAAATACAGCACTGTCAGAGAGGCACTGAAAAAGAAACTTGCAGAGCTTGAGGCTAAATACAAGGACAGTGAAGACTCCCGAAAATCATTTTTGCCGGCAAAATTCCAAAAGGCCACTGCAAAATGATGTCAAATCGTTCCGGGATAAAATTGATTCGCTTATATGGCTAATTTCTGGGAATTGCTCCCAAAACCTTTTTTTGCCCTTGCGCCGATGGAGGACGTTACGGATACAGTCTTTCGGGAAGTAGTGGCCGGAATGGCCGATCCGAAGTACCTGCAGGTGCTTTATACCGAATTTGCTTCTGTGGACGGACTCAGTCATCAGGTCGGCAAAATCAATGTGGGACACAGACTCCTGGTAAGTGAAACTGAACGGAAACTTTTGAAAGAAAAAAACATTCATCTCGTGGCGCAGATCTGGGGTAAGAATCCTGAGCTTTTTCACAGGATCGCCGGAGAGATCACCAGGGATTATGACTTTGACGGGATTGATATCAACATGGGATGCCCGGTGAAAAAAGTGGTTAAAAACGGTTGTTGTTCTGCATTGATTGATCAGCCTGCGCTTGCGAAAGAGATCATACTGGCAACGATGGAGGCAACCCGTCTTCCCGTTTCGGTCAAGACGCGCACCGGTATACGCACACATGAGACGGAAAGGTGGATGACCACAGTCATGGAGACAAAACCTGCGGCTGTGGTACTTCATGGAAGAACACAAAAGCAACAATCCGACGGATTGGCCAGCTGGGATGAAATCGCCCTGGGAGCGGTTATCAGGAACCAGATAAACCCTGCAACCATTTTTGCAGGTAACGGTGATGTAAATTCAGTGGCACAGGGGACCGAACTCGCTGAAAAACATGGGCTGGACGGCATTATGATAGGCCGTGGGATCTTCCATAATCCATGGTTTTTTCAACCGGACTATCCCGCTCCTGAAAAATCCGAGAAACTGGCCCGACTGCTGTTGCACACTCAACTGTTTGAAAAGACCTGGGGTAATTCAAAAAATGTCAATATACTGAAGAGGTTTTATAAAATATATACACAAGGTTTTCCAGATGCCTCAAAACTTCGTGTCAAGCTGATGGATGCAAAAAGTTACGAAGAAGTTTATCTTATCCTTTCAGAAGAATTGGCTTACAATTGATTATTTTATATTTGATTGAATTTATTATCCAAAAGTTAAAGCGATATGAAGACAATGGTTCTGACCGGCATCAGCAAAATAGAGATGCAGGAGTTCCCAACTCCGGAAATCAGGGAAGCAGATGATGTTCTGATACAGATGAAGGTCGTTGGAGTCTGCGGTTCAGATGTTCACTACTATACCAGGGGCAAAATTGGGAGCCAGGTGGTTCAATACCCTTTCCCGGTCGGGCATGAAGGTGCCGGGAAAGTGGTAAAAGTAGGGAAAGGCGTTACCTCCGTAAAACCAGGTGACAGGGTAGCCATTGAACCCGCCATGCCTTGCGGTCAATGCGACCAATGCCTGGCAGGTCGTCCTCATACCTGCCGGAAGCTTCGTTTTTTGGGTTGCCCTGGTCAGGCGGACGGTTGCCTGTCCGAATTTATTGTCATGCCTGAGTATAGCTGCTTCCGTATCCCGGACAGCATGTCATACGACGAAGCTGCTATAAGTGAACCCCTTGCAATCGGTCTCTATGCTGTTAACCAATCTATCCCGCTAAAAGGCGCCACGGTCGGAATCCTGGGATTCGGCCCTATCGGGATGAGCGTTTTATTGTCGGCGATGGCCAAAGGAGCAGAGAGAATATATGTGACGGACCTTGTGGACGAAAGGCTCGTGATCGCGAAACAATCAGGTGCGGCCTGGACATGCAATCCCCTGAAAAGCGATGTGGTAGCAGATATTAAGTCGAAGGAACCTCTGCTTCTCGATGTTGTATTCGAATGTTGCGGGAAACAGGAGGCTATAGATCAAGCCATTGAGTTACTAAAACCGGGAGGAAAACTGATGATAATTGGAATTCCGGAATTTGACCGTTGGAGTTTTCACGTCGATCCCATGCGACACAAGGAGATCTGCGTACAGAACGTTAGAAGGCAGAACCATTCTTTGGAGGAGGCACTGGAACTGATGGAAACAAAGAAAATTGATGTTGCCCAGATGCCTACGCACCGTTTCCCTTTTTCAAAAACCAAAGAGGCTTTTGATCTTGTTACCGTTTATGGCGACGGAGTGATGAAGGCCATGATCGATTTCGAATAAAAGTCTCTCACCATTCCCCTTTTTTCCCGAACTTTTCTTTTGCGGCATTTCCAAATGCACGTACTGCCTCATCAAACTCTGCGAGGATTGATTCCCTGCTTTTTCCCGATGAATTACGGGCAGACTGTATCATGGTTTTGCACTCATTGGAATCCATAAACCTTGCAGCCTCAAGCAATTGTTCCTGGTCTTCGTCCGGAATAACCAGGAATCCGTGCTTGTCGGCGTGGATCAGCTGTCCGGGTAATACCTCTCTGCCAAAAACCTTAACCGGGCAGTTCCACCTGACCGGATAACTGTTGGCATGGCCAACACAAAAGCCTCGTGCAAGTGCCTTGAAACCGGCGTTGTTCATTTCGTCCGTGTCCCGGATAGCTCCGTCGGTGATTGTACCCACGCATCCCAATGACTTGTGAATGTTACTGTTAACCTCCCCCCAGAATGCGCCATACATCGTTGGTTTGTCCAAGTCCTGGACCACCACAATTTTGGGTCCGGGAACCGAAGCCATGTAGGCACGGTACTGTGACCAGCCGTCCGGATTGGTACGCGGATGTTCCGGGTTGGACGGTTCGACCACTACCGTGACCGCATACCCGACCATCGGGCCCATCTGGGGCATATAATCCGTAACAGACTCAAGATTAAAGCCCTCCAGGGCACTGTTGTGTTTTGTAACCTGTTCCCAGCCATTGTAAATGGTAGGAGTATTCCACCGTTTTAATTCCAGCAGGTCTGCGTGTGTTAATTTTCGTTCCATAGTAAATAATTGATGTTTTTTGTAGCTGATCGGCGTCATACTTTGATGCCATTGACTAAAAAAGAGGAATCACACCAATCTTGAAAAGAAATATGCTAAGTACTCCTTGCGACTTTGGCGCTTATTCCCTGTTTTTCTTTGCGGGACTAGTGCATTTTATTGGTTTAAAAATGAATAATCCTAAAGTTTCTCTATTATTTCGAATCCATTTTCTTTACCTGTACTGGATTCTACAATTTCGTTCCAATCTGAATAGTCCACGAAAGAAACCTGGCCGCTTTGTTTGTTCTTTATGACCAAATCCTTTTTTGTCACGGTCAGTTTTCTAACTGCAACAGAAAGAATACCTGCAACAACAAGGATCGCCAGATCACGAATAATATTTGATCCCCAAAAATGTCTTAATCCTCCTATCGAAAGAAATCCTATAGCAAACATTAAGGCTCCAAATAGGTTTCGTTTTGGACTATCAATCAGTAATTGCCCACATTTTGGGCATCGCAGGATTTCTCCGTTGATAGACATTAGTCCCAGCTTGATTTTCGTTTGGCAAATAGGACAAGATTTTTGAATAATATCCAATTGCATATGTCACTATATTTAGTGTAATAAAAGTTGATAATATTTACTTGATTCAAGCTAATAGAAGATAAATTCAATTTACTTCTTCCCCAAACTAATATTCTTAAACGCAGAAATATCTATCAGTCCGCTCGTATCATTGTCGAAACTGATCTGTATGCTGTCGCCGGTCATTGAAACCGGCATTTCATTGGATATCTGAGAAGAGCCAATGAAAATATTGTTCATCCCGTTTACAGTGAAGTAATAGAAACTGTTGCCGTTCTTGATATCAGACTGTATCCGGTTTATCACGGTCTTTAGAATCATTTTCCTGGTTACATTTTTCGGATTGATTTTGTTACCTGCCATGTTGTAGGCGTTTTTGTAGGCCATCAGGGTCTCTACCAGGGTGTTGCCAACGCCAACAATGGTATAATCCTCAATAGCCACCATGGCAAACATTTTTACAAGTCCGCCATTGTCTTTCAGAGTCATCATGTAAGTCGGAATGTTATTGATGTTGTAAGGGATCGGGAGAGACGCGGTAAAGCGTTTTTCCTGGACTTTCCCTATCGCGGAGTTTTGCGCGGCATGCTCTGTAGCTCCGCTTTGTTTGTACCATACAGCTTTTTTGGTACGTGTATCGACGAGGACAAATCCGACTGTGGCTTCATCTGCTCCTACCGATGTAAGACCTGTGTACCAATATGATCTGTTGTCTTCCCCATAAACGAGTGAAAGTACCTGTGTAGTCTGAAGCTTGTTTTCGTTGGAGAAATTCCAGAATCCTTTCACGAAATTGCCCCAGTCGTTCAGCTGTTCTTCTACAAACTTCTCAGGCTGAACCCTGTCGATCCACGCCGGGGCCTGGTCGATGGGATATTCTGTACATTTACCTGTTTCAGTGTTTACTACAATTACCCCGACCGCATTATCACCATAGAAACCTATTGTTTTCCGATATTTTGTAACGACCCAGTATGGAACACCATCATCATCAATTTCAAAACTATAGTCGGTGAGTCCGGTGTTGTAATAACCGCTAAAATATAAATGCCTTTCCAGAAAGTCTCCAAAATAAGCTTCAGGCTGGTATTTAATCAGCACTTTATGACCATTTATCTCCTGAACAAGTTTTACATCCCTCTCATTGCAGGCATTGACCATCACATAACCATTGGTTCCTTCCTTGTTTTTGTTCCATTTGAAAAACCCTGAATGCAGCAGCGGAGCTACCCAATAAAGCTCATTTTTGACTTTTTGGATGACAAAAGTTCCCAGCCTTACCTGGCTGCCAAGCGCCGGCTGTGCTCCCAATACCTTATCTCCCAGCAGGTTGGCCAGTGATTCATCCACGACACGTATTTTATCAATAGAGATAGGAGCCATATGAGTGGAAAGATTATCCCCGGTTTCCACATTCCCAATCATTCTCCGGTAATCATCCCATCTGATCAGTGACCACGAGGTAACCAACGGGATTACACCCATATAAACGAACAGGATGATAAAGATCCATTTGGGGACAGCCATTTTCGTCACCAGTTTGAAAGCTTCAACCTCACTCGTTACCTGAGGCAGCACACGCAAATTCATCAGTATCCAGAGGACAGTAAGTGCTCCGATCAGCAGGGGAAATCCCAGGAACCCATAGGCTACAACCGGCATTTGTGTATAAACGGCGATCGAGGCGGCAACAATCAGCAGAATTATCTGTGTTATTTTTTTCATCTTACCAGGTTTTAGCATTGGGGAAGTACCAACATTCAAAATTAAGTAAATAAAAACGCCAAAAAGATTAAATTTAACACTTTTACATTTTCAGCATCAGAAATGCTGAACTAACTGCAACAACTATGGTTTCAATAATCAGGGAATTTTTAGGATCACTGAAGGTATTTCAGGTACGGAATCCATCCACCCTTTCCGGTGAAAGAGTCATATCCGTTGATGCCCTCAGGGGCTTCGACATGTTCTGGATCATGGGAGGTGAAGTAATGATTCAGGGCCTGGACAAAATTTTTCACAACAGATTGACTGCATTTCTTAAACTTGAGACTGAACATGTAGAATGGCTTGGATTTCATTTTTATGATATCATCATGCCCCTTTTCCTTTTCCTGGTAGGTGTCTCATTGGTGTTTTCCACCCGTAAACGAATTTCCAGGGGCGATACAGACAAATCCATCTGGCAACATACTGTCAAAAGAATTATAATTCTTTGGATCCTGGGTATGGCTGTTCAGGGCAACCTGCTGACCTATGACATCAACCAGATCAGGCTGTACTCAAATACATTGCAGGCCATTGCCAGCGGGTATCTTGTGGCGACCATCCTTGTCCTGTATCTGCCTGTAATTTACCAGTTGATTGCCACCCTGGGACTGTTGCTCCTATATTGGGGTATTTTGGTTTTAATTCCTGTAGGCGGAAATCCAATCGGTACCTTCACCATGAGTGCCAATGCAGCGCTGAGCTTTGATCATTGGGTATTGGGCAGTTTCCACGACGGGCTGCAATATACCTGGATTCTTACCAGCCTTGGATTTTCCGCTACTACCATGCTTGGAGTGTTTAGCGGCTACCTGTTGCAATCAAATCTGAACCAGGTAAAAAAATTCCGCAGTTTCGTAATTTTTGGGGTCACCCTGATTGTTTTGGCTCTCATCTGGGACCAATGGCATCCGATCATCAAAAAGGTCTGGACTGGTTCATTTGTTTTCTTTGCCGGGGGAATCAGTATCTTGTTGCTCGCCTTTTTTTACCTGGTCATTGATATGTGGAAGGTACGAAAAGGAACAAAGTGGCTGATTGTCCTCGGATCAAATGCCATATTCGGATATGTCGCCTGGAATCTTCTTGAACCGGGAATAATAAGGATTGCGGATGTTTTCCTGGAAGGGCTGAAACCCGTCCTTGCCAACGGGTACGAGTCGGTATCCTACTTTGGAGGATTTATGTTTATTTTCCTCCTGATGAGGTATATGTATAGGAATAAAACTTTTATCAAGATATAATTCAGTAATACTAAATTATTGATATACAGTACTTTATCAAATGTTGTTTATGGCAGGTTCATTTTACTGACATAGATATCCTGGAATTCCGGAAAGCCTTCCAGGTTGACATGGCGCGTTTTACCAAGAATTTCAGCGGCCAGGGCTGTGTTGTTAAAAAGAAACATTTTTGCACCTATCAGGGCTGTATTTCCCATTTTATGAATCTTTTCCCCGGAAGCCTCAATCATACCTGATGCCAGAAGATGCTTGATATTGATATAGTTACCGAATCCGCCTGCGATATAGATTTCATCAATTTCAGTCTGGTCTATCGACAGATTTTTGGAGAGAATTTCAATACCTGCCGCGATGGCGGCTTTGGCAAGCAGGAATTCATAAATATCCTTTTGGGTCAGCTTCACAGGAAAATCGATGACGATGTTTTCTTCTCCTGAGGTGATTTCCCCAAATTCCCCGATCAGATTCATCTGTCGCAGGATGGCAACCGCATCGATGAGCGCGCTTCCGCAAATTCCTTTCGGCTTTGTTTTACCAATTACTGTTGACTCTATTTTGTTGTCAGTCAGGCTAAAGGATGATATTGCCCCCGTAACGGCGCGCATCCCCATCGAGAGGTTGGATCCTTCAAAGGCCGGTCCAGCCGCTGTGGAGGCACAAATAATCTGATCCTTATTGCCGATGGCGATTTCTCCATTGGTTCCCAGGTCTATCAGAGCGGCATATTTTTCTCTTTTGTACAGTCCGGTTGCGGCGATACCGGCCAAAATATCGCTACCGACAAAACTTCCGATCGAAGGATAAAACTGAATATGGTTATTTACAGGGATATCCCAATCCAGCTCCCTTGATGTAAAGTTTCTGTATCCAAGATCCCTTACCTGAAAGGGATAACAGGATAGCGAAGAGAGGCTGTTGCCACTGAAAATCCGTTGCATCACGGTATTCCCCACTAATACAATTTTGTCGGGTATTACTTTTGACTCCTTTAACAGCAGCCTGATCATATTTCCTATGGATGTCCTGATCAACCCGGTCATTTCTGCTTCGTGTCCATCAAGGCCTGCCTGGATCCTGGAAATCAGGTCTGCACCAAATTTAACCTGTGGATTGACCAGCGTTTCTACGGCCATTATTCCCGCCGTTCTTAAGTCAACCAGTTGCGCTACAATAGTGGAAGTACCCAAATCTATCGCAATACCATATCCATCTTCAGGTACGAATTCATAATTTGATTCATCTGCGAGAATCAGGTGATCAAATTGTCCGATCTCCAGGGTGATCGATTCTGTGCAGGAACTCATGCAGGCCAGGCGCATTCCGGGAGAAAGGCCGAAAAGATCAAGCTTTTCCCGGTGCAGGTCTGTGACCCGGATCTCTCCTTCAAGCAATCTCACCTGGCATTTGCCACAGGTGCCTTTCCCTCCGCAAGGAAATTCTACTCCAAATTCATGAAGCAAATCAATCAGGGGAGTCTGGTCGTTGACCTTTAACTCTTTTCCCAGCGGATGCAGCCGGATGGTATGTTGCGGTTTCACTATTAAATTTTCTATAACCCGTATTCGGATAAAATAAACTTGCCTGGATCAAGGAGCGGAAGCATCATTTCTATGAAATCACTCTCACTCTCCGGGATACTGTTCAGATCATCCCGAAAGATAGGAAGATATTCCTTTTCCATATCAGAAAGCCTGAGTTTTCCTGATTTACCTGCCTCTTCAATGATATCAAGAGCCGCAAGCGCCCCATTGCGCGCATTGGCCACATATGATTTTCCTTTTACCAGTTCCCTCGATATCAGGATAACATTTTCAGGAGAGAGTATCAATGCCTGCGGATCGGTATAAGCATCTGATGCGATAAATAGTTCCTGCAAAACATGGCAATGCATTTTGCCCAGGCGAAGCGCTTCGTTCATCAGGCGTGAATCATATTCCAGCTGTTCGAAACAGGCAGTCGGAGCCATGCCCGACAGCAGTTTGATATTCTGGACGGATTCATTGCTCCACAGGTCAGCACAGGCAGAAGCAATGTTCCCTACCGGACTTAAATGTGCGCAGGCGGCAGTTTTACCTTCCATCGATATTGGAATTCCGGTGATAGCCTTCAGGAAAGGACCTTCATAGGCACAGTCCTTGTCCGGTCCAACCGCACCCTCTTCCATGGCGACTATTGATCTAACCACCGAGATAACCCTTACCAGTGCTGCAAAAACTTTCGGTATATATTTTTTTTCGGCCAGTACCATGGCAGTATTTCCAAACCCGCAGGCCGAATCACCTGCCGCAATTTTCCCCTGGCTGCCGGCAAGAGCGACGATTTTTTGCCACAGGAAATGCATATCCCGCACCCCGAGGACAGAAAGCGCAAATAAAACACCTTTCAGGTCGCACATCATCAGCGCCTCGTCTGAAACCTCCTTGCCACCCGTACTTTCGATTGACAACAAATCGCCACCTGCCATCATTCCGCGTTCGAACAACTCCATCATAGGCTCCAGGTAAGCAGAACTGCGCTGTTTCGCGGGGCGTTCAAATTCCCTGAGATCGTTTGGCGTGAGCCGTATTTCGGAGGCAAGTCCATGATTCCGATAATACTTGTCGCAAATCTCATTCATGATTTTGACAATTTCAACACCGATATCCGGTGTTTTGGTCATCTCCAGCAATGTCTCAAATTCCAGAACTACACCTTTCGAATTCATGTGAACCGCGTGTTCCAGTGCGCTTTCGGCAATCTCCCGATAATGGGCATATACTTCATTCAGTGTGTTGTTGTTGATACTCATCATGGGCAGGGTGAAATTCAGTTCGGCATAAACCTGACCGCCTCCGATCAGCAATCCGCGACGGGTTTTCACTGGTTTTGGAGCGACGCCGAACATCAGTTCAGCAGGATCATTAACGACCAGGTTTATGTATTTCATCCGTATATAATTTGTTTTTTATTGCCGGATGGAACTCGCATGTGAATATTCATCCGTGTTTGTGTTTTTAACGAACATGCTCGTTTCATAATTTAATATTTCTAGGTATTTCAATATTTATTTATCGATGTAACAACTAGTTTATCAGGATAGTAAGTAGAAGTATTGTGACTTATTTCCGGATATAACTATCCCGTTTACCCGTAAGGTATGATATCGGACTGTTGCTTTTATCGTGGTATTAGGAAGCGAGTTTGTTCAGGTATTCCACAGCTTTTTGGGGATCCGGCGCGTAAAAATCAGCCCCGATGCTCCTGCAGAAATCGGCATTGACGGGTGCACCGCCAACGAGAATCTTTGTTTCAGGTACCAACGCCTTGATGCCGGAAACTATCTCTCCCATATTTACCATGGTTGTTGTCAGCAAGGCAGACAATCCGATTACAGCACCCGGATTATTTTTCAGGGCTTCAATAAACCTGTCTGAACCGACGTCAACCCCCAGATCAACAATCGTCCAGCCTCCGCCTTCAACCATCATGGCTACCAGGTTCTTACCGATGTCGTGGAGATCCCCTTTCACAGTACCGATGATAAAAGTGCCCTTCGATTTGATAACTCCTGAGGCAAAAAACGGTTTGAGTTGCACCATGGAAGCCCCCATTGCTTTGGCAGACATAAGCATCTGGGGCACAAAGATTTTATTCTCGGAAAATTTCCTGCCGACATTACCCATCGCCGGTATCAACGCATCTTCGAGGATACTTTGAGGGCCGATTCCTGCCTCCAGCGCCTGTTGTGTAAGTTCGTGCGCACCGTCCATTCCACGTAATTGCGGAGGATAAGGTGATTTCTGGTCAATTTTACCCAGTTCAACAGCTTCAAGTAGTTTTTCGATCAGTTCGCTCATGCCTTATGTGAAAATATTTGTGTTTATGTCAATGTTTTAAACGTCTGCTGAAAATTCTCTATTTCATTAATGGTCAGTCAGGTCTGAATTTATTGCTTAGTCGCTGGTTATAAAGATACCAACAAAAATAGAATACTTTGTTGGTGATATTTATGTCAATATTTACTAGTTTCAATGCGATATTAACATTTTACATTGAATTTGTTCAATATTTATCATTATGTCGGCCCGTTACGAAAAGATCAACTTAAAGGAGGATGAATCATTTTTCATAGGAATTTTCCAGGATAACCTGGAGAAGAGTACCTGGCATTACCATAACAATTATGAGATCAGCTTTATAACAGAAGGAACAGGTAAAAGGATTGTGGCTGACTCGATCGAGGAGTTTCAGCCCGGTGACCTGGTATTTCTCGGGAGCAACCTTCCACATGTCTGGATCGCTGACAAAGAACAGAAGCTATTGTCAGACAGGACGCTGGAAATGGTTTTCCTGCAGTTTACCTCCAATATTTTTTTACCGCAACTGCTTAGGCTTCCTGAATTTAAGAACATCAGGAGGGCACTTGAACAGTCGGAAAGAGGTATCCAGATCGTTGGACAGACGTTGAACGAAGTCAGTGAGATCATGCTTCAGCTGCCTTACCTGAAGGGGTTCGACCGGATTAATTATTTTTTTCGCCTGATGAATATTATTGGTGAAAGTAATTCCAATATCAGCCTGGCAAGTGAGGAGTATTTGCGTAAGCGGTTTACAACCGGAAACAGGCGGATTGCCCTGCTACATGATTACCTGATGCACCATTACCGCGAGGATATTGACCTGGAAGACCTGGCGGAACTGGTGCATATGGCTGAAGGATCATTGTGCAGGTTCTTTAAATTGCATGTTGGAATTTCCATCTTCGAATATCTCAACAAGATTAAAGTCGAATTTGCCTGCAAGTTACTGATGGATCCTGATATAAGCATTTTTGATGTAAGCATGGACAGCGGATTCAACAACCTCAGCCATTTCAACAAGCAATTCAGAAAGAACATGGGTGTTACTCCCACTGAATACAGGAAAAGATACAATTGGCTGGTGTGAGTCAGAGGAGATCAGGAATCCATCGGTGCGTCATTTTACCGGAATTGCCGGTCAGTTCTGACCACTTTATGATATCAAATTCTATGACCACGGTCGAACAGGTGGGTACATCCAGGGAAAATTCAGGCAAAAGAGAATCAATATAGTAGTAAACTGTTGGATTATGGCCTACTGTCATCACGGTAGTGTGCTGGTCATCAAGGTCCTGCAGCATTTCTAAAAATGTGGGGGCGAGCATGCCGGAGTACATTTTTTTGACATACCTGATATTTGCCGCAGGGTATTGGCAAGTATTTGCAAAAATGCGTGCAGTCTGGGTTGTGCGGGCTGCCGGACTGGCAATGATAAGATCGGGAATTATTTTTGCCCTGACCATTTCCATCGAGATTCTTTCAGCATCATCACGGCCACGATCCGTCAGTGTACGTTCAAAATCCTGATCGTACCCGTGTTGTATGCTCTTGGCATGACGGACGATGATGATTTTTTTCATATTCTATCTTTTTCCAACTCTTTCCAAACCAGTGCGCTAGCACCGACGATTGCCGCTGAACCAGCTTTCAGCCCGGATGGAAGAAGTTTTACCTTGTTGCGGTAAAATGGCAGCAAGTGTCGTTCCATGCTCTCCCTGGTTGGTTTGAAAATTAATTCTCCTGCGGCGGCAGCTCCACCAAAGAGGAAGATTGCCTCTGGACTGAGGTAGTGTACTGTGTCCGCAAGGCTTCGGCCAAGAATTTCTCCGGTAAACCGGAAAACCTCCAGCGCAACGGGATCGCCTTGTTCGGCAGCATCGCTGACCAGTTTAGCGGTCATATCATTGAATGGGATATTGGCCAGTGGACTTTCGCTGTTGTTGGATTGGGCCAGAATTTCGAAAACATTTCTTTTGATTCCGGTGGCAGAACAATAGCCTTCAAGATGCCCTTTACCTCCGCAACCACAGGTCCGGCCTTCCGGTACAACTGTAACATGCCCGATCTCCCCGGCCAGTCCGTCATGTCCGTAAACCAGGTCTCCATTGACGATGATGCCGCTTCCGATACCGGTGCCAAGGGTAATCATGACAAAATTTTTCATTCCGATACCTCCTCCATATATGAGTTCCCCGAGGGCGGCAGCGTTGGCGTCGTTGGTGATTTTCAGCAGCTTAATTTCTGGCAGTTGAGCCATGATAAGGTCGGCGAGCGGCACCTCACTGACGAAAGGCAGATTGGCAGTGATACCAATGGTACCATTGTAATAATTGGCAAAGGGTGCGCCGATACCTACACCCATTACCTGAAGGTCCGGGTTGCCATTTTTGACTGTCTCAATGGCAACCCGGGTCTCCGAAGTAATCCGGTCGATGAAGTTGTTACACAGTTGGTCTGAGATATCGGTTTTGCCATTTGGGTTTTCCCGCTTTTGAGGAGTTGGCAGAGGAGGTACTTTTTCATACAGCACATTTCCTTTTTCATCGACTACTCCAATCGCGGTATTGGTTCCACCTATATCAATTCCAACAGCAACTCGCTTCATTATAAGTTAATTATAAGATAGTTATCTCAGTTTACTTCCCTTCACTGCGAAGAAGAAGATGTACAGGTAGCACAAGGCAGGGACAATAAACGCCACTGAATATCCTGAAAGGTCGGCAATTTTACCCATGATGAGCGGTACAACTGCTCCACCACAAATGAGGGTATTGATAATTCCGGAGGCAGTGGAAAGTTCACCCTGATCCAGGTCTTTAACTGCGAGAGTAAAGATATTCGGGAACATGATGGAGTTGAACATACCGATGGAAACAATGGTCCAGAGTGCAACAGGTCCTGTGGTGTAAGAAGAGATCAGTGCGAGAGATCCTGCAATCAGTGCAAAAGTTGCGAGTGAGCGGCTTGCCTTACCTTGTCCAAGCTGCATCAACAGGAAGTTGGCAAACGCGATCCCAGTGAAAGTTATGCCGATGGACCAATCCCAACCTGTCACGAAAGATCCGGATACAAAGGCCAGAACCAGTACAATACCAAAATACATGTATTTCATGGACGCCTGCTTGATATTTGACAGCATGATCGAACCAAAAAGCCTTCCAATCATGGCGCCACCCCAGTAAATGGCAGCATATTTCGCTGCAACATCATCAGTCAAAGTAGCATCACCTGATTTGAGGTAATTCACGAGGAGAGCTGCGATACCAACTTCAGCGCCTACATAGAAGAAGATCCCAAGTGAGCCAAGCAGTACATGAGGATATTTCCATACGCTTTTGCCTCCCTGCGCTGATCCGCCGATTTCCGGAAGTTTCATGCTATAGAGTGCAAGGCCGATGATCAAAACAATGGCTCCCATAAACAGGAAAGGCATCTGAACAGTTTTGGCGGAAGCCGCAGCGTCCAGCATTTCACCGGTGCCTTTGAATATGACAACAGAGATAAGCCAGGGAGCTATCATGGTAGCGATAGAGTTCAAGGCCTGTACCAGGTTCAGCCTGCCGGAAGCAGATTCTTCCGAACCAAGAGCCGCGGCATATGGATTGGCAGCAGTCTGCAAAAAGACTACGCCGGCTGCAAGAACAAATGTTGCGGTCAGAAAGAGCGGGAAACTTGGTATGGCAGCCGCAGGAAAGAACAGGAAGCTACCGAGGGCCATCAGAATTAATCCTGAAATAACCGCCATTTTATACCCGATTTTACGGATGATCAAACCACTGGGGATTGAAAGAACCGGATAGGTAAAGAAAAATGCGCCGGTAAGCAATTGGGCCATGAATTCGGATAATCCGAAAATGCCTTTTACTTTGGCGCTGAGAGTAATGATGAAGGTCGTTGCAAAGCCGAAAATAAAGAATATCGCGGCAATGAAGATCATTCCTAATTGATAGTTGGTCTGCTTCTGTTCCATTGATTTAATTGTTTATGTTTATTAATTTGGCATGGTAATTCACGGTAATCTAACAAACAAATATAAAAATTAATTTAACAGCTCCAATTTTGCTATTTTTACTACCCTTCAAAACTTCAATAACATGAACTATTCAGCATTTCCCGATCGTTACGAAAACCTTTGTGAATACCGCCGCTGCGGGCGGAGCGGATTACGGCTGCCGGTAATTTCCCTGGGCTTATGGCACAATTTTGGCGGGGTCGACTATTTTGAAACAAGCAGAAGCATGTTGCGCTATGCCTTCGACAATGGCATCACTCATATTGACCTGGCAAACAATTATGGCCCGCCACCGGGATCAGCCGAAGAAAACTTCGGAATGATTTATCAGAAAGATTTCAAACCCTACCGCGATGAGCTGATCCTTTCAACAAAGGCTGGCTACCTGATGTGGCCGGGCCCTTACGGAGAGTGGGGTTCCCGCAAATACCTGCTGTCCAGTCTGGATCAGAGCCTGAAACGGATGCAGGTTGATTATGTCGATATTTTTTATTCCCATCGTCCCGATCCGGATACGCCGCTTGAGGAGACAATGATGGCGCTCGACCAGGCCGTAAGGTCCGGTAAAGCATTGTATGCGGGCATCTCGAATTATCCGGCTGAAATGACGCGTGAGGCCGCAGGTATTCTGCGAAGCCTGGGAACTCCATGCCTTATTCATCAGCCCAAATATTCGATGTTTGAGAGGTGGGTGGAAAATGGATTGCTGGATACTGTTGAAAAAGAGGGAATTGGAGTAATTGCCTTCTCTCCTCTGGCACAAGGGTTACTTACCGACAGGTATCTTAAAGATATACCGGAAGGATCAAGGGCTTCCAAGGCATGGGGTTACCTGAGACCTGAACAGGTTGGACCAGCCATTGAAAAAGCTTTGGCACTCAACGAAATTGCGCTAAGACGTGGTCAGTCACTTGCTCAGATGGCTATTGCCTGGCTGCTCAAAGATCCGCGCGTAACCTCTGTGTTAATAGGGGCAAGTTCTGTTAAGCAGTTGAGTGATAACCTTCAGGCGCAGAAGAACCTCGACTTTACGATGGAAGAGCTGAGTGCGATTGAGAAGATACTGAAAGGAGGTTGAAATTTTGGATTTTGGATATCAGAAGTTCAACATCCACTGGGGCCAATTACAGGCCTGCATGCCGGGTTAAGTCAGTTGCTGATTTCCTGAACAAACTAAGGATTGTGGAGGAGGAAGCCGACGAGACTTCTTATTGGTTGGAAATTTTGGAAGAGTCACATTTAATTGATTCACGAGGGATAGAGAAGTTGAAATTAGAAACAAATGAGATAACTGCGATTATTGGAGCTTCCCAAAAAACTATTCAAAGAAAAATTATCAGCAAAAATTAACCAGAATCATTCTAAGATAGCAAATCCAAAATCCATAATATAGTTATGTCTTCCTTCCTTCTTGCCCTCAAAACAATCCTGCCGCTGTTCCTGATTATCCTGCTGGGTTTTTCACTGATCCGTATGAAAGCAGTTACAGATTTATGGGTTGAGGTGCTGAACAAGTACGCGCTCTGGATTGGTTTCCCGGCTCTCATCTTTACTGCTCTTGTTAAACTTGATTTTAGCCTCTCAGAAAATTCAACCCTGCTTATTGCAAACTCAATTTACCTGACCGGATCTATGCTGCTTGCGTTTCCAATAGCAGCCATTTTTAAAACCAGTGTAAAAACAAAACAAACTCTGATCCTGGTACTTGCTTTCGGCAACATAACCTATCTTGGAATACCTGTATTGGTCAATGTGCTGGGAGAGAAGGCCCTGGGGACAGGAGTCATACTGTCTTCCGTCTACCTGTTTTGGATGTTTTCACTTGCCTTGATACTGGTAGAAGTTTCAGGGGAAGGAAAGGTGCATCCAGGGAGAGTGATGTTTAAGCTTTTTACGAATCCATTGCTGATGGCCGTCCTGCTCGGAACTCTGGCTTCCATCCTGAAAATTTATCCTGGAAGCAGTATGATGAAATCTCTGGAGCTTATTGCCCAGTCTGTTACCGCAGTGGTTCTTCTTTCACTTGGAATATTTATGGGCTCACGGGAACTTGGCGCGTTGCGGGAGTGGGCCCCCATAGCCGGATTATCCATTGTTATCATGGTGATACTACCCGGTATCTTGTTCTTTTCTCTGAAATGCACAACGCTAAAAGGCATTCCCTTTCAATGTTCAGTACTTGAGGCAGCAATGCCATTGGGATTAACTCCTTATGCACTGACAGAACAATACAACTTGAACCCGAAACTGGCAAGCCGGCTGGTAGTGCTTTCGACTTTTCTTTCAATGTTTATTTTGCCATTTTGGATCGCTATTACTGCCTAAATATCAATTCATTACAGAATTTTTCCGAAATAGCGCAGCGCACAATCCTGCAGCACCTTATTTTTGCGCTCTTCCGGAATTGAGGGTGCAAGCGCTTTCTGCCTGAATACCGGCCAGCCTTCCGCATCTGTTCCGGTTTTTTCAACCAATCCCATTTCCAGGTAAAGCGTGCAACTTCCCAGGTGGATCAGGCTCATTTTCTCATCTTTGGTGAATGGCTGAAGAGTCAGACCGCGTTCACGTATCCCAACGAGAAAAAGAACCCCGTTTAAATCTATATCTATATTGAACTGTTTGCCCAGATGCAAACACAATTCATTCCAGTTTGAAAAAGACATAATCATACATTTTTGACAAATTTAGATGAAATACCCATTCCGCCATACCGGGACCAACCGAAAATAATTATTTGGGTATTAGCTTCGATGGTCTCCGATGCCATTCGACATTTAAAAAGCAAATTATTTACGCATGAAAAAATCGAGGTCCGGCTCTGATCGTAGTACATTACCATGAAAGTGGCAGCCTGTCTGACATCGCGATAGGTTAATACCGGGAAGAGGAATACGAAATTCGGATCATTTGATTTTAAACCTATTGATTTTGGCCGCCACCGGTATGAATAGACAGCAAAAAGTGTAATTTTGTGAATGATATTAATTTAAACAGGTATACTCACGTTTTCACCGGAAAGGATATTAAAATGGGAAAAGTTCAGATTGCAGAGATATTGAAGACAGGCCAGGTTGGAGCCGGAATAACAGTCAAGGGATGGGTCCGTACGCGCCGCGGAAGTAAAAATGTCAATTTTATTGCTTTGAATGACGGATCTACAATTAATAACCTGCAGGTAGTTGCCGAGGTGGAAATTTTTGGTGAGGAGTTTTTCAGGAATATCAACACTGGTGCAGCCATTGGTATTACGGGAACACTTGTTGCTTCTGCCGGTTCAGGTCAGGCTGTTGAATTGAAAGCTGAAAAGATTGAGATCATAGGGTTGTCAGACCCGGATAAATACCCGATTCAACCCAAACGACATACACTTGAGTTCCTTCGCGAGATGGCACATCTGCGTCCGCGAACAGCGACTTTCAGCTCAGTTTTCAGAATCAGGCATGCCATGATTTTTGCCATCCATTCATTTTTTCATGAGCGTGGATTTTTTAATGTTCATACTCCGATTATTACGAGCTCAGATGCGGAGGGTGCCGGTGAGATGTTCAGGGTAACCACGCTACCACCTGTTGGGGCTCCGTTGAACGAGGAGGGAGAGGTTGATTTTACCCAGGATTTCTTTGGAAAATCGGCCAATCTTACTGTTTCAGGCCAGCTTGAAGGAGAGCTTTTTGCCATGGCGCTATCTAAAATCTATACTTTCGGTCCGACTTTCCGTGCCGAGAACTCCAATACTTCCCGTCACCTGGCTGAATTCTGGATGATAGAACCTGAGGTGGCCTTCTGCGATCTGAATGACAATATGGACCTGGCGGAGGAATTCCTCAAATACCTGATCAGGTATGCGCTGGAGCATTGTATGGACGACCTTATTTTCCTGAGCAACCGGCTTACGGAAGAAGAAAAGAACAGGCCTGTGGAACAACGTTCCATGGAACTGATTGAAAAACTGAGATTTGTAGCGGACAACGACTTTGTCAGGTTAACCTATACAGAGGCGATTGAGATACTTAAAAATTCAAAACCCAACAAAAAAGGGAAGTTCCAGTATCCTGTCGGAGGATATGGCACAGACCTCCAGAGTGAACACGAGCGTTACCTGGTTGAGCAGGAGTTCAAAAAACCCGTTATCCTTACCAACTATCCAAAAGAGATCAAGGCATTTTACATGCGGCTGGATGATAACGGTCAAACCGTGGCTGCCATGGATGTTCTCTTCCCACAGATCGGTGAAATTATCGGTGGCTCCCAGCGTGAGGAAAGACTGGAAGTCCTGGAGCAAAGAATGGAAGAGATGCATATCCCGAAAAAAGATATGGAATGGTACCTCGATACCAGGCGTTTTGGAGGCTGTCCTCATGCCGGGTTTGGACTTGGATTCGAACGGCTTATGCTTTTTGTGACTGGAATGGGAAATATCCGCGATGTTATTCCATTTGCACGAACACCTAAGAACTGCGAGTTTTAAAATTGAAATATGCAACATCTCTCCCTTCAGCAACGGTTGCTGCAGAAGCTTTCCCCACAACAGATTCAGGTAATCAAGTTGTTGGAGTTGCCTATGCTTCAGCTGGAACAACGGATCAAAAAGGAGCTGGAGGAGAACCCCGTGCTGGAACTGGAAGACAGTGAGTTCGGTACCGGAGAGCAGGAAATCAACAGTGAGTTAAAGACTAAAGAGGATCAGAACAATGAAGAGTTTTCGGTCGACGATTACCTCAGCGAAGAAGATTATCCTTCTTACAGGTACGAAGCCAATAACTATTCAAAAGATGAAAAAAGTGCGGATATCCCTTATTCGGAGTCTGCCTCTTTTCACGAATATCTGCAGGAACAGGTTGCCATGCTTATGCTGGATGAGGAGGATTCCATCCTGGCTGAACAGATCATCGGCAACATTGATGAGGACGGATATCTCCGTCGTGATCTTGATGCCATTGTTGATGATGTGGCATTTGCAAGGAATATATTCACAGATGAAAAAAAGCTTTCGGCAATCCTGAAAATAATACAGGAACTTGATCCGCCGGGAGTTGGTGCCAGGGACCTTCGGGAATGCCTGATGATCCAGCTTACCAGGAAAGACAGGGAAAGGGAAGAAATTGTACTGGCATGGCGCATTCTGAACGAAATGTTCGAGGAGTTTACCAAGAAGCACTTCGATAAAATACAACGCAAGTTCAACGTCGGTGAGGATGAGCTCAGAGAGGCAATGGACGAAATAATCAGGCTTAATCCCAAGCCCGGAAGTTCCTTCAGCAACACAATCAACAGGAGCAACCAAACCATAATTCCTGATTTTATCCTGGAGATTGTTAATGACGAAATGGTTCTCAGCCTTAATCAGCGAAATGTTCCGGAACTAAATATCAGCAACTATTATGTCAATATGCTGAAAAGCTTCAGGGATACCGGCAAAGGAATGTCCAGCGACCAGAAGGATGCCCTGCTCTTTGTCAAGCAAAAGATAGATTCAGCCAAATGGTTTATCGATGCCATCAAGCAAAGGCAGGAGACCCTGATGCTGGTGATGAATTCCATGCTTCAGTTCCAGAAGGAATTTTTCGTCGAGGGTGATGAAACACGGCTAAAGCCAATGATCCTGAAGGATATTGCCGATATGACCGGGCTCGATATCTCTACCATTTCGCGCGTTTCCAACAGTAAATATATCCAAACCCATTTCGGAATCTATTCCCTGAAATATTTTTTCTCCGAATCCATGCAAAAAGAGGATGGAGAAGAGGTTTCCACCCGTGAAATTAAATCAATACTGAAAGATTGTATTGACAACGAGAACAAACACAAGCCTGTGACCGACGATGAGCTTACCGGTATTCTGAAAGATAAAGGATACAATATTGCCAGGCGCACTGTTGCCAAATACAGGGAACAACTTGACATTCCGGTAGCGCGAATGCGAAAGGAGCTTTAAAATAGCTGCTAATTTCCTTTTAACCTTCCTGCTAATTCCACTCCTGTAATTGCCCCACTCAAAGTAATTTATTTAGCATTAGCCACTGGCTCTCAATGAAAGAACATTTTTTCTGCTTTTAAAAGTAATTTCTACTTTTAAAATATTTTTTGTTTATTTTATGCTAAATTTATACAGTCTCACTATCCACGAAACTTCAAAAAATAATGGCAGCTCTCGACTGGTTCATCGTAGTTCTATTCCTTTTTTGCCTGATAGGAATCGTAATTTGGGTTGTAAAGCACAAAAAGGACAATACACGTGTAACTTTCCATTACAGCGGTACAACTGCTGTAGTAGACCAGGAGGCAGAATATTATCCATTTGGCGCCATGTTTACACAGAATAATCTGGATAAAAATGTTTATCTTTATAACGGCAAAGAGTTAAACAACGAGTTCTTTGAAAAGTACGATTACGGCGCTAGGATGTATGACCCGACGATTGGAAGGTGGAGTACGCCAGATCCGCTGGCGGAAAAGTATAGAAGATGGTCTCCCTATAACTTTTGTATGAATAATCCATCAAGATTTCTTGATCCTGACGGTATGGGACCCGGAGATTTATTTGGGACAAGAAATGGTGCTGCTATCGATTGGGGACATACTTACAATGGCGTTTCAATAAGAAAACATCAAGAATTTGGCTCTGTAATTTATTCGGTGGTTAAAGAAGGAAAGACCTTTTATTCATATACTGAAAAAGCGACAAGTAAAGAATCAGACAAAACCACTGTTGGCAAAGCTCCAGATGGTACTACACCTGAATCTACGATTCATTCACATGGTGGTTATGATAAGGATAAACTCAATAATGATTTTTCTCAAGTTGATATTGATAATTCTGTGACAAGACAATTAGACACATATGTTGCTACTCCTGATGGTACTTTATTAGAACATGATTATAAATCAGATCCATCCGATGAAAATGTAATAGCTACCGATTTACCATTTGATGCGAATGACCCAAGTGCACAAATAAGCCATAAGCCGGAAGAAGTGGAAGCACGACAACGACAACAGCAGCAGGAAAAACAACAAGAAGATCAGAAAAAAAAGCAACCCTAAATCGTAAATACTAACTTAAGATTTAACTCATTGATCAGTTTTAATAAAATTTATTATACATGAAACTTATTTTAATAGTATTTTTTATTGGATTATGCTTGGGGTCATATGCTCAATTGGATAATCTTGAACCTGAGTCTGGATTTTTCTCGAGTTCAGATACCAAATGTTCCTATTACCCTAAGGTTAGAAATATTTTATGCAATAACTTAGAGTATTACACAGAAGCTCGTGTTGTTGTTCTACCTCCATTTTCGCAAGAATATTTAATATCCCTAGACTCTAAGAATGGTCAAACATATCTGACATATCGGATTGCAAAAGATCAGATATGGCATAACAGGAAAAAGAGTATTATCGAATGTGAAAACCATGAAATTGTTTTTGATCCTTCTGTTGCAATGAAAATCCATGAATTATTCTATTTAGCAACATCAAGAGCTAAGTATTCTAATGATCGAATATTAGAAGAAGATGGAACTTCTTATATTTTTGTTGCTTTTGAAACTGGATTTGGATTAAGAAGTGGTTTTACAAAATCTCCTAAAGCTGGAAACATGCAAGAGTTAGTTAAAATCACAGATTGGTTAGTTAATTGTGCTAAGGAGGGGAAAATTCTAAATCAGAAGGAGATGGATTTAAAGATAATTGGATTAATTAATGTATTCAAAAAAGAATAATCCATGTACTCTCGCACTGCTTTCTCTTAAGTATAGTGGATAGTGAGGGATAAATATTTAACCTGAAATGCAACGAACCCGGCCGCAAGGTCGGGTTTTGTTGTTTTATAGTGCAGCAATATTTTTATTAAAGAAGTCCTTGAATTTTTTCTTGGTCAGGAAGGTTTCGACCATTTTAAAGATCATGTTTTTTTCTTCCTGGTCAAGTTCCTGAATCAGTTTAACCTGTTCGGTTGTGGTTTTATCCTCCATGCTTACTTCTTTGGGAATATCTTCGCCCAAATGCACCAGTTCGTCAATGGTCATGTTAAAGAATCCGGCAATCTTATCAACAGCGGCCACCGAAATCTCCCGTTGCCCGGTTTCTATTTTGCTGTAGTTGGAACGGTGCATCCCGATAAGGTCGGCAATCTCGGATTGCTTGATCCCCCTGTCTTCCCTAAGCCTGCGAATGTTTGTACCTACGTTCATGTTTTTGAAGTTTATCCCCAAAAATAGTCAATAAAGCAACAATAGGCAACATTTGTTACTTGTTGATAACTTTGTATTGTCTAAAAGGAACATTGTTTTTAAATTTGTCCATTATCAAATCGGCACATTAAAATTTGCGCTATGGACATCCCCACAATTAAAGCCCGGCTAACGATCACCCAAGTACTGGAACATTACCATTTGAAGCCCGACCGGAACCACCGGCTTCTATGCCCGTTCCACGAGGACAAAACGCCCAGTTTGCAGGTTTACCCCGACACCAACACATGGACGTGCTTTAGTACCAACTGCCACGCAGGCAGCGGCGATGTGATCGACTTTATTTTGAACAAAGAAGGTTTTTCGAAGCACGAAGCAATAGAAAAAGCGAAGATATTAGCCGGGGCAATGGGGATTGCGCCCACCAAGAGCAAGCAGCCACCCTCAGAGGAGGGACTGTTTGCTTCTTTTTTACAAAGCCTTCCCCGAAGCAGTAAAGCACTGGACTACGTGAAAGAACGGGGTTTGGAACAGGTAACGGAAATAGGCTACAACCCCGGCAGCCAAACCACCCAGATGAAATACTGCCTGGTTTTTCCACTAAAAGACAGCCAAAACAACACCGTTAGTTTTTATGGCCGGAGTATTTTAAACGATTCAGACAAGCGGCACTATTACAGTGCCAACCGCAAAGGGCTTTATCCAGAATACCCGTCAAAAAGTACCCAAACATTGGTTTTAACTGAAGCCATCATTGATGCTGCAACTTTGTTACAACTCCCTGAAATTGTCCAAAGCTGCAGCCTGCTTAACCTGTAAATAGCACTAACGGCCGGACCGATGAACATAACGGAATTTGAACTTTGGTATCATTTAATTTCCCTGTCAAATTAAGATTATTTCTATCTTGCCTTGTTCATGGTTGTGGTTGATCTTGACGCTAAGGTCGTTGAGGGAAAATTCAGGCCTTCTTCTGATACACTAACGCATATTGAGTTGTACAAAGCTTTCACTGAAACAGGGGGGATCGTTCATACGCATTCAACCTACGCAGTTGCCTGGGCCCAGGCGCTGAAAGCCATTCCGGCCATGGGAACCACTCATGCTGACCATTTCTATGGAGAAATACCCTGTACCAGGATTCTCTCGAAAGAGGAGGTGGAACTCGGTTATGAAAGGGAGACCGGACGGGTTATCGTGGAAACGTTTAAAAACCATGATCCCCTCCATACGCCGGGAGTCCTGGTTGGAAACCATGGGCCGTTTGCCTGGGGTTTGACGCCGGAGAAAGCGGTCTGTACTGCCGTGGTGCTGGAAGAGGTTGCACGGATGGCCCTTTTCACCACCCAATTGGGTAACGAAACTCCAATCAGGCAGTACCTGCTCGACAAACATTTCCACCGTAAGCACGGAAAGGATGCCTACTACGGTCAGTAACAGGCTGTTCAGAAATCAGACAACAAACTTGTAGCCTATACCTTTCAAGGTACGGATATGGTCGTTGCCTATCTTCTCGCGAAGTTTCCGGATGTGAACATCGATCGTACGGTCCCCAACTATGACATTGTCACCCCATACTGATTTGTAGATTTCATCACGCAAAAAGACTTTGTCCGGTTTGGAAACCAGCAGTGACAGGAGTTCAAATTCCTTTCGGGGAAGCATCATCTCTGTGTCATCGACTCTCAAGGTGAATTTTTCCTTGTCAATGACAAGGTTCCCAATGTGGAGAACTTTCTCCATGTCGACATTGCCAACAGCAATACCTCCACTTCTTTTCAACAATGCTTTTACCCTGCTGATCAATACCTTGGGCCTTATGGGCTTTGTAATATAGTCGTCCGCTCCTGCATCAAAACCAGCAATCTGCGAGTAATCTTCTCCCCTTGCAGTAAGAAAGGCTATCACCACATTGCTGCAACCGGGAAGTTTGCGTATCTCTTCACAGGCAGCGATACCATCCATTTCGGGCATCATGACATCCAGAATCACAAGATCGGGTTTAACTTTTGTTACCATCTGGATGGCTTCTTTGCCATTTCTTCCTGTAAATACCTTAAATCCCTCTCTTTCAAGATTGTAACTTACAAATTCAAGAATATCATCTTCATCATCCACCAGAAGGATGCGTTGGGTATTTTCCTTTTCTGTCATAACCGGTTAAAATTAAAAAAATTGGTAATGAATTGTGAAAAACGGGAATCGTCAAAAACGGGGATCAGAAACCGGACGCCTGTCAATTCATTATCTTCTGATCTAAAGTTTAAATTTAGAACAATTTACTGATATGGTGACTTTTCTGTTTATTTTATTTTGTCAGTTTGCCTTTCTCAAGGGCAAATGTGAAGGTTGTCCCTTGCTCAGGAACGCTTTTGACATGAATTTTCTGTTTGTGAGCCTCGATGATGTGCTTCACGATTGACAAGCCCAGCCCGGTGCCTCCCTGCATCCTGGAACGGCTCTTATCGACCCTGTAAAAGCGTTCGAATATTCTGGGAAGATCTTTTTTGTCGATGCCGATCCCGTCATCACTGACTTCTGTCAACAACAGATTGTTCATATCATAAAACCCGACGTTGACGGTCCCGTCTTTCCGGCCGTATTTGATGGCATTGCCTATAAGGTTGCGCATAGCCTCGAAGATGCGTTTTTTGTCAGCCTTCACCAGGAAGGGCTTTCCTGATGAGAGGTTCAGATTCATGCTGATGCCTCTTTCCGTTGCTTCCCTCAGTTCGAGTTCGAAGACCTCCTCAACCAGTTTGCTGATATCGAAAATTTCAGGATTTAATTTGAGTTCTCCTGATTCCAGTTTTGTGATGGACTCCAGGTCCTCCACAACATTAATCATCCTGTCGATGCTTTTTTCAGTGCGCTCAAGATAGAGCCTGTTGATTTCAGGATCTTCAAGTCCACCATCCAGCAGTGTCAGAATATAACCCTGGATATTGAAAATCGGAGTTTTAAGTTCGTGGGAGACGTTTCCGACAAAGTCCTTGCGATACTTTTCGAGATCCCTAAGGCGTTCAATTTCTGCCATTTTATCGTCGGCCCAGATTTTAACGTCGCGTTCAACTTCCGAAAGAATATCCTTGCTTCGTTCTTTCTTCTTCTTCTTTTCTTTTCCGGAAACACCGCTGATTGTCTTATAGATCGGGGTAATCTTATCGTTGATCAGGGAATTGAGAATATAACTGGTGATAAAAAATGAGAGTAAAAAAATAATTGGAATCAGGACAATTAGCAAAATTGCATTCCCGAAAAAATAATTCACGGTTAGCAGTATTGCAGTAAAAAGAGTGGTGACCAGGGAAGATACCAGGGATAATTTACTAGGTGTATAAGATCTCAGTATTCTCATTTTATGCTATCACAACCCGAAAAACTGGAAAAGGTAATAAATCATTGCGGCAATTGCCATAGAAACAGGGATTGTTAATATCCAGGCATACAGCAGGTTGATTGAAACTCCCCATTTTACGGCGGTTACCCTTCTCGGCAGACCCGTACCCATTATTGCACCGGTAATTGTATGGGTTGTACTGACAGGAATTCCGAAATAATCAGTTCCAAACAAGAGTGTGGCGCCGGCGGTATCAGCAGCAATAGCTTCGAAAGAGGTAAGTTTGGTGATTTTGGACCCCATTGTCTTGACAATTTTCCATCCACCGGAGATAGTTCCTGCACTGATGGCGACGTAACAACCCAGTACAATCCAATGCGGTATGGCGTGAATCTTACCGTCGACCATGGTAATATGAGCCCATTGCGGTACAGATGCCGGATCCATACCCTTGAAATAGACAATCAGTGTGGCCGCGATTAACCCCATTACCTTTTGGGCATCATTACCCCCGTGCCCAAGGCTTAAAAGGGCAGAAGAGAGCAACTGAAATTTCCGGAAGTATTTGTTCACTATATGTGGATTAGCCCTTCGGAACACATTCAGCATGATAATTGAATAAATGTAAGATATAATCATCCCTATGATAGGGGCGAGGAAGATGAAAGAGGCAATTTTAATAATGACGGTGTGGTGAACAACAGCCGTACCGGCATGTGCTATGGCCGCACCGGCCAACCCGCCGATCAGCGTATGGGAGGAGCTGGATGGAATTCCGAGGTACCAGGTCAGGAGGTTCCATAGAATTGCCGCACAGATTCCGGCAAGGATTACCTGCAGGGTAATGGCATTGGTGTCGACAACTTTTGCAACTGTGTCCGCAATCTTAAGTTCAAAAATGGCATAAGCCAAGAAATTGAAAAAAGCAGCCCAGAGCACAGCCTGAAGAGGTGAGAGTACTTTTGTCGAGACAATGGTTGCAATTGAATTCGCAGCATCATGAAATCCATTGATGAAGTCGAACAAAAATGCAAGGATAATTATGATAATCAGTAGATTGAAATCCATATAAGACGATTAGCCGGTTATTTTCCTTGAAAAATTACAATAATACTGATGCATTATCCCATTTTGATGATCAGGGAGGAGAAAATATTACCAACGTCATCACATTTATCGATGGCTTTTTCAAGAGTGGTCAATATATCTCTCTTTTTGATCAGGTCGATAGCGTTAACCTCTTGTTCAAACAGTTTGGAAAGGTACTCCTGGTATATATCATCCACCTGGCTCTCATATTCACTGATTTTTTCGTTGCAATGAACATGCTTTTTGAAATCATTGACCGACCTGACGCTGCGTAAAACATTCTGAATCTCTTTGTTGGCCGAATGGATGCGGTCTGCAATCCAGATGAATTCCTCGGGGAATGTGGATAGTTTGTAAAAGTGGATTCTTTTGGAAGCGGCATGAATGTAATCCACAATATCATCCATGTTGCTGATCAGTTCGTGAATGTCCTCCCTTTCGAAAGGAGTTATGAAGGTCCCGTTAAGCTCATTGAGCAGATTCCTGGTGATGTCATCACCAACATGCTCAACATCCCTGATCTGCTTCATGTACTCAAGCCTTTGTGTCAGATCTCTTTCCCTGACCAGTTTGATCAATAGTTCAGAGGCCAGTACAAGATTGTCGGCCGCGTCATTGAACAGCGGGAAAAACTTGCGATCTTTTGGAACCAGAAAACTAAAAATTTTGTCGAGTTTCATTTGTTTATAATTTGTTTTAAAAGCATTGGAAATCAGTGATCAGCCATGCCAATAACCGGGATTCAGATATTTTTTTCTTACAGGCAATCAACACCCTTCATTTTCCTTGGAAAATTATGTACAAAGTTATCTTTTTTCCTGTGAGGTTAATTAATCCAATTCATAAGATTTTTCATCATAAAGTTCTGAAAATACTATTTTTAATAGATTGAATTCAGTTTTATGACAGGTGCAAAAATAGACATTTAAAGCAGAATAATTATCTTAGCAGAAAGAATCCCTGAAATTTAAACTCTACTTAACTGATTGTTAACATGGACTATTTCGATAGTTACCACTTACTGCGAAAGAAGGTGAATTATGATGATGACATAATAAAGATTGATGACACTATTTCATGCCATAATTTTTCCTTCCACTCCGATAACGGATATATTTTACCCGGAGCAAAGGATTACAGCTGCCGGGAACACGATTTCACCACATCGAACCAGGCTGAATGGATGTATGACCACTCAAGGTTTAACCCGCTCCTGGATTCGCCTGATTTTCAAATCGATGATAATAATCGTTTCCGATACCACGTTTTTGTTCCGGAAAGACCGGGACCTATCCGTGATGTTGTCATTTACCTGAATGGATTCAATGAAAAATATTGGACGAAGCATAACCCGTGGGCAAAAAAAATAGCTGAGGATACAGGTAAAACGGTGGTTTTGTTCCCAATGGCTTTTCACATGAACAGAGCCCCGCACGAATGGAGCGACCCCCGGCTGATGCACCAGATAAGCAGGGAACGACAGGAGAGATTCCCTGATATCATCTCTTGCACCCTTTCCAATGTGGCGATCAGCACCAGGCTGCACGCCAAACCTCAGAGATATTTCTGGTCGGGCCTGCAAGCCTACTATGATGTCATTCAGCTGGTTGACCAAATCAAAAATGGAGAACATCCCTTAATACCCGATGACGTTAACTTTGATTTCTTTGCCTATTCGATAGGAAATCTCCTGGCCCAGGTTTTACTGATGACTAACCACAAGGGATATTTTGACCACTCACGACTGGCTCTTTTTTGCGGAGGTGCGGTTTTTAACCGGATGTCGCCTGTTTCCAGGTCCATATTGGATAGTGAAGCCAACGTCGCGTTGTATTCTTATGTGGTAGAGCATATTGAGAGTCACCTGAAAAAGGATGCCCGGCTTCGGCATTACCTGGGCGAGGATCATCCCGAGGGATATAACCTGCTTAGTATGATCAATTACAAGCTGATGCTGGAACATCGTGAGAAAATCTTCCGTTCGATGTATGACCGCATATTGGCGATAGCTCTTGTACATGACTCAGTTATACCCCCTTATGAAGTGATGAATACCCTCAAAGGCATCAACCGCGATATTCCTATTCCGGTTGAAGTGCTGGATTACCCTTATCCTTACACCCACGAAGAGCCTTTTCCTGTCAGTGAAAAGATCAGGGACCAGGTAGATCAGATGTTCCGGAAAACTTTTGACCGGTTTTGCGAATTCCTGGGCTGATTACATTCTGCCAAACCGATAGTTGAAGCCTGCAAATACGGTTGTGAGCGGCATCGGGTAGTAACGGTTGGGTTCATAGGCCTGTGAGAGAAGATTTTCTCCGCTCAGAGTCAGTTCTACGTTCTTACTGACACGGTATGCTGCTTTCGCATTCAGAAGGCTGTAGCTGATCAGGTTTACTTTACCGGATACATCATTGTTCAGGTCAGAAATCTGCTGGAATGAACAGTTCAAACTGAAATTTTCAAAACGGTAGGTACCACTCAAAAAGAGATTGTGTTTGGGAGTGGCAAACATCGGACTGTCCATGTGAATGTAACTGTACGAAAGTAGGAGTTCAAGAGGCTGAACTGGCCTGGAAGTAATGGCCACTTCGAGGCCTTTGTTGTTGATTTTTCCTGTGTTATAAAGATTGCCCATCGCACCGGTTACTATAAGATTGTCACCTGTCACATGGTAGCCGGTCAGTTCAACCTTTAATTTGTTTTGAAGGAAGTTGTGGGCGATGCCGGTTTCGTAGCTGTAAATCCTTTCAGGCTCCAGGAACGGGTTGTGATTGAACATGTAAAGTTCACGGATGGTCGGACTGCGAAAACCCTTGGAAAAAGTAGCCCTCCAGGTAGTTAGCGGGGCTATCTGCCAGGCAAATCCTGCCGAAGGAATCCACTCGCCGCCATATTTGCTGTGGTTTTGATACCTTAACCCGCCATTCAGCGTAAGTTGCCTGAAAAGAGTTTGTTGCATGAATGCATAAATTCCTTCCTCGTTTACTGTTGTATCTGCAAATGTGATGCCTTTGCCAGCCATTGCTTTGGTATTTTCAGCTTTACCTCCGTATTGGGCCACATCTGCGCCAAATGAGAGATTACTGCCTGCTGACAGCTTCAGCGTCTGGTAAAGGTTGATTCCGTTGTTTTTATCCCTTGAGTGAAACCCATCTGAAATGGTATGTTCTCCAAAATTGTTGTAGAATTTGATGGCGCCGCTGATTTTTTCGTACTCATTGGAGACTTGCAGGGACATGTAACCGCGGGTGATGTCAATCCTGCTTCCGGGTACTGCATTAATTGTGTCCGGACCCGGATCCTGCGCGTTGAACCTGGCTATTGAGAGATCTGCATCAGCACGGAGGTGCGGATCGATTTCATACCCTAATTTCAGGTAGCCGTTTGTAATCTCAAAATCGGAACTGGGCCTGTGGCCGTCCGTCTTATCGTGGTTTATTGAAGCGAAAGCGCTGAATTTTTTCTTTTTCATACCAACGGAAGCTGCCTGTTTCCAGGTATTGTAGGAACCATACAATAGTTTGGCATT
The DNA here is from genome assembly GCA_963663675.1 of Prolixibacteraceae bacterium. Taxonomy (GTDB): domain Bacteria; phylum Bacteroidota; class Bacteroidia; order Bacteroidales; family Prolixibacteraceae; genus CAINVV01. Next base: position 289,813 of record OY760498.1, read on the forward strand.
GCCGCTGATCCCTTCATAAGCTTGTTTTCTCGTGATGATGTTAATAACACCCCCCATGGCATTCGAACCGTAGAGGATCGACGCCGGACCCCTTATGACCTCTACCCGTTCAACATCGGAAGCCACATAACTGTCTGGAAGGGGATGCCCCATCAATCCCATGAACTGGGGATGCCCGTCAATCAGCATCAGCACACCGGTTGTCGGATTGCCACCGATTCCCCTGATGGTAATCTGGCCCGCCGAACCGGCTGCCACGCCAAATCCTGTCACACCTCTTTCTGTTACATACAATCCCGGAACACGTCCGCTCAGTAAGGGCAAAATTGCAGTTTCGTTCCCTTCCGCAATCTGCTTACGGTCAAGCACCGATACAGCAAGGGGGGTATTGTTCCTGTTTATTTTGGTCAAAGTACCGGTTACAATGACCTCCCCGATATTGACAGTGTCTTTTATGGTTGACGTATCACTTTGAGAACGGGATACATATGGGTAGATAAGTACAATTAGTAGTAAGAATATATGTTTCATTTGGTTATTATTTTTTTTAATGGTCAAAATGGAATTGCCATGAAATTATTTTCATGGCAGTTGGTGATTTGAAAATCATGGCAGTTTCATGTGAATTATATTTGGTTTATTATATGCTTCAGGGAACCACATTGAAGTTTTTCATACCAAAAGTGATTTCCGGCTTGAGTTTGTTTTAAAATTAGTATTACGAAAATTTGATAAAGTGTTACGATTATGCAAAAAAATTATTTGACCTTGCTCATGATCAGCTTCCCATGCTCAATTCCTTTGATACCGATCAGCTGATCCGATAATTCTGTCAGGGTGTGGGCAGTTCCTTTCACGGTGATCACTTCCATGGTATGGTCATTTTCCAGGAAGAACCGCTGGGATGAAAGTACAACATCAGCAAACTGGGTTTGTACCTCGAACGACCGGTTCCAGACCTCTTTCCTGTTGTTGGGATGTACCAGTACTATAGCTCCGGCCACCAGGTTGTTGCACTGCCATTTTTTTTCCACCCTGTTCCTTTCGATCAGTGCGCGGATAGCCTGCGACCTGTTGGGGAACATGTTCTCCTTAACATAGGAATCCAGGGCTTCAAGCAACTCCTCTTCCAGTGAAACACTAAACCGGGAAACTGACATAGTATTACGAAGTTTTAAAATCGTGTGCAATATAGAAAAAATACCGCAATTCTGTATTGTATATGTGGTAATTCTTCAAATATTAATTTCTGAGGGCTTTCCGTGTGACAAAATACATCTTTATGAGACCGTACATCAGGACAAGAGCAAAAATGATTGCTGCGCCCGAAGGGATATCATAGATGTAAGAGAAGATAAGTCCGGCCAATGATCCCATAAATCCGAAGAATATGGAAAAGAAGATCATCTTGTGGAAATGACGGGTGAAAAGGTTGGAGATAGCCTGTGGGATAGTGAGCAGCGACATGACCAGGATGATTCCTACGACCCTTATATTCAGAACTATCGTTAATGCCACAAGGCATATGAGGATCATATTGAAAAGGCGCACAGGGGTATTGTTGGTAAGGGCAAACTGCTCATCGAACGAGATAAAGAGGATCATCCTGTAAAAGAGGATGAAAAAGGCCGCAATACCTACTGTAAGCAGGGTTAAAAATACCAGGTCTGTGGTGGAGACAGTCAGAATATTACCGAAGAGATAACTCATCAGGTTGGGTGCATACCCGGGTGTGAGAAAGATAAATATGATTCCGAGCGCCATTCCAAGCGCCCAAAGCATCGCGATAGCCGAGTCCTCTCGCAGATCTGCTTTTTTTGTAAAGAATTCAATGCCGAGTGCGGAAAATATTCCAAAGAATACAGCCCCCAGTATAGGGTCAAACCCAAGGTAGTATCCCATTCCGATGCCGCCGAAGGAAGCATGGGTGATCCCTCCGCTGATAAATACGATTCGTCGTGAGACAATATAGGTTCCTATTATGCCGCACGCAATACTTGCCAGCAATGATGCCAGCAGGGCGTTGCGAAAGAAATTCATCGCAAGAAGTGACATCAGGTTATCCATTATTGCTCGTGTTGGTGTAAAACGGTATGTGGAATCTTTCCGTGTGTGATGATCTGTATCGGGCACTCATAGGCCTCCATAAGTTCGGGCGTAATTTTGTTGCCAGGATGATAATGCAAGGAGTGATTCACGCACGCGATGGATTTGACGTAGGTTGAAATAGTGCCTAAATCGTGGGACACCAGTAAAATGGCTATCTCCTCGTTCAGCTTCCTCAGCTTTTCGTAGAGTTCTTTTTCAAACCTGTTGTCAACATAGGTGTTGGGTTCGTCCAGTATCAGCAGTTTTGGCCTGTTGACCAATGCCCGGCAGAGCATGGCTCTTTGGATTTGACCACCTGAAAGCTCACCGATCGCCTTGTTCCGGATTTCATAGATTCCCATCTGGTTCATCAGTTCGCCTGCAAATTTCAAGTCATCCTCGTCGTACTTTCTGATAATCTTTTTTTTAGACATCAAACCCGATTTGACTACTTCTGACACTGAGATGGGAAATTTCCGGTCAATGTTGTTTATCTGGGGAAGGTACCCGATCCGGTGATGGTTGCCTTCTGTCATGCAATCATGGAAAATTACCTCACCCCTTACAGGTGTTAGCAGGCCAAGGATGGTTTTCAGAAGGGTGGTTTTTCCGCCTCCGTTGGGACCTATCACCCCGATAAAATCGCTGTCGTGAATCGTAAATGAAACATCCGTGAGAATGATATTGTCATCATACCCGACTGTCAGGTTGCGAATGTCAATAAGCGGTACCATATATCTAAGGTTTTCCTGCATTTTCCCTTTACAAAATTACTAAATAATAAGCAGGAGGACCTACTTAACTCCAGCCATTTTATTGGCCAGGGAGATCATTTCACTGGGCCAGTCATACGCGAGCGGATCGATTTGAACCACCTTACTGCCTGTCTCATTGGCAATTATTTCAGCATTTTCAACATCGAACTCTTTTTGAATCATGATATAGGCGATCTTGTGTTCCCGGGCTTCCTCAACAATATTCTGAACATGTTTGGGAGTCGGGATCTTGCCTTCAAATTCAATGGAAAGCTGTTCGAGCTGGTAATCACGCGCAAAGTAACCCAGTGCAGGGTGAAAAACCATGAATTTGCGCGAGGGGATATGGGCCAGAATGTTTTTAACAGCCAGGTCAACACTGTCAATTTTTGCAATGAGGCGGTCGTAGTTGGCCTGAAAATGCGTTTTGTTGGAAGGATCTATTTTTATCATTCCGTCGAGAATGTTCCTCGCTATGATCCTGGCGCCACTGGGAGAGGACCAGGTATGGGGATCTACTCCCTTTTCATGCACCTGACTGCCATGACTATGTCCCTCAGAATAAATCAGGTCAACACCTTTTGAAGTATTTATGAATGCGAGTCCGGGATTTATAGATTGAAACTTATCCATGTAAGATTCTTCAAAACCCAGAAATCCGTTGGCAAAAAAGGCACCTGCCCGTGCCATCTCGCTCATTTGCCTGGGAGTTGGACTGTAAGTCTCAGGACCTACCCCCGGGGGAACCATCACTTCAGAATGATAAAGACTGCCTGTGATCTGGTCAGTAAAATACTGAAGCGGGAGGATACTTGCAAAGACAATCTTCTCCCCTGTCTTTTTTGGTGCAGTCTGGCAGGCAATCAATCCAAAAATCAGTAAAAAGGACAATACTGTTGTTCTCATTGATATTATATGATTCAGATATTCAATATGATACTTTATTTATACCTACAATATATTCAACTAACAGTCAGGCGATCCTGATTTGTGAATGTTTTTTTTTGGTGGCACAGGATCGTATCCGCTGGTACCCCACGGATGACAATGCAGAATCCGGTTGGTCGCCATCAGAAAACCTTTGATGGGCCCGTGAATCTTCACCGCTTCGATGGCATACTGCGAGCAGGTGGGAATGTGCCGGCACGATGGCGGCAGCATAGGTGAAATTGCCCTGCGGTAAAAATAGACCGGCAGTAACAGCAACTGGACAAACACCCACCTGATTCCCCCGGTTATTTTTTTAATCATGGTATGTGTAATCAGATTATATATACTTCAAAATCCCGCACTAAGTTACCCAAAAAATAGCAAATGTAGAGCTGAAATTATTTATAACACCGGTAATGCGCAGTTAATCAACGACATCAGAAATCTGATTTTTTCAAAACTTTATCTCCTGAGTTTCGTTTAATCTGACATATTGATTGTCGTCGGCGTTTTGGCCATGCATGTGATGCAGTTTCAGGGTGATTTTTGGGGAAATCGTAAAATAAGTTATCCCTTTCTGCAAAAAACCGGCACTTAAATCGTAACTTAGATGAAGGTGGCTAACAGATTAAATATCATAGCCGTAAAACAGTAATTGCTTCGGAAAGTTGGGATTCAGCCTTATCAAATGTTCCGGATACAGGCATCCCGGACGGCAAAAATTTTCAAATTTCAATAAAGGCTTTACATAAAAATTGATGCAGTCAACAGGACAAAAACATATTTTGCACGAATTACATCCGGTTAACCTATCCGGAAACCTTGAGATATCACCGGGTGTTTACGTAATCTCCTGGAAAAGGTCTTCTGATTTTAGCCCGGGACAGGTCATCAAAATCTCAATGGATTTGCATGAACCTCCCAGGATTTACAGCATTTGCAGCGGGAACAGGGATGAGGATATTTCCGTTTTATTCAATGTCAAACCCGGTGGGATCCTCACACCAAAAATGGCGGCCATGCGGCCCGGCGACCGGATTTTTGTGTCAGAACCCTATGGCAGCTTTTTCTGTGACGAGAAACCGGCTCACCTGATCTCAACAGGAACAGGTATTGCGCCATTTCACAGCATGATACGATCTGGTAAAGTGAAGAACAAGGTGCTTATTCATGGTGTCAGTCACGCGAATCAATTCTATTTTGAGGATTATCTGAGAAAGGAGCTGGGCGATAATTATATACGCTGTTGCAGCCGTGAACAGGCGGAAGGATGCTTTTCCGGCAGGGTGACTGATTATTTGCTGAGCCTTCCTGACCTCCCCAAAGGGGATAAATACTATCTTTGCGGCCAGGCACTGATGGTGGTGGAAGTCAGGGACCTTCTGATACAGAAGGGAGTCCCCTACGGACAGATTTATGCCGAAATATTTTTCTAAAGTGATGGACCAAATCAAAGAACCGCTTTTTGGCAAAACATTGGATGAGTTGACGCAAGTCACCCGGGATCTTGGTTTACCCAAATTTACTGCCCGGCAGATTGCCGACTGGTTGTACAAGAAACCAACAGGTTCTATTGAGGAGATGAGCAACCTTTCGAAAAAGGCCAGGGAACAGCTGGCAGAGAAATACAGTTTCGGGACTGTTTTGCCATCCAGGGTTCAGATCAGTGAAGACGGAACCAGGAAATATCTTTTTGCCACCAGTAACAATCGTTTTATTGAAACTGCCATGATTCCTGATGAAGATCGCACCACGGTGTGCGTCTCTTCACAAATTGGCTGTAAGATGGGTTGCCTGTTTTGCATGACGGCCAAGCAGGGATTTCAGGGACAGTTATCAGCCGGAGATATTGTGAACCAGGTGAGAAGCATCGAAGAGGCTGCAGCGGTTACCAACATAGTCTACATGGGAATGGGGGAACCCTTAGATAATCTTGATGAAGTGCTGAAAAGCATTGAAATTCTGACATCTGACTGGGGAATCGGAATGAGTCCGAGACGAATAACAGTTTCATCCATCGGTATTGTGCCTGCCATGATTAGATTCCTTGAAGAGAGTGAAGCGCATCTCGCCATCAGTCTGCACACTCCTTTCGATGAGCAACGCAAAAGCCTGATGCCGGTTCAACTGGCCTATCCTATCCGTGAAGTCGTTGAGGAGATCAAAAAATGGGATTTCAGCGGACAAAGGCGTGTATCCTTCGAATACATTCTCTTTAAAGGCCTCAATGATACCCCGTTGCATGTAAAGGAACTTTCAAGGTTACTGCATGGAATTAAATGCCGCATCAACCTCATCCGTTTTCATCCAGTGCCTGGAACACCATTGGTAAGTCCTGATGAAGAAATCATCCTGCACTTTAAAAATCAGCTGAATGACAAAGGGATTTTCACTTCAGTGAGAGCATCCAGGGGCCAGGATATTTACGCTGCCTGCGGACTGCTCTCCACCAAGGAACAAAACAAGTGATTTATCCCGGAATCAATATTGGCAGAAAACAAGGATACCAGGACCATCCCGGCAGGCGGTAACAGTTCCCTGGTTGATACCGTGACAGCAACAGGTGAAATAGAAGAACTGTGGAATTCGGATGATTATGAAATTCAGTCAAATTTTCTGCGTCCGGTATCTTCCGGTCTGACCGGTTTGAAATCAGGTATCAGATTCCTGATACCCCGGAGTTCCTTCTTCGTCCAGGTCACTTCACCAATATTATTCATGTCAATTTTTTGGCTGATAGTCCTGTTGTTGCCTTTTACGGGGCCCCACGCAGCTTTCCCGTTATGGATCTCTTTTACGCGAACGAACAGGTTGAAGGCAATCGTATTTTCTTTCGGAATCTCGGGATGGTTTTCGAAATAGCTGACCAGCCCAGGATAGCTCACAGCGTAGGGAGGATTCCTGTAGTTGACTTCCTTTAGCTCCTTCTCAAAAAGGCCTCCGTCATAGAGCCAGTCCTTCGCCCAGTTTTCAAGCCTGTTATCGAGATGTATGGCCATCGGGGAATCAATGAAAATATTGGCAGTCATGGGATTGAAGCTTCCTCCCCCCATCATGATGGTCCTTGATCCGGCTTTGAAAAAGATATTGCCATAAACGGAAGTTCCGCATGCACCATCATCCATGTAGACAGCCATGGTCATGCCGAACCTGCCACAATTTTTGAAGAGGTTGTACCTGATGACAGTCCCTGATTCTGAGGGATTCCGTCCCAGGTAAAATGCTCCCTGGTCGTCCATAAAGGTGCAGGCATCCTGTATCACATTGTATTCTATCAGGTGATTATTGCCATGGAGGTAAATTTCGGTAGCAGGAGATTCATTGAAAGTACAGTGCCTGATTATATTTCCCACTCCGTGAATATTTACCGGGCATTTGTAAGAATAGGTCAGCCTGCCACAGCGCGTGAATTCGCAATCAGAAATCCAGTTTCCCGCAGGTTCAAGAGATTTCCTGTCGCCTCCTCCCAGGCAAACACCTCCGCTTCCAATGTTTTCAATGTTGCAGTTGAGGATACCATTGTTTTTACCTCCACTGCTGTTGAAATTATTCAGGTGTTCGCCAAATGAGTCATAGCCCAGACCGATTCTGACCGCCAGCATTCCCAGGTTTCTGAATTGGCAATCTTTGACCAGGTTGTTATTTCCATTGACGATGGAGATTCCAATACCCCTGGCAGCTTCGAATGTAACTCCCTCAAAACGGATGTTTGAAGCTTGGTTTATGCTCACCAGGGGAGTTCCAAGTAATGAGACAAGAATTGTATCCGACTGTTGAGTAGGAGTATAAGGATAATAGTAGAGTTTTTCGGTTTTGTTGTCCAGGTAAAATTCTCCAGGTTCGTCTATCTCTTCCGGAAGGTTGAAAATTCGGTACTTGTTCCATTCCTTTTTACCGCTGATCCCATAAACGTGGGGATCGGCCAAAGAAATCTCCTGTTTTTCAGGATCAATGGACCTGATACGCAGCTGATCACTCGCCCATGCATAGGTAAAACAGCCAAAAACCATGGCATCACTCTCTTTAGGCCACTTTTTAATCCTCCCGGACGGGAACCGGATGATCCCCGGGTAAGCCTTGTTGTCTTTGATCCCCGGATCGACAACATCCTCAGGGTGTATCCGAATTTTGTCCTGGTTTGGATATCCGGCTAATACATAGGGTTTCCCGTTGATAAAAAGCTCGATCCCTGATGCGACGTAGGGCCGTCCAAAGCCCGCCAGTTTCCAATGAATGGAGTCAGGCACATTCAGGTTTTTCAAGTCAATCTCCCTGATATGGGTTCTTGCATCAACGTCAATAATCCGGCCGGAAATTGCCGGATCTGATAAGGGTTGAACACTATCAGGAGAGATTCTAACAGCCCCGCAGACTGAGACTTTCTCCCCGGGGAAGTTCGTGTACACAACCGGATGTTTTTCGCTGCCGGAGTCGTTTTCATCCAGTTGAAAAGTACAGGAAAGAGAGTAAATTCCCTGTCTGAGCACTATTTTGTGATCCTGGTTGAGGTAATCCGGATTTTCTTTTCTGGATTGCCTGACTGCTTCCCTGGCTTGTTCAAGGGTTGCAAACGGATCCTCTTTTGTGCCGGATGCTCCGGGTTTTCCCGAAGGCGAAACAAACCACTCATCCGGCTTTTTGCTGTTTGCCGCATTTACAGTTGTAATGCATACAAACAAAAACAGGTTGCAAATCAGAATTTTAGCAAGAAAAAATGAATATTGTTTAGAATTATTCAAAATAGCCATAGGTCTGTCAGTTAAATTTTCTTTTCCATTCCTGTCTTTCGTCCGAAACCGGCAAATTACAATTTTGAACACTTGTTGGCGGACGGCTTTGTAATTAAATGTCTCTTCCCCAGGGCGTTGCCATGGGCTACCGATATTCCGTCCCTCCGGGACTAAACCCCATCAAATGCATTCGTACCGTCGTACCCTCTTTCTTCACAGTCTCTCTCTCCCTCACCAAGTCATTTCGTACCGTCGTAATTTCGTATCCCTTATTTGCTCTCCTGAAACAGCTGCGCAATGCGCTTTTCATCACTGGTTCCTGATGAAAGGATTTTTTCAAGGTGCGCGGTAAATCCACTGCACAGCTTTGTCAGCGTTTCCAGATATAGCTGATCTGCTGCATTTTGAGAGGCTTCAGGCAATGAGACCAGTTTTCCTTCAGCTTTAAGACTGGTACGTTCCCGGATAGCCCGGACGCTTTCAAGGATCAGGTTGGCGTGTGACGCTTCGTAAGTCTGGCCAAGTCCTTCTTTGGATAACCTGGTGGCGAAATCCCCTATTTTCCTGAGTAAATCATCTGTTGGCAATGTCCCTGTTTTGGGTTTATAACCGGGGGAAAGGGATGATATATTGTTGTAAGAATTTGAATTATAAGTAGATATGGATTGTGATGGTAAATGAAATTCCGGTTTTGCTTGTTGGCCGCCCATTCCAATGGAAACCGTCACTGTTCCGGGTTCCGGGTCAAGTCTAAGTAAAATTGATTTTTCATCAAAATCCCTGCATTTTTTCCCATTCACCAAAACTGAATTTACGGCGCCATTTCCACTGGTCTGAATGTACAACTTTTTGGCACCGAACCAGACCGGGAAGGACTGCACCATGTTAGTTATTCCATCCGGCACATGCGGATAGATCCTGATCCCGTCTGCCAGGTATTCATATTCGAATAATCCCCGCATGAATCCTCCCGGGGCACCCCAGGAGTCGTACACACAGTTGATTGGCAATTTGGGCTGGTAAGGGGCAGATCCAAAGTTGGTAAGGTTGTTGTCAAGCCTGAAAACGGGCGCGAGTTTGAGTATTTCCCCGAAACCGGCGGCGGCATCCTGCCAGGCTCCGACCCTGTAATAACCCAGTTGCATGCGGGCCTCGCAGGTGGTCCAGTGACCGCCGTTGATCCACCGGCCAAAAGTGAAAAGTCCTTTGTCATCATACATATCATCGTATCCGGGAAAGTTTGGTATGATCAGCCTGTAAGGTCGAAGCCCGTATATGGATTTGATTTTCAGGTATATCTTCATGGCTTGCTGGTCGTCGGCTACCCTGAAAGCCATGGCATCATGGTTGGGAGTTGCCTCAAAATAACCGAAACGGTCATTTCCAAACTGTCCGTGGAGGGTACCGTCCTTCTCCATTGCCCGGACAAAGTAACCTTCGGGAGTGGTTAACAGCTTCAGACCCTCCCTGACTTTGATTATCCTGGATTCGTAGGTTTTGGCCATTTCAGACCTTCCGCACATCCTTTCAAGTTCAATCATCCTTTTTAATCCGGCGATGTAATTGACCGAGATCTCTGTCAGGTAGGCAGGTTCGTAGGTGCCATCCGGCAATCGTTTACCTGATCCGGCATAGCTTGGGGCCAGCAGGTTGCCCGCGCTTCCGACAAGAAAGATATTTTTGACCGGATCACGCCGGCTGTCGATAAATTCGACGCATTTTTCCAGGAGCGGCAGGTAACGATCAGTAGTTGCTTTGTCTCTTTTGACCAGTAGCAGTTCACTTTGGAGAATGATGCCCGCAGTTGTGAAGCCAAATGCCCAGTCGTGTATTTTGTGACGGCCATCGCCCTGTTTAAAGATCACCCATCCCGGCCTGGCACAGTCGCACAAAGAGCCAACCGGGGCGCAATAGCCGTTGGCATCTTTCCGGACGCCGTCACCCATCATGTTGAACCACAACTCCTGTGAATTTTCCACAAATCTACGGTAGGCCGGGTCCATAAAAGGCATCAGGGTGTAGGAGGTTCCAAAGGAATTCTGGATCCACCAGGCATCCCAGGTTGGGCCTTCCACAAAACCATTCCAGGCCGGATGATAGAGCATGGAAAGATTTTCGAGTACAGCGTCGGGCCTTGTCATGCGATAGGCCTGATCCAGCAGGTGCAGGTAGAGGGTGTCTCCCCTGCCCGAAAAATACTGACCGGTAAAGGAGGGTTGAGCAGGAAGGTTTCCTTCAATCAGAAAAGCCAACAGAAGGGAAACTAGGGCAATTCGAAAATAGCGCATCATAGTATAATTTGGATAGTAGTTGATTGAACAGAAAGAGGTAAGGGTCAGTGGAAATATCCGGATTTCCACCAGGCAAACTTCAGCAGATTCTTACCGTTGTGATGCCGAGTATCATCCCCAGTTTTTCGATGGAAGAAGCAATATGTCCGACACCTATTGCACAGTGGTGTGCAGGACCCTGTTTGGACCACTGGTTCATAAATGCCTTTGCGCCGGGAGCAAAACGGTAGCGGCTGTTTGTGTTGCCAATTTCCAGCACCGGTCCGGGGACGGATTCCCCTTCTGCAACCAGGAAGAATAGGCCATCCCTGCCTTCGACCAATGAAAGCAATGTGACAGGGCCTTGCCTTACACTCATCTGGATGGAGAGTCCTTTGCCGGGTTTGCCGTGGTAGAGGGGGAGTGGCACCAGACTGACACGGCCTTCCGCGATAGCGAAATGGGCGGGACCGTCATGACCCAACAGCACCACATCATCGTTGAAATCCATCAGGTAAAATTCTGAAAAGGAGCCGCCTGCACCGAATGCAGACATGATCTTCATTGCCTGTGCATTCTTGACTTCGCATTCTCCGGCAACAGGTATGTTTTTGCCGGTCAGCAGTGTGTTACCGGCTATGACGGAGGTGACAATATTTTCGTAATCGTTGCCTGATTCACCTTCGTAGTAATAGGCCATTGATCCAAGATCGTGTGAATCAACCAGTTTATCAAGAGCAACAGAGGTACAGGCGGCGCGTTCCAGTTCATCTGGGGCACATTCCGGGATGACATCAAAGGCTGTGTGGAACTCTGCAATTTTGGTTTTGATCTCCTGAGGTGTAACCCCATCTCTCCATTTTTTTAGTTCGCACATCTCAAGCATCTCGATATGAGTGCCAAAAACGGCGGATTGCCTGGTCAGATCGGTGTAGACATCAAGCATTCCTCCATAATAATGGCCCAAAACACCGAGCCTGTTGTTGCGCATCACATTAGCCACACCGGCAGCCCGGACGAATTCTTCTATTTCCTTCCATGCCTCTTTCTCAGTGAGGTAACCGGTAACGATATCATATTTAATTCCTGCGCGGTTGAAAACTCCGGCAATTTCAGGCACTGAACAGGCCTGGCAGTGTTCGAGCCAGATGCCTGTCATTTTACCCCTGTCTTTCAGCTTGTTGAACGAAGCATAATCAAGCGTTGCGACTGGCTGAAGGTTGAGGAGAATTACCGGAACTTTTACCTTTTGGGCTACCGGCAATACGGTTGAAGAGAGGGCATAAGTCGAAATATACAGGAAAAGCAAATCAATCTCCTGCTTTGCCAGCAGTGATGCGGCTTCCCTTGCCCGGACAGGATTGTCGACCATGCCGGCATCTATTACTTCTACTCCAAATCCGGCCATTTTTCTGCCGATCTCCCTCTGATATTTTGTCAGGTTGTCAAGTAGTCCGTCGAACTGGCCCCAATAGGTGTCGAGCCCGATACCCATCAATCCTATTTTTGTTCCCATGAGTGTAAATGGTAGTTAAGTTTCCGCTTAAACAAAGGTAGTCTCTTTTTGAATTTATTGAGGGCATCGACCCTTGCAATACTGCGCAAGGAAGTAGGTAGCTAAATATCAGGCGTTTAACATTGTATGGATATCCAGTTTTGTCATCTTCAGAATTTCCTGCATCACCCTTTTTCCTTTTTCCGGATCAGACATCAATTGCCCGAGTATTTTGGGAACGATTTGCCATGATATTCCGTATTTGTCTCTGAGCCAGCCACATTGCACTTCCGATCCCTCTTCGGTAAGCTTGTTCCAGAAATAATCGATCTCTTCCTGAGTTTCACATTCAACTACCAGTGATACAGCTTCATTGAATCCAAACTGGTGATCCCCGAAGCCGTCCATAGCGGCAAACTGATCATTGTTCAGGGAAAATCGTCCAAATTTCAAAGTCCCTTTTGGGGAGGGTTCTCCTTCCCCGTACAATTCGAGATGCTCAATTCCACTAGGCTTAAATATTGAGGTATAGGTGTTTATGGCTTGTTCAGCCCTGCCAAACTGCTCACCGACAAAAAGCATCAGCGGTATGATCTTTTGCTGACCGGGAGACAGTTCGCCAAGAAATAACTGCCAGGTCATTCCAAATTTATCTGCCACCCAGGCATATTTTTCGCGCCAGGGATATTTATCCAGCGGCATCATGGCAGAACCGCCATCTGAAAGCCTGAGCCAGAGATTTTCAATTTCTTCGTCGGTCTGGCAGGTTACGAACATGGAAATGGAGGGGGTGATTTTGAACATGGGTCCGCCATTCATGCATAAAATTCTTTCTCCTTCGATTTCAACCTGTACGGCCAGGGAGGATTCAACTATTATTTTTGAATTGCTGAAGGTGCTGCAGTAAAATTTGGCTGCTGTTTGGGCCTGATTGTCAAACCATAAACATGGGTAAATCTGATTTTTCATGCGTTATGTATTTTGTTGCCCCTAATTTATTTAGAATTATTCTATTATAGATGATGAATTGGCTTCTTTTTTTGCGAATCTTTCCGCTGTCAACAATCTCCCCGTCTCCCCGTCTTTTCGTACCCTCTTTTCCGAGTCTGCAGTTCTCCTGGTCTCGCGGTCTCCCCCTCTCCCAGTCCATTCGTACAGTCGTTTTCCAATTAGCACATCAGCACATTAGCACATTAGCACATCAGCACATTAGCACATCAGCACATTAGCACATCAGCACATTAGCACATTAGCACATTAGCACATTCCATTCCCTCTGCTTTCCCTACTCAAACACCTCCTTCACCGCCTCCAAATAACCATACCTGAAGGTGGTATCGGGTTCGAGGTAGCTTCCTTCTGCCCACTCGTTCCAGGCATTGATGGTAATTAGTTTGTGCCTGCCGGGATGTCTTTCCAGGTACTTTCTGGCTTCCAGCAAGGCATCCCTGAAGAGGGCAGGTGTAGTATTGATCACAGCGTTCTGAACTTTAACCGGAAACCTGGGGTTGTTGTCCCATCCTATGGAAACCTGCGGAAAATAGGGAATTGTGAAAGTTGAATCGTATTCTGACCATTTGGCTATTCCCTTTTTCGCCCAGTCTGCGTACTCTTCCCTGGGGGATATGCCGGCATAATGGACCCACTGGTAATTGGTCATGCTGTTAAACCCGAGATATACCAGTGCGTCATTTTGTGTTTTTACCTGGTCGGCTGGTACTCCTGCAAGAGACACAGGAACCTGTCCCCAGACAATGGACTGCAGGTGGAGTCCGGGGAAGCCGGCTTCCCTGGTTTTTCTCCGGAAGGTTTCAAGCGCTTTTTTTGCTTTTTCCGTACCACCGATGCCCTTGATGAAGGTTCCCAGTTCATAGATGCTGAAAACCGGCATGCCGTCTATTTTGTAGTAGTTAGGCTGTTTGAAATAATCTTGGATAATATGATCGGTCATCCCTTCGAAAGTCAGACTGTCGACTCCCCCTTTCCAGTAGACCAGGCTCTTGTCAGGATTGGCAGGGTCGAGGTAGCTGTTGTGGTCGTGGTTGGCCCACATCAGGCAGAATTTCATCTTCCGGTTGTTGGATGCCTTTAGGAAACCGTTGTTCAGGCATTCTTCCAGGAAGGGCCTGCCCGCATACCAGTACCAGTCGAAGATAAAAGTATTGACACCATAATCCGTTGCCGCCTTAATCTTCTGTTCCATCACCTTCGGGTCTGACTCATCCGTATATCCCCATAGCGGCACTTTTGGTAATTGTTCTCCTTCGAATTTTGGCTTTGATTTATAAATTGCCTCCCATTCTCCCTTGCCATCAGGGAAGACATTGATTTCCCTGAAACGTTCAGCAGGATGGTAGGCAGGCCAGTAAAAGGCTGCCACATCATACGACCCGGACCGGGCCCCACCCTTCAGGTTTTGTGATTTTGCCGGTAGAAAAAAAAGAGAGACTGATAGGAGACATAAGACATGAGAAATGAGACGTGAGACTGATGGCGGGTATGACTGGCAGGTCGAATGTCTTTTAGCGGGGATTTGAATATTGATCATTTTATATTTTTTGATGTGGATTTGCGTATTAGTAAATTTCTATTTCAGAGTTCATGATTTAATTATCTGAAAATAAGCAATATGAAACAGACGAAACAACAATCAGACTACACTTATATCTCATATCTCATGTCTTATGTCTCATCATATCCTACCCTCGTACAGTCATACCTCATAAACTCAAATAGTCGTACTTTCGTAAATCGGCGCAAACACCAGGCTGAATATTGTCTCTTTTCCCGGAACTGACTGAGCCTGAAGGCTTCCGCCATGAAGTTGCATAATTTGCCTGGAGATGCTGAGTCCGATTCCTGAACCATTTTCGCGGGTAGTAAAAAAAGGCACAAAGATCTGATCGAGTATATCGACAGCTATTCCGGGTCCGTTGTCTGCGATAAGTATCTCCGGAACATCTTCTGAATTGAATCCGGCAACCAGTTTAATCCTCCCTTTGGGGTTATTGGCATTGGCCTGAATGGCATTCTTCAGGAGGTTAACCAGCACCTGTGCCACCAGGTTCTCATCGGCCAGGAGCGCCATGCCGGGTTTGTTTATTTTAACTGTGAGCTCTATTTTGCTGCTGTTCTCCAGGGAGGCATACAATATTTTAATCCGGTTGAAAAGATCCTCCACCCTGAATGTTTTTTTCACAGGTTTGGGCAAACCGGAAAGTTTGCGGTAGGACTCAACAAACTGCATCAGTCCGGTTCCCTGGTCTTTTATCACGTTAAGTCCTTTGACAGTAGCCTGAATAGTCGATTCATCCATCTCCTCAGGTGTAACCAAACGGCCATCTACCTTGTAATAAGTGCACAAACTTTCTGAGAGGGAGGTGATCGGGGCAATTGAATTCATGATTTCGTGCATCAGAACCCTGATTAGTTTCATCCAGGATTCCAGCTCTTTCTGGTCCAGTTCATTGCGAATATCCTGCAGTGAGAGGAGAATCAGTTCATTTTCCTTTGTCTTGAAGGTTGTCGCTTTGAGAGAAAGTTGTATCATACCTTTCTCGTTGGCCACTGTGACGAGCTTCTGTTCAAAAGGCTTAATATTCCTGACAATCTGAAGCAGATGAGAGTTAACTCTTTCCAGTTGATTGATATGGGTAAGAATATTTATCCCCAGCATTTTTTTTGCTGAATGGTTGGCATGAAGCACAAAGCCATTTTTGTCAAAGGTGATAATGCCGCTGGCCACCTGCTCCAGTAAAGTTTGAAAGTACTGTTCCTGCTGGCGATTTTCGATTTTTGCCAGCTGAATATGCTTGTTTACCTTGTTCAGGCTCTGGTGCAGTTCACGAACAGGCAAATTTGGATCTTTTGTCGGGAACAAGAGCGAGGAGTCTTCATTCTCAACAGATTCAAGGAAAAAGCTCATTTCCCTGTTGGTGAAATTCAAATATTTTATAAGGTTTATGACAACCAGGATCTCAATGATCAGCAGTATAATTATCAAAGCTGCAGACCCCTGCATGGCCACACATAATCCTGATGCCAGGGAAACAATAACAATTATTACGACCCTGAAAACCAACTGAAAATAAAGATTCCGGCTAATCATTTTCCTGATTTTTTGATTTTGTTGTAGAGCGTTTGCCTTGTGATTCCCAGTTGTTCGGCTGCAGCGCTGAGATTACCGTTGTGTTTTTCAATGGCATGGTTGATCATCCTGGTCTCCATATCACTCAGGGTAATATCTGATCTGCCCTGTTTGGAAGATATCACCGGACGCATGAAAAAATCTTCAGGTTTGAGGAGGCTGCCTTCACTCAAAATTACAGCCTTTTCGATGGTGTGCTGCAGTTCACGGACATTGCCCGGCCATGAATACCTGAGAAGTTTGTCCTGTGCCTGCTGATTGATCCTCATGGAAGGTTTGTTGTACTTAACGGAGTATTTCTTAAGGAAAAATTCACTGAGCAGCAATATGTCGTCATCCCGCTCCCGAAGCGGGGGAACTTCTATTTGTATGGTGTTGATCCTGTAAAGCAGATCTTCCCGGAAGAGTCCTTCGTTTACCATGCTTTCCAGGTTTTTGTTGGTAGCGCATATCAATCGAATATCGACGGGAATCATTTGATTGGAACCAATCCGGGATACCTGGCGGTTCTGGATGGCCGCCAGCAGTTTGGACTGAAGATGAAAGGAGAGATTACCTATCTCATCCAGGAAGAGTGTACCCTTGTCTGCTATTTCAAATTTTCCCGGCCTGCTTTCCCTGGCATCAGTAAATGCCCCCTTTACATGTCCGAAAAGTTCACTTTCGAAAAGAGTTTCTGTGATAGCTCCCATGTCAACACTAACCAGTACCTCTTTTGAACGTTCTGAAATTCTGTGTATCTCCTGTGCTATCAATTCTTTCCCTGTCCCGTTTTCACCGGTTATTAATATATTGGCTTCAGTTTTGGCTACTTTTCGTACAAGATTCAGGACATGCATAAGTTTTGGCGATGAACCAATAATGATTTTCTGGTCACGGTTAATCTCATTTTTCAGTCCCTTCTCTTTTTCCCTGAGTTCATTCACCTCTTTTTTGGACCAGTTCAGCTGAATAGCCGATTTTAGGGTTGCCAGTAATTTGTTGTTGTCCCAGGGTTTCAGAAAGAAATCGGTTGCACCCATTTTGAGCGCTTTTACCGTAAGTTCTACATCACCATATGCCGTAATCATTACTACAGAGATCTCCGGATGGGACTCTTTGATTCGCCCAAGCCAGTAAATTCCCTCATTTCCTGAATTAATGCCAGACTTGAAATTCATGTCGAGGAGTACCAGGTTGTACTCACTTTTCCTTAGTTCTGAAGGAATCTGGTTCGGATCTGTCAGGGTGGTAATAGTTTGAAAATCCGGCGACAGCAATATCTCCAGCGCACTTAATATACTCTTGTTGTCGTCGACAATGAGGATACTTCCTTTTGCCATTTTTTTTATCAAAGTTAGAAGATATACCGACCATTGACAATAAAGTGTAAAATAATTTTACACTTTATTGTCAATTATTTTTACTGGGCTAACATAATTTGGAGATTAATAGCGTTGATTTTCAGCCTTTTTACATTTTGGCATATTTTTAGTAGTTCACTCTTCAAAAATTGTAAAAAATGAGATTGCGTGTCCTGTTTTATTCTTTTTTAGCTTTGATTTCTATAAGTCTGCCACTTCAAGCACAGGAGAAGTGGTCCCTTAACCAATGCATCAGGTATGCCCTGAAAAATAACCTCGATCTGCAGTCTGCCGGGATGGATTCAGAACTGGCCGGACTAAACTACCACCAGACCAGGTGGAATATGCTGCCTTCCATCGGAGCAGGAACTGATGCAGGGAAGAATTTTGGAAGGTCGGTCGACCCGGCAACCAATAGCTATGTGAATACTGCCTTTTTTAACAATTCATACTACCTGAGTGCATCTGTCGATCTGTTCCGCGGGTTCATTTACCAAAACCAGATCCGTTACCGGAAATACAAAAAAGATGCAACAGACAACAGCAGGATCAATGCGGCCGATGAAGTGGCTTTCTCGGTGATGAATAACTTTTTTGATGTGGTCTATTACGAGGAATTGCTGAAAATTGCCAATGACCAAAAGGCCGTTTCTGAACAGAACGTAAAGAAGATAGAGGTACTGATAACTACCGGTCTGAAGTCGCAGGCAGATTTGCTGGAGGTAAAGGCCAATTATGAGAAAGAAGAGCTTTTCTGTATCCAGACCATCAATAACATCGCCGCCTCCCGGACCGGACTGAAGAAATCCATGAATCTGCCTCCGGCGAACGACCTGTCATTGGTTATTCCGGAGTCGGCACCCGATTCGGCGGGGATTATCACAGACATCGGGGCACTTTACCAACAACACACTTCATGGTCACCCTATATTAAATCTTTTGAGCAGGAGCTGATGGCCAGCCAGAAAAATGTAAGCATCAACAGAGGGGGGTTTTCACCATCCATCAGGCTGCAGGCCAGTTACAATACCGGTTATTATGAGACAAACAAAAACGCTGATGGCCAGGTTATTGACTTCCGGGATCAGATCAATTACAACCAACGGCAATTTGTCGGAGCAACACTATCGATCCCGGTTTTTAGCAAAAATGCTCTCAGGTTTAATGTGCAGACTGCCAAAATAGAGGCTCAGCAAGCGCAAACGAAACTCTCGATGGCTAAACAGACGCTTCTGTACGAAATGGAGAGTAATTACAATGAACTGACAGCTTCAGAGAAGGAACTGCAGCAGGCAGAGAAGCAATTGGAGGCTGATAAGCTTGCATTCCAGGCTGCACAGAAAAAATTTGACCAGGGCATGATCACAGCCATAGAACTCAATGCAACCAAAAACCGTTTGTCAAATTCCTCTGCGCAGGTTTTGCACGCCCGGCTAATGTTTGAGCTTAAGAAACGAGTTCTCGGGTTTTACAGGGGGAACAGGTTCTGGGAAAAGGGAGCCTAGCGGAAGCGCAGCAAGGAGAACGGAATGTGCAAATGTGCAAATGTGCTAATATGCAAATGGAAAACGGAGAACGGAAGAAGAGGGTACGAGGGTATGACCATACGAAAGGACTGGGAGACGGGGTGACTGTCAAGATATGTGATATGAGACATAAGACATGAGATTAGAGAGGGGTAGACTGGGAGAATAGCAGGCAATGAAAGACGGTTAGAAAAAAAGACGAAGAGTACGATGAAAATATTAAATATGAATTATCGGTAAGGGAACAATCCAAAATCGAAATTCCAAAATCTAAAATTTGAATGTCATGGGAATGGACAAGGTCATAGAAAAGAAAAAAGGTATTCAGAAAAAACATATTTACTGGGGAGCGGGGATACTATTGATTGTATTTCTGGTGCTGAAGATTGTTTTTGGAGACCATACCTCCGTTTTTCGCGCAGAAAAAGATCAGCTGATCATCAGTAACGTGGAGGATGGTATATTTAACGATTACATTACTGTGATAGGGCAGGTTGAACCTATTACAACCATTTTCCTGGATGCCATTGAAGGAGGTACCGTAGAGGAGCGTTTTATTGAGGAAGGTGCTATGGTCAAAAAGGGTGACGTTATTCTTCGCCTTGGAAACCGCCAGCTGTACCAGACCATTCTGAACAGCGAAGCAGCACTCGCCGAGAAAGAAAATTACCTGCGAAGTACGAGAATTAGTTTTGAAACCGAATTAATCCAGTCAAAACGCAATATCCTTGACAGCGAATTCAAGGTGACCCGCAAAAAGCGCACTTACCAGCAATACGAAACATTGTACAAGGAGGAGCTTATTTCGAAGGAGGAGTTTCTCCAGTCGAAAGAGGATTATGAATACGAGGTCCATCTGCTGACCATCAATAAGCTAAAGGCAAAAAATGATTCGTTGTTACGGTCAACTTCTATGATAACTCTTGAAAATGACCTGGGGAAGATGCGCCAGATGCTCAACCTGGTTCACGAACGACTTGGCGACCTGAATGTGAAAGCCCCTGTCGACGGCCAGCTGGGAATGCTGGATGCCGAGATCGGCCAGTCGATCAACAGCGGTCAGCGCATTGGCCAGATCAATGTACTTGAAAATTTCAAGGTGAATGCAAAGATTGATGAACATTATATCGACAGGGTGGTTCGCGGACTTCCTGCTACGCTCGACCGTAACGGGACCATTTTTAACCTTGTGGTGAAAAAGGTCTATCCCGATGTCCGGGAGGCACAATTCAAAATAGACCTGGTTTTTGAAGGTTCAAAACCTGAAAATGTCCGCACCGGACAGACTTATCATGTCAAGCTTGAACTGGGCGAATCGGGCAAGGCATTGATGATTCCGCGCGGAGGATTTTTCCAGAGTACCGGTGGACAGTGGATTTTTGTGCTAAATGAAGCCGGCACTGAAGCAGTCAAACGCTCCATCAAAATAGGCAAGCAGAATCCTCAGTACTATGAAGTGCTCGAAGGACTGAAAGCCGGCGAGAAAGTAATCACTTCCGGGTACGAAGTGTTCGGCACGAATGAAAAGATTCTGATGAAGTAGCATAGAGCATAGAGCATAGAGCATGGGGCATGGGGCATGGAGCATGGAGCATAGGACCGGTAGATGGGAATTTGATTTTTTATCCGTAACTTGTAGTATGTTAAACTAATACAAAGATTAAAATGGCTCAGTTCAGGTTTATGGATTTGGATATTTGGAAGGATTCTATTTTATTAAACGATCAATTTTTTGATTTGGCTGATGCATTTGTGGACTCGAAAAGCTTCAGAGTTGCTGAGCAACTTAGAGCTGCATCCTTAAGTATCTCTAACAATATTGCCGAAGGATCAGGATCCTTCTCTTCCAAAGATTTTGCAAATTATCTCAACATTGCCCGCAGGTCCATTTTTGAAACAGCAAACATCTCATTTGTAGCATACAGGCGACAGTTTATTGATAAGGAAAAATTGGATCAATTAATAAATGACTTAGATAGCCTAAGTAGAAAAATTACGAATTTCAGAAAATCTTTATTAATAAATATATCATGATCCATATCCCAAAGTTGGCATCAAGACCTCTGCCCTCTGCCCCATGCATCTTAAGTATATCAATTAAATAATAACCACCTGGAGTCATGTACAGATGCTCTATGCACTCTGCCCCATGCACTCTGCAAATTTTACCATTATGATCAAAACAGTTAATCTTAACAAAGTATTCCGCACGGAAGAGATTGAAACCAGTGCGTTGAACGATGTGAGCCTGCACATTCAAAAGGGCGAATTTGTTGCCATTATGGGACCTTCAGGCTGTGGCAAGTCTACTTTGCTGAATATTATCGGACTACTCGACAATCCGACTTCAGGAGAGTATTATTTCGATGGCAATGAAGTGGGCGGCTTCAAGGAGCGCAACCGCACGCTGCTTCGCAAAGGAAACATAGGCTTCGTGTTCCAGAGCTTTAACCTGATCGATGAACTCAATGTTTATGAAAACGTTGAACTTCCACTTATTTACCTGAAGCTGAGCGCCAAAGAGCGCCGCGAAATGGTTGAGAAAGTCCTCGAAAGAATGAAAATAAGCCACAGAAAAAAACATTTTCCGCAGCAGTTATCGGGAGGTCAGCAGCAGCGTGTCGCGATTGCCCGTGCTGTGGTAGCTAATCCCAAGCTGATCCTGGCGGATGAGCCTACCGGTAACCTGGATTCAAAGAACGGCCTGGAGGTCATGAATCTTCTTACCGAGCTTAACAGGGAAGGTACAACCATCGTTATGGTGACTCACTCCATCCATGATTCGGAATTTGCACACCGTGTGGTCAACCTGTTCGACGGTCAGATTATTACCGAGGAGGTGAAGAAACAGATGGGGGAGATGCTGCTGTAGGGGCATGGAAATGTGCTAATATGCTAATGTGCTAATTGGGGGACTGGTAAAAGACGGTACGACTGTATGACTGTACGACTGGAATCCCGGAGGGATGGCCTGTTTGTAGAAAAGGAATGACTGATGAAGCGCCGTCCGCGAATAAATGTTCGAAATTGAAATTTGATGATTTCGGACGGAAGACGGAGGTGGGAATGTGCTAATGTTCCAGTATGCTAATATGCAAATGGGAAAACGGAGACTGGAACACGGAACACGGAGACCTGTGGACCGGGAAAGGATATCCGGCTATCTGCAATGAATTTGACAAGGAATTTTGGATCTGACTTTTACCTGAAGAAATGATCAAACACTTTTTTACAACCATTTACAGGAATATCTTAAGGGATAAAATCTTCTCTTTGATCAACCTGACCAACCTGACGATCGGTTTTACGACGTTCATTCTGTTGGGGATGGTGGTAAGCTATGAATTCAGTTTCGACAAGACAAACACCAAATTTGACAGGATCTACCGCGTACAGACAAAGCAGGAAGATTCGTATCCAACAAACTATTGCACTTACAGTCCGGCAGCTTTCCGTTACCATTTAATGGCAGATCAGCCTGAAGTTGAACAAGTTCTCCTAATGCGCGAATTATCCGGAGGCCAGGGTTCCGGTCAGTTTTTTACCCTGCCGGATGGAGGTCAGCTCTACGAAAAAGATGGTTACTTCAGTGAAAATTCTATATTCGATATATTCACCATTCATTTCAAGGAGGGAAGCAGCAACAACGCCCTTACAGAACCAAATACCATTGCTGTTTCGGAAACCCTGCAAAAGAAGCTGTTTCCCGAGGGCAGTGCTTTGGGAAAGCAGGTAATTCTTGGGAAGCGCTATCCCCTGACCGTCACAGCAGTTTATGCCGATTTTCCGCTCAATTCAAATATGCGGCCTTCCTACCTGATCTCCTTGAGAACTTTCGAAATTTTCTCCAACCGCAATGGATTTCGCGATGAGTGGAATTATATCGATAACGATAATTATGTGCTCCTGAAACCCGGTGCTGATCCCAAAAGTGTAGATGAAAAGATCAAGAATGCGTTCAAAAATGTGAAGAACTATGAAAAGTCGACCCCTTATCTCCACCCGCTGTCAAAACACCATATTTCGCCCAACAACCAGCCTGATATTTTGGTAGGCTTATCCATTTTATCATTGGCGGGAATCCTGGTTCTTGTACTTTCATGTGTAAATTATGTAAACCTTTCACTCGCTAATTCCACAAAAAGGGCTTGTGAAATAGGCATTAAGAAAGTTGTAGGGTTTTCCGGGAAAGCAATTGCTTTGCAGTTTATTACTGAAACCCTTGTCCTGACTCTCCTTGCCATGGGAATCGGGCTGATACTCGCCCAGGCTGTCTCACCTGTTATGAATAATATTTTGCAGGGGAACGCTGTCTACAGTGTTTTCGAAAACAGGCAGCTTCTGCTGATTGTTTTTTTTGTGGCCATCCTGGCGGGAATCCTGTCAGGTTTGTATCCATCCATGGTGCTTTCGTCTTATAACCCTGTAAAAGTGTTGAAAGGAGTTGTATTTTCAGGCAGGGGACAATCAGTGAGCCTGAAAAAAGTGCTTACGGCTACCCAGTTTTCCATTTCATTGTTCGTCCTGATAGTAAGTTTTATCCTGTATCGTCATGTGAATTTTATCTTGAACAAGGATCTTGGTTTTGACAATAAAAACATCATTTTCTCGGAAATTAGTACCAGGGAAAAATTTGATTTTGAAACGATCCGGCAGAAGTTGCTGCAACATCCTGAAATTGTCGATGCGTCATTTTCCAGCACTATTCCTTTCCAGGGGAATATAGGGGGATACGTCAGCTGGGAAGGCGCTCAACCCGACCAGAAGGAAATGATAAGCCGCAACTATGTAAATTGTGATTTCATCCCGACTTATGACCTGAAAATGGTCTATGGACGAAATTTCTCAAAAGAATATCCCTCCGACTTTAAGAGCTGTATCATCAATGAAACCGCGCTTAAAGTATTCGGATGGAAAGACCCCGTCGGCAAACAGATTTTCCTGTTGGGCAAACCTTATCCGGTCATAGGAGTAGTGAAGGATTTTCACCCTTTTTCGGTGCATAATCCGATTCCAACCTACGTGATGTTCCTGTCACAAAATGAATTTTCCGGTTCAAAAGTACTTACAGTCCGGTTTATACCCGGTAACAGAAATGAAGCCCGGAAACTGGTATCCGCCGAACTTGGGGCTATCCTCCCCAACGATCCATTTGAGGTCAAAGATTTCAGGGAAATATTCTTTTTAGACAGGGCGATTTCCTTCTGGCAATCCATGAAAAGGTTATTCTTCTTTTTTGCGGTAGTGACTTTGCTGGTTTCATCCATGGGTTTATTTGGACTGATTCTATTTACCACAAAACGCCGCACAAAAGAGATCGGAATACGGAAGATTCTGGGCAGTTCAGTGAGTTCAATCTATTTGCAGCTTTCAACAGAAGTAGTCGGATTGCTCGGATTTGCTGCTTTGGTTGCTTCTCCTGCCGCCTGGTACATTTATAAAACGATGCCCGGAGCTTACAAGGAGCCGCTGAATCTGACCGTATTCCTGTTGGCAGTTGGTTTGGTGGGGATAGTAGCGTTTATCACGATAAGCTATCATGTGCTGAAGGTCGCAGTCCGGAATCCGGTGGAAGCCTTAAGGTATGAATAGTATGGAGCAGGGAGAACTAATGTGCTAATGTGCTAATGTGCTAATATGCTAATGTGCTAATGGGAGTAAGGATCACAGATAACGGAATGTGGGGAACAAGGATTCGACTTTATGACTGTACGACTGTAAGACTGTGGATGATCACAAAACCGTCCGAGTTCAAATTTTTGAAAATGAAATTTATTGGTTTCGGACGGATGTAGGGAAAAATGGAAATTGAATTTATATAACAGATAACTAATTACATACAACATGATACTGCAGAATTTAAAAATCGCTTTCAGGAGAATTACACAGAATTACAAATTGAATCTCCTGATTTTTATTGGCCTGGTTATAGGATTGACCAGCTGCCTGGTGATTTACATCAAGGTTAACCACGAACTGAGTTTTGACAGCTATCATACCCAGAGCAAAAATACCTTCCGGATAGTTAGGGTAACTTCCGGGCTGGAGTACCTGGGCGGAGGATTCGAATACCGCACCGGGGTCTATTTCCCATATCCCGGTGAGATAAAAAAATCCATCCCCGGACTCAAAGGAGTGGTTTCAATGATGTATATGTATGGCCAGAAGATTGGCATTCCGACCGGCGGGAGTACGAAAGATAAAATCTTTTCACTGGAGGATGGGGTTGTCTTTACCGATCCTTCTTTCTTCGATGTTTTTGATTTTGGAGGCAAAGGTCTATCCTGGTTGAAAGGAGAAGGAAAACAGGTGCTGGAAAAGCCTTTCACTGCCGTTATTACAAAGGATATTGCCGGCCGGCTTTTCCCCGGCCAGGAACCGATTGGCCAGGAGATGGCCATCATGGGCCAGAGGTTTACAGTGGCCGGGGTGATCAGTGATCTGCCGCAAAACACCGATTTCCCGTTTAAAATCATTTTGTCCATGGTGACTTTTTCCGAAAAAATTGCCGCCAATATCTTCACCAACTGGGATGCGTTATCCGATAACTTTAACTGTTATGTGGTCCTGAACAATAAAAATGAAGTCGCAGAAGTTGAAAAACAGTTAAAAGCCGTGCATGCCCTGCACCGCCACGATGAATATGTGGAGAGAAGGCTTTTTAAATTGCAGCCGTTAAGCCAGGTTCATAAAGACAGCCAGTATGGAAATTTCAATCAGCACACAGTCAGCGGCGGATTGATGCTGGCTATTTCGCTGGTTGGTATTTTTATATTCCTGATAGCCTTTTTCAATTACAGCAATTTTTTCCTGGCCGATACCATCAAACAAAAAAAGCAGATTGCCTTGAAATTAATCCTGGGGAGCAAACCGGGTTCCATTTTCACCCAATTTTTTACAGAATCACTTTTAGTTACATTTTGCGCATTGATTATCAGTATATTGACAACTTTTGCCATCATTAAAAATTTCTATTCAACTGTAGACATCCCACAAGGTTATTCCCCCGAAATTGGTTGGTCTGCCATATTGTTCCTGCTCGTACTGTTTTTTGCAGGAGGTATTTTATCCGTTGTATTCTCCTACTATAATTTGAACCTGAATTCTTTATCATCCCTGTTAAAGAAAAATGATCCCGGTAATTCGGGAAAGGAAAATGTATTTGGCAAATGGAGCGTGATTCTGCAATTTATTGTTGCACAGGCAGTTATAATTGCCACGTTAATGATCGTCAAGCAGATATATTTTATTAATCACAAGGATCTGGGCTATGATACCAAAAATATCATGATTGTCAGGTTGCCCGGTGGGTCCGTTTCGAAACTATCCGCACTTGCCGGCGAATATTCAATGAATCCCAAAATAAGAGGTGTAAGCTTTAGTTCCGTAACACCTGCCCAGACATCTAATTTTGGGAATGCCCGGCTTTTCCGGAACAATGAAATAGTCAACATTGATTGTGAACTAAAATCCATTGATACCTCCTTCATCCGGGTTTATTCATTTAAAATGCTGGCCGGGGAGAATTTAGCCTCTGCAGATACGGCATTAAATATTATTGTTAACCGGAAGTTCACATCAGAAATTGGATTTAAAACCGTTGAGGATGCCCTGGGTGCCTTCGTCCAGGGATTTGGTCCGAAGCCGGCTTGTATCAAGGGGATTGTTGAAAATTTCTATTCCGGATCGTTGCACGACAAAATCAGGCCCTGTGCAATGTTGTATTCACCGAACAATATGTCCGTCATGAATATGAAACTGGCGGATTCAGGAACCGCAAAATCTGCTGTTAGCCCGGGTGATATTGATCAGATCAAGGCGGTCTGGACCAAAATAATGCCCGACCAGGAATTTGAGTACTCCTTCCTGAGTGACAGGATAGCCATGTATTACGAGTCAGAACACAAGGCCATGAACCTGTTCCTGTTGTTTGCTGCCATGACCATAATCCTGTGCGTGCTTGGAATACTGGGATTATCCCTGAGTATGAATGAAAGGAGAATAAAGGAAATTGGCATCCGGAAAGTGAATGGCGCAACTGTGCAGGAAATCCTGTTCCTGTTGAACATAAATTTTGTCAAATGGGTGGCAATTGCCTTTGTGCTGGCAACCCCGATCGCCTGGTATGCCATGTCCATGTGGCTCGAAAACTTTGCTTACAAGACAACATTGAGCTGGTGGATTTTTCTCTTGTCGGGCATTCTTGCCCTGGTAATCGCCTTGCTTACAGTAACCTGGCAAAGCTGGAGAGCTGCAGCACAGAACCCGGTTGTGGCGTTGCGGTACGAATAATGGCAGAGAGGCAAGAATGTGCTAATATGCTAATATGCTAATGTGCTAATGTGCTAATATGCTAATTGGAGACAGGAAAAAAGAGGATACGACTGTAAGAATGGAATTTTGGGTTTGGTCCCGCAGGGACGAAATATCGGTCGCCCAGGATAACGTCCTGTAGAAGAAACGGTTCATCTTAGCGCCGTCCGCAAGCAGATGTTCGAAATTGAAATTCGACTGTTTCGGATGGAAGACACAAAGTCAGAAAGACGAGGGAAATAAATATTTAATAAGAATATAACCAATATCTCCATTGTTATGATGATAAAAAACCTTATAATCGGATGGCGGAATATCATAAAGAATGGTGTCTATTCCATTATCAATATCGTCGGATTATCTCTTGGAATGGCGGTAGTTGTACTGATCCTGTTCTGGGTATTCGACGAACTGAGCTATAACAGGTTCCATAAGAATCTGGATCATATCTATACCGTTTATGAACACCAGAAGTATTCAGACGGGCAGGAATTGTACACCAATTGCACCCCATTCCCACTCAGCCAGGCATTGGTCAGAAAATTTGCTGAGGTTGAGCGTGCTACTACCTTTGTCAGCCTGGATAAGATGCTGGTCAAATATGAGGAGAAGGAATACAAGGAAGGTCCGGTTGTCTGTGCTGACAGCAGCTTTCTGAAAATCTTCACTTACAACACCCTGGAGGGGGATAGTAACGCACTCTCTTCACCCGACAGGATAATTATTACGGATGATCTTGCCCAATTATTTTTCGGCAACAAATCTGCCATTGGGAAAGTACTTACCTTCAACAATGACATTTCATTGACTGTTGGAGCCGTTATTAGCGCACAAAAGGCTAACTCAACCCTGACTTTTAAAATTCTGGCACCAATTGATGTGATGAAACATTTGGGGGCAGACCTTGCCCAATGGGGGAACAACTGGCCTTCCACCTGCATATTACTTGCAAAGGGAGGTGATCCCAATAGCCTGAATTCGAAAATAACCAACTTTTGCCTCGAAAACGGTCAACAAAATACCACATTGCACCTTGCCCCATACAAAAATGAAAGATTGTATTCCTATTCAGGGAAAAACAACAGGGTTCAGTACATCTACCAGTTTTTTGGGATAGCGCTTATATTAATCCTTATCGCATCCATTAATTTCATTAACCTTTCCACCGCCAAAGCGGAACAACGCCGTCCTGAAGTGGGCATCAGGAAGGTTATGGGAGCAAGCAGGATGAATATTTTAAGACAGTTCCTCCTTGAAAAAGGACTGATGATCTTTTTTAGCGTGATCATAAGTGTAATGCTGGTTTCTCTGTTTTTACCCGTCTTCCGGACAATTTCAGGCAAACAAATCATCATCGGGCAACTTCTGAACGGCTATATAATTTTGATTTTCACCCTATTTGTCATTCTTATTCCCTTGCTGTCAGTGATTTATCCTTCCATGTACATCGCTTCCATCAATCCTGTTTATGCAATCAAAAAATCACTGAATGACAAAAGGGGGGGTATTACCCTGAAAAGCCTGCTGGTGGTTGTGCAATTTGCATTGGCAATCATCCTTATCAGTGGAACCATCATTATTACAAGGCAAATAAAATACCTCAACAATTATGATTTGGGTTACAATCACGCTAACCTGGTGTACCTGTTTCTGAATGGAGAGGCAAAAAGCAAACATGAAGCCATCATCCAGGAACTAACCGGAATAACAGGTGTTGAATCAATTACCAGGTCAGATAAACTGCCTTTCTGGGGGGGCAACTCCTCCTGGGGACATACCTGGGAAGGCAAAGATCCGGAAACCAGGGTACTGATCTGTCAGATGCATGTTGATAAAAATTACTTTAAAACGCTGGGAATAAAGTTTGTTGAGGGAGGTGATTTCCCGGATATTTATGACAAGGTGGTAAAATGGGATGAAGTACTCTCTCCTCAGGTAATCTTAAACCGGGAAGCCATCAGGCGGATGGGATTGACCAATCCGGTAGGGAAGGAATTCAGTCCATGGGGGGTCAAAAAGGGAAAGATCATAGGTGTTGTTGAAGATTTTCATTTCGAATCGCTTCGTACGGGTGTGGAACCTGTCATGATGTTTCCTTTGATAAGGAATCCTGACTACATAATTGCACGCATCGGCCCGGATAATTTTTCGAAAACTATGGATGCAATTAAAAAGTCATGGCTGAAAGTGATGCCGCAAACTGCCATAGAGGTAGGGTTTTTTGATGACTTCCTGGAAAAGCTATATTCTTCAGAAATAAGAATTTCGTCATTATTCAGATATTTTTCATTTATCGCCATTTTCATCTCCTGCATCGGTTTGTTCGGTCTGTCATTATTTGTCATTGAAAGAAGGCAGAAGGAAATAGGAATCCGCAAAGTAAATGGCGCAAGGATTTCGGAGGTGATGTTGCTGCTCAACAGGGACTTTATAAAATGGGTAGGCTTTTCATTTGTAATTGCCGCACCATTGGCATGGCTTGCCTTATCCAAATGGCTCGAAAATTTTGCCTACAAAACTGAACTCAGCTGGTGGATCTTTGTCCTGGCAGGATTGCTTGCCCTGGTAATTGCCTTACTTACAGTGAGCTGGCAAAGCTGGAAAGCAGCCACGCGGAACCCGGTGGAGGCGCTGAGGTACGAATAATGGCAGAGAGACAAGAATGTGCTAATGTGCTAATGTGGTGATATGCTAATTGGAGAATGGA
Organism: Prolixibacteraceae bacterium; assembly: GCA_963663675.1. Classification (GTDB taxonomy): domain Bacteria; phylum Bacteroidota; class Bacteroidia; order Bacteroidales; family Prolixibacteraceae; genus CAINVV01. The sequence goes on from OY760498.1 coordinate 320,117, forward strand.
GACTGGAAAAGGGTATGACTGTACGAAAGGACTGGGAGAGGGGGAAAGCAATATGCTAATGTGCTAATATGCTAATGTGCTAATATGCAAATTGGTTCCGGGGAAACGGTTAATAGTGAAAAGACTTCGGGACTATATATTTGATTGTTAATAATTTAAAAAGATTAAAAATCTTGTAGGGATTGAATTTTAATAGCCATGGGTGAAACCCATGGTTAGCGGATGATAAGTTAGCGCCGTCCGCGAGCAGATGTTCGAAATTGAAATTGGACTGTTTCGGACGGAAGGCAGGAAAACGTAGAAAAGGAGAACGCAGAACTGCAACTGAAACCGGAATACGGGAAAAGAATACTATTGATGAAGGTAGGTTTAAATATGGAAATTCAGATAAAGATTCAAAATTATTAACATGATATTCAGGGCGATAACGAATACATTCCGGTACCTCAGGAAAAACGGGACTTTTACTGTGATCAATATCACAGGTCTGGCACTGGGCTTTGCCTGTTGCATTCTCATTGTCATGCATGTATTCAAAGAGAGTTCCTACAACAGTAGCCTGCCTGATAAAGAAAGGATATTCAACCTGGTAGAAAAAAGTCCGGATTCCCCACTGGGAAATACAACAATCAGCTATGCGCTTTCTCCATTGCTGGCTGGTCATTTCCCTGAAATAGAATATTTTGCACGGACTGAAAATTTCAGTGCGTTCAGTAATTGTATTGTATCGTACCAGGAGAGCAATGGAAGCAAGATTGTCAGCTTCAATGAGTCCGGTTTTTACCTGGCTGACAGCACACTTTTTCACATCCTTCAATATCCTTTTATTGAAGGGGTCCGGCAAAATGCACTGAATGAGCCCAATTCGATTGTACTTTCCAAAGAAACTGCCAAAAAATATTTTGGTGATTTGCCTGCCCTGGGCAAGATACTGCTGTTAAATTCAGACCAGGTTTTGAATGTTACCGGAGTGGTTGAAATTCCAAAATATGTAACATTTAATTTCTCGATGGTCGCACCAATTACCTCTTTGCGTACCAAATCCAAGCTTGAAGGCTGGGACAGCAACGGACAACCATTCTTTAAATTGCACAAATCGGTCAATTACAAAGACATCAATGCAAAAATTGCTCATTTCTACAGCGAGATTAAACCGGGTAGCGTCCGCAACCCTGAACTTTTAACCCTTTCTTTTTTGCCAGTCACGGAAAGAAGGCTCTACTACAATAAAAATCCTTTGTACCTGTTGATTTTCATTGGTCTGGTAGTACTCACGGTCAGCATTCTGAATTATGTGAATATGTCAACTTCGCTGGTCCAAAAAAGAACCTCGGAAATTGCCCTGAAGAAAATTGCGGGAGCAAGCGACCGTTTAATCAGGCTTCAATTTATGGGGGAAACCTTAATAATCTGCTTTTTGGCCATAATCATTGGAATTATGCTGTCCTATGCCGGGGCACCTTTGTTCCAACAGTTGACAGGGTCTGATGTACTGCCCTATTTACAGCATAACACGGTTCTGTTTCTTACAGGCAGCTTGATTCTTTGGATGGCAGTTTCCCTTTTGTCGGGATTTTATCCGGCCATCATTTTATCCGGTACAAAGCCAATTGATCTCTTCAAAAAAGGGGGCAATCCCGCTTCTGGTCTGCAGAGCAAGAGCATTCTTATCACTTTTCAGTTCATTATCTCTATAGCGCTTGTTATAATTACACTTATGGTAAACAGGCAATATGAATTCATGCGGCAAATGCCGCTTGGGTTCGATAATAAGCTGGTTATGCAGATTCCTTTTACCAAAAAATTAAAAGATAATTACCTGAACCTGAGAGATGAATTAAAAGGGATTCCTTCTGTGAAGGAGGTTTGCGCTGCATCGGCCATGCCTGCCGGTATACCGAACCATTCCGGCGTAACCTGGATTGATGATCAAAATGTGAAACATGATGAATCGTTTTGTTATGCGATTGTGTCAGACAACTATACCCAGACTTTTGGGATGCAAATGGCTATGGGTGATGAATTCTCCTCTTCGAGGCAAGAGGAACTGACCGGTGTAATTCTCAACGAGACGGGTGCAAAGAGATTGGGATACAAAGATCCGATAGGCAAACAGGTAATCTTTTGGGGGAAGCCTGGAATTATCATAGGTGTGGTGAAAGACTTTCAGAACAATTATTTGTTTAGCACGGTCAAACCAATGATCATATCTGCGCATCCTAAGAACCAGGGCTTTACTAAATATTTGTTTGTGAGTATTTTACCGGGAAACCTTGATCATACCATTTCATCTGTCGATAAGGCTATAAAAAAGTTTTTCCCGGGCTTTCCTTTCGAATATAGTTTTACCAACGATGAAGTAATGCAATATATTGAAGAGATCAGACAAATTAACAAGGCATTTCAGTTTGCCAGTTTTGTCTCCATCCTGCTTGCCATGATTGGTCTTGTTGCACTTACCTACCATGCCACACAATCCAGGGTAAAAGAAATCGGGATCAGAAAAGTTAACGGTGCCAGGAGTTTTGAAGTGGTTTATCTCCTGAATATCAATTTCCTGAAATGGGTGGTTGTCGCATTTGTCATCGCGTGTCCAATTGCCTGGGCAATTATTGACAAGTTGCTGGAAGGATTTGGCAACAAAGCGACAATTGCGTGGTGGATCTTTGCTTTAGCAGGTTTGCTCACATTGGGTATTGCACTCCTTACTGTGAGCTGGCAAAGCTGGAAAGCAGCCACGCGAAACCCGGTAGAGGCGCTGAGGTATGAATAAACATAACGCTTTCCGGAATATTATAAATGTACTATTGAAATTTTTTTAATATGTTAAATTTTCAGATCAGATTAATATTCAGGCATTTCAGAAGAAACAGCAGTTCATTCTTCATTAACCTGATTGGATTAGCCACTGGTTTTGCCTGTGCGATCCTCATTTTCCTTTGGGTAGCTGACGAGATGAAAATTGATAAATTTCATAAGACTGATAAGCAACTATTTCAGGTTCTGGAAAATCAGGCTATGGCTGATGGGATATTAACGGATGGAAAAATGTAGTGGGTCAACAGGTTGATATTAGTGAACACGGAAAATCGACTATCCGTGGTGTTTTTCCCGATTTTATTGTCAATACAATTACCAATCCCGATTCCCGGCCTTCGGTTTTCTATTATTAACCCAGGAAGGGACACCGGATTTGCTGGCCCGGACACTTGCGGCCGAGTTACCTGAAATAAAGAATGCTGTTTCGGTAGCCCCAGCCGTCATGTTTGGAAAATTCACCGTGTCGTCTGACGGTAACAACCAAATAAAAGCAGCCGGGCAGTTTGCAGAACCCGATTTTTTCAGGATTTTTTCCTATAATCTTTATCAGGGCGATCCCGAAAAAGTGCTTGCCGGAAATAATTCTGTTGTTATTTCCCGAAAATTGGCCATGTTACTTTTTAAATCAACCGAAAATGTGGTTGGGAAAACGTTTGAATGGCAGATACTGAATATCAAGAAACAAGCATTGGTATCCGGCATTTTTGAAGGGACTCCCGTTAATTCAACTTCTCAGTTCGACTTCGTGATATCGTACGATGCCTGGATCAATTTGTCGGAAATAGTCGGCCGAAAATTAAATTGGGGGAACCATACTCCACAAACTTTTTTGGTTTTAAAAGAAGGTACCGATGTAGAAAAGCTGAATAACAAGCTTTCCGGTTTTATCAAAACCAAAATGAGCGGATCCAATGTCAGCCTGTTTGCAGTTCCTTATTCGCGACATTATTTATACGGAAACTATACCAATGGTGTCCAATCCGGAGGGCGTATCGAATATGTCAGGCTGTTTGCCCTGATTGCCATTTTTATACTTCTCATCGCCGGGATTAATTTCGTCAACCTGGCAACAGCAAAAGCTTCCAAAAGATTCAGGGAAATTGGCGTTCGGAAAGTTGTGGGCAGCGGACGAAAGGCACTGATGGCACAATTTACTGGTGAAGCCATCGTTTTAACAGGGTTAGCAATGATTCTTTCCATGATCCTGGTTTGGCTTTTTATTCCCCAGTTTAACTTGCTGACAGGGAAACAACTTCAATTGATCCTTGATGCAGATTTTGTTTTGTCCATCTTTGGAATTTGTTTGATTGCCGGTCTTATAACAGGGTTTTATCCTGCAATTTATCTATCCGGTTTTAAACCATTATCTGTTCTGAAAGGCAAACCAAGCCGTTCTTCGGGAGAAATTTGGGCACGCAAAGGCCTGGTTGTCTTCCAGTTTGGAATATCTGTAGTGCTAATTTCTTCAATGATTGTGGTTTACCGACAGGTTCAATTTATCCAGCACAAAAATTTAGGGTACCAAAAAGACCATGTTATTTACTTCAGCAAAGAAGGGAAAGTTGCACAAAATCTTCAGGCATTTATTGCCGAATCCGAAAAAATACCGGGGGTCGTCAGGACATCGGATTTTTCGTCCCGCATGGTAGGTAGCCCATCCACAACATACGGTCTTAACTGGGAAGGGAAAGACCCGACAGCCAACATTAATTTTGAGGTTATGTATGTGGACGTGAACCTGATAGAGACCCTGGGTATTGAATTGGCCGAAGGGCGAAGTTATTCCGAAAAATTTGGTGACGAAAACACTAATCTGATCTTGAACCAGGCTGCTATTGATGCCATGGGGCTAAAAAACCCGGTTGGACAAGCTGTAAATTTCTGGGGTAAGCAAAAACAAATAGTCGGTGTGGTAAAAAATTTCCATTTCCAATCGCTTCACGAAAAGGTTAATCCAATGATCATGACTTATGATCCGGGAAAAACACTTACGATGATGGTTAAAATAAGTGCCGGACAGGAAAAAGAATCCATCGCTGAACTTAAAAACCTCTATGCAAGGTTCAATCCCGGATTTTCATTCGACTACCAGTTTCTGGATGTCGCTTACCAAAAATTGTATGAGGCAGAAGAACGCGTTTCGGCCTTGTCAAAATACTTCGCCGGAATCGGAATTCTCATCTCATGTTTGGGTTTATTTGGGTTGGCAGCATACGCTTCAGAACAACGTCTAAAGGAAATTGGCATCCGAAGAGTAAATGGCGCCCAAATCAATGAAGTTATGATTTTGCTGAATAAAGAGTTCGTAAAATGGGTTGCCATTGCGTTTGTAATCGCCACACCTGTTGCCTGGTTTGCCATGAACCGATGGCTCGAGAGTTTTGCTTACAAAACCGAATTATATTGGTGGATTTTTGCACTGGCCGGATTGTTGGCTATGGTAATTGCCTTACTTACAGTTAGTTGGCAAAGTTGGGAAGCAGCCACGCGGAACCCGGTGGAGGCTTTGCGGTACGAATAAAAATATCTGAATCAGGATTTACACGATGAAAGGATTAATAGGATTTTAGCAAAGATGAAAGAAGTTATTTATCCTGAAAATCAATAAATCCGGGTAATCCAGATTCGGACAATGGTTGGCAAAACTGGAATGTGGCAACCCGAAACCCAGTGAGAGCCTTGAGGTACGAGTAAATAAGATCAAACGATAAAATCAACAGCCATGAACTATTTGAAAAATACATTTCGTGTCCTTCGTAAAAACTTACAGCATACGATAATTAATATTTTAGGATTGGCAGTTGGAATTTCTGTGTTTATCATAATAATGTCGTACATAACCAATGAGTTGAGCTACGATAATTTCCATAAGAATTCGGATAATATATACAAGGTTTGTTTAGATAAGGAATTTTCAACACTCGCGCCACTCGGAAATCTTTTGCATAATCAGTTCCCCGAAATAAAAAACATAGCCCGGCTTGACCGAAACTATGGATTTGGCGAAAAAGTCACTTTAACAGACCGAACTGCAACAAATCCAAAGGGCATTACTTTTAAAAATGTTGTTTTCGCCGACAGCTCATTCTTCAACATATTCAGTTTTAATTCTGTCTATGGAAATCTTGAAACTGCATTAAAATCGCCCTACACAATTGTGCTCACTCAAAACACAGCTAATAAATTGTTCGGAAATATTAATCCGATAGGAAAAACTATCGGGACAATTGATGAGCGGGGGCGGTATAACCAGGACTATGTTGTAACAGCGGTAATTGAAGATGTTCCGGCAAATTCATCTATAACTTTCAATGGACTTGCTTCGTTTAGTTCTTTGTCGTTGATGAAGCCAAACGGGAGCGATGTGAATGACGATTGGTATAACTGGGGATATGACACCTATATTCAACTGAACGGTGCAACCAATATTCATGAATTTGAACAAAAAGTCAATGCCTTTTGGATTTCGAAATCTGAAAAACTAAAGACCAATAACTCCGATATAGTAAGTTCGTTAAGCCTTGTTGCGTTGAATAAAGTTCCGTTTCACAACAACAATAAACGCTCGTTCATCTATCTGCTCGCTGGTATCGGGTTGCTAATTGTTGTTATCGCCATTATAAATTTTGTAAACCTTACCATTGCTAAATTTCCAGCCAGTGCAAAAGAAATTGGCGTTCGAAAGCTATTGGGATCGAGCAAAATAAAGCTCATCAGTCAAATTATGGTTGAAACCCTGGTTGTTAGCCTTTTTGCTGTAATCATAGCAATACTGCTGGCTGAACTCATTAAGCCATTGGCCACCCAACTGATCGGGTTACGACTTTCTATCGATTATTGGGGGCAGCCTCTGATTATTCCGCTACTCTTTGCAGGCGCTATTCTCATTGGAATTATAGCGGGAACATACCCAGCCATCTACTTTTCATCTTTTAAACCTTTAAAGATCATCAGAAATGAGAGTACGAACACGAAAAAAGGTTCGATATTCAATTATGGATTGGTCATTTTTCAGTTTCTGATTGCAATAATTCTGATAGCAAGTACCATTCTCATTCAAAAGCAGGTAGAATTTTTGAAATCAAAAGATCTCGGTTTTAATGATAAAAATGTGATTAGTTTTCAACCGAACAAACAAATTGCAGACAAGTATGACCTTTTCAGGCAAAAGGTTCTTGAACATCCTGGAATCACTGATATTACTGCTTCAAGTATTGAACTCGGCAACGGATTTAATATGGAAATCAACAGTGAGTTTAATGGCGAAACAAAATCATTTAAAGTATTAACCGTCGATCCTGATTTTGTGAAAACAATGGGTATTAATCTACTCGAAGGCCGAAATTTTACCTGGGATGCCGAGAGCGATAAGTACCGCACCGTGATAATTAATAAAACCATGGCAAAAGAGTTTGGATTGGATCCTGCCATCGATAAAGAAATCACGATGTCGTCAAACATCAAAGCAAAAGTTATCGGGGTAATGAATGATTTTCATGCTGAATCATTTCATAAAACCATTGAACCATCTTTGTTATGGTACGCACCCAAGGTCTGCGGTATTGGGGTTATTAACATGAAAATAAACCCGGCATATTTTGAGAACTCAATTGAAAGCGTTCGGAAAATATGGGCTGAAATATCGCCCGACATACCTTTTGAATATCATTTTTTGGATGAATCGTATGCGAGTCTGTATAAATCGGAGGTGACATTCAGCAGGCTTATTGGGTTCTGTTCCATTCTTTCAATTTTTATTTCATGCCTTGGTCTGTTTGGCTTGATAACGCATATTGCCAAACGCCGCACCAAGGAAATCGGCATTCGCAAAGTAAATGGGGCACGTATTTCTGAAATATTAACCATGCTCAACCGAGACTTAGTAAAGTGGGTAGCCATTGCTTTTGTAATTGCCACGCCCGTTACATGGTACGCCATGAACAAATGGCTCGAAAGTTTTGCCTACAAAACCGAACTGAGTTGGTGGATTTTTGCGTTAGCGGGCCTGCTAGCTTTGGGAATTGCATTGCTAACAGTTAGTTGGCAAAGTTGGAAAGCAGCAACCAGGAACCCGGTGGAAGCGCTGAGGTATGAATAATAGCAGAGAGACAAGAATGACCTTATGTGCAAATATGTAAGTATGCAAATTAGAGAACGGATAACGGAACACGGAGGCCGGAAACGGGAAAACGAAAGAACGATAAATATGAAAAATAAGAACGAGACATTAGTTTGATTGGGGACATCAGTTAATGGATTATCTTGACTTGATACTAAAGGGAATTAATTAATGAGCAGTGTAATTGCAGGTCATGCAATATATTAAAGAATATGTATTTAAAGGGAATTATCAGGTTTACCTTCAGGAATTTTAAAAGGAATACTGGATCAACAGTTATCAAAATCCTTGGATTAGCCATTAGCATAGCTTCTGCGCTGATTATTTGGTCCTATATACTTAACGAGAATAACTACGATAAGAATATACCCGACAGCAGCCGGATTTTTCGGCTTGATTCACATTGGGCAAGTATGCCCTCCTACATAGGTCATGCAATGAACCAAGACCAATCCAGCCAGATTGTGGCAACAAGACTTAGTTTCTGGGGAGATGTTGGTGTACAGGTGGATAATAATCCATTTACTATCAAGGACTTTGTTTTTGCAGACAGTACATTTTTTAAAATTTTCCGGTTTGAATTCATCAGCGGAAAACCGGAAGAGGCATTGAATCGGCCATTCTCCCTGGTACTTACCGAATCAACCGCTAAAAGGCTGTTCGGAACTATTGACGCCATCGGCAGAACTGTCAGGTTTGATAACAAGTTGGATTTCAATGTTACGGCGATTATAAAGGATCAACCATATCTGCACTTCCGTATGGATCTGCTGGCCTCAATTGAGAGTCTCGAACAGATCGGGTATAAGGGAATTCTCAGGCAGTACGATGGGTGGAGCTATCCGACATTTTTGTTGAAGCCTGAAGGTACGACAACATTGGAATATGAAAACAGGATCACGGGATTTCTTAAAAATATCGGATACAAGGAGTCGTTTCATCTCCGTCCTTTTAATAAGATTTATTATTCCGCTGAAGTAGAGAATGAAAGTAATACAAAACATGGGAACCCGCTGTATAACAAGATTCTGATTGCCGTTTCCATTTTTATTTTATTGCTGGCGGCCATTAATTTCATCAATCTGACCATTGCGAATGCATTTGCCCGGTACAAAGAGGTAAGCATTAAAAAAATGCAGGGTGCTTCAACATTTCAGATGGTGATTCAATTTGCATTGGAAACGGTTCTGATTATTTTGATATCGGTATTGTTATCATTTCTTCTCCTTGGGATATCCAAACCGTTACTGTCCTCTGCAACAGGATTTTCGGTGTTGCCATCAGAATTATGGCTGCCTAACAATTTGCTGATTTTTGGCTCAGGCTTAATTGTTTTTATCCTGGTAGCAGCGATTTATCCGAGTGTCAAAATCAGTTCCTATGCAATCAATTCCGATAAGGTCAGGTCTCTCGCGAACATAAATCAAAACGGTATCCGTAATACGCTCATCATTTTCCAGAATATTGTTTCCATTACTTTGGTTTGTAGTACACTTATTGCAAATAACCAATTCAGGTTTATGAATAAAATGGATCTGGGATTCGACAAAAATGACCTGGTAATTCTTAAAATAAATGCTCAGCTAAAGGATCACCTGGACTTGTTCAAAGCTAAATTATCGGAATACCCGGAAATAAGCAGTGTCTCATTTTCAAGCAGAATACCCGGAAAATACTGGGGATCATGGTGTTGTGTTAAAATTGAAGGCAAGGAGAATAAATATTTTAATAATTATGTTGATGCTGATTATTTGAAAACCCTGGGAATAAAGATAAAGGAAGGGAGGGATTTTTCAGCAGAAATTCCTGGGGACATAAAAGCTACCTACCTGGTAAACGAAACTGCGGTGAAACTCTATGATCTGAAAAATCCTGTCGGGCAGGTTATTCTTCCAGGGAATGGAATTAGGGGCCAGATAATCGGTGTAATCCGCGACTTCCATTACAGGGGATTGAATTATGTGCAATCGCCTGTTTTACTGTTTTATACGCCTGAACATCTTAATTACGTCAATGTCAAGGTTTCACGCCACAATGTAGCAGGGGCACTCGGCAGGATGAAAGCTGCCTGGAGTGAAATTTGTCCTGCTTTTGCATTTGACTACTCTTTCCTGGACGAGACCTATAATTTACAATACCAGGCAGAAAAGAGATTTGAGAACCTGCTTCTTTCATTCTCATTATTGGCCTTGTTCATTGCCGGCATAGGACTTTTTGGGCTATCTGTTCACGGAGCGGAGCGTCGTACCAAAGAAATCGGCATCCGTAAAGTAAACGGGGCAACCGTTCAGGAAATACTATTGCTGCTTAACAAGGATTATATCGAATGGGTGGTTATTGCTTTTCTTATCGCAATTCCCATAGCCTGGTATTCCATGCATGCATGGCTCGAAAACTTCGCTTACAGAACCGAACTCAGCTGGTGGATCTTTGCAATGGCCGGATTGTTGGCTATGATAATTGCCTTACTCACAGTTAGTTGGCAAAGCTGGAAAGCAGCAACCAGGAACCCGGTGGAGGCTTTGCGGTACGAATAGCAGGGAGAACGGAGTGTGCAAATAGGCAAATTGAGGGTTGGATGGAGTTCGATCTGTTTGTTCTTTAATTTAAAATTCATGGTAGTTATCCATATTATCCATGAAATTATAATATCATAATTTAAAATATAATTCAAATCGGAGATAAAACCACATAAATATCACACTAAATTCTTTTATATGATACACTTAACGAAGATCGATAAATATTACGACTCGAAATTCCAGCGAACTTTCGTTCTCAAGGGCATTAACCTCGATGTTAAAGAGGGGGAATTCGTCAGTGTCATGGGTCCCAGTGGTTCTGGAAAATCAACTTTGCTGAACATCCTCGGCTTGCTGGATGAACCTTCTGCCGGAGAATATACGCTCTATAACCAATCGGTTCTTGGCTTGAAAGAAAGGGAAACGGTCGACTACCACCGGAATTTCATGGGCTTCATCTTCCAGGCTTACCACCTGATTGAAGAGATGACAGTCTACGAAAACATCGAAACACCGCTGATCTACAAAGGGGTGAAAAGCCGCGACCGTCAGGCAATGATAGCCGATTTGCTCGACCGGTTCAGCATAGTTGCAAAAAAGGATTTGTTTCCACAGCAACTTTCAGGTGGACAGCAGCAACTGGTGGGCATTGCCCGCGCCATTATCGGCAAACCGAAGCTTCTGCTGGCAGACGAACCTACGGGGAACCTGCAATCCCGGCAGGGAGAGATGATCATGGAAACACTGAAAACGCTTAACGACGAGGGAATGACCATCGTCCAGGTAACGCACAACGAAAAGTTCGCTGAATACGGGAAACGGATCATCAGGATTCATGATGGGTTAGTCAGAAGTGATGAAAACATTAACCCTATAACCCCCTAAAGGGAGGAGGGAACTACTAAATTTAAAAGTTCCGGGCATTGAAATATTGATTAAATGATCAGAAATAGCAAAAATTAAAAACTGCAAAGTCCCCTTCAGGGGATCCAGGGGTAATAAATTTTAACAGTATGTTGTACCGGTTTGTTATACGAAACATCAAAAGTCGTCCCTTCCTTAATTTGATAAAAGTTTTTGGATTGGCCCTCGGGTTAAGTGGAATATTGTTTATTGCGCTCTATCTGAAGAACGAACTCACTTACGATGCTTATAATCCGAAAGCAGACAGGATATTCCGGTTGACAGTTACTGACCCCAAATTTTTTGGCAACAACCACTTTGCCAGAATAATGAATTCGGGACAGGTACCTGCCCTGGCTGAGTATTTCCCCGAAATTGAAAGTTATGTAAGGCTTGCACCTATTCGTGGCGGGGTAATGATGTACAACGAAAGGTACTATTCCATCAACGAAGCATTTATTTGCGACAGTACGTTTTTCAATCTTTTCGATGCCTCTCTTTTAATTGGCAACAAACAAACGATACTTGATGCCCCAGGTTCCATGGTAGTTGCCGAATCGTTTGCAAAAAAGATTTTTGGCAACGAAAATCCTGTAGGGAAAGTTATCTCAATTCCTCCCGGACAGTATTATGATGAAAAATCTGTTTTTACGGTGAAAGGGGTTATGAAAGACTTTCCGCAAAACAGCCATTTTCATCCCGACCTGGTTACAACTCCGGCAAAGGGAAAAATAAGTTGGTGGGGATGGACTTACCTGCTATTGAAAGATCATACCAATCCCGATAAAGTTGTATCGGGATATGCTGGATTTTTAGCAAAACAGGGCAATGAACCAGTCGGTAAAATTGAGGCCAAAGCCTATTTGCAAAAGCTGACCGACATCCATTTGCATTCCAACAAACTACGCGAAATTGAAGCAAACGGAAACATGACCAACATTTTTGTGTTGGCAATTGCTGCTATTATTTTATTGCTGATTTCGATGAGCAATTATGCCAGCCTTAATTTGGGAATGGCTGGTTTTAACGGGAAGTTCATTGCCGTGAACCGGATTTTAGGCTCTTCAACAAATATGAACCTGAAATATTTCTTTTATGAAAGCCTGATCATAATTTCAAGCTCAATTTTGATCACTTATATGCTTTCTTTTCCAGTTAATAAATTCATTTCAAGCCAGTTTAATATAAACCTTTTTGAAGGAAATTCAACGCTGATTGCAATCACCATAACCATTTTCAGCCTGTTCGGGGTTTTTGCCGGATTGCTTCCTGTATTCAGGCAATTTTTGGGGAAACTAAATCAAAAAGTGAATTACAATCTTTTGCAAAGAAATAATCTGACAGTGAGCAAGTCAATCATTATTTCTCAATATACCCTGGCTATAGTCCTTATTGCAGGTGTATTTATCATTTCGCGACAAAACCATTTTGCGCTCAATAACTCAATGGGTGTCAGGGAGGATAATATCATCTGTTTTGAATCTGTTCATGCCGATATTCAACAGAAATTTGAAATATTTAAGGCAGAACTTTTAAAACACAACAGTATCGAATCTGTCTCGGCCATGCTGGAACCTCCCGGAGGGGAGGCCAACGATATGTTTGAATTTAAATTGGAAGGATATCAGAAACAAGAGGTTAATTCAAATAAATCGATAGGTGTTTTCCCATGCGATTATTCATTTGCCAATTTGTTCAACCTTAATTTTTTAAGCGGCAACAACTTTACTACAAACAATGTCGATGTTGAAGGTTCGGGAGAATTCATCATCAATGAAGCGGCGCTCCATTATCTCAACTTCAACAACCCCAATGAAATAATCGGGAAGGCGTTCCAACTAAATCAATCAAACAATGGTGTTAACATCCCGAAAGGAAGAATTATTGGCGTGGTTAAAGACTTTCACCTTTCGAGCATGAAGAAAAAGGTTGGTCCATTGGTACTCTTCAAACGTGACAAGTTGTGGTTGATCAATTTTGTGGTATCGTACAAGCCCGGTATGAGGGAAACTGCCGTTGCCGATATGCGAAACATTTGGCAAAGCATGTTTTCTGCCTATCCGTTCGTTTATGAGAACGTTGGGTCGATGTACAGGAAAGTATATAAAACTGAACTGTTGCAGGCCAAACTACTGACCATTTTCACTTTTATCTCCCTGGTTATTTGTTCGATGGGATTACTGGGCATTTCGTTACTGATTGCCCAAAAACGGGTTAAAGAGATTGGCATCCGCAAAGTGAACGGTGCCACCATCTCCGAGGTACTGGTGATGCTGAACAAAGACTTTGTGAAATGGGTAGCCATTGCCTTTGTAATTGCCACACCCATTGCATACTTCGCCATGAACAAATGGCTCGAAAACTTCGCTTACAGAACCGAACTCAGCTGGTGGATTTTTGCACTAGCCGGTTTGTTGGCAATGGGAATTGCCCTTCTCACGGTAAGCTGGCAAAGCTGGAAAGCGGCAACGAGGAATCCGGTGGATGCTTTGAGGTATGAGTAAGATCAATGAAAAATGTTTAGAATGAAAGGATATAATTTAAAAACAGCTTACAGAAACGCTGTAAGAAACAGAAACGTAAGTTTGTTTAATGTCTTTGGCCTAAGCCTTGGCCTTGCCTGCACCCTTATTCTTGTATCATGGGTAACTTATGAATTCAGTTTCGATAATTTTTTTAAAAATAAAGAGAACATTTACCGGTTGAATTTTTGTGGCCAAGTAAATAAGGAGGCTATTAATGCCTGTTCTTCTCCACAAGGCATAGGGCCTGAAGCATTGACTGTTATCCCCGAAGTAAATAATTTCGTCCGGATCAGAAAGCAGTCTAGAACAGCTTTTAAAGTGGGAGAGAATCAGTTCTATGTTGAAGAAGGTTTCGCTGCCGATTCAACATTCTTTTCTGTCTTTTCTTTTCAGGCAAAGATTGGCGATTTATCCAAATCACTTAATCAAAAAGGTGTTGTGGTGATTGACGAATATTTGGCGGAAAAATGTTTTGGGAATGAAAACCCCTTGAGTAAGCTCATCAATATTGGCAATCAAGATTATATGGTAAGCGCAATCATTAAAAATGTACCCGAAAACTCACATCTGCGGTTTCATTATCTTATCCCGGTATTAAACCTTCCTGAATCGTGGCAGCAGAACAAATGGGGCAGCGATAATTGCATACAATACCTATTATTGAGAGATGGTATTGATAAAGTAGGATTCGGAAATCGGCTAACTACAATGGTTCAAGGCAAAAATCATGTCTGGAAGGATCTTAATGTAAAAGTCAAACTCCAACCATTGGGTGAAATTCATTTCGACAAAAGTATTTTGAATGATAATGCAATAAAAGGGAATCTTCAAAATGTTTATTTACTTGTTTCGGTCGCTTTTTTGATCTTATTAATTGCTTGTGTGAATTTCACAAATATGTTTATTTCCACATCGCTTAAACATACCCGGTCGACAGGAGTAAAAATAGTAGCAGGAGCTACCAGGCAAATGATAATCAACGAGTTTATGATTGGAGTATTGTTGTTTATATTGATTTCTTTTTTGATCTCTGTTGCATTGGTAAAACTGTCTTTGCCTTATTTTAACAGTTTATTTGATATCCATCTCGGGATTCAACCATTTAGCCTCAACTTTCTGTTTATAGGTGTTTTTCAAGTTGCACTTACATTGTTGCTCGCAGGAATTTTGCCTGGTATTTATATTACCCGCTTTAATCCTGCAGCGGTATTAAAAGCTGGATACGCAAATTTATCGGGAAAGAAAAGCCGCATTCAGCAAGGACTGGTAATCCTACAATTCGTAATAGCAATTATCCTGATTATAACAGTATTTGCCATGCAGAAACAGATCAATTTTTTCAAAACAAAGCAGTTGGGTTTTGATAAAGAGAATTTGGTCTATATACATACAACAGGAGAATTTAATAACCTCCATAACCTTAAACAGCTAAAGGAGCAACTCCTAAATAATCCAAGAATTATGGGGATTGCTTTTCAAAGTTGTTTGCCAAGTGAATTTGAAATATTTGGGAGTATGTACACTCATGAGAATCCCGACAATATGGTTCATGGAGAGATTGTGGAAATCAGCGAAGATTATTTCAATGTAATGAAAATAAAGTTTCTGGAAGGGAAGCACAATTTTGATTATTCAAACAACACTATTCAGGATTGTATAATAAATGAAACCGCGGCAAAACAATTAAGGCTTAACCCTCCTTATTCCGGACAAACCATTTTTGACTGTAATGAAAATAAATTTCTGACAATAAAAGGAGTTATAGAAGATATTAACACAAAATCACTTGATCAGGAAGTGAAACCTTGCTTATATACTAAAGCTAATTTTTACACAGATAATGGCGTTATCCTATTTAAGCTGGCAGGTAATTACGAGGACGCAATCCATTCAATACAGGATTATTGCATGAAAAACAATGGGAATATACCTTTTGAGTATCAATTTTTGGATCAGACTTATGATGGTTTGTATAAAAGTGAAATCAGGACGCAGAAATTATTAAGCTGGTTTTCAATTATATCGATAATTCTTACCAGTATGGGCTTATTGGCAATGGTTTATTTTATAACCCAAAACAAGACCAAGGAAATCGGCATCCGCAAAGTTAATGGAGCCAGAGTTACCGAAATATTAGCCTTGCTTAATAAGGAGTTCGTAAAATGGGTAATCATTGCCTTCGTAATTGCCACTCCTATCGCCTGGTACGCCATGAGCAAATGGCTCGAAAATTTTGCTTACAGAACCGAACTCAGCTGGTGGATTTTTGCAATTGCCGGTTTGTTGGCAATGGGAATTGCCCTTCTCACGGTAAGCTGGCAAAGCTGGAAAGCGGCAACGAGGAATCCGGTGGATGCGTTGCGGTACGAGTAGGTGTCTGAATCAGGATGGTCAGGATGAAAGGATTGGCAGGAGGGTTTGTGAAATATTGATAACTTAAACGGATGAATTATGATAGATGATGAATTGACATACAACATTATAGGATGTGCGATGAAGGTGCACAAGACATTGGGCAATGGTTTTCAGGAGGTTATTTACCAACGGTGCCTGGCAATAGAGCTGGAGGAAGCCAGGATTGAATTTCTAAGGGAACAAGAGATGCCAATTTTTTATGAAGGGGTTAATGTGGGTACCCGCAGGGCTGATTTTATCGTTGCCGGGGAGGTAATGGTAGAGATTAAGGCTATTATTAAACTCGAAGAGGTTCAATTGGCACAGGCATTGAATTATCTCACTGCTTACCAAATAGAAAAAGGGCTGCTTATCAACTTTGGATCAAACAGCATGGAAGTGAAGCGTCTCTATCGCAAGCACTAATCCTGAAAATCCTTTCATCCTGGCCATCCTGATTCAGACAATTGGATGGCAAAGCTGGAAAGCTGCAACGAGGAATCCGGTGGATGCATTACGGTACGAATAAAATAATCTAAAAAATCTCAACTATGTTTGGAATATATTTCAAATCAATAATAAGATCGCTGTTAAAAAACCTGCGATATACTTTCATCAGTATCGGAAGCCTCAGTATTGGAATCTCAGTTTTTATGCTGATAGCTTTGTGGATACATGATGAATTGTCTTTTAATAAATACCATAAAAACTACCACTCCATTGCCAAAGTAATGCGCAATGAAACGGGAACCGATGGAATTTATACCAGTGATATCATGACTACCGGCATGGGGACCCTGCTCAAGACCTCCTATGGAAATCAGTTCGAAAAAATTGCGCTGGTCAGAGCCAATATCGAAGACCGGATATTTGCTAATGGAGACAATAAGTTTACAGAGAAAGGTTACTTTGTGCAACCTGATGGCCCGGCATTGTTGAGCCTGAAAATGTTACAGGGGACGATAGACGGATTAAGTGATATCAACTCCATATTGCTTTCTCACTCCATGGCTGTTAAATTATTTGGAGGCGCTTCTCCGATAGGGCAGGTCGTACAAATGGATGCAAGGTCCGACATGAAAGTTGCCGGAGTCTATGAAGATCTGCCCGGAAATTCCGAGTTTTCCGAGGCAAAATATTTCGCCCCGCTTGATAAATTCCTGGAGGGTTGGTCAAACCTGAATATCTGGGACAATTACAACATGTATCTGCTCGTACAGCTTAAAGCAAAAGGGGATTTTGAGCAAACTTCGTCAGTCATTCAGCACGCAATTCAGCAATATGATCCCAAAACGAAATCAGAATTCTTTCTGCATCCAATGAGCAGGTGGCATCTGCACTCCAAATTTGTAAATGGGGTCCCGGTCATGAGCACCAGGATGGAGATTTTGCTTCTGTTGGGGTCTATAGGATTCCTGGTATTGATGCTGGCGTGCATCAATTATATGAACCTCAGTACCGCCACGTCCGAAAAAAGATCAAAGGAAATTGGAATAAGAAAAACCCTTGGATCTGAACGTTTTCAACTGATAGGGCAACTTCAGGGTGAAACTTTATTTGCGACAATTGTCGCGTTCATTGTCGCACTCAGTGCCACCGCATTATTATTGCCCTGGTTCAGTTCAGTCTCGGGAAAGGAATTAAATATTTCGTGGGATAATTATTTATTCTGGCTTATTTCTATCGCTTTTATTATCATCCTTGGCCTGCTGACCGGAAGTTATCCAGCCATCTATTTGTCCTCATTTAAACCTATTAACGCGCTTTCCGGAATAAACCAGAAATCACGGATCGGGATAACTACCCGCGAAATATTGGTGATCTTTCAATTCGTTATTTCCATCACGCTGATTATTTCCTCGTTAATAATTTACAAACAAATTGAATTTTCAAAGAACCGTCCTGTGGGATTTTCCTCCAGGGGGCTCATTTCCCTATACATGAATACTCCTGATTATAAGGGGAAGTTTTTAATACTCCGTGAGGAATTGAAGAAAACCGGGGTGATACAAGAAATTGGTGCAGCTAACTATCCCGTTTTAAGTACAAAAGGATGGAGTCCGGATTATAAATGGAGGGACAAGCCTTCAGATTATAACCCTTCTTTCAATACGTTGCAGGTATCTATTGAATATGGTAAAACCATGGGGTTTGAGTTTGTCAGTGGCAGGGACTTCAGAAGGGATTTTCAAAGTGATCTTAACGGACTTGTAATCAGTGAATCGGCTCAAAAACTGATGGGTTTCACTTCTCCGGTAGGCGAAGTCGTTACCCGGTCGTCAGGGAATCCGGCCATTCCCCGTAGCTATACTATTATCGGTGTGGTTAAGGATATTGTCAGAGGATCTCCGTATGAACCAGCCCCTCCGGTTGTCATGATGGCCGGGCCGGATGACCTGAAATGGCTGATAATGAGGATAAATCCCAAAGTCAGCGCAGGTATGGCCCTGCCCAAAGTCAAAGAAATACTTGGGAGGATAGTCCCGTCTTCGCCATTTGACTATCATTTTATTGATGATCAGTACAATGCGAAATTCCAGGAAGAGGAACGGATGGGTAAGCTGGCCTTGTTCTTTACCATAATGGCCATCCTGATAAGTTGCATGGGAATGCTGGGACTGGCTGTTTTTATGGCAGAGAAACGCACCAAGGAGATTGGAATCAGGCGTGTTAATGGAGCAAAAATTGAAGAAATAGTACATATGCTCAACAGGGATTTTGTGAAATCAGTGGGAATCGCATTTGTGATTGCCACACCCCTTGCCTGGGTTACGATGCATGCATGGCTTGAAAACTATACCTATAAAACTGACCAAAGTTGGTGGATTTTCGCACTGGCAGGATTGCTTGCACTTGTAATTGCCTTGCTAACAGTAAGTTGGCAAAGCTGGAAAGCCGCGACAAGAAACCCGGTTGAGGCGCTGAGGTATGAATAAAAGTCTGGAACTGTGATTTTTGTTATTAATCTGATTATCATGATTTTGGAAACTGGAATAATCAAAGTCCATAATATGAAACAGGTGGATTTAGGTTCGGACAATTTCGGAACAAAACTATTTACGTTATGCAAAACGTTTTAAAATCAACCTACCGTAATTTTTTGCGGAAACCGGCAACCAACCTGATCAATTTACTGGGATTGGCTGTTAGCCTGGCATTGGTCATTATTTTGTCGGTTTATACGTACAGCGAGTTGACGACCGACAATTACCATGTAAATGGCGACCGAGTTTATCTGTTTTCCAAGGAAAACAATGCGATTTATTCTCCCGCTGTGTTGAAAGATCAAATAGATCTTAGTGTTCCGGATGTGGAAGCCGCAGTAAGGATGGCAACAATGTGGCAAGCCCCGGCTTTTCAGGCCGGCGATCGTGATCCAATTACTTCGGACATGGTTTTTGCCGACACCGATTTTTTTAAGCTATTTACCTATAAAGCCATCGAAGGAAACCTCGAAACTGCATTGAAAGAACCCATGACAGTTGTACTGACCAAACATTTTGCCGAACAACTTTTTGGGACGGAACCAGCACTGGGCAAAATATTAAAGTTAAACAACAACAAGTTTTTAACTGTTTCGGCTGTCATCGAAAAACAGGAATCCAATACTGTTCTTTCGTTCAGCTCGCTGGCCAATATGGAAACCCGTAAAGAGGTATATCCCAACGGTGATGAATTTAAAGAATGGGGCTGGAATAATTTCCAGACATTTATTTTGCTTAAAAAGGAATGCGATCCCATTAAAACTGCAAATGCGATCAGTTCACTTTTCCCTGAGGATCAAGCCAAAAATCAACCCGTAGGTAACCTGATCCCTCTTGAAAAACTTTATTTTTCCCCGATCAAAGTTTTTGGAAATACATACCTGATTTCGGGCGATAAACGAAATGTGATGATCCTTGTTTTGGTGGCTGCATTGGTCCTGATCATTGCACTGGTCAACTTTATCAACATCTCATCATCACAGTGGCTCGAAAAAATCAGGCAGACCGGGGTACTCAAAGTTATTGGCGCCGGAAAAACAGCCATTCTCCGGAATATCCTTTCCGAAGCTTTTATTTTGTTCCTGATGTCACTTTTCCTGGCCATACTTTTCGTTCTGTTGTTTTTCCCTTTCATTAGCCAATATACCGGAATACATTTCAATCCATTTTTACTGTATAAGCCTTCATTCCTGATTGTTGCCGTAGTTGGGACTTTCGTCCTGAGCGTGGTTTTTAGCATCATTCCGGCGCTGCGTATTTCATCGTCGAAAGCCATTGATAACCTGAAAAAAACGATTGAAACGGAACATTCAACCTCTGTTTCGCGGGGAATTTTGGTCACTATCCAATTTGTAATCGCAATTGTGCTGATTGCCTTTACCGTATTGGTTCAAAAACAAGTCGATTTTGGCAGCGGCAACCTGGGATTTAATCAGGAGAATATGGTAGGGATAAAACTGACCCCACAACTAACCTCCAAAAAGGAAGTCCTGAAGAAGCTCCTTCAGGAAAATACGATCGTGAATCAAATCTCGTTTTCGCAATATTTCCCAGGTATTACTATGCAGCATTGGACTACCTTTCAGGGCGGTGAAGGCGACAAGAAACAATTCGATTTTGACACATTCAATGCCGATGCCGCCTTTATGAAAATGACAGCCCTTCAACTTACCCAGGGCCGTTTTTTCTCCGACGACCTGACGACCGACAACAACAAGATGGTGGTAAACGAAACCTTCGTCCGCGATCATAATCTCGAAAATCCGATTGGGATAAAACTCGTTATGGGTATGGCTGCAGATGCCGGGCTTTCAGAAATTATCGGGGTTGTGAAAGATTTCCATTATGAATCGTTCGACCAACCCATTGGCTCGTTGGTCATCCAAAATAAGCCAAATGCCTCCTATTGCCTGGTAAGCCTGAAAACTGCCGATTTCCAGACTTTGCACAATACAATTGAAAAAATAAAAACAACGGCCTCCGGTATTTCTCCGGCATTTCCCGTTGAAATCAGCTTTTTTGACCTGGCTGTCGAAAACATGTACCAATCGGAAATGCAATTCAGGCGTACTTTCTCGCTTTTTGCCGGTTGTGCTATCGTGATTTGCAGCCTGGGCATTATGGCCATGTCGCTATTTGCCTGCCAGCGCCGGATCAAAGAAATCGGCATCCGCAAAGTAAACGGCGCCAAAGTTTCGGAAGTACTTTCCATGCTCAATCGCGACTTTGTGAAATGGGTGGCCATTGCCTTTGTAATCGCTACGCCCATTTCATACTATACAATGAACAAATGGCTCGAGAGTTTTGCCTACAAAACCACGCTGAGTTGGTGGATTTTTGCCCTGGCTGGTTTGCTGGCAATGGGAATCGCATTACTCACCGTAAGTTGGCAAGCTGGAAAGCCGCGACAAGAAACCCGGTTGAAGCTTTACGATACGAATGAGAGTGGGGCATAGCGCATGGAACACGGAGACCGAAAATGATCCGGCAGTTCGAAAAATTAGGTTATGCTTATTCAACAGATTATTCTGGCAGGCCGGGATAGAGCCTTGCAAAATGGGATTATGTGAACAATACGTCCTGGACCTATATATTAGAGTACTGGCAAAGCTTTTCTGCCTGAAGAAGACCTATCCTATCTTCCAAACGACCTATTTCACCAATTCCCTCGCCCCGGAACTAAAGCATCCGCAATGGAACTCTATTTAGGTGATTTGCAACGGGGAGGTTATAAAATTGAGTAATTTGGCAAGGAAGGAAAGCAGAAATCGAATAAGATTATCAACTACCATATTCGATTATTCGAAATTCCGAAATTCAAAATTTATTTCACCACGATGCTCTTGATATTCATGAATTCCTTGATTCCGAAAACCGATAACTCCCGGCCGTAACCACTTTCCTTTATACCTCCGAAAGGCAGACGCGGATCGGATTTGACGAAGTCGTTGATGAATACGCATCCTGCATCCACTCCCTTTTCGGCGAGGATCCTGGCCTTTGATATATCAGAGGTGAAAATTCCGGCTCCCAGTCCAAAAACTGTTCCGTTGGCAATTTTTATTGCTTCTGCTTCTGTTCTGAACCTGTACAAAACTGCAACCGGACCAAACAACTCCTCATGAAAGGCCGGCATGCCCGGTGTCACATTTTCCAGTACGGTGGGAGGATAAAAGGCTGCTTTTCCTTCCGGGATCGTTCCACCGGTCAGAACAGTGGCTCCCATCTTCCGGCTGTTTTCAACCTGCTGATGCAGTTCGTCGCGCAGATCCGGTCGCGCCAGCGGACCGTAACTTGTCCCGGGGTCCATGGGATCACCGTAAACCGCATTCGCCATCAGCCTTGTGAATTCAGCCCTGAACTCTTCATAAACCTCATCGGCTACAATAAATCTTTTGGCTCCTATACAGCTTTGGCCGGCATTCAGTAGCCTGCTGGCAGCACAAAGCCTGGCGGCTTCCCTAATATCGGCATCTTCCATAATAATGTATGGGTCGCTGCCACCCAGTTCGAGCACTGATTTTTTCAAAGCACCACCGGCAGCTGAGGCAACAGCTTTCCCGGCAGGGGTACTTCCGGTAAGTGTAACTGCTTTAATAAGAGGATTTTCAATGATCGATTTAACATGGGATGAACTGATCAGCAATGTTCGGAAAACATTTTCGGGAAACCCGGCATCGGCGACCAGTTGCTCTATCGCCAAAGCACATCCCGATACATTCGACGCATGTTTCAAAATGCCGGTATTACCTGCCATCAAGGCGGGTGCCAGGAAGCGAAAAACCTGCCAGAAGGGGAAATTCCAGGGCATGACCGCCAGGATCATTCCCAGCGGCTGGCAGGATACATATGCAATGCCGGACTCTGTTGTAACCTGCTCATTTTTAAGAAATTCTTCACTTTTTTCTGCATAATAGCCGCAGACAAGAGCGCATTTATCAACTTCGCCAAGGGCCTCGCGCATCACTTTTCCCATTTCCGCAACGATCAATGCAGCCAAAGTCTCTCTTTTCCTGTGTAGCAGGTCCTGCAGATTTTTCATTAACCTTGCACGCTGTTCAAATGTCGTCAGTTTCCAGCGCTGAAAGGTTTCATCCACCTGGATGATTATATTGTCTGATTCGCCGGTACTGTATTCCCGGTAGGTCTTGATGATTTCACCTGAGAAAGGATTAATGGATTGCATGGTAAAATTTGTTTAATCAAATTTAGCTGAAATTCAATAAACTGAACATGCCTTTGTTATTGAAATAAAATTGGGGTAAATATATTAGAGAGGTCACATTTCAATTATAATCACCGGATAAAAATCCGTTTTCATAAGAATTGATTGTTTTGCGTGGATGAATAGGAAAATGCCTCGGCGGGGAATTGTATTTTCTGAAAAGCAATTTACAGAACGCACCTACTGCGCTCCCTTATCCTTGTATTTAGCTTTTCTACAAACCGGTTACCCCTCCGGGGCTGATAGAATTCCTGCCTTGAAGGATGTCAGTTTGATGGAGGGATAAGAAAAGATTTATCAAACTTCATAAGTGACTTCTTTTGTTCAAACCAATTGGTCTTTTTGAATTTGAAAATTATCAATACTTTAACCATTCCCCGGAGGGGAATTCTGTTTGTAGTAATGATATGAAAGGAATCGAGCAAGTTCCGGAGGAGCAGCCTGCAACCAGGTCAAACACATAGTCACAGATTTATATTCAGATCGTTTTTGCTGTTCAGGGAAGAACTAATTTTAAAATGTATTAAGAACTTCACGATCTGAAATTAGTCAGCAAGTCATATAATTGCAAAGAATCTCCTCAATGTCTCCTTGATTAAAGACGGAATCAGACGGATTGTTCTGTAATCCCCAAAACCTTTGTGTACTTGTGCCTTTGTGGCCCCGATTTGCCCCGAATCTTGGGGAATAAATTAAATAACCGGATCGATTGTTTCCACTTTCTGTTCTTCAACGATTTCATTCCGGTTAACTGTGTCGTCTTTTGTAACTATCTCCTCCGGAATTATCTCTTCTACCTTTCTCTCGTCAAAAAAGCTTCTGTAAAAGATGAAGATTGCTATTATACCCACAGAAATTGAGCTATCAGCAATATTAAAGACTGGCCGGAAGAATACAAATTCCTGTCCCCCCCAGAGAGGGAACCAGGTTGGGAAATGTGTTTCAATCAGTGGAAAATAGAACATGTCAACAACCTTTCCCAGCAAGAAAGATGCATAACCCCCTCCTGCAGGGAGAACTGTTGCAACCTGGTTATGACTTTCATTGAAAATTAATCCGTAAAAGGCACTATCAATCAGGTTCCCGGCTGCACCAGCCAGAATCAGTGAGAAACAAATGATAATACCGAAAGGGACCTCTCTTTTCCAGAGTTTGGAAAGATACCAACCCAGGGCACCGATGGCAATCAAACGGAAAATGCTCAGAAAATATTTGCCAATATTGTTGCCAAATTCAAAACCAAATGCCATCCCGTTGTTTTCAACGAAATGGATTATAAACCAGTTTTTAGCAATAACGACCTCTTCACCCAACATAAAATGGGTTTTGATAAAGATCTTAAGAACCTGATCTGCAAGCAGTACCAGGAATATGATGAGTAAGGATTTTGTTTTAATGCTCATATCAGATTGTCAGGGGAAAAAGCAAAGCAAGCTTATCCGGTCCGTTAAAACAAACCGAAAGGCATGCTCAATAGGGATAAACAGAAATCAATGTTGGGAATTTTTGGCGTCAATGGACAAAGTGGCGTGTGGTACAGCACGCAAGCGTTCCTTGGAAATCAAAACCCCGGTATCACGGCAGATTCCGTATGTTTTATTCTCTATCCTGATCAGCGCAGCCTCAAGATGCTGAATGAATTTTTGCTGACGCTGAGCCAGTTTACCGGCTTCTTCCTTTGACAAGGTGGCAGCTCCTTCTTCCAATACCTTGAAAGTAGGTGAGGTATCCTGCGTATCATTGCCATCACCCTGAGTAATAGCATTTTTGTATAATTCGTAATCCTGACGTGCTTTTTCCAGTTTACCTAGAATCAAGGCCTTGAACTCCTGGAGTTCTTCATCTGAATATCTTGTTTTTTCTCCCATAGTTTGAGCTTTTTGTAAATATAATCTAAAACGGCCCTGTTTATTACTGTGTAAGTATATATTTATGAACAGGCCCTGTTAATCATTCTTAAATTTTCTTTACCGAGATATAGGTCTCTAGTCCCGGTTCTATCTCAACGATCTGATCCGCAGACATATCTGCTAAATCGGCCATTTTAAGTTTCCCTGCAAGGGTTTGAGCACAAATGTAATCCCCGTACTTTTCCATCGCTTCTGCCAGGTCCGGGTGGCGTCCTACCGTAAGTTCTATCTTGTCAGTCACCTCAAACCCGCTGTCTTTGCGGAGGTTTTGGATCCTGTTGATCAGTTCGCGGGCTATTCCCTCAAGCCTCAGCTCAGGCGTCACTTCGATATCCAGGGCGACAGTCAGATTGCCCTCACTGGTCACCTGCCAGCCGGGGATATCCTCCGTCATTATTTCAACATCTTCAGCAATCAGCCTGATTGCCTGACCTTCGATGGTTGTATCAAAATATCCGTCACGTTCGAAGGAAATTATCTTTGCCTGCTCAATTTCGGTCACCACAGCAGCGATCTGTTTCATCAGCTTGCCATATTTTGGCCCGAGAGTTTTGAAATTGGGTTTGATCTTCTTCCTGATGATGCCTGAAGAATCGGTCAGGTATTCTACCGCTTTCACGTTCACTTCCGTCAAAACGATGTTTTCGATGGCTTCGAACTGTTTGCGGAAATTCTCGTTCAAAATGGGAACAATGATCCTGGATAATGGTTGACGGACCTTCAGCTTTTCTTTGCGGCGAAGTCCCAGGATCATGGAAGAAGCCTTCTGTGCCATCTCCATGCGTTCTTCCAGTGCCTGATCGATCATTTCCTTGTTGGCAACCGGGAACAGAGTAAGATGGACAGAGATATCCTTCTCCCTGTGGGAAACCTTGTTCAGGTCACGGTATAGCTGGTCACTGTAAAAGGGTGCTATCGGTGCTGCAAGTTTGGCAACAGTTTCGAGAGCGTTGTACAATGTCTGGAAGGCTGAAATCTTGTCGGCATCATAATCGCCACCCCAGAACCTTTTACGGCTTAACCGGACATACCAGTTGGAAAGGTTTTCAGAAACAAATTCAGAAATTGCCCGTCCGGCTTTCGTTGGTTCATAAGTCTCGTATGCATCAGTTACATCGAGAATCAGGGTATTCAGCAGAGAGAGGATCCAGCGGTCAAGCTCAGGCCTCTGTAGGTTTGGAACATCTGGTTCTTTGTAAGTGAATCCGTCCACGTTGGAGTATAATGCGAAGAAACTGTAGGTGTTGTAAAGCGTTCCGAAGAATTTCCGGCGAACTTCATCCACCCCGCCAAGGTCAAACTTGAGGTTATCCCAAGGCTGTGAATTGGTGATCATGTACCAGCGCAACGGATCGGAACCATATTTTTCAATGGTGCTGAACGGATCAATGGCATTGCCCAGACGCTTCGACATTTTGTTGCCTGCCGCATCAAGGACCAGTCCGTTGGAGATAATATTCTTAAAGGCGACAGAACCTTTTGCCATGGTGGCGATTGCGTGTAGTGTAAAAAACCATCCGCGGGTCTGGTCTACTCCCTCTGCAATAAAATCAGCAGGGAAAAGCGTATCGAATTCTTCCTTGTTTTCAAACGGATAGTGTACCTGGGCAAATGGCATAGCACCAGAATCAAACCAGACATCGATGAGGTCCAGTTCGCGGACCATCCTGGCGCCTTTGGGGGAAACCAATACAATGTCATCCACAAACGGACGGTGGAGATCTATCTTATCGTAGTTTTCCTTCGAGTTATCGCCTACCACGAAATCCTTGTAAGGATTGGCGGCCATAAAACCTGAAGCAACAGATTTTTCAATTTCGGAGATCAGCTCTTCTACGGAGCCGATACACAGCTCTTCAGTACCATCTTCTGTACGCCAGATGGGCAGCGGAGTTCCCCAGTATCTTGAACGGGAGAGGTTCCAGTCAACGAGGTTTTCAAGCCAGTTGCCAAATCGTCCGGTACCGGTCGACTGTGGTTTCCAGTTGATGGTCCTGTTGAGTTCGATCATATCATCCCGGACAGCCGTAGACTTGATAAACCATGAATCAAGAGGATAGTAGAGTACCGGTTTGTCTGTCCTCCAGCAATGCGGATAGCTGTGTTCATATTTTTCGACTCTGAAGGCTTTTCCGTCTTTTTTGAGTTGCACAGAAAGGTCGATATCCAAAGAGGCATCGTTTTCTGTGAGCTTCTCATCATAACTGTTTTTGACAAAGCGTCCGGCAAATTCAGCGTAAAGCTCCTTATTTATATTGGTTTTAATGAAGGCGGCGTCCAGGTCTTTCAGCCTGAAAAAGCGTCCCTGCCGGTCGACCATCGGCTGCCGTTTCCCTTCGTTGTCGATCAGCAGCAAAGGTGCTATGCCTGTCTGCCTTGAAACCCTGTCGTCGTCCGAACCAAAGGTAGGGGCAATGTGTACAATGCCGGTACCATCATCAGTAGTGACGAAATCTCCCGGAATAACGCGGAACGCGTCTCCCATCGGCTTTACCCATGGGAACAGCTGCTCATATTTGACCCCGACGAGCCGACTCCCCTGGAACTCATCGAGCAACAGGTAGGGTATATTTTTCCCTTCTCCTGTGAAGCTGTCAAGTGTCAGCGCCTCGTTCTTTTCCGGGAAATAATGACGGAAAAGATTTTTTGCTAGGATAACCGTTATTGGCTGACCGGTATATGGATTGAATGTCTGTACCTTGACATACCTGATGTTTGGGCCGACTGCCAGTGCCGTGTTGGATGGCAACGTCCATGGAGTGGTTGTCCACGCCAGGATATACAAGTCTGTATTCGTCTTTTCGAACAAATGAGCCGACTCATGGTTGCTGATTACCTTAAACTGGGCAATACAGGTGGTATCCTTCACATCGCGGTAGCATCCCGGCTGGTTCAGCTCGTGGGAACTGAGCCCGGTTCCGGCGGCAGGCGAGTAAGGCTGAATGGTATATCCCTTGTAGAGAAGGTTCTTGTTGTAAAACGACTTCAGCAGCCACCAGAGTGTCTCGATGTAACGGTTGTCGTAGGTGATGTACGGATCGTCCATGTTTACCCAATAACCCATTTTATGGGTCAGGTCTTCCCATAGATCGGTGTATTTCATGACCTCACGCCGGCAGGCAGCATTGTAATCAGCAACGGATATATGTTTGCCGATGTCCTCCTTGGTGATGCCAAGAGACTTTTCTACGCTCAGTTCGACAGGTAGCCCATGGGTATCCCAGCCTGCTTTTCGCTTGACCAGGTAACCCTGTTGTGTCTTGTAACGGCAGAATATATCCTTGATGGCCCGTGAGACAACATGGTGTATTCCGGGCTGGCCATTGGCAGACGGAGGACCTTCGTAAAAAATATAAGGTTTGCCCTGTGCCCTGGTTGAGATGGACTGATGAAACGTATCGTCTTCTTCCCAGAACTTTAAAATATCCTTGTTAATTTGCGAAAGATTAAACTCCTTATATTCCCTGAATTTCTTACTCATAACGTGAGGCGACTCCCTTTTTTTTAAGTGCACAAAGATAGTAATTTGTTATAATAATGTACCTAAAATACTTAGAACGTTACAGTGGCTAAAGTATTTGTTTAAGGAGCTTTAGTCCGGTAACTTAATACTCTTCTTCTGCACAACTTTTTCCGGTAAAATGTGTCTTATGTTTTCAGGAAGTAAAGTCAAAATGCCATGAGACAATTTATCATTTATATAGCATTAGACTTTCTGTTAACAGGATGCACAACGGAAGAGGAATAAAATTCTGGCGATCCCAATATCCGGATTATTCAGTCTGAATACACCAATTATGCCTGGAGATACGTCCACAACGGATGGATGATGGGAGTAGCAAAAGGATAAAGTAAAGAATGCCTCAATCAAATTTTTATTTGGGACAGAATTCATTTTTGAACTAAATTCTGGAAATGCGTGGGGTTCACTTTATCCTTCATCCTTCCTTTGGCTTTGCCAGAGGAGCTTTTTCCCGAACCCCAGCCTGTTATCGGTCATTTTAAGATAATCAACGTGTAAGACCCAAAGGGTGGTATCCATTAATGCTGCGAAAGGAAATCGTTTCATATAGGCCAACTTCGCTGTCTCAAGAGTCATTCCTTCAGCTAATTCAAGTGTTCCTGTAAATTGGATTCCCTGTATTTTACCAATAATGCCGGTTTCGAGTACAACATTACCGGCTACTTTTTTGTTCCTGTTCACTTCCTGTATGTGCCTGGTTTCAAAACCGGAGGTGAAAACGAAACTCATCTCTTCTTCCATGAAAGCATAAAAACAGTTGGCAACCCAGGGCTGATCATCCGAAACTGTTGCCAGGGTAAGTACGTGGTGCTTCTTAAGGAAGGTAATTATCTTGGAGTCGACTTGTTGCATAGGACAGAAATAAGCGACTAAACTAATAAAATAACTGTTGCTATTTCTTGGTTTTGATTACGCTTATCTGCCGTATATTAGTCAGATCCGAATAGTCATACTGGTAAAAGCCGTCACTCCCGATCATCAACAGGGACTTGGCCAGGGGAATCACATCGTAAGCCTGGATGTTCGGGAATTTTGCCAGCAGGTGCTCGGCAATGAGCAATGGATCAGCCGCATTGTATATTTTCAGACCTGACTTTCCGTCGCAGACGAACAATATGTCATCACTGATTCCAACTCCATAGGGCTCATCCATGTTATAGGAACGAAGAAGGACAGGTTTTAAGATATTTGTCACATCAAGGACATCAAGCCTGTTAATATTGCTGCCGCACAGGTTTCCTCCCCGGATGGTGACATAAGCGCGGTTATTCTGAACTACAACCGGATCACATCCCGTTGCATGCCAGAAATTTGAGAGATATTCCGGTTTGGTGACATCTGAAAGATCGAAAATAAGCATACCGGTGGTTGTACCCAGGAACATGTTTTTGTTGTAGAGGAACATGGTCTCGATGTTCCAGCCTATTTGCAACTGGCCCTGGAGCCTGGGATTTTTCGGATCAGATAAATCGAAGCTGTAAAAGGTATAGTTATCAACCGCCACCAGCGAATTGCCGGTCAGGCCGAAACGGGCCATAGACCCGCCAATCCCTGCAGCGGAGGTCCCGGAACTGTTGCTTCCCGCAGAGGCATCCATCATTGCCTCGTACTTGGCGCCGAAATAGAATGGGAAAACAGGGTAACTAATGGTGTTTATCTCTTTTCTAACTTTCTTAACCACCCAACTCACCACTACCCCTTTTGTGTTATCCACCTGTCCGATACGGTATTCAGTCTGGTCATACGGGGGTACTGAATAGGGAAACACATTTTTGATCCTTCCCACCTCCTTTGCATTTGCCGGATTGGTTATATCAATGGCAACAAGGTCTATGTAACTGTCCGCGTACAGGAGATTATTTTTTACCACTACATCCACATTCCCCGGGATATTGATAAAAGCCAGGTATTGGGGAGATGCAGGATTGGTATTGTCATATACATGGATCCCCTTTCTTAATTCATTAATGAACAGGTAGTTGTTGTAGGTATAGATCTTTCCTGGCTTGACAAGGTCCTGCTGGCTAACCACCTTTACTGACTCACGGAAATCTGAATAGCTTACGTAGACTGGTTCTAAAGAAAGGTATTCTTCCATGTATTTGTCTTTGCATCCGGTCAGTCCGGCCAGCACAAGGAGAAACAGGATAATTGTATTTGACGTAGGCTTGTTCATGTGAATGTTATTTAAATAGGAGGCCAATTTTTAGTGACAAACGGTTGTAGTCAATGTCTAATTTGTAATCATTCCGTGTATAGCTGTATCGCATATACCGGTAACCTGCACTAAAAGTTATAGCAAGGTTCTCATTCAGAGGTGTTTGTAATCCTATCCCCGGATTAACCAGGAATCCGCCTGTGGCTGAAATCGGATCATTGGTATAGTCGGGGATTGGTCCGGGATAATAAACAGGGTTCATTCTGCGGTCGTCAATGGCATAAATAATCTGGTCATAAGATCCTCCCAATGGAATGGAATAACCGGCCTGAAATGAAACAAAAGGCACTGAACGCTTTTGTTTGAAGAAATACCTGATATCCGCAACAATGGGTAAATAGGACTCTTTAGACAATTCCACTCCCACGCCAATGCCGGTGGAAATGCCATTTTTAAAACACCAGCTGTTTACGTTGATGATTGAAAAAATGGCCCTCGTGGCATTGGAATAATTACCAGCCAGGAAACCGGCCTCGGTCAGGTTGTAATAGCCGGCTTTTTGTCGAATCATCACCTTTACCGGCTGTGTGATACTGTCAATCTGTTCATTGGTAAAGACCCACAGGCTGTTATCGGAGGTTTTTAGCTTGATAAGCTTGCCGGGATCTTGGAGCACAATGGTTCCACGGATGATACTTCCGTTTTTCAGGTAGACAACATCCTGCATCCTTTTTTGTGCAAGAAGAGGTATTGAGATGAGCAATCCCAGGATCAGTGCAAATATTCTCATGATTTAGTTGGTTACCAGAGGATTTTCAACTTTCCCGGCAAACAGGATTGCACCTGTATCTTCTTCGGCAATAAAAAAGAGGAAAGGACGGTTCAAATAAAATGTCAGCGGTTCAGCGGGCATGCTGGTAACACCTATTCCAACTGAGGTTACGGCCGCTGCTTCGGTTCCGGACTCAGTGACATCAATAAATGTTTTGTGTTTTACTTTGGAAATATAAAGGTTGTTCTGTGGGTTGATGGCAGAGAAGTCAGCTTTATTTGGTGTGAAAGCAACCTCCATCCCAAGGGAGGAGAGTACATCATTCAGGGTCTTCTCCCAGGAGAATTTCCATTTAGGTATCCAGACTGGAATTTTTGTTTCATTTTGAAGCGCGTCATTCAGGATATTCCAACTTTCCGGATTCAGTGTTGAAGCCAGCTTATCCGGAGTGGTACCTGCATCGGGGAGCAGGAATATCATGTGAAATTTGCCAGCTCCATAAGGCATTTTCAGGGCCTTGAATCCCGGTTGGACTGTGTAACCGAACTTGGTTTCCATCTTCATCATAGGAACGGAAACCAGTTTTTTATCAACGCAGGTAAACTGCTCATTGGCAGTTTTGGAGGTCTCAAACTGGTATTTCCACTTGCCGTTGAAATAAATGGCATTGATCAGAAACATGACTTCATCGGAAGAAATACTTGACAGGATGGTTGGAATCTTGCCGTTGGTATTATCGCTGACCCATTTGTTGATGGTTGCCAGGGCAGCAGTGTTAAAGTCTATATTCGAAACCTGTGCCCTGAAATATTGCTGATTGGCTGCGATGAAGGGCTCCAGCACGGTAAAATCTTTTTTGATCCAGATGGAGTTGGCTATTTGCAGGGTTACACCCGGATCAGCATTCAGCAGGGCATTGGTAAGATTTTGACAGATGGAATTGATCTCGTCTTTTGTAAGACTGTCAATGCCCAACGTTTTCTGAATGTCTGCAAGCGTGGTTCCGGACGCGCCGTTGAGGGTCATGGAGAGCGCCATCGAAACGCTAAGTGGTGAAATCATCCTGTTCTCAGGTGTCCCGTCCAGGCATTTGTTTAAAAGGGAAAAACTGAAGCTGTTACTCGCCTGAACCAGTTTCAGTGACTTTTCGTTCAAAGTGATTTTCTGACCTTTCGGAGAAGGCTCCATATTCCCTGTACATCCTACCGTAAGCAGGATACATAACAGGGACAGGGAAAAATATCTTGTAAACATAATGGTAGGTTGTTTAATATTAGTGTAGATGAAATATCAGCTTCAAACGTTGCATGGAATCAGATGATTCCGGATAAGTAAAATGGACTCAATTGATTTTCTTCATCCAGTCGACAACTTCACTGGTACTGGCAGCAAGGTTCTCCTGTGACCAATCGCCCGTCATGGACAAAATCACGCGTTTATACCTTCTTTTATCTGCCTCGTAGAGATAAAATGCCTGGATGTGTTCACCTGCATCTGCCATTGTCATGCTGGCTTTTGTCAGCGGACCGTTAGCGCACGCCAGGGCTTTGGCTGTGAATTTTGAGAGCTCTTCCAAAGAAACATATTCCAGGACTGAATCACACGCGGCAAGGTTTTTCTTCATGTCAGCTTCTGAAATATAGCCGGCTGAGTCAGGAAATACCCATGGCGCAGTTTTCAGGAATCTCTTCACAGTTCCCGAATGGTCCATCATCCATCCATTGTGGTTATAACCCCAGGCATTATTGGTATATTCTGACTGAAAGATCAGTGGATAGACTGCATAAGTCTGTACTTCGGTCAATTGGGTGCATCCGTATAAAAATGTAAACAGAACTGCAGAAAGGATAAAATTTTTCATGAACTAATCTTTTGTTTTCTATCTATACGAGTTTGGTTCTTTGAAACGCTACAAGACAGGGATAATTTTCCTTCCTGAATGACAGATTTTAATTAAAATATATCGGATTTGAAACTGATGAAAATTCCGGATCTTTCAGTCGATCAGAAGGAAACCTTAAAATTTATCCCGGTTGAGGTATGATTCAGATTCGATGGTGCCTGCCCCGAAGTAGGAATCTTGGCATAGGGTTCAATATGGATAAGCAGCTTGCTGGTTAACTTTGTTTCAAATCCCACAAGGATATTTACCCGGCCGGCAAAATCAAAGGATTGCTCCGGTGTCCCTGCGTTTTGGGTCACAGAAACCTGGTTAACAACCTTGTATGAGCGTATTTCTTCTCCAGACACCAGAGTAGAAACCGGAATCAGATCCTGTGAATAGCTGGTGTTTTTGTCGTGTTCCCAAAGATATACAAGGGAGGATAACCCTGCTGAAACATAATAGGCCTTTGATTTTTCTGAGAAAAATTTCCAGGTAAGGTTTAACGGCAAATCCAGGTTGGTCACTTTGGTCTTTGCCTGGTTCAGAGGGGTATTGGCGGATGATACAATTCCCGGTATATTTTTAACAATACTCTGGTTTTCAACCTGTAGCCCTGTTGTTAACTGGAATTTTGCAGACAAGGGGATATCCGCGCTCAGTCCCCCCGTGTAATTGAAGGAGCCCGATGATTGTGCCGTGCTTATTCCGGGAGAGAAATTAACTCCGAAGCGCACTCTTCTCCTGGATGTAGAAGCTAAATTTTGATTTTCTGTGATTGGCACGGTTCCCTGGACAATCTCCTTTGTCATTGCATTGGGTGTAACAGTGCTATCCTTTTTTGAAGCGGTTATATTTTGACTGGGTTTGGCATCACTGTTTGCGGCCGGGCCGGAAATCTTACTTTTGGTGTCCTTGCCGGTGTCTGGAAAAACAGGAAGAGCTTCTGCCTTGTTTTGAACCGTCGCAACAAAAACATTCTTCGGACCGACATTGACTTTTGATGCGGTTCGGGCAGACTGGATATTTGTTACTTCAGATTTCTGATCCGCCTCGGCAAGATCCGGTTTTGATGTAATGTTTTGTTCAATTACCGGGGTATTACTTTTGAAATTTGAAATCTGGTTGAAAGGTGTAGTTAAAATATTATTCTTTTCGAAATAGAAATAATTTGTGCCTGCAATTAAAAATAGAAGAGACGCAGCTATGCCTGCAGCAATCCGCAAAAAGAGTTTTCTCCTGTTGTTCTTTCTTTTTTGCAAAAAACTTTCCCAGGAACCCTGGATATACTCCTCTTCGTAACTTTCCAGGGAATGTTTTATCAGTTCAAAGTTGTTGTCTTCTGTATGATTGTTTTTCATCTGCCTTGTAAATAATTAACAGGAAACAATTCCCTTAGTTGTTTTTTTGCTCTTGTTAAATAAACTCTCGAGGAACTAACCGGAATTCCAAGTTGCTCAGCGATCTCTTCATGACTATACCCTTCAATTTCGAAAAGACAGAATACAGTTTTGTGGAAATGTGGTAGTTGATTCAGAATTGCAATGATATCCTGTGATGCCAGCTGATTTATGATTGAGGGTGATTCGTCCGGAATGGCATATTTTTCGGCTTCCTCGAACCGGTAATTTTTGTTTTTCTTTCTCAACTGGTCGATGGAGGTATTGATCACAATTTTGCGTAACCATCCCTGAAACGGTTTTGATGTGTCATATTTCCCGATTTTCGAAAATACTTTCACAAAACTATCGTTCACCACTTCCAGAGCATCACTGCGTTGATGATTGTATATCAAGGCAACACCCAATGCATAACCGAAGAATTTTTTGTACAGGATCTCCTGGGATTTTTCAGCTTTCTTGATACATCCCTGGATGATAAAAGTTAAATTCTCCTCCTTATTACTTTCCAAAATGCGATCTCATGTGTTAATAATCTGTTGTTTAATTGCCACATTGCATTTACAATCATCCTCCAACTGTGTTTTAAAGACTTTATCATGGTTGTTACATGAATAAATTCCTGCTCTTAAAATTACTCAATTACTTGAAACTGAAATATCTGAATTTTCTGTGTTTGCTTTTTTTGATGTATTGCACAGAACAACTTTAACCCTCTGTGCCAATGCTGCATCACCCAGCCTTTCTGTCAGGTTGACTGACAAAACCCGGACAGACTGCTTTTCTGCTGTCTTACAATCCGAGGTCCGTCTGAGGTAAAAGAAAATTATTTCAGGATAGCTTTCCAACGTTAGTCCATTCCAGATCACTTCAAATTTGGTATCACCGCAATCATCCGGATACGTAACGGTGATATTTAAAATATTATTTTTCCTTTCAACTTTTGTAATTTCAAAAGGATCCGAGTAAGTGTCTGAGCGCATCAGGTTTGCCTCGTTGGATGCCTGGGTATTCTTCAGAAAGCTGTAGTTTTGGGCTACGAAATCCTGGTAAGCCGAAGAATCCGAAGATTCCTTTGTACACGACAAAACCATGATTGTCAGTGCCACAAATGCTGTAAAATGAAATATAGTTCTCATTTCTTCGTTTAATACGTTTTACATTCAATACGTAAACAAGTGGATGAAACGCTACAAACCGGGATTATTTAATGAAATGCCCATGAGAATATTTCCCGCCAACCGGAAATGAATGTGTGGGTATTAGCTATGCTGAACTTCGTTTCTATGTGGCAGTTATGAATCAAATTAGGTACACATGAGATATAATTTGGGAAAGTACAACAGCAGGATAATGGCAACCGGTCATCGCGTGTGATCTTCTCTAAATATTTTCCCGATATTACTGATCGTCTGAGCTATCGGTGTGTAATCGAAGGGTATTACGCTCCTGATTTTTGATCCGTCATAGGCCGAAATTTTCACGGAACTGCGGGCAGTATCCCTTGTGAGCGCGGGGCGTCTGCCTGTAAGAAACGCCTTCAGGCCGGACATTCTCCATCCTGCCTGCAGGAGAAAATGGTTGGCACGGATGGTTGGTACGGGCTGGTAAAGCGCTTCTGCAATCAGCCCAAAGATTTCAAGGAAGGTCCTGTTTTCACCGGATAATATATATCGGTGGCCGCTGATATTTTCCCAGTCTTTCGAATTTAACAGGGCAAGGATAGCCTTTGAGACATCCCTGACATCAACAAATCCGGTACTTCCGGATGGATAAAATTTCAGTCCGTCACGGATTGTCTTAAAGAAACGGGGTGATCCGCTGTTCCAGTTCCCCGGGCCAAGGATAACAGAGGGATTCACTATTACACATTCCAACCCTTCCTGAACACCTCTCCAAACTTCCATCTCCGATTGAAATTTACTTTCGGAGTAAGCCGATCTCTTCCGGTCATTTTTCCATGAAAAATCTTCGTTGACCGAAATACCAGGCTCCGCATCCCCGAGTGCTGCGATTGAACTAACATGGCAAAATCTTGGTATACGGAGCTCATTGGCTAGGTCAACCAGGTACTTTGTGCCTTCAACATTTTCATAAAGCATGGCGGCCCGGTCACCCGGATCAAATGATAACTTGGCGGCCGCGTGAATTACAGCCTCTGAGCCTTCCATCCCTTCACGCAGGGAGGTTTTATCCAGCATATCTCCTTCGATCCATTCAATTTGCTGAAAGAGTTGTTCAGGCTCATCGTTGTACCACGAAAATATCTTCTTTATGATCTGTAAATCAGAGTCTTTTCGTTTCAGGGCGCGGACTTTGATACCACTCGCCGTTATATCGGACAGCAAATGTGCTCCTAGCATGCCTGTACCTCCGGTAAGAAATATCATGAGGGAAGTTTATTTATTTGGATTTACAGTACGGTCGAGTTTTTTGCAGAGTATTTTTTCAATCTCTTTGAGTTGGAGGTGGGAGGATTGCAGTTCAATCGAAAGATCATAATCTTTGGCAGCGTCTGCAATCTTCATCTTGTTTTCAATCTGGTTCATCATGCCGGTAACAACCCGCAATTTGTACTCGCGAACCAGTTTTGGAACCACCACCTGCAGAAGGTCCTCTTCGCGCTCTATGTGACTGCCGCCTCGTTGCCAGAAAGGACTGAGCGGATGCTTTTCAGAGATGATATCGGAAGCCAGCAGGCTGACCCTGGGATCCGGATGCAGTGTAAAAAATCGCGAAGCATCAAAAACGGGATCATCCAGGTGCTCGCGGTAATCCTCCAGAATGTTGTTAATCAGCGGATTGACAGACACCATGTTGTCTATTTCCAGTTCAGACAGAATATAGGCTGCAACGGTTTCGGTAATCCATTCTCCGCTCTCCTCATGTTCGTAATCGTATATTTTGAGTGATCCGCATTTAAGGAGCACCCTGAGTATCTCTTTTTCTTCCAGTTCGAAGGGATTTTCACCGGAAATTTTTTTTGAAAGCCCCGGTTGTAATGCAACTGCAGGCTGTTCCGTTACCGTAGACTGTTCCCTGGTGGCCTGCGCCTCATTTTTTTTCAGCTTTAGCTTCCGAATCTCGTTGTAAAGGACATCTTCACGTACTTCCAATAGCCGGCTGCATTCCTTAAGGTATTCGGTCCGCACAATCTCCTCAGGGATAACTGAAATGGAACTGACAATGTCAGTAATCAGCCTGGCCCTCGATAACGGGTCGTTTTCGATACCTGAAAGCAAAATTCGGGTCTTGAATTTG
Organism: Prolixibacteraceae bacterium; assembly: GCA_963663675.1. GTDB lineage: Bacteria > Bacteroidota > Bacteroidia > Bacteroidales > Prolixibacteraceae > CAINVV01. The sequence continues at coordinate 358,515 of OY760498.1, forward strand.
ATAAAGTCAGTCTCGTTTTCTTTGATGTACCGGGTAAGTTCGGTCGAACTCATCGCTTTCGAAAAAGAGTCAGGATCCTCTCCTTCGGGCAGGGGAAGCACCTTGACATTGATTCCTTCTTCCAGCACAAGGTCTATACCCCTGAGGGAAGCTTTGATACCTGCCTGGTCGCCATCGTAAATGATGGTGATATTTTTGGTAAAACGCCTGATCAGCCTGATCTGGTCGACGGTAAGCGATGTTCCGGAGGAAGCCACCGTATTTTCAATTCCCGCCTGGTGAAGGGCGATCACATCGGTGTAACCTTCAACAAGATAGCACTTATCTTCCTGTATGATAGCGCGTTTGGCAAGATAGATACCATAAACGATGCGGCTTTTGTGGTAAATATCCGATTCCGGCGAGTTGAGGTACTTGGCAATTGTTTTGTCCTGCGAAAGTGTCCTTCCCCCAAAAGCAATGACTCTCCCTGAAATGCTGTGTATGGGAAACATAACCCGTCCCGAAAAGCGGTCACGCACCCAATCCTCCCGCTTGATGGTAAGTCCGGTTTTCTCGAGGTACTCCATCTTGTATCCCTCCCGGAGAGCTGCCTGCGTGAAAGGCTCTTTTCCTTCGGGACAATAGCCCAGTCCGAATTTTTTGATCACTTCATCCCGAAATCCGCGTTCATGGAAATAACTGAGTCCGATGGCTTTGCCGTATTCACTTTCCCACAGCTGGGTAGTAAAATATTTCTGTGCAAATTCGGAAACTATAATCTGGCTCTCATGGTCATTCCGCTCCTGGATATCTTCCGGGCTTTCCTCTTTTTCCTGTACTTCGATGTGGTATTTCTTTGCCAGCCATCTGAGCGCCTCTACAAAGGAGAGATGCTCATGTTCCATGATGAAATTGACCGATGAGCCTCCCTTGCCGCAACCAAAGCACTTGTAAATTCCTTTTGACGGCGAAACATTGAAGGAGGGGGTTTTTTCATTGTGAAACGGACACAATCCGAGAAGGTTGGTACCCCGTTTTTTTAAGGTAACAAACTCACCTACAACCTCTGTGATTTCAGCAGTGTCAAGTATTCTCTGGATAGTCCCCTGGTCGATCATGTGAGCAAATGTAGTGAAAAATGGCATTAGGTGAGGAGGAAACTGCCCCGGAAGAATTTAAAAGTGCAAAAAGAAAATTTCTTATAGACAGTTATTACCTCACCTCATTTTTCTCTTTTTAGATGGATTTGGGGTAAATTTATGTATGTCCAACTTCAATCATCCGCAGGAAGATCTGCTGTATAAAATTGCCATCTCCCTGGTTCCGGGAATAGGCTGCAGCCCAAATAAATAAAGTGTAAAATATTTTTACAAAAAGATGTAAAATTTTTATACCCCATCGTCGATTATTGTGATTTATATTGCAGATATTCAGCAGCTTATTATTTTGGCATAATTTTGGAGGATCCATATTTAGCGCAAGTGTTAGTACAATTTGTATTTTAAATTAATCGTTAAAGGGCATTTTGTTGTGGCAACATATTGTCCTTCTCACTTTTAACAACTTAACTATTTTTCTGCCTGCAAAAATTTCCAGATATGGTTCTTAGTTTTCTCAAATCTTCTTTTCGGAATATAGTAAGTCACAGGCTATTCTCAATTATCAATATTATTGGTTTTGCAGTAAGTATGTCTATCGGATTACTCTTAATAGCCATTCTTTTTGATGCTCATGACTACGATAGTTTCCATGAAAAGAAAGACCAGATATATCGTGTGATCAGTACCAGTACTGATTCATACAAGAATGTTGTTCACCTTGCAACTACCTCTGTAAAAGCGGCAAAAAGAATTTCGGAAACAATACCATATGTTGAGAACGTAGGTATAGTTCGAAATGGGTTTGGCGGTGATTTCGAGGTGGGGGATAAATCGATTCAAATTAGCAACGGATTGTGGGTTGAACAATCATTTCTCAATATTTTTTCATTCCAATTACTTAGAGGGAATGAGAAAACTGCATTAAAAGAACCATTCTCAATCGTGCTTACAGAGGAATCAGCCAAAAGACTTTTTGGTGAAATTGATCCAGTCGGTAAAACTATAACCTTAAAAAATAATGGTTATGCTAAAGGTAATGGCCCTTATTTAATTACCGGCATTATGAAGGATATTCCTAAATTATCTCATCTGCAATTTGACGCACTGGGATCATTTTCTACATTAGAAATACTTGAAAAGGAAAATGATGAAATTTGGCAATGGGAAAATATCTGGTCAAATTTTGTTTACATCATTCTGCCTAAAGGGAAATCTTTATCATCAGTTCAGTCTGACCTGAATCGCCTGAGTACTGCCGAAAATTCTGTCTTGCAGGACGATAAAATAAAAGTCTCCTTACAACTTCAACCCATAAAAGACATTGTCCTTGAAAAAAGCCTGGAAAATGAATTTTCAAAAAGAATACCGCTTAAATTTATTAGAATCCTGATAATCTTATCAGTATTAGTACTGCTATCCGCATTCTTCAATTATTCAAATCTTTCGGTTGCCAGGTCATTACAAAGGTCACATGAAATAGCAATTCGTAAGTTAAATGGAGCAAAAAGAAATGAAGTACTGACACAATTCATAGTAGAAGCAATCTTAGTCGCAATTATTTCTCTCGTTCTGGCTTTAGTCCTATTTATTAATTTACGGCCAATGTTCTTTATCCAGTTTCCGGACATGAGTTCCAGGATGACATTGTATTTATCACCCCTGTTGATAATCTTTTTCATAATATTCGGGGTTGTGACAGGGCTAATAGCAGGCATACTGCCGGGAATCTATTTTTCGAAAGTGAGTGTAATAACTGCGATAAAAAAAATTCCTGATGCAAATAAGTTTCCTCTTTTAAACATGAGAAAGGGACTGATAGTAATTCAATATGTTTTATCGCTCATATTTATCACATCGACCCTGATATTTCTCAAACAATATTCAAATTTCGTAAATTATGATCTCGGTTTCAATACCTCGAATATTTTAAATATCAGAGTTCAGGGGAATAACCCCGAAGTACTTGAAAAGGAATTATCCAATTTGGCTGAAGTGAGTAATACTTCTAAGTCATTTATGGTAACTAGTATTGGCAATAACTATTTTGTCTATGTAAAATATAATAACCTGCAGGATTCTGTGAGGTCATGGTATAATATTATTGATGAGAAGTACATCCCGCTTCATGACTTTAAGTTAAAATATGGAAGAAATTTTATTCAGACAGCAAATAATGATGTAAGTGAAGTAATAGCTAATGAAAAATTAATAGCTCAATTAAATATCGGGAATGGTAATACAGAAAGTGCCATTGGAAAATATATCGAAGTTGATAATCAAAAATTGCAAATCGTTGGGATAGTGGATGATTTCCATTATAGTACACTCGACAGAACAATTGGACCCTTTATGTTCAGATATTCCAATAAACGGTACCAATATATCAATGCAAAAGTAAATTCTTCTGATTTTTCGGGTACTATGGGCAAGATTCAGGACTTATGGAAAAAAATTGACCCTGTTCATCAACTTGAGGCTTTGTATTACAAGGATCAGATTAAAAGGGCATATAGTCAGTATGAGTCAATGGCCAGATTAATAGGATTTCTTGCGGTACTTGAAATATTAATTGCCTCCATCGGATTGTTGGGAATGGTTGTCTTTTCAACAGAAATAAGACTCAAAGAGATTGGAGTCAGAAAGGTTATGGGTGCTGAACTCTTAAATCTGGTCAATGTTCTAGGACGGGGATTTTCCTTATTGATACTATTTTCATCATTAATTGCCTTGCCTATTGTTTATATTATATTCGAAAAGGTAGTTTTAAGGGAAATAGCCTACCACTCCCCAATTGGTGCCTATGAGTTATTCTCCGGGACCTTAATGGTTATAATTGTATCCATGTTGATAATTGTTACCCAGGTTTATAGAATAGTGCGGACAAATCCGACTGAAATTCTTAGAAATGAATGACGAATTCACCAATATTCAAATTTTAGTCGCTTATATCTTCCTTCCAGAATAATCATTTTTTTAGATTTGGACATTTAGAGTCTCATTTTTCTCTTTTTAGATGGATTTGGGGTAAATTTATGTATGTCCAACTTCAATCATCCGCAGGAAGATCTGCTGTATAAAATTGCCATCTCCCTGGTTCCGGGAATAGGCTGCATAACGGCAAAGTCGTTGATTGCCTATTGCGGCAGTGCCGCGAACGTTTTCACCGAGAAGGAAAAAACGTTGAGAACCATTCCCGGAATCGGCACCGTACTGGCAAAAAACATTACACATTCCAATGTTATGGCCAGGGCTGAAAAAGAGGTGGATTTTATCCAAAAAAACCACGTAGATGCCCATTTTTACCTCGACGAGAGTTATCCGCAACGACTAAGGTCCTGCATCGATGCCCCGATCCTTCTATTTTCAAAAGGGATGCCCGATCTGAATAAGCCGAAAGTAATCAGTATCGTGGGAACCCGGAATGCCACAGAATACGGTCGCAGCCTTGTTGATAAATTCATTTTTTCTGTCGCGGAGCGTGGCTATGATATCCAGATTGTCAGTGGGTTGGCCTATGGTATTGACATACAGGCACACAGGGCGGCTCTTCACAACAATCTTTCTACAGTCTGTGTGCTGGCCCATGGTCTCGAAACTATCTATCCATCCCTGCATCGGTCTATTGCCCTGGAGATGTGTGAGAAAAATGGCGGCATGGTCAGCGATTTCCTGAGTTATTCGGCAATCGACCGAAAAAATTTTCTCCGCCGAAACCGCATCATCGCCGGGCTTGCAGATGCGGTAATTGTCGTTGAATCAGCCAAGAAAGGTGGTGCCTTGTTGACTGCGGAACTTGCTGTCTCTTACAACCGCGATCTTTTTGCTTTTCCCGGCAGGGTAGGAGAGCCCTGCACCGAAGGCTGCCATTTCCTGATCAAATCCAATCGTGCAGGTTTGATTGAAAACATCAACGATCTTGAGTATTCCATGAACTGGCAGCCCGGCATAGATCCGATAAATGTCCGGCAACCCCGGCTTTTCAATGATTTAACGGAGGATGAACAAAAAGTGGTCGACCTGCTGCAATCGGAGGGGGAGTCTGCTATTGACCTGATCTGTCTTCGCACCGGACTACCCATGAACCGGGTCTCTCCGTTGTTGTTATCCCTCGAATTTTCCGGTATTGTCAAATGCCTCCCCGGTAAAGTGTTCAGATTGATCTGAATAGTTGTTACCTTTGCATAAAATTGCAAGAGACTGTTTGAATTTATAACACAGAGCATAACTTTCTATTAATCAAAATTAGAGGTCGTATCGAAATTTCTACTTTTTTGGATTTTCAAGAGAGAAACCCCGGAGTAAAGCTGAGTTGGGAAATCGCTGGCGATTTTTCTCTCTGTGTTGCTCTTTTTTACCTCAAGGGTATTTTATTTCAAGAGAAAATTTCATGGCTAATTTTAGTTTCATTTTGAGTTACAAATTCTCCGTGTAAAAATTCTAAACAGCTTGTAAATCAAGGTGCGATGGCATGTTTAAGTTAAATTATTGAACTTGCTATTCGGGTCCAGACCCGGTCTTGAAAACATAAATTATAGGATCAATGAGTTCAAATTTTGAAAAGTTTGGGATAGGAAAGTCCATTATGAAAGCATTGGATGAGATTGGCTTTCATGAACCGACACCGGTTCAGGAGCTGGCTATTCCCGTGATAAAATCAGGTCAGGACATACTGGGCATCGCCCAGACAGGCACCGGGAAAACCGCAGCCTACCTGATTCCGGTCCTGATGAAACTGGTTAAGGCTGAGGGAGATGATCCGCGGGCACTTATCCTGGTACCAACGCGTGAACTTGCCATACAGGTTGGAGAGGACATTGAAGAGCTTACACAATTTACCAATATCCGGTCGGCAGCCGTATTCGGGGGAATAGGCTGGACCAAACATGCGCAACTGGTTGAACCTGGGGTGGATATCGTTGTCGCTACCCCCGGCCGTTTGTGGGATCTTTACAAAGTTGGGGCCATAAGGTTTAAAAAGATCAGAACGCTGGTGATCGATGAGGCTGACAGGATGATGGACATGGGATTCATGCCACAACTCAACCAGTTGTTCGAGGTAATACCGCCCAAACGGCAAAACTTGCTCTTTTCAGCTACATTTTCAGATAAAATTGAGTTGATCAGCAATGAATTCCTGACCTTCCCTGCCAGGGTGGAGGTCGCACCTTCCGCGACTACGGCCGATAAGGTGGAACAATATTTTTACCGCCTTCCAAATTTCAGGAGTAAGCTGAACCTTATCAATTACCTGTTAACCAATAAGGAAGACTTCAAAAGGGTCATCGTATTCTGCGCCACCAAAGAAAATGCCGAGCTTGTTTTCAAAGTGCTGGACCGGAAAGTTGAGGGTGAGGTAAGGATACTTCATTCCAATAAGGCCCAAAATACGAGAATAAACGCAATACAGGCTTTCAAAGAGGGCAACGTAAGGGTTTTGATCTCCACGGATGTATCTGCCAGGGGAATTGATGTTTCACAAATCAGTCACGTTATCAATTTTGACCTGCCAACCAATTATGAGGATTATGTCCACAGGATCGGCCGGACCGCCAGGGCGCACCACGAAGGGGTTGCCATCTCCTTCCTGAAACCGGATGAGGAATTTCACCTCGAAAATATCGAAGAGCTGATTCGCATGGAAATTCCCGAACTACCCATACCTGAAGAGGTTGAAATTGTCGATTCAAGCAGGGGCGAGATGCAGGAAATCGCCAGGGAGCTTGATCGACAGAAAAAGGCAGCCGACAAGGATTTCAAAGGAGGATTCCATGATAAAAAAGAGAGGGAAAGAAAAAAGAAAAGTCCTTTTGCCTTCAATCCAAAGAGCAAGGAACTTAGGCCTTACCGGAATACCCGAAAAGGCTAACCATCAAGATATGAGATATGAGACATGAGACATGAGACATGAGACATGAGATAAGGGAAAACCCAAATGTGTTAATATGCTAATACATGACATACCCTCATCCCCTCGTACCCTCGTAAAGTCATACCCTCGTAAACTCCTCCTCACGGCGCCAGCCGCGACAGCTCCCATTTCCCGTCCTGTTTTTCAAAGAGGATCCTGTCGTGAAGCCGGTTGGGACGGCCCTGCCAGAATTCGATCCTTTCGGGCTGAACGAAATAACCACCCCATCCTGCCGGCCGCTCCAGTTTCTCTCCTATGGAACTGATTTCCTTCTCTTTCCATTGTTTTTCAAGTACTTCCCTGCTTTCGACTGTCTGACTTTGCGGAGAAATAATTGCACTGATCTGGCTTTCATAGGGCCTTTCCTTAAAATATTGATCAGATATTTCTGCAGATGAGTAAGTTGCTACTCCTTCAATCCTGACTTCACGTTCCAGCTCAGGCCAGAAGAAAAGCAGTGCTACATGACTGTTTGACTTGATCTCATTGCCTTTCCTGCTATTGTAGTTGGTGAAGAAATGAAATCCTTCACTGGTAAGCAGTTTCAGCAGAACAATTCTGGATGATGGTTTGTGACCTTCCGAAACAGTGCTTAACATCATGGCCGTAGGTTCATTTACCTTGCCTTCAATGGCTTCCTCCATCCACTTTTCGAACAGGGGAAACGGATCATGAAGAGATTTCTCGTTAAGAACAGCTCTTGAGTAATTCTTGCGTATATCTGATAACTTCATAATGAGATACGTTTGAGGAAAATTTCAGGAACAAAACCAGGGAAACCCTTACATTATCTTATCTTGTACCCTTGCTCTTCCGGTTCGCACCTGGCACTTTAATTTACGCTAAGAAATCTATCAGGTTTCAAACATTCCTGACTGTTAACTTTTTGATAAAGGGCAAAATATTCTTAATATTGTCGTTGAAATCAACTTGAATCACACTATCATGTTTACGCAGGAAAACAAAAATACTCCCTCGGATCCCAGGAAAAATGCACTGGTCATCCTTATGGCCATTTTGCTTGTTATTGTGGTTGCGATTCTTTTCTGGCAGCGAAGCGAACATGCCCAGGTCACCGCCCAGCTGAAACAGGAAAAAGCTGCCATTGAAACGGAGCTTAATACAATGGTTCTTGGTTACGACTCACTGAAGCGAAACAATACCAATCTGAATATTCAGTTTGAAGGCGCCCAGAATAAAGTAAAGGAACTGCTTACCGAGATCGAGCAGGTTAAGAGTACAAGTTTCAGGCAGATATCCAAATATCGCGATGAAATGAATACCCTAAGAAAAATTATGCGCGATTATGTGGTTCAAATTGACAGCCTTAATCAGAAAAATCAGCGCCTGATGGCGGAAAACCAGAACGTCAAACAGGAAGTAACTGACGTTAAAACCCAAAACCAGTCACTGGAGCAGGAGAAGAAAAAACTGGAACAGACAGTGACATTGGCTGCTACGCTCGAAGCGTTAAATTTGAGTGCTACAGGGATCAATAAAAAAGGCAAAGCACAAAGCAAAGCCTCAAAGATTGAGAGCATCAAGGTTGACTTTACACTGAGCAAAAACCTCACAGCCAAAAGAGGTTCCAAAAATATATATTTGCGCATTCAGCGGCCTGATCAGTTGCTGTTGACCAAATCCGACAAGGACCTATTTAAATTTGAAGGGCTTAAAATCCCTTATTCCGCCATGCGGGAGGTTGAATATGAAGGCATGGAACTCCCTGTCAGCATCTATTGGGACAACACCGGTGAGTCACCTTTGATTCCGGGTCAGTATACCATCGACATTTTTGCAGATGGCAACAATATTGGTACCGCCAGCTTTGACGTGAAATAATTGCCTAACCTAACCCTGGTAAGCCTCCGGAATATCCTTTCGAAAGTAAGTTGTCATGGCATTCATGAGTATTCTGCTTACCCCCATTGTTTTATAGCCTTATGTATCAGCTCAGTGAACTTCGATCTTACCTGGAGAATGCCTGCATCGGACATCTTTTGGATGTAGCGACCGGAAAGGGCGAATTTCTTCGTTTTGTACTGGATTCAGTGGCATCTTTTGACTCAGCTACCGGACTGGAACCCAGTAAGGAGAGTCTGGTTGTTGCCAAAAACAGGCTGTTCCCGTACAAGGTTGACCTGGTCCTGGGAAATGTCCGTAAAATTCCGTTTGAAGAAAATTATTTTGACTTTGTAACTGTTTCCAACTCGATTCACCATTTTGAACAACCGGTAAAATCGATTCAGTCAATGATGAGGGTACTGGTTTCAGGAGGGAGGCTGCTGATCAATGAAACCGTCTGTGACGGACTAAACCCCGCACAAGAGTCTCACCTTGAATATCATACCCTGAAATCTGATATTGATACGGCAAATGGTATATACCACCGGCATAGCTACACCAGGCAGGAGATTTTCGACCTGGTAAGGGAGGCTCATGTTGATGTGGAGAAAATAATTATAGCTGCTGATGAACCTGCCTTGTTGAATTCCAAAGAAAAAATCTGGCAGTTTTCTCATATAATTGACGATATGATTGCTTCTGTGGGTGATTTACCGCAAAAACACTCTTTTGAATCCCGCGGATGGGCCCTAAAGGAAAAAATAATGGAAGATGGCTTCCAGTTGCCACCACAGGTAACCATGATAGCCTACAAATCCTGAAATTGCAGTCAGCCACTATTCATGTTCACACTTTAGCTTTTTATATTTAATAATGGTTCTAAATAGGCATATTCACTCAGTTTTTGCCGTATTTATTTCTTAATTTTGGATGTTTTGCCTAAAAATTCAAAGGTTATTACATCTGCTCAATATAAAAATGGCTGTTATCGTGGACGACAATTTTATGTCGGAAGATTCATAAGGGGCAGCAGGCAGTTATCATTATCCTCCGTAATTTCAGGCAATAATCCTTAATATCAAACTGTTAATCCGGGTTTTTTAGCCTGAATTCTGTCATGACTAACAAAGTTAAGAAGAAATTAATCGGTACACTTTTTCTTGCAGGACTGGTCTTTGGATTGATTCTGATTTGGGGCGGTGAAAAAGCGCTGACTCTTACCAATTCAGACAATTATTGTGCCTCCTGCCATATTCACCCTCATGCTGAGGATTCATGGAAAAAATCCACCCACTACTACAACAAGAGTGGTGTAAAAATCCATTGCGTGGAGTGCCACCTTCCACCGAAAGGTAGTTTTAAATACCTGGCAGTAAAAGCTAAGACAGGATTAAGTGATTTGTATGGCTTCTATTTCAAAGATAGCGCATCTTTTAACTGGGAGGCTAAAAGAGGGCTGGAACATGCTGTAAAGATCGTTTACAATGAATCCTGTATAAAATGTCACCAGACTCTTTTCTCCAAAGGTCTGTCAACTGAAGGTGGAACGGCCCACCTCTACTATGAAAACAATGCCGAAAAGCTGAAACTTCAGTGCATAAACTGTCACCTTGACGTTGGACATTACAACCCTAATTACAAGCACCAGAAAATGCAGGGTATTCCAGTGGCGGCCGCCTCAAATGAGGTGTTCACGGAGCCAACTCCTGTGACCTCATTTACAAAATTTACCGAGCATATTCCAAATACTGCCGTCTCTTTCAACATGGTGCCTGTCAAAGGCGGTACATTTAAAATGGGTAGTGAGGAAAACGAGCCGCTGAGGAAGAAAGATGAGGGTCCGGTGCGCACCGTAACCGTCACGCAATTCTTCATGGGCGAAGTTGAGGTTACCTGGGATGAATACTGGGCATTTTATGCTTCCACCATGTCGGAAGGCAGGCTCGATCCAGTGATGGTGATGGAGAAAAATGCCAACAATCCGGATGCCATCAGCGGACCGACACCTCCTTTCGGAATACCGGACCAGGGATGGGGCAGCGGATTAAGGCCGGCGATCACCATGACTCATTATGGTGCACAGACCTACTGCCAATGGCTTTCCAAGATTACCGGGAAAAAATACCGTCTCCCGACAGAAGCCGAATGGGAATATGCATGCAGAAGCGGAAGTGAGACGCCCTATTTCTTCAAAGGTGATCCCAGAAGGTTCGTGGACAAGGGTTTGCGAAATAAAATATTTGGGGTGGACACAACTTTTATCAACCGCTATGTCGTTTATGCACTTAACTCCTCATCCAAAACCCAGGAACCTTCATTTGTCAAACCAAATCCTTTCGGGCTGAAAAACCTGCCCGGAAACGTTGCTGAATACTGCTCCGACTGGTATAAGCCGGACGCGTACAAATTAACCGGCAGTTCAGTTACGGATCCTAAAGGTCCGGAATCTGGTGAAGAACATGTGGTCAGGGGAGGTAGTTACATTTCGGAGGCAGATGAGTTGCGCTCAGCTGCCAGGGATTTTACCCAGACAGCCAACTGGCTCAAAACGGATCCCCAACAGCCTAAGAGTATCTGGTGGTTTTCTGACATCAAAGGTATTGGTTTCAGGGTTGTATGTGAAGCAGACGGGCTGAAATAAATTTTCAGGTCTGTTGGGTCGGGACGAAATATTTTTTGAAATTGAAGCCCGTAAAATACCAGGAAAACAGTCTCTAAATAATATATTTGGGTAACTTTTTCCCTAAATCGGAGAGTTCAGAATATTTTTCTGTATCTTCGGATTCTATATGATCATAAAATTGATTATCAAATATTTAATTAATGATTTTTAGTTCAATTCAGTTCAACATATTAACAAACCAAAATTATGAGTAAAAAAAATTCGGTTAACAGAAGAGATTTTTTCAGGAGTGCCGCCGTAGTAGGAGCAGCCAGTACATTGGGTGCAGGAACCATTCTCGCTTCCTGTAGTGGGGGAGAAAAAGCTCCGGTCCTTGTCCCAATTGCCAACCTGGCAAATGCATATATTCCTGAACTTACAGATTTTGCCAATGATGGCAAACCACTCAAAGCCGGTTTGATCGGTTGTGGCGGCAGAGCTACAGGTGCTGCCGTGAATTTCCTGAGTGCAGGTCCGAACCTGCAGATCGTTGCCCTTGGCGATCTTTTTATGGATCGTATTGACGGTTGCCGCAAAACCCTGAAAGAAAAATTCCAGGTAGAAATTCCGGACGACAAATGTTTTACCGGTTTCGACAATTACAAAAAAGTTCTTGCATCTGATATTGACCTCGTCATCATAGCCACACCCCCCGCTTTCCGACCAACTCATTTTGAAGCAGCGGTAGAAGCCGGTAAGCATGTATTTATGGAAAAACCTGTTTGTGTTGATGGTCCTGGTGCACGGTCCATTATGGCAACAGCCAAAAAGGCAGAGTCACAGGGTTTGGTTGTTGTTACCGGAACACAGCGCCACCACCAGAGAAAATATGTTGAATCATTCAAACAGATTCAGGCCGGATTGATCGGAGAAATCGTCTCAGGTGTTGTATACTGGAATCAGAACATGCTATGGTACAGGAATCGTGAGGCAGGCTGGAGTGATATGGAACTGATGGTTCGCGACTGGGTAAACTGGAAATGGCTTTCCGGAGATCATATTGTTGAGCAGCACGTTCATAATATTGATGTATTCAATTGGTTTACCGGGAAGAAGCCTGTAAAATGTGTAGCCTTCGGTGCTCGTCACAGGAGACTTACCGGTGACCAGTATGATGAATTCAGTGTTGATTTTGAATATGAAGGTGGTATTCATATGCACAGCATGTGCCGCCAGATTGACGGAACAAAAAACAATGTTTCTGAATTTATCCAGGGTACAAAGGGATCATGGACCAGCGCTGGCGCTGAAAACAACCACGAAATCAAGGATCTGCAGGGAAATGTGATCTGGAAAACTGATGTTGCGAAGGAGAAAGCCGAGTACAAGCAAACAGATCCTTATACTCTTGAACATGTTGATTTCATCAATCATATTCGCGCCAATAAGCCTCTTAACCAGGCAGTTGAAACAACTATTTCATGCCTTACAGCCATTATGGGCCGTGAATCTGCTTATACAGGCAATGAGATAACCTACGATCAAATTTTCAATTCAGAAGTCAGCCTTTTGCCGGCCAAACTGGAACTTGGCTCTTATGATCTGAAAGCTTACACCGTTCCTGTACCGGGAAAACCCAAAGAGGAAAAGAAAGGGTAAAGGATAAAGGATAAAGGATAAAGGATAAAGGATAAAGTAAGGAACTCCGAAGATTTTCAATATGATTATCTTCGGAGTTCCTTTTTTACACCCGTTTTCCCGGCTCTCATATCTCATATCTCATATCTCATAACTCATATCTCATAACTCATATCTTATAACTCCTATCTTTTCCCCTGTTGCTCTTCCGCCCGTCCCCGGCTAATTAATCTCAAAGTGAACAGGATCATGGTAGCTCCTGTAGCTTCCACCCCATAGCAAACCATATTTTTCAGAAATTCTGACTACCCCTGTGTTTCGCCATTCTTTCTTGGAATTGAATTTTTTCAGCCAGACCCGCCACAACCAGTTTTTCCTGTACAGATTGATATCAATGGCTCTTCCAAGCACATGACGGCTTTTATCAACTGACGCATTCCTGGAATTCTCCCGCAATAACTCTTTCTGTTTTGCTTTTGATCTTAATCCACTTATAATCACAACGTTCCACTCCGTCTGGTCTTCAATGTCATCAATAAAACGGTTGAAAGTCTGATAACTTCCGGCATTCACCTCTTTTATCTCACTTAGCCTTCTCCAGTTGGTAATTTTAATATCAATCCATATGCCAATGCCTGTAAGAACCCATGCAGAAATCAAAACGACAATAATTGTCGCTGTCAGCTTAGCTTTCTTTACAACTTTAGGCTTCAATTTTTTCATTCAAAATATTTCATTTAAAACATTTTAATCCGTCTCCCAGTCCCCTGGTCCCATTATCCGGACTCCTCGTACCGTCGTATCGTCCAATCCCGTCCTCCGTTCTCCTTGCCAAAAATATAAAACCATTCCTACTCTCAAACGATAGAAAGCTGCAATGATTCCTGAATTTATTAACAAAAAGCAGCTGAGAATGCGTAAAAATGCCTAAAACTCAGATCATCATGCCGATATCTCTGAACTACATAATTTTAGGTCACTTTAGCGACTTTTCTATACTTTGGTTCACTTTTTTTTTAACTTTAATCCCCAAAGTTTAATTCAAATCAATCAACCTGGAATAAATATCCCGACATGTCGGGGCTAACCGGAAATGATTATCAGGATATTTCAAGAGGCAACAATAACCAAAAAAAAGAACACATGAATCGTAAATTGCGAATGGGTATGGTCGGTGGCGGAAGCGATGCCTTTATCGGGGCAATCCACCGTCTTGCAGCTTTAATGGACAACCAGATTGAACTGGTTTGCGGATGTTTCAGCATAGATCCGGCTATTTCACATAGTTCCGGATTATCTTATTACCTGCCGGAACACAGGATTTATAACACCTACCGGGAAATGTTCGAAAAGGAGGTTTTACTTCCTGAAGGAGAAAGAATGGATTTTGTAACCATTGTAACTCCAAATTTCGCTCATTTTGATCCGGCAATGATGGCTTTGGATCTTGGTTTTCACGTTGTTGTGGACAAACCAATCACTTTTACATTGGATGAAGCTTTGAAATTAAAAGCCAGGATTGAGCAGACAGGGCTGGTGCTTGCATTGACACATACCTATTCAGGATATCCTGCCATTAAGGAAGCAAAAGCCAGGGTCAGAAGAAGGGATTTAGGCGAGATCAGGAAAGTTTATGTTGAATATCCCCAGGGCTGGCTCTCCACCAAACAGGAAGATGCCGGAAATGCCCAGGCATCCTGGAGAACTGACCCAAAACGTTCGGGTAAGGCCGGATGTATGGGTGATATTGGTACACATGCCCACCACCTGGCGGAATATGTGACAGGTCTCAAAACCGTTGAACTTTGTGCTGAGCTGAATGTTTTTGTGCCAGGCAGACAGTTGGATGACGATGGTGCCGCCTTTCTTCGTTTCGACAACGGTGCAAAGGGAGTACTGGTGGCCACCCAGATCGCTGCCGGTGAAGAAAATTCATTGAAGATAAGGGTGTATGGTGAGAAAGGCGGACTTGAATGGCACCAGCATGAGCCGAATACGCTGCTGATGAAATGGAGCGACAGGCCAACAGAAATTGTCCGGGTAGGAAATGGTTATATGGGTGCAGCTGCCAAGCACAATACACGTACACCCGGCGGACATCCTGAAGGCTACCTCGAAGCATTTGCCAACATTTACCGTAATTTTTCTTTTACAGTAAGGGCTAAAATGAACGGACAGGCTCCCAAACCGGAGTGGCTTGATTTCCCTACAGTTGAAGATGGCATCCGGGGAATGAGGTTTATCGATGCCGTTGTTAAGGCTGGTTATGATGATACTGTTAAGTGGGTGAAATTCTAAAATTTAAAAACAAAAGTATATAGTATGAAACGTCCTGTAACTCTTTTTACCGGCCAATGGGCTGATCTGACTCTGGAAGATGTAGCAAAGAAAGCTGTTGAGTTCGGCTACGACGGACTGGAACTAGCCTGCTGGGGTGATCATATCGAGATCAGCAAGGCAGACCAGGCCTATTGCGATGCAAGGCTTGCATTGCTGAAAAAGTACAACCTGCGTTTGTTCTCTATTTCAAACCACCTCGTCGGACAGGCAGTCTGCGACAACATCGACCTTCGGCACAAAAGTATCCTTCCCGATTATATCTGGGGTGACGGTGATCCGGAAGGTGTTCGCCAAAGGGCTGCTGCTGAGATGATTGAAACAGCTCATGTTGCCAAAAGACTAGGATTGAAGGTTGTAAACGGTTTCACCGGAAGCTCAATCTGGAACCTGCTCTATTCTTTCCCGCCGGTCACTACTGAGATGATTGACAAGGGATTCGCTGATTTTGGCAAACGTTGGAAACCCATTTTGGACGAATACCAGAAACTGGGAATAAAATTCGCCCTCGAAGTTCATCCTACCGAGATTGCATTTGATATTGAAAGTGCACGCAGGGCACTGAAATCGGTTGACAACCATCCGGCTTTCGGGTTTAATTTTGACCCCAGCCACTTTGGTTACCAGGGAGTTGACTATACCAAGTTTATCTATGTTTTTGCAGAAAGGATTTTCCATGTCCACATGAAAGATGTAGGATGGAACGAACATCCGGGGACTTCCGGAGTTTTCGGCGGACATCTTGATTTCGGCGACAGCCGCAGGTACTGGAATTTCAGAAGTGTCGGACGTGGCCGTATCAATTTTGAAAATATCATCAGGGCACTGAACGATATCGGATACAACGGTCCACTCTCCGTTGAGTGGGAAGACAGCGGCATGGACCGTGAAATGGGTGCCTCCGAATCTTGCGCCTTTGTGAAAAGGATCGATTTTTCACCCAGTAACCTTGCCTTTGATGCTGCCTTCAGCAAGGATTAAAAAAGTAACTCCCTAAACAGGCAAAATTTTTAACCGCTAAGGGCGCAGAGGATTTTCGCAGAGTGCGCAAAGAATTTGAATCCAGAATTTACTTTGTGTTCTTTGTATTTACTTTGCGCACTTTGCGGTTAAATATTTATTGAAGCTACCTGCTATTTTGCTACAGGATTGTAAAAAAGAGGGAAAATCATTTCGTAATACGTTTAGTTTAAGTTGCACCAATGCGCGTCAACGGTAAAAATTATCATACAATCTGGGTTCATCCCGAAAACAGCAAAGTGATTCAGGTTATTGACCAACGGCTGTTGCCTTTCGAATTCAGGATTGTTGACCTGGCTACTCCGTCAGATGCATTTGATGCCATCAAAAATATGACAGTCCGCGGAGCCCCCCTGATAGGCGTTACCGGGGCTTTCGGTGTCTACCTGGGAATCATCAATGATCGGGGAGCAAACTGGAAAGATAGTCTGGAAACCACTGCTTCTTATCTTAAGTCGGCACGGCCTACTGCCGTAAACCTCGCTATTCTTGTCGATGAAATGGTTTCGTCTCTTCAAGGTTGTCCATCCCGTGTTGATGCTGTAAAACTGGCATTGGATATGGCAAACAGATTGAAGACCAGGGAAATAGCCTGGTCGGAAGCTATAGGCGATTTTGGATGCAAACTTATCGAAGCAATCAGCCGCAAAAAAAACGGCGAACCGGTCAATATTCTGACACATTGCAACGCAGGGTGGCTGGCCTGCATCGACTGGGGAACAGCCACAGCGCCCATCTACAAAGCATTTGCAAAGGGAATTCCGCTACATGTCTGGGTGGATGAAACCCGGCCAAGGAACCAGGGTGCAAGGCTGACAGCCTGGGAATTGTCGCAGGAAGGCGTGCCCCATACTGTGATCCCCGACAATGCCGGAGGTCACCTGATGCAGCACGGGAAAGTAGATCTGTGCATCGTGGGAAGTGATCGGACCACTTCAACCGGCGATGTGGCCAATAAAATCGGAACCTACCTGAAAGCTTTGGCCGCCTTCGACAATCAAATCCCGTTTTACGTGGCGCTCCCTTCCTCATCGATCGATTTTACCATGAGAAACGGAATCCTGGAAATCCCCATAGAACAAAGAGATGCTGAGGAAGTTAGCTGGATGGAAGGGTTATTGGATGATGGCTCAGTCGGAAGGGTCAATATTATGAGCGCTAAATCCCCTGTGGCAAATTACGGCTTTGATGTCACTCCTTCGAAATATGTGACCGGACTCATTACAGAGAGGGGCATTTGCATGGCCAATGAAGAAGAAATATTGAATTTATTTCCTGGAAGACAGGGATATTAATGCCTGAACACAATTATTGACAGCCAGTTAAACAAACAATATGCATCACTCCCAACCGGAAGAAGGATCGGTGAAATTTGATTGTCACCTTGAAAAGGAGGAAATCACCATTCAGCAGGAGCTTTTTTTGCCATTGAATAAATGGAGGAAGCTATTGTGGGACAAGAAGTTGATAGGAGTTTATCCCGATGGAATTGGTTATGGGAACATCTCGGTTCGCTTACCCGGGAGTGATCTGTTTTATATTTCAGGTACCTCAACAGGAAACCTCCCGAATCTCAGTCAGGAACATTATTCCCTGGTTGAACGCTGTGAACCGGTGTTGAACTCCATCCGGTGCAGGGGACTTATCAAGGCATCCGCCGAATCCATGAGCCATTCAGCCATCTACCTGGCGAATCCTGAAGCCCTTGCTGTCGTACATATCCACAATCGTGAGCTTTGGAATAAATACAGGAATGCACTTCCGACAACTGATGATAAAGTTGCATATGGTACTCCGGAAATGGCAGAAGAGATCGGCAGGATCATGAAATTACCGGATACGCTGGACAAGAAAGTCATCGTAATGGGAGGACATGAGGAGGGTCTGATTTCATTTGGAAAGACAGTTGAGGAGGCAGCCTTTGCCATACTTTCATTGAAATAGAAAGGCGGGAAATTTGGATTTGTTGTATTGAAATAGGGTATAGTTGTTAAGTATTTGAAATACATAGAAATACGAAAAAAATGAAATAATTGGAGGGCACAAATGACAAAAATTGCGGTAATAGGTGGATCAGGGTTGGAGAATCCTGAAATCATTAAGCATGCGGAGCGTAAGACGGTTGAAACGCCCTATGGGGATCCCAGTTCGGATTTCATTTGTGGGAATATAGGAAATACTGAGGTGGTGTTGCTGTCCAGGCATGGCTGTCATCATACAGTCACCCCTACGAATGTCAACAACAGGGCGAACCTTTGGGCGATCAAAGAAATGGGATGCACCCATATACTGGCAACAACGGCATGTGGCAGTCTGCGTGAAAATATTGGAAGGGGAGACCTTGTCATACCGGATCAGTTCATCGATTTCACCCGTCATCGTGAAGTCACTTTCTTCGATTCGTTCAAGGCAGGAGCGATGAACCACACACCGATGGCCGATCCTTTCGACAAGATACTCAGGGATAAACTAATTGCTGCAGGCCATGGATTAGGGTTGAAGATTCATCCGGCAGGAACCATTATCACCATAGAAGGGCCTCGTTTTTCGACACGGGCCGAGTCCCGGATGTTCAGGCTTTGGGGAGGAGACATGATCAACATGAGTACAGCACCCGAATGCATCCTGGCCAATGAGCTGGGAATTCCCTATGCTGCCATTGCCATGGCGACGGACTTTGACAGCTGGAAAGAGGATGAAGAGCCGGTATCCTGGGAAGAGATCCTCAAAGTTTTTGGCCACAATGTTCACAATGTGATAAATATGCTGCTAAAAGTGATCCCTGCCATTTAAATTGCACAAAACATTTGCGAAATACCGTACAATTGACTAAAATTGCAATCCGAAATTCCACCAGGAATTTTTTAGGGCCCATAGCTCAGTTGGTTAGAGCATCTGACTCATAATCAGGGGGTCGTAGGATCATGCCCTACTGGGCCCACTCTCAAAATCAAACACTTACAAGGTCGACTTGTAGGTGTTTTTTGTTTCACGCCAGGAAGACGCCAGGATTTGGGGGATTTTGGAGGTTTCGTGCTGAAAAACAGGTACGGAAGTTTGTTTATTTTTAAACGAATTGATTTACCCTGACTGTCAGATTAAGTCGTAACTATAATAAATAATTTCATCCAGAAATTTCATCGATTTTTCGTAGTCAATCTGACGTATCACTTAGCATCGAGCTTTCATTATAAGAAAATTCAAGCCACTTCTTTATTTGATTTATTTTTTTGTCCCAATCGTCCGGATTTGACTCTTTTACTTTACTTAAAAATAACTCTTTATTGTTATACAACTCAGTAAAAAGGAACCATCCGCTTTTTTCAAATCGCTTTTTATCTGTAATAAACTGAATTTCTCCATCTTGGAACAGATTAAGTATATTTTTTACAACGTTGAAGTAAAGCATTTCCTTTGAGCGGAAGTAATAGTGAATTGCTGCTTTGTTAACATCAGCTTGTGTCGCAATTTGCTGGAGTGTTGCACCATGATATCCGTATAATAGGAATACAATATTTGCCGCCTGCAATATTTTATCTTCCGTTTTTTTTATTCTTTTGTCCATAAGTGAGGTGCTATTTATTAATTATGCATTTTCGTATTCCTTCTATATTTTACAGCATTATTCTTTCAATATTGAATCTGCCACTTTCAGTCAAGATACCAGAAACCTCAATGTATTCAAATGAAATTGGTATCCCAAATGAATTATTGGTTGCTTTGATAAATACCCGTTCAAGCTCAGTCATCTGCTTGTTAATTTCTAAATACGCTTTATAATTGCCTAAGGATGATTTTCTAACAATAATTTTCAGTATGCTCATTCTGCTGTTTATTAGCAGGAAGGAAGATTTTGTGTCATCAATCGATGTACATCTCATTCCAAAAATCTTTCGCTGAAGAAAAGACAATTCCGAAATCCGGCCATCTTCTTCATACCGTATCCAATGCATCTTAACAGGTCTTTCACTGTTTAGTATATTATCTGCCAGGAGTTCTGTTTCAAAAACTATGGTATTTTTATTAAACGATCGCTGAAGATAAAATAACATATTACCAGTCTTTTGTGGCACTGGATAAGTTATCTGCGCTTGAGTAACATACAGATTGACAATGAATACAATCCCTGTTAGCAACTGATATTTCATTTTAGAAATCAAATTTAAATCTCATTCTTATTCCATATTCTGACACATTGGGATTATTCAGGTAAGTGAACCGTCTAACAAGATCAATTCTGAAGAATTTGAAGATATTACTCACTCCCATGCTTCCTTCAATGTATGGAGTTCTGCCAAGTGTATAAGTAATCGGGGTGCCGTTTGTCTCAATTGGCAATCTGAATAGATCGGCTTGTTGAGAAGGATCATTGGTTTTGGTAACATTGCCGTACAATACTTTTAAAGTTAGGACTTCTCTCAATTTCAATCCTTTTACAACAGGAATTTTATTAAGAAAAAATCCATTGAAAGAATAATCAACCAACAAGGATGCGTATTGATCAGTTACAAACTCCAAAAAATTCATCATATTGTATGACTCTATCTGATAGGAGTAGGATTGGTTTGCCTGAGGTATATTCAACAATTGAAAGGGAACTTTTCCGAAGATTTTTCCACCCCCCAATGCAATATCCGAATAACCCAGCACAGAGAAATAGAACCGCTTTCGGATAGAAAAACGCAGGTTTTGATAATTGTAATTATTCCCCCAGGCAGTTGAACCGGCAATGTACTTTACTTCGAAAACAGGGTATTTCCCCATTATTGGAACACGATAGGTTTTTCCCTGGTAAAATTTTTCGTTGGGTGCATAGCGTAAATTGATAAAGAATTCTGATATACTCAAACTATTGACGTCGTTATTTTGCGATGAATAATCTGTATAATTGAAATAGAGGTTCCCCCCGGGCGCCTGATCAGTATATCTGTATCCAAGTGTATATGAAAAATGATTCTTATATTCAATGAGATTTTCTATGGAAATTGTTTTGTTATAGAAAATTTTATCGTTCACACCTCGTTTGAGGGACAAGAGAAAATTGTCTTCCATCAGAAATTTCATTTGCTGACCTGGAAGCTGTGTTTCGTTTTGAATGCTGATTTTAAAATTCTTTGATGGGAATTGCATGATGTCCTTTTTCAGAATAGACCAGGTACCTCCCAGATAATACTTAAAACGCTGATCGGTAAATCCGTAAGCGCCATAAGTCTCTAAACTAAAACGCTTATTGAACTTATATGTGGTTCTGCCTCCAAATCTAAAACGAAAGCCTTCAATCGGATTGTACATATAAAAAGTATTGACAGGTCCGATTTCGAATTTACCCAAATCAGTATATCCAAATAAAACGAGGGAAACAATATTCTTAATACGTTTAAAAGCCGGAACATTTACAATACTGTCCATAGCGGTATAAGTACCTGCTTCGGATTTACTAAGTGGTATTGGGCGCGAACTTCTCCAGTATAAGTCATTCCTATATTTTGCACTGTCCAGTATTTCAACCTTTTCCCCTTTGAAAAATCGTTTTTCATCTTCTGGAGGCGTAAAGCCATAATGTGAGTATCTAACCAGTTTCTGACCGAAAAGTCCCCTGTTTTTTTTATTAATTCCAAAATTGACAGAGGTCTGATCAGTCGACAAAATCAATTTGCCATTTCCGGCCCTTTCAAACTCCTGGATAATTTTTATGCCAGTTACCCAATTCAGATTAATATCCTTATTAACAGACAATTCAACTCTTTTAATTGCATAAAGACCATCCGTGGTTATATATAAATAACCTTGAAAAAGGAAATCACTTTTATTCCTTGAGCCAAAATGCATTCTTGTGCATTCTTCGTTGCCTGATTTTATCGTATCTACTATATAATAACGATAGAAAGATGTTGCAGAAGAGGCAATTGGGCTCAAAAACTGATTGGATACCAATAAGATATTTTCATTGAAGATATTGATATCCTGGTACAAATATTTAATGTTTTCTTCAATCCCTTTGTTATCAACACCCGGAATTGTAACAACTTTATGAGCTTTTATGGCTTCTTTTACTTTGTGCGGCGAGCGCTGATAAGAATAGTTAGAAATTACCTCTTTTAAATATATCGGCAATATCTTTTTCCCATTGTTCTTGACTGAATCTATGTTTTCAAACACAAACTGAAAGTGTTTGAATATTTTTTTCTTCTGATAATCCTGAGTAATGTCGTTGATAGCAAATTGAACTTTTTCATATTTCTCATTTTCATAGTAATCTAAAGCTTCGATGCTGTTTTGCATTTTATTGGCAATGACTTTTTCAATTAAATCAACTGCAGGATTATTTCTGTTTTGATATTTTTGTTTTTTCACAACCACCTCCTGTAAAATCTGGAGCTCCTGATCCATTTTAATTACAATACTTTTGGCATTCTTCGACAGAAAAATAATTCTAGATTTATAGCCGACGCATGATGCTAAAACCTTGTTTTTGGAGGATATGAAATTTTTCACCCTGATTGTAAATGCTCCTTTTAGATCCGTAATAGTTCCGTCCTCATAATCTGGCAGATAAATGTATACATAAGCCATAGGTTCATTGGTCTGCGAATCAAGTACTGTCCCATTAAAAATCTCCTTTTGAATGGTTTGCGACAAACAAGCCAAAGATGAAAGGAAAAAAAAGAGACAGATGATTGGCTTTTTGATATGATTAAATGCTGCCATATTCTGTTTTATGATAATTCAATTTCCTAAAAACCCAGTATTTTTGAAGCGTATAGTTAAGCACAATTGATACAAATAAATCAACAGCAATTCGACTGATTTTGTAATCGAATCCCAAAAAGGTCGTTATAAAATAGGTCCCCGAGGATTTTAAAAGAATGCTGTTAATTACAACAAGAACAAATTTTATCAGCTGCTCTGGCACTGAATTTTTATACGGTATGTCTTTTGAATAGAAAGTCCATTTATTATTTAAGCTATAATTTACAATAGCTCCAATCACCCCGCCTATTACAATACTTATGGTAAAATGTATATGAAAGATCTCCGTGCAGAAAATCATAATGAGGTAATCTACAACTCCACCTAAAAATGCCGAGAACTGGGCCTTTATGAACACAAGCAATTTCTTATGCCATTTTCTAATATCTGTTCTGCTTTTTTTCTTCATTATCGTATTCATCTGCAAGCTTCAATAATTTCACTGTGTCTATAATGTTCATTATTAACAAGATAAATGTTGCCATAAGAGAAGCATATTGAATTGAACCCTTTAAAAGCACTTCTCCTAATAAAATCAAAGAGATAACAATCCGAACCTCGGTTGGGCCGAAGAGACCAGAATCTATTGAGTATTTGCCTGTAACTTTATATCGAACCGAAGTAGTGATCATTTCCCAACCGTACAGTACCACGAAGCCAAATCCAACAATTTCCCATGGTCCTTCAGTATAAACAACAAACCCCAGCCCCATAAGGATAACTCCTAACCAATCAACTGTTATGTCAAGCGAGAACCCGTACCATTTCCGTTCTTTATGCCGATAGTAAGCAATTCTCCCATCCAGTGAATCGCCGAACCAACTTATTGCATAACCCAATACGCCAAGTAAGAGATAGGGTGTATTCACATAGGCCGCCAATAAAAAACTGAAAAAAGTAAGGATATTGCCACCAAATCCAATACCTGTAAGCATATCAGAACTTATCCATGATGGAATACGCTGAACCAGAAATGCCAGGGCTTTTTGCTCTGATTTTCTTAGAACATTTGTACGTTCTCTGTCAACAGAAATTAGTTCTATAACTTTGTTGAGTGGCTGATAAATAACTGTTTCCATGGTATTATTTTTAATTGTTTATGTTGACTTGTCATACGAAAGCGGAATAATATCCACTGCTGTTGAATAACAACATCAATAACAGATTTTGGAATAACCGCAAAATTAAAACCTTAATTTTTCAGTCATGAATCCAAAGCGAAGCACATCCAGCCTGTGACTGAAGTAGATGTTGTAATAGTCTGATCCATGATAGAATTGGACAAAAAGCCCGATATCTTCCAGAAATCTCGGATGATAAAAAAAAGTCAAACTGAGGTTGATCCGGTCGATTTTTGTACCATCGGAATTGATTACATTGCCAAACATCCAGGTAGCTTCTCCCTTGAGTGAAAGGTTAGCATTGAGTGTTGTATTGCCTTCATTCTTTATCGGAAGCTTGAATATTGAAAGGGCATTGTGCCAGCGATACTGGGAGTAAATACCTTTAAGCTCCTCTTGGATCCATCCTGTTGGATGAATCTCAATAGAAGTTTTAAAAAACTGATATGCTTTTAATCGTTTGTTTACATTGGTCAGGATAAGACCTTGCTCGTAATAATTGGTGGCAAAGTCACCTGATTTTGTATTGATCTCACCGCTTTCGAGGAAAAAACTCCCATCCTGTCCGTTTGAATGATGCGCTATCCTGCTGAACAAACTTAATTTATTGACCTTGTTTTTGCTATTAAGGAGATAATACAAGGTGATTTGTGGCATGTAACTTGGAGTTCGAACAGGTGAAGACCATTCCTGATACATCCGGATAATAATCTGAGGGGTCAATACTCCCATCAATCTGGAATCCTTACTATGACGGAGGTAAAAATTCGGAATCAGGTTACCTTCAAACGAAAGTGGCTCAATATTCCCAATATCAGTTGGGAAGGTGATGTAGCTATTTCCCTGACTAACTTGAGAGATCATCGTAAGGCCAATCTCTGTAGGAGCGGATTCACTCACCTGACCCACTCCTGATAGAGCAGGAAAAAGTAAAATTATAACCAACAATGAATTTTTCAACATTGCTTACAAGTATAAAATGTTAATCATATGGGTTTTATTATTTGATTGTTTTAGGAAGAAGGTAATTGGGGTAAAGCCTAAACAATCAACAGCATAACTACGTTTTTAATTTTTAATTTAATTGTATCCACCACATAGTAAACCATCGGCACCAAGTAGACAGTCAGTATCATAGACGACAACAATCCGCCAATAATCACCCAGGCCAACCCATTTTTCCATTCACTTGCTGTGCCTTGTGCCAATGCAATGGGCAACATTCCGATTGCCATAGCAAGCGTTGTCATTAAGATTGGGCGCATCCGTTCTTTGCCAGCAATTATCAGTGCTTCTTTGTAATGCATTCCTTGTGCTTTCAACTGGTTAGTAAAATCCACTATCAGTATGGCATTTTTTGTAACCAACCCCATGAGCATGATTAATCCTAATTGTGCAAACAGTGTTAAATGGTTTAACGATAAATTCAATGCCAGGAAAGCCCCTACGGCTGCCATCGGTATGGCAAATAACGCAACGAACGGATAAACATAGCTATCGTAAAGTGCTATCATAATCAGGTAAATCAGAATAAATGAGATGAGTAGAACGAACCCCAGAGCCCCAAAACTTTCATTTTGCGTCTTTATATCTGCCCCCCAGGTTAATTTTACCCCTTCCGGCAGTGGATGCGATTTTAGAAATCTAATTGCCTCATCCGCAAGTGTGCCTGATGGCCGTCCAAACGATTCCGAAGTGATGGTTATGGAAGGCTGCCGGTCCAATCTTTCCAGCAAGGAAGGCGAATTCGATTGTTTGACTTCAGCAAATTGAGAAACCTGAATAGGCGAGTTCATCGGATTCACGATTGACAGGTGTTGCACATCTTCGAAATTCTTTCGGTCAAAATCATCCAACCAAATTCGGATCGGATATTCTGTCCCATTTTCGGTTAGTGTGGCATCATCGTTTCCGGTAAAAGCGCTCCTTAAATTGATTCCAACAAAAGCAGTTGTCAGTCCCAATCGCTGCATCTTATCTTTGTCGGGTATCACCTTATACTCAGGGGTTCCTTCTTTTACCGACAGTTGAACATTGTCGGCACCCGGAATCATCTCAACAGCTGCTTTCAGCTCACTACCGGTTTTCATAACCAAATCCAGATCGCTACCACTCAAAGTAATTTTGATGGGAGCCTGTTTTGGCAGCAGACCTAAAACCGACATTGAAAAGTTGACTCCAGAAAACTCTTTCTTCAGTTCTTCACGAAGGGATTTCATGAACGGCTCTGTTCTAATTTTCCTTTCCTTTTCAGGCCGTAACTGAATCGTAAATTCAGATAGATTGGCAGCACCAACACCCAAACTTCCAATTCCTGTGCTTGGCCCTGCAATATTGCTGAAAAGTGTAGCTACTTCAGGTTGCTGCAGGATAAAATTTTCAACCTGATGTGTTCTTATATTGTTTTCCTGAACAGTGGTAGTTTTGTCATATTCCAGATTTAAACGAAACTTCCCCTGGTCACCAGTTGACATCATTTCTTTGCCAATGATGCCTTGTTTCATCACGACCCCTGTTATGACCAAAAGGAAAACCACAATTCCGGTAAAGATGAGTTTATGGCAAAGTACCCATACCAGCTGACGTCCATACCAATCAATAAATGCCGTTAATTGCCTTTCAAACCAAAGTAGAAAACGGTTTATTAAGTTGGTCGGCTGTAAATCTTCCTTTTTGCCTATTCGGGAAGCCAACCAGGGCACCAGAGTAAAACCAACCAATAAACTGGTAAGAGTCGAAGTTATTACTACGATCGAAAACTGTTTCAGCATATCGGCCACAAATACCTGCAAAAAAAGGATGGGTAAAAATACAACCACGTCAACCAGGGTAATCGAAATGGCTGAAAACCCAATTTCCATCCTACCCTCCATGGCAGCGGCTCGTTTGTCTTTTCCCATATCCAAATGCCTCTGGATATTTTCCAATATTACAATGGCATCATCCACCAGGATCCCAATAATAAGCGACATGGCAAGCAAGGTCATCAGATTTAAAGTGAAACCCATCAGCCACATCATGGCAAAGGCGGTAATCAATGAAGTTGGGATGGCGATTAAAACAATCAATGAATTTCGATAGCTCCTTAAAAACAAAAACATTACCAGTGAAACGAGGATTACCGCTAAAATCAGGTCATCAACCACTGAATTCACGGCAGCAATGGTCATGTCGGTAGAATCATCTGCAATAATTAATTTCACTCCAAATTTGGAGTTGGAACTTTCAATTTGTCTGAGCTTCGCGTGAACCAATTTTGAAACTTCTACCGCATTGGCATCCCCTTGTTTTTTTAGCAAAAGACCTATTCCATTCACTCCATTGTATCGGCTTACGGAGCTTACTTCCTTCAATCCGTCAATGACTATGGCAACATCTTTCACATAAACAGGAATTCCCGGCGCAGGCATGGCCACTTGAACATTCATGATGTCATTGATGGTTGCAAATTTTCCGGTTAACCGGACTGAATTACTTTCTTTCTCAGTTTGTGCTTTTCCGGCAGGCAAATCAATTCCTGAACGGTTAATGGCCTCTACCACTTGATAAAGCGACAGCTTATAAAGTTTGAGTTTATCCTGATCGGCCTTCACCTGAATCTCACGTTCTTCGCCACCCAACAAGGTGATTTCAGCCACCCCTTTCAACTGCTGGATTTGAGGAAGATAATCGTCTTTCATTTTCTGATAGAAATCTGTCGAAGGCAGGTTACTTGCTGCGCTGATCGATATAATGGGCAAATCGTTGGGTGATACCTTGCTAATCACCGGACTCAAAATATCTACAGGAAGATCCTTACGGATATTGTCAATATATCGCTGGGCATCCTGCATGGCATTGTTCAGATTGGTCCCATACTTCAGATTGGCAACAATTACTGAAGCATTCGGCATCGACTTGGTCTCCAAATAGTCGACTCCTTCCAGATTAGACAAGGCATCCTCAATTTTTCTGGAAACAGAAGTTTCCACTTCATTTGGCTCAGCACCAGGGTACATTGTTTTGATTACAACGACCGGCTGGTTAAAGTCAGGCAACAATTCATACCCAAGGTTTGTAAACCCTATAATGCCCAACAAGGCGAATACACTGAAGAGAACGATGATCAGCGATGGTCTTTTGATTGAAATTTCAGTAATGTTCATATTATTTTAATTCTTGGTTATTAGAACATTTGCTCCGTCAAAAAGATTGATAAATCCATTGGCAATTATCACATCTCCATCGTTTAATCCACCTATAACCAATACTTTATTTTTATACCGAGTTGAAGTGATGATGTTTTGAAGCGTTGCTTTCCCATTTTTTACGGTATAAACTTGTGGCCGAATATTTGTTCCAACAATGGAAGATGCCGGAATGATGATAAACTTTTCTTTTCCATCGTTTTTCAATTGAACCTTTCCAAACATCCCTGATTTGATCTTTATGTCGGCCGTGTTGCTTACTGAAAATTGAACAGGGAAACTATTTCCCATATTGGCTTTACTTCCTATCATCGTCACTTTCCCAAATAACACCGTTTCAGGATAGGCATCAGAGGTAAGAACGTATTGTTGACCCGCTTCAAACTGAATTAATTCCTGTTCCGGAACATTTACAGTAAATTTCAGGCTTGCGATGTCTGTGATTTGAAGTAAAGGAATGCCTGGTGCTGCAAAAGCACCTTCCTCCGACAGTTTGGCAGTAACAATTCCATGGAAAGGTGCAGGAATAGTGGTTTTATAGATTTGTTCAAGCAAAGTAGCCATTTGCACTTTGGCAGATTTTAATCCCAGTATCGTCTTTTCCAACTGAATGCCTTGAATTGCATCTGCATTGGCAAGAACGGTATATCGCTTCACATCCGCCTCCAATCCTTCAATTTGAATTTCAACGGATTGCAATTGAAGTTTCAACAGGGAGTTGTCTAATTGAATGAGAGCCTCCCCCTTTTTAACTATGCTACCGACATCCACCAATACTGTATTGATCCTTCCCTGAATATCAGCACTTACTTTTGTCTCTTTGTTAGGTTCAAAAGTGCCCGCGTAAAAGACATCATTTTGAACACTTTCAAGTTTCAGTGCGATAGCCTGTACATGAATAGCCTGTTCACTATTGTATTGATAAACCCTGTTTACAGTGGTTTCTTTGTTTCTTTTCAATTGAAATACAACGATGGCAATTAATGCTAATGCCACAACTATGTAAATGATCGTATTCTTCATTTGCTTTTTTTTTAATTTGCGATTTTTAATTTTTAATTGGAATCAAATTTCCAGTCACCCTTTTGTACTCCAACTCCGATTTTCGAAGACTTACCAGAGCAATGATGTAGTTTTGCTGAGCATCGCGCAGCGAATTATCTGCCAAAATCAAATCAGTTATACTTGCCATTCCCAGCTTATTTTGCAGTACGGTATTATCATAAATCTTTTTTGCCAGGTTTATTTGACTTCCAACAGTTACCATATTCTGGCTTGCAAGCGTGTATTGCATTTCGGCGTTAATCATGTCGAGTTTGGATTTTTCAGCCACCAATTCTTTTTGAATGTTCGTTTTCTGAATATCTATCCTTTTCTGAGCAATCCTGTGCTTAGTAATTAAGCCATTAAAAATCGGAACTGAAAGTTGGGCCCCTACATAGCCTATTGGATGAAAATTGAAAAAACTATTGCTTCCCGTCGTTCCAAATCCTGTTGTTCCATAGACTCCATAGAGACCCAAAGTTGGAAGTATTGAGTTCCGAAGTGCCCTTAACTCGGATGTATTAACCTCATTTTTTTTGTCAATTAGCAATAAAACTGTAGTAAGCTGAGATTTATAATTCATTACAACAGTTGCCTTTTCGTTAATGAGCACTTGAATGGAATCAGAAATTGGTTTACCCATCAAAAAATTGAGCGAATTGAGAACTTGGTGCTGTTGAGAAGAAACCGTATTTCTTTGATTGGTTATCTGTTCCAATTGCAATTGCAGCCTGTCCACATCCGTACCTTTGGCAAGTTGCTGCTGGTGCAGCAAGATGGTGGTCTGCACCAATTCTCTTGTATTCATCATGTTACTATTCAAAAATGACATTTGGTTAAGCAGGATCTGTGCGTTGTAATAGGCATTTGAAACTTCCATTACAACATCTTCTTCGGTTTTGATCTTTTGTAATTCTGAAAGTTCAGCGGCAATCCGTGTATTTTTTACCGCACCTAAAGCAGTTGGATTATAGATTGGCACAGTTACCTGCAGGTTAGCATTCAGGCTTTGTGGCACACCAAACTGAACCTCTTTATAAGTGCCAGCCTCTCCTCCAAATGCCGCTGCAGGCATGATTTGGTAAGGTAGATCGGTGTAATAGCGATAGTCTGTCAATCCAACTATTTTTGGAATAAGGTTGCCTCTTGTTTCTTTGTTTTTCTCAGTGGCAAGGTAAATATCCTGCTCAGACAACTTAATGTTTCGGTTGTACTGCAATGCAGTACCAATGCATTGCTCCAAGGTTAAAGTTTGAGCACGTACGGTAACATTGGTTATCAGAATGATCCCTACTAAAAAGATTTTCTGCAAACATGTGTGGGTTTGTTGGCACCTCTTTTTGAACATTTGTCCGATTGTTTTTAGTTTTGTCTTCTTCATTATCTTATTCATTTAAACTTTTTTGTATCTCTAAATCCCTGATCATCTTAATACTTAACCATTGATCATTCATAAGCACGCGAAAGCTTGCCAGAATTTTTTTTACCAAAACACTGGTTTTTGTTCCTGTGTAAAATGTCTTTTGTTGTTTCCCCTTGTTAACAAGCTGCAATAGGCAAATTTCAGCAGCCGATCGTATTCTTATTAAAATATCCTGTAGGTCAGTATTCTGTTTCATTAACTCCGCTGCGAAAATTATTGATAAGAAATAGGGCTTCAGATCGAATAATTCATAAAGTTTCTTAAACATGCCACTGATTTCCTCCTCAGGCAATTGGTTTTTAACTAAAATAGGATGGATTAACAGTTGCATTTCATTTTCCAACGAGAGTAACATCATGGCGAGAATATCAGTGTCATGCTTAAAAAATGACGAAAGCTCCTCGGGATCAATACCCATTCTAACAGCTAATTTGTCAATTGTCAAGGCTTCTGTTCCTGCCTGGTTGATAATCTCCCCAGCTGTAGTAACAAAATCTTTATTTACCAGTTCCATAATTTCAAATTGTAAGTAAGTATTCACTAACTTGTTTAAACAAAATTTGCTCACTGTATTCTATTCTTTTTATCGTGAAATTAGTAAGCGATGAAGGGGAAGCCCAACCATTATGTCAAATATCATCACACCAACGACCTTTGTTACGGACTTACCTGATGCATGAATGTGAACCGAAGTGAAAGTGTAGTACTTTTCATTCTTCTCGGCTTTTTATAAGCGTAAGAATTGATTGCACCATATTGTTACCATTCCGAACAATATCAAATTCAAAATTTGCAATCCGCCATTTGAACATTTGTAGCTTAAAAGTACCCATTACGATATGCATCATTTCATCAGTAGTTATGGCATTTGTAAAGACGCGCTTTTGCTGTCCTTCCATGATGATAGGTATCAGGTGCTTCATCTTTTCATTCATAAGCCGCAGATAGGTTTCATTGGTTCGTTGACTTTCTTCCATTAATCCGTCGGAGAAAACAGCGACGACAAAATGGGGATTATGGCTAAAAAACCTAAATTGCTCCTGGAATAATGCAACGAAATTTTTTTCAGGATCAGGATCCTTGGATAAAGCAGATAATCTTTTATTGGTGCTAAAAGCCAAATAATTATGCATGGCCAAAATAATTTCCTCCTTGCTATTGAAATGTCGGTAAATCGCACTTTCCGAGAACTTCATTTCTTTCGCCAGATTCTTAATAGTTAATCCACTAACACCTGAAGTGGTTAGTATCTTACCGGCTGCTTCAATGATCTCTAACTGACGTGGTGTAATATCCATGGTGGTTTTCTTTAATATAATAATTTTTAGAATTTAGTATTAGCCTTTAGGTCTAAAGCACTTTAGTTGAACTGACTGGTCTTGGCGCTTTGACAACAAGAATCCTGGCTAGACTTTCCGATGTGTTGCTGATATAATGTACAAGATCAGCAGGACTTTCAATAAGCGTATCAGCTTCGCATACTTCAATTTCATCACCAATGTGAATAGTTGGTTTACCTTCAACAATGAAGAAGAACACATCAACAGGAGTTTTATGAGGTTTCAGACTTTCGCCAGGTTTTAATGCAATAAGCATTACCTGTGCTGATTCTTTGTTGTACATTTCGCGAACATCAGTTTTGTGAGGGGTTTCTCTTATTGGCTGTTCCAGATATTTAGAAATTTTCATCGTTTCTACAAATAAATTAAAGTGAGTGAATATTCACATACAAAGATAACGGAAAAGATTTTACATATCCAAGTAAATTGTAAAGAATATTCTTTGAATCTATGAGCTAGTGAGCTCCTCCCATAACAGACACGCTCTAAAATGGAGTTTCCGGCGTTCATGAGCTCCTCCCATTAGGGCGCGTCAGTCCGATTATTTACTATTTTTAAATTGCTAAAACGATCATGAGAAAAACAACTTTCACAGATCATCAGATTATCTCTATTCTTAAACAGCAGGAAACATTTTTGACTTTAGTAATAAGAACAAAATTATGTGATAGTATACTACCTCAACATTTTGACCTCCCCTAACCCCTCCAAAGGGGAGGGGAATTATGCGCTGACCTTGATCTTAACGCGAATCTGAAGTCTCCCTTTTGGGGAGAGTCAGAGGGATCAAATTAGTAAGAACAGCGACATTATTTTTTTCATTAACGTAATATCCAAACCAATGAAAATGCAATACCTTCTTTTATTCGCCCTCTGTCTGAATCTTATGACAGTAACACAAGTGAATGGGCAACAAAATAGTTTGTTCACATACTGCAGTACAAAAAATGCAGACCATTTACATCGATGAGTTGTTATTGAATTTACAAGAACAAGTTAATAGTAGGCATTGATATATACGACCCGAACAGATGGGAGAAAGAAAGGATTTTAATAATTACGATTATTTTCTTCATGAAATACGTGCAGTTGTAAAACCTGAGCTACTACCTATTATTGCAGAGCTTGAGGGAAAATATCCACTCATTAAAATGGAATCAGGAGGAAATAATGAGTCTGGGAACCATGTTCGTGGTTTTGTCTGGAACATGTTTATCTGCAAAGCATTATATAATCATGAGTTAAAGGGAGAGGATCCTCCTAGGGAATAATATGTCGATTGGCAAGTGTAACATGTTGTGACTTCTTTAATTAAAATGAGGGCAAAGAATTTGCAAAATAATATGCCCAACCAGTTTCATGTCCAGGATGGGATATATCCAGAGATAAGGAACATGTTTCCTTGATTCAGATTAGACCAAGTGAAATCAGCAAATAGTAAAATACCTTGGTTCAACATCTTGACCCCCTCCCTCCGAGAGTCCCATGGCCCTCCGGGGGTATATCCTTCCTCTAATACGTTGATATTCAGTAAGATACACCGGGTCTTAATGCTGTGCAAAAAATTGCCAGAAAAATCGTCAAAACTTGACTTTTCTTGAGATTTCAGTTTAAAATTTTTCCAATTTTTTTGAAAAAATGAAATTATTCATCTGTTCTGCAACGGCGGACTTTTCTGATAATATATGAGATCAGGTTGGTAACCTGGATGGTTGTACCTTAAATCATGATCATCTCATGGGAGTCAAAGTCAATATTCAGGGTTTGAAGTACCTCTTCAACCACATCCATTTCACATCTTGATTCATCAAAATTAGGTTCGAGTTTGGTTTCCAGGTCAAGATCGATGTATTGGACCTCTTGTTTCATCTTGAATTGGCGTTTTTAAACGTTTGTTTGATGGTCTCCTATTTTTCTTTATTGGATCAGCGATAATTTCCTTAATAGAAGAGGATTTTTTGGATTCTTTGTCATCGCCAGGGACAACGGTATCGAGCAGTCTCTTCATCTGACTTTCTGTAATTAGGATTTTCATGTGTAACATTATTTGTATTATATAAATATCACCGGGATCGGAATTATCATACCAAACCTGATTTATTTTGAAATAATTTGACTTTTTGGGGGTTGACTGGCGGACAAGATAAAACCTTCTTCTACTCGACATCATCCTACTCTCCAGAAATGGATTCTAATTGGTAAAAAATCTTAATCCTTGGGTGTTTTCACATAAACAGACCTTGCCAGTTCGATTCTAAAGGTCTTTAATTGATCCATTTTGTCAGGTTAAACCATTGTACCAAATTTAGTTGAAAGCGTCCCATAACTGATCTGGCAAACACTGGGGTATCTCATGAAGTTTTCCAGACTCAGCAACAATATTTCACTACTAAATTATTCCCGGATTTTGGGGGAGGGGGTCAGCGGAACTGGGGGTGGGGGTTGGTTTACCCAGTATGCAGGTGTAGTATTCTCTTTATGTTGAGAGGAATTTATTTAATATTAAACAGAGTCCTGTCTCAAAATCAATTTTGTTGAAATGTTTAACTATATGCTGGTCCTCCGGCAATGGGAGCTGGCAAAATATTCTCACTGGCGTTCGGGTTGGAAATCATATTCATTTTATGGCGCTTGTTAGTGCATTTACTTTCAGAGCGCCAGATTCTTTTCTTGAATTAATTTGAGTTGCTTCTCCAATAGCAATTTATAGTAGCATTTAATGTGGGATATATTCTCCGCATCATTGCGATGGCAGTGTTGGGATATTTTAATAAAAACTTGGATTCCTCCTTCCAGCAAATCCCTGTTCCAATTCCTTTCTTCTATGAACATGCGGTCCATCAATGCTCTGTATTCTTCAAATGTCAGTAATGGAAAAATTTGTTCCAGTACTTTTAATTCCGAAATAGCAAATGAATTAGAATTTTCTTGCCTGGTAATTTGTGTACTAGTAGCTTGTATTAATTTATCTGTATTAATCTCTTGTTTTAATACATCTGTATTAATAAATGTATTAATTGTGTTCCCATCAGAACTACCCTCTTGACCTTTAAGAACTACCTCAATAGGTGTTTGAGAACTACCCCCTGGTTGTAGGGGAACTACCCCAATAGTCATCTGGGAATTACCCTCTGGTGTTTCGGGAACTACCCCCTTGTTCTTTTTGGAACTACTCGTGGAAAGTCCGGAACCTATCTCAGTTGTCTGCGAAGGGGCTTTCTTGAATGTTGGAGTGATGATTCTTCCGATACAATCTCCTTTCCCATAAATATTTTTGGTTGTTATATATCCCAACTGTTTCAGCTTTGAAATTCTTTTTGATGCAGAGGATGCATTGCCAAGACCAAGCAGATCTGAAAAAAATTCATTGGAAGCAAAACATCCTCCTGGATTATTATGTAAACTTTGAATTTCAGCAATGAGAACCTTGTTAGTCCAATCAAGCTCAGAATTTCTCATTAATTCTTTCGGTATCCAAATACCGGTTCTTTTTTCATTTTTTTTCATATTCCAATAAAATAAATAACCCCAATCACTGACGTGCTCACAACTTCACGTCAACGAAAGGGGTTTAAAATCTTTATGTCGGTATTGTTGCGAGCCACTTTATAAAATATAACCCCATTTCACGAAAAAGTAAATGGCAAAAGCGAATCTTGCCGTGAAAAAATCTGAAAAAACAAAATATCAAGGAGTTTTTTTACCTGCTGTATTACGAATTCGAAGTGAGGATATATTTATTTGTATGAAACTCAAGAATCACATCAACATTAGGATCACAGATGATCAACTCAAACAGCTTAGGAAAATGACATTAAAGAAGAATTTATCATTCTCCAGGGTTATTCGGGAACTTCTGCAAAATGGGATTGGAGCTGACTGCCAGTCAATGAATCCCAGGAAAGACACGATACCTAAATTTTGAGCCACTTTAACCTGGATTTTCACAACATTGACTCCAAATATCCAAACCTATATAACGGATTACAAAAGGTTAACTCAAATCCCAAGTAAATCTGCAATATGTCTTTTTAAAAGAATGACCCCAACTGAATTCGTGAGATACAATTCACGAAATTCAATTGAGGTCGGTCAATTTCCTGGCAACTTTACTGCCCCATCGCTTTGATATAAAGCTGAAATTGAAAATGTAACGAGTTATTCCAATTCCTTACTTGATTCAATTTTTCTTAACTCCGAATATTGTTTATGCAATTCATTGTAAAGAATTGGACATGAAGCCTTGATATCTTCAACCTTAAACTCAAATTTAAAGGTATTGTACCCCAAACAGTTAATGAAACCCCACTTTATCTTTAGTGTTTCCAACGCAGATTCGATCCTATGGGAATCTTTCCCTGCGTTAGCAAATTTATGTGCATGACCATCACGACCTACAATAAATTTTCTACCGATACTCTGTAAAACCCACTCAGGTGTTAACTCAATCATTTTTACATCAGTCCTTTTCATAATAATTTGTGTTCAGAATATCGCTGTCCCCCGTTTTAATTAAAATATATTTGTTTTTTTGATAGTCTGATTCCTTTACAGAACCAAGCCAAATCATTTTTGGTACAATTACAATCTGATTGTAGGAATATTTGTGATCCTTTTATAAAGCATAAACTTTTTTTTAAAAAATTGAAATCACATAAAAGAAAATGATTGAATCCAATCGGATTATCATTTGGAAATACCTTTGAATCCAATCATTTTTTTTCAGTAGGAACAGGAATTCATTCTTGAAACTGGACTATTCATTTTGATTGTCCTCAAGCAATTTCTCGTAGAATTCAGGACATGAATCCTTTATGTCATCTAGGGAGAAAAAGTAGTCAATGCGTTCAAAACTATTAATCAAATATTCTGCCCTTCCACATCCGATATCAAGGGTATAAAAAGCATATTCGATCCAGACCCTTGTAAATTTTTCTGTTGTCGAAACGATTCCCATACCATTCCCGTTGGCAAACCAGCTATCACCCATATTCTCCAGGATCCACTCCGGGGTGAAGAAAAATAAATTCTTTTTGTCGCCTTCATCTTGGGAATTCATTTCATCAGGATATCCACCGAAATTAAGTACAAGTTCAGGTAGCATTTCACTCCAAACAATTTCGTCTTCCAATGACTCGAATACGACTTCTTCCCCGTTATAGAACAAGTATAGATTGTCAATTAATCCTAAAAATACCGGTTCTTCCAACTCATCTATCCTGTATTTTTCGTTCAGATAGATTAAAAAATCTTTAAATTCTTCTTTGACCATATCATTTGTTTTTCTCATAACAATAGTTGTTCAGTTTATCGCTGTCCCCCGGATTAATTAAAATTTATTTGATTTTTGTGGAGGTCTGATTCCTTCACAGAACCAGACCTCCAACAGATTAGAAATTATGCGACCTTGGTTTGTTCTTTAGGTATGTCCGAGGTGCGATATTCATCAAGAACTGAGTTGAGTGAATTCTCGTCATACGCCTGCTGACTTTCTGACAGAGTCCTTTTAGCCGTCTGAATATTCTTTTCATACAGTTCCACTCCCACGAACTTGAAACCCAAAAGGAGAGCTGTGACCCCACAGGACCCAGATCCCATGAATGGATCGAATACAACAGAATTCCTGTTCTTAGGTGTTGAGATCAAAAGTGGTATTACCGGCAGGTTGGAAGAGAAAGTGGCGGGATGTATTTCCTCTCCTTCGATATGCTTTGTCCGGTTCCTGTTAATTTGTATAGTCAGTACATTTGAAACCTCGTTATCAGTAAGTACACTACGAAACTGATCGTAGTTGTTTTGAATGTGGTAACTAACTTTACCACTATTTTTTTCCTTACAACCACGAGTTACTTTTAGCGTTTTGTCGCTATTGATTTTAATATTCTCAAAGTAGTAGTCGCTGGTTTTTGAGAAGTGAAGAATTGTCTCATATCCGGGCCTGAGTCTCTTGATATTGTTAGGTATGGGTTTGTTTGAGACCTTATTCCAGATTAACCGGTCAACAAAATTTACTCCCCGGTTGATTAACTCGAGGGTAAGCCTTTCGGTAACTGCATGGCAGGAACTGTTCTCGTAGGACTCACCAAGGTTGATAAACATGGAACCGGTATCCTTGAGTCTCTCATAACCTTTCATTAGAATGTCGGCAAGCCTCCTCACATAAAGCTCAGCAGTTCTTTCCCAACCCAGTTCATTGAGATCATCTCCATACTTCACAATCTTGTAGTAAGGTGGAGATGTAAAGATGGAGTCAATCTCCAAATCCTCCGGTAATTCAATGTCCTCAATATTACCCTGAAGAATGGTGTAATTCCTCTCATCGATAGGAAAGAGATCAATTTGGGTAGGACCTTCAGCCTTTTTCCTGTCATACGAATCCATCAATTTCTTGGCATTCCCAGCAGAGTATTTGCCATTGATAAATCCGTCCACAATACCGGACTCTTGCTCTTTTGCTGCTTCAAAAAGGGGATTTTCGATCAGACGAATGATTTCTTGGGCTTTGTTGACGGTGATCTCGTTTGAGATGACCCTTTCTGCGAGACGGAGTTCACAATTGGTCCTTGACTCCCAGAGTAGAATGTTCTCCAAAGAGAAAACATTGTTAAGGCCCCAGCCCTTACCCCCAAGAAGGGATGAAATAAGTGAGACCCTCTTCTCTTTGTCCCGAAGTGGGTTCTTGTCTTCTGAATCAATGCGAAGTAAAGTTTTGACTTCATTGAGTTTTTCAACCTCTGTTTTTACTTTTCTAATCTGATGGTGGATGATCAGATCAGACAAAGAGAATTCGTCTGTGACCACGAAGTCAATCACAATAGCGTCTATTTCGTTTAAATTTAAACGAATGGAAGCCTGGAAACGAAGTACTCCATCAATAATTATGTACTTTGCATCTTGCCGAACTACTGTAATAGGTTGTTGTTGACCGATTAACGAAGTACTTTCAACAATGGCGTTGATTTCGCTTTCCCTGTTTGAATAATCATACAGGATTTTTGTTACGTCAGAGATTACTAAATCTTCAACTCTGACCTTTTGGTAAGTACCAACAAATGAATTTTTCATAGCATAAAAATTTATGCTACAAAAAAACACATAACTAATTGATTGTCACACAATTGAAATATTTCGAAATAAAAGACGAAATATTTCGGTTTTTATGAATGCCTATTTTGAGAACTTTGGGTGAATCTCAAATTGGTCTTTAGAAAGGGGTACTTTAAATCTGTTTTGGTTGTTTTGATCAGTTGTTAGGTTTATTGCATATAGAGTTGAAAGTGCCTCTCCAAATTTCTCTCTAAATGCCCGTTTGATTTTTGACCGATAGGTTTCAAACGTTGGTTTTATTTTTTCAGGTGGTCTACCACGGTATTGGATTTTGTTGCAACACATCTTTCTAATTGCATATTCGTCAGGATTTGTTTTCAGGAGTTCATATATTTCATCAAATTGGCCCCTGTTCTCACAAAGTTTGTTGGTTGGGATACCTTCTATATGTTTTAAAAAATTGATGTACATTGTTTTTGGAAGAATCTCCAATTTAATCATTTTGTCCCCAACCATGATTTTACCTTCTTCGTCAATTATTACCTTGTCCAACTTTGTTTGACTTATGAAATTTCGTGATATGACGAATGCTGTTCGTATCTCTTCCATAATACTGATGATATGTACTAAAGTGAGTGATGTCAATCCTTCGTCTTGCGCTCTTTGAAAACAAGAATGGCAAATGGTTGCAGATTGGAGTTTGATTAGGATATCCGGTTTGTGCTCACAAAAATCATTGATACACCCGGTAGCCTTCATGTGAATGTTTGGTTGAGATTGTACATTTTCAATACTCAGGTTAATTGCTGACTGAAATATATTTTCGACACATTGATGAGCTATCCCAAATTTTGAATCTACTTGGGAAACTATGTCCCACTCATCCCCGTGAATGAAAATATTCTTACCCTTAAAGGCACTGAACCAATTTCTACTATTCCTTATGGAGGAAATTAAAATTACAAAATCGCTTTCAGCAATTTTATCCTTCATTACTCTGTAGCCCTTTATTAAATCAAAAAACTCCGCGAAGGTTAAAGATGCTAATTGACTTATGTTATCGAGTTTAGGATTTATTAGGTTAAACTGTGGTTGTGTCAAAGGTTCACCTTTTTTGAAATTTATTTCCCCTGGAACACTTTGAAGCAATGCAACAATCTCATCTAATTTTTCTTTGGAAAACTCAGGTGTTGCAATGATATATACTTTCATAAGAGTGGGTTTAGATCTCTAAAATTAGCATTTTCCTGATTTATGAAAGCTTTCTGTGATAATATTTGTCGTAGAATTCATGTAGTATTTTTAATCGATTTACAAATGTGTTTTTGTATTACATCAGTAAATCAGATACTTGAAGGGAAACAATTTCAGGAGAAAATTATTCGAATAGTATTACTCATATGGACCCCTAAATTAAAGGTCAAAGAATTGTGCCTTTCGTGAATATTGGGATGAATCCTGAGAATTTGAACTCTTTACATCATCGGTCTTCTGCACTGGGGGATCCAGAATGGTCAGGTAACTCATTTTGCAAGTCTGTCTTTGGTTTTGTTTAAATTTAAACAAACTCGACAGTTAAAGAGGGAGTAACATTAAATTTAGGATCAATTAATTCTGACTATACTTGGTTTTGTATCTAATCCCCACAACAGGATTTTATCAGAATAATCGAGCATTCGAAAAAAACGTTGTGTTTTCTAATTCAGAGTTCACCGTGGGGAAATCAATGATCT
This sequence comes from Prolixibacteraceae bacterium, assembly GCA_963663675.1. Lineage (GTDB taxonomy): Bacteria > Bacteroidota > Bacteroidia > Bacteroidales > Prolixibacteraceae > CAINVV01. The sequence goes on from OY760498.1 coordinate 399,592, forward strand.
TTCCTAACATTGAAAGTTTCTTGCTTGCCAGCCATCCATAGTCGATTGGTAATCCCTGATCGTAAATAAGGCTCAAGCTGTATGCCTTTATTATTTTCCCCATAGCGTTAACTCCGATGAAACTCCCTATTGAATTGATCGAATTTGCAGACAACATCTGGGCATTTGCAAGCTGATATTTGTATTTGAAATTTAGATTTTCCACGATTGCGTCTTCAACGGCTTTGCGGGCAATCATCAAAGTTTTGTTTTGGGCACCCCAAAAGGTTGCCGTTTCTCCATGGTGAAGACTGGTATTCTCGACGATATGTGCGTCAGCAGGAATTTGTTTTAAGATTTCGGCAAACTTTTCATTTTGCTGAATCTTGTTCCATAATATGAAGATCATCCACTGTATATTATATGTGTTGAAGTCATCTCGAATATATTGGGTGAATTCAGGAAGACCTCGAAAAACACGCTTACATTTCTGCCCATTTCTTTCATTTGATATCAACCTCTGTATTCTTATACTGTCCGGGTCGTTATGGGCATACGCCCCGGCAATGTATGCATTTTCAGAGTTTACAAATGGAACTCCAGCAATTTTGAGAGGGAAACCATTGCACATGTTCCCAAAGGCGAGAGAGACTCCTTCCCGGACATCACATTTCTTCCTGTAGCTCCAGACATTCAATTTTGAGCAATCATAATCTTCTGCTTGTAGAATGTTGATTGTTCCAATCAAATCGTTGAATTCTTGTTTTCTCTCTTCTTTACTAAGTGTAGTGACGTCGTGAATCTTTGCATTATTAAATTCTGCCATTTCAAATATTATCTTTTACAAAAAATACAGAAAAAAAATCAATATGTCAAATTTTGATCCTGGAGTTGTGCTAAATTATTGCTATTAGATGGTTGACTATTAGATTGATGAATTTCATGATTCCCTGAGGGGATTCCCATTCCCTACTGAATTACTATCATAACATAGTTTATTTGCAAAACAAGTTTCAGTTCTCATGTCCATCCCTGGATTATGCAAAGAGCGCAACACGGCAATATTTTAATAATATTTTGCAAACCAATTTGTATACCTGAATCATGTCTCATGACCGGTCATGAAAAAACTCTCCAACTTACACTAATGATAATAGTATAAGTTGAGCACTTTAATTTATTCTTGATTTTCAATGCCTTATGCTAAACGGCTTTAAGTCAGCAATAAATAACAAATACTTAGCGATCAAAATGAGGTAAGTAGAAGTTTTCGCGGTAGGTTAGCCATAATCTAATATTTAACATTATGAGCCTACCTGGACAGCGAACAACAACAACTTCGATGGATTGGGATGACTTCAAATCCCTAATATCAAAATTGGAGCGAGACAAAGAGTACAAATTTTGTCTATTAATTGCCCTTGGTGTTTTTACCGGCCTACGAATTAGCGATTTACTGAAACTAAGGTTCAATCAGTTCTTGGATACCGAAATCCTTACCATCCAGGAACAGAAAACCAAGAAGGTCCGGCGGATAAAAATCAACTCGGATCTGAAAGACATAATTGAAAGAGTTAAGGGTAAGATGGGGAAGGTGCCAACCGGTCAATTAATCTTCGTTAATAAGTATGGGACCAAAGCAATTGACAAGAGTTACGTTAACGTTAAACTGAAAGAAATTCTAAAACATTACAACATCTCGTTGGAAGGGAACGCCAGTAGTCACATTTTCAGAAAAACTCTTGGGAACCGTGTATTGAGGTTGAACAATTACTCAAATGAAGCCGTAATTCTTTTGATGGAGTTATTTTCTCATAGCTCACCCTCGATTACTAAAAAGTACTTGGGCATCCGAGAGAGGGAAATCATGGATGTCTATGACAGCGTCCGATTGTAGTTCATAAACCCAATCACATTTGTATAACGATTTATTTATTATATTGATATAGAGCATAATAAAATGAATTATTTTTCATTTTTTATCATAAAACACGCCAGAATATTTCCTTTTCTCGTTTTTTTTCTTTATATTTTAAATACCCACTTAGAGGAATAAAAGGAAAATAAATTGAAAAATGGAAGAAAGATTTTTTGACGTAAAGAAATTGACAATGTACGTTCACCTGTCCAAGAGCTGTATATACAGCAAGGTCAGAAATAATACCATCCCACACATTAAGTTGGGAACAAGAACCCTTTTCGAGAAAAGTCAGATCGATAGTTGGGTGATAAGCGGTGGCAGGGTAGGCAGCGATCTTCCGACCCTTCCACAATATTAATTCAACAAAATTTGTGGCAACATTTAAAATCGTATTAGACAAAAGGACAGAATTAAAGAACAACAAATACAATCTTGTAGTTCGCATGGTCTACGCGAATGATGTGATGTACATCAACGTTGGAAAATTAACAGAGCAGCAATACGAGCAAGTTTTTGTTAAAAAATTTCAGGACAAAGAAAGCATTGCATTTCGGGAAACGTGCAACGGGTACATAACCAAGTGTGAAAGGATTTTTTCAGAATTGGTGCCATTCAACAAGGCCAGGTTCAGAGAACTCTTCAAAGAGAAGGATAAAGAGATTCCAAAATACTTACTTCTTTCAACATTATTTGATCAGTACATGGAAAGATCAGAGGATGTCAAGCCCAAAACTAAGGAGGCATTGCGATATACAAAAAATAGACTTGAGGACTTCAAGCCGGGGATCTCAGTTGGTGATGTAACAACTAGTTTTTTAAAACGGTTTGAAAGAAAAAAATTAAGTGAGGGCTCTTCAAGGGCAACGATCGATCATCATATGCGTAACCTCAGGTCCGTAATTAATCATTTTCGGGAAGTTGAAAAGATCATACCAAAAGAATATGTATACCCTTTTGGCAAGGCTGGTTTTTCAATTTCATCATTCTTTCCAAGTAAACAAGTCCTCAAAGAATCTGAAATACGGTCGGTGATTGAATTGGAGGACATTGAAACGGAAGGACAGGAATATGCCCGTGACATTTGGTTGCTTCTTTACCGGTGCAACGGAGCGAACTTTGCAGACATTCTGCGTATGAAATGGGATCAGATTCAGGGGGATTATATCGTCTTTACCCGTAAGAAGACCGAAAATACACGCAAGAACAATAAGAAGGACATCATCGTTCCGCTGACTGATAAACTCAAAGAACTGATTGAAGAGATTGGTGATAAGTCCAGTCCATATATTCTGGGACTCTTACCTGAAGGATATACCGACAGGTTCTTCGAAAACAAGAACCACAAGATCAAACAGATTATCAATAGGGATCTGGCGAAGATTCGAACCAAGTTGAAACTTACCACCCCTTTACAATTGGGTAAGGCAAGAGACGCCTATGCCTCCACGTTACTTCGCAATGGTGAATCCAAGGATGATATCGGCCAAATGATGGGTCACAGTAATTCTGTTGTCACGGAACATTATCTGGCCAGCATTGATACAGAAAGGACGTTTAAGATTAATCAGTCGCTGTTGTGATCTTGAAATTTCCATAATGACCAAGTTCAGGGAAATTTCACACAATTATCCAAGTAATTGACAAATAATTTCAAAAGTGAATATTAAAATATTTATCTTTGATATTAAATAATACCTCGAGGTGTCATTTTATGAATTTTAGTAAGACAACAGAATATGCTTTTCGGATATTGAGTTTCATGGCCCAGGATGAAAGCAGATTGTACAACGTGGATGAGATTTTTGAAAAGCTTAGGGTTCCCTATCGGTATCTACGAAAACTGATGACCAATCTGACTAGAAGCGGTTTAATTGTTAGCATTCAAGGTAAGAATGGGGGGTACAAAATTTCAAGGAAAACAGAGGAGATCAAGCTGCTCGAAATCCTTCAGGCCGTTGACCCGGAATACCTCTCCGGCAAATGTTTTTTCGGTTTCGAAAATTGCGCACTCCAAGTACCCTGTATCATGCATGGTCAGTGGACAGATATCCGGACAAATATTAACACCGTTCTCGCCGGAACCAGTCTGGCAGATGTCAAACAAACGAACAACGACTAGCTCATAATAAATATTCCCAATTATTCATTCTAAACTTAAAATTATGGTTGATTCACAAGTAGTACTAAACGGTCAGACTTTTGCATATACTTTTTATGCAATTGCCATTATCCTGTTGATGCTTTGGTTTGGATACAACGTTACAAAATCCGGGAAAGCAAGCAAAATCAGCTCTGCACTCTTCTATTCATTTGTTACGCTCCTGATTGTTCTGGGGGTCTCACTTCACATCGTGACCTACAATACAATTCCATGGGCATCCATGGATTTGAACAGGAAAGAGATAAAAGCAGACAAAATATTTGAAATCACTGTCGAGAATCACAAATTTATTTTGCCATCAGAAAAGTTGGTAATTAACGTCAATGACAAGGCAATGTTCAATGTCAGATCCAACGATCTGACCTATGGATTTGGATTATTCAGAAGCGATAATTCTATGGTATTCCAGATGCAGGTATTACCAGGTCACCTGAATGATATTTTATGGAAGTTTGACAAGCCTGGCGTCTATACCATAAGGTCAACCGAATATTCCGGACCCAAAGGCGCTCAAATGATCCTTAAAGATGTTGTTGAAGTAGTGGCTAATTAGTTATTAACCTGATTAAATCTAAATATATGAATTTCAAAGAGACTTTTATGAATGGCGAGCAGGGTTTATTTAAGCCTTCGACGCTGTCACCCATGCAAAAATTAGTTTTGCGCTTTGTGGTTATTGGCCTGATCTATTATGGATTTGCAGTGATCGAAGGGATGATCATGCGGATTTACCAGATCAGCCCAATTGCAGCTATTCCTGACTACCAATACTTCGCCATCTTAACAGCACATCCTTTGGTAGGTATTTTTGGTTCAACCTACTCCATTGTATTTGGGGCATTCCTGTTTCTTGTGCCATTTCTGATGAAAAAACCGTTGTGGAGCTTCAAGTTAGCTAATTGGACTTGCATCCTTATTGGAACGGGAACAATGATTTTTTGGTTAGCTGGTTTTATCACACATTATGCTCCGCTCTATACGCTCTACTGGCCCCTCCCTGCTGATTTTAGCCAATTCAATCCACTGGGAGGAACCATCTTTGTAGCGGGAATTGCGATTGTCATGCTGGGCACTGTATTCTTTGTTATCAATATTTTCAAAACAATCGTTTATACTCCGGAAGGCTGGGAGAAGCAACCTTCAAAAGCCCTGTTTCTGTCAGCCATGGGTCTTAGTGGGATGACCAATATGTTCCGTAAAAAGGAAAATCAAAAGGAGCACCTGGTTTCGTTGCCTGTTGCGGCTATCGCAAGGGGAACCGTTGATACGGCGCTCAATGCAGGGATCATACTCTTTACCGGCGTCCTGATACTGGTTTATCTCATTTCGCATCAGCTTGGGTTCGACCTTAAAAATAGCGCTGTGGATGCATTGCTTTATAAAAACTGGTTCTGGTGGGGATTAGATTTAATTGCAGATGGATTGGTTTTGATTTTTGTGGCCGGGACCTGGTATTTGTTGGCAATGCTTATCACGGGTAAAACGCTGTTTATGCAAAATATTGCCAGAGCCGCACTTTTACTCGAATTGGTCGTATCCTGGACAGTATGGTCACACCATTTAATGTCAGACCAGGCACAGCCCGGATTCCTGAAGGTGGCCTCCGGCGAAATGGTGACAGCATTTGAATTGATTACCCAGGGACTTGCCTTCTTCATTACATTAGCTACCCTATGGAGTGCCAGGCCGCTTAAAATGACCAATCCTTTGAAGTTTTTATTGGGTGGTTTATTGGGCTTTGGATTGGCAGTTCCCGCTGGAATTATGCAGGCCGATTTGGGTTTGAACCGTATTTTACACAATACACAATGGATCATTGGTCCGCATGTTCACGTAGCTGTGCTTGTAGGTCTGACAATGACGCTCTATTCCGCCATTTACATCCTTTTCCCCATAGTAACCAATGGGGCAAAACTTTACAGCCAGAAGCTAGCGAATTTCCATTTCTGGGCACACCTCATCGGAGGAATCGGCATGGGGGCCTTCATGGGAATGGCCGGATTAAAAGGGATGCTGAGAAGGACCATTTATTTGAACGGTGAGTTCAACCTCTACATGATTCTGGCAGGAATCTGCGGCAGTTTGTTGCTCCTCGCCTTTTTGGCCTTCTTCTACAATATTGTTATGAGTGTCGGACTGAAGGGGGTAATAGGAATCTTTACACCATCAAAACTGGATGAGAACGTACTGGTTCCTGAGGCTGAGAAATAACTACCCCTTCGGTTCATTTTATAAAAATATATCAGGCCATCTCAGCGCGTTATGAAGATGGTCTGATTTTTAAATAGTAGTATTTACATAAAAAGACAATGTAGTCTTTTATTAATTTTATCTTTGAGCCATACCATAAAACACAAAATCATGGATAGGATAAAATATAGAGAATTGGCTATAGGAGATAAAGTTGCTAACTATTTCAGGGCAGCAACAATATTTAGTGAATCGGGAATCAACTTTTGATGTGGTGGCAAAATATCGTTGCACGTGGCATGTAATGAAAAATTTATCAATCCGGAAGGATTGGTGACATCACTGAACGAACTTCAAAAGCAACCCATTTCTCCATCTCGAAATTTTAACAACTTGTATCTTTTATTCCTGACAAATTATATTATCAGTACCCATCACGAATGTTAATATAAATCATTATCAGAACTGGTTTTCTATACCCAAAAATTTGCAACGTTCATGGCCTAAACCATCCGGAACTGGTTGAAGTAGCCACTCTTTTTGCCCAGGTAAACGAAGAGCTCTTGCAACACCTGCAAAAAGAGGAGGAGGTGCTTTTCCCTGCTATCAAAGTGGCTATGACAGGAGATTCCCTGGAAGCCATGAAGACCATCGCTTCGGAGATAAGCCGTATGAGCAGCGAACACGAATTTGCCGGGGGCGCAATAGACCGCATCAGTGTGCTGACTAATAATTACAGCTTGCCCGAAGATGCCTGCAACACCTACGAAGTAACCTTGAAGCTATTGAAACAGTTTGAGGAGGATTTGCACATACATGTACATTTCGAGAACAACATCCTATATCCCAAAGCATTGCGACTTTAAAGAGCAAGGAGACCGGACGAGTGGTCTCTTGCCTGAAATTTGTATCTTTAATCCCATGTCGGAATTTATCAACAATAACCAGCAACGCCTGGAAGATCTCTCTGATTTTGCCTATGGACTTCTGCAAAGCGGGGAGGGCCGCCGTCTCTTTGACAAACATAAAACTACCATTGAATCAGTTACACCGGCAGAAACCATGCAGGTACTGGACAAAATGCTCACGGACGGGCTACCGGTTTCAACTGTCAAGCCAATTGTCGGGAAAATAATCAATTCGTTTTATAAATCGCTTAGCAGTCAGCAATGGGAAAAACCGGGAGAAAACCACTTTCTTACTTTTCTGATGCGCGAGAACCGCGATGCGGAGAAAATAATGGCTGAGATAAAGGCGGTTGCCAAATTGCTGTTCAGCAAGGATGTATCGGTTTCAGCCAATCTTACTGCCTCGCTTCTTCAGCTTATCGTAAGGCTGAAATTGTACGAGCTTCATTATATTAAGAAGGATAATATTCTCTTTCCTTACATTGAAAAGGCCTTTCCCCAATACCGGTGTTTGCAGTTGATGTGGTCGTTCCACGACGACTTCCGCACTAGCATCAAATATCTTGAACAGCTGCTGCTTCCCGAGCATCCTGATAAGGAATTATTAACCAAAGAATTGGGGAAACTGTTCTTCGTTGTGATGCCAGTCATTTTCCGCGAGGAACAGATCGTCTTCCCGGTAGCATACAGAGCCATTCCAAGTGAAGAGTGGGATGAAATGATGCGACAGAGCCTAGAAATTGGATGGTGTTACATTGACCCTCCTTCTGTAAACACTAAAACTAGTGTCTCACTCAAGGGCCCTGAAAATAGGGTAAATTTGGGTTCAGGATCACTTACTCCCGAACAGCTGATCCTTCTGTTCAACAACCTGCCAGTAGATATTACCTTCGTGGATGAAAACGATGAAGTATCTTTCTTTTCGGAGGTCAAAGAGCGAATATTCCCCCGTTCCAAAGCCATCATCGGTAGAAAGGTGCAAAATTGCCATCCACCTGAAAGTGTCCATATTGTCAACGAAATAGTGGACGCCTTCCGGCAAGGTAAGAAGGATTATGCAGATTTCTGGATCCAGTTCAGGGAGCGCTTTGTCCTGATCCGCTACTATGCCCTCCGTGACGGGAATGCTACATATAAAGGGACCATTGAGGTTACTCAGGATGTAACAGGAATACGTAATTTGAAAGGAGAACGAAGACTGCTCGACTGGGAAAATTAACTTACCTTAGAAATAATGAATAGCTTAGTTTGTGCTATGAGTTGTTCTATGAAAAATTGAACATCTTAATCCCTTAACAATTGGGGAAGTTAAGAGATTGTTACGCCTCCATCCCAAATGAGGAACGGTCAGTCCCGTGATTATATCGGCCAAATGATGGGACACAGTAATTCTGTGGTCCGAACATTATCTCTCAAGCATTGATACAGAAAGGACTTTTAGGATTAATCAGTCGTTGATGTGACCGGGTATTGTTGGGAATGTACCCTTGTTCACCAAATACATACAATTCTCCAAACCTTTTGGTTCAATCATTGGGAGTATTATAAGGCGGTCGATTATCATCATCTGAATTCGTCGAATACAACGAAAAATATCAGAAAATTCATTTAGCAACTTTCACACACAGCAACCGGCTCTGATCGCGGATCAGCAGTTTACCGTCAGCGAGAGCTATGGGTGCCCAATTCTGGGTTGATCCCCCAAAATTGGTCATGCGGTTGCTGGTGTTCACACCCCCCGGTTTTAGTATTTCTGCCGAGGTTAGTGGTTTGAAGGCAGTCGGATCCGGCTCGATCAGGAATAACTTGTTGGCACCGTCAGTAGCCAGGATCAATCCATCCGCCAGAATCATGCTGCCCTTGTTAAAACTGGGTTCGCGCTTCGTTTTCCACATGATCTTCCCATCCATATCCATGCAAACCAAACCATCTTTCTTGCTGTTGGTTCCAAATTGCGCATAGAAATAACCATCGACCAACAGGGGTGGTTTTGTTTGGTCACCAAATTCATTGTGCCTGAAGAGTTCGGTAACTATGTAGGTTTTATCCGCATTCTTCTCAACTTTGATCATCATACATCCTAGCTCATACCCTCCTACGGCCAGCAATTTATTGTTTCCGGCCTCCACCACATTGGCTACCGAAATATGGCATTCCCAGTTATTGTAATCCCATAGAACTTTTCCAGTAAGCGGTTCAATGCCAATTATCTTACCCAGGGTTTTTTCCGCTCCCGGATGTCCGAACGGGTTGGTGGAGGAAGTTACCATCACTACCTGCTCTTCACCGGATATCTTTACCAAAGATGGACTTACATAGGTCTCATTTCCCAAATTCGGGGTTTTCCAAACGATTTCACCGGTCAGTTTATGGTAGGCAACCAGTCCGGCTTCGGGTGCATGGGAGGATACTATGACCAGATTTCCATAAATAAGCGGACACTGCGAGATGGCCCAGATGGGCAACTGGGTTCCGCCAAAGCCGGTCCAGATATTCTTGTGCCATACCAGTTTTTGTGATTTGCGATCCATGCAGAACAAATCACCTAAAGCACCACAGGCGTACACGTAATCTCCGTCAACGGCCGGTACGCTTCTTGAACCGGGGAAAGGGCAGCTTCCCGGCGATTTAACTGTATGGCTCCAAAGCTCTTTCCCTGTTGCAAGCTCGAAACTTCGCATAATATCCCCGATGCTGTCTAATCGGTCCAGCAGGTAGACGTTGCCATCCTTCACGACCGGCCCGCCATATCCGATCCCAATGTCGGCGGTCCACAAAATTTCGGGACCGCTTTCGGGCCACGAACGAAGCAGATTCTTCTGCGGAGAGGTACTGTTTCGCTCGGGTCCAAGAAACTGGGGCCAGTCCTGGGCAAGTACTCTGTTTGATAATGCCATCAGCAACAATGCCGATGCGAATACCAGTCTGTTTTTCATCCTTTTACTCTTCATTGGTGAGGTGATTTATAAAATTTGATCATGAATTATTCTGTTCCTGGAGCGGAATAGGATTTTGCTTCCACTAAAGGTACATTATTTTGTGGATCGATGGTATTCTTCATCAGTAACCGGACCTGACCATACTGCACCCCCTTTGTCTGTACTCAGGGTCATGGCGATGTGCGATAATCCGCTGTCGGGCGCTGCACCGTGCCAGTGCTCCACACCCGGTGGAATTTTTACGATATCGCCCCTCTGAATGAATTGTGCGGGCTTGTCCCTCTCCTGATAAAAACCCCTTCCTTCAGTTACAAGGAGTATTTGTCCTCCCGGATGCTTGTGCCAATTGGTTCTTGCTTTGGGTTCGAAGGTCACGTTGCCCATTGAGGTGTGGTAGATACTGTCATCGGTTACAAGCATTTGAAGCCACACCGATCCTGAAAAATTGCGATTGGTAATTTTTTCTCCTTTGGGAAATAATGTCCCCGCATTTTGTTCCCTGGCCGAATCAGGTTGCCCGGAGGCGGAGGCAACCACCAAAATCGTCAGGCAGCAGAGGCTTAATTTTATGATGGTATTCATGTTGGTATCTTGTTCGTTAAACTATCGCCGGTTTTTAAGTACTTCATTCAAAACTGCCAGGGCATCCGTAGCCTCCTTTTCTCCTACCGTGGATTTTATGATTTCCACAAATTCATTCAACTGTGCCGGTGTGAAACCCACATTGAGTGAAATGGCCAGGTGACTCCTGAGCATGGGCTCTACCCCACCAATGGTAGTTAGGACAGATATTGTGACCAGTTCGCGTTGCGCATAGGTCAGGATGTCCCTTTCGAAAATATCGGCAAACAGGTGCTCCTTCAGAAAGGTGTCCATGACCGGGGCGAACGCCGAATAACCGGACAATGGCCTGTCCTGCGGCGCTTTTGTGAGTTCACCCAAGACCTTTTTACCCCGTTCGTATTTGGATGGCTCTGCCGGAATTTGTGAAGCCTCGGCACCTACATTGTCATTGATTCCCTTTGCCTTGCGCTCATTCAATACCTCCATAAAGGTCTGTAACCCACGGATGCTTCTCGGAAACCCACAATAGGCGTAGAGATGAACCAGTACTTCTTTAATCTGGTTGATGGTAAGACCGGCATCAAGTCCAGCATTTAGCGCTGTTTTTAGATTGGACAAATCGCCCTTTGAAGTGAATGCAGCAATAGGAATGATGCCTTGCTGTTTTGCGGTTAATGATTGATTGGTATTCATTTCATTTTGTGCCTTAAGATGAAAGGATAGTAAACCAATTGCAACAACCGTAATCAAAAATTTTCCGACTGCTGTTTTTTCTAACTTCTTAAATGCCATTTTGTTGTAGTTTATCTCCCCTATTAACAGCCTTTTCAATCACATCCAGTCTTGCCTTTCTCGGATCAGGCTTGCCGACTGGATTGCCATCTGATTGTACATCGAGGATTTCATTCTTTTGGAGAGTGTAAATGGGCCATTTCGGCACTCCTTCGCCATTGGGATCACCTGTTTTGGCGAAATTAACCCAATAAGCGTTCATCATTTTGGCCACGGCCTCGTCCTCCGGGGTAGGTTTTGACCCTGGACGTACGCCGAGGTTATCGAACACGAAGGATATATCGGTTCCGTGTCCTGGTCCAAACTTCATCCGCTCCTTCATGGCAGAGGGCACGTACGAGAAAAGAAAAATATAGGCCGGATCACCCACTGTGGCAAAAGAGGTGGCGGTGAACCGTGCAGGCTCTGCCCATACCTTGTCTGTGTTAAACATGGTGACTACCTCAGCGAACTCTTTGCTTCCATCAGGATCATAGGCAGCTCTTGCCTCTCCCTCCAATTCTCCAAAAAGTGAAAATAGCTCTTCCTTCGATTTACTGGGGTTCACAAAACCTCCACCTATCTCTGCACTGTTGTTACCAATCATTAGTGGAACGTGAGACTGCCTGCCAGCCTTGTAGGCACTTTCAGAAGTTTCGACAACCAGTTTTCCATCGAGTATTGGGCCTGCATAGATCCGCGGACCTCCCTGTCCATTGTTCTCCTGACCTCCGTCCACTAGCTCTTCAACTTTCATGGCACGCAGTTTGGCCAGTGCGGCCGCATCTGTGCCCTCGATTCCATGTTTACGGGCAAAGTTTATTCCAATGGTTTCTGCTGAAACAGGATAATATTGGCTTGCATTTTCCTTGTTGATCGGCCTGCCGGTCAAAACACCATCCCGGCCGCCACCGGAATGGCTGATTGCCTTTTGGAAAAGCCCCTTTGCGGATGGAATGGACAGCAATGAATGTACCGAAACGCCACCGGCAGAGAAACCGAAAATAGTCACGTTTTTAGGATCGCCCCCGAACTTGCCGATGTTCTGCTGCACCCACCTAAGTGCAGCGATCTGGTCCATAAAGGCGTAACTACCCTTGGGCTCTTCCGGGTGCTCCTTACTCAAGGCAGGGAATGCAAAATGACCGAGTCGCCCCAGGCGGTAATTGATGCTTACCAGGATAACACCTTTCCTGGCAAATTGAATCCCTGAAGTGTTGCCGCTGCCTCCCACAAATGCGCCTCCGTGAATCCAAACCATGACCGGCAGTTTTGCATTCCTCACACTCCCGGCAGGTCTCCAGATATTCAGAAACAGGCAATCTTCTGACGATCCCGCCTGAATGGTTCCGGGAGCAGCGCCCCATCCTGCCGCCGCACAACTTGCACCAAACTTGCTAGCATCAAGCTCCCCTTGCCATGCAACAACAGGTTGAGGAGGCCGCCACCGATATTCTCCAACCGGAGGTGCGGCGTATGGAATTCCCTTGAAACTTTCGACATCTCCTTCTGTTGCACCGCATACGATGCCGGAAGCGGTGCTAACTTTCGGTGCCGCTCCAGGCGTTGTATTTACATCAGTTTGCTGTGCATGCAACCCTAAACTGATTAAGAGAACTAAACCTGATAATATTTTTTTCATTTCGTTATTTGTTTGATTATAAGTATTTACCAAAAAAACTATTGAGCTTACTCATCGCCTGTGCTACATATTCGGGAACATAATAGGTTTGGATATGAGTGGCTCCAGGAATCAGGAACAACTCCTTCTCTTTTGTGCCCGTGGCCAGATTAAATGCACTGTCTGTCATGTAATAGCTGTCGGCTTTGCTTCCGGCCATCATCAGCAGGGGCTGGTTGATCAAATCCATGTTTGTAGCAGCATCAAATTCCATCAGGTCGAGCAGGCTGCTCATGGTGTACCTGAAGGTGGAATTGGGATGCGCATGGGTTCTATGGTAATAATAATGACCTTCGCGATAGAGGTCAAACGGCATTTGATCTGCCATTTCATCGGTTATTTCCGTATCGGCGGCATAGCTCACCTTGCCACCTGCAGCTTCCTGGGTAAGGGCTTCAGAGGCCTGTTTTAGCCGTTCCTGTATGGTAGAAACTCCGGAATTCATAAATCCATTGCGCCTGACCACTCCTGAATTAAACATGCTCAGCGTAGCCACCGCCTTAAAGCGTTTGTCGGTTTGGGCCGCCTTTAAGGTATAGCCGCCGCCACCACAAATGCCCAAAACTCCCAGACGACTTACATCCGCTCCTGCATATTGGGTGATAAAATCCGCCATTCCGCGAATGTCCTCAATTCGAAAAGCAGGTTTATCGACGTTGCGAGGTTGTCCACCGCTGGCTCCCTGGTACGACGCATCGGCGGAAATCGTGAGGTAACCCGATTCGGCTAATCGTTGTGCGTACAATCCGGCCACCTGCTCCTTGATACCCCCATTGGGGTGGGCCACAACCACCACCGGATATTTCTTCGCCGGGTCGTAGTTCGCGGGGGTGTAAATATTGGCAGCAATTTCAAGGCCATTCAGCTTGTAGCTTACCGGATGGATATTTACTTTTCCCGGTGCATTCTCAGAGATGGCATCCCGGTATACCAGCCCAAAAGGATTGACAGTCTTGGGTTGGCCAGTTGAAATATAATTGACAGCGGTGAGCATGATTATCAAAGAAAAGTTTCTTATTCTGTGTCTCATTCGATTTTTTTTCAATGCAATTGGTAAGCGGGTTATTTGTCCAAACCTTTTTCTTTCAGCCATTCCGACATCAGGTCGGCGATTTCAAGATTGTTTAGATCTGAAAACGGGAAATGGGTGTTGCCTTTTATCCCAATTTCAGGCAGGTGCACCACCGTAACATCCCCTCCATGCCTGTTTACGGCATCTCTCCACAACCTGGCCATTTCGAGGCGTGCCCGCCATCCGTCCTGTCCGGGGTTATCCATTGGTTTTTCGGGTATATTATCCCCGTAATAGATGATGATCGGAATTTTGGTAAGCTTCACAAAATCGGAGAAAGGCACTCCAAAAGCGGTGAGCGTACCACCAGCCATTGGTATAGGTGCCGGTACTTCACCTTCCGGAAAAAGGAAACCACTTCCCGGTTCATAAGAAACAATGGCCTTTATGTTTTGATTTTTGATCGCAGTTGCCCAGCCCATACCACCTGAATGTGAATGTGACACAAGGATTCCGGCACCAATTTTGGTGAACAATGCCGAAATCGCGTCCGTATTGACGGCCATATCGATGGGCCCTACATTGGGCACCATCTGCCGAAAATATTGGTTAAGCGTCTCCGCATCCTTTGCGAACTGTACACATTCAAAATAGTTTGGCCATATACCGACTCGAAAAGTACCAAACCAACCCTGTTCATCTGGGGTTGGCGTGATGGTGGCAGAGGCAGTGCTCCGGCCGGCATTTCCCCTGCGGGGCTGATCGATAAGATAAACAGGATATCTTCGGCGCAAAAAGATGTTTTGAAATCCCTCCCTCCCATCAGGAGTGGTTTCCCAGGTTTTGGAAAACTGTCCGATGCCATGCCACATGACCAACGGATATTTATGGGCTTTGTCCGGAATCTGGTAAAACACATAGGCGTGATCGCCGTGGAAGGTCTGTCCCTCCGGGGTTTGGTTGTAAGGATTGAATGTACCTGAATTGGTTACCACTGTGCCTCCAACGGCAAAACTTCCCTGCTCCCGGATAACCAAAGCCTTCCCTCTGGATTTGGCAAAAGAAGAAAAACCGAACACCGTCAGAAATAGAAGGAGGATAAACCCCAAAATTGATTGTCTTTTATAACTTCTGAACCTATCGGCGGATATTACGATTTTATGATTGCATTTTTCACTTTTCATTTTTCATTTTTCATTTTTCACTTTATTATTTGACAAATATAAGCGGCTGCCAACCAGCCATTGGTATACAGATTACTGAATCTACTACTACTTTTACTGATCGGGCTGATGGGATGATGGAGACATTAATAGAATGCCTAATTTTATCTCAGAAAATGTAAACAATATGGAAAGGATTTACAGATTTGATACAGTCGCCGAATACAATGTCCTTAATAATCAGGAGACATTGCACCCATTGGTTAGCGTAATCGATTTCTCCAAGGCGAATCCAAGGTCGTGGGGTGAAAAGAGTGTCAGGATCAATTATGGCCTCTACTGCATCTTTCTGAAAGATTTCAAAGGCTGCGATTTAAAATATGGCCGTGATTACTATGATTACCAGGAAGGCACGCTGGTTTTTGTTGCGCCCGGACAAACGATGGTGGTCGAAACTGATGGCCAGGTGTACCAACCGAAAGGATATGCGCTGGTGTTTCATCCCGACCTCGTTCGCGGAACTTCACTTGCCAAGAGTATTCATGAACATAACTTTTTCAGCTACAACGCCAACGAAGCCTTGCACCTATCGGAACGGGAAAGACAGGTGGTGCTGGACTGTTTTTCGAAAATAGAATTTGAATTACAGCAAAACATCGACAAGCACAGCAAAAAGCTGATTGCCTCCAACATTGAATTGTTTCTGAATTACTGTGATCGCTTTTATGACCGTCAATTCATTACAAGGGACAATGTCAACAAGGGAGTTTTGGCGAAGTTTGAAGAGCTGCTGAATGGCTATTTTTCAACAGAAAAACCTCAAAATCTGGGATTGCCCTCAGTCTCCTATTTTGCGGAGGAGCTACATCTGTCGGCCAACTATTTTGGTGATTTGATCAAGAAAGAGACCGGAAAATCGGCCAAGGATTATATCCATGATAAAATTATTGATGCGGCCAAAAACAAGATCCTGGCGGCCAATAAATCGGTCAATGAAATTGCATTCGAATTGGGGTTCAAATATCCCCAGCACTTTACCCGGCTATTTAAAAACGTAACAGGTCTTACGCCCAATGAATACAGATTGGGGAATTAGGTGTGCAGGTTAAGACCCTGATTGACACTTTCAGAATGGAAAATAAATTGTCCATAAAACCCGCCAGGAAATCCGCCAGGATTTCCGACAACCAGTGTTAACCAGTGGAAAATAAAAACTGTAAATGACAACCAGTGTTAACCAGTATCAACCAATGGAATCTCAAAATGGGTTAGACCTCCCACTCATAATCAGGGGGTCGTAGGATCATGCCCTACTGGGCCCACCCTCAGAATCAAACACTTACAAGGTAGACTTGTAGGTGTTTTCTTTTTCACGCCAGGAAGACGCCAGGATTTTAAGGATTATTGATGTTTTGTGATGAAATTGTCTGCACAGGGGTTCGTTTATTTTTAAACAAATGGAAGATTATTATTTAATCAACAACCATTTTGGTTCAATTTTGGGGAGTATTATAAGGTAATCTTCTTTATATTCGTTTTTACTATTAATGAAATTAAATAAAACAAATAAATCATAAAAGTGAAGATCAATTTATTGCTCCTGAATTTCTGTCTGTTGGCAGTATTGTTTATTACCGATGCCTCTGCGCAGCAAAAGAAAGCACGTATAGGAATTGCCGGAATACAGATTGAAAACAGCGTTTTTATGCCTAACCGACAGGCTATAACAGGGAGGACGCCTTCTTTGCCAGCCTATCTTAGTAAGGATTCCATTATGGGTCAGTCTGCAATCTGGCTTCCTTCTTTAATCGGTGGTGGCAGCGGACGAGGGCCGGTAACCAGAGAATCATTTGAAGCTTTTGTTAATAGTGCGCTTGAGATTATCCGGAATAACATGCCTTACGATGCTTTCTGGTTTTACAATCATGGGGCTTGCAGTGTTGATGGTGTTGATGATCCTGAGGGGGAATTTATGGAGAGAGTAAGGGCTGTAATAGGTAACGACGCCCTGGTTACAACAACAATGGACCTCCACGGAAATGTCTCCTGGCGTGTGGCTCTCTACTCTGATCTTATTACCACATATCGTAAAGCTCCTCATGATGATGCGGTTGAATCACATCGTCGTGGCGTGGTTAATCTGCTTGAGCGATTATCGTCCGGAAAGGGACGTCCGGCTTATAAAGCCTGGGTGGCAGTCCCTGTACTTCTCTCTGGAGAGTGGACAAGTACCCGGGTTGAACCTGCAAAATCACTCTACGCAATGGTCCCTGAAGTGGAGTCGTTGCCTGGTGTGGTGGATGCTGGTATTTGGATAGGCTATGTATGGGGAGACGAGAGACGTAATCAGGGTGTGGTTATGGTAGTAGGTGATGATGAAGGTCAGGTGGAAAGCGGCGCAAAAAAGCTTGCTCAAAAATTCTGGGATGTGCGCCGGCAATTCAGTTTAGAAGCGCCAGGGTATCCCCTCGAAAAATGCATTGATCTGGCTGTTGCCAGTAATAAAAGACCATTCTTAATCAGCGATATGGGCGACAATCCTGGTGGTGGCGGTTCAGGCGAGGTAACCTGGACTTTGGCAAGGGTATTGAAGCGGCCGGAATTTATGACTCCAAAAGGGAAAAGCCTGCTTTATTGCTCTATTCCGGGAAGCGAAATGGTGGAAGCCGCCCGAAAAGCCGGTATTGGTGGTCAGGCAGAGGCTCTTGTAGGGGCAATGACAGATAATTCATATGAAGCTCCTATTCGTTTATCAGGTACAGTAATATATGTCAGTCCTGTTCTTGAGAAGGACCAGCAATCAGAAAGTAAAACACCCCCGAACCGGAAGCTTCCTGACATAGCAATTATTAAAAGGGGAAGCATATTTGTGGTTGTAGGAACATCTTCACCCACACCAAACTTAGCAGGTACTGGAATTGATCCTAAGAAAATGGATATTATAATGGTAAAGCAGGGTTATCTTGTGAGTCAGTGGTATGATATGCAGGCCGATTGGGTTATGGCTCAGACCCGGGGCAGTGTTGATCAGGATTTTAAAAGTCTCCCTTATAAACGTGTTGTAAGGCCTATCTTTCCACTAGATCCTGACATGCCGGATCCGGAATTGAATGTTATAATGGTACCATCTGCAAAACAGATGTACGGCAGATAAAAAGTATTCAATTGGATTTCTTTAAATCAATTCAAAAAGGAGATACCAATCAGCCGGCAGATCAAGTGGGCCCATGCTAATTATCAAACACTTACAAGATCAACTTGTAGGTGTTTTGTTTTTTACGCCAGGAAGACGCCAGGATTTGGGGGATTTTGGAGGTTTTGTGCTGAAAAAATTAGCACCGAAGTTCGTTTATTTTTAAACGAATTGGAGGAGTTCATTGATCTCTAACGTTATTGAGAAAACTGCCCAATAAGTATGGTGTTAAGACATTCAGATCTGAATCAAATTATACTTAAACACTGTTAGAAGCTCAATAATATTCCCATAATTTGGTTATTCGTAACTTATTTAACCTAATCGATACCATTTTTTTTATTTGTATGATACCATGCATTAATTTGGCCAATAGATAAATTTCAGCAAATAATACCAAATAAGATGAAAATAATTTTGATAACAATAATTGCCATATTTTCTTTTATTGTTGTAAGTGCACAAAAATCAATTGTTATTTCGGGAAAGATTGAAAATTGCCAAAATCGAAATAGCTCCTTCATGGAAAGGAAATGGTTCAATCCTGAAACTTTAATGGAAGAAACCAAAACAATCGATTTTTCAATTGCTGAGAATGGTCTGTTTTACCTTAAAATAACTCCCTCCAATTCAATATACAACCGATACTGGATTCAATTAGGACATGAACGGACGCATCTGGATTTAACTGCGGGAGATAGTATCTACATGACCTTGGATGCAACTTGGTTCGATGAGACTATAAAATATTCAGGAAAAGGTTCCGGGAGAAATAATTACCGCCGGGATATTTTTTTAGAGTTTTGGGAGAATAACGCGTCGGGGAGATTGAACTATGTTAATAATCTAACTCAATTTCTTGTTGGATTAAATATGCTAACGGAACGAAGGGTAAGTTTATTGAACAAATACTACTTATCCGGAGAAATTGATTCATCATACTATCGACTTGAAAAAGGCTTGATTGAAGAGGAGAAGTTCAGCAAAATTATTACTAAATATCCCAATCCAAACCAATTGCCCGATAGTATCGTGCGGGGATTTGAATCATTAATAGAAACGACTGATTTTGGCAACATTCAGGGTCTGCAGTACAGTGAATACAGGGATTTTGTCAGAAAATTGCCCTACTATATCAATCAACAAGAAATAAAAAAGTCAGAAAGTCAATTGAAACAGGTGATTGAAATAGCTGAGGCACATTATTCAGGAATTGTCCTTACCTATTTTAAGAGTGAGATGTTGAAAAAGTACCTCAGTCAGGCATCTAGCCCTGGCGAGAAGAAAGCACTGTTAAGTTTCTTTGCAATCCACTTCAATGAACCCGTTTTGGTAAAAAAAATCAATGAACTCAATCGGCAATTCCACAACGATAGTGTATTCAATCACAGGATCTTTCAGGCAGCACTGATCATTTGTTTTTTGGTAGTGCTCATCTCATTGGCTCTTTTCCTGATGATAAAGTTTTTGCCAAAAATCAGCAATAAGAAAATCTACACAAGGGGAATAAAAATTGCACCATGGCTAAAAATTGGATTTTACTTGTTAGTCTTTGTAATATCATCCACGTTTTTAGGCGAAGAGCATTTCAGTTTCGAAGCCATATTGTTGGTAATTCTATTGCTTGGGGTATTTCTTTTTCATACTTACCGGTCAATTCCACGTTACGCTTTTCAACGTAAATACCTCTTTTATTCAGCTTCAATCTTACTACCTTTTGTAGTTTTTGTGGCTTGCATGCTCTTGAATGCAATTGGAGCTCTCCGATTTGATATGATTTTCATTTCATTTTTATTCTACTTTGCAACAATCATACTCTCCTGGATTTCGTATTATATTCAGCAATTGACTACGACTGACTCCAGTTTAAAAAGTCTGATAAAAAGTGGTGATTTAAATCTTGAAATTGGGGTCCATGTCATTGTCCTTTTTATGGCAAATTTTGTTTTTCTTGCCAGCAATAATTGGCGACCTGCATTGAATTCAGTATTGCTGTTCTACTCAGTTTGCTTCATTTTGTACTTCCACCTATTTGTCTCGTTTCCACGGTATTTCAAGAAAGAGCAAATGGCACATTTTATACGTCTTCAAATTATTATCCTGGCAGGTGCATTTTTTGTATCAATTGTTGCAGAGGCTATTCAGACACTCATTGCATTTCGCAAGATTGGCTTAGATACAGGCTTATTGGATCTAATTGGGTTAAGCAGTTCCTCCACTGCAGTTTTAATTCTATTTATATCATTGCTCATCCCAGCTTTTTCCTATCATTACATAAAGGGTCAGCTAAAGCTCAATGAATCTACCGGATTCAAACTGTTCCGGCAGAAGGAAGCTGAACTGGCTCAATTGAGATCCCAGGTGAATCCTCATTTCTTGTTCAATACATTGAATACCCTTTATGCTTTTGCCCTGCAGGAGGGAAGTGACAAAACAGCAGAGTGCATTGCAAAATTGGCCAATCTGATGCGCTTCATGCTCGATGATATGAAAAAGGAATCAATACTCCTTGATAGGGAAGTAAGCTATATTCAGGATTACATCCAACTTCAATCGATCAGAAGTGCTGTGGAACAAGATATTACCATTTCATTTGACATTGATCAGGAGAAAGGTTATTCGATTGCACCAATGTTGCTTATTCCATTTGTCGAAAATGCTTTTAAACATGGGATTAATCCAAATAAAACTTCACAGTTAAGGATTGATGTAACTGCCAAAGAGGATACCATTCAGTTTGTTATTGAAAACAGTTTGGATGATGATTTTGAGACCTATTACAAAGAGAAGGGCTTCGGAATTGGTATTGAGAATGTAAAGAGCAGACTGGAGCATATTTATCCAAAACGGCACATGATCTCGATCGCAAAAACAAAGGAAAAGTTTATTGTCATTGTCTCGATTAGCGGATTTTAGCTTACTTTATCGTTCATTTGAAGATAGTTGAGTTATAACAATCGGCAGATGGCTGACATCCTTTAAAATAATGAAATGATTATCTCCATTGCAGTTGATGATGAACCCAAGGCCCTTGATGTGATTTCGATACATGCGTCGAAGATTCCCGAATTGGCATTGATTCAGACATTTACAAACCCTGGGAATGCGCTGGCATTTTTGACGAATGAATTTGTCGATCTCATTTTCCTCGATATCAACATGCCCGGTATTTCCGGACTGCAATTTGTTCAGCGACTTCAAATTAATCCACACATCGTTTTCACAACTGCCTATTCAGAATATGCCATTGACAGCTATAATTTTGAAGCGGTTGATTATTTGCTAAAACCAATTGAGTTCGATCGGTTTTATAAGTCAGTCAATAAGGTAAAGAAGCTGATGCAACTCAATAGTCTGCAGCAGGATAACACATTGAGCAAATACTTTTTCGTCAAAGACGGATACAAACAAATGAAAGTCTGCACAGAAGAGATTCTGTATATCCAAAGTGAAGGAAATTATCTTAACATCGTCACGAAAAATGAAAGAGTTGTAGCCAGAATGACATTTCAGCAGCTATTGGAGAAACTGCCACCTCTCCAGTTCTATCGGGTGCACAATTCGTATGTTATTAATTTTAAACACATTCTAAAGATCGAAGATAATCAGATTTTTATACAGGATAATAAAATCCCAATTGGTATTAAGTACAAAGAGAAACTCTTTAAAATTATCAACGCTATATAATTCTAATCAAACAACATAAAAAGTATTATATAATTATTGGACACGCTGGCTAAATTGACCATCTTCCGCCGTTTTTCGAGTTAACATTTAATTATTTGAATTTTGTAAACTTAAATCCAGGACTAAAGACTCAATAATCTCTGGGATGGGATCATGCCCTGCTGGGCCCACCCTCATAATCAAACACTTACAGAAACTCTCTGTAGGTGTTTTCTTTTTTACGCCAGGATTTTGGGGAGAATTGAAGATTTGTTCTGAAAATTATGCGCCGAAGTTCGTTTATTTTTAAACGAATTGAACGCATCATTTTTCAAGATTACCCTTTCCTCATTCAGCATCAGGAGGAGCTCACCCTAAATAGTTGGACAAAATTTGGAATACAATATGATTTATTTAACAACCAATTTTTAACGCATCAGTAGTATTAAACAATATTTAATGAGTGCCTCCTCCGAGGACTTTATAAAGATTTACACCGTACATCAACTGCTCAAGTTTGTCATTGACCTGATTCAACTGGGATGAAAGTAAATCTTGTTGAGCAGAAAGCACTTCTGTATAGATAGCTTCGCCTGCAATAAGTAAATCTTTTGAATAATTGACAGCATTAGTAAGTGAGGCTATTTGTCTTTCTCTGAATTCATTCTTTTTTAAAGATGATTCATAACCATACAATATGTCGGATACTTCCTTACCTGCCAGCAGAACTGTATTGCGAAAGGTAAGCAGTGCTTCTTCTTGTTGAGCTTCGGCAATTTTCAGGTTGCCTTTTAATTGCCTTCTGTTAAAAATGGGCTGTGTTAAACCTGCTAGGATATTGGCTGCAATATTTTCAGGTTTAAAAAAGTCAGAAAAGTATCCTGCTGCCAACCCAAAGCTGGCAGAGGTTATGGTTAAAGATGGATAGAAGCTTACCCGTGCCGCATCAGTAGTTGCATAAGCTGAAAGTACATTAAGCTCGGATTGTTTTACATCAGTGCGACGGGACAAAAGTTGAACAGGAACACCAATTCTCAGGTTGGTGTTAACTGTTTGTTCACCGATAGAAGTTCGTTCAATTTGCCCGGGTTTTCTGCCAAGAAGGAGGCATATAGCATTTTCCTTTTCCCGTATCTGATTTTCCAATGCCGGCACTGAAAGCTGAGTACTGTACAATAAGGCATTGCTTTGCTCAACTGCTGCTGCATTTTGCTGTCCTGCTTCTTTTAGGGCTACCATTGTTTCAGCATTTTCCTGTAATAAGACAATGGTTTCCTTAATTATTTGCAATTGTCTGTCAAGGGACTGTAAATTATAATACGCATTTGCAATGTTTGCAATACGCTCAGTCTGAACCATATTTTTGTATTCGAAACTATTCAGATAATTTGCATATTGTGCCTTGGACTTACTGGCAAGCTTGCCCCACAAGTCAACTTCCCAGGAAGCCAAAAAACCAAGAGTGTTTTGATTTGATGAATATCCTAAAATATCACGCCCGTTCTCACCGGAACTGGTTCGTGTATGGTCAATCTGAAGACCTGCCGATACACCGGGTAGCCTATTTCCTCTTACCATACTGAGGTTTGCCTCGGCTTGCTTAATACGGGTAAATGCAATTTGCATGTCGATATTTTGCTCAAGCCCTTCTGTAATTAAAGCCTGTAACTTCGGGTCTGTGAAATACGCTCTCCACGGAATATCTGCAATGGTTGTCGTGTCGCTATTACTAACAACATCCCTGATAATACTATCCGTGTCGGCATGGGGTGAAACACCCAGATGGTTATAGGATTGACAAGAGGTCAGGGCCGCGGCTGCTAAAACTATAATTAGTATTCCTATTTTTCTCCGTTTATATTTAGTACTGTACATTGTTCAAAGTTTTAAAAGTCAATGTCATCAATTGTTTCGATTTTATGCTTGCTTAGGCGTTCCTGCAGGCTTTGGAAAAAGATAAATAATACAGGGACGACCAGCACTCCAACAATTGTTCCTATTAACATACCGCCGATTGCGCTGATACCAATGGACTTATTGCCGACTGCACCGGCACCATGAGCAACCGCTAATGGCAGTATTCCGAAAATAAAAGCAAATGAGGTCATCAATATTGGCCTCAAGCGGGCTACCGCACCATTAATGGCTGCTTTCGTTATGCTCACACCTTGCCGACGGCGTTGTATTGCAAATTCAACGATCAGGATGGCATTCTTTGCCAGCAGGCCTATAAGCATGATAAGCGAAATCTGCACATAAATATTATTGCTTAGGCCGCTTCCGGTCGCCATAGAAATGAAAACAAAGAGCAATACCCCTGAGAGACCGATTGGTAATGAGAATATTATCGCCAGAGGAAGTATATAGCTCTCATACAATGCTACCAATAGCAGATAGACAAATATTAAGCTTAACGCAAAAATGAGAATGGTCTGGCTATTACTATTTACTTCTTCACGGGTCATGCCGGAATAATCGTATGTGTAGCCTTCAGGCAAATCGACCTCTTTCATGGCACTGATAACATCACCTGAAGTGTAACCTGCGGGATAATTAGGTATTACAGTTACCTCCATTGAAGTATAAAGATTAAAACGGGATAGAGCCTGAGTACCTGTAACATCCTTTATTGTGATAAATTCTGTTATAGGAGCCATTGTCCCATTTGCGGTTTTAACAGTCAAACTGTGCAAGTCCTCCAATTTGGTACGGTATTCAGGGGCTGCTTGCACAATTACCCTGTATTGCTTGCCAAACGAATTAAAATTTGAGATATACATGCTCCCTACGTAGGTTTGCAATGAAGTCATTACTTCGCTTAAAGTCAGTCCGGCATCTTTAATCTTGGCAACATTGGCTTTAATTTGCTTTTGAGGAAACCTGGGATCAAAAGTTGTCATTGCCACCATTATTTCCGGGCGTTTCTGAAGCTTATCCAGAAATTCCTTTGTTACTGAATAAAATTCATTAACATCTCCACCGGTTTTATCCTGCATCTTTATCTCCACTCCATTGCTTAATCCAAATCCCTGTATTGTCGGAGTTCCGAAAAACATAAATGTTGCATTTTTTATTGAATCTGTTTTACTTGTTAATAATGCAGCGACATCATTCGTTGTTATTTTTCTTTTTCCCCAAGGTTCCATTTCTATAATAATTAAGGCATAAGAACTTCCTGAACCGTTTAAGAAGTTAAAGCCTGTTGAACTTGTTACCCGTTGAATATTTGGAATTGATTCGGCTAACTTGACTACTTGTTTGGTCAAACTATCTGTTCTTTCGAGGGATGTTCCCGGAGCAAGAGTTATCATTCCCGCAATACTTCCGCTATCTTCCTGGGGAACAAATCCGGTTGGCAGTATTTTCATTAAACCCCAAAGTATTAATGAAAACAAAATCACTATACCGATAGAAATCCACCGATGACTTTTTTTGCTTAAGAACCGGACAGATTGTTTATACTTGTTAGTTGTTGCACTAAATCCAATGTTAAAATTGCAGTAAAATCTTTGGATTAGATTTTTACTTTTCATTTCAGGATTATGGTCATATTTCAGTAAAATAGCACAAAGAGCCGGGCTCAGCGTTAAGGCATTGACGGCAGAAAGTGATATGGCAATTGCCAGAGTCAGTCCGAATTGTTTGAAGAACACACCGCTTGTTCCACCAATGAAACTTACTGGTATAAATACCGCAGCCATTACAAGGGTAATTGAAACAATTGCAGGAGCAATTTCATTCATGGCTTTTATTGTTGCTGTTTTTGCATCCTTTTCCCCCGCGTCCAACTTTGCATGTACCGCTTCCACTACAACAATAGCATCGTCTACTACAATGCCTATTGCAAGTATTAGTGCAAAAAGTGTGAGCAGGTTAATGGAGAATCCAAATAGTGAAAGAAAGAAGAATGTTCCGATAATAGCTACAGGAACTGCAATAGCAGGAATTAATGTTGCCCTGAAATTTTGCAGGAAAATAAAAACAACAAGAAACACTAAAAGAAAAGCTTCGACAAGGGTTTGGAGGACTTTCTTAATTGACGCATCTAAAAATACACTGGAGTCCATTTGATAGGCATATTCAATTCCGGGAGGGAAACTTTCGGAAGCTTTACTTACTTCCTTTTTTAGCTGTTCAATGATTTCTTTTGCATTAGAGCCCGCTATCTGGCTAATTCCGATAAGTATTGCCGGGTTCTTGTCACTCAGAGTATGCATTGTATAAGTTTGTACCCCCAATTCAACATTTGCAACATCTTTTAACCTTAAAACCCGTGACTCCTGTGAACGTATTATTATATTTTCAAACTCTTCTGCTGTTTTCAGCCTTCCTGTATATTTTAATGCATATTGAAAGGATTGTTTACCTTGTGCCCCTAATTCACCGGGTGCAGTTTCAATGTTCTGGTCCTGTAAAGCCGATATTACTTCTGTGGTAGTAAGGCTATATGCTTTCATTATATCAGGCTTGAGCCATATCCGCATTGAATAATCAATTGATGCAAATGTACCCGCACTGCCAACTCCCTTGATTCGTTTTATCTGGGGAATAAGGTTTATATTGGCATAATTCTGAAGGAATTTATCATCATAATCGGGATTTGTTGATTTAAGCACAATGAGTAATATATTACTGTTTTGTTGTTTTTGAACTGTTACCCCGTTTTGGGTCACTTCGGAAGGTAATAATGAAGATGCTTTAGAAACCCTGTTTTGCACATTGATGGCAGCCATATCGGGGTCAGTACCTTGTTCAAAATAAACATTGATGGAAGCTGAGCCTCCATTGGTAGCTGTAGATGTCATATAGGTCATTCCTTCGACACCATTTATTTGTTCTTCGAGGGGAATAATAACACTATTAAGTACGGCATCTGCATTGGCTCCACTATATACCGTTGAAACTTTTACTGTAGGCGGTGCAATGTCAGGGTATTGTTCTATAGGCAAAGAATAAATGCCAATGATACCTAATACAACAATAATTATCGAAATGACAGTTGAAAGAGCAGGTCTTTCTATAAATGTTTTAAGCATAGCAACTCCTATTAAATTATTGGATGTTTATTTTTTGTCCATTTCGTAATGTTGCAATGCCATCTGTTACTATTTTATCCCCACTTTTCAACCCGTCAAGTACTACGTAATTAATTCCATCGGGCGTTGATTTTACCATGATTGCATCCTGAAGTACCGAGTCCGCCTGAACTTTGTAAATCAGGATTTTATCCTGCTGGCTGAAAGTAGATTTTTGTGAAATAATTAATGCATCTTTCATAAGTTTTGAAATAATGATATTGCCGCTTGTCCCACTTAGTAATATTCTATTCTTATTGGGGAAAGAGGCTCTAAAACTGACTGTCCCGGAAGTTTGGTCAACTATACCGGATATGGTTTCAATCCGACCCGGTTCTTCGTATAAGATTCCATTCGGCATTCTGAATGTAACATCCGGTATACTTCTGATTTTTTCATCTTTTGTTTCACCTTTTAAGCCCAGTAAAAATTCATAAAGTTCTTTTTCGTTCATCGAGAAATATGCAACTAATGTTGAGGTATTGGAAATAGTTGTTAGAATACTGTTACTGTTAACCAAACTTCCGAGCCTGTATGGAATTGTCCCGACAACGCCATTGACAGGGCTGGTTACATAAACCCAACTCATTGTTGCTTTAGACTGCTCAAGTGTTGCCTTAACAGCATCAAGGGCATTCTGGTAGGAATCGAGTTGTACTTTGCTGATAATATTCTTTTCTGCAAGCGGACGCATCCTTTCAACATCGAGCTTTGCCGTATTATATTTAGCCTGAGCTTCTTCAAGTGCTTTAATAGAAGAAGGAGAATTTATTTTAAACAATGGTTGCCCTTTTTTTACCTTTGCACCTTCATCAACATATACAACCTCAATAAAGCCATCAACCCGTGGTTTAATATCCACATCCTCCTTTCCTTTTATAACGGCAGGAAAAACAGATTGTAATTCTACATCTTGTGGCTTAAGCGTTTGAACCTGATATGACTTTACTTCGACCGCTTGCATTTGTCTTGAATTTTTGCTCTTGCATGATGCAAAGAGCATGATAAGCGCAAGGCTTCCTATTAAAAAGTTGTTAAATTTCATCCGATAATAATTTGTTTTTAAGTTGTTGGATGGAACTCGCATGTATAAATTTTCATGTTTGTTTGTGTTTTTATAAAAACATGCTTGTCTCATTATCTATCGTTATTAATTAATCTTACATTGTTAAGTTTGCGGCCAAAAAAAAATCAGATGCTTTTCAGAAACCTTTCAACAGCATTTATAAATAAATCTTTTGGTGGAATATTTATTAATTCAGGGGGCAATTCCATTTGCATCGTATTAAATATAAATCCATTTAGCAGGCATATCCAGTTAAACATTAGTTCCTCTGCCAATTCCTTATTATTTGTCAGTTCAAAAAATAAATTTTTAATTCGGGCAATAATCCTTTCAATTTCATCATTCGGAATTGGCCGGTTAAAATTGAACATTAACTGATAAAGTTCTTTGTGTTTAAAGGCAAATTCCCAATGGTTTAATGATAAGTGTAATAATATCTTTCTGGGGTCAGATTCTGGTTGTCTTGCTAAATCATACCCTTTATGCAATATGCGATGCCCCATTAGCACCAGTTCATTAAAAAGATCCTCTTTGTTCTTAAAATACTCATAAATTATTGGTGGTGTATATTCAATTGTTTCGGCAATTTTACGGATTGTAACAGAATTCCAACCTTCTGAAATTGCAATATCCAAAGCAGTATCCATTATGCTTTTACGTATTTCTTTTCTTTCTTTTTGTCTTCGTTCTATATGTCCCATATTTTTTACGTTATATTTTCTAACATAGTTAGATTTGCAAATCTAATTATTTCTTTTAAGATGCAAGAAAGAATTGATAAATGATTTAACGTATTTTAGGTTTTGTATACTTCAACAGAATATTCTGTGTTTTTCATGTTACACTCCTTCCGATATAAGTCTATTTACATCATCATCGATGCGTGGGCAAAATTGTTGCTCTTTTGCAAGCCATAATTTTATGTATTGGTTCGTGCAGGATATAAAATGTGCTGCAATGTGCGTGGAGTGTATTTTGCCCCATGGGGCAAAATCTAGAGGGGGAAAATAAATTTTCTCAAGTTTGTAGTATCCTGTCATAGTAGCGTTTTTATCTTTGTTGCTAACGTTGGCGATATGACCGGCATTGGATTGCTGGCGATTCCCTGGCAATACCAATTACAGAGTGCTCCGTAATTATTCTTGTACTGGTAAAATCGTTGCCATAATAGGTATGGGACATTGAGGCCAATGTGGATCAGCTGTGGTTGTTGATCACCATGGGGGTATCCGTACTATCGTTTAATTCATTGATTTCAGGTTTTCCTGCATCCAGGTTTGGGTACCAATTGTTACCGTATGGTAAACATTTCCTTAAAATCAGAAATCGTTAGACTTTCAGTTTGATTAACGGAATTGTCCTTCGAGCAATTGGTAGTGAAGTTCAGGATGGGTCCGATGAATAAAATGTAGAAAATGATCGTATTGTTTTTTGTTTTCATCGTTCAATTCTATTCCCATTTGAATTGCCTCAAAAACTGATAGATCTACGGCGTCCCAACATACAGGTAGGTTGAAACACTGTTTATGCCGGTAAAGATACCCATTCCATTTTCAACATTTGCTTTAATTTCAGAAATTGATTGAGAATTATTGCTGGTTTCCTGAAAAAACAACACATATTCAGGTTGTATCTTGTACAAAATGATACGATGCAGCCCATAATACTGAAAGGACCGGGCGTTCAATTCACTGTGATTCGACGTGGTAGGCTGGTTACGGAAAAAGTCTTTCCCACTGGGATTCCTGGAATTAATTGGCACCTTCACGCTCTCCACATTCTTAACATAGATCAGGTAGTAACTCTGTTCGTCATTGGACCAGTCAATTTCAACAGGTGAAGGCATTTCTGTAACCGCACCGCTTCCTGGCTCACCCATCGTTGGTATGGCAATTGTTGTGGCAGATGTTGTTACATTCATGGGTTTTTCAGGGACTGCCGTAGTAGCTGATACTTCCTGTCCGTTGTAAGGTATCGTAAGCTTGTATGTGCTGCCTGCTGTTATGATTAAACTCTTATTGCCGTAAACACCCTCTCCCGAGCTCGTAAGTGTGTACTTTTTCTGCGTAGTGGTTTCAGTAATGGAAACATCCAGTTTATCTATATCCACATCAGAAAATATCATATCGGAACTGAATGCAATCAATTTTGACACTTTAACGGTAGGACTTTCATCTGCATAAAGATAGGATTCTACTACAGGCTTATCCTGGAAACCTGTGACAACCGTATCTTTGCAGGAAACCAGTGCCAAAAGGAAAACAAGGCTTATTATTTTGTTCATAATCTAGAATTTTACTGAAAGGGTTATGTTAGGAGTTATTCCCAGGTAACTGACATCACTTTGAAGAATAACATCATCAACAAGCTGAAACTGCCTGGAACTTACGTTGATGCGGTTATACAGGTTGAAAACCGAAAAACTGACCGAGTTATTCTTCCCTTTCTGCCTGAACAAGTCAAACCGGTAGGAGGCAGCAACATCCAGCCTGTGATACTCCGGCAACCTGTTGGAGTTCTTATCACTCACTGCATAGTAGGAGCCGGAAGTTCCATCGATAAGGTTCAGGGTATAAGCTCCAACCGGGGCTGTATATGGCCGCCCGGTAGCATAAATCCAGGATGCGGAGAAATCAAAATTTCCAAACTTGTAAATTCCAACCATCTTCAATTCATGCGTAACATCCTGATTTGCATAGAAATACTTATCTGACTGGATAGGAAATCTGTTCTTGACCTGACCCAGAGTATAGCAAACCCAACCATTAAATTTTCCTGCCTTCTTTTGAGCCAGTAGTTCCATCCCTATGGCATAACCATCCCCGGTAAAAAACTGCTCTGTCTTTTGAACGCTGCTTCCAGGCTGCGGTATAGAACGGTACCTCATTGAATATTCAGTTACATTTTGATTTAACTTGTAATATCCTTCTGCACTGAACAGATAATCAGGCAAATCGTAATTGAGTCCCAGGTTAAAATGGGTTGATGAACTTACCGGTATATCTACTCCGTCAGACAAAATCCAGAAATCCCTGTTCCCTGACATGATGTCTTCCCTGACCACCCGATTGGCAAACTGGTAATATAACCCGGTGGCGCCATTGAGCGTCAATCTTGGGGTAAACTTATAACTCGCATTCAGCCTGGGTTCCAGGTATATTTTATGTGTGGCAGTGTAATAATTGGATCTCAACCCCGGTGTTACAGAGAGCAGGTTGTCCAAAAACAATATCTTATCCTGAAAATAGAGACCTGCCATATCTGCCTTGATATTTTTGTTCAGGACCGTAAGCGTGTCATTTTGCTGATAGGTATAATCGATTTTGTAGTCCGTCCCAAATGCCCCGAATTCAAATATATTCCTGTCATTGAAGATGTATTTCCAGTCATTTTTAAAACTGACGTCGATCAGGTTGTTTTCTTCAAGAATTCCACTCTTTAGTACTTTGGAGGTACCATTATCATCCACAGTTATCGACCTTCTTTCATCCCGGGTGCTGTAGTAGTCAGAAAAACTGACCAGAAAGTTGGAAGTGAGCGTTTCATTCAGTTTTCTGGTCCATTTGGCACTGGCACCA
Source organism: Prolixibacteraceae bacterium (assembly GCA_963663675.1). GTDB lineage: Bacteria > Bacteroidota > Bacteroidia > Bacteroidales > Prolixibacteraceae > CAINVV01. Next base: position 431,459 of record OY760498.1, read on the forward strand.
ACATTCCCATACCTGGTATAATCTGAATTGCTCATGGAAATATTTGCTCCTGATGGCATACCACCTCCGCCTCCGGGAGGCCCTCCTCCACCTTCAGGAATTCTGAATTGCGGCGTATTGTCCAGGTAATCGGTTCCGTTAAATATACTGAGGGTGTAGATATCTTTTTTGGTTGCATTAAAAGTAATTTTCCCGTTCAGATCATAGAAATAGGAAGAAGCCAATGAACTTCTCCCACCTCTCATTGGCATGGATGTATTGGTGCTAGTCTTATTTAAACCGCTGATTTTATCATACAGGTATCCCTGGTATGACCGCCGAAAGGCGAATAATGAGGTAATACGGTCTCCAACAGGCACTTCCACATAGGTATTGACACTCAACAAACTGATTTCCGCCCCCATGGTGGCTTTCTTGGAATTTCCGTCCTTTCCGGTAATTTCAGTTACACTGGATAACCGGCCACCGAATTTTGAATCAAATCCACCTTTGTGCAATTGTACGTCCTTGATGGCATTTGAGTTGAAAGCACTGTAAAAACCATAAAGGTGATCCACATTGTAAACAGTGAAGCCATCGTAGATGATCAGGTTCTGGTCAGGTGTACCTCCCCTGACATACATCCCGGCTGATCCTTCGTTGGCTGCACTTACCCCCGGCATCAGCTGAAAACCTCTCATTATATCCTTTTCCCCGATATTGGGTAAAATTTTGAGGGCAATAGGTGCCATTTTTATTTTTTGTTCAACCGTGGATTGCTGCAGGGCTTTGTCATCTTTCCTCCCGGTTATAAATACCTCGGTAATGCCAACACTTTGCTGCTTTAGCTGGACCAACAGGGATGGATTCTCCTTTTGAGGCGCCAACTCTATTTGTTGGGTGTGGTACCCAATGTATGATACAACAATAACAGCTGTGTCAGCAGGTACTTTTTCGAGGGCAAAATGACCGTTCTGGTCACTCGTGACCCCGATGGTTGTCCCATCCACCCGGATCGTCGCAAATGGGATCCTTTCTCCGTTGGTGACATCTACAACCTCCCCTGACAGGAGAAAATTGTGCTTGACGGGAATAAGTTTTTTCCGGGACTGTACCTTTTCCTCCTTCACAACCTCCTTGTGCTGCTGCAACTGAGCCAGTTGCTCTTTATCCCTTGCAACGTAGATGAAGCCATCCTTCCCTGTCAGCACGATCATATCCCAGGCAGAACTGAACATTTTCAGCACACCTCCAACGGTCTTTTCATCCTCTGCCATCAGGGTCGTCTTGAATTGACTGACATAGGCCTGATCGTACATAAACCTAATATTCAAATCTTTACCCATCTGTGTCAAAATCTCATCCAAACTACCTGTGTAATTTTTTTTTAGCTTAAAATTTTCGACCGTCTGAGACAACGAAAGAAAAGGAATAAGCAAACAAACAAAGATTGGAGCTAAGCGCTTAACCATATTTAGAACTTTTAGTGTAGTGGTGACAACTTTGGGAACGTGCCATTCAGGAATGACAATCGAAGTTGAGGTATTCACTGTTCAATCATACCATAAAAAAATCAAATATGTTGATAGACGAAATTGCGGCCTTGAAAAAATTGTGTACCACTCTCTGTTCAAGGTCTCAGAACTGATGAATATGGAATTGTTTCACCAGTTTCTGAATTGACAGCCATGTCCCCTGTCAGGATATTTAAACTTGTGTTATATTAATCGTCAGTATTATGAATTGATTTTGGAGTAAATATTGGGATTGAAGAGAGAAAAATAAAATATTAAGGGTGAATGAGGTTAATGTACCGCTGAATTCATCAGACAGGCAGATAAAAACCCTTTTGGATAATATTTGGGACACAAGGGTTATGAAAAGATACTTTTGTAGCAATAAGAGGGTAGTAAGTATCAGTAAAAAAATTTGTGATTGAAAAGGATAATTAGTGATCCTTTTTATACCATTTCAAGAAATCTTCTTTGTAACGGATCCCAACAGGCAGCTCTGTACTTCTTAGCTGAACTCGGTTATTGCGAATGGAAGAAATCTGACTTAAAGAAATAATATAGGATCGGTGAATTCGGATGAATTGGTCTGCAGGCAACATTTCAACAACAGCTTTAAGGCTTATAAGGGTTAAGATCGGCTTATTCCCCAGGATGTGAATTTTAATAAAATCATCATAACTTTCAATGTATTCAATGTTTTTCAGTAGAACCTTCACCAATTTGTATTCTGACCTGACCAAAATACTTTTTTCAGTGTGGTGTTGATTTGCCAGAAACTCCTGGTGTTCGATTGCCTTATTAATGGATAATTTAAAGCGTTCAAATTCAAACGGTTTCAGTAGGTAATCGATGGCATTAAGATTGAACCCTTCAACCGCAAACTCACTATGTGCAGTCGTAAAAATGACCATTTTATGCTGCCCGATTGATTTGTAGAAATTTATTCCGGATACATCAGGCATCTGGATATCCAAAAAAAGCAGGTCAACCGGAAATTTCTTCAGGTAATTTTGAGCTTTCAGGGGATTAGTGAATGTTTTTAACAAGACCATCCCGTGAATCTGCGATGCATATCCGGATATAATTTGTAATGACAGGGGTTCGTCATCAACAGCAATACAATTTATCATGTGAGCAACAGAATTAAATCTACTTCAAATTTATTGTCTCTATCTGAGATTTTTAAAGTATAATTTTTCTTGTAAATCATTTCCAGCCGTTTTCGGGTATTCTCAATTCCAACTCCTGTTGAAGGCTGGTTTTCAAAATATTTTGATGGTTTGTTATTGTTTACTTTAAAATCGAGCCTATTTTTCACAAGAGAAATATCGATATTAATAATTATTGGATCTATGGCGCTTGTCCCATGTTTGAATGCATTTTCCACAAAAGGCACAAGAATAAACGGAGAGATAAGCAATCCCTCTGAGTTACCTGAAAAATGGAAATTGATTTGAATGTTATCTGCTAGTCTCAGCCGATGAAGTTCTATAAAGTTCTTAATATAGCCCAACTCTTTCTCTAGAGGAACATACGGAATATGAACATCAAGAATCACATACCTCATCAAATTTGACAATTTCATTACAGCTTCGGCAGTTTGATCTGACTTAATTATGGCAAGGGAGTAAATACTATTAAGAGAATTGAAGAGAAAATGTGGATTGATTTGTGCCTTAAGGTAGGAAAGTTCAGAATTCAGTTTTTCCCTTTCAATTTTAATTATTTCTTCTTCGGCTTTTTTCCATTCGGAATTCATTCTTAGTCCGAGTGATACAAATAGCACAACAATAAAGAGTAACAATGAGTGAATGAGAAAGGGGAAGGTGGGTCTTCCTTCGTATGGTTTATGATTATCAGACAGATATGTAAAAATATTTGAGATAAAAATTAATATTGCCAAACTAATTAATATTGACAATAAATAGGTTATCGTTTTTTTTTGCAGATAGAAAAGAGGAATAAGTTTGTAGTAGTTCAGGTAATAAAATCCTATTGGAAAGACGGATGCCAATATTAACATTGATTGATTAAAAAACATCGATCTTGGCAGAGAATCTGGTGGGGGAGGCGGTGTAACCAACATTGGCAAAATTAATAACACTGTCCAAACAAGCAATTGTATGATGAAAGTGATTAATTTTGGTTTCATCTGATTTTTATAATTTAATTTTCAAAGGTCAAAATGAATTCGCAAGTAGTTATTAAAATTTCTGATGGATATTAACAATCATAGACTACATCCATTTATAATTTCGTTTTTCATTTGCCGATAAAACGCACATTTCACTTGTTGGTGGATTCTCCTGAGCCATAAAGATTTGATAACGTTGTTTAATCTGTCTCAATTGAACGGTAAATATATTGAAATATCCCAAAATACTTTGATTTAACATTCCTTCATCTCCTTTGCATTCCTTTGGTTATATTCATGATCGATTCAGCCTCTCGGTACTGTCTGTCTTGGCACTAGATAAGTTGATCAGTTTTTTTCAAAAGGTTTGAGTTCAAATCGTGATTTTGAGATTGCGTTTTGTTTGTCCATTCTGGTATCATATCTGAAATGTCGCAACTTGATTGTCTAAAGTTGCCAGTTTGGAATTTGCTATCAATGGGAAAAACCTGCCAGGAAATCCGCCAGGATTTTGAGAAAATTCTTGTTTTTATTGGTGAAATTGGGCGGGGAAATTTTGTTTATTTTTAAACGAATTGGGAATGCATATATAGAAAAATGCAGATGTAGTTTATTTATTCCATCTGCATTTTCATAGAACATTCAAAATCTCATTTCAATTGGATTTATTCCGCAAAAACCAAATTCTCCATCTAATTTTTATTCTAAGACCTGAACATTGATTTAATTAACCTTTTTGGAATCATTTGGCATTCCCGAACGTATGAAGTAATTAAACTATGTTATGACCTTTTGAAATTTAAAATTTTTATTTGATCGGGCTAAAGAACAACAAGAGTTAGAATAATTGCTGTAGTGTCATATACGCTTGTCATCTATTCCTTAAAATAAAACATTTATGAAAAAGATTATCCTGATTGCCTGCTATATAATGATTTGGGTTTTGTATGTACCTGCCCAAACGAAACCTAAACCCAAAGAAAAGGCGCCTGCAGGGAGTGACATCGATCAAATGATGAAGGAAGCCCAGAAGGCAATGGATGGTATCAGCCCGGAGGATAAAAAGATGATGGAAGGTATGGGTATAAAATTACCATCATCAAATAATATACCTGCCGCAACTGACCAGCAATTGCAGGCAGGATTAAACGCTGAAACGGCAATTGTTCCTGAAAAGGATATTGCCAGAATTGCCAGCATTTCCATAACACCACTGACGACAAGTTCGCTGCCTGCCTATTTAACTACAGTAAACGCAAAAGTAATTTTACAGCTAAAACCAGATTCAAAGAAGACTGGAGAAGAAATTTACCAGTTAATTAAAGCGGAGCATAATTCAGCTGTTGAAACCGGTAATGCTGCCATTGGTTTGTGGATGATGGGCAAAGCGGAAATGGCCATCTACGTGATGGGAAAATCGTGTGCAGTTAATCCTTCCAACGTAAATAACCTCAGTAATTACGCAGCTATGCTTTCAATGGCAGGTGCAGAGCAATTGTCGATACCACTGCTGAGTAATCTGAACAAACGTTTCCCCAAAAACAGCACGATACTGAATAATATCGGACAGGCCTGGTTTGGATTGGGCGATATCGATAAATCCAGCGCCTACCTTGACAGCACGATCCGCATATTTGCCAGTCATCCTCAGGCGAATTTTACCAAATCATTCATCGAAGAGAGCAAAGGCAATACCCAAGCTGCTATTAATGCTGTCAAGCAAAGCATTAAAAATGGTTACAGCACTGAAAAGGAAAACCGGTTGTATAAATTGGGATATGACCTGGACAGCAAGGATATATACTGGGATAAACCTATGCCGCAGGATCCTTTGGGACTGGAGAAGTTCAGATGGCCCGCTTTCCCCTTAAATGTCAACCAAAGCGAAGTCCTGGAAAAGGAATGGGATGCTTTTAAGTCAGCCTGCAGGAATGAGCTTGAAAACCTGAATGCCCAACAAAAAAAGTTGGAGGAAGCATGGGGTATTATCCGCCAGGCTCGAACACAGGAACTGTTAAAAGCAAGTCAAAAAGGACAAAATGGATCTTTGTTTCCACCCCTGGCCAGCAAAGCCATGAAAAAACTGGATTATCTGGTAAACGACAAGGATGGGCATCTTCTCTTTGCAACGCAACAAAAAAACGAAGCAATATTGGCCGCAACTACTGCCATTGAACGATTAAGAAATTCACTTCAATCAAAAATTGCAGGGTTTAATGAGAATTACAGGGATAAGTTTGGTGAAGGGAAGTCGAATCCTTTTGGCGCTGCCTGCGGCGATTACAATGAGGCGAACAGCGCTTTTCTGGATTCTGCCAACACGATGCTGCATCATGTTCAAAATGATTACCTGAATCTTATCCGTCGAAAATTAAACGATGAGATTTATTACGACCAATATACCAAATGGCCCGAAGAATTTGAAGTCAGGAAAGGACTGGCAAAAATCCAATGGCTGAGTGCAATTTCGGCTCAGACAGTCATGTTCAAAAATAGAAGCAATTATTGCCTGAAAGAGGCGGATGTAGAGCCAAAACGCGGCATTCTTCAGGATTTTGATGATGTCCACTGCGAATATCACAGCGAATTAAAGTTGCCGATTGGGAAAATAAAAGTGGACTGTAGCCGTGTCACCAGCGAATTGGATCTGAAGGTCATCAAACTTGGCCTGAAGCAGAATATGGACAAAGGGGAGAAGGATGGCTCAGTTTTGGGAGATTTTGCTGACCAATTCATGTCATGTTCTGTTGAAGTTGCAGCCAGCCAGTCTGCCGGTTTTGACTCTAATCTGCTGAAAGCCGAGGCTTCGGTTGGAGTGGCGATGAGGGCCGAGTTTGACCGGACCGGATTAACGGATGTGATAGTAAAAACGGAAGCAGGCGCGAGTTTGGGTACCAAATTCATCGAAGACGGCAGTATGGCCGGTGTTGGTGTGAAGGACCTGTCTGTGGAAGCCGGAGTGGAAGGCCAGATAAGCCTGATCAGTGGCAAATCATCAGTTGAAAGTACCGGAGTCTTAAAAGGAGTGTTTCAAAAGTAAACCAATAACCATGAAAGTCACATTGTTAATGTTGGGAATTCTAATTGCACGTGTTTCCTTCGCACAGGATTGTACCCCGGATTTATTGCTTCAAAAACCCGGCACCTGGAAAGCAGGCATGCAGGGATCAATTCATGGTGTAAGTCCGGCGGATCTGGTAAAAGAAAAATCAGTACTGGCAGCGATACATAAGATGGTGAACACAAATTACAACCCCAAAGGATGCCAGGTGCTTTACAGCACTGCTTTTAGTAAATATCCCAGTGCAGGTGATGTTTGGATTGCTGACCCTTATCATTATACCATGTATATCCTTCCCTTTTTATGCGATATTAAAAGCACTGATATATCAAAATATACTGTAGCTATTGCATCCGCAACAAATGTTACCATTTCAGCCAATGAAATTTCCTGGTTAAATACCCTGTTTGCTGCAACTATTCATGATGAATTCAGGGGCTACCTAAAATTGGTAGACAGACCGGTTAAAAAAGATGGATACTATTATTTTGGTAAAGATAAAATTGATCCGGAACAAAATCTACTTGAATTTCAATGGCTGATTACCTATAACGATACACTGCCATTTACCTATGTAAGCCGCAAAGAATACCTCTTAATACAGCGAAAACGGCTTGAGAAAGATATAGTTGAAAGTCCGGGTGAAAAGGAATATTATCGACAATTTTTCGATAAAATCGGCGAGTATTTGACAAGATCAGACGACGAATTGAATCAAACTGCTATTTGTATGTCGAATGATGAAGAGCGTTTTAATGGTTTTGTTGAAGAAGGCACCAAAGGTTCTTTTATCGCCGTTAAACCCAACCTTAATTACTACGACAAAAAGCTTCCCTTGTCATCGCCCCAGTTTTTTACAGTAGTTTATACCGTAAGTCAGGGCGAACCGGTATTTGATGAAAATATTTCGGCAATAAAAGAAGCTGTTGATTTTGGAAAACTTAAAAGTATGTTGGGAAAATAGATATAAAGTCTATGATGATTATATGAAATAGCCATGAGGAAATGCCGACACCAACCGAAAATGAGTATGTGGCTATTAGCTTCGCTGATCTTCGATTCCTTTTGGCCAATGAAAAACAAAATATAAACAAATGAAATAAGGCTTTAAAATTACTGTTAATCAGGATAGACAAAGATTATAATCAATTAATTATTAAGAAGAAACACCATGAAGAAAGTACTTATTGTTTTTGCAATTGCTTCTTTTATCGCGAGATCAGAAGCTCAAACACCCGTAAAGTCTTCAGCTACTCCTGCCTCTGGCGGTTCATTGCTCAGTGGAATTTTCTACGCTCCATCGGGAAGCAGCATCATTTTGCAAAATAATGCTAAAAATGATTTGACTATTACTGCAAAAAAGGAAGCAGGGAAGACTTACAGCGCCAATACATTCAACTTTCCAACTCCTATACCCGACAAAACCAACTATAAAGTATCGCTTAAAAAAGCACCTGCTGGTCAAACATGCATCATTTATAAGGGTAGCGAAGGGACGATGCCCCAAACGGCAAATAAACTTGGAGTTTGCTCCGATTATACCTATGACCTCCAAAGCCGTAGTTCCGACGATAAAACATTCAGCACATTTTACGAAAGCACGGATCCTGCTGTTGGCGGCGGTATTGGGGAGGAAGGCCGTTATATTGTTTTTGTTTCTTCGGCAACTTTCTCCGGTTCTACAGGAAAACACCGGCAGATATTCTGGCGCGATCGCAACACCGGTACTACTAAGTTAGTAAGTTCATCACCAAGCGGCGAAGAAGGCAATGCAGACAGCTATTATCCTGCCATATCCGGCGATGGGAAAACCGTAGCTTTCGAATCAAATTCAAGCAACCTGGTTGGGGACGATAAATTCGGATTAAAAGATGTTTTCGTCTGGAGCGCTTCTACCGGTAAAATTCAGATGGTAAGTGTTGGTAAAAATGGCATTGCTGCTGATGCAGAAAGCTATGAAGCTTCAGTATCAGGGGATGGAAACCTGATCGCATTTACATCTGCTGCCAGTAATATTTCATCCATTGAAAAAGGAGTTTCAAACAACAATGTTTTCGTCCGTGATATGTTGCTTAACACAACCAGTATGATCAGCATTGATTCTAAAGCTAAAAAGGGCGGAGGAGGGTCCAAACCTTCTATTTCTTATGATGGAAGTCGGATTGCTTTTTACTCGCATTCGGAAACACTGGTTGCCAATGATAACAACGGACTCTGGGATATCTTTTTATGGGAGAAAGATAACCCGAAACTCAAAAGAATTAGCCTGACCAATGACCACAAGGAACGCAACCAGGGTAGCGAAAGTGCCAACCGTATTGTGGCTCCGGCCATTTCAGGAAACGGACAATTCATTGCGTATACAACCACCGCAAGTAATATGGTGGTCGGCGATGATAACAATTTACAGGATGTCTTTGTGTATAATATCGCTAAAGATAGCGTGGTCATTGCAAGCAGCAATGCCTCAGGGAAAGTCGGCAATGCAGATAGCCCTATTGAGCAGGGAGAAAAGATTGCCATTACCAATGATGGCAAATGGGTTGCCTTTTCGACGAAAGCATCAAATCTGGGAGTACCTGCTTCCAATATTATTATGCACAATATGTCAAATGGAGAAAACAAGGTGATCTCTTCTGTTGTTGGGAGCAGCGTAGGCAGGCCTTCAATTTCGTATTCAGGTAGTTATGTTGTCTTCGGTATCGGCGGTAAAATTGATGGCAGGTTTCAGTCATCAGGAATTTTTGCAAATTATACGGGTTTGGGACTTTGTCGTTTTTGTCCGGAATAGTCTTCAAACATGATCAATGATTCATTATTTTCTTCTTTGTGAAATACAACGGATATTTTAAATCGTGCACCAAAATGAAAATATTGATAGGAATTGCTGTTTTTATATTTTTTACTGTCGCTGGTTTTGCCCAGAAAAAACTGGTACCAGTCTCTCATTCCGAGCTAACTGGAATTTCATTGCCAGCCGGGACTTTAAAAGATGGCAGAATATTCAGCATTGCGGCTGCAGGCGCCTTTATGGAGATGGAAAGCAGCAAGTTCAATGTAAAAGTGACAACTACTGAAGTGTTGATGTTGCCGCCATTTTCAACAAGTGGGTTTACAATCGATTCACTTTTCAGAAAGCTTTCAGAATCTGGTTGGCGTACAACAGCGATTGAAGGAGATAAAGAATATTTCTGGTTGCAAAAAGGCAGCCGAAACCTTATCAGCTACTTCTCCCTGCGCACTAAGGAAATTGATTTGTATTTTGCTGAAGCAGCTTCCAGCCCAAATCCACCGGGCCATTTAAATAATCAAGCTAACAGCCAACAAGGGTCACCTGGAAATGTTGAAATATCGAAACCTGCAATACCTGTGATTCATGATAGCAAGGAAAATAACATTGATAATTCAGCTATTGTTGGCACATGGAGTGCAACTGCAAGCGACCAGTCCAGTTTCCGGGTAAAAAACGGTGTTATGAATTACATTGTCCGGCAATATTCTTTTAATGCCGATGGCACCTACAGTTTCGTGAGCAAAGCTTACGATCCTTTAATGGATAAAATTCTTTTGGGAAAAGAAAACGGAACGTATCAAATCAGTGGTACCAATCTCACAATCTCTCCATATAAAAGTATATTGGAAGCCTGGAGCAAAAAGGATGGAAGGGATGAATGGGGCAAACTGTTATCAACCCAAAACATTACGCTGGAGAACATGACCTACCAGTTTACCAAACATTATTTTTCCGGTATAAAGGAATTGAGCCTTGTTTTGCAGTCTGGTAAGCAAACTTACAGAGATGGTCAGTACAGCGGTAGCACTGCTTTTAATAACGCCTGGATTTATGGACCGCCTTGCAGCCAATGTTTGATTAAGTTGCCGAATTAAATTCAAAATTTTGAGAATCATTATAGATAATTGGTCGCTTAATATTGAACTTTCAATCCGCAAATCCAACATTAAAACAGACCTATCCAATAAGAGAACTTGAAATTGTACTTAATCCCAAAATAGTCCCGTAAAAATCCGCCAAGATTTCCGACAACCAGTGTTAACCAGTGGAAAATAAAACGTGTAAATGTCAACCGGTATTAACCAGTATCAACCAGTGGAATCCTGACTTGAAAAGGATAACTCACTCATAATTAGGGGGTCATAGTATCATGCCCTACTGGGCCCACCCTCATTATCAAACACTTACAGTCCTGCTCTGTAGGTGTTTTCTTTTTCACGCCAGGAAGACGCCAGGTTTTTGAGGATTTTGGAACTTTTACGCTGAATTTCTTTGCACCCAATTTCGTTTATTTTTAAACGATTTACCCCGTCTATGAATGCCAAATAACAACCTGTGAATATAAAAGGACTAAAGATCGTCACTTGATATTTGTTCTGTTTGCTGATCCGTTTTGAGTTTTAATATTAATCTTAGATGAAAATATTAACTAATGATGCAGTTAGCCGTAAAACATCAACTGGCTAACAATGTTCTTGGTGTTATTATAAATAGGTAGAGGATATTGTAATGCGACAGCATAGAGTGAAGAAAATTAAAATTAAGTCTTAATTTGACAACATAAAAAAAGTAAAAATATGACAAATAACACTGTAACACTGCATCGAGTATTTGCGGCACCAGTAGAAAAGGTATATAAAGCATTCACGGATGCTGATGCAATGGCTTCATGGTTGCCACCTTATGGATTTATTTGTAGAGTGCATCGTATGGACTTTAAAATTGGTGGGACATACAAAATGTCCTTTACAAATTTTACCACAGGTAACGGACATTCTTTTGGAGGCCAATATTTAGAAATTCTTCCAAATGTACTACTAAAATATACCGACCAATTTGACGATCCCAATTTGCCAGGACAAATGATTACAACTATAAAATTTAGAAGTGTTTTATGTGGCACAGAACTTGTCGCAACACAGGAAGGTATACCTGATTCAATTCCTGTTGAAATGTGTTATTTAGGTTGGCAAGAATCATTAGAGAAATTAAAACGTCTGGTAGAACCTAATATTCCAGACGCGTAGAAATTAATACTATGGCACAAATCAATCCGCACATTAACTTCAACGGAAATGCAGAAGAAGCATTCAACTTTTACAAATCAGTATTTGGCGGAGAGTTCTCAAAAATAATGCGTTTTAAAGATTTGGAAAGTGCTGAATTTACAGTAGCAGAAAATGAAGCGAATAAAATAATGCACATTGCTTTACCAATCGGTAAAAGTATTTTAATGGCTAATGATGTACCTGAAATAATGGGACGAACAAGTGAAAATGAGAACAGAAGCAAAATTGTGATTGGTGCAGAAAGCAAAGAAGAAGCCGACAAATTATTCAATGGACTTTCGGAAGGCGGACAAATTGAAATGCCTGTTTCTGACAGCCCATGGGGTTCATATTTTGGTATGTTTCGAGACAAATACGGGATTGAATGGATTGTGGATTTTGATCCAAAAATTAAGGGACAAATTTAGCAGAAGAAAAACAATGGACCACTAACAGAGGTTTATGTAAGAAAAATTAATTTACTTCTAAAACAATTTTAATAACATAAAAAAATAATACTATGGCAAAGACAAACATCTACTTGAATTTTCAGGGAAATGCAGAAGAAGCATTTAACCTTTACAAATCAGTTTTCAAAACAGAGTGGTCAGCTCCAATTATGCGAATGGGCGATATGCCACAACAAGAAGGTATGCCACAACTATTAGATTTTGAGAAAAAAATGGTCATGCATGTCACACTACCGATTTTAGGAGGAACAAACATCATGGGAACGGACATGCTTGAAAGTATGGGACACAAATTAAAAATTGGAAATAACACAACTATTAGTTTAGAACCAGACACAAATGAAGAAGCAGACAGAATATATAATGCGCTTTCTCAAGGTGGGACAGAATGTATAGCACCTCATGATGAATTTTGGGGCTATTGGGGAGTATGCCTTGACAGGTTTGGAATTCGTTGGATGTTTAACGTTCCTAAAAAACAATAAATATTATGTAAAAGTTACGACTTAATCTGACAGTCTGGGATTATGCTATTATATATCACCCATTATTTCAAACACTTACAAGGTCGACTTGTAGGTGTTTTCTTTTTTACGCCAGGAAGACGCCAGGATTTGGGGGAAAATCGAGTTTTTGCGCTGAATTTCTTTGCACCAAACTTCGTTTATTTTTAAACGAATTTCTACCTCATGCTGGACATGCCGTAGTAAAAATCACCCTCCGCCGGGGATTATTTTACCTTTCGCGCCGGATATAAATATATAACATTCACTTTATTAAGTGTCGATCCCGAAAAACGGCGGAAGGTGGTCAAATTAGCAGGCGTGTCCACACCTACGGCATATATACCTTCAGGGCATTCGCAAGTGTATGGTAGAATTGAGCTCACCCTGAGGGCGCGTCAGTCCGATTATTTACTATTTTTAATTGCTAAAACGATCATGAGAAAAATAACATTACTGGCATTTACTTTAATCTTGTTCGTTGGTTGCACCTGCCCGACACCGAACAGGTGGGAAGCGTGATCATTGGTGATTAACAAAGCTACTGCAACATCAAATTTCAGAACAGATAACAAACCGTAAACTAATTAACAAAATCATGGATCAGAACACATTTTCCCGACGCAATTTTATAGCAGCGGGTTCCATCCTGACGGCCGCGTCAGTAGTTCCCGCAATTGCTGCCGCTCAACAACCTCAGGGCGAAAGTCAATATTCAGGTATGCTGAATGTAAAAGATTTTGGTGCAAAAGGTGATGGCACATCGGATGACACTTCACTGATTCAGAAAGCGCTTGATGTCGCGGCTAAAACACATGGATCGGTTTTCATACCCGAAGGAAATTATCTATGCTCGGAGCTCAGAGTTCCGGCAGGAGTCGGGATTCATGGCCTTCCAACGTGGAGTTACCGGGATGGAACCGGTACCGTTTTAATACTGAAAGATGCGAATTCCAGGTGCCTGATCAATATTACCGGAGCGTACGGAGCCTATTTGTTTGGGCTTTGCCTGAAAGGTAACAATCTGGGGAAGGAAATACATGGTATTATGGTTGATAAACCACTGGACTATGGCAAACAGGAAGATACGCCAAGGATCGATACCTGCCGGGTTGAGTATTTCAGCGGTGACGGTATTCGCCTCGAACGGATCTGGTGCTTTGTGATCCGCCATAGTCATTGCTTTTGCAACCAGGGATGTGGGCTGCGGATTCGTGGCTGGGACGGATTTATTCTCGACAACTGGTTTTCGGGAAATGGGAAGGCAGGTATTGCTGCCTACGACGAAAATGCATCGAATACCATAACCGGTAACCGGATTGAGTGGAACAAAGAAGGTGGAATTATTATCCATGGTGGAGCTCAATACAATATTACCGGAAATTACATCGACAGATCAGGTCATTGCGGTCTGCAACTCCTGAAAGGTACACAGAGGGGTTGCCATACAATGGCAGTCACCGGAAATGTGATCTTCAGGAGCGGCAAACCTGAATGGGGGCGAAACGACGAATACGACAGCGCCCACGTGAGAATTGAGGATGCCCAGGGTATTGTTTTTACAGGAAATGCCCTGAATTCAGGGAGAGACGATGGGGCAGGGCTCTATTCGCCGGATTACGGAATTGTTGTTAAAAACCTGGAGAGTTCGATTGTAAAAGATAATGTCCAGCATTTGGGAGCATTGAAACAGTTGGTGGTCGATCTGGGACAACACGGTGAAAGCGTAATAATTCAGGATAATGTGGGAACACTTCGACAATTGTAGGGTAACGAATGTAAAACCTTTACATCCTATGGTAAAAAGACATGATTTTTTGGATCATGCCCTGCTGGGCCCACCCTAATAATCAAACACTTACAAGATCGACTTGTAGGTATTTTTTGTTTTACGCCAGGATTTCCGAAAAACAGTGTTAACCAGTGGAAAATAAAAAGGGTAAATGACAACCTGTGGAAACCTAAACCATGAGGGAAAACTCACTTATAAGCAGCTGGTCTTAGGATCATTACCAATTTGGACCATCATTACGAGAGAAGCTCTCTGGTAAGCAAAAACAGATGACAGAATTGCAATAACAAAAAATTATCTTTACCATCATCTAAAAGAGCAGCTCGAATGATCAATTTAAAGAAGTGAAAAAGACTGGTCAAAAAGGCCGCCGGTTCTGGACAACGAACAGTGCCGATAGGTGGTCAGTTTATGCGTTTTGTCCAGTTGGTACTTGCTTTATAATATTATTGAATTAAGCGCAATGATTTTCTAATTATAAAAATGTAATCATGAAGAAACTAATCCTTCTATCCCTTTTTATTATTAATATAAACATCCTGCATGCCGCGAAGCCAATTGATCTAGTAAAGTATGTCAATACATTACAGGGAACCAACTCGAGTTTTGAACTGACCCGCGGAAATACCTATCCAACTACAGCACTGCCGTTTGCTATGCACACATGGGCGCCACAAACCGGCAAGAACGGAGATGGCTGGAAGTATCAGTATTCCAAAGATTCGATCAGGGGCTTTCAACAAGCTCATCAATGCAGTTCGTGGACAAATGATTATTCAGTTTTTTCACTGATGCCTGTCACGGGAAAACTTGCTTTGAATCAGTTTGAGCGGGCTGCAAAGTTCACACATGATAATGAAATTGCAAAACCAAACTATTACAAAGTAAAACTTGATAATAAAATAACTGCAGAGATCTCACCAACCGAAAGCGGGGCTCATCTTCGTTTTTCATTCCCAAAGAAAGCCGGATCGTATATCACACTCGATGGTTACACGGGAATGAGTATGGTTAAAATTCTTCCCAAGGAAAACAAGATCATTGGATATGTCCATAATGGAAGAGGATTGAAAGAGAATTTCAAAAACTACTTCAGTATTCAGTTTGACAAACCTATCCGCGAATACGGAACCTGGGAAAACCACCATGATGAAAAGTGGCCGGGGGAACAAGAACGCGAAGGTCGCGGTGTTGGGGCCTGGATTCGTTTTGATGATGGTGTAACTGTTCAGGTTAAAGTTGCATCCTCTTATATTAGTTCCGGGCAGGCAGAACAAAACCTGAAAACTGAACTAGGTCATTTCAAAACGCTTGAAGATAGCAAAGCCGCGGCATGGGAAATCTGGAATAAACACCTTAATCAGATATTGGTCGAAGGGGGTACAGAGGAAGAAAAAGCAACTTTTTATTCCTGCTATTTTAGAGCAAGCCTGTTTTCACGTCAATTTTTTGAAATAGATGCTGACGGTAAACCTTATTACTTTAGTCCTTATGATGGTCAGATTCATGCTGGCTACTTATATACCGACACCGGATTTTGGGATACTTTCCGTGCCCAGTTCCCATTAAATGCGCTAATGCATCCCACCATGCATGGGAGATATGTGTCCGGATTGCTGGACGCTTATGATCAATGTGGATGGTTGCCTTCCTGGTCATTCCCCGGTGAAGCAGGAAGCATGATTGGGAACCATGCAATCTCTTTGCTTACAGATGCCTGGGCGAAAGGGATTCACACGTTTGATCCGCAAAAGGCACTAAAAGCCTACTTTCATGAAGCCACGAACAAGGGTCCCTGGGGGCCAGCAAATGGCAGGGACGGATGGAAAGAATATTATACCCTGGGTTATGTTCCATATCCAAATTATCGCGAGTCAACTGCTAAAACACTTGAATACGCATACGATGATTTTTGTGGTTATAAATTAGCCGATATGGTTGATAATCAAATCTACCGTGAAGCTTTCTCACGTCAGATGTTCAATTACAAAAATCTTTTCGATTTCAGGGTTGGCTTTATGAGGGGCCGGAACGAAAATGGGAAATGGACGCCCAATTTCGATCCAAATGAATGGGGTGGTCCTTTTACCGAAGGGAATGCCTGGCATTACCTCTGGTCGGTTTTTCATGATATTAACGGATTGATTGACCTTCTTGGCGGAAATGAAAAGTTCGTTTCGAAGCTGGACTCTGTATTTTCGGTACCTAATACGGTGAATGTTGGTACCTATAAACGGAAAATTCATGAAATGACCGAAATGGAAATGGCCAATTTGGGCCAATATGCACATGGCAATCAGCCCATTCAGCATATGATCTACCTATATAATTATGCGGGGGCTCCCTGGAAAGCTCAGAAATGGGTGCGTACAGTCATGGATAAACTTTACAATTCAACTGAAAATGGTTATCCAGGTGATGAAGATCAGGGTCAAACTTCCTCGTGGTACGTATTAAGCGCGATGGGATTGTATTCTGTATGTCCTGGTACGGATCAGTACGTGATAGGCAGTCCTCTATTCCCTAAAATGACCATTCATTTTGAAAATGGAAAAACACTGGTGATTGAAGCAACAAACAACAGCAAAAAAAATGTGTACATCCAGTCCGCAAAATTGAACGGCAGAATGTTTTCACGCAATTATCTGACTTACAATGAACTGACACAAGGAGGCATTGTGCAATTTGAAATGAGTGATCAACCTGCGCTTGGCAGAGGAACCCTGAAAGGCGATTTGCCTTATTCAGTTTCAAAACATGAATAGTAATAGATCCGATTAATTCTGCATATTTTCTCACCCCGATGCCTGATAAATCTGCAGGATGGGGTGACCTCACATTAGCAAAAGTAAAATAACTCTATAAACGCACTTTTAAAGTGCGTTTATAATTAAAATACGCACCATAATAATGCAATGTTTATGGCCAAGGAGTTCTTCCTTTCATTTGAAAAGGAGGAATCAGATTGGAGCTAATGTTGTGCAGGAAAACTGAGCAGGTATAGCTCTACCAAATGGAAACTCCAGAATATGATGGGCTTAAAAAAAGCAA
Organism: Prolixibacteraceae bacterium; assembly: GCA_963663675.1. Lineage (GTDB taxonomy): Bacteria > Bacteroidota > Bacteroidia > Bacteroidales > Prolixibacteraceae > CAINVV01. The sequence continues at coordinate 449,024 of OY760498.1, forward strand.
TCCCAAAAAATTCAATGAAGGAGTTGGGAAGCTTCGTGATTTTCTTTTCAGACAAAACCCGCCAGAATTTCCGACAACCAGTGTTAACCAGTGGAAAATAATAAGTGTAAATGACAACCGGAGTTAACCAGTAGAATCCTGAAATACAACAGATAACTCACTCATGGACAGCGTGTTGGATGATCATGCCTTACTGGACCTACCCTCAGAATATCAAGCGTTTACAAGTAATTTTGCAGACGCCTTTTTTATGAGTCCTTGCGCACAATTTGCACACAACTTTTCAAATGAGTTCTCAGGAATGAATTTCCCGTCTAGGAGTTTATATTTTGGGGTGCCGTTACTGCTAATATTGGAGCAGTAATGATCATAACTGGCTATATTATGTTTAGAAAGGTCAAGCAGAATGGTTAAAACTGAAAAGCAAAGTCAGGCCAGAATTTAGGTTCAGCTGGTTTTAGAAACTAAACTTATATGAATTCTTTTTTTAGAAATGAAAATCCCTACTTCTTTAGGGTAATAACAACCACGCCCCTCGCTCCCCGTGATCCATAAATAACTTTTTCCGTACCATTAAGAATGGTTATTGATTCTATTAATACAGGGCTAATATCCTCAACATTAAGTGCCTCTTGGCCATCAACGATATACAATGAATTACGAGATATTCCACCTGTGCCAGCTTTACCTCTAATCATATCAAATACATTCTTATAGCTATTATCATCCATATGCTTTTCGTCAATTAAAACTGTACTTGTGGTTCTATCTATTTTCCTTATTTTACTGTAACCATAATCGTACAATTTAACTTCCTCAGGGTTGATATCCTGATGAATGTTTGAATCGGCCAAAAGCACAAAATTGATTTTTTTGTGTCCATCCAATTCTATTTCAACTCCTCCATGATTAGGATCAAACGCCATCAGAGTGTTAGCTTCTGGCTTTATTCTAATTTTATAAAAACCTTTTTTATTGGTATATACATTCGACATTATACTATCAGAAATAATGGATATTCCTTGAAGCGGATTTCCGTTTACATCAGTTACATAACCACTGATGGCTATCTTATTTTGTTTCTTTTTGGCTTGCGCAAATGATGCTTCTACAAGAAATACTGATAGACTTAAAATAATAACTGTTTTCCAATTCATTTCCAAATATTTTATAAGGTCAGTAATTTCTGCGTTGTTCTAATCTTCTATAAATATAGCTAAAAAAAAACAGATTCCATATTTAAATTGAACCCGAATTTTTATTAAAAAGAAGAATAAAATATTTAAATGGGGAAACAACCATTATGCCACGCTTGCCTGTCGCCGATCAACAAACACCGAGTAATCCGCAAATCATCAAGAATTCTACCCTCTCGTACAATTATAATAAGGCTTATCTCTGCAAACTGGCAAAGAAGTTTCAGACAGAAAAATTGACTCAAATATGAGAATGACTTCAACCTCAACGCCCAAAGATTATATTGATCCTGACAAAAATATGATTACTCTATTTGATCCTGATATTCTCGTTTAGGCTGTAAATGGAAGGCTGGATCATTCGTTCGCTTTGAATGTATTGAAGAACTGAAGGCTTGACAAGGATGGTAAATAGGTCGGTTTTAATGTAAAATAAAGTGTAAAACATTTTATATTGAATTTTTCTTCTATTACTAATTAAGAAAATTAAAACACTGAATATCAACTAAATATAAAATTGCCCTGGTCCTACTAGAGCCACCCTCAAAATCAAACACTTACAAGTGGACCTTGTAAGTGTTTGATTTTTTTTACGCCAGGAAGACGCCAGGATTTTGAGGAAAATCGATGTTTTGTGCTGAAAATATTAGCACCGAAGTTCGTTCATTTTTAAACGAACTAAATCACTTTTTTCAATATAACCAAATTCACACTAACTCTTCAATTGTATCTGGAATAGTTAATTTGGACAGGTCAATACCTATGAGCCAGCAAATAGCAGGCTTGAATTCAGACTTAGGTGTAATAACCTGTTCAACTCTAAACATGTCGTCGATTATTTTACGGAGACATTTCAATAACCAAGAGCCATTATTACATACTACCTCGGGAGTTGGTGCTCTTGGTTGCACTCTCGTTAAGTCGTGCAAATAAATAATCGATTATTTTGAAATCACTCATATGGAGGTTCATTTAACCTCCTTGTGAATGACAAAATATTGTTATGACTAACAATTTTGATCCGTTTTGATTTGCTTTATTTCTTTTTGGAATTGCATTGCCTTTTAGATTAACAATGTAATTCATTGGTTTAGACTCCTAAACAGTCGGGCAAAATTTGGAAACAATTTTGTATCAAATTAGTTAAATAAAATTCGATGGAGATGGATCAATAATTCTTTGCGAAGGGTGGTTTTTAGTCCGGATTTTCCAATTATATTGCATAAGCAAAATCTTCAGGATGGGTAAACAGACTTTGAATTAAAATGAAAACTTAATAAAATGATACAAGTAACCAACCTAACCAAAAGCTACGGGAAATACAGAATCCTTGATAAATTGAACCTGAACATTGATGCCGGCCAAGTCTATGGCCTTTTGGGTAAAAATGGAGCAGGGAAAACCACATTGATCAACCTGATCCTTGATTTAATTGAAAAAGATGAGGGTGAAATAAGCATTTTTGGATCAGACCACAGGCAACTGGATAAATCTGCTAAAAGGAGGATTGGCGTCGTTAATGAAGATCTGGCTCTGATTGAGGAGATAAGTGGTTACGAATATCTCTCATTTGTCGGTAAAATTTATAAAATACCCACGGAAACCTTGAAAAAACGTATTAATGATCTTTTTTCCTATTTTTTTGAAGAACCTGCCGATTTAAAAAAGAACATATCGCGATATTCAACCGGGATGAAGAAAAAGATTGCGTTTTGTGCTTCAGTTATTCATACACCCGATTTTCTTGTATTGGATGAACCATTTTCCGGACTTGATCCGTTTGTTGCCAACCAGATGATTGCTTTTTTGAAAAAATATCATCGAACCGACAGGGCCATTCTTATTTCATCACACGATCTATCCTATGTAGAAAAGGTCTCAACACATATTGGTGTGTTGGACAGCCATCAGCTTGTTTTTAATTCGACACTTGGCAATTTTACTGAGAATGGTGCCAATGAACTGGATGCAGCGCTGTTAGGTTTACTAAAACCCAATGAGAGCGAAATTGAAAAAATTGATTGGGTATGATAGCCTATCTATTGTCGATAAGATTGAAAGGCTATTTTTTAGGATTAAAGAATGCTGTCAATATTGGCCTTAACTTTTTGGCTGCACTCGTGGCCTGGCTTTACGGTTGGGCTTTGGCTGGAATTGTTAACAAGGCGTATTTGGGAGATATGGGCAGTTTCACGCCACAATCTGTTATCAATTATTCATTGGTTGCCATTGTTGGTTTTGTATTGCTCCGAATGATATTTCCACGTTACAAACCCCAAAAGCAATATTTACCTAAATTTTATCCTCTATCCAGATTCCAGCACTATCTTATTTCAGTGGTTTCTGATCTGACCAAACCTCTTATGATTGGCATTGCAATGTTCATTGCTATCTGTTGCTTGTACTTGTACGATTCAAAAATCACCTTTCTTTTTTTGGGATTAAGTGCTTTGATTACTGCACAATTGCTTCGTAGGTTGATTCAATATGGGATTGATTACAGGAAGAAAAGTATTGGGATTGTACTGTTTCCGATTTCATTGCTAATTCCGGCACTTTTGTCAGTAAATTATACCTTCTTGTTTCAAAATATCAGGATTCTTAGTCTGTTCTTGCCGGTCTATCTTTTTGCCATCGGCTATTTTTTGGAACTGACCATTATTGAAAACAGGAAAAATCAAATGACAGGTAGTGCAAAACAGAGTAATTTGTATCTTAAATTGATAATCAATAACTCCAAAGCTAGATTGATTTTGTTGTTTGGAATTGTCTTTAAGTCGTTTCTGCTTATTTCTGATTTTTATCTTTTTAGAAGCAAGGGAAAACATATGTTTGATGGTCAACTTGTCTACTGGTTGTTTGCTTCACCGTTGCTCTTGTTTACCTATGTTTTCAACAATGTCTGGGGCTATTGGAAAGCAATCTGGTTTAATTTTGAACTTCGGACAGGGAGCTATAAGGAAATGATTCATTTTGTTGTCAGGTTGTTAGTTGTACCAATTCTTATTGATTCACTGATCACATTGCCATTACTCTTGCTTGTTTGGGGGCAAACTAAATTTATACTTCTATTTTATGTTGTTTCACTTCTATTTCTAATTGCATTCTCATTTCTATGGTCTTTACTTTTTCCAATGAGTGTAAGGACGAGTTTTCAAATGAGAGGGAACAGTTCCTTTGTCAGCTCAATGGTCTCTTTGGCAGCAGTGCTAATCCTCTCCTTATTGAAATTAAACTATTGGTTTTACATATTAATCCCATTTTATCTGTTCCTTTCCTACATGGTATATCACTTCTCGCAGGATCTTTACAAGAGGAAGAAATATAATTTATATATCAAATTACACAATGAATAGAGGCAAATTTATGTGGTAACGAGGCAAATGATGAAATTTTTCAAACTCGTCAATTTTACGATGGCACTGTTCTTGGTGGTTACTGATGAAACTGCAAAATAATTTGGCTAGTTTATGTATTTGAAGAAAAAGCTCCTAATCACGAAATATTATACTATTCTGATCAATCTATTGATTTAACTCCAATGTTAAAACCCAGGTTGGGAATTGTTAGGTAATAGTAAGTTTCATATTCCTTTACAAATAGATCTTTGAATATTTGGATTTGAAAAAACCCGCCAGGTAATCCGCCAGGATTTCTATCAAACGGTATCAACCAGTGGAAAATAAAAGGTGTATATGACAACCAGTGTCATCCAGTGGAATCCTGAAATGGAATGGATAATTCACTCATATCCAGCGGGTTGCAGGATCATGCCCTACTGGGCCCACCCTCAAAATCAAACACTTACAAGTGGACCCTGTAAGTGTTTGATTTTTTACGCCAGGAAGACGCCAGGATTTTGAGGAAAATCGATGTTTCGTGCTGAAAACATTAGCACCGAAGTTCGTTTATTTTCAAACGAATGGACAACCCGATTTTGCACATTAAACCTTCCAATTTCAATGAAAGATTGAGCTCATTGGGCCGGATTCACCGGGTGCGAACCCACCCGGTGTCAGGACTTCGTTTAGTTTGCTTCCAAAGGTTCATTCGGGACTGGGTATTTCTAAACCATGCCCTTCCGGGGATATTTAATTTTTTGTCTTTCGACTGAATTTTAAATACCTGGCGTGTCAGGACACCTTTCGAAGCGGAGCAGGATCAGACCATCCAGGGACTACGGTATTCACGGGTGAGCCATTTCGGATCGCCGGTGCCTCCGGTGAATTCGTATTTGACCGGATCCCAGGTAAAACGGGCGTGGTGGTAATAGCTCTGGTTCATCAGGTGGCAGCAGATGGCGCTATGGGCACCAACAATCTCACTGGTAATAGGTTTCTTGCGGCTCTTGAGGCACTCCATGAAATCGTTGATGTGATTTTTGCTTTTGTATAGTTGAATCTTTGCATTTTGCAGGTAGGCCTGTTCTGCTTTCATCACCTCGTCGGCACATTTGATTTTATCTTCCTTTTTCTGGACATCCGTAAATTCGGCAATGGTTTTACCTTCAACGATCAGTACAAATTTGCCCCTGTTAACCTTCACCTCCCCTTTTGAACCAAAGAAATGAACGCCGAAGCCGTCGTTCTTGTGCTCCAGTGTGATACCGTTTGCGTAGACAAATTTGCAACCGGAAGTAGCCTTCTCATCCTCAGGAGGAATGACCTCCACTGGGCCGCTGTTGTCCATTCCGAGTCCCCACTGGGCGATATCGAGGTGGTGGGCTCCCCAGTCGCCGACGCCACCGGAGCCATACTCTTTGTAAAGCCTCCAGTTAGGGAAAAAGTCGTGCACGCCGCGCGGACTCAGGACAGAATTGTACGGACGAAGCGGTCCGGGACCACACCACATATCCCAGTTTAGTCCAGGCTCCATTTGTTCTTCAGGAAGATCGCATGGAATACCCGGCCCCCCGAAGCTGCATTCGACATGACTGATTTGGCCAATCACGCCATTTTGTACCAGTTCGCAGGCGACGCGGAACTCGTTGCTCGAACGCTGCATGGAACCCGTTTGCAGGATCCTTTTATTTTCCTCCACGGCCTTCATCACTTCAACAGCTTCGTGGATATTATGTGTCAGAGGTTTCTCACAATAGACATCTTTTCCTGCCCGAAGTGCGGCAAGCATCGGAATAGCGTGCCAGTGATCCGGTGTGGCAATAACGACGGCATCAATGTCTTTGCGGTTGATGATCTCACGGAAATCAGCATAAGCCTTACATTCATCGTTTTTGTAAAAATCGTTTGCTATTTTTTTGTAATGTTCCCTGCGTGTCGTATCTACATCACAAACGGCAACAATCCTGGTATCGGGACGTCCCATGAAATTGCGCATCAGCCCGCGCATTTGTGTTCCCATTCCAATAAGGCCCAGGGTTACCTTATCGTTTTTTTTGGAATTTGGCCAGCCACATGATTGCAGGATCAGCGGTGCAGCCACGGCAGTCGCCGAAAGATTTCTGAGGAATTTTCTGCGTGATTTTTGCATGTTGAAAGAAGTTTAATGATTGAACCGGAACCATCGAATGGATGGAAACAGATCGTATCAACCATCATTATCAGCAACGTTCAACACCGATCTCTTCCCCGATTCTCAGGTATTTGCAAACGTATTAAAAAATTGCACAAGATTTATAAATCAACGGATGATTTGGCAACTCCGGGCATCATTTTTTACAAATTAATGCAAAATTTAGACTCTATTGAATATAATACTCCCCAATATTGAACCAAAAGGGTTGGTCTATGTTAATATTTAAAGTTTGTTTTCAAGATTTAAGCTGCTATTTTTTCAAAAGATACCTGATATCTTCAATTTCAGGGTATCTGGTGTGTCTGCAACATCCTTTATGAAACTATTTCTTTAGGTTTATGCCTCCATCCCTATTGTTTGTGAAAATGTATGTCCGCTTATAAAAATATTATGGGCAACAAGTTCGAATATGCCAAGGGGGTATTAGCATTAATCTTTTCATTCGTCAGTCTCTTTTTATATCCAATTTTTTAAACCAACGCTGATAATCATCCAGTTTAAACGGTGCTTTTCCTGCTAAATAATGGTTTGTCAATTTTTCTTTCCCTATGGTATAGTCGATCAGCCACATCGATTGCTTATTCATTTCATGGATTTGGCCAATCACGGTTTTACCGTTGACAGGAATATCAAAAGAGGCAGAAAATAAGATCTCTCCGGAATCAGCATCCCTGACGACTACAGTCCCTGACTTTTCTTCTCTTGTATCATTCACAGCAACAACCGGATGGTTGCCATCTGTCGGGTCTCCGATCATGACACAGGCATTATGCTGAACCCGCTTGATATAGTAATAGGCCAGCTTTTTACTATTATAATAATCCACAACTGCATCCGAAATGATTGGCCATCCATCACGCAGGTTCCACCACAGGATTCCTGTCTTACGAAATTTGTCCATCCTCCAGAATTCGATGAAAAATTTCTTAGCTTCACCCTGGGTTGCCTGTGAGGCAAAAACAAAATTCTCAAAGGACTCAGGACAAACGCCAAATAAGGCTTCTACCTGATTGACCATGAGGTCATTGCGCTTTAATTGAGAATTTGTATATTCCTTTGGCATAGACATTGTAGCTTTTGCTAACCATTGGTCGTTCCAGTTACGGTTTTTGAAATCAGGAACAACATATTCAGGATCCATCATTTGTTTTATTGAGGCTATGTTGGGACAACCATGATATCCTATTTCACTGACGAAATTTGCATTTGTTTCGGTGTAAAACGAAGCTTTGTAGTATCCTCTGGGTCCCCACAGATGGACTTCCGGCATCGTATTTTTATTAAACCCGGCATTTATGACTTCAGGACTATAATATGGACTGCTTGGGAGATAGTCCCTGAAAGGATCATGATCCCTGACAACCTCCTTTAATATTTCCCTGCTTATCTTGTCATTGTTGGGATCATACGGCGGCATCCCAATATCCAGGTTTTTAGTAAATTCTTCGTCATTTTCGTTATTTCCGGCCCACAGTGCTAGAGAGGCGTGGTTACGGAACTTTTTTACAACTGCTGTAGCTTCTGTCCTTATTCTTTCCAAAAAAGCATTATCCTGAGGGTATCGGGCACATGCCATCGAAAAATCCTGCCATACCATAATTCCATATTTATCGCACAGGTCATAAAACTGAGTATCCTCATAAACATTACCCCCCCAGCATCTTACCATGTTACAATTCAAATCTGTCAGCATTTCAAACATCCTGGTGAGATGTTGTTTATCCCTGCTGTGTAAACCGTCAAGCGGAACCCAGTTTGTACCCTTGACAAATACGGGAATTCCATTTACTACAAATTGAAACCGGCCGGGATTTTCAGAAGTTGTTATATTGGTTCTTTCCAAATGTATAGTCCTTATTCCCAATGTATTCTTTGAATAACAGATTATCTTCCCATTAGTATCTAAAAGGCTTAGTTCTGCGAGGTAAAGAGGCTGGTTCCCAAAGCCCCTAGGCCACCAGAAATCAACATCCTTCAGCCTGATAATTGAACTTCCGTGGTTTGATACTACCGGAATTTCCTGATTCACGATATCTCCTGAAGGACCAGATATTTTAATCTGCATCTTCATTCCATCAAGGACAGGTATATTAGTTCTGAAATCCCACAGAGTTAACAGACTGGCTGTTTTCTTTTTCAGGTCAACGGCGTTGGTGACCCAATAAACTGATCTGAAGCCGGTTTCCGCAACTTTTTCAAGGTACACATCCCTCCAGATTCCGGCACTGACAATGCGTGGCATAATGTCCCAACCATACATATGCGGAGCTTTTCTTATGAACAAACTTTCCCATCTTAAACCTCCCTGTGCACGTGAAAACATTGTAATTTCCTGATTGCGGCCTTCAATCACCGGAGACATTATCTGGACATGAATTGTATTTTCTCCTGAATGGAGCAAACCGGTGACATCCAGTTTATGTGAAATGAGCATATTGTCTGTCGTTCCCGCCTTCCTGCCATTAACCCATATATTAGAGATACAATCCAAACCTTCAAAAACCAGGTTAATACGTTCCGATCCAGGAAGCCTGTCAATATTAAATTTCCTGACATACCACCATTGATAAGTTTCGTATTCCCTTAATTTGAAAATATTTGTCCCAATGCTTATATCCGGGAGGATACCTTCCTTCATCAGATCTATTTCCACGTTACCCGGAACCGCAGCTTTAATCTTACGAAAACTACTTTTTGCAAGCTCACCAGGAGTCTCCGGTGCATCTTTGTCCTGCTTCCCAAAATACAGATCCCATTCGCCATCCAGGTTGACCGGTTTATCTGGAACAAAAGTTTGAGCATTTACCTGTGCAGAACCTAAAACCAGTACCAGGGAAATTATACTAATCCACAGATTGAAGTATCCGGGGTAGAATACACTCTTAAGTTTTAGATATTTCATCACATCAAGTTTTTAATTATTTAATAAATACTTTATGATCATAAGATCTTTCCGGACTTATCGGGCTAATGGGTAAATGTTGGTTTTGATTTGCTTTAGGTAAATATTTAACAGATAAAATGCACACACCGTATAACTTGACCTCTTTGCACCGTTTACGGTAACTGTCTCATAGTTGTCTCAAATATAATAATATAAATCCGGCGCAGATGATTTATTCATCCTTGTTGAAAGGTAATTGGCTCCGGCGGGGCCACTTCACTTCATTCAATTAATTTTTCAATTCAACGCAAACCATTTTCTCCATATCACGAACAATCAATTTACCCTTACTAAAAGCCATTGGAGCCCAGGCCTGGGATTTTGGGGAATTGAAAAATGAAGCTTTACTGATCTCCTTATAACCTTTGGGTGAGGGTTCTATTAAATGGATATCCCCATTTTTGCCATTTTGATTGATGATTAATCCATCAATCATAATTAGCCCTCCGAGCTCGAAGTTTGGCGCTGAACCCTTTTCCCAAACCTCCTCTCCATTCATAGTTAAACATGCCATTTGCATTTTAGTGCCAGCGGTATTGTTAAGGTAAATATGATTATCGAGAATGACAGGAGGGTGTATTTTGCTTCCAGTCTGAGTATTAAAAAACAGTTCCTTTATTTCAAAGAGCTTACCCGCTTTTGTAACTTCCAACATAACGGTTACCGGATCGTATTTATCTTTATAGGCACATTCGGTTAAAAGCAGCCGTTTTGAATCCACAATTGTAGGAGGAGAAATGCTGGCAAAGGAGTCCAGTCCATTGTATTTCCAAAGTTCTTTCCCTGTTTCAGCTTCAAAAGCCACTACCTCATCAGAAACAAAACCATCGTTTTTAACACATGAACTAATCATTATTATTTGATCCACACCCCCATAATTTCCTAAAGCCGGCGATACGTGAAAACGATATCCGCTTAATCTGCGACTTTCCCACACCACTTGTCCCGTGCGTTTATTCAAAGCAACTACTCCTGCAATGTCACCTTGCGGAGCAACAATTACCAAATCTTTGTATAATATTGGTGATTGCGAAAATCCCCAATTTGGCAGTTCTCCGCCATATTTTGCCAATAAATCGTACGACCAAACCGATTGATGGGTGCTTTTATCGACACAATGCATATGCCCAAGTGGGCCGACACACCAAATATAGTTTTCATCAACAGTTGGTGTTGCCCTTGATCCCGGATAAGGGATTGCACCTTTTGCTTCGTAAGAAAAACTCCATTTTTCGGTCCCCGTATTTAAATCAATACATCTTAAAACATCTGTCTCTTCAGCTTTTCTGTCTAATACAAAAACCTCATCGCCGTAAATACTTGCACCACCAAAGCCAGGTCCAAGCGGGATAGTCCATAATTTTGCAGGGCCATCCGGGGGCCAGGATCTTAAAATTCCTGAACCTGAAACGGAAGCGTTTCTATCCGAACCCAAATACTGAGACCAATTGGTTTTTGATTGACTCTGTGCATTTATAACACTAAGAGTAAAAAGTAATAGAAATATTATCCTCATATGGTTACATTTAATTATTAAGCATTTAAAAATATAGATTTCAATGAGGTATCATGCCTGTTTGTGAAAATCTATCAATGTTTTTGATTCAGAATTTTTTCGGTTAAAGCGAGCATTAGTGCTGATGTTAAAAATAGAAAATGAATAATTACTTGCCACATAACATGTTCAGATTCCTGATTTTTAATATTTATGAATGTTTGCAGGAGATGAATACCAGATACACCAACTAATGAACCGGCTAATTTAACTTTCAGTGTACCGGCATCAATTTTTTGAAGCCATTCTGGTTTATCTTCGTGCTTGTCTATATCAAGCCGACTAACAAAAGTAGAATAACCCCCAATGATAACCATAATAAGAAGATTTGCGACCATTGTTATATCAACCAGTGTCAGTAAACTAAGCATTAATACCGTTTCTGTAATTTCATTTACGCTGGTACATAGATGAATCAATTCAACTATAAATTTGTATGTGTATAATAATCCTCCTAAAATAAGACCTGCGTACAGTGGCGCCTGCAGCCACCGACTTGAGAAAATTAAATTCTCAAAGGCTGTTTCAAATTTGTTGCTCATAATTTTTCATTGTTAAATAATTGTAACCAAACATAATCTGTAAATAGAAGTAAATGAAAGCATTAATCAAAATATCGTCTGTCATGATCAGGAATATTTTTGATATTATTCTTACCTACCACAGAGGCCAATACTGTTATTATTAGTATTGCAAGGATTGTTAATAGAGAGAAGACTATTGGGATTTTATAAAATCCAATGATTAACATTTTTATTCCCACAAAAACAAGAATCGCTGATAAGCCATATTTGAGGTAGTGAAAATATTTTGTTATCCCAGCCAGGGCAAAGTATAAAGCTCTAAGACCCAGAATGGCGAATACGTTTGAAGTGAAAATAATAAACGTGTCATTTGATATCGCAAGAATTGCTGGAATGGAATCGACCGCAAAGATTAAATCAGAAAATTCTACAACAATCAACGCGACAAATAGGGGAGTGGCAAATATTTTTGAATTAATTCTCACGAAAAATTTGCCCTTATGACCCTGTTCCGATACCGTGAAAAACTTTTTGAATAACCTGACCAATGGATTTTTGTCGGGGACTGTTTCATTGTCCTTGTGAAAAAGCATTTTGATTCCTGTAAATACCAGAAATGCTCCGAAAATATAGATGATCCAGTGAAATTTACTTATGAGTGCAACACCCGAAAAAATAAAGATGGCCCGCATAAGTAAGGCTCCCATAATGCCCCAAAACAGGACTTTGTGCTGATATTTGGGTTGAACATTGAAAAAGGAAAAAAGCATAATGAAAACAAACAAATTATCCACGCTCAAAGATTTTTCAATCAAATAGCCTGTCAGGAATTCCAACGCCTTCTCTTTCCCAAGGAGAACATAAATGCCATAGTTGAAAATTAATGCCATTGAAATCCATACAACACTCCAAATCAGGGCTTCCTTGATTTTTACTTCATGCGATTTTCGGTGAAAAATACCCAGATCAATGGCCAATAACAGTATTATAAAAGCTATAAATCCGACCCATGCATAAGCATCAATAACCATAGTTTGAATTTTAAATTAGATATTTAATTACAACAAAACCTCCGATCAACAATCCGGTAAATCCCATTGCCAGCGAATTGAAATATTTCTCAATAAATCGTTTAATACCTGGCCCAAACTTCCATATAAGGAAGGCAACCAGAAAAAATCTTGCCCCACGGCTAATTATTGAGGCAATAAAAAACATGATCAGATTAATATCGAATACACCGGCAGAAACAGTAAACACTTTGTATGGAATTGGAGTGAAGCCAGCTGTAAAAATGACCCAAAAATCCCACTCGTTAAACAGTTGCCTGATATTGTGGTACAAACTGACCGTAAATCCGGGAATGTTTCTGAAAAAAAAATTTGCAAATCCTGTAAACTCTCCATTTGCTGCAATCCATGTGTAATGACCTAAGCCATAACCCACAAAAGCTCCCAAAACAGAACCAATTGTACAGTATGATGCAAATCGGAATGATTTTTTCTGACTACCCAATGCCAACGCAATAAGCAATACATCAGGAGGGACAGGAAAAAAAACTGATTCGGCAAATGCCAGGATAAAAAGTGCTAAGGGCCCGTAAGGTGTTTCTGACCACTTTAAAACCCAATCATACATTGTTTTTAATACATTCATAGAAATTCAAATAATTTTTATTGCGACACCCTCATTTGCAATATATGCAGATACCACAATTGCAATATTTTTTTATAAGGCTCAATCATTTCTTTTACTCCAGGACCTATTTTGACAAGCAGGATACAAAAGATTGTACCTTAAACTCTGACCTGTCAGAGTACCGGGAGAGAAAGGGAAGGTATTTATGTTAAACAGTCCGGGGGAAATTTGAAATTGCTTGTATGGCAATAGAATAAGGAGGCTAAAATAAATTCCAAGCCAAATTTCCCCCTGGATTTTGTCAATACCATTACCTGGTTATTTGGCTATTTGAGCCAATTCTTCATTTTGTGTATGGTCTGATTTCATTTACCTGATCCTTTCCATATTTTGTCCAGAAAATTGGATACATTATCCATTATGCCTTGCCAGCCATTTTGATTGAAATAGATAAAACACTTCAATACCAGAGGAAGTAAAACCGAAATTATTGCAAGTTAAAAACTTCATTTTTGAGATGATTCTTCAATAAATCATCACCATATTCATCTGCGAATCAATTGCTTTATTGCTGCAATGGATGTTGCGAATTACATAAGGATAGGGGTGTATTGATAACGCAACAGTATATACTACAGACTGTTGAATACCCAGACTACGGTAAAGTTTTCTAATCGATGTAAATGGGATTGACTATTCAGGAATATTTTGGCGGTTTCCAGCTGGGAAAGGTAAACTCTTTGAATAAATGCGAGTCCTTTGAAATAGGGATGATTATCAGTTGATTAACAAAATTGGAATGTGCGTGAGTCTGATTAATATAGTCATCTTCAGACGAATCACTAAAAGAAAAAATATTATTATCCTTGTAATTTAGGTCCGAAGAAAGCTCAGTATTATTAACGGGAGTAGTATTATAAGTATAATCATTAAGTACCAAACAAAAAAGTACAGTTACCAAAAATAACAATTTGAATACTATGTGTTTTGGACTTTTCATTGGTGGTGAAATTAATATTTTTAGAAGAAACTTTATTCAAATGAATGTTAAAGAATAATTAAAATAAACTTGGTTTGTTGAAAGCCTACCAGACAGTTTGTTATTTGAAAAGTTGGATAAAATCAAAACAATATACTCAGTAATAAAAGGCAACTAAAAATTTAGTTCTATATTTGTTCAGGATATTTTCAACTATTTGATATCTGAGGGAACGGATCAATCCAACTCATTTCATTAAAGTTGATAATCGTTCTCTTTTTTTGTTTTTTAAAACTAAAATATTAGTTTTAAAACTAATTAATTAGGTTAAATTAGTATTTGCCGTTTAAATTTAATGATTTGCAACAAGATGAAAGTATTGACCAATACAGAGGAGCAGATTATGCAGGAATTGTGGACACTGGGAAAAGCCTTTGTGAATAATATCATCGGCAGGCTTCCTGATCTAAAACCTGCATCCAAATACTTAAAGCCGGGGTAGAAGAATGAGATAAAATGGAGTAAAATTTTGGATATGATTAAGCATTATTTAAAACTCAGCTTTCGCAACATCCTTAAAAACAATGCAATTACAGGTATAAGCATTGCCAGTTTAACTCTGGGGATTACCATTTTACTGTTAATAATGATGTACACAGTAAATGAATTAAATGTTGATGGGTTTAATTCCAAAGCCGATCGGATTTGGAAAATTACCTATGGTAATTCAAGCCTCACGCCAGGTCCTCTGAACGAATATCTGAAAGACCAGTTTCCTGAGATAGAGCAAACCACGCACATCGAGACAGGTCAGTTATCCATATTTTCGCCAATTATTAGGTACAAAAATCAATCTTTTGAAATTGAAAAGTACTATTCTGCCGACCCGGGGTTTTTCAAAATATTTGATTTTGAAGTTGTGCAAGGTGATCTTACATCTGCCATGGAGTCTCCGTTTTCTATTATTTTAACTGAAAGTGAAGCTTCAAGAATATTTAACAACAAAAATCCCATTGGAGAAACAGTAATCTGGAAAAGTTTTCAGGACTTCAATTTCACGGTTTATGCTGTTGTGAAAGATTTGCCATCCAACTCATCTATTCAGTTTAATGGTCTTATTTCCGATGCATCGGTTAATGCAATGGGGGGAAGCCGTTATTCGGCAAATTGGGGATTTACGGTTTATGAAAGTTATGTGCTTCTTAAACCCAACATTGATGCCAAAGTGTTGGAGGGAAAACTGGCAGCAAACCTGATTTCCTATTATCGCAATAATTTGTCAAATTCTGCCAGCGTCAACGATGCCAAGGCTAATCCAATCAAGCTGCGTACCCTAAAAGATGTTTATTTTAACAAAGACCTTTCCAACGATACAACCAATCGTGGAAACAGGATGCTCATAAATATACTGCTCATCATTGGCGGTATTGTCATGTTGCTTTCCGTAATTAATTATATAAACCTTACCACTGCATGCGCATCAAGCCGGACCAAAGAGATAGGCATTCAAAAACTAATTGGTTCAACCCGGAATAGATTGATTTTCCAGCACCTTTCAGAAACATCACTTATCAGCTTTTTCGCTGTTGTTGTCGGAATGTTGTTAACTCTTCTGTTAATTGACAAATTCGGCAATTTTATGAATGTTGTGAACGGGTTAAAATTTCAGACCAGGGCTATTGCAATCCTTGTTCCTGCTGCTATTGTGTTAGGCTTTGTATCAGGAATTTACCCTGCGCTCATGCTTACATCACGAAAGGCCATCGATATAATTAAGACAAAAACAATTGCTCAAAGCAAAGGCGGAAATCTTCGCCGTTCATTGATTATATTTCAGTTTTCAGTTACCATTGCTTTAATTGCGGCAACATTTTTGATCTTTAAACAATTGCATTTTATAAAAGGTAAAGATCTCGGAATACCCAAAGAACAAATTGTTTATGCCAAACTTCCATATCAGATTCTTCGGGTGAATAAGGAATTATTGCGAGAACGTTTATTGGCATTGCCCGGAGTTGAACAAGCTGCATTTTCAAGCAATATCTTTGGAAAAATTGAGGGACTGAATAGTCAGGAAATTGATGGAAAGACCCTGAACTTTGCCTCTACCTGGGTCGATGCTGAGTTTGTTAAACTTTATAATCTTCAACTTGTGGATGGGCGTTTCTTTTCGAAAGAACTGAAAACAGACGAAAATACTACCGCATTGATAAATGAGGCTGCTTTGCGCGATTTTGAAATGAAAAATCCGTTTCAGCTAATTGTTCGTGTCCCCGGAGGAAAAGCAAAGGTTATAGGAATTGTAAAAGATTTCAATTACAAATCGTTGCACAACAAGATAGAACCGCTTGTCATTATTTACCTTCCAAGGCAAGGGCAGTTTGTAAACTTAAAATTAAGTGGTAGCGACGTTTCTTCCACCCTGAAAAAAGTAAGTTCGGTTTGGAATGAACTTGCACCCGGGTTTCCATTCAGCTTTCATTTTTTAGACCAGGACTTTGATAAGCTTTACAGAAAAGATGAGCAAATGGCAAAAGCAATTACCCTGTTTTCGCTCATCGCAATTGCAATTGCGTCATTGGGAATACTTGGTCTTTCCATTTTTATGGGTGAAAGCAGGATCAAAGAAATAGGTATCCGAAAAGTAAACGGCGCCACAATTGCCGAAGTAATGACCATGCTCAACCGCGACTTTTTGAAATGGGTTGCCATTGCCTTTGTCATTGCTACGCCCATTGCCTATTATGCCATGAACAAATGGCTCGAAGGTTTTGCCTTTAAAACCTCGCTTAGTTGGTGGATTTTTGCCCTGGCTGGTTTGCTGGCTTTGGGCATTGCGTTAATAACGGTTAGTTGGCAAAGTTGGAAAGCGGCTACACGGAATCCGGTAGAGGCACTGAGGTACGAATAGTCTGTAGATTTTGAATTTTAGCAATTTCCAATTTCAATTTTCAAATTGCCAACTTTCAGGGAAGCTTAGAAACCAATCAATTGAATTTTTGAATACAAATCTTGATTCTTCAGCGAAGTCATTCAAGTGATCAATCCGAATTGCTCAGATATTCTACTTACATTATTGTTAATATTTCTTAATTTTAGAAACCTAAGTCAGGATAATCATTAGGTTTGAATTGCAATTGCATGAAATTCGGATTACAATAACAAAAAGAAGTGGGCCAGATCCTTTTAAAGTAGCATCAATCAAAAATATGCCTTGTAAAAAAGATTTTATTTATCGGGGTTATTGTTCTAAGAAATTGAAATTGTTTTACTTATAAATTGAAAGTGGTAGGTAAATATCTTTATAAACAAAAAATTCAGAACGAACACAATGAAGAACAAATTAATCATTTTTTCAATTTCGCTATCTATGATTGCAGCAGTCCTGCTCTCTTGCGGTGAGGCTAAGAAAGCCACTGAACCCGCCATCAATCCTGCTAATCTCGATAAGTCCGTCCTTCCTGGTAATGACTTTGATACCTATGCCAACGGAGGATGGAAGAAACTTAATCCGCTGCCTGCGGATCGCGGACGGTTTGGTTCGTTCGATCAACTGGCCGAAATTGCTGAGAAGCAGGTAAGAGATTTGGTGTTATCTACTTCCGCCAGCAAAAATCCCAAAGGATCCATTCCTGATAAGATTGCCACACTTTACAATACGGGTATGGATACAGCCGGAATTGAGAAGCAGGGATTGGAATATATTACGCCTTATCTGAGTGAAATCGACAAGATTCGTACGATTGATCAGGTTCAGGATGCAATTACACAAATGCACAAATACGGAATTTATCCGCTTTTCGGAATTTACGGCGCTGCCGACTCACGCAATAGTTCAATGGTTATTGCGCAACTTACTCAGGCAGGAATGGGGATGCCTGACCGGGATTACTATCTGAACGAAGATCCCAGATCTGTCGACCTTCGCGCAAAATACTTGACTTATGTAGCCACGATGTTCAGGTTGGCAGGTAATGATGATATTGTTGCAGCTCAGAATGCTCAGAAAGTAATGGCCATCGAGACTCAACTCGCAAAGGCATCCATGTCGCGGCTCGAACTTCGTGATCCGAACAAAACATATAATAAAATGACTTCGGCTGAACTTGCGAAACTCTCTCCGTCCTTCAACTGGAACCGCTATTTTGTTGATCTCGGTATTGGCGATCCTGGTGCAGTGAATCTGAACCAGCCTAATTTTGTGAAAGAAATCAGCAGTATGATGACGACAGTACCTGTAGATGACTGGAAGGTCTACCTGAAATGGAACCTTCTTAACGAGACAGCATCTTACCTTTCATCGGGTTTTGTGCAAGCCAATTTCGCTTTTTATACCAAGGCCATGACAGGTACTGATGTGATGCGTCCGAGGTGGAAAAGAGTACTGGGCGTGACCAGCGGAGCAATGAGCGAGGCACTCGGACAATTGTATGTTCAGGCATATTTTCCGCAGGAGTCTAAGGACCGAATGATCAAACTGGTTTCGAATCTTCGGGTCTCTCTCGGAGAAAGAATTAAAAACCTCGAGTGGATGAGTCCTGAGACCAAGACAAAAGCCCTGGAAAAGCTGGCGACCATCAATGTCAAGATTGGCTATCCTGATAAGTGGAGAGATTATTCATCCATGGAGATCAAGGACGACGCTTATGTGATGAATGTATTGAGAGCCAGTAAGTTCGAATCTGATTTCAGCCTTGCCAAGATTAACAAACCCGTTGATAAAGGTGAGTGGTGGATGTCACCCCAAACTGTTAACGCTTATTACAGCCCGGACAAGAATGAAATTGTATTCCCCGCAGCCATTCTGCAGCCACCTTTCTTCTTCAAAAACGGTGACGACGCTGTAAATTACGGTGCGATCGGAGTAGTAATTGGTCACGAGATGACACATGGTTTCGATGATGAGGGCAGAAAATTCGACAAGGAAGGAAACCTGACCGACTGGTGGACGGCTGAGGATTCCAAAAGGTTCGACGAACGGACTAAAATTCTGGTTGACCAGTACAATAATTTTATTGTGCTGGATAATGTTCATGCAGACGGAGCACTGAGTCTGGGAGAAAATATTGCTGACCTGGGTGGGTTGAACATATCATTTCAGGCCTTCAGGAGCGTTAACACTCAAAAGGAACCGATTGATGGCTTCACTCCTGACCAAAGATTTTTCCTTGCCTACGCGCATGTATGGGGACAAAATATCAGAGACAAGGAGATTTTGCGGAGAACCAAAGAGGACGTACATTCACTCGGACGATTCAGGGTTTTGGGGCCACTTCAAAACCTGCCTGAATTTTATGCAGCCTTTGATGTGAAACCCGACCAGAAAATGTACCTTGACCCTGCCAAGAGAGCGAAGATCTGGTAGTTATATTTGGGAAGCTTATCTGAGGTTATAAATTGTGTCGCGTTTCGCTTTAAATTTCCGATGAGGACTTAATGCTGAAACCCGTAAAAGCTGTTTTTGTAGAGGATCTCCTTCTTAACCGGAGTTTTCACTTCATCCGGCAGTCAACAATTTCTCAATTTATGTTGAGGGACTTACCATTGCTGCTGAATCGGAGCTACATCATCATTCTGGATCCTAAAATGAATCTTTGTATGTAGGTTAGTTTTGGCGGGTTATTTTTTTTAGTTGAAGTATTAGCTTTATTTAAGCAGAAAGCCTACCAGAAGCAACCATTTTAGATTTGAAAGAATTATTGCCGGGTATGCACTAATAATCAAACACTTGCAAGTTAAACTTGTAGGTGTTTTTATTTTACGACAGGAAGACACCAGGATTTTGGGGATAATTAGAGTTTTGATTTGAAAAAATATGCATTAGAAGTCTGTTTACATTTTAACGAATTGGTGGAGTTCAAACAATCTCAATTATTTAAAAAAGTGTTAAGTTGCCGGGGATTAGCACAAATAGAAACTAGGCCCTTTAATAATTATTTCAAAGAAAAAGGAATTGATTATAAGGGCTGAATACAACTTACAATCTATGCTTGAAATGTGTGAATTATTAAAATACCCGCCAAAAACAAGACCGATATCCTGATTTTTTCTTTTCTTTAAAAAACTAAAACAACTGAATCAAAATGGTTTTTTAACAAGAAATGCCCATCCCGACGTGATGGGACCAACCGAAAATGATTATCTGGGCAGTAGCTTCGCTGATCTACGATTCTATCTGACCATTAAAAAACAAATTAATAGAGTATATGAAACTATCCCTGCTTCTTTTAACCATATTCTTGGTATTGCAATTGAGCCCGGACAACGAAATTGCTCAGTGGAGGGGACCTGCCCGCGATGGCATTTATCCTGAAACAGGGCTGCTGAAAAAATGGCCTGCTGAAGGACCTACGTTAAAATTTAAAATCGAAACCATCGGCAAAGGATTGTCTCAACCAGTAGTGTACAAAAATGTAATCTATATTACCGGTCTTAAATCCGATACACTGGATGTTATTTCGGCCTGCGATATGGATGGAAAGCTGCTTTGGGAAAAACCCTACAGCCATGCATGGATAAGGACTTATCCGGAATCGCGGGGAACGCCAACCATCGAAAATGACCGGATTTACCTGATTGGTGGGATGGGTGACCTGGTTTGCCTGAGTACAGGCGGCGGAGAAGAAATCTGGCGAAAGGAGCCGTTAAAGGATTTTGAGGGAGAAAATATGTACTGGGGAAATGTGGAATCAGTACTATTAACCGACAAGGCTGCTTTATACGTGACCGGGGGCGATAAGACAACCCTTGTAGCCTATCACAAAAAAACGGGTGAATTACTTTGGAAAAGCAAAAGCATGGGTGGCAGCAAATCGTATGCTTCATCATCTCTGGTCGAATGGGCTGGCATGAAAATCGTGCTGGTACAAACTTCCGATGATCTTATCGGGATAGATGCAGGCAACGGAAATATCCTTTGGAGTTACAATACCATTCAATACCATACTGAAAAAGGGAAAGGAGAATCGGCAAACACGCCTCTTTTCTACAATGGAGATATTTTTATTACATACGGCAATTCACAGCCAGCCATGCTCTTTCACATTTCTGATGATGGTAAATCTATTTCCCTGAAATGGAAAAACGATGTCCTTGATACGCATCATGGTGGTTTGGTTTTACTTAACGGGGCAATTTATGGCTCAACGATGCTTGACAATACCAGGGGAAACTGGGCATCGGTTGATTGGGAAACCGGAAAAACCAACTGGGAGAAAGAATGGTTCACCAAAGGATCTGTTATCTCGGCCGATGGCATGTTGTACTTTTATGAAGAAAAGGGCGGACATGTTGCCCTGGTAAATCCCGATACCAGCGACCTGAAAATAGTCAGCACTTTTCAGGTAAAAGGTGGCGAAGGTCCACACTGGGCTCACCCATCAATTTACAATAAAATGTTGCTGATCAGGCATGGAAGTGTCCTGCTGGTTTACGATATTGGGGATTAAACAAAATTGCCCTTTTTGTGTCAGGATGAAAACTGCGAACGATCACTTTCCTTTCCTTTAATTTTCTTTCTTACTTTAAGCCCGGAACTGTCACCCTGTGCTAAATCGAAGATTAAACTTTCAACTGCTGCATGACCAAAATGGGATATGGACAAAAATGGGTACGAATAATTCAAAGTCAGATACGCCGTGGCAGTTCATCAAGGATTTCGGGGCAACGTAAAACTGAAATTTGAGCCTTTACCTTCCTCACTTTCGACCCACAATTTTCCTCTGTGTTTTTCGACAAATTCTTTGCAAAGTAATAGTCCGAGACCGGTGCCTGGTTCTTCATCGGTACCCTTCCTGCTTGTTTGAACATCCAGCCGGAACAGATTATTCACCAGAATTTGACTCATACCAATTCCGGTGTCCCTGATAGATATTTCAACTTCTGAATTGTCGCTGCTTTTTGCCGAAAGAAAAATTTTTCCGCCTCTTGGTGTAAATTTTAGTGCATTGGATAGGAGATTGCGAAGAATGGTTTGAAGCATGTATTCATCAGCAAATACAAGTAATTTATCGTGAATATCTATTTCTATTTCAATCTCTTTGCTATGAGCCGATTCCCGGATCACCTCAATGCTACCGACAACCACAGCTTTCAATGGGATTACTTCAGGATTGAAAAGAATTGCCCCTTGTTGTAATTGCGACCATTCCAAAAGGTTGTTGAGTAGGCGATAGATATTGGATGCCGATTTGCTCAATCGAATAGCGATTTCATGAATTTCAGTCATCGAAAGACTGGGCAATTCTTCCGCCATGATTTGCGTTAAGCCTAAAAATCCATTGAAAGGACTTCGAAGGTCATGGGCAATAATGGAAAAGAATTTATCCTTTTCTGCGTTGATTTTTTGAAGCTCTTCGTTTTGGTACTCTATTTCTGCCTTAGCCAGTATTTGTTCAGTAATATCAACGATTAGTCCATTCCATAGAATATCGCCACATTCAAGTTCCTGTGGTAGTGATGAAATGTGCAGCCACCTGATAACACCTCCTATCACTGCGCGCCCTTTCCAGTCGAATGGCCGCTTTTGTTGTATCCCTTCCAGATTCATTCTTACAAAGCCATCCAGATCATCAGGATGAATAACATCTAAAATGGCATCACCACTTGACATTAATCTTTCTGCACTAATATCGAGCATTTTAGCCATTTTGGGGCTTACGTAATCAAGTGCAAATGTGCCTTCAGGTTTACTATGCAAGACATATACCCCAACAGGGATATTAGAAACCAAATTATCATACTGCTGTTTGCTTTGAAGGATTAATTCTTCCATTTGCTTTCGCTCGGTAATATCATGTGCAATTACATGAATATGAGGCTCATTGTTTAGAATAATGATATTGGCCGAAATGATGGCAGTTTTCAGTGTGCCGTCTTTGCACCGAAATATTGATTCGAGGTTTTCAACATAACCCTTCTCCTTAAGGCCGGTTGACAGCTTTTCGAGATCTTCGGGTATTACCCACATATTTATCTCACTTGATAATTTTCCAATTACATCCTCCCTCGTAAAACCGGTAGTAATTGTAAAACCCTCATTAATATCGATATACGTACCGTCGCGTTCGGTAATATTGATTGAATCTCTGCTTGTCTGGAACGCAATCTTGTATTTATACTCACTCTCTTTTAATGACTCTTCGGCCCGCTTGTGTTCGGCTGATTCTTCACTTAAAAATTCTTTGAGAGAATCATACTTTTGTTGTAATTCCTTTAACGCTATTCGCAGTTCTTCATTGGTTTTGTCCAGATTGTTCATATTATGTCCTTCAAAACAACCATTTCTTATAAAGCCTTTGTGGATGTATTTGCTGGTAAATTAAGGAATTTTCTTGAAATAAAATCCAAAGGAAGGCAAATTGATTGACAACAATCAGTGAAGTTGTCTTAACTCCCGACACCCTAGTCACCTTATACAAAAAGGATTGACTTCAATTTGTGATTTTCAGATGGAGTTTTTTGGACCATTCTGGTATCCTTTCTGAAAGGCTGCAACTATTTAACCCATGTCAAAAAGGCATATCTTCATTTAGTGGTTATAAATGACGGAATATTAAAAAAGAAGCTGGATTTCTCAACCTTGTGCAGAAATCATAAGGTCAGGTATTTGTATGCTTTTGGTTCTTCCACGACTGATAAATTCAATGACATAAAAAGTGATCTGGATTTACTTGTCGAAATTGACGACTCTGATCCAATTGAAAGAGGTGAGAAAAAAAATGTAAAGTGACAACTTTTCAGGTAAAACTAGCAGGAGGACTCAATCTTAACTTAGCGCACCAGAATTTTTGGATGAAGATGGAAGCCAATTGCATTTTTAACAATGTTATATATTCATCTTTACCTGCTCTGACTATTTTATCCCGGAACTTGATTAAATTTACATTTCCCAACTTGCACCCGGATCTGTTCTCTGCAAAAATTCTTTACACTGTTTTGCTCAGGCTATTTAATTCAATACCGACTAAAATGAAAACAACTCCTCCAAATAATAGAAAAAAAGCAATTTCAGAAAAAGAATTGTCAAAGACTCAAACTGGTGATGAAGGAGAGTTCAAAATGAAGAACGCAAAAGTGGAGCATCTTGTACTTCCTCCCAAGGTACCCGGAAATGTGGCGAATTCATTCATGGTGGTAGCTATCGGTGCTTCTGCCGGGGGATTGGAAGCGGTTACACAATTTTTGGAAAACCTCTCTCCAACCACGGGAATGGCATTCATTTATGTGCAACATTTAAGTCCAGACCATAAGAGTCTTCTTACTTCAATTTTATCGAAAGTAACTGAAATGGTTGTCCAGGAGATTGATGACATGGAGAAGCTGAATCCGGACAATGTATACGTGATCCCTGCCGATAAGGAAATTGAGGTGACGGATGGGCATATTAAATTAATTTCCAGGTCCAAAGATAAAACCACGAATCTTTCCATAGATGTGCTGTTTTCGTCGCTGGCAGAAGCCCGTAAGGAAAATGTTATAGGTATTGTCCTATCCGGCAGTGCAAGCGATGGAACAAGAGGGTTGAAAGAAATAAAAGAAGCAGGAGGTATCACTTTTGCCCAGGACGACTCGGCAAAATTCACAAGTATGCCTCATTCGGCTATTGCAGAAGGAGTGGTTGATTTCGTTTTATCGCCTAAAGAAATTGCATCAGAATTAAACTGGATAAGCAAACATCCTCTGATCAGGCGAAATGAAGTTAAAAATGTAGCGGAAGATGAAATAGAAAACAGTAATCCGGATTTGATATATATTCTTCAGATTTTACTGAAAAAAATGAATATCGATTTCAGCCACTACAAAATGAACACCATCAAGAGACGAATTTTGCGAAGGATGTTGATTCACAAAATAAAAACAATCAAACAGTATTCCCAGCTGCTTGGTCAGACAAATGAAGAAGTGGAGTTGTTGTACCAGGACTTGCTCATCAATGTGACCGGATTTTTCAGGGATCCGGATGCCTTTACCTATTTAAAAAAATCGGTTTTGCCCCGTTTGCTGAAAAGTAAATCACAAAGCGAAACATTGCGCCTCTGGGTGGCTGCCTGTGCCACTGGTGAAGAAGTTTATTCCATTGCTATGTTGTTACTGGAGTTACAGGATAATAATGTTTCCAGAATTCCATTTCAGATTTTTGCAACCGACCTAAGCCCGGCTGCAATCAATGATGCCCGCATTGGAGAGTATACTGTCCAGCAATTAAAAAATTTATCCCCAAAACGGATTCAGCAGTTTTTCATCAAGACGAAGGAAAAGTATCGTATTTCAAAGGCACTTCGCGATGTTTGTGTATTTGCCCAGCACAATATTTTAAGCGACCCTCCTTTTTCACGCATGGATTTTATCAGTTGCCGTAACCTGCTGATCTATCTTGACAATTCTGCCCAGAGCAAAGTAATTTCAACTTTTCATTATGCTTTAAATGAAGGCGGATGCCTTATGTTGGGCAAATCGGAAACCATTGGAGCTTTTGAGGATTTTTTTACGCCAATGAATAAAAAGGTTAAAATATTTTCCCGCAAAAAAAATTCGGGGGGATTCAAAATATCTGATATTTCACCACTGATGACCCTCAAAAACTCACCCTTCTCGAATAGTGTAACAACTGTTTCCCCAAATAAGGTAATGGTATTTCCGGAGAGTAATCTTGGAACTATTTTTGACGCCGCCTTGCTTGCGCGCTATATGCCTGCCAGTGTTATTATCAATCAGAATCTGGAGATACTCCAGTTCAGAGGTTCGACCGAAATGTTTTTAGAACATCCCTCAGGAAAGGCCACTTTGAATATTTTGAAAATGGCGCGGCCTGAAATTTCCTTTGAATTGCGCAATGCCATTCACCAGGCTGTTAAAACAAAACAAGCGGTTAGCAAAAACGGCATCGAAATTAGTCCGGACCAAATCAGGAGTACCACCAGAACAGTAAATCTTGAAGTGGTACCACTTCATACAGAAACTGAAGAGCCACTGCTGATGGTTGTATTTACCTTACATCAAATTGAAAAAGCCGAGCAATCCAATACCTCTGTTAATAATGAGCCACTTGCGAAAGACCGCAGGATAAAGAAACTGGAGTCCGAATTGAGTGCTGCCCGTTCCGCTATGAGTTCGATCATCCATGATCAGGAAGCAGCCTACGAAGAATTGCAAAGTGCCAATGAGGAAATAGTTTCCAGTAATGAAGAATTACAAAGCCTGAACGAAGAACTGGAAACATCAAAAGAAGAAATTGAGTCAACCAACGAAGAGTTGACTACAAGCAATTATGAATTACTTGCGCGCAACCAACAAGTAGAAGAATTATATAATTATTACGAAGCCATTCTCTCTACTGTCCAGGAGCCTATGCTTATCCTTGACAAAGAAATTCGAATAAAATCTGCCAACAAATCATTCTATAAAATATTTCATGTTACCGAAGATGAGTGTATAGGATTTTCCTTGTTTAATCTGGGTAATAATCAGTGGAATATTCCACGATTACGGGAACTGCTTGAAGACATTGTTCCAAAAAATATTCGCTTTCACAATTTTGAAGTGGAACATACTTTCCCTGTTATCGGCAGTAAAATTATGCTGCTGAATGCACATCGGATTATTCAGCAAAGCAAAAATGAAGAATTAATTGTACTCACCATTATAGATATTACTGAAGCTAGGAACCTCGCAGTCGAATTACAGGTAAAAGAGAAAAAAGCATTAGAAAAACAACTTGCAACAGAAAAAAGAGCGCTGAAATTTTTTGAAGATAGCAACAAACGCTATGACATGATGCTCATGAATTCCCCTTTTGCTTTTGCAATATTGAAAGGGGAAAATAGGGTGATTTCCCTGGCCAACGATAGTATCAAAGAAATCTGGGGGAAAAGTAAACGTATAGAAGGGAAACCCCTTCTTGAAATTTTACCGGAAATCAAAGACGGACCATTACCCGCTTTGCTTGATCACGTATTTAAAACAGGCATTCCTTATCAGGGATACGAACTTCTTGTACCGTTGGTTCGCAACGGGAAATTGGGGAATGCCTATTTTAATATGGTTTGTCAGCCCTATCAGGAAGCTGACGAAACTATTTCCGGAGTTACCGTTATTGCGTATGAAGTTACCACTCATGTAATTATAAAGGAAGAACTGATAGAAGCCAGAAATAATGCAGAAAAGAAAACACAAATTGCAGAAGAGGCGATGAATTCTAAACAACAGTTTCTATCCAACATGAGCCACGAAATCAGAACCCCAATGAATTCAATCATCGGTTTCACTAAAGTGCTGTTGAGAACAGATCTGACGGAAAAGCAAAAAGAATATTTAATCGCTATCAAATTAAGCGGTGATACCTTAATTGAACTTATCAACGATATACTCGATCTGGCAAAAGTTGATTCAGGGAAAATGATTTTTGAACATACACCTTTTAATTTGCTGTCATCCGTTTCCGCCATTCTTCATTTATTTGAAGAGAAAACGCAGGAAAAAAATACGGAGCTTATAAAGGAATTCGACCACAGGATACCGAAAATTTTGCTTGGAGACTCATTGCGCTTACGCCAAATTATAATGAACCTGCTGAGCAATGCCGTCAAATTTACCTCTGGAGGAAAAATTACAGTTAGAGTTCGTTTGCTGAAAGAAGATAAAGAAAAAGTAACAGTAGAATTTGATGTTGAAGATTCAGGTATTGGAATTTCCGAAAACAAGTTGGAGAAGATATTTGAAAATTTTCAACAGGCCTCGGCCAGCATCTCAAAAAAGTACGGAGGTACCGGATTAGGACTCGCTATCGCAAAACAACTAGTTGAATCACAGGGAGGCACCATAAGCGTACAGAGTGAACTGGACAAGGGTTCCACCTTCAGTTTTGTCCTGAGCTTTCCGAAAGCAAAAACTATATTGAAAGAAGAAGAGAAAGAGAATTTAAATATTGAATATAGAAATATAAAAACGTTAGTAGTGGAAGACATTCCACTCAATCAACTGTTGATGAAGACTCTTTTGGAGGATTTTAAATTTGAATGTGATATTGCTTCGAACGGGAAATTAGCCATTAAAAAACTACAGACCAATTCCTACGATATTATTTTAATGGACTTACATATGCCTGAGATGAATGGATTTGAAACAACAGATTACATTCGAAATACGATGCACTCCGATATACCAATCATTGCATTAACCGCTGATGTGACAACCGTAGATTTAAATAAATGCGAAGCCGTTGGCATGAATGATTATATTTCAAAACCAGTTGAGGAATGGGTATTGTACAATAAAATAGTCGGGCTTGTGAATAAATCCGCGCTATTAAACCCATTTTTAGAAAAACAGAATGCCATTGTTTTGGAGGAAACGATACAGAAAAAGTCAGACAATGAGAAATCCAAATACGTAGACCTGACTTATTTAAAGCAACGCACTAAGTCATCGCCAAAGCTTATGACCGAAATAATTGCAATATTTCTGGAACAAACACCTGCATTGATAAGTTCGATGAAGAAAAGTTTACAGGATAAAGATTGGAATCTGCTATACAAAGCAGTGCATAAACTAATTCCCTCTTTTGCAATAATGGGTATCAGTTCAAATTTTGAGAGCATAGCAAGAAATATTCAGGAAGATGCTGAAAAGCAAGAAAAATTATATGAAATTCCTGAAATGGTTAAGCAGTTAGAAAAGATTTGCCAGCAGGCTTGTGAAGAATTAAATGAAGAATTTCGTAGTCTCAAAGAATCAGAGCCGGAATAACGTGAGCTTTGCTAAACTTGCTATGTATCCAATGTTACCAGTTAATCATGCCAATTGCATTGAATTCTGCTGAAACACAAACATCTGCTTAATTTTGGGTAATCAGTCTGAAAAAAGTTCGAATCAAAAAATATTAAAAGGTATAATATGTCATCCAGGCTAATGTTAAACCGCAGGGTATTTTTAAAAGGGATTACTGGTAGTGCAGCCGGTATTATGGCCGGTTGCTGGATAAATTTGTCTGCTGCAAATACAGTAGATACTATTAATTCGGGTATTCTTTCGGAGGGCTTTTTGAACCCCCCGGATGATGCCCGCCCCTGGGTCTACTGGTTCTGGATCAACGGAAATATAACGAGGGAAGGGATAACTGCTGATCTCGAAGCGATGCAGCGTGTTGGTATCGGGGGTGTCCTGATCATGGAAGTGGATGGAAGTCCGCAGGGACCGGTAGCGTTTGGCACCAGTGCCTGGCAGGAGATGTTTAGGTTTGCATGTCAGGAAGCAGCCCGCCTGGGTCTAGAGATCAATATGAATGACGGGGCTGGTTGGACAGGGAGTGGCGGACCATGGAATACTGCTGAAAATTCAATGCAGCAGGTTTTGTATTCTGAGGTTGAAGTGGAAGGAGGGAAACATTACAATGAGGAACTTCCTAGACCGAAACTAAGAAAAGGAGGAATTCCGGGAACAGAAGCCGGTGAGCCCGTATACTACTGCGATATTGCGGTCATTGCATTTCCAACGCCGAAAAACGATTCTTTCAGGACAGATAATATTCAGCTAAAAGCGGGATTCAGGACCATATCGACACCCCCCGCACGCCTGAGAGGTGGAAATAATGCCTTTCAAATGCTTCCTGTATCAGGCCACCCGGCACCTGATGATGCAATTATCGATCACAATGAGATACTTAATCTCACGGCAGAATTCAAGGATGGACGATTAACCTGGGATGTTCCACCCGGTAAATGGACCATCCTAAGATTTGGCCATGGCCCTACAGGGGCAACAAACCACCCGGCTCCCAGTGCCGGGATGGGATATGAATGCGACAAATTGAGCAAGGAGGCTGTCGAAATTCATTTTAACAAGTTTCTGGGCGATATCCTCTCCCTGGCCGGTCCTCTCACAGGTAAGACCCTTGTAGCAACCCATGTGGACAGTTGGGAAGTGGACTATCAGAACTGGACCAGTGGCTTCCCGGAAGAGTTCAGAATTCGGTGTGGCTATGATATTTTCCCTTTTCTCCCTGCAATGACTGGCCGGATAATCGGAAATGCTGAGGTTACTGAACGGTTCCTATGGGATTTCCGATTTACCATATCAGAACTTATTGCCGAGAATTATGCCGGACACATGCGTGAACTCTCCAACAGGCAC
Organism: Prolixibacteraceae bacterium; assembly: GCA_963663675.1. Taxonomy (GTDB): domain Bacteria; phylum Bacteroidota; class Bacteroidia; order Bacteroidales; family Prolixibacteraceae; genus CAINVV01. Next base: position 479,523 of record OY760498.1, read on the forward strand.
GGTATACAGTTTTCAATGGAAGCGATCGATAACACCCCGTTCGATGAAATCCGGGTAGCCGGGCAGTCCAATTTGCCTCAGACAGAATTTTGGTACCGGCGCGAGAGTGAAGCTGTTGGTGAATCCGGAGATTGTTTCGAGGGAGTTTTTCGCTCCTATGCCTGGACTCCGGCAATGGTTTCGGCCGCACATATTTATGGCAGTAAGATCATTCCTTCTGAAGCCTTTACCGCAAATCCGGGAGAAAACTGGCTGGCCCATCCGGCATTATTAAAACCACAGGGTGATTGGGCCTTCTGTGCCGGTATTAACCGGTTTATATTTCACCGGTATGCCATGCAGCCCTGGCTGGACCGGAAACCGGGGATGACAATGGCTTTTTGGGGACTTCACTATGAGCGCACACAGACCTGGTGGGAAGAGACGAAACCCTGGCATCAATACCTTACGCGTTGTCAATACCTGTTGCAAAAAGGGTTGTTTGTCGCTGACCTGTTGTACATGCAGGCAGAGTCGGCACCCAACAGGTTTATCCCTCCCAATACAGACTTTTCAAACCCGATACCACCGGATCCTCCGGAATATAATTTTGACGGTTGTACTGCCGATGTTGTTTTCAAAAGGATATCAATCAAGGACGGACTTATCCTGCTGCCCGATGGAATGAGTTATCGGGCTATGGTACTTCCATCCCCTGGCGAACAGTTGATGGCCGGAGTGATGACCCTGAAACTTATAAGAAAAATAGAGAAACTGGTTAACGAGGGGATGGTCATCATAGGTCCACCGCCCTTGAAAACCCCGGGTCTTACCAATTATCCGCAGAGTGAAGATGAGCTCAAACTGGTCGTAGGCAGACTTTGGGGCGATACCAGATCAACGGGAGACCGCAGAGTCGGAAAGGGACACGTCTATTGGGGGAACACACCTCAGGAGGTCCTTGCCTCACTAGGTATTCCGAAGGATTTCTCTTGTGGTAAGCCGGCCCCCTTCCGATATATTCATCGCAGGGCAGAGGACGGTTCTGAAATCTATTTTGTTTCCAATAAGCAAAATGCAGAAGTGGAGGCCATATGCAATTTCCGCGTCAGCAATCGTCGCCCGGAGTTTTGGTGGCCGGAGACAGGAAGAACAGAAAAACCCGCTATTTTCTCGGAGTCTGATCATGTTACTTCGTTGCCTGTCCGGTTGTCAGAGTTTGGATCGGTTTTCGTGGTATTTCCTCCCGAAAGCCGGAAAGAACCAGATCGTATTGTAAAAATTGCACGCAATGGCAAGATGCTAACAAACAATATAGGGAGCAAAATCAAGGTCAGACATTACGAAGGAAGATTTGAAAGTTTAATTGCGCTTGCCGGACAATATACGTTACAAACATCTGATAGCAAGGAATTTAGAATAGATATTGCCAAACTTCCGGAACCGGTTAAAATTAACGGACCATGGGATGTACAGTTTGCACCCGACTGGGGAGCCCCGCCACATGTACAGTTTCCGGAACTCGCTTCATGGAGTGATCATGCCGATGCGGGAGTCAGGTATTTCTCAGGAAAAGCAACTTATCACAAAAAGATCACTATTCCTGCTGAAATGGTTAAGAGCGACCGCATGCTATTCCTTGACCTTGGCGAGGTAGAGGTTATGGCAATCGTGAAGTTAAATGGGAAAGAGTTGGGTATTCTTTGGAAAAAGCCCTTCCGGATTGATATTACCAGTGCTGTACAAGTTGGTGAAAACTCGGTCGAAGTAACCGTTGTGAATCTTTGGCCCAACCGGCTTATTGGAGATGAATTTCTTCCGGAGGATCGTAATTGGTCTGAAAAAGGTGTTGCAACCGCTGCGTCTAAAACCGTAATGCAAACGCTGAAGGAATATCCGAGGTGGTTTCTTGATGGTAAACCTAGTCCGACGGGAAGGTTCACCTTCAGCATCATTAAGGTTTGGTCGAAGGATGATGCCCTGAGAAAATCCGGACTTCTCGGACCGGTTGCCTTGCATGTTTTTGCAAAAGTGATTTCCTAGAAAAATGATAAAAAAAAGAAATCTCCTGTATTGAATAAGTTAAGATACTACATTGGATATATTCATAATTATCCACTTCAAAATAATCACACCGGGAAATCCTCCGGTAATTTCACTAACCGTTGAGATCCAATAGTACAGTGCGCAACATGCATGAAATCAATGTGTTGCAAAATAGCGACTCATGATATAATCCTCATTATCAAGCACTTACGAAAATGGCTTCCGTGGATTTGTAATTTTACCTGCAAGCTTTAAAATAGTAGATTTCAATATTTTTTGTACTTTTGATTCAGGCAATGAGGTCTGCCTTGAACCGCCTGTTCTAATGAACAGGATAATGACATCTACCGATTAGAAATTATTAAAATAATTTTATGGTAAAGTCGTTGATGATTGTGGGGTTAGGTGGATTCATTGGTACAGCCGGCCGGTTTTTAATTTCCCGATATTTTCAAGTTCATTATACTACTTCATTCCCATGGAGTACATTTTTGATTAACATTATCGGCTGCTTGTTAATAGGTATTATATATGGCATTTCTGAAAAGGGTGACCTGCTAAGCGCTGAAATTCGGTTATTTCTTGTGGTTGGAATTTGCGGAGGGTTTACGACCTTCTCAACTTTCTCGAATGATGCATTTTTGCTGTTACGGCAACAGGAGTTACTTCCTTTCGCACTCTACACTTCCCTGAGTCTCCTCCTTGGTCTGTTTGCTGTATACGCCGGACGAATCATCACTAATCTTTTTTAATATGGAAAATTATGCAAAAGCAGGAATCCTAAGAATCTTTGTTAGCTCAACTGACCTTTTTAATCACGAATCTTTGTATGAGCACATTGTTTTCCAGGCTAAGAAACAAGGAATAGCCGGAGCGACAGTTGTCAGGGGAATTTTAGGATACGGCGCAAGTTCCGTAATTCATTCCTATAAATTCTGGGAGATAAGTGACAAGGTTCCGACAGTTGTTGAACTAATTGACGATTCAGAAAAGCTTATTTCTTTTTATGAAGGAATACGCGAACAACTTGAATCTATGAAATACGGATGCCTGGTCACACTTGAATCAACTACTGTATTACTTTACAAGCATGGGCAAAAAAAAATGTTTGGATGACCTGATATAGATTCTTTTTATTTTACCTAAAAATAAGATTATATGAATTTTACACATGAAGTTGAAGGTATGATCTGCGTCGCACAGGGCGCAATTCACGGATCGGCTCCAATTCCCGAAGAAGGCAGATGGGTAAAGGCCAAAGAGGTTAAGGATATTTCAGGATTGACTCATGGAGTGGGTTGGTGTGCACCTCAACAGGGTGCCTGCAAACTTACCTTAAATGTAAAGGAAGGGATCATTGAAGAGGCCTTGGTTGAAACTATTGGCTGCTCAGGGATGACACATTCAGCCGCAATGGCCTCAGAAATCCTTCCCGGCAAAACCATCCTTGAAGCACTCAATACCGACCTTGTCTGTGATGCTATTAACACTGCCATGCGCGAATTGTTCCTCCAAATTGTTTACGGAAGAACCCAAACCGCATTTTCTGAAGGTGGATTACCTATTGGTGCCGGACTGGAAGACCTTGGGAAGGGATTGAGAAGCGTAACCGCTACCATGTATGGAACAGTTGCCAAAGGTCCGAGATACCTGGAAATGGCTGAAGGTTATGTTACCAAAATCGGTCTGGATGCTGGTAACGAAATTATCGGCTATGAATTTTTAAATCTTGGACGGATGCTTGACATGATCAAAGCCGGGACTGATGCTGGCGAATCACTGAAAAAGGCCTCAGGCAAATATGGCCGGATGGAGGATGCAGTTAAAGTAATTGACCCACGTAAAGAATAGGAGAAAAAAGTTATGCCATTATTTGAAAGTTACGATAGAAGAATCGATAAAATAAATACCGTTCTGCAATCCTACGGAATTTCTTCCATCGAGGAAGCACGAAAAATCTGCGAAAGCAAAGGGGTCGATGTATACAAAATTGTAAAAGACATTCAACCTATCGCCTTCGAAAACGCTATGTGGTCTTACATTGTGGGAGGAGCCATTGCTATTAAAAAAGGACAAACCATAGCTGCCGACATTGCAGCCTCTTTGGGTGAAGGCCTTCAGGCTTTCTGTATTCCCGGGTCTGTGGCTGATGACAGGAAAGTTGGTATTGGGCATGGGAATCTGGCAGCCATGTTGCTGCGTGAAGAAACCAAATGTTTCTGCTTCCTTGCAGGGCATGAATCGTTTGCAGCAGCAGAAGGAGCCATTGGAATTGCCAAATCGGCCAATCGTGTGCGCAAGGAACCCTTGCGTGTCATCCTGAACGGATTAGGCAAGGATGCCGCTAAAATCATTGCAAGGGTAAACGGTTTCACTTATGTACAAACACAATTTGACTATACCACCGGCGAACTGAAGGTAGTTGCCCGTACTCCCTATTCTACAGGAGAAAAGGGAAAGGTAAACGTTTACGGTGCTGATGATGTGAGGGAAGGTGTTGCCATTATGCACCAGGAAGGAGTGGATGTTTCCATAACGGGTAACTCTACCAACCCTACACGTTTCCAGCATCCTGTGGCCGGTACCTACAAGAAAGAGTGTATTGAGCAAGGTAAAAAGTATTTCTCCGTAGCCTCAGGCGGAGGAACAGGGCGAACTTTGCACCCGGATAATATGGCAGCCGGACCTGCCTCCTACGGAATGACTGATACCATGGGACGAATGCACTCCGATGCTCAGTTCGCAGGATCTTCTTCCGTTCCTGCACACGTTGAGATGATGGGATTGATCGGCATGGGTAATAATCCAATGGTCGGTGCATCAGTTGCTGTAGCTGTGGCAATATCGCAGGCCTGATAATTTTAGGTTCAAAAAAAGATTGACTGGAATTTGTCAATCTTTTTTTTGAGAAATTTTAAAAGTGCGGCCAATGATATCATTGATAATCTGCAACTTAGCAATATGTAATGATGGATATAAACACGAATTGGCAACAAAGCATAAAAATGTAGATTATCATGGTACTTTCACTCATGCATCTGGTATTTCTTGTAGACTGGACTTAATCTTCATTATTTTAGCATTTTAAAAATCATTTTAATTCATTTGAGAATTTATTTGGAAATTTAAAACAGATGTTTTATCTTTGTAAGTAATTACTTACATACATGGAGCATTTAAGTACAGAGATAAGACAGGAACAAATCAAGCAGGCAGTTCTTGATATCATTTTCACCGATGGACTAAAAAATCTTTCTACCCGAAACCTGGCAAAAAAAATTGGGTTGAGCGAAGGGACAATTTTTAGACATTTTGCTACCAAGCAGGATATTATATTGTCTATCATAGCTGATTTTCAAAATGAACTAATTGGTTCTTTGCGCACCATTGCCAGTTCAAAAGCTGATCCGGAGCAACGATTGCATGATTTTCTTTGTACGACGGTCAGATATTTAACCGACAACAAAGGGATAACTATTTTACTTTTATCTGAAGCCTCACACAACAATGATACTGTGCTGAAAAATAAACTTCAGCAGATATTTAACAGCCAAAAGGAATTGTTTAGTAAAATTATCCTCGATGGAATTGCTATCGGGAAGTGGGACGAGGGCATTTCAGTTGAAAGCCTTGCAACGCTTTACATGGGGATTCCGGTATCAGTCAATGTTAACCTGGTACTTAGTGGAGGAGAGCTGCACCTTGACAATTTTTGCAGTAAAATGATGCAATTATTGCTCAAAATTCTGAGTAAATAAAAATTTTGGCTATAAAATGAGTAATCACTTACTTACTAAATATAAAATGATGGTTAAGCATGTAATGGTTCTTCTTCTTTTTCCTGTTCTCCTTCATGCACAGGGAATACAAAGAGTTGGTGAACTCTTTGATTCGCTCAAAACGCATCCTGCGGCTATGAGTGATGATAAGCGGATAGAACTGGCAATGGCCGGGCAGACTATGGCTTATAGCAGGTTCTATCCCAATATCGAGCTTTTTGGAAAGTTTGATTATGCCTCCACAGCTACCGGAATGCTGCCGGTTCCGCCAAACGACCTGATAGCAATGGTCAAAGACCCTTTAGTGGGGCAACCCTTTAGTGAAAACATCTTCAGATTGGGTGCGACGATCTCCATGCCAATTTTTGTTGCTTCAATTTTCCCGATGGCAACCAAAGCAAAAATGATGGTGCGTTCTGCCCAGGACCAAAAGAATATCAATTTGCTGAAGAATGAAGCAATAATTGTCGGTGCCAATGCTAATCTTTTGTACATGGAGGCATTGGATCAGTCACTAACGAAGAAAAGGGCGTCCTTGCAAAAAACCAGGGAGTTTGTTGTAATAAAAGTCAATAATGGCAGGGCTCCTGAATCGTCGCTTCTCAACATAGACAATGGAATCAGTCAGATTGACATTATGAAAAATGACCTTGCTATTCAACGTGAAGAGGTAGTTTCGCTCATTCAGTCATTGACCGGCGTTGCACTCATGGCCCCGGTGAAAATGGAGCAGATTGGCAATTTTAAAGATGGTGATTTAAGGGCACTTGATCCATTGCGCAACAAGGTTGAAGCCGATCGGTTGGGATGGAGAGCAGAAAAGGAGAAACTTCTTCCTTCATTGACATTACAAGGTAGTTACAACAACAATTCGGCTTTGTCCTATAACAATGCTCAGCATTTGAATAACGACTATAGCACCATCGGCGCGATTTTAAAAGTTCCATTGTTTGCCAAAGATCAATATGCACAGATCAGAAAAAGCAGGATGGATTTTGAAATCTCCAGAAATGACCTAGAAAGAATGAGACTTGAATTAAGTTCACAAGCAACACAGTTACAAAACAGCCTCCGGTTACTCGATAACTCACTTCAGCTGTATGACAATAGCGTAAAGGGGAAAGAGCAGCTTCTCGCCATTGCAAAAGTTAGTTACCAGTCTGACCAGTTGTCGATGGAAGATTACCTTAAATACGAGGATGATTTACTCCTTGAGCAATCAAAACTGTATAAGACCCAGGCCGAAAAATGGCAAACGCTTATGAAACTTAGTGTAATATATGGAAATAATATAGAGGAGATTGTAAAATGAAAAAGAAAACAATAGTTTGGATTGTAGTCGTTGTTGTGATACTCGCTGGAGCAGTTACAGTGGTTAAAAAAGCGAAAAGGAGAGATTCTGATGCTCCCATTGCAAAAACTTACTCGATGGTTGTTCATACCATCAAACCAGAGCTCAAAGGGGTTACCCTGACCCTTCCGTACCTGGCAATCGTTCAGAATGATGAAGATGTAATTCTTGCCTCTAAAATATCAGCGCGTATTGAGTCCCTAAAATCCATTGGCACAGTAGTTTCCAAGGGGCAGGTTGTTGTCAGTCTGGATAATACCAATGTAGAAAGTGGAATACAAAGTATCAATGCTCAAATTGCTTCTGCCAAGACAGGGTTGAAAAATCTGCAATCCGCTCATAATAGGACGCTTGAACTAATGGCAGTAAAAGGGGCCTCTATTGAGCAGTCGGAATTGGAAGAAAGTCGGATTGTCGAAGCTGAATCTAAAATTGAAGCTTTAAATCAAAGTATAAACGATTTGGTCAACAATCGTTCTTATGCTACAATCACAGCACCTACGTCAGGAATTATTTCGAAGTCGATGCTGAATGTTGGTGACATGGCAATGCCCGGCCAACCCATTGCCATCATCAGCGCCAAGAGTGGTTCTTACCTCAAACTCAGTGTTCCGGCCGACCTGAAGATTTATGGTGTTACGATGAACGGCACAAGTTACAGGACAGTTCCGTTAAACAGCACATTTAATAGTCTGGCAGAATACAGAGTGATTAACAATGACCTTGTACTGATGACTGGTGAGCGGGTTGAAGTAAATGTTGAAATTTTCAAGGGCATCGCAATCAAACTTCCGTTTGATGCAATATTAAACAGGATGGGCAGAAGTTATGTGTTTGTAAAAGATAACAACAAGGCAATTGCCACTGAGATTAACATCATCCAATCGGGCGAAGACGGAATTGTGACAGATAACAACCAGCTTTCCGGGAAAGAAATTGTAGTTGAAAAGCAAGATATTCTGCTCAAACTTTTATCCGGCATTTCACTAAAAAGTAAGGAGGAATAAACCATGTTCGATTATTTCTACAAACGGCCGTATCTGCTTTTTTCCCTGATATTCGGTTTTTTTATCATGGGAGTGATGGCGCTGATAACAATGCCCAAAAATTTATTCCCCGATTCAACGCCGCCCCAGGTAATAGTAATTACAAAGGTCCCAGGAGCAACTGCACAGGTGGCAGCCAATACGGTATCAAAACCCATCGAACAGGAAATTTCCCGGCTGGGGCTTCTGACGGATGTCAGTTCGGTCAATGTTGCCAATTTTTCCATCGTTAAAGCTGAATTTAAATATGAAAAGGGCCTTGATGCAGCTGCTGTCGATGTGGCTAATGCCCTCTCAATTGCCAAAGGAAACCTTCCTGTTGATGCCAATCCGGCCATTTATACTTCGGGTGATTTTACACTACCGGTCGATGTGATCTCGATTTCGCCAAAAACTGATGATGTTTCTTTGGGGGATATACGTAAGATGGTGGATGGATTCATCAAGCCTTACCTGCTTAGTAATCCTGAAATTGGAAATGTTGAAGTTTTTGGAGGTTACGAAAGTTCCATTAATGTTGAAGTTGATCCATTTAAGGCAAAACGTTACAATGTTGATTTCGACAAGATTGCAAAAGCGATTCAGGTACTTAACCGCGATATACCTATTGGATTTGTAAAAGGAGAAAACAATTTTTACACCATAACCTTTTATGGTGAAAAAGATGAGATAGAAAAATTAAAACATATTAATGTCCTTCCCAATGTTATGCTGAGCGATGTGGCCAATGTGGAATGGGGCTATAAAAAACGCACCAGTGGCTATTTTGGTAACGGGAAGCCTGCCATTGCCCTGGCGATTCAACGTACTCCGGGCGGCAGTGTATTAACGGTGAGCAACGCCGCACGGGCTGAAATGGAAAATCTGCAAGCAAAATATCCAAACTTTAATTTCGAAATTTCGGATACCCAACGTTCTTTGATTGAACTGGCAAATGATAACATGCTGGTTGCGCTTCGCGATGCAATATTTTTCACCTTACTGGTTATCCTGTTTTTCATTGGCAATTTAAAAGCGATCGCCGCTGCTGCTATAACTATTCCCATGGTTTTTTTCTCGACCATGGCCATTATCTGGTTAACCGGCGGAAGTTTGAACATTGTAATTTATACTGCCATAATTCTTGCCCTTGGACTGCTCACCGATGACGCGGTGGTGGTGCTGGAGAATATAGAGCGGCACCTCAAAGAATTGAAGCAGGATTTACCAACTGCCATCCGTTTAGGTACAAAAGAGGTAATTCAGCCTATCTGGTCCGGGACCGTATCCACCATCGTAATTGTTGCTCCATTGATGTTCGTCGGTGGTTTTCCGGAGAAAATCTTTAAACCACTCATTGTCACACTGATTATTGCATTACTGATATCATTCTTTCTCTCCATTACTTTAGTACCAAGGCTTCTGGAAATGTTTTTTAAACGTGGACACAACAAAAATAAAATTGAGGAATGGTTCGGGCGATTGTACAATAATTCGATGGGTCGTATGGTGGAGCCTTATGTAAGCGTGATCCGCTTTTCAAATGGCAAAAGGAGAATACTTCGCCGTGTAATGCTGTCTGCAGGTGTTTTGTTGCTATTAATAGTAAGTCTTAAAACCATTATGCCAATCATAGGTAAAGATGCCATGCCGCCAATGGATACGGGAATTGTTAAAGCACAAATTCAGTTCAGCTCTAACGAAACTGTAAACAGTGCTGAAGAAAAACTGGGCCCTTTTTTAAAATGGCTTCACAAACAGGAATGGGCGGATAAAAGCTCTGTCGCTTTTGGCAATGAAATGGGAGTTCTGAGTCTTGGAAGTGGAAACTTACCTTCTGAAGCAACCATAACAGTAAACTGCGTGGATAGATTTAGCCGAAAATTAAGCATATGGCAAATTGAAACGATGATCAGGGACACACTTTCTCATTTGGAAGGAATCAAAAGAAACGATGTGTATGATTTTGGAGCAACGGCACTTTCTACTATCAAAGCTACTTTGGATGTCAGGCTTAAATCTCCCTATGTGGATGGTTTGGCTGAAAAATCAAAAGAAGTGAAAGATGCATTGGCCAATGTAAAGGGGTTAACCTCTGTTTCAACAAGCTGGGACAAAGATTTCTCCGAAATTGCACTCAATATCAATGAGAATACAGCGTTGAGCTACGGAATTACCCCCTATGAAATTGCCAGTCAGATTTTGGCAAAAGGTCAGGTGGTTGGGTTGAATGCCAATCTGCAGTCGCTCAACACACAGCCGGTTACGCTTTATTTCAAGGGAAAGTTCAGTGAGAATGAACAGACTTTAAGACTTTTACCCATCAACACCCCATTGGGCGATATCCCGCTCGGACAACTGGCAAAAATTTCAAGGAACCTGACTTTTGCCAAGATAGAGCGTGACAAAATGATGTATAGCGTGGATATAAATGGCTATCGCTCCGGCCGACCTGTTACTCATATCACTGAAGACGCGGAATTGGCGCTTAAAAATATTAAGAGTAATGACGATGTAATACTCTCACAGGAAGGCGATATATCTCAGATCAATGACAGTTTTGGCCGTATGATAAAGGCCATCGCCCTGGGAATATTCCTATTGACCATGGTACTTATTACCATCTACCGCTCGGTAAGGATGTCGCTCATCATGATTTTGGTGTTACCACTTTCAATGATTGGCGCTGCCTGGGGCATGTTGCTTTTCAACAAACCAAGCTGTATGCCAAGTTTGCTGGGTATTCTGCTCTTGTTTGGCATAATAATAAAAAATGCGGTTTTACTCATTGATTTCTATCAAAAGCACCGGGAGAGCGGTGAATCAGCTTATGACAGTGCCATTGAAAGTGTCAGGGTACGTTTCCGACCTGTGATGATGACTGCCTTTGGAACAATAGCAGGAATGATACCAATTGCCCTTGAGCAAGCCGTTGGTTTGGAACGACTTAGTCCGTTAGCTGACGTTGCGATTGGCGGATTATTGATTGGAACATTACTTACCTTGATATTTGTTCCTATGTTTGCTTATGTAGTTGATAATAAAAAAGTTAAAGTAAATTATGTCATTGAAAACTAATGTAACCAACGTTTTTTTCAAACTATGGACGTTACTTAAATCCGTAATATATGACTTATTTTCACCGGAGGAAGAAGAAAATAGCTCAATTTTTACAAACCGTGAGGCGATAGGATTTATTTCCCTGATCCGGATCAGAGTGAGAACCAATAACTCATTTTCAGAAGAAAAATATTGGTCGGGAAGGCGCCGAGTAAATCTCTGTAAGAATCACCTAATGAGGCTTTTGAGTCAGGTGTTCTCCTCGTTTTTTCACTTGCCCAGACCAGGTAGATGAAGGATCCCTGGCGGTATTCCCATTTTGCTACGAAGTTTGAGCGCAACTGTTGAAAGTTAAAGTCAGGATTTTTGATCGAAATTTTTTCAACCGGAGAAACGGAGCTTAATTCATATGTATTATCTGTCAGAGTGGCATCAGGATAAATTTCGTAACGGTCTTCCAATAGCTTTGCCACTGGATTCGTAACACGTTTGAATTCTGAATAGGTGCCACGGGATACATAAGGACTTCCATAATACTGGATTGATAACTCAGGGATAATGTACAAATCCACCCTGAAAGTGAGTCCGAGGGTCTTCTGATCAATTGTCCCGAGAACATATCTTTTTTCGGACTGATAATTTACAGTAGAAACATATTGAAGCCTGTTTTGGTTATCAGAATAGCTGGCAGTAACGCCGAATTTCAGGTTGGAAATAGGCCGAAGCGTAACACTTGGTTCAAAAATCAGCCCAGATGCAGAATTTTCGCCCGATTTATTTAATCCAAGATTGAATTTGCCGATGATTTTTTTCGAGGGATTTGTCCCAATTAAAGCGGTTGAAATTAGTGAATAGGGTACAATCATGTCATAGCCTCCACGTAAAATTCTCATATCCAAGGATTCCAGATTGTGTTTGAGACTTCCTGTCAAGGTCCATTTATTGAGAAAGGATGTGCTTATCGTTAAAGTGTTGGCCGATCCCAGGTATGATCCATTAAAGTTCCATGAGTTGAATTGCGTTAGACCGACGTTAAGTGTACGAAAAATTGAAAACGGCTTAATAATCAGGTAAGATAATGCATTTTCCTGGTCTATCCTGTCGGCAGAATTCAGGTAACCCAGGTCGTTTAGCTCAACACCGGGAGAAAACCAGCTGAATCCCGTTGAGTATCGCCATAATCCTTTTGAGCCTTTACCAAATGCAAATCTGCCCCCGGTACCACTCAACCTGGTAGTAGTGGTATCATATGGCAGATAATCTGCTCCCGGTCGCTGGTAATATCGGGCGGAGGATTCCTGAAGGGCCTTTATGGCTGTATTTCTTCCATCCACAAAACTACCCAGCAGCTTGGCATCAATGTAAAACTCCTTGTCTTTCATGTAATGCATCAGATCCAGTCCACCGGTATACGCGTCAGAAGCAAGGAAATTGAGGTTATTATCGTCTATGAAACGATTTGTTGAGGTAAAGAACCCGCCGATGTTGGTTGTCCCTGAATTGTATACCTTTTGGACACGTGCAACTATCCAGTTGGTAAGTGGTTCAATTTTGCGGGTAGTATCGTTACCATTCGAATCAGCAAGTTTTGCATATTCATTGGCTGTGAAACTTTGTATTACGCCGACCGTCAATCCGTTGGATGTTGTACCGCTTAGTTTCACTGCACTCAGAATTGTGGTATTTAAAGGGGAATTCACGAAGAGATCATCATTCGGATTTATTTTCAGGGAAGGGGAATGTCCGATTCGTCTCGAATAAAACAGGCTCTGATTATTAATGTTGTAATCAAAAATAAATGCCCCTTCCATGAAAAAAGGGCGTTTTTCTGTATAAAAAGTCTCATAAGCTGAAAGATTCAGCACGGACGGATCCGATTCAACCTGCCCAAAATCAGGGTTTACAGTAAGATCGACGGTAAAATTACTTGATATGCCAATTTTTGCATCCAGACCCATTTGACCTCCCCAGTTTTTGCCATTGTTACTAAACGGATTTGATGGTTCATTTTTGGTGGTTTCAAGACTTCCGAGAGAAAATGGCATAATTTCAAGCCGTTGTGATTTTTTTATCCCATTAATGCCCTTCAAAATCCCGTAATTGTATATCTCACCGGGACCGGTCTTGGTTTGAATCTCCCAATTACTAAACTCCTGAAGCCGGTAAATATTTCTCGATGTATGCATTCCCCAGACTTGTTCGTTCTTTCTGCTGAAACGAAGCTGACTAAGAGGAATCTCCATTTCTGCGACCCATGCCGAGTCTTCCAGCCCTACTTTTGCCTTCCAGACGGGGTTCCAGTTAAAATCATTCCTGGACGGATTGTATTTAATCAGGTCACATTTCTGTCCCCATGCCGTAACTGAGAATTCAAATCCTGAACGGTAATCATGGTAGCTGTCAAAAGCTATTCCAACAACATCTCCAACAAATTCTTCCCGGCCTCCTGCCATTTTCAGAATTTTGGAAGGATCGTCATAAGCACGAAAAGCTATGTACAAATTTTTGTCATCATACTGAATATTTAATTCAGTCGGATGGCTGGGTTTAGCGCCTTCCTTAGGAATCCACTGAGTGTAATCACCGGCCCATGTACCGGTTTTCCACAATTTATCATCAAGTTTCCCGTCAATCACCGGTTTGGGAGTCACAATCCTGGAGGTAGTATAAACACGCGGTTCCTTTTTTGTCAAAGTAGTCTGACCAAAGCAGCTATTGGAAAAAATCCCGGTAATTATGATGAATAAAATACTCCCTTGCAGAAGATTTAAAAGGTATTTTATCATTTCAGTCTGGTTAATTTCTATTGTATAGTACGCGTGACCCAAATTAATAATTATAATTTAGTTCTGTTACTGACAAGAGTAAAACAGTACAAGTTTGTGAAATCGTTCCGGTAATCCGTCAGGGTTCTGGCATCCGGTGTTACCAGCGGAATCATAAGAAAAAGATAATTCAAACATAATCAGCGTCATATCAGGTGGGTTTTGGGTAGGGTGTCACCCCGTTTTAGCACTTTCCCCCCCTGGCCTCCGGCGGTTTAAGTTTACCGATGATCCTGAAGTATCTGAAACACTGTTTGATGCGGCTAAAGAACAGGTTAATGAACATGGTATGTAAGGAATTCATGGACCCCATTGTTTCCCTGATCCTGACCCTTAGGAAATGTTAATTGAAGGATTTGATAACGAACCGGCTATTACAAGTGCTTACAATTATTCCTGCTTTCACGTTTATATTGAAAAAACGGGTTCAGTAAATCTGTCGACGGGTTACAGTATTGGATGGTAAATATCATGTAATCAAATACATGATAGCTGAAATTCTGACATTCCGAATCTGGGGATACCCAATCTTTAATTGATCGGTGTAAGTATAATATTGCGGTAATCTATCGGGCCATGATCTCCCTGGAGTAATATTGGTCCGGGTTCACCCTCCTTACTGTCAATGGCTCCTCCGGTAATCCCGGGAATTTCCTGGTTGCAGATAACAAGTTTATTGTTGGCAATGATCGTGACCATCCTTCCCCTCAGGGTAATATCGTAGGATTGCCAGATGCCGGGATCTTTTGCCACCATCTCACTTGGTGTCAGGAAACCATAAATAGCACCCAGGTGACCTACCCATGGATCCATTCCCTTACTGTCATCAATCTGCACTTCATACCGTCCCCTCAGGTAAACACCGCTGTTACTCTCTTTCTGATAGCGAAATTCTATGTGCAGGCTGAAATCAGTAAAAGTCATGTCTGACATCAGGTTGGAGCCTGATTGCTTACTTCTTAAAATGCCATTTTCAACCTTCCACTGGTTCTCTCCAGTTGCATGCCATCCCTTTAAATCCAAACCATTGAACAGGGGAATTGGCTCACCCCATACAGGTTCGCCCGCTCTTTTCAGTGAAGGAGCACTGACAGCGGTCCAGGTGTATTTTTTGCCATCAGTATAAACCATGGTGCCGGAAAGTCCCTTTTCGGTGAAAGTCCCTTCAAATTCCAGATCCCTGGTTTCAGGTTCCCATTGTGGCGGAATCCTGAAACTAAATTTCTGTCCGTCAAAGTCAACTTTCGAAATTGGCCTGGCACTTCCGTTAGCATACACGAACCGACCAACAAGTGTATGAAGTCCGGAATGTTCAACTTCAAGCCAGGAGGGAAATTCTTTACCATCCATCATGAGGGTCATATCCCATCTTCCTTCCAATACAGAAACTTTTTTCAGGGTTGAATATTGCCCTTTGGATACAAAAGCTGTACAAAACACGATAACCAGAATGAGAAGTTGTCTGATCGGGGTCATTCCAAAATTTGATGATGTCTGCATGAGTTGGTTGAATATTCTGTTATAATTGTTGACAAGCAGGATTGAGGAGCGAATTTAATAACTAATACAGGATAATTAAGAAAAGTGCGGAACAATTTCTATAAACAGAAGTGAAAAAATTCATACTGAACTAATAATTAGTATAATACTTGTTGGTTGAAAATCCGGGTTGAAGGGTGTTAAAATATTAGGTAGAATAATTCTAATTTAAAAGCTGCTTAGACAATGGTCGCTGGCACCACTTTCACCCGGTTCATATCCTGAAATTTAAATTATTTGCAACTTTTGTACAACATGTCTGTCAAACAGGTGATGGAAAGAAACAGAGGAAGCCTTCTTGATGACCAAGATTTGGTTAAAAGGGTCTTGGGTGGAGACACCAACGCCTTTTCGACTATAATAAAGGATACTGAACAACTGGTTGCCAGCATTGTATTTAAAATGATCAGCAATCCCGAAGAGCGGAAGGATGTATCTCAGGACATCTACCTGAAATCTTTTCATAAATTGAATAGTTTTAAATTCCAATCAAAACTTTCAACCTGGATCGCACAGATCGCTTTCAACACATGTAAAAGTTTCCTTGAAAAAAAGAAGACGATTTCATTGGATATGACTCTTTTTTCGTCTCATGACACTTCAGGTGTTTTGAATAGCATTCAATTCCGGGGTGATATTTTTCAAAACGAGACAGAAAATAATATATACAATAAGGAACTGTCTGCGATTTTGACTGTCCTGATCAACGAACTTCCTGTGCTTTATAAAACACTTATTACGCTTTATCACCAGGAGGAATTGAGTTACACCGAGATTGCCCAAATCACAGATCTTCCTGAAGGGACTGTTAAAAATTACCTGTTCAGGGCAAGAAAAGCCCTTCGAGATAATTTGATGCAAAAAAATAAACGCAATATACTATGGCCGGTAAACACCTTAGCGAGATAGACATCCAGCAAATTATCCTGGATAAGGAAAAATGTTCCGCCGAAGAACGTGAACATTACAACATATGCGATGAATGCAAAACCGAGGCGGCAAAATATTCACAGCTTTTTGCCGCCATTAAACAGCAGGAGAAACCTGTTTTTGATTTTGATCTGACTGAAATGATAATGAAAGAATTACCGGTGCCACAACATGTCAGCAGGTTTGATAATTATTTTGTTTTCTTCATTATGACTGCTGCTATTAGCTTGGTTGCCAGTGCTTTTTATTTCTTCAGAATATATATTTCAGAGTTTTTTATCAATATCCCGGCAAATTCGGTCTACTTTATTCTCACAACTGTTGTATCAGCTGTTATCATCGTTTGTGAGGATGTAATCTCTAGGTTCCGCAAGCTTTTTAAAATATTGAATTCAATTTGAATTTTTGCAACAAAAACTTCATGACCAGGTCTAATTAACAAAACGCATTAAAAAAAATTATTATGAAAAAGCTTTTATCCATTTTGACAATTGTATTTGCTCCGTTCATTTTAGCTGCGCAGGAAGTTGAAAATAGTCACATCGACAGGGAGGTTTTCAGAACTTGTTCTATCATATTTTTTATCGCCCTGTTTATGCTCTTTATTTTGGCAATTACCAGGAAGTTTATTGATTTTCGCATTAAGAGCAAAATCGTGGACAAGGGAATTCCTGAAAGTATGGTCTCTTCACTTCTGCAGACCAATCCCAATGAGGACAGAAACGGATATATCAAATGGGGAACGGTAATCGCCGGAATCGGGGTCGGCCTGACAATTGTCAATTATACCCTTCCATTGGGAATCCATTCTTTGGCAATCATGGCTTTCTGTATCTCCATAAGCTTAATCGCTTATTATTTACTGATCAGGTACCTGGATGAAAAAGTCAAATAATCTTATTTCCTGATCAGCCAAACATCTGAAACGTGGGATTGGCTGCTCCATCTGATTTGTGACTCCTCCGGCCTGTCGAATGTAACCTTAATGGTTCCATCCTGGGTAAGATTTTTTGGCACGACAAATTCCTTAAACCCTCCAATCTCCTTGTCATATGTAATAGGATCCAGTCTAATTCCGTCGACACGCAAAAGAGCATCTCCTCTGCCGGATACCCGGATGTTGTATCTTCCGTTGAAGTCAAGATTCTCATAAATTAATTCAGGTTGTTGCTGAAAAAGCTGGGAGGATAATCTCTTTCTTGAGTTTCCGCCATCCCACCAGGCAACATCAGTGGCATCATAGGAGGTAGTAAGAACTCGTGGACCAGTTTCTATGTTGGATACATTGTCATAATAGCTTCCGGGACCGGGATTTTCCCAGCTGCGGATTATCTCAAGTCGTTCCAGCTTTTTAGTTTCACTGTCCATTTCACTCACTTTCTTAAACTCGTCGGTTAGCCACCAACGGTTGTTCAATGGGTAATTCAGAAATGTCAGGATGCAACTTCGTTGTGAATTGGATGCATGGTATTTTTTTACGTCGGACTGATAGCCTATAGAGAGGAAAAGGTCGTCTAAATACTTAACAATCTTTGCATTAATGTCCTGGTTGATTGGTTTGGTATCCGCAATGCTCACAAGTTCCAAAGCTTTCTTCATGGCTGCTTCAGATCCAATTTCTTTTGCCTTAGCCAGTACTTTATTTGCCTCTTTTTCAAGGCCTTCCTCGTAAATCTTTCTCCTTCGCTGGTAAGTATCGTAATAAGAACGTACAACGAGCATCTGCCATCTCCAGTTGCCTGCAAGTTGCGGATTTTGCTTCTCGAGTCGTTGCCAGAATTCGAATGTGGTTTCTATTCCTCCGTTTTCCCGGATCGGGCCTGCCCAGTTCTTTTCCAGTGCCAGTATGCCATTGGTGGCTTTTTCTGCCAATTCAGGACCAAAAAAGAATCGGCAATAGTCATTCAATATCTCCTGCGGTTGCTGTTCAATATCCCAACCCCGCATGCTCCAAATGATTTTGTTGACATCATCGTGGGCGCCATCGGAATAGGAGATAAAACCATCGGTAAACTGGGCATAGGTCGCATGAATCTTAGCGTAATAGTATGGCATCGGGTTGATTCCTTCGCGGCCGTAGGTGAGCATGTATGCCTGGTCCCAGTTTACAACAGGATAATCACATCTGACATTGTGGGTTATATCAGGGTATTGGCGGTGCTTGTACTGTGCCGGAAGTCTGAACCGTGTTTCTGCGATGGGAGGACTACTCGGACCCGAGACCACACCTCTCAGCCAACCCGGTTTGTTTTCTTCCAGGTAAGTGTAAAAATAGTCTACCTGTTCAGCAGTAAATCCCTGGAGGGATATCCAAATTCCTGCTTCCGGATGATATTTAATCAATCTTTCATGCAAATCTTTCAGAAAAGGCATGACCTCACTGGGATGATTGTCTCCCGGATCGCCACCAGGGAAAAATACGTCATCAAGCTTTGGCAAGTTTTTGTAAATCTGTTCATTTTTCTCAAGTTCTTTCTGACGCAACGCTTTATCCTTCAGGTCACAGGATGCCGGGGTCCAGATCCAGTTGTCGATACCGTAAGCAGCACAGATCTTACTGATCTGAATATTCATTTCAGCAGGCGGAATCTGCATTAATACACCAGGGTCGTTGTCAGTGAAGGGAATGGTTTCAATTGAATTAGTTCCGAAAATTACTAGTTCCCGGATGTATTGTTCGTACTTTTTGATGTCCCAGGCATCCGTAGAATTGTTGGTGCTGCGATATCCCAGCTGATGACCCCGGATGGATTGCATAGGGGAACTGGCGAAATCAACAGGTCCGTCCAGCGTTATTTTCCGTTTGGTCATGATGGCTGTACGCAGGAATTTGCCAATGCCAAACATTGTACCCCTTGAATCGGCACCAATAATCCAGACGATATTTTTCCCGTTATTCTTCTCTGTAACAATGCGGTACCCTTCGGCCTTTGATTCGGGTAAATTGTTCCCGTTACGTTTTGGTACCATCATCCCATACAACTCTGAATCGTTGCGGATAGCCAGGACAATAGTTCCTGCCTTACCCCAACCGGATGTAAGTGGAATTTTGACCGAGGTTCGGCTAAATACCTCTTCCTGTAACATCCGGATAGCAGTTTCCCTGACAAGTGAGCTGATTTTATCCGATGCCAGTATTTCATATTTACTTAAATCAATGGATTGTGCTGATACAGATACTATTCCCGAAACCAGGCATACAGCCAGGAGTGTCCAAAAAAGATAAATCCGAGTCTTCATAATAGTCAATTAGTAGTAATAGAGTCTAAGCCTGAAAGATGCAAAGATAAATCTTTGGATTGCTTTGGGGTACAATTTGAAGCAAATAAAACGGGGTCAGCAAAATAATCCGGGTCAGTTATTAACAAAATTAATGTGCAAATAATAAGATAGATGCTGTCAATAAACAATTGATTAATAATTATTTGCACATTTGCGTTCAATGACGGCCGAATAATTTTTGGATGATTCTAAGGTGATACAGTATTAATTTTGATTTTGATATTTTTGATGTTTTTATCAAAAGGACAAATCATTTACAATTGGGAAACATGCTTGTCGTACTATCACCTTCAAAAACCCTGGATTTTGGATCAGTAAGTTCAACTGCTGAAAATTCACAGCCGCTTTTTGCGAAGGAGGCTTCGGTATTGGTCAGGTATTTGAAAAGGCTATCTGTCAGCCAGTTGGAGGAACTGATGAAAATCAGTTCGAAACTCGCTATCCTGAACATGGAAAGATTTGCACTTTGGAAGCCTGAATTCACGACTGAAACAGCACATCCGGCAATTTTTTCTTTTAAGGGTGAGGTATATCACGGCCTGGATATCCAGTCCATACAAACTGCCGATGTTGAAGCATCCCAACAACATTTGCGCATTCTTTCCGGATTATATGGCGTTGTACGGCCGCTCGATCTGATCAGGCCTTACCGTCTGGAGATGGGAACATCCTTTCAGTTTGGCAAATATGTTGATTTGTACCATTTCTGGAGACGAAAAATTACAAAACAAATTAGCATTGATTTGAAAGAGAGCGGTTCAAACTTGCTAATCAACCTTGCTTCGCAGGAGTATTTTTCCGCTATAGAAATTAAAAAACTAAAAGCTCATATTGTTTCCCCGCAATTCCTGGAAGAAAAAAACGGCTCGTTCAGTATGATTACCGTTTATGCCAAAAAGGCCCGCGGAATGATGACACGTTATATTCTTCAACACCGCATTTCCAGGGAAGAAGACTTGCACGGTTTTGACAGTGATGGATACTACTACAATAGTTACCTGTCAAGGCCCGGTTCACCCGTTTTTAGCAGGTAAATTTCTTCCGGGAAAATTCCCTGAACCTGAGTCCAATCTCCGTACCTTCTGACCTGGTAATTGCTTGTTTTTAATCTTTGAAGGGGTGAAAATATTATCAGGATGTCTGGTCATTATAATGCAGATGCAACAATTTGGCTGTTTTTTTAGCTTGTTTTTACAGGTTTGTGGTTAAAGAACCCATAAATTTACTTTCTCCCAATGTTAAATTATTGATGTTATTTTAACTATTTATAAAAAAAATAGGAATGCAATTATGCTGTGGAATGAGTAGTAGAATGCTGCAATTGCATTTTTAATCTGTCGTCAATCGAGCCCGGATTTTGGCTTTATCCAAAAGATCAGGCGACTCCCTAACAAATATTCAAGTATCTTAAAATCAAAAATATAGTTTATTTATTAATAGTTTTCACAACGGCAAAATGAAGAGACAACAAATGATATTTTTTAACTGCGATTTTTCCATTTTAAGCTGGGTTTAAAAATTTGATGATTGTTAATTTAAAATTATCAGTCTGAATTATTGAATGTTAAGTATTTGTAAAATAGAAACTTAAATAAATTCTCAGCGTTTATTCATTTGTATTTAAACATCAATTATTAAAAAA
Organism: Prolixibacteraceae bacterium; assembly: GCA_963663675.1. Lineage (GTDB taxonomy): Bacteria > Bacteroidota > Bacteroidia > Bacteroidales > Prolixibacteraceae > CAINVV01. Next base: position 500,981 of record OY760498.1, read on the forward strand.
AACAATTCAAATGAAGAAGTTAATAGTAGCATCAATGGCAATCGTTCTCTTGCTGGGCTTTGCTCAAATTATTGCCAAAAGTGCCGCCAATAAGGGAATAATATCCGTAGAAAAGGTTTCGGTAAAGAAGAATTCCAAAAAATCGGAAGCGGGTCACGTGAATGCCCTGACGAAAAGAAAATTCAATCAGCAATTTGGTAATTTGTCAAATTCCGTATGGGTGAAATCCAACACCCTGGACAAGGTGACATTTACCAAGGATGGAAATAAGAAAGTGGCCTATTACAACTCAGATTCCAGACTGGTTGGAACCAGTTTTGCCACGATACCCGAGCAAGCTTTGTCTGATCTACAAACCAGGTACAAGGATTATTCAATCGGTTCAGTGATTTTCTTTGATAAAAGTGAGGCCAACGCGATTGCTAAATTAGTCTATGGCACCCAGCTTAAGGAAGAAAATTTCCTGGTTGAGTTGACCAACGACAGGTCAAAGATTGTAGTTCAGGTAAACGTAAAAGGTGGAATATCAGTTATCAACCAGATTTGAAAGGGTAGTCGCGGCAACCTAAAATTCAAAGAAAGGAATACTGCGGGTAATTGGTAACCAATCTATAGCAAAGAGGCTGCCTTTTCAGACAGCCTCTGTTTAGGTTTTACACCATAACCCACAAGGTTGGTTCCAGATTGTGTCTTAATTCTTCCAGTCGTTTATGTGCCTGTTTTACAGCGTTATTGCTAAAATATCCTGGATATTTCACTATGACAGATTCAAAAGTCAAACCTTGTAAACCCATGCCAACCAATACTTTATAACCCATCGCATCGGCATTCCTGTTTACCGCCCTCTCTGCTGCCAGTTTGATACCATAATGTTTCACCATCTGCCAGGTCCTGTTGGCACGCGTTCTCCGATTGTTCTTTTCAGAAAGAATATCCTCATAGGCATAAAGTGCCTGGTATAATTCATATTCTACTATGTCTTCCGCCTCATGGGAGGAGGCCCGAAGTTCAATGGCTCTTTGACGGGCCTGCCTGACCAGGTCTGAATATTTTACCACAAATTGCCTGCATTCCTCTGGAGTCTTTAATTTACTAATTATTTCATCCATAGCTAATTGTTTTAACTTCAAGAACATAAAGATATAAATTATTAATCATTCTCTTTTATAATCAGATCTCTATTTTCCGGAAATTATCGTTTGCAGCATGTTTTTTGGCAATTTTCAGTTTATTGGATTAAATGTTAAAAATGAATCTTTTGAAATGCCCGCAAATTATTCAGGGTAAGCTGTCTCCAGGGTAAGCAACTGGTTATTAATCTTGATATTCAATTCATTAAATGGTGGGACATAATTGGTTCCAGGTACCCGGGACTGAACTTTGAAGCAGCTTGGTTATGCCTCAGCCTGAACCCGTTGTTCGACCTGTAAATTCTTATACTGAACTATTCATACCTTAATGCCTCGACCGGATTTTTCCTGGCGGCCTTGTAGGATTGCCAACTTACTGTCACAAAGGCAGTAAGCAAAGCTACAATACTTGCAAGTACAAATACCCAATTGCCGATGTTGATCCGGTATGCATAGTATTGAAGCCATTTGTGCATGGCATACCAGGCAATCGGGCATGCAATCAGGATGGAGATGCCTACCAATAATATATATTCTTTCGACATCAAGGTAAATATTTCTATGGACTTTGCCCCGTTTGCTTTCCTGATTCCTATCTCTTTTGTCCTGCGCTCTGTCATAAAAGAAGATAATCCGATCAGTCCCAGGCATGAAATAATGATGGCCAGGAAAGAGAAATAGCTAAATATTTTACTCATCCGTTGTTCTGCCTGGTACAGTTTATCAAAATCATCATCCAAAAAATGGAAGTCAATGGGTAGCCCGGGATCGAATGATTTAAAAGTCTTATTAATAAATTCAACAGTTGCAGGTATATGGTCAGGTTTCATTTTGACAATTAGATTATTAGACTTGCCCTTTTGCATCATGAGCGGTTCGATTTTGTAGTGCAGCGACTGAAAGTGAAAATCTTTCAGTACTCCAATAATAGTTAGTTTGGCTCCCTGGGGGGACATTAGTATTTCACCGACTGGATTTTTTAAACCCATATTTTCTGCTGCTTTTTCGTTGATCACAACTGCAGTATTATCAGTTGAAAATTCAGGAGAAAAGAAACGCCCTTCCTTTAGTTCAAGCTGAAAGGTTTTGGCGTAATCTTCGTCAGTATTGAGGTGATGAAATAAGACATCATCGCCTGTTTTTTTACCGGTCCAGTTGAAGCCGCCGGATGTAAACTCAAGGTTGACAGGACTATATCCCTTTGTTACATTCACAATATCCGGGTTGTTGCAGAGTTCTTTCTTTAAAGCATCCAGCTTTGGATCTCCAGGGCGTATGGGGAACATAAAATAGCCGATATTGTCCTTGTTAAATCCAAGCTTTTTGTTTTGCATATAATTAAGTTGTTTTCCAATAATTAAAGTACATACAATAAGAAGGACCGATAGTGAAAACTGGAAAATTACCAGTACTCTCCTGAATTTTGCATGGCCGGGATTTTTATTGATAAAGCCTTTCATTATTTCCAATGGCTTCAAGGAAGACAAATAGAATGCAGGATAACTCCCGGCCAATAAACCGCAAAAAAGTACAATCGTAATTGTCCCAATATACAAACCGGAGCTCTGATAGTTGATGGACAACTGTTTCCCGGCAAGATTATTATAACCTGGCAACAGCAATTCAACCAGGATCATAGCAATTACATGTGCCATAAATACAATTAACAACGACTCTCCCAGAAACTGAACAGCTATTTTTCGTTTGTTTGCCCCGGCCACTTTACGTACACCAATTTCCCTGGCTCGTCGCACTGATTGCGCAATAGCAAGGTTCATAAAGTTGATGCAGGCAATAAGCAAAATAAAAATGGCGATGAGTCCCATAATCATGACATAAGTAATATCGCTATTGCCACTAATATCGTAGTTGTATTTTCTGGAGGAATACAGGTGAATCCTCTTGATGTTTTGAAGTAAAATCTCAGCCTCCGATCCTTTTTTATGTTTCTTAATGAAGTCCTGAATTTTAATGTCAACCTGCTTACTGTCAGTCCCTTTTTTAAGTTCAACGTAGGAATAACTTCGTCCACCACCTTCCCAGATATTTACGGCTGCTCCGGATTCCTTAAAATAATCAGTGGAAATTAAAAAATCGAACCGGATGTGACTATTCTGTGGCAAAGGCTTCACAACACCCGTAACTGTCACCAAAAAACCACGAGATGGCAATGTTTTGCCAAGCGCATCATCGTTACCAAAGTATTTGTGTGCCGTTTCTTCAGTAATAACAATACTGTGAGGATCATTGAGCGCTGTATTCATATCTCCGCGAACAAACCTGATGTTAAACATTTTGAAAAAATCCTTATCAACTGCTACAACTGTTTCTTCTATAAATTCATCTTTCTTTTTTAAGGTTAACGGAGTATGCATAATCCTTGAAGACCTGATTATTTCAGGATATTCATTTTTCAGGGCCGGGGCAACTGCACTCAGAGTTGGTGCAAAAAGAGAAACCTCTCCATTTGGATATTTTTGTTTTTCAATCACCCGGTACAAATCATCAGCGTTTTTAAAATGCCGGTCGTAGCTCCATTCATCCTGAACCCATAACAGGATTAAAATTGCAGAGGCCATGCCAATAGCCATGCCACTAATATTCAGTATTGAATGGACGTAATACCTCCTGATATTCCGGATGGCTATTTTGAAGTAGTTTTGAATCATTGTATTTAATTCTAATGAGTTAAACAGAATTCAGTATAGGTTACCCAACAATCTGCCGGGACTATCAGCATAGTTTTTTAATATTTTGCGATATTATTTTTCCGTCAAACAATTGTACAACCCGGTGAGCCAATTCTGCATGGGCGGATGAGTGGGTAACCATAACAATCGTCGTTCCTTCGCTATTTAATTCTCCCAATAATTTCAACACTTCTTCCCCATTTGCGGAATCCAGGTTTCCAGTTGGCTCGTCGGCTAGTATCAGGCGCGGATTGGTGACTACTGCCCTGGCAATAGCCACACGTTGCTGCTGGCCCCCGGATAATTGCTGTGGAAAATGATCTTTACGATGGGACAGCTGCATTCGCACCAGTACATCTTCCACCTTCTGCCTCCTTTCTTTTGTCGACATCTTAAGGTATATAAGTGGCATCTCCACATTTTCAAAGACCGTTAACTCATCAATGAGGTTAAAACTCTGAAAGATGAACCCGATGTTTCCTTTGCGAAGGTCGGTGCGCTGGCTTTCCTTGTAAGCGGAGACTTCCTTATCCATGAAATAGTATTCACCGCCGGAAGGATTGTCCAGTAATCCGATGATATTTAGGAGTGTTGATTTTCCACATCCGGAAGGTCCCATTACGGCAACAAATTCGCCCCGGTCAGCTTTAAATTCGATATCATTCAGGGCCGAAGTTTCCACTTCATCAGTACGAAATACTTTTGACAATCCAATTATTTTGATCATGATGGTAGTAATTTTGGGATTTCAATCCAAACACTCAATTATCAGACCAGATTTTTTTTCTTACTGAAAATTAGTCATTTAAATAATAATATCAAAATAAATTTATTTATATTTGTCTAATATAAGGACAATTTTAGTCCATAAAATGGACATTATTTTTTGGCTTGGTGAAAAAGTGCAGAATAGAAGTTCCGTCAGTCAATTGAAAAAAATAATAAAAGATGAAGGGCAAATTATTGATTGTTGACGATCATAAACAGGTTTTAAAAGCATTGATTCAATTGCTTGAGCCGGAATTTGGTACAATAACCGGAATATCCAATCCTAACGAGATCATAAGTTGTATCAACAAGGAGGAGTTTGATGTTATCTTATTGGACATGAACTTTTCAGCAGGTATCAGCACTGGCAACGAAGGAATATACTGGCTTAACCGCATATTAAAATCTGATCCGTCGGCAGTTGTCGTGATGATGACCGCTTATGCTGACGTTAACCTGGCCGTATGGGCTATCAAAGAAGGGGCCACTGATTTTATAGTGAAGCCATGGGACAATAATAAACTCATAACTACTCTGCATGCTGCGTTGAGGCTCAGAGAATCGAGGATTGAAGTTAAAAAGCTCCGCGACAGGCAAAAACAGATAAACAAAGGGATCTTTAAACAGGATGTTCCGCTTATCGGGAATTCGCAGGCAATGAAAGATGTTTTGCAGGTAATCAGGAAGGTGGCCAAAACGGATGCCAATATTTTGGTTGTTGGTGAGAACGGTACCGGGAAAGAACTGGTAGTGAAAGAAATCCATAATTTGTCGCGCAGGGCGGATGAAACCTTTATTGGCATTGATATTGGCACAATCACCGAAACCTTGTTTGAAAGCGAAATGTTCGGGCATATCAAAGGGGCATTTACTGATGCCAAAGAAGACAGGACCGGGTGGTTTGAGACAGCGTCGGGTGGCACCTTGTTTTTGGATGAAATTGGTAATCTCTCTTTTACCATGCAATCTAAGTTATTGACAGCGATTCAAAACAGAGTAATACACAAAGTCGGCTCCAATATGCCAATCCCATTTGATATAAGACTTATCTGTGCCACAAATAAAAATCTGGAGGAAATGGTGTCAAAGAATCTTTTTCGCGAGGACTTATTTTACCGTATTAACACAATAGTGATTGACCTACCTCCGTTGCGCGACCGCGGAGAAGATATTGTATTGCTTTCAGAACATTTTCTGAAGGAGTATGCGAACAAATACGAGAAATTTTATTTGAAATTCAGCAGCAAAACCCTTCACAAACTTATGAAATACAACTGGCCGGGAAATGTCAGGGAACTACAGCATACCATCGAAAAAGCGGTCATCCTGAGTGATTCAGATATTATAATGCCTGAAGATTTTGTCATCTCACATTCGGCGCAACAAATTTCTGATTCCAAAGCTCCGTTAACTTTTGCTGAAATCGAAAAGCATGCCTTGCAAACTGCCCTGGAAAATAACAATGGGAGCGTTTTGAAAGCTTCGAGGGAGCTTGGACTGGCACGTCAAACCATGTACAATAAAATGCAAAAGTACAACCTTTAAAAAGTAACAGTCATGGTAATGAATAACTTTTTCACCAATGTCCTGGTACGGGTGACTTTAATTGTTCTGACCAGTGTATTGCTAGGAATAATATTGCTCCATCTGGACCAGGGATATTATTATACCCTGGCAGGCATGATTTTCCTGCTGGCACTTCAAACCTATCTGCTTATCAAACAGGTTAACCGGACAAATGAGGATCTGGAGAAATTCTTTTCATCGGTACAGGATCATGATTCATCCGTCAGATTTCCGGAAAATCCGAATAACAACACATTCAGACAACTGCATGACAGGATGAATCATTTAAATTCTATCATTCAGCATGTTAAAATTGAAAATGCAAGAACGAGCCATTTCCTGCAAAATATGGTTGACCATGTTGATGTCGGTCTACTGGCATTCGATTTAAGTGGCAGGATAGAGGTCTACAACAATGCAGCGAAAAGGTACCTGAACGTTCTGAATCCCAGTCGGCTGGATTCTTTTAAAACCAAGGATAAAGAAATTTTTACAATTGTTAATAACATAAAGCCCGGTCAGGAAATATTGCATAAGATGAACCTGGACAACCTGATCCAATCTGTCCTGATAAAAGCCACCGAACTGAAATTTGAAAGCGATACAATAAAACTGATCTCATTCCAGGATATTACCAATGCCCTCAATAGAAAAGAACTGGATTCCTGGCAAAAGCTGATACGGGTGTTGACCCATGAAATAATGAATTCGGTAAGTCCTGTTATTTCACTATCATCCGTAATTTCCGGATATTTTAAAAATAAGGCGGATGATAAACCCCTTCCATCGGAAAAAATAGATAATCAGATAATTGCAAAAACTCTTTCAGGATTGGATACCATTGAGGAGACAGGAAAGGGGCTGTTGGATTTTGTGGATAAATACAGGAGCCTTACCTCGATGCCAAAACCAGGTTTGAGCAAATTCAAAGTTGAAGATCTCTTCATGAAATGCGTACTCCTGATGGGATCTAATATTCCCGAAAACATAAAAATTATTACAAGTGTAAATCCCGAAAATCTTGCTGTAGAAGCGGATTTCGCACAAATTGAACAAATTTTGATCAATTTAATAAAAAACGCTGTTGAAGCGATCTCCGGAAAGAACAATGGAATTATTCAACTGAAGGCATTTTATGATGGGAAAGAGAAGGCAATTATTCAGGTTGAGGATAATGGAACAGGAATTTCCGGTGATATTATCGAAGATATTTTTGTGCCATTCTATACAACCAAAGAAAATGGGTCAGGAATAGGATTGAGTTTGTCCAAACAGATAATGCAAAATCATAACGGAACAATCAATGCGACCTCTGTTCCTGATCAGGGGTCCAGATTTACCCTAAAATTTCAATAGAAGTAGTATCCGTTTTTTACAATTTTTTGTCACAGAAGGTTGTGTATTATAAATTATTCGGCCGGACCCTTATCTTCAGAACATGAACCAGCAGGCAAATCCAGCCTGCAACCAATGTTAACCCACCTATCGGAACAACCATCCCAAGTGCTTTAATTCCAGTAATGGCAAGTAAATAAAGAAATCCCGAAAAAACAGTGGTGCCTGCGATAAAGAGATAACCTGACCATTCCAGGGATTTAGAAGGTTTGAAATTCATCAGGATACCTGCAGTCAGCAAGGCAAACGTATGATAAAACTGGTACTGAATTCCAGTTTTATATATATCAAGCATCTCGGGTGAAATCATTTGTTTGAGGAGGTGTGCGCCAAAGGCACCGAGCAGAACCGCCAAAACACCGCTTATGGCCCCTGCTGTTAAGAATAATTTCATATCAGTCTTTTTTATAATGGTGGTAAATCTAGAAAAAAGGGGTGAGACGACAAATCCGGATATATATTATGAAAACTGTCGTGACTAATTTCCCTGGAAAGAGTCAATATTTTTTCTCATTTGCCACCTGTAAGGAATTTGATTTCGATCCATCCACTTTTGCCATCCTGAATTAAATAGCCATCTTTTTTCAAATTGCCTTTTGTTGGTCAGATCCCAAAAATTCCTGTCTCAACAACAGTAGTTAGTTGAAACATTTTTAATTTTTATTGGTAAAATCATATGAATCACTTTAATATACGCATTGGACAGAAAAAAGATAATAGTCGTTGGTGGCGGCTTTGCCGGGTTACAGTTTATTCAGCATCTTGATGAAGAATTGTTTGAGGTACTTTTAATTGACAAGCAAAATCACCACCAGTTTCAGCCCCTTTTTTACCAGGTGGCTACTTCGCAGATTGAACCTTCCAGTATCTCATTCCCGTTGCGCAAGATATTTCACCACAGGAAGAACATGCAGATCAGGCTGGCAGAAGTACTGGGTGTTGATAGTTTCGTCAAAACAGTGGAGACTTCAATCGGCTCATTCCCATACGATTTGCTGGTTTTAGCGATGGGAGGGAAAACAAATTTTTTTGGAAACAAACAAATTGAGGAAAATGCATACGCATTGAAAACCACCTATGATGCCATCGACATCCGAAACAACATCCTGCTGAACTTTGAGAAAATATTGTTTGCCAGTGAGGAAGAGAAAGAATACCTGATGAACATTGTCATCGTAGGTGCCGGACCGACCGGAGTTGAATTATCGGGTTCATTCGCTGAGATAAAATCCAATATTCTCCCTAAGGATTACCCGTACATTGATTTCAAAGATTTAAAAATCATTCTGCTGGAAGGAAGTTCCGCAACATTGAACAGCATGAGCGACCTGGCAAAAAGAAGTTCCGAAAAATACCTGCTGGATATGGGGGTTGAAATCAGGACCAGTGTTATCGTTAAGTATTACGACGGGATGACGGTACTGCTTAACAACGGCGAGACGATTAAGAGCAGGAGTGTCATCTGGACTGCAGGGATCACCGGGAATAAGATTGATGGACTGAATCAGGAGGTTGTTCTTCCTAACGGAAGGATAAAAGTGGACCGGTACAACCTGGTTGAAGGGTATACAGATATTTATGCCATCGGGGACATTGCAATTATGGAGACACCATTGTATCCCAAAGGTCATCCTCAACTGGCAAATGTGGCCATACACCAGGCCAGGAGGCTTGCCCGGAACCTGAAAGCAACATTAAAGGGCAGAAAACTGAAGCCTTACGAATATGTTAATTTCGGATCCATGGCAACCATCGGTACCAACAAAGCTGTGGTAGATCTTCCATTCATCCAATTCAAAGGATACTTTGCCTGGTTTGTGTGGATGTTTCTGCACCTGATGTTAATCCTGAGCGTCAGGAATAAACTGGTCATTTTCATTAACTGGGCCTGGGGTTACCTGACCAAGGACTCTTCACTCAGGTTAATTCTGAAAGACAATGTACGTGCCAGTATAAAAAACTCCGATTCAGAATAATTGAAACAGAATCGTCTCATAATCAGTGAATACTTTGTTTTTGCAATGAATACCCAGGTTTGTAAAAATTCTGACACTGAATCCAAATTCAAACCGTGAGGTTTACAACAGGTAAAAGTCCAGTACTTTATTTGCAAAGTCGTTGTATTCTTCCTTTCCGGAGTAATAATACATATTCCACAAGGCAACCAAAACGCTGCTGTAGGCAACCTGTTTTTCCTTACCCAGGAAAGTTTCGCCTCCGGCATAGACCCGCGAATTTCCTTCGGTAGCGATTTCTCCGTCAGGTTTTATTCGGGTCATCTCCCACCTGGTGGCACAGGCGAGGTTGTCGTAGAGGGACTGACGAATTGTTTCATCGCTTTTCAGTATAGAGAGCAACCGGAATCCAATGGCAATGCCAACACCCTGGTAACTACTGTCGAATCCGGTTCCTTCCATAAAATAGCCCTCCGGCTGTTTTTTGGCCAATGCCTGAGAGGCAAATTCAATGCCGGTTTTCATGGCATCCGTATCGTTCAGGTATTTTCCCATGGAATAGAATGCCAGCGCATCAAAGAACAGCCGGTTGGGAGCATCTGCATCAACCTGTTTTAAGATTAAAGTATTTGATTTTAAATAGTTTAGTGAAAGTTGATATTGAGGAGCAAGGCTTTCAATCCTATTTTTTGCAGAGTACTGTGCCTGGTAACCTGAATTCTCCTGAAGGGCGAGTAATCCGGACCCAAGTGCAGAATAGAAAAACGCAATCCCGCTGATTTTGTCACCCGGGCTTACGATTCCAGTATTGGCCAGGTCTGCCGGGACTTCCAGCTGAAAATCCCCGTCCGGTTTTTGGTATTTAAAACTATATTCGACTGCCCTGACAACCATCTCCAGGGCCGTTGAATTTTGGGCATCTACAGCATAATCCGCAAGGGGTGAGATACCCATCTGAAATCTCACATGAAAATAGGCTGCCTTGTTCTGGTCTAAAGCCCCCATAGCATCAGTCTGGTTGGAAGTTGCCAGCTTTTCGATGATGTCGTTTCTGAAGGCAGCTGTCATTTCGTTCTGCGTGTAAAAGCGCAGATTCGGGTCGATCGTGCAAAGAGGAGTCTCAATGATTGTTTTTCCCGGATTGCTGCAAGAATAGAAAGTAATGACAATTAGGAGACTGAATAGTTTCATGGAAAATATGGTACGTCTGTTGAATCAATAAACCAGGCATTAAAAATAACGGATAATAATTTAGAATTATGATTTACCTTTTGTTTTACATAACCTGACAGATGATGATCATCCCAGGCTGGTGATGTTTTATCGCTTGCACTTTTATACCCGGTTCCAGAATATCAAATTGCTCCAATTGCTGATGATTAAGGCAAAGGTTTCAGTTTTAGTTCCACCTGATCTTTTCCAATTTTAAAAATTTATTAATTGTATGGAACAAAGTACTGATTTTTATCCTGTTTTGCCGGCAAATGCTATTTTTACGAATATAATTACCTGTAAAATACTTGATGATGGAGAATAACCTGGTGGGTTCAAAAATTACTTCAATCCGTCAAAGCAAGAAAGTTGGGATTGAAGAACTGGCAGAAAGGTGCGGCTTTACCATTAAAATGATGGAACAAATCGAAGAAGGGGAAACCATTCCTTCACTAGGACACCTGATAAAGGTTGCCCGGGTGCTGGGGGTCAGGATTGGAACCTTCCTCGACGACAATGACCGCCTGGGGCCGGTTATTTCAAGAAAGGGGCAAATACAACAAGGTACAGGTTTCTCAACGACCAACAACGATACAGGATCCGGACTTGCCTTTCACCCCCTGGCAGGCGAAAAATCCGGCAGGCATTTTGAACCTTTCCTGATCAACATTGCTCCATCATCTTCAGCTGTCTCACACCTCTCAGCCCATGAAGGGGAGGAGTTTATTTACGTTCTCACCGGAGAGATTGAAATTTCCTATGGCAGAGAGCGTTACAGCCTGGCCCAGGGAGACAGCATCTATTACGATTCTGTGGTCGACCACAACGTGCACTCCGGGAACGGGGAACCGGCGGTCATTCTGGCAATTGTATATGCTCCATTCTGAGAGATACTGTGTGAGCTACTTAACAAAATTATTGACTGCATAATCTTATTTTCCATATCTAATTGTCATATCTCGTTCATTAGCAATATAATACACATAAATTTCATCACTAGTCTCCCATGGAATTAATTGACACAACTTTCGGTCAGTTCCTTGACCGTTGGGCCGCACAGACTCCTGACAAGGATTTTATCGTTTATCCCGACAGGGGACTGCGTTTTTCGTATGCCACTTTTAACGAAAGAGTGGATAACCTGGCAAAATCACTGCTTTACCTGGGGATCAGGAAGGGAGATAAAGTCGGAATTTTTGCCAACAATGTACCTGACTGGCTTACCTATTTCTTTGCTACTGCTAAAATTGGCGGGGTATTGGTTACAATCAACACCAATTACAGGACCCATGAGCTCGAATACCTGGTTAAAAATTCCGACCTGCACACGTTGTGCCTGGTCAACGGCTGGCGCGACAGTGATTATGTGCAGATGATCTTTGACCTGGTTCCTGAACTGAAAGAGAGTCAGCGCGGTTTCTTAAAAAGCGAAAAATTCCCTGAATTGAAAAATGTCATATTTATGGGTCCGGAAAAGCACCGGGGCATGTACAATACCCCGGAACTGTTGCTGCTGGGGAAACAGCTGGATGATCAAATATTGGAGGAGGCTGCCTCAAAAGTTGACTGCCGGGATGTTGTCAACATGCAGTACACGTCGGGTACGACAGGTTTTCCGAAAGGTGTGATGCTGACGCACCACAACATTCTCAACAATGGCAATGCAACGGCCTCGTGCATGAATTTTTCGGCGGATGAGCGGTTGTGCGTCTGCGTACCACTTTTCCACTGTTTTGGCTGCGTTTTGGCTCTCTGTTCCGTAATTACACAGGGAGGCACCATGGTGATGGTTGAAAATTTTGATCCACTTACGGTTCTGGCCTCTGTTCAGAAAGAGAAATGCACCGCCCTGCATGGTGTACCAACTATGTTTATTGCAGAATTGAACCATCCAATGTTCAGCCTTTTTGATCTCTCCTCACTGCGTACCGGGATTATGGCCGGGTCACTTTGCCCGATTGAAACGATGAACAATGTGATGGAGAAGATGAACATGAAAGAACTGATCATCGTATATGGCCTTACTGAATCTTCACCCGGCATGACTGCCACCAGGGTTTCCGATTCTCCCCAGGTCAGGTCGACAACTGTCGGCAAGGCCTATCCCTCTGTAGAAGTGAAAGTTGCCGATCCGGAAACCGGCAAGGAATTACTGCCCGGACAACAGGGTGAATTGTGCTGCCGGGGATACAATGTGATGAAAGGCTATTACAAGAATGAGGATGCTACCGCTAATGCTATAGATCAGGATGGATGGCTTCATTCGGGAGATTTGGGTGTAATGGACGAAAACGGGTACTTCAGGGTAACAGGACGAATCAAGGATCTGATTATCAGGGGAGGAGAAAATATCTATCCCCGTGAAATTGAAAATTATCTCTACACCAATCCTGCTGTTGAGTCAGTTGAAGTGGTAGGAGTGGCCAGTGAAAAATATGGCGAGGAGGTCGGCGCTTTCATCAAGGTAAAAGCGGGCTTTGAACTAAAAGAAGAAGATGTCATTGATTTTTGCCGGGGACAAATTGCCCGGTTTAAAGTCCCGAAGTACATATTTTTTGTCAATGAATTTCCCATGACTGCCAGCGGCAAGATTCAGAAATACAAATTGCGGGATATGGCATTGGAAATGATTGGAGGAGCAACTGTCAATCCCCGGTGATTCGAACTCACTTTCTCTGCTCCCGGGATGATGGGATTGGTTTTGAAAAGGATCAGTTCACATCGTGGGTGCCGTCAGGAAGGAACCTGATGACCGGCTCTAACCTGGTTTGATTAAACAGGTCATAACTCTTCTTGAGATCGGACCATAAACTGGTCTTATCCTTGTCCTTGCTGTAATTGGAAATTAATCCCGAATAATTGGCATCACTCAGCCTGGCAGGAAATATTGTCAGGCGGATTACTTCCTGACCGCTGTTGTACGCTTCTGTTAAATAAACATATAGCTCCTTGATTCGTTCGTTTGTTATGGCAAGACATCCGGATGAGATGCATGAACCGTGAATGAAAATATTATTACCCAGGTGGCCGCGGACACCCCTGATACTGTCAGAAGCATTCGGATAACTGACCTTCATCGATAAATAGTACTTACTGAAGGGATTAAGATCGGCAATGGAGTAGAATCCTTCCGGAACCTGCAGGTCTCGGTAACGTCTCTTCGGCCCGACGGATCCGGACATATCACAGATTGGAAATTCCTTTACCAGTTTAAAAACAGAGTCGGAGCTGTTTTTTGCCCATAACTCTATAATTTTCTCGGTTTTGAAGGCCCTGAGGTAAATCCTCAGGCTATCTTTTGAAATGGAATGGGCTGCAAGTGTCTTGTCGACGATTTTTCCTTTACCGGAATAGGCTTCCCTTACCCTGGTAAAATTCATCTCCTTCTCTTTGAATGTACCGGCAGTCATGCCTGAAAGCAGGAAAAACAGGGGTAAGAATATTGTAAACAGTCTCATAAATAAAGCTAAAAATGAAATACCCACGAGAAAATATCCATATCAACAGAAATTGAAAATGTGGGTATTAGCTTCGCTGATCTTCGATTCCATGTGACAAATAAAAAATAAATTAAATTCACATGAAAGCACAAAAATAGTGTAATAAAGTGCAATTGTGGCGGTTCATGCGTCGTCATGCCATTCATTTTTTAGCGAAATCAGATAAACATTTTTGCTATCAGGGGTTTATGAATAAAAATTCTCTTAATTTTAAATGAATTCTTTTCCCCTTATCCACCTAAATAGTCCTGATCAAAATGAATAAATCTTTTCTGTTCGTGTTTGCATTGATTCTTTCAGGTATGATTGCATTTATCCCGGGTTATTATCCTGGAATTGCATCAGGTGCCGGAGAGGTGGAAATGAATTCTGTTCCGAAAACAGGTGTTCAGTTTAAGACTTCGAATGTATCCCTTCAAAAGATATTCAATGCAGCAGAGGAAAAAGCGAAATGGAATATCGGCAGTTTCGGCAAATACAGGGTATTGGTAGAGGGGGCCGGATACAACAATGTGTGGCTGGAAACACAGCCTATGGGAGGATATATGTATGGCAAACGTGATCTGGAAGTTGCCAGGAACAACATTCAGATTTTTATCGACTTTCAACGCGAGGATGGACGCTTTCCCGGAATGCTGGGATATAAAAACGGGGAGATCACTCCCTATTATGGGTGGTTCCAGGGATATTGTTTCCCAATGCCAGCTTTCGAACTCTATTTCTGGCTGAACAAGGACAAGGAGTATCTGAACCGCTTATATGCTTCTCTTGAGAAATTTGATGAATTTCTTTGGAAGACGAGGGATTCAGACGGGGATGGGTGTCTTGAAACCTGGTGTGTTTGGGATACAGGGGAAGATATGAGTGTGAGGCTGGGAGAAGCTCCTCATTCATGGCCGTTCGACTTTCCTCCGACAGAAGTACGTATTGGGAAAATGAAGGAGGACGAGTTGAAAAGCTTATGCAGCAAATCAGAGTTTGACTTCAGGAAGGGTTTTCCTGTACCGATGGAGTCGATGGATATTATGTCCTATTCCTATTCAGGAAGGGATGTCCTGGCAAGGATTTCGAAGGAACTTGGCAATGGGAAAGAAACTTTCTGGCGTGGCAGGGCCAACGAGGTTCGGGCAAAAATTAAAAGCTACCTCTGGGATGAAAAAAAACATGCCTGCTTTGACCGCGACAAAGACAATAAAGTGATGAATACGCTGATCCACAATAATCTGCGCTGTATGTATTTTGGAAGTTTTGACCAGCAAATGGCTGATGATTTTGTCAAATATCACCTGATGAACCCTGCTGAATTTCTGACTCCGATGCCTTTGCCCTCCATTGCCGCCAATGATCCGTCATTCAGGAATATACCAGGCAATAACTGGAGTGGGCAGCCGCAGGGATTGACCTTCCAGCGGTCGATCACTGCATTGGAGAACTATGGCCATCTTGCAGAGCTTACAATAATCGGCCGGAAATTCTTAAAAGTCATTGGCGACTCATTGAAATTCACCCAACAGTTTGATCCGTTCACAGCGACCATCAATAACAATAAGGACGGATATGGTCCCAGCATTTTGTCATCGCTCGAATTTATTTCCAGGATGTACGGAATTCATCTGACCCGGGATAAGGTCTTATGGTCATGCCTGCAGGATGAAAATCAGTACGATTATACACAAAAATGGGGTGACCGGACGTTTAAAATGACGACGGAAGGTAGTAAAACCTACTGTTATATCAACGAAAAAGTAGTCTTCTCTTTCTCGAAAGGTATTCGTATCATTTCCGATTTATCGGGAAAAATAAGGGAAGTTGCAGGCATCGACACAAAAGTGCAAAATGTTGAAATAGAATACGGTGGTGAAATGTTCAAACTGACTGTTTCACCTAACGCGGTATATTTGTTCAACGGCAGGTTCAGCAAGAACAAAGGAGCGGAATTTTATAAATAGATCAGAAAATCGGAGGGTTAAAAACTGCTCAAAAATACTGTTTTTTCTTTCTGTCTATTATCTATATATCACATATTCAGCGGGGTAATAAGGGCTTTGTTGTAAGTGCACTATGAAACCTGGGGCACAACGATAAGATAATTCTTTTGTAATCATTCTTATTGAACATGGAAGTTTTCATGTTCTGTTTTAATATTATTTTTGAATCAATATAAATAAGTGCATGATGCGATAGTTATTACGCTTAGAATCTACCTATGAAAAACCTTTTCCTGCTTATCCTTTTAGTGGTTTGTTTATTCCTTCCAGGGAAAGCACAGCAATACAACAGTGACCTGATCATTGAACAGATACTGAAAACTGATACAACATCCCTTGGGCAAAAAATCATATTTCCATCTGTCCCCAATGAAGAGATTACAATGCTGAAGATCACCATTCCTCCCGGAAAAACAACGGGCTGGCACGAACATGATTTTCCGGTTTTTGCCTATGTGCTGAAAGGTACTTTAACTGTGGAGTTCGAAAACGACAAAACATTGAAATTTCCGGTGAACTCCTCCTTTTCCGAAGTTGTACATACCATTCACCGGGGCACTAACATGGAAAATACTGATCTTGTATTGCTTGCATTCTATCTAGGTGAGAAAGGAAAGGCTTTATCGGTCAGGAAGGAAAAATAACAGACTAACGGACCAAATTATCGAATTATATGAAATATTTTACCAGACTGCTGCTTGTTTTTATTTCTCTTTTTCTATTAGCCGGTTGCCGGAATGACAAACCTGCCGATAAAATGGCGTGGTGGAAAGAGGCTAAATTCGGCATGTTTATCCATTGGGGATTGTACAGTATTCCCGCCGGAGAATGGAAAGGCACGAAAACCAAGATTGGAGAGACAACGGAATGGATCCAATGCTATATGAAACTGCCGGTTGCCGATTATAAGCAACTTGCAGCCAGGTTTAATCCAACACTTTTTGATGCTGATGAATTTGTGCGTACAGCCAAAAATGCAGGAATGAAATACATGGTGCTGACCTCGAAACATCATGAGGGATTTGCCATGTTCAAATCTGCAGATCCCTTTAATGTGGTTGATGCAACTCCGTATAAAAAAGATATCGTAAAAGCACTGTCCGATGCCTGTAAAAAGCAGGGTATGCATTTCGGATTGTATTATTCCCAGGCACAGGACTGGAATCACCCGGGAGGTGCTGCCTGTTCCGGTCATTGGGATCCCGCACAGGACGGAAGTTTCGACAAATACCTGGATGAGGTTGCAGTCCCCCAGATCAATGAAATACTGACCAATTACCAACCTGAAATCCTCTGGTGGGATACCCCCTGTGAAATGACGAAGGAACGGGCAGAAAAGTTTGCCCCGATCCTGGCAAGGTACCCGGAATTGATAGTAAACAACCGTCTTTGCCAGGGGATTGACGGCGACCTGGAAACTCCTGAGCAATTCATTCCGGCGACAGGTTTCCCGGGTAAAAACTGGGAATCGTGCATGACAATGAATACCACCTGGGGATACAGTTCCTGGGACCATAACTGGAAAAGTGCTGAAGAATTGGTACGCAACCTCATTGATATTGCCTCGAAGGGTGGAAATTACCTGTTAAATGTTGGTCCGACAGCCGAAGGTCTCATTCCTGACGCTTCCGTTGAACGTCTGAAAGAGATCGGTACCTGGATGAAAACAAACGGCGAAGCAATATATGGCACTTCTCCCAGTCCTTTCAAAAGGCTGGACTGGGGACGATGCACCATTAAAAGGGCTGGAGAGAAAAACCTGGTCTATCTGCATATTTTTGATTTTCCGGAAGACGGAATTCTTCGGATACCGGGCTTAAGTATCACAGTGAAGAAAGCATTTCCCCTTAAAAACAAAAACCAGGAACTTAAAGTTGAAATGGCAGGTAACTATATGAATATTAATATCTCAGGTATTGAAAAGGAGAAATTCGCGACAGTTGTCGCCCTGGAAACAACTGATGATGTTGTAGTCTTCAATGCACCGGAAATAAGTGCTGAATACTCCATCTTCATTGACAAAGCGTCCTTTACCATTAAATCTGATATTCCCGGTTGTATCCTCCGTTATACCGTTGATGGCTCAATTCCTACCAATGAATCGGCTAAAGCAGACAGCATCAACGTTGTCAGCGCTAAGGCTTCCTTCGTGGTCAAAGCTTCGTGTTTTTTGGATGGGAAGCCGGTCAGCGGAGTGGCGGAAATGAGCCTGGCAAAAGAAGAACCGGTTCCCGGCACCGTGGCATTAAAAAGTAAACCCGGAGTCACCTATGAATATTTTGAAGGAAGCTGGGGAAAACTGCCTGAATTTTCAACATTAAACCCTTTAGCGACAGGAATCGTGCAGAACATTGACCTGACCGCTAAAAAGCGGAATACAGACTACGGCATGGTCTTCAAAGGGTTTATTAGGATTTCTGAAACAGGGGTTTACCATTTTTTACTGAGTTCCAATGACGGATCCAAAATGATTGTCTCCGGGAAAACCCTTTCCAATGACGGATTGCATGGCTTGGAGGGAAAATCGATGGACATTGCGCTGGGAAAGGGCTTGCATCCTGTTGAAATCCAGTATTTCCAGGCCGGGGGAGGCGATGCTTTGAAATTGGAATGGAAAACCAAAGGGAGAGATCTTTCCATATTGGATCCTGCCATACTGGTGCATCAATGAATTGATCATGTTAAGTTCTTTTAAGTTTTTAGGGGGTCTCCGAAATTTCAACGTTTACGGGAGCGTGAAAATTTCTTCTTCGCTTCCCTTAAAATATTAATCAGTTAATTCAAAAAAAGATTTTCGTTTATAATAAGTGCCGGTATCGCATTTATTGGATTCCCATAATTCACAGTGCTTTACCGCAATAGTTAAAACCTCTTCCGGGACAGTGACATTCAACCTGTGTAAATCTGCTGATCGTTTTAACCTTGATAATGTAACATGTGGAATTGGTTTTTTGAACAAAACATTTATTTGCACCAGGGACATCAGGGTATCCAGAATTTTGTGCGAAGCGGAGGTGAAATCTTCATTTTCATGGAATTTTGCCCAGATCATTTTATCCCGGCCTTTGTTTTGAATGACTAATATTTCCCGGAAGGATAAGTCAAATGACGAAATTGTTTTAATACAATCTGACAATGAGGATTGTACAGATGGGATTATTTCCCGGTTTATTCTTCCGATGTACAGCAAGGTAACATGATAATTTCTTTCAGGAATCCAATCGATATTCAGCGACTTATTATTTTCTGCGAAGAAGTTGAGCATTCCTATGATTGTGGAGGGAAGAGGAATTGCTACGAACAAAGGCTTTGATAACTCTCCAGGTGATGTGGACAGTTCCTGTTTATTGGTTTCATAGTCATGAAAATTCATTGCCTGATTGGAGATATTTCACTATTTTCAAAATTATCGCCGGAACAGTATAAAAATTAAAATAAGTCCTGGATTATTCTCGTAACTATCCGTTAAGAGCGGATATGAAATTAGGAAAACAATTTTGAATTGCAGATTTAAGTGTCAAAAGTATACAAGCCCTATATGATTCAGATTACCCTTTGCTGAATCAAACTAAATAACCGGCATTTCAGCCTAAAATCTTATATTCGTAAATCAGTTTTGTATAATCGATGAGACAAGTTATCAGTGAGTTTCTACAACTCAGTATATTGGTAGTGTTGATAATTACCGGAATTACTGCTTGTCACGTATCCCGGCAAGTGGCAGCATCCGGGGAACCGGGCAAGGAGATTGTTTTACGTCTGGAACCTAAAGAAGGAAATCAGCGAAACAGTGAAGGCGACTTCATACAACTGAAGGATGGAAGTATATTATTTGTGTATTCCCATTTTACCAGTGGTGCAGGAGACCATGCAAGTGCCTATCTGGCAGGTAGATATTCAAACGACAAAGGCAAAAACTGGACAAAAGAGGATGTTGTGGTTCTTCCCAATGAGGGAGCCATGAATATCATGTCGGTCTCATTGCTGCGCCTGAAAAATGGGGAGGTAGCGCTGTTGTATCTCAGGAAGAATTCGGAAACGAATTGTATCCCTTTTATACGTATTTCAACGGATGAGGCCAAAACCTGGAGTGAGCCGGTTCGATGTATTGCGGATGAAAATTATTTTGTGGTGAATAATAACAGGTTGGTGCAACTACCCGGGGGAAGAATCATTTTCCCGGCTGCCTTACATGAATCCCCCACCTGGAGAAACGGAAAGATGATGTGTTATTATTCAGACGATAATGGCAAGGTATGGTCCCGTTCTGGCCAGGTGCCAAATCCCGGGAATGTTGTGTTGCAAGAACCCGGCATCGTTGAATTGAAAGAAGGCAGGCTCATGATGTTTTGCAGGACAGATACGGGTGTGCAGTATTTTTCCTTTTCAAAAGATAATGGTGTAAACTGGTCGCCAGTTGAGCCCGGGAATATTAAATCACCCTTATCTCCTGCCTCCATTGAAAGGATCCCGTCAACCGGGGATTTGTTGCTGGTATGGAACAACAATTATCAGCCTGGTAAAGACGGGGGAAAGCGGACTCCTTTCAACCTTGCGATTTCAAAAGATGACGGTCGCAACTGGGAAAAGGCACAAACAATTGAAAGTGACCCTGACGGATGGTATTGTTATACCGCCATCGAATTTGTCGGGGACCATGTGCTGCTGGGACATTGTGCCGGTGACAAAAAGGTAAATAACGGTCTTGCAACGACACAAATAACAAGGTTGAGCCTCGACTGGATTTACGGGGAAGCAGCCATTGGTGTTAATTATAATGTAAAACAATGATAATGAATAAGATAAATATATTCGGAATCCTTTTTTTGCTATTTGCAGGTTCCTGTATAAATAGTCAACATCCGGTTGATCTGACCGGATTTGTCAACCCATTTGTTGGAACCATTGGGACTGGCAAAACTTTTTTAGGACCTGTTCTTCCGTACGGGATGATACAACCCGGGCCTTATATGCGGTATGCCAAAGATCAGCAATCGGGGACTATCTTCGGCTTTAGCCAGACCCATCTGAGCGGAATGGCAGGTGGCGGTATTGAAACTCCGGGAGATATCCTTTTCATGCCGGCCATTGAGAAAAGCCCGTTTGTAAACGGCTTCCCAGGAACTTTTCAGCACAGCAGCGAAAAAGCTTCACCGGGTTATTACTCTGTGAAACTTGATAGTTCGAATATTATTGCGGAAGTTACAGCCACTACCCGTACAGGGTTGTACAAATTTACGTTCCCGGAATCGAAGGCATCCGGTCTGTACCTGAAACTTGAAAAAGGTCTTTTAAAAGTGAATGGTGAGGAAATTTCCGGGTGCAACAACAACCGGGTCTATTTTGTTGCCCGTTTTTCAAAACCTTTTCAAAATTTTGAAACCGCAAAGGATGATCAGATTGTAATTCAGCAAGATACTATTAAGGGCGATAACATCAAGGCTTTTTTTCGTTTCGATACAAAATCAAATGAAGTTCTGATGCTTAAAATCGGAATTTCAATGGTGAGCATAGATGGGGCCAGGAAAAACCTCGAATCTGAGTTAAAAGACTGGAATTTTGATCAGGTCAGCAAATTCGCGAAAGAAGCATGGAACAGGGAACTTGGTAAAATAGAGGTTGAGGGGGGTACCAAAACAGAGCAAACGCTCTTTTATACAGCTCTTTATCACTCAATGATCCACCCTAACATCTTCATGGATGCAGACCGGAAATTCCGTAGTACCAACGGCAAAGTCTATACGGCAACCGATTTCGACAATTATACCAACTTCTCGCTGTGGGATACCTTCAGGGCCCTTCATCCACTCTATACTATTATCAACCAGGAGAAAACCAACCAGTTTATCCGTTCATTCCTCGAACGTTATGACCACAACGGAAGGTTGCTCATCATGGAATTCGATGGAGTGGAGGGTGAAACGCCTCCCATGATTGGTACCCATTCATTATCAGTCATTGCGGATGCATATGCAAAGGGAATCCGGAATTATGATGTTCCCAAAGCCTATGAGGCCATGAAAAAGGTGGCAGATGATCTTATTCGTCCGGAAAAGGATCTCTATCTTAAATATGGATTCATTCCTTCCGACCTGAAAGGCCAGTCAGTCTCCATGACCCTTGAATTCAGTTATGACGACTGGTGCATCACTCGCCTGGCCAGGGATTTCAACGAAAAAGAGTTCCAGTATTACACTCAGCGTGGTGATTTTTACCAAAATGTCTTCTCCCGGGAAGTCAATTTTATGCGGGGGCGCAAAAGCAATTTCCGGTTTGTCGACAATTTCGATCCGATGGAGACCATCAACCATTATACCGAAGCCAACGCCTGGCAGTATTCCACTTTTGTTCCCCAGGACATTGACGGTCTGATCCGCCAGATGGGAGGGGAGAAGGTTTTTGAAAACTGGCTGGACTCCTGCTTCACTGTAAAGACCGATTACTCGAAAATTAACCTGGCTGACGTAACAGGATTGATTGGCCAATATGCTCATGGCAACGAGCCGAGTCATCACATTTCCTACCTCTACAATTACGTCGGAGCGCCATGGAAAACCCAGAAAATGGTCAGGCAGATACTTTCCACCCTTTATATGAACAAACCCGACGGAATTGACGGAAATGAAGATTGCGGACAAATGTCGGCCTGGTATGTGATGAGTGCCATGGGAATATATGCTGTAACTCCCGGATTGGATTATTATGTCCTGGGAAGTCCGGTTTTTGATAAAGTGACCATCAACCTTGAAAACGGGAAAAAGTTTGAAATAATTGCCAAAAATAACAGTGATACAAATATTTATGTCCAGTCAGCCGGACTTAATGGTCAGAAATGGTCAAAGTCATACATCAGGCATGCCGACATTGTAAACGGCGGACAACTTGTTATGCAAATGGGTAGCGAACCGAACAAGGAATGGGGAGCAAAGAAGGAAGACCGCCCCTCTACTCCTGAAAAAGTTTACAGGTATGCAAAAACCCCGGGTATTGATTTCACGGACATCCTGTTTCTAGACAACAGGATCGTTACCTTGTCGGCACCAGAGCCGGGCGCTAAAATCTATTACACTCTGGATGGATCTGAACCATGTGAGAAATCGCCCCGTTATTTAGAACCATTGAAAATTGAGAAGCCTGCTGTTTTGAAAGTGCGAAGCTATGTCGACGGGTTACTGCCTTGTTATCCTGTCAGCATTCAGTTCAGGAAGATTGACATGCTGGAAGCTGTTGATGCCTCCGGACTGAAACCGGGAGTCAGGTACATCTACCGGGAAGGTCCGGGAGTACAAAGTGCCCGGAATCAGGAAGGCCCTGTTCTGGAAACAGGAGTTCTTTCAACATTTAATGTAGATGCTGTCAAGGACCAAAGGTCGTTCGGTTACAATTTCGAGGGATATCTGAAAGTTCCTGAGACAGGTGTTTATACTTTCTCGCTTGAAGCCAATGACGGGGCCATTTTATACCTTAACGGCAAAATGATTATTGACAACGATGGCGGTCACAGGTCACAGGTGCTGGATTCGAAGATCGGACTTAAAAAGGGCTGGCACCCTGTTAATGTAGATTATTTCCAGCAGGGTCTGGCCAAGAGCCTGAAAGTCAAATGGGAAGGTCCCGGAGTTGAAAACAGGGAAATATCGGCCGGCGAATTATTTACTACTGAGAAATGACACTTTGATATTCTATTTATAACCATTCCAATTATTAAACATGATCAAAAAATCACGACTGATCGTCGCTGTTTTAATTGCAATAGCCATTGCCGGCGCAGCACTGCTATTCCATTATCCGGTTACTATTGTTAATGCACTGACACTGGAATCTTTGCCGGACTATAGTATTCATATCTCTGTATGGAGGATATTGTTTGAACCGTTTCTCGGTATTTTGTTGTTTTTTAATCAGTCTTTCTATGCCATCCCGGAATTCCTGCTACTTGTCTTATGGATCTTTATTTTTTCCCTGGCTTACAGCATAACCAAAGCTATATTGCTTAAAGATAAGCAGGTAAGGATGCGGTTTGTTGTCATGCAACTTGTCAATATACCTGTTGTGTTAGGTTTATTATTCGCTGTTTTTGTTGTGATGATCTTCCTGCCTTTACCTAATAATACCATTGTAAATAGTAATAAAAGTTCCGTTTTGGTAAATACACACTCCCATACCGATTACAGTCACGACGGTTTGATTTCACATGCAGAACTTTGGAAATGGCACAAGCGAAATGGGTTCGATGCCTTTTTCATAACAGATCACAACAATCACAGCAAAACCCTTGAATTTGTCAAGGCTCAGCGGAACGGTCAATTTCCAGGAGAACCTCTTGCCATGGGGGGTGAAGAATTTTCAGGCACCAATCATTTGAGCTTGCTGGGACTTAAAAGGGAATTCAGGACCAAAGGATTTACAGATGCACTTGCAGTAAAGTATACACGTGCTGACAGTGGTGCAGTCCTGGTCAATCATTGGTTTGACGGGGAGCACAAATCGCTGGAATATTACAGGAATCTTGGCGTTGATGGTTTTGAAATCGAAAATACGGCCACAGATAAGAGATATGACAGGAAAGTTTATCAAAAAATCAAGGATTTCTGTGTTGGTAATAACCTAATAATGAATGGAGGCCTTGATTTCCATGGGTATGGCAGCGCTTGTTCGATGTGGAATGCCCTTGAAATACCGGAGTGGAAAAATTTGGATCCACCTTCCAGGGAAGCTGCAATTTTGAATATCATCAGGAATCACGACCAAAGCAGGATGAAAGTACTTTTGTACAACGACAGGGCTTATTATTCCAAAAAGCAGCTGTTCTTCAGACCTTTGTACACGATTGTCAATTATTTCAGGACACTGAATTTTCCGCAGGTTGTCTCCTGGATAGTATGGATTTTCATTTTCAGCCTGATAGGTGCGGGATTATCTAAAAAAGAAAATTTGCCGGGTGCGGTTACTATTCAAAAGATCATACCCGTTGCAGGATTTATCTCTGCCCTGTTTATTACTGGTTTAGGTCTGGTTTATTTCAGCAGGATTTCAGCAGTGGAAGATTATACAAAAATGTACGTTGAATACAGCCGTCTCTTAATCTATTCAGGATCTGTTTTCTTAATTTACTCGGGGATTGTTGGCTGGATAAGAATTTTCAGGCGCCGGGAAATAAGCTAAACTCTTGATTTATTTGTTAATGATTTGCTATCCAATAGCCAAATAGAATCGAAGATCAGCAAAGCTAACAGCCACATAGTCTTTTTCTGTCAGCATTAATATTCCTTGTAGCTATTTCAGGTTTTTTTATAGTTTTGGAGGAAAATTACCAACTGTAAAACCGTAAAAATGAACAAAATTAGCTTTTCAGCACTACTGATTGCCTTAATTGCTGTTTCATGTTCCACAGCCAGGCAGGTCCAGCCGGAAGATTATACGCAATTTGTCAATCCATTTGTCGGGGCGGCAGAATTTGGCCATTGCTTCCCGGGAGCATGCGTCCCGTTTGGACTTATACAGGCAGGTCCGGAAACAGGAAACTGTAGTTGGGCGTATTGTTCTGGTTATCAGTCTACTGATTCAACTATAAACGGTTTTTCACAGGACCGTCTCAATGGAACAGGATGCCCGGATCTTGGTGATTTGCTGATGCTCCCGTTTTCGGGAAGCCCGGTTCGGGAGACTTACAACAGCAGGTTTGAGAAGGGGCAGGATCAGGCAAAACCCGGGTATTATTCAGTTGTGCTGAAAGATTTCGATGTGAAGGCCGAAATGACAGCTGCTGAACATACTGCAATCCACCGTTATACTTTTCGGAAAAACGAACCAGCCCACTTGCTGATCGATTTTCAGAATGGGATGGTAAGCAACGAAAAGGATTTGTACAAGCATGTACTTGATTCACATGTCAATATTGAAAATGATCAAACAATTTCCGGTTATTCGCAGACTTTGGTATGGCTTGACCGCACCTATTATTATGTGATTGAGTTCAGTAAACCGATGACCGGGAAAACGGAACTTCCTAAACGCAATGAACTTGAAAAGGCTCCACGTTATGTATTCGATTTTGATCTGAAGCCTGGTGAAGAGCTGTTGGTTAAAGTATCGCTCTCCTCCACAGGAGTCGAAAATGCCAGGAAAAACCTTCAGGCAGAGATCCCTCAATGGGATTTCAACAAAGTGCGCGAGGACGGCCGCACCAAATGGAACAAGTACCTTTCAAGGGTTCAGATCGACGGAACACGCGATCAGAAGGAGATATTCTATACCTCCATGTACCACCTGTTCATCCAGCCGAATAACATAGCTGATGTTGCTGAAAAACCTTTTTATTCAACTCTCTCATTGTGGGATACTTACAGGGCAGCTCATCCGCTCTATACTATTCTTAGCCCGGAGATGGTGGATGGATTTGTCAACTCTATGCTCCGGCAGAACGACCAGCAAGGCTTCCTGCCAATCTGGGCTCTTTGGGGCAAGGAGACCTATTGCATGATAGCCAATCATGCCGTACCTGTAATTGTTGATGCCTATCTGAAAGGCTTCAGGGGCTTTGATGCGGAGAAGGCCTACCAGGCTGTAAAAACATCTCTGACCAAGGATCACCGGAATTCATCCTGGGAAATCTATGACAAATATGGTTATTATCCTTTTGACCTGGTTAAGGATGAATCGGTATCACGGACCCTGGAATCGGTCTATGATGACTATTGTGCCGCTCAATTTGCCAAAGCGCTTAACAAACAGGAAGATTATGAATTCTTTACCAAACGATCCGGATTCTATAAAAACTTGTTTGACAAGCAGACCCGGCTCATGCGAGGAAAAGATTCAAAGGGTAACTGGAGAACTCCTTTTGATTCATTCTCGCTTTCCCAGGCAAGCGTATCGGGTGGTGATTATACGGAAGGCAATGCCTGGCAATATACCTGGCACATTCAGCATGACGTACCCGGACTGGTTGAGTTGATGGGCGGACCGGACTATTTTACCAGTAAACTGGATTCTCTGTTCGAGATATCAGTCAGCAAGGAGGCCCATGGTTTTGTGGCCGATGTTACCGGGCTGATAGGACAGTATGCTCACGGAAACGAACCCAGCCACCACGTGGCTTATTTGTATGCACTTACCGGAAAATCATGGAAAACGGAGAAACTGGTTCGCCAGATTACCCGGACACAGTATCAGAATAAAATCAATGGATTGTGTGGAAATGATGATTGTGGACAAATGTCGGCCTGGTTGATTTTCAGCAATCTTGGATTTTATCCTGTTAACCCGTGCGGGGGACAATATGTACTGGGAGCGCCGCAACTGAAGAAGGCAACGGTCTCTTTGCCAAATAGTAAAACGTTTACTGTTGAGGCGATTGATCTGTCGGATGCAAACATGTATGTGCAGTCCATCGAATTGAATGGCATCAAATACGATCAGAAAACCATTTCGCACCAGGATATTATGAATGGTGGCAATCTCAAATTTTACATGGGGAGTCAACCAAAAAAATAATTTCCAAAGGATCCTGGCCGAAAAAAAGCTTGTAAAATTTCAACTGCCTCTGATACATCCACTCCAAACAAAAAATCATGATACTAACAATCGATATCGGAAATACCAATATTGTTTTCGGTGTGGCAAATCAGAACAAATGGCTTAAAATCTGGAGAATACAGACGGATCTATTCAAAACCGCAGATGAATATGAGGTGATTTTCAGGGCACTGTTTACCAGTTCTGGCGTCATCGAAGGTGAGATTACCCGAACAGTACTCAGCAGTGTGGTACCCAGCCTGATCCGGCCTTTCAAGGAGATGCTGGGCCATTTGCTTGATCATGTTCCTTTTTTGGTTGAGCCGTCTGTTTATAAAAAATTGCCGGTTGAAATATTAAGTGCCGATGAAATAGGCACCGATATCGTTGCGGATGCCACTGCTGCCTTCATTCGCTATGGAGGGCCTTGCATGGTGATCGATTTCGGCACAGCCCTGACTTTTACCACCATCAGTGAAAGCGGAAAAATTTTGGGTGTAGCCATTGCCCCCGGGTTGATGACCGCCCTTAAATCATTGACCGGCAATACGGCTCAGTTGCGTGATGTACAGCTTGTTGCACCACCTTCTGTACTTGGAGATAATACGATTCATGCGATTCAGTCCGGAATTGTTCTCGGTTTTGCGGGGTTGGTTGACTCGATGGTTGCCAGGACTGAAAGTGAGCTTTCAGGTAAATTAATAGTCATCGCAACAGGGGGGTTATCGTCCGTCTTAAACGATATTTCAACGAGAATTCAGATCGTCGATGAAAACCTTACCCTTGACGGGCTCAGATACATGGCAGACATCTTCTGATACTGGAGGCGTCAATAATCGTCGTCGAACAGATGGCCGGGAAAACCCGGCTGTAACTTTGGATAACCTGAGTCTCAGTGCCGGTGAAATCTTAAGATAGAAATCGGGAAAATCTGTACCTCTTCAAGGCTCTTTTTCAAAGATAAACAGTTCTTCAATGGTTACTGAGAATACGGATGCCAGGTCATGCGCGAGTTTCAGGGACGGGTTGTATTTGTTCTTTTCCAGGAATACAATCGTTTCCCTGCGAACTTTCACTTTCTGGGCAAGTTCATCCTGTGTCATGTTAGTCTTCGCCCTGAACTCCTTAATTCTGTTATTCATTTGTTAATCCCCTCATCCTTAATACGATCCATGATAATAGATATATCAGTGCCATCCCGGCCATTCCAACCCCTATTAAGGTGTGATTTTCAAGGTTCAATCTGTCACAGAAAATCAGGATGAACAGCCAGAGATAAATTGATAGGTAATAGGAAATTGAGGCGGTTTTAACCTGAATTTTCCTTGATAATTCGTCTTCGGCAGGTTCTCCCCTTTTTATAACCGATATGCGTCTTATTCCTATGAATACGGCGAGTCCTCCAACTAGAAAAAGGACAATCCGTGGGAAAAATTCAAGCAGGTTGAAGCTTGATGCATAGTAGGCAAACCAAATGGTAGTGGAAGCAATCAGGAATGCTGCCACAACGAAAATTAAAATTACTCTTTTCATCAGTATTTACTTTGTTTTTTAATTGTCGTATGGAACCCTCAGTCCCATATACATCTCCTTTTGAGAGCTTTTGTCCGTGAGGGTTTCATGACAAATGGTTTAATGTTATTTATATCTAACACAAAGTTAGAAATAAATAACATTAAATTCCAAATTTTCTGAAAATTATTTTTGAGATATTTTTCATCCTGGTAATTGGTTTTCCAATAGGCCCGTTTCATTCTAAACTTTTAGATGCATATGTTTTATTCATCCTTTGTTGTGGACTTGAGTTCTTGAAGGTCTCATCTGAAAGAAACAAAATGTAAAAGACTCCGTAACATTGATTTGTACCATCTATACCATAATTTCTCCATTTACCGGCCCTGGATAACATCCTACCTTTGTGTCATCAATGAACAAGTCAAATTTCAGAACAATGGGAAACACGATATTACATAAAGCCAATTCACGTGGAAATGCAGACCATGGCTGGCTGAAAAGCAGGCATACATTTAGTTTTGCAAATTATTATGACCCACAGCGGATTCATTTTGGTGCGTTGCGTGTGCTGAATGATGATACTGTTGAAGCTGGGATGGGATTTGGCACTCATCCGCACGACAACATGGAGATCGTATCCATTCCGCTTGAGGGTGACCTTGAACACAAAGACAGCATGGGATCTGTAGCTATTATCAAAAATGGCGATATCCAGGTAATGAGTGCAGGTACCGGAATATTCCACAGCGAATACAACAAGAACAAGGATCGAAGGGTTAAATTCCTGCAGATATGGGTATTCCCAAACAAAAAGAATGTTACTCCGCGTTATGACCAGATTACTCTTAACCTTGCAGAAAGGCATAACAAGCTGCAGCAGATCCTGTCACCCAATGCCGGGGATGAAGGTGTCTGGATTTACCAGAATGCCTGGTTTCATCTGGGAAATTTTGACAAGGGATTCAGCACTGAATACAAAATCAAGGCGAAGGACAATGGCGTTTATGCCTTTGTATTGAGCGGTGATGTTACAATTAACGGCCAGGCGCTAAATGCCAGGGACGGATTTGGAATCAGTGAGATCGAAGGCCTTACCATCACTGCAGATACCGATGCTGAGATCCTTTTGATGGAAGTACCGATGCACGTTTAATACTCGAACAGAACAATAAATTTTATACATCATTATATCATTTCATTTTATTTAAATACAATTAGTTATGGAACAAAAATCTGAAAAAATAAAAGTAATTTTCTTTGAAAATGGACCCATTGAAGTCGTTGGACCTGTAGAAATCAGTGGCCAGTACGGAGAAAAGTCGACCACACAAACACTGCATTTTTGCCGTTGCGGTCATTCGGAGAACAAGCCCTATTGCGATGGCTCGCACAGGGCTGCCGGATTTAAAGGCTGATGAAATAATTTCCTTTAAGGCATTTAACTGATGGGAGTTCCTATGAACCTTTTGGCTGACTCCACCACTGGATTCATTTTTGTTGCCCGGATTGTTCCTCCTGTTTATAAATGGAACAGGAAATGCCGCAGGTGGCTTGCAAACTTATAAACGCAAAGAATCAGCCGGTTCGTGCGGGCTGATTCTTTGGATTCTCTTGTCTTTCCGGATAATCATCCTGGTATACCGGATCGGATGCGGAAGTATTCTGCAATCCCTGTTCTTAATTCTGGGGATTATTGAAATCTCCCTGGGATAGATTATAATGAAACGTCTTAAAATCGGTTGATGATTTTAGGACGTTTCATTTATTTTGCAAGTTATTTCTTATCGTAAACCAAATCAATTTTTATCTCTTCACCGTCACGTCCTTGTCTTGTAGAGTTGACAGACAGGGTGCCGGCATCGGTACGTGACCACACTTCAGTAGATTTCATGGTCATTTTCTCCCCGTTCATATCGAAGGTACGGCTAGTTGCAATGGAAAGTGATTTGCCATCGGCAGACCATGTGGCAACTGATTTACTATCACCTCTTTGCGATGTGTTTATGCTCTCTTTCCCATCGAGGGTATATTTCATGGTAGTGGTAACACTTTCACCATTCTGGTTGGTCCGGGTTCTTTCAACCGTCAGCAGATTGGCTTCCTGACTGACGATAACATCTCCGCCGAGCATCCTGGCAAAACCCTGATTTTCTCCCAGCTTGCTTTTTTCCTGGTTTAAGGCCCATTTGCCTGTAAAATCAGCTTTCCCTGCCTGTGCATTGGCAATTACCGGAGTGAGCATTGCAAACATTAATGTTAAAACAATTGGAGCGAACATCCTGTGAAGGGTAACATTTTTTTTCATTTTGGGGTTGTTTTGAGTTGATAATAAATTGAATAGCCTACCAAAGTTAATTAATTGATTCGGTTAATGAGATGGGTTTGGAATTTATTTTTAATTTGTTTTTTGAGATTTTGACAAGCAAATCGGGAAGGCGGACATGATATCCTGAAATTGTTCGCAGGACCAGTAATCAGTTATGATAAAAAGTATTTTATGACCCTGTTTAATAAAGGAAACTCATCTTACTGTGGCAAGATGAGTACCCATCTTTAAGGCATGGAATGCCGGAATGAATGCAGGTTAAAGTGTTAATAATAAGAATAATACGCATTTATCCCGGGCAGACAACCGGGCATATGATTAATCCCCTTAATTAAATCTACACTTATTTGGTTCATATTTTGAGTGTTGAGCCTGTTTGTGCCGGTTGTGGTAATTGTTGAAGATGTAGTCGTGGTTGTTGCTGTTGTGGCTTCATCCTTTGTACAGGGTTAAAGAACCAGGGATAATCCGGGTACTGCTAAAATTAAATGACGACCGGCTTTCAATTGAAAATATATGAGTTAAAGTGTTGAAATTAAAAATCTTGACGTGAGTTCGCAAATAGTTTTTTCATGACCTTTTGTGAGTTGTAGCTCAGTCTCCGGTTCCTTGTGCAGGGATACTATTTTCTTGTGCCCTCGGAATCTGACAGACAGAACTAACTCCTGGAAGATGGGAGGGAAGATTATCCTTGACACGACAGTCGGGCTCATCTAGCAACGTTCCAATTTTACAATTTCTTAAGTGCCAGTGAAGTTGTACTTCAAAACATTTACCTATTTGTTTTTGTAAAGTGCCTTGCGTTGTTGTTCCTCGTTATCATATTGATTCCTGTAAAGAACCTTTCGTTCTTCCTCTGCATTGTCCAGTTCAGGCCCTTGTTCGATTTTCCGCCAGTCGATGGTCTTGTTGTATTTCTTCATCGCTTTTTCTGCATCAAAGACCCGTGGATCATGCTTTTCAAAGGTATAAGGAGTATAATCAGGCACTGGTGTAAAAAAATCCTGTAACAAGGAAGCTGTTACATCGAACTGATTGACATAGGAAACATTAAGAATATTGTATATGGTTTTAAGGATTGAACCGAAATTGGCATGTGTGTGTGACACGTAACCTCTTTTCACATAAGGACCTGCCATCATCAGTACAGAGCGGTGTCCGTCAATATGATCAACTCCTCCCTGCGGGTCGTCTTCAGTGATGATGACCAGCATGTTCTTCCAGTATTTTGTCCTGGAAAGAAAATGAAGGATTCGTCCGACAGCCAGGTCGTTGTCTGCCATGAAGGATTGTGGATAAGGGTAACCATCTTCGGGCCGTATTTTTGCGCCATGGTCATTGGGAACCTGCATGGTGATCAGTGATGGCAGTTTTTCTTTCCCCTTGATCCATTTTTGGGTAAACTCCCTTTCAAACTGCTCCATCCGGTACTGGTCGGGAATATTCATGTTGAATCCTGCATAATCGTGGCTCGTCCTTGGGAACAGCGCTTTTTGCATGGGAACCATCACGCCATGGGCCGCTCCTGTATTGGTATCAAACCATTCCTCGCGCACGTGTCCGGTTTCATTGGCCTCCCCAAAGTTGTAAAAAGGTACATTCTTCCGGTCAAGGGCCTCCCAGAGCCCTCCAATTTCAGCGTAATCTTCAGGGTCCATGCTTCCCGTGGTAGAAGGGAAACGCCTTCCGGGAGCCTTGGAAAAAATCTCGGCTGATTTTGAAACACTCGAATTTGCCTCGACCCATTCATTGGGTATTACTCCCATCATCCAGTGATGTCCGTGGATGGAAGCGTCGCTGTCGCAATAGTAATTATCAGAGAATGACCACTGTGTGGCCGCCTTGAGATGGTTTGGACTGATCCGCAGATGCGGAAATTTCTTCTTGAGTGAATCGGGCAAGGTATATTCATTGTTGATGCCAAACCGGGCAAGTGTGCTGTCCCCATTGGCATTTTTCAGCTGGCCGAAAATTTCGTCGTAGGTTCTGTTCTCCTTGGTGATGTAAACGATATATTTTATCGGAGATTTCCGCAATCCCGGCAATGGAGGCAACGGATTTTTGCCGTCATCTACTACACTGATAGTCCTGAAAGTATTGTCGATGGTTTGTTTTGTGTAGATTGCCAGCTGAGCAGCATCCGGATTGCTGACTTTCTGAAAGCTGCCCAGCTGAATATCACCAACATAATATCCCTGTATTGGCGATACGAAATTTTTGCCTCCGTTGGGTCCCGCACCAAAACCTCTGCAGGTAGTAATATAAATTTCTTTTTCATCGTTAGACAGTTTAACGCGTGTAGGCCCCCAGCAGGAAGGAATCAGCCCTTTTGTTGTCCTGGAATTCACATCGATAACGGCTACTGCATTAAATCCCAGCAAAGCCACATAAAGTGTTTTTTCATCTTTACTCAGGTCGATACCAAAAGGCAGCAATCCACGGAATTTGTCAATTTTCGGATCGGCCAGGATGGGAATATGGCCGACAAGTTTGTGATTTTTGTAGTCGATGACCGAAATATTGTCGTTGGTGGCATTGGTCACATAGGCAAACTGCTTTCCTACGGCTATTGAGTTCGGACTTGCTCCGCCAACGACTTCGGCATCTTCAATCATCTGGCCAATCTGATGGCCGGTTTTGAATTTGTCAATGACCTTGTTGGACTTCAGATCGATTGTAAAGACGCTCATCGCATCGGGATGAAGCGGGCTTCCTACTCCAGGGATTTTGCGTCCTTCTACCACTGTCCCATGGATAGACTCTTCGGTATTGTCACCGTATGGATGATGGGAAATCATCAATGAATCAATATTTTCGGGTGTTGCGCCGGTTATCAGCGGATAGGAATACATCCCGACATTGGCAACAAGTGCGGTCTGCTTGTCCGGACTCAGGGTTAACCCAAATGGAAGACGGCCAACAGGGATAGATGCCTTAACCTTTCCTGAGGCTAAGTCAATCCTGACCATCCTGAAATTAGCTCTGTCCAGAACCAGCAACTCATTTCCGGCTTCATTCAGGACCAGGTCTGATGTAAAGCTGTCTCCATAATCGGTACCGCCCACGACCCCGTTCAGCGAGATGGAATCAAGCCTCGCCAGGTTTTTAGTGTCGTACTTGATAACTGCACCATTGTCTCCTCCACTCAGATACACTGTTTTGGAATCTCCGGAGAATGCTACACCCAGGAAGGATCCTTTGGACAAGGGCGACTTGATTTTTTTGTCATAACTGGGAACCCGGGTAGCATTCAGAGTCTGAAGATCAATGATGGTGAACACTCCGTTGTGGAGGGTTATTGCCTTTTTCCCATCCGGAGACAGAGCCATGCCGAAAGGGTCATTGGTAATCCTGATCGTTTTGCCGGCAGGAGTTAAAAATCGCCCGCTTGGTAAAATTGTCCTCCCGTCAGGATCTATTTTGGCAAATTCGTTTCCTGCCGGAACAGACAGGATATTGACTTTCTTTTGGGCCACGGCATTGATTGCGGAACAGAAAAGAATCAATGCCAACATGCGATTGATAAGATTCATAGCTAGTCTTTTATTTTTTGTAGATACAGGATGATATTTTCTGAGCACAAATCGATGCAATTTACTGTTTGTCAGCAAGTAATACACGTTTGTTGGTTAAACATAAATCAATAGTTACGTCCTGACAAAGAAAAGAAAATCGACTGACTATAATTCCTTCTTTTCTGTTTTTCCTATTTTTGTGTCAATCACTCCATTTACCTGGTGGGCTGAGAAGTTAGTCACGTTTTTAAGGATGAACTGTGGAGCGCCATCTCCTATCTGGGCATCAACGTTGTAAAAGGAAGCATCGGAAACATCCTCCAGCACAAAGGCAGGCCGCTCGTCACGATTCATATAGCGGAGCACTACATCATTCACCCTCAGTCCTTTCACGTACCTGAAATACATTCCGTAGGCAGGAAGGGTATGCCAGCGGTAAGGATCCGGGTACATATCGATATTTTGGGGAACCTCTTTGTTGATCTCCTCTTTTTTTGCTCCTGCACGAAAGTAAATCCGGATATTGCTGAGCGACAAGTCTTCAATATAATGACCGGGAATGCCCATGACCATTGCTGCTCCCAGTTCCGGGAATTTTGGCCGACCGCCGACATCATAAACATTGATATTGCTGATTGTGATTCGCCTGCAAACTCCGACCGGAGTATGTTCCGGACCGCGCATGCGTGCATTCAGGCGGATGAAGAATGGTGTATCTGTTACATCACGCATCGTGATGTTGTTGATTATCACATCTTCAATCAGGCCGCCATCAGATGTTTCAATACAAATTCCCCGTGAATGTTCGAATACACAATTGGAAACAGAAATGTTTTTAAATCCGCCATTGGATTCGGTTCCCATCTTCAAACGTCCTGTTATACAGTGGTTTGCCTTAGGGTCTGTGTCCTGGAATTCGGTTTTGAAGGTACCGTCCATTAAAGTTCCGTGATCGTAGCCATAAACATGGCAATTGGTGATGGTGACATTCTCTGTCGCCTTTGCATAGCCCAGTCCGAAAGAGGACTTCAGGCAGAGTCCGTCGTCAGTGGGGGAGTTGATGTTGCAGTTGGAAACGCGGACATTTTTGCAGCAGTCGATATCGAATGCATCCCTGTCGGCATCTGCCCGGACATTGTCAATAGTGAGGTTATCCACGCCGGTTGCAAGCAGGCAGAAATGTCCACCATGAAGGATGGAAATATCTTTGATCGTCACATTGAAGCAATTTTTCAAGCCGATTGCCTTGTTCCCTGAACCTTTGATATTGGGCTTATCAAATGTGTATAGGCCTTTCCCCCAGATCATTCCGTTTCCTGTTATCGCAATATCCCGCAGGCTGTCACCGTAAATGAGGCTGTTTTTCCAGTAACTGTGACCGAAGTCCTGGAATTTTTTGTACCAGGCATCTTCCTCCGGCAGGTCATAACCGACCCCGTTAACTTCCTGGTCTCCAATCAACACCGCCCCCTGGTCGAGATGAAGTGTGATGTTGCTTTTCATGTGAATCGTGAAGGAGAGATAGTTTCCTGCCGGGAAGAAGACAGTCCCACCCCCATTCTTCGCGGCAACAGAAATGGCCGAGTTTATCGCCTTCGTATTGTTGGTTTTACCGTCCCCTTTGGCCCCGAAAGCTGTCACATTGTAAAACATCTCTTTCGCCGAAACAGAAAATGCCAGTGCAAACATTAGCAGAACTGTCAGAATAGTCCTTGAATTCTTCATGATAGATTGCGGTTTGAGAATCTCTCTGCAGAGTATTAATTGTACAATAGTAGTTATTAATTCCCTGTTTGATTGTTGTTTACGTTACAGTTGGCGGTCTGTGCCACTCGCGGTAAAGTAGTAGC
The DNA here is from genome assembly GCA_963663675.1 of Prolixibacteraceae bacterium. Taxonomy (GTDB): domain Bacteria; phylum Bacteroidota; class Bacteroidia; order Bacteroidales; family Prolixibacteraceae; genus CAINVV01. Next base: position 537,908 of record OY760498.1, read on the forward strand.
GGGAATTATTCCGAAGCTATCAATAATTGTAAAAACGGCCAAGTGTTTGGCGTAAAATCGTTTTGAGGCCGAAACCTAAAAAGGAATTTCAGAAACGGGTTACAATCAGTTGTCCTTCAGTTCTTTTAAACAATCCGCGCAAAGGCAATCCTCGTAGTGGGAAGAGATTTGATCCAGCAGTTCGTCCAAAAACACCTCCTCCATGCATGGACATTGTACCGTAAGGGTACAAATATGACTCTTGCCACATCGTGAACATGCCCTTGGCTCATACTTCGAATACATAACTGATTGATTGGATGATAAGCTCAGAAAAACACCTCAGTCCGAATATTTTCAGGACTGATTCCGTTCAATTCAAGGTATCCTGCCACCTGGTTTACCATGTGTGAATTCCCGCATATATAGTAAACCGAATCACTCCTGGTTCCCTTTTCCTTGATATACTGTGTAACCCGACCGTGGTAATCTCCGCCGCTCTCCTGTGATGTGCATATTCTGTAACTATTTGTTGGATAGTCAGTTGAGTCGTATGCCTCATTGCTGTACTTAACACCGTGTATCAATTCGCAGTTCAGGCCTGGATTGGAGAGGATCATGCTCCGGAAGGGAGAAATCCCGGTTCCGGTTGCAATGAAGGTAAAATGCCTGTTTTCTTTCTGATCGTTCTCCCTTAAAACAAAAAAACCGAACGGGCCGGAAATTTCAAGCTTTGTGCCAATTCTAAGCGACTTCAGCTTAACCGAGACATCGCCATCGGTGACCTCTTTGATAAGCAGATCGATGTAAGGGACATTGTCCGGACTGTAAATTGAATATTCCCGCGCATTGTTTTCCCCGGGAATGTTTAAAACCAGGTACTGACCAGCCTTGAATTCAAAGTCATTTTTTTCCAGCCTGATAACATAGGTTGATTCAGTCAGGTGCCTGATATCCAGTAATTTGCAAAGGGAAATTTTTTTCATGCGTGCGTAAAAGGAGTTTTTTTTCTGATGCTGCTTAAGCGGATGGATCACAGAGTGTTGTATTTTGTTCATTTTTAGTAATTTAAGCGTGTATATGTTTTTCTGCATGATAGGATGAACGGACCAGCGGACTGCTTTCGACCATGCTGAATCCCTTTTCAAGGGCTGCTTCCCGGTATTTGATAAATATTTCTGGTTTTACGTACTCTTCAATTTTCAGATGATGGGCCGACGGCTGAAGGTACTGACCGATAGTCAGGACCCTGCAACCCGCTTTGAGCAGATCATCCATGGTCTCAAACACCTCCTCTTCCGATTCCCCCAACCCGACCATGATGCCGGATTTGGGAACTGGACCGGAAGCCGCGATGATTTCCATGACCTTCAGGCTCCTGTCATACCTGGCTATATCCCTCACTTTGGGTGTCAGTCTCCTGACTGTCTCCATGTTGTGAGAGATTACTTCCGGACCGGCTTTCACAATCTTGCCGATCAGTTCCTGATTGGCAAAGAAATCCGGAATCAGCGCCTCCAGGGTAATCCCGGGGTTCATCTCCTTTATTGTCCTGATGGTCAGCGCCCAGAAAGCCGCGCCGCCATCTTCGAGATCATCACGCGTGACGGAGGTAATTACGCTATGCCTTATTCCCAGTGCCCGGATCGTCTCTGCCAGCCGGCGAGGCTCCTCCATGTCCACCGGATCGGGAATCATGTTTTTGACGTCACAAAAGCGGCAGTTACGGGTGCATTTTTCACCCAGGATCATGAAACTGGCCGTTGAGGCTCCCCAGCATTCCGCCTTGTTCGGACAATTGCCGCTTACGCAGATGGTGTTGAGTTGCTGACTGGCAGCAAGGTTTTTCAGGGAAATATACTCCTTTCCTGATGGGAGAGGGGTCTTCATCCAGGAGGGAAGCCTTTGAACCGATGATATCATTAATTAACGGATTAACGTTATAAATATGGCTGCAGCAATCAGTGCATCAGTCAGTAACACCGTTACAATGTTCGCACCAAGCGCCGGAATCAGCCTGTCAATATTGTTATACGATTTCAGGGCCGTTGAGGTTGCCTTAAAAATGATTGGAATCGGAATTAATCCCAGGTAAAGCCAAAACGAAGAGACGCCTGTAATGGGAAGAACAAAGATGATGACAAATGTGGCAATCACTCCTGCCGCATAGATAAAGGCCGCATTCCTGTTTCCAAATTTGATAACCAGGTGTTTTCGCCCGCCATTCTTGTCTGCTTCCGAATCGGGAAACTGGTTGAGCAAAAGAAGCAGGGAAGTCAGTATTCCCGGGGGAATTGAGATCATGATCACCTCGAAGGGCAGCAGTGTTTCCAGCGGCTGACCGGGAGTAGCAGTCAGTGAAATAAATGTGCCAAGCACCACCAGTGTCCCCAGTGTCAGTCCTGAAAATAGTTCTCCCAACATCAATTTAGTCAGCAAAGGCGTGTAGAAAAGGATTGAAAAGGCACCTGTCAGAATTATCACAAAAATACTCCAGTGGGCAATAATTCCATAGTAAATTCCTATTGAGCCTGAAACCAGAAGGGTAAAAACCGCGGCTGCCAGCACTTCGGAAGGTTTTGTCAGCCCTGACTTCATCATCCCGCTCCCTCCACTGAAGGGGGTCCTTTTTGTGTGGTGGTCTATCCCGGTATGATGATCGGAATATTCGTTAAACAGGTTTACGGAGGCGTGTGCCATAACGGTTCCGAAAATAATCAATGCCAGATCAAACCACCGGATGACATGACCTGCAGGCAAATATTTGTATGATAATGCGATACCGATAAGTACCAATAGTACTGCAAGGATGAGAAAATTGGCCCTGATCTGATTGAGCCACACCACAATCTTATTTTGTTGTTTCATGATAATTAAAAATTTAAGTGTTTATTAATGGTCTCTAAACGATTAGTTGAAATTTCTTCGGGTTCAACAACGAAGTAATCAAGTCGATTCAAATTAAAAAATGACTCGGTGTTGGACCTGTCCCGTGTTATTGCCAGCATATATCCGCCGCCTCCCGATCCGCAGAGCTTCAGGTAGAAATCATCCCTGTCAATGCCATGTTTAAAATGTATTTTCATCTCTTCAGGGATCATTTTCCCGAAATGGGTAAGCTGAAACAGGGAGTAGCTTTTCATCGACAATTCAAACAGGTGATTGTCGCCGGAGAGCAATGCACCAATGGTCTGGGCAATCAGTGGTATGTATTGTTTATCAATTGTTTTCCTGTAAATGGGATGTTGGTAATCTGCCATAAATTTGCCAACAAGTTCACTCGTTTTGGCCATGAAACGTGTATTTACTAGGTAGAGGGTATATGTTTCCAAAAACCTGGAAAGATCGGCAGTTTTGCAGGTTGCAGTGAGATTCTCCAGTAACACCGGTTTTTTCAGGAACGAAGTTATCGGATCAATTCCGGAACTTTGCCCGTGAAAACATGTCTCGATGGAGGAAAGATGTTTCCTGGCCTCTGCAGGAAGATTCCCGTCCGGATTAATCAGATACCTGGAGTAAAGCGCGGCAGTCAGGGCACCGGAACTACCAAGGCCGGATCCGACCGGAATGGAAGAGTCAAAATACAATCCCTTCTTTAAGTCCAATTCGAAACGTTCCAGGTCGAGGAAGTTGAATCTATTCTTTAATGATTCTAAGTAACGGTACAACCTGCTTAATTCATCCACCGATCCTGTTACCTTTTGCTGTTGAAGGTTGTCAGACGTACCGGCAAAGCTGAACCTGCCCGAATAGCGGTGATAAGGGAGTGACAGCGCCATCGAGTTCAACAGGATGCCATATTCACCAAACAGTAGTATTTTCCCAGGGAAATCCATATCAGTTGTCAATTGGTACTGTCAATTTTATTGGCCCGCTTCCGATTCTGTCATCTATCCATTGGCCCTGCTCACAATATTTACTGAGTGTCTGCTGAACAAACGGAAGAATCATATTCCGCTGATCTTCAAAGTAGATCAGGTGAACATTTGGTCCTGCATCAATGGAGAAAAACAGGTCCAGTTTTGTCGATTCCCTGAATCGCCTAATCTCTTCAATGATCCGGAGGGTATCAGGTTTTAACAACATTACACCGGCGGAAGAAGAGAGCAATAACGCATGAAGCGAAAGTGCTTCATGCTCAGATATTTTAATCAGGGACTGGAAATCATTTTTCAGGATTGCTTCTGTCATTTTATTCACATTGCTGTTTGCCTGCGCAATTCTTCCAGCCCGGTAGGGATGATCAGCCATCGAGGCATGTCCCGAACTGCTGGAGAATTTTTTTTCTTCCGAACTGACAATCAATATGCTGTCTCTCAGGTGTCTGAATCTGCTCTCCCCGGGTAGTGGAAAGGGAGTTGCATAATCGTCGGATGAATGTTTGACTGAATCTATTTGTCCCCAGCTTACAATTCCCCCGTACACCGAGCGGGATGCACTGCCCGAACCAAGCCGGGCAAGAAAGGATGCTCTCCGGAAGAAATCCGCTTCCGGCAGTTTTTTGATTGTGACCAACTCTTCCATACTTACCAGGCAAAGTGCCAGTGCCGCCATGGAGGAGGCAGAGGAGGCTATCCCGGCAGAATGTGGAAAATTATTTTCGCTATGAATAATTAATTGATAATCAATCAAAAATGGCAATTCATGCAGTAAAACATTTAAATATCCGGCTATTTTTTCACGAAATTTCTCATGCTTTTTGCCCTGAAAGAAATACTTCATATCAATCGCCCGATCTTCCTGCTTCTTTTTTTGAAATGACAGGTAGGTAGTAGTTGAAGACTGATCCAGGGTAATGCTAATTGATCCATTTTCAGGAAGCTGGCCCTGCCTTTTACCCCAGTACTTAACCAGGGCAATGTTGGCAGGGGCTCTCCATCCAATTTTTATGTTTTTTTCGCTCTTCATTGTTATCTGACCTTAATCATTCTGCACTTGCAGCGTAAATTCTTTGCTTCCGGTTTGCGGAGGTACCGGTTCTGAAAATTTCTTGTCCAATACGATTTCGTTGTAATTAAATAGGGTAGTTAAATTCTTATTTGTAAAATATTTATGTACGTAATCTTCTGATTCATCTGAAGCTGCCAGTACAAAATCACCGCCCCAGGCGCCAAGAGATTTTACTGATCCCGAAAAATCACCAAACAATGATTCTCTGACCGGAGTTTTTCGGATGATCCTGCTGATTATTCCCTCGTGCTGGTTCATAAGTGACTGAAAGCAGGTAAGGTTTTCAGCTTTTTCCATTCCAAGGGTCAACGCTGAGATGGCATCAGTATCACCGGATGAAACAGATGCCAGGCCCAGATCACGGATGCTTTTCATGGTGTTTTGTTTCCTGTTCAGGTAGACAAAATATAGGTTCCCGTGAAAAAGAGGCTGAAAATTCGCTTCACGGTAGGAGGGTGTATTTTCTGTTGTTTCATAGATAATTGGATGTGAGGATCTTGCGCAGGCTATATCATACCCTGATCCTTTAAATATCATCCTGTTGAGTGTAAAAGGATCACATTTGGCCCAGTAAGCAATGTTGGATACCAAAGAGCTGCCTGATCCGATACCCCATGCGGGATTAAAATCCATTTCTGAGGTGATCGAGTACTCTTGTTGCAATGCCAGGAAACCGGGATTTAATTCTTTGGCTGCCTTCAATATACGGCGGAGTTTTTCGGATATCTTCGGCAAATTGGAATCGATTACCCTAAAATGGGGGAGTTGAATGGTCGCAGAGAACCACGGTTTGCCTTTAATTATTGATTTCCAAAATATTACAGGTGCTCCTTCTGATACTTTCACCGTTAATTTCTGACCATATTTTAGCGGCAAAGCAAGCGAAAGCGCTCCTTTAAGTACCAGGTATTCACCTGACACCATTAATTTGGCTCTCGATTCAAACCTATTTATTTCAGGATAGCTCAAACTCATTTTTCAATTCTGATTTGCTTGATGTATGCTTCCACTGCTGCAAAACTTACAGTAACTCCATTAAAGTGACTTAGCGCACTTGCCCGTTCTTCTTTATTGACATTCAGTTGGTTAAATATTGTGGTCAGATGCATTCTCATATGTCCTTTCTGAATACCTGTGGTAATCAGTGAGGATACTGCTGAAAAGTTATTAGCAAGTCCTGATGCAGCCGCAATCATCATCAGTTTTCTGGCATCAGGATGATTCATCATTGCCATAGCCTTTTTCACTACCGGATGAATTTGAGTGATACCTCCCACGGTTCCTACTGATAACGGAAGTTCTAGTTCATACCGGAAAATATTATCCTTCAGACTTATAGTGGTTAATCCTTTATAATTTCCATCTCTTGAGGCATAGGCGTGGGCTGATGCGGCCACTGCTCTCCAGTCGTTTCCAGATGCTACCATTACAGCATCGATCCCATTGAAGATCCCCTTGTTGTGGGTGACAGCCCTTGAGATGTCGATGTTGGCTACATCCACTGCCTGCCTGAATTTTCTTGCGAAAGCTTCTCCGGGAAGAATACTATCCCATTCCTTTAGCTCAATGACAGGACATTCCACATGGCAATTTACCTTGCATTCAGGCGTGTAGTTGGAAAGGATGGACATGATAATCCCGACGTGGCTCCCTTGCGAATTCATTTCCGGAAGATTCTGTAAGGTTGAGGCACATGCTTCCAGGCAGCTGTTGATGAAATTTGCCCCCATGGCTTCTGCAGTTTCGAAGGAAACATCCAGCTGATAATAGTCAGCCAGTTCACCGGTTTTATCAATAAGTTGTATATCAGCAATTCCACCTCCCCGTTCTCTCATTTTTTCTGTCAGGTTAATGCAGGCGTTGAGCAGTTTTTTCCTGATTTCGGGAAAGAGGATGGCGATCTTTCCTTTGTCACCGTTCCAGGTAAAGTGAACCTGTCCTTTTTTAGTCATTGAGATGACTACCGCCCTGAAACCTCCTCTTGAAGCCCAAAATTTTGCAGCTTTGGAGGCTGCTGCCACCACAGAACTTTCTTCTGTCACAAAAGGAATTACCAAAGACTCATCATTGAGTACCATGTTGGTTACAACGCCCATGGGCAAAGGGAAATTACCGATGTAATTTTCGATCATGTCCTCAAATACCCGTTGATTTTCTTGTTCAGGCGCATCAAAGTCATGAAAATGAGTGCCTTCTGAAACATTCAGTTTGGAATGTCCGGTGAGGTAGGCAATCCTTTGTTCCCTGTTAAGTTTTGAAAATCCTGATATTACTTCCATTTTCAAATCAACTGTAATTTTGTTTTGCAGAATGTATAGTCATTCTTAATAACCTTCACATTTATAATACAATCGCACATTCAGCATCCCTTTTGCTACCAAAGCATGCCATCTTACATTAGCACATTAGCACATTAGCACATTAGCACATTAGCATATTAGCATATTAGCATATTAGCACATTAGCACATTAGCATATTAGCACATTCCGTTCTCCGAGATTATACAGGCCTTCTTAAAGTAAGATAGCTCTCTGCCATTTTGTATCCTTCAATCTGTTCTCGTATAAATTGCTGTAATTCAGCATAATCTCCCCGACTGTATTTCAGGAACAGGGAGGCTTGCGCGTAGATTGCCGGCAAAACTGATTTCCGGGTCAGGTAAAATCCGTCCAGGAAGTTCCTTATGCCGCCAGAGATGATAAGTTGTTTACAAACAGGCGTTTGCCCGGAGTTAACTATCCCGTTGACCAGGTCAACCATTTCTTCCGCGGTTACCCCGACATTTACAAAGGGTTGGTATTTTGATCTTTGATGAAGCTGTTGCCGGCTGTTTTCTATTTTTGAAAAATTAGTGCCTCCGAAAGCCCCAAATTCGATGGCTGCAAGAGGAAGCTGCAATAGCCTTCTCAGGCTCTGAGGTCCGAATCCTTGTCCGACCTCCTTCACAATTATTTGAAAATCAATCGACTGAAATAGTTTCTCAATCGTTTCGATTGGCGGATGGTGGATGATATTTCCTTCAGGCTGGAAAAATTCCTGCAACGGATTGACATGTATAATCAACCCGTCGGCCTGCAAATGATCTACCAGGCGGCGCAAGATGTCGGTCTTTTTATTTTCGACAAGTTCTTCGACCTGCGCAATCCCCAGATTTGCGAAAAAAGGCTGACTATCGCCAATGATCGGTCTCATGTTAAAGTCATCGAAGTTTGCGTCATCCTCGAGCAACCTCCGGCAGGATCCCAACCCCATACCCATTCCAAACTCCCGGCACGCCTGTGCAAGGTTGCGGTTGATGGTACCGGAAAGAGCATGCCCGCCGGTCATACTCGAAACCCATAACGGGGCCCTCAGGATTTTACCTGCAAAAGGGACAGTCTCCGTATTCTCCTTTGGAAAACCGGATATCATAGGTTCATAAAAGAACCGGCTGTCCAGTTCTTTGACCAAAGATTGCATATGGAGAGCCAGGTTGATATGGTCTGACTTGCGGTCAGGGATATCCTGGTGATTGGTTCTCAAGATTTTTTCCGCCTTTTTGATGATTTCCATTGTTATTTAGAATGGGTCTTAATAATATTTCGGGAAATGACCATTTTCAAAATCTCAGAGGTGCCTTCTCCTATTTGCAGCAATCGTTGATCACGATAAAACCTTTCAATGTGGTTCTCACGCAAAAATCCGATTGCTCCATGAATCTGAAGTGATTCATCCGATACCTCCTTTGCAATCTCGGAGCAATAGAGTTTTGAAATTGCAGCCTGCGTCGCGAACGGTAAACCAGCATCTTTTAAACGGCAGGCATGGTAAAGGGTATTTCTTGCCAGCTCAATTTTTGTGGCCATTTCAGCCAGCTTGAAAGAAACTCCCTGGAATTCTATAAGTTGTTTGCCAAACTGTTTCCTTTTTTGCGCATACTCCAGTGCCATTTCAAAAGCGCCCTGGGCAAGTCCCAGGCCCATGGCTGCAATAGAAAGTCTGCCGGAATCAAGGGTGGAAAGCATGATTTTCATTCCCTCTCCCTTTTGCCCCAGAAGGTTTGAAGCCGGAACGACACAGTTTTTGAAAGTGAGTCTCCCGTTGTCAGCAGCTCTCCACATCAGTTTCCCTTTTATTGGAGTCGTTGAATAACCTGGAGTGGATCTGTCGACCAGGATGGCTGATAACTCCTTTTCCCCGTTTCTGATATCGGTAATTGACTGAATCGTAATCCCTGAGGCAATAGCCGAGGAACTATTTGTGATAAATAGCTTGGAACCATTGATAACCCATTGATTCCCTTCTAGTCTTGCTACAGTTTCGACTCCTTTGGCATCTGAACCGGCATTGGTCTCCGTAAGGCCAAAAGCCCACAATTTTTCCCCCGTACATAAGCCAGGTAAGTAATTCATCCGTTGATCTTCCGTTCCAAAGGTGAAAATAGGGGCAATCCCAAGCGAGTTGTGCGCTGCCACAGTTGCCGCAGGTGAACTGTCAATCCTGGCAATTTCCTCAATGGCAATTATATAGGAAAGATAATCCAGCCCTTGTCCACCGTATTCTACAGGGAGGGTGATACCGAACAGACCGGCTCCTCCCATTTGTTTTGCAAGGTTTACAGGGAATTCTTCTTTCACATCCTGCTCAATGGCTATGGGCTTGATATTCAATTCGGAAAATGCCCTGATCTTTTTACGGTACTCTATTGTCCGTATGTCTAATAGTTCGTTCATTTTAGTCCTCCAGGATTATCAGGGGCATTCGGTCGGTGACTTGTGCTCCTACTTTGACGGAAATTTTTTTCACTCTGGCATCTTTGTGCGAGAGAATGTGGTTCTCACTTTTCATTGCTTCTATCACGAGTAAGGGGTCTCCTTTTTTAATTAGCTGATTCTCTTTGATATATATATCCAGAACTTTACCGTGTAAAGGTGAGATGACCTCTGATGAATCGGCTATTGTTCCATGATCCGGCAACACTCCGGTTTCGGGATAGTTTTTCAGAAGGTTCGGGAATGTGACCGTGTATTGGATATTGCCGATACACATTCTGATATCGCCCGCGTCAGACAGGTAATAATTTATTTTGTGGGTTACATCCTTGATGGTCATTTCGATGCAATCTCCGGACCTGTCAACTGTCCTTATGCTTGTTTCAACTCCGTTCAGCCTGAAAGAGGGCATGGATTTGTCAAGTCCGGTCAGGCAGACCCTATAGGTTTTGTCATTTACTGTGACAGGAATGGTTGGTGATGTAATTCGCCAATAACCAACATAATTCCAGGGATCAGAATCTGCGGATCTTTCATTTCGCAGGTAAGCATTAACAATGGCCAGTCCGGCGAGATAGGGCAGGTGTTCCGGATCTGCCTTTCTTTCCTCATATCTGATGAGCTCCCGGTGGTGCGACTTGCAGAATTCGACTGACAGGTTGTCTTGTTGATACCGGGGATGACCAAGTATCATTTCCAGGTAGCCGGTATTTGTTTCCGGGCCAATGATGTTTAAATATTTTATGCTGTCCCTGAGTACGTTAAGCGCTTTGCTCCGGTTTTCACCACGGGCGATCAGTTTGAGGAGCAAAGGGTCAAAATTTTTCTCTGCACCCTGGCTGGCTTTCATATCCGCTTCTATCCTGATATCACTGTCTTCAGGCAGATTTATTGAGAGAACCGGTTGAGACGAGGGTCGAAACTCCTTTGCAGGATTTTCGGCATATACCCTTACTTCAATGGCATGACCGGTGATGGCCACCTGTTCCTGTCTGAATGAAAGCGGGAGTCCTGAGGCAATTTTCAATTGTTCACAGACGATATCTATTCCTGTAATTTCTTCTGTAACAGCATGTTCGACCTGAATCCTGGGATTCATCTCCATAAAGAAATAATTCCCTGACTTATCCACCAGGAATTCAACGGTTCCTGCTCCTGTGTAGCCGGTCGCTCTCCCTATTTGAATGGCCGCATAGAGTAAATTGTCACGTAATTCCTGCGACAGGAAGAGAGCGGGCGCTTCTTCCACAATCTTTTGATGATTTCGCTGAATGGAGCACTCCCTCTCATACAAATGGACCATATTTCCAAATGTGTCGCCGATGATCTGAACTTCGACATGACGGGCATATGGAATATATTGTTCAACAAAGAGTTCTCCGTTGCCAAAATATTCCATGGCCGTTCGGGATGATCGCCTTACCTGGTTCATTAATTCTTCCAGGTTGTTAACGATTTTCATGCCTTTGCCTCCGCCACCACAGGATGCCTTAATCAAGGCAGGATAGGCAATCTCTATTCCGGTAAGATCCGAACGGAGATCTATCCTGTAACTCAAAACAACTGGTATTCCAAGGTTTCCGGCAAGTTCCTTTGCATCCGGTTTGTTACCCATAAGCCTCAGTACACCTGGTTCCGGACCAACGAAAATGATCTGATTGTCTTTACACGCCTGTGCAAAGTCCGGATTTTCCGATAAAAAACCGTACCCGGGATGTATGGCGGAAGATCCTGTAGAAACGGCAATATCAATTATCTTACGGATATTTAAATAGGTATAATTCAGGTCATCATCTCCGAGGGAAACTTTTTCATCTGCAAGCGACACATAACCGGACTCTTTTTCGGATTCTGGATAAATAGCGACAGTCTTTATTCCCAACAGCTTTGCCGACCTGATGATCCGCAACGCTATTTCACCCCTGTTTGCCACTAATAATTTATTCAGTAATTCCATTATATTGTTTAATAACAATGCTTTACATGTATTGCAGCCCTTTGTTTGAATTACCAGTTTGGCTTTCTTTTCTCCAAAAAGGCCGAGAATCCTTCAACGGCTTCCTGGGAAACCCTGGTATTGGCCAAAATTCCCGGAACTTGCTCCAATATATCAGCTATTTGTCTCATTGTTAGTTGGTTAATCAGTCGTTTTGAGGTCACCAGGGCATGCGTTCCGTTCGCCATAACCTGGTCAATTATATTGTTAACATGCAGATCCATAGCCTCTTGTGTAGAAAAGGACTGGTTCACCAATCCGTATTTCACAGCCTCCTCACCCCCGAAGATTTTTGCTGAAAAAATCAATTCCTTCAGGTCTGAAGCTGCTATTTTCTGCAGCAAATAGGGGGTAATAGAGACTGCTGCCATTCCAATCCGGGTTTCACTCAGTGAGAACCTTGCATCATGAAGCGAGTAAGCCAAATCGCAGACTGCCACCAATCCGTTACCTCCGCCGAAAACGTTGCCATGAACAACGGCTATCACGATCTTACTGCTTTCAAAGATTGCCCTGAACATGGCGGATAGCTCTTCACTCTCCTTTAAATTTTCCTCAGGACTAAGGACGAAGGCATTTTTCATCCAACGGAGATCAGCGCCCGAACAAAAAGATTTTTCCCTGCCCCTGATAATTACGGCACGAATTTCCGTTGATTCCTCAATCCCGGAAAAAAACCGGTTAATTTCCAGGATCATAACCTCATTCAGCGCATTGTGCACTTTCGGCCGTGAAAGCCAGAGAGTAACAACCGGTCCGTCAAATTCAGCCCGGATAGTCTGATAATCTTCCATGAGTTTAAGAAAAGGAGTTACTGGAGGTTGATATTTATTGATACAGTTCAGAACTATCGATATAAATCTGGTATTGTTTGATCAGCTGATCCTGCATTTTCCAGGTGCAGGAAAAAGGGAGTTCCAGCATTGTGTTATTGTGGCGGGTATATTGTACTACGCCATTTACAAAAATGACATCTCCGGTACTCCAGGACTCCAGATTGGAGTGCGCAACTTTTTTCAGACTTTTGAAAAATCCGTCAACATAAGCTTCTACTGCAGAAATTCCAGTTACTTCTGGATTATTGGCAAAACGAAAACTTCCGTTTTGTTCAAAATAGGAGGCGAACTTTTTCGCATCTGCACTATCGATAGCTTGATATACTTCTGTTACAAATGATTTCAATTTCATTTCAATTAATTTTAAGGGTCTACATTCTGTATACTCCATTTTTAGGCGGAGCTGTTTTTTTGTTTGAAGCAATTGAAATGGCCAGTCCAACCACAGTCCTGGTATCTGCGGGATCAATTATCCCGTCGTCCCAAAGTCTGGAAGTGCTGTAGTATGCCGAACTCTCTTCTTCAAACCTGTTTAAAAGATTTTCCTGATTTTTACTTTTTATCGAGTCAAGTACCTCCCGGGCCTGTTGGCCTCCCATGACTCCAATTTTTGCATTTGGCCACATGAACAGGAAATCAGGGTTGTATGCCCTGCCTGCCATTGCATAATTTCCTGCTCCGAATGACCCGCCGATAATGACAGTTATTTTTGGAACAACGGCAGTTGCGACGGCATGAATCAATTTAGCGCCGTTACGGGCGATTCCTTCGTGTTCGTATTTTTTCCCGACAATAAACCCGGAGATATTCTGAAGAAAAAGGAGAGGTATTTTACGGAAATTGCAGATTTCTATAAAATGGGCCCCTTTGAGTGATGCTTCTGATGTGAGAAATCCGTTATTGCCAACAATTCCTACCGGGAAACCCAGGATCCTCGCATAACCGGTTACAAGTGTCTGTCCGAAATTTTGCTTAAACTCCTCAAAATTACTGCCATCGGCAATCCTGGCGATAATTTCGCGTATCTCAACTGGTTTTCTTACATCTACAGGAGCTAATCCGTAAATTTCTTTTGTGTCAAAAGCCGGTTCCTCGATGGGAACCGATTCATATTCCTGCGATTCATTGGGCTCAATTAGTTCGAAAATATTGCGGCAAATCCGGATGGCATCGATTTCATTCTCAGCCAGGTGGTCAGCCACCCCTGATATGCCGGTATGCACCAGGGCCCCTCCAAGCTCCTCTGCTGTAATTTCTTCACCGGTTGCAGCCTTCACCAAGGGAGGTCCGCCAATGAAAATGGTCCCCTGGTTCCTTACAATTATTGTTTCGTCACTCATGGCAGGCACATAGGCACCGCCGGCAGTACAGGATCCCATCACAATGGATATTTGCGGTATTCCGGCAGCGGACATCTGTGACTGGTTGTAAAATATGCGTCCAAACCCATCCTGGTCAGGGAAGATTCTGGACTGCTCCGGAAGAAATATACCCCCTGAGTCGACCAGGTAAATGCATGGCAAGTGGTTATGCAATGCAATTTCCTGACCGCGAAGATGTTTCTTTACCGTTTCGTGGATATAAGTGCCCCCCTTTACCGTTGCATCGTTGGCAATTATCATGCATGGCTTGCCGTGAACCCGTCCAATCCCGGTAATAATGCCTGCTGACGGGAACTGGTTGTCATACTGGCCATAAGCGGCCATGGGCGAAAGTTCCAGAAAGGGTGTTTTTTCGTCGGTCAGTAAGTCAATTCTGCTCCTGGCATCCAATTTCCCGCGGGAACGATGCCTGATAACGGAAGGATCATTGTCACGCGCAAAAATGTTATTCATCCTGGAATGAAAAACTTTCATCAACTCCCCGTATACTCTGATTTTCTCTTCAAACTTTCCTTCCAGTGTATTTATATTTGATTTGAGTCGTTTCACTTTTACATAACTTGTTTTTTATTTGCCAAATGGAATCGAAGATCAGCGAAGCTAATAGCCAAAAATTCATTGTTGGTTGGTCCTGACAGGTCAGGATGGGTATTTCAAAATCCGTAAATCTCTTTCCGGATGTCACCTTTCAATGATCCAGAGCTTATTCTGATTTTGAAATGCTTTGAATTTGAGGGTGTTATTTTTTAAAATTAATTTAGACTTAATAATGATAAATATAAAATATCTTTTTATATCAGACCTTCCAAATCTTCAATTTTTACGAATTGGAGGTTAATTGCCTGATTATCAGTCAGTATTTTATAATTTCCTGATTATTTCAGTGAATCTGAAGTCGACATGTCTTTAGTTCTGGCCAGCCTGAAGCTTTTACGGTAAACGCTTCCGTTGCCAGATTTAAAGTCAGCCATTTTCCTGGTATCCGGATTTTCAGCTTTAGAATTATTTTTCTGGTTGCGGCATTCAGCAGAACAGCAATGCTCATATTTTTCTGCGCATTCCCTGCACTGGATAAACAGCAAATGGCAAAGGTCGTTGGCACAGTTCGAATGGACATCGCAGGGCTTGCCACATTGGTGGCAATGAGCGATGACCTGCCCGTCGACTGATTCCCCCATGCGTTCATCGAACACGAAGTTTTTTCCGATGAAATGAGATTCCAGGTTCAGTTGTTTGATGTTTCGTGCATATTCCAGGATCCCTCCGTGTAGTTGGTTAACATCACTGAACCCGTGGTGTTTGAGATAAGCGCTGGCCTTTTCGCAGCGAATTCCCCCGGTGCAGTACAACAACAATTTCGCCTCCCTTTTATCTTTCAGCAAATCAGTTACCATGGCAAGTTCCTCACGGAAGGTGTCCGCTTCAGGGCATATGGCCCCCTTAAATCGCCCGATTTCCGATTCGTAGTGATTTCTCATATCCACCACAATGTGTTCGCCGGTTCCGACGAGGTCGTGAAATTCTCTGGCATTCAGGTGCTTTCCTACATTGGTCACATCAAAGGCATCATCGTTCAGTCCGTCTGCCACCAGCTTGGGCCTCACTTTGATGGAAAGCTTGTAGAAAGATTTGCCATTGTCTTCGATGGCATACTTGACGGGAATGTTGTCGAATATCGGGAAACTGCGCAATGATTCCAGGAAATCCGCCATCCTGCTCTCCGGAACACTCATTTGTGCGTTGACACCTTCCCTGGCGATGTAAATCCTTCCAAAGCAATTCATTCCTGACCATTCACGGTATAGTTGATCCCTGAATTCCAGCGGGTTATCCAGAATAAAATAGCGGTAAAAAGATATAGTTTTCCTGAGGAACGTTTCGGCCATCAGGTTCTCCTTCAGTATTTTGCGATCGACTGAATTGTGTAAAGGCATCGTAGTTTTGTTTTAAATCTATGTGCGTAAAACCTGTTTTATGAATAATTGAATACCGGAAATATCTTACCTCAATACTCATAAAACTTTGTTATACAATCATTTAATATTATTGTCCATTGTCAATTACCCATTGGCAATCTCATAGTGGTCGGCAAAAATATCAATTTCAGATGATGTTTGCTATTTTAATTAGGACTAAATACGAATAAATTTTCGGATACAGTCAATAGCTCAATCAGAATGCGGGTTAAGGAGATTTGTGGCCGATCAAATTAACCTGACCCTTACTTAAACCATTTCACAAGAAAAGGTGGATCCGGACGATTCCTGCTTTTTGCAGTAAAGTGTGACTTCCAATTATTTGTTAACCATAATTTACCAATATATCAGTCCGGATACAGCGAAATTGGCATCCAAATCCCTACATTTATGCAAATATTTCGGCAACAACATGGAGAAGATCATCATTGACCAACCACAATTACCCGATAGCTACGCCAAGGAGCTGGCACTCTTTTTTAAACTGTATGAAGCCAACTTTCCGGACGTTAATGAACGGGAAGATCCGCAAATTATCACTGACAGGATTAAATTGGAAAGCCGGGAGAGGTATTTCCCGGAGACGACGATCATTTTAGCTGTATCGGAGGATAAGGTGATGGGTGGGACTGTTATCGAGTATTATGCCGAATGTAAATGCTTTTTGCTTACTTATATCCTGGTTGACAATGAATTCAGGGGACGGGGTGTCTCCCGGTTTTTAATTGGGAATGGCATCAGATCAGTCGTCGATGCAAAAGGCAAGGATGAGGTTAAAGCGGTGTATTTTGAATCCAATATTCCCTGGAAGACGGTCAATGATTCTTTTGATCCATGGGAGAGGTTACGGGTGTTTTCAAAATTAGGAGCAAAATGGATAGACATAAATTATACCCAGCCCTCGCTGGGGAAGGGGAGAAACAAGGTGCATAATCTGTATCTGCTTATTTTTCCATCCCTGACGGGATTGAAAGATAAAATTGAAAAATCCGATCTGATTTCATTCCTGGAAGTATTTTACCAGTCGTTAGGTATACCGGAACCGTATAATGATGCAGACTTCAGAGAAATGATAATGAGTATCAATGAAGCTTCAGATGATAATTGCTTAACACTTAAATGCTTGCCGGAAAATGAAAAATGAAGAGTTATCACAAGCCAGGGAGTTAAAAAAAGAATCCTTGAAACAAAATGTCCGGATCACTCATGAAGCAGACAATTTTCAATTCCGGGCAATGTCTGTTGCATATCATTTTGCAGAAATTGATCCAGACAACGGGGCTATTGATTTACAGGGAGACAGGTGTGAAATACTTGGATCATTTGAGTTTGATCTGTTTTTGTACCGGTTCCAGGAAAAACCTCCTTACCGGTCTTTCTGTCTGACAGGTTCAAACAAGATACCTTGTACAGTCGGGTTCCCGGAATCTGTCATTTATACTTCCGAAGGACGGAATGTACAACTAAACAGAACACGACCCGGAGTAGAATTTGATATCGCAATACATTGTACTTTCTTTAACAATGGGAGTAGAATATGGACCCTGGTTTTTAGTCCTGCGACAGGGACATTAATTTCCCAGGATGAGGTTATTAAGGCAATTAATTTATTTTGTCTTTCTCAGGAGCAAAAAGATCTGTCCGGTAAAACAAACTTTGAAACCTCAAATTATAAGGGCACATCATTTACTGCCATGGCCAAATGCCTGGCAAATGAGGTTACATCCGCCAATGTCAATTTGTTCAATTCGAAACTTTCAGAATTTATGTTAATTAACTCAGGAATTGTACAAATTGAAGTATTGAATATTCCTGAAAGTAAAAATGATGTCAGCAATTGGAGAGTTGTTATTGAACTGATTGACAGGATTTCAAAAAAGGAGGCAAACGCATTCGGGCAAATGGAGGACAGTTATAAAAATGACGCAGGGATCAGGGAAATACTCAACCTGATTTGTGGATTTTCCCTCGGAATATTTGACTATACCAGGATGAGTTTTGACGAGGTCATTGACACTCTACTGCCAATATCAAGCAACAGAGATTCGGTCTTATTGCTTAACAAGGGAATATTGGCCTCTGTCAGCTCCCAGGAAGATCCCGGCTCCACAATCCGATCTGCCATTGGCATAAATCCTTATTTGCTGATCTCCAGTGCGGTTCTTGCATTTGATGATTATGAATCTGCTTCTGCCGAGAACCTGCTGGATCATACACTGGATGAAGTCACTGACAAAGAGAAATCCACTCCCGGACTTGAAGAGCTGATTCATGTCAGGAAAAAATTGCAACGCATTGTGAATGAGGAAATACTGACCAATGTGTTTCACTATCCGACTGAGCGGATTACCCTGGAACATGGTTTGTCACACAGGGGCATCAATGACCGGATCCAGAATATAAGGAATCGGTTAAACGAGTTAAATTCAGTGATTTATGACCAGATTGAGCGGGATAACAAAAGAAATAAGATCATTGTCGCGCTTCTGCTGGCCGCGATATCTATCCTGGGAATGGAAGCGTTTTTCGGCAGGATATACAGCTCAATACAGAACTACGGAGGATTCGCGGGCATGTGGGAGAAGGAAGGCATTAAATGGATCGTCTTTTTCCCGGTATCAGTTATTTTATTTTCACTGATCGCTTACTTTACAACAAGGGATTTAAAAAAGCGAGGATAAGAGTAAATTGCTGAAATTTAAATCAATACTGTGATAATGCCAATTGGAAATGGCTATGATTGAGACTTCAGTTACTGTACAGCAACCAAATGGGGAGGACCGGAGCAGGAAGATTTTCGGTTTTAGCAGGAATATTCTCTTTACCGGACTAACCAGCTTTCTGACAGATACATCTGTTAAGATGGTCTATTCTGTTATGCCGATGTTCCTGATGTCTATCGGAGCATCCAAGACCAGCCTGGCACTTATCGAAGGGGTGGCAGAGAGCACGGCATCCCTGGTTAAGGCTTTCACAGGATTCTGGAGCGACAAGATTGGGAAAAATAAGCCTTTTATGATTGCCGGTTACGGTTTGTCAGCGCTGATCATACCGCTGTACACATTCGTAGCTTCACCGATGCAGGTGCTCTATCTTCGTTTCATTGAGAGGTTTGGCAAGGGTATCAGGACTGCTCCACGCGACAGCCTGATAGCAGGATCAGTAACCAATGGGGAAACAGGGAAAAGCTTCGGCTTGCAGAAGGCGATGGACAACAGCGGGGCCATTGCAGGTCCGTTGCTGGCTTTTGGGTTCCTCTCCCTGCTTCCCGGAAATTACAGGCTGATCTTCCTGGTGGCCGGAATACCTGCGATACTTGCCATTTTTGTCATCCTCTTCGGTATTCGCGAGGCAAAAAAGAACAAGCAGGAACTTATTGCCAGGTTCCATTTCAAAGACTTCCCGGTGAGGTATTATTTTTTCCTGGGGATCATTTTTGTTTTCACCCTGGGAAACTCAACGGATGCCCTGTTGTTGGTGAAGGCAAGCGAAGTGGGGGTCAGGGTTGCCCTGATACCGCTTGTTTACCTGGTTACCAACCTGGTATCGGTTGTAGGTGCTGTCCCAATCGGTGTACTGTCTGACCGTATCGGGAAGGAAAAAATCCTAATTTGCGGTTTTATGATCTATGCGGCAGTCTATTACGGATTTGGTGTCACCACAAGTACAGGGGCAATTGTCGCGTTGTTTGCTATGTATGGCCTGTACTCGGCAGCAACAGACGGTATTCAAAAGGCTTTTATCTCCGATCTGATCGACAAAAACAAACAAGGAACAGGATTAGGAATATACAATGCCCTGCTTGGAATTACATTGTTACCGGCTAGTCTGATAGCTGGATTG
This sequence comes from Prolixibacteraceae bacterium, assembly GCA_963663675.1. Taxonomy (GTDB): domain Bacteria; phylum Bacteroidota; class Bacteroidia; order Bacteroidales; family Prolixibacteraceae; genus CAINVV01. The sequence continues at coordinate 557,622 of OY760498.1, forward strand.
CTGTACGACAAGGTCAACTCAAGTGTCCCTTTTTATTTTGGTGCCGCAACTGCCGGGCTATCAGCTGTGTTGATGATCGGATTTTTGTTAGTACAAAGAGAAAGGGCATGAGGCATGAGATATAAGATATGAGATATGAGATATGAGAGAATGTGCAAATTCACTCAACTATTTAATTTTGTGCAACTTCCTATTGTTTTCAGTTTTTTTGGTTCTTGTTTAATTCCAATGCCTTCCGTCCGAAATTGTCAGTGATCAATTCCGAATATTCGTTCGCGGACGGCATTCAGATTAACAGTCTTTTCTACAAACAGGCCATCCCTCCGGGATTAAAATGCTCGTCCGCGAGCTTTAATTAGCACATTAGCACATTAGCACATTAGCACATTGTCAATTCTTCCCGTATTTCCCAGTCACCTGCAGATACCTGGCTTTTGCGATCTGGTATCCGGAAAGGAAATTGGCAAGGTTGTCACGGGCCGACTGCACCATAGCCTGCGCTTCCAGTATATCTGAAACATTGACGATTCCGGCTTTGTAGTTGTCTCGGCTTATTTTCAGGTTCTCTTCTGCCTGGCGTATGGATGTTCTGGCCAGTTCAACCTGCAGGAAAGTTTCGTCAAGGGTATAGCGTGCCTGTTGCATCTGAAGAAGCAATTTTTCTGTGTTGTCGTTCACCATGATGGCATTCTGTTCTTCCTTCAGCCTGCGTTCCTTCATCTTGTGGGATGCTTCCCACCACCCTGATATTGGGATATTTACAGATCCAAAAACCATACCAACAGTTGAACTCTGATCTTTCATGACATCGAGATACATGCCACCTGCGCCTACACCAAATTTAGGAAGGTACTCGCCCCGCTGCATCCTGGTCTGGTACTTTTCTGCCTCAGCGCTTTTTTGCAGCAAGCGGTATTCTGATCTGTTTGCAAGTGCCTGGTTATGATCTGAATAAATTAATTGAGGATCATTGGCTTTGATCAGGCTGTCGGCAAAACTGACATTGTCATTGTATAGAAGGCCAATATACTGGCAGAGTGCCATTTTCGATAAGATGATCCCGTCGGACAGCTTGATCCTGTTCATCTGAAGTTCGTTTTGCCTGAGCTCTACCTTAAGCAGGTCGTTCCGGTTGATCAATCCGGCTTTCCAGGCATCGTTAACCTCCTTGTGCAGTGTGTCTAACAGTTGAATATAGCGATCCAGTGTTTTTAACTTTTCGCCAAGCGCTACAATCTGCCAGTATTGCTTTTCGGTTTCAATGGAGATATCGTCACGGGTGGCGGTCAGTTGAATCTGGTTTACTTCAATCCCGAGGCTGGCCAGCCTGTTACCTGTAACTACCCGTCCTCCCATAAAGACAGGCTGAATGGCTGTAGCTACACCTATAGTACCGCTTTCGAACATGGAAATTGTGGTTGCCGGCATATAGGCGAATTGGGTAGCCGTTGCTATACTGGCAGGATTTCCGTCGTAGACAGGCAGATTACCCCCGGCATTGTTCAACTCAAACATGGGTTTGTTGAACTTGTAAGTCAGGCCTGTTACATCCACCTGCGGGAAAAATTTGGTAAAAGCTGCCTTTTTAACCTGTTCGGAGGACTTAACATCAAGTATTTTATTCTTTACCTGGGCATTGTTCCTGGACGCAAGACTTTTGCAGGAATCCAGGCTGATTGATTGTGCATTTGCCTGGATAGAAAACAAGGAAATCGCTATGACTAAAACAGGCATTGAAAGTGGCATAACCGGTTTATTTTTGTGTTTGCGTTGGCCTTGCGGCGGGATAGACCAGAATCCTGGTTTTGCCTGTCTGTCGGTATACAAATAGGAGTAAACAATTGGGAGTACATATAATGTCAGCACCATGGAGACAAGCAGTCCGAAGCAGATTACCGTCCCAAGAGGTCCCCAGAGCGGTGATCGGCTGATTATCATAGGAATGACACCTACTGAGGCTGCTGCTGAGGTCAGGAATATCGGACGCATACGGCGTTTCCCTGCCATCAGGGCAGCCTCCCGAACCGGCATTTTATTCTTGCCATGTAACACCCGGGCATAATCGATGAGGATGATTCCATTGCGGACAACCATACCGCATAGGCTTGAAATGCCTACAAATGCGGTGATGCTGAAAGGGTATCCCATCAGTTTTAGTCCTATGGCTGCTCCAGGAAGCGTCAGCAGCATGGTAGACATGATCAGAAGGGAAAGTCTAACTTTTTTGAACTGGAACAGAAGAATGAAAAATATCACTACTATGCTCAGCGCCAGGGCAATAGTCATTGGGGTGAATACCTCTTCCTGACCCTCATAATCTCCTCCATAATTGATGGAAGTTCCTTCCGGAAGCTTCAGGTTGTCGACTTTGGGTTTGATTTCGTCAAACATCTTTGCAGCTACCCCGTTCTGATCGTTGTCAATGAACAGGGTTAGGGTGGGAGTACCATTCCTGTGTACGATGGTCCCTTCGGTCCATTCCGGCGACAGGCTTGCAAATGAACGCAAAGGTATTGCGGAAAAGCTTGAAAGAGAAGTTATGTACTGATCCTCAATGGTTTTTGATGCTTTTCTTTGCATTTTCTTCCTGTGTCAGGCGAACTTCTACAGGATAGTCATTTTCCCAGATGGTGGTAAGTGGCAGTCCACCAAGGCCTACCATCAGTGATGTTGATACAAACCCCTTGGTATATCCCATGCGGTTGGCTTTGTCGCGGTTGAGATTCACCCTGATGCCCTGCCTCATCTGATCCCAGTCTGTACGTGACCAGGCAATGTGTTGTGTGTTCTTCAGGATTTCAGTTACCTGTTTTTCGACTGCCCTGATATCTCTGACTGAATCTGAAGTAATGCGGACCTCAATCGGGGCTTTGTTCAGCTGAAGTGCAAGAATTTTGAATTTCACGTGGGCATTTTCGAAATGGTCGGCATACCGTGAACTGTAATCGTTGACAATGGCACGCGTTGCCTTGTCCGAAACTGTGTTGACCAGCAACTGACCGTAGTTGGGAGAAGGCATATTGGGCGCATAAGCCACCTGGAAACGGGGCGAACTGGTTCCGATAAAACTGGTCACATTGGTAACCCTTTCATCGTGAATCAGGACCTGCTCGAGACTGTCAACAACCTGGGCAGTACTTTCGAGTGAAGAACCTGTTGGCTGGTAGACTTCGACAGCAAACTGGTTCCTTTCCAACTCGGGAAACAGCTGCTGGTCCGTGTTTTTAATAATAATAAGTGCAACGACAACCAGTGCTAAAGCAGTAATCATTACATATTTCGGATGTACAAATACTTTTTCCAGCGTCAGGTCGTACCAGCCCTGGAGCCATTCCAGGAAAGATCTGCCATTTTTTGTGGATTCCTTACTTTTCAACCCCTTTTTAATAAAGACAAAATTAAGGTAGGGGACGAGTAACACGGCCACGCCAATTGATACGATCAATGCTGTACTTACCACGATCGGAATTGTCTCCAGAAATTCGCCTGCCGTACCCGGAATCATCAGTCCCAGAGGGATATAAGTGACCATAATGGCCAGGGTAGCGGTAACAATTGGTATTAAAAGCTCCCTTGCGCTGGCAATTGCTGCATGCCAGGGGGAGGTGCCATGGTCTATTTTTTCAACATGATTGTCAATGATTACTATCGAGTTATCGACGATCATACCCAAAACGAGAATCAGTGATGCCAGTGAAACGGTATGCAGTTCAACGCCAAAAAAGTAGAGAATACTCAAGGTGATGAGAACCGAAATCGGCACCGTGATACCGGCTACAGAAGCTACCCTTAACGGGAGTAACAGCATAGTAACCAGGATGACAGCAACAATGGCAATAAGAAATTCCTTCATGAAATTGGTAACAGAATCGTCGACATATTTCGGCAGTTCAGAGATTTTGGCGACATTGATATCTGAAGGACAATTCTTTTGGAAAGCGGTAATGGCTTTGTCAACTTCAGCGCCATACTCCACAATGTTTTTGTTGGACTGCATCTCCAGCGAGAGCAGAATGGTCTTTTTGCCGTTCTGTTTGATGTAGCTGTCAGGATCATCATAACGTCGCTCAATGGTGGCAATGTTTTTCAGACGAACCACGTTCCCCATTGGGTCTGAATAGACAATCTGATCTGCCAGGTCCTTCTCCGACTCGAAATTTGGCGGCAGATGTACAGACAGGTTGTAGCTGCCATCCTTCAGCTCCCCTGCATAATTAACCATTCCGTTGAGCTGGTAGGAGCCTAGCAGGCTGAGTGTTTTGATATTGTATTCATTCAGCATCTCCGGCTTTACATTGACAAAAATTTTCTCCTTTTGCAACCCGTAATGCTTTATTTTTGAGGTAGCAGAGATTTTGCGGCATTCAGTCTCCAATCGCTTAAGCTGCTCCTCCAGTTCCTTGTAACTTTTGGACTCGGATGAAAGGGTGATCAGCAAAGCCGCAGTATCGCCGAAATCTGAATTGGCAATTAAAGCCACCACCCCGGTTGGGAGTGTCATTTTCAGTTCGCTCAATCCATGTTTCAGTTTGGACCAGAACTGGTCCGCATTTTTCACATCATCATTCAGCTCCACGAAGATGTACATCATACCTTCCTTGGAATGGGAGTAGGTCTTGGCCTTTTTGATCTCCTGGTACCCGAAAATATAGTTTTCAACCTTCCTGGTAAGTTGCGCTTCCACCTCGGACGATGTAGCCCCGGGATAGACACCAACGATAACGCCTTGTCTTATTGTGAATTGCGGAAATTCGTTCCGAGGCATTTTTTTCAATGCAACCACACCGATTATCATCAATATAACAGAAATGATAACTACGATGTTGTGGTTCCTCATCGCGAGCTCGATAAACCCGGTCTTTTTGTGGCTCATAATTGCAGTGAGATTAAGCTGTTATCCGATAATTTTTCTTTTCCTCCGACGACGATTTGCTGGTCTGGTTCAAGGCCGCCAAGTACCTCAATGCCAGATTCATGATAAGATCCAACCGTGATGTTTTGCTTCTTTACCCTTTTGCCGTCATCGGATACAACGAAAACAAAAGCATTTCCCTCGCTGTCTTTGCTTACCGCTTTGTAAGGGATCAACATAGAGGCTGCTTTGCGGTCAAGGTTGAGAGTTACATCGCAGACCATACCGGGTTTAAGTTCAAGCTGAGGATTCTTTACCGTGATTTTAACGGTATATGTCCGGGATATTACATCAGCTACCGGACTGACATTGTTCACCATACCATCAAATTGTTTCCCGTCAAGAGCGGAAACCAAAAAAGAAGCCTTTTGTCCTTTGGCAATTTTGCTAATTTCGTTCTCAGGCACAGATATTTTCAAATTAACTATTTCAATATGAACAAGTTCTATGGGTGAAAGCGATGAGCCCAGGACGGATTGTCCGGGTTCAATGTTCCGGCGGCCAATAATACCATATGCAGGGGCACGCATGTTGCATTTTTCCAGGTTGTTTTTTGCGATCTCAAGCGATGATTTGGCCTGCTCCAGGTTGGAATCCATCTCTACCCACTTGATTTCGGGCAGGCTACCCTGGTCGTGAACCGACTTCAGCCGGTCCCAGGCGTCTTTGGCCTGCAGGTATTTTGCCAGGGCTGCATTGTAAATATTGTGCATATCTGCATTGTCAACGGTGGCGAGCAGCTGCCCTTTTTTGACCACATCGCCAATCTCTGCATAAACTTTCTGTACCGTCCCTGTGGTCTGAAAAGAGAGAGGTATGGTCTGGGATGCCTCAATAGTTCCGCTGTAACGCAGGAGGTAAGTTTTTCCGGCAAGTGTTACCCGTGAAGTACTAACGGCAACAATCTTTTCCGGATTTGATGCGGCTGGTTTGGTTTTTCCACAGCTCACAACGATGGTGGCGAGAATTGCTGAACCAATCAGGATTTGTTTAAATTGTCTCATGTTTTTGATTTTTATGCAGTTTATAATACGATTATCGTCTTTTGGTCGAAAATTGAAACAAAAAAAAGGAGATCAGCTCAGTCCCCTGATGAGAATTCCGGAAGCCATATCAATGCGTTCTTCCAATCCGGACAGCTTGTTCTCAATAAAGAGATCTACCTCGATACCCCGGAATGCGCTGACAAAAGTGTGGGCCAGCAAATCGACATCTTCTTCCCTGATAGCGGTAAATTCATTTGAATGAACACCGTGAAGCAACAGGCTTTTCAGAAATTCGACTTCATTGGAATCAAATTTGTACCTTAGCTTATGCATGATTTTAGTTGTATTGCTTTGCAGTTCACCGCCAACCATTTTGAACAGGAGTACTTTCTTCCTTAATTCGGCAAAATTTGTTGCCGCATAGGTCCTAAGTTTTTCACGGGCAGAATTTTTTTCCCTGACTGCCAAAAGTACTGCTGCCTGAACTTCATTGATCTCTTTGGTTACCACTGCATCAAAGACCTCATCCTTGTTGGTGAAATAGTAGTAAAGCGTACTTTTACCTTTCCCGGCGGCTTTAGCAATATCTTCCATTGTGGTTTTGTGCAACCCGTATTGCTGAAACAACTTGCTCGCTGCTTCCACAATTTCTCCACGAATAATTTCTTCTTTTTCCATGCTGGATACGATAAAACGATTTACGTTTTATCGTACAAATATGAATTATTTTTTTAATGATTGGTATATCAGCAATGTTAATTAATTACAAAGAATTGAGAAGGAGATTGTAGGGCTGAGATTGGTTGAAAATATTTTCGCAAATCAATTTGGGAAGAATTTGTCATCAGGTATCCGTACAAATGTGTAATTCCGATATGCCAAAAATGTAAGAGGCTGCCTTTTCAGACAGCCTCTTACATTAATTAATTTAAATATTGTCCTGTTAAATCCGGATCGTTATTTGAGGACCAGTCACAGCAATCCGGTTATATTAAAATGAATTTATCTTTCCCGGTTTGACAGAAAGCACATTTTTCATCCATTGCGGCTTGTTCGTAGGTGTTTCCACACACCGGACAGACGGCATACCCTGCAGGTAATGTGTTTTCAGCTGTTGCTTTCAGTGCTTCGAGTGCTTTGGTGTAAAACTGCTGGTGTTTCTTCTCTGTATCATAAGCCCAGTTAAATGATCTGGTAGCTTTATCAACTTTTTCAGCTTTGGAATCAACAAGAAATTGCGGATACATGGTTGTTACTTCGTAGGTTTCACCTTCAATGGCTGCCTGTAGATTTTCGGCTGTGGTTTTCACCTCAAAGACAGGTGTAAAATCCTGAAATTTTTCTCCTAATCCTTCCAAAACTTTCTTGTGGTTGGCGGCATGGATAGCTTCAGCTTTTGACGCTGCCTCAAAAAGTTTGGCAATATTGAGGTTGCCTTCTTCCGTTGCTTTTTTTGCAAAGGCTGAATACTTGGCGCTTGCAGTTGATTCTCCTTTTATTCCTGCTTTCAGGTTTTCAATGGTTTTGACAGGTTTGGCCGGATTACAACCTGCTAATGCGATCATACAGGTTAAAGCAAAAAAGAGTAAATTTTTCATGTTAATACTTTTTAAATTTTAAAACTGGGAAAGTGTACTTATGCATTCATTGTAACAAAAGGCAAGCATTTTGTGAGGAAATCGCAGAGGAAAATTGCTAGAGAGGCATCATAAAATTATATACAAGTGACCCGCCAAAAAAGCCTGTCGCGCTAACTGAAATGGCTGCTAACCCATATAATGCAAAGGCAATCCATTTTAGTCCGGTCTTTGCGGACTTTCTGTTTAAAATCATTATCCTCAGAATGCTAACTGCAACCAGGATTGCCAGTGTGACCCATGCAAACAACATATGGGTACTCTTAGCATCACCTGCGGCACCAGTCATCTCAGCGGTAAAAATTACTCCGGAAAGTAGCGCTGTTATTGCAGTGAGCGTACCGGCAATCAGCAGATAAAAACCCAGGTTGGAAAGACATGCTTCTTTTTTAAAATACAATGATGCACATTCTGCAAGAAATCCAAACATAACCAAAGCAATGGGGAAATGCACCAACATCGGATGAAAATGGCTAGGAGACATAATTTTGGTTTTTTACGGATTGGTACCAGTAAAGATATTAATATTCAATTAATAATCAAGAGAATTCACAAGAAATAATTGCAATTTAGAATCAAGAAAATTACAGAACATTCCTGATTGCCATATAACTCAGGAATGAAAAATGACCGTTTTTTGAAAGTTGTAAGAGAGACTTTTTGGTTTTCATCCATCTATTTTAAAATATCAGTATTGAATTGGAAATTGGTGCCTCGTGAAAATAGTTTGAAGCAACAATTTTTTAATTCATTTAAATTTAATCCAATGTATTACAATTGAAATGTATTGACGCGGTAATGTAAAGAATGAAGATTTTTCTCCTTGAAGTGGATTTTAAACAATCATCTGAGATCAAACAATTTATCATTGAGAAAGAATTTGAATGTGATTCTGTTAAGGTTGGCAACCAGTTTTTGCGGCAATTCAGAATTTTCCCATGTCACCTATTTATACCGGATATCAATATGCCGGGAAGGAATCAAAAGCCACAACTTTGTTGATTTTCCCGATCATCTTCCGGATATTTAACAGGATTAAATAGGTAGTGAAGGATAAATTATTGTAACATTAACTCCATCTTTCTTTTTTCTCTTCTGATATAATTTTTTTTTATGAGTGATATTAAAAACAATTTTAATAATTTAATAGCTTGAATATGAACCATATTTTAAGAAAGACAATACGTACGTTAAAGCTGTCTGCTTTCACAGCAATACTGTCTACGGGTTGCAGCAAATCCCTGACAACCAATACGGATTCGCTGTATGTACCTACTGCGGCAGATGCAACGTCTGCTGCCACACTCGCCGAGTTGCAGGAAGGCAGGACACTTTTCATCAACCATTGCGGGCGATGCCATGGTCTCTATTCTCCGGATAGCTATTCTGCTGCAAGCTGGAAATCAATCGTACCTGGGATGGCCTCCAGGGCTGGATTATCGATTACCCAGGCTTTGCAGGTTTCCAAATATGTAACAAGAGGCAGGTAAAAATAAATGATGAAATACCCATGAGGGAGCTTTCACACCACCCGAAAATGAATATTCGGGTATTAGCTTCGTTGATCTTCGATTCCATGTGGCACCTAAAAAACAAATAATATACACTTGAAAACATTCCAAAGTGATATTTCCGAAAAGGAATTTCCATTATCTGAAAAAGTCTCGGCAAAGACCATCAGACATTCTGTGTTAGACCTGATTCAAAAGGATTATCCTGAATTTTCACATGATGGTAATCTTTCAATCAGCGAGTTAAAATATTATAGGGGGAAGGTAATTTCTGAGTACCTTACCAATGAGATTGGAGAACTTTCTGAACCTGAACAGGCCATCATAACTGCGCTCACTGATAATACAACCATTACTGATAAATTAGACGGTGAAGACAGTCGAATTTTAACATATGGTCAACGCATAGCCGACAGGGTGGCTACATTCGGAGGTAGCTGGACGTTTATCATCTTATTTGGAGTATTTATTCTAATTTGGATAACAGTCAACGTATACTGGCTCCTGAACAAAGGATTTGATCCATACCCATTTATTCTTTTAAATCTGATATTATCCTGCATCGCTGCAATGCAAGCACCCGTAATTATGATGAGCCAGAACAGACAGGAGGAAAAGGACAGGGACAGATCCAAGAAAGATTATATAATCAATCTTAAATCAGAGCTGGAAATCAGGATACTACATGAAAAAATGGATCATTTTGTTATGGATCAATACAAAGAACTGATGGATTTGCAAAAAGAGCAGACTGAGAAGATAAATAGCCTGTTAAATCAGCTGGAGGCAAAAAATAGAAATGGGTAATAGTCTAATAAATTTCATTTGCAGTTTTTGGTAAAATATTTGGTGATGAAGACTTTTAAAATAGTATCCGGTTTGCTGGTATTGGTTTTATTTGTCTCAATGACTTTCCGGATGAACCATTCTACCGGCATAAAGGAAGAAGCATTCCAGGTAAGGAGTGGTACTGCCGTCATTTTGACCGGCGCAGCTGCCCGTATTCCACAGGAGGCTGCACTGCTAGAGGAACTGTACAACAGGGGATTAATGAAAGATGTCGTTTTCATTTCCGGGGTTAGTTCCGGGGCGCTCAACGCCGTAATGCTGAACGGTATCCTGAGTGGTAAAATTACCTGGAAGGATTACAGGGAAATCCTGTTCAGCCTGAAGGACAGCGATATTTTCATCCAGAACGGGAAGAAGAGACTTCCGGTGGATACCAATCCTGAAAGAATGCTTTTCAAAAGGATAGTTGAAGACAAACTTGGTTATCATACTATCGGCGATCTGCCATTTATGACTGAAATATCTATTACCAACCTTAAGGACATGGGGTTGAAGAAGAAGATTTACAGGATGTGCAGCAGAAAAATCAATGAAGAGACAGATACGACATTGAGTCTTGTCGATATCATGATGGCAACGTCTGCTTTCCCGATTGCATTTCCTTCTGCGAAAATTGCGAATGTAACCACTATACCCGATGTTGACTATGTTGACGGGGGAGTTGGAGAAGATCATGTGCCTTACAATGCCTTACGGGAGTTTGAAAACTACCGGGGAATCGGAGTAGAGAGTGTCTACGTGATCAGCAGGAAGAACGACAGTATACCCGAAGTTAGTGAAGAATTGAAGAGCCTTGGAATAGATGACAAGGGGCGATTCGACAAACTCGGAATCTCGCTTGACAATGTTCTTATGAAAGGGATTATTAAAAGGCTGCAGGCTTATGCCACAGAGTTTCCGGACCTGGTTGCCAGAAGCTATGTCTATATTCCCAAATTCAGCGAGAATTTCCTGATGTTTCGTTTTGAAAATCTTGAAAAGCAGTATCAGCTCTCCTCCGCATGGGCCAGGAGAAATGACCCCATCCCCCTGGCTGATTTTTTGCTCTCACACAAGCTGAAGGCAAGGGAATAAGAAGGCGTTTGTAGTATATGTTACCTGGTCAGCTCCAACAGGGACTCCTTTGGAAATTTAAGGAACCCGGTGAAATGGTGGATGACGTATATTCCCGGTCACCGACTAAAAGTATTCTTCGTAATTTCTTGTTATATAATACATTAGCGTATTGGTGATTGATATATGAAGACTGATTTTAAGTTGCCGGCTAAATACAGCTCGGGCTATGTGATTGATAATGAGATTTATATCAGATATCTGAATCTATATGAAATGGGTTTATAACAGGCCGGATTTGCAAAAAAGTGCTAATAATTATTTCTACATTTGAGTATCACTATTCACCCTAAAAATCAAATAATGAACATTAAAAAAACAGTAACCATTTTTTTGTTTCTGGTCTTTGGCCCTTTGGTCTTATTGTCTCAGACAGAAAATGTAGACCTGGGCATGATTTACAAAATCAAGCAGGAGGGATTAAAAAATTCCGGAATTGAAGAGATGGCCTTCTGGCTTACGGACTATATTGGTCCCAGACTGACAGGTTCAACCGGCAATAACCGGGGGAATGAATGGGCTAAAAAAAGAATGGAAGAGCTGGGTTTACAAAATGTCAGAATAGAGTCAGTCAGGGATTTCAGCCGTGGAGGATGGGATAACCTGAAGACCTATGCCGCCATGACTGCGCCATATTATACCAACTTCGCCTGTAATCCGGTTGCATGGACCGGCAGTACCAATGGTCTGGTTAAAGGTGAAGTCGTTTTACTCGATGTAAAAAAGGATTCCGATCTTGTCAAATACAAAGGAAAGCTGGCAGGCAAAATAGTACTAATGCCATCTGCCGCGACATACGAGATTAGTTATGAGCCACTAGCGAGTCGTTTGACAGACGATCAGCTGAAGAATTTATCAAAGGCATCTTCCCAGGGTCCGGGAAGGAGGCCAAATTTTGACTTTGCAACATTTATGGCACAACGCACCTTGCGTACAAAAATAACAGAATTGCTTAATAGTGAAGGTGTTTCAGTAATTTTGAACAACTCAGGAACCTATAATATTCCAAGATCTAATGGTGCCAATTACACTGCGGGAGAGAAACAGCCAATTGCCGAACTGAATGTTCCCAATGAGGATTTTGGCCGAATGGAGCGGCTGATACGCCACAAGATCCCGGTTGAGATGGAAATTGAGATAAAAAATAATTTTTTTGACAGCCCGGTGGTCAATGATGTAATCGGTGAGATCCCAGGTACTGATAAAAATCTTAAAGCAGAGGTTGTCATGCTGGGTGCCCATATAGATTCATGGCATGGTGGTACCGGAGCAGCGGATAATGCATCGGGATGTATTGTCATGCTGGAGGCCATACGTATCTTGAAAAGTCTTGATGTTGCGCCACGCAGAACCATAAGGATCGCACTTTGGGGCGGAGAGGAGCAGGGATTGCACGGTTCCCGCGGTTATGTGGAGAAATACCTTGTGGACCCCAAAACGAAAGAGCACAAACCTGATTATGACAAGTTTGCAGGCTATTTCAATATGGACAACGGCTCCGGTAAGTACCGCGGCATCTATTTGCAGGAAAATGAACTTGTCAGGCCGATTTTTGAGGAGTGGTTCAAGCCTTTTGCCGACATGGGTGCTTCCACCATAACAATCAGAAACACCTCAGGTACAGATCACCTTTCATTCGATGCAGCCGGTTTACCCGGGTTTCAGTTTATCCAGGATGAGATTGAATATGGACGCGGTTACCATACGACAATGGATACCTATGAAAGACTGGTGATGGCTGATCTCAAACACAATGCTGTCATCACAGCCTCATTTGTATACAATGCAGCCATGAGACAAACCAAATTGCCTGCCAAACCATTCATGAAACCCAGGCCGTAAAGTGAAAGGAGAATGCCTTTCAGGCACCTTCCGGTTATATTTGTAATAAAGATACCTATCATCAGCCATCTGCCATCCAAAAGGCAGGTGGTTTTTGTATTGGGAATTTGGTTACAGGTCGTTTTATAACATGCGAATTGTTCAAAAAAAAGAATGTCTATGTCTGTATAATTCTGATTATCAGTCATCTGAAATCATTGATCCGATAGGGGTTACAGGTTTTCCGATATTTTTGTGGATAATTTCCAGCAACATTTCAATATTAATTGGTTTCCTGATATAATCATCACATCCTGACTTTATCGCTTCATCCTGGTCATTTGAGAAAGCACAAGCACTTTGAGCAATAATAGTGATCTCAGGTTTTATCCGTTTGATCATCTGCGTTGCCGTGTAGCCATCCATGACAGGCATTTTTAAATCCATTAGTATAATTTGCAGTTCAGGTGTGGTTCTTGCTATTTTAAAAGCCTCCTGTCCATTGGATGCAAAAAACAGGTTGGCCTTTTCAAATTCCAGTACTTTTTTGAGCAACAGCATGCTGGTTGAGTCGTCCTCAGTGATCAGGATATTAATGTTTTGCAATCTCCCTCCAGGTAGTCTTTCAGGTTTTTTACTAACATGGTTTGACTTTGATATACGATAAGGAATATTGAAATAGAAATTGGCACCTTTGCTTAATTCCGATTTCATCCATATTTTGCCTCCAAGTTTTAAAATAAAGGCTTTTGAGATGGCGAGCCCTAATCCTGCTCCTTCATAGTTCCGGGCAATTGATATATCCACCTGTCTGAACCTGTCAAAAATGATTTCCTGCATCTCTGGTTTAATACCTATACCGGTATCTTTAACATAAAACTCCAGCATATTTTTCCTGAGGTTATATCCAAAACTGATGGAGCCTGTTTCTGTAAATTTCAGCGCATTTTTAAGGAGATTGGATAATATCTGTATCAATTTTATATTATCTGTTTCAATCCGGCTAAATTCATTTGTCAGACTTAGTTCACAGTTTAACTCCAACCCCTTGAGTTCTGCTTCAGGTTCAAAAAATGTATGCAGGTGTCGCAAAAGGTCGTTCACATTTGTATCCTGAATAAAAAGATCGATCTGACCAGTTTCGATTTTTGAAATATCAACAATATCATTAATAATATTGAGCATACGCCGGCCACTCTGTTCAATGATCCGGATATATTTCTGCTGATCTTCACCAGATAAATGGGGATTTTTTAAGAGGTCAGAAAATCCGAGTATTCCATTCATGGGTGTACGGATTTCGTGACTCATATTTTGCAGGAATGCAGTTTTTAAGCTATCGTTCTCCTCCGCTTTTCCTACGGCAGAAATCAATTTTAAATTAGACTGGATGAGCTGAGAATTTAATTGCTGGTATTCTTTATTTTGTTGTTTGAATTGCCTGCTTTTTTGTTTGAGTAAAAGTTCTGTCTCCCGTCGCATGGTTATATTCTTAAACATGCAATAAATAAGGCCATTAGGCAATAGGATCATATAGAAATCAGTTAAAATCCGATTCCGGTTTTTCCTGATCATTTCTATCTCTGCATAGATTTTGCCTTTGTTCAGTACCTCTTCAAAAAGTGCATTAAAATTGCTGCGCTTATTTTTTAGCATAAAATCTGCCAGTGATTTCTGCTTTATTTCTTCCGGAGAGTAACCCAGCATATCGGTTACTGCCTGATTGAAAAAAAGATACTTGCCATTATGATCTATGATGAAAACAGCATCAGCAGAATTCTCCATGATCAGCCTGAATTTCTCTTCACTTTGATGATAAGCCAGCTCTGCTTTTTTTCGTAAGGTAATATCCCTGATATTACATTGGATTACTTTTTTATGATTCTCTAAATATACGTTGCTGACAAATTCTACATTTATCTTCTTCCCCCGGGTTGTTTCAAGAGGCAAATCTTCATATCGGACATATTCCTGTTGCTGTAATTCCTCAAATTTTTGCTTATTGGCAATTATATCTTTAAAAAATCCAATTTCCCAGATTGCTTTTTCAAGGAATTGATCACCGGTATAACCCAGTAATTCAATTAGATATGGATTTGCGTCCATGATCATTCCAGTTTCTGCGTCAAGAATGAGGATTCCATCTTTCGCTGATTCAAATAGCCTGCGATATCTTAATTCAGATGATTTAAGCAATTCATCCGCCAATTTGCGGTCGGTGATATCAATGATAAAACCGGTAAATATAAGTGGTTTGCCATTTTTGTCTTTTGTTTCAACTGAGCCGCTGTTCAAAAACCATTTATAGCCATGAGATTTGGTCAATATCCGGAACTCAACATCATATCTGTCAGTCCGACCATCCAGGTGATTTTTCATTGCTTTTATGACCTGCACACGATCATCAGGATGGATCAATGACATGAATTCGTTACAATGATTAAGCTTTCCGGAAGGGTAACCCAACAATTCAGTTTCCCGCTCTGCGTAAGAAATATTCCCGGTAGACAAATCCATTTTCCACCATGCCACTTTCGCCGCCTCCATGGCAAGCGCTATTGATGCGCTATCCTCCTGAGACCGGACCATTGTTTTGGAAGTTTTGTTTAATGGAATCTTTTCAGCACCATGGTACAAAGTTGGAAATACTGATTTGTTGTTTACGGTCATAACTTACATTATTAATAGATATCATAATTGCATAGCCACAGCTACCGGAAATGATTTATATCTTCCTCTATTACTGATAATTAAATAAATTTTCATGATTATGTCCAAAGAAAACCCACAATCGCTGTGAATACCTTAAATATTTACAAGGTAAGCGGTATCTGTCAGGTAGTTGTTGTATAATTTTAAATTATAGTTGTATAATTCACACATCCCATTTGCAAATGAAATGAGTATGGCACAAGCCAGCAAAAGACGAAGTAATTAATTTTGCGGGTACCCCCGGTGGATTTAAGCAGGCCATGAATAGGATATGATATTCCATAATTTTCTAATGATATTTACCAACGAGAAGTCCATCCGGCTATTCGGGATCTGCAGGATAAAGGTACACAATTGTCCCTTGCTCCTGTGTCGTATTTATTCTGATTGCGTTGGTATTTGTTTACAGGTCGTTTTAGAACATGAAGATACTCGGGTGGTCAATAGTCTGATTTAATTCTTCGTAATAAATAGATTACCATATAGATAAAACCAATAATTAACGAATAGATAAAGCCGTTTACACTGAGCATCAAAATCCATTTTAAGGTTGAAGCAGCAAAGGAAAACGGACCGGTAAGCCCATCTGGGAAATACCTGCTGACTATATCCATTGAACCTATCAGCATCGGGCGGATATGTTCGACAAATGGAGAAATCATTCCCAACAAGGAGAGAGCAGGAGCTATAATTGCACCAAAAATAAACCCCCAGATAAATGCTTTTTTGTGTTTTAGAATCGATTCCATTATTAAGTTATCAGTGAGGATCAAACCAATTAGTAAATCAAGGGTTACTTAACTGTAAATACAACAGGCGCAGAGGTGGTGTGTCCTTCAATCCAGCCATCGAAAATCCGTACAAAAAGCGAATAGGTTCCTGTTTTAAGTCCGGTAACATTCAGTGAATAAGGTGGTTTATCAACTATTCCGACTCTCATGGAATTAATATAAAACTCAACTTTGCTGATATTTGCTGAAACATTGGTTGTAATGGTAAAATCTCCGGAAATAACAGACTTGTTGGCCGGTTCGGTGACCGAGGCGGTCGGAATGGTGGAGAAGTGCCACCTTTCATTAGAAGGGGTAAGACTTGCCCAGTTCGAACCAAACTTGACCATTTCATAGTCCAGTCCCTGCTGGTTGCTGATTTTGGTTTTTACCTCTCTCAAAATTGTTGCCATATCTGAAGGCAAAGGTTCCGTTTCATCGCCCCACCAGTTCCATTTTTCAGACCAGAGCCAGACATACTTGTCGGACGTCAGAAGGGAATGGTACAACTGGTGCTTCCACCAGGCACTGTTTTCCTCATCTGAGTAAGTCGGATATTTGGCCCTGTCGGGGAAACTGGCATGATTCTTTATGTTGCACCATCCATACATCAGGGTAGGGTAGATGCCATGGCCGATCTGCACCTGGTTCCGGTATTTCTCCTGCAGTCTTGCATCACCATACGTGGGGAAGCAGTGCTGCCTGAACTCGTTGTAGATATCGGTAAACATCTGGGCTTCCTGGTAATAATATGCCACTTCGTTTCCATCAACAAATATATCAGAACTTCTTGCTGCATCCAGCATGCCGTCTTTGAATGCCATCCAGAGAATCTGCCGGCCATCTTTCGTATCATACCGGTTCCAGTGATCCCCGTACCATATAAAATCGAGGACCACCAGCGGATCTTTAACTTCCGACTGCAATGCCCTCATCACTTGTTTTCCCCGCTCGCGGCACTTCTCATAAACTTGTTCGAAGGTATATCCTGCATACCAGGCCGGATCAAATTTCCAGCCGTGCGAGCCGGCGGCATAATTCTCATCATCTATGAAAACGCCTTTTAGCCTGCCGGCCTTCACCATTTTTGACACCAGTTGAGTATTGTGAATGATGGCCGACCATTTTTTATCGTTGAAGAATTCGAAATCCCGGGAATCGCTGTACCCGACGATGACAAAATTCTCAGTGTAATTCCCCCATTTAATCTGCGACATTGTGCTGAGCTCAACATCATCCTCCGTCCAGGTCTCGCCGCGCATCATTGGTTTCCTGACCCAGGTTGCTATGCCGTCAAAATAGGGATGGGTGGTCTCCATATCGCGGATATGATCTTTTACATAGCTCCATTTCAGGCTCTGGCTGGTAAGGATGAGCTTTTTGTCAGTCGGATGGTGAAGTGCGGGATTAATGGTGTTTGGCTCCACCACACCTTTATCCATAAAGTACCTGGTGCGGTTGAGGTACTGGGTCTGGGCATTTAGCTGTTGTGCAGTTAAAATGGCCATACAGGCAATTAATAAGTGCAGGTATTTGATTTTCATTGTTTTAAATGTTTGTTGCAGGTTAATCCATTAGCATTAAAGTATCCGCACACGAAAATGAAATTAATGATTGTTAGGATCCAGGTTGTAGAAGGAATAATTGGCTGCATCTCCGACCTTCAGGAACCTTCTGCTTAGAACGGGGGTTCCCTGCTCAGGTGTAAATTCAGCCACAAGCAGATAACCTCCCGGCAGAGCAGGCAGCGTGCAATTTACTGGAATGTCTGTCCGCAGCCAGGAAGGCAGTTTCACCGTAATAATTTGTTCCCCGCTGCTTTGACCTTTAGCGTCGAAAATTTTAACTTTCACTGTTCCTGAAACGGGTTTTGGCAGATTGTTGATTCCTGCCAGGTTAAAAAGCAGTGAAGAACCCGGTTTGTGTGGTTCGGTGTATTTGGTATAACGCTCATCCGTCAGGTTAATGTATGTTGCTGCCGGGGCAAAGGCGTGCCGGAACCAGTCGAGCGTCGGGGATGGATTTAGATCCCTGATATTGCCGACAAACCAGTCGCCGGTATATCCATAATTATTGGCCAGGTAACAAAATGCAAGGACGCCCGCAATAGAGGGTTCACTTCTGAGCCACTCCGTTTCCGCTTCGAGCCAATAGGCCTGCAGTTCCCTGTTCTGTTCGGGAGTCGAATTTTTTCCCAGGTAATATTCGTATACTTCGACGGTCAGTTTACTTGGCTTGCCGTTGCGCCACAACCAGATCCATCCGTATTCGTTTACCAGCTGGACAGTGCCTGCATCCTGGATTTCCTGCACGCGTGCAGGTTTATAATCCAGGTTACCAAGCGGGTAAAAATTATCTTTCGATGCAGGTCCCTTCTCCCTGATTCGTCCCTGGTAAGGATGTGGCTCATCCATTTCGTCCAGCGGCATTTCTTCCGTCTTCATGTATCCGCTGTCCCATATCCTGGTTGGGTCAAGTTTCTTCAGTTCAGGGATAAGGATATTCCCGATGTAGTTGTCCCAGTTTTCGTTAATTGCATCCCATATGGCAATGCTTGGATGGCTTCCGTCAGTCCAGATCCAATCCGTATATTCCTTCCGGATCTGGTCGTCCCACCCGTGATTCTGCCAATAGAGCCATTCATTCTGGAAAAGCAATCCATATTCATCAGCTATATCGTACCAGAAATCAGGTACAATACCCACACAGATGCGCATGGCATTCCAGTTGAGCCGCTTTGGATATTCAACCAGCAATCGTTTCACCCATTCTTTGTCCCAGGCCAGGCTACTGCAGTCTGGATCTTCAAAAAAGCGCTGCAGGGTGATATTGGTGCCGCGCAGAATATATTTTTCTCCGTTCAGGTAAAAGAATTTTCCCTTACGGTTGAAGTCGCGCATGCCAAACTGTTTCTGATACGTATCAGATAAATCATTGCTATTTTGGATGGAGGCCCTGGCAACATAGAGGAAAGGTTTTTCGGGTGTCCAGGCGGTAAAATCCTTTATTTGGATCTGTGTTACCACCTCCGTGAGATTGTCACGTTTGGTGGATACCCTGACACTTTTGCCAGCAACCACTTTGCCTGTAAGCTTTTCAGCAATGGAAACATCCAGGGTAACTGAATCTTTCATGGCATCGCCAACAAAGATCTGCGCGGGTACCAGGTTTCGCAGCTGAGTCTTCACTGTGACGCTTTTCCCTGCCACTGAAGGCAGAACCAGCAACCTGTTAACCCTAACTTTCCCGGTAAATGAAAGCATTACATCATCCCAGATGCCGGGAAGATAATGTTCCTTCTCTTTGTCGGTGCCTCCGGCTGCTTCAGCAGGCAGCCAGACCCTATCGCCCACCTTAATAAGAATCTCATTGTCAGCACCATACTTAAGAGTGTTGGTAACAGGAAATTCTATGGGTGTGTAGCAGGCAACCGAAGTCCCCAAATCGGTGCCATTGATGTAAACCTGGGTAACATACTGGCTTTTTTTGACGGTAATCATCCCTTCTTTGCCCTCCAGCTCCTTTGGGATAAAGACCATTTTCCTGTACCAGCTGTAGCGTGGCGTATAGTCGATATTGTAAAGGTTGTGCTGATCCTTTATCACTACTTTATCGGGCCTCCTGAAGAATTTATCGTAATCTTCGATTTTAGGTTCAGCCAGGTGTACCAGGCCCGGGACCGGAATTGTGCGTGTGTATTTTGTTGGAGGGAAGGCAGTTACTGTCTGGTCAAATTGCCAGGTACCGTTCAGGCTGATGGTTGTCCGGCCCTCGACTGAGGCTGATGCCAGGATCGGGAGGCAGATCAGAAATGACAGCAGGAGAGTTTTCATGGAGAAAAATTGCTTGGTTAGTAGTTTTGCTTCCCATAAAGATAGTAAAGTGTTCCAAAAGATTAAACAGCAGTTTTGATGTAAGTAATTGAAACATCTTTGCAATGAATTTATTCAATATCAGATACTTTAATTTCATCCAATATAACGAAAGGTGCAGAATCACCGCGCGATAAAATATTTTGGTGCTGCTCCCCGAATACCGGATTAATTTGATAGATTAGCAGTAAATGACCCTCCTGATCTGTCGGGACCAATCAACTAACCAATGAGAACATTCAATATCAGCATTCTGCATCTTTGCGTCCATATGTTTTTTGTTTTCTGTCCAATACTGGCCGGAGCACAAACAGTAGAAATCGCGAAGCCATTTACATGGGGCTGGAACCAGGCCAGGACCGGTCTCAACATCAATACTACCGTTAACAACCCGTTTTTACTTGAAGGGTTAAGCGGGGCTGTTGAAGTGAACGGGAGCCTGCTTCATGTGAAGGATGCCCGAGTGCTTACCCCTGTACGTAAAGGATTACCTGTACGCCTTGAATATCTTTTGCCCGGCAATGACTGTCATTGGATATGGGAGGTGGTTACCCGTGATAACGGACTTGAAATTACTGCTACCTTGCGCAATATCGGCAGCACTCCTCTTACAATCGGGAAATGGGATGTCATTTCTCATTCAAATGCCGCAGGGCGGCAGTTTAAGGCAGGTGACAAGCCCGGAGAAGTACGTTTTTTCCGCTGGCGGCCCTGGGATATGCGTGTTGAACTGCTCGAAAGCGATGGTGGCAGGCACTGGTCTGATAATCTTTGCCTTTTGTACGACCAGGAATCAAAGCAATCCTTTGTATCTGCCTTCCTGACCATGGACCGGATGCAATGCCGGCATACCATCACTTATTCGGCAGCAAAAGGGATCGAATCCTATAAGGCGACCTGCAGTTTCGGCGAATTTCTTCTTCAGCCGGGTCAGCAATTAGTTTCCGAAAAATTGCGCATCTCCTTTCAGTCAGACCCTTTCAAAGCACTGGAGGGATGGGCCGACAGGATCAAAGCCATAAAAAAACCTGTATTCGCATCCCAGCCCCCGGTGGGCCTCGGTAGCGGGGCCTGGATAGACACCTGGAATGAACAGGAGGGGGGTTACGCTGAAGTGTCGCTTGATGATGCGAAGGCATTAAGGTCCAAACTCAAAGGATTCGATGTGGATATTTTCAGGGTGAGCACTTTCAGTGCATTAAAAGAGGGTATTCCAGGTAATTGGCTGAATCCCAGTGAACGACATTTTGCTTACACCAATGGCTATGCAAATTTCCTTAAGCAGATGCTTGATCTTGGCTTCAAACCCGGAGTATGGGTGGCACCTTTCTGGTTTCTGAGCGAGGCGGATGGGGCGCTTGAAGAGAACCGGGAGAACCTTCTCTGCGACAAAAAAGGAGTTCCGATTACAGAGGTAATCAACTGGGCCGGTGATCTGGGGGATATAACTCCATTGACATACCTGCACAAATATTACCTTGACGGTACACATCCAAAGACAGCTGATTACATTCGCAAAGTCTTTGCAAAGAACCGTGAGTTGGGGGTTCGTTTTTATATGCTTGATTTTCTTGATGTTCCAAAAAATGCCTGCCTGCACGATCCGACTCAGACGCCCTTGCAGGCAGCGGATAATATCCTGCAACTGATTCGGAAGACTGCCGGCAGTGATACACATCTTCAGACAGCAGTTTCCTCCACCCCGGCTTTTACCGGCCTTATTGATGCCGCCCGGGTGGGCAGGGACTTCGGTGAAGGCCGGCCCCTTCAGGGTGCGCCGCTGAGTGACTGGCGCAATGCCACTTATGTGCTCCACGACGAGCACTATGCCAACCTTTTCTACCTGTTGCAAAATGCGGCTGCTTCTTATTTTACTCATAGAAAGCTATATATCAACGATCTGAATGAGCTGACAGTTGATAAGCCTGTTCCGCTCGAACATGCCAGGATCGCTACCACTATATTCGGGATGTGCGGCACTCCGTTGATGCTGGGCGATGATTTCCGCCGCATCAGTGAAGAGAGGCTGCAACTGATCAAAATGTGCTTACCCCGGACAAATGACATGCCGGTACCTGTCGACCTTTTCGACCATGTCTTTCCCGATGATTATGCACGTTATCTGAAACTGCAGGTGAACACTCCGTGGGACAATTACCAGGTAGTAGCAGTTTTTAACCTGGACCAGTCTGCTTACAATGCAGAACTCGACTTTGGAAAACTGGGACTGGATACCGGGAAGACTTATCGTATCTATGAATTCTGGAATGAGATCTATTGCGGCACTTATTTAGAACGATTCAAAACAATAATACCCCCAAATTCCTGCAGGCTTTTCCGTATTTCGGAGGCCAGGAAATATCCCTGGCTCCTGTCGACTGATATGCATATTCAACAAGGAGCAGTCGAAGTGGAATCACTTAAATGGGATCCTGGGCGGAGGCGTCTTTCCGGCACTGTTACCCGGCCGGAGGGGCAGACAGGCAATCTTTATTTCCTTATGCCACGGAAGATGAGGGTGATCAACGATAAGGGTCTGTTCCTGATGAAGGAACTTGAAGATATGAACGTTGTCATCCGCAAGGAGATTAAGTTTACAAAAGCACACGAGTCTTTTGAAATATTTTTTGAACCTTGGGAAGAAAAATACGTGACTGCAAAACCATTGCTGCCTTATGCTACTGAAGTCCAATGGCTTGAATATATCAGGAAACACCGTATTCCGGGAGATACGCGGGTAATTGAGTAATTTCACCTTCTGGGATATTGCGGAAATTTGACTCCAGATTTCATGGTGGCGGGTATAATTATAAAATCTCCAGCAACTGTTTCCAGTTTTCGACTCTCTCCCATGAATCATTGGATAACAGGATATTGTGAGGCTGGGTAAACAGAATTTTTTTACCTGGGAAGTAGTTCAGGTTTTTTGGGTGATCGTCTATCATAATATCACCCCTTACAGCAGCTTTGTCACCACAAAAAACGATTTGCTTCCAGGAAATAAAGGGGAAAAATTCTAGTAGCCAGTCATGTTTTTCAATCAGACTGTCTGGAAATTCCATGGCTGCTGAAACAACCAGCACTTTGTATTTACTGTTGAGATACCTTAATCCCTCGATGCTGCCAGGCATAACCGGTGCTTTTCTGAAAAAATCCCTGGATCGTACATTTAGCTCATAATGTGTAAATGCTTCAGCTTCAGTTTTACCGTAAAGCTCCTCCACAGCCCGTTTCATCCCGGTTTCCCTGAATTCCAGGTAAAGAAACTGAGCGTACACATCAGCCAGAACACCATCCATATCTACCAAAAGTTGCTCCATATTCAGAAAGTTTCCAATGAAAATATCCTGATCAAAAATAACTTTTTACATTTTGGAAACTAAATGTTTTTATTTCTCACGCGATTTAATGAGATAACTGTGTGACCAACTGTTCAAATCATGCCGGAAATATGTCCTGAGTTAAATTGCCGGATGAAATAATAAAAAGTAAATTTAAAGTGGAATTTAACATCTTTGAATGAATATAAAAAAGTAAAATGGAATATACAAAATCAGTCTGCCAGGCCGTTCTGCGAGTATTGAAGGAGCAATCTCGGAAATTTCCCCTAATTTTCATTCTTGTTTTTTTGACTTCATGGATTTTTTTGAAGGATGCCTTCGGTCAGGATTCTGCTGATGAATTAATCCGGATCATAGAAAATCCGCAATATTCTGACAAACAATCTTCTGATTCACTTACTATTATGGAACTCATGAGCCGCAACGGAGTTCCGGGAGTCAGCATCGCAGTCATAAAGGACTTTAAGATCCATTGGGCAAAGGGTTATGGTGTCGCTGATGTGAAGTCAGGTGCAAAAGTAAATGTGGAAACCTTGTTCCAGGCTGCATCCATTAGCAAGACAATCAATGCAATGGCATTACTTAAAGCAGTACAGGAAGGAAAATTCTCCCTGGATACCGATATCAATACAATTTTGAAGTCATGGAAATTGCCCGATAGTCCCTTCACAAAGGACCGTCCGGTTACGCCCCGAACCCTGGCCAGTCATACCTCTGGTCTGGGCGATGGCTTTGGTTTCCCCGGGTATGATCCTTCAGCTAAACTTCCAACCACCGTGCAGATACTCAATGGCGAAAAACCATCCAATGTCGGACCGGTTCTGCTAGTGCGTCCTCCACTGACTGCCTTCCAGTACTCTGGTGGCGGAGTGACAATTTTGCAATTGTTGCTGACAGATGTTTTTGGTGGTACCTATCCGGAAATAATCCAGAAAACTGTTCTTAGTCCGGTCGGGATGACTCACAGCACCTACCAGCAACCATTGTCACCTGAGAAGGATAAAAATGCCGCCAGGGCCCACAACGGGAAGGGAGAGGCCATGAATGTCAAGTGGCATGTTTATCCTGAACTTGCTGCTGCAGGATTATGGACTACGCCGACAGACCTGGCTAAGTTTGCGATTGAGGTGCAGAAATCTCTGTGGGGACAGGCAAATAACGTTCTCACACAATCCATGATAAAAGAGATGTTGAGTCCGGTTGGAGTAGGCGACTTTGCTGTCGGATTCTCAATCGCCAAACAAGGACAGGGATGGTACTTTAGTCATAGTGGCGGGAACTGGGGATTCAGGTGTGTGCTATACGCGCACAAGGTGAAGGGCTACGGGATAGTTATCATGACCAACTCTGACAATGGAAGTATCGTTATGAACAAAATCAAAGAGCGCATCGAGAGGGCATACGGTTTTGATTCAATGGACAAACCTGTTGCCAGATAATATCTCTCAAATAATTCGCATCTTTAGTTACATAAATTAATTTGCTGATATATAATATTTTATTAAAAAATAAGTAGCAGGTTCTGATCCTGAAAGGGGTTTCCCCGCTTTAAACAAATGATGATGTACCTGATAATTTTCACACGCCAAATATCTCCTCAACTAAGCTTATAAAATCAAATGTGCCAACAAAACGCTTATACCTATAGTTTGAAGTTTATTCCCGTTATGCTATTATTCACTGCTTTGGCAGGAATGATCGATGGGAAGGTTACCGGTTCCAATGAAAAATCAAAAGGACAGCAGTCGCCGCAAATTGAATTCTGTGCTATTCCGGCCGGTTCCTTTGTTATGGGAGCGGATATGGATCCAAAATACATTGCAGCAGGAAAGGAAGAAGGTTGGCGAAGCATTTTTATCCAGGATGAATTTCCCCAAAGGAAAATCAAGCTGACTCACCCGTTTGAAATATCGAAATATGAAATAACCAATGCTCAGTACGAACAATTCGATCCATCTCATAAGTCATGGAGAGGAAAATTCAGGAATATCTCGATAGGAGACAATGAAGCAGTTGTTTATGTAAGCTGGGAAGAAGCTTCGGCTTATGCAGCCTGGATGTCGAAGAATGACATACAATTTGATTACAGGCTCCCGACCGAAGCCGAATGGGAATATACGGCACGAGCGGGTACCAGGACACCCTTTAACAATGGAGTGACAGGCGATATCTATGATCTTAATCCCTTCGATTCAGTTCAGATGAAGCGGATGAACTACCAATGGCCTTACCCGTTTACCTATACCAACGGCGTTCGCAAATGGGTAACCTGGCTTCCCGAAAAATGTGTTGGCGTCGAAGATGTCTACCCGGATGCGCGCCAAATAAAAGATGTCGACCTGACTGTTGGCCAGTCCGGGCCCAATGGCTTTGGCTTGTTTGACATGCAAGGGGGTGTCGAGGAATGGGTGTGGGACTGGTATGGTCCTTACTGTCAGTATGATACTGTAAATCCTGCCGGATATCGTTCAGGTGATTTTAAGGTGACAAGGGGCGGAAGTCACAACAACCATATCCAGCAAACACGGCCTGCCAACCGGATGAGTGCAGCCATCAACGACAAAAATTATTTCCTGGGGTTTCGTGTTGTGAGGGTTCCCAAAACCGGACAATCTTTTAATAAATTACCCGAACAACCAGTCTATCCGTGGGCATCAAAGGTAAGCACAAAGAAATATGCCTGGGCGGACGAGAGCGACCGGCCGTTTTTTTCCATCACCTCGCTCTATGAACTCGTCCCGGCACTAAAGGATGGTTCCCATTATGGTTCAGACAAACAACTTGCACAATTCGGATTCGATAAGTCGGTTATGTTGCCTTTGTTAACCGGACCGCTCTATTCGCACAACCATTCTCCGACCATAGAGTGGTGTGAAAATGGTGATATAATTGTATCCTGGTTTTCAGGTGAAAGTGAAATTGGGCCTGAACTGACATTGCTGGCTTCACGGGGGAAAAGACAGGCTGATGGCTCACTTCAGTGGACACCCCCGGCGAAATTTCTGAAAGCAGAAGATCGTAACATGCACAGTTCTAATATTTTAAACAATTCTGTCAGGATTAGTTCAAAACGCGATGCAAAATTTGTACTTCACCAGATGGCAAGTATCGGACTAACAGGAAGATGGGACAAGCTGGCACTTGGATACAGGAGAAGTACAGACAACGGGGCTACCTGGACGCCGGTTAAGATGATTCTTGATCCAGACCATGGTCCGAATGCCGGAGCCTCCATGCAGGGAAACATGTTTCAGACTGAAGATGGCATGCTGGCCTTTGTTACAGATGACAAAGGCGATTCCTTTGCCGGTACCGGTAGTTTGGTCGTCAGCACTGACAATGGCGAAAACTGGGAACGAAGAGGGTATTCAAGAGAAACGCCCGATTCATTGCGAATTGCAGGTGGCCATGCTGTAGTGGTTGAAATTGAAGATGTAAATCATGATGGGAGAAGAGACTTGATGGCTATTGCCCGTGATGGCGGAGCTTATTACTCAGGGAAAGCTCCTGAAAGTATATCCGTAAATGGTGGCATTACCTGGCAACGCTCCCCGTCTGTATTTCCGTCTGTTTCCACCGGACAGCGAATGACTATGCTGAGACTCCGGTATTCAGCTCTTCCGGGAAGCATTCATGGGACGAAACCGATACTCTTTACCGGGTTTGCAGATGACAGTATCAGGGCAAGGGATGGAGAGGGGAAGATGAATTATATCACAGGTCTTTACGCGGCCCTGTCCTTTGATGAAGGTAAAACCTGGCCAGAACAATACCGCAAAGTGATAAGCAATCTCAAAGGCCCGGACACTCTTAACCTGGCAATAGCACCATGGCAGAGAACAGCCCTGTTGACTAAAACCAAAGGGCAGAATGAAGGATACATGTCTTCCGCACAAACCCCTGACGGTACGATTTTTTTGACCGACGGTAAAATAGTCTATTCTTTTAACCTGAAATGGCTAATGGAATAAAAGATATAAACTTGAAATTTATTTAAATCCGTCTCAAGTCTTATCATTCATGTTTAACATATTGTATTTCAATTTTATATGAACTAATTGTTACAAAGTTCAACCATGTTATCCCTGCGAATGAAAGAGAATCGTTCAGTCCCTCAAACCTGACGATAAAAAACCGACGGCTAACAATTATCATAAATTGGCTTATCTTAACTCTTGCTTTCCATTTTGGATTTCGGACAAAAAAATGATTTTTCAGGTTCTGACATCTTTTTTGGATTTAAGTGTCTTTCATCCAGTCATTTAATTTCGGTGTAAGCTTGAGGTGCAATTATAGAATTCTAACCAACAGGAAGATTTCCCGGATACAAGATCATATAACTGGCTTGCCAGGGTCAAATGAATTAAAAACTTTAAACCAACATTAAAATCCCTTATTATGTCACACCTGGAAATTAAAAATCTGATTCAAAAAATAAGAGCTATTGCCCTTGATGATATGCCATCAGCAGTTTCCCCAACCCGTTTGTACGAGGAGATGAACAGTCAGTATCCCACCCAAAGGGGAAGGATAAGTAAGGTTAACATCTTTGTGAAATCATTGATTAATTCCTATCACGACAAAGAATAAGTCCAAATCATCATTGATTGTTTTTTAGTAACTTGTTATTAGCAGCTTTGTTGAACTGTCATAACAAACAAACCTTGTTGTACCATGACAAGGTTTTTCTTTTTTCAAGAATTTATCCCGGCTAGTTCTTATTTTTGTTAAAAGTGATTCAACCCGTTACAGGGCATAAAAATTCATAAAAAGACAGGAAAATGAAATGGCTGATTTATTTGAAGAAAGTACTGCGGGGTTTGTTAATTACTATTTTCCTGGCTTCTGCCTTATTATTTACCCCGGTATTCATTTCAAAACTATATCCGAAGAAGCTCCCGGTTGGCTATTACTTCATTCCACCTACCATTCTGGCTGTTTACCTGGGCATTGAATCACAGACGGATAAACATCCCCCTATCCCCGATGGTGTTGAAGTCTCCAGGGATGTAGAATATAAGAATATCCTGGGTAAATCCCTGAAAATGGATTTTTACCGGGGCAGTCATCCCGGCAGTCCGGCCCCCCTGCTGCTGTTTGTTCATGGCGGAGGATGGAATCACGGGACCCGGAACGAGTATCTTGGATATGCCCTTCATTTTGCCGGAATGGGGTACGTCACAGCTACAGTTTCCTATCGTTTTGCTTCGGATGCGCCGTATCCTGCCTGTATTGAGGATGTTACGGATGCGGTCCGGTTTATTTTTCAGAATGGAGACAAATATCATTACGATCCGGATAAGGTAGCGATTATCGGCGGATCGGCAGGTGCGCATCTTGCCTTGCTGGCTGCCTATGGATGGCACAAGAGTGGCATTGCGAAGGATTCAGTAATGGATTCTCCCGGCAAAAGGAAAATCAAGGCTGTCGTCGACCTTTACGGGCCCACTGATCTTACTGCTTCCTATGCCAGGGAAAATTATATGGTAGAACGCCTGATTGCCCATAAATACAGCGAAAATCCCGGTTTGTATTCAGAAGCGTCACCCATCGTCTATGCAGGTAAAGATGCCCCTCCGACACTGATCCTGCACGGTACGAGTGATTCCCTGGTTCCGGTGCGTCAGGCTGAGCTGTTGAAACAGAAGCTCGACAGCCTGAAAATTCCAAATATATACCGGCCCTTGCCAGGCTGGCCTCATACGATGGACCTGGTGAAAAGAGTGAACGATTATTGTGAAGTAGCCATGGAGGATTTTTTTGACAACTTTGTCAAATAGCCCTGTTTTAAATTGTCTGACAGGATTTTGATATGATTTCTTCCATTTGCCAGGATGGATAAGAGTATTACTTAAACTGACTCCCCGCATTTCACCGATTCCAATTATCGTTTAACTTTATACACTAATAATCATTTTGCTATGAGTGGATTTTTTGGCTGTATTTCAAAGGAGGACTGTGTGCTTGATGTTTTTTATGGTACTGATTATCACTCTCATTTAGGTACAAAAAGGGCCGGAGTCGCCTTTTTCTCCCGAGACAAGGGCTGGCAACGTGCTATACACAGTCTTGAGGACGGAAATTTCAGAAATAAATTTGAAGTAGATATTTCCGGATTCGGAGGAAATATTGGTATTGGAGTAATCAGTGATACCGAAGCCCAACCCATCCTGGTCACATCGCACCTGGGGAGGTTTGCGGTCGCCACCGTAGCGAAAATTGCCAATATGGCAGAGCTGGAAGAACGGTTCATGAAAGCCCGCCGGACCTTTTCCGAAACAAGCCAGGGATCTGTAAATCCTACTGAACTGGTGGCTATGCTCATCGCTGAGGGTGAATCTTTTGCCGCCGGCATTGAAAATGTTTACAACCTTGTGAAGGGATCCTGTTCCATACTTATTCTGACTGAAGACAGGATTATCGCAGCACGCGACAAATTCGGCAGGACTCCGATAATCATCGGTAAAAAAGAGGGTGCCTATGCTGCCAGTTTTGAAACCTGTGCTTTCCCCAACCTGGATTATGAAATTGAAAGATTTCTGGGGCCAGGGGAAATTATTTCAATTGATTATGAGGGGCTTGAGCAATTGCGCAAGCCAAATGAAAAGATGCAGATTTGTTCTTTCCTGTGGGTGTATTACGGGTATCCACCTTCCTTCTATGAGGGGCTGAATGTTGATGAATGCCGCTACAAATGCGGGGCTGCTTTGGCGAAAAACGATAATATTGCGGCCGATTTTGTGGCTGGAATTCCCGATTCCGGAGTGGGTCATGCCATGGGCTACAGCAACGCGAAAGGGATTCCCTTCAAAAGACCTTATGCCAAATATACTCCAACCTGGCCCAGGAGTTTTATGCCCCAGAATCAGGCCATGCGCGATTTGGTGGCAAAAATGAAATTACTTCCCAACAAGGCAATCATAAAAGATAAATGCGGCATTTTCCTGGATGATTCCATTGTACGCGGAACCCAGCTCAAGGACAACGTCCGCGACCTTCACCATGCCGGAATAAAAGAGGTTCATATGCGAATTGCCTGTCCTCCACTTACTTATCCATGCGAATTTCTGAATTTCAGCCGTTCACGTTCGAACCTGGATATGGCAACTCATAAAGCAGTGGAACAGATTGAAGGAATAATAAATCCTGATATGAGGGAATATTCTGACAGCAGCAATCCCAAATACCATGCAATGGTCGAACAAATTCGTAAAAACCTGGATCTTACTACATTAAAGTTTCAGAAGCTCGACGACCTGGTGGAAGCAATCGGTTTGCCCAAGGAAAAGCTGTGTACCCATTGCTGGGACGGATCCAGTTACTTTTGACGGATGGAAATCAGGATTCTGAAGTCAATTCGAAAATTATTCCGGTTGATATAGGTGATCTTTGGCCTCAGTTGGCGAATTATAGGGCAGGTATAACGCTGGAAGTCCAACAAAATATTATTTTAGCCAATATTCTTCCCTTTATCAACCAGGAATAAATAAAATTCAGAATGCTAAGAATTAACAAACCTCTCTCCATCTCTTTCCTTTCGCTGGTATTTGTTGTATGTCACCCGGCCCTGAAGGCCCAGGATAACTGGACCCATTTTAGGGGAAGTCACCTGGATGGGATTTCGAATGACAGCCTTTCTCCGGTTACCTGGAATGATTCAACCAACATAATCTGGAAGACTGATATTCAGGGAAGAGGTTGGTCATCCCCTGTCGTGGAAGGTAACCAGGTATGGGTTACCACTGCCACTGCTGATGGGAAAGAGATGTCAGGAATTTGCATCGATTTTACTACCGGCAAGATTGTTTATGACATTGTGCTGTTTAGTCAGGACACCATCTACCACAAGCATCCGGTGAACAGCTATGCTACTCCGACAGCGTGTATTGAGGAAGGATTTGTATACCTGAATTTTGGAAGTTCAGGAACGGCTTGTGTCAGCACAACGGATGGCAAAATTGTTTGGAAACGGGATGATCTGAAAGTCGACCATATGCAGGGGACTGGCTCATCTCCAATTATTTACAAAGATTTGCTGATCGTTCATTATGAAGGCACAGATCAGCAGTTCATCGTAGCCATGAATAAAAGAACCGGAGAAACAGTCTGGCGGGCGGACCGTCCGCATGAATATTATGACCCCCTTCAGCCGGTCGGTAAAAAAGCCTATGTAACACCTATCGTGATAAATGTCGACGGGAAAGATCTTTTGATATCAAATGGAGCTGCTGTTTGCAATGCCTTCGATGTCCTTACCGGCAAAGAGGTATGGCGTATTCCCCAGGGAGAAGATTCTACAATATCAATGCCTGTTTATGAAGATGGAGTCGTTTTCTTTTACACCAGTTTTGTGACTCCTGCTCAAGGAGAGAAATATGCCGAGTTGATGGCTGTTAATCCGAAAGGATCAGGAGATATTGGCGGAACCAATGTTCTTTGGCGGGTAAAATCTCCTGTCTTACAGCTTCTTACTCCACTTGTGAAAGACGGGATCATCTACACGATTGACACCAGGAATAACCTGATAGAAATTGACGCCAAGACAGGTAACACCATCTACACAACAAAACTTAAGAGCAAATACAATTCATCGCCGGTTTATGCGGCTGACAAGGTCTATTTTACCTCTGTCAAAGGAGAAACCATTGTTCTGAAAGCCGGCCGAAATCCTGAAATTGTAGCTGAAAACAACCTTCATGGTGAGGTTTTTGCCACGCCTGCTATTGTCAGGAATTCCATTCTCTTCCGCAATGAAAAGGCCCTTTACCGGATCGGTGCGAACATTAAGTAATTGTTTGCCAGGTACCTCAAAACTACTTTCAGTCAACAGGAAACGAAAGTCCTGTGCTATAAAAAAAATCAGTGAATAATTCTTATTGCTGTATATCAGGTTAGCTGAATGAGCAAACTATTGAAATTTCATTCAGCAGATAGGATGAACAGACCTTCGTTTTTATTAATTGCTTACTTTTGCAGCCGTTAATCCGACTGGTAAACAGGTTTTTTACAGCGGAATATTTTAAAGAACGGGCTTTTGGACCCGGGAAAATTATCAAAACGTATGTTATTTATAAAAATACTGTTGGCCAATATTTTGCTTATTACTTCAACTGAAACCACGGAATGGAAGTTGAGAAGGGACGAGTCTGGGGTTCAAGTGTATACAAGAAATGTGGCAGGTTCACCTTTTGAAGAGTTCAAAGCTGTGGTTATCATCTCCAACACAACACTGACGGGAGTACTGGATGTTATTATGGATGTAAAAATGTACCCTGTTAATTTTCCCAATTGTGGAAGTTCCGAAGTTCTGGTTCAGAAGAGCAAATACGATGATATACACTATATTACTATAGATGCCCCCTGGCCGGTTACCAACAGGGATGCCATATATGAAGCGGCAACCACAATTTCAGAGGATGGAAAGCATGCAGTGGTAAAACTGTCACCCCGTGGTGATTATATCAAAGAAAAACCGAACTTAATCCGGGTTCACAATGGTTCCGGTTTCTGGGAGCTGGATGAAGTGGAAAAGAACAAAATCCAGGTAGTTTACCAGTTTCACGCTGATCCTGAAGGTGCAATTCCTGCCTGGATAGCCAACAGTGTTATCGTAATGAATCCCTTGAAAACAATGGAGAGTTTAAGAGAAAAGGCGAAAAAACTGTAAATAAATTTCTTGTCCTGTTTTCATATTCTTTTTTTGCATCAATACCTATATCAAGAATCCTGTTTTGCAGCTGTTTTTATGATAAGATAAAAACAAGTACAAAACAGGATTCAGGAGTCCGGGGAAATTTTTTCCCGGGCGGTTAACAACGACTATTTGAGTGGCTTAACCATGATATTTTTGAAGTAAACGATGCTTTTTGGATCATGGCCCTGTAATGCGAAAGTTCCGGTTGCAATTTTGCGTTCCGGGTGTCCCTTGTAATTTACATTGGCAGGTTCAATATAATCCACAACAGTCTTATCGTCCAGCTTAATAACGATATGCTGGCCTTCTACAATTATAGTCATCGTAAACCAGACATTGTCTTTTGTAGGTACTTCTTTGAGGTCCATGACATCGTACAATCCGCCTGTTCTTTTCCAGTCGGTATGAGAGTTGTTTACCTGGACTTCATAGCCTTTGTCTGGGAAACCAACTTGCTGGTACATGGTATGGAAATAGATACCGGAGTTAGCACCCGGTTCAGTCATAACATCGGCCCTCAACTCGAAATTCTTGAAATTGTGATTTTCCACAGGACCATCATAGTATAAGTGACTACGAACTCCATGAACAACGATTGCTCCGTCCTTTACTGAGAATGTTCCTTCTTTTTCACTGAATTTCCAGTTATCCAGTGTTTTACCATCAAACAGAGATACAAATCCTTTTGGCAGTTTGGCTTTCTTTTCTTTTGGAGCTCCATAACTTTGCAAGCAGACAACGACAAGCAACAAGGCAAGAATTTTTTTCATTTTTAATTGAATTTAATTGAATTATTGATTATTACTAAGTTTTCACGGAGCATCCATTACCAGTTTTTGATAAATGTTCATGGATATAAGCTACGCTGATCTTAATTCCCATTTGATTGCGATCAGGACAGTCTTTGTATTTTGTAGTCTGACTAAACCCAACCGGTAAGGCCTACGAAGTTAACTATTTTTTTTTATTGGTTTAAAATCCTTCACCAAAGTTGCAGTCTGGATTGATATTTTTTATTGACTGCATTGTGCAAAAAAACAATACATGGAACGATCCAGCCATTGATTTCAGATCAACTGTTTTATCGCTGTCAATCAATTGAATGGTTATCTGATATACTCATCGATGACCTTTAGTAAGGCATTAACATCCAAAGGCTTAGTCAAATATTTTCTGGCACCCAACTGAATTAATCTCTTTTGCTGGGCAGGCATCGCATCCGCACTAATGATCACAACAGGAATGGATCCGGTCGTTTCATCTTCCTTGAGAAGACGAAGTGCTTCACTTCCGTGCATATCGGGCAAATTAAGATCAAGAAGAATAAGATCAGGCGAATCTTCCTTCGCACGGGTAAAGGCCATTCTACCAGAGGTCTCAGTGAGCAGCTGAACTCCGGGACATTCGTTGGATAGTATTTGCTGAACCAGTTCAAGGTTGGAAATGTTATCTTCTATGTACAAAACTGTACCCTTTTTAAGTGCCAGTTTCGATTCGAAAATAGCTTTTACTTCTGATTTTCGTGCCTCACTCAACTGACTGTCCACAACGGGAAGTTCAATCCAGAATGTACTGCCTTCTCCAAGCACACTTTCGACTCCGTTTTTACCTCCCATAGCTTCCATCAGCTTATGTACGACAGCGAGTCCCAGACCGGTACCTTCAGTCAATGTCTTTTCGGCTCCAATCCTTTCAAACGGCATAAAAAGTTTGGGAATATCTGCTGCCGGTATTCCGGGGCCAGTGTCCGAAATGGAGATTTTCAGCATTGCAGAGCCAATAAGGTCTGGCGGTATAATCTTCGTCTCAACGGTAATGGAACCTCCAACTTTGTTGTATTTTACCGCATTGCTAAGAAGGTTCAGGAGTATTTGCTTTAACCGCTGACGATCAGCATTGACAAAATTTTGATTACTTTCCGAGCTTACCATCGTTATATTAAGATGACGCTTGGATGCCAGCAACTGGACGCTGTCAATGACTTCGAGGATGATTCCGCTGACCTGTACCGGCTCAATTGACAGAGCGAGGCGGCCCGCCTCAATCCTCGAAATATCAAGAATCTCATTGATCAGGTCGAGCAGGTGTTTCCCGCTGTTAATAATATGGTTGACTCCTTTCTTTTGTGCCGGATAAAGTTCTCCCATCTCAAGCAATTGTGCAAAACCCAGTATTGAATTCATAGGCGTTCTCAACTCATGGCTCATGCGTGAAAGAAATTCGCTTTTAGCCATATTGGCTTGTTCGGCTTCAGTCCTTGCTTTCACGATTTCTATTTCGGCTTTTTTTCGCTCTTCAATCTCGTTCAGCAGGAACTTATTTAATTTGGCCAACTCTTCCGTACGTGCTATGATCCTCTCTTCCAGTCCTGCATTAAGTTCGCGAATTTCCTGCTCCGCACGTTTCCTCTTGGTAATGTCGTTAACCAGAACATGCCTTGCGTTCCTATTCTTAAAGGTGATGCTGTGCGAATAAATCTCGACATCCATTATTTCGCCGTTTTTCTTCAGATGTCGCCATTCTCCGGCAGAATTGAGGGACTTACTTGTTGCCTGTACATCCTTTAACAAGGCTTCAATGTCTTCTTTCGGACGGATATCCTTCAGATTCATTTTCAGAAATTCCTCCCTGGAATAACCGTAATGCAGTATTGCAGAGTCATTAACTTCCAGGAAAACAAGAGTTTCAAGATCATAAATCCACATGGGCTGAGGATTGTTGACAAACATGAAGCGATACTTTTCCTCGTTTTGTATCAACAGCTCCTCTGCACGTTTCCTATCAGAGATATCCAGTTTTACAGCAAGATAATTCGTTATTGCTCCTATTGAATCATGGATTGGAGATATTGACACCGTCTCCCAGTAAAATTCCCCGTTCTTCTTTCTGTTGACCCATTCGCCATGCCATTCCTTACCCGACCGGATAACGCTCCATAGCTCCTGGTAAAGAATTCTATCGGTCCTCCCGGATTGAAGTATCCTGGAATTCTTCCCGATTACCTCTTCCAGGCTATAGCCTGTCGTCTCTTCAAAAGCACGGTTGGCATATTCAATGTTGCCCTTCAGGTCTGTTATGACAATGGAAACCGGACTCTGATCAACTGCCAGCGAAAGTTTTTTAATCTCAGTCTCTTTTTGCACCTCCGATGTTATATCGCGGGATAAGATTATCACCTTATCTTCGTCAAGCGGGGATATGCGCGCTTCAAAATGAGTACTGGGTGAATCAGTCAGGCTGACAGCAAATTCAACAGTTTCAACTTCTTTATTAGCAATAACTTTTCCGATTTTTAATAAAAAGAGATCTGCAAGTTCCGGGTTAAACGCCTGACGGATATTGCTTCCAACTATCTCATTCTGCGGTATCAGTAATTTTTCCGGTTCAGTTGTAATGACTTCCAGGTATTTCCCATTTTTATCAATAACAAAAATCAGGTCGGGAATTCCTTTGATAATGGAATTCAACCGCTCATTCTGGTACCTTATTTGCTCCTCATCCCTTTTCTTTTCAGTGATATCAAGAAATACCACGATCCCGAACTTCACTTTTCCTTCCTCATCCAGGATGGGAGCAGCATTCCCTAAAACGATATGGTCTTCCTGGTGATCACTTCTGATTATAAACTCTTCACTGACAGTCTCACTATTGAGAATTGCCCTGGCCAGGGGAATGTCCTTTTGGTTATATGGTTCTCCGTTCAACCGCAGAATATTCCCGACCAAAGAATAATCTTCCAACACAAACTTATCACTTTTTCCCGTGCCCGGTGTGCCACTGATCTGTGTGGCAGCCTTGTTGGCGTAGAGCAATTTCCCGCCTGGTGCCTCTGCGATTACTATACCTGCCTGACTATTGTCGAAAGCGGCCTGCAGCATGGCCTTAGTGGCATTTAGTTCCAATTCCAGCTGCTTACTGTTGGTGATGTCGTAGTTAACCCCTACCATCCGTACAACTTCACCTTCCTTGTCTCTGAATACCTGCCCTTTGGCTTTAAGCCAGTGGACAGTTCTATCGGGCCAAACCACCCGGAATTCTGTTTCATAGGGTATTTCCCCGGCGACAGCCTGTCGGGTTATCTCATTTTCCTTTTCACGATCTGCCGGATGTACAGCATTTAACCAGGTTTCGTATACCTCTTTTTTATTTTCAAGTGTAAAACCATATAATTCAAACATCTTCTGATCCCAAACCAGCTCATTCTTCGTGATATCCCAGTCCCAGATTCCAATACCGGATGCATCAGTGGCCAGGGCTAACCGCTCCAATACATCTTTTAAAGCTTTTTCAGTCTCCTTCCGCCGGGTTATATCCTCAATGATTGCAACATTGTAGAGAAATATCCCATCACTGTCGAAATTGGGTGTTACGGTCAGCGATCCCCATATTACCGTACGGTCCTTCCTGATGTATTGTTTTTCATATTTAAGTATCGGAATTTCGCCCCCAATCAACTTCCGGATATCCTCAGATTCCGTGTCGGAACCTTCTTTGGCATAGGTTATATCCCAGACTGTTAAATGGTGCACCTCCTCTTCCGTGTAGCCCAGCATCCGGCAAAAGGAATTATTGGCCATCAGAAAATTCAAACTTTTTCCGACCAGGGCCATACTATATGGTCCGTCTTCATAAATCTTTCTGAACTTGCTTTCACTCTCACTTAATCTCTGCTGTGCAAGTTTTATTCCGGAAATATCTTTGGTTGTGGTTAATATGTGGTTGATGCCTTCCAGTTCGATAATGACGGCAGAAATGAGGCAGTCTATGACTTGCCTGTCTTTTGAGCAGAGTTTTGCTTCAAAATTTTCAATGTTTCCGGTAGTTTTGAGGGCTTTAATAAACCTGGACCTGTCTTTGGGATCATACCACATTTTTATTTCAAGCGATGTCTTGCCAATAACCTCTTCTTCTGTATAACCAAAGATTTTTTTAAATCCATTGTTGACTGAAACATAGATTCCGTCCAGTATCCGGGTTACCGTGATAGCATCCGGATTGGTTAAAAATGCATTCCGGAATTTTGCTTCACTGTCATCCAGAACCTTTTCAATTTTCTTGCGTTCGGTGATATCTTTGTCTGCTCCACGGTATCCTGTCAGGTTGCCATTTGAATCAATCAAAGGTATTCCACTGGTTTCCAGTATTACCAGATGACCGTTTTTGTGAACATTAGGGTTCTCAAAATTATTGAATGACAGTTTTTTTGAAAATGCATCAAGTGCGGCATTTTTCAGTTCTTCCCTGGTGTCAGGAGCAAAAAAATCATAAAAATATTTTTTACCAATTAATTCCTCCGGTTTGTAGCCCAGAACAGATTCTTCCGATTCGCTGCAATAGGTAAATTTTCCTTGTGCATCAACCTCCCAAATCCAGATGCCGGCACTTTTTGCTACCTGAGAAAAGCGTTCCTCACTTTTTCTGAGTTCATCCTGGATCCTTTTTTTTTCTGTGATGTCGCGGGCGGCAGCATATAAATTCTTCCCGTCCGGAGATGGATTTGCCACCCATTCAAGCCACTTGTATTCACCATTTTTGCATAAATATCGGTTGGTAAATTTAATGGTTGATTTGCCGCTTAATTGTTTGGCTACTTCACTGAAGGTAGGTTCAACATCTTCGGGATGAATAAATTCCACATACGGCCGGGACATCAATTCATCCATAGTAAATCCCAGGATGGTCTCCCAGCTTTTATTCAGTTTTTTAAAATAGCCATCACTGGAAGCTATTACGATCATATCCGGTACCAGGTCAAAAAAAAGGTTAAATTCTTTTTCCGCCTTCACATTTTCAGTAAGATTCCTGAAGTAACCGATTAATCCGTTAATGTTCCCTTCTGAATCTGATTTTGGTATAATGGCGCCACTAAAATATTCTTTTTCACCGGTTTTTGAAATCAGTGGAATATCAATCCGAACACTTTTTCCTGTTGACAGAACCTCTTTTTTGATTTGAACCAGTTTCTCGGCATCATCCTTCGAGGTAAGATCATAATCAGTTTTACCAATAATATCCTTAACATCATGACCAAGCTGAGGATTCAATATCATTTCATAACGCAAGTCGGCATCCTGTACGAACACATTGTCTTCAGTACAACTGGCAATGATTTTACAAATTTCTTCATTTCCGGTTAGCAATCTGCCAGGCATACGCTGTTTGGATTTCATGATAACTTTATTATTGTCTCCAATAGACAGGTTAACAAAATAATTCGGAAATTGTTCAGAACAAATCCACAAACGAGGAGATATTTTTTACCAATTTACTAAAGAATGTTTATTATATGCGCCTGAACTAAAATAATTTTGGAGTTGAAGTGCTTACCGGAGGGAAACCACGAATGCTAGTTTTACATAATATTTATGTCCGGAAGTCAGAATCAGTTGTCAACAGACTGAAACACGAGTTGTTTAAATTTCCATCCAGTTTCATCTTTTACACTTCCTTGTGTTTGTTTCATGATGATTCCGATGATTTTTTCCTTTGGATCGGCGAAATATTGTGTGTTGAAATAGCCGCCCCACTCAAATGTGCCTGCGCTTCCCTGTCCGCCCTTGTTTTGCCCTGTCTCCGTCAGTACAGAAAAGGCGAGACCGAAATCCTTCTCAGTAGCATCTCCCCATACTTTTCCGATCTGGTTGGCCAGGATCAGTTCAACGGTAGTCCTGCTCAGCAGCCTCACACCGTTGTATACGCCGCCGTTAAGGTACATTTGAAGGAAAACGGCATAATCCTTTGCGGTACTTGACAATCCTGCTCCTCCCGAGAAGAATGTCTTAGCACCTCTTACCGGATAATCAGTGTCATAAAAAGTCGCAGGGTATTTTTTCCACTTCCCATTGTCCTTGTGCTGTACGGCAACCAGCCTTCCGGCTTTCTCTTCCGGGAAATAGAAGCGGGTATCATTCATCCCAAGCGGATCAAAGATATGTGTCTTCAGAAATTGGTCAAAAGGCATTCCCGATACAATCTCGATAAGATAACCCAGTACATCGAGCCCCTCGCTGTAAGTGAAATTCTCTCCCGGGTTATGATGCAACGGAAGTTTCGCCAGTTTTTTTACACTTTCGGCAATGGTTATTTTTTCAGTTGTGAAAGCGTCTGTAATACCCGCTTTCTTGTAGATCATCCTGAAGCGTTCGTCACCGTCAATCACGCCATAACCAATTCCTGAAGTATGGGACAGAAGATGCCGTATGGTGATCTCCGTTTTAACGGGTTCACCTCTCCAGGTTGTATCACTGTATTGAAATGATTTAAGCACCTGCTGATTTTTGAATTCCGGGATGTATTTTGAAATGGGATCATCCAGACGGAATTTTCCCTCTTCCCACAGCATCATCACAGCGGTGGAGGTGACGGCTTTCGATTGAGAGGCAATCCTGAAAATATCATCTCGTTTCATTTTCCTCCCTTTTTCGTTTTCCGCCATGCCGTAAGCTTTCCACAGGATGATCTTACCGTTACGAACCACCAGGGCCACGATTCCCGGCAGGTTATCCTCTTTAACCGACTCCTCACACATCCGGTCGATGCGGGCCAGCCGCACAGACGAGACGCCCACGCTTTCAGGGGAGGACTCCTCAAGAACAGGCGATCTTTGAGCTGATTTTGTCTGGGCGCTTAAATCAAACAAACAAACAAGCAGGATTAATGCAGAAAGAATAAGGTTTTTCATAGTAAGGGTTTAATTTATTAATTTTGATTTGTTATCCCTGTTTAGTTCCCCTAAAATTACAAACCATATCAATATGATAATCAAAATTATTTCTTCAATTATTGTGTTCTATTGCATGTGCATCTGCCTGACCAATAATGCCTCAGCACAAGAATATGCCTCTGGTGCCAGTAAGTTTGTTGATCCGTTTATTTGTACTTCGGGAGATAACGGCCAGCTTTCTCCGGCTGCAACACTCCCTTTTGGCCTGGTTAAGGTGTGTCCCGAAACAGATCCGACCAACCATCCCGGGTACGATTATGCCGCGAAACGAATCAAAGGGTTTTCTATCATACGGTTAGAGGGGACCGGCTGTGTGGGATCCGGGGGAAATATACTGGTTAAGCCGGGCCTGGGGGAGGCGGATCAGGCTGCATATGTCTATGACAAATCCTCGGAGAAAGCAGAACCGGGATACTACAAAGTTAATTTTGTTCATCCACTTATAATGAGCGAATTAACTGCAACTAATGGTACCGGATGGCAGAAGTTTACCTTTCAGTCTGGTGGCAACGGATGGATTATGGTTGACTTATCCGCCTCTTTGGAGCCTCTGGTGGAAGAAAAACATCGTATTTCCGGAAATATTATTGAGGGAAGCGTCCAGGCGCCTACAAACTGTAAAAATGAGAATGGGCTTTATAAATTCTGGTTCAACCTTGAAATAGACCAGAAAGCAGATTCTGTGGTTGAAAAAGGCTCTGTCATCTGGTATTACTTCAAAATAGGAAAAGGAAACACAGTCAATGTAAAAACCAGTATCTCCTCTATAAGTCCCGCCCAGGCCGGAAAAGACAGGCTGGCTGAAATTGGAGATGCAAAATTTGAGGTAATACGGAACAGAGCTACTGCCAGATGGGACGAGAAACTGGGGAAAATTGCGGTTGCAGGAAACCCTGAATATGTGAAACTGTTCTATACGCACTATTATCATTCGATGCTTTCTCCATCCGATATAAGCAGTCCATCAGGCAACTATCGCGGATCAGACAATATGCAATACAATGCCAAAGGTTATATCCATTATCACGGATGGTCTATCTGGGACAACTTCCGGACCGAATTCCCCCTGCTGACCATCACGGAGCCGGAGGTTATGAATGACATCTGCAGATCCCTGAGCGATTTGTACCATGAGGGCAAAGTTCAGATGTCAACAAAAACGGAGCCGTTTCCCACGGCCAGGACCGAACATGCCATTGTGGTAATGCTTGACTGCCTGGCAAAGGGAATCAACAGATTTGACGTGGAGTCCGTTTACCCTCTTTTGGTCAGAGAGGTGGAGCAAAATCCCTGGTCCACACCGGATAAAAAGCTTGAGACAGCTTATGATTACTGGGCTTTGAGCAGAATTGCCGCAATGTTGAACAAGAAAGAGGATGCGGAAAGATTTCTTTCTTTGGCAGCAAGATACAGAGAGATATGGCGTGAAAAATTCATGGTTATGGACGATAAATCTGATATCATGCATGGTGACGGACTGTATGAAGGTACCCTGTGGCAATACCGCTGGTTTGTTC
This sequence comes from Prolixibacteraceae bacterium, assembly GCA_963663675.1. Lineage (GTDB taxonomy): Bacteria > Bacteroidota > Bacteroidia > Bacteroidales > Prolixibacteraceae > CAINVV01. Next base: position 600,080 of record OY760498.1, read on the forward strand.
CTTTCGATATGAAAGGAGTAATAGATATGCTGGGAGGCAGGGAGGTCTTCACCGGGCAGCTGCAACATTTTTTTGACGAAAACCTGTACAACCATGGCAATGAGCCTGATATTCATGCACCTTTCCTCTTTAACCTGACGGATAAGCCATATATTTCGCAACGAATTGTTAATCAGATACTCACAAAGCCAATAAGGCAAAATTACGGCACACATGTTAAATGGAAAACCCCGTACATGGGCAGAATATACAAGGATGATCCTGCAGGGTACGTACCTGAAATGGATGATGATGCTGGCACCATGTCTGCCTGGTATGTCCTGGCCTCAATGGGAATTTACCCCATTTGCGTAGGAGAGCCGGTATATACGCTTACGGCACCGATTTTTTCATCTGTCAGCATTCAATTGCCCGGAAAAAAGAGTTTCAGGATAGTGGCAAAGAATCTGTCGGATGATAATTTTTATATACAGGATGCTGTATTAAACGGGAAGAAACTGACACGTTCGTGGATAACTCATAAGGAGATAACCGGAGGAGGTACGCTTGAGTTCACCTTAGGCAATGTCCCGTCAAAAACATGGGGTGCCTCCGGACAATATATTCCTGCAATTGGAACTAATTTCAGGCAATAAAATCCTGTGGGGATCTGTGCCTGTAACCTGTACGGTTATTTATGCGGACTTTTAAAGAGATTCAGGAAGGAAGATTTTTGAATATTGTAGCCGCTTGAAATAATGCTGAACAATCCATCGGCATCCGCTATTACTCCGGCAGCTGCCTTGAAACTGGCCTCATTCCGGCAATTGAATTTTTTTGATGCAATTTTAACCAGCGTAAAATTTCCTGGATTTGCTTCCTCCAGTGAATAGAGATCTGCAATGTCCTCATTGTTGCCGTTTTGACCCAATCCGACCAGGTACAATTCATTGCCGTTGAAAGTAAACAGGTTGATGTTCTGGTAAGACCACCAGTGGGGATCTGTCCAGTTCGTCCTGGATACCTTATCCATATCGAATGAGTAAATTTCATCAAAACTATTATTTGACAGGGAAATAGAAGATGAGTAAAGGTCAATGTGCTTTGTATCCCAGTCGCCAACAGCCACCAAAACCTTGTCACGGTATTTCGTTATGCCAATGCACCCGGCTGTTGAACGCAAAGGTTCGCCATATCTTTTTATGACGGAGAGGGGTTCGGTCTTCGGTTTCTCCGGATCTGAGATGTCATACATGCATACCATCGATTTATCCTTTGCAGAGTTATCCTCTATGCCGACAGCCATATAATTCTGAAATACCTGGAATCCGCCGGCATGCTTAAAAGGCTTATCCATCAGTTTGTTGATGGAAAGTACTCTGTTTGTATTGCCCAGTTTAACCACAGAATAATAAGAATAGGAATCAGAGCTGCCAGTCATAACGGCATAACTGCCAGATGTTCTTTCAATGAGTTGAATTCCTTGCAGGTGTCCTCCTGAGTTGTTTATCTCTTTGTCATTGAGATAATTGACTACCGCAGGGGAATTGTCAATAGCCAAAAAGGCCGATTTTACAGCATCCGTCGATTTGCTGAATCCGGAACAATAACCGGAAATGCTTATGAACAGGATGAATGATGTTACCAGAAATCTGAATTTGTGCATGGATTTCAGCATTTGGATATATGGCACTTGTTTTTCAAAAACAATTTTTAAAAATCTTTCTGGTTGCTGACCTGCGCTTTCAGCCAGTCAGGCCTGTTGGAAGTAATGCTTTTTACGCCGGATTTTATCAGGCGCCGGGCTTCAGCCGGATCATCCACTGTCCAGGCATATACCTCAAGTTTCAGCTTCTTAGCCAGGGCCATTACCTCTTCATCAACGATTGAGTAGTGTAAATCAATACCTTCCAGCCCATTATCGGCTATGGTCTGCAGGTTGTTTAACAGATCAGCCTTGTTTGAGCTAAGCCAATAGCATGGAGTTTCAGGAAACATTTTTTTTGTGTCGAGTATGGTTTGCCTGTCAAAGCAGATGAAAATCAGTTGGTTTTGTTTGCCGCTGGATTTCACGATTTTCTTCATCTCCGGAAGTATTTCACTTTGCATTTTCAGTTCGATCACAAGTTTCCTGCCTGGCGGAATGAGCGCCAATTCCTCCTCCAGGTAAGGAATTTTCTCTCCTTTATACTTTACGTCTTTATAGGATCCGACGTCAAGGCCTCTCAATATTTCGGAACTGGTTTCCTTCACTTTGAAATCCTGTCCGGAGGTACGTTTTGTGTTGCCGTCATGGATGACAACCAGCTTTTTGTCACTTGACAGATAAGTATCTAGTTCAACTGCATCCACTCCCAGCTTCCATGCCAGTTTTGCCGATGCAAGCGTATTTTCCGGTGCCAAAAATGAGGCGCCCCTGTGTGCGACATATTCAACTTGTGATTTTGCGATACAAGGGGAGATGAGAAGGGAAAAAAGGGAAAAAAGGGAATAAGTGAAATAATTAGAAATAAAGTTGTTTGAGTTCATATAATGGAAATTTACAGCATTTTGACATACTTGAAGGGAATATTCCGGAAATTAAGTTACGTCTGATCCGGCTAACTGTAATCTTACAAAAAAAATCTCAAATCATAATAGCAAAGTATGGAGAACAATAAACTGTTACAATATGCAATCTCCAACTTTTGACCTTCCCAAACCCCTCCAAAGGAGGAGAGCAAGCAATGAAGTTTCTCCTTTCTCCCTGCGCTATGCCACATGCCCCATAAAAATCCGGCCGGATCAATCTTCAGCCTGATTTTTGTCTACCAGGTAATTTATCAGTGTATTCAGCCTGGTTTTAAGTTCGGTAAGTTCGCTGATGGTAATTTTATCGGTAATTATCTTCCTGCCAAGTTCTTCCGGTATGCCGGCAGCCGCGGATTTCATCTCTGTTCCCTTTCCTGTAAGGCATACCATGACTTTACGCTCATCTCTTTCTGAACGTTTTCGGGATATGATGCCCTGGGTTTCCATCCTTTTCAGGAGGGGGGTTATCGTGTTGGTGTTGAGTATTAGTTTTTGTGCAATCTCGTTCACGGTGATGCCGTCTGTCTCCCACAGTACCAGAAGTACCAGGTATTGTGGATAGGTGATATCCATCTTTTCCAGGTAGGGCTGGTACTCCCTGGTTATCAGCCTGGAAGCTGCATACAGGGGAAAACAGATCTGGTTGCCGAGTTTTAGTTGTTCATAATTCATTTTTCTGATATTTAGATAGTAACCATTGGATTATACCTCTATCCCGAAAAGTATCCTTGCCAGGTACCCTAATCCAAACGAGATGATTCCGACACCTGTCGAGATGACTGCCATCTCGGTGAAACGCCTGCCAAATGGCTGGTCGTTCGTGACAGAAAGATAAAATGTAAATAGAAAGACAATCAGCAGAGAATCGAACAAGGCAATCAACAGGGCAATGAACGGAGAGTGAAATATCAGGAAGGGGGCAATCAGAAATATGACTGCAAACACATAGGCGATGCCGGTAAAAATTGCAGATTTCACTGCCTCAACAGTTTTCCCTTCTGTTTTACTTGAAAGGTATTCCGAAGATGCCATGGACAATGCTCCAGCTATTCCGGTTATCGTGCCGGCCAAAGCCACCAGCCTGGAATTCTGTAACGCAAAGGTAAGTCCGGCAAGTGTTCCAAGGATCTCAATCAGGGCATCGTTGAGTCCCAGTACAATCGATCCCATGTATTGAAGGTGCTCTTCCTCGATCATGCCGATCAGTACATTTTCGTGTTCATCTTCCTCTTGTGCCATCACGAGTGCATCTGGAATTTCGGTGGCTATCTGAGCGTAATCAGTTTGCGATTTATCCTCTTCCTTCTCCATCAGCTTCAAACCGAAAGTGAGCCCGAAAATTCTGGAAATCCAGAAATATCGCCATATTTTCCACAGGTTGGGAGTTACATCCTCGCCAGTGTAAGATTGCCAGAGATTATAGTGTCTTAATTCGTCGTTGGCAATTTGCTGCAGAACCTCGCTGTTTTTCTTGTTCTTCGTTTGACCTGCCAGGCGGTTGTAGATGTGGTGGGCAGTGATTTCTTCTTTTTGAGCCCTGATTAACTGTGCCCGGGTCTCAGCTGTAATTTGTTTTTTCATAAGGATATAAGCAGTAATTTCAATGGTATAAATTCACAATATATCTCCAGGTTTGACCTCCCCCCAATCCATTCAGAGGAGGGAAGCGGTGCGCTGATGTTGATCAGAACACAAATCAGAAGTCTTCTCTTTGAGAAGATTTAGAGGAGCCACATAAACATTTTACGGTAAATTAATTGATGGTGTAAATTGCTGTTTGTTAATTATTTAATAATTTTTCAAGGTATTTGTCTATTTTCACAGGGGTGTATATGGGGCCAAATCTTTTAACGGGTTTGCCTTTTGAATCAATGATAAATTTGGTGAAATTCCATTTGATCCGGCTTCCAAACAGTCCGCCAAGCTCCTTTTTAAGATATTTGTACAAAGGATGCGCATTTTCGCCATTGACATCAATCTTGGCAAACATTTGAAAAGAAACGCCATAATTTATCACACATCCTTCTGAAATTGATTTTTCATCGCCCGGTTCCTGGTTGGCAAATTGATTGCATGGGAATCCGAGGATCACCAGGCCTTTGTCCTTGTATTTTTGATGCAGTTTTTCCAATCCTTCGAATTGGGGTGTAAGTCCGCATTTACTGGCGGTATTGACCACCAGGACGGTTTTTCCCTCGTAGGCATTCATTGTTATCTCTTTGCCCTGTAGGGTTTTGGCTGAATATTGATAAAATTTGCTCTCCATAATTGTTGTGTTGTATTTTCAAAATATGTGATGAAATCTGTTGTGTGTCGAGTCGTTTTTCACCAGGATAATACATCGCTGATGACTATATCGCTCGCGATGCAAAGATAAGGTATATTATTAATATATCGCATGCGACATAAAAATATTTTTATTGTGCTTCCCGGGGCTTTGGTGTGGCCACGTTATTTTGTCACGCTAAGGCACCAGGTTCCACTAAGAATAATTATTTTGGGTGTCTTGGATTTGTGAAACTGATTCTCAGTATATGGAATATTCTCAGTGCTAAATTGTACTTTTGGAGAGTCAAAATTATTTCACGACAGGGAATTGTATTTTCTTTCGTGAGGTATATTTCAAACTGCAGATTATGAGGGTTATGCGCACTTATATCCTATTATTCAATACTTTACCCGAAGTCTCCCTGTACAGTTGTTTTTTTGGCATTCCTGACTTTACCCAACAATTATAAATAACGATATCAATTTTTCCCATAATTATACTTTCACAATGCCAGTAATTCATTTAGAAAAATGTACCAGTTGCTTAAAATGTGAACGTGATTGCCCTGCCCGTGCCATCACCATTGAAACCGGAGAGATTTCAAAGAGCTGCATCCTCTGTGGTCATTGTGTGGCTATATGTCCTGAACTCGCAGTTTCACCTGATTTTGGCGGTATTATCCCGCTCAGCGCTCATGGGGTTACAGCTGAAGGTTTTCGTGACCTTACTGCAGGAATAAGATCTTGCCGGAGTTATTTGAAAAAAGAAATTCCGGAAGAATTGCTGGTTCGGCTTGTGGATAATATAAAGCATTATCCGTCAGCGAGTAATACGCGTCCCTTGCAAGTCACCATTGTTCGTACCGGCGAGAAAATAAAACTGCTGAATAATCTGACTGAAGAAACGCTTCTCAAAAAATTCTCCCGGTTTACATCATTTCCGGTTTCGTTATTTGTCAAACTCCTCATCCCCTCCGGGGAATTCAAAAAACTAAAGCTTTACAGGAAAAAATTTGCAGAGCAGAGAAAGACCAATGATTCAATGATTTGCCATCATGCACCAGCTGTGATTTTGTTTCACGGACCTGAAACGAAAACAGGGATGTTTGAGGCAGATGCCAACATATGGGCTACTTATACCTCTGTCTATGCCAATACAATGGGCCTGGGTACCTGTTTCAACGGGTTTATAGTCAATGCGATGAAGAAGAAAAGCGGGCACAGTGCCGATTTCGGAATTCCTTCAGGTCACAGGGTCTATGCTTCCCTGCTCGTCGGATATCCAAAGGTGAAATATGTGAACGAATGTTCACGTAATAGTCCTGAAATCAACCTGGTGTAGCGGGATTACAGTTTTATGACCTTGAAAATTTCGACCTGGTTCTCAAACGTAAACCGGATGAAATAGACACCCGGGGTAAGTCCGTATGTTGCTGCGCTTAATTCTCCGTTTTGCAATCCTGCAACTTGCTTTTGGTTAATGACCAGCCAGCCGTTGTATTTTCCCGCAAGGTCATAAATATCAATGGAAACGACCATTGATTCAGGTAATACATAACTGTAAGTCAGGTTATCTACAAACGGATTCGGAGATACCAGCACTTTAATATTTGTCTCTGCGGGTGTTTTGGTCGGCGCCGGAGCAGAACCGATTACAGCAATACTACCTCTCTTGGCAACCTCCTGGGAAGTATTCACATAGGCTGTTTGTGTTATTACAGGTTTCCCTCCGTTTGAGCTGGTTTCAACAATATTCACATTCATAACAGGATAACGGTAACCGGAAGCATACCAGCTGTATTTGACAATGTTCACATCTGTAGTTCCGCATGTATTTATCTGCAAACCCTTCTTTACCGATTTAACCCGTAAAACGCCGTCGATTACCTGGTCCATAAGAATCAGTTTTCCATGAGCATCGGCCGAAACTGCACAGTCTCCTGAGAATTGTATGGCGCTTGCCTGCCCGTACCATGCAGTGCCGTCAAAGTGATCGGTGAATTGGTCTCCAAAGGAAAACGGATATTTCATCTTTAAAACCGGATCCGCATAGATCAGCGACAATTTCAGCCCGGCATTCCAGTATCCCTTCTCTTCCAGTCCTACCGTTGTCAGGTTCATGAAATAATCATAGCCATTATCGGAAAGCAGCAGGTTATAGTCTCTTACCCCGCTCATTTTTGGCAGGGAAGGTGAATTTATTGTGCTGACAGGATCATTCCCGGTGAACTGCAAATCAGGGTAATTCCAGACCTGACCGGGTCCGGAGCCGCCGGGATCTACAAACCGGATTTCACGGTATTCATTTTTATCCTCTGTACGTAGTGCATTATTTGAATAGGTAAGGGAAGTCTGAGCCATTATTCCGACCGGTATGAAGAATAGAATAAAGGTTAAAGCCCTGGTTTTCATGGCATTCGTTTAGGTTCGTGAATTAAATCCGCAAAAATATCTTAGTTAAGCATAAATATATAAAAAAAAGTGGTTTTTGTATCATTCTAATGACATTATCTTAGCAACAAATCCAAAAATTTGCAAATTGTTGCGATCTGGTAATTTTCATTTGCCCGGGAAGAAAATTCTTCGTATCATTATGTGTCTGAAGGGTTTTGATGTATTTTCATAGCGTAACCGTACTTTCAGGAGTTCGGAAACAACGGAACCAAAAAGTTTGAAATAATCAGAAATAGATGGAAATAAAGTCAATGAAACCCGGAGTCACTTTATCCCGGATTTTAATTTTGCTGGTCATTCTTGATCTGCCCGTTTTGTTATATGGTTCAGATTTCCGCATCAAAGGGCTTCAGTGTGAATATCTGACCAATCCGCTGGGGATGGATGTAGCTGTTCCGAGACTTACCTGGCAAATTTTGTCTCAAGCGCCAAATTTCAGGCAAACTGCATATGAATTGCGCGTTACAGAGTCAGCGACCTCGCAGGGAATGAAGAACAATGTGGCCTGGAGTACCGGTAAAGTACTGTCTGATCAGTCGGTTAATGTAGAATACCGGGGATCACAGCTCAAGCCGGGAACCCGTTATTACTGGCAGGTAAGGGTGTGGGACAGCAGGCAAAAGAGGTCCGAATGGAGTGAACCTGCCTGGTGGGAGACAGGAATGTCTGATCCAGCTTTGTGGAAATCTGTATGGATTGTAGCTGAGGGGAAAAAATCCGACGACCATCGTCCCGTTTACTTCAGAAAAGAGTTTTCCTGCAGTAAGAAAGTCATTTCAGCCCGGTTGTATATAACATCTCTTGGAATCTACCAGGTATATCTGAATGGCAAAAAAGTGGGTTCCGATCTTTTCACTCCCGGATGGACGAGCTATGGAAAGCGGGTACAGTACCAGTCCTATGATATTACAGCCATGCTGCGTGCAGAAAATGCTTTGGGTGCCATAGTCGGTGACGGATGGTTTAGGGGTAACATAGGAGGGAAAGTAAAGCAAAATTATTATGGCGACAAGTCGGCCTTGCTGGCCCGGGTGGAAGTCACTTACAGTGATGGGACAACTCTGCAGATTGTCACAGATGGTACCTGGCAAACTGGAAACGGGGCAATAATTTCATCGGATATTTACAACGGTGAAACCTTTGACGCCGCACTGGATCTGCCGGGATGGGATCTTCCTGGTTTTAAATCAGGGTTTTACACACAAGCGGAAGTGCTTGATTATCCCATAAATATCCTGACTTCATCTCGTGGTTATCCTGTGAGCGCCATCTCGGAGATCACTCCGCAAAAAATCATTGTTACTCCCAAAGGGGAGACAGTATTTGATATGGGACAAAACATGGTTGGATGGGTCAGGTTGAAGGTAAAGGGCAACAAGGGAGAGAAGGTTGTCATGAAATTTGCCGAGGTGCTCGACAAATCCGGCAATTTCTACAACGATAACCTCAGGGCCGCCAAAGCGACTGATGAATACCGGCTGAAAGGGGGAGGAGATGAAACCTACGAGCCACATTTTACCTTCCACGGGTTCAGATATGTGAAACTTGAGCAGTTCCCCGGTGTTCCGCAACTGAATACCATTACCGGAGTCGTCATTCATTCAGACATGCCACAGACAGGTACTTTCAGCTGTTCTGATTCTCTGATTAACAAGTTGCAGCATAATATACAGTGGGGACAGAAAGGTAATTTCCTGGACGTGCCTACTGACTGTCCGCAAAGGGACGAGCGGCTGGGCTGGACCGGTGATGCACAGGTATTTGCACCCACAGCCGCCTTCAATTACAATGTAGCGCCATTTTTCACCAAGTGGATGCTGGATCTGGCTGCAGATCAGCTTCCGGACGGAAAAGTTCCCGATGTAGTTCCTGATGTAAGGTCCGGTCGCGGCAGTTCAACCGCCTGGGGCGACGCTTCAGTCATTGTCCCCTGGACTGTTTACCTGGCATACGGAGATACTGGTATCCTGAAGGCGCAGTATGCCAGCATGAAATCATGGGTAGAATATATGCAGAAAAGGGCAGGAGAGGATCATTTGTGGACAGGAGATTCCCATTACGGAGACTGGCTGGCTTTTGCCAGTACTCGTTCTGATTATACGGGAGCCACCACCGATAAGGATCTCATCGCAACTGCCTATTATGCTTTCTCGACCGGAAGACTGGCGCAGATTGCAGCCATCCTGGGGAAAACCAAAGATGCCCGTTATTACGGCACATTGGCAGGACAAATAAAAGTGGCATTTTGCCATGAATATCTCACTCCTGCCGGTCGATTGGTATCGAACACCCAGACCGCCTATGCCCTTGCGCTTTCTTTTGATCTGTTGCCCGATACCCTGGTTTCAAAGGCTGCAGGATACCTGGCTGATGATGTCAGGCTGATGACGCATCTCACAACCGGTTTCGTGGGAACGCCTTTGCTCTGCAAAGCCTTGTCAGATCATGGCTATGCTGATCTTGCCTTTATGCTGCTGATGAGGAAAGAGTATCCCTCCTGGCTTTACCCGGTCACGCAGGGCGCCACAACCATATGGGAACGCTGGGACGGACAAAAGCCCGACGGTTCATTCCAGGATGTCAGCATGAACAGTTTCAATCATTATGCCTATGGAGCGATTGGGGAATGGCTGTATAGCTACGTCGGGGGCATCAGGCTAGATCCGGTAAATCCGGGGTACAAGCATTTCTTTCTGCAGCCTCATGCAGGAAGCCTGTCATCTGTCTCAGCCGGAATAAAAACGCTGTATGGCACTATTCAATCCGAATGGAAAGCCAATGGAGGTAAGATTAGCTACTCCTGCCTGGTTCCTGCTAATACTTCTGCTACTGTTATTTTCGATAAAACAGATGCCGCGGGCATAATGTTGAATGATATGCCGCTTGAAAAGAACGGATTAGTCAGAATCATTAAAAACAAGGAGAACGTGCAGGTGGAAATTGGCAGCGGCCATTATTTATTCAGGTTTTCTGCCAATTGAAGCGCTTCTTTCCGATGTACTAAAACGGGTCGATTACGGAATTTTCATCCGGGAACGCCTGATTTTTTGAAATGGTTACAAATTAGATGGCAGTTCTATTGCAGGATATAGTTTTTAGCAATAAGGGTGTAATCTGCAAGTTGTTTTTCTATCCAGCTGTCATCTGTATTCAACTCGGCTGCCATTATCTCCGCTACAACCGGAGCCATCCGCAAACTTTCCTTTGCATTCAGCAGAAGGGCTCTTGTTCGCCTGGCAAGAAAATCCTCGACAGTCCGGGTCATTTCATGTCTGACGCTCCAGACTACCTGCGCTTTGATGATATGGAGCTCTTTGCTGATTAGTTTTCCGTATTCCTTGTTTTCTTTGACTAAACCCAGGATATTTTCCTCATCTGATCCGTAAAAATAGAAAGGACTTTCCCTGTCTATTTTTTCTTTGTAACCATGAATCTTACAACAATCTGTTCTGGAACCGGATATCTTCAATTCACCTTTCCGGGCTATCAAATCAATGACATCCTGCGCCATTTTTCTGTAAGTAGTCCATTTTCCCCCTGTTATGGTTATCATTCCTGAGTCCGATACTCTTATGATATGGCCGCGGGAAATCTCCTTGGTATTCCTTCCCTCTTTTCTGGGGGCTGCCAATGGCCGTAGTCCTGCGAAAACACTTAATACATCAGATCGGCCGGGAGGGTTTGCCAAAAACCTGCCAGCCGTTTCCAGGATAAAATCGATCTCTTCCTCAAGTGCAACAGGCTCAATTTCTGCTGCTTCTTTCTGTACATCGGTCGTCCCTACCACAACTTTGTTGTGCCATGGAACGGCGAAAAGCACACGTCCATCTTTTGTTTTTGGAATCATGACAGCATACTTCCCGGGAACGAATTCCCTGTTAATAACCAGGTGGACTCCCTGGCTAAATCGGACCAGCGCCCGCGAATTGATGTCATCCATTTTGCGGATGTCATCTACAAATACCCCAGTTGCATTCACCACAAGCTTGCAGGAAACTGAATGAGTCTTACCGGTTTCCTGGTCGACCAGTTCTACGCCGCAAATTCTCTCTTCTTCTTTGATAAGCCCGGAAACTTTCATGTAATTGAGGGCAACTCCGCCGTTTTCCACGAAAGTCTGAACCATGTTAATGGCCATCCTGGAGTCATCAAATTGTCCATCATGGTATATAACACCACCGTACAGATTTTCATGTTTAAGGGTAGGAATCATTTCCAGGGTATCACTTTTTGATAATGGCCTCGATTTTCCAAGGCTTAACCTTACCGAAAGTAAATCATACAGCCACAATCCGAAAGAGTAAAAGGGAACACCCCACCAGGTGTAGGAGGGAATGACAAATGACTGGTCTGTAACGAGATGCGGAGCATTTTGTTTCATGCGTCCCCGCTCTTTAAGGGCTTCGATGACCAACCGCAAGTTTCCCTGTGCAAGATAACGGACTCCTCCATGTACAAGCTTTGTGCTTCGGCTGGAAGTTCCTTTGGAAAAATCGTATTGCTCAACCAGTAATGTCTTTAACCCCCTGCTGAGGGCTTCAATTGCTGTCCCGATTCCCGTAGCGCCTCCTCCAATAACTACCAGGTCCCAATCATTGGTCAGGTTCTCGAGTTCCAGTATCATCTTCTCCCGTATCATTACTAGATTGTTTTACTTGAATAGGACAACGATTGGATAAGTATATAAAAATAAATATTTTGTTCAGTGCATCTACAGACAATTTGCAGCAAAGACTTTGCTTAAATTTAATCCGGAATACTATTCAGCACTCCGTTTTGTTCAGGTTATTTTATCAGGTTGATTCCGGTTAAACCGCAGGAATGCATTAAAGATAATAATTACTGATAAAGAACCTGTATATAGGAAAGATATTTTATTAATATACTTATTAACAATTACATAAAAGCAATCGTATCCAATAAAGAGCAATGTTGTCCAATCTTGGTTTAACCGCATTTTTGGGAACACTCTTCTATAGCAAGGCAAATGCTTCGGTGGGCAAAAATGAAGAGGGCGTATTAATGAAGAGTGACAGGAAAGCTACTCCTTCAAATCGATCAGCTGGACCAAAACAATGGTACTTCTGTTTTTCTTGAGTATTGAGAACTCGTAATCCTCGAAAGAAATTTTCTCCTTCACTGCCGGGATTTTGCCAAATTTCAGAATAAGGTAACCTGCCAATGTTTCATACTGTTCATCCTTTTCAATTGGATGAGGCAGTAATTCATTGATATCATCGAGTGAGGCTGAGGCAATGGCATTGTATGTCTTTTCAGCAACCTTTTCTACAAACGGTATTTCATTGTCATATTCGTCCTGAATTTCACCAACCAGTTCCTCCAGGATATCTTCCATGGTTATAATACCCTCAGTACCCCCATATTCATTTACTACAAGGGCCATTTGCTGGTGTTTAACCTGGAATTCGTTCAGCATCAGGCCAATGCTCTTTGTATCAGGAACTACCAGCATGTTTCGCATGATATTGCGAATGTTGAATGTTTCTTTTTTCCTGAGCGCTATCAGGATATCCTTTAGATAAACCACTCCGACGATGTTGTCCAGGTTATCTTCGTAGCAGGGAATTCTTGAATAGCTTTCCTCAATCACTTTTTCAAGGATCGAATCATCAAAATCGTTGAGATCAATCGCAAACACCTGGGTACGCGGAACCATGATCTGTTTGGTGGTTTGTTCGGAGAAATCGAAGGCATTTTTGATGATTTTATACTCAGCATCATCTATTTCACCGCTTTTCTGACCTTGTTGGACCAAAAACTTCAATTCATCGCTGCTGTGCACGTCAGACCCGGGAATTGCACTTATTCCAAAGATTTTCAGAATAAAATTTGCTGTCCCGTTCAGGAGCCAGATGAAGGGGCTAAAAACAATAAAGAAAAAATGCAATGGGTAGGAAATAATCATCGTCGTTTTCTCAGAACTCTGGATTGCTATTGATTTAGGAGCAAGTTCGCCGAAGACTATATGCAGCAGGGTTATGATAACAAATGCCAGAGGCAGCGAAATTTGGTGGGCCAGCACCGGGTTGGCAGCCATTCCCAGCTTGTCCATGGTTACAAGAATCATATTGCCCACAACTGGTTCTCCTATCCAGCCCAGACCCAGGCTGGCCAGGGTAATCCCCAGTTGTGTCGCAGCCAGGTACCTGTTGAGGTTAGCAACAATGTGCTTAGAAAGTATTGCAATACGGCTTCCCTCCATTGCTTTCACTTCAAGTTGGGAAGCGCGGACTTTCACGATCGCAAATTCCGCCGCGACAAAAAAGCTGTTTAGGAATACCAGTAAAAATGTAAGGAGAATATCCGATAACATTGCAGTAAAATAATTATTTGACAAAACTACGTTAAAATAATTCAACCACTGTACCCGATTGGGCAGATTGATAACATGCCTCGATTATTTTCAGACTGTGTAGTCCCCTGGCAAAACTGTTCACCGGCTCCCGGTTATCCAGAATAGAAGCGCTGAATTCCTCAATTTCAGCAAGATATGTGTTAACCGGAACAGGATTTATATTCATTCCATTCTCTGTCCCTCTTGTCTGAAGCGGATTATAGCCCGACGCATCATCCTCCAGACAGGCCATCATTGTTCCTGAAGCTTCCTGTCCAATGGTGCCATTGGCGATAATGCTTCCACGGGAACCGTAAAGTTCCAGCACATTTTTGCTGCATTTGTCCGGGATGCAAAAGTAAGTGTCCACAGTTCCCATTGCCCCGTTACCAAATACCAGGGAAACTATTGAACTGTCTTCTGGTGAATAGCTGTGAACATTGTTCCGGATGAAACAGCTCACTTTCCTAACTTCACCGAAATACATTTCGAGCAGGTCTATGCAATGGCTGCCCATATCCATAAGTGCTCCCCCCCCGGATGTTTTGGGGTCTTGCCTCCATGCCCCGGCGATGGAAGGGTACCAGCAGGATAACTGGGCGCGGCAATAAACAGGTTTCCCTATTTTTCCCTGCCTGACAAGATTAAGTGCAGCCTGGTGCTGGGAGGAGAACCCCATCATAAAGGCAGTTCCAAGAAGGACTCCCTCCTTTTTGCATACCTCACCAAGTTTTTCAGCTTCAGTAACTGACAGTCCCAAAGGCTTTTCGCACAAGATGTGCTTCCCGGCAGCCGCACAGACGATGCCCTGTTCCAGGTGCAGATGTACAGGTGTTGCAATGTAAACAGCATCTATGCCCGAATGTAGCAGCTCCTCAATACTTGAAGCGGCAAAAGCATTGAACTCTTTGGCTAATAAATTGTTGGCCTCAGCATTTGTATCATAGACAGAGATCAGTTCAGCATTCTTTGCCGGTAAAATTCCTTCAGGTATTGTTCTTCTTCGGGCAATTCCACCGGAGCCAATTACACCCCACCTTACCTTTTTTTCCAAAATAGTTACGGTTTAATTTCATATCTGCCTGAATATTTGAATTCAGGACAATAATGTAAAGATAAGATATTGTTCGTATTTTGGAGGTGGATGTAAATTGGGGGTGTAGTTTTACAGGTAATCGAGCTTCAAAAGGTCTGTGGGGATGGAAATCGGTATACCCGGGAAAGAACACAAACCCTCAAGGTTGTACAACCTTGAGGGTTTGTGTTCGATAAAACCGGAAATATTATTTACCGGCTTGCAGATGCCTTTGAAAGGTGTCTTTCACATTTTGCCACATCGCTTCTGAGAGTACATGTCCCTTACCGGGTTCAATAAATGAGGTGAAATTTTCCGGGACTCCTGCTTTTTTATACACCTCTGCTATTCTTTGTACGCCGCGCCTGGCCGATTCGATCGGCGTTCCGTTGTCTTTCTCGCCAAAATTCAGGTGCAATGCCCTGGGTGCTATCAGGGCTGCTATTTCAGGAGTATCGCCATATTTTTTCCAGCCAGGCACATAATTGGGGAAGCAATGCAAAAGATGCTCTTCTTCGATAGCCTCATAGGTAGGTAGGCAGCAGTTTCCGATTATGCACTTTAGTCTTGGTTCCATAGGACCTACGAGCCAGCAGTGGGTTGATCCCATTGAATGGCCGTAACAGCCTAACTTGTCTGCTTTTACTTCAGAACGTTCACACAACAGGTCGACAGCGCGTTTCATGTCCAGGATATTTTTCCAGGCCAGGCTTCTTCCCCTGACAACCTCCCTGAGGAACTCAAACCTTTCATAAGCGCTGTCTTTCAGTTTTCCTGAAGGATCCTGCCTTTCTTCAAAACACAATGCATCCGGGCAAAGGACGACATAACCTTCTTTCACCAGCGCAACCCCTGTGTGATGCATCGGATTGCCTGCCAGGCCAGCAGGCTCAGTTTTTCCGAGATGGAATTCTCCGTTATGCTGGTGCCATACGGCAATACCGGGTACAGGGTTGGAGGAGGTCGCATGATCAGGAATCAGCAACATGGCGGGGACTCTTTCTCCCGGGATAACCTCATAGGTCAGTGATTCAATTCGGTAACCGTCCTTTTGGATGGTTTCACGAATTTTTGGCAAGAGGGGAGTTTTATCCGGGAATGGTCCGCCAAGGCAGTTTTGGTAAGCTGTAAGCAGGGAAACAGGGGATAGATCTACTATTTCCGAAAGGCCTGAAGCCGTGGCAGCCCCGGAAACACCTATGCCTGCTGTCAGTGCTCCCAATCCTGCCATAACATTGGATTTTAAAAAGGTACGCCTGGTTCTCATGTCAAATACTTTAATGAATTAATTCAAGTGACTACCATCTTCTTGATCTGGAACGTGTTGACCTTAGACCGAGAACTCCGAGCAGACCCCTGGTTACTTCCCTTGCTATCATGTTGGTTATCGGGCTTTTAATAATTTCTTCCAGGGTGGAGTCCTCTTTCCTGCCATTTTCTGAACGCTCTTCTTCTTGTCCGGATTCAGTTGGTTCTCCGTGTAATCTCAGCCTCTTTTGCAGCATCTCAAAGGCGCTGTCACGGTCAATCTCGTTGTTGTACTCCTGGATAAGGCTCGATTTCCGTATGTAACCGTTGATTTCTACCGGGGAAAGTACATCCATCCTGGAGAAGGGAGGACGCATCATGGTATTGACCAGTTCCGTTGGCCTGCCCTTTTCATCCAGTCCGGTTACAAATGCTTCTCCGATACCCAATTGTGTAATCAGTTCATCAACCTGGTAATAATCAGATACAGGATAGTTTTCTGCAGCCGACTTGATGTCTTTCCGGTCCTTGGCAGTAAATGCCCTCAGTGCATGCTGTATTTTTGTGCCAAGCTGACCCAGGATCTCAGCAGGAATATCGCTTGGGGATTGTGTGATGAAGAAAATCCCAATCCCTTTTGATCGTATCAGTTTAATGGTCATTTCAAATTGATCCAGCAGAATTTTCGAAGCATTTCTAAAAATCAGGTGGGCTTCATCGATGAATATAACCAGTTTGGGTTTTTCCGGATCTCCTTCTTCCGGCATATTCTGAAATATTTCAGCAAGCAGGCAAAGCATAAAAGTACTGAAAAGGTCAGGTTTGCTTTGCATATCTGTGAGCCTCAGGATATTGATAACCCCCTGTCCGTCATTGTTCTTCTTCATGAGGTCAAAGACGTCGAAGGAAGGTTCTCCAAAAATGGAGGCGGCTCCCTGTTGTTCCAGCGAGATGATATTGCGAAGAATGGTTCCGGCAGAGGACCCTGATAGAAACCCATATTCATTTTTGAACTCTTCCTTCCCTTCGTTTTGAGCAAAATTGAGTACACTTTTCAAGTCTTTCAGGTCCAGGAGCGGTAATTTGCGGTCGTCGCAATACTTGAAAATCATGGAGATAACTCCTTCCTGGCTTTCATTCAGACCAAGAATTTTGGAGAGCAAAACCGGCCCGTATTCTGAGACAGTGGCTCTCATGCGTACCCCGGGCTCATCTGATATCGACAAAAACTCAAGGGGATAACTTTTGCCTTCCCATTCCATGCCGATAAGTCTGGACCGTTTTTCAACAATCGGATTCATCTCCCCGGCAGCACCAAGTCCGCTCAAATCCCCTTTTATATCCATTGCAAGCACTGGAACTCCTGCATCAGACAAGCTTTCCATGATAACCTGCAATGATTTTGTTTTTCCGGTTCCTGTTGCTCCGGCAATCAGCCCGTGACGGTTGAAGGTCTTCAATGGAAGCCTGATCTGGCATCCTGTTTCATAATCATCTCCGAGAATGGCTGAACCTATTAATATGGATTCTCCTTTAAAAGAGTATGAATTCCTTATCTTATCAATAAATGGTTTTTTTTCCATGGACATGTTTTTAAACGATTGTATCAGTGGTAATTGTGTGATATGAAATTACATAAAATTGAGGTATCATCATGATTTATGCTAACTCAGAACATCATTTAGTGTTTTTAACGCACCTCACCGAGAATCCGCTTAGTTTTGAACCGAAATACTTGAAGGCTGTCCCATCCTTGTTGAACATAACGCAGTACCAGGCATTGGCGTTGTTCTCAGTCGAACTCCAGAAGTAACTGCTGGCTCCCTGGGAGGTAAATGAACCTTTGGTGTTGCGATAACCGTAAGGAACAGCATTGAACCCGCTTGAATTTGTGCCGTTTCCATTTGATTTCCAACCTGATTGTGATTTTAGTACATTTCCTGCAACAGTCTCTCCTTCAAGGTAAGTGGTCAGAGTTCTCCATTCCTTGTCAGAAGGAACATGCCATCCTGCCGGACAAAGCTTTCCGGAAGCAACTGTATGCCAATTGTAATAGGCTCCATATTTGGCTTTGTCCCCTGATGCGTCATTGTTAAACCAGGCATAAGCGCCATCTTTCGAAACGGACCACAGTGAATCGGCGGTGACATTTAATATGGCACTTCCGTCATTGTATTTCGTGGCTTTCAAATTTTCGGACATCCATTCCTGGGTGCCAATAATAACAGTTGAATAGGTATTGCCTTCAATATCGGTTACTTGCCCGGTTTTGCCATTGTTGTTGCCGCAACTAACAATCAAAAGGTACCCTGAAAAGGCGATCAGCAGGATTCTAAGATTTTTCATGATTTATAGACGTTATTAAGGTCCAAATCTAGGTACAATTTCAATGATAAAAAATCCGGATTAACTGCTTTTTTAGGTATTACCTGGTTTCAAGTGCATTTCATGGGATGTTTTATGGTAGACCATTGTATCTCCGGCTTGAACCAGAAAAATCCATTACCCTGCCTTCTGTCCGGAAAACTTCAATTTCATTTTCGGTCTTTTGATCGCGAACGGTGGTTCAATAAGTATCCGGTTACCAGGCCTTTGCCCCGGGCTGATACTTTTCGGTCTTCAACCGAATTTTACCAGTCTTCATTTTGACATTAACGTATTACCACATTAACCGTTCTCCTTTTATTTCCTGATGGCATACAGCTTGTTCATTGTCGAGACATACAATACTCCCCTGGCAGCTACAGGAGTCGAATGAATCGGGCTGTCCAGCATTACAGAATCCAGGACGTTAACTTTTCTGCCTTCTTCCAGGATCCAGAAATCTCCTCCTCTTGATCCGGCAAATATTTTCTTGTCTGCGACCAGTACCGAACTCCAAGAATCCATTTTTAGCTTTTGAATCCATTCCTGCTTACCTGTTTCGGCATCGGCACAGACAAGGTTTTTGCCACAGTCAGTAACATAAACCAGTCCATCTGATATGGCAGGTGTCGAACAAGTGTGTTGTTCCAGCTCCAGTGACCAGATTTCACCCTTTGCAGTAATATCACCTTTTTTTGTTGCGTCCACACATTTCATCCATGCTTTCTTTTTTCCCCACCAGATATCTCCGCCAACTGTGACATAAATCCTGTCTTTATAAAAGACCGGCATACCCATAAAACTGCTTGGGCCTTCGCTCTTGTTATTCTTGTACTTAAAGATGTTTTCCTTTGGCGAAGAGGGGTCGCAGTCGAATTGCCATATTTTCTTGAATGACTGTATCTTATCCCTGGATGTATTTGGCAAAAGAGCTTCAAAGGCGTACAAAATTCCGTCCGGACCGCCAAAATAAACCTGTTTTTGTCCGTTGATTGTACCCATCGCAGGCGAGGACCAGGCAGAGTGAAAGGTTCTTGGACCAAAATTTTCATTGTCCCGCGCAAGAAGCCTGCCGGTTTTTTTATCCAGCGCTATCAGACTTGGTGCATTTAATCCGGTGGTCTGGAGATGCCTGTAGTCCACACCGTTGCAAGTATTCAGGTAGAGAAAGTCCCCGTCGAGCAAAATGGAGGCATGTGGCGAGTCATGCGGGCACAAGCCCAATTCCTGTTTTAAATCGTAACACCAGATAATATCTGCATCTTTTGAAGTCACCTCAAATGGAAAACTACCAGTTGGGGCCATGTACCATCCTTCTCCCTGAAAAGTTCCGTCATTCCCGTCTGACTGTCCGTTAAGATCCAGGCACAGCACTTCCGACCTGTTTGTCAACACATAAACCCTGTTGCCTTCGACCGTTGGAGCGGAACAGATCCCGATCATCGGCCAATCATTGTGCCTGTCGCCTTCAATTCTCGGAACGACCAACTGCCAGCACAGGCTTCCATCCGATTCATTCAGGCAGAGCAATGTACCACGGTCACCTTCATGCCTGGGATCTCGCTGGTCTGCATTGTTCGCACCTATCAAAATTTTTCCGTTGGCCACGACAGGTGTCGCGTAACCGTTGCTTCCAACAGAAACTGACCACTTCACATTTTTTCCGGTTTCAATATTGAAAGAGGCCGGCAATCCTTTTTCTTCCGAAACCATGTTCCTGGTAAGCTTTTCCCCCCATTGAGGGGAGTCTGCACCCTGGGCACGGCAATAATCGATTGGGTACAAGTTGATTCCGGCAATCAGAAAAAGCAGGAAAAATCTGAGGAAGAATGGATAGTTTATGTTTCTCATATGCAACGAATTCATTTTATATCATTTGCATGACGATGCAATATATTCAAAAATTGAATAGAATATATTATTAGGATAGAAGTAATTCATCTGTTAATATTTAGTTTTTTATTGCCAGATGGAAACAAAGATCAGCGAAGCTAATTCCACATTATCATTTTCGGTTGATGTGAAAACTTCCTCGTTGGTATTTCAGTAGTTTGGATTGGTTCTAAACAATCAGGCAATTCTGTGTGTGGGTTTTGGAAACCCGGGAGAAAAGCAGGAGACACATTTTTCTGTAGCGGTGATTGTGCCGGTTGCTCTTAACCGCTCCAGTTCATCAACGACCAGGCCGCGCAACTGGTCAGGAGTGGATTGTATCCTGGCATTGACGATCAGATGGGCTGTCCCGGCTTTTTCATCCGTTTCAAACTCCTGATCTTTCTTTTCAGTCAGTGTGGTAAAGCTGATTTTGTGGGATTTGCCTTCATAGGATAGCAGGAATTTTAAATGGCCGATCGGATAGTTTTCTGCTATGATGGTATGTGTCAGATTATCAATAAATTCAGCCACTGCTTTTAAGGCTGAACTGTCATTGCTTTTAAACTCAATCTCTTCGTCTAACCAGGCAAGGTTCGCCTCTCCAGCCCCGTATATGTCATAGTCAATATCAATGGAATGGTGCTTTTTCTCCTGGGGTTGACTGAGCACATTGATCCAGTCGGACACAGAAGCACTGCTCAGAGAATTTTGAAAAAGCAGTTTTTTTGCCGGGAAAGCTTTCTTCGCCAGGCTCTTTAAGGTCAGTGATTCTTCAGGCGATAACAAATCTACTTTGTTAATTACGAGAATTTCAGCCTCTTCGATCTGTTTCTCCCAAATGTAATTTGTTTCAAAACTGAAAGGAAGGGGAATATTCTGTAAATGCATCAACAATAACCTGGAGTCGGCAAAGCTTGAAAAAGTCACTTCCTCAATATCTGAATCCCTATAAGTCAGCAGGGGCTTTAATACTGTTGCAACCAGGTCAGTACACGAACCTACGGTCTCAGCAAATATCACCGCCGGATTGGAATCAGACTTCAAAGTATTGATTTGCGAGTCGAGTTCGTCGTAGTTGCAACAAAAACAACCTCCGGTAACTTCACCGGTAGAGATTTCCAATTGGCTGATAAACAAGCTATCGACCAGGTAATTGCCCTGGTCGTTGGTGATGACAGATGTGTTTACGCCCCTGTTTATAAGGACTTTACTTGAGTTTTTGATGGCAGTAGTTTTTCCGCTGCCTAAGAATCCTCCGACCAGATGTACTTTCATAATCCGAACTTGAAATTGAATCCGTAAAATTAATTTTTCCCCTGATATCTAAGATAATTTCGAAAAAATTGAATGTGCTAAAGGTTCTGTCCTTCTATCGCCCTGGTAATTGCTTCCAGGTAGGCAGTTAAAGGATACATTTTTTCATCGTACCAGAGAGAAGCGAAATAGAGGCCTATCGGAGAAGATTTCAAACCATCACTATGCATGGCATGTTCAAGCCATGAAAAGCCTTTTTGAATGCATTCTTTCTTTCCTGCCGGAATTAGGGCCGATACAGCCAGTGCCGTCTCTTCAATTGTTCCCGGAACTGATTGGTTTCCTCCCCAGCTTCCGTCCTCATTTTGTGCCATGAATAAAAATCCAATTCCTGATTCAACCATAGGTCGAATCATTTCCATCACTTTGGTATCCAATTTAATATCCTGAAGATAGGTCAAGACCCTTGCCGTGCCATAAACCGGATTTCTGTGATCAGGTGTACCCTGATTTCCAAACCACAGCGGCAGCCAGGATCCATCAGACTGCTGGTTGTGCCGCAGATAGCTGACAGCCCTCCTGATAGCCCTGTCGAAGCTTGTCTGTTCGTTTAAGGTAAGGTCACCGGCATAGTTCCGGAATGCAACAGACATGGCCAGAAGGCAGTGTCCTGTCAAATCCGCGCAACTCCTGTCGAACGGAAGTTTTCCCCAGCCTTTTGTAAATGTGGGAAAGCCTCCATCTTTGTTTTGAAGTTTGAACAGCCAGCTGCAGCCAGCGAGGACCTCACTTTTGACAAGTTCCTTTGGCTGAAGTTGAAGCAAGGTAAGAATTACTCCCGGTGTGTCGTCGCAATCCGGGACTGATCCCGGGAAGCTTGTCCAGCCCCAGCCACCGGGGCCGGTTCCATTGAACGGATGTACCACCAGGTTTTGTATAGATTTCAGGTGATTTGTCAGTGTGTTCTGTTCGGCAGGGGTTAGTATTTCATCTTTTTTGGATCTCAGTGATTTGATGCTCAGTGTGGTAACCCATGTCGACAGATCCACGTCAATCGGCCAGCTTCCGTTATTTCGTTGAGTTTTCTTCAGGAAGTCAATTCCTTTGCGGACAATTTCCAGGTCTTTATACCCTGCATGGATCAGGCTGAGCGAAACGAATGCCGTAAGCGGGATCGCTTCCAGGAAACCCCCGCTTTCAGGAAGCATTTTGTTTAAGACCACCAGGGCTTTATTTATGGATCTCTTTCTGATCCAATCCCATAACAAATTGGATTTCTTCTTTTTAAATATGACTATTCCTACTGCAACCAGGGCAGGAATGGCATAACTGACGACACTCAGATTGAGTAAACGATAAAATTTCCTGGGAAGCAATGACAATTCAAACGGCAGCTGGGGAATTTTATCAAAAGAATTTTCTCCCGGAATTCCGCAAAGGGCGCACATTGTGAGTATCGGGACCGAAAAAGTATAATCTTTCTTGTAATGTTTCAAAATGGCTCCTACAACCTGATCTGAAGATACATCAATCGAATTATCAGCAAGATAGCCTGCCATTTTTTTATGAAGAATTGCCAGGTTTGCATCGGAGGAGGCATATAAATTCACTGCGGCATAAACCAGTAGGGTGGTGCTTATGTTTCCCGGACTTTCAGGTGTATCTCCATAGCTGCCGTCAGGGTTGATGTTATTTGTCAGCCACTCAAGTCCGGCTGATATCTCCCTGTTGTTTTGCCGGGAATCGTCGGAATGAAGAGCGGCGACTGCAACAGCCACACCAAGGGCGCTGGACGATAATTCACCGGTCCAGAATCCTTCCGGATTCATATTTTCCCGCAAATGATGCGTTAATTCTTTGTATGGTGTTTCCAGATCAGTCATTTGATTCCTCTGTTAAAGATCCCAGGGCGATCAGTCCATAAAATGTATATTCGAGGTCGGGGCTCTTATCTCCGTCACCCGACAGGAATGCTCCTGAATGATAATTGCTTTCAATAAAGTTCAGACACCCCGGAGACATAATCCTGAGGTCATACCCGGTATCCTGCAGCGCAAATAGCGCAACAGCAGTGGATAACATATCGCAGTGTCTGACCTTGTCGAATACCCTGAATCCGCTTCCGCTTTCATAATGGGCGAGTAATTTGTCCTGTTCATCTTGATAATTCAGGGCTGCCCGGTTTTTTACGAACATCAGTGCAGCCAGAATGCTGCAGGGGGTATTCCCTTGTGGTTTGTAAAAAAACAACCATATCCTGGCAAAAAACAGGAGTGTCCGCCTGTATTTATTCTGAGTATCCAGTACCACCAGCAACAAAAAAAAACGATAGGAAAGATCAATTTTGCCGCCTTCCCTAAATATTTTTTTTAAAACAGGAAGAACAGAGTATGTCTTATCTTCTTTAGAAAGTCCAACCCTTATGAGTGTTAGTGCCAGCAGATCAATGGTGCCTTCCGGGTCCCTGCCTGCATAACTTTCAATATAGGACCGGTGCTTTTCTTTGATATCGTTTAATTCAAGCGCCTCACACAACCAGTATCCAAAAAGTGAATAGTAGAAGTCCGGATTTCCAGCGCGGTTGATAAATCCTCCTTTCGAGTCTTGCTGACTTCCAATGAAAGCGCCAATCTGGTGTTGTGCACTTTTGTCAAGAGCCTTGAATCCAGCCTTAAGAGTCAGTATAAGTTTCTGATAGATGTGTAGTTGCTCTTTTTTAGCCATTGGTAAAATTATCTGAATATTTTACCCAGAATGCCATACAAGCTTAGTCTCAGTTTCATGTTCTGAAGTTCGTCAAGGGCTGAATAGCAATTATTTATATAGGATTGAAGTATAGTTGCGGCTTTTGTAACAAGGTCCAGCATTTCTATATTTTTCCTGAATAATTCGATACTGCTATTTTTTTCTTCCCAAAGAAGGTTTGTTCGATTTGCAGAAGTGGAGTACTCATTTAACAGAGCCATCAAAAACGGGAAGTCATTTATTTTTTCATTTTCATTCTTTTCTTCAAATTCATTAAGGTCATCCCGGATCTGATAGGCTATGCCAAAAGAATCAGAGAACCTGCCCAGGATCAGCAACTCGCTTTCCGGCGCCTCTCCGGCAATTGCCCCCAGCAGGAGCGCTACTTTAATGGCTTCACCTGTTTTGAATTTGAAAATCTCGGTTGCCTGATCCGTTGTAAAAGATTCATCCAGTGGATCAAGCATGATATCTGCCCCTTGGCCTTGTGTCAGTTTAACGTGTGATAAGGAAATTACCCCAAGACACTTTGAAATAATGTTGTGATTAAGCGGCAACTCTGATAGCAGCAGGTATCCTTTACCGATAAGGTAGTCACCGGCATTTATGGCCATTGAGACACCATGTTTCTTGTGCATGGTCACTGTGTCGTAACGCCGGTCAGAATTGTCTTCAATATCGTCATGGACCAGGGATGCTTTGTGAAAGCACTCAATTATCATGGAAAGACGGGCAAGAATAATATCTTCTTCGTTACCCGAGTAGGAGAGGTACGCCAACACCGCCAACAATGGCCGCATTCTTTGTCCGCCCATTGACATCATCTCTTTCGCGAGGGATTCAACTATTCCGGTCTCAGGGAAGAACGACTGCAAATACTTATCCGTAAAATATTCATGAACTTTTGATTTTATTACAGACCCTGATAATGGCCTGTAATTGGCATTTTCCCCGAACAACCTTATCTCATCCAGTAACCAGTTGTAGTCAAGGTTGGTATTTGTGCAACCATCATACATCAGGGGAAGCCCAATTACCGGAACCGCAGCTTTTGAAACCTGGTCAAACGAGCGCTGCAGTACCGGCATGCAGCTTACACCAATTACCGCATCAATGGAACCTTCCTCCACCAGGCCGATGGCCACGGTTGTCCCTTCAGCAACGAGTGTGGTATATCCCAGTGATTCCGCTTCATTGAGCACATCATTGAGTATACATCCCCGGCATCCCGCACAAATAAGACCCAGCTCGTCCATGGTTCCTTTACAGGATCCGTCATTTTTTAAACATTGAGGCAATAGCAACAACCTGCGGTTGAAGGGAGTAGCGGAGATGATTGTTCTCCAGGATTCGTTGCCTATCAGGACAATGGTGAAATTGAGATATATATCAGAGATTTCCAGCTTCTGGAGCAGGTTTATAGCGAGAGGCTCGAGCAATTCAATACTGGATGGCGGAAGTAGTTTCAGTCCCGTGACAAGGGCTGCTGCCTCCTTTCGCAGAAGTTCCCTCACCTTGGGATTGGAAGGGACTTTAAGTATGTTATTCGATCTCTTCATTGATTCTCATCCATAAGCTCCCAATCCAAAGAAAGCCCTTTTTTTTGCGAATTTATACAACCGGCTTTTTTCCGGAACTGCTTCTGCGGAGTCGTGACCGGGCACTTTTTCCATGGCTGACAATCTTTCAGCTTCATTTCCCCTGCCGGAAGTATCTATTGCCCCGTGCTCATTAACGAACCCCACAAGCCATTTGGGGTCATCCATTAAAATGCATCCGGATGTTTTTGAGGGAATGGCAGTTTTGAAATCCTTCAAAAAAACCGAATTCTTATAAATGTCTGCCAATTTACCATCTTTGACATGATCGGTTGCAAACTGGATGACAGGACATGGCTCAATATTACCCGAAGCGTTGATGTGATGGCTTAATCCGGAAGCCGCCGGACAGAGTCCCCTGCCTTCCGCATCCCAATAGGCATCGATGATAACAATATCGTATTTTGTGCGGGCTTCGACGATAAACATGCGTAACCGGCGGATTTCATCTTTCGAAAGGCAAAGGTCAACGGTTGCATTTTCCCCGGCAGGTCTGTAAATGTAGTACCATAAATAAATTACTCCCTGGTTGATCAGTGAATTAATAAAATCAGCCGAGAGGGCCATTTCAATATTGGTTTTACAGACACTGACTGCAACTCCTGTGACCAATCCGGCATTTGTGGAATTAGCTATGGCATTGCGGGTTCTGTTGTAAACATCCGAACCTCCGCGCCTGATATTTGCTGCTTCCTGATCGCCTTCAAAACTGATCAGCGGACTGACATTGGATAACTTGCGCAGCTCTTCTGCGATTTCTGTTGTCAGCAGCGTTCCATTGGTGAACAGCTGAAAGTAGCAATCGGGATGTTTCCTCAAGACTTCAAACAACGGTTTATACATCAAAGGTTCACCTCCAAGTATGCCGAAAAAATAAGATCCGTTCTCCTTGGTCTGCGTGATGATACTGTCCAGAACGACAGGATCCATCCTGCTGTTTTTCAGTTTCCCTGTGACCCAGCAACCCTGGCAATTGAGATTGCAATCATCAGTAACAGAAATAAAATGAAAAGCAGGGAAAAACTCTCCTCTTTTTATCCTTTTCTGGAATCGTTTAAAGCTCAGAGCGCCTTTGACGCCAAGGTTAAAGATGAATTTGTACAAACACTTTTTGTCTGTTTTAAACAACAATCTGTTAAACATCCTCAATATTCTTTATTCCTTATTTTTAAGTTCATCCAGTGCCGTATTCCGTTCTTTTTCAGCTTTTTGTATGATCTCTTTCTTCAAGATGCTGTTGCGGATTATATTTCTTTCCTTAAGTTTTTCAAGCAGGAGCCCGTTATCCGGATGGTCGGGAGATGCCTTGTTTTCGCCGGGTTCTGCACCCGATAAAACAGAACTTTCAGGAAGCCTGGGAAAAATAAGGGCTGATTCCGGACAGATTCTTCCGCAAGCCGGACAATTGTTTTTACATGCCAGGGGGTTAACTACACTCAGGTGTTTCTTGTCAAACTGATATACCCCAAACAGGCAAAAACGAGCACACTGGCCGCAAAGTGAACATCGATCATCGTCAATGACAGGATACCATGCAGGTACTTTCAGCTGGCTCACCAATACCTGGTGATTAGCATTCCCCGCCGATATCCCAAACCTATGAGTAAGTTCCCCAATCATTTGTTCTGCCTGCATTCCCCGGAAGTTCATCACTTCGTACCGGCCAAAATCAATATTGTTTTGTTTGAACAAATATTTAATGGTCCTGGGATAACATGCAACCACAATTTTTTGATCATATTCCTTCCCAATTGAAGTTAATTGTTCCTTTTCATTGATTGAAAAAGCACATAAATCATGCAATTCAAACACATCGGCGTTGAATTCCCGCAGGGCATCTGCCAGCTTATCTGATTCAATACCTGAAAATATGCCGGCTCCGCAATTGCAATATATTAGACATATCCTGTCTTTCACATGAAAATAATTTGTTTTTATACGGAAAGCCCGGAAGGGATTTGCCGAAGCTTGTCAGCACCGGCCGATATTTCCTTTCTTCCATCTTGCCGGTAACAAAGTAAGCGAAAATCTGATCAAAGCAAAAGAAACACTGAAAACACCGCCGGTGAATACCCGGTTTCTGACTTTCCTAAATGTGGATTACAAACCAGATACAATATGATTTATGCGGGTTAAATTCCCGAATATCCTGGTGCTATTTGTAATGAATTTAATTTCCATGAACAAATTGCAAATTTCCTATTTCAATAGGTAAGAAATTATTTTGTTCAACATAATATATTGATATATAGATATATGGCTATAATGCAGGGTTGCTGTATTGAAATAAGCAGAATTTTATGTAATTATCACGTTATTTTTCAGACAAATAGATTAGATTCTTTGTAAATTAAATTTATTCTAAGGAATAAACCATTTACAATTTTGACAGTCAAAGCTCACAGATAGTGTTTTAGTTTAGGTTAGGTAAGACAGAACCCTTCAGATCATTCTCAAAATCTGAAGGGTTCAATTGTTATATTTCTGAGGATACCAGCGATTTATTAATTTTTTAACTCAGAGAATAACTTTCTATTAATCGAAAATACAGGAAGCATTGAATTTATTGTAAGCTGCAATTTCAAAGCCATTTTTTGTTTTATTACGCAGTAATACATTCTCTGTCAAAGAAACCGAACAGTCTTTACATTGACCAGGTAATTTTGCATGGGATCGGACAGTCCAAATTTTTACCAATAAAAATATTGATGTAGTTTTGATCCTGAAAATTAGTCTTGGACTTTTACAATGCAGTGCATCATGGGAATTGAATTCAAAGAGCTGGAAGAAAAGGATTTACCTGAGATCAAGTCGATTTATGATTGGTACATAGAGAATTCAACTGCTACTTACCACACGGAACCAATCACGATTGAACAACTGAAGGAATTTATTTACCTCAATCATCCTTATTATAAGTCTTACCTCATACTGGCTGACAATGAGACCGCCGGATATTGTTTTTTGACCTACTACAAGAAGCGCCAGGCCTATGACCGGACTGCGGAGGTTACCATTTATTTGAAAGATGGATTATGCCACAGAGGTATTGGCACGATTGCCCTCGATTTTCTGGAGAAAAGGGCTGTAGAACACGGGTTGAAAAATCTGATTGGGATCATTTCAGGGGACAACGAAAGAAGTATATCCCTTTTTGAAAAATCAGGATATTTCAAATGCGCACATTTTAAAAATGTGGGGGAGAAATTCAACTAAATACTGGATGTCGTTGCCTATCAGAAGGAAATTTAATCAGCAAAATTACTCTCAACCCGCATGGGTTTAAACTTTAAATACCGGTTCAGTTACTTTTGCGATTGCGAGTAACTTTTCCCTTTCGTCATTTTTAAGGGGAGTAAAGGTCTTTGCAAGATCCACTCCTTTCCAGAAAAGGCTGGCATCTCCAGGGGAAACAGCTGCGGTGATATCCAGCGAAAGCGTATACCTGAACGCAAGGCTCAGTGTATCATCATCCATCACCGGCCTGTACCAGCAATTTTGAAATACTTTTTCCTCACCTTTCTTCAGTTTGGTAAGTGCCATGGATTTTAGTGCAAGTATTCCCATATTTCGCTGTTTTGCCTTTTCGAATACCTGCGGGCCAAAATTTCCTGTATTCCAGCACACAAAATTCAATGGGAAGAGGATTGTGTCAAAATCGAACGACTCCATCGCTAGCATGGCTGCTTCAACGGAATGTGCCGAAAATCCTAAATGACGGATCTTGCCATCTTTTCTGGCCTGAAGAAATGTTTCCATTGCACCGTCTGGCCCAAAGGCTTTTTTAACCTCGTCAATGGTCGTAAGTGCGTGCAGCTGGTACAAATCAAAATGGTCCGTCTGTAATTTTCTTAGCGAGTCATTAAGTTCTGATTCAGCGCCTGCCTTATCCCGTTTTGTCGTTTTGCACGCCAGGAAGCTCTTATCCCTGTATTGTTTTAATGCCGGCCCCATCCTCTCCTGGGCTGTTCCGTAGCCCGGAGCAACATCGTAATAATTGACGCCGTGGTCGAATGCCCTTGCAATATTGTCGTTCGCAAACTCCTGACTGTTGTTGTTCAGCAAAATTCCGCCGAAGCCAATAATGGACAGCTCGTCGGAAGCCCTGCCAAGTTTTCTGCGGGGCACTGTCTTATCAGGATATTTGCTCTCACCCGGGTAGCCCAGGGAAGGAAGTGCCAGAACCAGTCCGCTCATACTGGTATTTCTGATGAATGTGCGTCTTTTCATGCCTTAATAATTTAGTTTTTTAATTGTTGCATGGAATCGAAGATCAGTGAAGCTAATTGCCATGATATTATTTCCAGGTCGGTTGGCGATTTGAAAATCATGTCAATTTCATAGTTGAATATCTTGGTAAGTAAAAATATCCACCCATAAAATTACGAAATAAATGAATTCGATATTTCGGGGTTCCAATAATTTAAAATGATGCTGTGTTGTTATAGAGAATCTTTTTTTCGTTGCAAAATACACCGTTATACCATTTCTTGTTCCGTTCTTTCACCGGGACTTTGACAGCTTAATTTCATACTTATCCGGGATTCCCCAAAATCGGATGTCTCTCAAAATCAAAGGAATAATTTCAAGACACCTGCAAGATTTCATACGGGTGTTTTTTTTGCTCATTTGCTGTAAATTTCTACCAGGGAAATGCCGGGGCACGTGATTTAAAACGATTTGGTTCATATCTTTGGCAGGCCATTTTGTATTGCCGGAAATTGGATATTACACAGTTTCAGGAATAATTAAAACGGATATTCATGAAATGCGCATTTTACTAAATCACAATCGGGATGAAAAGAATGATCTGGCCCTGGCTTCGCTGAACTTCGTTTCCTCCTTATAATATAAATCAAATATAAATATATGATATTCAAAATTTTATCAATTGTAACGATCCTTGTTTGCACCCAATTTTCTTTTGCCGGAAGCTCGAATGTAAAGCAGGAAAAACTGTCAAAATTCCTGCTTCAGTCGTCTGAACTGATAAAAGCAGACGGGGCAGAGATTTCCACCTCTTCCTATCATTCCAACGTCTACTGGTTTCCCGTGAGTGTTCCTTCGACTGTTCTTACAGGCCTGGTTGCCAATCGTGTATATCCGGATCCCTATTCAGGAATGAATAATATGCTGATACCGGATGCCTCCGATGAATTCAACAAACAATACAACCTGGAGCAGTACAGTCATATCCCCAATGTCCCCAATCCATGGAAGAAACCCTATTGGTACCGGACTTCATTTAACGTTCCTTCCACGGATAAGGGACGGCATTTCCAATTGATTTTCAAAGGCATCAATTACAGGGCTGCAGTTTGGCTGAATGGCAGGCAAATAGCCGATTCTTCCAGGATGGCGGGGATGTTTGCAGAATACAGTTTTGATGTCAGTCCAAACATTTTGGCCGGGCAGGAGAATTTCCTGGCCGTTAAAATCTATCCTCTCGACTATCCGGGGTTACCGGCCCGTGAACAGCTGAAGGCAATGGATGACTTTTTTGAAAATGGAGGGCCTACCGGTGATATAGGTAAAAATGTCACGATGGTTTGTTCCGTTGGATGGGACTGGGTTCCCCCGGTGCGCGACCGCAACATGGGAATCTGGCAACCGGTATTTCTGCGGACTTCCGGCGAGGTGACGATAGCACAACCACAAATTATTTCGGATTTACCCGGCTTGCCGGATACATCCTCGGCCAAACTCTCCCTGAATCTTTCACTTGTGAACCACGGAAAGAAAAGTGCAGCAGGAATTCTGAAAGTGGATATCCGTCCGGAAAACTTTAAGGGTCCTGGCGTCCTATTTTCCAAAAATGTAAAAATAGATGCCGGTAACAGCGCTAAAGTTGAATTGAATGCGGAAAATACTGCTCAACTTCTTGTAAAACAGCCACATCTGTGGTGGCCAAATGGTTATGGGACAGCCAATCTGTATCGCATACGGTTGAAGTATGAGTCTGATGGTGAGATATCTGACGACACTTCATTTGTTTTTGGCATCCGGACGGTAAGCTCCAAAGCCGTTGAGGTTCCGAACAAGTTCCTGCGCCGTGATTTTTATGTCAACGGAAAGCGTATCCAGCTTACAGGGGGTGCCTGGGTCCCGGATATGATGCTTAACCGCGACTCTTCCCGGTATGATGCTGAACTCCATCTTTGCAGGAACGCAAACATCAACCTGGTGAGGATCTGGGGAGGAGGTGTCACTCCGCCTGATGTGTTTTTTGACCTGGCTGACCGTTACGGATTGCTGGTATGGTCAGACTTCTGGGTAACCGGCGATACCCATGGCGAGTTCAAAGGGTCAACGGAATGGCCACTCGAGCCCGAAATTTTTATAAAGAATGTTATAAGTACTATTTACCGCATCCGCAATCATGCAAGCCTGCTGTTGTGGACAGGTGGCAATGAGGGGCATATCAGAAAGGATGTTTATGAACGTATGAGGGAAAGTGTGATAACCCTTGACGGGACAAGGCCTTTCATTCCAAGTTCATCCGGTTTTGCCAAACTGCCTCCCGGATTCAAGGGATCATGGCCAGATGGCCTTGCATCTGGTGTCTACAGCAGCGGACCATACACCTGGCAGGATTCCAGGGAATATTACCGGTTGGCCGACAATGCAAAAGACTGGGTTTTCAAAGACGAGACGGGTTTGCCGTCCCAACCGACCTATAACTCACTCATCAAAATAATTCCAAACCTGGTCTGGGACTCCCGTTTACCTTTTCCCCTGAACAATTCGTGGGGATACCATGATGCTGCAACCGGAAACGGCAGGTACGACAAGTATTATGATTCCATGGTAAAACGGTACGGGCCCCCTCTTAATATGGAGGATTTTTCTGATAAAATGCAATTGATGAATGCCACCGGGTACCAGGGTACTTTTGAGGCAGCTGGTCACAGGCTGAACGATATCGGGGGGATCATGCTCTGGAAACTTAATGCTGCGTTCCCGAGTGTGGTGTGGCAGGTGTACGACTGGTACCTGGAACCAAATGCAGGCTATTATTTTATGCAGAATGCCTGCGAAAGGGTTCATATTCAGCTTAATTTGAGCGATTACACTGTTACTGCGATCAACAGGACTTATCAGCCGGTATCGAATATGACTATCGTTGCAGATGTTTTTGGACTGGATTCTAAGTTGCTGAATCATCAGTCAGCACAGGTCGATCTTCCCGGTTCTGACGTCCAAGAAAGCATATCCCTGGCTCAGGTTTTAAGGGAAAACGAAGGATTGAAATTTGTGGTCTTAAATCTGAAAGACGCAAAAGGGGTGGTGGTATCACACAATGCCTACTGGCTTGCCGGCGACAACAATTTTACAGGAATAAAGGATTTGGCACGGACACATCTTGAGACAACGGTTGTAAAAAAAGAGGCAAATTCAACAGAAACTGAATGGTTCCTGAAAATTTCCAACAATTCCAAGGTTATTGCTTTTTTTGTCAATCCGGGATTGATGGCGGATAAGGAAGAGGTGTTGCCGGCATTCTGGTCGGCAAACTATTTTACCCTGGCACCGGGAGAATCTATTTCAGTCAGTGTCAGTGCACCTTCCAAAAAACTGAATGGCAGGAATACGCAAATAATTGTCAAAGGATGGAATGTTGACGAAAGAGGTATCCCTTTAAATTAGATATAATGTGTAATATATTGATTTATATATGTTTATGATATTTATTGCGCTTATTTACGGCAATAATGCGAAAAATATTTAGGGGAATTGTTAAATAGGTCTTCATTTATATGTCAAGTTGACGAGGAATTGACAATGGAGGAGACAAACTCACCAGCGACAATCTTTCTAGATATATGGCAAAGCGTTAATTACCAGTTCCGGGAGATCTTAGAGAATGCCCTTATCCCGAGGATTAAACTTCGATAAGACAAATCAATCTCTAAGTTGTACAACAAGCTAACTAATTGCCAGGGTTTTACCTAAAAAATTGTTCAATGTGAGTTGTTCCCGGGTCAATGCTTGATTATTTTCCATATTTTCCACGAAAGGATTGAAGCTGGTAAAATCGTATAATTCAAGGCACGTCATTCCAGGTCCTCTCCCCATGTTTGACCTTTTCGGCCAGGCATATGGAGAGGTCTGTTTTTTTAAGTCACGCGTTTTGAAAATCGGTTGGCACCGGGTAAAGTCAGCCGATTTTCTTGCCAGCCATCGGACCGGGTTTCAGACTGTGAATCTCATCAATGTGAATTAAAACAACTGCCTTGGGCTTTGGCATACCGGCCTTCAGTGACATGTCAGCAGACTTTTCATAGATTTCACCCTCGGTAAGAACTTTTGGTGTACAAAGGAACCGGTATCCGTCAAGAATTTCCCTGTTCACGACTGCAACAGCAACTTTTGATCCGTTCAGAATATTTTTATAAGTTGTTCCTCCGGTTCCTTCTGAAAACATTAAGGTTTCATCATTAAAAACCCGGGTTGAACGTTTTGGTGCATTATTTGGAATTCCTTCTGTACTGACAGTTGCAAGGAAACACTGTTGTGTCCCTATCATGTCCTTCATCTCCTGTGTCAATTGTGCCATGGTGATTAAAATTTATTATTGATATTAATTGATTACCTTATTTTTAACTTATAAATGAAGGGTTCGAACCAACAAAAGTTCATTCCCTTAAACAGGAGGTCTAAATTCAGAAGAATTTCTAAATCATGAAAGTTTTTTTAAATTTCCTCACTTTAAATATTTTAAGTAGATAAAACAGATTGTTGTATCAGATCCCGGATAGCAGGTCAAAGCCTATTCAAATATTCATTTCGACTGTTGCCGGGCTCCAAAGTCCTGTGTCCAGAAGGTTCCGCTTCTTGCCACCCCCATGTACCGGAACTCCCTGCTCATGATGTTTTTACAGTGCTCCGGACTTTTGAGCCAGCCCTCTACCACTTGCTGCCCGGTTTCGTAACCCTGGGCAATATTCTCACCGCACCTGTTCCAGGTAAAACCGGCTCTTGTAATCCTCTCACTGAATTTCGAGCCATCAGAACCATTGTGGCTCAGGAAATTGTGTTTTGACATATCCCTGCTATGTCTTTCTGCGGCCGACTCAAGTTGGTCGTCCCAGACGACTTCAGGTACCGGAGGCATCTTCTGTCTGCCGCAGTTACAACCTTTGGATCTTGCCTCATTCACCAGGAGGAGGAGTTCCTGCTTATCGATTGTTAAGGTCCTGTTTCGATCTGCCGAACCCTGTTTTTGCGACTGAACATTAAATGCCAATAATAAAAGCAGCAAAATAAGATTCGTTTTCAGGTTCATGTTACTATCTTTAGTAGAGGTTTCCATCGCTTTAATTCACTGGTATTTTCAGTAGTTCCTTAGTCATCAGGTACACTGAGTAATAAAATTATTTTCAGTTTTATTCTATTTTTGCTCTTTGGAAAAATGCAAAAAATATGTCTCATTAACAACTGTTATCCGGATTTGCCGAAATTCTCATTTTGCATTAAACAAACAGGTGTGCTGACAAAAAAATCT
Organism: Prolixibacteraceae bacterium; assembly: GCA_963663675.1. Lineage (GTDB taxonomy): Bacteria > Bacteroidota > Bacteroidia > Bacteroidales > Prolixibacteraceae > CAINVV01. The sequence continues at coordinate 635,371 of OY760498.1, forward strand.
ACTTATGAACAGAACAATTAAAATCATAATAAAATATGTACTTCCGGTTATTCTGTTGATTATGATTCTCTTTCTGGCCTTTCTTCCATACGGACTGAAGAAATACATCAACGAACACGGGAAGGATTATACCGGACGAAATATAGCCGTTCAGGATATTAGTATCAATTATTTCAAGGCTAATTTGAGTGTTCTCAATTTTAAAATGTATGAATCGGACGGGGTATCGACCTTCGTATCATTTGATACCCTGCAGGTAAGGATTTCTCCATGGCCCCTTCTTACTTCAAACCTGGAGGTCAGGCAACTCAGGCTGATTGGCCCCGTTATAAATATTGTCCGCAACGATACCCTTTACAACTTTGACGATATCCTGGTTTTTTTGAATTCAAGGCCCGAAACGGAGAGTGCAGAAAAAGTATCAGGGCCCTTTAAATATTTCCTGAACAACCTATTGATGGAACAGGGCAAACTGGTTTTCGTGGATAAGACAGTCGATCATACCACCATCATGAAAGATCTGAACTTTTTCGTCCCCTCTCTTTATTTTAACCAGGCTGAGATGAAGGATGCCGGAATCAAATTTCATTTTGAAAACGGAGGATCTTTGCAGGCAAAAACCACCTACAATATGGAGAGTGGCGCTTATATGGCTGATTTCAAGATCAATAATCTGGATTTATCTCCTTTTCTTGCCTATACCAGGAGTTATTTCAAGGTAAGTCATATCGAAGGATCGGTAGGAGGAGATTTTCATGTGTCCGGGAAAATCAGTCAGCCGGATTCACTCCTTTTCAGGGGTACAGGTCAAGTGGTTAATTTCTCAGTTAAAGATGAAAAAGAAAACAAAGTGCTGGGAGCCAGGCAGACAACTGTTTCTTTCAGGGATTCATATCCTTTAAAGTACGATTTTGAAATTGACAGCCTCCGGCTCACTGAACCCTACCTTTTTGTTGAAATGAAGGATTCGACGGTGAATTTGCTAAACCTGATGGTTGAGACACCGGCAAAGAAGGGTGCTGTAATGCCTTCTGAAACAGTTCCTTCAGCGTTTACTTACCATATCAGAAAGTTCAGGATTGCAGAAGGAGAATTGGATCTTCGGGATAACTCCTATGAAGAACCATTCAACTACAATCTGAGCAGTATTGATATGAAAGTCGATTCAATCTCTTCGGACAGTAAATGGCTGAATACCTATTCAACCATGAAACTCAACAAAAGGGGGAAGCTTCAGTCCGAACTGGGCTTCAATCCTTCTGATCCCTATGAACTGAAAATCAATTATGTAATTACTAATTTTCAACTGAGTGATCTCAATATTTACTCCAAACATTACGTTGGATTCCCTATCCTGCTTGGGAACATGTATTACAAGGGGAATACAGTTATTACCGGCAAACAGCTGAAAAGTGAGAATAAGCTGATTATCAGGAATGCACAATTGGGCGAGAAAAGTGGCGGAATTATTAACCTGCCTCTCCGGCTCGCAGTTTACCTCCTGAAGGACATTCATGGCGACATTATACTTGATATTCCGTTGTCCGGAGATTTGAACGACCCTAAAACCAGGATCGGGAGGTTGATCTGGCAAACCCTCAAAAACCTTGTTGTTAAAGTTGTTGCATCACCTTTTATTGCCCTTTCTCATTTGATGGGTGTTGAACCTGCTGAAGCAAAGGGTCTTGAGTTCAATTATGCAGATTCAACCCTGACAGACAAGCATCTGAAAAGAATCAGGCTTTTTACTGAGATTGAGAAGAAAAAACCTGACATGAATATTTCACTGGTATCGTTGAATGATGCCGGATTAGAGCTAAAAGAGATTGCCATGGCTGAAGCCGGTAAGCTCTTTTTTAAGGCCACCGGTGAAGATTATCAGAAGGAGGGCCCTAAGTTCAGCAAATTTATTGCTGAAAAACTTGAGTCAGATACTATTAGTGCCGAACGTGGAAGTATCCTGCTAATTGGTGAATCCAGGCTGGATTCCATTCAGCAGGCATATGCCAATTCAAGGGTAATGCAGGTAGAAGCTGCATTGAAAAATGTGGATGCAACAACAAAAATCAGGGTTACAGTTGCACCACGGGCGGCACCTGAAAATGTTGGCAGCAGACCGGTTTTTGAATTAAGATGCAACCTGGATGAATGATCCCGCTGGTTTATTCATCTCATTTTTATGAATTGACCAATAGTCACAATAAGAGGCCTTCTCGTCGGGAAAGCCTCTTATTGTATTAACCGGATATTATTTTCCTTTTTCGGGAACCTTTTTGTTTTGACTGTTCCTCCTATTGGGAGTGCTCTCTTTTTTTGCCTGTCCAGGGGCTGCCTGTTTGGCTGCATTCTTGTTCTCATTGTAGCGCATATCCGGCGTCCCGTCTTTTTTTGTCGGACCTGCAGGAGCAGCTTTGGCTGCATCTTTGTTTTCCTTGTAACGCATATCCGGCGTTCCGTCTTTTTTTGTCGGCGCACCTGATTTTTGAGCTTCTGCTTTTAACTGACCGCCCTCTTTTGTTGCCGAATTGGCTTCAGTTTTGGCTTTTTCGCTGTCTTTTTTTGCCTTGCCGGCTTCAGCCTTGGCTTTCTCAGCCTCTTTTTTTACAGGTACTTTCGTTGCTGTTTTTGCATCCTGGGCGAAAGTTACCATTGTGCTGAAGCACACGAGAACTAAAAAGAGAATTAGTTTTTTCATTTTTAATCTTGTTTTATTATTCAACATTTTGTTAAAAACAACAGGTATTATCCCGTTGCTGTTTCGCTATGAATTTGTCCTGATTACAAATCATTTGAATTAAGTACCTTCCACCAGGAACATTAGTACAAATATAACGACCTCAAGGTAAAAGTGGTATTGCAATTCCGCAATAGTTAGTTTAATTTCAGTAAATTAGAAACTGTTACAAATTCGAATCCCCGTTTTCTAAGAGCCGGGATGATCTCTTTGACCACTTCTGCTGTTTTGGGGGCATACCTTCCACCGGAAAGATGAAATACGATAATGGCTCCCGCCTTTGCCTTCTGCAATACGTTTTGGACAATGGCATTGGTGTCACTGTTAAATGCATCCCCGCTGGCAAACGTCCAGCCGACAACATGGAGTCCATGTGAGCTCACCAGGGTTAAATCGGATGGATGAAAGCAACCTCCGGGAAATCGGAACAGCCTGGGTTTACTGCCCGTTAACTTAAAGAGTATATCCTGTGTCTTCTGAATATCCGCATTTTTTTCATTTTCAGGAAGAACAGGAAGACTAAAGCAACTATCAACAAACGCACGATGACTGTAGGAGTGGTTTCCTATTTCTAAAAGTGGATCGGAAGCGATTTCTTTAACTGCTTCAGGGTATTTTTCAGCCCACAAACCGGTGATAAAAATAGTTGCAGGTATTTCTTCCTGACGGATATAATCAATTATTTCAGCGTTGAACAACGATTTTTCAGATCCGTTTTCCAGTTTTTTGGCCATCCCTTTCGTCATGCATGCATCGAATGTCAGGGCAATTTTCTTCGCAGATGCATTTGGAGACAAGATCTGTGCCCGGACCGCCGATGTTAAGATCGATAAGGAAAGGAATACAATGAGTAAGAGATTTTTCATAAATGCAGATGCAAAGTTAAGGATAAAAAATCCGCAGGCCAATCAGGCAGGAAAATCAAATCCCGGATTTTGTAATTTCCCCGGTAACAGGAAAGAGAGGAATTATAATTATAATATATCCTTGGATTAGTATCATATGTATTAAGTAGAACTTTTACTATGAAAAATCAGCCTTTTTAATTTTGGCATTATTCATTTTTTCGTTTATTTCCAGTAGCCAGACTGGCAATAATCTATCAGATAGTCAGCGAGCATACCTGTTGAAAGCATACCGGCATGAGAAAAATGGCCGGACTTACCTTTAAATCGGTGGCAAGCCAAAGGAGTGCGGGTTTCAGCACGGGTATTTGATGGCGAAAGAGATATTGGAGAATTTCCGGCTGTTAAGTACCGGCCTGACGCACGAACCTGTACTGGAATGGTCCTGGCAGGTAAACCATACCGGAAACATTTTGACTCCGAAACGTTTATTGCGACCGGCATTATGACGTCAGACGGGAAAATCGTGACTGGACACAACACTATGGATCTTCATTAAAATCCAATAAGCAATGTTATTCTTGACATTCTTCCTTAAAGGGGGCACCTGGTTTTAATGCAGTCACTCGGGGTTAATCCACATTGAGACGAATCTTCACTTTTTACACGAAAGTGGCAGATAGCGGACCCAGGTACTGATCTGATCCATAAATTACACGAAGCCGGTGAGCAATTATTCTGACTTCAAAGGAGCCATTCCCCAGGGTTTCTCCGTCAGACTCCCCGGGCAGCGGAAAATCGGCACCAAGAACGATCTCTTTTCCCACGTGGGTTGAAACCCTTTTGTCACTTATGAACTTTCCTGAGTACAGGCCCTTGAAATTTGTGAGAATGCCCCAGATACCGATTTTCCGGATCACCGTAATGTGAAAAAGTCCCTGAAGCGGGTTAGCTTCCGGTACCTGCATCATTCCGCCTCCATTGAATTTTCCAAGGCCGATGCTCGCACTGAAAAGACTGACTTCCATCGGAATTCCGTCAATTGTAATCCGAACAGGCTTGCTTTGGTACCTTAAATAGCCCAGGAGAAGGCTCTGAATATAAACCCGGATGCCGGTTATTCCCTTGAATTTTAAAATGTTGGCATTTCTGGCTACCAGTGCATCGAAACCAAATCCAGCAATGTTGACGAAATAGCGGTTGGTGATTTTGCCATGCATTTTGCAAGAAATCTCTCCAACATCCTGCAATACAGTCTTATTTTCCCGGATAATGTCTATTGCTTTCTGGTAATGATCCGGAATGCCAAACGTTTTGATCCAGTCGTTGCCGGTTCCCACCGGTAGCATGCCAATGGTAATTTCTTGATATTTAGTATCTTCAGCAAGAAAAATACCGTTCACAATTTCATTGAGCGTGCCGTCGCCGCCTGCTACTATAATATGTGAGGAACCTCCCGAAATCAATTCTTTGGCCAACTGGATGGCATGACCCGGATATTGGGATATTGAAAGCTGAAAATTAAGCTGGTTCTGATGAAGTAATTGTTCAATCTTTTTTTGATCATGGGCACCTTTGCCCCCGCCTGCATGAGGGTTGAGAATGACCTGCCACAGAATCGAGGCTGAGTTTGGCATCTGAAGTTTGGTTAAGAAGTTGATTTCTTACTGCAAATCTAAAAAAAATCGGGTGCAGAGACTCTCTGCACCCGAAAATATATGGGATCCTCGCGGGAACTCAATCAGGTTATTCCTGAACAGCAGCGATACCGGGAAGGACGCGGCCTTCAAGGTATTCAAGCATTGCACCACCGGCTGTTGAGATGTAGGATACTTTATCCGCGATACCGAATTTGTTTACGGCAGCTACTGAATCACCACCACCGACAAGGGAGAATGCGCCGTTTGCAGTAGCTTTTACGATTGCATCTCCGATAGCTTTGGTACCAACAGCAAATTTGTCCATCTCAAAAACACCTACCGGTCCATTCCAAAGAATTGTTTTGGATTCTCCGATAACCTTACTGAAGTTTTTAATGGTCTCCGGACCGACATCGAGACCTGACCAGTTGTCGTCAATAGCATTTGAAGGCACAACCTTTGTATTGGCAGTTTCAGCAAACGCGTCTGCTTCAACAACATCAACAGCAAAGTGAAACTGAACTCCTTTTTCCTTTGCTTTTACAAGAAGATTTTTGGCCAGTTCGATATAATCATCCTCACAGATGGAACCACCGATTTTTCCCCCCTGGGCTTTCACGAAAGTGTAAGTCATACCGCCTCCGATGATCAGGTGATCCACGGAATTGAGCAGGTTTTCGATAATGGTGATCTTGGAAGAAACTTTTGAACCACCCATAATGGCAGTAAAAGGACGCTGCGGAGCTTTCAGTACTTTGTCAAGGCTTTCTACCTCGCTGGCAACAAGCAATCCGAACATTTTGTCTTTTGGAAAAAATTTGGCAATTACAGCAGTAGAAGCATGGGCACGGTGGGCAGTTCCAAATGCATCATTTACCCAACAGTCACCCAGTTCCGAAATCTGACGGGCAAATTCTTCATCACCACCTTCTTCTTCAGGATGGAAACGAAGATTTTCAAGTACCAGAATCTCTCCAGGTTTGAGAGCGGCGGCCAATGCTTTGGTCGCTTCTCCAACACAGTCAGGGGCCATTTTAACAGTTTTACCGCCCAGCAGTTTGCTGAGATGAGGTACCAGGTGCCTCATTGAATATTTATCCTCAGGCCCTTTTTTCGGACGGCCGAGGTGAGACATGATAATCACAGCTCCGCCTTTACCCAGAATTGCGTTAATGGTAGGTAAAGCCGCAGTCATGCGGGTATCATCGGTAATTTCGAACTGTTCGTTGAGCGGAACATTGAAGTCAACTCTGATTAAGGCTTTTTTGCCAGAAAAGTCATAAGTTTCAATCGTCTGCATATTGTTGTAAATTTAATTTTTTGAGAGGATCAAAGATAGTGGAAATCTGTTTGATAAGCTTTTTTTCAGTGTTAATTTATTACTAATTCGATTGGCTGGGGCAAGTGTTACATCCCCTTAATACAATTTTTTTTACTTTTGGGAAGGGGCAATCAACTTATAGAATTTGCTTCATTGAATTTATGCAATTTAAGGATGTTATTGGACAGAACGGTACCAAAGAGCTTTTAATACAGCTTGCACAGGAGCATCGCGTCCCGCATGCCCTGATGTTGATAGGGCCACCCGGAAACGGCAAGCTGGGCATCGCCCTGGCTTTTGCCCAGTACCTGAATTGCACCGCTAAAACTGACAAGGATTCGTGCGGCACCTGCAGTTCCTGCCTTAAATACAGGAAACTGATTCACCCGGATCTGCATTTTGCATTTCCGGTTGTCAAGGGTCCTTCTCTAAGCAAACCTACCAGTACGGACTTTATTGCAAAGTGGAGAGAATTTTTACTCGCAAATCCCTATCCGTTGTACGAAAGGTGGACTCAAACCATTGCCGAGGAGAACAAACAGGCGGTGATCTATGTGGATGAGGCATCTGAGATTATTCAGAAACTGAATAAGAAATCTTATGAAGCCGACTACAAAGTCTCGTTGATATGGCTGCCCGAGACCATGCATCCGGCCTGTGCCAATAAAATCCTTAAAATACTGGAAGAACCACCTGCAAATACCATATTTATCCTTGTCACAGAAGAGGAGCAGAAATTGTTGAGCACCATCAGGTCGAGATGCCAAACGATAAGGATTCCTAAAATTGAGGAAAATGACCTGGTTGCGGCACTTGCAAGACACCCTGCCCTGGGAAGCAACAATCCGGCCATTGTTGCAAGAATTGCCAGGGGAAATTATATTCTTGCGGAGGAATTTTTGTTGGAGGATGAAGTCCGGAAATACAATCACCGGCAGTACACTGCTTTGATGAGGTACGGTTATACCCGCAACCTTTCGGAATTGTTGGCCTGGTCGGATGAGCTTTCTATGGTTGGAAGAGTCAGGCAAATAAGTTTCCTACGGTATTGCAGCGAATTTACCCGCGAAAACTTTATGTCCAATTTCAGGCAGCCAGACCTGGTTACTATGGATGACAATGAGACGAAGTTTGCAGCGAAATTTGCGCCTTTCATCCAGGAAAAAAATGTGATACACCTGTTCACTGAATTTGAAAAATCCCTCAGGGACATCGCTTCCAACGGGAACGCCAAAGCCATCTTTACGGACATGGCTATCAAGGTATCCAAGCTGATAAGGCTATAATCCACGGTTTCAGACCGGAACAATTGTATTATTTTGCGGGGAATGATCTTTTAACGGCTTGTCATGCATTTACCACCGGTAAAATTCATTATTTTTGTGCAAAAGTAGATATTAGCTAATGAAATACCCATTCCGACAAGTCGGGATCCACTGAAAATGAATTTTTGGGTATTCCATGTGGCAAATAAAAAAAACTTATAATATACACATGAACCCTATACAAAAGGCAGGACGCGGATGTGCTGTGACCATGCATTCACGAAGCTGCACCAAATTAAACGTATATAACTGGCTTCATGACGTTCCAAATACGATCAATCAAAACGATATTGTTGAAATAAGATTCAAAAATACCCGTAAAGATTATTATACCAACGTCAATGACCTGCCATTAAAGCCTGGGGATATTGTCGCTGTTGAGGCAAGTCCCGGTCACGATATTGGCGTAGTATCCCTTGTCGGAGATCTCGTCCTTAAGCAAATGAAAAGGCATAAGCCAACATTTGTGGACGGGGAGCTCCGTAAAATCTACCGTATTGCCAAGCCAGTCGACTTGCAGAAGTGGGAGGAGGCAACAGAGCTGGAACATGAAACCATGTTAAAGGCCCGCAAAATTGCGGAAGATCTGCGTTTGAACATGAAAATCGGTGATGTGGAATTCCAGGGGGATAAAACCAAAGCCATATTTTATTACATTGCAGATGAACGTGTTGATTTCCGTCAACTAATAAAAGTCTACGCAGATACTTTCCGCATTCGCGTTGAGATGCGCCAGATTGGCGCACGGCAGGAAGCCGGCAGGATAGGCGGGATTGGCCCTTGCGGACGTGAACTGTGCTGCAGCTCGTGGATCTCCAACTTTGTCTCTGTAACCACCAACGCGGCCAGATACCAGGAGATTTCCCTGAATCCTCAGAAACTGGCCGGTCAGTGCAGCAAACTTAAGTGCTGTCTTAACTATGAGCTGGACTGTTACATTGATGCACAGTTAAATTTTCCTCCCACAAACGTCCAGATTGAAACCGAAAAAGGAAATTACAACTACCTGAAAGCCGATATCTTTAAGGGTATATTCTGGTATGTCAAAGAAAATTACCAGGGCGGAGGTGTCATTGGTGTTTCAGTCGATAAGGTAAAAGAAATCCTGCGGCTGAACCGCAGCGGCAAGAAACTGCCTGATTTGACGGGCGATATTATGGAAATTCCGGAAGATGCAGCTCCGACTTACCAGAATTCGGTGGGGCAGGAGAGCCTCGACCGGTTCGACCAAAGTGCCGGAAAAGCCAGAAGAAAGAAACGTCACAAACCTATTCTTACACGTAAAAATTCATCGAATTCCAGTCATGACAGTTCAAAGGATGCTCCGGCTGATTAAATCTTTAATGCTCTTTCTTGTTATCCTTACATCGCTTTTTGCCTGCCAAAAAAAGAGTGTGTTTAGTGATTACAAGGCACTTAAGGGGTCAAAATGGCATCAGGATTCCATTCTCAGATTTGATATGACAGTTCCTGATTCAACCAAAATTTACAACCTTTTTCTCAACGTAAGGAATGAAGGGCGGTATCCTTACAGCAATCTCTGGTTATTTGTCAAAATCATTCCTCCAAAGGGGCAGGTTATCAATGATACCATTGAGCTGTCCCTTGCCAGTCCTGAGGGCAAATGGCTGGGTTACGGACTCGGTGATCTTTACGACATGAAATACCCTTACAAACAGACTACCTTTTTCCCCCATGCCGGGTACTATCGTTTTGAAGTCAGGCAAGGTATGCGGACCGAAGATGGGATATTGAGAGGAATTCATGATTTCGGAATCACTCTTGACCGAAGCAACTGAAAGCAAGATATGAGCTATGAGAAATGAGAGATGAGATGATGGCCTGATGGCCTGCTTTATCCTTTATCCTTTATCCTTTATCCTTTATCCTTTATCCTTTATCCTTTATCCTTTACATAAGTTTATGAGTAAGAGAAAACTTGCCAAATTTGCTGAACTTAAGACTCTTCCGAACGTGGTTGAAGTTTCTTATGATGAATTGCAGAAAAGGCCCTTTGAGATGAAAGGCAATTGGGGGAGCCGGTTTTTTGAAAATGCTTTTCCCATTGTATTGGAGGTAGGGTGCGGGAAAGGTGAATATACAGTTGGCCTTGCCGAGAAATTTCCCGGCAAGAATTTCATCGGAATTGATATCAAGGGTTCCAGAATGTGGACAGGGGCAAAGGACTCTTACGACAAAAGCCTGAAAAATGCCGCTTTTCTGCGTACCTATGTAGAACTGCTTCCGTCTTTCTTCGCTGCCGGGGAGGTAAGTGAAATCTGGATAACCTTTCCGGACCCCCAAATGAAAAAGCAACGCAAACGACTCACTTCTACTTCACATATTGAACATTACTGCAAGGTGATGAAACCAGGAGGTGTAATTCATCTCAAAACGGACAGCAACTTCCTTTTTCAATATACTTCGGCAATGATTCATCATAACCGTTTTACCGTTGAGGTTGAAACCGATGATCTTTATGGCTCACCTTATGCTGACGAAATAATGGGTATAAAAACTTACTACGAACATCAATGGTTGAGCCGGGGGATGAAGATCAAATACCTGAGATTTGTTCCACACATTGAAAACCTGGAAGAACCAGAAGTTGAAATTCCCAGGGATGAATACAGGAGCTTTGGAAGGGATCAAAGAAACAGGGTCGTACAAGATGAATGATTTTTACGATAAGGTTTACGAAACCACAAGGTTGATTCCTCCGGGAAGGGTGACAAGTTACGGTGCCATTGCACGTTACCTGGGTACAGGATTATCTGCAAGGGTGGTGGGCTGGGCACTTAATGGTTCTCATGGCAGGGAGCCATTTGTTCCGGCTCACAGGGTGGTGAACAGGAACGGGTTGCTTACCGGGAAGGTCCACTTTCAGCCACCTTCGGCCATGCAGGAAATGCTGGAAAACGAAGGTGTGATCATAGTGGATGAAGCTGTGGTTAATTTTAAGGAGCATTTTTGGGATCCGTTGAAAGAACTGGGATGAATTTTAGTCATTCAATTTTTTGTAAATCGGATATCAATCTCATTTTCAGGTAATTGATTCTAAAACCATTCCTCTGGTTCAATGAGTTCCATTTAGCTGCAACTTAAATAGCCGGTAATCGTACAAAAAGAGTATTATATCTTTGGAGGTGTTTTGTTGTTACTTTGTAAAGTGCATGAATACAGCAATATATATAATTAATTAGCAGGGTTTTTGTTTTAATCTTCATAATTTTCATAAGATGGCCATTTTACCAAAAAATATTTCAGATACTTTAAAGCGTATACACTTTCCGGGATCGGATAAAAATATTGTTGAACTTGAGATGGTTCAGGAAATCCGGATTGCAGGAAATCGGATAAGTTTCACCCTTATATTCCAAACGGAGAATGATCCTGCTATAGGGCCGGTTTCTGAAGCCTGCGTGGATGAAATCCGGCGTGAATACGGGAATGATTTTGAAGTTACTGTAACTCCCAAGAGTGTAAACAGAATGGCGCCACCGGTGCTCCCTGGGGTGAAGAATATCATAGCCATTGCCTCCGGCAAAGGAGGCGTGGGTAAATCAACCATGGCTGTAAACCTGGCAGTAGCCCTGGCAAAACATGGAGCCAAAGTCGGCTTGCTGGACGCAGATATTTTTGGTCCTTCCATTCCTAAAATGTTTGGAGAAGAAGAATCCCGGCCCAATTTTGAAAAAATTGACGGGCGTGACCGAATAGTCCCTATTGAAAAATTCGGGGTGAAATTTTTGTCTATCGGCTTTTTTGCCAATAAAAATGATGCGCTGATCTGGCGCGGACCTGTTGCATCGAATGCATTGAAACAGCTGATGATGGAAGGCAACTGGGGAGAACTGGATTTTTTGCTTGTTGATCTCCCACCCGGAACGAGTGATATTCATCTTACTTTGGTTCAGACTGTTGCAGTTACGGCTGCCGTTATTATCACAACGCCGCAGGATGTTGCCCTGGCAGATGTGGTGAAGGGGGTTTCAATGTTTAACAGCAAATCTATCAATGTTCCGGTTCTCGGAATTATCGAGAATATGTCGTGGTTTACACCAGCTGAGCTTCCCGAAAGTAAATATTATATTTTTGGTAAAGACGGTGGCAAGGAACTCGCTGAGAAGATGGGTTTACCACTGCTTGGCCAGATCCCCCTGGTCATCAGTATACGTGAAGGCGGAGACAGCGGTTTGCCCGCTGCCTGGGATGAAGACAGTTTGACAGGTATCGCCTTCGAAAAACTGGCCAGTGAAATGATTCTTCAACTGGAACACAGAAATATTTATTTTGAACCTACCAAGAAAGTAAAGGTTACCAGGAAGTGATTTTTTCAGCAATTTTGAGTTAATTTGTGTTATACATTTATCCGAAATCGCTTGAAGGAACCTGGTTTATATTTAAATTTACTCCTATCACTCTTGTTATTGACTGTTGGATGTTCCACACAGAAGAACACTGGTGTAACCAGGTCCTACCACAACTTAACGGCAAACTACAACATATACTTTAATGCCAGGGAGAGTGTTAAAGAAGGCCTCAAGCGAATGGAAGATTATGTTGTTGAAGACTATACGCGGATGTTGCCGGTCTTCCCTGAAACCAATCCGCAGGCAGTGCAGGCAGCTGCTTCAGAAATGGAGTATGCTGTGCAGAAATGCCTGAAACTGATTGAATTTCACTCTATTACAGCCAGACCCAGACGAAAGGCCAATAATTCTGAAAAATACAAGGAATTTGCTTCAAAAAGCGAATACAACAAATGGGTGGACGACACTTACCTGTTAATGGGACAGGCAAGTTATTATTTGCAGGATTTTCATAAAGCCGGGGAGAGTTTCAATTATATTTTGCGCAATTTCCCCAAGGAGTCCACCAAAAATCCAGCTTATCTCTGGTTGTCCAGATGTTATATTGAAACCGGCGAGTATGATAAAGCCCTGGAAATTTTCAGGTTGCTCGAACGCGACGGAAGTTTGCCTGATTATTTAAAAAGGGATCTTCTGCTCGTTAAGGCCTATTATAACATCCTGAACGAAAACAAAAAGGAAGCTGTTTCCAATCTTATCCTGGCCCAGAAATTCAAAATGAACCGCAAGGAGAGGGGGAGGTATAATTTTATCCTGGCTCAAATGTACCTCGTTCAAAATCAGGAAGAAGAAGCAATTGCGGCTTTCAATAGGGTAGTGAAGGCAAAACCTTCATTCCGCATGACTTTTGAGGCAAAAATTTCATTGATTGAACTGTCAAAAAGCAGTCCGGAGGAGATAAATCTTGCGCTTAAAAAAATGATCAGGAATGGAGACAATCAGCAATTCCTCGACAGGATTTATTATGCCAAGGGTAATGTCGCGCTTAAATCCAATCTTAAGAAAGAGGCCATCACCGATTTTCAAACTTCAGTGCAGTACAGCCTCGGGAACAACAATCAAAGAGCACTTTCCAGCCTGACTGTTGCCCGTCTCTTTTTTGAGGAGAACAATTACAAGCTTTCTTATTGTTATTATGATAGTGCATTGGCAGTTATTGATCAAAACTACCCCAATTACGATGAGATAGTGAGTAAGACCAATGGGTTTGCCGCCCTCCTGAAGAATCTTGATACAATAACAAGGGAGGATAGTCTTCAACGGGTGGCTCTGATGCCTGAACAGGAAAGGATCGCCTATATAAACACCCTGATTGCCAAGATTACTGAGGAGGAAAGTAAGCAGCAGAGACTGGCGCAGGAGGAACAAATCAGTCAGAATTATTACAGAAGTCAGCAATACAGGACTTCATCCTTCAGAAACAATGATGCAAATAACAGTAACTGGTATTTTTACAATCCGGTAACAGCCGGGATAGGCAAAACCGAATTCCAGCAAGTATGGGGCAAAAGGCGACTGGAAGATAACTGGCGAAGAAAAAACAAAATATCCCTGAATCCGGAAGAGGTGGATCAAGCTGATGCAACCGACGAGACCCAAAAGAAGAAGGAAGATGCAAACCCGAAGGAGTCAAACCCAAAGACCGTGAAATATTACCTGGGGAACCTGCCCCTGACCGATTCTTTGATGCAGGCATCTAATGAACGGATCAAATCATCACTTTTCGCTGCGGGAAGAATATATTTGAGCATACTCAATGACCAACCCCGCGCTATTGCTCTCTTTGAAGAACTTAACAAGAGATTCCCTGCAAGTATCTATGAGTTGTCTACATGGATTGAGTTCCATAAAATGAAGTACAAGACAGATGTTTATTTCGCCGACATTACCACAAGGTACCCTGAATCCAACTACGCGAAATTCCTGGTTAATCCGAATTTTTTCAGTGAGCTGGAAAATACAAAACAGGTAAGGGAACGCAAATACGAAGAGGCTGCTACCCTGTACCGGAAGGGTGAATACACTGCAGCCGGCAAACTGGCCACGGAAGTACTTGCACTTCAGCCGGACAGCCTGCTGTTGCCAAAAGTTAAATATATCGATATGATTGCCAGGGGGAAAGATGCCTCCCGGGACGAATTTTCAAAAATGCTGGACAAATACCTGTCAGACTTCCCTGGTTCACCGGCAAACCCGACAATCAAAAAGATACTGGACCTTATCAGGCTTAATTCGCTGGCAGAACTTGAAAAAATGATTGCAAAAGCGGATTCTGCCGGAATCAATGCAATTCAGGATCAAAAGACCAGGATGGCGGATGATCCATTCGGTGGTAAGTACTCCTACGATGAAGACCTTTTTCACTATTTTGTTATTTCATTTCCATCGGATGCAAATATTGATGTTAACCGCCTGATATTTGATATTGCCAATTTTAACATAGACTATTATACATCCTTCGATTTTGATATCGAAGAGATAAAACTGAATGAAAAAACATCCCTTGTCGTAGTACGTAGCCTGCCTTCCAAGGAGGAAGGACTTGGTTATTTTGGAACCATCATTAAACAGAAGTGGGTGTTTAAATCACTGAAAGATGTTGACTATCATTATTTTATAGCGTCTTCTTCCAATTATAGGAGAGTGATTGCAGATCAGGATCTATTGGATTATTTAAGATTTTTCGTCAAGAATTACAGTAAGAATTCCGCCCCTGCCAGGTAGCAGCCGGAATCGTACGAATGTGCCAGATATTCTCTATTAACTGCCTGATAATTATTAAATTACATTAAAACTGCAACAGGAAACTCAGGTTGTCAACAGCACTTAGTTCCACTGGGACTTCTCCTTTTAGGAAGATTCTGACAGTTTTTGTTCCTATGAGTGATAATTGTGATCCTTCCCTGCGGAGCATGGTCCCTTCCCGTAGGCCAACCACATAAGTACCAGGGTTTATTTCAAGGAATTCCCCGATGCGTTGTTCCCTGGTTTCCCCACCGTGCCCTTCAGGGTTTTTGTCGAGATAGTGAGGATTGATCTGGAATGGCACCAGGTTAAGGCAGTCAAATCCCCTGGGATCGATGATTGGCATGTCGTTGGTTGTTCGTAAGGTCGGACAGGCTACATTCGATCCTGCACTCCATCCTATAAAGGGGATTCCTGCCAGGACCTTCTCCCTGATCACCGGGAAAATTCCCGAGTCATTCATCATTCTGACCAGCTGCCAGGTATTTCCTCCTCCTATGACAATCGCTTCCGCTTCCCTGATTGCCTGTAGCGGATCAGGTGCATGGTGAATGCTTGTAACCGGATGGCCCATTTCAGAAAACCGTTCCTTCACCCTGGCTTCATATTCATCAAATGAGAAAGTGACGGCTGCATAAGGAATAAATATGGTCTTAAGAGGTTGATTTCCAAGGAATTTTTTTATTTCGGGGACAGGATAGCGGAGATATTCTTCTCCTGCCATGGTGGAGTTACTGATTAATAAAAGTCTCATATTCAGAAAGATATTTGGCGCTAATTTAAGAAATTTGCGGATGGAACCTGGTTTGCTTTATTGTAATTTTTTTTGACCAAAAACACTCCTGATTTCTCCGAATTTTTATACATCTGAGTCTAAAAAGCGTTTATTTAAAACCAAATTCTCTGTTTTTTCGTATATTAAGGATGAAAAAAGGTATTTGAAATTTGCTTTTACAACATCCAGTGGGATAAATAAATATTTTTACCCCGCTAAATTTTTTCAATATTATAAGATGGGAAAAACGAAGAGTCCGGTCATGATCAAAAAGATTCTGATTGCAAACCGGGGAGAGATCGCAGTGCGAATTATGCGATCCTGCCGGGAAATGGGAATCGAAACAGTGGCCGTTTACAGTGATGCTGATCGCTCATCACTGCATGTCCGTTATGCAACCGAGGCATATCACATTGGACCAAGTGCATCCTCCGAAAGTTATCTGCGAATGGATAAAATACTTGATGTTGCCCGTATTTCAGGAGCAGATGCCATTCATCCCGGTTATGGGTTCCTTTCAGAAAATTCACAGTTTGCCAGGAAATGTAAAGAGGCAGGAGTAATATTTATAGGCCCATCTGCAGAATCCATTGAAGCGATGGGTGACAAAATTAGTGCCAGGAAGAGGATGATAGAGGCCAATGTTCCGGTTGTTCCCGGAACCACGGAAAAAATAGTTGACGAGGAAGAGGCGATAAAGATCATCAGGGGTATAGGATTGCCGGTAATGATCAAAGCTTCGGCCGGCGGCGGCGGCAAGGGAATGCGGCTGGTAAGAAAGGAAGAAGACATCAAGGCAGCGATAAGGAGTGCACAATCGGAAGCAAAGACAGCTTTCGGTGACGACGCACTTTATATTGAAAAATACATTGAATCCCCTCATCACATTGAATTCCAGGTTCTTGCCGACAGGCATGGAGATGCGGTTCATCTTTTTGAAAGGGAGTGTTCAGTTCAGCGCCGTCATCAGAAAGTTATCGAAGAGACACCATCGCCGATTATGACCCCTGAAATCAGGGAGAAAATGGGAGCATGTGCCGTCGCTGCTGCAAAAGCTGCCAATTATGAAGGAGCTGGTACCATTGAATTTATCGTTGACGATCAGCTAAATTTCTATTTTCTGGAAATGAATACCCGTTTACAGGTAGAACATCCCATTACCGAGCGTGTTGTAGGAGTTGACCTGGTAAGAGAACAGATCCGCGTTGCTGAAGGGCATCCACTCCCTTTCAGACAAAAGGACCTTAAAATGAACGGTCACTCCATGGAATGCAGGATCTATGCAGAGGATACCGACAACAATTTCATGCCGAATCCTGGCAAGATTACCCATATCACTGAGCCGATGGGACTGGGCGTACGTTGCGACGGATATATTCACGAAGGATACGTCATCCCGATTTATTACGATCCTATGATCAGCAAGCTGATCATCTGGGGAAGAACACGACAGGAGGTAATTGAAAGAATGCGCCGAGCATTGTATGAATACAAAATTTCCGGTGTAAAAACGTCCATCAAATATCTGCTGAAAATTATGGAGACCCCGGATTTCAGAAACGGGACCTACAATACCCATTTCATCGAGAAAAACGAGGAGTTCCTGAAAGGGAAAGTCATTTGTGACAAACATTGTGAAGATATTGCCCTCATAGCAGCATTTATTGAGCATACTTCACGGTTGCACCAAACCAAACAGGTGGTTCACCATGAACGGGCTGCGGGTGTCAAGGGATGGAAGCACCGGGGCAGAAGGGCCGGGATGCAACGGCTTTAACCGGGAATGGCCGGCAGAGAGGCTTATCGGTGCCGTTGTTTTGAGAAGTTAAACATGATGCTGATTCTCCCTGTTAATAGTCAGTTTTGGCCGCAAATGCTTTCAGATATATGTTTTGATTTGGATGGAATGTTAATGAAATTACAATACATAAAAAATATTTTACCGATATGAATCAACTCGAATTTAAGGTAAATGATCACAATTCGGTTGTTAAGGAAATCAAGCGAAAGGGAAACTTTGTAACCATTTCCATTGACAATAAAATTTATGAAGTTGACATTGAAAAAGTTAGCGGAGAAGAGTATTCCATCCTTACCGGAGGAAAGTCTTACAATGTGGAAGTGATTGCTACTGAAGATCCGAAGGTTTATCGTGTCAATACAATTTATTTTGGGTTCGATGTCGCTGTCAACGATGCGGAAACCCGCTACAAGCTGAAAAGCAAGAGCAAAGGCGGAGATGGCACTACTGATACCATCAAGGCACCGATGCCCGGGAAAGTTGTAAAAGTGCTGGTTCAAAAAGGAGAACATGTTGAAAAGGGGCAGACTGTTGTGATTCTTGCAGCCATGAAGATGGAAAGTGAATACAAGGCCGGATGCAGTGGCATAGTATCAAGGGTGGCAGTCAAGGAAGGTGATACGGTAGACGGAAACCAACTGATGATCATAATTGGGAAAGACACAAAGAAATAGCAAGAATGACGTAACTGGTCCTTGAGAAATTTCAGGACATGACTGAAATACAGGATGGAGAAATCCGGTTAACCGGATAAGTGTTAACAGGGGTAGGAATGTAAAGTTCTCATAAAAAATAGATTAACCGTATTATTTTCACAAAAATATGATTGACAAATTCAAAGAACTGGAAAGAAGAAATCTTGAGGCAGAAGCCGGAGGCGGTCAGGACCGTATAGACAGACAACATGCTGCCGGCAGGAAAACGGCCAGGGAACGACTGTACGACCTGGTAGACCCCGGATCATTTGTGGAGTTCGATAAATTTGTAGCACACCGGAATCATGATTTTGACATGGATAAATCGATTATTTCGGGTGATGGTGTCGTGACAGGCTATGGGAAGATCGATGGCCGTATGGTATATCTGTATGCCCAGGATTTTACCGTGTTTGGTGGTACTATGAGCCGTACCAATGCTGATAAAATCTGCAAGATAATGGATCTTGCCATGAATATGGGAGCTCCCGTTATCGGACTGAATGACTCTGGGGGAGCACGCATCCAGGAAGGCGTACAAAGCCTTGCGGGATATGCTGATATTTTCTACCGCAATGTAATGAGTTCGGGAGTGATCCCGCAAATATCAGCTATTCTGGGCCCCTGTGCCGGTGGTGCAGTTTATTCACCTGCCATTACAGACTTTATTGTGATGGTAAAGGAATCCAGCTATATGTTTGTTACAGGTCCTGATGTCGTTAAAGAAGTAACGCATGAAGAGGTAACCAAAGAAGAACTCGGCGGATCTGTCACACATGGAAGTAAAAGCGGTGTCACACATCTTACTGCCGACGATGATGAACATGCCATGCTAATGATTCGTGAATTGTTCAGTTATCTGCCTTCCAATAACATGGAAGACCCACCCTTCGTTCAGACTACCGATGATATTAACCGCGAGGAACCCGATCTTGACCTGTTAATTCCGGCCGATCCAAATAAACCATACGACATGAGGGAGCTGATCGACAAGATTGTCGACAATGGCCACTTTTTCGAAATACAATCGGCTTATGCGCCCAATATTCTTATAGGTTTTGCCAGGATGGGCGGCCGTAGTGTTGGGATCGTGGCTAATCAACCGTCCTATCTTGCAGGGGTGTTGGATATAAACTCCTCCGTGAAAGCTGCTCGTTTCGTACGCTTCTGTGATGCTTTCAATATCCCGATTATCACCTTGGTTGACGTACCCGGATTTCTGCCCGGAACCACACAGGAATATGGTGGCATCATCCGTCACGGAGCCAAACTGCTGTATGCCTTTGCTGAAGCTACTGTGCCTAAAATAACCATGATTACCAGGAAAGCTTATGGTGGTGCATACGACGTGATGAGCAGCAAGCACATCGGCGGAGACGTCAATTTTGCCTACCCGTCGGCTGAAATTGCGGTAATGGGAGCCGACGGTGCGGTTCGAATCATCCACCGTGACAAGCTGGATCCGGATCAGAGAGCAGAAGCAGTGGAAAATTACAGGGATACCTTCTCTAATCCATATAAAGCTGCTGAATTGGGATATATTGATGATGTCATCTATCCCCGCCATACACGTATCAAATTGATACAGGCGCTTGAAATGACCCAGAACAAGCACAAAACCAATCCTCTTAAGAAACACGGAAACATACCGTTATAAAAACACCAACACCCTCAAGGTTGTAATACCCTCAAGGTTGGTACAACCTTGAGGGTATTACAACCTTGAGGGTGTTGGTGTTACCAGCTGATAATTCCGATTCCGAAAGTAAACGGGTTCATAGCCGGACCTCTTCCATCCTTGAAGAATGACGTGAAATAGTAGGTGCCAAAAACGGAAACGCCCTTGTACCCGATTCGTGCCGTTCCTCCTCCACGAAATGGACTGATATTAAAATCATCATGATCCTTTGTCTTGGTTCCGTCAATCTTGACTTTCGTATGCGATCCCATCTTGATTCCCCCAATCAGACCAAAATTGACCCATAATCCTGATGTTTTTGGTAATTGAAACTCAAGCAACAATGGAACAGTCAGGTAACCTGTAGACAGTTTTGTCTTTTTAAGGTTGGGTTCTGTTATTGGAACAGGAACAGCATATCCATTCTCATTTTTAATGGTAAAAGGATTTGAGAATCGGTAGTCATTGAAGTTTAGTCCTAAACCGGTGACCATTCCAATTTTATTATTATGTTTCTGAAGTCCGAAACTCAATTTAAACAGGTTGATATTGACCTCCATTGATTTGTTGTGATTAAGATCCATGAAATTGGCGGTGGAATAACCAGTGTAATCTACGTTGGCAAATGAGTTGACCCCCATCTCAAAAAACATCCAGTGGCCTTTGAATTTTGGATCATGGCCAGTCCAGTGCTTGAATTCTTCATCATCCAGCTGATCATATTTGATAGAAGAACCGCTATGCCCTTCAGCAATCACCATAGTTTTTCTGCCAAACCTTATTTTTACTGTGTCCTTGTAATTATCCCGTATGTCAATGGAGTTATCACCTATTTTTATGTCAGTTTTTTCATCGTTTTCAACGACTGTAACCATGTTTTTCCCAAGAACTTTGACACGGACGGTATCCTGAGCACTGACTCCCATTGCAAAAACTATTGTTAAAAAGAAAAATATTGTTCTCATCTGTATGTAATATGTTTTTAATGATTTGTGAATTTGTGATAGTATATTCAGTTAAGTTGGTTTTTATATATCAGGTCAATTTACTGTTATGAATAGTGTTTATATTATTGTTCAATAAAAATCTCATAACTCAATTCTTTCCCCTAAGACGTTCAACTGAATTCAAAAGTTACAGCTATTTATTCAATGGTATAGAAATTGCCAGCGGTTGGGAGTTGAAGGAGATGGACTTCAATTTTCCATCTTTCCCCTTTTCCCCTGTCAGGTGTTTACCCGGCAACCTTGAAAAGAAACGCAATCCTGCCACGGTAACCTCTTCACGGGTGAAAAATCCTTTAGATCCCTGATCCTTTAGATCCCGCAGTTTGTTGTTCAAATATTCTGTAATGGGAATTTCGTCGGAGGCATAGTTTACGGGCTCCATCCTGACCGGCATCAGGTCGTATAAGGCTGATATATCTGTCTGAACAGCAACAACTCTGGCCTCTAGAGCCCTGATAGGTTCCAGCTGTCTGATGTGTGAAACTGACGGTTCAGAAGCTGCCTTGTGAATTGTCTTTTTTGTCTTCTGAGATATCAGAGATGTTTTAGCTGACCTTACATCCTTTTCTTTAAGTAAACCGGATTTACTTTTTTCATTTTCAGGAGATGCCTTGCCTGGCGTAACAGCCGTGATATGGGTATTTACAGAAAGTTGTGTTGATACAGGTTTCTGTCCGGATGGTTTGAACAATAAAAATGCCAGCAAAATGAGGGCTGCTACTGCAGTTAAGCGGAAAAGCAAGGATGTTTGAGTCAATTTTTTCTTTAAATTTTCCTTTCGGGGAAAAACAATACATAAATCAGGTTGCAGGCGAATTTTATGAATCCTGGATATATATTCCTGTTTGTCAGGATGTTTAGATAGCCAGTCCTTAAATTCAGAAGCTTCAGCTTCCGTCAGGTCACCCTCCATCTCTGCAATTGCAATATTTTCAATAAACCGGGAATCATCATACTGAGATTTCTTCAGAAGTTCCTTGCGAGGATACATCAGGTCAGCATCAGTTGACAGGACCGGAGAAAAGGACTCCAGTTCGTCCGCCAGGTCGGGATGGTTCAAAAGGAAGCTTTGAACTTTCTCCCTGCCATCCTGATCAAGGCTTCCTTCCAGGTAATCGAGGAACCAGATTTCGTAATTTTCTCTTGTAACTTTCATAAAACTGCATCAATAGTGCCTATGTAATTCTTAAGGAAGATTCTTGACCTGTAAATATAAACTTTGACCTGGGCTTCAGAGAGACCTGTTATTTCACCGATCTCACGGTAGGAATAACCTTCATAATCCCTCAATAGCAATACGGATTTCTGAACTTCAGGAAGTTGGTTCACCGCACGGTTCAAAATTTCCCTGAGATCAAAATTTCCTTGTTCAAATGTCCTTTCGGGAATTTTTTCAGACGCGAAGGCAGCTTCTTTTTGCTTCTTCCTGATTCCGTCAATCATTGTATGGTGGGCAGTTGTAAATAACCACGATCTAACTTTCTCATAATCAATCTGCTCGCGAAAAATCCAGAGTTTTTCATAACAATCCTGTACGATATCCTGGGCTTGTACTGCTTGCCCAAGATTTTTAAGGGTATAACGATACAAAGCATCCGCAAATTCGTCGACAGCCCGGTTGTAATCAGAAATGGTCATTTAGTTCGTCTGTATTTGGCAATAAGACGATTAACTTTGTGAAAAGTTACAGCAGTGGCAACTCTTGAGGCAAAAAATCGTATAAAGATCAGGAGTGTATCCGGAAGGATCTATAATGACACAATAAGCAGGTGTTAAAAAGACATCGGGCATCCCAGTTTTTCATACAAAAGCGTTAAAAATTATGAAAATGGATGAATGGGAGGCTAAAAAATTCACCTTCAACATCAGCCGTTAAGTTTATATCGTATTTTTGTTCCTTATTTTAAAATAAAGCATAATGAGAATGAATAAAATAGGTACCCTAACCATTTGGCTAATAGTGGTTTTTTTCTCTTTCACCCAATGTAGGAAGGAAGCAACTACTCCCGTGATTGAAAAACCGGTCATTATCCCTGCAGCCTCAGAGGTGAATTATTTTGTATGGAGTTCAATGCATGATTATTACTTGTGGAATTCCTACGTATCAAATATCATTAACACCAATTTTATTACAAGCAAGGATAGCCTGAATCTTTTCCTGAACAAATACAGTGATCCTAATAAGCTATTTGAGGATCTGTTGTACCAGCATGGTGTGGTGGACAAATGGTCATTTATCGTTGATGATTACTCAATAATTGAAGACTGGGTCGCCGGAATCTCCAAATCAATGGGGTACGATTTCCAGTTGTACCTGTTAAGTTCTGGTTCTACGGAAGTCTTTGGTGTGATCAGATATGTGCTGCCCGGTTCTCCTGCCGAGAAAGCCGGATTAAAAAGAGGTGATTTCTTTACCAAGATCGACGGGACACAGCTTACAACCTCCAATTATTCTACTCTGATTGCGCAGGAATCCTTTGCGCTAACGCTGGCTCAATTGTCCAACGGAACTTTGACAACCACAACTACCACGCCCGTAATGACAGCATTGAAAATACAGGAAGATCCGATATATTTAAACAAAGTGCTGGATGTCAATGGTGCGAAAGTTGGCTATATAGTTTACAACGGTTTTACAACGGGTGATGATCCGGAAAACAACGATTATACTCCAAAATTTGACATAGAACTAAATAGTGTGCTTCAAAATTTTAAAACAGCGGGAATTTCAAAACTTATTGTCGATTTAAGATATAATGGAGGTGGTTCTGTACAGACTGCAACTTATTTTGCAAGTATGATTTATTCTAATGATGTTACCAAAATATTTTCCAAGAGTGTTTATAATACCATTCTTCAGAATTATTTTACACAACAATATGGTGCCGATGCACTACTTAACAAGTTTACTGATAATATTGCGGCAACAGCATCTTCGCCAAAAATTGCTATCAACAGTTTGAATCTTAGCGACGTTTATTTCCTGGTGTCCAAAGAAACCGCCTCTGCCAGCGAATTGTTGATAAATGGATTAAAGCCTTATATGAATGTCACTGTTATCGGGACAAACACCTATGGTAAATATGTGGGATCATTTACCATCAAGGATTATGACAGCAAGGGTAATCTTGTTACCACCCATAAATGGGCCATGCAGCCGATTACGGTAAAAATTGCCAATTCAGCTGGCGTCACGGATTATGTCGACGGACTGACATCCGATATCTCTGTCAAAGAGGATGTTGGAAACCTGCTTCCTTTGGGAGATGAAAACGAATTGTTGCTGAAAACATGTCTCGACAGGATCAAAGGATTAAAATCAGCGGCTGTTTATCCTACCACCCGTTTGGCAAATTCGAGATATATCACAGGCACCAGGGACCTGAGGAACTTCTCTCACGACATGTATATTGATCAGCCAAAAACCATCAGAAAAGAAAATTGAATTGATTTCCGGACTGCAGACAGTGTAAAATTGTCATACCCCGGCCCTGATCAGTAAATTTGTGTCAGATATTATGCTAAAAAAATCTCCTTGTATTTATGAACGAAAAGCAGTTAAGGCTTGACGAACGGTACCTCAGGATGGCGGCGATATGGGCTGAGAATTCCTATTGCAAGCGACGTCAGGTTGGTGCTTTACTTGTAAAGAATAAGATGATCATTTCGGATGGATACAATGGAACTCCGTCCGGATTTGAAAACAATTGCGAGGACGAGAACAACAAGACAAAACCCTACGTCCTCCATGCGGAAGCAAATGCAATAACTAAAATTGCAAAGTCACACAACAGCAGCGATGGCGCCACCTTGTATGTCACTTCATCTCCCTGCATTGAATGTGCCAAGTTGATTATTCAGGCGGGAATCACGCGACTTGTCTTTTCAGAAAATTACCATATAAATGATGGGATTGAACTGCTGGAGAGAGCAAAAATAGAAGTAGTAAAAATAGAATTATGAGTTATGAATTATGAGATTTGCAAAAAGGTAATAATTTTTGAAAATGACAAAAAATCTCTACATTAAATCATTAGTAATCAGATACTCTTTCACTCATAATTCATAACTCATAATTCATAACTCTAATTAATACTTAATCCGCTTACAATCAGATCAATGGAAAATCAAAGAAGCAAGATAACAACATGGATGCCTGTATTCCTTGCAATCACCCTTATTTTGGGCGTCTGGCTGGGAATCAGGTTGCAAAACAGAAGACTGGCGGCCATGTTGCCTCTTCAGTTACACAACAAAAACAAACTGGATCAGATTATTAATCTGGTTGAAGGCAATTATGTCGATACTGTTAATACAAAGAAAATTATTGAGGATGCTATTCCTGAGGTGCTTAAGCAGTTAGATCCTCACACGGTATACATTCCTGCCAAGGAGATGCAAAGCGTCAATGAAGAAATGTCGGGAAATTTCAGCGGGATCGGGGTCCAGTTTTCGATACAGAATGATACCGTGATGGTGATTGATGTGATTTCCGGAGGACCGTCCCAAAAACTGGGAATCAAAGCCGGAGACAGGATCGTTAGGGTGGATGATTCAACACTTGTTGGCAAAAGTGTCACCAACCAGCTTGTATTCAAGAAATTGAGGGGGCCAAAAGGTACCGGCGTTAAAGTGGGTGTTTGGCGCAAAGGCTTGCCTGATCTTTTGACTTTTAATATAAAAAGAGGCGATATTCCTATTAACAGCGTTGACGTCTCTTACATGATTGACAATAAAACAGGGTATGTCAAAATTGGCAGATTTGCGGAGAAGACCTACGAGGAATATATGGCAGCCCTTGCCAAGCTCGACAGCGGAGGTGCACAGCAGGTTATAATTGATCTGCGCGGGAACCCGGGAGGCTATCTCAAGGCTGTTATAATGATGGTTAATGAATTTCTTGATAAGGGGGAACTGGTAGTATATACTGCCGGAAGAACACAGCCCAAAAGAGAATATGTTGTCGAAACACGTGGAAAATATTTCGGGAAAAGAGCGGTTATCCTTGTGGATGAATTCTCAGCATCCGCCAGTGAAATTTTTGCCGGAGCAATGCAGGATAACGATCGGGGTACCATAATTGGACGAAGAACTTTTGGCAAAGGGCTTGTGCAGGAACCTTTTCCTTTTTATGACGGATCGGTCATGCGACTGACAGTTGCCAGGTATTATACACCATCCGGACGTTGTATTCAAAAACCTTATGTTAACGGGGCTGACGACTATTATGCTGATATAAACAGAAGATACGTTCATGGCGAATTTGAGCAAAAAGACAGTATTCACCTGGCAGATACAGTAAAATACTATACGCGATTGAAACGGGTGGTGTACGGAGGAGGCGGAATTATGCCTGATATCTTTATCCCTGCTGATACTTCCGGAAATTCATCCTATCTGTTTAAGCTAATGCAAAAGGGTCTGGTATACCAATTCGCCTTTGTTTATGCCGACAAACACCGTGAAGAACTGTTGAAGCTGAAAACGGGCCCTGAATTTTCAGACTATTTGAGGAAACAGTCCATAATGAACGAATTCCTGCAATATGCCGTGAAAAATGGGGTTCCAAACAGTGAAGAAGGAATTAAAACTTCGGGCAGGATTGTCGAAACCCAGTTAATGGCGTATATAGCCCGAAATATTATAGGAGAGGAGGGTTTCTACAGTATTATCAGCAATATTGACAACACACTGATGGAAGCTGTAAAATCAATCAACAACAAGGATAAGCTGGTAAGTGTTGACTAAAATGAAGGTAAATAGAAGAGGTTGAGCACTGCTCAACCTCTTTTATTTTACCAGGTTTTCAAGCCTTTTGTATGCTTCATTAACTCCAGCGATATATTGTTTCTTCAGCTGCTGATAAAACGCTTTGACAAGTTTAGGATTGTCCTTGCCATCCGGATTATTGATCTTGTCAACAGTGTCGTTGTGTAAAGAAACAATTTCGTCTATCACAGCCATTGCTTCTGTCTCTTTACCATTGAAGGTCTGAATAAAATCGATGCTATCACCGATTACCTGTGATGAAAGGAATTCAATCTCTTTCTTCAGTTGTCTGATACTTGCCATAATTATAATTTGAATTATTAAAAAAGCATTGATTTTTTTGGTGCATTTTTCTTCTTCAGCTTCATCTTCAGTTTTTCCTCTTCGGCATCAGCGTCAATGATGTTCTTCTTGAACCCTAAAGGATCAGGAAGTATCCATGATGCTACATTGTCCCAGTTGGAACGTACTTTAATTACACTCAGGTAATAGCAAACTTCCTCCGGTTCAGTTTTTTCCCTCAGGTTCCCGGAATCCCAAATACCATTGTTGTTTTTGTCGAATAAAGCTTTCAACAGGTATTTCCCGGGTTCCAGTAGCGGTATGGTAATTTCCTGATCCTTGCTGATCCGGATATTTTTTAGAACCTTTTCATCCCTGTCATTCTCCAGAAGCTGAATAATTGTTGGACCTTTAACATTCTGTATTGTGAAGATTATTTTTCCGTAATGTTCTTCTTCCTGAGTCTTGAAATCAGATTTTAAACCTTGTCCATAATGCCCATAAACGGTATGTAATGCGGTTGAGTCTATTGTAAGCTTATAATATGTCGCGAATTCCCAGGGATAAGAGATCAGATACCTGCGTTGGTTGGTGGAATCGGGCCTTATCTTATGCGGAATCCTCTGGAAAGTTGTATCCTTCTTCACGTACAGTTTTACTTTTGATGTATCGAAGGTCAAAATGGGTTCAGGCGATTCAATACGGATATCCCGGTAGGTGTCGAAATTGGTTCCGATGTTGGTCAGAAGCTGCACACTTGTGGGCTCAGTAACAATTTTTCTTCGCTCTTTGCGTTTGCTTTTTTCGGATTTATTTGCCGAATCGTCATCCGTAAAATAGAGCTTGATCGTGTCTTGCTTTGTATAAGGAATTCCAAGGCTATCTTGCTGAAGATAGGAGAGTTTGAGCGCCAGGGTATCCCTTTTGTAAACCACGGAATCTGTGAGCCAGACTTGCAGCGTGTCAGCATTTCTTGATTTTTCAATCAGGTTCCATTTCCCCTGAGGATGAACATTCAACAATTCAATATTGAATGTGTCGGCAGTTGAACCAATAAATGTCAGGTCAATCTTTTTCCTGGTTAAGCGTTCGTATTTATCGAGACTAAGTTCGAACCCTTTTTCGAAGAAGAGGGAAAAGTTGACAGGATCAGGGTAAAACCTGGTTTTTCCCAATACTACGAGTGTATCTGATCCGGTAACTACCGTATCCCGCTGAGGTTCAAAGACAGCAGAAGGAGTGATTCGGTTTTCCAGAAATGCAATTGAGTCTACTCCGGCAGTGTATTTAAGGTTGTTGTCGATGTCACTTATTGCGTACATCTGGTAGCTGGCAGCAGGTAAGTTGGAGATAGCAAAGAAACCAAGGGCATTTGTTTTACCGACATAATCCGGTCGCGATCTGTGCACCAGGGTATCTGATGTGCCCTTGTACAACATGATATAGCGTCCCTTTGCCGGTTCAAGTGTAAAAGCATCCCTAACAAATCCAACTATTCTTAAAGTATCAAGTTCCGGGCCGGTAGAGAAGGCCATCCGAAGATCCTTGTATCTGTTTTTCTCATTATTGTCGACAATTCCATCCTTAAAATCAAGCGAATACGTTGTGTTCGGAAGGAGTTTTTCGTTCAGGTCAACAATAAAAGTTTTTCCCTTTGATTTAAACAGTGGTTTTTTTGTTGTAGGAGGGGAAACAATAAATTTATCATTCAGTTCGTCAGGAACAACAAATTCGTCGAAGGTGATTTTGATTTTGTTATCCTTGTAATTGAGCTGGTTGAATTCGGGGATACTCTTGACAATGACCGGGGCTGATTTGTCTTTTGGGCCGCCCTTCGGCATTCCCAGGTTGGCGCAGGAATAGATCAGAACCAACAGGATCACTCCAACAACAACCTTATGTAAAATCATCTTAACCAAAGTTCATCACATTGTTAAATTGAACCACTGTGCATATTCCAGCTGATGTTTCCAGCTCAGCCCGGCCATATTTCTGCGCTTAATACCTTTATTCGTACCGGGTATATTTGACCTGAAGCTTAATTGGTTGCGAACTGTTTCCGCTCTTTAAGACTACACGGTTGGCTGAACCGCTTCTATCCGCAGGAACAAGATAAAAACTGGTTGTTTCTACTTCTCCTTTGATTATTTGTTGCAAGTGCCTCGTGATGTTAAAGGTGTAACTTCCGGTCGAAGAATCATAATATCCGCCATAGTAATTGCTGGATAATTCACTGTCTTTGGGAAAGGTCTCTGTACCACTGCTATCCATATATTTTAAGTACACCCGGGACGGAATATTGTAACGGTCCATGTCAGTAGAAATTGTGTCGACGTAAAAGACCAGACTCGCTCTATCAATTACATATTGGGTTGAATCTTTCCATTTTGCAAGGGATGGGATGTCGACTTTTACTTTTGTTCCTCCTGTTGGCTGAAGGTAGATCAAAGTATCCTGGATAACATCCTGATTCAGGTGGGCAATGAAATTGCTCTTTTGATAATTGTGATCAAAGGCAGCAACATTTGCAGAGTTAGCAGAAACATTATAAGGGAAGAAGAGTGAATCCTTTGTAGCAGTATGGTAATAAAGGCCCATAGCGGTGCTCGTTGTGGACAAACCAATCAGCGTTCCTTTCCTGTTGACAGGTGTAGCCTCAATGTATATACCTTTAAAATGCTGAAGAAATTCTTCATTCGAAACCATTTGAAGGGAATCAAATTTCAACAGGCGGTTACCCACGGCGGGATCGATATGAAATCTGACATATTGGGTCACAGTATCAGTTTTTGCTGAATCGGTTTTGAACCTGGGGATGAAACTCGCAGAACCCATGGGAGTTGTTGAAGCCAGGGCTTTTAAGTTGTAAGTAGACATATATTTGGCATCATATTCAAGATCACCCAGCATTTCATATACTTTCAGGGTTTGAGCTGTAGCTGTGTCCCCGTAAATTTCTTTGTAAGTGAGCCTCAGTATCAGTGAGTCAAGTGTTGCAGTTGTGTCAAAATCAGGATTGGAGGCAATTCTCAGCTGTGCAGCAAAACTGCCATCAGTACGGCCAAAAAGCGGATCATTGAAACTCCCGATTAAGTTGACTGTAGGATGGTCTACCCTAATCTTTTCGTCTGTATAAGTAAATGATTTTATTGTGCCCTCTTCTTCGTAATTTCTGCTGTAGATCACGGAAGCACCTGGGATGAGATTTATACCCAGTCCTACATCTCCGCCGTTGCATGCAGTAATTGTTACAGATAATACTAAAGCCCAGAAGAGGGTGAAGTTATCAAAATTTCGATTTTTCAATGGAATCAACTTTTTAGTAAAAACGGCGCAAATTATAAAATTTTATTGTAAAAATCGAAATAGGAATCGATGTAACTTTCTTTTGGTTGATAGTCGAGATACTGTATACCCGAATCTTTAATGTGCTTCTCAATGTTGGAATTAATTACCTCACTTCCTTTGATTGCAGCGTCTGAATAAGCAAGGGCCAGCTTCGTGTAATTTTCAAATGTTGGTTCTGCGATGACGGATATGTCGCTCATATCAATACCATCTTCCGAAATCTTTCTTGCCATCTCATTGTTAAGAGGCTGCTCAAACTGATCATTGTAAACTGAATAAATGATTCGTGTATTGGCGAATAACGGATTGTCCTTGTAAGTCTTTTTTACAAAAAGTGGCACCATCCCGGTGAACCATCCATGACAATGAATGATATCAGGCGACCAGCGAAGTTTTATTACAGTTTCAAGCACTCCCCTGGCGAAAAAAATTGCACGCTCGTCATTGTCTTCAAACTCAGCATTATTATCATCTTTCAGAGAGTATTTCCTCTGGAAGTAATCCTCATTGTCGATAAAATATACCTGCATTCGGGCTGCCTGAATAGAGGCAACCTTGATAATCAGCGGGTGATCGTTGTCGTTGATGATCAGATTCATTCCCGATAAGCGAATCACTTCATGTAGCTGATTCCTTCTTTCATTGACATTTCCGAAACGCGGCATGAAGGTACGGATCTCTTTTCCCCGTTCCTGTATCCCCTGCGGCAGATAACGTCCAATGTCGGCAATCTCTGATTCGGGCAGATAAGGCGTGATTTCTTGTGAGATAAATAGAACCTTCTTTTTTTCCATTCCTTTAACTTAAATATTTTGCAAAAATATATAAAATTTCTGCAACTTTCAATCATTTCAAAGAGACTAAAAGTTAAACAAAGTGAAAGTGTGGCAATTGTGAATTAAAAGTATTTCATTTATACGCTACTTTGTGTCAGCGAATTTCAGTTTCAATTAGTTTCACCAGTCATTTTTCCGCGTCCCAACTTTACTTTTTTAAGTTCTCTTAACTCACTTTTATTTATTTACTTTGTACGTTGATTTCAAATTCAGGATGGAAATTTTCAAATCAGTTCAGGGTTTAAAACAGGTACTGGATTCCGCCAGGAATAAGGGTCTTGCCGTTGGATTTGTTCCCACGATGGGTGCGTTGCATCCCGGACACCTGTCGTTGGTGTCAGTTGCATCCCGGGAAAATGATATAGTAGTAGTCTCGATATTTGTGAATCCGAACCAGTTCAATGACCCAAATGACCTGAGGAATTATCCCCGGGACCTGGATGAGGATGTCAGGCTGCTTACCTCACTTCCCTGTAATTATATATTTGCTCCTGAAGTTGATGAAATATATCCCGAACCGGATACCCGAAAATTCGACTTTGGTTCGCTGGAAACCGTTATGGAGGGGCGGTTCAGGCCAGGACACTTTAATGGTGTCGCTCAGGTGGTTAGCAGATTGTTCGATATCGT
Source organism: Prolixibacteraceae bacterium (assembly GCA_963663675.1). GTDB lineage: Bacteria > Bacteroidota > Bacteroidia > Bacteroidales > Prolixibacteraceae > CAINVV01. The sequence goes on from OY760498.1 coordinate 667,175, forward strand.
TGAACCGGATAGTGCTTATTTCGGCAGAAAGGATTTCCAGCAATTGTCAATTATTAAAAATATGGTTAAGTTGCTGAACTTACCGGTTAAAATTGTTGCCTGTGACACGATCAGGGAGGCTGACGGCCTGGCTATGAGCTCCAGAAATGCATTGCTTACCCCTGAACACAGGGCTGCTGCTCCCGGGATTTATTCTGCATTGAAGGATGCCACCGATGAATCAGCCTTCTTGCCCACGGACAAAGTGAAACAACATGTGATTGAGAAAATCAATTCTACAGGTTTGCTGAAAGTACAATACTTCGATATAGTTGATGAAATGACGCTGCAATCTGTGACAAACTGGGCGCAGAAAGGTGTCAAGGTCGGATGTATTGCAGTATTTGCCGGTTCGGTACGACTGATTGACAACATATTTTTTGATAAATAAAAAATTTGAAATGTTTATAGAAATTTGCAAATCCAAAATTCATAGGGTCACTGTTACAGGTGCGGATCTTCAGTATGTCGGGAGTATCACTATTGATGAAGATTTAATGGATGCAGCCAACCTGATTGAGAATGAAAAAGTTCAGGTAGTTAACATCAACAATGGTGAGAGGTTCGAAACCTATGTGATCCGCGGAAAGAGAAAGACAGGGGATATCATTCTCAATGGTCCCGCTGCCCGAAAAGTTGTTACCGGCGATATAATCATTATTGTATCCTATGCTTCCATGGATTTTGAAGAGGCGAAAGCCTTTAAACCGGCAATAATTTTTCCGGATACAGAAACAAACAGACTGGTATAAATACATTGGCAAAACTTAAAACATCCTTTGTCTGTCAGAATTGCGGGTTCACCTCTCCAAAATGGATTGGCCATTGCACATCTTGTGGTGAGTGGAACACCTTTCAGGAAGAAGTTTCTTTCCCTGCCAGGAGTCAGTCTAACAGGCAGGCCGGACAAAATGGCTCTAATCCGGTTACACTGGATGAGATTAATCTGCTGGAATTGCCCAGGATTGATACTTCTAATGCTGAATTCAACAGGGTCCTGGGCGGTGGAATGGTACCCGGAGGCCTGATTTTGCTCGGAGGAGAACCCGGTATAGGAAAATCGACCCTTGTTCTTCAGATTGCTTTGCATCTGAAAAAGAGAAAAGTACTTTATATTTCAGGTGAAGAGAGTCTTCAGCAACTAAAAATGAGGGCCGAGAGACTTGAAGCACATAATTCTTCGTGTTATTTCCTGTGTGAGACAACTCTGGAATCAGTTCTTCTTCACATTGAAAGGGAGTCACCGGACCTGGTAATAATAGATTCGATTCAGACTATCAGCAGTGAGTCAATCGAATCAACGGCTGGCAGTGTCACCCAAATCAGGGAATGTACCATTGCCATCATGAAGATGGCCAAAACGAAAAATATTGCAGTTATCCTGATAGGTCATATTAATAAGGAGGGTAGCCTGGCTGGGCCAAAGGTACTCGAACACATTGTTGATACTGTACTACAGTTTGAGGGCGACAGGAATCATCTATACCGGATAGTCCGGTCAGTGAAGAATCGATTCGGTTCGACATCCGAGCTTGGTATTTACGAAATGCAGCAATCCGGGTTGCGGGAAGTAAGCAATCCTTCTGAAATGTTGCTCTCTTCCCACAATGAAGGGTTGAGCGGCACTTCCACCTCAGCCGCTATTGAAGGGATGCGTTCTTTCCTGATCGAAGTGCAGGCGCTGGTAGGTTCCGCAGCTTACGGGACACCCCAAAGATCGGCAACAGGGTTTGATCTCAGGAGAATGAATATGCTGTTGGCTGTACTGGAAAAGAGAGCAGGATTCAAAATGATGGTAAAGGATGTCTTTCTCAATATTGCGGGTGGTTTGCGTGTTGACGATCCTGCAATGGACCTTGCGGTAATTTGCGCCATCCTTTCTTCGAATTTTGATATAGCAATTGACAAGGGAATTGCTTTCTCAGGAGAGGTTGGACTTACCGGAGAGATCAGGCCGGTGGGCCGGATTGAACAACGTATAGCAGAAGCGCAGAAGCTTGGATTTAAAGAGATATATATCTCAAAGTACAACAAGGGAATAGACTTCTCAAGGTTCGACATCAAAATCCACCAGATCGAACGTGTGGAAAAACTGGTAAGATCGTTGTTTGGTAACAAATAATAAAAGGCGAAAAACAGTCTTTCGCCATTTTTCGCCTATTTATTTTTGATTTTATACTCTTAATATTCCCACAAATCCTGCTCGTAGTTGAATATTGAATTTTTTATCCTTTCAGATTCTTTCGTCGCATATTCGTCTGCAGCATACTGCTGAATATATCTGTTGTTGTAAACATTCTCTTCCTTGATTATGTAACTGTCGAAATTTCTCATGAGGAACAGATCATCAAAACTGAAATTCCTGGCACCGTTGCGGTCATTAAGAGCTTCGTTTTTTGCGAGTAACTTCCTGATTTCTGGATACCAAACCCAGAATAGCTTTTTCCTAAGCAAATTTTCCTGAGTGACGTCTTCTTCACGATAATAAAGTTTGATAGGGCATATTCCAAGAATCCGTACCTGTAAAGTGGATTTTTGCTTGTCGAAATACCATATTTCCTTCACAATCAACTGTTTTGTTTCAGATGTGTTCATCTCTTGCTGCACAGTTACATCTTCCATCTGACCAGTCTCAAAATTTCGCCTTTGAACGGTTTTGCTGCCAGCGCCAAACTGGGTTACAACCTGGTCGTAACTGACAGGTTTGGTAAATTCATTGTTGTCATCCGATGCGTCAAATGCTGTGATCGTATTCTCCTTGATGCCTTTCATAAGAAGGTTGATCAGGTTGTTTCTGCCCTGAATTTCGGCTGTCGGGAAATAAAAATGCTGGTTCATTTTTTCACGCAAATCTATCAGACGCCAGATGGTCTTTGACCAGGTGACATCGGCTTCCCTGACTCCCGGCAGGGGTGCAGGTTTGCGCTCAAGCGTGATCCTCTTCTCGTATGCACCGTCATTTCTGTTTTTTACCAGATCTTCGATCCCTTGCCCCATAAGGGAATTACAGGTGAAGTTGCCGGCAAGAATGACCAAAAAGAATAACAATTTTCGTTTCATCTTTTAAAATAATTTGTTTCTTAGTTGCCAGATAGAATTCGCAATGGATTTTTCATCAGCATTGATGTTTTTACCATCCTGTTTCTTTCATCGCTTAATTTATTTTAAAGCTGATAGCAGATAAGTTTCTTGTAAAACCATCCTCCCCCTTGGCAACGATGTTATCAATATAAAGGCGGCTTCCACGGGTTAATGAATTAAACAAATCTCTCTGATCCTGAGTGAATTTCGCTCCCGTTGCGGCCTTATCCACGATAAAACCGCCTTTTGATGTGGATACAACAAATGAAAGAACCTGAAATTTCATTTCAAAGTCAAATTCCGGTATTTCAGCAAAAACTCCCTGCTCGGCCATCAACTCGCTCTTGGAGATTAGACCCTCGTTTTTGCCTGCAACAGTTGCCAGTGGATTTGGAACCTTTTTGACCCTGAATTCGATAGTTCCCATTTGTTTATTCACTTTGTCAACAGTAGCGCTGACAGAAATAACAGCCTTCTCTCCGACTTTTTCCGGATAGGCAAGCCATCCGTCTGTGGTCCTTTCGATTCGGCCGTTAGTCATACTTGCCTGAATATCCCTGGACGACATTCCCGGTACAGAGATGGATATCGGGTTTGCCAGCTTGGCATACAAAATATTCATTCTGGTTGGTGAAACAGTCATGGATGGTTTGGCAACCTGGTACTCCTGCTGGAAGGCATACGGTACAATAATTCCGCTTGGAGTTTTATAATTGATTACTCCTTTCCAGACAAAAGTGCCTTCAGCACTGGCCGTTACACGGTATAAACCGGCATTTTCACCAGGTATAATCGGAAGTTTGTTTCCATTGACAATAATTTCAGGAACTGCAGTGGTATCCAATGCAGAAATAAAAACTTTTGCCTCATACGCATCTCCCTGCAGTACATAATTGGTTTTTGGTATAACCTGGGCTTTTAAAGCATTAAATTTGAATGAAGAAGCATCAATTTTTGAATAGAGATAGTTGATTACGTCTGATTCACTGTTGCGTATATCACTTTGCATTTTTGACATCAGTGTTATAACGGCAATAAGCGGATAGCCCTGAAATTTGCTGATTTCCCAACTGGGCCTTTGTCCTTCCGTCCCGGGTGGGTCAGAGGTATCCAGGCTTTTCCTGATAGCTGTAATCAAAGCAGTTTCACTGGTATCAATGTGGGAAAGAAGGAAAGTTCTGTACGCTTCAATGGCATTTTTAAGTAATGTCCCATTTTTTTTGGTAATCATTATCTCTTCTGAGTAGTTCAAGTCTTCCTTGTTGATGATATCATCAATTTTTCCTTCCGGACCATCGGCTTTTTTAACTATCACATCTTTAAAGTGTGTGATATAATTATAAAGAGTATCAGTTTTTTCTTTGATCTTCTTAACGGCATTGTTTAACTCACCAACTTTTGCTGGGTTTTCCTGTGCCGCATTATTGAAGTTTGTATATACGGTTTGATTTTTGTTGTTAAAGTTCTCGATCGTTTTCATAAATCCCTGATCTACAATTGCGAAGGCATCTATCACGGATTTGTCAACATTGAGTGCCAACATCGCCGTCAGAACCAGATACATCAGGCTTATCATCCTTTGCCGGGGTGTTTCCGGACAGTTTTTTACACTCATAAGGTCAGCAAATTGATTAGATTAACCTTTGATATTCATTGCGCCCAGCATATTGCCGTAAACCTGATTAAGTGCTTCCAGGTTTTTATTCATACGCTCTGTGAGTAGATAATATTTTTTTGCTTCCTCAAGAGTTTCGGACACCATTTGCTGCAATCCAGCCTGGTCCGAAACGCTTTTTGAAGATGTTTCAGTCAGTTTTTTGACATTTTGAAGATGAAGTTCATAAGATGAATTTAGGGTAGCAAGACTGGAATTCATCTTGGCGATTTCACCGGCGTAGGATTTTGAATTTTCACTGAGCGACGAAAAATCTTTTTGAACAGATTCTGTAAAATCACTGTAGGAGGATGATAATTTCTCACTTGTGGTAGCAAGCTGCTGATTTATTTTCTTGGTTGATTCGGCAAAACTTTCAGCCATCTCTTTGGAGGATCCTGATATCAGTTTGGAAGAGTGTTCATAGCTGTGTACCAGATCACCCAGTGATCGTTCAACGGAGAGAGTGGCCTTATTGTTGACTTCAGCAAAGGAATTCATCGACTGAGAGGCACTGCTCATATTGCGGATGTAAATCTCGGTAGCAAGAGTTGCACTGGAAATTTCTGATATGCCTTTTGCTGTATTGGTCAGGTCCATCAGGCCTTTTTTCAGTTTTGACATCATTTCAGGAGTGATCTCAGCCTTTTCAAGCATTTCGTCCAATCCTCTTGATGGCCTGGCGGGAAGTTCGATTTCTTCCTCGAATTCATAATCAGGGTTTAGTTGAGGATATACCTTTGTCCAGTCGGGGGTTTCAACCATGGGTTCGAAAGCGGAAAGGAAGAAGATCAATGCTTCACAGGACATGCCTATCATGAGCATTGTTGGTCCACCTGTCCAGTGTTCCAATTTAAAAAGGGCTCCTAATAGTACGACAGACGCGCCGAAACTATAGAAATAATTCATGGTAGATCTCCATTTTTGAGAATGAGTCAGTTCCGCAAGTCCCATAGTATTTCTGTTTTTCTTTGTTGATTAAAAGTCTTCACCAAATGAGGAACGCACACACCTGAATCCTACATATGATTTTGCAGTATCCTGGTATTCAAAGGTTCGCGTTCCCACCTGAATGTAATATGCAATGTCTTTCCAGGAGCCTCCCCGAATAACCTTCCGCTTCATGGTAGGCGGGTCGTCAGGTAATGCGTTGTACTGAAAATTTGGGTTTAAGTCATGCATAAAATTATAGGTCGATTCATCATAGGCTGTTATAGTCCATTCAGCAACATTCCCGGCCATATCATATAATCCGTATCCGTTGGGTTCATATGTTGCCACCTTAATGGCTGCTTTGCCGCCGTCATCACTGTAATTTCCACGCATAGGCTTGAAATTTGCAAGGAAACATCCTGTCCTTGACCTGGTGTAATAACCACCCCAGGGATACATTGAGTTTTCAAGTCCACCCCTGGCTGCAAGTTCCCATTCAGCCTCTGAGGGCAATCGATAGTCCTGCACAGCGAAATCACCTTTCCCGGAGAGGCTTTTGTTTTTAAACGCTGTCCTCCACATGCAGAACGCTTTAGCCTGCCTCCAGTCGACTCCTACAACAGGGTAGTCATCAAAACCAGGATGAGAGAAATACATTTTGGCCCATGGCTCGTTAAAGGCGTAGGTGAAATCCCGGATCCATACCAGGGTATCGGGATAGATATTCACTGACTCACTCATGATGAAACTAGAGCGATTTTGTATTGGAACAACCTTGCCCGTGAGATCTACAATACTGCCGGTGTAAGCCTGTTTGGAGTAATCATAGGAATTCTGGCGTCTTGCAGCCTGGTTTAGGTCAACCCAGTAAAAATTGTAGTTTAGTTTCCTGATATCAATTTCCTTCTTCCCGAAGATTCTTTCACTCTTGTCATAATACATGGGCTCCAGATCGGCAATATAATCCTGATCGTTGTAGTTTAGCTTAACATTCCAGTCCAGCACAGGCGGGTCAATAGGATCACCACGGCGGGTAGTCGTAGGTTTGAATTCGGGATATTTCTGCGAAAGAAGTTCCCTGGCAATAGAATCACGGACATAATAGACAAATTGCCGGTATTCGTTGTTGGTAATCTCGGTATCGTCCATCCAGAATGTGGCCAGATCGACTGTACGGGTAGGCGTGTTGACCCCCGTAATTTCCTGGTCCGAGGGTCCCATGTTGAAACTCTTACCAGGAATCAGTACCATTCCGAGTGGAGTGGGCTCCATATACTTGCCTCGATTCATAACTCCCACTAATTCACCATTCCCTTTGTTATGACATCCGGAAACCAGCAGCATGACTGACAAACTGCCATAAGCAAACAATCGTTTTATCGTTCGACTCATATCTTGTGAATCTCTATATTTTCATTCCAAAGTTATAAAAACCTTACACTTTTGGTTTTTTGACCTCTATTTTTATTTAAAAGAACAGCGTAAGATACAGAAAGTTCGTGAGAACCAGCACTATAGCGAGATAAAACCGATGTACTCAAATCATAGGAGTACCCAATTCTTAACCCATTTTGCATCTCAAACCCTAAAAATACAACAATCGCCTCTTTGTTTCTGTACCCCAGACCGCCCCAAAACCGTCGATCATAATTGACTACAGCATCTAAATCAACCTGGGAGGTAACCCCATCTGACTTATAAAGGAACGAAGGTTGAACGGTAAATCGGTCATCGTTCAGTTCATAGTTATAACCACCGGTTAGGTAATAATGTCTTTTCATCGAAAAGTGACCACTCTCTTCAAAATCGAAAGACGGTTGCGTCAAATGCAGGGAGGAAAAAGCTAAAAAATATTTCTTATGCTGGTAATAAACTCCAGCTCCGAAATCAACCAACATACCGTTTACCTCTTGTTTTGGCAAAGCGGGGTCCGCCCCGTCAACTAAATCTCCCCCTTGTGAATCGGTCCAGCCGGGGGTGATATTCTTGTTCATCATGCCAACAGAAGCACCACAACCAAGTTGACCCTGACCAAGCTGTAACCGGTAACTATAACTCAATCCAAAAGAGACATTGCTTTCATATCCTATCGCATCTTTCATCACCGTAAGGCCTATTCCGTCTGAGTTTCCGATTAATTTCAATGAAGCGTCAGACTGGAAAACAGTAGTCACCGGGGCACCTGGGAACCCAACCCATTGTTGTCTGTTCAGTAAGGTCAGGTTAATCATTCCGGTACTTCCGGCATACCCGGGATTGGTCATCAAATGGTTGAACATATGCTGGCTAATCTGCGGATCCTGCTGGCTTCTCGCAACGAAAGTACATATATTTAACAATATCCACAAAAAACTATAAAATTTCATTTGATAACTATTGGTTTCTTAAAGGCCAAATGGAATCGAAGATCAGCGAGGCTAGTTCGTATTTTGTCATTTTCATCCTTGTCGGGGATTTACCACCATGCCTATTTCATGCGTTAACAATGTGTTATTATTGGCTATTTGGAACTAATCGGAGTTTTTATCATGTCAGTCGGTTATTCCTAATCATGCTGATTAATCTTTTATATCAAATAAGCACGTGTATATGTCCTTAAATCTTTGATGTGACAAAATAGAAAAAGTTTGCAGAATCTGAAACTTTCCAGTTTTTGCCGTTTCAACTTCTGTAATTTCCGAAAATCCTGGCTGGTCGGGAGTATTGGTTTAATAACTTTTGTTGAAAGATGCCCACCATCTGTCAGGAATTTCATTTTTGCATGCCCTAAGGTAATCTTTTTTGGAACAGGGTATCCGGAGAGGGAACAGGTCGCAGTCGGGAGAGGGAACTTCCATCCACCATCGCCTGGAAACAGGGTGTTTAAGGAAGGTGACAGGTTCAGGTATTCCTTCAATTGGTACTACAAAATGCAAGAAATCAATGGCTTCATCCTGTGGAACCTCATCCATTTTTTTGGATTTTCCATAAATGAAATACCAAACGATTTGTGCAGTCATCATGGCTCCGGTTCTTTCTGGATCTTTAGCAGGATTGTAGCCGAAAATAGAAAACCATCCAGGATTGGTTGAAATACCTGAATACCAAGCTAACTGACAGGCTTCCTCTCCGGTTAGCCCATTGGGAGAATTCCTTATCTGACCGGGCGCTTCGCTTAATTTAAGGGCTCCGTAATCAAAACTTACAAGGTCAGTTTCCCTCAGGTAAGGTTCCATTTCCTTGATGCCCATTCTGAGTTCCCCCAACGTAAACAAAGCTCCGTGAAATTCTTCTGAAAATGTCTCTTTGCTGTCAGGCGGGACAAAAAAAGATTGTGCAGCCATCACATTGACAGTGACATCCGTTGCGATATTGTTCAGGAAAATATCATCCCTGACACTTTCTCTTTCTGCAAGATTGTCAATCCGGTCATCGATGACAGTCAGCACTGCATTTTGTTTATTCATTCCTTCCAGCAAAGGAATGGTGAACCATTGATTTCCGCCAAGAAAAAGGATCGGAACGCCGAAAGAAGATATTTCCTCTGCAATCAGGCGTACGGCAGCGTAGGTGTCGGTAATTTCCTTGCCTGTTTTAACATTCCCTAAATCCACAATCCTGAAGGTTTCTGAAAAACCCTTCAGCTGGTACAATTGTTCCCGTATTAAATCAGAGGTTTCAACGAAGGAGGAAGAAATGGTCAGCCTGTCGTCTGATATTCCAAGAATTACCAGATCCGGCAATTCAGATTCATCCCAGACGGATGAGATCAGCATATTTCCCAACAGGTCGCTGCCTCCTGAGAATTGTTTAATAATCGATAGGGATTTGGCCGGTGTAATCAGGTCCTTCAACATACGTTTCGGTTTTACCGACAAAATAAAAAAACTTTCGCCAATATTTAGCCAGGAAGAGATTTATTCTACTTCGATTTTTTCGGCTTTGGCTTCTTGATTTCTGACTCGATTAACTCTTTACAGAACTGGTAGGTAATTTGATCAGTTTTGATGCCTTTGCTCAGTTTGAAGTTTTGTTTCTTATAGGAGATATAAGGGCCCCAGCGACCTTCTATAATTTTTATTTCCGGGTCTTCCTCAAAGGTCTTCAGGAGGGAGTTGGACACTTTTTCACGTTTCTCAAGTATCAGTTCAATGGCTCTTCCGATATGAATGGTGTAAGGATCATCAACGCCCTTCTTCAGCGACACGAAGTTGGAGTCATGTTTGACATACGGACCGAATTTGCCAATGCCAACAATTACCTTCTTCCCTTCATATTCACCCAGTTCCCTTGGCAGGTCAAAAAGTTTTAACGCTTGTTCCAGCGTGATGGTCTCAATGCTCTGACCCTGGTGTAAACTCGCGAAAGCCGGCTTCTCACTTCCGTCTTCAGATGTTTCACCCATCTGGATAAAGGGCCCGAATCTGCCTATTTTTGCTGATAATGTCTTGCCGGAAGCAGGATCTTCACCCAGGATTCTTTCTCCCCTGGCTCTTTCCGAATTGGAAAGAGCATCCTGAATCTGCAGGTGGAAAGGCTGATAAAATTCGTCGATCATCGTTTGCCACACAACATTTCCTTCAGCAATTTCATCAAATTGTTTTTCGACAGATGCGGTAAAATTGAAATCCACGATGGATTCGAAATGTTTAATTAGAAAATCGTTGACAACCAGCCCGATATCTGTCGGGAAGAGTTTTGATTTTTCCGTTCCCACTATCTCCCCTTTTTCCTCACGTTTGATATTACCGGATTTTAAAACCAGCTGAACGTATTTCCGTTCAGTTCCGGGACGGTCTTCTTTGACTACATAATCCCTTTGCTGAATTGTTGTAATGGTCGGAGCATAAGTAGATGGCCTGCCGATGCCAAGTTCTTCAAGTTTTTTTACAAGGCTGGCTTCTGTGTAACGAGGTGGTTTTTGCGTGAAACGTTGCTGGGCAAGGATGGAATCGGGTAACAGCTTTTGGTTTACTGCCAGGGGTGGCAGCAATCCTTTCTCTTCATCAGTAAGATTTTCTTCGTCGCTGGATTCAAGATAGACCCCGAGAAAACCATCGAATTTCATTACCTCTCCTGAAGCGAGGAAACGCTCGGTAGTGTTTGATATAGTGATAGTAACATTTGTGCGCTCCAGCTCAGCATCTGCCATTTGAGATGCAAGTGTTCTTTTCCAGATCAGGCTATACAATTTTTGCTCCTGTTGAGACCCGTCAATTTCCTCTTCAAAGAAATTGGTGGGACGAATGGCTTCATGTGCCTCCTGGGCTCCCTTAGAATTCGTTTTATAATGCCGGATCTTTACGTATTTATCACCATATGAATCAGTTATTTTCTTTTTTGCATTGTTTATGGCTGTCTGAGACAGATTGACAGAGTCAGTACGCATGTAGGTTATTTTACCTGCTTCATAAAGCCTTTGCGCTACAGACATGGTCAGGGAAACAGGAAAACCGAGTTTCCTGCTTGCCTCCTGCTGCAAGGTTGAGGTGGTAAACGGGGGAGCCGGCGATTTCTTAGCTGGCTTTGTTACAATATCACCGATGAAAAATTCGGCCTTGCTGCATTTCTGTAAAAACTGGTTAGCACTGGCCTCATCTTCAAAGCGTTCTGAACAATCGGCTTTAAGCAAAGTGATTTTCCCGGATTTTTCAGGAACGATAAATTGTGAACCGACTTTAAAAAACGGAACTGAAACCATGTTGATAATCTCACGTTCACGCTCCACTATAAGCCTGACAGCAACTGACTGAACCCTACCTGCTGAAAGGGATGGTTTGACTTTTTTCCACAGTACAGGAGAGATTTCAAAACCGACAAGCCTGTCCAGAATCCGGCGTGCCTGCTGGGCATCAACAAGATCCTTGTTCAGGTGTCGTGGATGCAGGATGGCATGATGAATGGCATCCTTGGTAATCTCATGAAAAACTATCCTGTTGGTAGTTGCCGGATCAAGTTTCAATACTTCCATCAGGTGCCATGCAATAGCCTCTCCTTCGCGGTCCTCGTCCGATGCGATCCAAATGGTCTTTGCTGCCTTTGCCATTTTCTTCAACTCAGCCACTACTTTCTTCTTGTCTTCCGAAATGATGTATTTGGGCTCATAATGGTTGTTAATGTCAACCCCGAAATCCTTTTTTTCCAGATCACGAATATGACCGAAACTGGATTTGACAAGGTAATCTTTACCTAAAAATTTTTCTATGGTTTTTGCCTTGGCAGGAGACTCGACTATGACCAGATTTTCTTCCATAATGTGAACGTAAGTGACCAGTGATTTCTAAAAAACTATGCAAATTAACGAAAATCAAATCCTAACTTCCAAGTTTTTAGTTCATTTAATCTTCAAATTTGTTTTGACCCTGCTTGATTTGGCATTGAATATCAATGGTTTTTGAAGCCATGACTTCCTCATATCATACAAGTTAAGGAAAAATACCCGAGAAATGAAATTGGTTTAAAATTCGATCATAATTCCTATGGTTGGCAGAACTGTTCCCGAGGCATTGGTGATTGTTTTCAATAAATACCTGGATGAATCGTTGGGGTCTGTCAGTGGGATACCGCTGGCATCAGTCTGCTGGACAAGATAAGGAGGGACATCGGCTTTAAAATTGCAGACATTCTGAATATCCAGGTAGAGCATCAGTGACCATTTTTTGTAATACCACGCTTTATCCACGCGGATGTCGAGCTGCTGAAATGCTTCCAGCCTGAACTTGTTGAACTGGCGGTAATCCAGGTATCCCCGGCCCTGGGCATCCCATGCCGCTTTGATGGAGGATTTTCCGATATCCCATGGTGTATAAGGCGCACCTCCTATAAAGCGCCACTTAAAGCCAAAATCCCAGCTCTTTTTGAAGGAGCGGGTTGAGGTGAGCGTTAGTAGATGCCTGTTGTCCCATGCTGAAGGGACATAATCTCCATGGATATCCGTAAATTCACTTCTGACGTACGTATAGGTCAGTACTCCCCTGAAACCCAGAAGATCCCTGAATCTTGACAAGAGCTCGAATCCGTAGGCTCGTCCATTGCTGACTGATTTTACTTCTTCGTTTCCAAAGATCTCATAATCTGCCCCTTTGCTGGCAAGGGAAATTGAATCCCTTACCGAAAACGGATAATTGCCGTATAATTTGAAGAACCCTTCCGCTGTTAACTGGGTATTCGTATTGGGCCTGAAATCAAGGCCGGCTACCAGGTGGTTGGCGCTAATCATCCGAACGCCATTTGCTTTATTGATAAGTTCTCCGGCGCTATTCCGAAATCCGAGAGTCGTGTATGCCGGCAACTGCAAGTATCTGCCTGTATTGAAGTTGAGGGTTGTCCTGCCGCCTATCTTGTAGCTTACTGAAAAGCGTGGGGAAAGATTTTCAAGAGGGTTAGACATGACAGTAGAATAATTGTTCCCGTCACCCCTTATTCCCAATGAAAGAATCAATTGCTTATTAAATAATTCCTTTGTCACCTGTCCCGAAAACCCATATTTTATAAAATCCAGGTTGGTCAGATATTTGAATGGTTGCGAAGATCCGGATACATAAACTTGCTGAAAAGTATTGTTGTAGTATTGTGCATATTGCAAATCACCACCATAGGTTATTTTGAATTTTGTCTTTGACAAATAAAAATGTTCAAACCTGAATTTTGTTTCGCTTTCGCGGGAATTATAGTCCAGAATAAGGTTTCCGGGGTTCACAATATTGTCATGGTACTTGATCTGAGCGTTGTTAAGTGTGTTGTGGCTCAAAACGTAAGTGTTGTATCCGGATGCTTTGTAATGTTTAAGCACAAGTCCCAGGGTATAATTCCATTGTTTATTTTCCGGCAGATAGCTGAGAATGAAACGTTGTTCCTCTGTTTCGTTGGCATTCAGGTTTAGTTTCGAATCATCCAGCGCTCCGAGTCCTATAAAAGAGAGTTCAGTTTTGTCGTTGATTTTGGTTTTGATTTTAAACTGAAAGTCGTTGTATGTTGGAAGAAAGGGCAACTTGAGAGCGCCAAACAGGAGCTGCAGGTAGGACCTTCTCACCGATGCCAGATAAGTAGTTTTTTCAGAGATTGGTCCTTCAGAGGAGAAGGCAAGGTCAGAAGCACCGACCGTTGCCCGGAATTTCGGTTTTTCAGTATTGGCATTTTTTTGGGAGAACTCCAAGACTGAACTCATGGCATTGCCATAGGAGGACGGGAACGCTCCTGAATAGAAATTGACTTCCCTGATAAAATCAACATTGATAATTCCTGCCGGACCTCCTGAGGCGCCTTGTGTGGCAAAATGGTTAATATTGGGAATTTCTATTCCGTCCAGATAGAATTTATTTTCACTAGGGCCTCCTCCTCTGACGATCACATCGTTACGAAAAGCGGGAGTAGAAGAAACACCCGGAAATGATTGAATTACTTTGGTAATGTCGCGATTTCCACCTGGATTTTTTTCTATCTCATCGATGCCGATGGTTCGGAGAGAAGTCGGGCTTTCATCTCTTTTAGGGTAGGAGGATGGCCGGACAACAACCTCTTCAAGGCGTATTTCATCCTCTTCCATAGGTATATTGATGGTTTCGCCTTTTGCTTTTGTAATCCTGAAAGTCTCAGACACATAGGTTTTAAACCCAATAGCGGTAACTTTAAGCTGGTAAAAACCCGGTTCGACCTGTTTCAGGGTGAAATTGCCTTCGAGGTCACTGTTTGTCCCGTTGACACTATTTTGTATCACAACTGTAGCAAACTCAACAGGTTCATTGTTTTTTGCATTGTAAACACGACCTTTAATGGTGGAAACTGATGGTTGGGCACTAACAGTGAAACAGGCAAGAAAGAACAGGACAGGTAAATATTTTTTCATTTAGAATAGATTTGTTTCATATAACGAAGTTTTTTTTTAAAGGTTAGTATTTCCTGGTTAAACAACTAAATATTAACAATTTCTTAAGATTTACAGTCACTGAAATTGCTTATCTGACCTCTTTCAGGATGGGTTATTGAAAAGTTATTTGTAACTGGAAAGATTATAAATTATATCTTTATCCTGCTTCTGTTTGTATTTAAAAGTTCCATCTTCTAAATTTGGAACTTTTAAATATTCGAATTTTCCAATACTAAATTAATACAAGTTCTTATGAGCAGTTTCATGAGCGCCTCTATCGGGCGGAAATTCTTAATGAGTGTCACTGGTCTTTTCCTGATCTCATTCCTCGTTATTCACCTCACTTTGAATCTGTTTTTGACCTTTGATGATACCGGCAGGCTCTTTAATCTTGCTGCTCATTTTATGGCCACAAATCCTTTCATAAGGATTATGGAGCCAGTTCTGGCGCTTGGATTTGTGATTCATATCGTCTGGTCGGGACTTATCACACTCGATAATATGAGAGCACGGCCCCAGAAATATGAATACAGCGACCAGTTGTTGAGCTGGTGGGCTCCCGCCAAGAATATGTTCATCCTCGGAGGAATGGTTCTGATTTTTCTGGTAATTCATATTTCAAATTTCTGGATCAAGATGAAGTTTACCGGTGATCCGCTTTTAAATGCGGTAAATGTTGACGGCACTGAAATGCACAACGCTTACGCATTGGTTAGCGCCCTGTTTCACAACCCCGTATACGACATTATTTATATGGCAGGAGGTATCCTGATAGGCCTTCACATAAGCCATGGTTTCTGGAGCGCATTTCAGACCATTGGCATTAATAACCAGATATGGCTGAAAAGACTGAAGACTCTGGCTGTCGTGGCAGGTGTCATTTTTGCTGCCGGGTTTTCCTTCATCCCGATTTATTTCATGATTAAATTCTAAACTGAACTTCAAAGCTTCCAATATATGAGCACACTGAATTCAAAAATACCATCCGGACCAATTGGCGAGAAATGGTCTAATCACAAGGCAAAGATTAAAGTAGTCAGTCCGGCCAACAAACGTAAACTGGATGTAATTGTTGTCGGAACCGGCCTTGCCGGTGCATCGGCTGCGGCATCACTGGCGGAACTGGGCTACAACGTAACAGCTTTCTGTTACCAGGATAGTCCAAGGAGGGCACATTCTATTGCTGCACAAGGCGGTATCAATGCGGCAAAGAACTATCAGAATGACAATGACTCCGTATACAGGCTTTTTTATGACACCATCAAGGGAGGTGATTATAGGGCCCGCGAAGCCAATGTGCACAGGCTGGCAGAGGTTTCCCCCAATATAATTGACCAATGCGTTGCACAGGGTGTGCCATTTGCACGTGAATACGGAGGACTGCTTTCCAACAGGTCGTTTGGAGGCGTACTAGTGAGCCGCACATTCTATGCACGCGGACAAACAGGTCAGCAGTTGCTGCTTGGAGCCTATTCAGCTCTTAACCGCCAGATTAATGAAGGTGCAGTTAAGATGCATACCCGTCATGAAATGCTCGACCTCGTTGTTATTGACGGGAAAGCACGCGGGATAATAGCCCGGGACATGGTTACCGGAGAGGTGAAACGTTTTGGTGCACATGCAGTTGTGCTGGCTACCGGTGGCTACGCAAATGTTTTTTTCCTCTCTACCAACGCTATGGGATGCAATGCCTCAGCATCCTGGGTGGCTTATAAAAAAGGAGCCTTTTTTGCCAATCCGTGTTATGTTCAGATCCATCCCACCTGTATTCCTGTGCACGGTTCTCAGCAGTCAAAGCTTACCTTGATGTCAGAGTCCCTTCGGAATGACGGCCGGGTATGGGTACCCAGGAAGAAGGAAGATGCTGAGAAACTTAGAAAAGGCGTGATCAAACCGGGCGATATCGCGGATGTGGACCGTGATTTCTACCTGGAGCGCAGATATCCTTCCTATGGTAACCTGGTCCCGCGTGACGTAGCTTCCAGGGCCGCCAAAGAACGTTGTGACGCAGGTTTTGGCGTGAACAAGGAGGGAATGGCAGTTTTCCTGGATTTCAAATATGCCATTGAACGGCTGGGAAGGGATACAATTGCCAAACGTTATGGCAATCTTTTCCAGATGTATGAGAAAATTTCCGATGTCGATCCATACAAGGAGCCAATGCAGATATATCCAGCCATTCACTATACAATGGGCGGAACCTGGGTGGATTATAACCTGATGACAACCATCCCGGGCTTATATTCACTGGGAGAGGCAAATTTTTCAGATCATGGAGCCAACCGTCTCGGTGCATCTGCTTTGATGCAGGGATTGGCTGACGGGTATTTTGTGTTGCCATACACCATTGGTGATTACCTGGGCAATGAAATAATGGTACCGAAAATCAACACAAATCTTCCTGAATTTGAGGTGGCCGAAAAGGCTGTTAAAAATAAACTGGAGAAACTTTTCAATGTAAAGGGGAAAACTCCTGTCGACCACTTCCATAAAAAACTTGGAGCCATCTTATGGGATCATGTTGGAATGTCCAGGAATGAAGCCGGATTGAAACAGGCTATTGATGAGATTAAAAAATTACGCAAGGAATTTTATTCGGATTTGCTGGTCCCGGGAGAATTGAACAATGTGAATCCCGAGCTTGAAAAAGCCGGACGGGTAGCAGATTTCCTCGAACTGGGTGAACTGCTGGCCCGTGATGCTCTCAACAGAAAAGAATCTTGCGGAGGTCACTTCCGTGAAGAGTCGGCCACTGAGGAAGGAGAAGCCAAAAGGGATGACGAAAACTTTGCCTATGTGGCGGCCTGGGAGTACAAAGGGGTAGACGAAGAGCCTGTCCTTCACAAGGAAGAATTGGTTTTTGAAACCATAGCACTAACCCAGAGAAGTTATAAATAATTGTTGAAGACAGAAAAACCGAACAAAATGGCAGATATAATTCTCAATAAAATAAAGGTAAAGGTCTGGAGGCAAAATAGTCCGAAAGCAAAGGGACGTTTTGAAACCTACCAGGTAGAAAACGTTTCGCAGGGTACTTCTTTCCTGGAAATGATTGATATATTGAATGATAAACTTATCCTGGAAGGAAAAGATCCAATTGCATTTGATCATGATTGCCGGGAAGGTATTTGTGGCATGTGTTCCATGTATATTAACGGGCATGCACACGGTCCTGACTCAGAAGTGACGACTTGCCAGCTACATATGCGTAAGTTCCATGAAGGACAGACGATTGTTGTAGAGCCTTGGCGCTCCGCAGCATTCCCTGTTATCAAGGATGTCATGGTAGACCGTACTGCTTTTGAAAAAATTCAGCAGGCAGGTGGTTATATTTCTGTTAACACGGGTGGCGTTCCTGATGGCAATACTATTCCTATCGGCCAGGACGATGCCGAAGAGGCCATGGATGCTGCTGCCTGTATTGGATGCGGGGCCTGCGTGGCCACATGCAAAAACTCCTCTGCAATGTTGTTCGTTGCCGCCAAAGTATCTCAATTTGCCAAGTTGCCACAGGGAAGGATTGAAGCAAAAAGGCGTGCCAAAGCTATGGTAGCCAAAATGGACGAGCTCGGTTTCGGCGGATGCACCAATACCGGAGGATGCGAACTTGCCTGTCCCAAAAGCATCTCAATAGCCCATATCGCCAGGCTCAACCGCGAGTATCTCAGTGCTAAATTTTCAGATTAAACTTACAAGGGAAGCAAAATAAAAAAATGAATTTATTTTGCTTCCCTTGTAATATCTGGTCTATATGCGGTTTGGTGATAGAAAACCCTTTCTGTTATCAACATCAATTAGTTCATAACTCTTGTCTCTTGTTTCTGTGCGAAGGGTATTTTTTTTTAAGAATTTCTACCTTCGCATCGATACGTGAAAACTGTTCCTTAATACGGAAACGATGCCTTACAGAAGACTACCTAACACAGATCAGGCAAGACTAAGAGCCATTAATACGGCTATTTTGATGGGTCAGAAAAAAGCTGTCGAGGAACTTGCTTTCTCAGCTAATACGCTGAACCGGCTGCGTGCCTTCTTCCCGGGGTTTGAAACAAACCTTATCCACCATAAACTGGCCAGAGCGCAACAGGATAAAAACAGCCGGTCCTATTTGGAAACCGCCAAAAAAGCCAGGATCTACCTTTCTCATTTCATCCAGATACTCAATTTCTCGATTCAGAGGGGAGATATGAAACCTGAAGTCCGTAATTATTACGGGATGGTTGGCGACAAAAAATCACCTTCTTTGATTCTAGAATCAGAACTACTCGAATGGGGCAAAAAAATTATTGAAGGAGAGCATCAAAGGGTGCTGCACGGTGGGAATCCGCTTTATAATCCTTCAATAGCCGTGGTAAAGGTCAAATTCGACCAGTTTGTGGATGCTTACCATTTTCAGAAGACACTTCAAAGCAACACGGTGAGATGGACTCAAAAAGTATCGGCAATGCGTGCTGAGGCAGACGAGATAGTCCTGGATATCTGGAATGAAGTTGAAGAGTATTATGCTTCTTTGCCTGAGGATATCAAGAGGGAGCGTGCTGCCGACTACGGTGTTGTTTATGTCTTCCGGCCCATGGAGAAGCAGCGTACCAAAGTTGCCCTGGGTAAAAGGGTGGATTATTGAATCTTGCCTGTCATTTTAAGTTATCTGAGTTAACTGTCCGGTCTTTTTGGAACCCGGACATGATTTGCGTCACTATTACCCAAACGCCTGATTGAGTTGTCTTTATCGAGGAGGTATGGAAAGCTATCCAGCTGACTGACCCCGCAAGGAGATGCGTACAACCGGGACCATTTACAGACTTTTCAAGGTAACTCAGCTCTTGCTGTTTGTTTCTAATGACAGTGTCGGTATGGTGATAGTATACGGGATAATGCCCTCTTTATCCATTTATCGACCAAAGTCTGGATGATCCTTCATTCAAAATCCCAAAAATTATGATGGAAATCAGTATACCGGTATTTCCCCAGGCAGGGTAAATGGTAAGCTTAAAATGAAATCAGGAGGCACTCATAAAGGGAAGATATAAATTGAAAAGGAAATTTAATTAGCTTAGCGCGACGATCAAATTCAAATTGAGTACACGGATGAATCTGAAATCATTGGTTGATAAAGTACAGAATGCGCCGCTTATGCTGGTATGGAGGCTGACAGTAGTCTACCTGCTTTTTTCAGTGCAGCGCCTCATTTTTTACCTGATTAATATTCGGTACTTCCCGGATATGCCATTTTCTCATCTTCTCGAACTGATGGTTTCCGGGTTCAGGTTTGACCTCACCGCAGTGCTGTATGTCAACAGTTTGTACATCCTTATGATGCTTATACCATTAAAAATCAAGTACAATGATGTTTACAAGAAGTCTGCCAGGATCATTTTTTTTGTTACAAACTCTATTGCCCTGATAGCTAACTTGGTAGATATTGTTTACTTCAGGTATATTCTTAGGCGGACAGATTTTAGTATTTTTTCTGAGTTCAGACATGAGTCGAATCTCTTCAGGATTTTAGCCGTTGGGATTTTTCAGTACTGGTATCTTTTGTTGTTGTTTGCAGTGTTGTTTCTCCTGCTGTGGTTTACCTATTCTGATCACAGGAAGAGTCCTTTAATCAGGTCGAACCTGGTTTTTTACTCTGTCTCCACTATTATCATGTTTGTTAGTGCAGGACTCACAGTTGCGGGAATGCGGGGGGGATTTACCGGTACAACCAGACCGATTACAATAAGTAATGCGATTGAAAAGGTCAAGAAACCAATAGAGTCTGCCATTGTCCTGAACACTCCTTTTTCAATTATCCGGACTCTGAACGCGAAAACTTTTGATAAATTAAAGTACTTTGAAGACTCAGTTGCCGAAAAAATTTATACGCCTGTTCATCAGGGGAATAGTCCCGGAAGTTTTAAGCCGTTGAATATTGTTGTGCTGATACTGGAAAGTTTTACCAAAGAGGTGGTCGGCTCTTTGAACACAGACCTTGAAAATGGGCATTACAAGGGATATACTCCTTTTCTTGATTCCCTGATTCACAATAGTTATACCTGGAAATATTCATTTGCCAACGGAGTAAAATCGATTGATGCCATACCTTCTGTAATTGCCGGTGTTCCTTCCCTGGTACAGCCTTTTGTACTTTCCCGTTACTCTTTAAATGAGATGGAAGGCCTTGCTGCAACGCTGAAGAAGAGAGGATACGATGCCGGATTTTTTCATGGCGCACCGAATGGGTCTATGGGTTTTGATGCTATTACGAATATGCTTTCTATCAAGAAGTATTTTGGCCAGAACGAATATGGCCGCAAAAAGGATTCTGACGGGTTCTGGGGTATCCCGGACGAGCTGTTCCTGAATTATTGTGCCAAAAATTTCAGTCAGCTAAAAGAACCTTTTATCGCTTCTGTCTTTACCTTATCATCCCATCATCCTTATATTTTGCCGGAAAAGTACAGGAATCGTTTCATTGGAGGGCCAAATCCTCTTTACAAGTGCATCGAATACACTGACTTTTCATTACGGGAATTCTTTAAGGAGGCTTCCAGGCAGCCATGGTACAACAATACCCTCTTTATTCTGACAGCCGATCATTCACTGCCTTCAAGCGATCACAACGAATACAAGACCTCCACAGGGTTGTTTTCCATCCCTATCATATTTCATCATCCCAACAGCGATCTAGTGGGTATTGATTCTACCTTGATGCAGCAAATTGATATCTTCCCTACAGTTATGGGCTTTTTGAAATATGACGCTCCCTATTTCGCATTTGGTAGCGACCGGTTTCATCCCGGTGGAAATCCTTTTGTAATAAACTACGTCAATGGATATTACCAATTTATGGAAGGAGATATTTTAATTCTCTCAGACGGGAAAAATCTCGTTGCAGCCTATAATTTCAAGCGTGATCCACAATACAGGGACAACCTGGCTGAGAAGGGAGATACTACCATAAATAATCACTTTCAGCGATTTAAGGCATTTTTACAGCAATACAACAACAGGATGGTGGAGAACCGTTTAACTATCAGGTAAACTGTATTGCGGTTATTACGGGCAAAGGAATAATACAATAAGTTGTCAATTATATTGTAACCTCCTTTAAGAATCTGAGTATAAAATATTTATTGAATACTTTCATAGTAACCTGGTGGAATAAAAGACGTTGAAACGAGCAGGAGCCTAAGCTCACAAAAAGGTGTATAAAAACAACCTGTGAGTCCCCCCGATGGATCGTGGCAGGCTATGAGTACTTTCTGATTTTCAATAAAATAATAAAGTTACTTGCGAATGAAAATTAAGGTGCAAAGGCAGGGTCCCGGGATTATTCTCCTGGTGCTTTTTCTGATGGGATGCAGGTCAACGCCTTTGATCGAAAATCCTTCAGCTAACGGATTTAATTTTTTTGTTGTCTCTGACATGGGATCCTCCGGCCCTTACCGGGAGGATTCCGTGGCACGGACTGTCAACAGACTTTCCAAGGTTCTGCACCCTAAATTTGTCATCAACCAGGGAGATTTTTTTCATGACAATGGTGTAAAAGATACGCTGGATCCGCTATGGTCTGCTCAGTTTGAAAAGATGTTCTCAGCGCCGGAACTGCAGCTTAAGTGGTACTCCATCATTGGCAACCACGAATACATTGGCAATCCGCAGGCGCTGGTTGACTATGGGAAGCACAATCCGAGGTGGACCATGCCGTCACGCAACTATACCTTTGTACAGCAGGTAGATAGTACGACATCTATTCGTTTTGTTATGATAGACACCACTCCATTTGTTTACATCTATCGGTTCGATCAGAAATATCATCAGATTAATAATCAGGATCCTGATAAAACCGTCGCTTTTGCAGACAGTGTGCTTTCACAGTCTAAAGAGACCTGGAAAGTAGTGGTGGGACATCATCCTATCTATACTTCAGACTTCGTCCAGGGTAATACCTATGATCTTATTTACAAGATTGCACCGCTTTTAAGAAAATACAAGGTCGATTTCTACCTGAACGGCCATGTCCATAAGTTTGAACATTTGCAAAGAGACGGTACTGATTTCATGGTGACCACAACCGGTATGAAGCCCCGCTGGACCAACCCTTGGTTTTATGCAAGATTTGTAGGCCATTCGCTTGGATTTACCGTGTGCAGTGTTTCACACCGGGAGTTTTCCTTCTATTTTATCAATGAAAAAGGCCAAACGGTGTATTCTTACAGAAGGATAAAGGATAAAGGATAAAGGATAAAGGATAAAGGATAAAGGATAAAGGGGGGCCGGAAAACGGGGAAGGGAAACTGAGCCTTTGAGTTTTCTGCAAATATTTGATCCTTAGAAGGTTAAATGACTTAGAAATGTGTGGGAGGGTTCATGGATGATAAGGCTTTGTCAGAATTGCCTGTTCATTGAGCCTGTGCCGGAACCGTAATTGTTTGTTCTGCCGTTGGGATTGTTGTAATCCGGATTATTCGGATCATCCTCATCATCAGGATCTTGTTTGGGACCGTTGCCTTTTAGTGGCTTAGGCAGGGTTTTTGTTTTGCGCAAAGGGATTCTGTAGGCAACTGTGAGGGAGAAATCGAATGGGACCTCCCTGTTTGCCGTGTATCCCAATCCGGGAATAACATAAGGTTTCACGCTTGCACTTTTGGTGGATGCAAAAAGAAATTTTGCGCGGACCGACCAGCCGAAAAAGAAATTTGGCAGTAGCTCACCCTTGAGGCCAAAAAGTAATTCACCCCAGTGAGCATTCATGTTTTCTTTGGGAAAGGAAGTTATAAGATTTCCCCAATAATTGGAGTAATTTGCATCCTGGGTTTCTTGTACAAAATGGCTGAATCCATATCTGACACCTACAAAAACAAGGTCATCATCAGACAGTGATTCAAATTTACTGATATTCACATCCACACCAATCCTGGCATAAGGGCCTTTGTTGGAATAGTGAAATGACTCCTGCATATCATTGACACTAAGATAACCAGCCTCAGCGGTAGGGAAAAAATTACCCTTGTAAGGGAAATCCGCCTGTAATTCAAATCCCGATTCTGTAGATTTCTGGATATAGGGCATCAAAAATCGCGATATATCAATCCCGAAACGGGGACCTTCGATTCTCCATTCTTCCTTCTTTGTCTGCCCGAAGCCGAGCAACGGACTAGTTAGCAGAAAGATGAAGATATATCGTAATATTTTGTCCATTGGTACTATAAGTTTCTATGGATTTGGGATCTACAACAGGATCGTGAACTTTTGCCGAATCAATCAAAGCCGTGTAACGAGTGGCATTGAGCCGGTAATAGGGGGCAAAACCACACACTTCAGAGATCAGTTTAAGATCCATTGTGTGGTGAACCCAAAAAACACTGGTCGTATCGTTAACAAATACAACAAACCCTGTTGAATCTTCTGACAGGGAAAGCGGTAACCCTATTTTTTTTGTAAGGGCCGAATCTTTGCTGTTGAACAATGTATCCCCAACAGAATTTTTCCCGTATCCTCTGACAACAACAGGACCAATTTTTTCAGATTTGCTCCCTGCGAAAGTAGTCACCAACAATGAGTCAGTCGACTCGTAGCAGTGTGAACTGTTGTTACAGGAGTGTAACAACACGACAGCAATAAAAATACCTATAAGCTGAACGCGCATTCGTCGAATTGGTTTGTTGAGTATCTTCCGGCAAATATAATCAAATTGGTCGGACGGGATTTATACCCCGAAAATAATTGATAGTTTTGACCCTCTAAAAAAATGATATGAGAGCATTAACCTTTATGATATTTTTCAGCATTGTCCTCCTAATCTATTCTTCAGTGAACTACTATGTTTATTCAAGGGGGCTACTGGTATTTGCCTGCAATCCGGCTTTAAAAAAGTGGTATACAATTATATTCTGGGTGATAGTCTCCTGTTTCCTGGTTGGGATGTTCTGGGAACGCACCGCGTCGTCTGTTGTAAGTGAATGGGTATACAGGGTGGGCGCATTCTGGCTGGCATTCATGTTTTATTTTCTGATTAGCCTGTTGGCCATCGACCTGGTAAGAATGGCAAATTATTTTTTCCACTTTCTACCCCGGTTCTCCGATGCCGGGAAGCTTAATCTTGCATATTCAGTTATCGGGTTTGTAACTCTTATTGTCGTTGGCGGGTATTTAAATGCCTTAAATACAAGGGTAAAGGAGATTCCCCTGACGATTCACAAAAAGGTAACTGGGGCTTCTGACCTGAAAATCCTGATGGCTTCGGATATCCACCTTGGTGCCTTGATCGGTGAACGCCAGGAGCTAAAACTTGTTCGGATCATCAATGAGCAGAAACCGGACCTGGTGCTGCTATGCGGTGACCTGGTTGACGGGGATATCGGTCCGGTAATCCGGAAAAATCTCGGGAAACATATCCAGGAGATCAGGACCAGGCTGGGAGTCTATGCTATACCGGGGAACCATGAGTACATTGGCGGTATTCGAAATACTTTGCCTTATCTTCAGAGCATCAACATAAAAGTTCTTCGGGATGAAGTAGTTACGCTCCCGGACGGGATTCAGCTGGTCGGACGTGATGACCGCGACAGCAGGAGAATGGGGGAGGGCAGCAATCCGCATGAGCTCAAAGAACTGGTAAAAGACCTTGACCGTTCCAAACCTATTATCGTGATGAACCATCAGCCTTTCCACCTGGAAGAAGCTGTTGAAGCTGGTGCCGACCTTCATTTGTCGGGGCATACGCACAACGGACAGATGTGGCCATTCAACTACATAACTGAAGCAATTTTTGAGTTAAGCTGGGGTTTGAAGCAAAAAGGCAATACCACCTTTTATGTCTCTTCAGGTTTTGGTTCCTGGGGACCTCCGGTGCGAACAGGAAATACACCGGAAGTAGTGGTTTTTAACATCAGGTTTGATGGTCAGGATTGAAGCCGGTTAAGTTCTCCTCCGGATTAGGTGCTTCAAAAGAAAAAAATGATTAACTATCTGATATTGAGGTGCTATTTTTGGCAGGGAGACTAAAATCCAGTAGTCAAATTTTTAAGTATCTTTGTGACGCTTTATTTTTAATATATTACAGAATATCAAGTACATAAGGAATGTCAACCATGAAATAGCCATGAGGAATATATTCACATCACGTGAGAATGATTATGTGGCTATTCCATTTGGCCTTTAAAAAACAAAATATAAACAAATGAATAACATCCGGAATTTCTGCATCATAGCCCATATTGACCATGGAAAAAGTACGTTGGCCGATCGTCTCCTTGAGATGACTTCGACGATCAGTGCCCGTGACATGGAGGCACAGGTGCTGGACAACATGGATCTGGAGAAAGAACGCGGAATTACTATTAAAAGCCATGCAATCCAGATGGAATATTATCATGAAGGAGAAAAATATCTTCTAAACCTGATAGATACTCCCGGGCATGTTGATTTTTCCTACGAAGTTTCCAGGTCCATTGCCGCCTGCGAAGGAGCTTTGCTTATTATCGATGCTACCCAGGGTATTCAGGCCCAGACGATTTCCAACCTCTACCTGGCCATTGAACATGATCTCGAGATTATTCCTGTTCTGAACAAAATGGACCTTCCCAATGCAATGCCTGAAGTTGTGGAAGACCAGATTATTGAACTTATCGGATGCAAAAGGTCGACGATCATTCGTGCATCGGGAAAAACCGGTGATGGCGTAGCAGAAATTCTGGAGCGCATCCTGACTGATATACCGGCTCCGAAGGGAGATCCTCAAGCCCCACTTCAGGCTCTGATTTTTGATTCCGTTTTCAACCAGTTCCGCGGAGTAATAGCTTATTTTAAAGTTGCCAACGGAACCGTTTGTAAGGGTGACCTGGTGAAGTTCGTAGCTGCCGACAAACAATACTATGTTGATGAGGTTGGGGTGCTGAGAATGGGTCTGGAGATTCGTGATGAATTGAGCGCCGGTGATGTCGGATACATAATCTGTGGTATTAAAACCGCCCGTGAGATTAAAGTTGGGGATACCATAACCCAGGTAAAGAATCCATCTGCCGCCATTTCCGGTTTTGAAGATGTTAAACCTATGGTTTTCGCCGGGGTTTATCCTATTGACAGCGAGGATTATGAGGATCTTCGAAACGCAATGGAAAAACTTCAGTTGAATGATGCTTCCCTGACCTATGTACCCGAATCCTCCATGGCACTTGGCTTTGGATTCAGGTGCGGGTTCCTTGGATTGCTTCACATGGAGATTGTCCAGGAGCGACTCGACCGTGAGTTTGACATGAACGTAATCACTACCGTTCCCAACGTTTCCTACATGGTTACCACCCGGGGCGGTGAGACTTTTGAAGTTTATAACCCGGCAGGATTGCCTGACGCTACGCTTATTGAACAGATTGAGGAGCCATTTATCCATGCGCAGATTATCACCAGGTCAGAATACATCGGAGCGATCATGACCTTGTGCCTCGACAAGCGCGGGATGATGACGAAACAGGAATACCTGACCGCTGATCGTGCAGAGCTCTCTTTTGATATGCCCCTGGGGGAAATAGTAATAGACTTTTACGACAAGCTGAAAAGTATATCAAAAGGCTATGCCTCTTTTGATTACCATATAACAGGATATCGTCCTGCCAAACTGGTTAAGCTTGATATTCTGCTGAACAGTGAGCCTGTCGATGCCCTTTCCACACTCCTGCATATCGACAATGCCTATACGTTTGGACGAAGAATTTGTGAGAAACTGAAAGAGCTGATACCAAGGCAGCAATACGATGTTGCTATCCAGGGAGCCATAGGGGCCAAGATTATTTCAAGGGAGACTGTAAAGGCGGTGAGAAAAGATGTTACAGCCAAATGTTATGGAGGAGATATCACGCGGAAACGCAAGCTGCTGGAAAAGCAGAAAAAAGGCAAAAAGCGGATGAAACAGATTGGTAATGTGGAAGTTCCACAAAAGGCGTTCCTCGCAGTGCTGAAACTGGACTAATTGTAAGATATAAGATATAAGACATGAGACATGAGATAGTGCTTTTCTCATGTCTCATGTCTTATATCTTATATCTTATATCTCAGATAATCAGCTTGTATCCTTTGCCGTGGATATTGATTATCTCAATCCCCTCTTCATCTTTGAGGTGTTTTCTTAATTTGGTGATATAAACATCCATGCTTCTGGCATTGAAGTAGTTGTCGTCTACCCAGATGGTTTTCAGGGCATAGTTGCGTTCCAGTACCTTGTTGGCATTTACGCACAAAAGACGAAGCAATTCTGACTCCTTGGTCGTTAGTTTGGTGCTGTCAGAAGCATCTGAAAGAGTCTGCTTCCTGGCGTCAAAAGTGAAACGGCCCAGTTTAAAGACAGCCTGGGTATTGTCGGCTTCTCCCAATGTCCTTCTAAGGATTGCCTCAATGCGGAAGATGAGTTCCTCCATGCTGAATGGTTTGGTCATGTAATCGTCCGCTCCAATTCGAAATCCTTCAATAACATCTTCCTTCATATTTTTCGCGGTGAGGAAGATGATTGGAATTTCACTGTTAATCATGCGGACATCTTTTGCCAATGCGAATCCATCTTTTTTTGGCATCATTATATCGAAAATGCACAGATCGTACTGGTTTTTCTGGAATCCTTTGAATGCAGCTTCTCCGTCAGGATAAAGGTCTGTATCGTAGCCTTTTGCAATTAAATATTCTCTGAGTAATGATCCCAGGTTTTCGTCGTCTTCGCTCAAGATAATTCTCATCTTCTTTTCCATAATGTTAAACTATTTGATGACAGGGAAATAGAGTCTGAATTTTGTTCCTTTCCCAACTGTACTTTCTACTTTTATTTTTCCATGGTGCTCATCAACAATACGTTTGACGTAGAAGAGCCCCAGTCCGAAACCTTTCACGTTGTGCACGTTACCGGTTGGAATACGGTAAAAGCGTTCAAATATCTGGGGGAGATTTTCCTTGGAAATTCCTATCCCGTTGTCTTTTATCTGAACAATTACCCAGTCGCCTCTGTTTTCCGTTGAAACCTCAATTTTTGGATTTTCCTTGCTGTATTTTTCTGCGTTGTCTAACAGGTTGTAAATTAGGTTTGTAATATGAATCTCATCCCCGCTGATCATCGGGTTTTCTGCGGAGAGCATGGTCTCCAGGCTTCCATTTGAAGTCGTTACGCGTATCTCAAAATTGGAGGCTGCCTGCGAGACGACCTGATTCAGATCTATCTCAGTAAATTTAAGTTTTAATTTGCCTTCATTGAATACTGCCATCTGCAAAACTTTCTCCACCTGGTTGCTAAGTCTTTTACTCTCATCCAGGATGACACCTGAGATATGATCGATGGTTGAAGGTGAATGGACAAGAGAGTTATCCTTGAGCATCTGGGACGCCAGCGAAATGGTGGAGATTGGCGTCTTAAGCTCATGGGTCATGTTGTTGATGAAGTCGTTCTTAATCTGGGATAGTTTCTTCTGGCGCAGGATGATCTGAAGTGTAAATACAAAAATTCCGATGATTATGATGGTAAGCAGCAGCGACGGAAGCACAAAATCTGTACTTGCCTTGATCTGTTCAGCATGCTGGTCAGGGAAGTAGACGTAAAGGAAATGAGGTTTGGATGAATTTTGATCATAAAAAAGTGGTGTCCTGTATTCTCTCGTTCCCTTTGAAGGATGGTAATCTTTGTCACCCAGGGCTATTTCCGTTTTACCTTTAATGGTTGTCTTTATACAGTATTTATAAGACAGAAGTATGTCTTTGTCCTTTAATTCCGTGTCAATGGCATATTTGAGGTAATCAGGCGATACCCGCTCGGATATCTTCATTTCAGTTCGTGCAAGCAGGTAGTCCTGGTATCTCAGAGCCTGTGACTGCTTTTCACTCAACCGGTTGTAGGAGCTTTGCATGCTGGGAATATTGAAAGTCGACTGTGAACTGTTGATTTCAAAGTTACCCTTGCTGCTTTTGAAAGTTTTCTTGTTCGATGAAACGGTAAGCTCACCGGATCGCCCGAGCTTAATCAATGATTCTGACGGATCTGAATTAGGATAAAGGTTGAGGCCCATTGAGGGCTTAACATCCTGAATATAATAGGATTCGTCGAGTTGATAAAAAAGCTGGATCTCTTCGAAGTCGAGCATGTCCCTGACGTCGCTGAGTGCGCGGTTGACCAGGAAATTAAAATCCTTCTCCTGAAGTTTGGCTGTTTTATTGATAGTGATCAGCTGTACCCATACCATAACAGCCACTGCAATAGCCATTACAATAGCGAGTATGTTGATCATTTTTTTGCTCATAAGGCAAATATAAAGCTAATAATTCTTAGGGGAGATGATTGTTAACAATATTTAACAGCCATTGAAGCAGTTAGGGGTTTCAGGAACGTGTAAGGATGAAGATGGCGAGGTGTAAGGGACTACCGGAAGATCCTGCGTGCCGGCTGCCAGGTTGAACCGCTGTTTTAACGGCGATTTGCCTCAGTTCTGATCTTCTGCCCTGAATGACAGCACGTTCAGTTTTTCGAGGGCCTGTTGTGCGGCATTCTGCTGCGCCTCTTTTTTTGAAAAGCCTCCGCCGGTTCCCATCAACTTTCCGTCAACGGTTACATTCGATACAAATGGCATTTTTTCAGTTCCGGAATCAGGATTGTTGACAGTTTTGAATTCAACTTCCTGTTTTACCTTCTGTCCCCATTCTATCAACTGACTTTTAAAATTGTTGTCAAACTTTTCCATCTCACGGATATCAACATGCTGGTTGAATATCTTCCTGATCACGAACCTTCTGGCAACGGCATATCCACAATCGAGATAAATTGCCCCAATAAAAGCCTCAAGCAGGTCGCCGTAAAGGTGGCTTGATTCACTCACCGAGTTGGCATTGGAGACTACATAGCGGTTAAGGCTCATTTTGAAGGCAAGCTGGGTCAAAAAGCTGCGGTTTACCACGCGCGATCTCATCTGGGTAAGAAAACCTTCATCCTTAAATGGAAAGCGGTTGTAAAGGTATTCGGCAACTATTGTACTCAATACTGCATCCCCGAGATATTCAAGCCGTTCATTGTTGACAATATTGCCCATTTTATCGACGTAGGACGCTGATTTGTGCATGAAGGCAATATCATAAAGCTTAAAT
The DNA here is from genome assembly GCA_963663675.1 of Prolixibacteraceae bacterium. Taxonomy (GTDB): domain Bacteria; phylum Bacteroidota; class Bacteroidia; order Bacteroidales; family Prolixibacteraceae; genus CAINVV01. The sequence continues at coordinate 697,819 of OY760498.1, forward strand.
TTCAGCGGACTCCGTCCGGTCAGGGACTTTATAAACGAATAAAACTCTTTTCTTGGGGAAGAAAAGAGCTTTATCTGATATCTTATATTACGGATCACTTACTGGATATATTTTTTTAAGATTACCGTACCGTTATGACCGCCAAAACCAAAAGTGTTGCTTAATGCGTAGTCGATGTTGCGTGGTTTTGCAACGTTGAATGTAAAATCTATATTCGGATCGACTTCTGGGTCAAGTTCAAACTGGTTAATTGTCGGTGGAACGATGCTGTATTTCATCGCCAGGATGCATGCAATGGCTTCAACCGCACCGGCTGCTCCGAGGAGGTGGCCGGTCATTGATTTGGTTGCACTGATGCTTAGTTTGTATGTATGATCTCCAAAGACTTTTTTGATAGCCTTGGGTTCGGCGATATCGCCTAATCCTGTAGATGTACCGTGTACGTTGATGTAATCGATATCTTCAGGTTGTAACCCGGCATCTTTCAATGCACGTTTCATAACCAGCGAGGCGCCTCCGCCTTCGGGATCAGGAGCTGTCATGTGGTAGGCATCGGTAGACATACCGCAACCAACCAATTCTGCCCAGATCGTAGCTCCCCTGGCAATCGCGTGCTCGTATTCTTCAAGAATCAAAGCCCCGGCACCTTCGCCCATCACAAATCCATCCCTGCCTTTGTCGAATGGACGAGAAGCAGTTTTAGGATCATCGTTCCGGGTTGAAAGGGCATGCATGGCATTAAATCCACCAACTCCAGCCTGGGTAATTGCCGCTTCGGAACCTCCGGCAACAAAAATCGTGGCTTTACCTAACCGGATATAGGTTGCTGCATCAATCATTGCGTGAGTGGCTGATGCGCAGGCCGTTACAGTTGTAATAGTCGGACCCCTGAACCCATACTGCATGGCAATGTTTCCACTGGCCATGTTGGCAATCATCTTGGGAATGAAAAAAGGAGAAAATCTTGGATTATCCAGGTTGCTATTGAATTCGGTAACTTGCTGATAGAATGTGTCTAGTCCGCCAATTCCAGCTCCCCAAATTACACCTACCTCATCCTTGTCAATGGAGGACAGATCCAGTCCGGAATTTACTATGGCCTGGGCCGCAGCAATGTAGGCGTACTGTGCATACATATCATGCTTTTGCACCTCTTTCCTGTTCAGGTACTCATTAGGGTCGAAATTCTTTATCTCGCAGGCAAATTTTGTCTTATACTTGGAAGCGTCAAAACGAGTAATGGGGCCCGCACCGCTGACCCCATTCCTTAGGCCTTCCCAATATTCTTCAACATTTTTGCCAAGCGGGTTGATTGTGCCAAGACCGGTAACAACAACTCGTTTTAATTCCATATTGATTTTTAAGACCTTACTAATTTCTTATTTTACGTTTTCGGTGATGTAATTGATAGCGTCACCTACTGTTGCAATTTTTTCTGCTTGATCATCAGGGATGGCAATGCCAAATTCTTTTTCGAATTCCATAATTAACTCTACAGTGTCCAAAGAATCAGCGCCCAAATCATTTGTAAAAGACGCTTCTGTAGTTACTTCACTTTCGTCAACACCAAGTTTATCAACAATGATTGCTTTTACCTTAGCCGTAATGTCAGACATAATTTTTTAATTTTACGTGGTTACTATTGTTAAATTTATACGCTGAATTTTTCAGCGTCTGCAAAGAAACGAAGAAACAAAATTATCTTCCAAATATTTGTCAAAGAATGTAGCCTTTTTGGTGTCAAATTAATCTCATTCCAGCCATTGTGGAATAATAGGTTCGAAAGTTCTAAAAATGAACCGATGTAAATAATTGAATATGAAGAGTATAGCAATATTGGCTTCCGGGTCTGGTTCAAATGCTGAGAATATAATTCAATATTTTCGGCTACATCCATCCGTTCGGATTGATTCGGTATGGACCAACAATCCTGGGGCTTATGTAATGGAAAGAGCTGATCGACTGAAGATAGAAGCGCATGTATTCACAAAAGCCGATCTGGTTTCAACGGATTATTTATTGAACGAATTTAAAAGTCGCAAGATTGATCTGATCGTCCTGGCCGGTTTTCTGCTTCTTTTGCCCCAAAAACTTGTCAGGGAGTTCCGGGTTGTAAATATCCATCCGGCGCTGCTTCCAGCCTACGGAGGCAAGGGAATGTTTGGCAGGCACGTTCACCAGGCCGTTATTGCCAACGGTGAAAAGGAATCGGGGATTAGTATACACCTGGTCGACGAGGTATATGATCATGGTGAAATGTTGTTTCAGGCAAGGTGTTCCATCGGGCCACAGGATAATCCGGATTCTCTGGCTGAAAAAATTCATCAGCTTGAAATGATGCATTTCCCCCGTGTAATTGAAGAATTGCTGGCAAAAAATGACTGAACTATTTCTGAAGACAGAATTTTTGCCTTAACTTTATTTATCACCATCACTTTTACCAATAACAGATATGATCTGTCCTTCACCTTTGCAACCGGGCGACAAAATAGCTTTGATTTCTGTGGCAGGAAAGATTTCCCGTGAAACGGTGGAAAAAGCGAGTGATTTGCTGAAAGACGAAGGATTTGTTACGGAAACGGGGTCGCATGCTTTTGACGTAGTTAACACTTTTGCCGGAACGGATCAACATCGTGCTGCTGATATGCAGAAAGCCCTGGATGACCCTGAGGTCAGGGCGATACTTTTCACCCGTGGGGGTTACGGATCACTCCGGACGTTTATGCTGCTCGACTGGACCGAATTTCTCCGAAAGCCCAAATGGCTGATCGGTTTCAGCGACATCACGGTTTTTCATTCCTATCTTTCCATGAAAGGAGTAGCTTCCGTTCATGGTGTGATGACATCCTACTTTTTTGAGAATGGTGAACGAACGGATAGCCTTGACAGGATGCTGGAGTTGCTTCGGGGCAAATCACATCATTACAATTTGTCGCCAAACGTGCTAAACATCCCCGGAACCTGCCATGGCGAACTGGCAGGAGGTAACCTCTCCATCCTTTTCAGTTTGCGAGGAACTTCGCTGGACCGCTCCCTGGACGGGAAAGTGCTCTTTATCGAGGATATCCAGGAATTTGACTACCACATAGACCGGATGATGATGAACCTCAAATTCGGAGGTGTTCTTTCCAAACTCGCCGGGTTAATTGTGGGCTATTTTACAGAGACAAAATCCGGCGAAACTCCCTATGGCCACGATGCATACGAAATTATCAGGGAAGCTGTTTCCGGTTACGGATACCCTGTCGTATTCGGTTTTCCGGCAGGGCATGAACTTCCGGACTACCCCCTCCTGATGGGGGCTGAGATTCAACTGGAAGTGTCTGAGGAAAGAGTGATGATAAAACAACCATTCCCGGGAGATAAAAATGCGTAATAATCATGACAACAGCTTGCCGGAAGATGATCTTGGCAAAAAAGGAGAAGGTATCGCACGTGATTATTTATTGTTGAAAGGGTATAAAATCCTGAACACAAACTGGCATTACGGACACAAGGAGATAGATATTGTTGCGAGACAAGGCAAGGAAATCGTTGTAGTCGAGGTAAAAACAAGGGAGGAAAATTACGCAGTTGAACCGTGGGAAGCAGTTACGGCATCTAAAATAAGAAACATTGTTGAAGTGGCGGATGTATGGTTGAGAATCAATAATATCGATCTGGAAACCCGGTTTGATGTAATTTCAATCGTGGTGCAGAAGGACGGGAGTCACTCCCTGGACCATTTTGAAGGGGCTTTTTTGCCGCCTGTCAACTGAACGGCTTTATCAAAACCGGTTCCGGAGCATCTGGCAGAAAATTGTCAGTTCATTGGATTTCCATATTTTTAAATTGATTTTTTAATGACTGGTTAAACGAAATTTCAAGTGTAATGAATGTCGAGGAGGTCAGATCGGTATGTATTGCAAGAAAAGGTGTTTCCGAAGGATTTCCTTTTGATGACACTACCCTGGTAGTAAAAGTAGGAGGGAAAATATTTGCTTTGATCAACCTTGACAGGAATCCCTCAGTCAATCTTAAATGTGATCCGGAAAGATCCATCGATCTGCGTGAACGCTATTATGCCATCATCCCGGGTTATCACATGAACAAAACACACTGGAATACATTGATACTAGACGGCAGCCTGCCGGATCGACTGATTACTGAACTGATCAGTCACTCCTACGACCTGGTACTGTCCTCGCTCTCCAAAAAAACACGGGACGAAATCAACTCCGAACAATAATGTGCTAAATTTCAACTACTTATTTTCATATCCCCTTTTTTATCATCTCTCCTAACTCATAATTATCATGATATACAATCTCAAAGGCGCCGAATACATAGAGTTGATCAAGCTGCTCAAGCTATTGCGAATTGCCGGTTCAGGCGGTGAAGCTAAAGTGATGGTGGAAGAGGGTGAAGTCAGAGTCAACGGACAGCCTGAGTCCAGAAAAAGGGCGAAACTCCGGACCGGCGATACTATTGAAATTTTTGGGGATAAAATTGAAATTGAACCCTGATTCCTGATATAGTTCTGGCAAAAGGGCTAAAAATTAGGACAGGAAGGACAAATGGCCTTGTCTTCCCTGCCTTAAAAGATTAATGTAATTTGATGTGGATAATTACATTTTGGTTATTGCCTGGTTTACCTGAGGCCTAATAGACTCATCATTTTTGCAGCTATTTCGGTATTCTCCATAAAGCCGCCAAATTGTTGGGATCCCGGGCCAAATGCGAAAACGGGAACACAGATCCCGGTATGCTCCAGGCTGGTGAATTTTGCCGAAATATCACCGGTTTTGTTATTGCCTTCATTGATGGTCATGCCGCCTGTTTCGTGATCAGCAGTTACAATAATCAATGTTTCCTTGTCTTTCGCGGCGAATTCGAGAGCAGCACCGATGGCTTTATCCAGGTCCAGTGTTTCCATGATCACACCGGGAGCCTGGTTGTTGTGGGCAAGGAAGTCAATTTCTGAACCTTCCACCATCAGGAAAAATCCTTTTTTGCCTTGTGAAAGCAGGTTGATGGCCGTTTCAGTGGCTGGTACAAGCATGTCACCACGTTCCGGCAATGGCGGATTGTGTTCAGTGGCTGTTAATCCGGCGAGCCTTCCACTTTTAACTTTCTTAATATCTTCCATTTTGTACAAGACCTGGTATCCTTTGTCCCTGAGCTCGTTAGACAAGTTGCGGCCGTCTTTGCGGTTTTCAAAAAATCTGACTCCACCGCCAATAAAAACGTCAATGTCCGACTTTAAAAAGTCTGCTGCAATATCATCATAGCTGCCCCTTGATGCCACGTGAGCGATGAAAGAGGCGGGAGTTGCATGGTTGATGGCGGAAGTGCTGACCAACCCTGTTTTCAGGCCTTTCTCTTCGGCCATTTCACGAATGTTTTTGACCGGTTTTTTTTCAGGATCCACCCCTATGGCACCATTGTACGTTTTTATTCCGCAAGCCAGTGCGGTTCCGCCTGCAGCTGAGTCAGTTATGTAATCTGAGGAAGAATATGTTTTTGAAAAACCACAGTGAATGAAATTCTGGAGAAAGAGTGAGCCTCCGTTGGCGGTCATGGAAGCATAAATATGGGCCAGCCCCATCCCGTCACCAATGAAAAGGATTATATTCTTTGGATGCTTTTTCGATGTTACCTGTTCATATTTCTTAACAGGATAGAATGTACTGCCCTTGAATTCCAGGGCAGACGTAACAACCTTATTTTCCTTGTATTGCTCTTGCGAAAAGGCAGTACCTGCGGTAACTGAAAAGAGAAGGCTGATCAGGATGAACCTGATAAAAGACGGATTTAATTTGTTCATAATTAAGATGTTGTGAGAATTGTAGCAATTGATTTTCCGATGATTTTGAAACCAGCGACGAAGGTATAAAAATATGAGATTACCTTCAGCAAAATAGTTGATTTATCCGGGGCAGACTGATATTTTTCACTGTTTTCTGGATACTGCAGGCAGCGGAAGGAGGCATCGTCCGCGAAATCCTGTCATCTGATCAATTCAAGAATGTTCGCGGTCACGAAAATTATTCCTGGTTAACCGGCTGACTGGCGGAGTTATTTTTAAGCAGTCCCCTTTTGACAAAATCTGCGATGACTGCATCGATAAATTTCCTGGATGCAATTTTGGACACCGCATTTTTCCCTATTGAAATCATTTTGTCCGTGGCATAACCGGTAAACGGTTTCATGATATAACGGTTCAGCCACGATTTCTTTCTGTAATTTTCGGCCTTATGTTCCGAATGGTGTGTTTTGTTTTCCGCTTTTTTATTGTCATCCAGATTGTTAGCTATCAAATAAAATCTTTTCTGAACTTTGTTCTCCAGATTCAACAAATACTTCAGTTGGATGGATGGATAAGGGAATTCCTCCTCCATGCGGGCCCTTTTAATGGTGGTATTATTATCAGCAACCCTTATGTCCGGAATTATTGGCAGAAACCGGGAATTATTCTGGCGAATAAGGGTGAGATGATCCTTTTTCAGATTTGCATACCCAAAGGTTATAATCGGATTTTCTGCTGATTCCGGAACACAGAAGTATTGCCGGATAAATCTCTGGCAATTTCGGCGTCCAAGCATATAATCATGAATTCTGAACTTTTTGCTGAAAAAGCCTCCGAATCCGCCAAGTGAGCCACATGCGATGCTGTATGGCTGTTCCACCCCGTTTTTTGAACGCACCGGCGCTATCATGAACCGGGTATAATCATTGTCATCGTAGGCTCTTGCAAGCAGTTCAGTTTTAACCATCAGCTGTTGTTGAATGGCTCCCGCGAGCTGGACTGACGTATTTTTGAGCGCCAGTAATCCCGGGTAAATCTCGTCAGGCGGATCATCAGCCGGAAAGGGATCAATCATTAAAACCGATGTGTCAAATGTAGCGGCACTTTGCTCCATCCTGTATTCATTTTCGGGAGTTGAGGAAGTGTCAGACAGCTTCAATGATTCTTTTCTTCTGTCATTCAGGATCGACTCTGTAAGGTCATAGGGTTCGTTGTTGATTACACCTCCATCCACACAGACAGCACGATAGTCAGTTTCAGGATCAACCAGCAACTCTGTTTTATGGGATATCTTCAGTAACCTGTTGTCATTTATGTACCTGGGATCCCTGGTAACCAGTCTTGGTGCAAGTCCTGCCGGGAAAGCCCCGGTCGCGATGGCTCCGTCGATCAGGAGATTCTTGTTTAATCCACCCGGAGTGTCGAAATGATAAGGTATTTTGCCATCGTTACGATAGTCGCCCGACGAATTATGCTGAAAATGCATCAAATCTTTGTGGGAGGTCATCCTGTCGTGCCTTTTGCCTGAAGCAGTAATGAATTCAAGTTCATAGTTAAAACCCCTCAGGTTGGTGAGGGTGGTAAGCAATTCGAGGTCAGGGGCGAAGTAAGGCCTGTGCGTCCCGGGATCTTTCATGGAGTCTTCAATTACCCGGCGTGCAATCTTCTCAATGAAAAGCGAGTTGAAGACCGACCTGACTTCATTCGTTGGATTGAAATCATGTGATGCGATTATATCCCCGGATTCCAGCATCTGACTCATGATGTCACTTGTGGGCTCTTCAGTCAGGTTGACCCATGAATTAAACAAAGGATTTTCGAATGCTGACAGGGTAAAATAGTTGCGTTGGTTGATATGCGGAAATTCCCTTTGAACGGATGCTGCGGTGATAACTGCGGTCATGCCGCCGGCAGAGGCACCGCTTAATACATCGATAACTACTTCATGTCTTGGAACTCCCGGCAACCCGAGATCTTTTGCCTTTTGCCAGTTCTCAAGCGCTTCCAGCAAATAATCCATCACTCCGGCGGTATAAGCACCCGCCGACACAGCTCCAGCCATAGCAATACCGATATGAAAAGTCTTATGAGTTTCCAAGGCTGAGTGTTTTGAAGTTAATACTACAAAGAAGTAAAAGGTTACCGGTTATAGATGAGCAATTGTGCCCCGGGAGGAAATATTGTCGATAATTTATCTTTTTATTTCAATTTCCTGTGGGAAATCTATTTGGGATTGTATCAGTCGGAAGGGCGCTTTCCGGAAACCAGGATTATTTGAAATTCTCTTTTATTGTAATCATTACAGGATTTTCAACTCCTTGAAAATCCTCATCATGCAGTTTTTGCAATCAAATTCAATTTCAAACTGATTGTCGCCATCCTTCAGGGAAAATGGTTCACTCATCCCGGCAGGGAAGGAACCTCCGTATCTTTTGCAAAATCCAAGCTCGTACTGGATACAATGCCGGGTAATCATTACCTGAAACCGTCCGTGTACAGAACTTTTTTCGACTCCCATTTTAGGATTTTCCAAACCATGCCTCCGGTAAAACTGCATGGCCAGCCTGTTGGTTATATTATTTTGGAAGAGCCAGGGATCATCTGGATATGGAGTCGTATTAGCCCGGTAATTTATTGTTGCGTTAGATTCTTCCAGGGAATCTGCAGATACTGTTTCCGGGAAGGCTCCCAACCCTTTGGCAGAAATTTTCTCCAGCAATCCACGCCTCAATTCATTTAATTGTTGCTGGGTGAAAAAGTATTTCTCGTTACCCTCTATATCCGTAAATGTCACATTATAAGGTGTTTCTCCGGATTTTGCGAGTTGTCGCAGGATGTTTCCCCTGGACTTTTCCGGGTCATTTGCCGGGACTTTGGGAATTTTGATTTCAAAGGCGGAACCTGAATCGCTGCTCAGCCTGAAACCATCCTCTGTTTCAACCAGGGAGAATGCCACAGGAATTTTCCTTTCTGCGGTCTTTCTGCCCAAGGCAGTCTGAAATGAGTGATCATAATTCCTGTATAATTTAGCACCGGCAAAAACCCCGTTCATCCTGTCCGGGTAGATAGTCCGGTTATCAGCTTTGTTCACTTTCAGTCCGAAACTCTCTCCTTTATGGTTAATAAATGTCAATCCGTCGTTATTCGAAATTTGTTTTGTTCCGGAGATGCGAATTGAATCCCTTGTTATACCGGTTACTTCTCCTATCTCTTCTCCAAGTGATTTCGGGCTGTCCAGGCTTGCAATCCTGTCTTTCCGGCCCCAAAGAAAATAATCGGTGGAGTCGCGGTGGAATGTTTTTACCGGATCAGGCTGAAAGAAAAAAGTGGTTTTACCGAATGATGCAGGCACAAAATCGGTTTTGTCTTCCAACACCAGGTCGAGTTCCTTCCGATAGTGGGCAGTAATATTTTTGACATAATCAATGTTCTTCATCCGACCTTCAATTTTGAAAGAGCGAACTCCAGCCTCTGCCAATTCACGGATGGAACGGGAGCGGTCAAGGTCTTTCAGTGAAAGCAGGTGTTTGTCACGTACAATGATTTTGCCTGAGGCATCCGTAAGGGTATATTTTTTTCTGCACGGCTGGGCGCAAGCTCCCCTGTTGGCACTTCTGCCACCATTGATATGACTCATGTAACACTGTCCGCTCAGGCAAACGCAAAGTGATCCGTGAACAAATGCCTCAAGTTCAATAGAGGTTTGATCTGAAATCTCTTTGATCTGGTCCAGGGAGAGTTCCCTGGCCAGGACGGCTCTTTTGAAACCTATATCCCCGAGGAATTTTACTTTAGCTGCCGTGAAGTTGTTGGCCTGTGTGCTGGCATGAAGGGCGATGGGAGGCAGATCCATCTCAAGTATTCCAAAATCCTGGATGATAAGGGCATCGGCTCCTGCTTCATAAACCTGCCGGATAATGGTCCCTGCTTCTTCGAGTTCGTTATCGTAAAGGATGGTATTAAGGGCGACGTAAGTTTTGGCCCCGTAGATATGGGCTTCTGCAACCAGTTTACTGATTTCTTCTATGGAATTGCCCGCTGCCTCCCTGGCGCCGAATTTGGGTGCACCTATGTATACCGCATCTGCACCGTGATGGATGGCAGCTATGCCGCATTCAAGGTTCTTTGAGGGAGCAAGGAGTTCTAATTTTTTACCGGGATCCATAAAATTATTTTGGAATTTTGATATTCGATTTTGGATGGATGCTCACGCAGGAAGTGAACCCGAAAATCCAAAATTAAATATTATTCATTAAGTGCTTCCCAGTACTCCACAGCCCTCCTGGTATGAGGTATCACGATTGTTCCTCCTACCAGGTTGGCTACTGAAAAAATTTCAAAAAGCTCATCCGTTGTAACTCCCTGTTCATGACACTTTTCAAGGTGATATTTAACGCAGTCGTCACAACGCAAAACCATGGAACTGACCAGACCAAGCATCTCCTTGGTTTTGGTTGAAAGGGCACCCTCCATATAGGTGTTGGTATCTATGTTGTAGATCCGTTTCATCACCTTGTTGTCGGCGGCCAGGATTTTTTCGTTCATCCTGGCACGGTAATCTCTGAATTCCTTTACTTTTTCGTGCATAACAAATGTATTTTCTATTTTCGATTAACTGTAAATCAATATATTAAGCCTCAGAAATTTATTAACGCTGAGGAAAATATTTTCTCAATTTTCTCCAATTTAATGCAAAATTCATTTGAATATAGTTTAATTTTTAATGGTCAAATGGAATCGAAGATCAGTGAAGCTACTATCCACATTATAATCTTCGGTTGGTGTGAAAGCTTGCTTATGGCTATTTCATCATTTTATTCCACAATCATGCCCTGCGACATTCCAAAATTGAAAATCGAAATTCGAAAATCACTCTTCCATTTGGCCTTCAACCTCCCCGATCAGGGTTGTCTGAGTGCAGTCAAGAATTTTTACCCGGACAAAATCGCCGATTTCAATTCCTTTGTTGGGAAAGACAACCACTTTGTTTTCAGAACTACGCCCAAAATATTCTGTTTTTTTCTTTTTGGAGACGCCTTCCGCCAGGACTTCCACTGTTTTGCCAATATCGCGCCTGTTGCTTTCCAGGGAAAGGCGGTTCTGAAGCTTGATGATCTCTTCGAGTCTCCTGGATTTAACATCTTCGGGAACATCATCCTTAAAATGATCAGCAGCATAGGTGCCCGGCCTCATGGAGAATTTGAACATAAAGGATGTATCGAACCGGACCTCCTCCATCAACTGAAGGGATTGCAGGTGATCTTCTTCTGTTTCTGTGCAGAAGCCACAGAAAATATCAGTGGTTATTCCGCATCCCGGCAAGACTTCCCGTATTGCCTTTATCCGGTTGAGGTACCAGTCGCGGTCATATTTGCGGTTCATTTTTTTAAGGATGACCGTACTTCCTGATTGTACCGGCAGGTGAATGTGCCTGCAGATATTGGGATGGGCTGCCATGACTTTCAACAGCTTGTCGGACAGATCTTTGGGATGGGAGGTGGTAAACCTGACCCGCAGGTTTGGTGATGCAATAGCCACCATTTCAAGCAGATCCGGGAACTTGATCTGTTTCCGGGTTGGTTCCGGGTGCCAGGCGTAGGAGTTGACATTTTGCCCCAGCAGGGTAACCTCTTTGGTGCCGCTTTCGATCATGGCCCTGACCTCGGAAAGGATATCTTTCGGATCGCGGCTTCGTTCGCGGCCCCTGGTATAAGGGACAATACAATAAGTACAGAAATTATTGCAACCACGGGTGATGGAAACAAATCCTGTAATACGTTCTTCTCCGATCCTTTTGGGAATAATTGAATCGTAGGTTTCATCAACCGTCAGTTCAACGTTGACCGCACTTTCGCCCTTGGAGGCTTTGTCATACAAAAAAGGGAGATCCCGGTAGGCATCCGGTCCGGCAACAAGGTCTACTGTTTTTTTTGTAATTAGTTCATCACCAATCCTTTCAGCCATACAGCCAATCAGTCCGACCACCAGTTTGGGATTTTTCTTTTTGAGGCTTTTGAAATAAGACAACCTGTTCCAGATTTTCTTTTCCGCATTGTCACGTACAGAACAGGTATTGACCAGGATAGCGTCGGCTTCAGCGTATTCGCCGGTTATGATAAATCCCCGGTCGCCCATTACCGATGCAACGACTTCACTGTCAGCTACATTCATCTGACAACCGTAAGTTTCTATGTAGAGTTTTTTTTGTTCCATTTACAATCTGTTATATATCAGTCGGATAAGCAATCCGACCAATGGTGCCTGCGGAATCGGACGCTTTTGCAAAGTTACGATCAATTTATGAAACGACTAAAGAATTGCCATAGTGCTCCCTGCTAATTACTGAAAGTTTGTATACGAAGTTGTGCAAGTTTGGTTTTTCTCCATCTCTTTTTCCTTATCTTTGCAGCAAATTATCCGCGATATGAGTATGTTCGGAAAGTGGAAAGGCTTGTTAATATGGATATTGCCGATGGTATTTTGCTTCGTCGCGAAAGCCCAGGTAGCCAAACCCACGTTGCCAACGCCTGCAATAACAGATGGTTCCTTCATCTGGCAGCGACTGAATGTTGAAGCCAGCAACGAAATTTCTGATTTGCTTAAACAACAATACGACCTGAACAGAAAAAGCGGTACCTTTCCGGGTTATCGACTGCAGCTCTATTTCGGATCAGGTGTGCAGGCCAGGGCCCATGCAGAAAAAGTTAGGGCTGATTTCAATAATCTTTATCCCGACATTAAAGTATACCTGATATTCAAATCTCCTGATTTTATTGTGAGAGCAGGGGATTTCAGAAACAAAAGCGATGCTTTGAAAGTGTTAAAAGGCTTAACCCCGGGGTTTGCAAATGCGTTTATTGTCACGGATGAAATAGTCACCCCTGTTCTGGTGGTTCAGGGTGAAATAAAGTAAAGAAAAAGGATGAGTGAACAGATCAAACATGAATGCGGGATTGCTCTTGTCAGACTTTTAAAGCCGCTGGAATATTACCGCTTAAAATATGGAACCTGGCAGTACGGTGTCAACAAGCTCTACCTGATGATGGAGAAGCAGCACAACCGGGGTCAGGATGGGGCGGGCGCTGTCGGGGTGAAAGTGAATATGTCGCCGGGCCAGGAATATATCTTCCGTCATCGTTCCATTGATCCGAATCCTATCCGTGACGTTTTTACCAAAATATTCAAAGAATTCAATACAGCCCAGCAACGTTATCCCCAGGCAGTGCAGGACCCTGTATGGGCCAAAAGCAATTTGCCTTTTGCCGGAGAACTTTACCTGGGGCACCTCAGGTATGGCACCTACGGAAGGAATAGTGTAGATTCCACTCATCCAGTGATGAGGCAGAACAACTGGCGTTCCAGGAATCTAGCCCTGGCCGGAAATTTTAACCTCACCAACGTTGATGAGCTTTTCAACCTGTTGGTAGGATTAGGCCAGTTTCCCAAAGGCTTTAATGATACTGTCACTGTTCTGGAGAAAGTTGGCCATTTCCTTGATGAAGAAAATGAGTTGCTTTTCAGGCAATACAAAAATGAGGGATACGCCAATGCGGAGATTTCCCCGCTGATAGAGCAGAATATTGATATCCGGAAGGTGCTGGAAAGAGCAAGTCGCGACTGGGATGGCGGTTACACCATCGGGGGTATTATCGGCCATGGAGATGCTTTTGTGACCCGCGACCCATGGGGAATCCGGCCTGCCTATTACTATGCAGATGATGAGATTGTTGTAGTAGCATCTGAAAGACCTGTTTTGCAGACTGTTATGAATGTTTCCTGGAACAGTGTCTCTGAAATTAAACCTGGTTACGCCCTCATTGTGAAGATGGACGGAACAGTCACGGAGGAATTGGTGAGGGTACCGCAAAAAAGAAGTTCCTGTTCATTTGAAAGGATTTATTTTTCACGTGGTTCTGACAGGGATATTTACAAAGAGCGGAAGAAACTTGGGTTCCTGCTTGCACCGACCATACTAAAGGCCATTGACAACGATTTGAAGGATACCGTTTTTTCATTTATACCCAACACGGCTGAAACCGCCTTCCTCGGAATGATGGAAGGAATCCGGGCAGACCTGCTGCACAGGAAAAAAGTTGAGATCAAATCCCTTGGGGATAAGATAACGGAGGATGCAATTGCCGATATCATCTCTGTGGAGCCCAGAATGGAGAAGATTGCCATCAAGGATGTGAAGATGCGCACTTTTATTGCAGATGACAGCAGCCGTGATGACCTTGTAGGGCATGTTTATGATGTGACATACGGGGTTGTTGAGAACCATAAGGATACCCTGGTAGTTATAGACGATTCGATTGTCAGGGGAACCACCCTCAAACAAAGTATCCTGAAGAGCCTGGACAGGCTTAAGCCGAAGAAGATCATCATAATATCCTCAGCTCCGCAGATAAGGTATCCTGATTGCTACGGGATCGATATGGCTATCCTTGGTAAATTTGTGGCTTTTGAGGCTGCCATTGAATTGTTGAGAGAGACCGGCAGATCCACGATTATTGATGAAGTTTACCGCAGGTGCAAGGACCAGCAGCACTTACCGAAGGAAGAAATGGTAAATTATGTAAAAGAGATATACAAGCCCTTCAGTGACGAAGATATTTCGGCAAAAATTGCACAATTGCTTAAACCTGCTGATTGCAGGTCTGAAGTCCAGATAGTTTACCAGACAGTTGAGAACCTGCACAAAGCATGTCCGGATGACACAGGAGACTGGTATTTCACAGGTGATTATCCGACTCCCGGCGGTAACAAGGTTGTTAATACCTCATTTATCAACTATATTGAGGGGATAAGCGGCCGCGCTTACTGAAAACGCATCTTGGGATTTTCCAGTTTTTCTACCAGCTCTTCCAGGTAAGATGACACATGCCTGTCGATCTTGACATCGTACATATCCTCTATGCTCAGAAGGATGCCAGTCTCTTCGACATCTCCGAATTCATCGCTGATGGCGGTTCCAAAGGTTCGCATATTTGGCGTCAGGTTCATATAGGCGTTGATAAGAGGAGGAATGTTCTCTCCCAGCTGTCTGACTTCATGAGACAGAATTTTGTAAGCCTCGTCATAACTTTTACCTTCAAACAGCAACCTGACCTTTTCCTCGTCAACATTAAGGTACATAGGTTTTTTAGCATAAACGAGATGGTCGGGATCAGGGAAAAATTTACTGAAAAAATAGAGAATAAGGTTCCTGGCTTCCTTGTTGTAATGGGTATACATTGTCACTTTCCCGAAGAAATATTTGACGTCGGGGAAGTCGATCATGAGGGCTCCCAGGCCATCCCACAAATTGTCGAGGGCAAAAAGGGCCTTGGCTCCGGCTTTTGATGACTGGTAATCAGGCTGAACAAACGAACGGCCGAGTTCTATGACTGATGGGAGATAATCACTGATGAAATAGTCGGAAAAATTAAACAGGTGTGCTGTTGCAAGCGGTACCTCCCCGTTTGCCTCTTTCTCCAGTCCGCCACAATGGATGAAACGGTAGCCGCCAAGAATTTCCTTCCTTGAAGGATCCCAGACAATCAATTGCTTGTAAGGATGGGTTACGGAAAGGTCGTATTGATCAAGATCCAGTTCCTCGCCCACACCACCACCTGCCGACCTGAAAGTCAGCTCCCTGAGCCGGCCAATTTCGCGCATCAGGTTGGGTGAATCATGGTAGGTGAGTATATAGATTTCGTTATCAGCCTTGTTCGTCTTCCTTTGGAATTTATCCGGAGTAAGTTCTGCTTCGAGTAATTCCCTGGAAACGGGAGGAATGATCTCCTTCATCTTTTGACAAAAATTAGTTCGGGCCAAAAATAATAATAATTGCTTCTTAAAACCACAGATTTAACAATTTAAAGAGATTTTGACGTAACTGCCGGAAACAGTAAATTGTTTAGATTTTTGGGAACATCCCGTTTTTTGACCTGGCGTCTATACTGAAATTTTGTAATTTTCATTATCCGGGGGTATTTCTTTTCGGGGCATCCCCGTTAAAAAGTATATTCACAGGGAAATATCAGGCCAGGGCTCCTGCTAATTACCGGCTGGTTTTTCCCGGAAGGCTGTAAACCTCCTTCTTTATTTCTTCGGCCCATTGCGACGGGGTTTTTGAGTGGCCGAAAGTTTGCCATGGAACCGGCTTTCCAAAAGTAATCGTAAAGCTTTTTCCCCGCTGCCTCACCATTTCGTCGGGGAGGAGGAACATTTCGATATTGAATTTAATGCCAATGAATTGTCTGAAATTCGAGAGCCAGTAGAAAAAAGTTGAGTTGCGGCCGCTCATGAAAACAGGAATGACATCTCTTTTGTGCTCAACGGATTTCTGGATGAAGTGCTTGTGCCATCCGAGGTCGGAAATTACTCCCCGCTTTCTCCTGGAGGCCAGGCCGGCAGGAAAAATAAGTACCTGCTGGTCGGATTCATACGCATTATTGATCAGGTTGATGGAGTTGCGCTGCAGTCCGTATTTGTTGATCGGGATGAACAGATCCTTCAACTGCGGAATCTTGGTGAGTTCGTCCCTTACCAGGAAAAGAGAGGACCCCAGGAATTTATTCACGCCGTAAATCAGCATCAGGCCGTCGAAACCTCCCAGCGGGTGGTTGGAGGCAAAGATGAACCTTCCACCGGCAGGGAGATTTTCGGTACCCCTGAATTCAAATTTTATATCAAAATAAGCAAAACATTCTGTGATGAATTCGATCCCTTTTTTATCTCCGTAGCGGTCAATTATTTCATTGAGTTCGCGGACATGAAGGATTTTGTTCAGCAAGCCATATACGAATCCGGGGATCCGTTTTGCAAGCCTGCTGTTCTTCTCTGCTATCAGATCTTTTATGATAATTGGCTTCATCAGTTTATTATTTTGTATTTCAAAGGTCTGATGGAATACCCACATAATCATTTTCGGTTGGTCCCGACATTTCGGGATGGGTATTTCATCTTGATCGAATAGTTAAGGACAGGTTATGTAATGCTGGAATCTGTCCCTGAAGTCCGAATTTGGAAAGTGAAATAAAGTTCTTTAAATCAGTAGATTAATGATTGATCGCTAAATTACATCCTTCCTTTTTCAATTCCTCCAAAATTACCCCAATATGGATTTTGTATCTGCCTGATTCTCAAAAATCCCCGCAGGATTATCAACAAGTTATCAACAATCCGCCAACCTACTTTTCATAAAAATTGTTAATAACCTGTTGAGAAATAGTTTAGTGGAATAAGGTGTCACGTATTGTCACAAAGTGTAATAATTTTATACCTTTACATTCGATCCAAAAGTTAGGTAAAAATGATCTCATTTTCGAACATATACAGCGCAACCGTTGATGGTAAAGGGCGTATCGTTCTCCCGGCTCCTTTCAAGAAGGAGATGGGTGATGCGCTCGAACTGCAGTTTGTGGTCGAAAAAGACGTTTATGACACCTGTTTGAACCTTTTCCCCTATTCTACCTGGCTTACAAAGGTAGAAAGATTACGAAAGCGTTTGAACATGGACGATCCCGTTCACAGCAAATTGTTATCCAGATATTACGAAGAGGTCGTGACAGTAACGATGGCGGAAAATGGTCGCCTGAATATACCTGACGACATGCTGAAGTATGCCGGGATAACAAAAGAGGCAGTATTTACAGGACAGGGAATGCGAATGAGGCTATGGGAGCCTTCCCGGCATCAGGCGTCAAGGCTTAGCGATGAAGATTACGCCAGGTTGTACAAAGAACTTCTTGGTGGTCCGATGGATAATTTTTAACAACGCAACTTTCGTCGCATGAGTGAGTATCACATACCGGTCTTGCTGGAAGAGAGCATCGACGGACTAAACCTGCAGCCCGACGGCATCTATGCAGATGTTACCTACGGGGGCGGAGGTCATTCGCGACGAATTCTTGAAAAGCTGAAAGGAGGAAAACTGGTTGCCTTTGACCAGGATGAGGATGCGTTACAAAACCTGATCGAAGACGAAAGGCTGATTTTTATCAATCACAACTTCAAACATCTCAAAAATTTCCTTCGGTATTACGGTATCGAAAAAGTTGACGGCATCCTTGCAGACCTGGGTGTTTCATCCCATGACTTCGACCGGCCCGATCGCGGATTTTCCTTCCGGTTTGATGGAAGATTAGATATGCGCATGAATCAATCGGCTGATAAAGATGCTGTTAAGGTGGTAAATGAGTATGAAGTATCCCGTTTAGGGGAGGTTTTCAGGGACTATGGTGAGATTCAAAACTGGCGGAACCTCTCTCAAACTATTGAACGGGCAAGGGCCATTCAGAAGATCGTCACGGTAACCCAGTTTTTAAATGCCATTTCGAAATGTGTGCCGGCAAAAATTGAGAAAAAATACCTGGCGCAGGTCTTCCAGGCACTGCGAATTGAAGTAAATGGTGAAATGGATGCCCTGGAGGCCTTCCTGGTAAGTACCCTTGAACTGCTCAAGCCAGGGGGGCGGCTGGTGGTCATATCCTATCATTCGCTGGAAGACAGGATGGTAAAAAATTTTATGCGATCCGGCCGTATTGACGGGAAAACTGAGCAGGATTTCTATGGCCATTACCACCTGCCATTCGAAGTGATTACCCGCAAGGTGATCGTTCCGGGTGAAAAGGAGACTGACCTGAATCCCAGGTCACGGAGTGCAAAATTGCGAATAGCAAAAAGAACTGAAAATGGATGAAGTTAAGAACAATAAAAAATTCAACCTGGGGGAACTGCTGAACGGCAAATTTTTCGAGAGCGAATTTTTTGTCAGGAACAAGCTCCTGATGTTCGTCATCTTTCTGATGTTGCTGGCCAATATTACTGTCCGTTACAGGACAGCGAAAGTCCTCAGGGAAGGAGACAGCCTTGAAAGGGATGTCAAAGAACTGCGGGCGCATTCAATTGCTGTTTCAGCAGAAATAATCAGGCTGACCAGGCCTTCTGAAATACTGGACCGCATCAAGAGCAGCAACCTGGGACTTGAACCTTCCAAAGTACCGCCAAGAATAATTTATGTAGACAAAGAGTAATGATGGAGATAAAACAAGGGATATTGCAACGGTTTAAGGTGGTCTATTTTATGATCATCTTATCAACTTTGCTGATACTCCTCCTTGTTGTCAAAATACAGTTTTCACCTTATTGGAGAGGCAAGAGCGAGATATTCAAGGTTGTAGAGATCCCGGTACAAGCCCGGCGCGGAACTATCTGCGCCTCCGATGGCAGTCCGCTCGCGGCTTCAATTCCTCACTACAAGCTTAGAATGGACCTTACAGTTCCACCATTGAAAAGATATTTTGCACGTGATGTTGACTCACTGTCGATGATGCTTTCCAGGTTCTTCAGGGATAAATCGACTTCGGCCTACCGGCGTTCATTGACAGAAGCATTCCGGAAAGGGGATCGTTATTTCCTGATTTCCCCACACAAGGTTGATTATTACGAGCTTCAGAAAATCAAGAGATTCCCGATCTTCAGATTCGGGCAGTTCAAGGGTGGTCTTATTACCGAACAGGATTATGAAAGAGTATATCCGCTTGGCAATGTAGAGAGCAGGACGCTTGGTAAATTGAAGGAGGGCGTTTCGGATGGCATGGCTGCACAGGTGGGCGCCTTCGGACTGGAAGAAATGTTTGAAGAGGATCTGAGCGGTGATCCGGGTCTGGCCCAGAAAGCCAATATATCCGGCCGGACGATGGAAGTGCACCTGGAGGAACCAACAGACGGCTACGACCTGATTACAACCCTGGACGTGAAATTGCAGGACCAGGTTTCCTACTCCCTTCGCAAAATGATTGAGAAAACGAAGGCGCAATTTGGCACTGCCATCCTGATGGAAGTCAAAACCGGCGATATCAAGGCCATCTCCAATTTTGGCAGAAACAGCGGGGGGCAGCTGATCCAGGGATACCAGAATTATGCACTTGGTCCGGCAGGCTGCACTGAACCCGGATCAACATTTAAGCTTGCTTCCCTGATGGCCGCGTTGGAGGATGGTAAGATCGATACCTCGACCATTGTTGATACAGGAATAGGATTCTGGAACAACAAGGGCTGGAAGGTGACAGATTCGGATTACAAAAAGAAGGTTTACGGAAAGATCAGTGCCAAGCGTGTCTTCGAATTATCCTCAAATGTTGGAGTTGCAAAACTGATTACCAAGGCTTATACCGGAGAAGAGAAGGATTTCTTTGCCAGAATTCATGATTTTGGGCTTGATACCCCCCATAAAGTTGGACTCAGTGGTGAAGCTGACCCTTATTTCAACCGGCCGGGAGGCAAAATGTGGTCGGGTGTGAGCCTGACACAAATTTCCTATGGTTATGAGATCAAACTGACCCCAATGCAGATACTCTCCTTTTACAATGCAGTAGCCAATGATGGAACCATGATGCAACCCCGCCTGGTAAAGGCGATAGTCGAAAATGGTGAAATACGTGAAAGTTTCGGGACCAAAACCGCAAAAAGATCCATTTGCTCTAATAGTACGCTCAGAAAAGCCCATGCCATGCTGGAAGGGGTAATCCTGAACGGTACCGGTGCCGGACTGAAGCCTGCAACTTATAAAATTGCAGGAAAGACAGGTACAGCACAGGTTGCCAATAAAAATGAAGGCTACGGAAGCAAGGGCCGCAAAGTGTACCAGGCTTCCTTTGCCGGCTATTTCCCGGCGGATGCGCCCAAATATTCCTGTATCGTGGTGATCAACCACCCTTTGGGCGATTATTACGGAGCTTCGGTTGCCGGGCCTGTTTTCAGGCAGATAGCAGATTATGTCTATGCCTATGGGCTGGGACTGAAAAAGGACTTTGAATATTCCGGTCCGGAGATTGCAGAGGATTATCCCCGTTTTGCTGCCGGCAGGAAAAAAGATATAGCAAAAGTATTGGATGACCTGGATATTCTGAATGGTTGGAGTTTTTTCAAGTCGGAATGGGTGGAAGCTAATGGAGAAGATGATGGTGTCGCACTGAAGAACAGGGAGATCAAACCTGGCATGATTCCTAATGTGAAGGGAATGGGTGCGACCGACGCCGTTTACCTGCTTGAAAAGTCCGGTCTAAGGGTTTCTCTGCGGGGATTCGGGAAAGTTAAATCACAATCTCTGAGGGCCGGTGATCCGATGAGGAAAGGGCAGAGTATCATGATTACTCTTGGATGAAGGATGAAAGGAGTTTGGCATATATAACAGAACCTTAGCTTTTGGATTTGTGAATACAAATAACCTGAGGCCATAAAAATGAAGAAAATGTATTTAGCTGACATATTATCAGGTATTGAAGGTTTGACAGTATCGGGAGATACCGGGATCGTGATTACGGGTATAGCTTTTGACTCGCGCAATATGAAGGAGGGAAACCTCTTTGTTGCCTTATCAGGCACACATACCGATGGTCACCAGTATATCCCCGTAGCGCTGGGAAAAGGAGCTGCAGCTGTGATGTGCACAACCTTACCGGTAAATCCGGATTCCTCCGTAACCTGGATACTGTCATCTAACACAGGTGCGGACCTTGGAAAGGCAGCCGCCAATTTTTATGATCAGCCTTCCCGGAAGATGAAAGTAGTGGGAGTTACCGGAACAAATGGCAAAACAACAACAGCTACTCTGCTTTACAGGCTTTTTACTGCGCTTGGTCATACCTGCGGGCTATTCTCAACCGTATGCAATTATATAGGAGATAAGAAACTGTCGGCCACACATACTACTCCGGATTCGATTCAGTTGCAACAGTCAATGGCTGAAATGGCAACTGCCGGCTGTACCTATTGTTTTATGGAGGTAAGCTCACATGCCGTTGATCAGCAGCGGATTGCGGGAATAATATTCGATGGGGCCATTTTCACCAACCTGACCCATGATCACCTCGACTACCACAAAACATTTGCCTCCTACCGGGATGCTAAAAAGGGATTTTTTGATCAATTACCAGTTGAAGCGTTTGCACTGACCAATGTGGACGACAAGAACGGACCTGTGATGTTGCAGAATTGCAAGGCCAGAAAGTTTACATACTCTGCCCGTACGATGGCTGACTTTAAGGTCAAAGTTGTTGAAAGTCATTTTGACGGCATGTTGTTGAACATCAACGGTAAAGAATTCTGGAATCATTTTGCGGGAAACTTTAATGCCTATAACCTCCTGGCAGTATATGGCTCAGCGGTCCTGCTGGATGCCGATCCTGAAGAGGTGCTCCGGGTCATGAGTCAGCTCAAACCGGTCGATGGGCGGTTCGAAATATTCCGTTCTCCCATAGGCTATTTTGCGGTGGTCGATTATGCGCACACTCCTGATGCACTAAAAAATGTTCTGTCGACTATCAATGAGGCAAAAACCGGAAATCCGATGGTCTTTTGCGTCGTTGGCGCCGGTGGTGACCGCGATAAAACGAAAAGGCCGGAAATGGCGGCGGAAGCGGTCCGGGCAAGCGACCGGCTTATCCTGACATCGGATAATCCACGGTCTGAGGAGCCTGATCAGATCATTGCAGACATGATGGCAGGGATACCTGCAGGAATGCGGGATAAAGTGCTGGCAATTTCCAACCGGAAGGAAGCTATCCGAACAGCCTGCATGATGGCCCATAAAGGGGATATTATCCTCATCGCAGGAAAGGGGCATGAGGATTACCAGGAAATCAAAGGGGTGAAATATCACTTTGATGACCGTGAAATAGTGAAAGAAATATTCAATGCATCTACCATAAACTAAACATAATGTTGTATTATCTCTTCAGATACCTTCAAAATTATGATATTCCGGGAGCGAGGATGTTCGAATACATCTCTTTCCGCTCTTCAATGGCAGTGATTTTTGCTTTGTTCATCTCCACCATTTGGGGAAAAAGAGTGATTCGTATTTTGCAGCGCCAGCAGATTGGCGAGGAAATCCGGGATCTTGGCCTCGAAGGACAAATGCAGAAAAAAGGTACGCCAACCATGGGCGGAATCATTATCCTGATGTCTATCCTCATACCTGTACTGCTTTTTGCCCAGCTCGAAAATGTATATATCATCCTGATGATTATTTCAACCATATGGTTGGGAGTCATCGGATTCATTGACGACTATATCAAGGTTTTCCTGAAAGACAAACAGGGACTGGCAGGCAGATTCAAAATTATGGGTCAGGTGATGCTGGGACTTATTGTCGCCGGGACTCTCTATTTCAATGAAGATGTGATCGTGAGGGACCAGGTTTATCTTCCCAACGGACGAGTGAAAACAGAATCCGTTGTAAACCCGCAAACAGGTAAAAAGGAGACACGCCAGGTAACGATCGACAGAAAGTCGACCGAAACAACCATCCCATTTATCAAGGATCACCAGTTTGATTACAAATCCCTGGTAAAATTTACCGGACCGAGCGCAGATATTGTTGTCTGGTTCCTTTACGCCTTGGTAATCATTTTCATTATAACGGCGGTTTCGAACGGGGCCAATCTTACGGACGGGCTGGACGGGTTGGCGACCGGGGTTTCGGCTATCAGCGGGACCACACTCGGAGTCTTCGCCTATCTGAGTGGTAACTTTATCTATGCAGGATACCTCAATATCATGTATATACCTTATATCGGCGAACTTACAGTCTTTATCTCCGCCTTTATTGGTGCCTGTATCGGATTCCTTTGGTACAACTCCTATCCTGCACAGGTGTTCATGGGGGATACCGGCAGCCTGTCGCTTGGAGGAATTCTGGCAGTCTTTGCCATTATCATCCGGAAAGAAATCCTGATTCCACTACTATGTGGCATCTTTCTCATTGAAAACCTGTCAGTTATGATTCAGGTCCTTTATTTCAAATATACCAAAAAGAAATTTGGAGTGGGCAGGAGAGTTTTTCTGATGGCTCCCCTTCACCACCATTTCCAGAAAAAGGGATTTCCGGAGGCAAAAATCGTGACAAGGTTCTGGATTGTTGGAATTATTCTTTCAGTATTGACAATAGCAACCCTTAAAATCAGGTAGATATGGACAAAAAGCGGTTGGTAGTTCTGGGTGGAGGCGAAAGCGGGGTAGGTGCTGCTATTCTCGGTTTAGCCAAGGGGTTTGATCCGTTTGTATCAGACCTGGGACCCATTCTGCCTGCTTATAAAGATGATCTACTGGCGTATGGCATTCCTTTCGAAGAAAATCAGCATACGCCTGACCTGGTTCTCAATGCCGACCTGGTAGTGAAAAGCCCGGGCATTCCTGACAAGGCGCCTATTGTTCAGTCGTTGAGAAAAGCTGGAATCAGCATTATATCTGAAATTGAGTTCGCAGGGCGTTATACCAGTGCCACCACGATTTGCATCACGGGAAGTAATGGCAAGACAACCACAACCCTCCTGATCTATGATTTACTGATGCGTGCCGGATTAAATGTCGGTTTGGCAGGCAACATCGGGAAAAGCTTTGCAAGACAGGTAGCAGAGGAACAGCATGATTTTTACGTGCTTGAGATTTCCAGTTTTCAGTTGGATGGTATGTTTGATTTCCGTGCCAATGTGGCCATCCTTACGAATATAACTCCTGATCATCTCGACCGTTACGAGTACAAACTTGAGAATTACATCGACTCGAAGTTTCGGATCACCCAAAATCAGACAAAAGATGATTTTTTCATTTACAACGATGATGATCCTGTTATTAGCTCAGAATTGACCAAACGAAAACTCCAGGGCAGAAAATTGCCCTTTTCAATCCTGCACGAAGTGGAAGAGGGTGCATGGGTAGAAGACAAAACAATGAAAATAAATGTATTCAATAATATTTTTGATATGACAATATTAGAACTGGCTCTTCAGGGGAAACACAACCTGAACAATTCGATGGCAGCGGGTATTTCCGGCATGGTACTCAAACTTCGCAAGGATGATATCCGGGAATGTCTCAGCGATTTTCAGGGTGTTGAGCACCGGCTGGAAAGATTCATGCGTGTTCATGACATTGAGTTCATCAACGATTCAAAAGCCACCAATATTAATTCTGTTTGGTATGCGCTTGAAAGCATGTCTACCAAAGTAGTATGGATAGTCGGGGGAATCGACAAAGGAAATGATTACTCCGAGCTTTTTGATCTGGTTAAGGAGAAGGTAAAAGCCATTGTCTGCCTTGGCGTGGACAACAGCAAGATAATCACTGCCTTCAAGGATAAAGGCATTGAGATAGTTGAAACAAGGAGTATGGAAGAAGCTGTCCGCAGTTCCTACTTTCTCGCTTCTAAGGGAGATTCAGTTTTGCTGTCGCCAGCCTGCGCAAGTTTTGACCTTTTCCGGAATTATGAGGATCGTGGCCGCCAGTTCAAGGAGGCAGTCAGAAATCTTTAGAATGATTTTAAATAAATGATTCAATAACCTGATATTCATGAAATACCCATGAGAATGTTTTCACTCCGACCGAAAATGAATAGGTGGGTATTCCATCAGGCAATTAACAACGAAATTATATTCTGATGAAATTCAGCGAATATATAAGCAGATTGAAGGGAGACAGAAAGATATGGATGGTAATCTTCTTTTTGTCATTCATTTCTATTCTGATAGTTTATAGTTCGACGGGTGCACTGGCTTTCAGGCGGTCAAACGGCAATACCACCTATTACATCATCAGGCAGGTAATCGTTCAGTTACTTGGTTTTCTGGTTATATTGCTGATGATCAAGAATTTTAGTGTGAAGTACTATAATAAAAGAGCTAACCTTGCATTGTTGCTGGCCATGGGATGTATTGTTGTTGGGATTTTGATTGGCAGGGGCTCCGGTCGGACCATCCCCCTTGGCTTTTTCAGCTTTCAGCCGGCGGAACTCGCAAAAGTGGCAATCATAATGTGGGTGGCCAGGTTATTGTCTACCATGAAAGAGAATGATGAGTCCAAAAGAAATGTCTTCTTCAAAATAGCAGGAGGATTGGCCATTATGGCAGTTTTGCTACTCAAGGTAAATTTCTCGTCGGCCGTATTGATTTGCTCTACTGCATTTATCATGATGTTTGTTGCCCAGGTACCTTTGAGGTATCTTCTGGGAACCGTTGTGATTGTATTGGTCCTTGCCATATCATTGTTCCTGGTTCGCAACACCTTGCCGGATATGTTTTACAAAGGCACCAGGCTGGAAACAGTATTTAACAGGGTTGACCGGTATGTTTCAGGAAAAGACCCAAAACAGGAAGAGGGCATTACGCAGGATGAATTTGCAAAGATTGCCATTTACAACGGAGGCTTTTTTGGAGTTGGTGCCGGGAAGGGAGATATAAGCAACAGGATGAGTGCCGCTTACAACGACTTTGTCTTTGCAATAATTGTTGAAGAGTACGGACTGTTTGGGGCTGCTTTTATCGTGATTCTCTATCTCATCCTGCTCACAAGAGGCCTGATGATTATCAAAGCCTGTAAAAGGACTTTCCCCCTCTACCTGGCTACCGGTGCTGTGACCCTGATCCTGCTGCAGGCATTGGTTAATATGGGCGTATCCTCGGGGGCAATACCTGTGACAGGTCAGCCACTTCCCTGGATTAGCTGGGGAGGGACATCGCAAATTTTTACCGCCATTGTGTTCGGATTTTTGCTCAGCATAAGCGCTGAAAATCAATCGGAACTACTCCGGCAGGATAAAACTGAACAACCTGAGGTCGAGGATTATACTGATGATGAAATTGTATTGAATATTGAAAAATAAATATATGGACAACCATCGGTTCATCGTAAGCGGCGGAGGCACAGGGGGGCATATTTTTCCTGCGCTTTCTATCGCTGAAGGTCTGAAACAACGCTTCCCTGATGCGGAAATACTCTTCGTAGGTGCGTTGGGAAAGATGGAAATGGAAAAAGTGCCTGCAGCAGGTTTCCCTATTGTCGGACTGCCGGTTGCCGGATTTCACCGCGGTGAGATTTGGCGGAATCTGTTCTTTTTACCAAAATTGATGTCATCATTGCTGAAAGCGAGGAGCGTAGTCCGTAAATTCAAACCGGATTGTGTCATAGGAGTAGGCGGATACGCCAGCGGACCGGTACTGAAAGTGGCCGCCCAGATGGGTATTCCGACTATTTTGCAGGAACAGAACTCCTATGCAGGTGTTACGAACAGGTTGCTTGGGAAAAAGGCCAACAAAATTTGTGTTGCTTACAAAAATATGGAGCGGTTTTTCCCCAGGGAGAAGATTGTATTTACCGGAAACCCCATCAGGAACGGATTGGAAAACCTGGACGGGAAAAGGAGCGAAGCTTTAAAATTTTTCGGACTGGATTCGGACAGGCCTGTTATTCTGGTTGTTGGAGGAAGTCTGGGTGCACGTTCCCTGAACAATGGCATTCGTTCGAAGCTGGATATGATTCGTTTGTCAGGGGTGCAGATACTTTGGCAGACTGGTAAGATATATTTCCAGGAATTAAAAGGGGAACTGGACAGGAACCCTGCCGCAAATGTTCATCTTCTTGAGTTCATTCAAAGGATGGACCTGGCTTTTGCAGCTGCCGACCTGGTTATTTCCAGGGCCGGTGCTGGAACTATCAGCGAATTGTGTGTTGTCGGCAAGCCTGTTATTCTTGTACCTTCGCCTAATGTGGCTGAAGATCATCAGACAGCCAATGCCCGGACCCTGGCTGATATGGGCGCGGCTTTGCTGATAAGTGATTCAGAGGTAAATAGCAGGCTTGTTGAAGAAGCCCTGGCACTTGTAGGTGACGGGGAACGGCTTGCAGCCCTGGCAGAAAATATTGAAAAGATGGCAACACCATCGGCAACAAATGATATTGTTGAGGTTATTGTTTCATTGTTAAATGGGAAAAATGACTGAACTGGAAAACATTAAAAGCATTTACCTGCTTGGCATAGGCGGAATCGGAATGAGTGCGCTTGCGCGATATTTTAAATTTGGGGGACATTTTGTCTCCGGGTATGACAAGACCCCGTCTCCCCTGACCGATGAATTGATTGCCGAGGGAATTCCTGTGCATTTTATTGAAGACCAGGGCCTTATGCCTCCATTGTCGGACAGGGATTCGACATTGGTCATTTACACACCGGCTGTGCCGGAAAGCTTTGGTGAAATGATCTGGTTGCGCGTGAACAATTTTAATATCGTCAAGCGTTCACAGGTACTGGGATACCTTAGCATGGGGAAAAAATGCATTGCCGTTGCGGGCACACATGGTAAAACGTCGGTCACAACCATGACCGCTTACCTTCTCAAACAATCTGTTGTTGACTGCTTTGCCTTCATGGGAGGAGTTTCCCGAAATTACGGGACGAATATGCTCTTGCCTGCAAATGACAGCAACCTGATGGTGGCTGAGGCAGATGAGTTCGACAGGTCCTTTCTCAGGTTGTATCCTGAGATGGCGGTCATCACCTGGATGGATCCCGATCATCTTGATATTTACGGGACTGCAGGACAACTGGTGGAGGCCTTTGCTATTTTTGTTTCACAGATTAACAAAGGCGGGACATTGCTATACCGGGAAGGTGTGGCCATCGACCGCAAATGGAATACCGGGATTCGCTATTTCACTTATTCCGCATCAGAGCCAGCCGATTTTATGGCTGCAAATGTGATGGTCAAAGATGGAGCCTATGAGTTTGACCTGGTTTCTCCGCTTGGCGAAATCAAAGGGATCAAACTGAATTATCCAGGGCTGATGAATGTTGAAAATATGACAGCCGCCATCTCAATGGCGCTTCTGAACGGTGTCAGCAAGTCTGAGATTCTGGCTTCTGTGCCTGATTACAAGGGTGTTGAAAGACGATTTGACATCCGTTACAAAGGCAAAAAAACGATCTATATCGATGATTACGGTCATCATCCGAGAGAGTTGGAGGCAACCATCAAATCTGTCCGCCACCTCTTTCCGGGAAGGAAAATTACAGGAATTTTTCAGCCGCATCTTTTCACAAGGACAAGGGATTTTGCACCTGGTTTTGCTGAAAGCCTCGATTTGCTGGATGAGGCCCTGGTGATGGAAATTTATCCCGCCAGGGAAGAGCCAATCCCCGGAGTGGATGCAGGAATGATACTCGATATGATGAAGCTGAAATCTAAAAGACGATGTTCAGCAAAAGATTTTCCGGCAATTCTGGATGATTATCAACTGGATATTTTACTGACACTGGGTGCTGGCGACATTGATCGTCTTGTTAAACCACTGGTAAACTATTTGAAGGAGAAAGAAGATGTTTAAACGAATTGGTAAAATTTTGATCTGGTGCTTTGTGTTCCTGGTTGTCTCAGTTTCCCTGGGATTTACCATCCGGGAGCGCAACAGGATCATATGCACCGATGTAAGGGTCGAAATAACTGATTCCATTGACAATCAATTTATAAGAAGCCGTCAGATAAGAGATTGGGTACTAAGTCACAACAGGAATATCCTCCGGCAGAACCTCGACAAGATAGATTTGAGAAATATCGAAGACGGGTTAAGGAAAATTAAGGCGATTGAAGATGTCAAAGTCTTTACTTCCATCGTTGGCAGGGGTAAACCCGGAGAAGGATCCGTCGTGGTCAGGATAAGCCAGCGGGATCCGCAATTCAGGGTCGATGTCCCTGGTCGCGATTACTACATGGATAAATTTGGCAAAAGCATTGACTGGTCCCCAAATTACACTCCAAGGGTCCTGATGGTTTCAGGTGTGATAGCCTATGAATTTGCGCGAAAAAAGCTGCTTCCGCTGATCACCTGTATCCAGGAAGATCCGTTCCTGAGCGCCCAGATCGATCAGATTCATGTGGGCAGTAATGGAAATCTAACGATGGTGCCCCGGATTGGGGACCAGCTGATTTATTTCGGCTCGCCCGATGATTTTCAGGCCAAGTTCAGAAATTTAAAAGCGCTTTACAAAGAAGGATTTAAAAACGGGGGATGGACTATTTACAAATCTATCAACCTTGCATATAAGAATCAGGTAATCTGTTTAAAAAAACGATAAGATGAGCCAGACAAGAGAATTAGCAGCCGCTATTGATATCGGCACCTACAGGACCAGAGCTATCCTGGGACGTTTTACCCCGGAGAATAAACTGGATGTATTGGCCTTTGGCGAAGTCCCTACACAGGGAGTGCGAAACGGGGTCGTGGTTAACATTGATGAAGCGGCCGAATCCATTCGCAAGGCAGTATCAATTCTTGAAAGATCAACAAAGCTGAAGATCATAAAAGTGTATGCAGGAATTTCAGGTCAGAAGATTGGAAACCGGCCTTACTCCTGCTACCGGATGACAGAAGGAAATGAGGTGACACCGGCCATTGTCAGGGCTTTGGCCGATGAGGCCAGGCGTCACGCGGTGGAGGCAGGCGAGAAAATATATCACCTGGTACCTACCGAATACATAGTTGATGGTGAAAGGGAGATTAACAAGCCGACCGGTATCGCAGGACGCCGGATAGATGCCGTCTTTAATATCGTTCTGGCATCTGAAAATTATGAAAAAAATCTATCGCGTGCGACAGAAAAAGCGGGATTTGAGTTGGCTGGGGTCTTTGTGAACCCGTTTGTGCAGGGAACAGCCTGCCTGTCCCAGGATGAGAAAGAAGCTGGCGTGGTTCTGCTTGATCTTGGGGCCGGTACAACAGGACTTTCGCTCTATTATGAAAACAAACTCAGGCTGGCACTTGAGTTGCCTTTTGGAGGAAACGTTATTTCAAATGATATTAAAGAAGGTTGCAATATCATTCCGCGACATGCCGAAATGGTCAAGGTAAATTGCGGTTATGCCATGACTGATATGGCTCCTGACAATAAGGTGGCCCAAATTCCCGAGGTGGAAGGCTGGCCCGGGAAAGAAATCTCCTTCAGGAGCCTCGCAGGAATTATCCAGGCGAGGGTAGAGGAAATCATGGAATGGGTTAATTTTCAGCTGGAATCATCGGGTTACCTGGATAAACTGGGTGCTGGGATTGTACTTACGGGTAACGGTGCCAACCTTGCCGGTATCGACAAACTGGTCAGTTACACCACCGGATTGGATGTCAGGTTTGGCAAACCAATTGTGGCAATGAAAGAGCAGCTTTTCAACGATCAGCTGGCAAATCCGGGGTCCGCGAATCTAATGGGAATTCTGATTCATGGGCTCATCAACTCAAGAAATCTGAAATATCCTGCCGGAATAGTTGAATCTGCTGTTCAGGAGGAAGCGCCAAAGGCAGAAGTCCCCGTCAAAAGGAAATCACGCGGGCTTTTGGATCTGGTTGATAAGGTAAAAGGAGGAATTGACGGCCTCTTTGAAGATACTGAAGGAAAATAGTTGACTTAAGATAACACATATGGAAAATATAGTTGACGATCTGTTATCATTCGGGTTCCAGAATCACAAAAGCTCCATCATCAAAGTGATTGGAGTCGGCGGGGGTGGCAGTAATGCTGTTAATCACATGCATCACAATGGAATAACAGGGGTGGATTTTGTGATTTGCAACACAGATGCCCAGGCACTTGCGAACAGCCCTGTACCGGTGAAGATACAGCTTGGTGTGACCCTGACTGAAGGCCGGGGTGCAGGAAACGCTCCAAGGAAAGGGGAACAGGCGGCCATTGAAAATTTGGATGAGGTCAGGCAGATTCTCGAGTCCGGGACAAAAATGGTCTTTATCACCGCCGGAATGGGCGGGGGAACCGGAACAGGAGCTGCGCCCATAATCGCCCAACTGGCAAGGGACATGGATATACTTACCATTGCGGTTGTGACCATGCCCTCAAAAAAAGAGGGGAAACTGCGTTATGACCAGGCGATGGAAGGCATTCTGAAACTCGACAGGTACGTGGATTGCATGCTGGTGATCAGCAATGAAAACCTTCACAAAGTATATGGCGAACTGCCTGCAAGGGAAGCATTTGCTAAAGCTGACGACATCGTTTGTACAGCAGTGAAAGGGTGTGCCGAGATTATTACCCTGCACGGCAATATTAATATTGACTTTGCCGACGTCAACACAGTCATGAGGGACAGTGGTGTCTTTATCATGGGAACCGGGTTCGCTGAAGGCCCCGACCGTGCTTACCTGGCGGTCGAGGATGCCTTGCGGTCGCCACTGCTTGACAGTAACAACATTTATGGTACCAGCAATATTCTTCTCAATATCATCTCAGGTGAAGATGAGGTCAGAATGGGTGAGATAGGAGAGATTATAGATTACCTCCAACAGGCTGCAGGCGATAATGCCAACATCATCTGGGGAAATGGTTATGATCCGACTTTAGGGAACAAGATCAGCGTAACTATCATCGCAACAGGATTTGAACACGATCCAAACCCGGTCAGGACAACTGCCCCGATTACTGAGAAAGTCAATATCGATAAGGTCGTTCCACCGGCTGAGAATGAAATGGCCGGGCAGAAAGAGGCTGTCCCGATCGGGGAGGAGGATGAGTTCATGGATATTTCGGTGGAAGATGATTTTTCATATGAAGAAGATCTACCAGGGAAGGACCTGTCTGTCAAGGAAAGAACTTCCGCTGAAAAGAGCCCGGGGATTCCGGCTGAAAAACCAGCGAAAAAACCGGAACGTGAATCCATCTCAAAGTGGTTCAACAGCCAGTTTGGTGGTCTTTTTTCGGATGAAGACATGGAGGTTAAATAATATAAATTCAACGATTTATAATTTATTTCAAAGTTTTTCAAAGCAGCGTTTTCACTTTTGTGACGGAAAATAATAATTTAAAACAACATACATGAGAGAACTAATTGATTTCGATCTGCCCAAAGCATCTGAGAACATTATCAAGGTGATCGGGGTTGGCGGCGGTGGCAGCAATGCGGTTAACCATATGTTCAGGCAAGGGATAAAAGATGTTGATTTTGCCATCTGCAATACAGATTTGCAGCATCTGCTGGAAAGCCCGGTACCTGTAAAAGTTCAGCTGGGTTCTTCATTGACTGAAGGCAGGGGGGCAGGAAACAAGCCAACTATAGGCCGGGATTCTGCCAATGAGAATATTGAAGAGATTGAGTCAATTTTCTCAGACAATACCAAGATGGTATTCATCACAGCAGGGATGGGAGGAGGCACCGGGACCGGCGCGGCTCCTGTGATTGCAGAGGTGGCCCGTACGAATAAAATACTGACCATCGGCATTGTTACTCTGCCTTTCCGGAACGAAGGGAAGCTGAGAATTCAACAGGCAATCGAAGGTATCCGCCTGATGGAAGGACATGTCGATTCTTTGCTGATCATCAACAACGAGCGAATCAGGGAGATTTACGGCGATTTTCCTATCTCCAAAGCCTTTGCCAAGGCCGACGATGTACTGGCAACAGCAGCCCGGGGTATTGCCGATATTATTACAAGCACAGGATTCATCAATGTGGATTTTGAGGATGTCAGGACCGTCATGCAGAATTCCGGTGTTGCCATCATGGGTTCAGCCACATTCAGCGGCGAAAATCGTGCCCTGAAAGCGGCTGAAGGAGCAATAAATTCTCCCCTGCTCAACAACAATGATATCAAGGGAGCCAGGAATATCCTGGTCAACATTACTTCCGGTGAAACCCATGAAGTGACCATGGATGAAGTTAACCTGGTCAACGAATACGTACAGGAAAAGGCCGGCAACAGCGCGGACCTGATCCACGGTATTGCCGTGGATCCATCACTTGGAGATGCGCTTACGGTAACAGTTGTAGCGACCGGATTCAAAAGCAGCTCCATCCCGGAGTTAAAAATGGACAAAGCACAGGATAAGATAAGAGTCCCTATTGGTGATGATTTTCAGGATTTAAACAGGCCGTCTTATCAGCAGGAAACATTCTTTTCCGGAGATGCAGCGTCAGGGCATGAATGGATTGATGATCCGCATGATGAGGTGATCCAGCGGTTATATCCCAAACGAATGATTGATCCCTTTTCCGGTGCCCCGGAAGTTGTAAAAAAAGTGATGCACGTTGATTTCTACAGTCAGACAGATGATTACATCAATGAATTAACAAAAATACCGGCATTCGAGCGGCGAAGGATGAAACAGCAGCAAAAACCCGGAGGCACCGTTGACAGCGGTAAGTCAATGTCGCGCTATTCCATCTCCAATAATCCGGAAGATGGGCTCAGGCTGAAAAAGAATAATTCCTTCCTGCATGATAAGGCTGATTGATTGCGACTTACAACGGGTTAATCGTTTTTATTTTTCATTACCTTTGCATTTCTCATTAAATATCTAATTATGGCAATCTTCGATCAGGTTAACGACGACATCAGGGCTTCAATGCTTGCCCGCGACAAGGAGAGACTGGAAGCTGTCCGGAACATTAAAAAAGTATTGCTGGAAGCAAAAACAGCCAAAAGCGGATCGGAAGATCTGCCCGACGAGGAAGCAATAAGGGTGATATCCAAACTGGCCAAGCAGGGACGTGATTCTGCAGAAATCTATAAACAGCAGAACAGGCCTGACCTGGAGGCATTTGAAATGGCACAGGTGAAAATTTATGAAACATATTTGCCTAAACAGATGACCGATGAGGAGCTGACAAATGCAGTAAGTTCTATTATTGCCGCTTGCGGTGCGACCTCCATGAAAGAAATGGGAAAGGTGATGGGTATCGCTTCCAAGGAACTTGCAGGGAAAGTTGACGGTAAATTGATTTCTGAAAAGGTGAAAACTCTGCTGGGGTAAAATTATTTACACCAAAATTGAAAATATTAGTTTTGTTTAGGTACGTTTGGCACAATAGTATGTCAAACGTACTTTTTTAATTATTGCTCAATTTGAAATTACTTGAATCATGAGAATACTGGTACTGATCGCTTTTATCCTTGCCGTGGTTTCACTGAAAACACAGGCTCAGAAAGACACTACATCCGTTGATTTGCTCGGAGAAATGAATAAATCCGGCCAGGAGAAAACGAAATTGCTGCCTGATAAGATTATATTTACCCAACGTCTCCTGTGGGGAGAAAAAGGGCTTATGCGCAATTTCAACGCCTTTGAACTGACCCCCGAAAAAAGGCAGCACGAATTAAAAGTCCGCAGAACCATGCTTGTCACCCACCAGATACTGGGTTTTGCCACTTTGGGCGGCATGATAGCACAGGGGTTTGTTGGCGCAAAGCTTTATAATCAGGAGCAGAATGGAAATTTTGACCAGAATCTCAAAGATACCCACGAAGCGCTGGCTACGGCAGTTGAAATTGGTTATTTTACTACCGCCTCCATGTCTCTTTTTGCGCCACCCAAGATGTTGAATGAACGCAAGGGATACAGCAGTATCAAGTTGCACAAAGGCCTTGCTATAGTGCATCTTACAGGTATGATTACCACAATGATCCTGGCGGGGCAACTGGAAAGCAATCCTGATCTCAAGCGCTATCACAGGGCCGCTGCTTACACTACTTTCGGGGCTTTTGCGGCATCAATGATCGTGATCAAGTTTTAATTTCCGTACGACAGCTTAAGATTTAACAGCGCAATTCAGGGAACTCAACTGATTTTCTATTCTGGTAATAACCCTTTATAAATCATAATATTAGTTAAGATTTTAAAAGTGGCTGCGACCTGAATTAACATATGTGAATCAATGCCGTATACTTAAACAAAATTTAAGTTATGAAGAAAATAATCGGAATTCTTTTTCTTGCTACCTTTCTGGTATTCAATGTTTTTGCTCAGGCGAAAGTTAAAATAAATTGTCTGAAGGATGAGTCTTCCATAACTTATTCGATGCATCATCCGTTGCACGAATGGAGTGGAGAATGCAAAGAAGTCAACTCAATTATCCTGACAGATGAGGACAGGAGTACAATTTTCCAGGTAGCAGTTTCTGCCAGGTTATCTTCTTTTGACAGTAAAAATGCCAACCGTGACTCTCACATGATGGAGGTCACTGAAGCAATTAAATATCCCAACGTAACTTATGTGAGCAGCTTGGTCACAATTGATGGCAGTGATTTTACTTCCAGCGGAAATATAACGTTCCACGGAATTTCCCAGCCTGTTGCGATGCATGGGAAAATTACCAAAGATGGCAACAAGCTTACTTTTACCGGAAATTTCAATCTGAAACTGACACAGTTCAATATAGATCCTCCTTCCTTGATGGGGATCAGTACCGATGATGATTTTAAACTGGAGTTTAAAGCAGTTTATCAGTAATCAAAGCTGCTTCCTCCGAGGAATTCTCTTAAAACCGAAGTCGGAGGAATCTCATTCTCAGGAATGGAGATGAAATAAGATATAAAAATCAGCAGCCTCATTGCCTCGGCATATTCTCGTTCGTTTTCCTTCACTGATTTCAGCAAAGTATTGGCATATCTTTTAAGAACAGCCAGTTCGTATACGAGAGCGGAGTTAAACATGATATCCGCATTTTCCTGGAATGGGAAAATATGCTTGTCTTCACCCCGTCTCACACTTGGCCATCGTTGAATTGTTTTCGAGGCACTGTATCCCCTGTATTTGGCATCCCTGATCATTCTTCTAAGCAGCCGGTTGTCGGTAGTAGGAACATACGTATGTTCGTCAAAGGAGATCTGCGTAAGTGCAGATATAAAAATGCGATAGGTCTTTTCCGTATCAATCATCGGAATAAGTCCGGGATTCAGGCCATGAATTCCCTCAATGATCAGGATGTTGTCCTTCTCCATTTTCAGAAAATCCCCCTTGAAGAACCGTTCTCCGGTCTGGAAATTAAATCTTGGCATTTCCACTTGTTCTCCATTAAGCAGCTGAACCAGGATGCGGTTAAAAAAATCAATATCTATAGCTTCCAGCGCTTCAAAATCCAATTCTCCGTTTTCATCTTTGGGTGTATGTTCCCTGTCGACAAAGAAATCGTCGAGAGATATCTGTATTGCGTGTAAACCATTGACTGCCAGCTGAACACTCAGTCGTTTG
Source organism: Prolixibacteraceae bacterium (assembly GCA_963663675.1). GTDB lineage: Bacteria > Bacteroidota > Bacteroidia > Bacteroidales > Prolixibacteraceae > CAINVV01. The sequence goes on from OY760498.1 coordinate 734,391, forward strand.
CTGAAAGTGGTTTTCCCGGAACTGGAAGGGCCTGCGATCAATACCAAGTTGACAGAGTCATGCTTTTCTGTAATAATGGTGGCTATCTCTGCAATTTTCTTTTCATGCAATGCTTCAGATACTTTGATGACATTTCCGGCGTCACCGTTTGCAATCATCTTGTTCAAATGAGAAATGTCACTAACACCCAGTAAGCTTGCGCGTTGTTTGTGTTCCCTGAAAATGCCGAAGAGTTTATCCTGTTCAGTGGCAGGTTCCAGTTCATCGAATTTACCCGGTTTGGGAAACCGGAGCAGGAGACCTTCATAGTATTTTTCCAGCCCGAATTTCGAAACAAGTCCGGTAGACAATAGCTGATGGCCATAAAAGAAGTTGTAATGCCCGTCCAGCTCAAAAACCGGTGCATACAAACGGCCATAATTACTGAACAGCTCAGCTTTCCTGGTGAGCCCTTCCTGTTCGAATAGTTCAACCGCTTTTTCTGTTAGCATTGCTTTTCGTTCAACTGGAACATTTCTATGAATAAGGGTTCTCATCTCCTCTTTAATCAGCCAGATATCTTCTTCGGACAACGGATGATCCAGTTCTTCCAGGCTACAGTAATATCCTTTTGATATAGCATGGTCTATCTTAAGCCTGGCATCAGGCCAGAGGTTTTTCACTGCGACATACAAAATAAAAGATAATGTGCGAAGATAGATCCTCTGACCATCGCGGTTAGAATAATCGAAAAACTCAATCAGTTTGGGCTTTACCAATTCAAAATCCATCGGTTTCACCCTGTGGTTCACGAATGCACCACAGATAGGCCCTTCCAGGATAATTCCAAGTTTGCCGGCTATCTCAGAAAGCGTTGTTCCAAGTGGAAAATATTCCCTGGTTCCGGTATTGACGCAATAAATTTCTATATTCTTCATATTATGCAGGGACACACAATTTCCGGAGGTACATTACCTCCAATTGCCGTTTTAATAAATCTCTTAAGAAAATAGTTCCGTTTATTCTTTTTCGTTCATCCTGCTCTCCAGTTCGTCAAGGCGATCATTGGCGGAATGGACCATCATGGTAACACGGACAAATGGTCCGGCCAGGAAGAACAGGGCAGCTGAAACAGCCAGGCCCGGCCAGTCTGCACGAATTGCACAACAAATAATTCCGCCTAATCCGACTAAAGCGGCAAACACACCTCCGGGTACACCCATCGGACATCTTAGTTTTTTCCTGGCTTCCATTCTCAGTAAGTTTTGAGTTTATTTATCAATTCATTTTTTGAGGGAACTTCTCTGTATTCTATTTTGTTGTCTATCAGTAAAGTGGGAACAGTGTGAATACCAAGGTTCAACGTTCTTATCATACCTGCAGGTAAATTGGCCATGGTAGTTTCAAGCCTGAATTTGTCACCGAATCCGGGTAGTACCTCCTTAAGCATTCGTTTCATAACCCGACAGTTTGGACAGGTAAGGGTATAAAACAGTTCAATAGCGATTGGCTCTGCTCTGTCCATAATGATTCTTAATTGTTAAGAATGCTTCTATGTTGAATTCCAAATTTTACGAAATTAATTAAAATTCTAATAATTAATGTAATACGGCATGCTTTCGTACGCCAGGACTCTGTCTTCAATACCATTTTCTTCTTTATACTGATTCTACCTTTCTCTTTCTCCGTTCTCCGTTTTTCAATTTGCACATCAGCACATTAGCAAATTAGCAAATTTCTTCCAAGCTCTTCCTTCAGGTATTTCGCGGTATAGGAGATTTCATTCATCATGAGTTCTTCAGGTGTTCCGGCGCAAAGCAGTCTTCCGCCATCCCTGCCGCCTTCCGGACCAATATCAATAATATGGTCAGCCATTTTAATAACTTCCATATTGTGCTCAATGACGATCACCGTATTGCCACGGTCCACCAGCTTGTCCAGTACACCCAGCAGTACCCTGATGTCTTCAAAGTGGAGCCCGGTGGTGGGTTCGTCGAGGATATAAAGCGTGCGACCGGTATCGCGCTTGCTGAGCTCAGTGGCCAGTTTGACCCGCTGTGCTTCTCCTCCGGATAATGTTGTGGAAGCCTGTCCCAGGGTTATATAGCCTAGTCCAACCTCTTCCAGGGTTTTCAATTTGTGCGCTATCGCCGGAAGGTTTTCAAAAAATGCAACACCTTGCTGAATGGTCATATCGAGTACATCGCTGATCGATTTCCCCTTGAAGCGGATTTCCAGGGTTTCGCGGTTGTAACGCCTTCCGTTGCATTTATCGCAATGCACATATACATCCGGAAGAAAATTCATCTCGATGGTTTTTAGTCCTGCTCCTTCACAGGCTTCGCATCGTCCGCCTTTAACGTTAAAAGAGAAACGTCCTGGCTGGTAACCCCGTATTTTGGCTTCAGGTAGTAGCGTAAACAGTGTCCTTATTTCTGTGAAAACGCCACTGTAAGTTACCGGATTGGATCGTGGGGTTCTGCCTATCGGGGACTGGTCAACCTGTACAACTTTATCGAGGTGTTCTATGCCTTCAATGGCTTTGTAAGCAAGCGGATCATCAATCGATTTGTAAAAATGCTGACTCAGGATGGGAAGGAGTGTTTCGTTGATCAGGGTGGATTTTCCGCTTCCTGATACACCTGTAACGCAGATAAATTTCCCGAGAGGGAAGTCTACATCGATAGATTTAAGATTATTCCCGGATGCGCCCCTGATAGACAGAACTTTCCCGTTGCCTGTTCTTCTCGCAGCAGGGAGAGAAATCTCTTTTTTACCTGTCAGGTACTGTGATGTCAGTGTATCAGTTTTTAATACTTCAGATGGGATGCCGGCGGCGACAACCTCCCCTCCGAAACGGCCTGCATGGGGACCCATATCGATAAGATAATCAGATTGCAACATCATGTCACGGTCATGTTCTACGACGATGACTGAATTACCTGTATCGCGCAGTTGCTGGAGAGAACGGATCAGCCTGAGGTTGTCACGGTGATGAAGGCCGATACTGGGTTCATCCAGGATGTACAATACATTAACCAGTTGGGACCCTATCTGGGTTGCCAGCCGTATGCGCTGTGACTCGCCTCCTGAAAGGGTGGCTGACGGACGATCCAGCGACAGGTAGGTTAGTCCGACATCAAGGAGAAATCCTAACCTGGTCTGAATCTCTTTGTTCACCTCGGTGGCAATCAAAAGCTGCCGTGCACTTAGTCGATCACCAATCCCGGAAAAGAAAGCGGACAGTTCGCTGATATCCATCTTTGCCAGTTCCGCGATATTTTTCCCGTCAATTTTAAAATGGAGCGGTTCTTTCTGCAACCGTTGTCCGTTGCATTCAGGGCATACACAGGTCTTGTGAAACTGATCTGCCCATTTTTGCGCGCTTTTGGAAAGATTGTCACTCTTTTGGTTCACAATATATTTGACAATCCCCTCATAAGTCATCATGTAGTCAATGGAACTTCCCAGCGGAGAATTTTTTAACTGGATCCTCTCTCCGGTACCATGGAGTATGGCGTTGAGTATCTCTTCATCAATCTCCCCGACAGGGGTTTTCATCGTAAAATTGTATTTTTCGGCAAGGGCCTCCAACTGCCAGAAAATGAGGGTGTTTTTATAGGCGCCCAGGGGAGCGATACCTCCCTGGCTTATCGAGAGTGAAGGATCGGGGACGATCCTGGAAAAATCAATTTCGTTAATCTCTCCCAGTCCGTTGCATTTGTGACATGCACCTTTGGGCGTGTTGAACGAAAAACTGTGAGGTGCTGGATCGTTGTAGGAGATACCTGTTGTGGGGCACATCAGGTGGCGGGAGAAATATCGCACGGTGTTGGCATCAGGATCGAGTATCATAACAATGCCTTCGCCATGTTTCATGGCCCTGTCAAGCGACTCCCGCAACCTTTTCCTGTCTTTCTCTTCCACAACAAGCTTGTCTATCACCATCTCGATGTCGTGGCTTTTGTACCTGTCAACTTTGTATCCGTGAGTCAGTTCCACAATAACGCCGTCGACCCTGGCATGCAGAAATCCCCTCCTGCGTATTTGTTCGAACAGTTCGCGGTAATGGCCTTTGCGTCCCCTGACAACAGGTGCAAGTAAAATGGTCCTCTTGTTATTGAAATCTTTGATAATCAGATCAATGATCTGGTCGTCGCTGTACTTTACCATCTTTTCTCCCGTATTGTAGGAGAATGCTTCTCCGGCGCGGGCAAAAAGTAACCTTAAAAAATCATAGATTTCTGTAACAGTGCCGACTGTTGAGCGGGGGTTTTTGTTGGTGGTTTTTTGCTCGATGGAAATAACCGGGCTAAGTCCGGTAATCTCATCCACATCGGGACGTTCCATGTTACCCAGGAAACTTCTTGCATAAGCGGAGAATGTCTCGATGTACCGTCTTTGCCCTTCTGCATAAATGGTGTCGAAAGCCAGTGATGACTTTCCGCTGCCACTCAGCCCTGTAATGACAGTCAGCTTGTTCCGGGGAATTGAAACAGTAATATTTTTCAGGTTGTGCTCCCGGGCACCCCTCACCTGGATTTTTTCTTCACCATCCATGAAATTCAGATTCAATTTTTGTCCAGCTCAAAAGTGCGCGTTCCAGGCTCAGGAATTTTGATCACATAGGTTTTCTTCGCCGGATTTTTGAGATACGACTGCCTTAACCAGGGGTTGAAATATTTTAGAATTTTATAATTAATGCCTTGCTGATTTGCATATACCGCAAAATTTGTAACGCTGACGCTCAGGGGAATTTCCTTGCATTTGAGAACTGGATACTTTTCTTCTTCGCTAATCTTAAATCCGTATTTTTCCGGGTTTTCCATAATAATTTTGAGGGCAAGAATACGATAAACATACCTGGAAGTCTCATCATTCAGCAGAAGGTCAAAATAATTTTTGCTGTCCTGAAGTTCTATTTGCCGTTTGATCCCATTAATCCCTGCATTGTAGGAAGCAGCAACAACAACCCAGCTGCCGTATTCCTGGAAGGATTTGCCCAGGTACCTGCAGGCTGCCTCAGTTGATTTATCCATGTTGTACCGTTCATCAACTTCAGCGGTTACTTCAAGTCCGTTTTCAATGGCGGCTTTTTTCATCAGTTGCCACAAGCCTGTTGCGCCGGCGGGAGATACGACCCTTTCCTGGAATCCGCTCTCCGCCAGGGCCAGGTATTTGAAATCATCCGGAATATTGTACTTTTTAAGGATAGGTTCAAGCAGCTGAAAGTACCGTTTTGATTTTTTCAGGTAAAGAATGGTCTGAGACTGAAAATAACTGTTAACCAGTAATTCACGGTCCAGCGACTCGCGTACATCAAAGTTTTCCAGCGATATTTTTTCTCCTGCAAATTCAATGGAAGTGGGTACTTCGACAGGTGAACTTAACAGTTTAACTTCCTGTACAGGTTGTACTTTTTCGGTTTTTGAATTGATAAACAGACCACATGATATTGCGCAAATAGCTAACAGGGAGAAGAATAGGGACAGTTTTGTGAGGGAGTATCTGTAATTGAACATCTATTGAAATATTCGGAATTAACAATCGGATTAATCGGCAAAGATACTTTTTTACTCTGAAGGAGACAAGATAATCCCTGATAAGAAATTGAAAGAAGAAGCAGGGTATACGGGAAAATAAGAAAAACCCTCGCTGACAAAAGCATTGTAGCCTCCAGTTAGATGATGGAGATTGTTGTAATGGAGAGAAATCAACAGGAAATTATTCAAAAGTGTAGCTGATCCCGGTAAAAATTCCCAGCTGCAAAGGTTTTACGTTCACCAGGTCGTTGCTGCTGACAGAGTGAAGGTATTGTTTTACCCTTGGCTCCACCGTCAGGATCATTCTCTTGCCCAGGTCGTAGCCGAGTTCAATTCCGGCAGATCCGGCATAAATGACATCACGAAGGTTATTTGTATCTCCCGATGATAGCTTGATACCGTTTTCAGTAATCGTAGCCTTGTTGCCAATAAGAAAATTGGTGCTGATGCCACCTGTCACACCCACTGAAAATTTATTTTCGAATAGCCTGTAATTAGCCTGGATCGGTACTTCAAGGTATTGGAACTCCTGTGAAAGGTCAGAGATAAATACATTCTCCGGATTAGTCTTCATGCCGTTGGAATATACAATGCTGGAAACTGCCGGCAGATATAGTGATACGTCCCTTGTGATGTTGCCCTTTTTCTCAATCGGTTGCAGGTAAATGATCCCGGCTGTATTGTTTAAAGTATAGGAGGTATGAGTTCCCTGTTTCATTTGGGTGAACCTGATTCCGGAACTAAGTGTCACCTTTCTGCTCAATCTTACTGAAGCAATCATTCCACCGCCAACCGTGTTGATGGATTTACTTTCAGGACTTGAAGATGCAAAATGCTGCATCGTAGTGAAGGTTTGTGCAATTTCTGCCTTCAGGCTCCATTGCTTTAAACTATTTCCGGTTTTCTTTTCAGGAGGGTTCCCTGTATTATACGCTGAGTAGTATTGCTTATTTCCTGACTGCGTCGGATTTGTTTTCTGAAACGGACCGGCCTCTTTCTTCAGCGATGACGGTACAGCCTCGCTTTTGGCCTGTTTGTCTTTTGGTCCCTCCTTTGGCTGGTCTGCTGAAGCCAGCGCTGCCGGGTTATTTTTATCCTGTTTTGCTTTATTTACGGAAGGCGCCGATGTTTTCAAACCTGAAACTTTTCGGGCAGTTTTGGTTCCGCTCTTCTTTGTTGCAGGTGAAGCGGCCGGGATGATGGGTTGTGACTGGTTGTTGGCGAGCTGATTTTCTGAAGGCTGCACTGTTGAAGATGCTTTTTCCTGTGTCATCCGGTCAGCGGGAATATCTTCTTGTGTTTGCTTAGTTGCCTGATTGTCAGCTATTTGATTCCTGTCCAAAGTGAACCAGCCAGCCATTAAAATGAGCACCATCGCTGCGGCAATTCCAATGATAGTCTTTACATGGTTGAGCTGCCTGACTTTTCTCGCGGCAATAATCCTGTCATTGATCCCGGACATAAGGCCAACCGGAGGAGTCTTTTCAAGATTCCCCAACTTTTCCTTAAAGAGCTGATCAATATGATTATTTTCCGTTGTCATAAAACTTTGTTCACTACCTGCTTCTTTTCACTAAAAAATTCTTCAACATTTTTCTGTAAAATCACTCTTGCCCTTGAGAGGTTTGATTTAGATGTCCCTTCAGAGATATTCATCAGCTCCGCAATTTCCAGGTGCGAATAACCTTCAATTGCATAAAGGTTGAATACCATTCTGTAACGCGGGGGCAAATCCTGTATAATTCGCAACAAATCGTCTGCAGTAATCGATGAAATGGTCTCCTCGACCCACTCAGAGGATTCATAGACTCTCATTTCTTCAACCGGATAGAGCCGATCCTGCTTTCTTAATTTTTCAAGAGCAGTGTTGACCATTATCCTCCTCATCCAGCCTTCGAAAGAACCTTTAAATTCGAACTGCTTAATCTTGTTAAAAACCCGGACGAACCCCTCCTGCAGAATATCTTCTGCTTCCGCGGAGTTTTTTGAATACCTCAGACAGACTCCATACATCTTACCCGAGAAAAGATTATACAACGCAGTCTGTGCTCCGCTGTTATCATCCCGGCATTTATGTATGATATCCTCTAATTGGGCCACTTTTAACAACTTTTAGATGATTTTTGATCTGAAGTAAATAAATTACAGGCTCCAAAAACTTTTAAAGTTGTTAAAGAACGAAATTTAAGCCTGCAATCAAACATTTTTTGATATTTTTTGATTGTCGACCCTATTCAAGACGCGAACAGGGTTCAAATGGTTGCGTATACAGAAATGAAAAATTATCAACAAAAAGGGGAAAATTGTTAAAAAGTCTCCTTTTCATTGATAATTTTTGGCATTTCGTTGAGAGCTTTGTTATTTGCCCAACAATTCCTCCAGTTTTTGGGCAAGTTCTTCACCACGAAGGTTTTTGGCGATGATTTTTCCTTCCTTATCCAACAGGAAAGTACATGGAATTGCCGATACTCCATACTTTTGGACGATATCACTTTGCCAGAATTTCAATTCGGAAACCTGATGCCAGGTAAGCTGGTCATCTGCAATAGCTTTCAGCCAGTCCTCCTTAGTGCGGTCGAGGGAGACACCTACTATGTCAAATCCTTTGTCTTTGTATTTTCCATACAATGCAACCACATTGGGATTCTCGCGACGGCAAGGCTGGCACCAGGCTGCCCAAAAGTCGATCATCACATATTTCCCTCTTGTGGAAGAAAGCGTAAAAGAAGTGCCTTCTGGTGTTGGAAGAGTAAAATCCGGCGCCAGGGTCCCAACATCTGTTGCCCTCATCTTATCAGCGATTTTTTTCAACTCGCTGACATATATTGAACTTCTGATCGACGGATCAAAGAATGCTATTAGAGTATCAATCTCGCTTGCAGTGATAGTTTGACCAAACTGCATCATGGCAATCAAAGGAGATACAGTCGAATTTTTGTGTTCCCGGATAAAATTCTTGGCATAAACATTTAAGTTTTCGCTCATTGCTTCATAATCAATCTGGGCTTTTTTCATCCCATCCTGATCCCCTTTCGATTGGGCTGCCATATACCGTTGCTGCATTCCCTGTGCTTCTTTCGTCAGGTTCGTCAGCTCATCCTGGTAGAGTTTAAACGTCTCATTTGATTTGGACCCTTTAACAATTGTCTTGTTCAGACTATCTGACCAGGCCTGCAGTGTAATGGAGCCATTCTCCGCGAAAAACTGTGCAACCATTTCACGGGGATCCAGGGCTACAATGCGTAGTTCCGGTAAATCTGATTGGCCTTTCAGCTCAAATTTACCCTTGGATACTATGGCGGAATCTTCTGCAATCCACTTGCCATCAGCATATTTCATCAGTTTAATCTTTCCGCTGTCCTTTCCTTGGATATCCCCTTTGATCACAAATTTATCGGGCTTGGAACAGGAGATGATACTACCGGCTATCAACCCCAGAAACAATAATTTCTTTATCATATGGTCATTTATGTTTAAGGGTTGGTCTGCAACCCGGTTTATGTTTGTCGAGATCAAAAATAGAAAACATTTTCAGAAAGGGGGAACTTTATGTTTGCTGATAGCCTCAAAATATTTTTCCAAAAGTTTCTGAGCGGCCGTAAAGGGACTTACTTTGTCGTCTGAAACCTGTGTTTCAAGATGAGAAAGTGCCGTTCTGACCGTTTTGTTATGGTAGAAATTATTTTTCAATTCCTCTTCGATAGTTTCAAACATCCAGTACCTTGACTGTGAGGCGCGTCTTTCAGAAAAATAGCCATTCTCCTTAACAAGGGCGAAATATTCCCGGAGGGTGTCCCAAATTTCGCTGATGCCGGTTTTCTTCAGGGAGGAACAGGTTTTCACCAAGGGAGTCCAGCCGGACGGCGAGGGAGGGAAAAGATGCAAGGCATTGCGGTACAGGGTGGCAGCACTGTTGGCACGGTTGATGTTATCTCCGTCAGCTTTGTTGATGACGATGGCATCCGCCATCTCCATGATACCTCGTTTGATACCCTGCAATTCATCCCCTGCGCCTGCAATCTGAAGGAGCAGGAAAAAATCGACCATGGAATGAACAACAGTTTCGGACTGGCCAACTCCGACTGTTTCAATGAGAATGGTGTCAAAACCTGCAGCTTCGCACAATAGAATAGTTTCACGGGTTTTTCGGGCCACGCCTCCCAGTGACCCGGATGACGGACTTGGCCTGATATAGGCGTTAGGATCGGATGATAACTCTTCCATCCGGGTTTTGTCGCCCAGAATTGATCCTTTTGAGCGCTCAGAACTAGGATCAATAGCCAGCACTGCCAGCTTTCTGCCGTTCGAGGTGAGATAAGTCCCGAACGATTCAATAAAAGTACTCTTCCCTGCTCCAGGTACCCCGGTAATGCCTATGCGAAATGATTTTCCAGAATAAGGGAGGCAGCTGCCAATAATTTTCTGGGACATTTGCTGATGCTCCTGCCTGTTGCTCTCAACCAATGTTACAGCTCTGCTTAAAATGGTCCTGTTTCCCTGTAGAATGCCTTCAATATATTCATCGACACTTAATTCTCTGCGGATGCTCTTCTTCAGAAAGCGGTGAACAGAGTCAGTGTTGACAGCCTCAGGCTGCTCAATGCCCTTCCTTACCTTGAGACCGATAAAGGCAGGATCATCTTCAGGATGATGAAAATCGGAAGGTTTCGTCATCTTTTGTAGTGTTATGCTTTGGTATATATTAAATAATGAGGGTATCTTAAAAGTTATAAAATCAAACCGCTGAGACCACAAAGGAATTTCGCAGAGGTCGCAAAGGTATTTATAATAATATCTTAGCTTTGTGAACTTTGCGCCTTCTTTGTGTTCTTTGCGGTTAAATGAACTTTTGAGATACCCTCATTATGTTATGCCCGGGCAGTAAATATTGGACCGGGTTATTTTTTTACAGCGACAACAGTGCCGGATATCCTGAGAATACTCGTGGATGCGTTCGGATCATTGGATATGATTGTGATCGTTTTATTCTGTAATCCGACTTTCCCCTGTGAATCAAAAATAACTTTCATCTCTGTTTTCTCTCCAGGTTTGACAACCTTGGATGTAGGGTTGGCAGCCGTACAGCCGCAGGAAGCCCTTACACTGCGTATCTGCAGATCGCTTTTTCCTTTGTTGAGAATTAAAAACGAATATTCAACTTTTTTCCCTTCTGTAACCTCACCAAAATCATAAACCCTTTGGTTAAAGTCGATCATTGGAGCATTCTGAAGCTCTTGCTTGGTTAATTTTGAAAAATCTTCCTCAACGGTTGCACTCACGTTAATGCCATAGTTGTAATTCTCTTTCCCGTTGAATACCAGGTAGACGCGTGACATTTGAAAACCAAGATCAACGACTTTTGAGCCGTCGTATGTAACACGAAAGAAACCTGACCCTTTGGGCTTAACTGAAGCCGGAATAGCTTTAATTGTGAGATTTGCCGGGATACCTTTGAAGGCAATGTTGACAGTACTGTCTGACGTGTTGATAAATTTTAGGGAGTCAGTCTTCACTTCATTATTTTTGATACGTACAAAGGAGAGGTTGTTGTTCAACATCCGCAGTTTGCCGACCTCAATCGGGTATTGTTGTTCCAGTGTCAGGGTCTTGGGAATTACATCACCCATGATCTTTAGCATTTTTGAGCCTGCAGGAATGTTGGCCACAACGAGAACGGTCTTGGTGAAACTTCCCGGACGATTGAGCGGATTATAGGAGACCTTGATAAACCCGGACTTCCCGGGCAGCACAGGATCTTTACTCCATTCAGGGGTTGTACAACCACAAGATGCATTTACCGATGATATTACAAGCGGAACTTTGCCGGTATTTGTAAAATTAAAGTTGTAATTGGCCGGACCACCCTCTTCTTTAATTTTTCCAAAATCGTGATCCATGAATTCGAAAAGCATATCGGCAGAGGTTTGTGCCATTGAGTTGAAACCCGTAAACAGGATAAGGGCTACTGTGAACAAGCGGACTGTGTATTTCATACGTATATAATTTATTGTTTATTTGTCATATGGAATCCTCTCTATATAATTCATCTTCCAGGTGAATGCTAGTTCATGAGGGTTTCATTGATTGACTATTTATTAATAGAACTTTTATCCGGAATATTTTCACGTACTGGTCAAGTATGACAATCAAACTACAAAACTAAAAAATTGATGTAATTATTGTTAATTATTTACAAGAGAAAATCAATCACAACAAATTGGGACCAAGTCATTGGACATTTTGATTGAGAAATGGTTTACTCATCTCCAAAATAAACGCCCATTTTTCTGGCTTTTTCGATCAGCTGGTCATTCGGATCCACAAGGCTGAGTTTTCCTCCCACCTTTTCTAAAGGCACAGAGCCGATTTTACCATTCCGGACCGCTACCATCTGTCCGTATTCACCCCTGGCAATCAACTCCGCGGCGTGCGCACCATAGCGGGTAGCCAGGATACGGTCCATGGCCGAAGGACTGCCACCTCTCTGGATGTATCCAAGTCTGGTCTCACGGGTCTCAATTCCGGTCAGGGTCTGTATCCTTTCTGCAAGGTATGCCGAGGCAGAAAGATTAGACGGGTGCTCAATTCCTTCTGCAACTACAACAATGGAGTAGGGCTTTTTCATGGAGAACCTGTTTTCAATTGCCTTGCAAACACTATCAATATTGTATCTGATTTCAGGAATCAGGATGATATCACCTCCTCCGGCTAATCCGGCATAAAGTGCAATCCATCCGGCATCATGGCCCATCACTTCGATGACCATCGCCCGTTGGTGGGAGTTCGCTGTAGTATGCAGTCTGTCAATGGCTTCAGTGGCGATTGTCACTGCAGAGTCGAATCCGAAAGTAACCTCTGTTCCATATACATCATTGTCAATTGTTTTTGGAATGCCTATGACATTGATTCCCATTTTTTGCAGTTGGGCAGCAGTTTTCATCGTCCCGTTGCCTCCTATGCAAACGATGCAGTCAAGCTCGAGATCAATGTAGTTTTTCTTTATCAGGGCTGGTTTTTCATTGGTTTCCTCTCCTTTTTCCATTTTAAAGGGCTTTTCACGCGATGTACCTAAAATGGTTCCTCCAACGGTTAGCAGCCCTGATAACTTGGCTTCATCAAGCACAATATATTCCTTCCAAATCAGGCCACTGTAACCGGCCGTAAATCCGATTACCTCCATTCCGTGGTTGAGAATGGCTGTTTTACCTACACCACGTATTGCTGCGTTCAATCCGGGGCAATCACCCCCAGCAGTAAGAATACCAATTCTTTTACCCATACGAGTAGCTTTTGATATGTTTTAAATACGTTTTAAAAGCTGCCAAAGTTACAATGAATAGTTAGTTATGCCGGTAATTGAGATTCATTTTATTTGTTTTTACATTAAATTTGTATTTTCGCATCGTTTCAGATTTAGTCTGATAAGAGACATACAGGTGCCCCAACTTGTCTGAATTTTACCAAATATTTGTGATTGACAGCAAGGAAGGTCTGAAGGATCAGGTATTGTGCCGGAATTTCACCTCAAACAGAAATTTTTAGTTCTATTCGCATAATCTTTACAGCTATTTTTATAAACATTTGATAACCAATTTTTTGATATGAAAAGAAGATTACTGATTTTTGTCGCTGCTGCGCTGATTGCAGTTGGCGTTAATGCGCAACAAATGAAAGCTGGCGTTGAAACTGCCAATAATGCCGGTACTCAAAAAAGTGCACAGGCTCAGAAAATGAATACTCTGACGCCAGAGGAGATTGCCCAGGGTTGGGTTTTGCTGTTCAACGGAAAGACGGGGGATGGCTGGAGAGCTATTAACAAGACGGCATTCCCTGCCGGATGGACTGTAGAAAATGGATCCCTCAAGTGTATTGGTTCCGGAAACGGCGAAGCCGGCGGAGCCAACGGCGGAGATATCATTTATGCAGTTAAAAAGTTTTCGAATTTTGACCTGAAAATGGATTGGAAGATTTCTGAAGGCGGAAATTCTGGTATTTTTTACCTTGCACAGGAAAAAAACAACTGGGAGATTTGGAGAACTGCTCCTGAAATGCAGGTCCTCGACAACGACCGCCACCCGGATGCACTGCTTGGTAAAGATGGCAACCGCAAAGCAGGGTCGTTGTATGACCTTTTACCTGCCAAACCTCAGAATACCAAGCCTGCCGGCCAGTGGAACAGCATTGAAATTATTTGCTACCAGGGTACTGTCGTTTACAAGCAAAATGGTGAGACCGTCCTTGAATTCCATCTCTGGACACCGGAATGGAATGAGCTGGTAAAGAATTCCAAGTTCCCGTCTTACAATCCTGATTGGGCAAACGTTGCCAAGGAAGGGTACATTGGCCTCCAGGATCACGGGAATGATGTCTGGTACCGCAATATCAAAATTCGCCCGCTATAATTGTTACTCTTACTATCTGGAAAAGAAGCCGTCTTATTGTTTAAATGAGACGGCTTCTCTTCTTCAAAGCGGTGCGTAACCTGACTCGTTGAGTATTTTGTGATAATCGTTCTCCTCCATCAACTCTCTCAGGGTTGTTCCGGGATTCTTCTTCATATAGTTCTTTACAATCTGCCAGCCTATCCAGACTCCGGTCCTGCCCGGTGATTTCTGTCCGAAAGGGGTGGTAAAAGGTGCGGGATTGATGAATCGCACTATTTCCATATGGTCTCCTGAAAACAATGATTTCTTTTCGATCAGGAAGCTCCACATTTCCGGCTCATGGATACTGCACCAATCCAGCTGGGATTTTGTAAACCCGATTTTCAGGCTGTCAGGACCCTCCGGAATCATCGCATCCAGAAAATAGATCAGTTTACCCTGGTAAATCATATTGGATACCAGGTTCTCTGAAATTCCCTTGAACTCATATTTCTGGAAAGCCAAAGCATACATAACATCATAAACCAGTTTCGCAGGTTCCATATTTCGTCTTTTATATTCAAATATGCCCAACCGCCGATAATATGGACAATTTTGTCCCAGGTAATTGTCAAGGCCGATCCCGATGGTGTCATTTACCGTGACAACAGACTGGTTGTACCCTGATATATAGGTGTATATCCCGGGAACAGCCTGATCGGGATAGTAATATCGGTAATGTTGGAACGCCTTTTTGAGTTGAGATGCGTAGGGATCAAAGTTCCCGTATAAAGAGTCGGTCCAGTGAACTGCATTAATGTAGATGGAATCCTTCAAAAAGGTAAGCAGATAATTGTTGTAGAGGGAATCACGTGAACTTCCGATAGCCAGAACATCCTTGTTGTATACTTCAAAGAATGCGCCAAATTTCTTACGAAGTTCCGGAACGGCTTCTTGCACATTCTCCGGGGTAATTACGGCTAATTCCTGATCCAACCGATTGATAATCAGTGTTAATTTTATGTTTGATACATTTATTTTTAATGGATTTGGGTGGCAGGCCGTTAATATTGCCAGCAGAATAAGAAAACCAAAAGACTTGTTCTTTAGAATCATTGTAAACAATTTTTGATACACATACCTGGAATGCGAGCATATAAAATGCCCGTGAATCGCTTTGTTTGCCGGTGTGAATTTATCTATTTTTGTAAGATCACCGAAAAGTATTGGTGCAGACTTTGAAAATTCGTTTTTATCATTAACCCCGTCAAAGAGAACTATGAGAATTGCCCTGGCTCAATTGAATTACCATGTTGGAAATTTTCCCGAAAATAGCGCCCGGATAATATCATCCATTGAAAAAGCAAAGGAAGGAAAGGCCGATCTGGTCGTATTCTCCGAGCTCTCAGTTTGCGGATATTATCCGAACGACCTGCTGGATCGGCTTGAGTTCGTCAGGGAAGCGCTTGATTCAATCAACAGGATTGCATCTCATTGTGTTGGAATAGCCGCCCTGGTGGGTGGACCGAGTATCAATCCCAGCCCCAATGGTAAGATGCTGTACAATTCCGCTTTCTTTTTGCAGGATGGAAAGGTTAAAAGCATTCACCACAAAACCTTGTTGCCTACTTACGATGTTTTTGATGAGTACCGTCATTTTGAAGCCAACAAGGAATTCAACCTGATTGAGGTAAAAGGAGAAAAAGCAGCAGTAACAATCTGTGAAGACCTTTGGTTTAACCAAAAGGTAATGAGTGCTTTCGGCAGGGAGAATCTTTATGCTACCTCTCCGATGGAGGAAAATTGCAAACAGAATCCCGACCTGGTTATCAACCTCTCTGCTTCTCCTTTCTCCTACCACCAGGAAAAATGGAGAAAAGAGATACTGATTGGGAACGCCTTAAACTACAAGGTTCCCATTATCTACGTCAATCAGGTAGGGGCCAATACCGAGCTTCTTTTCGACGGTGGCTCCCTGATGATTGACCGAAACGGCACGATCGTCAGGGAAATGGCCTATTTCCGGGAAGATTTTGCAATTTTTGACACCAATGACAAGAATCTTAATGAGCTTCAGCCGCAAACCGGGACCTCCGAAAAAATTGAACAAGCGCTTGTATTGGGTATTGCTGATTATTTCAGAAAATCAGGATTTAAAAAGGCCACACTTGGCTTGTCTGGGGGTATTGATTCAGCTTTGACGCTGGTACTGGCAGTCAGGGCGCTGGGGGCAGAAAATGTAAAAGTGTTGCTCATGCCATCCAGGTTTTCATCGGATCATTCTGTCAAGGATGCAATTGCATTAGCCGATCGGTTGAAAGTGGCGTTCGAGATAGTCCCGATTCATGGTATCACGGAGGCGTTTGATGATGCACTCTCAGTGGTGTTCCGGGGTCTGCCCTTCGATCTGGCTGAAGAAAACATCCAGGCGCGTATCCGGGGAAGTCTGCTCATGGCATTCTCAAACAAATTCGGTTACATTCTGCTTAATACATCCAACAAAAGTGAGGCTGCCGTGGGTTACGGCACCTTGTACGGTGATATGAACGGTGGCTTGTCGGTCCTTGGAGATTTGTACAAAACAGAAGTGTACAATTTGTCACAGTACATCAACAGGGATGAAGAGATCATCCCGGCAAACACGATCCTGAAACCTCCGTCAGCAGAGCTTCGGCCGGATCAGAAGGATTCCGACTCCCTGCCGGAGTATGAGATGCTTGATGCAATACTTTTTCAGTATATAGATCAGGCTATCAGCATTCAGGAAATCATTTCTTCAGGTTATGATGAAGCAGTGGTCAGAAGGGTGGCAAACCTTGTCAACCGCAATGAATACAAGCGTTTTCAGGCGCCGCCTACATTGAGAATCTCTTCCAAGGCATTCGGGTTTGGAAGGAAAATGCCAATAGTCGCAAGGTATCCGCTATAATAACTTCACAAAAAAACAGGTCCGCATATTATATGTAAGTTTTTTATACTTTTGATGTTGTAAAACACTTTTTTCAGCATTATGCCCGACAATTTTGGCTTTGAAAGTCCGTTCAGGGGAGAGAACTGTATATTCAATCTGCTCACATCTGATGAAATGTCTGTCCTGAATGCAAACAGCACCATCTCCCGATTTCGGAAAAATGAATACATCTTCATGGAGGGTGATGCCCCCATCGGGATGCAGTACCTTAAAGAGGGAAAAGTGAAAATGATCAAAGAAGGGATTAGCGGGAGAGAGCAGATTATCAGGATGTTCACGGAGAACGGACTGATCAGTTACCGGTCCCTGATCGCCGGCGAACCACACAATGGCACAGCCATAGCCATCGAAGATTCCGAAATTGTATCTATTCCTCCTCCAATTTTGTACAATGTATTGTTGAAAAACTACAATTTTTCCCTGGCTCTTTTAAAGGATCTTGCCCTGGAACTGGGACACTCCAATCACAGGACGGTCAGCCTTACTCAAAAGCACATTCGGGGCCGGCTTGCTGAATCTATTTTGTTTCTAAAGCAAAAATATGGTTTTGAAAATGATGGGCAGACTTTAAAGGTCTACCTCTCCCGTGAGGATCTTGCCAGCCTTTCCAATATGACTGCTTCCAATGCCATCCGTACTCTTTCCACTTTTGCCGGTGAAAAAATTATTTCCATGGATGGACGTAAAATAAAAATTACAGAACTTTCGAAACTGGAAAAAGTCAGCAAACAAGGCTGACCGGTCAAACAGCGTGACTACTCCTCGTGATAGACCCTTTTCACCCGCTGGCCAATGGTGGTGAGAACTTCGTAAGGTATAGTACCCATCCAATCAGCAACTTTGCTCACTGACTGGCCTTCTCCAAAAATAATTACAGGGTCGTCTTCACGGCAATCAATTTCTGAAACATCTGCCATGCACATGTCCATGCAGATGGTGCCTACAAGAGGTGCCGGCCGGCCATTGATCAGTACCTTTCCAACCCCGTTGCCAAGTCTTCTGCTGTACCCGTCGGCATAACCTATCGGGATAACGGCGATCCTGGTTGGCTTGACCGCTATGAAATGTCTGCCATAACCCACTGATTCACCTGTAGTTACGTTCTTTATCTGTGAAATGGTTGATTTTAAGGTAGCGACATTGCGCAATTGGGCAGACTGTCCCGAACTGGCGCCGTACAACCCGATTCCCAGCCTTACCATGTCTAGCTGCATTTCCGGGAAACGTTCAATGCCGGCAGAATTAAGAACATGCAGCAGAATCTTGTAATCAAACTCCCCGGTAATTATGCTGCTTAAATTCCGGAACTGCTCAAACTGCTGATTGGTAAAAGCGTCATTCAGGGAATCTTCGCTCACGGCAAGATGGGTAAAGACGGACCTGATATACAGCGTGTCTCTTCCCCGGATAAATGCTGCCAGATCGGCTATCTCTTCTGCTGATTTAAAGCCGAGGCGGTTCATTCCTGTGTCAATTTTGATATGGACAGGAAAGTTGCTTACCGCACTTCTTTTCAACGCTTCATCAAAGCTGTGCAACAGGGAGAAACGATAAATATTTGGCTCCAGCCGGTTCTCAATCATTGTGATGAAGCTGTGTTCTTCGGGGTTCATCACGATGATCGGAAGATCAATTCCGGCATTGCGCAATTCAATGCCTTCATCCGCTATTGCCACGGCAAGATAGTCTACTCTCCTGTATTGCAGGATCTTGGCAACTTCTACTGATCCGGTTCCGTAAGAAAAGGCTTTTACCATTGCCATGAGTTTTGTCTCCGGTTTCAGCTGACTCCTGTAATGGTTGAGATTGTGAACCATCGCACTCAAATCAATCTCCATGATTGTTTGATGCTTTTTCTCCTGAAGCAGGGAGGATATCCTGTCAAACCTGAAGCTCCTGGCGCCTTTCAAAAGAATCATTTCATTCCTGTAATCCGATTCTCTGAACTGCAGTAAAAAAGCATCAGTGTCCGGGAAAAACTGAGCCTCAGGAACTCTAAAAAGGTGGCGGTACAGGCTGATTTCATTGCCGATTCCAATGATGCAGCCAATATGACAGAGCCTGGTGTATTCAGCGACCTCCTGGTAAAGTTGTCCGGGATTTTTCCCGGATTGCAAAATATCTGAAAGAATCAGGGTGCGTTTGAGCTTCCGGGCATCATTCTGCTGACCAAGAAAATCCAGGGCATTGACCAGGGAGGCGGTATCGGAATTGTAACTGTCGTCGATAATGGCACATCCATTGATTCCTTTCTTTATCTCCAGCCGCATCGACACAGTCGGAAGGTGCCTGAATAATTCTTTGAAACTTTCTGGTTCATAGCCTGTTGCCAAAAGGTAGGACCAGCAGTGGATGGCATTTTCAATATGTGCACCATCTGTGAACGGAATATCCAGGGTAATGACATTGTCCAGGTAAAGCGCCCGGATATGTGTCGATTGGCCGCCGTTTTCCCTGGATAGTATCTGTAAATCAGCTTTTTCTTTGGCTGACCAACTGAAAAACCGGGGATTTTCCGAAAATGCCTGGTTGGAAATCGCCTTCTGAATAAGGTCAAAATCCTGGCAATAGACTATCAGCTTGCAGTTTACAAAAAGCTTTACCTTTTCGGCAGCCAGTTCTTCCTGAGAGGAAAAATTTTCCAGGTGAGCATTCCCAAGATGGGTGAAAATACCATGATCCGGGCGCAGAATGGCTTCCAGTTTCTCCATTTCTCCCGGTTTGGAAATGCCTGCCTCAAATAGTGCAAGGTCGAAACTGTCGTCCATTAGCCAGACAGACAATGGATTGCCGATCTGTGAGTTGTAACTGCGAGGGCTTCTTATGACATGCTGCCGGGAGCCCAGCAGTTCGGCCAGCCATTCCTTGACGATTGTTTTGCCATTGCTGCCAGTAATTGCTGTTACCGGGTAGCTGAACCTTCCGCGGTGATAGGTCGCAAGCCTTTGTAATGCGTTCAGGGTATTGTCGACAACGATATAAGTGGCAGCAGCCATGCCATTCAAATTTTCAGGAATCCTTTCGACGACAAAAGAGCGAACCTCCCGGTTCAGCGCATCCGGCAAGTATTTATGTCCGTCATTTCTCTCATTTTTCAAAGCGAAAAAGAGAGTCTCACTGCCTGAAAGTATGGTCCGGCTGTCGAAGGAGAGATACCGTATGGCAGGATCCGCGTCAGTACCGCGAGGTATCAGCCTTCCACCAATGATACCGGCAATTTCGGATAGTTGGTAAGCAATCATTTTTTCTGGTTTATCCCATGGAAACATTCACGGCACAAAGGTTCGTAGCTATCTTTTTCGCCAAGAACCACCAGTTTCTCAGCGTCTGAAAACCTGTGACTGAAGTGAGCGATATGGCCGCATTTCATGCAAACTGCGTGAACCTTGGTAACATACTCGGCGCAGGCCATTAACCCGGGCATCGGGCCGAAAGGCATTCCCCTGAAATCCATGTCCAGTCCGGCAACAATGACCCTGATCCCCATATCCGCCAGTTTGTTACATACTTCCACCAGGTTTTCGTCAAAAAACTGGGCTTCATCGATGCCAATGACGTCAATATTTCCTGATAGCAATAAAATAGTTGAGGAGTTGTCAATGGCCGTCGACCGGATGGAATTTTCATTGTGGGAAACGACCTCGTTAACGGAGTATCTTGTATCTGTTGTTGGTTTGAAAATTTCAACACGCTGCCTGGCAATTTCGGCACGCCGAAGCCTGCGAATCAGTTCTTCGGTTTTTCCTGAAAACATTGACCCGGAGATAACTTCTATCCAGCCCCGTTTGCGTCCGTTATTTAAATTGCTTTCGATAAACATATTTCAAAAATAGTTTTTTTCCGCTTCATGTTTGAAAAATTTGGATGTATGAACAAGTAATTCTTCTCTGATTGAACTGAAAATTTAATGTAGTAGTAGGTAACTGGTCGATTTTATGCTCATAATATTATTTTTAAAGGAATGATTTCAATCAGTTTATCCTCAGGAATAGTCTGAAAAATGTTGTTAATTTATTCTCTGCGAAAGAAGGTTAATATACTTTTTCCTCTGTCAATTGTCCATTACTTTGGTATATGGATGCCGTTAAATTTGTATTTTTACCAAAATGAATGAAACAATGGAAGGGAATAGCGATAAAACAAGCAATTTTCACTTGTTAAGCCAAAACCGAAACTGGGAACTGGTTGTTTTAATTTACCCTTTTTCACTAAATAATTAATGATGGACAAGAATATATGGCTCAAGGTAATAAAACAGGAACTGGGATTGCTCGACCAGTTGGCATCAGGCATGATAGAAGATTCGAATCTTTCGAAAGAGGAGGTAGAACTGGCGTTATCCAGGAGTAAGGTGGTTGTTCGTGAATTTGAAATGCTTATGCAGCAAATTTCCCCCTACAAACCGGACACCAGGAGGATTGCCGAACCTTCCAAAGAGGGAAAGTCACCTGAACCTGTTCAACCCGAATCTTCTGAAATTTTTGTGCCTGAAATAGAGGTTAATACAAAACAGGAGACGGTAATTGGGCAGGGCAAGGCAGCCAAGCCTGTGCCCGAAGTTCCAAAAGCTGAAGCTGAACCGTTTGTCGCTTCACCGGTACTTCAGAAGGTCATTCCTACTGTTGTACAGCCGACACCGGTTCCTGAGGCCAGGGAAGAATCCAACATCCTTTTTGACGACCAGAAAGAAGCGGTCTCTCAGTTTAAGGCTTCTCCTTTAAAAAGCCTGAAGGAGGGCCTAAGCCTGAACGACCGGTACCTGTTTCAGCGCGAACTCTTTGACAATGATAAATCGAGATTGGATGATACCGTTGCGGCACTCGATCGACTGTCAACTATCAAAGATGCAGTTGATTACATGAAATCTAATTTCAAATGGACCAAGAATGAAGCTTCGGAGAAGTTTGTCCAGCTCGTAAAAAGAAGATTTTCCTGACGGGAAAGAAATAAATTGAAATTAGGGGAATAGGGAAATATATTGTTGTCTACTGCAATTAATATTTCCATATATTTCTATCTGTTTCAATTTTATTTCAACCTGTTTTTCCATCTCATATCTCATAACTCATATCTCATATCTCATATCTCCTAACTCCTAATTCATTACTCATGAGCCGATTGTATCTCGTTCCCACTCCGATTGGTAACCTCGAAGATATGACTTTCAGGGCAGTGCGGATTTTAAAGGAGGTTAACCTCATCCTTGCAGAAGATACCCGTACGTCCTCTCATTTGCTCCGCCATTATGGAATTGAAACAAAGCTGGCATCGCATCACAAGTTCAACGAACACAAAACCGTTGTGCGTGTTGCCGATCAGATTCTTGGGGGTGAATCCATCGCGTTGATTTCCGATGCCGGTACACCTTCTATTTCTGATCCCGGCTTTCTCCTGGTAAGGACATGCATTGAAAAGGGAGTAGAGATAGAATGTCTACCCGGTGCCACTGCCTTTGTCCCGGCACTCGTCAATTCGGGTTTCCCGAGTGACAGGTTCTGTTTTGAAGGATTCCTTCCACAGAAAAAGGGGCGTGAGAAGAAGCTGACAGAACTGGAAGCTGAGTTGCGGACCATGATTTTTTATGAGTCGCCTTTCAGGCTGGTCAAACTGCTGGAACAATTTATCACACATTTTGGTGCAGGACGTTTGGTGTCTGTATCCCGCGAACTGAGTAAGATATACGAAGAAAATTTCCGGGGCACATGTTCTGACGCGCTGGCACATTTTTCCTCCAAACAGGTGAAAGGAGAGATTGTGGTTGTTCTGGAAGGTAAACCCAGCCAGAAGAGGGCAGAAAAGGATGTAGAGGAGGAATAATGAAATACACTCATCTCTTCTTCGATCTTGACAACACCCTGTGGGATTTCAATGCCAATTCTTATGACGCATTGCGGATAGCTTTGCATAAGATGGATCTACTTCAAAAAATAGGGGAGTATGATCGTTATTTTACCATTTATCACCAGGTTAATGAGCGACTTTGGGCACTTTACCGCGAGAATAAGATTACCAAGAATGTTTTGAGGGGACTCCGGTTTGAAGAGTCCCTTGAGCTGAATAACACTCCTATGCCGGGAATGGGAGATACAATGAACGAAGCTTACCTTGAGGAAATGCCCAAACAATTGAAACTAGTGCCAGGGACCATGGAAGTACTTGATCATCTGCACCATAAATACAGGATGGCCATTATTACCAACGGATTCAGGGAGGTGCAGGCCGACAAGCTATTGCAATCCGGTTTGAAAAAATATTTTGACAAGATGTTTATTTCTGAAGAGGTCGGAGCACAGAAACCGCACAGGAAAATATTTGAATATGCGGTCAAGTCAATGAATGCACCCAAAAGAAAAAGTCTGATGATAGGCGATTCCTGGGACGCCGATATCATAGGGGCCATGCAGTTCGGGATCGACCAGGTTTATTATTGTCCAAACCCCGAAAAGCTTCCGCAGGGTTCTGACGAGTTTCCCGATTCATCCCCAAAAACAACGACAACGGTTATATCCCGGTTGGTACAATTGATGGAGATTCTATAATTCGCTGCCGCTTGCTGACTTTTTTGAGAAATAATCACCTTTTAGGCAATTTAGCTTAAAAATAGAGGTAATTATATATCTATCTATTTATTATTTGTCAATTTTCCCGACATAAATGACCAACCGGGAAAATTTATTAGTTCTGGAGAGAAGAATTATTTTTATTCATCCCCCAATAATTTGGGGTCCGGGTTCAAAAAAGCCTAAATATTTTAATGTAACCCCCATTGGTATATATAATGGTCAAAAAAGTAAAAATATAACAATAATTTAAAATGATTCCGGACTATTTAACAATTTGCTCAATAGTTTTAATTAATTCACAGATATACAACATTATAGATTTCAAGGCAGATTTCTGGACTCCAAAATCATGATTTTTGTCATGTTAATTGACTATAACTCAGCCAAAAGAAATATTCTCTACTATTGCAAGAATGTTTTCTTTAAATATATTTGCATCGGATAACAATTTTTAACATATTTGCTATTTAAGGTTAAAATTCCCTTTAAAAAGGGGGTTTTATGCTTTGAATAGGTTTTGTTGCCATTGTTTCCTTAGTAATTTGAATTTTTGATGAACCGTTCGAAAAAGATGAATCAATTTTTTGTTTACTAACATATTACTGTTTAATTTTTGTATAACGCTAAAAATTTGTCTATGAGAAAAATTTCGCTGTTGCTTGTATTCCTGGGATTTATAGGTTTACAGGTTGTCTTCGCACAAACCCGGACAATTACGGGTGTTGTGACTTCTGCTGATGACGGTTTAACTCTTCCCGGGGTTTCGGTCGTTGTGGAGGGTTCTACGCTTGGAATCATTACAGACATGGATGGTAAATTCACGCTAAAAATTCCTAATAGTGCAAAAGCACTTCTCATCTCTTTTGTGGGGATGGCTTCTGAGAAGGTGATCATAACTAACTCAAATAGTTACAAAGTTTCAATGAAGTCAGAGGCTGTTGCAGTGGATGAGGTCGTTGTAGTAGGTTATGGTACAACTACAAAACAATCATTTGTCGGTTCGGTTAAAACGATTAAAACTGAAAACATTCAGGTAAAATCGGTGTCCAATGTTTCACAATCCTTGGCTGGTGAGGCTGCTGGGGTTCAGGTTATCAATACTTCAGGGCAACCCGGATCGAGCGCTACCGTCAGGATCAGAGGTTTTGGTTCAGTCAATGGGAATAGGGATCCGTTGTACGTTTTGGATGGTGTTCCTTTTTCAGGGTCACTTAACTCCATAAACCCCAATGATATTGAATCTACGACAGTTCTCAAGGATGCAACTGCAACCGCAATTTATGGTTCACGGGGTGCAAACGGTGTTATTTTATTAACCACTAAAGCTGGAAAGGTTGGCACTTCAGTGATTGAAGTAGATTTAAAAACGGGTATGAACATAAGTTCCCTCCCAAGATACAGTACCATAAAATCACCTGAACAATATATTGGTTTAAGTTGGGAAGCCTTGTACAACAAAGGTGTTGCTTTGGCCAGCGGTGATCCGGTTAAATATGCCAATGACAATTTATTTACACCATCAACCATCGATCCAAAGTATAATATGTGGAATGCGACAGCAGCTAACCTGATTGATCCTGCCACACATAATTATATATCTGGGGTTACAAGAAAATATTCCCCTGAAAACTGGGAAGATTATGGTTTTCAAAACTCGTCCAGGAATGAAGCCAATGTCACCTTCCGCGGAGGCAATGAAAAGACAAAATATTTTACCTCTTTCGGTTTTTTAAATGATATAGGTTACATTATTAATTCAGATTTTAAAAGATACAATGCAACAATTAACCTAGAGAGCAAAGTTAAACCATGGTTGACTACTACGGCAAAAATGAGCTATTCGGGAACGGAGACGAACGACAATGGACAATCCTCCGATTCAGGAAGTATTTTTTGGTTTGTGGATAACATGCCTTCCATCTTCCCCCTATTTTTAAGGGATGCCACCGGTACAATTATCAAGGATCCCGTATATGGTGGTAACCAGTACGATTACGGTATTGGAAGAGCTTTTGGCGCTTTGACCAATTCCATAGCGGATGCCCATTTTAACAGAAGCAATACAATCAGAAATCAATTTGCCGGCAATTTTGGTTGGAATATTAAATTCAGTGAGAATCTGTCTTTTGAATCTACATTTGGTGCACAATATTATGCAAGCAAATACAACAGCCTGAATAATCCTTTTTATGGTTCAGCTGCCGGACAGGGTGGGTCAATCTATAAAGAAGATTCCCAGTTAATAACCTATAACTTCCTTAATTTGCTCCGCTATAAAAAGGGTTTTGGCGAGCATAATTTTGAAGCGCTTGCAGCGCATGAAAGTAATTCATGGGAAAGAAAAATTGCTACTGCAAGCAAAGAGAAAATGGTTCACCCCGATATTGATGATTTGAACAACTTTGTGATTGTATCTTCTCCTCCGACTTCTTATACCGACCAGGTGAGACTGGAAAGTTACTTTGGACAGGTTAACTACAATTATGGGAACAAATATTACTTCTCCGGTTCAGTGCGGCGTGATGGTTCTTCACGGTTCATCGGGAAAAACCAGTGGGATAATTTTGGTTCTGTAGGTTTATCGTGGGTAGTTACCAAAGAATCCTTTATGAAGAGTTTGCCTTTGGTAAGCTTTCTGAAATATAAAATCAGTTACGGTATTATTGGTGAACAGCAAGGTGTTGGGTATTATCCTTCTTACAATACTTTTGATGTAAGTAACCTGAACAATCAAATTTCCATTTCTTCCCGTAGCATTGGAAATCCGGATTTAACCTGGGAGAAATCGAAAATGTTCCAGACCGGTATTGAGTTTAGCTTAGGAAAATTTTTAGATGGTTCTCTTGATTATTATGATAAAAATACGTCTAATCTTGTTTTCGACAGGCGTGTTGGTCCTTCTGTGGGATATGCGCTTATTACTGTCAATGACGGAGTTTTAAGGAACAGTGGTCTGGAATTTGATTTGACTGCACACATCATCAACAAACGTGACTACGGCTTGGATTTTACCGTTAACGGGGAGTTTCTATCCAACAAGCTCATTAATATGCCAATTGACCCGGCAACATCAAAGCCAAAAGTTCTGGATATTTCCGGATTGTACGGCAGGTCAGAAAATCATTCCTTGTATGATTTTTACACAAGAGAATGGGCGGGCGTTGATCCGGCCGATGGTACAACAATGTGGTATCAAAATTATCATGACCTCAACAGAAACGGTGTTTTGGATACTGGCGAAGGTATTACTTCCTTGTACGAATACACTACTGCAAATCCTGATAGTGCCATCAGCAGAACAACAACAAAAACGTACGCCAACGCGACTCAAAAATATGTCGGCAAATCGGCTATCCCAAAAGTGCGCGGGGCTTTTAGATTGGAAGGCAGAGTCAAGGATTTTGACATCAGCGCCCAGTTTATCTATAGCCTGGGAGGTTATTCTTATGATGGCGCTTATGCTACCCTCATGGATAATAGGGTAATAGGAAACAACAACTGGTCAACAGATATTCTGAACAGGTGGCAAAAGCCGGGCGACATTACAAATGTGCCAAGATTATCAAGCGGCAAGGATGTAAATGTTGCGAGTTCTTCGACCAGGTATATAACTAACTCTGATTTTTTATCCTTAAATAGTGTTCGGGTTGGTTATACTGTTCCTAAAAAGCTTACTGAAAGAATTGGGATCTCCTCTTTTAACATATTTGTGACAGGCGATAATCTATTTTTATTGAGTGCAAGGGATGGTTTTAATCCTTCAACCAATGAAGTTGGTTCGTCAGATATGTATAGATACTCTCCTCTAAGTACGTATGCTTTGGGTTTAAGAGTTAAATTTTAAAACGACATAAATTAAAATTTGCAACATTAAATTTTTTAATATGAAAAAAACATATATCATCTCTTTTATAGCCCTGGTACTTGTAGGTTTTACAGGGTGTAAGAAAGATTTCCTGGTTGTTCAGCCGACACAATTTCTGACGGAACAACAAGTTGCAGAGGCTGCTAAAAACAATCCTGATGTAGTGGCAGGCAGCATGAGTGGAATATATACGCTTATGTTTCAAACAGGCACTGGTGGGAGTAGCCCTCTAGCTCACGATGATTTTGGCCAAAAGGGATATGACATTTATAGCGATTTTTTGTCAAGCGATTTGGCTTTAACGGTTAGTGCCTATGGGTGGTATCGTAGTTTAACGGAATTCACAGTCACTTCTGACTATACCCAATTAGGTAATTATTATGTTTGGAGATACTATTACAGATTGATCAGATCAGCGAATTCAGTTATATCGGCTCTTGGCGGTAATGATGCAGTGCCGGAACTGGATGCAAATAAGCATATTATGGGGCAGGCTAAAGCGATGAGGGCTTATAGTTATTTTTATTTGTCCCAATTTTTCGCTACCAGCTATAATCCTACAGAGAAAATTTTACCTGTTTATACAGATCCTATTCAGCCAAATCAACCTAAGAGTACTACCCAGGCTGTTTTTGATTTAATTGTAAAAGATTTGACTGAATCGGTTACTTTGCTGGAAACCTTTCAAAGAACCGGAAAGCACCAGATCAATAAGTATGTTGCCGAAGGAATGCTTGCGTATGTGTATGCATTAATGGGGGGAGACAATTATGCCAAAGCGAAAGATTTGACAGCCGATGTTATTGCAAGGGGTGGTTTTACAATTTTACCTGCCAGTGAAGTGGTTTTTGGGACAGATCCTAAAAAAGGCGGCTTCAATAATCTCAGCTCTCCATCCTGG
The DNA here is from genome assembly GCA_963663675.1 of Prolixibacteraceae bacterium. Lineage (GTDB taxonomy): Bacteria > Bacteroidota > Bacteroidia > Bacteroidales > Prolixibacteraceae > CAINVV01. Next base: position 762,576 of record OY760498.1, read on the forward strand.
ATGTGGGGTGTGGATATTACCGCTGACAATGGTCTTGATCTGGTTTCATGGTGGGGCCAAATGGATGCCTATACCTATAGCTACCAGTGGGCCGGCGATAGAAAGGCGATTGACAAAGGTCTCTATGATGCTATTCCTGCGACTGATATCAGAAAGAAACAATTTTGGGTTAGCACTGACACCTATAATTTAACTCCAAGGAATAAGTTTTATGATCCGGGCAGAGCATTGGGCGGTCAGAGAACGATTACAACCGACTATGTTTACATGAGAGTGGAAGAAATGTATTTGCTGAATGCGGAAACTGCTGCGAAGAGTGGCGATGAGGCCACGGCAAAAGCAAGTTTAAAAGCTGTTTTAAATAATAGACTACCAAGCACGACTTATGTTGATGCACTTACCGGCCAAGCCTTGCAGGATGAAATTTATCTTCAGACCAGGATCGAGTTATGGGGAGAGGGAAAAAGTTATTTAGCTATGAAGAGAAATCATGCAACCATAACACGTGGATCAAATCATCTATCCTATAAAGCTGTTCCTATCCCTTACAATGATCCCCGATTAACGTTCTCCATTCCGCAAAGTGAAGTACAAAACAATCCGTTTTTAAATAAATAAATAAATTTAGTATGAAAAAATTAACAACTCTATTGCTGCTGATATTTTCTTTATTGGCATTCAATAATTGTTCGGATGATGTTATAGGGACAAAAGATCTCAATTACATAGCTTTTCAAGTAAACACACCAACGATTATAGTCGAAAAGAATGGTTCTACAACTGCTGATATTCACGTATATACTACCCAGGTTACAGGTTCAGACAGAACCTTTAATGTGACAGTGGTTACTGCCTCAACAACAGCAAATGCGACAACTTACAATGTACCTGCAACAGTAACTGTTCCGGCAAATTCAAATGACGGCATATTAACTATTACAGTGTCTGATACAAACCTGGGGGTAGATCCGGTAACATTGGGATTACAATTTGTGGCCAGCGAAGGTTTATTTACCGGAAGTAAAACAACTTTGGTAATACAAAAACACTGCACGCTCAATATAAATGATTTCGTGGGCACTTATGCAGGCAATACTTACTATGGCCCAACAAAAGTTGTCACTTCATTAAGTAGCAGTGGTAAATTACAAATTACTGGTATTGGTGTAGCTTTTATTACTGGTTATTGGGGTGAAGTAATTACCTCTATGCAAACTTTGCCAATGAATGTGGATGTAGCCACCGGCAATTTTACAATTGATCTGGCCAATTATATTACAACTACATATAATGGAGATCCTCAACCTGTTTATAAATTATCTGCAACCGGAAATTTAAATGCTTGTTCAGGCACTATGTATTTGTACTATGATTTTGATCAGGAGGGCGTAGGATCTTATATTGCGGCTGGTTATGCTACCAAAGCTAAATTCACTGAAACAATTAAGCTGCAATAATTAGACTTTACATCTATAAGGTATAAACTTACACTTTTGTATTTGACCCAATTAAAAGGATAGCTATCCTTTTAATTGGGTCAAATTATTTAACTTACTCAAGGTTAGCCGAGAAATGCCTGTTTTAAGCGGATTAAGCTGAATTGCATCGATGAGTCTAATCCAGGATGAACGGACACTTTAGAAGGGTGTCTCATCGGTAAAACTGGAACCGGGTCGTCCAAAATCAGATTTGCCGTAATCGTTGTCCACACTGTTGAGTTCTGCATTCATTTTGGATGAATAGATTCCGTTCCTTCCTTTGGGGTCGTGATGACTGCTGATTGAATTATCTTCCGGAGAAGATTCCAGATCACTGAAACGGGCCAGGTGTGCCTTGAAGGAGAGATGGAACTCACCAACAGCCCCGTTACGGTGCTTGGCAACGATGATCTCGGCTATGCCTTTCAGAGAATTGCCCTCCTGATCGTTCAGAATGCCATAATATTCCGGTCGGTGAATGAACATAACCATGTCTGCATCCTGTTCGATAGCCCCTGATTCACGCAAATCAGAAAGCTGGGGTCTTTTCCCTTCCCGCGATTCGACAGATCGGTTCAGCTGTGAAAGGGCAACAATAGGCACGTCGATCTCTTTGGCAATGGCTTTCAGGTTACGCGAGATCATACTTACCTCCTGCTCGCGGTTGCCTCGTATATCGCCTCCTGCAGTCATCAGCTGAAGGTAGTCGACAATCACAATTCCAATATTGTATTGCATCTTCAATCGCCTGCATTTTGCCCTGAACTCGAATATAGACAGGGCAGGGGTATCGTCGATGAACAAAGGAGCTTCTTCCAGGTTCTTTAACTTTCGGTTGAAAACCTCCCATTCCCAATTTTCCAGTCGACCGCTTTTGATTTTGTCTGATCCCAGCTCAGTTTCAGCTGAAATTAACCTGTTCACTAGCTGCAGTGATGACATTTCAAGAGAAAAAACAGCTACCGGGACTTTGTGGATGGCTGCCATGTTCCGGGCCATGGTGAGTACGAATGCAGTTTTTCCCATAGCGGGCCTTGCAGCAATGATGATCAGGTCAGTCTTTTGCCAACCGCCCGTAATATGGTCCAGTTTTGAAAATCCGGATGCGACCCCGCTAAGCCCGTCAGGTTTCTTGGCATTGATCTCAATTTGTTCCACGGCTCTTTGCAGAAGTGGCTTGATAGGCTGGGATTCTTTGGTGATGTTTCCTTCAGTGACCTTAAACAGGGACGACTCAGCAAAATCAATCAGGTCGTTCAGCTCCATGGAATCCTCGTAGGACTTGCTCTGAATTTCGGATGAAATCAGGATCAACGCTCGCTGAATGTATTTCTGGGCTATGATTCGCGCATGAAATTCTATGTGTGCCGCTGATGCGACACGGCTTGTCAGTTGGGTAATGTAGAGCGGACCTCCCACTTCATCAAGTTCTCCGCGGTTTTTTAATGCCTGGGTCACAACAAGCAAGTCAATAGGTTTCTCCTTGGCTGCCAATTCCTGTATGGCATTAAAAATTTTTTTGTGTTCCTCCTTGTAGAAGCTTTCTGTTTTCAGAATCGACTGTACTGAATGGTAGGCATCCTTCTCCAGCATCAGGGCACCAAGTACAGCCTCCTCCACCTCAATGGCCTGTGGAGGGACTTTGCCATAATAGGCATTCAGTTGTTCTATTGTGGTGACTGGTTTGTTTTTAGTTCGGTAGTTATTGGTAGGCTCAGCCATAAAGCGGTATAAATCAGATAGTATTTTTATTGACAGCGATTATTCAAAGGTAGTCACAGGAACCAAAAAACAATAATTTTTTTTTGATTGGAATAAGTCAGACTAGTGATGCCTGATTCAGTAATTTGATAAGTTATGAACAGATTTGAACACCTGTTATAAACAAATTGTCGATAAATTGTTGCGAAGATCTGAAGATTGAAACATTTCATTTTTGTTTCATGACCGTAGAATTGCTACCGATCACTTCTGCAAATCCTCTGAATCCGGGTAAATCATTTATTGTTAGGGATCATTCCGGATTGGATTGTAGCTTTAGACTTCCAGGCTGTCCCGGATGATTTCAGTGAGCAGTTCTGTTAATACCAGTCCGGCTGCATTAATTTGCTGAGGGATAAAGCTTGTAGCAGTCATGCCGGGTATGGTATTGATCTCCAAGAAGTAAAAAATCTGATCTTTAAGAATATAATCCACCCTGACAATCCCCTTGCAGTTGCAAAGATCATAGATTTCTGATGAAAGTTTCTGAATTTTATCTGTCAGTTCATCGCTGATCCTCGCAGGAGTTATTTCATCAGCCATCCCCGGGGTGTATTTGGCCTCATAATCGAAAAATTCATTCTTCGGGATTACCTCTGTTACAGGTAGGACCAGTTTTCTCCTGGAAGTTTTAACAACGCCACATGTAAATTCCTTTCCTTCAATGAATTGTTCGATCAGTACTTCGGGACTTTCATCAAGTGCTTTGTTTACCGCATCGAGGAGTTGCTCCACTTTTTTCACCTTGGTGACTCCAAAACTGGAACCTCCGGCACTTGGTTTAACAAAAAGAGGCAGGGAAAGATCTTTTACAATTTTAGCCGGATCAAATTTTTCTCCTGCCAGGATCCTCATTGACTTTGCGATTGTAATTCCGTAGGATTGGAGGTATTTGTTGCAGAAGTTTTTATTGAAAGTAAGTGCTGACGACTGTACTCCACAGGAAGAATAGGGGATTCCCAGCATTTCGAAATATCCCTGCAGATTCCCGTCTTCACCGGGAGTGCCGTGAATCATTATATATGCATACTCCAAAATTATCTTTTCACCATTGAAAAGGAATGAAAAATTGGCTCTGTCAATTTCTGCAATGGTAATATCTCCATCCAGGACAACCCATTTCCCGTCTTTGATGAAAACCAACCATGGATTAAAAAGGTTGCGGTCTATGGCAGTAAAGACATTAGCTCCGCTTTTCAGGGAGACAACATATTCGGAGGAATCCCCTCCGGTCACGACTGCGATGTTTCTCAAATGCATATAATTCGTTTTTTATTCGTCCCCGGTTCAGCGTAGGAATCCCCGGGATTAACTTCCTATTTGTAATCGTTTATTCCCGCGGGTTTCAAAGTTTATAATTACAAAAAATATTTAAATTTCTCAACTATTTCAGGAATCTTTTGGGTCCCGGTTAGCAAGGTAGTTTCTCCATTTATCAATAACAATCTTCATGTCTTCGGGCAGTTCAGAGTCAAAAAGCATTTCTTCGTGCGTTACCGGATGAATAAAACCCAGTGTTTTGGCATGTAAAGCCTGTCGGGGCAGCAGTGTGAAGCAGTTTTCGACAAACTGCTTGTATTTGGAGAAAGTTGTGCCCTTTAGTATTTTATCACCACCGTAAATATCGTCGTTGAACAACGGATGGCCAATTTCTTTCATGTGTACCCTGATCTGGTGCGTTCGTCCGGTTTCCAGTACGCATTCCACGAGGTTGACATACCCCAGCCGTTCCAGTACGCGGTAATGCGTGACCGCTGGTTTTCCATGATCTCCGTTAGGGTAAACGGTAAAAACCTGGCGGTCTCGGGTGCTTCGGCCAATGTTTCCCTCGATGGTTCCTGTTTCTGAAGCCAGGTTTCCCCAAACAAGTGCGACATATTTGCGCTGGGTTGTTTTACGGAAAAATTGCATGGCCAGGTTGAGCTTGGCATGCTCAGTTTTAGCAACCAGCAATAACCCGGAAGTATTTTTATCTATTCTGTGCACCAATCCCGGCCTGGGGTCATCACCTCCATACAAAGGGAGGCCTTTAAACCTGAAAGCCAGTGCATTAACAAGAGTTCCGGAATAATTTCCGTGTCCTGGATGCACAACGAGGCCCGGAGGTTTGTTGACTATCAGCAATTCCTCATCTTCAAAGACAATATTGAGCGGAATATCTTCAGGAAGGATTTTCAGTTCCCTTCGGGGATAGTCCATTACGACCGTCACCTCGTCGTTGGGCTTGACTTTGTAATTGGATTTGACTGGCTTACCATTTACCAGGATGCTTTCAGCCTCGGCTGCCATCTGGATCCTGTTGCGGGAGGTCCCCACAATACGGTTGGCAAGAAACTTGTCGACCCGCATAAGTCCCTGTCCCGGATCAGCAATGAACCGGTGATGTTCAAACTGTCCGGCAATTTCTTCATTCTCTTCTGAGAAATCATTCTCATCAAAGATGTTGGGATCGTTCAGGCTCATGGAAGTGGTATGCCGGATTCATCCTTCGCCTTCAGCGAAAAGACAAGATTAATGATGCTGCCGGACGGAACTATCATGGTAGAATCGGCTGCCGGCATCTGTGTGACTACTTTGGCAGCAACAGAGTCTTCATGTGAAACAATTGTCTCATCGAATGTGACAGTTCCTGCCTGCAATTGATGTAATTCGATGATTATTTGCGCTTCGGCGAAGGTCAACCCTGAAAAATCGGGAATGAAAGTCTCATTGCTTCCTATATTAAGGCCAACGACGAGGTCGATGGAAGAGCCGCTGTCCAGATGTGAACCCGGCGCGACCGGAACCCTGTTATTTTTTTGTTCAAGAACCAAATCGTTGAATTCGGAAGGCCGGAACTCAACTTTTCCGACAACAAAGCCTTTTGATTCAAGCAGAACCTTGGCTTGCCGGAGTGATATATCTGTCAGTTTTGGCACCTCTTCCTGCCCGGGAACAGAAGAGACCAATGTCAGGGAAATCATTCTGCCGGATTTTACCTTATGACCGGATCCCGGATTTTGCATCAGGATAGTCCCGGCAGGTCTGCCTGCCCTGTAGACAGAATCTTCCACCCCGATCCGTAAATTCATCTTTTTCGCAACCCTATTCGCATGCTCCATTGTCATTCCGGAAAAATCCGGTACTGCAATACTTTCCCCGCGATGGGTGTACAACGATAATATTTTCATGGTGATCCAGAGCAGAACAATGGTCAGGAGGATTGCCAGCAAAAAGTGTTTTCTGAATGTCTTGCTCAGGAGGAATTCCTTTAGGGCCATAGATCAATAACTTGATTGTTGAATGTAAAATTAAACTTTATTCTCAAGAGAGTGATGAATTATGAGTGATGAATTATTGTGCCTGGTTGAATATTGTCATCCGGCTTTTCACTCATCATTCATCACTCATAATTCTTTATCACATTATACAGTGTGTCCCTTTCGACTGCAACAAGGCCTGCATTCTGAATCATCTCCACCAGTTGATTCGTTGAGGCAACAGGAGATTGTTCTTCAGAACCTGCCATGGAATAGATTTTAGTTGTGTCGTCGATGGTCCCGTCCAGATCGTCCACGCCAAAAGCAAGTGACAATTGGGCCACTTTTTTCCCGATCATAGGCCAGTAGGCTTTCAAGTGAGGTATATTATCCAGGAAAATTCGGGAGACGGCATAATTTTTCAGGTCTTCGATAGTGGTTGTCTCTTCAACGAAGGAGAACCTGTTGTTGTAGTGCTTAAATTTCAAGGGAATAAATGCATTGAAACCTCCTGTTTCGTCCTGGAGGGTTCGCAGCCGGTTGAGATGGTCAATACGGTGTGTATAATCTTCCAGCAGGCCGTAGAGCATGGTCGAATTGGTTGGAATGCCCAGCTGGTGGGCAATACGGTGGATATTCAGCCATCCCCCGGAACCTGTTTTGTCAGGACAGATTTTGGCCCTGAGTCCTTCGTCGAAAATTTCGGCACCTCCGCCCGGCATCGAAACCAGTCCGGCATCTTTCAGCAAACTTAATCCTTCTCTGACATCTACCGAAGCAAACTGGCACATCGCATCAATCTCGACTGCGGTAAAGGCTTTGATTTGCACATCAGGGACTATCTTTTTAATTTCCCGGATCATATCGGCATAGAAAAATACATCCCTGTCAGGATGAACTCCTCCGACGATATGGATTTCGGTTATTCCGGACAATGCATGGCTCTCTGCCAGCTTTACCAGTTCGTCAATCCCGTATTCCCAGCATCCTTCCTCTCCTTTTTTGCGCCGGTAGGAACAGAAAGCACAGTGGTTTACACAGATGTTTGTGGGCTCGAGGTGGATGTTCCGGTTGAAAAAAACCTGTCTGCCGTTGATCTTTTGCCGGACATTGTCGGCCAGAACTGCTAAAAAGGGCAGGGAACCTTCACTGAATAGGAGTACGCCCTCTTCACTGGAGATTCGTTCTCCAGCTGCAACTTTTTCAGCAACTTTTTCCAATGGACCGGTGAGATCAGAATGCTCTAAAAGTGAAAATATGGTAGAAGACATAATAAATTTAATTGCCAGTGACTAATGCGGCAAATATACCGATTTTGAAAGATTAATGTTTTCTCCGGCTAAAAACACAAAAGGTAAAGAATCCAGTTCTTTACCTTTTGCCTATCACTTTTGTGGTGAATGGATATTATCTCTTGTGGCTCGGTTCATCGGAAACGCTCAATTTATGGCGTCCTTTAGCACGACGAGCGTTCAGTACGCGGCGACCATTGGAGGTTGACATTCTCTCACGGAAACCGTGTTTGTTTTTTCTTTTTCTGTTCGAAGGTTGAAATGTTCTTTTCATGCGTAAGTAATTTGTCTTTTAATGGTCGCATGGAACACCCGGAAATTCATTTTCGGTCGAAGCGAAAACTACTATTTGGGTATTTCATATGTGAATAATTTATTTTTCGATGCCAAATTCTACAGCCGTTTTAACATTTTCCGCTATTGGGTGATCCTGAAATCACAGCTGTTTCTTAACAGGGAAATATCTTTATCAAGTTAATATTTCCATTAATTAAGGAGTGCAAAAATAGTTTTTTTTTATATAATGACAAAACAATTGGGCAAATAGTAATTTAATTTAAAATCTGTTCAAATTATCTGACAGGCAGATAGATCACTTTCTTTGTTTCAAAGAAGGATTCATGAAAGATTTTGGATAATTTGAAAATTTCGGCAGATCCTCCGAATGTATTGATTTCCTCTTCAAAATCGCCTCCTTTGAGATAAAGTATGCCGTTAGGCAAGGCATTTTTTGAATTGGCTGAAACATTTTTTCGCACCATTGCCACAAAATCCGGGAAAGCGGTAACTGCCCGGCTGATAACGAAGTCGTAACGGGTTTTGATTTCCTGAATCCTGTTTTTCCTGGCAACAACATTTTCAAGTTTGAGTTGTCTTGCAACCTCTTCCACAACCCTGATTTTTTTACCGATGGAGTCGATCAGCATGAAGTTGCATTCCGGCAGCAGAATGGCCAGAGGAATACCCGGAAAGCCACCTCCTGTCCCGACATCTACAAAACTGGTGCCGGGAGTGAATCGTATTATTTTAGCCAAAGACAAGGAATGCAGAACATGGCGTACGTATAACTCATCAATGTCTTTCCTGGAAATTACATTGATTTTTTCGTTCCATTCATGGTAAAGCGGTCCCAGCTGTTCAAACTGGCTAATCTGAACAGGGTTTAAACCAGGGAAATATTTAGTTATCAGATCCAAGAAATTGAAGTTGAGGTTGTTATAAAGAATGATATTCAGGTCAATGGCTGGTCGGTCCCGCTTAAATTGGCCGACTATTTAGCTATCTCGTTGTTTTTCAGTAATTCAAATAGCATCTCCCTTGAACGGAACAGCTGAACCTTAACGGTTCCAAGAGGCAAATCCAGTTCTTTGGCAATTTCATCATAGGAATACTCCTGGAAATACCTCAATTCAAGCAGTTTCCTGTAACGGGGCTTAAGTTTTGCGACCATTTTCCGGAGTATCAGTGAATTTTGATCACGGATGATACTTTCTTCAGGATTGTATCCTTCTGCACGGGCATTGTAGTTGTACTCACCACTGACGGAACGGTCGCCTGAAGTAGGCTCCAGGGGGACAGTGACTGCCCTTTTCTTCCGCATGAAATCAATGGCGTTATTGGATGCTATCCTGAAAAGCCAGGTACTGAAAGCATATTGAGGAGTGTACTGGTGGATATTGGTGAATGCCTTTCCAAATGCCTCAATTGTCAGATCTTCAGCATCTGTCCGGTTATTGACCATCTTTAACAACATAAAGTAAATGGTATCCTTGTACCGTCTCATCAGATCGGCATAGGCCTTTTCGCTTCCATTCCTGGCGGCTTCGACCAATTCGATGTCTCTCTTTGCGTTACCTGATGGGCCCTGGCTTATTTCCATTTTCTTTTTTGACCTGAAAATATCTGGTTGATAATGAAACCGGCATTAATCAAAGGCAAAAATGCTTTGTAAATCAGAAGCATAGGTAAAAAATTCTTTTCACCAAGCTTTTTAGTAGCCACCGCTATCCAGGACATTTCCAATATCAGAAGGAACGACCATACACCAAGTATCCACAACCTCCAGGCAGATACAAACAGCAGAAAGACAAATGAGGCTGTGAGCAGCAGTCGGCTAACCAGGTTGAGAGAGCGGAAAAAACGCTGGCCCCCTGAAAATTTCCGTCTGAGCATTATCTGTTTCTTCTTGAATTCTGCGAAGTCTATCCATTCTGCCTCACCTTCATAGGCAATGAGGGTGTTGTTATTGATCTGCATTACTGTGTTCCTGCGGGTTGCGATCTTATTGACGAACAATTCGTTTTCGCTGAATGGTGAATCTAAAACGGCCGCAAATCCCCGAAGTTCAAGGAACTTCTCCCGACGGTAGGCCAGGTTGAATTCAAAAACCGGCATCGCCACACCTACGGCTTTCCCGGCACCTGAAATAAGGAAGGATGTGAAGTTTTCAAATCGCAGCCAGCTTTTATAATCGCCTTTTGCGTTGTTATAATGCATATATCCGATGGAAACTTCTTTCTCCGGATCCAATCTTTGCGTATAATTTCTTAGCCATTGATTGTCCGGAATCTGGCAGAGAGGACCCAGGTATATCAGCCATTCTTTTGATGAGGCTCTGACACCGATGGTGATAGCCAAAGCATTGGGGAAATCAGTTTCCTTAAAAATACGGGTTGTTTTCAGTTTACCGTGACTGATTTTCATTTCTGCAAGCAGCCAGTCTGTGCCATCTGTGGAACAATCGTCGACAACGACAACCTCATAATCGGGATAATCCTGGGAAAGCAGGGCAGGAAGCAACTCCTGTAGATACTCTTTGTAATTCCTTGAAGTAACAATGATGGAAACGGAGGGCAGATTCGGTTCTTTTTTTTTCTGTTTACCGCTGAAAATAAATTTGATTAGTAACAGCAGATAACCCAGTTGTACCAGGAAAGCGGCAATAAAAACAAGCAGTCCGGCGAACTCCTCTATGGTGAATTGAAATTGCAGAATATCTATTGTCATAATTCAAACAAAAGTCCACAAAAATACATAATGCGATGGTAAGTACCTATTTTTAACCTTTTTTTTTAAATAGGGCAGGAATATGCCGAAAATGATATTTTACTAATATGACTATCTTTGTGCCAACAAATTGCCATAATCGGTGAATTCGAAATGGGAATCGAAAATAATTTGAAAGATCCGGCAATTCCATCAGACAATTAGAAAACATCTGATAAACAGATGCAAATGGTTAAATGAAGTTTGAACTACAGCATAATACTCCAGGCTCTGAAGCAAGGGCCGGGCAGTTCCATACAGCGCATGGAGTCGTGGAAACTCCGGTTTTTATGCCGGTTGGCACGGTTGGCTCAGTTAAGGGCATACATTTTAGGGATCTTAAAGAGGATATCAAAGCCAGGATTATTCTCGGGAATACCTACCACCTGTACCTGAGGCCCGGTATCGAAGTGCTTGAGAAGGCAGGCGGACTGCATCGCTTTAACGGATGGGACAAGCCAATTCTGACAGACAGTGGGGGGTTTCAGGTATTCTCACTGGGAGAAATCCGCAAAATCTCGGAGGAGGGAGCAAAATTTCAATCTCATATCGATGGTTCACGTCACCTTTTTACGCCCGAAAATGTGATGGATATTCAGCGGTCCATCGGGGCTGACATCATCATGGCTTTTGATGAATGTACACCTGGCGATGCTGACTATGATTATGCCAAAAAATCTTTGGAACTGACGCAGCGATGGCTTGACCGCTGTATGAACAGGTTTGAAGCTACACAGCCTAAATATGGCTATTCCCAGACCTTATTCCCAATTGTCCAGGGTTGTGTGTATCCCGACCTGAGAATCAAGGCCGCCGAACATGTTGCTGGCTACCAAGCGGATGGTTATGCCATTGGCGGATTGTCAGTAGGGGAGAAGGAGGAAGATATGTACTCGATGATTGAGGTGGTCAACAAAGTTTTGCCTGTTGATCGTCCCAGGTACCTGATGGGAGTCGGAAACCCGGTTAACATCCTGGAAGGCATCGACCGTGGCATTGATATGTTTGATTGTGTAATGCCTACCCGGAACGGACGAAACGGGATGCTTTTTACGCGCAATGGCGTTATCAATATCAGAAATAACAAATGGGCTACTGATTTCACACCGGTTGATCCTGACGGAACATCTTTTGTTGATCAGCAATACTCAAAAGCCTATCTCCGGCATCTGTTTCAGGCAAAAGAGATGCTGGGTCCGATGATTGGGAGCATACACAATCTTGCCTTTTATCTCTGGCTGGTTGACGAGGCCAGGAGTCAGATTATTCAGGGTACATTCAAACCGTGGAAGGAGCAGATGGTAAAACAGATGCGTACCAGGCTCTGACAGAAGTATTAATTTTTATCTTTGACCCGGATGACTTACAACTATTTACAAAGAATAGACCGCTACATAATAAAGAGGTACCTTGGGACTTTCTTCCTGGCTATTGCTTTGATAATAAGTATCTCCATCATTTTTGATGTCTCCGAGAAGATCGATGACTTTATTTCGAAGAATGCACCGTTAAAGGCCATTCTATTAGATTATTACCTCCCGTTCATCCCGTATTTCACCAATCTGTTCAGTGCCCTGTTCAATTTTATTGCAGTGATTTTTTTCACTTCAAAAATGGCAGCCAATTCTGAAATAATCGCTATGCTGGCAAGTGGCATCAGTTACAAGAGGATGATGAGGCCTTTCCTTGTAGCTTCCGGGATTATTGCCTTGATGTCATGGATACTTGGCAATTTTATCATTCCTCCCGCTAACCTGTCCAGGGTGAATTTCGCCAATATGTATGTGAACAGCGAATACGTCAATTCTGATAAGAACATTCACAGGCAACTGGAACCGGGTCTTTTCATTTACATGAAAAGCTACAACAACAAAGGCGATGTGGGATACAAATTTACCATAGAGAAGTTTGAGGGCCGTCAGCTGAAATCCAAACTGATCGCCGATTATATTAAATGGGACAGGGAGAAGAAGAAATGGGTCATTCACAATTACTTTATCAGGGATATGAGCGGCCCGACAGAAAAAATATCCAGCGGTATACAGATCGATACAACCCTTAGGATGAGCCCGACGGAATTTGGCCAGCAAAACGACAGGCAGGAGACGATGGATTACTGGCAGATCAATAATTATATCAAGGATCTCAAATTAAGGGGCGTCGACAATGTTTCACGCTATGAGAAAGAAAAATATCAGCGCACTGCCGGCCCTATCAGCACATTTATCCTTACAATAATCGGAGTTTCGCTGGCTTCCAGGAAAACCCGCGGTGGTTTAGGCCTTCACCTCGGACTGGGACTATTGCTGGGTTTCTCGTACATCATGTTTATGCAGGTCAGCACTATTTTTGCCTTCAAAGCAGGGTTCAACATCCTGCTTGCGGTATGGCTTCCAAATTTGATTTATGCAATCATTGCACTGGTCCTTTACAACCGTGCATCAAAATAGGATCGGCTGAAGCAAAAAAATTTTGTATTTTTGTCACACAAAATTATGTCCTGAAATTAGTCCCTCCAGGGGACAAAACATAAGTAAACAACTACAAATTATGTCATTAAAAAGAAACATCCTTGACCTTCGCAGAAGAAAAAAGGAGGCTCAGCAAGGTGGTGGTGAAGCTGCTATTGGGAAACAGGTGGCCATGGGTAAAAAAACTGCCCGCGAGAGGATCAAAGCGATTCTAGATGAGAATTCCTTTCATGAGTATGACCTGTTTGTCGAACATACCGGGAAAGACTTTGACATGGAGAAGAAAGTATTGCACGGAGACGGCGTTATTATCGGCACCGGTACCATGTACAATCAGCCTGTCTGCATTTATGCACAAGATTTTACCGTAGCAGGAGGATCACTGGGTCTGATGCATGCCCGCAAGATCACCAAAATTATGGATCATGCTCTAAAGATGCGTGTTCCGATTATTGGAATCAACGACTCCGGGGGTGCCAGGATTCAGGAAGGCGTTAACTCTCTTGCAGGTTATGGAGAGATATTTTACCGCAATACGGAAGCTTCAGGCGTTATTCCTCAATTGTCTGTGATCCTCGGCCCTTGTGCGGGCGGTGCAGTTTATTCACCCGCACTGACAGATTTTGTTTTTGTGGTGGAGAATATTTCAAAGATGTTTATCACCGGTCCGGGTGTTATCAAAACAGTTCTCGGGGAAGAGATTTCCATGGAAGAGCTTGGCGGTGCCCTTGTTCACAGTGAAATTACAGGTAATGCGCATTTTTATGCATTAAGCGAGGACGAATGTTTCGAACAAATCAAGAAGCTTATTTCATTCATCCCTTGGAACAATACGCAAAAGGCACTTCGTTTTCCAACGCAGGCGCCTACCTTCCCGATTAGTATTGAAGATATCGTACCAAGTGACCCGCATTATCCTTATGATATTCGCGATATTATCAAAGCAATTTCGGACAGTTCAGAATTCTTTGAAGTTATGGAGCTTTTTGCCCGTAACATGGTCATCGGATTTGGCCGTATTGGAGGTAATACAGTGGGTTTTGTTGCCAATCAGCCGATGTATCTTGCAGGGGTACTTGATTGCGACAGTTCTGATAAAGCCGCCCGTTTCATCCGTTATTGCGATGCTTTCAATATTCCTATCGTAACACTCGAAGATATGCCAGGATATCTCCCCGGTATAGACCAGGAGCATGCCGGGGTTATCCGTCACGGCGCCAAACTGTTGTATGCTTACAGTGAAGCTACTGTGCCGAAAGTTACGGTTATCATTCGCAAAGCTTATGGCGGAGGTTATATTGCTATGAATTCCAGGCATTTGGGTGCAGATTTTGTTTATGCATGGCCAACTGCAGAAATTGCAGTCATGGGACCTGAAGGAGCAGCTAACATTGTATTCAGAAAAGAAATTGACGAAGCTGAAAATCCTGCAGAAATGCGCAAGCAGAAGATACAGGAATACAAAGACAAGTTTGCCAATCCTTTTGTCGCTGCCTCCAAAGGGTACATCGACGAAGTTATTGAACCACTTGAAACCCGTGCCAGGTTGATTCATTCACTTGAAATTTCAGAAAACAAGGTGGACAAAAGACCGGCGAAGAAACACGGAGTACCTCCTTTCTGAAAATCTAATGATCTGAATTACAAAATTTTATGGAAGAAATTAAACATAAATACGAAATCTTCGTTGTCAATACGGCACAATACTATACGCTGCATACCAAGAAATACGGTTTGCGCAAGAAATGGCAGCCTGTCGACCAGAATGAGGTACGCTCCTTTATTCCGGGCACAATTCTTGAAGTATATGTAAAAGCCGGACAAGAAGTTCCTGCAGGGGAGAAACTGCTGAAGTATGAGGCAATGAAGATGCAGACCATCATTGAAATGCCTTTCACAGGCGTTGTAAAGGAGGTGCTGATATCTGAAGGTGATAAGATAAGGAAGAATCAGCTCATGATTGTACTGGATGAGATGCCGGATTAATTGCCGGTAGTTGTAACCAATAAGAAATGCCTGAATTTCCGATTAACAGAATTCAGGCATTTCTTTGTTAAACAGGTTTGAGGCCGGACATCGGGTCCGGGGTTCTGGCTTATCTATTGTTTTGTCTTGTCCAGCTCCCTGAATATTTCCAACATCTCCCTGGGATCCGGATTTCCGGGGGATTCAATGTTTAACTCTGCAAGCAGCCGTTTTGTCTCTTCCAACAAAATGCCTTTACCTCCGGGGTTCTTTTCGTTAAGATTGAGGTACTGAATAATCCAGAACGCATTTACCTCATGGTAAAACCTTTTCAGGAAGTTCCGAATATTGGCGCAGTTCTTTTTAAGCTCGGAGATGCGATCCAGTGTCCCGGTCCGAACAAGATGATTCTGCAGACTTACATCTAACTGCGAGATCCTGTCCGCCCATGCTGCTCTCTCTTCGGAATAAAAGAACCCGGGATCTGAAAACAGCCCTTTCAAAGATCGGAAGCTCTCAAGCGAGTATACTGAATGAAGTTCCCTGTCTCCTTCCTCCCATTTTTTCATGGCGGCGCCGGTACCGAAAGGGACCCTGTGCGATATTCTTGCAGCTGGATATACCGTAGGGCCATGAACGTGTCCGTAATCACCCAGCAAGACAATTTTATGCAGAAAATGAAAGTCCTCCCCGGCCTTTCTCCTGTTCATTCCCCCCTGTTTCACGTATGCGGAGGCTTTTACGGCAAAACTTGATCCTACCGTATGAATGGCATGGGGGAATCCACACCACAGCATCGCATTCCGGAGGTATCGCAGGTAGATTTCGTACAGTATTATCCCTTCACGTAACGATGGACTCAGAGATGGATCATCAACTGGGTGACAAAAGTCGAGGTTGACAAAATTATAATCGGGATTTTTGCTAAACGTTGCTTCAATAGCGGTAAGATAATCGGGTGAGATGGTGCTGTCGGCATCAAAAGCAATAAGTATTCCATCATCTGCCTCGGATAAATTGAGTATCCGGATGGCTTCGTCCATCGCAATTTTCCTGGCCCAACCCACACCGGCCCATTTCGCAGGTAACGAGGGAGCATGCAGGAGCCTGAATTGAAAAAAAGGTCCGGGGCTTTTTTTCAACCAGGTTTTTATTGAATTGATGGTCTTGAGGTTGCTTTCCAACACTTCCTGAGATGTGTGATCTGAGGAATTAACAACGGCTATCACAGTCACTTCTGATAATGGAGGCTTACAGTTCGCCAGAGAATTCAACGTGGTTAGTAAATCCGGCTCATCATAAACAGGTATGGTGACAAAAAGCCTGCTTTTGCAGTCTTTACAGGGGAAATAATCTTCGAGTGACAATGGTTGTTGCCGGTCAAGATAGGCACTGAAAAGTGTCATAAACGGAGGATTAACTCAATAAAGCCTTTAGCCCGGGGAGTTCTCCAGCCTGAAACAGTTGTTTTTCAGGGTTTGTACCTTTTGTTCAGGCCTTCAGCAACAGCTTTCGTGATGTTGAACTGAGGTGAACCTTCCAGCATGCTTGAGCTGTTGAGGATGAAATCATACTTTTTCTCGGCGTTGTAACTCTTTAGAAAAGAAGAAATGCTGTCAATGATTTGCTGGTTGATCTGTCCCTGCATCTCATTTAGTTTTTGAGTCAATTCATAATCCAGACGTTCGATCTCCTGCTGTTGGCCCATCAGACGTTCCTGCTCAAGTTTGGCCCTCTCTTCTGTCAGAAAACCTCCTTTTTGTACTTTTTCCTGGAATGCAGCAGCTTCCTTCTCAAACTTAAGGCGTTTTACACTGTATTCTTTCTTGAATGATTCCTGATTAACCTGAAGATTTGAAGTCAGTTTCTTGGCTAGTTCATAAGTGAAAAGAACGGAATCCATTTTAACGTAGGCAATGGCAGGAATTTTAGAAATGCCTTCATTCCCGCCACCTTTTTGAACCATACTGTTGGTCGATCCAGTAAAGTGAAGCAGGTAGAGGATTGCAATTGCAAGGCCCAGTACTACAGATACAATCGTCGAATTCTTCATACTATTAAATAATAATATCTATAATTATGATTTAGAACTGACAAATATAACTGAAATGTTTAAAGTGTAACAGAAGTAATTCATTTTCCTTTTCGAAATTTTTGATGAGTTGATAAACATCATAGATTGGCAAAAATGGCGTGGTTATTTTTACGGAACAAATAAAGGCGAAAAACCCCAAAAGATGATCAATCAAGCGATAGCCGGTATTCTTCCTTATATGCCAAGACGTCTGGTATGGATCTTTTCAAAGAAGTACATTTCCGGAGAAAACCTTTCAGATGCACTTCGTGAATCGCAAAAATTTAATTCAGAAGGCTGTACAGTCACCATGGATGTTCTGGGTGAATTTGTATCAAAATTAGAGGAGGCTGACCAGTACAAGAAAGAGTACATTGAGGTAATTGAAAAATTTTCTGCTGCTAAAATAAGGGGGAATGTCTCAGTAAAACCTACCATGTTCGGCCTTTTACTGGATAAGGAAGTCTGCTATAACAATTTAAGGGAAATTGTTAAAACTGCGGCGGAATGCGATAGTTTCATTCGCATTGATATGGAAGACTCTACCTGTACGGATGATGAGATTCACCTCTTTATCCGCCTCAAAAAGGAATTTCCCAACCGTGTCGGATTGGTCCTGCAGGCATACATGCGTCGAACCCTCGATGACATTAAAAATTTAATGGAGGAACATTCTGCAGATTCACCTTTGAATTTTCGCCTTTGCAAGGGAATTTATGTTGAGGATGAATCAATCGCCTACAAAGGACACCAGGAAATTCGTGATCATTACCTTGAAGATCTTGAATTTATGCTGAAGAATGGCATTTATGCAGGAATTGCCACGCATGACAGCTACCTTGTAGAGAATTCCATTAAAATGATTGAAAGATACAATATTCCGAAAGACAAATATGAGTTCCAGATGTTGTTTGGTGTATCATCAAACCTGCGTCGTTCAATCGTTGCTAAAGGTCATCCGATGAAAGTATATGTACCTTTCGGAAAACAATGGTTCAGATATTCGACCCGCCGTCTCAAAGAGAATCCTCACATGGTCTGGCACATCATCAAGGCTATTTTTGTCAGGAGTTAGTAACAGCCGGTGTTACTTGTTCCCATCTTTTATTTTTGTTGTATCAATTCTAACAATATCGTGTATAGCTATTATCAGGTTGATTTCATTCTGATTGACCATTTCATTTTTCATTTTCCCGGGCCTTACAGCTGGTGAGCCGAACTGCAGGTAGTGGGTATGATAACTGGTATTTGAAATTCCTACAGAATTTTCGGGAGTTACCAGGAGACCATTGTTTTGGGCTTTCATTTCATAATTCCGGAGTGTCATTTTGGTATTCATATCGGCATTATATGCACCCACGTTGGTTGTAAGTCCTTGAATAGTGGCCTTGTTTACATTTATTTGTGCCTGGTTGATCATCTCCGCATTGTCTTTAATATCTGTTATGATGGAGGGATAGGACTCAATTCGGGGAAAGATCACTATTTCCGGAATAAGAAATGTATCCTTTGGCATAAAAACTCCAAGAAGGTATTCCAGCCGTTTCAAGGTGTCAGGAATTACAACCTTCATCTCTTTGTAACCAAGATAGTGATAGGAAATGGTATCTCCGGGATTGCCATAGAGTGAAAATTTTCCCTTGGAAAATGTTGAGAAGATTTCACTTTTATGAATATTGAACTGGGCATTGGAGAGCGGCTCTTTGGTCTCACTGTCGTAAACAGCCCCGGTTATAAAGATTTTATTTTTCGCCAAGTTATTCTGGGCATTAACCTGGAGAGCATTTGTGAATGACAGCAGTATCAGGATGAGAAAGAAATACCGGGTTTTCATGCGATGATGATTTAAATGTTTACCTAACCTCTCATCAGAAAATAATTTGTTTTTATTTTTCTGATGTATCGCAAATCAGCACTACTAATCAGCGCATTCAAAATTCTGCGCTACATTGAGCCTTACATTTATCACTGTAAGACATTTAAATTGGTGAAAGTATTTAAAGATAATAAAAATGGAGGGGAAAGTCAACCCCCTTAATTAATAAATATCAGGATGGAATGAATACTTTGAGATGGCTCATTGCCTGATCCTTCTGAATATAATCCATTATCAATTGTCCGTTATTTCGTCCCGGAGTCCTTACGGATCAAAGCGAACACTGATTTATTAAGCCGGTTCATCAGATTCCAGTGGTCGAATACAAGGATAAAGGCAAGTGATGTGAAGGTCCCGAGGACTGCTCCGGCAACCACATCATTTAAAAAATGCTGAAAGAGGTAGAGTCTTGAATAAGCGAGCAAGGCAGCAGTGAAAAAAGCCAGACCCTGAATTTTCCGGTCATTTGTGAATGCTGCAAAACAATACAAAACGGCAAAGGCTGTCCCTGAATGACCGGAAGGAAAACTTTGTATCTCCCAGAGTTTAACCCCTTCCACAAGATGGATGGCAGGGGTGATCTGAATCATCCCAATCGGACGCAAAATATCCGGGAAAACATGAATTTTAAGAATTTGGATAATCAGGCCTGAAATCAGGAAACTTAATAGCAGTATAACACCTTTCCTGATATTTAACAATATGAAGATCAGTGATATAATTGCAGCTGTTACTCCATCTCCAAGTTTCGTGAAATATTTGAAGAAAATGTCAAATAACGGTGCATTGCGGGCATTTATCCAAAGTTCAATTTCTATCTTATTATTTAATATCAGTAACAGGGAAGATAATCCAACCAGTATAAAAAATGGTATGGTGAACGCTTTGGTTCGCCTCAGGAGTCCAATCATGGATATAAAATTTAAAGGACAAAAATAGACAAAGTATTAAAAATTTAAAGCCTGAAAAATCAGGCTTTAAATACGATTTTATTTATCATTTCCTGAGTCAGTTCAGGATAGCTGACAGATTCAGTTAACTTCAAGTTCTCTCCAGCCGGGTATTTTGGGGAAGGAATTATGCGGATCAACCTGGTACCAGAAGCATGTTGAAGCAATATCGGAGTGTTGAGCTAGATACCTGCCACCCTGGCGCCAACCGAGATCCTGAATGGTTATTTTCAGGTCTTTCTCAAAGCGGACGGGATCCATGATGTGCCACCTGTAGAGTCCGAACCGCATCATCACTTTGTAATCCCCTTCAGGACGCAATACCTGGTGAAGTCCGGTATAAGGAGTACAAAACTCTTTGTATTTGCCATCGCGGTCAAAATTGTAGGATCCGCAGAAATAATCTTCAGTTCCGGTACCGCAGATAGTTGGGTACTGGCTGTCCCCATCAATGTAGAATTTGATTTCTCCTTCTCCCCACCAGCCGTTGTTGGTAGCGCCCCAGGCCATATAAACCCCGACGAACTGCCCTTTCCCCTTGATACCGTCAACAATGGTATAAACGGATGTTTCAACAGGATTGGACCTGCGGAACTGCGCATGGAAGTAACCAGCATCGGAAGGTACTTCTGTCAGCGTATAATCAATCTGGTAATAAACTGACATCTGATCCTTATCGTTGACGTTTTCCATGGTAATTTTACATTTTTTGCGGAAGGGCATTGGCCAGTAACAGTTAAAGGCACTGCCCGGGTTTACGCAGACCGGAAGAGAGGTAAGCTGGGCATAAGTGTTCCATCCCTGGCCGAAAAAATCCCCGACTGGACATTCTACAGAAGGTTCTTTCTCATCATCCCAGTAAATTCGCAGGATAGAGAATCGCCAGTTTCCGGTGGGAGTCATCCAGATATGCTGAATTGCCCCGGGTCCTTCCATTTCTGCCAACGTAAAGGTTTCTCCCGGTTTTATCCTTATATAGGGATTAACTTTCCATCCCTGGCCCAGGTCACGGGCTGCATTGTACGCATTTGCAGTATTGGGTTTATCTTTGTCGGCAGGATTGGCCATGCCGCCCTTGCCTTTTTCCCCGGTAAAATTTTCCGGACTGATGGAACGGGTTTTAGCATCGGAGGTTCGGTACAGATTTCCCATGTTCATTTCAAGGCCATTAAATTTTGACTGGGAAAATCCGCTGATAGTAATTGCTGATAGTAAGATGATTAACAGGATTCTTTTGTTCATGATGTCAAGTTATTATGGTTGTAAAAGATACAGAGGACTAATTTACTGAAATTTTTTGTACCTCCCTTGACTTTCTGATCTTTGGCTGACTAAAATTTCGTATCATCGCAGCGTTGTAGCAAAATCTTAAATTTCAATTTGAATTGAAGGATTTATCCGTCATAATAGTTTATTACAAAGGACTGGAAAAACTCACCAGGTGCCTGGAATCACTGCGGAGAATTGAGGACAACCGTTTTTCATTCGAAGTAATTGTGGTCGACAACATGTCTGATGACGGAAGCCGGGAGAAGCTTATCCGCCTGTTTCCCGAATTTACGTTTGTCTCCAATACCGGGAACAATGGCTTTGCCAATGGCTGTAACCTGGGAGCGGATAATAGCGCAGGTTCCTTCCTCTTGTTTCTGAATCCTGATACTACAGTAAATGCAGATGCACTTAATGAAATGCTGGTGGAAGTTAAGGCAAGGCCTGATTGTTCGATAGTCTCATGCAGTCAGTTAAGGGATGACGGTAGCCTGGACCGGCCTTACGGCAGATTTTTAACCATTTTGACGCTTACCGGGTGGCTGCGTGCCATTTATCGGATTTTCTCCGGTAAAACGGAGGATTCATTCGGCCAGACTGAGAACTATATTTATCCTGACTGGCTGTCAGGCTCTGTTATCATGATCAGCAGGAAGAGTTTCGATAGTGTAGGGAAATGGGATGAAGACTACTGGATGTACTATGAAGATGTTGATTTGTGCAGGAGGGCACGAAATAAAAACGGTGAGATTCTTCTGCTGAAGAAGGTTGTTATCGGTCATACCCACGGCGGATCCTCTCGTCTCAACCGCAAAATCACCGTAATGACCAAAACGGAGGTTCATAAATCCAGGCACATATACCTATCAAAGCATGAAAGAGGTGTCCGTGCCTTTATCATGCACTTCATACTGATTCTGGACAATATGCTGTTCGGACTTGTTCCTGCGCTTGCAGGACTGATATTGTTTTTTGTCAGGCGGATAAGCATTGTCCCGCTTATTTACTTAAGCCTGGTACAATATTATATCAAAGTTATGTTTAGGGGCACCTGGCTGAGCGAAAGATCAGTCAATTATTTGAAGTAGGCAGTGTATCCCTGAGTTTGCTGCCTGTATATCAGACGATTCTCAGGTGTTCGCTTTTGTTTTCGACAGGTAAGGTAAAGGAGAATCGTGAACCTAAACCTACAGTTGATTCAATTACTATTTTGCTTCCCAGCATTTTAACAAAATCATTGGCCAGGGAGAGGCCGATCCCTGAACCTCCATACATCCTCTTCATACTCAGATCAATCTGATAGAATCTGTCAAAAATCTTTTCATACTGATCTTCGGGAATGCCAATGCCTGTATCCCTGACAAAAAATTCAATTTTGGAATACCCGATCAGGTTGTATCCGAATTCAATTTCACCCTCCTCCGTAAATTTGATGGCATTGTCCAGGAGGCTTTCCATGATATCTTTTATTTTATTGCCATCACAAAAAATCGAATATTTAGGGTGTTCATTGCCTTTCATCGGGTAAAGCCTCAGATGATCTTTTTCAAGCTGACCCTTCTCGTACATGAACTGCCTGTTAAGTTCATTAACCAGGCCGTTAATATTATAGAACTGGTTATTAACTTTTTCGACGCCACTCTGTATTTTTGATAGTTTAATGGTATCACTGAAAACATGCAGCAGAATCTGGCAGTTACGGACGATTATCTGCAAGTAATTCATCCGTTCCGTCCTTGATGCTTCATCATTGATCAGAACATTGGAGAATCCAACGATGGCATTCAAAGGCGTGCGTACTTCGTGCGAGATATTTTGAAGGAATGCCGCCTTGAGCATATCTGCTTCTTCCGCTTTCTTCCTGGCTTCTTCAATTGCCTGAATTGAAAATTTTTGTTTGGAAATATCTCTTGATATGGCCATAACGGCCTGATTATTAAGTTTTACCATCCTCATCTCGAAGAAGCAGGTGCCCTTACCCTTCACTTCAAGTGCATATTCAATGGTTTCAATTGAGTTGTTAGCGATCACATACTGTATGGATTTATTCACCTGTTTGACCATTCGGGGTGAAAATCCTACCTCAAAAATAGTGCTTCCGATAATTTCGGAGGCCAGCATATCAATCCCGTTATCTGATTTAGGGACGTAATCCGTATAAGTTCCATCCTTGTCAATGACAAAGAAAATATCGGGAATAGTCTCCAGCAGGAGCTTGTAACGGTGCTTGCTGTTACCCAATTCATTAATAATCGATTTAATGCCTGAAATATTTTCAAAAAAGATAATCAGATTATCCTTGTCGATCGGGAAAGAGCTTACCCGGAACCATTTCTCAGTATGCGGTACGAGGATCTCTTTCCTGGTACGTTTAGTATGGTCAAACAACGATTGCCAGTCCACTTCGTCCCTGAACAGTTTTTGAAACAACAGATGAACAGGCATGTCCTTTACTTCTGAGTACCGGACTTCAAAATACTCTTCGAAGGCAGGATTCACGTAGGTTACCCTGTAACCGGTTTTTTCACCGAATTCATCCCGATCAGTTTTAAATCTTAATATTCCTTCAAAGTTCTGATGAAACAGGCGGGTTTGACTTTCCCGAAGCAGGTGAATTTTCCGGGTCTTCTCTTTTATCCGCAAATGTGATACAAGGGACATGATGTAGCCAGCTACACCTATTAAAAGATAGATCAATACCGGATGCAATGTCCCTAAATGGTTCCAATTCACCTGGAAGATAAGATTTTTGGGGACTGATGTAACCAGATGCCCTGCCATGACTCCTGTTGTCAGAATAAGGTAGGTTAGAATCTGTAATGGCTTGTCTGACAGCAATATCAAAATGAAAAATGCAGATGTGAAAAGGTAGATTTCATAATTGAAAGAGGACTCCGGAGGAAAAATCGCATAACGGGATGAGATCATCAGGAAGTAAGCAGGTACAGGAATAAAAAAAAGTGAGTTGAGAGCCGCATTTTTCTTCCCCTCACGGAGAAAAAAGAAAACAAGTATGAATATTCCTATAAATGACAGAGTGTGAGGAAAATAGCTTGAGTTGAAAAAGTTTAGGAGGTCGAGGATCAGGACAATCACAGCCCCTGCCAAAAGAAGAAGATTGACATAGAAAAACAATCGGATAAGTCCTAATTCCTGTTTATATAAATGAGGGTATTTGCCCTTCAAGCTACTTCCTGATTTCTTTGGCATTTAGATCCAAAAGGCTTCTTAATGGTTCATAAATAAACACAAATTCCGTCTCAATTGTATAAATGTGACATTTATTAGCAATTTTAAGACAGAGATCCCATAGATTTGTATGATCAAATGATTTATATGGTCAGTTCAATCTAATGCAATAATACAAAAAATCAACAATATGTCAACCGGTTTCTACAATGTTCCGATTCCTAAGAATGAGCCTGTAAAAAGTTATGCACCTGCATCACCAGAGCGCGCTGAGTTGCAAAAAAAACTTCAGGAACTTCGTTCCACAGTGGCCGACCTTGCCATGATTATCGATGGGAAGGAGGTCCGGTCAGGTAAAAGAACTGAGATGCGTCCGCCACACGACCTGGCTCACCTCCTCGGGTATTACCACCAGGGAGATAAAGACCATGTCAGGATGGCAATTGATGCAGCCTTAAAAGCAAAATCTGCCTGGGCAAACACTCCATGGCAGCATCGTGCAGCAATATTTCTGAAGGCAGCAGATCTTCTTGCCGGTCCTTTCAGAGATAAGCTCAATGCGGCCACTATGCTTGGGCAATCTAAAAATGCCTACCAGGCTGAAATTGATGCGGCATGTGAATTGGCTGATTTTTATCGTTTTGGTGTGAGATGTATGTCTGAAATCTATTCAATGCAACCCGAATCCAATCCGGGGATGTGGAATTACAATGAATTCAGGCCATTGGAAGGTTTTGTATTCGCACTGACACCCTTTAATTTTACATCAATAGCCGGAAATCTGCCTGTAGCCCCTGCCATGTTTGGGAATGTTACAGTTTGGAAACCTGCAAAAACTGCAGTTTATTCGGCCAGTGTAATTATGGAACTACTGATGGAAGCAGGACTGCCTGCGGGGGTTATCAATCTTGTATTCGTGTCAGGACCTGCAGCGGGTGATGTTATCTTCAGCCATCCGGATTTCGCCGGTATCCATTTTACCGGATCTACCGGTGTCTTTCAGGATATTTGGAAAACTATCGGAGCAAATATTTCAAACTACAAGTCATATCCCAGGATTGTTGGAGAAACCGGAGGGAAAGACTTTATTTTTGCCCATCCTTCAGCCGATATTACAGCTTTGGCAACAGCAATTGTGAGAGGATCTTTCGAGTACCAGGGACAAAAATGTTCAGCTGCCTCCAGGGTTTACATTCCCCTGTCTATATGGGAGGAAACCTGGCAAAAATGCGAATCACAGCTTCGCAGGATCAAAATGGGGCCACCGGAGGATTTTACCAATTTTGTCAATGCGGTGATTGATGAAGCTGCTTTTGATAAGCTAATGGGGTTTATAGACCGTGCCCGGAAAGATGAGCATGCAAAAGTGATCTTTGGGGGGAATTGTGATAAAACGGTTGGATATTTTATTGAACCCACGGTCATCCTGACAACAAACCCGCATTACATTACTATGCAGGAAGAACTTTTCGGACCGGTGGTCACTATATATGTGTACAATGACGATCAGTTGGATCAGACGCTGACCTTGCTGGATGAAACCTCTATTTACGCTCTGACCGGGGCCGTATTCTCGCAGGAAAGATATGCTATAGATTACATTACCAGAAGGTTGTCGAATGCTGCGGGCAATTTCTATATCAACGACAAACCAACCGGTGCAGTAGTTGGCCAACAACCTTTCGGCGGGGCCAGAGGGTCAGGAACCAATGACAAGGCAGGATCTGTTTTTAACATGCTGAGATGGGTCTCTATCCGCACCATCAAGGAGACTTTTGTTCCGGCCAGGGATTTTGAGTATCCGAATTTCCTCCCGGACGAATAATCTTCAGTCATATTATTTTTTTTGGCAGGCAGATTTCCTAACTTTGCGTGGAAATCTGCCTGCTTTTTATGAAGTCATTGATATCTAAAAAATTGTACGCAACATTTACAAACAAGTATTTGCTTGCCTTCATGATTTTTAGTGTCTGGATGTTGTTTATTGATGATAACAATATCTTCTTTTTGCGTAAAAATGTGAACAAGGTAAAGGAATACAGGGTAGAGAAAGCCTATTTTCTTGAAAAAATCAGAAAAGACAGTATTCAGTTGCGGGAGATGAAAGCCAACGCCAAAAATCTTGAGAAATTTGCCCGTGAAGAATTCCTGATGAAAAAGAAAGATGAAGATATTTTTCTTATCATTGAGAAGTAATTTTCAGGATGTACAGGTCTGAAACCATATAGGTTCAGAAAATAATTTTCTTTTTTGCCGACCACCATTTTTCACTGTTTATATTTAGCCCCGCACATATGCTGCTTGATCTGGACATATTTAAAATTGACAGCAAACTTTCACCAAAGAACGGCAGGGTGCTCATTGCAGAACCCTTTCTTTCAGGAGATTATTTCAGCCGTTCGGCTGTTCTTTTGGTCCAGTGCGCAGCGGAGGGACATGTCGGATTTATCCTGAACAAACCTACTGATTTGCAGGTAAAGGAGCTTTTCAAGGGATTTCCTGATTTTGAGGCACCTGCCTTCCTTGGCGGACCAGTCAGTGTCGACAAGTTGTTTTTCCTTCATACACTTGGTGACAGAGTACCCGACAGCCTGGAAATCAATGACCGGCTTTACTGGAGCGGGGATTTTGAGCATTTGACTTCGCTGATCCGGGCAGGTTTGGTTGAGGAGGAAGATGTGCGTTTCTTCCTCGGTTATTCCGGCTGGAGTGCCGGTCAGCTCGAAGCCGAAATCACCGGCCATTCATGGGTTGTTATTGAACCCACTGTTGACAGCATACTTGCCAGTGATGAAAATTTCTGGACCGAAAGCGTCAAATCGATAGGCGGGAATGCATTACTCTGGCAAAACTTCCCTGAAAATCCTGAATTCAATTAATCCCGTTGAGGTTTGTGTGAACCATCCCGTGTTCACAATTGGTCAATTGTGAGAATAGGCCCCGTATTTCTGTTTATATCCCGGGTCACTGTTATCCCTCAAAATATCAGGATACGACCATTTCGAACCTGAAAATTTCCCGATAAAAAAATATGTTCCGACATTTTCATACTATTCAAATAGTTGAAATCACCTGTTTATATTATAATCACCAGTTAATTTAACATAAAAATGCACGTTGAATAATAAGACAGAAAAATTAATTCGAAATAATGTATTGACAAAATTAGCTCATTATCAATGATTTAGACATAATGTTAAAAAAATATAAATTATTTTTCAAATTTTCTAAAACATTTTTACTTCATAAATGTTGATTTAGTTAAAGAATAATTCCACTTGCTTACCAGGGTGGGAGAGTTCTTGAGATATGCATCAATTAAAAAAGATATTCATATTTCATTCGTTCATTGCTAGCCGGATTTCCACCTGACTTGTTCTTCCCAGGATTTACAGTAACACCACAAAAATATCTGCCAGATAGCCAACGGCAATTTGCGCTTATAAAAAGGTGTGGGGTGCGAATAAAAAATGATCATTGAAATGATATGATTGATAAATGAGATTACATATTTGGTAGTTCTTTGTTTTTGCTGAACGCATGGCATACCCAAAAGTCATTTCCCGGGTGACTTCTGTAAGCCTGAATTGAGTACAAGCTGAGAAAACCGCAAATAGAGACAAATAAATATTCCTGCCATGAAAATTTTCAGTAAAAGAAAGTATGTCCTAAAGGCATTTACAGCGGTAATGATATTAGTATCGTTATTCCCCGTTTCGAAGCTGTCCGCCCAGATTTCCGTTGCAACACCCGCATCGCGTTGTTTTGCCGGAACAGTGGTTCTCCATGCCACAGCCTCTTCTGGTACCATTCAGTGGTATGACGCGCCATTCTATGGAACACCTATACCAAGGGGAACCACAGTCAATGGAACAGTCTCGGCGGATGGGTTTACGTTTACGACACCTTCCCTGTCCGTAACCAAAACTTATTTTGTTGATGCCCTGGATGATTCCGGTTGTTCACTGAATCCTGGCAGTAAGCGTGTAGCTGTAATCGCAACAGTCACCTCTGGATCTGTGCAGTCAAATATTTATTATGCAAGCAATACATTTTGCAAAAGCCTTGCCGGCTCACAAGCGGTAACCCGGAATGGTACTGATGGCGGCACTTTTACCTATTATGTTAAATCCTCTCCCGGAACAGTCTATGACTCCGGAAGCGGACCTATGACATTAGCTGCAGATGGTGCTATTACCCCTTCCAGCAGTACTTCAGGTACCTACGTCGTCACTTATACTGTTGTGCCGTCTGCGGGTTCAGGTTGTACGGAAAATCCCGCAACGACAGAGGTTACCATTACAGATGTCACTCTGGAACCAAATTTTCATTATGACGGATCTCCATTCTGTACTTCGCTTGCCGGAACCGTCAGCATCGAGGGTGGAACAAACCTGACCGGCGGCTCCTTCTCGTCCACCCCCGCAGGATTGACCATAAATGACTCCGGTACAATTACACCTTCCACCAGTACTCCTGGAAATTACACGGTAACTTATTCCATCCCCGGTACAGGAGGTTGCAATCCGCAATCGCATACAGAGAATATAACAATTACAGGGTTACCGGTTGTCAGTATTTCCTATTCGGGAAATCCATTCTGTATCAGCCTTTCTGGTGGTCAGACTGTGACCCTGACGGGTACAGGTGCCTTTACGGGGGGGAGCTTTACCAAAACCGGAACAGGAACGTTATCCATGGACGGCAGTACCGGGGCAATAACCCCGGTTACCAGTACAGCAGGAACTTATACTGTAAAATATACCACCGAAGCCTCGGCAGGATGTGCCTCAGTTGAAACTACAACCCCGGTAACCATCAGTCCGCTTCCTTCGGCTGCAATTTCCGGTGAAGCTACGGTTTGTGTTGGTGCTGCTGCACAGGACATCACTTTCACAGGCAGCAACGGAACTCCGCCCTATACTTTCACCTACCAGGTTAATGATGGTGATTACATGACTGTCAGTACAACATCGGAAAGCAGTCAGGTTACGGTCTCCCAGGCGGCAGTACCAGGCATTTACACCTATTCGCTCGTCAGCGTCAGTCATGCCAACAGTTGTTCCCAGTCAGCAACAGGATCAGCCACGATCACTGTCAATGCAGCGCCGGTAGCCTCTTTTGCCTATAACGGTTCCATGAGTTGTGCCACAGGGACCATTTCTCCTACGTATTTGAATGGTGGGGTTGCCGGTGCTTTTACTTCCAATGTTGACGGTATTGTCTTCTCTGCTCCGGCAGGAACTATAGACCTGGGCGCCAGTACGCCGGGTACCTATACCATTACGAATACAATTAGCGGTTGCGGAGCGGATGTAACGGCATCCACCCAGGTAACCATCACCCATGTGCCTACTGCTGCCATTACGGGCGGTGAAACTGCGACGTGTGCCAGTTCAACCCTGACGGCCTCAACTGATGCCACTAATAAGACCTATGTGTGGTACAAAAATGATGCGGTTATTGATGGGGCGGATGCCTCAACTTACACGGCAATTTCTGGCGGCAGTTACAAAGTAAAAGTGATCAATACCGATACCGGTTGTGAGAATATCTCCGCATCAAAAACAGTCAACATTTACGCCGCACCAGAATGTTCGATCACGACTTCAGAAACTGAGCCAATAATTTACGGGTCGACTTACACCTATACCACTCCGGCAGGAATGACTTCCTATGCCTGGTCGGTCAGTGGTGCAGGCGAAATTGTTAGTGATGCAAATACAGAGACAGTAACAATTAAGACCACCGCAGCAAGTCCGTTTACCCTATCATTAACTATTTCCAATAGCAATGGGTGTACAAGTGTTTGTGACAAAACAGTTTATGTAGGCCAGGCTCCGTTGACCGCAGCTTCAACAGTTGCCCCGACGGTCTATGATGGCACAAATGCTGCTGGAGCAGTAACTCTTGGTGCTGTTTCCGGGATGAAGAATGGTGAAACACTGGATATCACTCCGACAGCAGGAACCTTTGCAGATGCCAATGTTGGTGCAGAAAAGCAGGTAACTATAACCTATTCACTGGCCAATAATACCGGCCTTGCAAGCAATTACAGCATGGCCAGTTACACCACGACAGGGGCCGTTACCGCTGCACCGTTGACGGCAGCTTCAACAGTTGCCCCGAAGGTCTATGATGGCACAAATGCTGCTGGAGCAGTAACTCTTGGTGCTGTTTCCGGGATGAAGCATGGTGAAACACTGGATATCACTCCGACTGCAGGAACCTTTGCAGATGCCAATGTTGGTGCAGAAAAGCAGGTAACTATAACCTATTCACTGGCCGATGAAACCGGACTTGCAAGCAATTACAGCATGGCCAGTTACACCACGACAGGGGCTGTTACCGCTGCACCTTTGACCGCAGCTTCAACAGTTGCCCCGAAGGTCTATGATGGCACAAATGCTGCTGGAGCAGTAACTCTTGGTGCTGTTTCCGGGATGAAGCATGGTGAAACACTGGAAATCACTCCAACAGCAGGAACCTTTGCAGATGCCAATGTTGGTGCAGAAAAGCAGGTCACTATAACCTATTCACTGGCCGATGAAACCGGCATTGCAAGCAATTACAGCATGGCCAGTTACACAACGACTGGGGCTGTTACCGCTGCACCGTTGACGGCAGCTTCAACAGTTGCCCCGAAGGAATATGATGGCACAAATGCTGCTGGAGCAGTAACTCTTGGTGCTGTTTCCGGGATGAAGCATGGTGAAACACTGAATATCACTCCAACAGCAGGAACCTTTGAAGATGCCAATGTTGGTGCAGAAAAGCAGGTAACTATAACCTATTCACTGGCCGATGAAACCGGCCTTGCAAGCAATTACAGCATGGCCAGTTACACAACGACAGGGTCAATTACTGCCAAGCAGCTGACGATGACGGATCCTGTATTAACCCTCACGAAAGAGTACAATGGCAATGCGACAACCGCATTCACTGCAGGAGCACTTTCAGGAGTGATAACAAATGATGAGGCAAATGTCGCCGTGAGTGCAGTGGCCAGCTATGACAATGCCAATGCTGGAACGGGCAAGACAATTACCGTAGTTTACACGATAAGCGGTACTTCATCAGGTAATTATGTCAAACCGGTAGATTACGTTGTTGACAGTGGGGAGATCACCAAAAAAGCCCTGACAATTACGGCTGATAACCAAACCGTACAATTTGCCACCCCTGTTGCAACTGTCACAGCAGCGGGTACCTATACTGCAGCAGGTTTTGCCGGGAGTGAAGGGGCAGGTGTAATAGGAGGCACGATCTCTTACAGTACGACCTATACTGATGTAACAGCGGCGGGTACTTCAAGTGTTACGATTACTCCCGTTACAGGTGGTTTAACGGCAACCAACTACAGCTTTACACCGGTTAACGGAACCATCACCATCGTGCCTTTGCCGCAGGGCAGTTTAACCGCCAACAGTATCTGTGCATCAGGTACTGGTTGGCTAACCTGGACGGCGACTTCAGGAACCGGATTATTTACGGTTGTGTACAATGACGGGACCAGTGACCATTCTGCCGGTAATGTGGAGAGCGGAGTTCCTTTCACTACTGATCCTGCCACGGTTTCTTCAACAACGACCTATACACTCGTATCTGTGACTGATGCCAGCCTTGCAGTTCGTACTGCTTCATTTACCGGCGGTTCTGCCACCATTAATGTCACTCCGGCAATTTCAGGAAATTCCAGTGGTTCGGATATAACAATCTGTGATGGGACAAGTACCACTTTGACCCCGGCATCAGTTACAGGTGGTACAGGTAGTTACACCTATTTGTGGTACATGTGTGATTCGTTTGGAACTTGCTCTGGAACAGGAATTACCAGTGCTACTTATACGACAGGTAATCTGGTAACCACAGATGCAAATATATGGTTCCAAAGGGAAGTCAAATCGGGGGCATGTACAAGTATTGCCTCACCTGCCAAAGTAACAGTGGTGCCTTGTACAACAATTGATTTACCGGATATTGGAGGAGTAACTGCGCCGGTACCCGGGGCAACACCTGTAAGTACAGTGACTGAAACGGCACAATACACCGCAACAGTTGCCTGGACACCTGCAGATGCAACATTTCAGTCAGGCATAACCTATATTGCTACCATCACCATTACACCAAAAATGGGTTATACGCTGACAGGTGTACCATCCGACTTTTTTAAAATTACGGATGTAACTACTTCTAACGCCGCTGGTTCAGGTGTAGTCACAGCAACCTTTCCATCCCTTTAACTAAATCCACTGCCTACAAATGAAAATGAATATCAAAATAACCTATCATATGAAAAAGTTGAAATCTTTCTTCAACCTAAATACACTTAGGACAGCCGCATTTTTGGTTTTGACTACATCTGCCTGGTCCATGGTCCTGGGACAAAGTTCAGGTACCTGGTCAGGAACCTATTATGGTAAGACAAGTATTACGGTGCCCCAGGGAGTTAGTTCTGTTTCTGTCACGGCAATTGGCGGTGGCGGCGGCTACGGTGGTATGGATTGCGGGAGCGGTTGTATCAACCGGTCACCGGGTAATTCAGGTTATACATCCGCAACGTTCAATGTCTCCGCGGGAGCCTCAATCGGCGTCTATCCCGGAGGCCAGGGCGGCAATGGCGCCAACAATGCCAACAACTCAGGTGGTGGCGGAGGTGGTTATGCTTCCTATGAAGGGTTTGAAGGTGGTCGCGGTGGAAATGCCGGTAGTTCCGGAGCTTCCGGTGGTGGTGGCGGTGGCGGTGCTGCATCAGTCGTAACCATAGGTGGCAGTTATTATTTGGTGGCAGGAGGTGCCGGTGGCGGTGGCGGAGAATGTAATACTTCCGGATCGTCTACAGACGGATTTAGCACAACTAGCTCAAATGGCTCGTTCGCAGGAGGTAATGGACAAAGCTCCGGTGGTGCTGATGGTGCTGGTGGCGGCGGTGGCGGTGGAGGATACAACGGATCATTAGGAGGGGTACTCTATCCGCTTAATGGAGAATATGCTGCCTACGGAGGTTACATGGGAAATAACTATATCAATGGCACAGGTACGTCTACAACAGTTTGGAATTCAGGTTCAGGTTATGTAACAGTAAGTTTTAGTGTTGTAGGAGGTACTGCAACTGCAGATGAAAGTTCATTGTGTTCAGGATACTCCACAACTGTACGTCTGAGTGGTTCTGCTGGATCCATTCAGTGGCAGATTTCAGCAGATAATTCAAGCTGGTCAAATCTCAGCGGTCAGACCGGAGCAACCTTGCCAACTGGTTATCTCACCTCTACCCGTTATTTCCGCGCTGCACTCAGCGGTGGTATTGCCTATTCGGGTGTGGCAACTGTCACAGTAAATTACGGACCAACCCAGCCGGGAAGTGCTTCAGCATCAGGAATTACCAGTAATTCTGCATCCTTGTCATGGGGATCCTCTTCAGGCACCGGAACAATTAACTATTACTGGGCTGTAGGAATCAGCAGTTCAGTTACCTTTGACAGCGGATATATTGTTCACGGCGGACCAACAACATCTACATCAGCCTCTACATCAGGCCTCAGCCCGAACACCGGATATTATCTCAGTGTCTATGCAAAGAACGCCTGTGGGCCATCGGTGGGTCAGACATCGGCGCTGTTTACTACTAAATCAAATCCTCCGGTTGCTACTGATGCCACCAGTCTGAAGGCAAACAGTGCCACAGTCAGTTGGAATGCTTCAATTGGCGGAGCAACAAAATATTACCTGGATGTATCCGCAGACAATTCGTTCAGCAGCTATTTGCCCGGTTATCAAAACCGGGATGTTGGGTCGGCTACCTCATTATCTGTTACCGGCCTGAGCAGAAATACCCAGTATTATTTCCGTTTACGGGCGTACAATGGTGGCGGGTACAGTGATTATTCAAATACTATTGGATTTAAATCGCTGCCCCTGAACGATTTCCTGATTCAGACAACTTCAGACGGTAACATTGGCACACAGATAGCCGGTCAATCTTTCAACATTAAAATTACAGCTCGTGATGCAACAGGGGCAACTGTCACTGATTATGCATCCAATGCAAACATATCAACCCCTAACTCCGTACTGACGTTGGGAGGCACTACCGGTAATTTTGCCGCAGGTGTACTGGCCTCATATGCCGTTACACTTACTATGGCGGGAAGCGGCAAAACACTGCAGGCAGGGATAACAGATGTTGGTTCTGTTACAGTATTATCCACATCCAACTCATTTACAGTCACTCCTGCGTCCCTCAACATCTTTGAGCCGGAGGTAAACGGAACCATAACCGCGGGCACTGCATTTACTGTGAACGTCCGGGCATATGACCAGTATCATAATCTGAAAACTGATTACGACGGAGACAAGACTGTTTCCTGGGGTACAAACGCAAGTTCTTCCCCCAACGGAACAGTACGTATCCTTCCGTCCAGTTCAGATCTGGTGCCTTTTACTGCAGGTGTAGCAAATAATATCCCGGGATTTACTTTTTTCAATTCGGCTGAGACCCCAACAATTTCTATCAAGGATGGTCCGACAGCCAAGGCGGGAACTACATCTTCCATTATTGTAAACCATGCAGTCCTGAATAATTTTAAGCTTGAATCGCTCGATAACACTACTCACCTGCCTGGAACAAATCAAACTTCTGGTGCCTGGTTCGATGTCAGGGTCACTGCAAGGGATGCATATTGGAATACTGCCACAACCTATTCGGGAAATGTCCGATTTAAATCTTCCAATGATGCTTTGGTGACTTTCCCGGCAGGCCTTCAGTCTTTCGTCGGATCCGGAGGTGTTAAAACTTTTAGCAGCACATCAGGCGTCAAAATTGATATAAACGGACTTTATTGGTTAAGAGTTGCAGATCAGGCAAATCCGGGAATCATCGGTGACCAGCAAAACATCATCATAGGACCCGCAGCATTCTCTCAACTTTCTGTTTCGGGAATAATCCCTGTTTCGACCCTGATGATATCGGATCCTGCCACTCCGGCAAATTATGCAGATCCTCTGGATCGATTGGCAGGTGAGTATGTCTACGTGACGATTACGCCCCGTGATGCCCAGGGAAACCTTTTGTATACATGTCAAAACATTACCGTGCTGTTGTATGATGAACTTTCAGCGTCATACGGAGGGCCTTTTGTCGTTGATAATCATGGGGATGGAACCTATTCAGCCAATGTCCAGGTTACCAGGACCGGTGCCAATACCATCAGGGCTGAACTGGGAACAACATTTTTCGATCAGATCAGAACAGTCAATGTTACTCCTGCTGCCACAGACCATTATCACCTAAACGATGTTTCAAATATAAATGCAGGTAACCGGGCGGCATATACTGTGACTAGGCACGATTTTTACGATCATCCGACAATAGTTGGTGATGAAACGATCTATCTGACAAGTACTTCCGACGGGTCACAAAAGCGCTTTTATAATTCAGCTTCAGGGGGTGTTGCTATAACAAGCATCACAATTCCTGAAGGAAGTTCATCTGCCAGTTTCTGGTATTATGATGAGAAGGCAGGAATCTGGACAGTGACTGTTTCTGATCAGTCTCCCGCTGATTCGGATATTGGTATTAACGATACTTCAGATGCATTGTCGGTATTGCCGGCAAGTGTCGATCACTTTGTTATCAATGAACCTGACAATTTTGCTGCCGGTGCCTCCAGGGCTGCTTACACCGTTGGTCGTCAGGATATTTTCAACAACCTTGTCACTTCAGGGACACAGACTGTATTCCTTTCAAGCAGTTCAACCGGAGCTAACAAAAAATTCTACAGTACTGCATCAGGAAGTACCGTCATTACACAGGTATCCATTGCCAATGGATCAACTGAAGCAAGCTTCTGGTATTATGACGAAAAAACCGGAAACCACACTATTACTGTCTCCGATAATTCTCCGGCTGATGGTGATGCAGGGATTATGGATGCAACCGATCTGATTACAGTTACACCGGGATTGTTGAAAGATTTTTTGGTGTATGGTATCACGGATCCACATGATCTTGGGACCTGGCAGTCTTTCACCGTGGAAGCGAGAGACTTTTTTAATAACCGCAAGACCGATTATGTAGGTACTATTACTTTCTCAAATACTGATGACGGCGCAACAAATCCTGATGATCATAAATTTGAACTCAGTGATCAGGGTATCCATCAGTTTGATGGAACCAACGGATCTGGACGTGTAAAATTCAGTAAACAAGGAAATTGGTGGTTGTATGCGATTGACATGGACGAACCAGGTAAAAACGGATACCTGGCTGATATTACTGTGCAAAAGGCGGTAACGGTCACTGCCAACAACAGAAGCAAAACTTATGGGGATGCCTTAAGTCCGATACTTGGAACTACAGGCTTTACCGTTGCAGGTATTGTTTCAGGAGTAGATCCCGTACCGGGAGAAATCACTGGTGTAACGCTAACATGTTCACAGGCAGCTTCTTTGACAGCATCTGCCGGTGCATACGATATAATACCGGGTCCCGTTGTAGCGGGAACCTACAATTCTGCTTTCTACCGGATAGTCTATGTTAACGGTACGTTGACTGTAAACAAGCGACCTGTTACCATCACTGCCTCTTCCAACACCAGGACTTATGACGGAACCACGGATGCGGCAGCGCTTCCGACTCTCACCAGCGGCACACTTGCAACGGGAGATGAGGGTACTTACAGTGAGACCTACGACAACAAGAACCAGGGAACGGGCAAAACGATGACCCCGGCAGTTGTATCGATTGTCGATGGCAACAGTGCGGATATGACTGGCAACTATATTGTTACGTTAACCACGAGCAGCAACGGCACCATCAACAGGGCACCGCTGACGGTCACGGCTGTCACGGATACGAAAACCTATGACGGCACCACCGGTTCAACGGCATCGCCGGTTGTAGGCACGCTGATCAGCGGCGACGTTGTCAACGTGGCGCCTGTGCAGGTTTACGACAACAAGAACTACGGACTGACGCATGTACTGACGGCCTCCGGACTGACCATCAATGATGGCAGCAATGTGGATATGACAGGCAACTACAACATCACCTATTCTGCATCGCCTGCCACTGGAGTGATCAACAAGCGCCTGATCAGTATCACTGCCTCTTCCAACACCAGGACTTATGACGGAACCACGGATGCAGCAGCGCTTCCAACTCTCACCAGCGGCACGCTTGCAACGGGAGATGAGGGTACTTACAGTGAGACCTACGACAACAAGAACCAGGGGACAGGCAAAACGATGACCCCGGCAGTTGTATCGATTGTCGATGGCAACAGTGCGGATATGACTGGCAACTATACTGTTACGTTAACCGCGAGCAGCGACGGCACCATCAACAGGGCACCGCTGACGGTCATGGCAGTCACTGATACGAAAACCTATGACGGCACCACCGCTTCAACGGCATCGCCGGTTGTAGGCACACTGATCAGCGGCGACGTTGTCAACGTGGCTCCTGTGCAGGTTTACGACGACAAGAACTACGGACTGACGCATGTACTGACGGCCTCCGGACTGACCATCAATGATGGCAGCAATGTGGATATGACAGGCAACTACAACATCACCTATTCGGCATCGCCTGCCACTGGAGTGATCAACAAGCGCCTGATCAGTATCACTGCCTCTTCCAACACCAGGACTTATGACGGAACCACGGATGCGGCATCGCTTCCAACTCTCACCAGCGGCACACTTGCAACGGGAGATGAGGGTACTTACAGTGAGACCTACGACAACAAGAACCAGGGAACAGGCAAAACGATGACCCCGGCAGTTGTATCGATTGTCGATGGCAACAGTGCGGATATGACTGGCAACTATACTGTTACGTTAACCGCGAGCAGCAACGGAACCATCAACAGGGCTCCGCTGACGGTCACGGCAGTCACTGATACGAAAACCTATGACGGCACCACCGGTTCAACGGCATCGCCGGTTGTAGGCACGCTGATCAGCGGCGACGTTGTCAACGTGGCTCCTGTACAGGTTTACGACGACAAGAACTACGGACTGACGCATGTACTGACGGCCTCCGGACTGACCATCAATGATGGCAGCAATGTGGATATGACAGGCAACTACAACATCACCTATTCGGCATCGCCTGCCACTGGAGTGATCAACAAGCGCCTGATCAGTATCACTGCCTCTTCCAACACCAGGACTTATGACGGAACCATGGATGCGGCAGCGCTTCCGACTCTCACCAGCGGCACACTTGCAACGGGAGATGAGGGTACTTACAGTGAGACCTACGACAACAAGAACCAGGGAACAGGCAAAACGATGACCCCGGCAGTTGTATCGATTGTCGATGGCAACAGTGCGGATATGACTGGCAACTATACTGTTACGTTAACCGCGAGCAGCAACGGCACCATCAACAGGGCACCGCTGACGGTCACGGCAGTCACGGATACGAAAACCTATGACGGCACCACCGGTTCAACGGCATCGCCGGTTGTAGGCACGCTGATCAGCGGCGACGTTGTCAATGCTGCGCCTGTACAGGTTTACGACAACAAGAACTACGGACTGACGCATGTACTGACGGCCTCCGGACTGACCATCAATGATGGCAGCAATGTGGATATGACAGGCAACTACAACATCACCTATTCGGCATCGCCTGCCACTGGAGTGATCAACAAGCGCCTGATCAGTATCACTGCCTCTTCCAACACGAGGACCTATGACGGAACCACGGATGCTGCATCGCTTCCAACTCTCACCAGCGGCACACTTGCAACGGGAGATGAGGGTACTTACAGTGAGACCTACGACAACAAGAACCAGGGAACGGGCAAAACGATGACCCCGGCAGTTGTATCGATTGTCGATGGCAACAGTGCGGATATGACTGGCAACTATACTGTTACTTTAACCGCGAGCAGCAACGGAACCATCAACAGGGCACCGCTGACGGTCACGGCTGTCACGGATACGAAAACCTATGACGGCACCACCGGTTCAACGGCATCGCCGGTTGTAGGCACGCTGATCAGCGGCGACGTTGTCAACGTGGCTCCTGTGCAGGTTTACGACGACAAGAACTACGGACTGACGCATGTACTGACGGCCTCCGGACTGACCATCAATGATGGCAGCAATGTGGATATGACAGGCAACTACAACATCACCTATTCGGCATCGCCTGCCACTGGAGTGATCAACAAGCGCCTCATCAGTATCACTGCCTCTTCCAACACGAGGACCTATGACGGAACCACGGATGCTGCAGCGCTTCCGACTCTCACCGGCGGCACGCTTGCAACGGGAGATGAGGGTACTTACAGTGAGACCTACGACAACAAGAACCAGGGAACGGGCAAAACGATGACCCCGGCAGTTGTATCGATTGTCGATGGCAACAGTGCGGATATGACTGGCAACTATACTGTTACGTTAACCGCGAGCAGCAACGGAACCATCAACAGGGCTCCGCTGACGGTCACGGCAGTCACTGATACGAAAACCTATGACGGCACCACCGCTTCAACGGCATCGCCGGTTGTAGGCACGCTGATCAGCGGCGACGTTGTCAACGTGGCTCCTGTACAGGTTTACGACAACAAGAACTACGGACTGACGCATGTACTGACGGCCTCCGGACTGACCATCAATGATGGCAGCAATGCAGATATGACAGGCAACTACAACATCACCTATTCGGCATCGCCTGCCACTGGAGTGATCAACAAGCGCCTGATCAGCATCACTGCCTCTTCCAACACGAGGACCTATGACGGAACCACGGATGCTGCATCGCTTCCGACTCTCACCGGCGGCACGCTTGCAACGGGAGATGAGGGTACTTACAGTGAGACCTACGACAACAAGAACCAGGGAACAGGCAAAACGATGACCCCGGCAGTTGTATCGATTGTCGATGGCAACAGTGCGGATATGACTGGCAACTATACTGTTACTTTAACCGCGAGCAGCAACGGAACCATCAACAGGGCTCCGCTGACGGTCACGGCACCAAATATTGCCTCCAAAGAATATGACGGAACAAAAACTGCAGGAGCTGTTACAGTAGGTATGCTTACGGGGTTCATTACGGGCGAAACGGTCACTGCAACGGCCAATGCTGCTGATTATAACAGTGCCAATGCAGGTACCTACAATGGAGTGCCCGTCAGTTATACACTTTATGATGGTACAGGTGGTGGTCTGGCTTCCAATTACAGTCTGGCTACAGGAAGCGCTACAGGAGTTATTATCCCTAAAGCCTTGTCTATTACAAAGCCAGTTGTTGCCACCAGAGTATATGACGCGACAAAAAGAGCTGGAGGACTCAATATTGGAACACTTTACGGTTTAGTTGGAAACGAAATTGTAACAGTGACTGCTACCATACCCGATTACAGCAGTGCAAATGTTGGTACATATACGTGTATTGTGACCTATATACTTCAAGATGGCAGCGGAGGTGGACTGGCTACTAATTATAGCCTGGCCAATGGCAGTGCAACCGGAGTTATTGTCGCCAAAGCCCTGAAAATATCAGCACCGGCGATTGCCTCAAAAGTATATGATGGAACAAGGAGCGCAGGAGCAGTGACAGTCGGGATGCTTTCAGGTTTCATTGGAAGAGAAACTGTCACGGCAACAGCCACTGCAGCAGATTACAGCAATAAAAATGTGGACACCTATGCTGGAGTTAAGATAACCTATACACTTCAAAATGGTACAGGAGGCGGATTGGCTGCCAATTATAGCCTGGCTGATGGCAGTGCAACCGGAGTTATTACCGCCAAACCCATGACCATCCAGGTGAATGATCTTGTAAAATGTTTTGGTGAAACATTGAGTTTTACCGGATCTGAGTTTACTGTTTCCGGTTTGATTAGTGGCGAAAGAGTTATATCAGTTAACCTGACCAGTTTAGGAACATCGCCGGAGGCAGTACCGGGGAACTACGAGTTGGCCGGAAGTGCGGCAGTTGGTGAAAAAGGTACTGATTTGTCAAATTATGAAATAGTTTTAGCTAGTGGCAACCTTAATGTCAGGCAATCACCGGAACCAACTATCACAGGACCATCAGTCTTATGCAATGGTACATCGGATAACACCTATACCACGGAACCGAATATGGGAAGTTATACCTGGACAGTATCCCCAGGTGGAACTATCTCATCCGGCGACGGAACAAATGCCATCAAAGTTGACTGGAAAGTCGCCGGCAATCACTTCGTTAGTGTTAACTACAGCAATTCAGAAGGATGCAGAGCTATTTCGCCTGTAATTAAAGCAATAATTGTCAATCCTTTACCAGGAGTTGCAGGAACCATTAACGGAAGTACGACCGTGTGCGCCGGTTCAGTGGCTGTTCCCTATAGTATAGCGCCCGTTGCCAACGCAACCAGTTATACCTGGTCACTTCCTCCCGGATCAACAATACTTTCAGGCAGAGGTACTTCCAGCATAACTGTGGTGTTCGCGACAGATGCTGTCTCAGGTAATGTGACTGTTAGCGGAAACAACCAGTGCGGAACCACCAATGTTTCTGCCCTGGCAGTAAATATCCTGCCGGTTACTGGTGCAACTGGGATTATCACTGGTCCCGGGGTTGTATGCCAGGGAGCTACCGGATTGACTTTCACTGTAGCACCGGTGGCAAATGCAACGGGCTATATCTGGAACTTGCCGGCAGGAGCAACAATTGTTTCTGGTGATAATACCAATCAAGTCGTTGTTGATCTCTCTATGAACACTTCCTCTGGTACAATAACCGTTTTAGGAACGAATAGCTGCAACCAGGGGATCGTATCCCCGGCTTTCACCCTGACAGTGAACCCTATTCCTACAACTCCGGTTCTGGGTATATCCGGAGCTGAAATTGCCAGCTCGGCACTTTCCGGGAATCAGTGGTATTTCTCTTCAACTGCAGACGGTGCCGGAACGGCAGTTCCAGGGGCTATGAACCAATCCCTGCAACCGGAACAAACTGGTTGGTACTGGTCGAAGATCAATCAAGCCGGATGTGTCTCGGATGAATCAAACCGCCTCTACCGATTAAAGGCCGGAGCAGAGAACATTTACAAGGTGTATCCGGTTCCCAATAACGGAGAGTTTACGGTTCAGATTACAAGTGCCGGTCCTGAGGAATTTACAATTCAAGTTTATAATCAGTTGGGGCAAAAAATATTCGAATTGCCCGGATTGATGGTAAATGGCGAATTACGGCAGGATATCAATCTGCGGAACATTTCCACAGGAATTTATTCGGTTGTGATCAGGAGTAAGGCTGGGGATATTGAAATGAAGAAGTTTAACATCTTCAAATGATAAAACTGACAGAACAAAAGTCTGATTGACAGCTGGAGGTAATCGGGCCGGGAGTTTTCACAAAGAGATCTCATCCTTGCGTAACCGGCCCTATTTCCTTTGGCTTGATATCAGGAGATATCAACAATTTTCTAAATGCAATTGCGTTTTTTAAAAATTTACAAAATGAACCGACACTTAAGATTTAAGCTAATACCTTTTGTATTAACATTGTTATTCAGCGTGGTATCAAATGCCCAGAATACCTCTTCAGGAGAAGCAGGGTACAATACCATCACGACCGCAGTCCCATTTTTAAATATTACACCTGATTCCAGGCACGGCGCCATGGGTGACGTGGGGGTGGCTACCTCTCCCGATGCGAACTCCCAGCACTGGAACCCTTCACAGTTTGCTTTCATCGATGAGCAGGTTGGTTTCTCCATATCCTATACACCCTGGTTAAGGCAGCTCTTTCAGGATATGAACCTTGCCTATGTGTCAGGGTTTATGAAACTGAAAGGTAATCAAACATTTGGCGCTTCCTTGCGGTATTTTTCGGCTGGGGAGATTCAGTTGACGGATCAGTCCGGCTCAAACCTGGCTGTTGTTAAACCCAATGAATTTGCATTGGATGTCAGTTATTCCCGGAAGTTGTCTGAATATTTTTCAGGAGGTGTGGCCCTGAGGTACATCCGTTCCGACCTCTCTGGTGGAATGGGTTCGCAAATGTACGTACCCGGAAATGCTTTTGCCTCGGATGTCTCATTCTTCTTCAACAAGAATGTAAGCAAGCATGATAATATTAAGACAATAGCTGCCGGTATCAACATTTCTAACATCGGTTCCAAGATCTCCTACGATAACGGCAGCAACAAGGAGTTTCTACCAGCCAACCTGAAACTGGGAACATCCTTTACCACAGAACTGAATGAATCCAACATGTTCTCCCTTTCCCTGGACCTCAATAAGTTGTTAGTTCCTACGCCACAACCGGGCGAAGACAGTTCCGGAACACCGGTTATAAACGGAATCTTTTCTTCTTTTGGTGATGCCCCGGGAGGATTGAAAGAGGAGATGCAGGAAATCAATTATTCTTTGGGTGTCGAATACTGGTACAGCCATAAATTTGCCCTTAGGACAGGTTATTTCAATGAAAATGAACACAAGGGGAACCGTAAATTCTTCTCGGCAGGTGCAGGGGTAAAAATGAAGGCATGTGCAATTGACATATCTTACCTGATACCGGTCAGTCAAAACAACCCCCTTGCCAATACTGTAAGATTCAGCCTCTTATTTGATCTGGGATACTTTAAAAAGAAGGATAAAACAGAACAACCAGCGGTTCCTGAAACACCATTGATGCCCGTAAATTCCTCATCAACAGGAAAATAAAATTATTATGGATTGTGGTTAATCGATTATTAATCACAATCCATAATTTCTTGCAGAATAAACATCCGGTACAATGAGCGTTTTAATTTTATTTTACTGAAATCAATTTTTTTCTTTTCTGTCCTGTTTGGCCATTGATGTCAGTTTTTCCGATATCAACCTTGTCTTGGTGCTGAAATATCTTTGATCCTCCAATCCCAAAACCTTCCTGATGCCATTGCAGGAGTCAAAGAGAAATACTTCTTCAGCATTGAGCAGATCATCCCGGGTGATTTTCTCTTTATCCCGGGGAGTGAAACCCGCTTCTTTCACACTTCGGATCACCTCTTCTCTTATGGCACATCTGTATCCTCCCGAACCGGCCGCAGTAAAATATATCATCTCCTTTTCTATAAAAGCAAATGAGCCGCCAATGCATTCGCAGGCAT
Organism: Prolixibacteraceae bacterium; assembly: GCA_963663675.1. Lineage (GTDB taxonomy): Bacteria > Bacteroidota > Bacteroidia > Bacteroidales > Prolixibacteraceae > CAINVV01. The sequence continues at coordinate 807,290 of OY760498.1, forward strand.
ATCCTTCACTGTTCCAGATTATCAGATTGGGTTCATTGAAAGCCGCAGCATAACGTTCCGCTGAATTCTGAATAAACAAACCGAACGGGGAAAAGGAAAAATCAGGTTTGGCCTCTTTAAATTGTTCTTCGTAAAATGAAAGGAGAAGCCCGGGCTCATTGTATGGATAGTAACCCCTTTCCATCTCTTCAGCACTAAGAATGATATTAATTTGATTATCTGATGGATATATCTGGATATTTATTTTCGCTGCCAGGTATAGTTTGTTCTTGTTCAGTAACCTGGAAACATCTTTCTGCAACAGTTTACCTTCCATATCTATTATTCCGGTAAGGTCCATCTCAAGTATGCCGGCTGTTGCAATTAAGTGACCTGATACGGAATCCCGGAAGAGGACTTCATTGTGTTCTGCACGAAATGACTCGACGAATCCCGCAGTTCTGCAGTTCAGGTCGGACAAGGTAAAAACGGATTCGCTCTCTTTGTAAAACCTGCCATTGAACAAAAAATATCCGCCTTTCATCAGTGTATTATTTAGTTTTTCATTGACTGATGGAATACCCATATATTCATTTTCGGTTGATCCCGACGTGTCGGGATGGGTATTTCATTTTTGATTGAATTACTTATCTCATTGTATGGATGGCGAAAAGAGCAGGCTGACAAAATCCCAGAAAAGGGAAGGCCGAATGAGCATTGGAGTGCAGAAACCGATGATAGCACCCAAAAAGTGGGCATCATGGCCTATGTTGTCCATTTTTCTCCGACTCATATAGTATGAGTAATAAAGGTACAGAAGTCCAAATATAATACCCGGCATAGGCAGAATTCCAAAGAAATAAATGCTTGCCCACGGATTAAAGAAAATGGCGGCAAAAAGTACTGCGGAAACTGCTCCTGAAGCGCCTACGGCGTTGTAATAGTAATTGTTCCTCTGTTTGATCAGGGACCAGAGACTTGAAAAAATCACAGAACCAATAAAAAGTGCCAGGAAATAATAGGACGAATTTCCTCCGAAATTCATTTCAAAGTAGTGCTCGACGACAGCCCCGAACGACCACAAAACAATCATGTTGACAAGCAGATGTTCCCAGTTGGCATGAACAAGTGCATGCGAAATAAGTCGGTAGAACTGCTTCCGGTGGTAAATTTTGAAAGCGTTGAACTGGAATTGTTCAATCACCTCCTTGTTAAAAAAAGCCATTATGGAAGTCAGGGATATTACCAGGACCAGCATTAAAGTGATTGAAGCCATTCTTTAAAGGTGTAAAATTTTGTATGTTAATTCGCGCAGAAGTTCTCCGTTATTCGTGGTTCCTCCCCTTGCACCCTTCGAACGAAGGTCGTATTCCCTCAAAAGGGAAAGTGCAAGAATTGCTTTCTGAAGGGGATAATTTTTGCCGGCAGCGAGATAGTCGCTTACAAAATAGGGACTTACTCCCAGTTTTTGAGCCACTTCGCTGTTGTTGCTCTTATTCTCCAGGGAGTGATAAGTAAGGATTTTTCTGAAAAAGGCAATCAGGATTCCTGTGACCACAGGCATTGGATTACTTTTTTCGTTTTCAATCAGGTAGTTGACTATTCTGTTTGCTTTGTACAAATCTTTTCCTCCCAAGGCCTTCTGAAATTCAAAAGGATTGTATTCTTTGCTTATTCCAATGTTCTTTTCAACATCATCAACGGTGATACTGGTTCCCGGCACCGCAGAAAAAGTTACTTTATCAAGGTCGTTGACAATCCGCTGCAGGTTGTTCCCAACATGATCAGTGATCATCTGTACCGCTTTTGGCTCAATTCCGAGCCGCTGGGTCTTGAGGTATGCTACGATCCATTCGGGAATCTTGCTTTCATACAGCGTTTTTGATTCCAGGTAGACTCCATGCTTCTGGATTGCCTTGTACAATTTTTTGCGTCTGTCAATGGTTTTGTATTTGTAACACAAAACCAGGATCGTAGTTGGCGCCGGCTTTTCAACATAGGATGCCAGTTCATCAATATCCTTGATGTTTTGAGCCTCCCTTACCACAACAACCTGTCGTTCAGCCATCATCGGATAACGTCTTGCTGCAGTCAGGATGGTGTCGAGCGTGATATCCTTACCGTACAATAAAGTCTGATTAAATGATTTTTCACTCTCCGTCAGTACATTTTCGAGTATGTAATCACTTATCAGGTCAATGTAATAGGGCTCTTCACCCTCCAGAAAATAGACAGTGCCGTATTTTTTACTTTTAAGATCGGCTAAAATATTCTGATATTCCATCCAATCAGAATTTCAGGTGTTTGACAGATCTTCCGTCGTTTATTATCTCCATCAGGGCGCTAATACCGACCTCGAGATGGGTATTTACGAACAAACGGGTCACCTCTTTATCGCTTTCCTGTGTTTTTACACCGGTTGATATCATAGGCTGGTCGGAGACCAGAAGGAGAGCTCCGCAAGGGATTGAGTTACAAAAACCAACCGTAAATATAGTGGCGGTTTCCATGTCAATAGCCATGGCCCGGGTCTTAATGAGATATTTCTTGAAGCGCTCATCGTACTCCCACACCCTTTTGTTGGTGGTAAAAACTGTCCCGGTCCAATAATCAAGTCCAAGGTCACGTATGGTGGAGGAGACTGCACGCTGCAGACTGAAGGCAGGCAGGGCAGGCACTTCCGGAGGCAGATAGTCATTGGAAGTACCGTCGCTTCTGATGGCCGCAATTGGCAATATCAGGCTTCCAAGTTCGCTTTTGCGTTTTAATCCACCACATTTGCCCAGAAACAGAACCGCATCAGGTGTTACAGCGCTGAGCAGATCCATGATGGTCGCAGCATTGGGGCTGCCCATGCCGAAATTGATGATGGTAATGCCGTTGGCACTTGCGTTTGGCATTGTTTTGTCTTCACCAACGATCGGTACGCCAAACTTGTCGGCGAAATTTTCGACATAGGTCTGAAAATTGGTCAGCAGGATGTGTTTGGTAAATTGGTCCAGGGGTCTGCCGGTATAACGTGGCAACCAGTTCTGAACAATCTCTTCTTTCGTCTTCATAGGCGCTTTTCTGCAAAATTATCTGCTTTTTGGATTATGTTGGCTGAATTGGAAATAAAAATTTAGATTTAAAAAGATTTTCAGTAAAGATGCAATTAAATTTACCAGCATACGATTTCAAAACGGCCAAAAAAGAGGGAAGGTCAATGATTTTTGATTCATTCAGACGGAGGTGGGTGAAATTAACACCTGAAGAGTGGGTGCGTCAGCATTTTGTCCGTTACCTGGTGGAGGACAGGCAATTCCCTGCTTCGTTAATTGCATTGGAACATTCTTTGCGGTATAATCAGCAGGATTTTCGCGCTGATGCAGTTGTTTTTTCAACTTCCGGAAAACCATTGCTCCTTGTTGAATGCAAAGCACCGGAAGTTAAGATTACACAAAAGGTATTTGATCAGATTGTAAGGTATAATTTTGAATTCCAGGTCGATTTTTTGCTTGTAACTAACGGTCTTTCCCATTTTTGCTGCAAAATAGACAAGCAAAACCTGACATATGCTTTCCTTCCCGAGATCCCTTTTTACACAGCAATTGACCTCTAAACTCCTAACGCCTAACTCATCTCTCTTTTTTAATCAGCTGGAATAAATTCTGATCCAGCCAGTAACCACCTTCCCTTACCCAGTCTTTTTTTGTTCCGGCAATCACAAACCCGGCATTGCTGAACAATTTCATGCTGACCTCATTCCCGCTCAGAATATTTGCATAGATCTGGTGCAATCCGAGTTTCTCAAAGCAATATTCGATCATAAGGTTTAATGCTGACGTGGCATAACCCATGGAACGATTTTCAACGCTGTAAATTAGAATTCCAATTCCGGCCCTCAAATTATACGGGTCAAAATCAAACAAATCAATAGCCCCGACGGTCTCACCCTGCAAGGTGTTAATCATCAGTCTGAGTTGTTTGGATTCGTAAATATCCTTGTCTGAATTCTGGATGTAAACGGCCAGTATATGTTTCGAAAAGGGTGAAATGGTATTGCTTACTGTCCAGATATCCTCGCTGTTTTCCCATCCGTAAAGAAGGTCAATATCGCCGGGTTCCATCGCACGCAGGCAAACAAGGCTATCTTTCAGGTAAGTTTTCATAATTATTGAACGCTCAGGAGATTATTTGTTCGTACAACAGCCTGTTGACAATCGACCTGCCAAGCGTCAGCTCATCGGTGAACTCAAGCTCATCGCCAACCGAAACGCCCCTGGCAAGTGTTGTAATACGGATACTGCTATTTTTCAGCTTCTTGTAAAGATAAAAGTTGGTACTATCACCCTCCATCGTTGTGCTCAGGGCGAAAATAACTTCGCGGACTCCTCCTTCGTCCACTCTTTTCAGGAGGGATTCTATTTCCAGGTCTGAAGGGCCAATTCCGTCCATGGGGGAGATTATACCGCCTAAAACATGGTAGACCCCCCTGTATTGCTGTGTATTTTCTATGGACATCACATCCCTGATATTTTCCACAACGCAAACAATGCCCCTGTCGCGTGTGCTGTTGCTGCAAATGTTGCAGACATCAGTATCTGAAATATTGTGGCAAACAGAACAGTGTTTTACTTCATTCTTCAACCGGATAAGCGCTTCACAAAAACGATGAACTTCTTCCGGTTCTCTTTTCAGGAGGTGCAATACAAGCCTCAAAGCTGTTTTTTTCCCGATGCCGGGAAGTTTCGAGAATTCGGAAACAGCATTCTCCAGTAATTTGGAAGGGAAATGGTCAATGTTCATCAGGTCGATTTTATCGGTTCAAAAATAGCAACAGATTGGGACATAAATGTAAATGAGAACTGAAAATCAAATTATTTATTGTCATTTCATCCATTGCGTTCCCTTCTGAGTGTAGGAACTATCAACCTTCCAATGTATATAGGTTCAAATCCGCGATAAACACATTTGTTGAAATTATCTTATTTTGAACGACTTTTGCGGATTCAGCATTTTGGGTATAGTGCAGTTGGGCAGACTGTTAATTGCTGTTGGTACATCTTTTTGCATTTTTCATATTGCCGGGTTAAACCAATTGAGCCCATATATGTCAAATGATCATAACTAAAAAATAGTAATATGATTAAAAAACTTTTTTTTGTATCATCCTTGCTTTGGATGATGGTTATCACAGCTAATGGACAACCACAAAACAGAACTCCGGAAGAGAGGGCAAAACGTCAGACCGATTTAATCGTTGAAACAACAGGTTGCGATGCGGCTACGAAAGCTAAAGTAGAAGCTATCAGCTTGAAATATGCAAAAGAGATGTCTGCCCTTTTTGAAAAAGCGCAGGATCGCGATGCTCTGCGCGAGCCTATGACAGAATTGCGGAACAAACAGGATGCAGATTTAAAAGGTGTTTTAACTGCAGACCAATATGCCAAATACAAAGCAAAACAGGAGGAGATGCGTAAAGCCAGAGGAGGCGGTGGCCCACGCTAAAATCTTTTCCGTATGAGATAAAAAAACCTGAATCCCAAAGATTCAGGTTTTTTTATCTCATATCTCATATCTCATATCTCATATCTCATATCTCATATCTCTTTCCCCAGGTCCTCTTTCTTAAACCGGAAAGGAAGCAATGTGTCAATTCCTTCCACCACCATGATTGAACTCGGACCATCCAGTATGATTTCAATTGGCTTTCCCGCAAGGTCTTCGTATTCTGCTATTACCTGGCGGCAACTGCCGCAAGGCTTGGCAAATTCGCCCGGTGCCACCTTGTTTAAAATAGTTGTTACTGCCAGGGTGCGGACAGCCGTTCCGGGAAATTTGGATGAAGCATAAAATAAAACTGTTCTTTCTGCACAAAGACCCGACGGATAGGCTGCATTTTCCTGGTTGTTCCCGGTAAGTATTTCCCCATTTTCCAAAATAACCGCTGCTCCCACCTTATAACCTGAATAGGGGGCATAGGCTCTGGAAGCTGATTCCCTGGCAAGTAATATTAATTTTTGAGATATTTCCGGTAATTCGGCCATTGACTGATAGGCCTTTACCTTAAATTCAAGCTGTAATTCTTTCATGCTTATATGTTTTCCTCACTCAAAAATAAACATATTCCCTTAATTAAATGATACTTGAGCAATAACTGCTTAAAAATATGCAGTTATTTACAGGACCAAATTTCATGCTTCAAAGACCGTTAATAATTTTCTTATTTTGCGAAGGATGATTATCCGGATCATTTACCCTAAATTTTTAACTTTGGCGCAAACAATGGCTAATGGGTAAGGTTTTTAAACTATCAGTGTTCATTTTTTATATTCTGGCAAGCGCTTTAAGTGTTTCCGGAGCTTCTCCCCTGAGAATGAGCCGGCAGGAATATATAGACAGGTACGCGCGGCTTGCAGTACAGGCCATGATAGATTATCATATTCCAGCAAGTATTACAATGGCCCAGGCTTGCCTGGAGTCGCAGGACGGAAATTCGGAGTTGACCCGTCGATCCAATAACCATTTTGGCATCAAATGCAAAAGTAACTGGACCGGACCATCTGTCAGGCACAACGATGATGAGGCCGGCGAATGTTTCAGAAAATACAGGACTTCTGAAGAGTCATTCATGGATCATTCACAGTTCCTGACATCAAGTACCAGGTACAGTTTCCTGTTCAGCTATGACATCAGGGATTTCAGGAAGTGGGCATACGGGCTGAAAAAGGCCGGATATGCGACTGACCCCGCTTACCCTGGCAAACTGATCAAAATAATTGAGGACTTTCGCCTTTATGAACTGGACCAGGTCGACTGGAAATATGCTAAGGTACCTGAAAAACAACACAAGCATTTTTCACTATTTGGCTTCCTGAAGAGAAAACCGACAAGCAGTGATGTCGCCATCGTTTCCGGTTATCAGCCGCGTACCATCGAAAAAAGGAACAGGACAAAAGCCATTATTGCCATGGATGGCGATGATTATGGCCGTATCGCAGCAGAATTCGGTCAGAGAGACTGGCAGATATACAAATACAACGACGCGCTATCCGGAGATGTTCCGGAAGCCGGTGAGCCGGTTTACCTGCAGGCCAAGAGATCAAAAGCCCCGAGGGGGAACGACTGGCATGTTGTACAACAGGGTGAAAGTCTCCGCTCCATTGCCCAATGGTATGGCATTAAACTTCAGTCTTTAAGGAAGTTGAACAATTTGAGCAATGAAGCTTATGTACGCTCAGGTGATGTTTTGTCGTTGCGGAAGAAAATTAAATAGTCAATTGCCGGAACTTCATACAATTATGTCCCTTAAATGGCTTTGTACTTCTCAATGTTGGGGAATCCTCTCAGGAATTCTTCAATTCCCATTCTTTTTTTGCCGGCGAGCTGCAGATCATTGACCCATAAGTACCCATTGGAACATGCAATTTTCATCCATTTTTTTTGATCTGAAAGTATAGTTCCCGGTTCATTCCGGTGTTGGCAATATTCAGACTTTGTCCTGAAAATTTTAAGAGAAATATTGTCTTTTGACGGAGCGGATAATTCAGTCCAGGCTGTAGGGTAGGGGCTTAATCCCCTGATTTTGTTGTGAATAATACCACTTTCAAGATTCCAGTCAACCCTGCAGTCCTCCTTGAATATTTTAGGGGCATGCAGCCTCGAAACATCAATTTCCAGGTTTTCCTGCGATACTGGGACCACTTTACCTTCCGCCAGGGCATCTGCAGTTTTCAGTACCAGCCCGGCGCCGATAACCATCAGTTGATCATGAAGTTCTCCGACAGTCTGGTCTGGAGCGACAGCCACTTTTTCCCAAAAAAGGATATTCCCGGTGTCGATTTCCTGTTTCAGCAAAAAGGTTGTAACGCCGCTCTCGCTGTCTCCGTTCATTATGGCCCAGTTGAGTGGCGCCGCGCCGCGATATCTTGGCAGGAGGGAGCCATGAAGATTGAAAGTGCCCATAACCGGCAATTTCCATACTGCTTCGGGGAGCATTCTGAACGCTACAATTATCTGAAGATCAGGGTTAAGTGATTTTAGTTCAGACAAAAAAGTCTCATCCTTTAATTTTTCTGGTTGTAGAACCGGAAGCTGATGTTCATTGGCATATATTTTGACAGCTGATTGCTGCAACTTCTGCCCCCGACCCGCTGGTTTGTCCGGAGCAGTCACTACACCAACAACATTGTACCCGTTTTTGATGAGCGCGTCCAGGCTCGCAACAGCGAAGTCCGGCGTTCCCATAAAAACGATTCTAAGTTCTTTGCTGTTCATTTCTGTCTGATTTTAAAGGGATAAAATAAATTACAATTGCCAATTTACCTTAAACTGGTATTCCCTTTGGCGGCTTTGGGGTGATATGGGCAATTCTTACATCCGTTTCCACAACAAAAGCCCCTCTCTTTCAGGTATTTTTCAGTCATGATCCTGTAACCCTCGGGTGAAAGTTCATAATCGATCCCGCGGACCAGTTCATCGCCATATTTGATATTATCTTCCATCTGTAACACTCAATTTTGAATTCTGGACTTTCGCGGTAGCCGGATATTAAAGGCAGGAATTCTGATTCAATACAAAACTATTTTTTTACTGCCGGCTTAAAGATTGGAGTCGAGTGAGTGCCCCATCCGGTCCCTTTTTGTCCGTAAGTAAAATTCGTTGAAAGGATTGGGCTTAACCTCAATCGGAACAGTCTCAACTACCTTGAGGCCAAATGATTCGAGACCGACACGCTTGACCGGGTTGTTTGTAATAAGTTTCATTTTACTGACTCCCAGGCTGGAAAGAATCTGTGCTCCGACGCCATATTCACGCTGATCCGGATCAAATCCAAGATGGATATTTGCATCTACAGTGTCAAGGCCTTGTTCCTGAAGCTTGTAGGCTTTGATCTTATTCATCAGTCCGATTCCCCTGCCTTCCTGTTGCATGTAAACAATTACTCCTTTACCTTCTTTTTCAATCAGATTCATTGCTTTGTGCAACTGTTCACCGCATTCGCAACGAAGCGAACCAAAAATATCCCCGGTGGCACATGAAGAGTGCACCCTGACCAAAATAGCCTCCTCCGGTTCCCAGGATCCTTTGATGAGTGCAATATGTTCAATGCCATTCGATTTCTGAAGGAAGGGAATCAATCTGAAATGGCCGAATTCAGTAGGTAATTTAACCTCTTCTCCTCTTTCAATGAGCGTCTCCTTTTCAAGCAGGTAAGCAATTAAATCGGCTATGGTAACCAATTTTATCCCTAATTTCTGTGAGATGTCGTAAAGTTGAGGCAACCTTGCCATGGTACCGTCCGGATTCATTATTTCAACCAAAACACCTGCCGGGTGCAATCCGGCCAACCTGGCCAGGTCAACTGTGGCTTCAGTATGGCCTGCCCTTCTTAGCACACCCCTGCTTTTGGCACGGAGCGGGAAAATATGTCCTGGACGACCCAGGTCATTTGGTTTTGTATCCGGAGATGCAAGCATTTGTATGGTGACAGCCCTGTCGTGTACCGATATGCCCGTGGTGACTTTGTCCCCGACAGCATCAACCGATACGGTAAATGGTGTATCATGAATGGAGGTATTCCTGTCTACCATCATTTCAAGTTCCAGCTCTTCACAGCGCTCCTCAGTGAGTGCGACGCAAATAAGTCCGCGCCCCTCAGTGGCCATGAAATTGACCATTTCAGGGGTAATTTTCTCAGCGGCGGCAATGAAGTCACCTTCATTTTCACGGTCTTCATCGTCTACGACGATAATAAACTGTCCTTCCCGTATCGCCGTAATGGCTTCTTCTATTGTATTTAATTTTATTTCACTCATAAGAAATCAGATGATCTTTGATGACAAAATTAGGGAAAAATTCAGATGAGGTCACCAGATTTTTTTTTGTCCCAGAAACGAAGTTTTTTAAAGAATGCGAGGTAAGAGTCGATGTTCAATACTGTGGAATCTGTTACTGCCTTGTAGGTAAGAAATACTCCTGCCGGAAGAAATATAATGGTAGAAAACCAGACGCCGATCCACATGCCTGATGAAACTTCCCTGACAAATTTTTCACCTGTAGTCGAGGATACCCAGTAAAAGATGAAAAGAATCACTGAAACAACCAGTGGCATGCCCAGACCGCCTTTGCGGATAATCGCACCCAGGGGAGCCCCAATGAAGAAGAATATCAGGCAGGCAATGGAATAAGTATATTTTTTATGCCATTCCGTATCGAAGCGGTTCAGCATTCTCAGGTTGGCCGTGTTCATTTCATCGGAAAGCTTCAATGCTCGAACATTGTTTCTTGCGCTAATTAATGCGGTCTCTATCAGTTGTTTACGTGCGGGGAGATTGGAGTATTGCATCACGCTGTCAATGTCAATATATTTATGGAGTCTCATCGCAGGCATAGGAATTTGACCTTTGTGAATGGTCGCACTCAATGACATCGAGATGGGCTGCGGATAAGCCATCGTAAGGGATTGCTCGGCACTGACTCTTTCTAACTGCTTGGAAATTGAATCGACAAAATATTGCAATTGCCTGTTGTTTAGGGCTTTGTACTGATTTCTGAAGATGCTTTCATCCTTTCTTTCCAACTCCATTCCCTGGAGTTTGGAATACAAAGTCTGCTTTTTGAACTTATCAGTCCGGGTTGGATATCCTTTTGACTCCTTGTTTTCGGAATTTATTTCTGCATGTGTTTCCCCTGAAAAGAGGTTCAGGATCATAAACCGTTTGTCGGCGGTGATTTTCATCGTGCCCGAATCGGCTACCGTTACTGTCTCGTTTCCCTGGTCATAACGGTGGTCATAGATCATGATATCATAAAGCATTTTTCCGTCCCTTGATTTCCGTCCCACCTTGATGGAAAAATTGTCAATATCATTGGAGAAAACCCCCTCTTTCACAACAATTTCCGGGCGCATCTGGCGGATACTCGACATCAGTGCGACCAATTTCTTGTACGACACGGGTATCACCCGGTTGGAGAAGTAAAATGCACCGATACTTACCAGGATACTCAGGATGATGGCCGGTTTCATGATCCTGAAAAGCGAGATACCGGCAGCTTTCATGGCAAGAAGCTCGTTGTTTTCACCCAGGTCGCCAAAGGTCATTATAGAGGCCAGCAGCATGGAAAGCGGTAAAGCCATTGGCATAAGCATGGCCAGCGTATAAATCAGGAATTCTGCTATAACGTTCAATTCCAGTCCTTTACCAACTAAGTCGTCGAGGTACACCCACAAGAACTGCATCAGGAGAACAAACAAACTGATGAGCAGGGTAACGATCAGCGGACCGATAAAACGCTTGATGATATAAAAATGTAATCGCTTCATGAAATGAATGAAGATTCGCCGGCAAAGCTAATGCTTTTTTTGCGAATTATCGGGAAATTTCAGGAGCCAATGGCTTTCCGGAGGCGGTTGATGGATGCGTCCCAAAGTTTGATCACATCCTCTTCATCTTCCTCCTCAACATGATCAATAACGATCAAAGAAAGATCTTCGATTATCTCGCCGAGAATGATGGAGAATTCGAATTCAGCGGGTCCTTCATTTTCCAGCCACTTGAATTTAACAGATTCATGTTGACGAATTGACAGTAATTCAGCACTTTGATTGGTTTTTCCCCAAATAAACGTATATTTTGACCCCTCAACAAGAACGTTGTCAGCAAACCACTCGGCCAACCCGGATGCAGTGCACAGCCGGCTGAACAAAACAGAGGGAGAAGATCTTATCTGATATTCAAGTTCAATTTTTTTCATGTAGGCGCAGATGCGGTAAATTTTAGTGACAGGGATTAGATTCTTTTGCAAAGTACCATTTTTTTCATCTAAATCAAAAAAAAATGGAATGGCGCAAATTTTTTAGTAATTTCTTAAATCGGCCTTGCCCAAAAAAAAAAGGTATTATATTTGCAGGCTCAAAGTTCGGAAGACGGCGGGGAAATTTCCCGGCCTAAAGCCAGGATCAGAGCCTCCCGGTAAAGATCGGGAAGGTCGGCTCGCAGCAAAAGAGTTAATTGAAATAATGGCGAGGTAGCTCAGTTGGTTAGAGCGCATGATTCATAATCATGAGGTCGCGGGATCATGCCCCGCCCTCGCTACACAATGATAAAGAGGAGGTTACTTAACAGTAATACTCCTCTTTTTTTTGTCCGGTTTAAACTTAGTTTAAACTTTAACTAATATTTGCCAAGAATTAAACCATTTCAATACACTTTCTTGATCAATTGACACCGCTATGTCCGCTATGCCGATGACTTTAGCATTTATACGAAAAGTGGATGGGCTGTTGCCCAAAGTCCGGTTTTGGTAACAACAATTACTTTAGAACGTTTGCGCAAAAGAGGTTATGAGGCTTTGCTTGGTTATTACGAGAAAATTGCCCCACATCTTAATGAACCGCTGTAAACGAGAACCGTACGTGCAGTGGAGTGAGAGGCGCTCCCCGTCATTTCTTACTGGCGGGGCCGTCTGCTCGATCAGCAACTGTTTTAATTCAAGTTCAGTCGTAATGAAATCGGCATTTTGCAATTAGTATTTCATCGTCTTTCACTCTGTAGATCAATCTGTGTTCGCTATCAATTCTGCGCGACCAATATCCTTTATACTTATGCTTTAATGGTTCTGGTTTTCCCAGGCCAGAAAATGGAGTTCGCGAAATATCTCTCAACAAGTCATTTATTTTGGATAAGATTTTCTTATCGGTCTTTTGCCAATGCAAATAATCCTCCCAGGACTCATCAACAAAAATATATATCATTTTTCAATTAGGTCTTTCTGAAATGATGAGCCTCTTCCGAGTTTTTCAATGGCTGAATCCAATCTTTTTTCATTTGCCTTGGATGACAACTCGTGATAGGTAGCATTCAACGAATTATACTCGTCCAACGACATAATGACCACACCGCTGTCTTTGCCTCTGTTAATTATCAAGGTTTCAAAGTTTTCAGTTACACGATCAAGATACCGTTTTATATCTTTTCTGAAATCGGAAATTGTTGTAGTTAACATGGTACTGTTTATTTTGTACATAATGGAGTACAAATATAGGTACAAATATTTGAATTTTATTATTTCCGCCAGATCTTTCTAAAAATAGTTGCCAACGGTTGACGCCAAGTGCCGGGCGGGATTATGGTATTTTGTTATTTTTAGTTTTGTTTGTGTTTCCGGCAGGAGAAACGTAGATGTTCTACTTATCCCGCATGGCATTTGGTGTTTGTTAGGCGGCGTGATCTTCTTTTCTCTTGATCCTTTTTAGTTCTGCTTGTTTATTTTTAAAAGCTTCCTCCAAATCAAAATCGTCTTGCAATCCCAACCAGAATTTGGGCGAATTTCCAAAATATAAGCTTAGTCTTAGTGCGGTATCTGCAGTTATTGCCCTTTCTCCTTTTAGTATAGCAGAAGTTCTTGTTTGAGGGATTCCAATATCCTTAGATAACTTATATGCAGTTATACTCATTGGTTTTAGAAATTCTTCTGAAAGAATCTCTCCGGGGTGAATGTTTGCTAAAGTTTTCATAATCAATTGCTAATGATAATCAATAATCTTTACTTGTTCCGATTGCCCTTCACTCCAATGGAATATTATTCTCCATTGATTATTAATCCTGATGCTGTAAAAGTCCTCAAGATTGCCACTCAACTTTTCGAGTCTATTAGATGGTGGAATCCTTAAATCAGCAATGGTTTGAGAGTTATTCAACATCCTTAATTTACGACGACCGACATTCTGAATATCAAGTGGCATGTTTTTCACTCGAATCCCATTCCAAATCGATTCAGTATCCTTATCTCCAAAAGTTAAAATCATAATTACGACAATCGTTACTAACGCCAAAGATAAGTATATATTTATTGTTAGGCAAAAAATCCGTAAAAAAATTGAGAGCGAGTTAAATATCCAGGTAGAAATTTTCTTTATGACGCCTAACGTAGGAAGCTACACGCAGGGGCGGATTGCGGGCGATTTAGCTTTCGCTGATCCTCGATTCCTGCCAAGCCGAAAAGCAGCCCGAGCGGAAAGATACCCACCGAAAACCACTACTGCCGAGCTTGACGGGTAGCTGAAGTTATAGCCGGTGGTTATTCTTGCTTTTCATCCATGTCAAGTAGCCAGTTAAAAACGTTCAAATGTCGTATACCGCTTCTGTTTTGTGTAAAAGAGTCGGTCGTGAGCAAAAATTTAGGGTAATTGTCATTGATTTTTTCTAATGCACCAAACTCTCGTTCTACGGTGCTTTCACTCGTCATTTGCCAAGCAACCTGATAGTATTCAATGTCGCCTGTCGTAGTTTTGCACACAAAGTCCACTTCGTTGTTTCGTGTTGTACCTGTCCAAATTTTGTTGCCTCTGCGAAGCAGTTCAAGACAAACAATATTTTCTAATATATGTCCTCTGTCTGTAGTGCGTTCTTTTCCCGCCAAAATGTTGAGCAAACCGGCATCAACTAAATAGTATTTTTCTTGAGTTGCCAATTGTTTTTTACCTTTTAAATCGAAGCGGTTTACTTTGTAAAATATAAAGCTTGCTACTAAATATTCCAAATATTTTTCAACGGTGGTATTGTGTGTGTGTTGTCCGTCTTGTTTTAATGTTTTTGCAATATTACCGGGCGAAAGCGGGTTGCCAATGTTGGAAGCTACAAATTTTGTAATGTTGCCAAACGCTCGCTTGTCATTTATATGGTAGCGTTTTGTGATGTCTTTTTCTATAATTGTGGCGTAAATGGCTTCTAAGTATTCGTATATCTTATCGAAACCGCCCTCACGCAATTCAACACCTTTAGGTAATGATGTTTCGTTTACATAGTCAAAAAACAGGGCTTCATAATTGAGGTATCTGTTTGATGTGTCAATGTGGCGAGCCGTTAAGTATTCTTTGAATGAAAAAGGCAAAATAGAGATTTCGATGTAGCGACCACTTAAAAGCGTAGCTAATTCGCCTGACAGCAAAAAAGCGTTTGAGCCTGTGATGTAAACATCTATATTAGGTTTTACAAACAAACCGTCTACCAAACGTTCAAACTCGTTTACATTTTGCACCTCGTCTAAAAATACATAGCAGGGCTTTGACAAATCTAACTGACTGATGATGTGTGCATACAAAGCATCTATGTCGTTAAGAAATTTGCGTAGTTCAAAATCTTCAAAGTTTAAAAACACTATTTGCTTGGCTTGTACCCCCATTTGTAACAGAGTTTCACGATATAGTTCAAACAAGGTACTTTTGCCGCTTCTGCGTAAGCCACTTACCACTTTTATTAGGTCTTTATCTTTGTATGCCAATAATTTGCTTATGTATTCTTTGCGATTTGTGTAATTTCTCATAGTGCAAAGATATTCATTAAATCATTAAAACTTGCAAAAAATACAAATTTTAATGATTGTTAGAAATTGCCAGTCAATTGTTGTCTTCGTGTGTCGGTATATATTTTTCTCTGCAATAATTTTCTACGTCTGTGTCGTATGCAAAATAGCTATCACAAGATTGGTCAAACTCATTATCTGCTCTTGAAACATATTTTTTCAAATACATTCATTAGTTATTCTGTCTGTTACATGAACGTTTGAAACTTTTTCTGTTACAGTTCGGTCGCACCTACCATTGGCTATAACTCAGGAAGCTACATACAGGGGTGGATAGCTTTCGATTTAGCTTTCGCTGATCCTCGATTCCTGCCAAGCCGAAAAGCAGCCCGGGATGAAAGATGCACACCGAAAACCATTGCTGCTGGACTTGCGGGTAGCTGATATTGCATATTTATTGCCTGTAAACTCAATCGATTATAGCCATTTGAAGGTGGAAGGCAAAGAATCCTGCACCAAAAACAAACTCTGATCCTATCCTAAAACCACCCCGGAAAATTGAAAATCCATAAAACACAGATGCTAAATTAGAATCAGTAAAGGGATTTCGTGCAACATGGCTTCATGTTGGGTCTCGTCATCTCAACCACACGAAGCCTTAGTTATTGTGTACAGTACTTCTTTCACCCCATTTTGCTTAAATTATAGCAATTTCCAATCATGTTTCTACAATCTACTCTGAAGTAAGCTTTTGCAATTTTTTCTTCTTCTTTGCTCAATCTATCTGCATCCGTCTTATAAAGAGTCATAAGTCTAGCTTGCTCTTTTAATTGCTCAAACCCATTTCTATATTGGATTTCTAAAAATCCATTTTTTAAATATAAGCTGTCTTCACTGATTGAATAAAGCGTCTGCAATTCCTTTAAAATACTTTGTTTCTTTTTGTTAGGAATTCTCATCTTTTGAATAAAGTAATTTGTGGTTGTCCTTTTTTGATATTTCCATAAGTCGTAACTTTCAGTCGATTCATCTCTGTTAAGTGGTGCGTGGCCCCACATCATAAAGCAACCTGATTGGGCTCTCATTCTTGGATTTATTACACTAGTATTAACAAACACTAATTCTTGAGCTTCCATTACTTTTTGTTCAAACGCTGAAAAAATGGGATAGTCATTTTGATTACAAACGAAAAGAGCTCCATCTTTATTTGTTTCTCCAAAACATGCAAAAAATAATGAAATAAGAACATCTGTTGTCCAATCCATTAATCTAGTAGGTATGCCGTAATGTTGACATAGCATTAACCATTCTAAGTCAAATTCTGTAAAAGTTAATGGTGGGTTTGGCTTTGGTGGTTTTGCAATTAAAAGATTGCTTTCAAAGTCAACAGTTTGATATCTTTTAAAGGAACTAAATCTATAAATTGATGGCTGTAAAGTCCAGTCAAAATCTGCTTGACCTCTAAACCTGAATGTTGATTGGTTTAGATTTAGACTATAAGTAAATTTTAAAGCGTCTGTTACGGAGTTTATATTCATTTCTTTGTCTTGTTAGTATTGTACACAACGGAGGAAGCTACACGCAGGCCGGGAGTTTCCCGATAAATTGTCCACGATAAGCTACCTTTCAAAATACTAATTTCCTGTCAACGAGCCACTAAAACCCGGCTTGCGGGTAGCTGAAGTGTGCGCCCTGCATAAGCAGAGCGCACTCGTTGTAAGCTCTTGAAAAACTTCTAAAATACAAATTTTCGGTTACAAAAGAGTTTTAACAGCGAGTGCATTTTTCCAGAGGGTGAAAGTCCCTTGTGCGCTGAGGTAACGCTCAGAAGTATTAGTAAGTCGCAAGGTGGTTTGGGGTGACCCATGCACTGAAGGAAGCGAGACTGCAAAGTCCGGTACTGACGAACAGAAACGGCATATGAGGCTATTGAACGAGGATAAGCAAGCACAGCATTGTAACGTCCTAAGAATACCAAAATCGTTTAGTAGTAGATGCTGCAGGGATTGGATGAAGGGAAAAGCTTTTACCAGGGGAGGTCTTGGAATAGATTCGGTTTCTATGTGCCAAGAAGTCAGCAGAAGCCATATTAGTTGGGGAATACGAGCTGCGGACAGATACCGCAGAGGACTCACAGACCAGTGAAGGGCTGAACATTAAGATGTTCCAAATTCAACAGGGATGCTATGCTAGCCTTGTTATAAGCGGAACAGGGCAAAAGGATTAAACAAGTGAGATGATTGAACAAGTATTGAACAGAAGAAACGTAATGCGGGCTTATCGCCAGGTATTGTCAAACAAGGGTTCGGCAGGCGTGGATGGTATGTCCGTGAAGGAGCTGTACAATTACCTGACCAATAACAGGGAACGTATTGAATCCGAATTACGACAGGGGGAGTATTTGCCACAAGCCATCTTAGGGGTAGAAATACCTAAGAGCAATGGGAAAACCCGCCTTCTGGGCATTCCCACGGTTATCGACCGAATGTTGCAACAAGCGGTGGGACAGATAATCGCTATCAAGTTTGAGATGGAATTTGAGGATTACAGCTATGGTTTCCGACCCAATCGCAACGCCCAACAAGCAGTACTGAAAGCACAGGAATACATCAACTCGGGCTACCACCACATCGTTGACATTGACTTAAGGAGTTTCTTCGATGAAGTAGACCACAGTATCCTGTTGCAATTGCTGTACCGTAAGGTAAAATGTCCGCTCACGCTACGCCTGATCCGCAAATGGCTGAGAGCCCCGATTCAAATTAACGGGAAACTGGTCAAACGCAGAAAAGGCGTGCCACAGGGAAGCCCGCTCAGTCCACTGCTGTCCAATATCATGCTCAATGAGTTGGATAAGGAGCTGGCAAAGCAAGGCCACCGCTATGTCCGCTATGCCGATGACTTCAGTATTTATACGAAAAGTCATGCGGCTGCCCGAAAGATTGGAAATAACATCTATTTGTTCTTGAAGGACAAGTTGAAACTACCGATCAACCGGGAGAAAAGTGGCATACGCAAACCTGGGAACTTTACGTTACTGGGATACGGATTTGTTCCCACGTATGTGAAGGGCGAGAAAGGCAAATACCAGCTGGTGGTAAGCGACAAAAGTTGGAAATCGCTCAAGCAGAAACTCAAGATCATCACACGGAAAACCACTCCAAGTACCTTTGGCGAACGCATCCAAAAGCTCAAAGTAACTGCCAGAGGCTGGCTCAACTACTTCCGTATGGCAAGTATTCAGGGCAAGCTAAAGGAGCTGGACGGCTGGCTGCGTAACCGGTTAAGGTACTGTATCTGGCATCACTGGAAGAAACCTGAACGAAAGAGGAAGAACCTTATCCGATTGGGGGTTGATCAGGATCATGCCTATTCATGGAGTAGAACCCGGATGGGTGGATGGGCTGTTGCCCAGAGCCCGATCTTGATAACAACGATTACTTTGGAACGCTTGCGCAAAAGAGGTTATGAGGCTTTGCTTGGTTATTACGAGAAAATTGCTCCACATCTTAATGAACCGCTGTATACGAGGCCCGTACGTACAGTGGTGTGAGAGGCGCTCCCCGTCAGTTTTTACTGGCGGGGCCGTCTACTCGATTGCCAGTAGTTTTTTTTTTAAATCAGGCTTACTATTAATATTACAATTACTAAAAGTATTGAAAACCATCCAATTATGCGTTTACGTTTTTTGTTATATAGCCTTTTTCTCAAAGTCTCAATTGCAGATATTACAAAATTCCCAATGCTAAATCCAGGTAAGGGCAGCATATTTAGAATTCCAATGATTATCAGGTTTAATGAGAAGACCATTAAATAACCTCGAAAATTGTTAATCTTTGATATAGCAACAAATCCAGCAAGTCCTTTATATGCTGAAGGATTGGGATTAATTATAATCAAAGCCTGTTTCCAGAGAGTTCCGAATCTATCAATTACATCAGAAAATCCATAGCTTTTTGTTGTTAGGATAATTTCATTCTCTCCATTAGAGTCAAACATAATCGGAACGATAGGGTTAGTTTTATGATTCTGCATTAGTAAAATTTTGTCCGAATCACTTAAAACTATTTTCTCTATAATTCCACTTTTTTCTACAGACACTTCAATATCACCACTTTCAACAATTATTTTTTTAACAATATCAGATACTCTTTCAATCTCTTCGCCATTTATTGATTTTATTTTCATACTGTCTTGAAACCCAAATTCCTCCATTGTATTATTGAATTCTAATCCGTAAATAGCCTTCCTATTTTCAATGAATGTGTCTTTAGTAGTTTTCGTAATCCCAAAAATTAACAGGAAAGCTACAAAAAAGCTTAAAACTAATCCAGTTAATTTTATAAATGGAATTTCCCAATTAAAATTATCTTCCAACTGGTCATATTTCTCCTTAAGAATCCACTTAGGTGCTAAATTCAATAATACAAAAACAATTATCGCTACTACTACTATCATATGTTTGTCTTTTTAAAATTACTGGCAACGTAGGAAGCTACACGCAGGTGCGGATTGCGGGCGATTTAGCTTTCGCTGATCCTCGATTCCTGCCAAGCCGAAAAGCTGCCCGAGCGGAAAGATGCACACCGAAAACCACTAATGCCGAGCTTGCGGGTAGCTGATATTGCATATTTATTGCCTGTAAACTCAATCGATTATAGCCATTTGAAGGTGGAAGGCAAAGAATCCTGCACCAAAAACAAACTCTGATCCTATCCGAAAACCACCCCGGAAAATTGAAAATCCATAAAACACAGATGCTAAATTAGAATCAGCAAAGGGATTTCGTGCAACATGGCTTCATGTTGGGTCTCGTCCCTCAACCACACGAAGCCTTAGTTATTAGAGGCTGGTTTTTATTCGTTGTTATACATTGTCCAATTCAGTTGAATTTTTGAAGGCGTTCGATATTCATCGATTTTTATCATTATTGTTTTTAAATGTCCAGCTCCAATTAAAAATACTGCTTGTTTATATGGGTTTCCTCTACTGTAATTGTATATGTTTTGTATCATTGCATTTTCACGTTTGTCGTGTTGCTCAGTTTGAAATCTTTTGTAAATATTTTGTAGACTATTTTTATGGTTATCAGATTCCAAAATATCCTTTTCAAGAAGTTCTTTTTTCTTTTCAAGCTCTAGGTATTTATTACTATTTAGAAAATAGAACCCTTCCTGTTTTGTCAAAGCCTTTTGTTCATATTCTATGTTTATATAATTCTCGTCATTTGAGAATGCTTCAAGCATATAATTAATTTCTTCGTCTTTTTGTATAGTGTCAATATCAATTGGGGCAATTTTTATGTCATAGTTTTGTTTGTATCTTTTGATGCATTTCATTTCAAGCGGCATTAAAGCAATTAGCTGCTTCTGCGTAAGTTTATTATTACACAATATATCAAATTTTTCGCTGTAACAAAACTCTGATAGATGTGTCGGCAATTCGTGAAAAATCACTTCTGGTTTTATGTCTTCGAGGATTTTATACAATTCATCGGAATTACAAAGTCCATATTCTGAATGAAAAGTGCCGATAAGTGTCACATTGAACATATGTCTTGATTTTATTTGTGCCTTTGTTCTTGATGCTTCGCTTCTCTGTTACATTCTTGTTAATTCGTAAACTTGCCTCTAACGCAGGAAGCTACACGCAGGTGCAGATTGCGGGCGATTTAGCTTTCGCTGAGCTTCGATTCCTGTCAAGCCGAAAAGCAGCCCGGGCGGAAAGATGCACACCGAAAACCACTAATGCCGAGCTTGCGGGTAGCTGATATTGCATATTTATTGCCTGTAAACTCAATCGATTATTGCCATTTGAAGGTGGAAGGCAAAGAATCCTGCACCAAAAACAAACTCTGATCCTATCCTAAAACCACCCCGGAAAATTGAAAATCCATAAAACACAGATGCTAAATTAGAATCAGCAAAGGGATTTCGTGCAACATGGCTTCATGTTGGGTCTCGTCCCTCAACCACACGAAGCCTTAGTTATTAGCAGCCGTGGTTGATTGTTTCATGATTTTAGTCTAGAAAATGATCTGGTATGTGATTAAGTACAGTAACCATGTTCCTCAATAACATAGTAAACGAAGATCTTCTCGACAAATGAAATCTTAATTCCATTTCATATTGATGTTTTATATTTGAACCATCAGGACTTGCTAACCATTGAATCATCAAATGTAAAATGTGATCATATTTCTTCTGTATTTCGTACCTTAAACTTGCTGTTGCTAATTTTGTATCGTTGTTATGTCCATTATGTATTCGATTCAACAAATTTGAAGTGTTTACAGCTTTAATATTTTCTGGGTTTCTTGCTGTAAAATTTGGTTCTTGTCCCAATGCAGATAAGCTATATTGGATCTCATATTCAACATCGTCTTCTGGGTTACATGGATTCAAATATCCTCCATCAGGTGTCTGTCTTGGTTTCATCTTATTGGCTCGATGTTCTGCGGGAAATAAATTGGACCATTCATAACGCTTAGAAGGATCTTCATCTTGAGAAACAAAGTGTTCTACATCCATGCACCACGCATTTGGAAACCATTGTTCTGTCAAGTAACATTTAGAATGGAAGCATTGATCAAATGCATCAAGTAAATCTGATGTTCTATAAGTTCCAGGCACTTTTGGTTTTGGGAAATTCTCAGAATCATTTAAATGTGCCTGAATATCATTTATGAACTGTTGAATTTCAGGGGATTCTAGCGAGGTAGGAGATTCTGTAAGTCTATCTATATTAATCATATCTACCTTTTTTTGCTATTAATTGCAATAATTTGGTTCTCAATCTCAAATCTTAATGAAGCAGTTAAGTAATTTTCATTATCTGTCAGAATCTGCTTCAATTTTATGTTGTCGTTGTGTTGAATGGCGTCATTAACATCGAGTAATATTTTATCGGCGATTGAAGAAAATTCATTTTCAAGACCAAAATGTTTAATCATTAGTTCGGAGTAGCTACTGCCGACTTGCCAACCAGTAATTTCTTCTTTATTGCTCAAATCAAATACAACAGCATTTTTAATACTTGAAATAACTGCTGGAGAATGAGTTGCTATAATAAATTGAACTTTAGGGAACAGTTCTGTTAAGAGTGGCAAGATTTCATACTGCATTTTAATATGAAAATGTGTTTCTGGTTCATCAATTATTACAATACCTTCAGGATCGAGTGAATAATCATTTAATGATTTTCTCATTAAGTCGACTCTCATTAGTAAATCCATAAGTATGCTTATAAATGCAGAAAAGCCTTCAGAAAGTTGATTAAAAGTAAAATACAATCCGCTTTTTAATTTTATATAAAATTCAAAGCTCTCTTGTACAAATTCCAATTCTAAAGTTTTATCATCAAAGATATTTTGGAGAATTTTAGCGAGATTAGCGAAGAAGATTCTATTTTGATTTATACTTTCCTCTTTCGAATTCATATAATCAAACGCCTCGTAAACTTTCTTATTTACTAAATATTGTTTGAATTTTGCAGTAAATTTATCAGAGTCATTCTGCTTTTTCAATTCATCAACGAATTGAGTTTCTTTAGAAACAGTGGACACATCTTGTAAATCTACTTTTCGGTGCGCTTTGAAAGATGAAAAAATATAATTATCTATTTTCTTAAGTTTTTCAATATCAGAGTCTTTCATGAAGAATAAATCAACATCTTCAAAATCTTTTATTTGTTGTTCCCATATTTTTAAACTAGGGTGGTTTTTATTTGCAGCAATCGTTCCTTTTAAATGACTGATTACTTGAATTTTATTTTTTCCATTTTTGAATTCATTTAATTGGAGGGCAATTCTATTCAGAATGGTAGTTTTTCCTGAGCCATTCTGTCCAGTAATGATAATGTGCTTAAACTCATCTAATGAGTTTTTAGGCACATCTATGTTTTGAAAAGCAAAACAGTTATTGACATGAATTTGTCTGATGTATGGAAATGTCATTAGTTATATTTTTAAGTGTCTATCAAATTATATTCAAACTTTCGCAGAGCATTACACCATGGCTGCTAACGTATTAGGGTTTTTTTTTAGGTTTTCCCAAACTTACTTAAAAAGTAGCTGAAAGGCAAATGTATAAAGGGAATGTAATTGAAGAAGCAGAGGGGAAAATCGAATATAGAACTGAGTCGGACTGAGCCGTTTCTATGGGTTTTCTATAGTGTAATGGACTTCCTGGCTTGTGATACTTTCAAAAATTAAACGAAAGAACCCACAAACGGGATGATCAGGCAGTACTGTATTGTTCCAGGATGAATGAAAAACAGCTCCGGTTATTTTAAAGAAATCCTCCTGTCAACAAAATTATCTTGATGCTGTTAAATTAAATATTCGAATAATAGAATGTTCCGCTGTAATATTAAAATCAATTGTTAACTTTGGAATTGAGACACAAATCCCAAAGACCTATTTAACTTAAATCTTTATTCTTATGAAAAAAATTTTACTTTTTCTTCCTCTCCTGGTAACCTTATTTTCCTGCGATTTGCTGAATGATTCAAAAGTTTCTTCCACCGATGTGGGAGGCGATACGAATCTTTCTATGAATGCGGTTGGTACTTCTTTCAATTCGTATGTTACTGTTGGCTCGACAAGTTTTAATGCCAATAGTTCTATTGTAGTGACAAAAAACGACAACGGAGTTGTAACATTGAGAGTAAAGGCAACTTTGCCATCCAGCAATTATGCCAGTTTGATTCCTGCAAATTTGAAAGATGCAAATGGTAAACTGGATTTTGAGGCGAAATATAAAAACACATCCGAAGGTATTCTCGATTATACCAACAAGGATGGAAAACCATTTACTATTGTTAACTACAGCAGTAATGTGGGAGATAAATATACTTTAACAAAAAATGATGGAAATACTATCACCAGGACGGTTACCGCTAAAACCACAACTGATGATTTCCCGTATGGATTGTTGTTGATTAAAACAATGACTGTCGAACAGGATTCAAGAATTCCCGGAGTTAGCAGAATTGAATACACAGCCAATCACAAATATGGGCTGGTTCAGGTTAAAATTTATTTTGATGACGGGACATCTGCTGCTGTTAAATTAATGTAGCGTTTTTCATTGAAGCGGGTCACGAAAATTAGGGCCATTTCTATGATTGGTCAGCCGGGATTGATAATGTCCCGAGGGTATTTTTTTGCCTTTTTGATACCCTTTCACAAGCGTGAAACATTTTCGTACGTAAGCCTGTCCTTAGCAGATTCTTTACACGGAATAGCCTTGAGACAGTATTCAAACCAACCGAAAATGAATAGGTGGGTATTAGCTTCGCTGATCTTCGATTCCATCAGGCAATTAAAAACTAAATTATTAACTGATGAAAGTTAATTCCTATTTGTTGCCCGGCAGATTAAGGCCGGTTGGCATTATTTTTTTAATTGCCGGATTAGGCATCTTATTTTTGAAATACAAATTCAACCTTAAACCCGACTTTTTAGAGGTGAAGGTTTTTGCATTATACTCTTTTTACATCGAAGCAAAGAGTTTCACGTTCATTACTCACCAGGTAATAGAAGAGATTGGTGGCGTCTTGCTGTTGACAGGTATGTTTTTAATCGCATTTACAAAGGAAAAGGTTGAGTCCGAAATAATCGATGCTTTTAGGTTAAAGGCCTTCATGATTGCATCTTACCTGAATTTTTTCTACCTGCTTGTCTCTGTCCTGTTTTTCTATGGCTTTGGTTTTGTGGGGGCGCTGACAATCTTTGCCATATTTTGGTTAGCTACATACATTCTGCTTTACAGGTATTTGTTTTATCGTTACAAAAAGAAGCAGTTATAGCTTTTGTGGAGGAATAAGATGGATCAATTTGTTGTATGGATTAAAAATCATTCGGGATGGCTGTATAGGCAAATCTATGAGAACCAATATTTCTTCATCGATTTCTGGAGCCTGGCCCATCTTTGGTGTGGATTCGTAGTATTCACAATATTGGTTGGCCTTAGGTGGAGAAATCCCTGGTTCTGGTTGATTTTCTATCTCATTTTATACGAAATTGTAGAAATATTTATGCTGTATATTTCTCTTCATATATTCAATCCGGAGACAATTAAAGATCAATTTACAGATATATTCATTGGGATTTTGGGGGCGTATCTTGGTTATCTGTTTATCCGCCAGAAGGCCAAACAACGGATTCAATTTTTCGGGAAATTGGATTTTGAGGCATTGTGGGTTGCCGAGACCTTATCTTTTCTTTGGATTGACCGGACCCAGTTTTTCTTTTTTCAACCGGTCAGCGGCGATCCCTTAAGTGTAACCAATTATTTATGGCGAATCTTACCCGGCTATCTATTGCTACGGATTTATGCACAATACAAGAAAATTAATAACAACGGTTACAGTTGCTTGACAGTTTTTGCCATGGCTTATTTTGCGCTTTACATTCTATTGGAATTTATATCCGGGAACTACACTTTCACCTCTGTTTTGAGCATGACAAACGGACAAATGACAGTCAACTTTAATACAACGTACTTCGTCTCTCAGTTGTGCTATCCTTTTCTAATGATTTTATTCTACGAATTTATGTTGGATATCTTTAGCAAAGCATCGGAGGCGCTGGCAAACAGAAAAACTTCAGCAGTACCCTTCCGACGAAGAATAAGTGACTGTGCTTTGGCTCCCGGTATTCAAGAGTAATTCGTCAGGCTTGCGAAAAAACAGCAGGAAATATTTTTTATTGGCATGGTATTTTTTACCTGACTGTCGTTCAATGCAGGAACAATTTACTTACTATAATTGTGCACCGACAATTTACAGAAATAATATGGCAGCTTTCTATACTTCAGTCTCTAAAAGAGGAGTGATTATAACAGACCTCTCTATCGGAATTTGTATATTCCTTCAAGTGATTATCTTCAGGGAATATGCTGATATGATTTTATTAATTTCCTGGATTCTAATAATTTGCTATCTTTTTCTTACGCGCCGGTATTATGCGATTATGCACCAGCTGATCGCCACTTTCCTTGCAACTGCCTGGGTTTCCTTTGCAAGGGATTTTTACGGATATAGATTTGACTATCTGACAATCGGCGGATTAAATACTTTCCCGCTTTTGGCCTGGACTATTGCTCTTCTTGGGTTGGGGGAACTATGTAACAACTTCGAAATGAGAAGAAAGATATTTTATTTTTTTTTATTTGTTCCGATGTTCTGGATAAGCTTGATCCTGGTGGAAACCGCAGCCTACCATGTACTAAATATGAGAAATGTAATGACAAGCTCGTTTGGCGGGATACCCTTTTTCGACTGCCTCCATGCCCCAAAATGGATGCAGGTGAGTTACTTTTGCCTAGGACCTTTGTATTATGGACTGACTAAATCGGCAGATCATCTTGTTGCAAAGTGGAATCCCGCTTAATGCATATCCGGGATATGGACCACCCTGAATAAAGAATTTGGATTTTTCGTTCACAGGAAATTTGCAGGCGGGATGAAGGGGGATGTTCAAATAATTAATGTACTTTTTCACCTGCGGTACTTACTCCCATTTTAGGGCCAGTACTTCCCAAAGGCTATTTCATTCCAACAAACTCGATTACTTCCAATTCATTGGGCACAATTATTTTTGTCTTGCCATGCCAGTTGTTGGGTACAATTGTTTCAGAGACAAGTTTTCCATCCTCGTCATATTGCTTCGCCTTGTATTTTTTTGTATCCGGATTCATCCATGGTGCAAGATTAACTTCACATGGAATGGCATTCCGGTCTGAAGATGTATTGATTACAATCATTATAGCCCTGTCTTTCAGTGCATAGGCGCAGACGTGAGCCCTTTCTGCCGGCTTTGACAACAAACATTCGCCCAGTAAATTACCTTCTGTAAAATAGGGCAGGAACTGCTTTTTGAGATTCGCGCACTGTTTAAGTGCCTTGCTTAATGCCGGATAATTGGCGATGTAATCTGAACCATTTACGGATTCCGCTTTCCTGGGAATAATATTCATGTACAAATTATCGGCGAAGGCTTTTTTTACTGCCAGGGGTGAGGAACTGATACAACAGTTAATTCTGGGTGAAGGGAATACACTGGTCAGGACTTTTCGATCCATATATCCATCCCAGTTCCATGTATAGTCCAGGTAATCCGCGTCCAGTTCAAAGTTCAGCAATTCCTCGCCGGAGAAGGAGCACTCAGGATCTCTCCTTTTTGTATAATCCAGGATTTGTTTGGCGAGTGATATCATGTTGGGTTCGGGATCAGGTGTGGTGTAGAATTGATCCCAGCAAAAGGAGGTGATGCCAATGTCGGCCAGATGCCTAATTCCGGTCAGTACGTCCGACTGCCATAATTTGTCGGTAGGACCTGCCTGAACGGTCGACATATATGTGGCATAACCCGGATTCCGCGTGGGGATCAACTCGGTATGGTAGGTCCAGCCTTTACTGCCGGCCACTTTCAATCCGTACCGGGGCGCCGTTTTTGAATTTGCCTGGAGGACCGTGATGAATGGCACGAGATTAACCCCCAGTTTGCTGCATTCCCTGACCGCCTCAACCATTTCCTGTTCAGTACCCAGATGCGGAAAGGGTTTTGGCAGGGGTAGCGTAAAGGCTTCGCACCAGGCCCAGATCACCATTTCATCCAGCCCGTTTTCCTTGCATTCTGCCGCAAGTTTCGGTAAATCCTTGAAGGTAAAAATCGCATCTTTCTGATCGGCAGGCTGATACTGGCTCATCAATACACTGCGAAATCCAATCCCTTCCCTTACATGGTTTGGAATGGGATAATACCGCCTCTGGTTTTGCTTTACCCATGTTTTATAGGGTGTGATTCCGGCTGCCCATCCATTTTTATGTGGTGTCAGTACCCATTCACCGCTCGACCACACCTCATTCTTTTTTATCACCGTATCATTCAGGCACATCATTCTCAGCTTTGGCTCAATTTCAGAAAGGTGCAGCCGGACAGGTACCTGGGGATCCCATCCCCAACGTTTTGGAAACAGGCTGATTCCGCCGTTGAGGCCCCCTAAATCCATCCACCGCAAAATCATATCCTTGTTTTTCATCATGCCGCTTCCAACATATTGAACGGAGTAAAAGGCAGCATCGATCATAAATGGGGTGCTTTCCTTTGTCTCGTCCTTAGCAAGTTCAAGGAATGGAAGGCTTGCAAAATTGCCAGTTCTGAAGACGGTATTGCTTACTCCGGCAACAGGCAGAAGCCCTTGAAAATCAGGAAAAATTACCTGTCGGACATCCGTATCGGAAAAATTGAAAACTTTTGCAGTCAAAATGATCGACTGTCCGTCAGGATCGGCCGTAAGTTTTACTTTCGCCGACACTTTTCCGGGTATGCTAAAATTGGATCTGCTCTTTCCCAGTATATCCCAAAAGATTACAACAGAATCAGTATATATCTGAATCATTGCGTTTTGCGAATAGCGTGACCCTAATCTTAAAACTTCAAATTCTTTAATTGGATAGGCAAGGTCTATGATACCTGCCTGTTCTGCTTTTGATTCCATCACGGTTCCAACACCAGGATAGCTCATTCTCAGGATACTACCTGTTTTTCCATCAATTACCAGGTGCAATCCGTTTAGGGTTGCCTCCAGTGACAGCCCTGCCTCCCCGGCTGCCAGTTGAGAAGAGAACGAAAAGGTTAGCAATACCCAAATGAACCGGAGCATTCTATTCATCGTAAGTTGTTGATTGTTTTATACATACGGGTCCCAGTAAACCGGATTCCTGAAGATTGTCCTCTTTCTTCCAAAGCCGCCATGAGGTAAAGCTGTAACGACCTGTCGGACTGGGGCTTTCACGCAAAACCCAGTCGGGCCATACGTCGGATTTTAAAGTGCCATTGGGTTTTCGTTCACTGTCCTCCGGCAGAAATTCATCTCCGATCTGCCGGTTTACCCATAAATTGACTACATCAATCTTCAGGCTGTTCTCTCCTTCATGAATGAAATTTGTGATGTCCATTGAATAGGGCGGTTTCCACAGGATACCGGCCTCCTTTCCATTGACAAACAATTTGGCCATTTCCCGGACCACTCCCAGATCGAGGTATATTCTGCTCCCATTGCGCAATGATCCTGCCGGGATTGTTATACTTTTTGAATAGGTTGCGGTTCCTGAGTAATAGTTTAATTTTTTAACCGGAAGAAATGTCCAGGATTTAAGTTCATTTAATTCAATTCGGGATGAATCGCAATAATTCCCGGGAAACTGAAGTGTCCATGGCCCTTTTACCTCAGTGGTGTTGATAAAGGATCTGCAGAATGATTCAAAACACTTTATATCTTCATTTTTGGATGTGATTTTCCTTGAATCCAAATCCTTCTCAGGCGAGAATACAACGAAGCCACTTCCCGAAGGAGAAAAGGAAATCCGTATGCTGACAGATCCGTTTTGCGTAATTCTGTAATTTGGAATTTGTCTCGACCTGCCTGTTTCCGGATCCCACCATTCGGGTCGTTTCCCTTTAACCCGGAAAATGCAGGTAGCAGTAACCGTTGAATCTGAGGTGTTAGCGATAAAATAATTTTCCTTGTCGTCAATTTTCCTGTGTATGTACCTGATTTTCCTGTCCGAAACAAAATCCTGAGTTACACCAAGCCGGCCAAGCGCTTCTTCCGGGGATACCTGTCTGAATACTTTTCCTGCGCCAACATTCCGCTCTATTTCGGATTGAATTCCCCAAAGTTCATTTACCAGGGTCTTTAAGCTGCTGTCTGCCATCGGGTAATCTGTCAATCCGGGGGTTGAAAGAGGCGGATCCCCCAGCATCGACGCTCCCTGAACAACCAGATCGCGTATCTTTTCCAACATTGGAACAGACATGGTACCGGTATGAGTCAGCACCAGCAATCTGTGCCTGTTTCCGGAGCCATCCACCAGCATTCCGCTTTCTGTTTTTACGTGCTTAAATGCATCCGGGCTGCATGCATCAAAATCGTAACCTTCCAGTTTTAATTTTTTGTACCGGTAAATGGACTCTTCAGGTTGGAGATTGAGTATGTCTGAAACAAAGATGCCCTGTCTGAGCATAAATTGGCATCGTGCCAGGTAGGTGTGCCAAGGCAGGGTATATTCCCACCAGGTTTGGGTTCTTTCGTAATGCACACCAAACGGGCCCATCGAGATGCCTGGTTTAATATTAATCCATGGTTGCATGGCGTACCGGTGAATGACAAACTGATTGACGCCATCGCAGAAGAACCGGTCGCCAACTGATTTCATGGTCGCAGGATGTTGAAGCCATTTTTCCTCTTCCGCGCAGGTGAAACTTTCAGCACTTACAACCTGACGATTGTTAAGATGGGCTGCTGATGCTATTCCTTTTACCTTGTCCGAGTACCAGTCACCTCCGTTTTTCGTCCAGAACTCACTCATCGGAAGATCAGGGTAGTTGGCAGCGTCAAGATCATTCCCTATGGTATTATATGGTTCCATCGAAAAGAGCATCCCGTTTTTGTGGCAAAGTTCACGCATCTCTGCCACATAGTTTTCCACCATCAATTCAGAGATTGTTTTGCGAAAATCCCAGAGAAAGCGCTCTGTTTCAGGCAGATTACCGATAATCTTTCCACTTAACACCGGTAGCCATGGTACAATGTCATATCCCCGTCTTTTTTTAAACTCTTGGGGCATATTGCGGGTCCAGTTTTGCGCTCCTACCTCCCAGCTGTCAATATGGGCAGCTACAAGCGTATTCCCGGCATCGGGACCGACTAATTTTACCAGGTTTTTCATCATCCCGTTAAAATTTTTGCGAATTCCGGTTTTGCTGAGTTTATCACACTCCGGACCTTCACTTTCGGGCGTTGACGGTTTGTTTGTTGCCCCTGTAAAAGTATGGCCAAAACGGATAATGGTCCAGTTTCCTTGTGGAGCCTTCCATTTTAAATGACCGTTCTGATCCATCATCCGGGAAATATCTATTATATTTTCATGTTTCACAGCTTCTTTCTCCGGCAATGTGTCCTTTTGTGGAGAAAATTGGTTAAAAATTCCACTTTTTGAAAACAGGGCCTTCATGGCAAGGTTTTCAATTTTAACACCTGAAGATTTTTCTGGTCCATTGACAGCCAAAACAGCAATGTCCCTGTAAAAATCACCTTTTGAGGGAGGACTGGGCAGAATTTGGTTTATTTCATGATCCCCGGTAATTGGCGTTTCGCTAAAAACGACTGTTTGCATGGCATCTTCAGGTTTTATCCAGGGACCTCCGCTTCCGGTCCAGCCGGCATCATTGGCCATTATTACCTCAAGGTCTAACCGCTTGGCTTCCTTTACAGCAAACAGGAATAGATCTTTCCACTGATTGTCCATAAACCGGTACTGACCGACCGGGGTACCATCCTGTATCACTTTTAAGTTGACATCCATGATGAGCACTCCACCTATGCCAACTCGTTGCATTGCCTCAAGATCGGCAGTAATCCCCTTCCTTGTTACATTATTGTTCACCCAGAACCAGTACACCCAAGGGCGGGCAGAGGCAGGCGGCGTTTCAAAACCATTGCGGAGGCGGACGAAGTTCCGGTTTTTATCAGGGGCTTTTTGCTGAGCTGACAGAGGCAATGAAAAAATTATCAACAGAATTGACAAGATTATTTTTGAAAACAGGCGCTTCATAATGGTATGTATAAGATCGGATTAGCTGTGTCAAATTTATCTGAATTATTCATACGTAAATAACATTTGTCAATTATTGAATATCCACCTATTCATTTTCGGTTGGTTTGAAAATCGTCTTATGGGTATTTCATTTGCATAAAATTAAAAAGAGGAGATTACTGAATTGTAATACTCCTCTTTTCGTGTTCTTAATCCTGTTGACCTTATTCGGCCGGATTTAAGATATAATAGGCATACTCACCGTTTGGATAAACGCCTTCAATGAGTACGGTCTTTTTGCTGTTTGACTGCATCAGAACCCTTTCAATGTCTTCCTTGCTTGAGACAGAAACTTTGTTTACATCAGTAATAATAAACCCTTCCTTCATTTTCACATCTTTCAGCTTTCCCTTTGTGAGGTTTATTACCTGTACTCCGTCATCGATTTTCAGCCGTTCCCTGTCTTTATCAGAGATTGGTCCAAATTCAGCCCCCAGTTCACTAACCTCTTCCTTGACAATCGAAGTATCTCCTTTCATGTTGCGTAAAACAACTTTCGCCTCTTTGAGTGCCCCGTTCCTGATAAAGCCTACAGTTACCTCGTTCCCCGGACTGAACTTGCCGATTTGTTCCTGTAAATTAGAACTCGTCCCTACTCGATTGCCATTGATT
The DNA here is from genome assembly GCA_963663675.1 of Prolixibacteraceae bacterium. Classification (GTDB taxonomy): domain Bacteria; phylum Bacteroidota; class Bacteroidia; order Bacteroidales; family Prolixibacteraceae; genus CAINVV01. The sequence continues at coordinate 839,834 of OY760498.1, forward strand.
GAAACGATTACATCACCTTCTTTGATTCCGGCTTTTTTCGCGGCTCCGTCTTCATTGGCACTTTTCACATAGGCCCCTTCTACTTTATCCAGTTTCCTGGCTTTGGCAATGCTGTCATTAACATTTTGTATCATAACACCCAGAACAGCACGTTGGACTTCTCCGTATTTTTTCAGGTCTTCAACAACTTTCCTGGCTATAGCAGCCGGGATGGCAAATGAATACCCGGAATAGGAGCCTGTCTGTGAAGCAATAGCAGTATTGATCCCGATCAGATCTCCCCTGCTGTTTACCAGTGCTCCTCCACTGTTACCAGGGTTGACAGCTGCATCGGTCTGAATGAATGATTCCAGCGGCATCTTCCCACCTACAATTCCAATACTTCTTGATTTGGCGCTTACAATACCGGCAGTCACTGTTGAGGTCAGATTGAAGGGATTGCCAATCGCAAGCACCCATTCACCTAATCTGGCAGCATCCGAATTGCCCCAAACAAGATATGGAAGGTCTTTGGCCTCAATCTTAACAAGCGCAATGTCGGTATTTGGGTCATGACCAATCACCTTGGCTGTAAATTTGCGGTTGTCATCCAGGATAACCTGAACATTGACAGCATCATCAACCACATGACTGTTAGTGACAATATAACCGTCAGAACTTATTATAACACCTGAACCTGAGGCTGTGGCATATTGCTGTGGCCCCCTGTTGCCGCGCGGGGATCCGTTTCCCGGTCGGTTAGGACCAAAGAAGAAGTCAAATAACGGGTTATCGGAGCCGTCACCTTCTTGTCCATGGACTTTTACTTCAATATGAACTACTGCCTTAACACTATTTTCTGCAGCCTTAGTCAGATCCGGCATTTGGCTTTGTGTAACTTCAGGTGAAACGTTTGAAGTAAGATGCACAGGGGTTGTCTCATGGTTTATGATAGTCTCCTGGTTGTCATTTGCAAAATGTGAAAACAAAAAAACAGCTAACAGTGCTCCCGCAAATGCAAATGAAAATACTTGTAAATTTTTTTTAAACTTTTCCATAACATTAAATTTTTATGTTTCCTGTCACGATAATAATCTGAGAAATCCTGCCGTTTAAAAAGTTAAAATCACAGACTCTTCCTTCTCTCCGGCCGATGAAGATGACCGGCATGAATTATTGACTGCAATTGGCTGTGGATACATCAGATATCAATTAAATTTGATTCGAAATTGGAGACTATTTTATGAAGAAACAATGAAGAAAACCTGTGAATTAAGGGTTTTTAATTAATCTAAAATTTAATTAACAGTTTATGTTGAAAAATGAAGTACAGTTACTATTCCATGGCTTAATTTAATTGCAGGATTTATTGTTATGTCCGGATAACAATTTGTGAATGACAGGTTTATCAATACCCGGCGTCATGTGTTTCATTAAATACCAGGCAGAATGGGTGACCTGGACAAGGAAACCAAACGATAAAATCATACACATTTAGTCTTGTCTGAAAGAGACGTAATCTACACGATATCATTTCTTTCAACAATGTTTGCTTCCAGGAAACTGCTTAGGATATTTTCTTACACGTCTTGTTAATGCTTTGATATTTAGTATTATACGCAAAGCGCGCTAAACTCCGGAGCGTTGCAGAGCTCCAGGTTAAACGGTGTCTAGCCACAGGATTGGCAAACACAGCGAATGATATCTTATACAAATGATATCCAGATAATTATATGACTACAAGTTGTAGTTCCATATGTCCCTTGCATATTCCTTTATGGACCGGTCGGAAGAAAACTTACCGGACCTGGCAACATTAAGGATAGACATACGTGTCCATTTTTCCTGGTCCAGGTATGCCTCACTGACTTTTGCCTGGCAGTCAATATACGATTGAAAATCTGCCAGGAGCATATAGTCATCAGATGACAACAGGTTATCAATCAATGGTTTGAATATATTTGTGTCACCGCCGGAGAAATAGCCCTCGTAGATCTGGTTGATTGCCCTTCGAAGGGCAAGATTGTTTTCATAGTAACTATATGGTTGATAACCTGCAGCTTTTATGGAGTTAACTTCATCGACAGTAAGTCCGAACAGGAAGAAATTCTCTTCACCAACTTCCTCACGAATTTCCACATTGGCTCCGTCAAGGGTACCAATTGTAAGGGCTCCGTTCATTGTAAACTTCATATTACCCGTCCCGGAAGCTTCTTTCCCGGCAAGGGATATCTGTTCAGACAGATCAGCAGCAGGGTAGGTCAGGTGCCCGGTCTGGACATTGAAATTCGGCAGAAACACGACTTTCAGGAGATTGTTTATACCCGGATCGTTGTTGATTACTTCACCAACTGAGTTGATCAGCTTGATCATCAGTTTTGCCATAAAATATCCCGGTGCTGCTTTCCCCCCGAACAGAAAGACCCTTGCGGGAATTTTTAGTCCGGGATTGTCTTTCAGCTGGTTGTACAAACTGATGATATGCAGGACATTCAAATGCTGGCGTTTGTATTCATGTATTCTTTTTACCTGGATATCAAATAATGCGTCACTGTCAATATCGACTCCTGTGTTTTTTTTAACCCATCGGGCCAGCACTTTTTTATTTTCCTTTTTCACTTCCATCCATTTTTTGCGGAAAGCCTCATTTTCAGCCAGTATTTCGAGTTTGCCTATGTCCACGGAATATTTTTGCAGCCAGGTATCGCCAATATGTTCATTCAGCAGGGCAACCAGGTGTTTGTTACTGGCTCCTACCCAACGGCGTGGAGTGACGCCATTGGTGACATTATAGAATTTATCAGGCCACAATTCATAAAAATCGTACAGCACATATTTTTTCAGGAGTTCCGAGTGAAGACGTGCAACCCCGTTGATCCGCCGGCTGCCGATACAGGCAAGGTTGGCCATGCGTACATACCCCGGACCACTTTCATCGATGATTGACATCCGTGAAAGTTTCCCCCGATCTTCAGGGTACTTTTCCCGGACCAGGTTCAAAAATCGATGGTTAATTTCATATATGATTTCCATGTGCCGGGGCAGCAGGTTCCTGAACAGGTCGAGTTTCCATTTTTCAAGTGCTTCGGGTAACAAGGTGTGATTGGTATAGGCAAAGGTATTCGTTGTGATGTGCCAGGCTTCATCCCAGGGAACGAGGTAGTCGTCCACCAGGATTCTCATCATCTCTGCCACTGCAATTGAGGGATGCGTGTCGTTGAGCTGGATGGCAAAATGATCATGAAAAGTATTTATCACCTCGCCACGCACAAGATGGATACGGATCATATCTTTCAGGGAACAGGATACGAAAAAGTACTGCTGTTTTAAACGGAGCTGTTTTCCTGCATCCTTTTCATCATTTGGATAGAGAATTTTGGAAACTGTTTCAGAGGATACCTTCTCATCCACAGCAGCATAATAATCTCCGGTGTTGAAATCCCGGAAGTCGAATGACTCAATTGCCTCCGCTTTCCATAATCTCATCATAATGGTATTGAAATTGCAGTAACCGACTACCGGAGTATCATAGGGAATGCCCTTGATTACTGCGGAAGGAATCCATCGCACCCGATATTTATTCTGTTCATCGTAATAGGATTCGGTATAGCCACCCAGAAAAACATCGTTGCGTAGTTCAGGTTTGGCAATTTCCCAGGGATTGCCGTACTGTAACCATTTGTCGGTAATTTCCACCTGCCAGCCATCCCGGATTTCCTGGTCAAAAATGCCAAATTCATATCGGATACCGTATCCGAAAGCATTGATGCCAAGTGTTGCCATTGAATCCAGGAAGCAGGATGCCAAACGGCCAAGTCCACCATTTCCCAGTCCTGGTTCTTCTTCCTGGTCACAGAGATCGTCAAGATCAATTTCAAAATGCTTCATGGCCTTCCTGACTTCATCCATGATACCCAGGCATACCATGTTATTGGCCAGATGCGGTCCCGGAAGAAACTCAGCTGACAAATAGCTGACAATCTTGTAATTCTTGTCCGGATTGGATTCGACAAAGGATTGAAGCCTTTTGAACCAGGGAGTAAAAATCCTGTCTCTCACAGTATAGGATAAAGCCATGTAAAAATCATTCCTGCTTGCACTTAGCAGCGTACATCCCTGGGTATAGTGTAAGTTGTCCAGGAATGCCCCGGCGATGGTTTTTTCATCGTTTTCGGTCCGAAGCTCATTGACAAAGGCCAGGTCATTAAAACTTTCTCCCATGATATTCTGATTTTGGAAAATACTATTAAAGGTGGTCAGAAATTAGTTTTAACTAAAAACCAATCAGCAAAACCCGGTTTAAACGGGAAACCGCAGGCAGTTAATATCAAAAATTCTGAAAATAATATGCCTTCAGGCCGAAGGTACCCGAGTCACAATAATTTAAAATAAAGTTAAGTAAAAAAAGCTGTGCCTGGAAAACAACAAATGAATACAAACGAAAATCGAGATTTCCCGAAATCGGAGAAGAGTGTCCGTATTTTCGGAGTCCAGGTTGGTCTATGTGTGTGCCAACTATTTTACAATAAAGCTTTTAATCGTTTTGTCAAGTTCGGCGCCATGAAGATTCTTTGCCAGGATGACCCTATTGCCATCAACCAGGACGTTGAATGGCAATGCCTGAATATCGTATGCTTTTGCGACAGGAGACCTCCAGAACTTCAGGTCGCTTACCTGTATCCAGTTGATCTTGTTTTTTGTAACGAAATTCTCCCAAATGGGTTTTTTCGCGTCCAGTGAAACGCCAAAGATTTCAAATCCCTTTCCTTTGGTAAAGGAGCGGTTCTTGTATTTGCCGTAAAGTTTAGCAAGCTCTGTTTGTTCTTCCACACAGGGTGAGCACCACGTGCCCCAAAAATCAATCAGAACCAGTTTCCCCGTGAGAGATGACAAGGCAACATTATCACCGCTGATATTTGGGAGTATGATTTCCGGAGCTTTGTTCCCGGGTTCAAGTCCGGTTGGCTGGGCGGAAATCGTTGAAATTATACTGCCAAAAACCAGCAGAAGTAAGGATAAAATCAGGATTTTCATAAATTGTGTGTATATGAACTACATATTCATTGGATAACCCTTGTCAATCCAGTCAACCTTTACATTTTGAGGCAGATTTAATAATTTGTAATTGCTGAACTGCATGCTTTTTAAAAGCTCCATTGCAGGCCGCACATTTGGACACCTTGAAAAAGGGCAGCATCCGCAGTAAACAACTATCTGTGAATTTTTCGGCAATTTTTCGAGCTTTTGTTTCAAAAGATTAAGGTTCTCTTTCATCATGACAGGGCCGATATCTATTGATCCTTTTACAATTGCCTGCATACCAATGCTAAAAATGATAGGTTGAGGTGCTTTGGGATTGTTCAGTGTTTTTGCCAGGTCGGCGGGAGCCAGCAACTGCTGCTGCGTCCATGGTTCATTGTCTCCGGCAGAATTATTCAGACCAAATGTCGGGGCAGATGTTGCAATGACGAAAAAAAGCAGGATTGTTGAAATTTTTGTCCTCATCAGAAATAATTTTATTTGTTAAGTGACTAACACTATGTCACGATATATTGGGAATCTCTCTATTAAATCTTTCTGCAGCAAATATAGTGAAAAAAATTAATAAGTGATATCAATGAGATTTAGGTGATACTATAGCGATTTATAATTTTTCTTTCTTATCTTTGGCCTAAAATTTATACTATCAAACAATGGAAAATAGTTGTGACGCGACTCCGAAGCCCAAAACGGTGAAAGAGTTCTTTAGATCCTGGCATTTCTGGAAGCCCGTGATTGCTGTTTCCGCAGGAGGAATACTCGGATTCCTGTATTATTACTTTGTGGGTTGTTCAACCGGGACCTGTGCTATAACAAGCAATCCGTTCTCTAGTATCATGATGGGTGGACTGATGGGATATTTCCTGGTAAACAGTCCCTGTGCAAGAGGCAATTGTTAGACATTGGCAAACATTAACAAATACAATAAAATGAGAAAATTATTTTTTCCACTGGCAGTTGGAATGATTCTGATCCTTAGCAACTGCAACGCGGGGAATCCTGCAAAGACCGTGAACAGCGATTCATCCAAAGGTAAGGTCATCGTTATGACAAATGAAATTTTCAAACAGAAGGTTTTCAATTATGAGGTGAACAAATCCTGGAAATTCGAGGGAAATCTGCCGGTAATCATTGATTTTTACGCCACCTGGTGTGGTCCTTGCAGGCAGTTGTCACCACTTGTTGAAGAAATCGCAAAAAAATATGACGGGAAAATTATCGTCTACAAAGTTGATACAGATAAAGAATCACTGCTGGCTCAAAGTATGGGAATATCTTCTCTGCCAACTCTATTATTCATACCAGTCAAAGGCCAGCCTCGTTCAACAGTCGGAGCAATCCCCAATGAAACTCTTGAAAAGGCAGTGAAGGAGGTTCTGCAGGTAAACTAATTAAGGGTCTTTATGAACGGATCAGAGATATATATTGCTTTTTAAATATCTTTTAATCAATTATTTAAATTAAAAACAATGAAAAAGAACATCGGTACAATTGACAAAGTGATCAGGATCATTGTTGCAGCTGTTTTTGCTGCTCTTTATTTTACAGGTACCGTTAGCGGTACCCCCGGCATTATTTTATTGGTTCTTGCAGCTGTTTTTGTTCTTACAAGCCTTGTCGGAACCTGCCCCCTTTATTTGCCTTTTGGTATAAATACCAGGAAATAAATGCTGTCTTATATTCTTCAAAATTAACTTTTACAGACTGGTTTCGGTTTCTACAAAGAGGATGGCCACCATTTTCAGGTAATTCAATCCTGAAAATGGTGGCCATCCTCTATTATTTAAAGTCTTAATCCAATGCCTTGGCGATAGAAATTGCAGCAATTGTTCCATCCGCAACTGCGGTTGTTATCTGCCTGTATTTCTTGCTGATAACATCTCCTACCGCGTAAACATCCGGAATTGATGTCCTCATCTCATCATCCGTTTTGATGTATCCCCACTGATCCAGTTCCATTTTATCGGAGAACAGTCCCAGGTTTGGTTTCATCCCGATGAAAATAAAGACGCCATCGGCGGTCAGCGTTTTTAACTCTTTGGTTTGAAGATCTTCAACTTCAACAATCATTTGATCTCCGACCTTCGTAAATGATCGTGGTTCATGCAAAAAGACAGGATGTATTTTTGGATTGGCCAGTAACTTTTCCTGCGCTGTCTTATTGGCAGTAAAGGAGGCAAACTGGTGAATTACAGTTACTTTAGAGGCAAATTTGGAAATAAAGTCACTCTCCTCGACCGCAGAATTTCCACCACCAATAACAATTACCTCCTTGTCGACAAAATATTTGGCATCACAGGTGGCACAGTAGGAAATCCCTTTCCCTTTCAGTTCTCTTTCCCCTTTTGCCCCGGTAAGGTTCGGTGAGGTTCCTGTCGCAATAATTATCTTTTTGGCACGCAAAGTTTCAAATTCATCAATGGTCACTTCACGTTTCACAAGGTCGACTTTGGTTACATCTACCGCCACTTTAAAGACTGTTCCGCAAAGCTTGGTCTGCTCAGACATGTTGTGCGACAGCATATAACCAGCCTGTGGGTCTATGAACCCCGGGTAATTTGACACCTCGTGCGTAGTGGAAACATGTCCTCCGGGCAGTGAAATATCAACCAGGACGGCGTTGATTTTTGCCTGGCAAAGGTACAAGCCGGCTGTCAGACCGCCGGGTCCGCCTCCAAGGATGATTACATCGTAATCAGATATCGACGGCTTAATCTTTGCTTTGACCAAATTGACTTTTTCTTCCGGCAACATGGTACTCAGGCGATTGATAATATCACTTTTTTTGATTCCTCCGGCAAGTCGTTCAGCGACTTCTTTGCCATTGTCAAAGAAAAGCAGGGTAGGAGATGATTTGACACCCAGCTGGTCAGATAGTTCCCTGTTTTGCTGACGAAAAACCTTCATGAATTTAATCTCATGGCCAAACATTTCAGCGGCTGCATCAAACTTTGGCGCTAACGCTTCACAGGGCGGACATTCAGTTGAATAGAAGTCCAACACTACTTTTCCCCCTTGTAAAACTTCTTTTTCGAATTCAGAACTGTTTATTTCTTTCATGCTTAATTAATTTATTTTTTTGTTGTCACATGGTATACCCAAATATTCATTTTCGGTTGGGATGAAAACTTCCTCACGGCTATTTCATCTCATCTGCAAAATACGCCTTGAAGCCAATTTCAAGCAGCTCTTTCACAGGGCGACAGTCGGGAGACAGGACTGAGCCATTCTTGTTTTTTGCCACTGAACCGCATCCCCCGCCACAAGCCAGCTGAACGGAACAATTTTTACATTCTTCGATGGATGTAACGTCCCTAGAAGCCCACTGATAGATCATCTGCTCATTTTTTGTCACTTCCGGATAGAAAGTTCCGAGCGCTTCCTCTTCTTTTCCTACTGTCGCTGTGCAGGAATAAATCCGGCCGGTGTAATCGAATGCCCATTCAGATTTGCATGCAGGGCAGGCATCAAAGAGCGGATCTGGCAATTCTCCGTTTTCAGCAAGGTATTTAGAGACTGAATAGGAAGGTTTATAAAACTCCAGGATATGGGGGTGATTTTCTGTCAATTCGAATATCTTTTTGAAGAGGGATAGTCTTGTAAACAGTTGGTCCGGAGTCGACTGACAATGGTGCAATTCGTAGTTCCTTCCAATCTGAGTCTTGAAAAGCGGATGGGAAGTCCACCCTTTTTCAATGGCAAATGTTGCCAGTTCCGGAAGGTTATCAATATTTTGCCTGTCAATCACCATTCTGAGATTGATGGGAAATCCGGCTGCCAACGCGGCATCAACTCCGCGCACTATCGGATCGAAAGTGGGAGAGCCGCCTTTCAGGAAACGACGCTGATCGTGTATTTTTTTTGTTCCGTCGAGGGTGATCTGTATTTCCCTGATTTTCCCATGAGAAAGAATATCGATATAATTTTCAAGGTAATAGCCGTTGGTTACTATGCAAATATCCAGTTTTATTTCATTGGCCCTTTCAACCAACCGGGAAATCAGGCTGCGTTGATGAGGAGTATTCAGAAGAGGTTCACCCCCGAATATTGTCAGGTACTTGCGCCTGTTCGCAAATTCCAGCTTTACATATTCAAAAAAAGCATCAATCAGTTCGTTCGTTGCACTCTGGCCGGGATTTGTGTATTCGTCCTGGTAACAGTAGCTGCAGCTAAAATTACAGCTGTAGTTGGGAACAAAGAACAATTGCACCTCTTCTGTGTCCCGCTGGTCGATAAAATCAAAATAGCGGTTACGGTACAATTTGTTTTCATTATCTGATTCAAGCAGGTATCCTTTTTCGACCAGGCTGTCAGAATTACCGGGTTCTTCGCCATTCAACAAAGTGGTTGCCTCTTCTTCGGAGAGGAGGTCTGCATGGCCACTGAGAAGGTTCACAGCAAAGAATTTATCGGAATCCAGTACCCTGGATACAATATTGTGTTTTGATTTGATCATGGATTTTTTTATTAAGAATAAGACTGCCGGAGAATTGATCTCCCGGCAGCTTATTCAAGATGATTTAGTCGTGGCATCCCACAACCGACCTGGAAGTTTTGGCACAACATTGTGCTACCACAACATTGTTTTTTACTTCCTGCTTTTTAACTAAACTTTTCATGTGAAAATAATTGGTTAAATACATTGATTTCCATGAAATTCCCGGAGGACAAACAGTTCTGATCTGACTCGTTGCTGTGAATTTTGATTCCGGATGTTCGCATGAAAATCAATTGATTAAAAAATATGAACTATCTGTTTGCTAATTAAAGCCATTTTCCGGAAGGGAAATACCCGATTAATTGCAGCAACTTGATTTTGCCTTTGGTTTTTCCCCTGCTATTGTGAAACTGCATACTTCAACCTTCCCCTTTGGGTACGGTTTTGATTCTTCAAGAATTGAAATCGATTGAAAACCGGCTTTTGCCAAAGTTTCCAGGTATTCTTCTCGTGTCACGGATCCTGCCCAGCATTCTGCCACGGCAACAGGATCGTTCCTGTATTCATCCGGTACCGTTGAAGTGGCATAAATGTCACTTACCACGAATCTGCCACCTTGTTTTAGTATCCGGAATATTTCATTCCAGACGGCTGTTTTGTCGGATGCGTGGTTGATGGTGCAGTTGGAAACGATCAGGTTAGCAGTATTATCTGGCAGATCAAGCTTTTCAAGGTCGCTCCGCTTGAATTCCACATTGGTTACTCCGAATTTGCGTGCATTGTCCCTGGCTGTGGCCAACATGCCTTCTGAGATATCAATCCCGTATGCAAAGCCTTCAGGGCCGGTCTCTTCAGCCATTCTGAGCACATCCGTCCCACGCCCGCTGCCCAGGTCAACACAAACTTCACCAGGTTTAACCTTCGAATAATTGATAGCCCCACCGCACGAAAGACAGCACTCTGTTTTTGCCAGTTGACTATATCTGAGATTTATGCTTGAATAATCCATTCTCTTAATTAATCACTTTGTTTTCTGACTAAGATCTTCTACTAATTTCGCCAATATTTGAAACGAAGGTACAAAAGTAAAAAAAAATATTTTAAATCGTATTAATATCACTCAAATCTTTTTATTATCACTATTTTTGTCGAATAAAGAACCCATGGTAAATGCCATATTTAGTTCTTTATTATTTGATTACCATATTGTTGGGATCTGTTCCCGACAAAAATTGATCCGGATATTGTTTGAATGAAAAATTTCTTTGCAGAAGACCTGACTCCCGAAGTGCTTACTGAACTTATGGAAAGTGATGAGAAGTGCCTCGAATTTATTGCTTCACTGAAGTGGGGGGAAGGTTTTGAATGCCGAAAATGCGGCAATGATAATTTTTGCTCCGGGAAAACACCCTATTCCAGGCGTTGTACCAAGTGCAAAAGCGAAGAGTCCGCTACAGCGGGCACCATTTTTCACAATTGCAAATTTCCTGTCAGCAAGGCGTTTTATATTGCATTTCATGTTTGCAGGGGAAATGAGCAAATTTCTACTTATGAATATGCAAGAAGGTTATCTCTTCGTCAGATGACATGCTGGAATTTTAAATCTAAAATTAGTCATTCACTGGATGCTTTGCACCATCTGTCTGAGTCTGAGAAGAAGGATATCCGGAAGCTTTTTGATTACAGGTAAATATCTGCATATTCAACTTTATTGTTATTTCATTTGTTTATCATTGTATCATGGCAGTTTCCTGTTATTAAATTCTAATTTTAGTCCCAAATATTAAAAATCGTATGGCAAACATTGATACCGTTTTAACGGATATACTGATTATCGGAGGTGGGCCTGCCGGACTTTCGACCTCAATTCATCTTGCAGACATATTGAAACAAAAAGGCTTAAGTCACAGGATTTTGCTTATAGAAAAGGGAAGTTCGATAGGTAGCCATATTTTGTCGGGAGCTGTCATCAAGACAGATGTTTTTAAAAGTCTGTTGCCCGATGTTGATTTCAGTGAAATTCCATTCAATGCGAAAGTGACAACTGATTCAACCGTTTGGCTGACAGAAAGTGGCTCTTTTAAATTGCCGTTTCATGTACCATACATGAGCAATAAGGGTAATTATACTGCTTCACTGGGTCAGATTTGCAGGTACCTGGCAAAAAAGGCGGAGGAAATGGGAGTGGAAATTTATACCGGCTTTTCCGTGAATGAAATACTTTATAAAGATGGGAAAGTAACAGGCGCCAAAACAATTGATACCGGAGTCGACCATCATGGAAACCAACTTGAGAATTTTCAGCCGGGAACCAGGATTGAAGCGAAACTTACCATTTTTGCTGAAGGAACCAGGGGGCCTTTAGCCAAACAGCTCATTCAGAAATATGAACTGGACCAGGACAAAAACTGCCAGATATATTCATTGGCCTGCAAGGAAATATGGAACGTTCCGGAAGGAAATATCAAACCGGGAGAGGTTTATCATACAATGGGTTATCCGCTTAATATGAAAGAATTTGGCGGGGGATTCATCTATGGACTTAACGATAACAAAGTTGCAGTGGGACTGGTTGTCGGACTCGATTATGAAGATCCGACTTTCGACACGCATGACGCATTTCAAGCCTGGAAAACAACCCCGTTTGTTTCAAAGTTTCTCAAAGGCGGCAAACTGGCAGAATATGGCGCTAAAACCCTCCCGGAAGGTGGCTATTATTCAATGCCCAGGCTCTATACCGATAATGCCATGATAGTTGGCGACAGTGCCGGATTGGTTGCCATGCCTTCGTTGAAGGGGATTCATTTGAGTATCGCATCCGGAATGCTGGCTGCCCAAACGGCTGCCCAGGCACTCAGCTTAAATGATTTTTCAGTAAATGTGCTGAACCGGTATGAAACATTGGTTAATAATAGTCTGATATACAGGGATATGTACCCGGTTCGCAATTTCAGGCAGGGATTTTCCAAGGGATTGGTTATAGGCGCATTCCATTTTGCCACACAACTGATTACCGGCGGTGCAGGGTTCTTCGGCAGGTTAAAATCTCACCCCGACAGGGAAGCGACGAAAAAACTCAGCGAATTCAAAGGGAAGCCATTCAAGGAAAGATTCAAGGGTAAACTTGAATTTGACAAAGTTCTTACATTCGATAAAGCGACAAATGTTTATTTCTCAGGTGTTCACCACGATGAACAGCAGATCGTTCATGTGAAGATAAATAACCCTGAGACTTTCAGTTCTGTCAATATAAAGCAGTATGGTGCCCCGGAGCAGTATTTTTGCTCTTCTGAGGTTTATGAACTGCACACAGACAAAAACGGACATCAGGAGATCCGGATTCATGCTGAAAACTGCATGCATTGCAGAACCTGCGATATAAAAACACCTGGTGACGGAATTACCTGGATGGTTCCAAACGGCGGCAATGGTCCGGAATTCCAGAATATGTAATTTTAAAGTAAAGAACAATGGCTCTGACAATTATAAGTTTAATTAAACAAGTTCCGCTCCCAACCGAAATGAGAATGGGAGATGATGGATTGATGGACAGAACGAAGGCAAAATCAATTATCAACATTGACTGCCAATTTGGGCTTGAAGCCGGTTTACAACTTAGGAAACAGTATCCTGATGCCCGGTTGATTGCATGTTCAATGGGTCCCCAATCCTTTGAAGTCGCCTTGCGGACGGCAATTTCAATGGGTTATGACGAGGCTTTTCTTCTATCTGACCGCAAACTTGGGGGCAGCGATACTTATGCCACCGGCCTCGCGATCTCTACCATGCTTAAGCATCTGGGATTCACCAAAGAGGCAAAAGAACCGTTTATCATTCTTGCCGGACGGCAGACCAGTGATGGCGACACGGCCCATGTACCATCGCAGGTAGCAGAAAATATAGGTATTCCGCAGGCTACATTCGTTGAAAGCGTTAAAGCCGACGGACAGGGTAATGTAATAGCGAGGCGCATCATTGAAGGTGGTTACCAGATGATGAAACTGCCCATGCCTTGCACCATATCATTGACTCCGACAGGTATTCCGCCCCGTAAACCATCCCTGACAGGCGCCATAAAAGCAAGGAACTCAAAAATTACAGTTTTTGGCATCGATGATATCGGTCTGGGAACTGAAAAAATCGGACTTAGTGGTTCTCCGACCATTGTTGCCAATGTAGTGAATATTGTCAGCGAAAGAGCGCCGATAACCATGTCAGAAGGACACAGTGATGCGGAATTGGTCGATAGCCTGATCTCCAATTTTCATAAGGGTGGTAATGTCCTCGAAATGAAGGCAAACACAGAGAAAAAAGTCTCAGAAGCTCCTGATTTTCAATATTATGACAATAGAAATGGCGCAAAGGGTATCATTACCTGGGCTGAAATCGCTAACGGGAAAATTGCCCGGCCATCCATCGAGTTGCTTACTCCGGCCCGTAAACTGGCGGATCAGTTGGGGAATGACACCAAAATAATGACGCTTCTGATCGGGAAAAATGTAAAGGACCAGGCCAAAACCCTTTTTGAACATGGTTCGGATGAAGTAATTGTGGTCGAAGACGACAGGTTGGAAGAATACCTTGTTCTTCCGTTTTCAACCATCTTTGCCCAGGTTATCAAGGAGCGGAATCCGGAGATAGCACTATTTGCAGCTACAACATCCGGGCGAGAACTTGCTCCCAGGATTGGCGTAAAAACCGGCAGCGGAGTAACGGCTGATTGTACTGGACTTGAGATAGGCGAATACGTGAATCGCAAAGAAAAGGTGATCAATAAGCCAATTCTTTTTTCACGCAGGCCAACTTACGGCGAGAGTAAACTGGCTACAATTCTGGGATTTGTCTACCCGCAAATTTCAACAGCCCGCGCCGGGACCTTCGAAGTGCCCCCAAGGACTGAAGGCAGGACAGGTATAATTTCTAAGTTTGAACCAGAGCTTACCGAAAATGAGTTCACTGTTGAAATCTTAAAGACGGTTCGTGGCGAGGGCGGTCTGGCAGGACTTTTTGAGGCAGATATCATTGTCTCAGGTGGCAGGGGAACAACCGGCGACGGGTTGGAGTTAATCAAAAAACTGGCTGCGGCCCTTAAGGCTAAAGGGATGAAAGCAGAATGGGCCTGTAGCCGTGTCGTTGTGGATGAAGGCTTTTCGGAATATGCCCGTCAGGTCGGCCAGACCGGCAAAACCGTACGTCCAAAAGTATATATAGCAGTGGGCATTTCAGGTGCCATTCAACATATTGCCGGAATGAAAGAATCTGAGAAAATAATTGCTATTGATCATAATCCAAAAGCATCAATCTTTCATTTTGCCGATTTCGGCATTGTTGGTGAGTACCAGGATATTCTGCCTGAACTGATAGACCGTGTAAACAATGGTTTCACCTTTGGTGTCGAACCTGGATAATTATGGTCACATAATCATTAAAAGGAAAGGTCAAATGAGCTTAGCCTGATAATCATATTTCAAAATACTTATAGGTTTCGATTTTTTATAATTTTACACAAACTCTCCGAGCCATCATTCCTAAAGGAGCAATCCCATGTTCTGATGGCCTGTGGGTATGAATGGAAACGTTCGTGCCTCCCGATGGAACAGAATTCCTGAATTTTGGAAAGGAGATAATGCATAGGTCTGGCAGTTCTACCTGTCATATTTTCTATTATTGCTGTTTTACCGGGAAGTGAGAGTAAATATTTATTACAATGGAATATTTATTTATTATTTCTCTTTTCGTTGTCGCCTTTTTGTACTCCTCTGTCGGTCACGGTGGCGGCAGTGGTTACCTGGCACTCATGGTGTTATTTGGAATGGCGCCGGAAACAATGCGGTCCACTTCGCTGTCCCTGAATATTTTTGTATCCCTGATTGCTTTCCTTGCCTACTACAAAGCAGGTTATTTCAGACCCCGGTTGGTTTTCCCCTTCCTGGTAACATCCATACCCATGTCATATCTGGGTGCACTAATAAAAATCAATCCAATAACTTTTAAGATCATCCTCGGCATTTTTTTACTGATTGCTATCGGACGGATGTTACTGATACCAACTGCTGTTTCGGATAACTCAAAAAAGCCTCACTTTTTAATCGCGTCGGCGATCGGGGCCCTGCTCGGCCTGCTTTCAGGCATGATAGGAATCGGGGGTGGCATCATACTTAGCCCTATTCTTTTGCTGATGCATTGGGCCAACATGAAAGAGACTGCAGCGGCCTCTGCAATTTTCATATTTCTTAATTCCTTTGCCGGATTATTTGGATTACTGCAAGCCGGGTTTAATTTTAATTCACATCTTATTACCTGGATCATAATTGGTATACTTGGCAGTATGGCAGGTTCTTACAGCGGCAGCTTCAAGCTGGAGCCGGACAAATTAAAATACATACTTGCGGCAACTCTTCTGGTCGCAAGCATTAAACTTATTGTAATCTAAGCCATGAAATAGCCATGAGAATATGTTCACATCAACCGAAAATGAATATTTGGGTATTTGCTTCGCTGAACTTCGATTCCATATGGCCATTAAAAAACAAAATATAAACAAATGAAAATACGGATTCCTGAATTATTGATTGTTGCGGGAACAGGGAGAAATTCCGGGAAGACAACCCTTGTATGCGATATAATCAGGAGAATCAGTGTCTTGCAACAAATCGTTGCCATTAAGGTCACTCCCCATTTTCATGAAAATTATATTACAGGGAAAGTCATTACAGATAAAGGAGGATTGTTCATAATGGAAGAAAACCTGGCTTCTTCTGATAAAGACAGCTCCCGGATGCTGGCTGCCGGTGCCTGGAAAGTATATTTTGTGATGGCTATGGATGATAAAGTTAAAGAAGCTTTTCTAACGATCTTGAGCCTCTTCCCGGAGAAGACGCCGGTCATCTGTGAATCCGAAAGTCTCAGGCATTATTTGGAACCTGGGCTTTTTCTTATGATGAACAGAAGTGACCGGAGTGTGATTAAACCTGGGGCTACCGTATTACAGCAACTTGCTGATCGATGGATAACTTTTGATACAGAAAACCTGGATTTCGATCCCGAAACAGTTAAATATATTGCTAACGAATGGAAAATATTGCCAAAAGACTAATTGATTTTGAGCAGGCGCGTAAGCTGGTGCTATCAACTGTCACACCTGGTGCAGCCTTACAGACCGACCTGTTACATTCATTGAACCGGGTACTTGCAGAAGATGTTTTTGCCGACTCGGATATGCCGCCTTTCAACAAGTCAGCCATGGATGGCTATGCCTGCAGGCATAGTGACCTGGGAGGAGAGCTGAAAATCATTGATGAGATTCCGGCAGGTTCTGTTCCTAATAAAACTATCGGAGAAAATCAATGCGCCAGGATCATGACAGGAGCTATGGTTCCCGAAGGTTCCGATTTTGTTCTGATGAAAGAATATGCTGAAAAATCCGGGCCGGATACTATCAGATGCACCAGGCCTTCACAGCATTCAAACATTTGTTACCGGGCTGAAGATATTCGGGAAGGAGATCGGATACTTAGCAAAGGAACCCTTTTGAATCCGACTCATATCGCTGTTCTGGCGACCTTCGGAATTTCCCGGCCTTTGGTTTATTCAGTACCGGCAGTCGCTGTAATATCAACCGGAAATGAACTGGTAGAACCGGATCAGGCTCCCCGGAAACAACAGATCAGGAACAGCAACGGTCCACAGCTAATGGCCCAACTGGAGGGAATGGGTATTTCTGCCGATTACCTTGGAATTGTAAGGGACAGTGAACGAGATGTTTATGATAGCCTGAGCCTTGCTTTTGCAAAATACGATGTAATTCTTATTTCCGGGGGAGTGTCTGTCGGAGATTATGATTATGTGCCGGCAGTGCTTGAAAAACTTGGTGCAGCAATTCAGTTACACGGGCTCAATGTTAAGCCGGGTAAACACCTGCTTTTTGCAACATTGAAAGAGACAGCTGTTTTTGGTCTGCCCGGAAATCCGGTTTCATCCTTTGTGCAGTTTGAATTGCTCGTCAGGCAATTTCTTCTGAAAAAGATGGGCTGTGAAAAAAGCAGCACGGAATTATATGTTCCAATGGCGGTAAACTACTATCGACAGAAGGCGGAGAATATGTTGTTTGTACCTGTATCTTTCACACAGGAAGGGATGGTTCAACCTATTGAATACCATGGTTCTGCGCATATTCATGCTTATACAATGGCAGATGGGATACTTGAAATCCCGGTCGGTAAAAATGATTTAAAGAAAGGGGAATTTGTTCATGTACGATCGCTTTAACAGAAACATCAACTACCTCCGTATTTCCGTGACAGACAGATGTAACCTGCGTTGCAAGTATTGCATGCCTGCGGAGGGTATATTTCTGAAAGAACACGAGGCCATCCTCACCTTCAACGAAATTGTTGAGATTGTCAAAACAGCTGTGAGGCTGGGAATCCATAAGATAAGACTTACTGGCGGTGAGCCTTTGATTAGAAAGGATATTGTAAGTCTGGTTTCCATGATCTCGGCTGTTGACGGTGTGGATGACCTTTCCATGACCACAAACGGCATTTACCTGGATAAATTGGCCAAGCCGCTGAAGGATGCGGGCCTAAAGAGGATAAACATCAGTCTGGACACCCTGAATCATTTAAAATACAAGGAATTAACCAGGGGTGGCGACTTGTCTGCTGTACTGAAAGGTATTGATGCCGCCTTGGAAGCTGGTCTCCATCCGGTGAAGATAAATTGTGTAGTTTTTAATTCGTCAGATGAGCAGGATGCCCGTGAAGTTAGGGAATTTTGCAGAGGCAAGAATTTGCAACCGCGTTTTATCCGTCAGATGAATCTGAAAACTGGTGAATTTTCAATAGTGGAAGGTGGTAGCGGAGGTGATTGCTCCAGGTGCAACCGCTTACGACTGACAGCTGACGGAATGGTAAAACCCTGCCTGTTTGATGACCATGAATTTTCAATTCGTCAATATGGAATTGAAACAGCATTGTTGTCAGCACTTGAAAGCAAGCCAAAGACAGGTTGTATGAATATGATAAGCGAATTTTACAATATTGGTGGCTAATAATCATAAATCAAATAGGTGAAATGAAGGATTTGACTCACACAGATGAAGAAGGCAAGGCCAGAATGGTGGATGTCGGAGATAAACCGGTTCAGAAGCGAATCGCTCGAGCCTCTGGAAGCATCCGGCTTGCAGACAAAACCCTTGACCTTATCCGGCAGAATCTGATAAAAAAGGGGGATGTTCTGCCCATTGCTGAGATTGCCGGTGTGCAGGCAGCCAAACGGACAGCTGAACTTATTCCGCTCTGCCACAATATTGTACTTTCAAAAATCTTTGTGTCTGCATCGTTAGGAAAGGATGGAGTCCGGGTGACCAGTGAAGTGCAGTGCACCGGGCAAACCGGTGTGGAAATGGAGGCACTGACGGCTGTCAGCATTGCTTTGTTAACAGTATATGACATGTGCAAGGCTGTTGACAAAAACATGGTGATTGAAAATGTATATCTTACAGAAAAAACAAAATCAACAATTTAATGGCTTATGCAGCAACTGAAAATTCATTCTGTCAATATTTCCCCCGAGAAAGGTACAATAAAGATACCCTGTTCAGCTATTGAACTGAACTCATTGGGGGTGTTGGGTGATGCCCATGCCGGCAAGTGGCACAGACAGGTAAGCCTCCTTGGGAAAGAGAGCATCGATCAGTATAACCTGGTTGCCGGAAGCCATATTTCTTATGGTGAATTTGGTGAAAATATTACAGCAGAGGGTTTCCCGCTTTTCAAAATGAAGGTGTTAGACAGGATTGCCTGCAGGGAACTGGTATTGGAAGTGACCCAGATTGGGAAAAAATGCCACGGGGCTAAATGTCATATATTTGTTCAGACCGGTGATTGCGTTATGCCCAAAGAAGGAATCTTCTGCAGGGTACTTTCGCCAGGGACATTAAAACAGGGTGATTTACTGGAATATCAGCCCAAAGTTATCAGGGCAGTTGTTATCACCCTGAGCGATCGTGCGAGTGAGGGTATTTATGAGGACAAAAGCGGTCCACTGCTCGAGCAGTTGCTTGAACGGTATTTCACAGAAAATGGACGCACGGTTCAGGTTGAAAGACACATCATTGCTGATGACCGTGATAAACTTCGGGATCTTATAGCTACCTCAACCGGGTCTGGTGTAGATTTGCTTTTTACAACAGGCGGGACCGGTATCGGAGAAAGGGATATTACTCCGGATGTGGTTAAGCCAATGCTTGAAAAGGAAATTCCGGGCATCATGGAACTCATTCGCGTGAAATATGGACAACAATTTCCCAATGCATTGGTTAGCAGGGGAGTGGCAGGTGTTATCGGAAATACACTTATTTATAACCTGCCTGGAAATCCCAAAGCTGTGAAAGAATATTTGGAAGAAATTGCCAAAACTATCGAGCATTCTATGCTCATGATTCATGGGATTGATACTCATTGAAAATGGCATTTTGTTTGAATAATTGCTGATAGTTTTGAATGAATTAATATTCATTACAGGGAACCCCGGATAATGGTAAAAATGAAGTTTGGTTCTTGCAAAGCTACGCGAGGAATGTGATGTGCAGATGGCAAAATACAAAGCAGCAAAATTATGTCCGGATTATGTTAAGCCGGGCGGAAAATAAAAGTATAGTTCTGAATGTTAAGCGTTTGGCGTGAGATTCAAATATCCTTAGGTTTTCCAATCCTTCCTATAAACAATGAAATTACCAGCAGGATACCGGCAATTATGGCTGCTATCGGCAAGCTCTGCTGAACAGTTGACCCGACACTCAGATTGCCGATAAATTTGGGTACAAATGTTCCGCCAAGTAATCCAAAGCCAAATACAACCCCAAAGATGCTGCCATACAGGCTTTTATCAAATTTGGCGAAGGTGATGCCAACGATTGTCGGGAATATCGGGCCAAAAGCCAGTCCTGCCAGAATCACTGCCATAATTCCGCTGAAAGGGCTTTTTGCAGTAATCATGAGAATAATGGCCAAAACAGAGAGTGACGACATTAGTATTAGCACCTTCGAACCCATCGCAGTTAAATTTTTGATGGTGGAGGAGAGGAATCTGCCAGCCATCATGGCTACACCGAAAAGACTTAACACCAGACCAGCCTTGACTGCCGCATTATCTACCGCTCCACCAATATAAAGCTCTTCCATGAGTTTTTTGATCCATGTTCCCATAGAAGCGTCCAATGAAGTGTAACAGAACTGGGCGAATGCAGCAACAATAACGGCAGGTTTAAGGATAACTTTCAATGCCATGGAGAATTTAAATCCCGGTGAAACATCAGGGAAAGTAGTTTTAAAGACAAACAGCAGGAATATGAGTGAAAGAATCCCGATTGAGACCAGAGCTGCAGAGTAACTCAGGTGTAATCCTTCGTTGATAAATACAACCAGCAATGGCGTTAACATGTATCCAATTCCGAAGAAACCGTTTCCGAAATTACTGGCACGTGCAGGGTCTTTGCCTTCAAACAGAACCACCGGGATGAGCGTATTCCCGACCGTATTCACAGCCATTGCGCCAACGCCAAGAAGAATGGAGGCAATCATTGCAACGCCAAATCCGGGAGCAAACGCAAGCATAAACATACTGAGACTGGTCACTGCAAATCCTAAGATAGCTACCGGCTTGTAACCAATCTTATCTACCAGGGGACCCATAAAAAGCTGAACAATGCAACTTGTAAGAAACAACCCCATGATCAGTGAGCCAAACTGCCCATTGTCAATATTCAACGCTTTGGTCAGTTCACTTGAAACTGATCCCAGGATAATTAAACAAATGGCCAGGGTAAAAACAGCCATAAGTGCAACAACTGCAGTCATTTTTTTCATCGTTTTCTTATTTAAGTGTTTGGTAGTTAGTTTTTTATTATTACAAATCCGGAAAGGGAATATTCTATGTTGTGATGTCCGGGTGTTCCATGAATGCATAACAGATGAGGTGTGCTATAACCATGTGCCCGTCCTCGACAATGCCGTAATGATTGGAATCGACCACTGCAACGTGTTGTGCTATTCCTGCCAGTTTCCCTCTCTTGCCTCCAATGAGTGCTATGGTTTCCAGCCCGTTCGATTTTGCCCATTCAAATGCTTTGACCAGGTTGGGAGAACTGCCGCTAACGCTCATGGTCAGGACGACATCACCCGGTTGTGCGAAATTTTTGAGCTGTCCTAAAAAGACATCATCATATGAATAATCGTTACCAAGTGCGGTCATCCAGGCACTGTTATCGTTGAGGGAAAGGCAGCGGAAACGATTGGTAAGCTTATCCGATGCGCCCTTGCCCAAATCTGTAACGAAATGTGAAGAGGTAGCGGCACTGCCACCGTTCCCAAAAACAAATATTTGCCTGTTCTCCTGGTTCGCTTTGATCAGCACTTTGATAATATCATCAATTCTATCATACGGAAGCTTATCCAGGGCCTGATTCAAGTCAGCCACATAATCTTTCATCCAGTTTTTCATCCTGCTCATGTTCAGTTTTTAATTTTTAATTTTGTTTTTCCCTGAAGCCTGTTGTGCAAGAAGCAACGCTCCAATACATACAACATCTTCGCCATGTTCAGCTATTTTAACCTGCGGAACCGGATGAAATGATTTTACCACGAATTTTGGCAAATATTCATTGATCCGTGAAAACAACTGTTCCCCCACCAGTGAGAGTCCACCGCCTATTATTATGACTTTCGGATGGAACAAGAGTACCACATAAGAAAGGGCGAATGCAATATTTTCAGCTGTTTCACCAAGAATCCGGAGCGCCCCGGGATCTCCACCCTGTGCAGTTTCGGACAAATATTTTGACTCACCTCCGTTCATCCCGTTAGTCAGATTTGCCAGGGCACTCAATGGATTCAACCTGGCATAATCCCTGATTTTACGGTCAACACTCCATCCGCAGCATTGAGATTCCATAGTATGTGAATCGCGATCGAAAGGCATCATCCCTATTTCTGCTTCTCCCGGTTTTTCACCATGGTAGATTTGTCCGTTCACGATCATTCCTCCACCCATGCCGCTGCCAAGGGTAACGTAGAAAATGCGACTGATATATTTACTGCTGCCTTTGAGCGCTTCGGCCAGTGCTGCGGTATTGGCATCATTATCAACCTGCACAGGCAGGCCGGATAACTTTTCAAGCCATGATGCCAGGGGGAAATCGTTCCATCCTTCTATCTGATGCGAGGTACAGATCTTTCCTTTTTCAAAGTCAACAGGGCCACCAAAACCTACTCCAATGGCTGACGGTTTATATTTTTTGAAGTGAATGACTGCTTTTTTAATTTCTTCCCTGATTCCCGCACCTCCCAGATTCCTGTCCACACTGACACGATACCGGTCGATAATTTTGGCCTTTGAATCGCCAATCACAGCCTGAAATTTAGTCCCTCCGATTTCAATACCAAGGTAATATTGCATAAATGGAATCTTTTGAGATTATAAATTTAGATTAATAATGAGAATAATCTAACAAACTGATTTATTTTCAATATCGTCCACAGCTGAGTAGGTTCTAAACCCATTATTGTTTAGAATGATTCTATTATGGATGATCGGATTCCAATAACAGCTCAGTTCATTTATTTCTATTATTGCTTTCTATATCAATCATTTACTCTATTGTCCACTGTCCATTTCCCATTGTCATCTGAATCTGATGGAGTACAAATCGGCATCTTTCATGAAAATTCTCAGTATGACAGTTTTAGAGGCAAGTTTTAATACATCCTTGTTCTCTTTCCACCTGACAACCCGGGAAATTTCATTTCCGATAACAACCTGGGAATCCTCCAGTGAATATCCGGGAATGGGAGCACCTGTTTCATCCTGCAGTTCAAAGCGGATTTCTCCGGCAGCTGAGGTGGAGTAATTGATTTCAAGTTCTGTGCCTGAAAAGGTGAACGGTTTGGTAATTACTTCCCCTCCAATGTATGGAGCAGATAATGAGGTGAATCCATCCAGTCGCATGGAATAGCGATGCAAATGGGCTGTCGGTTGTGCATAATCCTGGTTGACATACAGTGACATCTCCTCCGGACCTGTCTGAACAACATTCAAGGCCGGGTAGTTGGAGCGGGAAACCCAGTTTTTTGGCCCGATTCCCGGACGTATAAAGGCTTCCATAAAGGTCCGTTCATAGACATTTGATCCCCTGGAAGTCATAAAAAATGCATCTGAGCAATCTTTATAATAACCCGGATTGACATTTAATTCCTTCGCTTGTTGTTCTGTTAATATTTGTCGACCGGGCATAAACCGTCCGCCAATGGCAACATAAATATGTGGCGCACGGAAGTACGGACTTGTCTGTTGCGTGTAAAGATGTTCCATGGGAGTATCACCAAATGTCATGGTGACATGCTCCGACCAGTTGATAAAATCAGTGGAAGTTGCCCTGCTCACGGTACGGAATCCATTATAGCCTCCACCGGCCCAGGTGCGGAAATAACAGAGGTAGCATTTTTCACTTTCCGACCAGAAAGAAACATTCTGCGAATCGAACGCCGCATTCGTCAGTACGGCATGGCTCACTAATTTCTTCCAGTGAATGCCATCCGGCGAAATATAGGCCATTAAACCACTTTTCCCTTCACCTCCGAGAGCTTTGTACCGCTGATCCGGCCTGACGTCAGGATTTTTGTCCAAAAACGGACTGAAATTATGACTGGCAGGTGCCTCATTGGCAAGAATGACATTATTTTTCATCGAACCATTTACCGGGTAAATGCCAATATCGGGCTTTATCCAGTGAATGCCGTCATTCGACTCGGCAACACAGGTGGTTTCAATGTTGGTGCCATCCTTTCCGTCTGTCGGCAAACCCCTGTAATAGGCCCTATAGAGATTTTCATCTTTTATGATTGTGCAATATCCGCTAAATACTCCTTCCCATGGCTTATCAAAAAAACACACCGGACCTTCATCACGCGGGGTATGTTTAACGAGTCGTATGCCTGACAGCTTGTCAATTAGGAAGTTATCGACAAATATCTCGCGCCTGTTATCCAGTTTGATTACTTCTTTCCGGACAGTATTGTTATTTCCGGTGGTAAAACTGCTCATCAGAACTGAAAGAGAAATAACAGAAAAGAGCGAAATACTCTTCTGTATAATTGCGTGATACTTTTTCATATAATCTGCTAATCTGACGTTTAATTGTGACTGATGTTCAAAGTTTTACGAGTTCTGATGAGCTCAGGTTATTCACTTTCAACTGATATCCTGTCCCATTTTTTATGGAATACCTGATCTGTTTCCCGGAACGCTTCCACTCAAGGGCAAAGGAAGCATTGTCAATGGGGATGCTCCCCTTGCAGGCATCCAGGTCAATGTCTGTAAACTGTATCGTAATCTCTTTCTTCAGGTAATCAATCTGGCTGATACCAAGTACATCACGGTACAGGACATGTCCGAGGTAGGACGCAAAACCATGGTTGCAGCTGGCATGTGAGTCCATGTTCTCCCACAATGTTCCTGTCTGCCTGGCCATGCTGTAAAAATAATCCTGAATTTCGTGCAGTACCTGGGCCTGCCGTCCGTATTTTGAAAGAATATCCATCCGGAGATAATTGCCTACAAAGGCATTTGCCCGAAAGACGAATGGATATACTGCTTTGTCGTCACGTGCAGGGCCAAATTCGGTGGTCAGTTTCTTCCACAATCCGGGATGGGAGTTGGGTGTGGCAATGTCGAAATAGAATGCGTAATACTGGCAGACTTCAGTGGTGTTGCGGGTTGGCTCTGGTTTTCCCCCCTTGTTCCGGACTGCATTGTCAACGAAAAAAGTGCCGTTAAAGGATTGTTCCAGGATAGTTCGTTTGATTTTCTCCGCTTTTTTTTGCCAATCGTCATTTTTATAAAGTTTGCTCGCTTTTTCCAACGCATGGGCGTAGAGCATATTTGTGGGATAATTTACATCCTGAACAAAACCATTGGCTTTGGACCATTCCACAAAAATCCAGCTCTCCAGTTTTTCAAGAAGCCCGTCTTCATTTTCGAACTTCTTGAAATATCCCAGCAATTTTTCAATCCGCGGTTTCAGCTGAGCTACCAAAACCGGGTCTCCGCCTCTTTTTGCATAATCGTCTATCTGGAGAATGAACCACAATGACCAGTTGGGGATAAAAACCCCGTCGTTGTGATCTGCAGGATAACACATGGGTATCATTCCTTCGGGTAAAAAAGCGAATTTCTCCGGAAGTGCATAGTTTTCATAAAAATTGTGCGCCACGGCTGATTTTCCGGTGAAATCTTTCTCCATAATAGCTGAGAAGTAACTGTCGCACAACCAGCCCGCGCGTTCACGTGAAGGACAATCCGTTAAAATGTCAACAGCATTTTGCCGGAAGGTCTGCCTGGCTGCCTTGAAAATTTCATTTAGTTTGTTGTTACTGCTGACGAATGTTGCCTCCGGATTTTCAGGACAGGCATACTCCCTTAAGGTGATATCCTGAAACTGGCATTTCCCATTTAAAACGATAATTTTCAGGTATTTAAAGGTGTATGGTTCGAATGTTTCCAGGGAATAGTTTCCGGGCGCCAGCTCATAAACCACCTGGTTGTTGATATCGGACATGCGTACTTTTGTGTTCACATCACCTTCAGTAAGCATTTCATCAAAGTAAAAGACAACTTTGGATGGCTCGGTGCAGCTTATTTTTCCTCCTATAAACCCGGTCAGGTCTATTCCGAAATCCAGGATAGCATAATCATTTGCTGCTATTGTAACCGAATTCTCCTGGTATTTTTTTACCAGGGTGTCCTGAGTTTTATTGGTAATCTCCTGGATAAACTGAGAAGGAAGAACTTCCAGTTCATTTTCAGGATAGCCTTTGAATTTTTCACTAATTTTGGTCAGCGAGCGATCTTTTTTGTATTTCTCCGGTTTGCGAAATTGGACGGAGCCCCTGGAACATACCGTCTTTGGATGAACAAGTTTAAATTCAGGCATTGACAGATTCCGGGGAAGTAGTTTTATCGCCGGCTGGCTTATCAGATTGACTTGTTTGTTGTTTTGTTTCCCGGAGGTTTTCCAAAGATCGGAAGTGGCATTCAACCTGTAATATTCGGTAAAGGGACGTTGAAAACTGTATCGTTCAACCTTCTGAAGCCGCTCGATGATCTGAAACGCCCTGAAATCCTGATCCCTTCCTGTTGCGAGGACGACTTTGCCGGCTGATACCACTTCTGCAAGAAGAAAGGAAGGCTGATCCATTGTGTAATAAGTGTTCACATTATAACCGGCAACCTCAATGGCCAGGATGTTCTCCCCGTTCTGAACCAGTTTGCCCAAGTCATATTCATCCACCCTGTAAAATCCGGCAGCAGCCCTGGCCGGACCGTAACCCAGAAATTTGCCGTTCAGGAAGAGCCTGTAGAGCGTGGAAGCGGTTATCCTCATCCTACATTCCCTGGCTGATGAGACCCGAAACACACCTTGAAACCCTAAAGTCAGGTTCATCTCTTTTTCGCGTCCCTCAGCCCAGACAGGAAGTGCATTTTTTATTAATGGCTGATCTTCAGTTGTTTCTGCGGAAATTATTTTTTTAGGAAAGGTGAAGAGTAAGAATAAAAGGAATAGAACGCCAAATCCTTGAATTCTGCCCCTAAAACGGCTAAATGATTTCATAATTAATTGAAAGATAAGTCAGTAGTTGGTTTTTTATGTGCATATAATTTGTTATTTATTGCCACTTTTTAAAGTCATTCAGCGTAGAACTTTTGAAATCATATTTCATTGCCGCCTCCTTGTAAACTGCCTTAAAATGAGCCGTTTCACTGTAAATGTCCGACTCCTGGAATGGTTTGGTTTCATTTACAGAGGTTTTACCTGTCCGGCACTGAACAAAGAATATGCAGACAGCGACCAACGGAAATATCCTTGAAATAAGCATGGTTTGTATAAATTTGAATATTTTAATGGTCAGATTTTCAGATATTTAGCAGATTCTTTAAAGTATCGGTTTTACTATTTTAATTGCATGATTGTTCCGGCAATATATCGAAGATTGTTGTCATGGTTAAAATAATAAACGACCAAAACCCTTGATTCATCAAGCATTGCCGACCAGCTGTAGCCCAGGTCACCGCTGCCTCCGTCATCACGTATGACAAATTCTGATGCTGTCGCAAAATCCGTGCATTCCGGGTTGAGGATCCTTCCCCTTATTCCGTATGGTTTCTGCCTGTAGCCGTATGTCAGCAGTACCCTGTTGTCGGGCAATTTTAATGCATGAAAGGGTAACCCGTAAAAACCCATCCTCTGCCACCTGAAGGATTTCCCGCCATCGGTTGAACGGGCAATACATGCAGACTTGTCTGCCATTCCTTCAGTTCTCAGAAATGCCACAAGATCGCCTTTGGGCGTTTCATAAACGGATGTTTCATTGAACGAGATTTTCTCATCTTTTGCTACTGTAGAGGCAAATTGCCAGTCTGTTCCCTTGCTGTCAGAGTAAAGTAACTGAACCGAGGTTTTAGCCGGCAAGTTGGCATCCTTGATGGCAACTGCCCAGTAAATGCGCCCGTTTTTACCTTCGCACATGGCACCACGGTTGTAGGCGGGTAATGGTTTGCCCCAGACATTTACCTGTATATCACCGGGTACGCCTGGAGGATAAATAGGACCTGCCCAGCTTTTCCCTCCATCATGGGAACGAACCAGGTAGCCCCCCATGAAAGTGAATGTCGGCATATAACTATTTCCCCCTTTGTAGAGGGTGATATTTCGTTTGATGATTGTATCTGCGTCTGAACGAATCAATCCCCAGGCATAACTCGAACAGATAATGGTTCCGTCCCTGAGCTGCAGCAGGCAGGGGTCCTGTGATCCGCCAAATGGATGGGCGAATATCAGTTCAGGTTCTTTGGTCCAGGTCATACCGTCATGGGAACGCACCATCACCAGGTAACTGTTGGGATCTGTATGGGAGATTCCCTCGTTACCGAAATATTTTCTGTTTGGCGCCCGGCGAAACGCAACCAGCACCTCACCGTCAGGACGTTGAACAACTGATGGAAATGCAGAATAGAACAACGAATCTTTATAAATGACAATGTCGTTTACTTTTTGCAGTGATGGCGGATTAACTGCTGAAGAGCTGATTTCACTGTTTTTGTGCTTTGTTGTCAACGCGAAAGCTCTTTGTTCAGACCCTTCACCCATTCCGGCCCAGGCGAGAATAATGATGAAAATAATTTTCCGGATCCTCATTTTTAGTTAGTGTTTTTGGTCGGTGTTGTGATCTGCTAAAAATTACCTGATTGAATTCTGTATATTGTTAATAATTAAGTTGTTTTGTGATTTAGGCCCGTTCTTTCATAGTATTTTCCGGTAATCTCTTCCATTACCCAATTTGTTCGTGCAGCGGATTCTCCTGTACTGGCACATTTGCCTTCGCCGCGTAATTCGTTTACTACCTGTTGAATTAAATGATGAGAAATGTTTTCAGGATTTTGAAAACTGAGTTTTGTTGTACCCTCCGCAAGAGAAAGTTTGAGATCGCCATGCTGGAAACATGAAAAGGATAATTTTCCTTTTGTCCCTGAAATTTCGATAATATCTTCATCTGCTTCCCTGTCACCGGCAAAACACCAGCTGCCTGTACCTGAAACATTTGATTCAAAGGAGTATACAGCGGAAACAGTATCTTCGGCAGGGTAGTATCCAGCTAAATTTCTGGCCACACCATATACTTCAGTTACCGGACCAAACAAATAATCGAGATAATCGAACTGGTGTGAAGCCAGATCATAAAAATAGCCTCCTCCGCTGATTTCAGGATTTACGTGCCAGGACTGCTTTTCAGGAAACTGATCTTTTTGTCCCGTTGACTTGTGCAAGCGGATATTTACCGTTAGCGGCTTGCCCAGGATACCATCACCGATCAGCTCTTTTGCTTTTAGGAATGCAGGAAGTGTTCTTCGGTAATAAGCCACAAATAAGGGCATTCCGGTCTCTTCGGAAACGCGGAGCATCTCCAGGCATTCAGCATAATTGCGTGCCATTGGTTTTTCAACATATACAGGTTTCCCTGCCTTCATTGCTGCAATGGAGTAAAATGCGTGCGTGTCTGGTGGTGTAGCCACATAAACAGCATTAACATCTGGATCATTAATTAATTGATAAGCGTCGGAGTACCATTTTGCGACCCCATGCCTTTTGGCATAATCCTCGGCCTTCCCTTTGTCTCTCCGCATCACGGCAACTAGCTTTGAATGCCTGACTTTGCTGAAAGCTGGACCGCTTTTCAATTCGGTCACATTGCCGCAACCAATAATTCCCCAGTTAATTTCTTCCATAAGAACAGAATATTCCGGTATTGTTTATTTCACGTCTGATCATGACAGCAAACAGACCTGTTTCATCAATCTGTTGAGATCTGCTTTTTTATTTGGACCGTAACTTTACAATTTTACCGGTTCTACCGCTTTTTCGGGCGGCTTCAAGTATTTCAACCACAATGCTGTTTATTTTCGGAGAGGCAAGGTCCGTATCACCCACAACAACATCACCTTTTATTGCAGCAGCAAACCAGGTAAACGGGTCTGTGTAAGGGATGTCTGTTTTGGCAAATTTTTTGGTCTCCTCTTTAGATTTCTCATCCAGCCTGTATCTCATTGTTTCCTTGTTGTCTATGAGCAGGTAACCTTTGGTGCCATATATGTGCATATCTTTCCTGTCAAATGGCCAGTTCCAGGAAGCATTGATAACTCCCTCCATATCAGGGTACGACAAAATTATCGTGGCATCATCATCTACTTTCGGGTAGACTTCCGGCTTGTATTGCTTTAACCGTGCAAAAACGGACGTCGGTTTTTCCCCTTTTTTGATCCAGGTGATCAAATCGGCTCCGTAACAGCCAAAATCTATCACGGCGCCACCTCCGTTTAGAACCGGATCGGTAAGCCAGGCAAGAAACTCAGTGTTTGTCCTGATCTCTTTTGGGCCCTTGTGCCCGTCGTATACAATTATTTTTCTCAAGGCGCCAAGATCTCCCCTGTTTATCATTTCAAGTCCGGCATGATTGGAAGGATACCAGGATGTTTCGTAGTTGGTCAGCAGCATAATTCCATATTTTTCTGCAAGCTTTGTCATCTCACTGGCATGCTTTGTACTCACAGCAAGTGGCTTTTCAACCATCACGTGGATTTTGCGGGGGGCGCAGGCTTTAACAACCATTAAGTGGTCAAAGATGGATGTAAAAGTTATTACACCCTCAGGCTTTGTCTGATCCAGCATTTTATCCAGCGAATCGAATATTATTTTTTTGTCGATCGAGTATTTTTCCGCATAACGATCGGATAGTGCATGGTCGGTTTCGTAAATGCCGACAATTTCAATATCAGTCCGGTTCAGGTTTCGGAGCAGGGGAGTAACATGTGCGTGAGATAATCCGGCGATGGCAATCCTGACGGGTTTTTGTCCGGAAACAGGATTTAATAAACCAATTGAGCACAGGGCAAGTAAAATAAATATTCTCATGTGGAAAAGTGTTGGTTTAATTTTTGTTTTTACTGGTTTTCAAAGTTATTTTAATTACATCTGACTTTATAATAATATTTCATTTGTAATGATCTGTTTATTGCTTATTCAGCATACCTTCCTATCGGACTCTAAAAATAATCCGAATTATTCTATTCTGTTATTTTCAGGGCGGAAGATTACAAATAATGATTGTTATTGCAAAAAAACGAGTAGAAAGCCGGTTTTCTTGAGAATCCATCAGGATTTGTCATCCTTGGTTTTTCCTCTGGGATGACAATAATTTATTATTTTCCGCAGTGATTCAGATTAATGAACATTTGCTTTTTTCACAAATGTTGCTGATCATAATAAAACAGGACTTCTTGTAAGTATCCATCTTTTCAGTCACTAAGTAAAGGCCACAATTTAAACCCACTTTGAATTATGATAAAAGTCATGTTTTAGATATTTTGAGATTTGAATTCGCAATGTTATGATTTTTTAACCGCAGCAATTTTTATTGATTCTTTTCAAAAATAATTTGGATGTTAAAAAATGTTATTAACTTTGAAATGGAGCTAACTGACACGTTTCATATAATTTTTTAGTACCCGGGATTAGCACTTCTATATTGAATTATGATTGTTAAAGGGCAAATTCTTTCGGGTTTAGCGTAATACGGCCTTCAAAGGCAACTAATCAGCTCCTGTGCTTTTCTGGTTAAAAGGGAGTTCCCTTTTGCTGGCCCTTTGGCGACAGATAGTATAATACGATTTTATAATATTTAAGTGAAATGTAATAAGTACTAACTAAAACGAAGAAAAGAGATATGGTGAAATTCTAGGTAATCAATTAGTTACGCTCAATAGTGACTACAATGAGTTCAACAAAAAAAAGGCAAAATGTTGCCACAACAAATTGCCCTTCGATAATCAATTTTTAATATTAATTGTTCAAACATTTGCAAGAGTATGAAAAAAAAATGGACTAACCTTAATGGGTATTCGTTTTATGATTCTGCTAAAGTTCTAAGGATCATAAAATTAAGCCTTTTCCTATTGCTGGGAATATTGTCCCAGAATATGGCAGTCGCCAGTGACGCGAGCACCAATGTCGCAACACAACAGGCAACAAAGAAAATTAGTGGAAAAGTGATTGATGCCACCGGAGCCGGGCTCCCTGGTGTATCAATCGTTGTAAAGGGCACTACGATTGGAGTAATATCTGATATGGATGGTAAATACACCTTATCAATTCCTTCAGATGCCAAAACCCTGGTATTTTCTTTTGTGGGAATGAACCCGGAAGAAAGACCCATTGATTCAAAAACGGTATATAATGTTACCCTTCAGGAATCCTCACAAAGTATCGGTGAGGTTGTAGCCATCGGATATGGTACCATGAAAAAAAGTGACGTTACCGGTTCCGTTGCCAGTGTAACACCGGAAAAACTGGTTGACAGGCCAGTTGTAAACGTTGGACAGGCCCTGCAGAACAAAATCGCAGGTGTTCAGGTAATCAGGCAGGCTGCTGGTGATCCGGGTGGCAGGCCTCAAATTCGAATCAGGGGTACAAACTCCATTAATACCAGTGCTGATCCTCTGTTTGTCGTGGATGGAATTGTTGGTGTGATCAATGCCTTGCAAAACCTGGATCCTCAGGATATTGCAACTATGGATGTTTTAAAAGATGCATCGGCTACTGCTATCTACGGTACACGTGGGGCAAACGGTGTTATTATTATAACAACCAAGCGTGGGGCTGCAGGCAATGTAAAAGTCACCTACGATGGTTCAGCCTCAGCAGGTATCAAGACAAGAAGAAACGACGCAGTAAATGCCGACCAGTTTATGTACCTTTATGAACAGGCATTTAACAATACGCCTAAGTTTGGAAACCTGGTATCAACAAAGGATTTTCGCGGCCCAAGTGCAGCAGGATTATCCTGGTCAGAGATGCCATATTTGTTCGAAAAGGTTGCAAAAGACTCGTATTTACCTGGTCTTAATTTTCAAGGTAACGATGGGAACTATTATAAACCAAGATTTAACACATTGTTGGAAGATGAAGTTTTCAGAACCGCATATTCATATAAGAACCGTGTTGAAGTGAGCGGCGGAACGGAAAAAGGAAAATACTCTATGGCTTTAGGTAATAACAACCAGCAAAGCCTTTTGAAACAATCGTTCAACAACCGGATAAATACCAGGATGACCATTGACAATGAAATCACTAACTGGCTCAAAATGAGCGCCAATATAGCATTTGCAAGAAGTAAACAAGACCGAATGAGTGCTGATTTAATGAGAAATACCTCGGAATATTTTTCTATTTTGCCAGCATATCGTTATCCTAATGATCCTGCAACATATGGAACTTATGCAGGAACATATCCTACTGCCAGGGACTTTAATGTTGGTGAGAATCGGCCAGGTTCAACTTTTATGCTAAATCAGGACGAAGGCTATTACCAACAGGACGAATTTACCGGGGCAATGGAACTAACTGCACAAATTACAAAAGACCTGAGTTTTAAAACAAACTTCTCTATAGATAACAGGAATATGTCTAGTAGGTGGTATAGTGGAGATTATCAGGGCAGAACTAATTCAAGTGCAAATGGTTACCATGAAATATGGAAATATTGGCAAACCGAAAATTATTTCAACTATAATAAAACAATAGGTGATCATCAAATAACAGGTTTGCTTGGGCTTTCATGGTCTGAAAGTACATATGACTATGTAACTGCATCGGCATCCAAATTCTCTTCAAATTTTTACCAATGGAATAATTTAGGAGCGGGTGCTAATCCTCCTACAGTTGGCTCCAGCAATAGCAGGGGTGCGTTAAACTCTTATTTTGCCCGTGCTGTTTATTCCTACAAGGGCAAATATATGTTAACAGCAACCGGGCGTTATGACGGTTCATCAAAATTCGGAACAAACAACAAATACGCTTTTTTCCCTTCTCTTGGTGCTGCATGGAGAATTTCTCAAGAAGGATTTGCAGCCAACAGCAAAACTATATCTAACCTTAAACTGCGTTTAAGTGCCGGACAAACAGGTAACCAGGAAATTGGTAGTTATGTAACACAAACGTACATTAGTCCCACCAATGTTTTATTGTCAAATGGCTACAATTCAGGCCTTGTTCCGGGTTCTACCGGTAACGATAACCTGAAATGGGAAACAACAACACAGTACGATGCCGGGATAGATCTTGGCTTGCTTAAAAATAGAATTAGTGTGACGTTAGATGTTTACCAAAAAACAACTGACGATATGTTGTTCAATCTTCCATTACCTCAATCAACTACAACAGGTAGTGCCTGGGTAAACTATGGTTCGGTTAGAAACACCGGTTTCGAGTTCACATTGAACACGATCAATGTCCAAAAGAAGGACTTTACATGGGAAACTCAATTTACAATTTCACACAATAAAAATGAAATTATGAAACTCGGCCCTACCGGTGCCCCCATTTACGTAGCTACCGGAGCAGGTAACGGAACCAGCGTTTATAAAGTTGGAGAACCAATCGGATCGTTCTTTGGATTGAACCGAATGGGAACCTGGGGCACAAACGAAGCAGTCCAGGCAGCGCGTTATGGCAGAGTACCGGGAGATCTGAAATTTGAGGATACAAATAATGATGGTAAAATTGAGCTGCTGACTGACGGTAAAGTTATTGGTCACGCCTATCCGAAATTCTACGGTGGTCTGAGCAACACATTTACATATAAGAACTTTGATGCAAGTATCGACATTATGTTTGTAGGCGGAGTTGACAAAGCTATAGTACATGAGTCTGCAGAAGACCGCCAATTTGTAAATGGTATGATGAACACTGTTATGGATGGATGGCGTCCTGATCATCAAACAACCATGATAGCTCAGGTTCGTGCCGGTAATGCCGGTGCACGCTACGACTCATATCCTGACACCCATATGGTTTGGAACGCTGCCTACATGAGGGGGCAGACAGCTTCAGTAGGTTATACTTTCCGTGGTAACCTTGGTGGTTTAGAGAAATTGAGAGTTTATGCCACTGCAGAGAATTTCTTTTTGTTAACCGCAGTTAAACTTCCTGGTTATGATGTTGAAGGTAGTTCTATACAGCAGATTAATGGAAACGTTCCAAATATTGATAAATATATGCATCCGAATCCTACAACCTTCAGCTTGGGTGTTAATGTCACTTTCTAATTGTAAAAATTTATTATCATGAACTACAAAATAAAAAACAGTATAGCATCAAGATTCACTATCCTTTTGGTGATATTCTTTATGGCGCTTGGTGGCTGCACGGACTTTCTGAAAGAAGTTCCTACAGGATCACTAACCACTGCAGCAGATCTGACAGGTATAGAATTTAAAGAACCTTTTACAGTTGGACCTTATAGACGGTTGCAAGACTGGACTAGTGGTGCGGGAGATTGGGGAAATAATATTCCCTCTACGATTGAGTACCCCACTGGTGGGGCATACACAACTGAGCCGCACGTTCAGTTCGATAAATTTAGTACCAACCAGGTAACAGGTAGTTTACTCGACGATTACAATAATCCTTGGCTTTATTGGTATTCAGGTGTACAAGACTGTAACCTCTCTATCCAACAACTTCCTTTGATTAAGATGAGTGCAGCAGACCTTAACAAAGCTTTGGCTGAGGTACGTACCTTAAGGGCGTTCTATTATTTCTGTATTGTTCGCTACTGGGGTGATGCTCCACTTGTAACAGAACCGGTAACAGATGTGTGGGCAACAGAGAGGCCTAAAAGCAGTCTGAAGAAAATTTATGATGAAGTAATTATTCCTGACCTTGAATTCGCAGTTGCCAATCTTGCGCCAGGTAGATCCACGATTGGTCGCGTAACACAGGATGTAGCCAGGGCAATACTGGCAGATGTATATATGACCGTTGCGGGTTATCCTTATCAGGAAGTAGCTACCAGTCCGGATAAAGACTGGTGCGGTACAGGAGCCTGGACCATGCAGAATTATCCGGTTGCAACTGGTGTTGAATTCTTAAAAAAGGCACAAACACAACTTAACGCGCTGTATGGTGGTGTATATACATTGGGGACCTATGCTAATTTGCACGATCCGGCAATGAACAATAAGGGGGAAGCAATATTTCAGGTGCAATATAATTCGACACTCAGGGGTAATGGTGTTATACAACCGTCTCTTCCTTTGCTAAGTGCGATTTCCCCAAAAGAAGAAAACGGTACATTTACTCCATGGGTAGGATATTACAGGTCCTATTCTAACAATGACTTGCGGAAACAGGAACGTCAGTTTTTCTTCACATGGGATACTAAATATTCCAATCCAAAAGATACAGTTCGTTTTGATGTGCCATTTATCTATAAGCAATACGTTACTGCGTCTGTTAAATCGACAGATGGTTCCGGTCTGAACTGGACACTTTACCGTTATGGAGAAATACTGTTGAATCTTACTGAAGTAAACTGGGCGTTAAAACAATTAGGCCAGTCGGTATCTGATAACGATATTGTAAAAGGTATCAACGAAATCAGGGCCAGAGCATTACTTCCTGCTTACACAGCAAGTCAGGTTGGTCTGAAAGAAATCTTAGCAGAAAGAGCATGGGAGCTGATATTTGAAAATAAAATGCTCTTCGATCAACGTCGCACGAGAAAATGCGTTGTATATGGCAATGGCGAAATTTCAGCTATTCAGAATTTCATTGGTCATCAGCCTGCAATTTTCAACTATGCTTTTGCGCCAATGCATTTGTTATGCCCAATCCCTAATAATGAAATTGCCAGAAACGGGTATGCGCAACAGAATAGTGGGTATTTACCTGTACAAACTGCAAAAAAATAAGTATTGCATTTTATAATTATTTAATTAAGAAAAATATGAAAGCAAAAATTATTATAACACTTTCATTTATCGCTGTGATAGCGATGATGACAGGTTGTACGAAACAACCTTATTACGACATCCCTCTTGATGCTAACGGTAATGTTTACATCACTAAAATTTCGAAGGTAACTGCAGATCCTGTTACCAGCACAATGACATCTTTCACTGTCAATGGCTATTTTCCAAATGCAAAAGCCGGAGATGTTATGAAGGCTACTGTTTTACAACAGCAGGTACCTAGTTGGAATCCAGCTGGCGCCAAACAACTTCTGCCGGTAGCCGGTAGCGAAAAAAGTATTACGGTTGGGAGTGATTTTAAAGCATCCGTAACTTATACACGAACGGAAGCACATTTGTTAAATGTTGGAGATGCTATAACCGTTATATTTTCCGGAAGCACAGATTCAGGGATAATAGCAATTGTTCTTAAGTAAGCTTCATAAAGGGCTTTCTTTTTCACAAATTGGTTTAAGAGGCTGTCTTTAGGGGCAGTCTCTTATAACTAGAAATCGAATTTTTTGTTATACCTGTTGTGAAAAGATAATATAGCTAGAAACAAAATGAATTGCTTGGAAACCGCACCAGCCTAAAGGCTGATGCGGTTTTATTTGTTATCTTCTTTGCAGAATTCCGAATTTTAATTTGAACAACTAAGAATCGACTAAATAAGTTTTTAATCACTTTTGCAGACAAATACTTCTGTTAATTTTAGTGCACGATAAAAATTCCGGCCCTGTTTTACAATGCGGAGCATGATATGCAGATTCAAATAAAAAGCTTAAATTGAATAATGGAATATTTACCACTCATAGGAACTGTATTTCTTTTGAATTTGCTGGCAGCCGTTAGCCCGGGACCGGATTTTGTCATGACTGTCAGGAACTCTCTCTGCTACTCGCGCAGGTCAGGAATCTACACAA
Source organism: Prolixibacteraceae bacterium (assembly GCA_963663675.1). Lineage (GTDB taxonomy): Bacteria > Bacteroidota > Bacteroidia > Bacteroidales > Prolixibacteraceae > CAINVV01. The sequence goes on from OY760498.1 coordinate 877,613, forward strand.
GCATTGGAATCGTTGCCGGTCTGACGATTCATCTTTTCTATTGTGCAGCCGGGATTGGATATATCATCTCCAAATCCGAAGTCCTTTTTACCCTGATCAAAATTGTCGGGGCCGGGTACCTGGTTTATATGGGCATCAGCTCATTTTTGTCCACGAAATCAAAACTGGATCTCTCCGGGGAAAGCGCCGGACCGGACCTTACCGGCTTCCAGGCATTCAAAATGGGTTTTCTGACCAATGTACTGAACCCGAAAGCAACCTTGTTTTTTCTGAGCTTGTTCTCTTTTGTAATTGGCAGTTCTACTCCTGTCTATATCGTACTGATAATATCATTGATCATCATGCTGACTGCACTTGCCTGGTTTATCATTGTTTCGGTTTTCTTTACACAAAGAAAAGTCCAGACTGCATTTCTAAAATATGAAGTGGTTATCAACCGGTTTCTGGGAGGATTCCTTGTACTGTTGGGTATTAAGGTAGCGCTGTTATTGAGATAATGAAGTCCGGGATGGCCCTGAAGCAGCAATTTGCAAAAAACGGTTATTCTTTTGCTGGCATAAATGTAATTGTTAATTAATCGTCTGGTTAAAAGGCGGATAAATATTTTAATAGGTTCTTAATTGTTCGACAATTCCACTACTCATTAATAATATTTATCTTGCGATAGAAGTATTCCCATCCAAATGCCTGTTGGCAAAAATTGTCTTTTATGAGTATGACCAAAACTGACAATATTATCATCGCTGATTCGCAGTGGCTGGTTGTGGAAACCCTGAAAGAGCTGATCTCATCTGAGGAACAATACCTGCTTACCGGTGTCGCTGAAACCAGGAGTGAACTGTTTCTTTTGCTTGGAAAGGTCAGGACCGGATTACTGATTACGGACATCGCCACAATGGATTATGATGGACTGTCTGACCTGAAATTGATCCGCGAGGATTTTCCTCAAATCAGGATACTCGTTCTGACCAACATGATTGGCAAAATTGAGTTTCTGACCCTTACCAAATTTGGAATCAAAAGTATTGTTTATAAAAATGTTGACAGGGAGGAAATTACCTCAGCAATACAGGCCACATTGAAAGGTAAAAAATACTATTCCGAAGAGATTATTGATATGTACCTCGATATCAATGAGAATAAGCATTCTGAAGAAGAACCCAAAAATCTGACAGCTTCTGAAATTGAAATCGTAAGGCTAATAGCTAATGGCTTGACAACAAAGGAGATTGCCGATAAAAAGAATATCAGTATCCATACCGTCAGTACCCACAGAAAAAATATTTTCAGGAAGATGGAAGTCTCCAATTCATCAGAATTAATCATGCATGCGATAAAGGCCGGCTGGATAGATAATATCGAATATTATATCTGATCTTCCTTTTCTTCTGATACCGGATATTCAGTGACCTATAGACCTCTGACGCAACCTGGAAAAGTAATCCGGATAGTTTTATTGCCTCTGTCCTGATTTCTTTAGATGATTCTTATCCAGGTGAATGGTTACACTCAGGAAATTGAAACTCCTATTGCATTGAATGAAGGATCAAAATAATGTTGAACAACCTGTAATGGTGTCCATTCAGATTGCGGACTGAGACCCCGGAAATTTGCCACTTTTCGTTGTGTCACACAAATGGACGAACCAGTTAAGTGATCAAATCCGCGGATTTTGTCATATGAATCCTTTGTTTGGGCATTTTTGTAATATTCCTACCTTTCATCTGCGTGCTGGAACCCGCTATTTTCTGCTTTCAGCCCTTATTTTTTCCAGTATTTTGCGCCTTTATCATACATTTTTATTATTGTCTTCAAGAGGATACTCTTCCTGAAAGCGCTCATATTCAGTGTGTAATAGATTTTGGCAAATTCTTCAGCCTTGGAGAAAACCCGTCAATCCCGGAAAATAATAACCAGAAGTCGTTTTTTTTCAGTTAATCGGAAAATTTCGGCGAAACAGGTGTTTTAATAGTATTATATGCTACTTCACTGAATTTATCGGTCGTTTCACTGAAATTGCTTTTTCGAACGAAGCGATCAAATATTTTTGTAGTAGGATTGAACAGTGAATACCTCAACTTCGATTGTCATTCCTGAATGGCACGTTCCCAAAGTTGTCACCACTACACTAAAAGTTCTAAATATGGTTAAGCGCTTAGCTCCAATCTTTGTTTGTTTGCTTATTCCTTTTCTTTCGTTGTCTCAGACGGTCGAAAATTTTAAGCTAAAAAAAAATTATACTGGTAGTTTGGATGAGATTTTGACACAGATGGGTAAAGATTTGAATATTAGGTTTATGTACGATCAGGCCTATGTCAGTCAATTCAAGACGACCCTGATGGCAGAGGATGAAAAGACCGTTGGAGGTGTGCTGAAAATGTTCAGTTCTGCCTGGGATATGATCGTGCTGACAGGGAAGGATGGCTTCATCTACGTTGCAAGGGATAAAGAGCAGCTGGCTCAGTTGCAGCAGCACAAGGAGGTTGTGAAGGAGGAAAAGGTACAGTCCCGGAAAAAACTTATTCCCGTCAAGCACAATTTTCTCTTGTCAGGGGAGGTTGTAGATGTCACCAACGGAGAAAGGATCCCATTTGCGACGATCCGGGTGGATGGGACAACCATCGGGGTCACGAGTGACCAGAACGGTCATTTTGCCCTCGAAAAAGTACCTGCTGACACAGCTGTTATCGTTGTATCATACATTGGGTACCACACCCAACAAATAGAGTTGGCGCCTCAAAAGGAGAATCCATCCCTGTTGGTCCAGCTAAAGCAGCAAAGTGTTGGCATTACCGAGGTATTTATAACCGGGAGGAAAGATGACAAAGCCCTGCAGCAATCCACGGTTGAACAAAAAATAAAAATGGCACCTATTGCTCTCAAAATTTTACCCAATATCGGGGAAAAGGATATAATGAGAGGTTTTCAGCTGATGCCGGGGGTAAGTGCAGCCAACGAAGGATCAGCCGGGATGTATGTCAGGGGAGGTACACCTGACCAGAACCTGATCATCTACGATGGCTTCACTGTTTACAACGTGGATCACCTTTATGGTTTTTACAGTGCTTTCAACTCAAATGCCATCAAGGACGTACAATTGCACAAAGGTGGATTTGATTCAAAATTCGGTGGCCGGTTATCCAGTGTAACTGAAATTACCGGGAAGGACGGAAATTCCAAGAAAGCCACCATGGGGGCGGAAATCAGTTTGTTGAGTGTCAATACCTATGTGGAAGTGCCTGTTGGAGACCGTATTACCTCATTATTCGCCTTTCGGCGATCATACCAGGGATACCTGTATGATAAAATCAGCGGTTTAAATAAGACTAGCACCAATACATCCATGCCAATGAGAGGTGGGAGAAGTTCATTGGCTTCTTCCTATTTCTATGATCTGAACGGGAAAATTACTTTTAATGCAACCAAAAAAGATATCTACACCCTCAGTATATTTAACGGAACCGATTACCTGGACAATACGCCGCAATTCAGAATTCCTGAAGGTGGAGGAGGGCCTCCCGGAGGCGGAGGTGGTATGCCATCAGGAGCAAATATTTCCATGAGCAATTCAGATTATACCAGGTATGGGAATGTTGGTGCCAGTGCCAAATGGACCAGAAAACTGAATGAAACGCTCACTTCCAACTTTCTGGTCAGTTTTTCTGACTACTACAGCACCCGGGATGAAAGAAGGTCTATAACTGTGGATGATAATGGTACCTCCAAAGTACTAAAGAGTGGAATTCTTGAAGAAAACAACCTGATCGACGTCAGTTTTAAAAATGACTGGAAATACATCTTCAATGACAGGAATATATTTGAATTCGGGGCATTTGGGACGGACTACAAAATCGATTATACCTATCAGCAAAATGACACGCTTACGGTCCTGAACAAAAATATCAAGGCAGATATGGCTGGTCTCTATTTTCAGGATAAGATATTGTTTTTGGACAATCTGCTCTCTGTAACACCGGGGTTGAGATCCAATTATTACACTGCCACACATAAAATATACCTGGAACCCAGGCTGAATGCGAGTTATAAGTTTACTCCAAGATTGACGCTCAATGGCGCCACCGGGTTATATTACCAGTTTGCCAATCGGGTGGTCAGGGAAGACATCATGTCAGGGAACAGGGATTTCTGGATTTTGTCTGACGGAGTAGATATACCGGTAAGTTCATCAACCCATTTTAACCTGGGACTCAATTACGATTTGCCTGATTATCTGTTCAGTGCAGAAGGATATTACAAGTTAAATCAAAATGTAACTGAATATTCAATGAGGTACCGTTCTATACCGCAGCCTGGAAGCAGCGTTCAAAAGACAGAGCAGTTTTTTACCGGGGATGGTTATGCCATAGGGATGGAACTACTGGCTCAAAAGAAGGCAGGAAAATTTAATGGTTGGGTTTGCTATACTCTGGGTCAGGTCAAGAACAGATTTCCTATCCAGTCAGATAAGTATTTCTATGCAAATCAGGATGTTACGCATGAATTGAAGATGGTTGGAATTTACAAGTTTGGAAATTTTGATTTCTCCGCATCCTGGATTTATGCTACCGGGCGGCCATATACAGCCCCGGTTGGAGCCTATACCCTGAACCTTATCGATGGAACTTCCGGCTCCTACTATGCAGTGAGTGATAAGAACTCCAACAGGTTGCCGGAGTATCACAGGCTGGATGTTGCTGCCTCCTACCGGTTTGACTTGTTCAGGCAGAAAGGGAAGAATAACTCGGTCAGTTTTTCGGTTTTCAACCTGTATAACCGCATCAACGTAAGTTCCAGGCAGTTTCAGCTTGTTGATGATGTTATTCTTCAAAGTGATGTCAGTTACCTGGGAATAACTCCTAACATAACCCTTTCAGTAAAATTCTAGATTATGAACAAAATAATAAGCCTTGTTTTCCTTTTGGCACTGGTTTCCTGCAAAGATACGGTTGTCACAGGTTTCCAGGATAAGCCTGTAGTAGAATCCTATCTTTATGCAGATGAAAGTCCTACCGTTAAAGTGTCAAAATTGATTGCATTCAGTTCCGATATGATATTTTCTGATGTGGATATAGATAAACTGGATGTTTCCATTACTGAAACCACTACGCAGAAAAAGTACACACTTACGAGCTCGGGAGAGGGTGTTTACGGCAATAAGAGTTTAATCATAACAGCAGGCAGCACATACAAGCTTACGATACCTTACAACGGACAGGAAGTATCAGCTACTACGGCAGTCCCTGAAAAACCCATGAATGTAACAACATCTGCCACAACAATTGCCATACCAACGATGGGTGAGCCAGGAAGCGGTGCGGTTACAGAAATGCCTTCACCTGTTGAAATTGACTGGTCCAATGACGAACAGAGTTACTACCTGATCTATGTTAAGAATGTGGAGAGCGTGAAGGTGCCAATTAATTCCAGGAATCCCAGTGGGAAAGACTTTTTCCGTAACCAGCCTACCACGTCGAATCACAGTGAATTGAACGCCCGGTCCTTTCAGTATTATGGGCTGCATCGTATCATTTTGTACAAGATACAACCTGAATATGTGTTGTTTTTTCAGGAAACCAGCAATAATTCTCAATCAATTTCTGAAATTAAAGCAAATGTTGAAAATGGAATGGGTATCTTTACCGGCATAAACAGTGTTTCAACCTACCTGTATGTTGGGACGCCGTAAGTGAGGATATTTTTAAAAATGTTTATTTAATTCAATCATGACGACAGTAAAGACAAGAAATGGCAAAACAATGATTTACTTCAATTTATTCACTGTTGTTGTTTTGTTCTTTTTATTTGGCTGCTCGAAATCCAATCCTGATACATCGATAGCATATGGTACTGTTTCTGATTTCGAGGGGAATGTATACAAAACAGTTGCCATTGGCGATCAGGTTTGGATGGCCGAAAATCTTAGATCTGAAAAGCTAAATAACGGGACTGCCATACCGATGGTGACTGATAATAATACATGGTCGAACCTGACTACACCGGCTTATTCTTTTTATTCCAACGATTCCGTCTCCTACAAAGGTAGTTATGGGGTATTGTACAACTGGTATACGGTGCAAACGGGCAGCTTATGCCCTACGGGATGGCATATTCCGTCGGATGAAGAGTTTACGACACTAAATACCACACTCGGGGTTGATTCAATTGCCGGAGGAATGCTAAAGTATAATATTGGGTATTGGTATTCGCCAAATACTTATGCTACGAATTCTACCGGTTTTATGGCCTTGTCAAGCGGATATCGGAATTACAACGGCTCTTTCAACAATTCTGCAGGATACCTCGCTACCTTCTGGAGTACCACTGAATATGGCAGTTTTGCCAGATATATTTATTTGACATACAATTCCGGATCAATAGGAAGAAATTATATCGATAAGGAGAACGGTTTGTCCGTGAGATGTATAAGGGATTGATGGGTTTTTTGTCAGGCATTGAAGTCCTACCTGCCTAATGCGCACTGATAATCTTATTATTAGACCGCTTGTCGAGTTATTAAATTCCGGCGGTTATTTTTTTGCTGCTATTGCCCCCAATAACCGGAAGGTACATCCACTTCTGTTGCGGTTCGACCTCGTTATTGTTCAAAAAATTGCCAGAGAGAGTCATCCGGAAGCGGAGCAGTAATTTTGATAGGCGCCTGGGTGACCGGATGAGTAAAAAGTATGGATCTTGCGTGCAAATGAATTCCCCCGTCCTTGTTTGACCTGGGAAATCCATATTTCAGGTCACCTTTGATATGTAGCCCGATTGCTGCCAATTGCGCCCGGATCTGATGGTGCCTGCCCGTATGGAGTTCTATTTCCAGCAAGTGAAAGCGGTCGGAAGAGGCAATATGACGATAGGTAAGTGAAGCTTTTTTTGCCTCTTTCTGCTCCTTCAGATAGGCATAAGATTTGTTCTGCTTCTCATTGCGCACCAACCAATGTTCAAGCGTGGCTTCAGAAGGTTCCGGTTTGTTGTCAACCACAGCCCAGTAGGTTTTTCTTATAGAGCCGTCAATTCTGAAAAGTTCGTTCATCCTGGCAAGTGATTTTGAAGTACGGGCGAAAAGAAGTACTCCGCTCGTTGGCCTGTCAAGCCTGTGTGTAACCCCAAGAAATACATTACCTGGTTTGTTGTATTTTATTTTCAGCCAGGACTTTATGTCTTCGCCGATAGTGCGGTCGCCTGTCTTGTCCCCCTGTACAATATCACCACACCTTTTATTAATGGCAATCAGATGATTGTCTTCGAAGAGAATTTGAATATTTTGGTATTGTAAGGACATGAAAAGTTGAAATAACAAAGGATAAAGACTGTCATGAACATCCTGAGTTTAACTCATAACTCATAACTCCTTCTTCAGTCGTACTGCTCTTTAGCGTTGGGAAAGTCACAAGATTTGACATCTTTGATGTAGCTGCTGACTGCACCTTTAATTTCACTGGCAAGATCGTGATAACGGCGGAGGAATCTAGGTGAGAATTCCTGGGTGATACCAAGCATATCGTGAATAACCAGCACCTGGCCGTCTACGCCACTACCTGCCCCGATACCGATGATTGGTATTTTAAGTTCCCGGGCTATGCGAGTTCCAAGTGATGCTGGTATTTTTTCAAGTACAATGGCAAAACAACCTGCTTCCTCAAGTAATTTTGCATCTGTAATCAGTTTATTGGCTTCTTCCTCCTCCTTGGCACGAACCACATAGGTCCCATACTTGTTAATTGACTGTGGCATAAGCCCAAGATGACCCATAACAGGAATTCCCGCTGAAAGTATCCTTGTTACAGATTCAATTATTTCACTACCACCCTCAAGCTTAACAGCATCTGCATGAGTGACTTTCATTATTTTGATGGCAGAATTCAAAGCTTCCAGCGAATTCCCCTGGTAAGTTCCGAAAGGCATATCAACCACAACAAGGCAACGCGTTACTCCTTTTACAACTGATTTTCCGTGGTAAATCATCTGATCCAGGGTAATAGGCAACGTGGTTTCATTACCTGCCATCACATTGGATGCTGAATCACCGACCAGGATTACATCAATGCCGGCCTGGTCTACGAGTTTCGCCATGCTGTAATCGTAAGAGGTAAGCATGGATATTTTTTCTCCTCGCAATTTCATCTCTGCGAGGACGTGAGTAGTCACTCTTTTGATCTCTTTGTGCACTGACATAACGATCGAATTTAGTTTATGCAAATATACTAAATACCCAGGATGAAGTTTTCTCTCCAACCGAAAAGGATTATGTGGGTATTAGCTTTGCTGATCTTCGATTCAATGTGGCAATTAAAAATCAAACTTTATACACATTAAAGTGGGAAGAAAGATATCCTGAATAAAAAAGGAGACTTGTAAGAACAAGTTTTGATCTTACAAGTCTCCCGGCAAACTGAAAATATTTCTTTAAATCAACGGTTACACCCGCACAAAGACACTTTTCTTGTAAAGGAAATAAAGAACCAGCCATTCAAGAGTTATCCTGCCCAGGATAATAATCCAATTGCCAAGGGATGGTTCCAGGAAACCAAGGAAGTTGGTAGATGCATCAGTGAAATCAAAGATTCTGGATCCGACATATATAGTGATGGAGTTCATCCCAATTACTTTGAAAAAGAATATTTTATAGGATCCGATGCCCCAGGCCCATTCTTTGGTCCAGTTTTTAACATCAATACTAAGGTAAAATAGTGACAACAGCATAAAGCTTATCCCGGATGTCAGCAGGTCAAACGGAACTGTCCAGGCTGCCTTAATAATAGGATAGAATGTTGAAAGTAAGAGTGCAACGATGGTGACAACGGCGCCTGTGACCGCAAGTATGGAGGCTTTTCGGGCAGATGCTGGTTGGCCATCCCTTAGTACTCCACCGGCAAGTGCGCCCATGAGTGTTACTGAAATAGCTGAAATACTGCACAACAAACCTTCCGGATCAAAGGTTTTACCATGTAACCTTCCGGGAATAAGCAGCCTGTCAAGATAGGCATTGATTCCGTTTACAGGGTCGAGCAGTCCTGCTCCCTGGCCGGGTACGGGTACTCCAAGTTGAAGAATCGCAATAGAGACAAGGATACCAAGCAGCCAGAATATTCTGGATTTCATGTTTTTGGTATAGATTACAATCGTGGCTGCAAAGAAATAGGCGATACCGATCTGTCCAAGAACACTGGGGATTCGCATGGAGGTAAATCCTCTTTCAAGTGCTCCGTTGTAAAATATTCCAAGTAATATTAACGTAAATCCCCGTCGTGCAGCTTTTTTGAATAATTGGAATTTGTCGCCGCCTTTTTCAATTTTTGATGTTATTGAATAGGGAATGGCTACCCCTGAAATGAACATAAATAGAGGGAAAATAAGGTCTTCGAAGTGAAATCCTTCCCATCTTACATGTTCCATCTGCTCAGCAACTACATTCAGCCAACCCCAGTCAAGGGCCTTGGATAAAGCCACGATAAGGCTACCGCCTCCAATGATCCAAAACATGTCAAAACCACGCAGTACATCCAGTGATGCAAGGCGGCTATTCTGCTTTTCGGTTTGAATTTGATTTTGCATTTTTAAATAAGTAATAATGTTAAGTAGTAATTCCTATCAAAGATATCCAAGTATTGAAATAAAATATCTAATCGCAATAATTTTTTTCAATCGGGTAAAAGTAAGGGAATCCTGTTCTGACTGGCTTCATGCAGGACGGATATTCTTCAAGTCTCAGACAACTTTTTAATGATTTGAATATCTGTGTTTTATATTTTTGTCAGAAGTCGGTCATGATAGACTGATGCGGAACACTGACTCTATTCTGCATTCCTGCCTGTTCCTGATTCAAATGCCAAAAGTACCTGCAGACCCGAAAGATTCTGTCGTTTTGTCACAAAAGATGACAATTCGATTCCTATGCAGGGACTTTTTACATCAAAAAAACCGGAAATTTTGTGATTGATGGGATTGGCACAAAGATTGATCCACAAGAATGTGTCAGAGTAAAATGCAGATAAAGACAAATTAATATAATATAGTATAAAATGGGAAAAATTATTGGAATTGACCTGGGTACAACCAACTCATGTGTTGCCGTCATGGAGGGCAACGAACCCGTTGTAATCCCCAATAGTGAAGGTAAAAGGACTACACCGTCCATAGTTGCATTTGTTGACAATGGAGAGCGTAAAGTTGGGGATCCTGCCAAAAGGCAGGCAATCACCAATCCTACCAAAACGATTTCTTCAATCAAGAGATTCATGGGCGAAACCTATAATCAGGTAAGTAAGGAGATTGGAAGAGTGCCTTTTGCTGTTATTCAGGGAGATAACAACACTCCTCGTGTAAAAATAGAAGACAGGTTATATTCTCCACAGGAAATCTCAGCCATGATTCTCCAGAAAATGAAGAAAACTGCTGAGGATTACCTGGGTCAGGAGGTTACCGAGGCTGTCATAACAGTTCCGGCTTACTTCAACGATTCACAGCGTCAGGCTACCAAAGAGGCTGGAGAAATAGCCGGGTTGAAGGTGCGGCGTATTATCAACGAACCTACTGCGGCATCCCTGGCTTATGGCCTCGACAAGATGCACAAGGATATGAAAATTGCTGTATTCGACCTTGGTGGCGGAACTTTTGATATCTCAATCCTTGAACTTGGTGAGGGTGTATTTGAAGTTAAATCCACAGATGGTGACACACACCTGGGAGGAGATGATTTTGACCAGGTGATCATCGATTGGCTGGCAGATCAGTTTAAATCAGATGAGGGCATAGACTTGCGCCTGGATCCCATGGCATTGCAACGTTTGAAAGAAGCGGCAGAAAAGGCAAAAGTCGAACTTTCCAGCTCGACCCAGACTGAAATAAACCTGCCATACATCATGCCGGTAAATGGCATTCCAAAGCACCTGGTAAAAACATTGACACGTGCACAATTCGAAAAGCTTGCTGATTCCCTGATCAACGCGACCATGGAACCATGCCGCAAAGCATTACAGAATGCAGGTTTGAATTTCAGCGACATTGATGAGGTTATCCTGGTTGGAGGTTCTACCCGTATCCCTGCCATTCAGGATAAGGTACAGAAGCTCTTTGGCAAGACTCCGTCGAAAGGTGTCAACCCTGACGAAGTTGTAGCTGTCGGTGCTGCCATACAGGGTGGTGTCTTAACCGGTGAAGTGAAGGATGTGCTTTTGCTTGATGTTACTCCGCTTTCATTGGGTATAGAAACCATGGGAGGTGTAATGACCCGTCTGATTGAGTCCAATACAACCATTCCAACAAAAAAATCCGAGACCTTTACAACTGCCTCTGACAATCAGCCTTCAGTGGAGATTCATGTTCTTCAGGGAGAGCGACCTATGGCCGCCGGAAATAAAACCATTGGTAAATTTCACCTGGATGGCCTGCCACCTGCGCAGCGGGGTATTCCACAGATCGAAGTATCATTTGACATAGACGCAAACGGAATCCTTCATGTTACAGCCAAGGACAAGGCGACTGGCAAAGAGCAGTCAATCAGGATCGAAGCTTCTTCAGGATTGAGTGATGATGAGATCAAAAGGATGAAAGAGGAAGCTGCAGCCAATGCTGAAACAGATAAACAAGCTAAGGAACAGGTTGAAAAACTCAACCATGCCGATTCGCTGATATTCCAGACAGAAAAACAGATGAAGGAAATTGGTGACAAATTACCTGCAGATAAAAAAATACCGATCGAGACAGCATTGAACAAGCTGAAGGAAGCATACAAAAACAAAGATTTCAGCACCATCGATAGTGCAACAAATGAACTGAATGCAGTATTTCAAGCCGCTTCACAAGAGATGTACAATGCAGCCAATGCCCAGGGCGGACCTCAGGGACAGCCGGGAGAAGGCCAGTCATCTCAGCAAAAGGGAAGCAAGGGAGATGGCGAAGTGACTGATGTTGATTTTGAAGAAGTAAAATAGAATCGATGCTTTTTATACAAAAACCCGCTTCGATGGCGGGTTTTTGTATAATATAATTATATGTCAAGTGGTTGACAATTGTCTGTCATAACTACCTTTTAGTTGAATTAAATACCCTGTAACCGATAAGCCGGTCATACCGGGAAGAAAATCCCCTGAAGTACACAAAAAAGTGGTAATCATTTTCAGTGTCAACATGGCTCCCTTCAAAAAATGTGGCATCAGCCACTTTGGTGTCGTCATTCCACATGACATACTGGTAGTCATAAAAACCCTGTTTTAACAGGATCGCCAATTCATAGCATTTAGTCTCCGGATTCCAGGTCATTTGGTTGAGGGGTGTACACTGCCAGTCAGAAAGCGCTCCAAAGACATAGACCGGGTCATTGGTTACCTGGTCAGGCGGGACAAGAGTGAAATGAACATAGATGTAATCGGATTCCAGATCCGCATCAGAAGCCCTGTCATTTTTAACGAGGTAGGATCCGTTCAGATCATCCATGGCGTGATAAACCTGGTGGTTTAAGGAATAATCCTTTTGCAGGAAAACATGGAAAACCGGATCGCGATATTCGACAGATTGAATGCCCAACCCATTGGTCTGCAGATTTTTGGAATTAAAATTTCTGAATTCGTTTCCCCCTTTAAAGGGATTTGCCTTGTCCTCATAAATTAGTTGCTTTTGCCTTATAAATGTTGGTGTAAGCCTGGTGATCCTGTTGTCAGTCCTGGAGTTTTGCATCACAGTTGTTTTAATTTCGTTCAACGGATCTGCAATGTTGAATTTTGGATAGTCGATTGTAAAAGCAACTTGTTGACTAGGTCCGTTGTATCCTTCATAAGTTGCCCGAAGAATTTCGCCTGAAATATTCACCTCCTTTTCTGTTACATAAAATGGCCGGATTAGTACCGGTTTTTCCTTGTTTGTCGAATCCCATACCTTCAGCAGGTAATTGCCTGAAACAAGGAATCTGACCTCATCGTTGGGCAGATAAAGCCTGTAATTAATGTAAGGGATAGTAGTGTTGATTGAAAAAGCATAGTCATTGAAAGGATTTTCCGCAAAACCAGTCATGTACTCGGATGCTGCCAGCCTTGAAGGATACCATTCGGAGTCACAATGAACGATAGTGTAAACGTAATTTTTGGGATTTCTGTTGAGCTCATCAAATTTCAAAAGCAATCTCTGGTTGCTCCCAAGATCCAGTACTGGCAAAGAGAATTCCCATCCGTCCGTAAAAAAAAGTACGGTATGCAGTTTCGGATCGGTATATGACAAAATTTCATTGTTTTTAACTGTCCGGCCGAATGTGATGTATGGATCTGCCAGCAGCAGTAATAGAATCAGTGGTACAAACTTTCCGATTTTCAAGTGCAGTTATTTAAGATTAATTACTAAAACGTTGTAAAAGTCTATATTTCATCCTGATGCTAAAAATATATTATTTTAAGTTGACAGCGGAAGATTTCCTTACCTTTGTTGTCAGACAGACAGATTTAAAAATTAAGTTTCACTTTTGCAACCCTCATTTCTCTTTTACCAGGGACAGTTCAGAACATTAAATAAATATATGAGAAATATAATAATGCTGTTGATGTTGTGTGCCGTTACCTTGCCCGCCTTTGCCCAGGAATCGCTTAATAAAAAGGATTCCAGGGGAATGAGACAGGGAAGATGGGTCGCCAGGTATCCCGGTGGTACACTGAAATATGAAGGCTCATTTTCTAATAACAAGGCTGAAGGTGAGTGGAAAAGGTACCATGAAAACGGTAAACTGAAGGCACTGATGATATACAGAACAGGATCAGACAGGGCTTTTGCTTCGTTGTTTGATGAAGAGGGAAATCTTTATGCAAAAGGCGTTTTTGAAGGCATCAACCGCGACAGTACCTGGAATTTTTACAGTGGAGATAAGGTTGTTCTGACTGAAAACTATCGTCTTGGCAAAAGAAGCGGACCTGCGATGGGATTTGATCATCATGGAGTTGTCTTGTGGTCAAGGGAATACAAAGACGATATTTTACAGGGGAAATCGATCGAATATTATACCACAGGAACCAAAAGATCCGAAATAACCTATTCCCTCGGACAAAAGAACGGACCTGCCTTGTTTTACGATGAAAACGGAGCGCTATACATGGACGGACTGTACAAGGATGATCTTTCCGAAGGGGATTGGAAAATTTATTCCGAAGGAGGAAAGATCAGGTACCAGATCAAATACAGCAAAGGAAATATTCTCAACAGCGGAACCATCGACTCAATTCAGCTCAAGGAATTTAAACAATATGACCAGATAAAGGGAAAAATACCGGAACCCAGGGTAAATCAGACCGATATGCCTTAAATAAGGGTGGATGCCAAAACTCTTATATTTGCACTTTATAACTGAATTACGACTTTTTTCACCGGAATCAATTCAACCGGTCCCATTAATCCCGATGCAGGCAAGGGTGTAAACCCAAATTCCCGTGGCATTTCTGTTTGCATTTCTTTGCTTCCGTACTTCGGAATCATGTCCGGAGGCAGAGGGTTAGGTTCCTTCATTGCAGCGATCCGGTTTATTAACGTATTGGTAACTTTGATCACCAGGTGATTTGTCCCTTCTTTCAGCGACCCTGTAATCTCTGGTTTTTGTCCTCTCATCCATATAATACCATTGTTGGATCCATTTATCTCTACTTCTGCAATATTTCCTACTTTGCCTAAATCAAGGAAAATTTTCAGATCTGGAGATAAATATTCTTTTGTCAGCACAAAGTCAATGCTGTAATTACCTGTTCCACTGAAAGTTTTGGTGGCTGCGTCATCACTCCAAGAGGTAAGCCTGTCAGTTCTTTTTTTGTATTCAGGAAAATCCTTTGCTTTTAATATCATCTGCCATTCTCCTGAGATGGTAAATGGCGCAGGCAGTCCGCTTACGCTGGATGTATAGGTCCGTTCGCCGGAGGCCGAAATCAAAGAGGTATTGTAAATTCCGTTCATGGCTGTTTCTGCCTCTATGGCTCCTGAATTTATACCTGTTATATTTCGAAAGTCACTTTTTGAAACATACCTTTCCGGCTTTCCGGGTGCAAATTCAAGGAAAAAGGATTCATACGGGGCTATTGTAAGCGGAACCCGGATGCCATCATTTTTTTCATCAAAGCAATAGATGGCTGAAATTTTGCCTGTGAAAGGATCCCATTTGCGGATATTTTTGTTTTTCACCCTGAATGTAACCGGGAGGGTGCTAATTTTATCCTGGACATTACAGACAAAATAGAAATCACTTTCCCCTACTTTCCTGTGCAGATAGGTAAGGCCTTCATTTTTCCGCAATCCTTCGTAGGCAAAATCAATTCCAAAATCAGGCGCTATCCGGTTCCTCAGAATTTTTAAAAACGGATCCAAGTAACTGCTTTGCTTGTTCCACCATATTTGCCTGTCGATCACATTGTTGACCCGGTATACTTTGCCTTTGCCATATGGCAGGCCAGAAGTGACATCGGATTTAATCTCTTTTATGCCATAAAGGATAGTTCCGTCAGGTTGCCTGGTCGAAGGAACATTGAAAAGCCTTGTAACTATCTCTTTTACTTTTGTATCGGACTCTGAGGCAAGATTGAGCCCGGTAGAGTATTCGGGCAACCGTTCGAGAAACAGGACATGACCGCCTTGCCTGACATATTTCTCGATGAATTCCATTGTTTTTAACGGAATGGTTTCAACGTTGGGCACAATCAGCAGTTTGTACGCCATTTTTTGTACACAGATGTTTCCGTCCTCAACCAGGGCATGGTTTTGCAGGATATCATCGTTAATAAGGTCGTAATCATAACCGTTTGAAAGGATCAGCCCGCCCAGTTCACCCCAGTCAAATTCCCGGGTCCATTTCCTGGGATTTATACAATTGATGGCCCATTGATTGGCCAAAGGCGAATAGAGTGCAATATCTGCCTTGAAGTCACCCTGCCTGAGAAGGTAGGAACACCGGGCGATATACCCGGAAAGTGCCGGGTAGTATTTCCACCAGATATTCTGGGGCTGAATGTAGGCTGCGAATGGGATGGAACGTGAAGGTGCAACTTCTTTTTCGGGAAGAAAGTTAAACCCGTGGTTATAGAATTTGGTGGCTCCGGACAGCAGATAACCATCGCTGGCTATCTTTAGCTCCTCCAGCGTTTCACGATAGCGTTCCCAGTGGATGAAGGTGTATACTTCAGCCGATACAATCTTCCGGTCATAAAGGTGAGCCCCTGAAGAGACATATTTTTTGGGTCCGATGCGCGTGTCAAACCAGTCGGCCTGGTCCTTTTCGCCTGCTGTGATCTCCATTTCAGGAATATGTGTCATTCCGGCAGATTCAATATTGTCCGCGTTGAAACCGTAGGTCTGTATGCGCCCTTTGATGTTATGAGCTTCACACCAGCCGAGGAAACTTTTGTAAAAGGCATTCAGTCCTGTGGTATGGAGGAATTCGTTTACATCGTACCTGATTTTGGCAGACTTATCTCCCAAGTCGAACCAGATTGCGGGAAGATAGGGGACCAGGTCATATCCATAGGATTTTTTGAACTCCTCCAATAGTCCGGTCGACCAGTTTAAACCGCTGGCCAGGTTAGGCAGTTCAAAACTGTCAGCAAACAGCGATTCGACCGTCTTCCCGAATTCATCACCAAATGCGCTGTAAAATTTATTGCCCAGGTAGTTACAGTAGCGATCCATGGCTCCCTTGTTAAAGTGATCGACTGCATTTCCGAGGCCATTCTTCTTTAACCAGAAAGCCATCAGCTTCCAGTCCCCGGCCGGGACACTCCATTCAAGACTGGTATTTTTTACCTTCCCGGTAAGATTAACGAGTGTATTTTCGATGAGTTTTCCGGATTTGTCCATCTGTCCGGCTATGACAGCTATGAGCTTTTCCTCCCCATTAAGAGTGGGGGAATAGACTTCCCATGACCTTTTGGTCTTTATCAGGTGATTGGGAAGAGCTCCATTGAATGACTGAGGTCCGGTAAGATCCACGAATGTCGGGACAAGATCTTTGCTCCTGTCTTCTTCGGGAACAAAGGCTCCGCCAATGATCCATCCCGGTCCGCCAAAGTTTAGTGACACCTCCATGTCCAGGCGTTTGGCCTCTTTAACGGTATGTTTCAGCAACTCCATGAATTCGGCTGAAAGATAAGCTACGTTGCCTTTCTCATAGACAGGCTCCATCGATATCTGTTCAACTCCCCGGATACCATGACTGCGCATTTCTTCCAGTTCACGGGTGATTTCCTCTTTTGATCCTGAATTACCGGGCCACCACCAGCGTGTATGAGGCCAACAGTCTTTGGGCGGCTTTACAAAATTGACTTCAAGGCTTTCTTTCGCCGTTTGAGCACAAAGAATACCTGAAAACAGGGATGAAATCAATAAAAAGCTGATCAGTGATAATTTAAACTGACGCATAACCAGTGAGTTTTCCGAATAAAGATAGCATATTCCTGTATAATCTGTAACGATAAATTGCGATTCTTTGAACAAGGATAATTTATCACTACTGTCCGTTTATAAGTCAAACAATTTCAATTGATTAGAATCTTCTAACACGGATAAAATGTAGTTATTTTTTGTAAACAGTTCATCTATAGGTGCTTTTTCAAATAGAGATAGGCTGAAAATCTGTAATAAAGTGTAGAGACTATATCTAATTTTTAGCTTTTTCTAGACAATTGCGACCAGCAAGTAAGTGCAGATGGCAATCCGGATTTGGCTGAATACTGCATTACTGCTGGTTCCGTAGAAATTTTTGATCCGAAGATGCTGTTTGATCCATTTGAAGAACAGCTCAATCTTCCAACGTTCTTTGAATATCTGTGCCATAATAAAAGCTTCGTGCTCAAAGTTGTTGGTCAAAAATACATAGTATTCCCGGTCTCAGCGTCAAAATATTTAATCCTGCGCATCAATTCAGGATATTTCTTTTTGGCGTAAAATCTGGTGAGCCTCCCAGACTGATCACAACGCAGACCAAATTTTCAATCGACGGGTCGGCTATAAAGACGTTTACAAGCCATGTTGGTCTTTGCCCTTGTGACAAAGAATCCCTTTTTCTGATGGATAGTGTAAAGTCTTTCATAATCAATGTAGCCCATGTTCATGACGTAAATTGCAGCTGGTTCTGTTTCATTCATGTTAAGGATATTGACATCATGGCACATCCCATCGGTAATCTCGATAAAAGTAGATATTGAACCGCGCAAGTCCATTAGGGTGTGCATTTTAACTGCCCCCTTCGTTTTTCAGAACTTTGCCCATGGGAACAGATTCAGGCTTCAAATCCCGGAGACTTTCCCGATAGGTGAGCTGTGCAATACTCATCACGTAAAAATGTTCCCGGCAAGTAAAGGTCCTTACACGATAATTACCATTATATGCATCAACACATTTGTTAAACTCATACCCAGGCAAAAATGACATCAGTTGTGATAAAACAGTCTTCCCTTGGCTCATCGTCTTGCGGACTCATACCGCAAAGATCAAAAATCAAGATTTCAAATCGAAAAATCAAAGAACGTGCCTCCACCCCTTTATTTGTAAGGGGTTCAGAGTGTATTATAATTTCTTAAACGGACACTAGTGATATGACAAGAATAATCAATGCTGTTGATGTTGTGTGCCGTTACCTTGCCCGCCTTTGCCCGGGAATCGCTTAATAAAAAGGACTCCAGGGGAATGAGACAGGGAAGATGGGTCGCCAGGTATCCTGGTGGTACACTGAAATATGAAGGCTCATTTTCTAATAACAAGGCTGAAGGTGAGTGGAAAAGGTACCATGAAAACGGTAAACTGAAGGCACTGATGATATACAGAACAGGATCAGACAGGGCTTTTGCTTCGTTGTTTGATGAAGAGGGAAATCTTTATGCAAAAGGCGTTTTTGAAGGCATCAACCGCGACAGTACCTGGAATTTTTACAGTGGAGATAAGGTTGTTCAGACTGAAAACTATCGTCTTGGTAAAAAAAGCGGACCTACGATGGGATTTGACCATCATGGAACTGTTTTGTGGGAGAGGGAATACAAAGAAGATATTTTACAGGGTAAATCAGACCGATATGCCTTAAATAAGGGTGGATGCCAAAACTCTTATATTTGCACTTTATAGCTGAATTACGACTTTTTTCACCGGTATCAATTCAACCGGTCCCATTAATCCCGATGCTGGCAAGGGTGTAAACCCAAATTCCCGCGGCATTTCTGTTTGCATTTCTTTGCTTCCGTACTTCGGAATCATTTCCGGAGGCAGAGGGTTAGGTTCCTTCATTGCAGCGATCCTGTTTATTAACGTATTGGTAACTTTGATCACCAGGTGATTTGTCCCTTCTTTCAGCGACCCTGTAATCTCTGGTTTTTGTCCTCTCATCCATATAATACCATTATTGGATCCATTTATCTCTACTTCTGCAATATTTCCTACTTTGCCTAAATCAAGGAAAATTTTCAGATCTGGAGATAAATATTCTTTTGTCAGCACAAAGTCAATGCTGTAATTACCTGTTCCACTGAAAGTTTTGGTGGCTGCGTCATCACTCCAGGAGGTAAGCCTGTCAGTTCTTTTTTTGTATTCAGGAAAATCCTTTGCTTTTAATATCATCTGCCATTCTCCTGAGATGGTAAATGGCGCAGGCAGTCCGCTTACGCTGGATGTATAGGTCCGTTCGCCGGAGGCCGAAATCAAAGAGGTATTGTAAATTCCGTTCATGGCTGTTTCTGCCTCTATGGCTCCTGAATTTATACCTGTTATATTTCGAAAGTCACTTTTTGAAACATACCTTTCCGGCTTTCCGGGTGCAAATTCAAGGAAAAAGGATTCATACGGGGCTATTGTAAGCGGAACCCGGATGCCATCATTTTTTTCATCAAAGCAATAGATGGCTGAAATTTTGCCTGTGAAAGGATCCCATTTGCGGATATTTTTGTTTTTCACCCTGAATGTAACCGGGAGGGTGCTAATTTTATCCTGGACATTACAGACAAAATAGAAATCACTTTCCCCTACTTTCCTGTGCAGATAGGTAAGGCCTTCATTTTTCCGCAATCCTTCGTAGGCAAAATCAATTCCAAAATCAGGCGCTATCCGGTTCCTCAGAATTTTTAAAAACGGATCCAGGTAACTGCTTTGCTTGTTCCACCATATTTGCCTGTCGATCACATTGTTGACCCGGTATACTTTGCCTTTGCCATATGGCAGGCCAGAAGTGACATCGGATTTAATCTCTTTTATGCCATAAAGGATAGTTCCGTCAGGTTGCCTGGTCGGAGGAACATTGAAAAGCCTTGTAACTATCTCTTTTACTTTTGTATCGGACTCTGAGGCAAGATTGAGCCCGGTAGAGTATTCGGGCAACCGTTCGAGAAACAGGACATGACCGCCTTGCCTGACATATTTCTCGATGAATTCCATTGTTTTTAACGGAATGGTTTCAACGTTGGGCACAATCAGCAGTTTGTACGCCATTTTTTGTACACAGATGTTTCCGTCTTCAACCAGGGCATGGTTTTGCAGGATATCATCGTTAATAAGGTCGTAATCATAACCGTTTGAAAGGATCAGCCCGCCCAGTTCACCCCAGTCAAATTCCCGGGTCCATTTCCTGGGATTTATACAATTGATGGCCCATTGATTGGCCAAAGGCGAATAGAGTGCAATATCTGCCTTGAAGTCACCCTGCCTGAGAAGGTAGGAACACCGGGCGATATACCCGGAAAGTGCCGGGTAGTATTTCCACCAGATATTCTGGGGCTGAATGTCGGCTGCAAACGGGATGGAACGTGAAGGTGCAACCTCTTTTTCGGGAAGAAAGTTAAATCCGCAGTTATAGAATTTGGTGGCTCCGGACAGCAGATAACCATCGCTGGCTATCTTTAGCTCCTCCAGCGTTTCACGATAGCGTTCCCAGTGGATGAAGGTGTATACTTCAGCCGATACAATCTTCCGGTCATAAAGGTGAGCCCCTGAAGAGACATATTTTTTGGGTCCGATGCGCGTGTCAAACCAGTCGGCCTGGTCCTTTTCGCCTGCTGTGATCTCCATTTCAGGAATATGTGTCATTCCGGCAGATTCAATATTGTCCGCGTTGAAACCGTAGGTCTGTATGCGCCCTTTGATGTTATGAGCTTCACACCAGCCGAGGAAACTTTTGTAAAAGGCATTCAGTCCTGTGGTATGGAGGAATTCGTTTACATCGTACCTGATTTTGGCAGACTTATCTCCCAGGTCGAACCAGATTGCGGGAAGATAGGGGACCAGGTCATATCCATAGGATTTTTTGAACTCCTCCAATAGTCCGGTCGACCAGTTTAAACCGCTGGCCAGGTTAGGCAGTTCAAAACTGTCAGCAAACAGCGATTCGACCGTCTTCCCGAATTCATCACCAAATGCGCTGTAAAATTTATTTCCCAGGTAGTTACAGTAGCGATCCATGGCTCCCTTGTTAAAGTGATCGACTGCATTTCCGAGGCCATTCTTCTTTAACCAGAAAGCCATCAGCTTCCAGTCTCCGGCCGGAACACTCCATTCAAGACTGGTATTTTTTACCTTCCCGGTAAGATTAACGAGTGTATTTTCGATGAGTTTTCCGGATTTGTCCATCTGTCCGGCTATGACAGCTATGAGTTTTTCCTCCCCATTAAGAGTGGGGGAATAGACTTCCCATGACCTTTTGGTCTTTATCAGGTGATTGGGAAGAGCTCCATTGAATGACTGAGGTCCGGTAAGATCCACGAATGTCGGGACAAGATCTTTGCTCCTGTCTTCTTCGGGAACAAAGGCTCCGCCAATGATCCATCCCGGTCCGCCAAAGTTTAGTGACACCTCCATGTCCAGGCGTTTGGCCTCTTTAACGGTATGTTTCAGCAACTCCATGAATTCGGCTGAAAGATAAGCTACGTTGCCTTTCTCATAGACAGGCTCCATCGATATCTGTTCAACTCCCCGGATACCATGACTGCGCATTTCTTCCAGTTCACGGGTGATTTCCTCTTTGGATCCTGAATTACCGGGCCACCACCAGCGTGTATGAGGCCAACAGTCTTTGGGCGGCTTTACAAAATTGACTTCAAGGCTTTCTTTCGCCGTTTGAGCACAAAGAATACCTGAAAACAGGGATGAAATCAATAAAAAGCTGATCAGTGATAATTTAAACTGACGCATAACCAGTGAGTTTTCCGAATAAAGATAGCGTATTCCTGTATAATTTGTAACGATAAATTGCGATTCTTTGAACAAGGATAATTTATATTAGCAGTTGTAAAATTTAGAAATCAATATAACCAGGATATTCTAACCGGATAATAATCAGATTTTATAATCTCCGAAAGGAAATTCTAACTGATATTATTTTGATTTATTAAATTCATTTATTTGATATTCATTTAGATACCATTCAATGGCCAATCTTACAACGCTATTATAATTCATTACCCCTTCATGAATTTTGTTTGTTTTGAGGTAAGCGTTGTTGGCCGAGGTTTGTGCTTTGTCAAGGGTTTCGTTTCTAAGCTCATTCCAGTGATTCCGCTGTGCCATAATATCTGCCATCGCTTTTTTGTCAAACCTCTTGAGGTACTCTTTTACTGCCTCCCGGTGATGCGGATCCGCAAAAAAGTACTGAAGCAACTGGATGCTGGCTGAATATTTTAACCTGTTGTCCTTACTTGAATTACATATGTACCAGGCCATAAAGTTGGCTTCGGCTTCTCCCGAGACACCAAATTGGTGCGCTTTTTCATGTGCCAGCACAAAAGGATATTCAGTTGGTAACAACTCTCCATTCAAATGAACTTCATTAAAAAAAGGACCGAAATAGCCGCTTACTCCGGATTTTGCGAAAAACCAGGTGTACAGCATAGTTTTGGGCCTGCGGCTTCCGTTGGGATAACTGTATCCGAAACGTATCGCATTTTCACGGTAAGATAATTCAATCAGGCTGTCTATGGCCTTATAATCTGAAAATTTGATCTCAACCCGGCTGGTATTGGCATTTGTAATAAGCGTATCCAGGACAGCAGGGAACATATCCTTTTTCTCGATATGGCGCGTCCAGCCCAGTCGTTTTTCAATCGGCTGCCTGAAATAGTTGAATCCCCAGGAAAAATAGAAATAAACGTAGAGAAGTGCGGCAAGTTGCAATGTGCGCAACATGAACCATCCGATCCTTATCTTTCTGGTAATCAGAAGCCCGATGGAAATCAGTGCTGCTAATACAACAAACGACCAGAAAAGGTCCCAAAGCGAGAATGAAAACAGATTGCTGAATCCTGACAGTATCCATGAAACGAATCTGTAAAAACCATTGGTAAAATACTTTTCTACCAGGTCAGGATGTTCCGAGCCTTTCTCAACCAGCAGGAATGTTGACAACGCAATAAGGAACGGCAGGATATTTTTAAAGATTCTAAACCAGTTGACTTTCTTCTCCGCCATTGACTTTAACTTCTTTATTTGTTTCAAAAATAGCCAAAAAGTAAAGCGAAAAACAAAATATCTGCTCATTGTATTGTATCTGTTTTGCAATGTTTACCTTTGGGTTAATGTACCAATGTACTATTTAACAAGGATTATCTCAGCATGAACGAAAGGTTTAGTATTTCAGAGCTGAACGGGGAAGTAAAAAAAGTGCTTTCGGCGAATTTTACGGCTCCGGTTTGGGTGATAGGTGAGATTTCAGAGCTCAATGTCAATTCGAATGGTCATTGTTACCTGACCCTGATTGAAAAAAGCGAATCTGAAGACCGGATTCTAGCCCAGGCACGTGCTACAATATGGTCTTATACTTTTCGGATGCTTCGTCCTTTTTTTGAAACATCCACTGGTCAACAGCTCACAGATGGAATAAAAGTACTTCTGCAGGTATCTGTTGAGTTTCATGAGTTGTATGGTTATTCATTGAATGTCAGGAACATTGACCCCACTTACACTTTGGGTGATCAGGCAAGGAAACGAAGGGAAATTATCCGTCGCCTCACAGAGGAGGGAGTTATTACCATGAACCAGGAACTGGAGCTACCTCTTGTTCCACAGAAAATTGCCATTATATCTTCTTCATCAGCTGCAGGATACCAGGATTTTATGGAGCAACTTATAAATAATCCTAATGGATTTAAGTTTTATACCCAACTGTTTCCGGCAACAATGCAAGGTGATCAGGCTGAGAAATCGATTGTTGGCGCACTTGACCGGATTTACACGTATGAGGATTTTTTTGATCTGGTTGTGCTTATCCGGGGTGGGGGCTCCCAGGTTGATCTGAGTTGTTTCGACAACTACAATGTTGCCTATCACATTACCCAGTTTCCATTGCCGGTTTTAACGGGAATTGGCCATGAAAAAGATGACTCCATAGCCGACCTTGTTGCACATACCAGGCTTAAAACACCCACTGCAGTAGCTGAATTTATCCTTGACGGTGTAGCTTCATTTGAAGAGCGGGTTAACCTGCTGCAACAGGAGGCAGTCGAAATGATCGAAAACCGTATGGAGGAAGAAAAAGACCGACTGGAAGATTTGACAAGTGAAATTTCTTCGCTCGTACGAGATCTGCTCGGAAACAGGAAAAGTGAATTGATGCAGTTGACGTGGAAATTTCAGCAGGAGATAAAACTGGCGCTTCAGGAGAGTGCACATTATTTAGGGAAAAATTTGCAGCGTATTGGTTTTTTGGCTGACAGATTTCTGTTCGTCCGGCATCAGAATATATCCCAGGCTGAAAAACAGTTAAATGTTTCTGTTGCCAGAAATATTATCGCGAACAAGTTGCTCCTGGATGAATCGGTGAAAAGATTCAGACATGTTTTTCAAAAGATGATAGCTAACGAAAAACATAAGGTGGAAATTGCGGGGCACAAAGGCATGTTGTCTGATCCGGGATTAATTTTAAAAAAGGGATATTCAATCACAACTTTCCAGGGAAAGCTGGTAAAAGACATCTCAGATTTGAAAAATGAAGAGGTCATCAAAACCCGTTTCTATGAAGGTGCCTTATTAAGCAAAATTATAAAAATTGATAAAATGCTGTAAATATGACAATTAAAAAGACGCTGACGTATAAAGAGGCAATAACTGAGATAGAAAAAATTCTTCAGCAGATTGAAAATGACGAACCGGATGTAGATCAGCTGTCCGAAAAGGTAAAAAGGCTATCCTTCCTGGTTGCCTGGTGCCGTGAAAAGCTTCACAATACTGAGGATGAGATAGAAAAAATCCTGAAGGATATTGAAAAAAGCTAGAATATTTGAAAAATAAGATTATTTTTGATACTCTGATTAATTTTGGCTATTTTGTGATAAATATTTAGATCTTTGGACTTGTTATTCAAATTATTGTTGTACAACAGTATTGTAAAGGATAGCACATTCAGAAATAATTAATTGGCATTATAATTGTTATGTAATTGAAATTCAGTTGAATAATGGCGAGTCTGTCAGTGAAAATTGATGAAAATATCACCTAATATGTTGGTTGTTGGATGATAGACAATGCTAAAATTTCCTACTCATGTCAGGCAACAGATTCTCTGGGTTAAAGAATTGATTTTTAGCAATCACCAATTAAAATTAAATTAATTAGGATAGCCTGAAATATAATTAAGATAGCTTGATTATTTTGTCAGACCTCGAAAAGTAAATTTTAATCTAATGGGACATAAAAAAATGGCTGATTCAAAAATTGATTTTTCATTCGAAAACCTACATTTTTCATGTGAAGGTGATAACTTATGGGTCGAGAGGCAGTTGAACAATGTTCTTAGCCGTATTCCAGCGCTTCTTGCAGTGCATAAAAAAGGTGAAGGTATTGTTGAAGAGGTGATTGACATAGAGGAAGAAAGTATGAATGTGGTTGCAGATAATACCACTCATGTCCGGGGGGCCAAAACTGTAAAGTCATCCCCAAAATCATCAGGGTTAAAGAAAGCCAAGGGCACAAAAGTCGGTAAAAAAGAAAAAACCGTAAAATCGAAACCGGTTCAGGGAAAGAAAATCGTTGAACCAACTATCGGGATTGAAGATAATGTAGAGCTTTCTTTGGATAAAATAAAAGAAAATAAAACTTCAAAAGCTAAATCGGCAGTTTCCAAAACCAAGAGAGGGAGGAAACCTTCTGCCAAAAAGCTTGTCGTTAAATCCAGGGAGCCAAAGAAGGTATCAGAAAAGGGTAAACCACTTGCGGAACTGATTGATTCTCCCCTTGCAAGGTTTTTGGTTGAGAAGAATGCGGACAAGAACCAGGTTCGCAAGTTTATGGCAACAGCCGTCTTCCTGTCAAGAAACAACAATGTTACCATGCTTTCTACTCCCATGATATCAAAGGCTTTAAAGTCTTATGGGATAGTGAAACTGCAAAATGCCAGCGATTGCCTTAACAAAAATGAAAAGAAGGGTAACTGTATTAAAACCGGCAAAGAATTTACTATAACCGAGGCAGGATTCCAAACATTTTAATAGTAGGCAGTACCTTTAAAATTCGATTGTCATGCCCAGTAGATAGCTGATTCCTGCTTGTGGGAAGTAGCCGTCCATTTTTCCCCTGGTGCCTTCACTGTAGTAGGAATATACCCATCCATTTGATTCATATTGCGCATTGAACAGGTTGTTGATTGTTGCATAGAGCGCCCATTTCTTTAGTTGTTTTACCGGCAGATTGTAATCAAATTTTAAATTATTGACAAAATAGCTGTTTAGCGAACGATCAATGCTGGAAGTATTGTCGAGAAATTGCCTGCTGACATAGATGGACTGAATCCTGACAGTCAGGTCTTTGGTTGTTTCCCAGGAAAGGTTGCTTCCGGCTGTAACCGCCGGGGAAAATGATATGTCGGTGATCCCCAGGTCTTTGGAAATCTGGCTTCCCCAGTTGTCCCAGTCGTCAATATATTCCACAAAATCTCTGATTTTATTCCTGCTCAGGGTGATATTGTGCTCCCATCTCAGATTTTTTGAGATTCTCAGGCTCCCGGTATATTCAATCCCCATCCTGAAGCTTTCCGGTACATTGGTCATTATGGGCGAGCCGACATCATTGATTCTGCCGGTTAGTATTAACTGGTCGCGGTAGATCATATCGTACAAATTGATGCTAAAATTATAGTTTCTGAATTCACGTTTGTATCCGAGTTCAAAATCATGCAATTTCTCCTGTGTAGGGGCAGGTGATGAAGGATCGGCATCTGTATAGTTACTCCTGTTTGGTTCTCTGTGAGCATTGCCATAAGAGAAATAGAGGCTTTGATGATCCCGGAAGGTGTAATAGGCTCCTGCTTTTGGATTCAGAAAGTCGAACAGGTGAGTCTGATCAAGATTTCTTAAATTGTCATCAATACCGGTGATGCTGTAATCTATGTGACGATACTGCAAATCAGCGTATAAGGATAGCTTGCGGGATAGTTGATAATTTATTTTAGCAAAAATGTTAAAATCCTTTTTCAACCCTTTGGATCTGTACCATTCGTGGTTAACCGGAGTGTCGCCATAGTATTGCGCCCAGATTACTTTACCAAAATTATCGCCTGAATAATTGTTCCAGGCAGTTCCGACGATCAACTCGGTTTTATTCTCTTTATAGCGTAAAGAGCCAACGACGCCATAAAAATCATTGTCCAGCCATTTCCTTCGTATTAAATCGGTTTCATTGATGACTGAATCACCAATAGTTATCGGATTCATTTGATAATCTGGCAGTACCTGGTTCTGCCTGTACTCTTCATAATAGCCTCTTCCGTAGGTATAATGCATTGAAGCATTTGCACTTAACCTGTTATCAAACTGATGTGAGAAATGAAGTTGGTAATGATCCTGCTGGTAATTGTCTGTTTCATTGTCATAAAATGATACTGATCCGTCTTTCCCGTAAATAATTCCGGCCGGATTATAGGTTCTGTCATTTTCCAGCATGGTTGAGGGTACACCGTACCAAGCCTGGTAAGTTTTCTCCTTTCCGGAGAATAAAACGGCTTTCATCATAGTTTTTTCTGTAAAATATCCTCCTGACAGGTAAAAGGACTGGAGGTCACTGGATGCCCTGTGAACATAACCATCAGAACTGATTTTTGACAGCCTTGCTTCCACAATAAATTTCCCGCCAATCAGCCCGGATCCAACCATCACTGAATTTTTAAGGGTATTGAAACTGCCTGCTGCAGAACTCCAGCTTGCATAGCTTTTTTGATTCAGACTGCTGGTCTGCATATTGATAGTCCCTCCAAAGGCGCCTGCACCGTTGGTAGAACTTCCTACTCCTCTCTGCACCTGGATGTTATCAGTTGAAGTCGCAATATCCGGCATATCCACAAAGTAGACTGCATGTGATTCTGCATCATTCAGTGGTATTCCGTTTACCGTCATATTGATCCGGTTGGCATCGCTTCCCCTGATTCTGAAATTTGTGTATCCTATGCCAGTCCCTGCGTCTGATGTTGCAACTAGAGATGGCGTCAGACTTAGCAGATAGGGCATATCCTGCCCCGTATATTTTTCGGAAAGTTTTCCGACATCCAGGGTGGCGAAAGCTACCGGAGTTCTGTTACCGGCCCTTGTTGCAGACACAATGACATCCTCCGTCAGGATCTCTGAGGGCTCAAGTGTGATTGAAATCAGATTGTCCCCCGGTATTAAATTTAATTTTGATTTATAGGTTGAATATCCTACAAATGAAACAGTTATCTGGCATTTGTTGTCTTTGATGCCATCTATTTTGAATTGTCCCATTCCGTCTGTAGCCAAAATTTTGTTCTGACTTTCGATTCTGACTGTTGCACCGGGAAGGGTTTCACCACCGGTTGAAAGTACTTTTCCATGCACGTTGAACTGGGCTGAAATTTGTCCGGTTGTAAAAGCAAAAATGAAGGCAAGCAAAATGGACTTTATCCATAGAGTCCCTTTACCTGTGCTATGGCTCTGTGTTGAAAATGTGTGCTTCATCTCTTAAAATCAATTAGTTAAACAATGATATAAGAGGTATTGAAGAAAGTCCCGACGGAGATACTATTGCAATGGAAATTTCATTTTCCCTTTCCGGCATTACCCGGACAGGTTCGATGGGTTTGATCTCAGCCTGTAATTTAAGGCACCCCTTATTCTGCTGCAAAGATACACAAATGAAACCCTCATGAACTATAGTTCTCAAAAAAAATTGTGAATTTTCGTGAGGGTTCCATGAGTACGATTTAATGTTCAAAATATTAACAATGATATTTGCGAGTGAATTGAAGAATAATAAATGGAAATTAGAAATTGATGATTACCTTTAATTCCCCAGTTTTTGGGAATAAAAACCACTTACCAACATGCTTAAAATGAAAAAATTAATCTCCAGTATCATTGTCTTAGCCATTATCTGGCCTGCAATTTCGAGAGCTCAATCCGGTGGAAAGGTCTTTGATAACCTGTCACTGCCCAGTAAAATTCTGAAAATGGACAGGAAATTTGCAATTTATCTCCCGGAAGACTACGAATCTTCAAAGCGCAGTTATCCGGTTCTTTATCTTTTACATGGTTCAGGAGATGACCACACCGGCTGGGTTCAGTTTGGGGAAGTCAAAAATATTGCGGATAAGGCAATCCGTGAGGGCAAATGTACTGCGATGATCATTGTGATGCCGGATGGCCAGACTGGTCAGCGGGGCTATTTTAACAGCCCTAAAGGCGACTGGAATTACGAAGATTTCTTTTTCCAGGAGCTGATGCCTTACGTTGAGAAAACATACCGGGTCAAAGCAGAAAAGAGGTACAGGGCTATCTCGGGCCTTTCAATGGGTGGTGGCGGAACGTTTATGTATGCTTTACACCATCCTGAGCTATTTTCATCGGCTTGCCCGATGAGCGCTTATGTCGGTCCGGTTTCAGCTGAAGAGGCTGCCAAGCGTTTCGAACAGCAATACCCCGGGCTTTCAAAGGAAGACCAGGCAAAATATTTGGCGAGGCACAGTGCGCTGGAATTGGTTAATGCTATGCCGGTCGATCAGAAGAAAGCCGTCAGGTGGTACATTGACTGCGGGGATGATGATTTCTTATTTGAAGGAAATTCATTGATTCATATTGCGATGCGCAAGAAGGATATTCCCCATGAATACCGCGTAAGGGATGGAGGACATACCTGGACTTACTGGCGCGAATCACTGGGCACGGTTTTGGAATTCGTATCGCAGAGCTTTCATCAGTACTAATATCAATTTAAATTTAAATATTAGTTAATTAGCATTATAATATGAGAACAACTCGCAGGTCTTTCATTCAGAATAGTGCTGTCCTGCTGGCCGGCAGCGCACTATTGTCTAAAGCGGCATTTGCCGTTTCCAATTCTTCAGAGATTGTAGGAATTCAGTTGTATTCAGTCCGTGATGACATGAAAAAGGATCCTTTGGGAACCTTGACGCAGTTAGCTAAAATGGGATATAAATACGTTGAGCATGCCAACTATGTTGACCGTAAATTCTATGGCTACGCTGCTCCTGAGTTCAAAAAAATACTCGATGGCCTTGGTTTGAAAATGCCAAGTGGCCATACGGTTATGGGCAAAAATCATTGGGATGCAGTTAAAAAGGATTTTTCTGATTCCTGGAAATATACGGTTGAGGATGCAGCTTATATGGGTCAGAAATATGTGATTAGTCCATGGATGGATGAATCAATGCGAAAAACTTACGATGATATGGTGAGTTATCTTGAAGTTTTTAATAAATGCGGAGAATTGTGCCAAAAGTCAGGTATGAAGTTTGGATATCATAACCACTGGGCTGAGTTTACTGAGAAACTGAACGGAACAAAGCTCTTTGACATCATGATGATGAAACTTGATGTCAACAAGGTTGTTATGCAGCTTGATATAGGCAACATGTACATCGGCGGTGCCAAAGCGCTGGATGTAATCGGGAAATATCCCGGGAAATTTGAGCTGATCCATGTAAAGGACGAAATTGCGGTTGATACCAAAGAAAAATATGAGAGTGCCATACTGGGCAGGGGTATCATTCCTGTAAAGGAAGTTCTTGACATTTGCAGGAAAACAGGTGGAACCAAAGTTTTTATTATCGAACAGGAGTCTTACCAGGGTAAAACGCCACTCTCATGCGTGAAAGAGGATTATGATAATATGAAAAAATGGGGTTACTAAAAGTGTGATTATCGTAAACAAAAAAACCGAAAGAATTTGTCTTTCGGTTTTTTTGTCAGTTAATAGATCCTGTTATTTGTTCCACTTTTGCAAAGCTGTAATATTTTGCTGATTGACAATGTTCTTTGCTTCAGGAGTATAAAGAAAGTTTATATCAGCATTGTAATGTTCTGTAATTTTTCCCCTCACCATTTTCATCGTACTGTTTAGCATGTGATTATGTTCGGTAAATGCCTCAGGAAGAATGGCAATTGAGACTGGCAGCCACCTTTCGGGGAACATGTTTTCATATTTTCCACCCTTCTTGTATTGATCGACTTCATGCCGGATCATCTCCAATGCCTTTTGATATCCGGCTTCGCTCATCAGTGATATTCCGTGTTTTTCCAGCTGTCTTTTAATCTCGGAAATATTTGGAACAAACAGACCGACTGTGTAAGGATTCTGATTGTTGTACAACATCGCCTGCTCGATGATAGGAGACTGATCGACAATTGCTTCTTCAATTCCCTCCGGGCTGTATTTTTCACCGTCATTGCCAATCAAAAGGCTCTTGAACCGGCCCATGACATAAAGGAAGTCATCTTTTGAAATATAACCCATATCACCTGTATGCAACCAGCCGTCTACAATTGTTTCACTGGTAGATTTCGGATTCAGCCAGTAGCCTTTCATGACATTTCCGCCTTTGACAATGATTTCGCCCTTTTGTCCTTTGGGTAATTCATTGTTGTCACTGTCGACTATTTTTGCCTCCAGGTGTGCAACAATTTTTCCTGAAGATCCAAATTTTACTGCTTTTGGAGAATTGGCTGAAATGATGGGAGAAGCTTCCGTAAGTCCATATCCCTGGTAAACGGGAATCCCTACTGCACTGAAAAATCTTTGCAATTCAATATCCAGAAGCGCACCGCCTCCAATAAAGAACTTCAGGTTGCCGCCAAAATTTTCACGAATTTTTGAGAATATGATTTTATCGTAAAGCAGGACCAGTGGTTTTAAAAAAATTCTCCATCCTTTGCCTTTGTTCCAACCATCGCCATTGTACGCATAGCCAACTTTCAGCGCATGGTTAAACAACCTTTCAGTCGTTGCCCCCTTTGCCTGGATTCCTTTCTCAATATTTTTCCGGAAATTTTTGGATATGGCAGGGACACTCATCATGATTGCCGGCTTAATCTCCTTGATGTTTAGTGGAACATTGCGCAGTGTTTCCAATGGGGTCTTGCCATTTTGAATCGAAGCGACTGAGGCTCCTTTCATCATGAAAGTGTAGAGGCAGGCAGTATGTGCGAAAGAATGGTCCCAGGGCAAAGTCGCCAGGGTGATGTAATCAGGATAAATTTCCAGTACCGAATGGGCCTGAATTACGTTGATGGCATAATTATTCTGGGTTAGCATAATACCTTTGGGATCAGCGGTTGTACCTGAGGTATAGGAAATGTTGACAACATCATCGGGCTGTATATTTTGCCAGATTTGTTCAAATGCCTGTTTATTCTCCTCTTTGGATAAAAACGCTATCCCTTTTTTTACAACATCGGCATAATTGACCTCTTTTGAATTTGGACTGGCATTACCATCCATGAGAATGATTTTCTCCAGATTTGGAAGCTGGTCAATAATTTCTGCAAGTTTGGAAGCCTGACCGGCTGAAATTATCATCATTTTAGTACCTGAATGCTCAATCCTGAATTTTAATTCTGAAGGTTCCAGTTTAACTGACAGTGGAACATTGATCCCTCCGCAGTATAGGATGGAAAGTTCACTGATTAACCAATAATTTCGTCCCTCAGACAAAAGTCCTGCTCGTTCTCCTTTTTTCAGGCCCAGAGCCATTAGTCCGGCGCCGAACTGATAAACTGCCTGCTGAATATCTCTGTAGGAGGATGGTTCGTATTTATCGGTTAATTTCTCCCAGAGCAATGGATTCTCAGGGAACTTCTGAACACTTGTTTCAAAAAGCTCGATTAATGTTTTCATTTGTCAATAAATTGCTTTTCAGTTGCCAAAAGGAATACCCAAAGAATCTTTTTCGGTTGGTGTGAAAACCTCCTCACGGGTATTTCATAATTTGGCTCTTATGCGTAAATCAGCCACGAAAATATCAATTTTTATTGATATTTCTTTTTCTACATAGGTTATAGTGATATGTCACATTCCCCCCAAAAAAATCCCGGGTAAGTATTGATAGTTGTAAAATGCTGCTATTTAATTATTTCAGTCGAGAGTTGTTTCAAACAGAAAAGTCGTTTTCGATCTGTAAGTATCTCCCGGACGTAAAGTGGTTGTTGGGAAGTCCGGGTGGTTGGGAGAGTCAGCGTAATGTTGTGTCTCAAGTGCCACACCAGTATATCGGCCATAAGTTGGTCCTGTCTTGCTTTTTATGGTGGGAATATAATATCCTGTGTAGAGTTGAAGTGCCGGTTCAGTTGTGGAAACAGTAATTTTCCTTCCTGAAGTATCTTCATGTAATATCCCTGCAACGACCATTTTATGATTAGGATTGTCAAGAACATAGTTGAGGTCGTATCCGTCAGGAAGTTCACCAATATCCGCTCCCAGTGTTTTCGCAACTGTAAAATCAAACGGAGAACCTGCAACATTGGCAATTTCACCGGTAGGAATTAAATCTGGTGTAGTTACAGTTCTACTTTTACTGTTAACTTGTAATTTGTGGTTCAAAATATTCTCTTTGCAACCAGTGAGATTAAAGTAGGTGTGATTGGTGAGATTAACAACAGTTGGTTTGTCAGTTACTGCTTTATACTCAACCTGAAGTTCATTTTTGTGCGTTAATTTGTATAAAATGGTGACATCAAGGTTACCCGGATATCCTTCTTCCAGGTGCACACTCCGGTATTTTAATTCCAGTCCGACAAAATCTGGCATTTCAATGGTTTTTGGTACCCAGACCATCTTGTCAAATCCTGTCTTCCCACCATGCAACTGGTGAGGTCCATGATTGATGCTTAATTGATAGTTCAAACCATCCAGGTCAAATTTTGCGTTCCCGATCCGGTTGCAGTATCTTCCGCATACTGCCCCAAAGTAAGGATAACCGGCAAGATATTCTTCTGAAAGGTATTCTTCAAGAGTATTGAAGCCAAGAACAATATTTTCCTTTTCCCCTTTCTTATCTGCCATCTCAACAGATGTGATAATAGCCCCGTAATTGGTGATTTTTACGATAATCCCGTTAGGATTAACAAGTGTAAAGAGAAAAATTTTTTCTCCCCTTGGGCTCTGTCCGAAAATCTCTTTTTTGATATTCATGTGTTTAAAATTTGTTTTTAGTTGCCACATGGAATTCGCATGTTATTATCATCACTGTTGGTGATTCCCAACCATGCTCATTTCATACTTTTTAATTATTATTTAATGTAGTTTGGAATTGCCTTGCCGGAGCCTCTTTTTGAATGAATATTCAAAAAATAGCAATTCCATGATATGCTAATTTTTTCTAAGAAGTACCCATTTTCTCATCCAATAACCTTAGTAATATCTAATTATTTCTTTCCACAGAAGATGATAAAACTCAATATGAGAAATTACACAAGTCTGCTTAATGCACAAGTCAGTCGGATTCTTTTTTGAAATAATAAAGTTAACTGTTTAATTTGGAATGTACAGATGTAAGCTTAAACGAATAGAATTTTTTCTGCAATCTCATAAACTGAAATTTTAGCCCGGGTTTATATTTCTAAGACAAAAATTTTTTTGCAAAATTGATTGATAAACCTAACTTTACGAAAGTGATCTTACTTCCAGACCCAATCCAATAGGCAACCACATAAAAAAGCATGGGCGGATACGACATTATCGGGGATATTCATGGATATGCTTCCTTGTTGAAGCAACTTCTTTCAGAAATGGGTTATAAACGCTCAGATGGTATTTGGCGCCACCCTGACAGGAAAGTTATTTTTGTTGGTGATTTTGTCAACCGGGGTCCTGAGATCCGTGAAACTTTATCACTCGTCCGTGGCATGGTTGAAGCGGGGAATGCCCTGGCTATCCTTGGAAATCACGAATACAGCTCTATCCTCTACCATATTAAGGATGATAATGGAACTTTCATGACCAGGCACATTGCCGGAAACCGCAACCAGATTCAAAAAACACTAACTGTCTACAAAAACTTTAATGAGGAATGGATTAGCAACCTTAAGTGGATGAGGACGCTGCCTTTTTTTCTTGACCTGGGTGATATCAGGGTTGCACACGCCTATTGGAATGATGATGAGATCAATGTTTTAAAATCCTATTTACCTCCTGGTCCACTGAAGAAGAAATTTCTGAGAGAGATGCATGAAAAGAGGCCTGATATGGCTTCTATAGTTTACAAGTTATTGAAGGGACTCGAATTTAAGTGCCCGAAAGACCTGATTATTAAGTGCAGTAAAGGATTAAGCCGGAAAGTGTTCACCCTGAACTGGTGGACCGACCCGCAGAATAAAACATTCAGGCAACTTTATTTCGGCAGTAAATTTATATTACCGGATTATCACTTTCCGGTAGAACTGGCACCATTATACGAACCTTATAGTACCGATCTCCCTATTGTGTTTTTTGGACATTATTGTCTACAGGACGGTGCTCTGATCGTACAGCAAAATATATGCTGCCTCGACAGTTGCGTTGACACATCGCATAAACTCACTGCCTACCGCTGGAGCGGAGAAAAGCAGTTAAACGCAGAAAATATGGTGGTTGTTGGATGAAATTTATTCCCATTCAATTGTGGCAGGTGGCTTGGAGCTAATATCATATACCACCCTGTTGATTCCTCTAACTTTGTTGATAATATCATTGGAAACCTTGGCAAGGAAATCATAAGGCAGATGAACCCAGTCGGCCGTCATGCCATCCGTGGATGCTACTGCCCTTAATGCTACTACATTTTCATAAGTTCTTTCATCTCCCATGACACCCACAGACTGAACGGGAAGCAGCATTACACCCGCTTGCCAGACTTTATCATAAAGACCCCAATCCCTGAGGGCTTGTGTAAAAATGGCATCAGCTTCCTGAAGTACCCTGACTTTTTCTGGCGTTACATCAGAAAGTATGCGTATGCCAAGTCCAGGTCCCGGAAATGGATGCCTTCCAAGCAACTCATCCTTTACGCCGAGAGCCTTACCGACTCTCCTTACTTCATCCTTGAAAAGAAGGTTAAGCGGTTCCACTACTTTTAGCTTCATTTTTTCAGGCAAACCTCCAACGTTGTGATGTGATTTGATGGTTGCGGATGGACCATTTACAGAGACAGATTCAATCACGTCAGGATAGATTGTCCCCTGGGCCAGCCACTTGACATCCTGTATCTTATGGGCTTCAACGTCAAAAACCTCAATGAAATTTCTGCCGATAATCTTTCTTTTCTTTTCAGGATCACTGACACCTCGAAGGTCATTCCAGAATTTTTCCTTCGCATCGACGCCTATTACATTGAGGCCCATGCCTTTGTATGACTCCAGGACATCTGAGAACTCATTTTTCCGCAAGAGGCCGTTGTCAACGAAAATGCAGGTGAGGTTAGGCCCGATGGCGCGATTCAGCAAGACTCCGGCCACACTTGAATCAACTCCTCCGGAAAGTCCGAGTACCACTTTGTCATTGCCCAGTTTCTGGCGCAATTGCGCTATAGTGGCTTCGACAAAGGAGTCGGGAGTCCAGTTCTGGCTGCATCCGCAGATGTTTACAAGGAAATTTTCCAATAACCTGGTTCCTTCCGTCGTATGATAGACTTCTGGATGAAACTGAATCGCGTAGGTAGGTTCATCCTTTACCTGGAAAGCTGCATATTCCACATCTTCCGTGGATGCCAGCACCTCATAGTTTTCGGGCAACCGGATGATAGTATCTCCATGAGACATCCAGACCTGAGAATTATCACTTATATGATTGAATAACAAATTGCTTCCATCAATCCACTTTAAATTTGCCCTTCCATATTCCCGTGAATCCGATGCTGCAACCTCTCCTCCATAGAAATGGGCAAGGTATTGTGCTCCGTAACATACACCAAGCAATGGCATTTTCCCTCTGATTCCGGAAAGGTCAATTCTTGGTCCTTTTTCATCCCTGACAGAAAAGGGGCTGCCTGAAAGTATGACTCCCCTGACAGATTCGTCAATTGCAGGGAAATGATTAAAAGGATGAATTTCACAAAACACATTCAACTCACGAACCCTGCGGCCTATAAGTTGGGTGTATTGCGAGCCGAAATCAAGTATGAGTATTTTCTCCATAGTGGAAATGACAAAATGATGCTGTAAATAGTGAAGCAAAGAAACAAAATAATCAGCGGGCAGACAATATCAGAACCTCAGATCCGGATATTACCTGCCCGCCATGACTTTACCAAAATTAGAGTTTTCTGACCCAAATATTTCTGTAGCTTACAGGGTTGCCATGATCCTGTAATTCAAGCGGAGCGGCTCCGTGAGCAACATATTTGGGTATCCCGATGTATTCAGTGTGTCCGAACAATGAGATATTGTTCTGTACCAGGACGCCATTCTGCAATACTGTTACGCGGGCAGGAGAGAAAACCGTTCCATCTTCCTTAAAGCGCGGTGCAGTATAAATCACATCGTAGGTTTGCCATTCTCCAGGTTTTTTACAAACATTAACCAGAGGCGCATATTGTTTGTAAATTGATCCTGCCTGACCATTACGATAAGTTCTGTTTTGGTAATTGTCAAGAACCTGAAGCTCATATCTTCCTTGCAGGAAGATGCCGGAATTACCACGGCCCTGGCTTTCCCCTTTTACTTCTGAAGGTGTTCTCCATTCGATATGAAGCTGAAAATCTTCCATCTCCATTTTACTGCGAATTCCACCAGTCCCTTTCGTTATTGTGAAGCAATTGTCAGCAACAACCCAGCCGGAAGGTTCGTTTTTGGTATTGGTCCAGTTCGCGTTGAAACTTTCCTGGGTGCCGTCAAACAATACAACTGCATCCGATGGCGCATCTACAGGCGTTTGTCCCGGGGTTACCACGGTTACTTCCGGATCCCAGAATTCTGTCATTTCAGGTTTCATTTTTGCAGGGTCTTCTTTTTCTTTTGCTGGTTCTGCCTTTTGAGCAACTGATGTGAGTGCAAAAAGCACTGCGGGAACAAATAATAATTTTTTCATGTGGTCTATATTAAATTGCTAAATCATTCATTACTAGTTCAACTTTATGGGAAGTCTCTGCCTCCACCTTATCGAAATCTTCCCGGGTAGCCAGGGGAGCCTTTACTTCGATGTAGAATTTAATCTTTGGCTCGGTGCCGGAAGGACGAACCGAAACCTTTGTCCCGTCTATAGTAAAGAATTGTAGAACATTGGAAGTGCTTTTTTGTGAGATTTGTTTCTCTTCCCCGGTAATCAGGTTTTTCTCAACCAGTGTTTCGTAGTCCTTCACCCTTTCAAGTGGCGATCCTGCCAGTTGTGCCGGAGGCTGATTTCTGAATTTAACCATTAATTGTTCAATTTCTTCTGCACCGGCTTTACCTTTCCTAACGATGTATTTCATTTTTTCCCTGGAGTAGCCGTACTTCAGGTATATATCCTGAAGCATTTCAAACAGCGTCAGTTTATTATCTTTAGCCCATGCGGCGATTTCTGCCATCAGGGCGCATGAACTGACGGCATCCTTGTCACGGACAAAGTCGGCCGGTAAAAATCCGAAACTTTCTTCACCTCCACCGATGTAGGTTTTCTTTCCTTCATTTTCTCGGATTACATCAGCGATATATTTGAAACCGGTATAGCAATCATAATATTCAACATCGTTTTTTGATGCAATTTCTGCAACGAGTTCAGACGTAACGATGGTTTTTACCACATATTCTTTCCCGGTAAGTAAACCGAGTTCTTTCCTCCTGGTTATTATATAATACAGGAAGATAAGTACAGTCTGATTTCCGTTGACAAGGATAAATTCACCTTTGTCATTCTTAATGGCAATTCCAAGCCGGTCAGCATCAGGGTCAGTTGCCATAACCAGATCAGCATCCACTTCCCTGGCTTTTTTAAGTGCAAGTGCCAGGGCGGCTGGTTCTTCAGGGTTCGGAGAAATTACTGTCGGGAAATCGCCACTAATAACATCCTGCTCGGGAATATGGATTACATTGGTGAATCCCATTTTTGCAAGAGCCATAGGTACCAGCTTTACACCCGTCCCATGAATAGGTGTGTATACAATTTTAATATTGTGCTGTTTTTGGATAGCTTCCGGTGAAAGAGAAATAGTGACTACTTTTTTCAGGTAACGTTCATCCATATCTGCTCCCAACGGTATAATCAGTTCATTTCTCCCATTAAAAAGGATATCCTCTACCTTCACTTTTTCAACTTCGGCAATGATATTCCTGTCGTGTGGCTCTACAATTTGTGATCCATCATCCCAGTAAGTTTTGTAACCGTTGTATTCTTTCGGATTGTGTGAAGCAGTAAGAATGATTCCGCTTTGCAGCCCAAGTTCACGAATAGCGAAGGAGAGTTCAGGTGTAGGTCTCAGTGATTCAAATAGATAAACCCTGATGCCGTTGGCTGAGAAAATGGCAGCTGCTGTCTCAGAGAACAAACGGCTGTTGTTCCTGCAGTCGTGACCTATAGCCACTTTTATCTCGGGCAGATGAGCAAATGCCTTTTTCAGATAGTTGCTGAGTCCTTGTGTTGCCGCGCCAACTGTATAAATATTCATCCGGTTGGATCCTACACCCATGATACCACGAAGTCCGCCGGTACCAAATTCGAGATCACGGTAGAAAGCGTCTATTAGATCCGTCGGATCATCGTTGTCAAGCAATTTTTTAACCTCTGCTTTTGTGGCTGCATCATATTTGCCTGACAACCATTCCTGTGCTTTTTTGCGCACATTTTCGGGAATTTCATTTGTTTGCATCATCTTGCAATTTTAGTAGACATAATTTCAGACTATCCCTCCAGTAAGGTATCTCTATCTCAAAGGTAGTTTTGATTTTTGATTTATTCAATACAGAATATGCCGGCCTGGATGCTGGCAGCGGATAGGCAGCTGTATCAATTGGAACTACCTGACATGTGATTTCAGGAGTGTATTCAAAAATTGCTTTGGCAAAATCATACCAGCTGGCTATTCCTTCATTTGAGAAATGATAAATTCCAGGTACAAACCGGTTTTTATCTTCAGCAGTTCGCTGAAGGATTCTGAGGATAACTTTTGCCAGGTCTCCTGCATAGGTAGGGGTGCCTGTCTGATCATCCACGATACCAAGTTTATCCCTTTCTTTACCGAGTCTCAGCATTGTTTTAACAAAGTTATTGCCGTATACTGAATACAACCAGGAAGTTCTGATTATTATCGATTTGATTTCAGCCCGCAACAGTGCTGTTTCACCCTCCAGCTTGGTTATGCCATAAACAGATCTTGGCCTGACAATGTCTTTTTCATGATACGGGGTGGACTTTAACCCGTCAAAAAGGTAGTCGGTTGAGATGTGAATCAGTTTGGTGCCTGTTTTTTTGCAGGCGGCAGCCAGGTTAGTCACAGCGTGGTGGTTGATCAATTCTGCCAGTTTCTCCTCTTTTTCAGCTTTGTCAACTGCTGTATAGGCCGCGCAATTGACAACAACTGCAGGTTTTTCCTTCGAGAAAAATGCGTCAACAAGTGCCTGATCGCAAATATCCAGTTCTTCGATATCAGAATATATGAATGAAAGTTCAGGATAGTCAGGAGACAATTCCTGAATCGACCTTCCAAGCTGACCTTTTGACCCTGTGACGATTATCTTCATATCACAACTGCAATGAAATTGTTGGTTTGGGAAAGGTAAAAGTAATAGAAAAGCTGTAATCCGGAAGCAAAATTGCAGAATTGCGACGTATTTTCTTCTTTCAGTTTTATCCGGCTTTGGTCGGAGAGCTTAAAGCTCCGGTGTTAAATCCGGAAATGTTGAGTTTACCAGCTTTTGTAAGGATTGGTGGCAAGCATTGAGTTGTAATATTTCACATCACCTGTCAATTCCTCTCCTAGCCAGACAGGCCGGTCGAACGATTCATCCTCATGCCTGAGCTCAATTTCTGCAACCACCAAACCTGCATTTAAGCCCAGAAATTCATCCACTTCAAACAAGAGGTCCCCACATGGTATTTCGTACCGGATTTTATCTATAATTCCCGGTTCACAGAGTTTTAACAATTCCACGGCATCCTGTACAGAAATTTCTTTTTCCCACTCATACCTGGATAGTCCGGAGCTGTTTGATTCACCTTTTATTGTTAAAAAAGCCAAGTCTTCCTTGATTCTGATTCTTACAGATCGCTTTAAACTGGAAGTGATGTAACCCTGGGTAATCCGTAAGGACCGGACAGCCTCAGTTTTATAATTTTCGTTCAGAACCAGGAATTTTCGTTCAATCTCCTGTGACATAGCTATTTTATATTAATTCTAATCTGC
Source organism: Prolixibacteraceae bacterium (assembly GCA_963663675.1). Classification (GTDB taxonomy): domain Bacteria; phylum Bacteroidota; class Bacteroidia; order Bacteroidales; family Prolixibacteraceae; genus CAINVV01. The sequence goes on from OY760498.1 coordinate 919,122, forward strand.
TTTGATTTATTTTGCCTCAACCAGGTTTATCCGCCTGTTATTATTATGCAAAGTAGTAGAAAAAGTTTGTAAATCAGGACATTAATAGAGTATGAAATTTTGAGGGATTAGTTTGAATTCTAAAGAATTAATCCTACCTTTGCGCCCGTTCAAAATAATGTCTAATTTATTAATTTTTAGGAGAATTTTAAAATGAGTGAAATCAACGAAAAACCTGAAGTAAACGATGAGGCAGAGTTTTCTGCTGCTGAGCCCGTTGCACAGGAGATTATTGAAGAAGCGCCGGTTCCTGAACCGGTAGAGGAAGTGGTAGCTGCTGTAGCTGAAGAGCCGGTTGCAGAAGAACCCGTTGTTGTTGCAGAAGAACCAGTTATTGTTGCAGAAGAACCTGTTGCAGAAAAGGCCGCTGTTGCAGAGAAACCGGCTGCTGTAGTTCTGGTTACATCTTCAACAAACGAAGAAGAATTTGACTGGGATGCTTTTGAAGGAAAGAAGTCAACCGCTGGTTCATCTTCAAAACAATCCATGACTGAGATGTATGACAATACGCTCTCCATTCTCCAGGAAAAAGAGTGTGTAGACGGGATTGTAATCTCGATGAACAAACGTGAAGTTGTAGTCAACATTGGTTACAAATCTGATGGTATTGTTTCTGTGAATGAATTCAGATACAATCCCAACCTGAAAATTGGCGACAAAGTTGAGGTTTATGTTGAAACCCTCGAAGATAAAAAGGGGCAGTTAACATTATCACACAAAAAAGCCCGCGCCATGCGCAGCTGGGATCGCGTCAACTCGGCCCTGGAAAACGACGAAATTATTACCGGATTTATCAAATGCCGCACGAAGGGCGGTATGATTGTTGATGTATTCGGTATTGAGGCATTCCTGCCTGGCTCACAGATTGATGTTAAACCAATCCGTGACTACGATATTTATGTTGGAAAGACAATGGAGTTCAAAGTGGTTAAGATTAATCACGAATTCAGAAACGTTGTTGTATCTCACAAAGCATTGATTGAAGCCGAACTGGAACAACAGAAGAAAGATATCATCTCCAAACTTGAAAAAGGACAGGTACTTGAAGGAACTGTTAAGAATATTACTTCTTACGGTGTATTCATTGATCTGGGCGGTGTCGACGGATTGATCCACATCACTGACCTCAGCTGGGGACGCGTTGCTCATCCGAACGAAATCGTTCAACTTGATGAGAAAATCAACGTGGTTATCCTTGACTTTGATGATGAGAAGAAGAGAATTGCACTTGGATTAAAGCAACTTGCTTCACATCCTTGGGATAATGTCAGTGCCGATCTTAAAGTAGGTGATGTTGTGAAAGGTAAAGTTGTCGTTATAGCTGATTACGGCGCATTTATCGAAATAGCTCCCGGAGTGGAAGGATTGATCCACGTTTCAGAAATGAGCTGGTCACAACACCTCCGTTCTGCACAGGACTTCCTGAAAGTTGGAGATGAGGTTGAAGCTACCATTCTTACCCTTGATCGCGATGAACACAAAATGTCATTGGGCATCAAGCAAATGAAAAACGACCCATGGTCACAAATTGAAACCAGGTACATGATTGGTTCCACTCATACTGCAAAGGTTCGCAACTTCACCAATTTTGGTGTATTTGTTGAAATAGAGGAAGGTGTTGACGGTCTGATCCACATCAGTGACCTTAGCTGGACAAAGAAAATCAAACACCCGTCTGAGTTTACCTCGATCGGTTCTGAAATCGAAGTTCAGGTACTGGATATAGACAAGGAAAACCGTCGTTTGAGCCTTGGCCACAAACAATTGGAAGAAAATCCATGGGATGTGTTCGAGACTATCTTTACTGTCGATTCTATTCATGAAGGTACCGTTATTGACCTTTTTGATAAAGGTGCAGTAATTTCTCTGCCTTACGGTGTTGAAGGTTTTGCAACCCCACGCCACCTGGTTAAGGAAGATGGTTCCCACGTTAAAATGGATGAGAAACTGGAATTCAAGGTAATTGAATTCTCAAAATCAGCCAAGAGAATCATTCTGTCTCACTCACGTGTTTATGAAGATGTGAAGAAAACAGAAGATACAGCCAAGAAAAAGGCTGCTACCAAGCAGACGGTCAAGAGTGTGAAACCTGTAAAGGATAACATGGAAAAAACAACATTGGGCGACATCAGTGAATTAGCCGCTTTGCGTACACAAATGGAGGAAAACGAGAAGAAATAAATCATCTCTTTCCCTACTGTGAACAGAAATAAATATTAACCCGGCAAATTTTTGCCGGGTTTTTTTATCTTTGAATAATTGCCTCCCTCTCATCAATACAGAAAACCAATATTATGAATTCATTTTCTGTTACCATTCTTGGAAGCAGCTCTGCATTGCCTACTTCACAAAGGTTTCCAACTTCCCAGGTTGTCAGGTTCAATGAACAGCTGTTCCTGGTAGATTGTGGTGAAGGGACACAGATTCAATTGAGGAAATACAAATTCAAAATGGGGAAAATCAACCATATCTTCATCTCACATCTTCATGGAGATCATATTTATGGTTTGCCCGGACTAATTTCATCTCTCTCATTATATGGGAAAAAAGGTGAACTTCATATCTATGCACATTCGGATCTTCAGCCAATGATGGATGGCATGATGAAATTCATGAATGAAATAGCAGACCTGAAAGTAAAATATCATCCGCTTAACTTTCGGCGTAATTCACTCCTTTACGAAGACAAAAAGATCAGAATAACCTCGTTCCCGCTGAAACACAGGATATCCTGCTGCGGGTTCCTTTTCCAGGAATTGGTTACTGAACTGCACCTTGACAAACAGGCGCTGGAAAAATATGATGTGCCAGTTTCACAAAGGTTAAATATTAAACACGGTGCAGACCTGGTTCTCCCCAATGGTAGAGTAGTTCCAAATGCGGAGCTTACCCTCGCCCCCAATCCGACCAAAAGCTATGCTTTTTGTACGGATACAATATTCAGAAAAAATATTGTTCCGACCATCGAAGGTGTCAGCCTGCTTTACCATGAAGCTACTTTTGCCGGTGACCTGGAAGAATTGGCAAAAAAAACATTCCATTCGACATCGCTTCAGGCTGCCCAAATGGCGAAATTGGCAAATGTAAAAAAATTGGTCATAGGCCATTTTTCCTCCAGGTACAAAAATATTGAACCCCTGGTAGAGGAGGCCAGGTCTGTTTTTCCTGAAACCTTCGCTGCCAACGATGGGGATTGTTTTGAATTATAGATTTTACCGGTAAAAATTCTTTATTCTGAATCAGAGAAAAATTCTTTTTTAAAATTCACCAGGTAAAGCCTTTCTTCCGCCCTTGTAAATGCTGTATAAAACCATCTGAGGAATTCACGGTCAATCATTTCAGCAGTTAGATAGCCATGGTCAAGAAAAACGGCTTTCCACTGACCGCCCTGTGCTTTGTGGCAGGTTACAGCATAGGAATATTTTACCTGCATGGCATTAAAATAGGGATCCTCCCTGATTTTTTTCCACCTGTCACGCTTGTTGCGCACTTCTTCATAGTCCTCTGAAATGGCTTCATAAAGCCGCTTGTTCTCTTCTGAGGTTAATGCGGGAGCTTCTGCGGTGAGGGTCTCAAGCAGAATCTTACACTCGATTTCCAGATCCTGGTAATCCATAAACCTCAATACTACATCAGCAAAATGAAATCCATACCGCTCCTCCATTTTCCGGATTCTCAGGATCTCCGCAATATCTCCGTTGGCTATAAAGTCGATTTCTTCCGGTTCTTTTGCCCAGTGATAGTTGTTTTTGACAATCATCAGAAAATCGCCCCTTACAATCTGATCTTCACGGTATAATATATTTTTTCGTATCCCTTCATTGAACAGGTTGGCCCTCTTGTTGGATCGGGTAATAACAATCGTTTCCTCCATGCCAAAAATGTTGTAACAAGTCGATATTTCATCGATGAGCTGATCTCCTCCAATCCTGACAACATCCCTGCATCTGCCGATTTCTATGGGCCAGAATCCGGCTGCTGATTCTTTTAGAATCCTGTTCCTGATATAAGTTGCGTTTCCTAGTATTCCTGAATCACCTGATTGCCTGACAACTTCCCTCAATTCCATTTCAATGACCTCCTGGCCAAAAAGGTGCAACTCTTCCTTTTCAAGTGCGGGACTCATGGGGAGGCCAACTGGTGGAAGTTGTGCCGTATCTCCCGAAATAATCAGCTTGCAGTTAAATCCGGCATTGACATATTCGATTAAATCCGAAAGAAGGTAACCAGAACCAAAAACGCTCTGATCCTGCGGCAGGTTGGAGATCATGGAGGCTTCATCCACTACAAAAACAGTGTTCTTACTCAGGTTCCTGTCCAGTGAAAATTTACTGTAACCATCCGTAACCGATTGCTGCCTGTAGATTTTCTTATGAATAGTGGAGGCAGGTTTCCCGCTCTGTTTTGAAAGGACCTTTGCAGCCCGGCCTGTAGGTGCAAGTTGTACGAATTTGATTTTTAATTCATCCAATACCTGTACGAGTGCACTAATAGTTGAGGTCTTTCCTGTTCCGGCATAACCTTTTAAAAGAAACAAAGAATCAGCCTCCGGTGCTGAAACAAAGGCAGCCAGCTTATCTATCATCTCCTTTTGGCCACCGGTTGGTTCGTGTCCCAGCTTTTGAAGGATCAGATCAGAGATGAACTTTTTCATGGAAACTGTTATTTTTCTTGCCGGTTTAAAAGAGTCGGATAATTTATTTTAAATTTGTGGATTGTAAACCATTTTATTGAGATGGGAATAAAAAATCAATCCGGTTTTTTGTTCTTCTGCAGTATAAAAAATTTTTAGATCATAATTCCCGGTTTATTTGAGCAATTGCGTTTAAGAACCGGTGAATATGCATGTGAACCTATAAAAAAATCCGATGCAAGATATCTGTTTTATCGACAAATCGTTCGATTACGAGCAGAGTAATTTATATCATTTATCCATCCAAATAAGTCTGGATGGATTTTCTTTTGCTATACTGGATATCCCCAAAGGAAAATATACCGTATTGAAATCTTTCAATTTCTTCCTGAAAAGGCCGAGATTGCTTTTTATGAAGGTGAGGGAACTTTGGAGTCAGGAGGAATATCTCAACGCCAAATACAAAAGTGTGGAAATAATATACTCCTCAGAGATTTTTACACTGGTTCCACAGGCATTTTTTCAAAACGGGTACGCCGAGAAATACCTGGGTTTCAACCATGAGACAGAGAAAGGCTATAGCCTCGAAAAAACTCTTTTTACAAAGGCCGAAGCCTGGTGCATTTTTTCTGTCCCTGAAAATCTGAAGGAGTTTCTTGCCCTCAAATTTCCGAAGGCTGTAATTCGTCACAGTCTTTTCCCTTTGGTAGAAAGAACTTTAAAGGATAATAAGAACTATCCGGACAGAAAACAAGTTCACCTGAATTTCTTCAAGTCGTATTTTGAACTGATCGTTATCTCGGGTACAAAACTTCTCCTGTGTAACCAGTTCAGTTACTCCGGGGAAAATGACGTGATCTACTTTGTATTGTATGTTTTTGACCGGCTAAAACTTTCTCCGGATTCTACCGAACTGGTTATACATGGAAGGTTTCTGCAATCTGACCCATTGTACCAGGCCTTCAGGCAATATGTCCGGAAAACTGTTTTTGCCAGACCCGATTCCCTTTTCACATACAGTTATACTTTTAGTCAGCAACCTGACCATTACTTCACATCATTACTTGATCTCTACAAATGCGAATAATTGGCGGGGAATTAAGAGGCAGGCTGTTTAAACCTGGAAAAAATTTCAAAGCCCGTCCAACAACGGATTTTGCCAGGGAAAATCTTTTCAATATACTCTCCAACAGAATTGATTTTGATGAGATAAAAGTGCTGGATCTCTTCGCCGGGACAGGAAGCATCTCTTTTGAATTTGCTTCAAGAGGTTGTAAATCTGTAACATCTGTAGAAATTGACCATGTCCATTATGCATTTATTTCTTCTGTGGCCCAACAGTTGGACCTTAATAATATAGTCCACCTTTTAAGGTATGATGTGCTGAAGTTCATTCCCCGTTGTACTGAAAAATACGATCTGATTTTTGCTGATCCACCTTATCAGCTGAAATCCCTCAAGGAGATCCCTGATCTCATTTTAAAACATGCACTGATTAATCCCGGCGGAATGCTCATACTCGAACATGGGAAGAGTGATAATTTCTCTTCGCATCCCAATATATTTGAACAAAGAGTTTACGGAAGCGTCCATTTCTCATTCTTTGCGCCCAGTAAGTTGTCAGGGCAATAATTTTTAAATTGCTGATTAATAGCAAAATGCAAAATAGTTGGCGGTCGGGTCTCGTTGACTGGAATTTTATCGTTGGAACTATATAAACGCATTATCTAAGCTAGATACCTATTTTTATTAAAAGTCATTGCAGATAAACAAAACAAGTCGTATATTTGCAGTGCTTTTAAAAGGAGCTCTTTTATTTTCGAAAAGAGGCCTTTTGAGTAGTTTGGTTTGGTAGTTCAGTTGGTTAGAATACCTGCCTGTCACGCAGGGGGTCGCGGGTTCGAGTCCCGTCCAGACCGCATCAAAGTTCTTATGTTCATATCTAATTGGTTTGGTAGTTCAGTTGGTTAGAATACCTGCCTGTCACGCAGGGGGTCGCGGGTTCGAGTCCCGTCCAGACCGCAAAGCCCCGGAGCAACTCCGGGGCTTTTGCATTTTTAAGCCAACTTTGATGATCATCCCGAAAAAAGAATTATATTTCAGCAATATGATTTGCTTCATAATGATCTATTTGCCAAAAGCTAAAACCTGGAATGTATATCTGTTGTGGGTTAAGCTGTTGGGATGGCGCCTGTCTCAATGAATATTGCCCGATAGAATATTGTGCAATTGAAAATTCAGGACAAATTGAAAAGTATTCACCATGTTTGAGAATTTAAATCAGCCTTACCCGTTTAGCAATAATTTCAAGCACAATGCCCGGACAATTATGTTGGTCAGCATGAGCTTCATCCTTATTGTTCTTTATATTCAGCCACTGGGAATAAATTTTCTTAAATCTGAACATGATGGATATTTCGTGCTGGGTGCTGGTTTTTTAACTGCCTCCATACTTTTCCTGAATACACTCATCGTTCCCGGAATCTTTCCCAAAATGTTTGATTCTTCCAAATGGACCATAAAAAAAGAATTGATCTGGAATTTCTGGCTGTTTTCAAATCTTTTTGTTGCTTTCACTTTTTTGGCATGGCTGGCAAGAATAACTTCATATACTGATTTGCCATTCTTCAGGACTGGAGCATTGTCCCTTTTACCACTGATACTTTTCAATCTGATAAGCTACAATCTCTCTCTCAGGATGAAAGTAGTCAATATGATAGATTCCGGGAAAAGCTGGCTGAAGGAGGAGATAACGGCCTTTCAGACTCCCGACCCTGACCAGGAATCTGTTCATATTATCGCTGAGAATAAAAAACAGGCTTTTGCCGAAGAAGTTGAACGGGTTATTCTTATCCACTCTTCCGGTAATTATGTGGAAATTTATTGGATCGACAGGAAACTTGCCGTCCGCAAAAGACTTTTCCGGCAATCCTTCACCAATGTTGAAAAAGCCCTCGGGTCTTCTGATGTGATGCTGAAATGCCATAGATGCTGGATGGTTAACATCAATAAAGTGTTAAAGTTGAAAAGAGCTGACAATGGCTATCACCTGGAGATGGACCGCATAGAATTTCCCGTACCCGTTTCCAGAAACTGGGTCTCTGTTTTCAAGGAAAAGCTGATTGACCTTGATACAATACATCAGCAAAAGTGAAATTCGTCCCACGAAAATTGCAATTCGTCCCTAAATCCACTGTTTTCAACCATAAATAGACCACATAACACATATTTTTGGTCAGGAGTGTTACTATACTTACCATTGTGCCGACATTCATGAGAATGAAAAGATTTTAAAGTACAATAAAATGAAGTTATTGAATATCGGTGGATTGAAAATTAAACTTCCCATTATTCAGGGAGGCATGGGTGTGGGTGTATCCTTATCTGGACTTGCTTCTGCTGTTGCCAATGAGGGTGGGGTAGGTGTCATTTCCCCGGCTGGCATTGGTTTTCTCTACAAAGATCATTCTTCAGATTATTTGAAGAACTGTATTTTTGGACTTACTGAGGAGATCAGAAAAACCCGTGAGAAAACCCAGGGAATAATTGGCGTGAATATTATGGTGGCTTTGTCTAACTATGTTGACCTTGTCACCACATCAATAAAAGAAAAGGCTAATATAATATTTTCAGGAGCAGGTTTGCCACTGGATCTTCCGAAGTATCTGACTCCTGACTCTGAAACCAAACTGGTTCCGATCGTCTCTTCTGCCAGGGCGGCTGCGCTGATATGCAACAAATGGCACACAAACTACAATTACCTCCCGGATGCTATTGTAGTAGAAGGGCCAAAAGCAGGCGGGCATCTTGGTTTTAAAATCGACCAGATATTTGACGAAAATTATTCACTTGAAAAATTAATAGAAGAAGTCGTTGCAGTAGCTGACGAATTCGGTGCAAAATATGGTAAACAGATTCCTGTCATCGCAGCAGGTGGAATTTACACGGGTGAAGATATTGCTATGATTCTGGAAAAGGGCGCCGCAGGTGTCCAGATGGGAACGCGTTTTGTTACAACAACGGAATGTGATGCCTCTGATGGGTTCAAACAAGCGTACATCCAGGCAAAGAAAGAGGACGTAAGAATAATTCAGAGTCCTGTTGGTATGCCTGGTCGTGCTATTAGTTGCTCTTTCCTGGATGAAGTGGATAGTGGCAAGCGCCGTCCTACTGTATGTCCGGTAAATTGCATCAAAACCTGCGATATTTCTACAGCCCCATATTGTATAATTGCATCATTGTCCTCCGCCTTGAGAGGAAATTTCAGAAACGGATATGCATTTGCGGGGAGTAACGTCTGGAAATCAGACCGTATCATATCTGTAAAGGAGCTGTTTAATACTTTATTAGACGAATATAAAGTTGCGGTACACGGAAAATTCGCGCTTTCGGTTTAAATAAAAAGTTTGTAATCAACGAACCTGTAATTCGAATAGAATTGCAGGTTTTTTGTTTTTCTGTTGCCCATTTATTTGAAAATGGCTACTTTTTCTGATTCTGGACAAGATGTGGGCGATAACTTCCTATCTTTGTGGTTTGTGAACGCTTAAATATATGTTCACTTTAAATTACAATTCAAATAATATAAATTGTGAATAATAGAACATTCCGCTTTCCGCTCAATATTGTACTGACAATTGTTTCTCTTTTTTTTACTTGCAATATTTTCGCACAGGATATCCAGAGCCAGACGTTAAAATTCGGCAGGGTATTGCGATTGGTTGATGTATTTTACGTTGACACTACAAATGTTAACAAACTGACAGAAAATGCAATTGTAGATCTGCTGTCCAGGCTGGATCCGCATTCGGTTTATATTTCCAAAGACGAGGTGGAAGAGATGAATCAGCCGTTGGAAGGAAATTTTGAAGGTATAGGCATCTCTTTCAATATAATTCAGGATACCCTGATCGTCATGACAACCATCCCCGGAGGTCCGTCCGAAAAAGTCGGACTTAAGCCGGGCGATAGAATTGTCCGTGTTGGTACTAAGAGCATTGCATCAGTGGGAATTAAAACGCAGGATGTATTCAGTTTGTTAAAAGGGCCGAAAGGAACGGTCGTAAATCTAAAGGTTGTGAGAAAGGGCGAATCCGGACCCATTGATTTCACAATTGTCAGGGACAAAATTCCAATTTTTAGCCTGGATGCCGCCTTTCTTCTTAACAATGAAACTGCATTTGTGAAACTTAACAGGTTTTCTGCAACAACTATTGAAGAGTATACAACTGCCATAAAAAAACTTGAGAAATCCAGTAAGATTAAAAACCTGATTCTTGATTTAAGGGGAAATGGGGGTGGATATCTGGGAGCTGCCTATGAACTTGCCAACCAGTTTCTGGAAGCCAATAAGCTTATCGTTTATACTGAAGGTGCTCATAGTCCGAGAAAAGATTACACTTCAACCACAAACGGAGATTTTTTGAAGGGCAATCTTGCAATTTTAATTGATGAGGGTACAGCTTCTGCATCCGAAATTGTTTCCGGGGCTATTCAGGATTGGGATCGCGGAGTCATTATTGGCAGAAGATCATTTGGTAAAGGTCTGGTTCAGCAGCCTTTCCCCCTTAATGATGGCTCTATGATCAGGCTCACAATTGCCCATTATTATACACCTGCCGGCAGAAATATTCAGAAACCATACAAGAACACAGACAATTACAGAAACGATTATCTGAACAGGTATGAGCACGGTGAATTATTTAACAAGGATAGCATCTTAATGGCAGATTCACTTATGACAACTACTCTTGTAACCAAAAGAAAAGTATTTGGCGGTGGTGGGATAGTACCTGACCTTTTTGTACCGGTTGATACTTCCGTTCATTATACTTATTTCAATACCCTGGTAAGGAAAAATATCTTTACACCTTTTGTGGTCAGCTATATAGATAAGAACAGAAAGGACTTACTGGCAAAATACCGTGATTTTAAATCTTTTAAGAGCAATTTTGTAGTTCCACCCTCAATAATTGATGAATTAATGACCTTGGGTGAGAAATCCGGCGTTAAAAAGGATGAAGAGAGTGTAAAAATTCTTCAGAAAGTCATTTTCAGGCAAATCAGGGCACTGATTGCCCGTGACCTGTACGAGACCAGTGATTATTATAAAGTTATGATCGACGATGATACTGAGGTCCAAAAAGCCATGGAACTATTTTCTGATCCTAAAGCTTATGCCCGTTATTTGAACAGATAGCAAGTATGATTTAAGGCCATTTTCTTTTATCCATAATGCCCCGTACATTCGTAGTGTCGGGCAGGACTTTTGTGCAAAGTTATTTCCCCGGGAAAAGAATTATTCTTAATTGGCAATATGGTAATTTTCCAATGGTTTGTTGATAATTACGTGGAAGTATGTGGAACATTAACAGGTTTTTTATACCTGGGATTTTCTATCAGGCAACACTATCTGACCTGGCCCGTAGGTTTGCTCAACGCTTTGTTCTATATCGCTGTATTTTTCGCCTCAAAGATATATGCGGATATGGCTCTCCAATTTTATTATGTTGTTATCAGCATTTATGGCTGGTGGTGCTGGCACCAGGGTAGTTCGGAAGGACATTCCTTTGAAGTATCCAGAACCTCAATGGCTTTGTGGATCAAATTATTGTATGTATCCATCCTATTGTTTGTCGTGATAGCTTTTATCCTTTACAGATATACAGATTCTCCGGTACCATTCTGGGATGCCCTGGTAACTGCATTAAGCATTGTCGCGACCTGGATGCTTGCACAAAAGAAAATTGAACACTGGTTACTCTGGATATTGGTTGATGCAATATCTATCGGGCTTTTTATCGTCAAGGAGTTATATCCGACGACACTGCTTTTTCTGGTATATACCATATTGGCTGTCTATGGCTACTTAGAATGGCGAAAAGACTTAAATCAGGATTTATGGGAAAAAACAACGGGTTGACTAAAATCGTTGTTACAGGTCCTGAGTCAACCGGCAAAACAACCTTGTCAGAGGTGTTGGCTCTGAAGCTGAACGCGGCGCTGTTACCTGAATTTGCCCGCAGTTATGTGGAAAACCTGCATAGGCATTACAACTATGATGACCTTGAATTGATCGCACGATATCAGGTTGGCCAGGAAAAGCTATTGACTGAATCAAAAGATAAGAGTATGCTGGTCATGGATACCTGGCTCATATTGACTAAAGTTTGGTTTGATGTAGTCTATGGTGTTGTTCCTCAGTGGATTGATGAATATATTGCATCTGCTGAAATAGACCTGTTCCTGGTCTGCAGGCCCGACTTGCCATGGATACCGGATCCGGTCAGGGAAAATGGAGGTGAAATGCGCAATATATTGTTCGAAAGATATTGCAGTGAAATTGATCAGTACGGATTCAGGTACGGGATTGTTGAAGGAGAAGGGGAGGCCAGATGGTTAAATGCCATGCGACTGCTTAAAGACCATAACCTCGGGTAAAACTTTTTCTGTCCGGTCACGTTATATTTATTGTTGAAGTAAATGTGGAATTGGTTAATTTTGTTGGGATGAAGAAGCCACGATTCGTATAACTTACGAGATGATTGTAATCTCATGATTTTTAGCTTCGCTGATCTTCGATTCCATTTGGCAATTGAGAAGCAAATTATAAACAAATGAAGGAACATACAGAGAAAAAAATAAGATCTTCGATCGAGAATGCTGTTCTCAAATTGACTGATGTGTCTACAGTTGAAGAGGTTACACATGCGCAGCGTGCAGGCGAACCAATGCCCTCAACTGAAAAACTGAAAGTTTTTGTTGAAAAGGTTAGACAAATAATTTTCCCGGGTTATTTTGGCCCGATCAATTTTCATCCAACTACATTCCAATACCATATGGGAGTATTGGTTGATGAGGTTTTCCACCTTTTGTCGGAGCAACTGTTGGCAGGACTTTGCTTTGTTTGCGACAAAGAATTCAATTCCGATCTAGAAAGCAGAAAAGGGGAGGCCGAAAGCCGTGCTGCTGAATTTATTGCTTTTCTTCCTGAGTTGAGACGTGTCCTGATTACTGACGTGGAAGCTGCTTATCTGGGTGATCCTGCTGCCACAAGTATGAGTGAAGTAATTTTTTGTTATCCGGGTATCAGGGCAATTTCAAGTTACCGGATTGCTCATACACTTTACCAGTTTGGTATTCCCCTGATACCAAGAATTATTACGGAAATGGCTCATTCTGAGACCGGTATTGATATTCATCCTGAAGCTAAAATTGGGGATCATTTTGCGATTGACCACGGAACAGGTATTGTAATAGGATCAACAACAATCATAGGTTCAAATGTTAAATTATATCAGGGTGTTACACTTGGGGCCAAAGGTTTTGCCCTTGATGAAGCCGGAAATCCTGTGAAGGGCATACCACGTCATCCGATTGTCGAAGACAATGTTGTCGTTTATTCTAACGCCTCTATTCTGGGACGCATCACAATAGGCCATGATTCTGTAATTGGAGGTAATATATGGATCACCAATGATTTGCCCCCTTACTCTAAAATCGTCCAAAATAGGGCCAGATCCTCCGAATTTATTTTTGGCGGAGGCATCTGATTGATGAAATTGATCACCCGTATTCTTTTAAACAACGGGTAATGCGGATATAAATTATAATCAAACTCTGTGAAGAAATTTAAAATTGTTGTCAAGACCTTTGCCGGACTAGAATCTGTTTTGGTAACAGAATTGAAAGCTATTGGAGCAGAATCAGTCGTTCAGGAGAGAAGGGCAGTTTCTTTCCTTGGCGATAAATCTCTTTTATATAAGGCCAACTTTCTTCTGAGAACAGCATTGAAAATACTGGTGCCAATTTTGCAGTTCAGAGTCGAAAGGAAGGAAGATCTTTACAGTATGGCAAAGAGCATCCCTTGGTCCGATTATCTCACATTGGGAAAAACATTTGCCATAGACAGTACGGTTCAATCTGAAATATTCGTAAACTCAATGTACGCATCACTCAAGGTGAAAGATGCAATTGCAGATTATTTCAGAGAATCATTTGGGAAAAGGCCTTCAGTGAGCCAGGAAGATCCTGATATCAGGATACATATATACCTTATGGGAGATTACTGCGAAATATCACTCGACAGTTCGGGAGAGTCACTCCACAAGAGAGGTTATCGTCTCGGCCAGGTTGAAGCTCCCATAAATGAAGTGCTGGCCGCCGGTATGATTATGTTGACCGGCTGGAATGGGGGCTCAGATTTTTTTGATCCTATGTGCGGATCCGGAACATTGCTCATTGAAGCTGCCATGATAGCTAAAAATATCCCGGCAGGTATTTACCGAAAGTCTTTCGGCTTTGAAAAATGGCTTGACTTTGATGAAGCGCTTTTCTCGGAAATTTATAACGCTGATTATGAGAGGCCACTTTCAGTCAGGATTTTTGGATCTGATATTTCCAATCAGAGTTGTGCTATTGCCAGAAGCAATATTAAAAACGCCGGACTATCTAAAACAATTGAAGTTGCCACAAATGATTTCCTGTCAATGAATCCGCCTTTCGAAGGAGGCATTATCATCACCAATCCTCCTTATGGTGAAAGATTGAAGGCCCAGTCTGTCGTTGATTTATATAAGTCTATGGGAGATATCCTGAAACAAAAATATGCAGGCTATTCTGCCTGGATTATCTCTAGTTCAGAAGATGGGTTCAAAAGTATTGGCCTTAAACCTTCAAAAAAGATTGAATTATTTAACGGGGCCTTGCCCTGTAGTTTCAGAAATTTTGAACTTTTCCAGGGGACATACAAACAAAAAGTAATCCTGAAAAGGGCAAATCAGTAATTGTTATGTATTGATTGGCAGAAATGGGATGAGAGATCAGAGACTAATCTTTTTGAAATTTACATCCTGTTTGATACTCGTTACAAGATATTCCTTACACTTGAATTTGCGTTTCTTAACATATTTTTCACTGCTGAAACCCATAATCTGTGCAATCTGCTTGAGTGGAACCTTGTCGAAAAACAACTGAAGTAATTTCTGACAATCGCTGCCTAAAAGCTGAAAATGCTTCTGGTACAGTTTAAATCGCTCATTTTTTTCAACCAACTCTGAAAAATCGTGATCAAATTCCGTCTCAAATGCAGATGTGTCACTCATCATCTCTTTTTCAGATTTGATTTTTGATAGTTGCTTTAACCAGAGAAATTTACATACAGAATAAAGATAGGTTTCAAAGGCGCAATTGATAATCAGGTCATTAGCCTTTAATTTTCTGTATACTACAATGATTGCTTCCTGGAAAACGTCATTCGCATCATCATCGTCCCCACTGTTTTTTTTGATATACAGGTTGACTTTATAATAGAAATTCTTATAAATATGTTGCAGAATTACGTTGTCATTACGTAATATCCCATTCAGAAGCTCTTCATTGCTGTAATTGATCATTTCAGTCGGTTAATTCTTTTTTTGCGTTTGAAATACCATTTCTCCAAAACGATTGCTAAAAATACAAAAATTATTAAGCCAACAAAATATCTCGCTTTTGTTTTAAATAGTGGCGTCTGTTTCCCAATTGAGACATATCCAAGCCAGAAATATGGATGCGCCTTCATTGGATCAGCTTGCGAGATATATTTTATTTTAGCTCTTCGTAAAGCTTCGTCTTTTGAATAACCATTTTTGATGTTCCTGTAAAATTCAATCATTATGGATGAACTTGAGGCATCTTCGACATTCCATAAGGTCATAATAATACTTGGGCATCCTGCATAAAGGAAAGCCCGCGCCAGACTCATCACACCTTCCCCCTTCTGGAGTTTTCCTGATCCGGTGTTACAACCGCTTAGTACAACCATATCTGAGCGGAGTTTCAGGTTATAAATTTCAAAAGTGTTCAGTGTACGCTCTTTTTTTCCGGAATTCTCGGGTGAAAAGACCATTTTTGAATACAAGGGCAATGTGTCGTTTAGGATTGTATGCATTGCCAGGTGAATAATGTCATAGTTCTCAGCATTTTGAAGAAATGCTTCTTTTGTAGCTTTCGGTCCTATGAACTGGTCGCCAGGAATTAATTCAGTCAATCCGGATACCTCAGCCTGGGCACCAGGAAGCGGGAGAAATTCATTAATTTCAGCGTCTTCTTTGGAAGTTGGATTGACAGTTGGATAGTCGGGTGCAAAAGCGGCTATCCTGTTGCTGTATTTAAGGTTATTCTGAAAATAGTAATAAAGCAGAGTTGCTGAATAAGTGTATGAAATGGCATGATGATGAACGAGATAATCCAGATTTCTGAAATCCATTTTGGTTGTATCAGCCGGAGAAGCCAAAAACGCGTCAAACGGAAGATAGGAAAGTTTGTCATCCGGAACTATCACCAAACGGTAATTTTGGTATAATGGCACCACCGGTTCAATTAATAGTTTATACAGATCCGAGGCATTTCTTGCGAATTGCACATAATCTGCTTTCCTTGTATTTAATACCATACCGTTTTTAAGAAACCGGAGGAAATTGTCAACATTTTTACTGAAGTTGTCATCAATGGGTTTTCGGATTATTTTATATTCATGGTCAGTTATGACAAAGGTATACAACTCGCCCTGACTGGTTTTCTTTTTTTCCCTGATAAAATATTCTATAAATACCTCTCTTCTGTCAAGTGATTGCTGAACTTTTTGAACGGACACGATTGGATCTGCATATTTGTATTGATAATACCTGGGGTATTGTTTTTCCACGACTTCGATCATCTGTTGATAACTCTGTGTAAGCGAAAACACTTTGTCTTTCCATACATTAATTTTTTTCAGGTCGGGTTCAGGTGCGCTGCTTTCATTAAAAATAAAATTCTCATAAGCAGCAATCTCTCCTTTTAACTCAGTTTCTTTTTGGAGTAAGGAATCAGGCATACCCGAAAACTCTTTTGCCTGTAATTCTCTTAACATAGTTTGAAAGTCTGCAGATCGGCTTCGCTCTGAAATTTCAAAACCTTTTTCAAAATATATCCTTTCTCCGGTTTTCTCATAAAGACGAGCTGCGACTTCCATCGCTTCCGAATAAACCGGATGTTCATTTTCTGAAAGAAACAATCGACTTTCCGGACTCTGGAATCCGTTTCTGATTAATTGAATAGTTTTTATGGATATATCATAAACATGTAATGAAAGTTTCATCTGGCTGATGTAGTTATCATAATTTTCCTGCTTCTCATTGAGCAGGGCAAGTTGATACAACGCTCCAGCTTTGTTCTTCAATGCATCAAGCAACTTAATCTTATCAACTGCATTTTGCGGTTCGGAATTGTCCTTCCAGTCTGCAGAAGTAAATTCCTGGGATACGGCAATAATGGCTTTTTGAAAGTAATCGAGTGACGTTTCAATATTTTTCTTTTTTAATTCGAGGAAATTCTCAAGATTGCTCTCTCTTTCACTTTTTCGAAGATAATTTATGCCCATATCTTTTAAACAGGAGCTGTACGCACTTACTTGCTTACCAGATCCTTTCTCAATCAATGCTTTGGCAATCTGATAATTTTCCAGTGAAAGGTCGAAATTCTCCATTTCAAGGTAGGATAGTCCCAGATTTAAGTAGACTATATCTTTTCCTGTGAAATCGGTACCATTGTCTTGTTCTCCTACTTCAATTGTCTTTTTAAATAGTCTGATGCTTTCAGGATAATCTCCTTTTAAATAGGCAATTTGCCCTTTATTGTTCCATTTTTTGAAGTCCTGGGTTTTGTCTGTGTGGTATTGAAATGCTTTATCGTTTAATTTTTCAGCTTTGTCGATAATTTTATAGTCCAGATAAAATCCAGCCATGTTTAACAAATAAGTCTCGTAATTATTCAGTGCTGAAACGTTTAGTTTCTCATATATCCGGCCTGCGTTCTCATAATATTGTTCAGCCTTTTCAAAATCGCCTTTGGCATTGAAACAGATAGCCAGATTTTGTTGAACGGTGGCCAGCTTCAATAAGTCTTTTTCCAGAACGGAAGAGGAATATATTCCTGCAGCTTCCTCTAAAATAGGAATTGCCTGATCATATAGTCCTAACCTGCTTTTTATAGCTCCTATACTCGTTAAAACGTTTGCCACCTGGGTGCTGTCCCGGCCATATTTATTAATCCTGATTTCAAGTAAAATATTGAAAAGGTTTAGGGCATTTTCATATGATTCATTGGTATATTCCTGAATTGCCTGAATTCGGGTCTCTTTTTCTTCGATTGATTCAGTCCGCTGGGCATAAGAAGAGATCTGCAAAGCAATCAGCAGGATCATAAAGATCGGCCATAACGGAAATATTCTACTGTTGAGACGAAACATCATAAGATTTTAATTCATTGGTCACCTCTAAAATATATTAAAATATGTTCTCATGAAGAAAATTTTTAATAAAGTTAACATTCAGTATATCAATGAATTAATAATTAATTATAATAATTTTTAAAAAAAAAGTAAAAAAGTGGGGTAACCTTTGGGAGTATGATGGTATTAAGATTTGCAAGGAACAATAAAGATTCAATAACTTATTAAAACTTTTTACCATGAAAACTTTCAATTACACGACAGTAGAAATTCTTACAGCACAAGAATTAGCATCAGTTAAAGGTGGTTACAGTATTCCTACCCCCATCATCATCACAGAGTAGTATTTATAGATAACGTGGGAGCGCTCGCTCTGCGGGGGATTATTTATTTACCCGTCGGATAATGGAGCCTGGACCAGATCATGTGACATAACATACCACAAGGTACAATCAAAGCAAAAAAAAGACACAATGACCCCGGAAAAACGCAATAGGATCGCAGGAAGGCAAGATAACGAAGGCCTTACCAGGGACGAGCTGGAGAATATTCAGCACGTTGCACAGGGCGACAGTGCGGATACGGAAGATATCCGTCTCACAAGAGAGATAGAAGAGGCGTTACAGGAAGGGGACATCATATCATTAAGGAGCCAATTGAAAAATCTCATCACACAATCAGCTATGACCACTGCAGAAGAATATACCAAGGGAACAGAAGCCTATTTTGGATTATCGGAAGAGGTATTCAACGCGGTCAACCTGGAGATGGATGATCAAGACCTGGAGATAGGGAACTACCTTCAAAAGCTCCACATAAAGAATCACACTGTAGCTTCAAAAGAGATCGTGCACGACTTGTTCACAGAAGATCAAGATGTTGCGGAGACTGATTTTCAGCAGCTTTCTGTTGAGGATGAGCTTCTTTTTGAAGAGATTAGGGATGCAGTGACAGAGAAAGAGATTATCGATTTGCGAGCCAACCTGGCATCTATAGCCCAGAGCACATCGAAACACGAGCGCAGCATTGAGGAGATAGAAGATTACATCAATGGAGAGTTGGAAGAAGAGTTGGAACACCTCATCAGGGAAGAGGCCATGGGTAACAGCGCGCTTTCCGGGGAGATTACCTTACACGGGGAGATAGATCTCGCCGTACAGGAAAAAGACATTATCAGGCTCAGGGAGGGACTGCAGGCCATGATGCAGAACGAATACTCCCATTCAAGGAGCATAGAAGAGATAGATGATTACCTGGGAGAAGAACTGGATGAATCAGTGCTAGCAGATTTTGAAGCTGAACTGATGATGAATTCAGGCCTTGCCTCAGATATTGCCTTCCACCGTGAGATCGACAAGGCCGCCATGGAGAGTGATGTTATTTCACTGCGGGAAAGGCTACAGGGCATTTCCAGGGAAGAGAAGGGGCGGAGCAGCGAGATCCTTGGGTTATCACCCAAACGCAAGAGTTTGTTCTGGTACGCGGCAGCCTCAACCATTATATTAATGATCGTATTTACGTCTCTGCTGAGACACAAGAGCTATACAAGTCAGCAGCTGTACACCAGCTACTACCAGCCATACAAGAACGGAGCGAATATATCCCGTTCGGCACTGGCCTCATCCGGAGCGATGAATTCAGCGCTGCGACATATCGACAGTGGGGACTACAGGGCAGCCATAGGGCTTCTGGGTCAGGCCTCAGCCGGGACACAGGACGGCTTCAGCATCAACTTCTACAGTGGAGTGGCTTACCAGGAACTGGGAGAATATGGCAGGGCCATCAGCTCCTTCAGCGAAGTGGTACGACACGGAGACAACCTTCTGGTAGAGCAGTCACAATGGTACATCGGACTCTGCTACCTGCGGCTGGATGAGAGGGAAAGAGCGGCCGGACAGTTCAGGGCTATCGTAACGGGAAATGGCTATTACCGTGATCAGTCGAAAAAGATATTAAAACAATTGGAATAGTTAATCACAAATAAAAAGGTAAAAGGTTCACACACATTACTAAGTTACTTTATTCGTTCCTTGCAAAATGATGCTGTAACTGTTAGTGTAAGAAAAGACTTCAAAAGAAACACATAGAAAAGAGCGATGGTGCTTTGTCCGGGCGGGCAAAGCAATCGTTGTTATGTCCGGGGGAAGGTCAGTGGGATAGTTATGGACTACACTGAAACCAGACCACTCCAGGTTCTCAGCCGGGAGGAAAGCGGATGTTGGTATTTTTTTTTGCCTCAACCCAAAACTACACAATCCGGGAAGGAACCGCTGTATATCCTTTGAAAACAGGTTTATATGGTAATTCATGGGTTGAAAGCCATCAGATCAATGTAAAAAATATCCCGGGACTCTTTGTATAATTATTATATCCTTCAGCCATCCTCCCGGGTGGCTGGATTCGTTGTGGATGGACAGGGATAGAAATATTGCGAAGAACCTTCTTCTCTGGTATATTTTTCAGTCTCTGAAATGAAACTTTACCAGCGGATTATTCATCCGGTTCCCCGGAAATGTAATAATAAGACGCACAATTTTAAAAAAAAATAAAAAGTTAACATTCAGTATATCAATGAATTAATAATTACTTATAATAATTACTAAAAAAAAAATTAAAAAGTGGGGTAACCTTTGGGAGTATGATGGTATTAAGATTTGCAAGGAACAATAAAGATTCAATAACTTATTAAAACTTTTTACCATGAAAACTTTCAATTACACGACAGTAGAAATTCTTACAGCACAAGAATTAGCATCAGTTAAAGGTGGTTACAGTATTCCTACCCCCATCATCATCACAGAGTAGTATTTATAGATAACGTGGGAGCGCTCGCTCTGCGGGGGATTATTTATTTACCCGTCGGATAATGGAGCCTGGACCAGATCATGTGACATAACATACCACAAGGTACAATCAAAGCAAAAAAAAGACACAATGACCCCGGAAAAACGCAATAGGATCGCAGGAAGGCAAGATAACGAAGGCCTTACCAGGGACGAGCTGGAGAATATTCAGCACGTTGCACAGGGCGACAGTGCGGATACGGAAGATATCCGTCTCACAAGAGAGATAGAAGAGGCGTTACAGGAAGGGGACATCATATCATTAAGGAGCCAATTGAAAAATCTCATCACACAATCAGCTATGACCACTGCAGAAGAATATACCAAGGGAACAGAAGCCTATTTTGGATTATCGGAAGAGGTATTCAACGCGGTCAACCTGGAGATGGATGATCAAGACCTGGAGATAGGGAACTACCTTCAAAAGCTCCACATAAAGAATCACACTGTAGCTTCAAAAGAGATCGTGCACGACTTGTTCACAGAAGATCAAGATGTTGCGGAGACTGATTTTCAGCAGCTTTCTGTTGAGGATGAGCTTCTTTTTGAAGAGATTAGGGATGCAGTGACAGAGAAAGAGATTATCGATTTGCGAGCCAACCTGGCATCTATAGCCCAGAGCACATCGAAACACGAGCGCAGCATTGAGGAGATAGAAGATTACATCAATGGAGAGTTGGAAGAAGAGTTGGAACACCTCATCAGGGAAGAGGCCATGGGTAACAGCGCGCTTTCCGGGGAGATTACCTTACACGGGGAGATAGATCTCGCCGTACAGGAAAAAGACATTATCAGGCTCAGGGAGGGACTGCAGGCCATGATGCAGAACGAATACTCCCATTCAAGGAGCATAGAAGAGATAGATGATTACCTGGGAGAAGAACTGGATGAATCAGTGCTAGCAGATTTTGAAGCTGAACTGATGATGAATTCAGGCCTTGCCTCAGATATTGCCTTCCACCGTGAGATCGACAAGGCCGCCATGGAGAGTGATGTTATCTCACTGCGGGAAAGGCTACAGGGCATTTCCAGGGAAGAGAAGGGGCGGAGCAGCGAGATCCTTGGGTTATCACCCAAACGCAAGAGTTTGTTCTGGTACGCGGCAGCCTCAACCATTATATTAATGATCGTATTTACGTCTCTGCTGAGACACAAGAGCTATACAAGTCAGCAGCTGTACACCAGCTACTACCAGCCATACAAGAACGGAGCGAATATATCCCGTTCGGCACTGGCCTCATCCGGAGCGATGAATTCAGCGCTGCGACATATCGACAGTGGGGACTACAGGGCAGCCATAGGGCTTCTGGGTCAGGCCTCAGCCGGGACACAGGACGGCTTCAGCATCAACTTCTACAGTGGAGTGGCTTACCAGGAACTGGGAGAATATGGCAGGGCCATCAGCTCCTTCAGCGAAGTGGTACGACACGGAGACAACCTTCTGGTAGAGCAGTCACAATGGTACATCGGACTCTGCTACCTGCGGCTGGATGAGAGGGAAAGAGCGGCCGGACAGTTCAGGGCTATCGTAACGGGAAATGGCTATTACCGTGATCAGTCGAAAAAGATATTAAAACAATTGGAATAGTTAATCACAAATAAAAAGGTAAAAGGTTCACACACATTACTAAGTTACTTTATTCGTTCCTTGCAAAATGATGCTGTAACTGTTAGTGTAAGAAAAGACTTCAAAAGAAACACATAGAAAAGAGCGATGGTGCTTTGTCCGGGCGGGCAAAGCAATCGTTGTTATGTCCGGGGGAAGGTCAGTGGGATAGTTATGGACTACACTGAAACCAGACCACTCCAGGTTCTCAGCCGGGAGGAAAGCGGATGTTGGTATTCTTTTTTGCCTCAACCCAAAACAAAAAAACCTGATAAATTGAAGATTTACAAAATTTTACTGGTATCTGATAACTTCAGGTTTTCTTCCCAGGAAGTCTTCAAATCGGCTTTTGGTTAGTCCCTGCAGATTAGCTCCAAACGGACTCATGCCTTCTGGCTGAACTGGAAACCAGGAAAGCCTTATATCAATAATTTTGAAAAGCAGGGATTCATTGTAAATTCTTAATCCGGTTCCAATCCCCGCATAAAAATCAGTAGTAAAAATTGATTCCATTTTATCCGTTAAAAAGGCAAAGTCGGAGAAGATATAGTTGGAAAATCTAAAACCATAGAAATTCCATTTTAAATACCTCACCACTTCAAAGTTGAATTTCAGCCTGCTGTTACCCCTGATTTCTTTCGAATAAAAGTCGCGGATGCCAAAACGGCCGTCAATGGTAATGTATTCCTCCGGCAACCGGTTGATGCCCGCAAGAAGTTCAACATTTACAAACACCCTGTAAGGATCGTTAAATGCAAACTTTTTACTGGAGAAAAAATTCGTGCTAAAGAGGAATGTTCCCTGTTTTACGGCACCGTCATCAAAGAACCCGTCAAGAGCGATCTTGCCCGAATAGTAACTCCCTTCTTTTCCAACGAAAGAAGTGCTTAGTGCAAAACCGAGATATGGCCAGACCCCAAACTGTGATTTATCCAATCCCGCATTTATCTGGTAGTAGTAACCATAGGGAATATCCTCTGTCACACCGTAACCATAGACAAGGTTATTTTTATAAAGGTTTCTCCGCGCGAAGCTGATACCGGTAAGAAAAAAGTCGTGATTCCTTAAGAATTTGCTATCCCCAAAAGAATCATCCTCTGTACGGTTAAATTGCTGGTGGTAATACCTGAATGAAAGGAGGGTCTTGTCAAGCAAGTTTTTTGACATGGGGAATGCGTGCATAAACCAGCTGTCAGTCGCCAGATAAGCAACTGTTGTGTCAAGTTTGAGAGGATGATCCTCTGCAATATAATTATATCTGGAAACCTTATCGAAGGAAAATCCACCGGCATTTTCCTCCCTTGATGTAAGAAATCTTTTGTCTATAGCGAAATTCCATCCCTTTTTCAAATAAGTGTCTGAAAATCCGACTTCTGAATTTATGAATCGGCCGAGGATATTCTGGACCTGGTAAGATGAATAAACACCCAATTCAGGAAGATACTGATTTTTCTGGGCAATGCCAACTGTAAGGCGATGACCTATGCCAAATGTGTTTTCGTTCACAAACTGAACATCACTATTTTCGGAACTAATATTAATATTTACAGCATATTCAAATTTGTCTTTGCTGATCACTAATACATCTACTTCGTCCGGGCTCACTTTATCTGGTTCAATATGAAAGACTACGTCCTCTATATAACTCAGATCACGCATCAGTTTTTCGTTTTCAGCCATTAACAATGGGTTTACCAGATCTCCTGCCTTAAAAAGAAGCTGCATTCGGAGTTTGATTTTTGAGGTATTCATATGCAGGTTATTGCCCGCTTTTTCAAGCCATAAGGTTGCGTTCAGTGAGGTATCCCTAATGGAGGTTCCAAAAGGATCCAGTCTGATGAAACGGACAGAACGAATTTTTTTCCCATCGAACAGTTCAAAGTAAGAGGCACTCCGAACCCCCGGATTTTCAATTGTTCCAGCCTGTGATGTAAGGAAATGTCCTAATAAATTCCGGGTGAAATTGTTTTTAATTACCAGGTCATTCAGATCATGCTTTATTGAAACAGTCCGGATTGGAGAAAGCTTCAGACTATCTTTCCTGACGTCAATAAGAACCGGGAGTTTAGGGGAGTTCAAAGGGACCGGAGTATGCAGACTCGCCAGAGCTGAATAAGTGCTTCGCTTATCCTTGTTGTCTTTCGTGGGGTATGAATCGTACAGCAAAGAATATTCACATGCAGACATAATACCTTCAGTCCCATTTGCAGCAAAGTAAGATACTAACTCTTTGGCAGATAATGGAATTATAAACAAAAGCAGACAAAAAGCTAAAATCAGAAGTTTCAATTACTGGTATTTAAAACGAAGTCAAAGTTGAAGGATTATCTTTTAATTTGCAATACTAATTCTAAAGATAAGTTGTTACAGCATGAATGGGAATTTGGCAAATCGGATATTTCATTTTGTTATTTTTTGATAAAAATAATATTGCTGACAGGCCTTTCCCCCTCTTTGTCGCTGGGATTATTCAGAATCCCCATTATTTTCCCATCGTTGACCCACAAGGTTGTTGACCCACCACCATCAAGATTTATAGCATCTTTGCAATCAAGTTTCAGCAAGAACTGTTGCGTCTTCTCTAAGTTCATCCCCATTGCGTTTTCATTTCGTCCGTCAATTGCAACAAAAAGAATACTATTGTCAGAAGTTTCACAAAGGCAGGATCTTGGATGTCTTTCATGCACAAATACCGAATTCTCCAATGGTACCTTCTGACCGTCAATCAACAGAACAGGACCTGAAAACAAAACGGCTCTTTCCTGGTCGGATTGTTCGTAGAACTGTTCACTTTTCGCCGCTTCTATTTTCAATCGGCCGGAATTGTCCAATACTATTGCACCGTTTAGCAGAGAATCCGTTTTAGCCCATTTTTCTCCGGACCTCCTGTTTCTGGCTATGACTTTTCCATTGGATTCGAGGTAAGCAACAGATCCTCCTTTTTCTACGTCAAAAAAACTACCATTCAGAGCAACTATTGCCCTGGTATCTTCAGCGAACCGGCTGGTCTTTTTAAGTGCAGAGTCTGACCAGGCAATTCCCAATTTATATTTGCCCAGGGCCCGGGCATTTAACCTGGTAACCAGAACATTTTGTTTTTCAGAAAAAAAAGGCCCTGAATTCAAATAGTATACAGAAATCCCTTTTGAAATGAATTGTGCTTTATATTTGGAGAGATCAGTTCCCTGACCGAAACAAGGATGAATAGTTCCAGAAATTATTGACAACAGAAAGATAATCAATTTATTGATAATTAGTAGTTTAATTCTATATTCCATAATGCTGACGGATATTTTTTTGAATAACTTTCAGAAGTCTACGAGTTTTCGTCCGTGATATTCTCCGGAAGGAATTATTTTTCTTATGACATTGAAGTTTTCCCAGGTTACCTTACCCGCAACGATAATTTTAAGTTGAGGAGAGGCTAATTCAATCATATGGTTCAATAATGTCTGACCCTCTAATGCAGTATGCTTACCACCGGATGTGAGAATCCGATCTACTCCTATTTCTTTCAATATGGACACACATCTCAAAATATCAGTGGAAACATCAATGGCTTTGTGAAAGGTTACGCTCATCGGTTTGGCCAAATAAACCAGAACTCTGGTCATTTCAACCTCAATATCTCCCTTACTATCGAGGACGCCCAATACAACACCGTCTGCTCCCAGTTCTTTGCATTGGATTATATCTTCCTTCATGATTTCAAATTCATCCGGGGAATAGACAAAGTTTCCTCCTCTTGGCCTTATCATGACCATAACTGGCACTGTAAGCTTTTCAAGACATTTTTTTATTGTACCATAGGAAGGAGTTGTCCCGCCGCAACTGAGATTTTCACACAGTTCAATACGGGTGGCACCTGCATTGACTGCTTTTACAGCTTCATCATATGACTCAACACAGACCTCTTTAACCGGATTCATTGGGGATTATTTAAAGCAAAACATCATGCTAAAATAATAGTTTTTTGATGGTTCGACTCAAGTCGTTACATTTGTCAAAAAATCAATGGTATGGCGCATCGTTTCAGTTTTCTATTCCTTATTATAATTTCTCCGATTGTTCTTTTTTCCCAGGGACATACTTCAGTATCTGCTACTGCCCCCAGACTGATAGTTGGTATTGTTATTGAAAATATGCATCCTGACTATATAGAGAGATATTGGGATAAATTTGGAGATGACGGGTTCAAACGAATCTACTCCGGTGGCTTTATCTGTGCAAATCATCATATAAACAACCTTATTCAGCGATCTGCCGTCGGTATGGCCACACTTTTTACCGGAACAACTCCGTCGCATCATGGTATTGTAAATGACAATTGGTTTGACCGGTTAAAAAATAAAGAGACAGACTGCATTTATGATAATCTTTTCACTACAATCGGGGCAAACTCAAAAGCAGGTGAACGGTCTGCTTCCCGGTTAATGACGCCAACACTCGGTGACAGGTTAAAGCTTGTGACAAAAGGAAGAGCACGCGTTTTTAGCGTTGCCATGAATGATTATGCTGCAGTGTTTTCAGCCGGACATTCTGCAGATGGAGCATACTGGTTGGATGATAATTCGGGAAATATGGTTTCAAGTTCATATTACATGAATACTTATCCTGTTTGGGCAACAGATTTTAATAAGTTCAACCTTCCTGAAAAATATCTGGGTTCCAACTGGAAGACTATGAATGAACAGATCAGTTACATTGAAAGTGTGGAGGGATTGTCACTTCAGGTAAACGGATTTCTGGGCAAGTACAACAGTTTTCCATATGATCTTTCTAAAATAAGGAAAGAGTCTGGCGGAAACTATTCAATTCTCAAGTCGACCCCTTTCGCAAATACCTATCTGAAGGATTTTGCATTACAACTTATCCCCAAGGAACAACTTGGTTATGATTTTATCCCGGATTTGCTGACGCTGGTTTTCTCTTCGATGGATAAAGAATGTAACGACTTCGGACCATTATCAGTTGAGATGGAAGATACTTATCTCAGGCTGGATAAGGAAATTGCAGAATTGTTAAAATATATTGAAAAAGGGTATGGAACCGAAAATGTGCTTTTATTCCTTACGTCAACATCGAGTGTATCCTACAACCCGAATTATCTCAAAGAGAAGTTCCATCTGAATACCGGGATTTTTAATCCTGAGAGTTCCGTTGCTCTTTTGAAATCCTTCCTGAATATCAAATTCGGGGAAGGAGAGTGGGTCCTTAAATTTGGCAATCAGCAACTGTATCTTAACCATGAACTGGCTGCGAAGAAGAAACTGGACCTTCACGAAATACAGGCAGAAGCAGCCCGGTTTTTAAATCAGTTTGAAGGGATTGCTTATGCCAAAGCTGCATACGAGATTGAGTCTGACAATTTTCTGGGTGGCCAGCTCGCACCATTTCAGAACAATTTTTACATCAAACGTTCCGGGGATGTCATGATTCGCTATGAGGATGGGTGGCTTCCAAAGGATAAATACAAATCGATCGATTATACCGACAATGACCAGGTGCCATTGGTATGGTACGGAGCAGGGATTAAGAAAGGTACAACCTTAAAAAAGACAGATGCTACAGATGTTGTGCCAACGATTTGTGCATTCCTTGGCATTGTTCCGCCTTATAGTGCAAGCGGAAGTGTAATTGAGGAAATTTTGCCAAAGTATTGATTAATAGCGTTATGTTAGATAAAAAAAATAAACATACCTCCCACGGCCAAAAATGCTCCGACTATTTCTTTCCAGTTTAGTTTCTCCCCGAGAAACAGAACTGAAGGGATAAGAATAAATACCGGTACAGTTGCAATCAATGTTGAAGCAACACCAACTTTTGTATGCTGAAAAGCCAACAGACTCAGTGATACTCCCAGGAATGGTCCAAAAAAGGAACCAACTAAAAGAGGCTTAAGGGCTTTTTGATGGATGATGGAACTTTTTACGCTCCTCCAGTTTTTTGTCAGGCTTATAATCAGAACAAATCCGATGATACCTGTGACTGTCCTGATTTGTGAGGAGGCAAACGGGTCATAGCTGCCCATACCAAGCTTTGAAAACACTGCTCCGATTCCTTGCCCTGCCGCTCCCCCGAGAGCGAGAAGCAGTCCTTTAATAGGGTAATTGAACCTGTGGGTTATTTTATCATCGACCTCTTCACGTTTTAATATGACAAGCACGATGCCTGAGAGTACCAATATCATTCCAAGAAAGTTCAAAAGTGTAAAACTTTCATGCAAAACGATAACACCAAAAAGGGTCGCAATTGGCGGAGCGAGTGACATTATCAACATCGAGACTTTGGCAGACTGATATGAGTAAGAAGAAAATAGGAAAAAGTCGCCCAGAACGAAACCGATAAGACCCGAGACAGAAAGCCATTTCCAGGCATCAGGGGTGGCATCTGTCGGCAACCAGAGACCCCTGAATACTTTAGACCAGGCCATGTACATGACCATGGCGAATAATAGTCTGAAAAGATTTACAGTCAAAGAACCTGCCCTGCGTGTTGCAACTGAAAATGTAAGCGCTGAAATAGTCCAGCATATGGCAGTAAGGATTCCGGTTATTTCACCCAGATGAGCTATTTGCATTTATTTTGTTAAAAATAATATGAAAGTAAACAATAAGAACAGTTTTTGGACCGAAAAGGTTTTATAGTAGAGTGATATTTTCACAAGGAAAGCTGTAATGTTCCGAGAACTCCAAATTTGGCATTTGTATTGTCCAGATTATTGAACCTCCAGATTCCCATTATCTTAAACACTTTGAATATATTTTCCAGACCGACGGAAGCTTCTGTATAGGGATTGTTTTGCAGGGTGTTCATCCCTTCAGGGAATTGCATTGATGTGTGTTGAGAGGGATCATAGGTGCCAACCAGGGTTCGCACACCTGCTACTTCTCTCCATTTAAGTTTTCTGAACAATGGTATTTTATTCAGGAAATAACCTTGAAAATGGTGTTCCAGGAATATTGAGAAATATGTGTCACTGGCGAATTCCTGCATGCTCATCATGTTAAAAGCGTAAATATCATAGGCATAGGTGTCATTACCCTCATGAATTTTCATCAACGGGAATGGTACATCGCCCCAGATTTTCCCCGCCTGAATCGAGTAATAAGTGAAACCGAACGGATTGAGTAGTAGTTTTTGATTTATTTGAGCTTCGACTTTGAAATAATCATACTCTCCCCCAAGTAAACCTTTGACACCAGCTGAAAGTCCAAGATTGAAAACAGGACGCGAATTTGTAATTTTTGTCTTTTCAAATCCATGCATGATGTAATACTCATTCGAGGTATACCTGGTATTGAGGCTCAACTCACTGACATTTATTGAAGGGATCATATTTCCTGAAGGATCAGTAAAGGGGACATAGGGGCCACTGTAAAATTTAGCCCTGTTGAATGAAAATTTATTGGTCAGACCCGTAATCCATTCCCTTTCATAATTGATCTCAAATCTGTTGGTCAGGTTTAATTTATCATAAGGCCTTTTATTCAAGAGCGTATTCAGGATATTATCGATCATGAATGCATTTTTGCTCTTGCCAAAAATTTCATAGTCATGTTTGTATTGCACAGAAAGATAGTCCAAAGGTTTTTTTGAAAAATAGTATTCAAATCCCCCGCTGTATTTATACTTCTGGTCTGTTGATCCATAGGCTGCATATCCGTTCAATCGTAGTTTGGGATTAAATTTCATGGTTGTCCGTGCTCCGAGCTTAAACCGGTTTCCTTCAACCAAATTATTTGAATAGAAGGAATAATACTGACCAACTTCTATTTTACCCAAATCCCTGAATCCGTAAAAAAACATGTACATGTATTCAGAAACTGTTTTGTACAACGGAACATTTTTTATAGAATCTACCATTGAGTAAATTCCCTGCTCCCTTTTCTGCAGTTCAATTGGCCTGGCAGTACTCCAGAATGTTTCATCTTTTTTTACTGCATCTTCCTGTACGGCAATCCTGTCTTTGGGATCAACCTTTACGTCGCGAATCTCTTCAAAAATAAAATCCGTATAGAAATTTGTCTTTCTGCCTATCACCCCAAGCCTTTTGGAGTGGGGATCTTTTTGAATATCGATGTCCAGTACTATTGATTCATTTTTCGGCGTCCATTTATCATCTACAACAGAGAAATCAACTGCGTATTTGAAATTGTTAATAAAGTTGATATTTGCCTTCTCGGAGAGTTGCATATCAATTTTGGTAATGGCATATGAGGATGCATCTACCCAAAACTCGCCTTTAAAGGTGGGACTTTGAAGGGTTCTGGGCTTGAATGAGATTTCGAAATATTTTTTGCCTGCCCTGAATGTACTGTCGATCAAATAATATTTGTAAAACTGCAATCCGAGACTATTCAGTGGCGAGACCAATCCTACATCGCTGATCATAAGATAATTATCATATGGATTCAGTCCCTCATAAACCTTTCCGGTAAATTTTGAGATCATATCTGATGTCATTCCTGATGCCTTGTTGGCGATAATTTCTTCCCGGTCCTTGGTGGACCCTCCTATGTGATAATAGCTTGAGAAAGTCTCTGAAAAAAATACCGGTAAAAATGCCTTGCCTTCAGTTTCAAGTGAGTCGATATAGTCAAAAACGAAATCAAAGGACTGCAGCAATTTCTTGGTTCTAAGAGATTTGTCAATGTTTTTCAGATCGACTTCTGTCTTGGAGTAGAGCTTGCTGTGCCAGGAAGGGAAGTTGGAAGGGTTGTTCACTTTTTTATTGTCCACGACTGCCTTGAAAATGGGTATCGCAGGATTTTCTCCAGGACGAACAACCACCTCACCGGTCATAATCATATCCTCTTCCAGAGAAATGTTCAGGTTGACTGTCTGCTTCGGCTTTACCTCTATTTCCTTCTTTTTGAATCCAATGGATGAGATTTCAATTGAACCGGAAGGGGCAAGGGTGCTGAGATTAAAATTGCCATTGAGATCGGACATGGTCCCGATAAAGGTCCCTTTAAATACAATTGTGGCATATGGAATCGGATCTCCAGTTTTAGCCTCAGTAATTTTACCTGATATAACCGTTTTTTGAGCCATTGTAGATTGGGCTAAAAAAATTACAGCAAGTAAAATCAGAGATAAATATTTATTCATATTGTGGTTTTCTGACTTTAAAATATGCCAAAGCGACCCGGAAACGTAAAAAGGCAGCAAAACTGACCTTTCTTCATCTGATTCCCGACATTCTATTTCGACATTCGATTATGATAATAGTTTAAAAATGAAAAATAAGCTGAATTGCAGGAACAGCCATCAGTTAAGTAAAGGTTGATTTGTATTCAGATGGAAATAGCTTTAAAGGATTACTCATTTTGAAGTAATGTTTGATATTTTTTACGGCAGAACCTGGAAAAAGTATAAAATGGAGATCGTTTTCATTCAATATTATCTCCAATTACAATTATTACTTTCTTTTTTGAATTTCGGGGTTGATTATTTTATAAATTTTATCAATTTTGGAATGACTTTCAACTTAATTTAAAACCCAGGCATAATGAGACTAGTTATTCAGCCAGAAGCAAGTAGTGTAGCCAGATGGTCTGCCAATTATATCGCCCACAAAATTGGGTGTGCAAATCCAACACCCGAAAATCCTTTTGTTTTAGGCCTTCCTACAGGCAGCACACCTCTGGGAACATATATTGAACTGATAAAATTATATAAGGAAGGGAAAGTTACGTTCCGTAATGTGATCACATTTAATATGGATGAGTATGTTGGTATTGCAAAGACCCATCCCCAAAGCTACCACACTTTCATGTGGGATAATTTCTTCAGCTTTATTGATGTTAAACCTGAAAATGTGAATCTTCTGGATGGCAATGCCCCGGATTTGAGAATGGAGTGCAACAGATACGAAGCAAAAATAAAATCCGTTGGAGGTATCGACTTGTTTCTCGGCGGTGTTGGTGCAGACGGGCATATAGCTTTTAATGAGCCAGGTTCAAGCCTCACTTCAAGAACACGCGACAAAGCATTAAATACGGATACAAAAATTGTTAACAGCAGATTCTTCGATAATGATGTGAATCAGGTTCCAACAAAGGCGTTGACTGTTGGTGTCGGTACCATTATGGATGCTCAGGAAGTACTTGTTCTTGTTACAGGGCATAATAAGGCAAGGGCACTCCATAAGGCCGTTGAAGGAGCTGTAAATCATATGTGGACCATTACCGCTTTACAGCTACATTCACATAGTATGATCGTTTGTGATGAAGAGGCGACTATTGACCTGAAAGTAGGTACCTACAAGTATTTTAAAGAGATTGAAAAGGGAAATATTGATCCTGAAACAGTATGGTCCAACAATAAAAACAGTTGCTGGTAGTTTAGCCGGGAAAATATTTATTATATCTGTTTGATTTTATCTATTCAGGAGATAAAGCCTGCTGAATTTAAACCTGTCCAAGTGTTGCCACCATGATGGCTTTGATCGTATGCATTCTGTTTTCCGCCTGGTCAAAGACAATGGATGCATCGCTTTCGAATACCTCCTCCGTTACCTCCATCGCTTCAATGCCAAATTTTTTGAAAATCTCCTGCGCCGTCTTTGTTTCAAGGTTGTGATAAGCAGGCAGGCAGTGCAGGAATTTTATTTTTTGATTACCAGTGAGTTGCATTGTTTTTGCATTTACCTGGTATGGCATCAGTGATTCAATTCTCTCTTTCCAGACTTCTGCAGCTTCTCCCATGGATACCCATACATCGGTGTAGAGGAAATCACAATCCCTGACAGCTTCTTCCAGATTTTCAGTGACAGTAGTTTTGGCTCCTGTTTGCCGGGCAATTTTTTTACAGATATCCTGCAAATCGACAGAAGGCTGATATTTAAGAGGAGCTGCAGCCCTGAAATCCATTCCCATTTTTGCAGCTCCTACCATCAGGGAATTTCCCATATTATTCCGGGCGTCACCCAGGTAGGCAAATTTTACTTGCGACAGTGGTTTGTCTATATGTTCTTTCATCGTGAGAAAGTCTGCAAGTATCTGTGTCGGATGGAACTCGTCAGTAAGTCCGTTCCAAACAGGTACACCGGCATACTGCGCCAGAATTTCAACAAGTTCCTGTCCATAACCACGATATTGAATCCCGTCGTACATCCGCCCAAGAACTCTGGCAGTATCTTTCATCGACTCTTTGTGTCCAATCTGGGAACCGGTCGGCCCAAGATAAGTAACATGGGCCCCCTGATCATATGCCGCCACCTCAAAAGCGCATCTGGTTCGTGTGGAACTTTTCTCAAAGATTAATGCAATATTTTTACCTGTAAGTACTGGTTCTTCTGTTCCCGATTTTTTAGCCCATTTCAACTCTGCTGCCAAATCCAGCAAATATTCAATTTCTGCAGGTTGAAAATCAAGAAGTTTAAGAAAATTTTTATGGTAAAGAGGGTTACTCATATTCAGGTATTTTAAGATTCGTAAAACATTGTAATCTTTGAGCCGTATGATTTGTCTTCAAGCTTGGAAGCTTCAGTAATGATGCTTTTGTTACCTCCACTTTCGACAAATTTCATGGCAGCAATTATTTTGGGAGCCATACTACCTTCAGCAAATGTACCAATTTCGAGATATTTTTTTGTATCGGCATAATCTAGAAATTCAAGCTTTTCCTGCGTTTCCAGTCCAAAATCCTTATAGATAAATGATACATCCGTCAGTATATAAAATTCATTTGCGCCTACACCTGATGCCAGCAGGGAAGAAGCCAGGTCCTTGTCGATGACGGCGTCAATTGTTCTCAGATCATTATTTTGATCGTAATACACCGGAATGCCTCCACCGCCGCATGTAATAATGATATTTCCCTCCCTGGCCAGATGACCGATCAGATCCAGGTTGAGAATTTCCTTTGGAGAAGGTGATGGAACTACCCGTCTCCATCCATTCTCGGTTTTTTTGCTCTCCTTGAATGTCCATCCTTTTGTTTTCTCCAATTTTATAGCTTTTTCCTGGCTGTAAGTTGCACCAATCCTTTTGGTAGGGTTTTTGAATGCCGGATCGTCCGGATCTACAACAACCATACCTGAAATGGTCAAGACCTTGCGATCAATGCTGTATTTATTGAGAATATTCCTGATTATCCGTTCAATCATATATCCAATTCCCCCTTGAGAATCGGCAACGCAGATGTCAAGAGGCATGGGGGAAATGCCATAAACCTGCTCTCCGGCGTCGTTTCTCATCAATATGTTACCGACCTGGGGGCCGTTCCCATGAGTAATTATCAGATTATATCCTTCTTTTAACAGAAAAATAAGGTTTTCTATTGTCTCGGCAGTATGAGTTTCCTGCTGTTCTATGGTTCCTTTTTCGTTGTCGCGCAGCAGCGCATTTCCCCCCAGAGCAACAACAGCCAGCTTTTTCATTTTCAGTTAATCATAATTTATACGGATCTAAGTTACTTAGTGTTTTTGGAGCCACACATGATAAAAATTATCCTATCGTGAAATGCAATTGTAAATTGAACCCGCCCTGCGGACAATAACCCGGATACTTATTTTCGTTTTTTCTATAATTTTGTTTGGATTTAATCCTAAATTTGACGGTTCTAAATAATCAGTGGATGGCTCAGCAAAAGAGTGATAATCAACAGAAATCTGCTTCGGCTAAGGCCGGTGGAGGAAGCAGGGGATCTAAATATAGCAAATGGGAAAAGGTTAGGGGTATATTTGCGCTTCTGCTTGCTTTCTTTACGGCCTATTTATTTTTAGCCTTTATCTCTTTCCTTTTGCAGGAAGGCGCAGATGTAAGCCACCTTGATGTCTCTCTTAAGGAATTAATCACTGACCCCAGCATTAAAATTGAGAATGCCGGTGGAAAATTCGGAGCCGTTTTAGCTAACTGGTTTATTAACAAGGGATTTGGTTTTGGCTCTTTTATCATTCTTTATCTTTTCCTGGTGTTGGCCATGCGCCTTGCCAAAATTGGTAAAGTATCCATGTCTAAAAATTTCGGTTACGGAATATTTTTAATAATTTGGATATCAATAACTTTAGCCTTTTTATTGGCTCCATTTTATAAAAATTCACCCATCCTCCCGGGTGGTGCCTATGGATTTCTTATGTCCCAGCACCTGATAACAGGAATTGGTAAACTGGGTACATTCTTTCTTTTGTTGGGTTCCATGCTAATCATTGTTATCGTTGCTTTTGAAGGAGCCTGGGGGACAATTATTGCCATGCTTTCCTACAGGAGGCCAAAAAGAAAAAGTGAACTTGAATTGACCAGGGCTGAATTGACTGCGGTTGCACCGGTGGTAAAACCAATGGAAAAGGATCGTTCTTTTTCCAAAGTGGCTGATGATGATGATGTGAAGATTGTATATGCAGAGCCGGACGATGACTCCATCGAACTGGAGATGGGGGAGGTTTTTGTTGAAGAAGAACCTTATGTAATAACTGAGAAAGGGGCTCTTGTACTTGATCAAAATGATCATACTGAGTTGACGGATAATGAAGAGCCTGAATTGGAAGAATCCGATTATGATCCGACGCTTGATTTGTCCAGGTATGTTTTTCCTTCCATTGATCTCCTTGAGGAGCGCTCAACCGGCAATCCACAGGTGACTGACGATGAGTTAAGGGCCAACAAGAACAAGATTCTGCAGACCCTGAAAAACTACAGCATAGAAATTGAAAAAATCCGGGCGACCACGGGTCCTACCGTCACACTTTATGAAATTGTTCCTGCTCCGGGAGTAAGAATTTCTAAAATTAAAAATCTCGAGGATGATATTGCATTAAGCTTGTCAGCACTGGGAATCCGAATTATTGCTCCAATGCCTGGAAAAGGTACAGTGGGAATTGAAGTTCCAAACAACAAACCGGAAGTAGTATCCATGAGATCCCTGATTGCTTCAAAGGTTTTTCAGGAATCGGATTATGAACTACCGCTCGCCCTGGGTAAGACCATCTCCAATGAAACGTTTGTTGTAGACCTTACCAAAATGCCTCATATTCTTGTGGCAGGCGCAACAGGTCAGGGTAAGTCGGTCGGATTGAATGCCATTATATCTTCATTGCTCTACAAGAAACACCCCTCGCAGCTTAAATTTGTTTTTATTGATCCCAAAAAGGTGGAATTAAACCTCTATTCAGTCATTGAAAAGCATTTTCTGGCTAAAATGGAGGGAATGGAGGATTCCATCATCACTGACGTGCAGCAGGTAAAAGACACTTTGAATTCACTGATTATAGAGATGGAACGCAGGTATGATCTGCTTAAGGCGGCACAGACCAGGAATGTGAAGGAATACAATGTGAAATTTATTTCAAGGCGTCTTAATCCCCTTAAAGGACACAGGTATCTGCCATATATTGTAGTTGTGGTGGATGAATTCGCCGATCTGATTATGACCGCCGGCAAAGAAATAGAATTGCCGATTGCACGGATTGCCCAGCTGGCAAGGGCTGTCGGAATTCACATGATAATAGCGACGCAGCGGCCATCCATAAATATCATTACCGGCGTAATAAAGGCCAACTTCCCAACCAGGATAGCTTTTAAAGTAGCTTCCATGGTTGACTCAAGAACCATACTGGATACTCCGGGTGCCAACCAGCTGATAGGTCGTGGCGATATGCTTGTGTCAATCGGGAATGTACTGACGCGTATTCAGTGTGCATTTGTGGATACGCCTGAAGTTGAAGCTATTGCGAATTTTATCGGGAAGCAACCCGGATACCCGAGTGCCTGGGCACTCCCTGAATACCGCAGTGACAGTTCCGAAAGTTCAGATGAAATTGACTTAAAAAACAGGGATGAACTCTTTGATGATGCGGCAAGAATTGTTGTATTGAACCAAACTGGTTCCACCTCTTCCATTCAAAGGAAATTTTCGATAGGCTACAACAGGGCCGGCAGAATAATGGATCAGCTTGAAGCCGCCGGAATTGTCGGAGTTAATGCGGGAAGCAAGGCAAGGGAAGTCCTTATCCAGGATGAAAATAGTTTGGAACAGATTTTGCGGAAGTTACCACAATAATTGAACGAGAAATTAAAAGGTAAAACTGAATTTATTATGAAATTCCTATCATTTGGCAGAGTTGCTATTTTTTCATTGATGTTGTTGACCTGTAATGTTTTGATGGCCCAGCAGGATCAGAAGGCGAAAGAGATTCTTGATAAGCTTTCCCAAACCACCAAAAGTTACAAAACCATACAGATTGATTTTTCCTTCACTATTGAGAACAAGAAAAACAGTGTCAACCAGACCAATGACGGCCAGGTTACACTCAGGGGTAAAAGTTACAGGTTGCACATGCCGGTTTTAAGTATGGAGATCTTTTGTGACGGCACAACAACCTGGAGTTATTTGACTGAAGCAAAGGAATGCAGTATTACAAACGTGGAAGAGGACAATGACGGGTCACTCAATCCTGCCAATATTTTTACGATCTATGAAAAGGGGTTCGGTTTTACCTACATCGGAGAAGAAAGTTTTAATGGAAAGACTGTCCAGGTTATTGACCTGTTTCCTGTAGACAAAACCAAAGAGTATGTAAAAGTCAGGCTATTCATTGATAAAGTAAAATCACAGATCGCAAAAGCACAGACTTTCAATAAAGACGGGAACACTTATACCCTAGTATTGAAATCCATGAAAACAAATCTTGAGTTCAGGGATGACTACTTCAAGTTTGATAAATCGAAATATCCCGGTGTAGAGATAAATGATATGCGTTGATCAACAGGAAGGGAGAATAAAATTCTTCCTTTTTATTTTATCTTTTTAACTTTCTTCTGATGCATCATCTGGGCTACTGAAGCAATCTCTATGAAGGAAGTGCCTCCACCAACTCCAAAATTCCCTCCTACATACACCACTGTATCGTCTTCGGAAATACATTCTCTTTCAACCAGATCGAGAAGAGAGGTTTCCACCAGTTTGTACTTGTTCTTTTTCACTACAATTTCGCTGGCAAACACACCGTAAGACAGGGCAAGTTCCCTTTTAACCCTGCCGTTGTGGCATTTTGCGTAAACCGGCCGCGGACTTCTGAATGCAGAAATATACCTGGCAATTTTTCCTGTCAGGGTGTCAGTGATTATGGCAGCTACTTTCAATTCGTTGGCCGACATAACCGCAGCTTCAGCTAAGAATGCTGATACTTCATTTTCCAACCGGGGAACCGGTAAATCATTTCTCTTGTCTTTACTGGATTCTACCTCAAGCGCCACCCTGGACATAAGTTGAACTGCTTCAATAGGATACTGGCCATACGCTGTTTCTCCTGATAGCATTATTGCATCCGTGCGGTCATAGATAGCTGTAGCAACATCACTAACTTCCGCCCTGGTAGGCCGTGGATTGCTTATCATCGTATGAAGCATCTGGGTGGCAATAATAACAGGTTTTTTCTTTTCGACACATTTTCTGATCAGTCTCCGCTGAATGGCGGGAATTTTTTCAGCTGGTATTTCAATTCCTAAATCGCCTCGCGCAACCATGATTCCATAGGCATAATCCAGAATTTCATCTATATTTTTAACACCATCTGTATTCTCAATCTTGGCAATGATTTTTATCTTACTATTTTCTTCGTCAAGTATTTGTTGAACTGCCAGCACATCTTCTTTGTTCCTTACAAAGGAATGAGCAATAAAATCAAGATCATTCGCAGCAGCCCAGCGAATAAACTGACGGTCTTTTTCAGTCAGAGAAGGCAAATTCAATGAAATACCCGGAACATTGATGCTTTTTCTATTTTTGATGAATCCGTCATTGCCTACAAGCGCAGTCAGCTTGTCCTGATCCCTGGCAATGATAGTCAGTTCAAGTTCGCCATCATCAATAAGAACAGAGCTCCCTACGGGGATATCCCTCGCAAAATTTATATAATCAACAACAAGTAATCCTTCGGTTGACTGATCATCCCCCCCCTTGATTATTAGCTGATCTCCTTTGGATATCTTAATCGGGTCAGAAATGTTTTTAGTCCTGATTTCCGGACCTTTTGTATCCACAAGAATAGCAAGGTTGTCACTTACCTCCCTAACATTGTTGATTATTTGCATGGCAGATTCTGTTGTCTGATGTGCAGTATTAATTCTGACAACATTCATTCCCGCCTCCATAAGGGAGGTTAAAAACTCCGGGGCACAATTTTTATCGGATATTGTGGCAACAATTTTGGTATGCTTGGTTTTCTTCATTTTATATTTTTTATCGGGAAGTAGTTAATTTGCCTGAAGTTGCCTGTTAATCTAATTCCGGTTTTAGAAAGCTTTCTATTCCAAGCCTGTAGGAATCCAGTCCAAAACCCATGATGGTTCCCCGGCAGACAGGCCCGATCATTGAATCATGACGGAAGGATTCCCTGGTCAGGATGTTTGAAATGTGAACCTCAACAACCGGTGAGGTAACCGCGGCTATAGCATCCCTGATGGCTACAGATGTGTGGGTATATGCTCCTGCGTTGAGGATTATGCCGTCTGCATTAAATCCAACATTTTGAATATAAGTTACAATCTCTCCTTCAATATTTGACTGAAAATATTCGAGCTCAACCCGATGGAAGATTGGCCTGATTTTTTCCAGCCAGTTTTCAAATGAACTGTCTCCATAAATTCCCTTCTCCCGTTTACCTAATAAATTAAGGTTCGGACCGTTTACAATACAAATTTTCTTCATCAGTTGTCAATTTATTTCATCCTCAGATAGATTCGAAATTAATATTATCTCAACAGTACAAATCCATCCTTCCACATATATTGATTTTCCTAAATTTATGTCATTGTAATACACGAATAACATAATTGTTTACTTTCGGAGATAAATTATAGTTCACCATCGGTGAAAAACTTACCGAAATTCGGAAAAATAATTGACTGCGAAGAAAATATTTTGTAAATTGTGATTAATAAACAATTTAAAAGACACATTCAATGAACAAATGCACTTTTTGTTTGTTACATTGAAAAAAACTTTATGAATTGGGCAGAAACTAAAAGAGGGTATGAAACATTTTTGAGATTGGAGAAATCACTGTCTCAAAACTCGGTAAGCGCTTATGTTAACGACATTAATAAGCTGATTTTGTTTTTTGAAGAACAATATCCGGGAATAACTCCTGACAATGTTAAACTCCTGCAACTTAGAAAGTTTGTTGAATGGATGAACAAGAAGGGGGTTAGTCCCAGAACACAGGCGAGAACGATATCCGGTATCAAGTCATTTTACAAATATATGTTAATTGAGGAAGTTGTTGAAAATGATCCGACAACGCTCCTCGAATCTCCGAAAATCGGACGAAAATTGCCTGATGTTCTGAATGATGAGGAAATCAACATTTTAATTGAATCGGTTGATCTGGCCAAGCCTGAAGGACTTAGAAACAAGGCCATTCTTGAGACTTTGTACAGTTGTGGTTTGAGGGTTTCTGAACTGGTAAATCTTCGATTGTCCAATCTTCATTTTGAACAGGAGTTTGTAAAAATTGCCGGAAAAGGAGAGAAAGAAAGGTTAGTCCCAATAAGCAAAAGGGCAATTGAAAACATCAAGAAGTATATGATCGGTTACAGGAAAAAATTAAAAATTGATAAATCGAGTGAGAATATTCTCTTCCTTAACAGAAGGGGACAGAAATTGAGCCGGGTCATGATCTTTACAATTATTAAAAATCTTGCCGAGAAAAACCACATTGAAAAAAGCATCAGTCCGCATACTTTCAGGCATTCATTTGCCTCAGCTTTGGTACAGGGTGGTGCAGACCTCCGGGCAGTTCAGGAAATGCTGGGTCACGAATCCATTTTAACGACAGAGATTTATACCCACCTGGATAAAGAATTTCTTACGGAGACGGTAAACAAATACCATCCGAGAGCATAGACCGGATTTATAAATCGTAATTTAAAAAGCGTAAAAAAAGGGGGATTGATATTATCAGCCTCCTTTTTTTATTTATTTGTGTGAATTTAAAACATTAATTCATCGTTAAGTTTTGATTTGCAAGCGCTCGTTCAGGGAATCATAATCTTATTTTAAATAACTTTGCCTTCGAGTT
Organism: Prolixibacteraceae bacterium; assembly: GCA_963663675.1. Classification (GTDB taxonomy): domain Bacteria; phylum Bacteroidota; class Bacteroidia; order Bacteroidales; family Prolixibacteraceae; genus CAINVV01. The sequence goes on from OY760498.1 coordinate 960,522, forward strand.
CATTATAAATTAATTAATCTATAATTAAGTGGATCAGCAAGCAATAACTTTGAATGAAGTGATTCAGAGGAGTCATCCCTCTTTATTTGAATTACTTTCCGATAGGGGAAAAAACATTTTCTTTCCGAAATTAGGTATCCTGGCACAATCGGCACAGGCAAGAGGGAAAGAAATCAACGCTACCATTGGTGAGGCTGTTGAGGACAATGGTCACTCCATGCATCTTGCAGATTTCGATCAGCTGATAAACCTTCCCGATGCTGCTGTTTTCCCTTATGCTCCTAGCTTTGGAAAACCCGATCTGAGGAATAGCTGGAAATCATTTATTTACAAAAAAAATCCTTCACTGGGCGAGACTTTAATCAGCTTACCTATAGCAACCAATGGCATTACTCATGGTTTGAGTATGTGTGCATATCTTTTTGTTAATGAGGGAGATAAGGTCCTTATTCCTGATCTTTACTGGGAAAATTATTCACTGATCTTTGAAAACAATTATCTTGGTGAGGTTGATACATTCCCGCTTTTCCACAATGGCGGATTTAATTTTACTGCTTTAGAAAATAAATTGGAAAGCAGTTCAGGTAAGATAGTTCTACTGCTGAATTTCCCTAACAATCCAACAGGTTATACACCATTGACGGATGAGATAGGTAAGATCGTTGAATTGATTAAAATTCAGGCTGATAAAGGGAAAAAAATTGTAGTGCTGATCGATGATGCCTATTTCGGACTCGTTTATGAAAAAGATGTTTATACAGAATCGATATTCACCAAACTTTCCGTTTTGAGTGAGAACGTACTTGCAGTAAAGCTTGATGGAGCTACAAAAGAGGATTACGTCTGGGGTTTCAGGGTTGGATTTATAACCTTTGGTATAAAGAATGGTTCGGCTGCTCTTTATGAGGCCATAGAAAATAAAACAGCCGGGGCGGTCAGGGGAAATATATCCAATATAAGTCATCTATCACAGTCACTTCTACAGAAAGTTTATACTTCTGAGAACTACGATAAAAGCAAAGGAGAGAAGTTCAACATCCTCCATTCCAGATACGAGAAAATTAAAGAAGTATTGTTGAATCCAAAGTACAGCCGTTATTTTTCTCCACTGCCGTTTAACTCAGGTTATTTCATGTGCATTGAGTTAAAGGATGGTTTGATAGCTGAAGAAGTAAGGAAAATCCTGCTGGAGAAATACAGTACCGGAGTAATTGTTTTTGGAAACCTTATCAGAATCGCATTTTCTGCTGTTCCTGAAACAAAGATTGCCCAGCTGATTGAGAATATACATTCTGCCTGTCAGGACTATTTAGGGCAATGATGTTATTTTGATGGGCTGAATCAAACAGGATTGTGTTTGAGAAATCATGTTGCAAAAATTTCTCAGCAAAGTCATTCCGGCTATTGCCATGTAAATTTTAATCGATTAGGAAGATTTAGATACATTTTATAAAAAATTTCAGATTCATGACAAACAATCAAAAGTTAATAAATTGGGTTAACGAATGGGCAGAACTCTGTCAGCCGGAACAAGTCTACTGGTGTGATGGTTCCGAAGAGGAGAACGATCGTCTGATGGCAGAAATGGTAGCCTCAGGAATGGCAGTTAAACTGGACGAAAAGAAGCGTCCCAACAGTTATTATTTCCAGTCCGACCCTAGTGACGTTGCCCGTGTTGAAAACCGGACATATATCTGTTCTGCCAGGCAGGAGGATGCCGGCCCGACCAATAACTGGGCTGATCCAACCGAGATGAAGGCCACTTTGCACGGTCTCTTCAAAGGTGCCATGAAAGGGCGTACCATGTATGTCATTCCATTCAGCATGGGTCCACTTGGTTCAGATATTGCCCATATTGGCGTTGAACTAACTGATTCCCCTTATGTTGTTGTCAACATGAAGATTATGACCCGCATGGGGAAAGCAGTACTGGATGTACTTGGTGACGGCGAATTCGTGCCTTGCATCCACTCTGTCGGCGCACCCCTGAAGCCTGGCCAGAAAGATGTCAAATGGCCTTGTGCGCCAATTGATCAAAAATACATTACTCATTTTCCTGAGACCAAAGAAATCATTTCTTACGGAAGTGGTTACGGCGGAAACGCACTGTTGGGCAAGAAATGTTTCGCTCTCCGCATCGCTTCTGCGATGGCTAAGGAAGAGGGATGGCTGGCTGAACACATGCTGATCATGGGTATCACCAATCCAAGTGGAGTTAAAAAATATATTGCTGCTGCTTTCCCAAGTGCCTGCGGCAAAACAAACCTCGCCATGCTCATTCCAACCATTCCGGGATGGAAAGTTGAGACTGTTGGTGATGATATCGCATGGATGAAATTTGGTAAAGACGGAAGATTATTTGCGATCAATCCTGAGGCGGGATTCTTTGGTGTTGCCCCGGGTACATCCATGGATACCAACCCAAATGCCATGCTTTCTGCTCAGTCAAACACTATTTTTACCAATACCGGATTAACACCTGATGGCGATATCTGGTGGGAAGGAATTGGATCAGAAATTCCAGCAGGAACCATTACCTGGACCGATGAAGTTTATGATAAGGCATCCGGAAAACCTGCTGCTCATCCGAATGCGCGATTCACAGCACCGGCATTCCAGTGTCCTTGTATTGACCCGGCCTGGGAAGATCCCAAGGGAGTTCCGATCTCAGCCATTCTTTTCGGAGGACGCAGACCAAACACCGTTCCACTTGTTTACCAGGCTATGAGCTGGAAACATGGTACTTTCATGGGATCAGTTGTTGGTTCTGAGGTAACTGCTGCCGCTATTGGTTTGAAAGCCGGCGTTCGAAGGGATCCATTTGCGATGCTGCCGTTCGTTGGTTATCACATGGCTGATTATTTTGGACACTGGCTAACTATTGGGAAAAATGCACCAAATCCTGATGCGCTTCCTAAGATTTTCAATGTAAACTGGTTCCGTAAAGATAAGGATGGCAAATGGTTATGGCCGGGTTATGGCGATAACATGCGTGTTCTTAAATGGATATTCGAAAGATGTGATGGTACTGCTCCAGCAACCGAAACAGCAATCGGTTTTGTTCCGACAGTTGACAGTATCGATATCAGCGGTCTGAATGTTACAAAAGAAGACATTGCAGAACTGGTTAAAGTTGACAAGGACCTCTGGAAGGATGAGCTTGAACTGATCAAGGTACAACAAGCTGAACTTGGCGAAAGATTGCCGAAGGAGTTAAAAATACAGGTTGAAGAACTTGAAGCACGACTTGGATAATCAGAGGCAAGACTCTGGCAGTCAGAGATTTAATTTATGAAAAAGCGCCCTGTTTCAGGGCGCTTTTTTTAGTATGCATTTTTATTAAGCCGGAAAAGGTTCACGGCATTATCGTGTAAAATCATTTGAGCAACTTTTAATGCTTCCTTTTCGGTAAAATATCCGGTTTTTACTTTCTCAATCAACACCCTGGAAATGATCTGTTTGGCAAAAAGTAGATGTGCGTATATATTTTCCACATTTTGATAGTCTCCCCCAAAAGCCATAATCTTATTTGCCGGCACCGTTTCCAGCCATTCATGAAGATATCTCTCACTGTAACTGGGTGAGATGATGTAAAGCCAGCAAAGGTCCAGGTAGACATTCCCAAAATTTTTGGCAACAGTTCCAAACTCCCCGCCAAAAGGATATCCCCCGTGAAAAAGGATGAACCGGACATCACGATATTTCAGGAAGAGATTTGTTAATAAAGCCGGATTGGAATTTTCTATATTATTCCCATCGCCAGCTTGCAGGCCGGTATGAAATTGTATGGGCTTATGGTATTTTCTAGCAAGATCCAGTAAGCGATACATCATGTAATCGGATAATTTTTTTATATCTGCGGGTGTAGGAGTCTGGTCGGGATTATACGTCATCTTATCAAAAACTGCCCCGGCCTCTTCTTTTGATACCTCTTCGAAGAATAGGGAACGATGGTAAGCAATAGGTGATTTAATGGTTGCAAAACCTGCTTTTAGTCCATTTTGAAATTCCAGATCCATCGTGCTGACCAGGTCTGAAAGGGATGAAATGGTCACCCCGTTTTTTTTGGCAATCTCATCAATCTTTTTCCTGGAGTCAATCCTGTGATAATCAAAATTGCAGGTATATCTCATGATCTGAGGATTTCCAAAACTTCGGTCAGTTCCATCCAGAATCAGGTAATCAATTTTGCACTTTTCCTCCAGTACTGTTTTGTACCAGTCTGTTTGATACGCTTTTTTAATTCTTTCAGTGAGAACCGTCACCGTTTCCCTGTTGAATTCCTGGACTCCGAATAATGTTTTCGCCGTTAGCAATGCCGCTCTGTAGTATGCAGTATTAAATGTTTTATCCAGGTATGGACCTACAATATCCCATTTCTGCATGACTGTCAGGGAATCTTTGACAAGGGATTGAAAGGTTTTTGTAGACATTCCTGCTGATCTGATATCATCTTTTGTATAATGGTGAAACAACAACATAAAATCGAACATACCACCTTTTGTAACCCCCGAAGGACTTATCAGGTGTTCATGAGTATCTACAACGGACATGTTATCAATGTATTTGATGATGCGTTGTTCAAAACCTTTCCGGGGTGGATCACAAACAACGACCTGGCCATTCAATGATGCACACGTAAGAATGGTTAATGCAATTGAAAGGATGTTTTTCATGATTTGATCAGTAATGTTAAATGTCAGTGTCTGATAACGGTCATTTGGTTTATTAGCCGGCTATTTCCAGCTAAAATAATTCATTTGAGTTGAAATGTGTGAAATCCGGACAAGATTGTCAATTCAGAAAATCCCAGGTGTACTGAAAATGTTGTAACCAAATATAATTAGGTCAATCAGGATGCCACAAAATGATTTTATTTAAAATTTATATCTTTGATACATGACAAACAATGATATTTTAAAAAAGTTGAGAGTTGCGCTTAAACTCAGGGATGAGGATATAGTAAAAATACTTTCCCTGGTTGATTTTAAGATTACTACAACCGAATTGAGTGCCATATTTCGAAAAGAAGATCATCCCAATTACAAAGAGTGCGGAGATCAGTTGTTAAGGAATTTCCTGAATGGTCTAATTATTCACCTTAGAGGGCCGATGGAAAAACCGGAGAATGATGTTGTTGCCATTCCGAAAAAAATAATTAGACTTTCGGGGAGGGATCAGGGAAAAGAAAAAAATAAAGGATAAAGTAATCCACAGAGTTATGCATGGAGGTTAACAGACAAATCAGTCCAATAGTTAAAGGGGATCCTAAAATTGTTAGGGCCTGGGTCATGTACGACTGGGCAAATTCGGTATATCAGCTTACTATTTCCTCCACTATTTTCCCTATCTATTACAATTCAGTTACCAGGCATGGTGACGACTTTGTGGTTTCTTTTTTTGGTTGGAAAGTAGTCAATACGGTTCTCTACTCCTGGGCTATTGCAACGGCCTATCTGATTGTTGCATTAGGTTCGCCTCTTTTCTCATCCATAGCGGATTACACAGGTCGGAGAAAGGGATTCATGCGGGCTTTTACATGGATTGGTGCAATATCTTGTGGCGCTCTCTATTTTTTTGATCCTCAGCATATTGAATTCGGAATAATCGCTTTTACTATGGGGACCGTGGGTTATGGCGGAAGTATCGTTTTTTACAATTCCTTTCTTCCTGTTATTGCCGAACCCGAGGATCAGGACCGAATAAGTGCCAGGGGGTATTCAATGGGTTACCTTGGAGGCGTTATTCTCCTGGTTTTCAATCTTTGGATGATTATGATGCCGGAATGGTTCGGAATCCCGAAAGGTTCAGCTTTGCCTGCGAGGATATCCTTTGTGACAGTATGTATTTGGTGGATTGGGTTCTCGACCATGACTTTCAGCAAACTTCCAAAATACACATACAGCAAGCGATTACATCGTGAAAGTGTGTTAATTAACGGATATAAGGAATTGAGGTTTGTTTTTGCACAGGTGCGCCAATCATACGATTTGAGCATTTACCTGCTTGGATTCTTTTTTGTCATGATGGGTATTCTCACGACCATGTTTATGGCAGCCCCATTCGGGGAAAAGCAGTTGAACCTTACAGACAAAGTCCTAATACCTACAATCCTGGTTATTCAGCTGGTTGGGATGTTTGGTGCATGGTTTTTTGCAAGGTTATCCGGAAAGATAGGCAATTTGCTAGCGATGATTTGTGCTGTTATTGCCTGGATCATTGTGTGTTTCTATGCATATACCATCACCAATGCTGCCGGTTTTGTTACTGCCGCATTTTTCATAGGGCTTGTAATGGGAGGATCCCAGGCCCTGGCCCGATCGACTTATTCAAAAATGCTCCCTGAAACAACAGATCACACTTCTTTCTTCAGTTTTTATGATGTAACTGAAAAACTGGCTACCGTGGCCGGGACCTTTAGTTTTGGAATAATCGAAGCCATTACAGGCAGCATGCGATATTCCGTAATGGCTATCTCCATTTTCTTTGCGATAGGAATTGTCTTTTTACTGATGCTCCTTGTACACCGAAGAAAACATAACATGTCAGTTAAAGTGGCTGCCAACCGAAATAATATCCCTCATATTAAATGACCACCTCCTCCATTGCTGAAGGAATTGTAATATTACTGAATCCTGCGGCTTCCATTTTTTCTTTGTAAAAAGTTTGTGCTTCATAATCGCCGTGTACCAGGAAGACTTTTTGGACAGACTTATTGTCCTGGCAGCTGAGGAAAGACAGCATTTCGCTGTAATCACCATGTCCGCTGAATGCTTCAATCCTCTTGATTTCAGCATTTACACTGTATTTATTGCCAAAAATGGATACAGTTTTTTCTCCATTGATAAGTCGGGCACCTAAGGTTCGAGGGGCGCAATAACCTACCACGAGAATGGTATTTTTTGGATCGGAGATGTTGTTTGCCAGGTGATGCTTGATTCGCCCGGCCTCCATCATCCCGGAGGCAGATATAATAATGCAGGGCTTTTTGAATGAATTGAGTTTTTTCGAATCATTTGTCGATGTGATATAATGAAGTGAATTGAATCCAAATGGATCATCGTCATTTTCAAGCACTTTCATTACCTCTTCGTTAAAGCATTCCTGGTGAAGACGGAAAATTCCCGTCGCATTTACTGCAAGCGGACTATCGACATAAATTTGAATTTTTGGTAATAATCCGGCATTGTAAAAATTATTGAGGCTAAATACGATATCCTGCGTCCTGCCGATAGCGAAAGACGGAATGATCAGTTTACCCTTCTTGACAACGCATGTGTCATTCACAACTTTCAGCAGATCCTCTTCTGCATGGGCAATTTGCTTATGCAGTCTGTTTCCGTAAGTAGATTCAGTGATCAGGTAATCGCATTGCCTGAATCCGTCTGGTGATTTTAAAACCCTGCTGGTTGGACGGCCAATATCACCCGTATAGGCAAGTTTGACAGTTTTCCCTTTTTCTGTGATTTCGAGAAAGGCAGTACCTGCACCCAGGAGGTGGCCATTGTTGGTGAAGCGAACTTTTACACTGTCATCAATGTAAAATTTCCGGTTGTAGGCAACACCAATGAACAGTTCCATGCTCATTTTTGCATCTTCAACCGTATAAATAGGTTCGACTGGCTCCAATCCGCGCTTGATCAGCTTCTTGTTGTACCATTTTACGTCAAGTTCCTGAATATGTCCGCTATCGGCCAGCATTATGGCACAAAGGTCGCGGGTTGCATTGGTACAGATGACGGATCCCCTGAACCCCAGTTTATATACATACGGAATTAAACCCGAATGGTCGATATGGGCATGTGTCAGAATGATGTGATCTATCTCCTTTGGATCAAATCCGAGGTTCCGGTTTGAACCATCCGTTTCCATTCCCTTTCCCTGGAACATTCCACAATCCAAAAGAATTTTTTTGCCATTCTCAAGCGTAATCAGATGTTTACTGCCGGTCACTTCACGGGCGGCTCCAATAAATTTTATCTTCATCGAAATCGGTTTTTGTTTTGCTGCTTTGAATTTGCGATTTAAATATTCTGAAATCAATATTCAATGACAGGTTTAAAAATTAACAGAATACAGTGCCCTAAAGTTAATCAATAAATTGTCCTGTTCATGAAAAGGGACAAGAAAACGCCCTTCCCCGGAAGAAAGAGCGCTTAAAAGATAGTATTCAGCCGGACAGTGTTACTCCTCAGTTTGAGTAGCAGCATATGCTTTGAGCAGTTCATCCTGAACCTCGGCAGGTACTTTTTCGTAGCTGGCAAATTTCATTTTGAACATGGCACGTCCTTGGGTGACAGAACTTAACGTGGTTGAATATTTATTCATTTCCTTGAGAGGAACTTTTGCAACAATTTTCTCAAAACCTTTTTCTGAGGACATTCCCATTATCAGGGCCCTGCGATTTTGCAAGTCTCCCATTACATCGCCCATGCGATCGCCGGGGACTAGTACTTCAACATCGTATATTGGCTCAAGAATCTTGGCTCCTGCTTTTTTGAATGCAAGACTGAATGCATTTCTACCGGCTAAGCGGAATGAAATCTCGTTGGAGTCGACAGGATGCATCTTTCCCTCATAAATACAAACGCGGATGTCACGGGCATAAGAACCGGTAAGTGGACCTTCTTCCATTTTCTCCATGATACCCTTGAGGATAGCCGGATGGAAACGAGCGTCAATAGAGCCACCTACGATACAGTTGCAAAAAACGAGTTTCCCACCCCATGGGAGTTCAGTTACCTCAGTTCCACGCAAGCTCACTTTCATCTCCTTGCCATCAATCATGAAGGCCGTCGGAGCAGGCATACCATCTTCGTATGGTTCAATAACCATATGCACCTCTCCAAACTGGCCTGATCCGCCACTTTGTTTGCGATGACGGTAATCAGCCTGGGCAACTTTGGTAATAGTTTCCCGGTAAGGGATTTTCGGGCTCAAGAACTGGATGTCCAGCTTAAAGACGTTGTCGAAATACCATTTCAATGTGTTGATGTGGTATTCTCCCTGGCCGTGTATCAGAATTTGTTTTAATTCTTTTGAATATTCAATGATATAAGTTGGATCTTCCTCATGTAACCGATGGAGGTATTCACCCAGCTTCTCTTCATCAGACTCATTAACTGCCTTTACAGCAGTAGTATATCTTGGAGCAGGAAATTGGATTGGAGGAAATTCAATTTCTGCATCTTTATCGCATAAAGTATTATTATGCTTGACGTCTTTCAACTTAACAGTCGCACCAATATCGCCAGCGACCATCTCCGGCACTTTCGTCCTGTTTTTTCCAGCAACGGCAAAGATTTGAGAGATACGCTCCTTAGAATTCTTCGCCATGTTGGTTAAATCCATACCCTCTTTCAACGTGCCGGAAATCACTTTGAAATAGGTGACTTCACCAACGTGTTGCTCAAGAGCTGTTTTAAATACAAAAATGGAAGTAGGACCCTGGGTGCTGATTGGAATCATTTTCCCGTCGACTGTTTCAACAGGAGCAAGTTCACCAGGATGAGGAGCTACATTTACAATGAAATCCATAAGGCGGCGTATACCCATGTCCTTCGCAGCGCAGGTACAGAACACAGGGAACAATCCTCTGTTGAGCATGCCCAGTTTCAGTCCTTTTTTCATTTCATCTTCATTCAGGGAGCCCTGTTCGAAGAAAAGTTCCATCAAAGCCTCATCGTTCTCTGCTGCCATCTCAACCAGCATGTTATGATATTCTTCAGCCTTTACCAATTCTGAAGCCGGGATTTCAAGGATCTCCGGTTTCCCGCCGTTTGGACCCCACTGAAGCATTTTCATCTTCACAACATCGATGGCTTTGTTGTAGCCTAGTCCCGGATTAACCGGATATTGTACGATGGCCAGCTTGTTACCAAAAGTAGTCTTGGCCATTTCGAGTGTATTTTCCCAGTTGCTGTTTTCGTGATCCAGGTGGTTCACCACAAAAATCAGCGGTTTGTGAAATTTTTCAGCGTTACGGTTGGCAATTTCGGTACCTACCTCTACGCCATTAACAGCGTTGAAAACAAGTAATCCGGTCGCGGCAACACTCAGTGCAGGAATTACACCACCCACGAAATCATCCATCCCCGGAGTGTCGATGATGTTAATTTTACATCCTTCAAATTCGGTATACAGAACAGTTTCATGAACAGAATTGCCATACTCTTGCTCGACGAGGTTATAGTCAGACGCAGTATTCTTGCTTTTTACATCACCTCTGCGGTTAATAATCCCACCCTCGAAGAGCATGGCTTCTACAAGGGTGGTTTTCCCAGCACCCGAATTACCAAGCACCGTAATGTTCCTGATTTCATTTGTTTGATATACTTTCATCTCGAAAAATTTAAATAAAATTATCTGGTTATTTAGAAAACTTATTTTCAATCCCTTCAAAAATAGAAATTATTTAAAATGATACCACCGGCTTTAAAATTTTCGATTTTCGATTTTAATATTTCGATTTTCGAAAAAATTGCAAACTGCATTATATCAAGGTAATGTATGTAAGCCTAAACATTCCTGTCATAGCATTTTATGTTACTAAACATGTTATTCAATTTTGAACATACTTGGAAGATATTTTTCCATCATTGATTTCTAAAACTATGTTTAATCAACATCCTGAAATTTTTTGCATATTTGCAATTAACTAACACTGATTCACTCTGATGCAACGGTTCCCCTTTTTTAAGCAATTGGATGCCATGGATTGCGGACCATCCTGCCTGAGGATGATCGCTAAGTTTTATGGCAAAAATTTTTCGTTGCAGACAATCCGCGAAAGAAGTTATCTGACCCGTGAAGGAGTTTCATTCCTGGGAATGTCCGATGCTGCAGAATCGATTGGAATGAGGTCAGTTGGAGCCAGGGTAAGTTACCAGCAACTTTCGGAACAAGTTCCGTTGCCTGCAATCGTACACTGGAAGGAGGAACATTTTATCGTTGTTTACGCTGTAAAGAAGGGGAAGGTATTTGTTGCAGATCCTGCATATGGCCTTATTACCTACAAGCAAGCAGAATTTCTGCAAGGCTGGTGCGGCATTACTGATGCAGCAAAGGCCAGGGGCCTGGCCCTGATTCTTGAACCCACACCGGACTTTTACAGTCTGGCTGATGAAAAAATTGACAAGTCTTCTTTGTCCTACCTGTTCACCTATCTGCGCAACCAAAAGAAATTTCTCTGGCAACTTTTCGCCGGACTGCTGCTTGGCAGTCTTTTCCAGCTGATTTTTCCCCTCCTGACTCAGTCTATGGTCGATGTTGGGATCAACAACAACGATCTTGGATTTGTAACCTTGATTTTAATAGCCCAGCTGATCCTTTTTGTCTCACAAACATCCGTTGAGCTGATTCGCAGCTGGATATTGCTCCACCTGACAACGCGTCTCAATATTTCCCTTATTTCCGACTTTCTGATCAAACTGATGCGGTTACCGATCAGTTTTTTTGATACCAAAATGATTGGGGATATGCTTCAAAGGATCGGAGACCATACCCGTATCGAGAATTTCCTTACCAATCAATCCCTGAATGTCCTTTTCTCGATGGTTAACCTGGTCATCTTTTCCATTGTCCTGGCTTTGTACAGTTGGATTATTCTTGCTGTATTCCTTGTAGGAAGTATATTATATATATTATGGATCATGCTTTTCCTAAAAAAAAGACGTGAACTTGATTTCAGGAGATTTTCGCAACTTTCAGAAAACCAGGCAAAACTGATAGAATTGATGCATGGGATGCAGGAGATCAAACTCAACAATTGTGAAAAACAAAAAAGATGGGAGTGGGAGCGAATCCAGGCCCGCTTATTTCATGTGAATATCAAAAGGCTTTCTTTGTCTCAGACGCAAACCATTGGTTCATCCTTTATCAACCAGCTTAAAAATATCCTGATAAGTTTTATTGCAGCAAGGCTGGTCATTGACGGGCATATAACCATTGGAGCCATGGTCGCCGTTTCGTACATTATCGGACAGATGAACAGCCCGCTCAACAGCCTGATGGAGTTTATCCAGACTACACAGGATGCTATGATTTCCCTGGAACGGCTGAATGAAATTCATACCAGGCCCAATGAAGAAGATCCGGAGGCACATAAAGTAACTCTATTCCCGGAAGTTAGGGAAATTACCCTACAGGATTTAAATTTCCAATATGAAGGACCAAGATCACCCATGGTATTAAAAAATATTACCCTTCATATTCCGGCCAATCGCACCACTGCCATTGTCGGAATGAGCGGAAGCGGTAAAACTACGCTGATAAAGATGATGCTTGGATTTTACCCCCCGGTCTCCGGTTCAATCCATTTGGGGGAGATAAGTTTATCCCATTTTTCCATGCAGTTATGGAGGGAAAAATGCGGGGTTGTTATGCAGGATGGATTTATTTTTTCTGATTCTATACTTAACAATATAGCAGTCGGTGTTGACAAGGTTGACAGGCAAAGGCTGCTTGAGGCTGTTAAGATGGCAAACATACAGGATTATGTAGAGTCATTGCCATTAGGCTACCAGACAAAAATCGGTCAGGAAGGAGTTGGCCTGAGCCAGGGCCAAAAACAAAGGATTTTGATTGCACGTGCTATTTATAAAAATCCGGATTTTCTTTTCTTCGATGAGGCAACCAATGCCCTGGATGCCAACAATGAAAAGGTAATCATGGAAAACATGGATCAGTTCTACAAGGGAAGGACCGTTGTAGTAGTTGCACACCGTTTAAGCACTGTCAGGAATGCCGATCAGATAATTGTCCTGGATAAGGGCGAAATAGTTGAACAGGGGACCCATCAGCAGTTGATCGACCTTAAGGGGAGTTATTTTAATTTAGTAAGGAACCAACTCGAGCTGGGCGCTTAACTGTTAGCCTTTGATAACTCTGAGTACATCAGGTAATTAATTTTACGGTATGTCGAAGAAATTGGATGAGATTGAAATACGCAGTGAAGAAGTTCAGGATCTCCTGGGCAGGGTTCCTTCTTGGATTACCAGGAATGGAATTCTCCTCATCATTGCGCTGCTCCTGGTTTTAGTAGCCGGTAGCTGGTTTTTTAAATATCCTGATATTATCACAGCACCGGTTGTGGTCACATCTGACAATCCGCCTGTTCATCTTCTGGCAAGGGTTGATGGCAAGTTGACAGACATCAGGGTGCAAGACAAGGGAAAAGTTGACAGGGGCGATTTGTTGGCAATGCTTGAAACCTCATTAAATTTCAATGACCTGCTCAACCTGAAAAAGCAACTGGCGATTCTGGTTCCATTTCTGAAGGATTTTAAACCCGATAAAATGGTCTCCTTTCAGCAAAATTATATATTGGGCGAGATTCAGCCCCAGTTTGCCGATTTTTCAAAAAAGTACCGGGATTATTCCCAGTTTATTAAGCGCAATTATTATCCCAGTAAGATAAAGTCGCAGCAGAAACAGCTTCGTCTTTCAAAATCAGGCTATAAGTCACAGGTTTCCAAGAAAAAAGTGCTGGAAGAGGAGCTGAAGATGACCCGAAGGAAATTTCAGCGTGATTCAATCTTAAACAGAAAGGGAGTGCTGTCCCTGGACGATTACGAAAAATCCAGGCGGGAGCTGCTTCAGAAACAATTGCAGTATGAAGAGATGCTTTCATCATTATCTGCTACTGAATTAAATATGGAACAAGCCGGCCAGATGGTCGCAGAGGCTAAGAACCTCTCGGGAGTGGAGGAATCCAACCTGCAACTCTCACTTAAGGAGGCCTACGAGGTTTTAACAGGTTCTATTGATGTTTGGGAGTTAAATTACCTGATTAAGTCACCCATCCGGGGGGAAGTCAATTTTTCCAAATTCTGGAGTGTCAATCAGAATGTGACAAAGGGTGAAGTGGTATTCACGGTTATCCCTGAAGGCACCAACATATTGGTTGGCAGAGTCAAGCTGAGGTTAATTGGTGCCGGAAAGGTCAGGGTAGGACAGAAGGTAAACCTAAAATTTGCCAATTATCCGTACATGGAATACGGATTGGTGAAAGGGGAAGTATCCAGGATTTCTTCTGTTCCGACCGATGATTATTATGCTTTGGAAGTTCTCCTTCCAGGCCAGCTGGTTTCTACTTACGGGAAAAAATTTGAATTTCAGCAGGAATTGCAGGGCACCGCAGAAATAATAACTGATGATCAAAGATTGCTTTACCGTATACTCAATCCCCTTAGGGCAATTTTCAGCGAACGTTTGGCCGACTAATTCCGATTTTTACGGTTAAAGGTTGAAATTGAGAGGTGGAATCAGCATTTTCATTCATCTCTGGAATTTTTCTTCCGTTTATTTGTACTGCCTCATTGAACAGGCAGATTATTGTCATAACCTGAACTAGGTGACAAAAATCAGCGAATAATTTTACAATATCTGCCTGAAATATAAACAGCGGTGATTGAGTGCTTGGCATTCCCACGACCCATTGAAGGCATTGTCGCTGAAAATCAATTTTTTTTAACGTTGTAGTGTATTTTACAAAGAAATGTGTACTTTTGCAGTCCATTTTGGAGGAGTTTTGCGAGGTAATAAAGTATTTAATTGCAGAACTTACGGGGAATTGCGAGATTTCCCCGGTGGAATTATGTGTGTATTTTTATAAAAATTTAAAAAACGTTTATGCCTACTATTCAACAGTTAGTACGTAAAGGAAGGGTCAATATCGAGGACAAAAGCAAGTCTCCGGCATTGAGTTCATGCCCACAGCGTAGGGGAGTATGTGTACGTGTCTACACAACAACGCCCAAGAAGCCGAATTCGGCTATGCGGAAGGTTGCCAGGGTAAGGTTAACCAATGGCAAAGAGGTGAATGCCTATATTCCGGGAGAAGGACACAATTTACAGGAGCACTCAATTGTTCTTGTTCGCGGTGGTCGTGTTAAAGACCTTCCGGGAGTTCGTTACCACTTAATTCGTGGCGCACTCGATACCGCTGGTGTAGAGGGTCGCAAGCAACGTCGTTCCAAATATGGTGCCAAGCGCCCAAAACCGGGACAAGTAGCAGCAGCGACAAAAAAGAAAAAATAATTAAGAAAAAAACAATTAGTTATTAGTTTGGAGGTTTGGTTGAGTAAGGGCTTGTCTTGTACAGGCTGTAAACTGAAGGCTAAACAACAACCGATTCAAATAACACAAACAATTTGTAACTAAGATGAGAAAGACAAAACCAAAAAAGCGGATCATTCTTCCCGATCCGAAATTCAACGACGTTCTCGTTACTCGCTTCGTGAACAGTCTTATGTTTGATGGTAAAAAATCCATCGCATTCAAAATTATTTATGATGCTCTTGATATCGTTGATAAAAAGATGAAAGACAACGAATTGTCTGCTCTTGATATCTGGAAAAAAGCATTGATCAACATCACTCCGCAGGTTGAGGTTAAAAGTAGGCGCGTTGGTGGTGCCAACTTCCAGGTTCCGATGGAAATCCGTCCTGAAAGAAAAGTCGCCATTTCGATGCGTAACCTGATCATTTTTGCTAAAAAGCGCTCAGGTCATTCAATGGCTGAAAAATTGGCTGCTGAGACTGTTGCTGCTTATAACGAAGAGGGTGGAGCATTCAAGAAAAAAGAAGATACACACAGAATGGCAGAGGCAAACCGCGCGTTTGCACACTTCCGGTTTTAATCCGGAATATCAGTTTGTTTAGTTAGTTTATGTACGAAAAAATATAATGGCGAAAAGGGACCTTACAAATACCAGGAATATTGGAATCATGGCTCACATTGATGCCGGTAAAACAACTACTTCAGAGCGGATTTTGTTTTACACGGGTAAAGTTCACCGTATTGGTGAAGTACACGATGGTGCAGCAACAATGGACTGGATGGAACAGGAGCAGGAACGTGGTATTACCATCACTTCCGCTGCAACATTTACTGAGTGGACTTATCAGGATATAGTTCATCAGATCAATATCATTGATACTCCGGGTCACGTCGACTTTACTGTTGAGGTGGAACGTTCGTTGAGGGTTCTTGACGGTGCGGTTGCAACCTTTTGTGCCGTTGGAGGAGTGGAAGCTCAGTCTGAGACTGTCTGGCGTCAGGCCGATAAATATGGGGTGCCGAAAATCGCATTCATCAACAAGATGGACCGTGCAGGTGCTGATTTTTTTAATGTTTACAACGATATCAAAGAGAAACTTGGAGCCAATCCGGTTCCGATTCAGATTCCGATTGGTGCTGAAGAGCGCTTCAAGGGAATTATAGACCTTGTCGCAATGAAATCAGTGGTATGGCATGATGAGACGATGGGAGCTGACTACTCTGTGGAAGATATTCCGGAAGATTTACTCCCACTGGCTCAGGAATGGCGCGATAAGCTTGTAGAATCTGTTGCTGAGCAGGATGAAGCACTGATGGAGAAATTCTTCGATGACCCTGACAGTATTACTGAAGCGGAGTTGAAGCATGTTATACGCAAAGCAACCTTGAAAGGAGTTATCATACCTATGCTTTGTGGTTCAGCATTCAAAAATAAGGGAGTTCAAACTTTGCTAGATGCAGTTTGTGCTTATTTACCTAATCCATTGGATGTTGCCTCGATTGTAGGTATCAATCCGGATACAAATCTGGAGGTTGAAAGAAAGCCGGATGTCAACGAGCCTTTATCTGCTCTGGCATTCAAAATTGCAACTGATCCTTATGTTGGCCGTCTGTGTTTTATCCGTGTTTATTCGGGTAAAATTGATGCTGGTTCGTACGTTTTGAATACACGTACAGGCAAGAAAGAGCGGATTTCCCGTCTCTTCCAGATGCACTCCAACAAACAACAACCCCGTGAAGTAATTGAAGCCGGAGATATCTGTGCAGCAGTTGGTTTCAAGGATATTCGTACCGGTGACACACTTTGTGCACTGGATTACCCGATTGTACTGGAGTCCATGACATTCCCGGAGCCGGTTATCGGTATTGCCATTGAGCCTAAAACCCAGAAAGACCTGGATAAATTGTCCAACGGACTTGTCAAATTATCTGAAGAGGATCCAACTTTCCAGGTAAATACTGACCAGGACAGCGGCCAGACAATTATTCGAGGAATGGGTGAGTTGCACCTGGAGATCATCGTCGACCGTCTGAGAAGAGAGTTCAAGGTGGAATGTAACCAGGGAGCTCCACAGGTAGCATACAAGGAAGCCATTACCAAAGAAGTTTCGCTTCGGGAAGTATTCAAGAAGCAAACAGGTGGTCGTGGTAAATTTGCTGACATATCTGTTCATATTGGTCCGGTCGACGAAGGCAAAACAGGCCTTCAGTTTGTTGATCAGATCAAAGGCGGAACAATACCACGCGAATATATTCCTTCCATTGAGAAAGGTTTTAAAGAAGCCATGAACAACGGGCCATTGGCCAATTACAAAATTGAGAATCTCAAGGTTGTTCTGGTCGACGGTTCTTTCCACCCTGTGGATTCAGACGCGCTTTCTTTTGAATTGTGTGCAAGACAAGCTTTCAGGAATGCGGCATCCAAGGCAAAGCCAACTTTGCTGGAGCCTATTATGAAAGTCGAAGTTGTTACACCGGATGATTATATGGGTGATATCGTTTCGGATCTTAACCGTCGCAGGGGACATGTAGAGAGTATGGACGCCAAATTTGGCGCACGTGTGATCAAGGCACAGGTTCCGCTGTCAGAGCAGTTCGGATATGTTACTACTTTACGTACACTTTCTTCTGGCCGTGCGACTTCAACCATGGAGTTTTCACACTTTGCAGAAGTGCCAAGGAACATTGCAATCGCTGTTCTTGAGTCTGTAAAGGGAAAAACAGAGTTGTTATAAAACTAAATACGTTCTTATCATGAGTCAAAAAATCAGAATTAAACTGAAATCGTACGATCACAACCTGGTTGATAAATCAGCTGAAAAGATTGTAAAAACGGTAAAATCTACCGGAGCAATTGTTAGCGGACCAATTCCGCTGCCAACACATCGCCGCATTTTCACCGTATTGAGATCTACTTTCGTAAACAAAAAATCGAGAGAGCAATTTGAATTATCTTCTTACAAGAGATTGATTGACATTTACAGTTCAACCGCAAAAACTATTGACGCATTAATGAAGCTGGAATTGCCCAGTGGCGTTGAAGTTGAAATTAAAGTTTGATAAACTTGATTAACAAGTAGAAAAAATGCCAGGATTAATTGGAAAAAAAATCGGAATGACTTCCGTATTCAGTGTTGAGGGGAAAAACATCCCATGCACTGTGATTGAGGCTGGTCCATGCACCGTTACCCAGATTCGCACCCTTGAAACCGATGGTTATGAGGCTGTTCAGTTGGGTTTCGTAGACAAGAAAGAAAAGCATGCGACGAAAGCAGAGATCGGCCATTACAAAAAGGCCGGTACAACTCCTAAGAGAAAAGTGGTGGAGTTTGATGGTTTCGGAAATGATGTAAAACTCGGCGATGTCATTACAGTTGACATGCTGGAGGCTGATTCATTTATCGACATCTCAGGCGTTTCCAAAGGACGCGGGTTTCAGGGTGTTGTTCGTCGTCACGGCTTCGGCGGTGTTGGACAGAGCACACACGGCCAGCACAACCGCTTACGTGCACCAGGTTCTATCGGTGCATCTTCCTATCCTTCCCGCGTATTCAAAGGAATGCGTATGGCAGGTCGTGACGGTGGAAAAACTATAACTGTTCAAAACCTGCAGGTACTGAAAGTTATTCCGGAGAACAATCTTCTAATTGTAAAGGGTTCTGTCCCCGGAGCCAAGGATTCATACTTAATTATCTTGAAGTAATGGAAATCGCAGTTTTAAACAGAGCAGGTGAAGAGACCGGAAGAAAAGTAGAGCTGAATCCCAGCATTTACTCGGTAGAACCAAATGATCACGCGATTTATCTCGACGTGAAGCAATATCTGGCAAATCAACGTCAGGGTACCCATAAGAGCAAGGAACGCGGTGAAGTTTCCGGATCAACCAGAAAGCTGAAAAAGCAAAAAGGAACCGGTGGCGCCCGTGCAGGAAGTATTAAATCTGGTACTATTCGTGGTGGTGGCCGTATGTTTGGCCCACGTCCAAGAAATTATGGATTTAAATTGAACAAGAAACTCAAGGAACTAGCACGCAGATCTGCCCTCACTTACAAAGCACAAGGCAGTGATATCTTGATTCTTGAGGACTTTTTAATTGATACACCCAAAACAAAGGAATTGGTCACACTTCAAAATAATTTGAAAATCAGTGATAAAAATTCGTTGATTGTGTTATCTGAAGCAAATAAAAACATATATTTGTCAACCAGAAATTTACAGAACCTCGAAGTTGTAACTACCTCAGACTTATGTACTTACAAAATTATGAGAGCCAAGAAAATAGTTTTGGCAGAGAGTTCTGTAGCTAAATTGGAGGAATTATTTAAGATTAACGCTTAAGAAAATGGTTGAAATATTAATTCGCCCTATCGTAACCGAGAAAATGAACGCCCAAGCGGAGAAGTTAAACCGTTATGGTTTCATGGTAGATAAGAGGGCTGATAAGCACCAGATCAGAAGAGCCGTGGAGGAGATCTATGGCGTTAAAGTAGTTTCTGTCAACACAATGGTATATGCCGGTAAATTGAAATCCCGTTTTACAAAAAGCGGAGTCATTACCGGGCGTACAAATGCTTATAAAAAAGCAGTTGTCACGTTGAACAAAGGAGAAAATATTGATTTTTACAGCAATATCTAAGTAAAAGATGGCAGTTAGAAAGTTAAAACCTGTAACTCCGGGTCAAAGGCACAAAGTCATTGGTACTTTTGACTCAATTACAACTGGCAATACACCTGAAAAATCATTGTTAAGGCCCATGAAGAGTACCGGTGGTAGAAATACCAGCGGTGTAATGACAATGAGGTATATAGGTGGCGGGCACAAGAGAAAGTACCGTGTTATTGATTTCGTCCGTGAGAAGGACAATATCCCTGCACGTGTTGATTCGATCCAGTACGATCCAAATCGTACGGCAAGGATTGCTCTCTTGGTATATGCCGATGGAGAGAAGCGCTACATGCTGGCACCGAATGGCCTCGAAGTAGGTCAGACTGTTGTCAGTGGAAATGAAGTTGCTCCTGAGATCGGTAATTCGCTACCTCTTGGAAAAATACCTCTTGGTACAATCGTTCACAATATTGAGTTGCATCCTGGACAGGGCGGTATTATGGCTCGCTCAGCCGGAACATATGCTCAACTTACCTCGCGCGAAGGACGATACGCCATCATTAAACTCCCCTCAGGCGAGTCACGTATGGTACTGGTTGCATGTCGTGCAACTGTTGGTACTGTAGGAAACGCCGATCATGCCTTAGAAAGATCAGGTAAAGCCGGTCGAAGCCGCTGGTTGGGGCGTCGTCCCCGTGTTCGTGGTGTAGCCATGAACCCTGTGGATCACCCTATGGGTGGTGGTGAAGGACGTGCATCCGGTGGACATCCGCGTTCACGTAAAGGGTTGCTTGCGAAGGGTTATAAGACCCGTTCGAAGAAAAAATCTTCGACCAAGTACATTATTGAACGTAGGAAAAAATAATCGCTAAAAAAACTGAGTAGATTATGAGTCGTTCGTTAAAAAAAGGCCCTTTCATCGACTTTAAGTTGGAGAAAAAAGTGCTGGTTCTGAATGAAACAGCCAAAAAGTCGATCGTTAAAACGTGGGCAAGACATTCAATGATTTCGCCTGACTTTGTAGGACATACCATTGCAGTACACAACGGGAATAAGTTTATTCCGGTTTATGTTACTGAGAACATGGTTGGACACAAACTGGGTGAGTTTTCTCCTACCCGCACCTTCAGAGGTCATGGCGGCAATAAGAAGAAATAAGCCATGAGCGCGGATATGTATAATAGAAGTAAAAAGTACCAAGATGGGTTCTAGAAAAAAGCAAAGCGCTGAATTGCTCAAAGAAGCAAATAAGCAGAAATGTCAAGCTGTTTTGCGCGACTGTCCCACTTCTCCGCGTAAGATGCGCCTTGTTACCGATATGATTAGAGGAATGGCGGTAAATCGTGCTCTTGACGTATTGAAGTTCTCTACAAAAGAGGCATCGCGCAGAGTAGAAAAACTCCTTTTGTCGGCCGTTGCAAACTGGCAGGCAAAAAATGAAGGAGTCAGACTTGAGGAAAGCAACCTATACGTGCAGGAAGTTTTTGTTGATTCGGCTCGCATGCTGAAACGTCTCCGTCCGGCCCCACAAGGTAGAGGACATCGTATCAGAAAGCGTTCAAATCACGTGACTGTCCGTTTGGCAAGTAAAAATGTTGTAGAAGAAAATACGAAATAATAATATGGGACAAAAAGTAAATCCGATTTCTAATAGGCTTGGAATCATCAGAGGATGGGATTCCAACTGGTTCGGAGGCAACAATTATGGTGATAAATTGATCGAGGATCACAAAATCAGGGCTTATCTGAATGCTCGTCTTGCAAAAGCGAGTATCTCAAAGATAATCATTGAGCGTACCTTGAAACTGATCACGATAACTGTTCAGACTTCCAGACCCGGTATTATTATAGGTAAAGGTGGTCAGGAAGTAGACAAACTCAAAGAGGAGTTGAAAAAGATCACTAAAAAGGAGGTTCAGATCAATATTTTTGAAATCAAACGTCCTGAGCTGGATGCCCAGATAGTTGCCAATAACATTGCACGCCAGGTAGAAGGAAAGATTGCCTATCGCCGTGCAACCAAGATGGCTATCGCTGCAACCATGCGCATGGGCGCCGAAGGTATCAAAGTATTGGTATCCGGTCGTCTAAACGGTGCTGAAATGGCCCGTTCCGAGATGTACAAAGAGGGTAGAACTCCTTTGCATACGTTAAGAGCCGATATAGATTATGCACTGGCTGAAGCCCTGACCAAAACCGGTTTGATCGGAATCAAGGTCTGGATCTGCAGAGGTGAGATTTACGGTAAACGTGATCTCTCACCAAACGTAGGTCAGGCACAGCAAACACGTAGCACAAATGCCCGTCCGACTCCTCCAGCAGGTGGAAAAGGTGGCTTTAGAAAACGTAAGAAGTAATTAGTCTGTTCACCATCGACAAAGCGAAACAAGATGTTACAGCCAAAGAAAGTAAAATTTAGAAGAGTTCAGAAGGGCAAACTTAAAGGTAACGCTCAACGCGGAAACCAATTATCGTTTGGATCTTTTGCCATAAAAAGCTTGGAAACTGCATGGATAACCGGCCGCCAGATCGAGGCCGCCAGGGTTGCAGTAACGCGTCACATGCAGCGTCAAGGACAAATTTGGATCAGAATATTTCCGGATAAGCCAATTACCAAGAAACCAGCCGAGGTTCGTATGGGTAAAGGTAAAGGTGCACCGGAAGGATTTGTTGCCACAGTAACTCCCGGCCGCATTCTAATCGAGATCGAAGGAGTTCCTTTTGATCTGGCTAAGGAAGCTTTACGCCTGGGAGCCCAAAAATTTCCGGTGAGTACTAAGTTTGTTGTACGGCGCGATTTTGTAGAATCTTCAACTATTGAGTAATGAAAACTTCAGAAATCAAAGAGCTTACAACAGCTGAAATCACGGAAAAATTAGAAATCGGGAAAGAAGAGTTGGTAAGAATGCGTTTAAATCACAGTGTTAACCCACTTGACAACCCGATGAAAATACGGTATGCCCGCAAAAACGTCGCTC
Organism: Prolixibacteraceae bacterium; assembly: GCA_963663675.1. Classification (GTDB taxonomy): domain Bacteria; phylum Bacteroidota; class Bacteroidia; order Bacteroidales; family Prolixibacteraceae; genus CAINVV01. The sequence goes on from OY760498.1 coordinate 983,166, forward strand.
GTCTGAGTACCGAAATACGCAAACGTCAAATTGAAAACAAATGATGACTATGGAAACCAGAAATCTTCGTAAAGAGCGTATAGGCGTTGTCGTCAGCAACAAAATGGAAAAAACTATCGTAGTTGCTGAAAAAGGAAAAGAGAAACACCCGATCTACGGAAAATTTGTGAACAGGACTACCAAGTTCTATGCACATGACGAAAAGAACGAGTGCTCAATCGGCGATACCGTCTTAATTATGGAAACACGCCCGCTGTCAAAACAGAAAGGGTGGAGATTAGTTAAAATTTTAGAAAGAGCGAAGTAACCATGATACAGCAAGAATCACGTTGTACAGTCGCAGATAACAGTGGTGCTAAAACTGCTTTGGTCATCCGGGTATTGGGTGGAACACGCAAGCGCTACGCTTCAGTTGGAGACAAAGTTGTCGTGACTGTCAAAACCGCACTGCCAGGCAGCGATACAAAAAAAGGATCGGTTTCAAAAGCAGTTGTTGTACGTACCTCAAAAGAAGTTCGCCGCAGCGACGGTTCCTACATCCGTTTCGATGATAACGCCATTGTACTGCTCAATGCTGCAGGTGAGATGCGTGGGACACGTATTTTCGGGCCGGTGGCCAGGGAATTACGTGACAACTACATGAAAATTGTCTCTCTAGCACCTGAAGTACTTTAATATTAAAATCAGACCATGCAGAAAAAATTACATGTTAAGAAAGGAGACACGGTCGTCGTTATCTCCGGCAATTCAAGAGGCTCCGAAGGGAAAGTACTTGAAGTGGTCAGTGAAAAGGATCGTGCCATCGTTGAAGGAGTTAACCTGGTATCTAAACATACCAAGCCAAACTCCAAACACCCTCAGGGAGGCATCATCAAGCAAGAAGCGTCTATTCACGTTTCAAACCTGATGCTGAAAGATCCTAAAACAGGGAAACCTACCCGTATTGGGCGTAAACTCGATAATAACGGGAAATTAGTGAGGTATTCAAAAAAATCAGGAGAGGAGATTAAGTAATGGGATACGTACCTACTTTTAAGCATAAATATCAGGAGGAGATTGTCCCCGCATTGCAGAAAGAGTTTAATTACAAGTCTGTCATGCAGGTTCCGGTACTCGAAAAGATCATCATTAATCAAGGTCTTGGTTCTGCGATTGCCGATAAGAAAATTATGGAAGTTGCAATTGAAGAGCTTACTGCCATCAGTGGACAGAAACCTGTATCAACCATCTCCCGTAAGGACATCGCGAACTTTAAACTTCGTAAAAAAATGCCGATCGGTGTAAGGGTAACCCTTCGCAGTGACCGGATGTACGAGTTTTTGGATCGTCTGGTCTCAATTGCACTGCCCCGTATCCGCGACTTCAAAGGCATAGCCGACAAATTCGACGGTAGTGGCAACTATACTCTCGGGGTAACCGAGCAGATTATTTTCCCTGAAATAGTGATGGATAAAGTTACCAAGATGAATGGTTACAACATCACCTTCGTTACAACTGCAAAGACTGATGAAGAGGGATATGCACTACTGAAAAGTTTTGGTTTACCGTTCAAGAACGCAAAAAAGAACTAAAAGATATGGCTAAAGAATCAATGAAAGCCCGCGAAGTAAAGCGCGCAAAACTCGTTGAAAGATTTGCAGAAAAACGTGCCAGGTTAAAAGCTGAAGGTGATTACATCGGTATGAGCCTTTTACCAAAAAACTCTGCCAAGATTCGTCTGCACAATCGTTGCAAACTGACCGGACGTCCTAAAGGATACATGCGCCAGTTTGGTATTTCGAGAATTCAATTCCGCGAAATGGCCTCAAGTGGCTTGATTCCGGGAGTTAAAAAAGCAAGTTGGTAATCGTTTAAATTATTGCAAAGATGACAGATCCTATTGCAGATTACTTGACCCGACTGAGAAATGCCATTAAGGCAAAACATAAAGTCGTGGAAATCCCTGCGTCAAATATTAAAAAAGAGATTACCAGAATTCTGAAAGAAAAAGGGTATATACTCAATTATAAGTTTGATGATGAAGTCAACTACCAGGGAAGCATCAAAATTGCCCTGAAGTATCATCCGGCGGATGGTACACCGGCTATTAAAAATCTGAAACGTGTGTCCAAACCCGGACTTCGCCGATACTGTGGTATTGAAGATGTTCCAAGGGTACTGAACGGTTTGGGCATTGCCATAATTTCTACCTCAAAAGGTGTCATAACCGACAAGGAGGCTAAGGAATTGAACGTCGGTGGTGAAATATTATGTTACGTTTATTAATAAAGGAGGAATATAATGTCAAGGATAGGAAAACTTCCCATTGATTTACCCGCCGGAGTTACCATAAACGTCGACAGTAACAATGTTGTCACCGTTAAAGGCGCTCTGGGCTCGTTGACTCAGAAAGTGGACAGTGATATCGAGATTTCGGTTGAAAACAACCAGATATTGGTAAAACGTCCTACTGATCAAAAACGTCACCGTGCGATGCACGGATTGTACCGTTCGCTCTTGAACAATATGGTTCTGGGCGTATCAAAAGGCTATGAAGTGAAACTCGAATTGGTTGGAGTTGGTTATCGTGCTGAATCTCAGGAGCAAGTTCTGGATCTCGTATTGGGTCATTCACACCATACTTATATCCAGCTTCCTAAAGAGGTTAGCGTAACAGCTGTTACTGACAAGAGAAGCAACCCGATTATCACACTTAAATGTGCTGACAAACAGTTGATCGGACATGTTGCCGCTAAAATCAGGTCATTCAGAATGCCGGAACCTTACAAAGGCAAGGGTGTTAAATTTGTAGGCGAAGTACTACGTCGTAAAGCTGGTAAGTCGGCTTCTAAAAAATAATTGATTTTCTAGTTATGGCTCTCACAAAAATTGAAAGAAGAGATAGAATTCGCATGAGAATCCGGAAAGTTGTTTCCGGAACCTCAGAGGTTCCTCGCATGAGTATTTTTCGTAGCAACAAACAGATTTCTGTTCAGTTTGTCGACGATGTAGCGGGAAAAACCTTGTTGGCAGTTTCTTCATTAAACAAAGAAATCGCTTCTCAAGCCGGAACCAAAACAGAAATAGCAACAATGGTCGGAAAACTAGCTGCTGAAAAGGCACTTGCTGCCGGAATTACAGCCGCATGTTTCGATCGTGGAGGCAACTTATATCATGGTCGTGTTAAGGCAGTTGCAGAAGCTGCACGTGAAGGAGGTTTAAAAATATAACCGTTATGGCGAAAAATATTAAAAAAGTAAAAACCAGCGATCTCGAACTTAAAGACAGGTTAGTTGCAATTAACCGGGTCACCAAGGTTACCAAAGGAGGTAGAACTTTCAGCTTTTCGGCAATTGTCGTCGTAGGAAACGAAGACGGAATTGTTGGCTGGGGTTTAGGGAAAGCCAGTGAGGTTACCGCGGCTATTGCAAAAGGCGTAGACGCCGCAAAGAAAAACCTTGTTAAAATTCCAATCATTCACGGAACTGTTCCTCATGAGCAAACTGCGAAATTTGGTGGTGCAAATGTATTATTGAAGCCTGCTTCTTCAGGTACCGGGGTTAAAGCCGGAGGTGCTATGCGTGCCGTGCTTGAAAGTGTCGGGGTTCATGATATTCTTGCTAAATCAAAAGGATCGTCAAATCCGCACAACCTTGTCAAGGCAACTTTTGAAGCATTGGTCGAACTGAGAGATGCATACACTGTAGCAGAACATCGCGGTGTAGCACTTGATAAAGTGTTTAACGGATAACTATTAATGATTATGAAAGTTCGTATTACACAGTTTAAGAGCAAAATTGGCGCATCTAAGGCTCAAAAGAAAATTATTGATGCGCTCGGCCTGCACAAACTGAATCAACCAAAGATTCATGAGGCAACACCCGAGATTCTAGGAATGGTTAGTAAACTTCAACACTTGGTTAAGGTTGAAGAAGTTAACGAATAATATTTCTTAAGAAATGGAATTAAACAACTTAAAACCTGCAACAGGTTCTGTTAAAAAAGAAAAACGGATTGGTCGCGGACAAGGTTCTGGTCATGGTGGAACTTCCACACGTGGTCACAAAGGTGCAAAGTCCCGTTCTGGATACTCTTCCAAGAAGGGGTTCCAGGGAGGACAGATGCCTTTACAACGACTTGTTCCCAAATTTGGATTTAAGAATATCAATCGCGTTGAATACAAGGCTATTAACCTAAGTACATTGCAACAATTGGTTGAAGATCAAAAGCTTACAAGCATCGATTTCCAAACTTTTTTGGATGCCGGTTTTGTCAGTAAAAATGACAAAGTTAAGATTCTTGCCAAAGGTGAATTAAAAAGCAAGGTGGATGTTAAAGCCCATGCGTTCTCCAAAACAGCCAAGGAAGCTATTGAAAAACTGGAAGGTACTACTGAATTAATCTGATTCTGATGAAAAAGTTGATTGAGACACTTAAGAACATTTATAAAATTGAGGATTTAAGGTCAAGGTTAAGTATCACCCTCTTATTTTTGATGGTATACCGCTTTGGTTCATTTGTCATATTACCTGGTATAGATCCGAATCCTGTACATTTTCAAGCTTTAAGAGACCAGACTTCGGATGGTATTCTTGGATTGCTGAATATGTTTTCAGGTGGAGCTTTTTCCAATGCATCAATCTTTGCATTGGGAATTATGCCTTATATCAGTGCCTCGATCGTTATTCAACTCTTAGGATTTGCAGTACCATACATTCAGCGTCTTCAGAAAGAAGGGGAGTCAGGAAGAAGAAAAATCAACCAGATGACCCGCTACCTGACCGTCGTAATTTTGATTTTCCAGGGTTGGGCATATCTGGCCAACCTGAGATATCAACTTCCGGAACAAGCCTTTCTTGTAAGCGCCTTCGCATTCAATATCAGTTCCACTGTTGTTTTGGCAGCCGGTTCCATGTTTATCATGTGGCTTGGTGAGAGAATAACTGATAAAGGAATTGGGAACGGTATATCATTGATTATTATGATTGGTATTATTGCTCGTCTTCCTCAGTCACTGGCTCAGGAATTTGCCAGCAGGCTTGCTGAGCAGGGACGTGGATTTATCATGATGATCGTTGAAATGGTTGTATTCCTTTTGGTTATCGCCAGCACAATCCTATTGGTTCAGGGTACACGGAAAGTTCCCGTACAGTATGCAAAAAGAATTGTTGGAAATCGTCAATACGGCGGTGTTCGGCAGTATATTCCCCTAAAAGTCAATGCTGCAGGTGTAATGCCGATCATTTTTGCCCAGGCAATTATGTTCATCCCTGCTACCCTGGCCGGTCTCTTTTCTTCTGAGACTCTCGGGAAAATGTTTTCCTCTTTTTCCAGCTATACCGGTTTTTGGTACAACGCGGTTATGTTTCTGATGGTTATCATATTTACCTATTTCTATACCGCTATCACTATCAATCCTAACCAGATGGCTGAGGACATGAAGAAGAATGGCGGATTTATACCGGGTATCAAACCTGGGAAAAAGACTGCAGAGTATATTGATACAATTATGTCAAGAATAACTCTGCCCGGTTCGATTTTCCTGGGATTGATCACAATATTGCCCGCTTTTGCTATGGTTCTTGGCATCAATACGCAGTTCGCGCATTTCTTTGGAGGGACTTCATTGCTGATTCTGGTCGGGGTAATTCTTGATACATTGCAGCAAATTGAGAGTCACTTGCTTATGCGTCACTACGATGGTTTGCTGAAATCAGGCAGGATCAAAGGACGTACTGCCGGTGCAAGTATGTAATTCGGGATTTTTATCCTGTAGTTTGTGAGGAATTAAATTATCCTGGCAAGTTAGCTGTTTAACAGCATCATTATAAATTAGTCCGGAATTTTTAAGTTGCCGGCTAAGGCATTCAGATCATTTAACAGAAGTTTAACTGTTTCCGAAAAAGGCTGTTGCATCTTTTTTTTCTTTTCAGTATCTTTGCCGACCTGAAAAATTAGATCACAATCGTTTTTTCAAGATTATTTTTAGAAATCTAACTTTTTGAAGATAACCGCGGCAATGGAAAAACCACCTTTACTGGTGTTTAGAAGAGCAGGAAGTGTTTCACTTCATTAACTCTGAAAATTGATCGAATGATTATAAGTTAGCTCTTAGGAGCGCTTTTAAGGGAGTTGTCTGAGTTTTCATCATAATGCAGAAGTATAGTTTCTATGTCAAAACAATCTTTTATTGAGCAAGACGGAACAATTATTGAAGCATTGTCCAATGCAATGTTCCGGGTAGAATTGCAAAACGGTCATGTTATTACGGCTCATATATCGGGCAAGATGCGCATGCACTATATCAAAATTCTCCCTGGCGACAAAGTTAAGGTTGAAATGTCACCATATGACCTTAGTAAAGGAAGAATCTCTTTCAGATACAAAAATTAAAAAGTAGAAAAATGAAAGTAAGGGCATCCATTAAGAAACGTAGTGCGGAATGCAAAATTGTAAGCCGTAAAGGACGTCTCTACGTGATAAACAAAAAGAACCCGAAGTTCAAGCAACGTCAGGGTTAGTAATGTTAAATTTATAACGATTTTTTAATCAATATAAGATTATGGCTCGAATAGTTGGTGTAGACATACCAAATAACAAAAGAGGCGAAATCGCCCTGACTTATATTTTCGGAATTGGACGCAGCCGCTCAAATGAAATACTTGAAAAAGCGGGTGTCGACAAGAACATTAAAGTCAGCGAGTGGAATGATGACCAGTTTAGTGCAATTCGTAAGGTAATTACAGATGGTTTTAAGGTTGAAGGTGAACTTCGTTCTGAAAACCAGATGAGTATCAAACGTTTGATGGACATTGGCTGTTATCGTGGAATTCGTCATCGTTTAGGTCTTCCGGTTCGTGGACAAAGTACAAAAAACAATGCCCGGACAAGGAAAGGTAAAAAGAAGACAGTTGCAAATAAGAAGAAAGCTACTAAATAAGAATAAGTAGAGATGGCAAAAAAGACTGGAATATCTAAGAAAAGAGTTGTCAATGTTGAGGCTGTAGGTCAGGCTCACGTTTCATCTACTTTTAATAATATTATCATTTCGATGACTAACAATAACGGAGAGGTTATCTCCTGGTCATCAGCCGGGAAAAAAGGCTTCCGTGGCTCAAAGAAAAATACTCCTTATGCTGCTCAAACAGCTTCAGAAGAGTGTGCAAAAACAGCGTTTGACTTAGGCTTGCGCAAGGTAAAAGTTTATGTGAAGGGACCGGGAAATGGCCGCGAATCTGCAATTCGTGCTATCGCTAATGTTGGTATCCAGGTAACTGAGATTGTCGATGTTACCCCTATGCCACATAACGGTTGTCGTCCACCCAAACGTCGTCGTGTCTAATCTTCAGTAAATTAAATTAAAAAACATGGCAAGATACATAGGTCCTAAATCAAAAATTGCTAGAAAATTTGGCGAGCCAATTTATGGCCCGGATAAAGCATTTGAACACAAAAATTTCCCTCCGGGAATGCACGGCAACAGCAAACGCCGCAAAAAAGTATCTGAATATGGTACACAGCTGAAGGAGAAGCAAAAAGCAAAATACATGTATGGCGTTTTAGAACGTCAGTTTCGTAATTTGTTCGAAAAAGCTCACTCACATAAAGGTATCACCGGTACTGTTCTTCTTCAACTTCTTGAAAGCCGTCTGGATAACGTTGTATTCCGTTTGGGGATCGCTCCAAGCCGTGCAGCAGCACGCCAGCTGGTTTCTCATAAACACATCACTGTAAATGGTGAAGTTGTTAATATTCCCTCTTATACTGTTCGTCCGGGTGAGATAGTTGCAGTACGTGAGAAGTCCAAATCATTGGTTGCAATCAATGATTCACTTTCTTCACGTCGTCACAGCAATTTTTCATGGTTAGAATGGAATGGAGAATCAAAATCTGGAAAGTTTTTGAATGTCCCTGAGAGAGAAGAGATTCCTGAAAATATCAAGGAACAGTTAATCGTCGAATTGTATTCGAAATAATTAATATAAGGTTTATGGCAATTTTAGCTTTCCAGAAGCCGGATAAGGTGATCATGATTGAGTCGGATGACAAAGTCGGTAAATTCGAATTTCGTCCGCTAGAGCCCGGTTACGGTATTACCATCGGGAATGCATTACGCAGAATCTTGTTGTCATCTTTGGAAGGATATGCCATCACAACGATTAAAATCGAAGGTGTTGAGCATGAATTTTCAACCATCCCGGGAGTAATTGAGGATGTTACAGAGATGATTCTTAATTTGAAACAAATTCGTTTCAAAAAAGTGGTTGAGGATTTCGACAGTGAGAAAGTTACTGTTACGATTTTTGGCCAGAACAAATTCAGGGCGGGTGACATCAACAATTTCATCACCGGATTCCGTGTATTGAATACCGATTTGCTTATCTGCAACATGGAAACAGATGTGAAACTTCAAATAGAGCTTTCTATCGAGAAGGGACGCGGGTATGTACCAGGTGTAGAGAACAAACCAGCTGACGAAGAGTTTGGCGTTATTCCGATCGATTCAATTTTCACACCGATTAAGAATGTGAAATACTCGGTCGAAAACTACCGCGTTGAACAAAAGACCGACTATGAAAAACTGGTCATTGATATTCATACTGACGGTTCTATCCACCCAAAGGATGCACTGAAGGAAGCTGCTAAAATTCTGATTTACCATTTCATGCTCTTCTCTGACGAGAAAATTACTCTCGACTCAGATGAGAAATTTGCCAATGAGGAATTTGATGAGGAAATACTGCATATGCGCCAATTGCTGAAAAACAAACTGGTCGATCTTGATCTCTCTGTCCGTGCACTCAATTGCCTGAAGGCTGCTGATGTGGAAACACTCGGAGAACTGGTTACATACAACCGGAATGACCTGCTGAAATTCAGAAACTTTGGAAAAAAATCCCTCACAGAATTGGATGATTTATTGGTAAATCTCAATTTAAGTTTCGGGATGGATATCAGTAAGTATAAATTAGACAAGGAATAATTGAAATGAGACATAGAAAAGGGTTTAATCATTTAGGTAGAACCAGTTCACACCGTGGTGCCATGCTTTCCAACATGGCGAACTCTCTTTTGCTCCACAAGCGTATAACAACGACACTTGCAAAAGCAAAGGAACTGAGAGTTTTTGTTGAGCCATTGATTACACGTGCAAAAGAGGATTCCACTCATAACAGACGTGAAGTATTTAGTAATCTTAAGAGCAAACAGGTTGTCACTGAACTGTTCCGTGATATTATCGTTAAAATTGGTGATCGACCGGGAGGTTATACCAGGATACTGAAGACTGGTACCCGAATGGGGGATAATGCCGAAATGTGTATTATCGAACTGGTTGACTATAACGAAAACATGTTATCAACGCCAAAAGCTGACACCTCTAAAAAGCGTCGCGTCAGAAAAACCAGGAAAGTTGAAACTCCTGCAAAAGAAGCTGCCAAAGTTGAAACTGCTTCAGAGGAAGCTGCATCTTAAGCAATGAATTTTGACAATATTTATTAGGCCATCCTTCACGGATGGCTTTTTTTATGATTTACTTTCGGCGATATCATTTTAGTACCCTTTTTTTAAAATATTTACCTTATTGAGTAGATAAATATATAAATTGATTCATTTTTTATGTATTTTTCAGCTGATTATCACAACATGCTTCCGGATAGGTTTATACAGAGAATTTGTATGTGTTGAATTTAAAATAAACTAACATAATAGACTCTTTATGGAATACATTAAAAAGAAACTTTTGAAGAAGGGTGAAGAAGAGCGCCTGGTTGTAAAACGATTAATCAGTGAGTTTGGTAGTACAGTGCTTGAATCTGTTAACATTGATCAGGTTTTGACCGGCATGAAAGGTATTACCGGATTGCTTACCGTAACTTCAAAATTGAACCCAAATACCGGTATAACCTATAGGGGGCATACTATTCCTGAGATACAGCAAAAATTGCCTAAGGTCAGACCGGAAGGGGAACCTCTTTCGGAGGGTCTGTTTTACCTCTTTTTATTGGATGAAATTCCAACAAAAGATGAAGTTGATGAATTGAGTCAGGAGTGGGTCAGGCGTAGTGTCCTCCCTGAGCATGTCATCGAGATTCTGGATGCTATGCCTCTTACCAGTAAACCTATGACTCAGTTCAGTACTGCGATTCTGGCTATGGCTACTGAGTCTAAATTTCAAAAGGCCCATCGGGATGGCCTTCATAAGAACGACTATTGGGATACAACTTTTGAGGATGTGATGGATTTGATTGCCAGGCTTCCTGTTGTGGCTGCCTATATTTATCGCCGGAATTTCAAGGATGGCAAATTCATTCCGCCGGATCCTAAACTGGACTGGGCCGCTAATTTTGCTCATATGATGGGTTATGACCAGGATGAAATATATAGATTGTTCAGGATGTATATGATGATTCATGCTGATCATGAAGGTGGTAATGTTTCTGCCCATGCTACTCACCTGGTTGGTTCTGCACTTAGTAACCCTTATTATTCTTACGCCGCCGGCATGTTGGGTCTGGCCGGTCCATTGCATGGATATGCAAACCAGGAGGTCATCAACTGGATTTTTGAAATGCAGGAGGAGATTGGTGTGAGCGCTACCAAGGAAGAGGAAAGAGCCAAAATTGAGGCTTATGTGCGTAAAACGATATCTTCCGGACAGGTAGTGCCGGGATATGGTCATGCAGTGTTGCGGGTTACTGATCCTCGTTTTACAGCACAGCAAATTTTTGCACAGAAATATGTCGAAAATGATTCACTGATCAATACAGTTAATCTTCTTTATGAAATTGTTCCCCCAATTTTGCAATCGCTGGGGAAAATCAAAAATCCATGGCCAAACGTTGACGCATTCTCCGGGGCCCTGCTTCAGCACTATGGAATAACAGAGCACTTCTTCTACACGGTGATGTTCGGCGTAAGCCGTTCTCTTGGCGTTCTTGCTCAGCTAGTTTGGGACAGGATGTACAACTTACCTTTGGAAAGACCTTCGTCCGAAACGCTTGAGTTTTTCAAACAAAAGGCTGGAATTTAAGGATTTCCGGAATGTATCCTTAATTGTAACACATGGCATATAGCGGTTTAAACGATTTTGTAAAATTACTTGAAAGTAAAAATGAATTAATCAGAATCAACCGGGAAATTGATCCCCGGCTGGAGGTTACTGAAATTACAGACCGAATTTCCAAATCCGACGGAGGGGGGAAAGCTCTATTGTTTGAAAACAATGGGACGGCTTTCCCCCTTCTCATTAATGCATTTGGATCAGAATCAAGAATGTGCCTGGCATTGGGGCATGATTCACTGGACAATATAGGTATTGAAATCGAAGAATTATTTAAACAATTGTCAGGTCCTTCAGAAAATTTTCTTGAAAAGTTAAAGCTGCTTCCGCTGCTTTCCAGGATTGCCTCCTGGATGCCAAAGAAGAAATCAGGTAGGGGTAAATGCCAGGAAGTAGTGATGGAGAGTCCTGACTTGTCGGATTTACCGGTTCTTACCTGCTGGCCAGCGGATGGCGGACCGTTTATTACTCTTCCGTGTGTCATTACAAGAGATCCATATACGGGTGTGCGCAATGTCGGAATGTACCGGATGCAGGTTTTTGGCCCGGATTCGACGGGAATGCATTGGCACCGGCACAAAACAGGGGCAGCACATTACAACGGATACAAGAAACTGGGGAAAAGAATGCCTGTCTCAGTTGTGCTGGGTGGGGATCCAGCTTATACATATGCAGCAACAGCCCCGCTCCCTGACCAGATTGACGAATACATGCTTGCCGGATTCCTGAGAAAGAGGAAAGTGGAGCTCGTAAAATGCCTGACTAATGACCTTGAAGTGCCGGAGGATGCAGATTTTATCCTCGAAGGATATGTAGATCCAATAGAAGAATTGGCATGGGAAGGACCCTTTGGTGACCATACTGGGTTTTATTCACTGGCAGACTGGTATCCCAAATTTCATCTTACCTGCATTACGCACCGCAAAGATGCGATCTATCCCACTACTATTGTTGGAATTCCTCCTCAGGAAGATGCTTACATCGGGCTGGCAACCGAGAGGATATTCCTTGCCCCGATGAAGATGACTCTGATACCGGAGTTGAAGGACCTTTATCTTCCACCAGAAGGTGTGGCTCACAACCTAACACTTGCCAGGATAGAAAAAAATTATCCCGGACAGGCGCTGAAGACCATGAATGCTATGTGGGGAGCAGGTCAGATGATGTTTAATAAAATTCTGATAGTGACCGATCAGGCCAATCCTTGGGATGAAACTGAGAATTTTGTTAGACAACTCAGTAGCCGGATCGATCCGGCAAACGATATAATTTTTACTTCCGGTCCGATGGATGTACTTGACCATTCCTCCACAAAATTTGCTTATGGTTCTAAAATGGGCATTGATGCTACTCTGAAATTTTCCGAGGAGTCAAGCGACTGCAATGTTTTGGCAGAACTTCCCAAGGCATTAGAGATTGCAAAGTTAAAAATTGAAATCCCTGAGATTGTTTCGATCAATGCGTCATTGCTGGATAAGGGAATTTCAGTTGTGGTAATAGGGATTGATAAGGAAACCGGTTCCCGGACATCACAACTGGTCACAAAATTGCTCAGGTATGAAGCCTTTCAGAAAATAAAATTTGTTGTTTTTGTTGATTCGGGCTTGCCCGCTGAAAATTTATATGCCGTTTTATGGTATGTAACGGGTAATATTGATCCCAAAAGGGATTGTAGAATTATTGAAGCAGAGAATGCCCTGGAAGTTAATCATATGATAGTGGATGGGACTCGCAAAACAGCAGTTTCTGACAGTTTCGGACGTGATTGGCCCAATCCTGTTTTATCCTCATTGGAGACCATTCATAGGGTTGATATATTATGGCCTGACCTTGGTCTGGGGCAACTGATAGCTTCACCCTCCCAGATTTATTACGCTTTGAAAAAGGGAGAAGGTGCCATTTCGGTGTAGTTGTGCTTTGATAAATTGTGTATCCGGTTTTTTTATTTTAACTTTAGCATATATCAGTCGATAAGCTGAACATTCCTAAAAATTAAATCCATCATCCATCACATGATATACCCACGAGACAATTTTCACATCATCCGATAAATGAATATTTGGGTATTTCATGCGACGATTAAAAAACAAATTGAATACACATGAAAACACTAAAAGGTTCTAAAACGGAGCAAAACCTGTTAAAAGCATTTGCCGGAGAATCCCAGGCAAGAATGCGTTACGATTATTTTGCCAAACAGGCAAGAAAAGAGGGACTTGAACAAATTGCAGCCATCTTTGATGAGACTTCCTTCAATGAACGGTCGCATGCAAAACAGTTTTTCGGATTTTTGGAAGGTGGTATGGTTGAAATAACTGCATCATATCCTGCCGGCAAAATAGGGACTACCCTTGAAAATCTAAAAGCATCTGCCGATGGTGAAAACGAAGAATGGACTGAATTGTATCCTGAATTCGCACGAATTGCGGATGAGGAGGGATTCAAGGAAGTAGCTGCGATATTTAAGATGATCTCGAAAGTTGAAAAGGCCCATGAGGAGAGGTACAGAACTTTGTACAATAACCTGGAGTCAGGAATGGTATTTAAAAGAGGAGATAAAGTTATATGGAAATGCAGGGTTTGCGGATTCCTTCATGAGGCATTAAGTGCCCCGCAAAAATGTCCCATTTGTGGACATCCGCAAGCTTATTTTGAAATTAAGGAAACCAATTATTGATTTTTAATGACTGATATTCAGGAGTTTATACGAAGAATACCAAAGGCAGAGTTACATCTTCATATTGAAGGTTGTCTGGAACCAGAATTGATCTTCATGCTTGCCGGCCGCAATGGCATCAGTTTGAAATATGATACCGCCGAATCAATGCGCAAAGCATATAACTTTGATCATTTACAGGATTTTCTGGATCTTTATTATGAATCTTTTTCCGTATTGCTGAACGAACAGGATTTCTACGACCTGACCTGGGCATACCTTTTAAAAGCCAAAGAGAACAACATTGTACATACTGAAGTGATGTTCGATCCACAGGCCCATACTTCAAGGGGTGTGCCTTTCAGTGCAGTTATAGGTGGTATATACCGTGCTCTGACAGATGGATATGATAAACTTGGAATATCATTCAAGCTAATTATGTCGTTCCTTCGCCACCTGAGTGTGGAAGAGGGAATCCATACACTTAATGAAGCTGAACCCTTTCAAGGATGGATAGCTGCTGTCGGTCTGGATTCTTCCGAGAAGGATTTTCCCCCGGATTTATTTGCAGATTTGTTTGATACAGCCCAGGAGATGGGTTTCCTAACTGTTGTGCATGCAGGAGAGGAAGGTCCTCCTGAATACATCTGGGCAGCATTGGATTTACTCAAAGCATCGCGTATTGATCACGGGAACAGCTGTTTGGAGGATCCTGACCTGGTTGATGTTTTGGGTATTTACGAGATACCGCTAACTTCATGTCCTTTATCAAATCTCCGGCTAAAAGTCATTAAATCAATGGCCGATCATCCTCTGAAGGAGATGATGGAGAGAGGTATCAAGGTCACAGTTAATTCAGATGATCCGGCTTTTTTCGGCGGGTATCTTAATGATAATTTTATTGCTGCAGCTGATGCGCTCAGTTTGAACAAGGAGGATATAATTCAGCTGGTCAAGAACTCCTTTGAAGCTGCATTTATTACTGATGCAGAGAAAAAGGTATTTCTCAGGAAAGTAGAAGAAGCTTCAGTCTGACGGGCTGAAGCTTCTTCTAAAATTACCGGGAATATTTAATGGTGAAGTTCCGGTTTTTGTATCACGATGTAAATCAGGGCTTTGGATAGCCATCCATTTGGTGGAGATTATCGCTGATTTCCTGGTCCGTCAACTCAAAATCTGAAAGTTGTCCTTTGAGATATTTGTCGTATCCAATAAGATCCATCATTCCATTTCCTGAAAGATTGAAAAGGATGGTTTTCTCTTTCCCTTCCTCTGTTGCTTTTTTCGCTTCACGAATGGTTGCAGCGATGGCATGGCATGACTCCGGAGCCGGCACAATTCCTTCGGTTTTAGCAAAAAGTAAACCCGCTTCAAAGCATTCAGACTGATGAATGGCAACCGCCGACATCAGGCCTTCTCTCAGTGCCTGGCTAACCAGCGGAGACATACCGTGGTAACGTAAACCGCCAGCATGTACTGGTGCCGGGATAAAATTGTGGCCTAAACTGTACATCGGCAGCAAAGGAGTCATTTTAGCGATATCGCCATGATCGTACATAAAAGTACCTTTTGTCAGGGTAGGGCAGGAATAAGGTTCAGCCCCGATTATTTCAATATTGGCTCCATTTATGTTATCCTGCATGAACGGGAATGCAATCCCGGCAAAATTACTTCCTCCTCCGCAACAAGCAATTACGATATCCGGATTTTTAATACCAACTTTTGCCAATTGTTTCTTTGCTTCCAGTCCGATGATTGTCTGGTGCAGCATCACATGGTTGAGAACTGAACCCAGGCCGTACCTTGTCTCCCCGGTTGGATCTGTTACAGCCGCTTCGATTGCTTCGGAGATTGCTATGCCCAGGCTGCCGGGTGTGTCCGGGAATTGTTCAAGGATTGCACGACCTGCAGCAGTTTCATTGCTCGGACTTGAAATACATTTTCCTCCCCAAGTATTCATCAGCATCTGCCGGAAGGGTTTCTGTTCATAACTAACCCTGACCATAAAAATTTTACACTCTAATCCTCCGATAAGAGCACATGCAAAAGAAAGTGCGCTTCCCCACTGGCCTGCTCCGGTTTCTGTCGTAATTCGCTTGATGCCAAATTGTTTGTTGTAATAGGCTTGTGGAACGGCAGTGTTTACTTTGTGGCTTCCGGCAGGGCTTACACTTTCATTTTTGTAAAAGATCTTTGCCGGTGTTCCCAGTGCTTTTTCGAGTTCAAAGGCCCGGATCAAGGGACTGGGCCTCCATATCTTAAGCATATTCTGCACTTCTTCCGGAATATTGATCCAACGTTCTGTACTTACCTCTTGTTCAATCAGGTTCATGGGGAATACAGGTGCCAGCATGTCGGGAGAAATGGGTTTACCGTCTGGACCCAGTGGTGGAAGCATTTTTACATCGGCAGCCAGATTGTACCATTGCTTTGGCATTTCCGATTCGTCGAGATAAATCTTTTTTTGCATTTCGTGTAGTTTAATTCTATTAATTATTTAAAAAGGAAAGGGGAGATGCTGCGTAAACAGACATATCCCCTTTTATGGTCATAATTACAGGTATACCGCCTACGCATCTTTTATGAAGTCGCGCCAAAGCCAGTTCGAGCCCCTGTAATTTGTAAGTGTAATCATTGTTTTATTTCCAATCTGTCAGCAAAAGTAAGGAAGTATTTCTGATTTCAAAATAATCAGGCAAAAAATTACAAACCAAAATAGTATAGCTTACTACAAAAAAGATTGGTTCACGTTTAAAAACCTGAACCAATCTGACATTACAAAACTAATTTAACCTAAACTGTTATTCTACCTGGTACACTTTAATTGAGTGTGTAACAGGAATACCTTTTTTTAGTGTTGCAGAGACACCGCAATATTTTTCATCTGACATAGAAACAGCTTTCTCAAGTTTATCCAAAGGAAGGTCTTTCCCCCAAAATTCATAGGTAATGTGCATGGATGAAAATTGTTTGGGATGCTCTTCCGTGACTTCACTTTCAACCTTAATGTTCAGGTCAATTAGTTCAACCCTCATCTTACCCAATATCGAAACAACATCCATTCCTGTGCAACCTGCCAGGGCAACTAGTACCAGTGCCTTTGGCCTTGGACCAATATCTTGCCCCCCATTTGATTTATCAGTGTCCACAGTTATTTTATGTCCATATAGGTCTGCCTGAAAAGCCATCCCTTTTTTCCATCCAAGATTTATTTCCTGCTTCATTGGAATTTTTGTTAATTAATTGTCAGGTAAAAACGCAAATCGTTTTTATCAACACTGCATGTGATGCATAATCATCCGCATTAAACCTGAATTATGATAAGCTGATTTCGTATTAAAAACTTCCTTTTTTCATTATACGAAATTAGCTTAAAGACGTTTCAGCTCAGTTCAGCGTAACTTTCAATACATCTTCAATAGCACTGATAAAGCTCGCTTTTGGCAGTGCGCCCTGGGCCATTTGTGGCTGGCCTTCAACAGGAATGAAAAGAATGGATGGAATGCTCTGAATTCCGAACATGCCGGCCAGTTCACGCTGTTCTTCAGTATTTACTTTGTAGATGTTCAGTTTAGGACCATAACTCGCCTGCAATTCCTCCAGAATTGGAGCAACCATTCGGCATGGAGAACACCAGTCTGCATAAAAATCTATAATTGCAGGTGCTGCGCCTTCAAATTTCCAATCTTTGTTTTCTTCAAAATTGAATACTTTTTCTTTGAATGATTCAAGAGTTAAATGTTCGAGTGCCATAATATTATTTGTTTAATTATTAAATTGCTACTAACAATAATTTTCATGCAAAAATAAATCTTATTTTCAATAAAAAAAACTTTTCAATAAAAATATTTGCTAATAGCATAAAATGCTTTTGTAAATAATTGACTTATTTGTAGTTTTGCGAAAAATATTTTTGATCATGACAATAGAAATTGGAATAATGGGTTTGGTTTATGAGATGAAGAAGAAATGCTCCGATATTGATGCGCAGCTAATGGAACAATTGCACCTTACCCAATCAGAATTGCTTTTTTTTGGTTCACTTGATCAATGCATCGGAATCAGTAGCCCTGAGCTGGCAAAAAATATGGGTTTGTCTCCATCAAGGATAAGCAGGGTCATTGAGAAACTGGTTGTAGACGGTTATCTTGACAGGAATATTGATAAAACTGACAGACGAGCCATAACTCTTTGCCTGACAGAGGATGGTAAAAAAATTCGTTCTGAGATTGAAAAAAGCAGGCAGGAATGCGAAGCAAAAATACTTCAGGTCTTACCTGATTCAGATGTAGAAAAATTTAGGGAAATTATTTCCAGGATGATCAAAGAGTTGTAATTTTTTATCCTCAGTAAATTTCTTTTTCATTTACTTCTGAGACCACTTTAAGTGAGTAGTATACAGCCAATTCATTGTTGTTTTTGTAAAAATATGTCTTCAGTGAGCGGCTATATTCAATAACAAGCCCAAATTGTTCCATTTCAATCAGGTACCGGTAAAGATGGCTCGTACAGATACCTATCTTACGGGCAAATTCCTCCGGTGTACCGGTTTGTCCTGATTTGATAAGCCGGTTCATTTTTTTTACTCGTTCAAAATGCTCAACATACTTCATAGCAGGATTCTTTTAGATGGTCCGATAAAATTAGTGTATCAATGTTACCAGGAAAGGGCAGTTGTTTTTGCCACATCTCATAATATTTGCCAGTTTTCTGCCACAAGTTATTGTGAGTGCCCTCCTCGATAATTTTTCCATTTTCAAGCACAACAATATGATCTGCCTGGATGACAGTGCTTAACCGGTGAGCAACCACCAATATCGTTTTTCCCTTCATTTTCAAACTGTTTATAGTATCCTGCACAAAACGCTCCGAATCTGTGTCGAGAGAAGATGTTGCCTCATCAAACAATAAAATTTCAGGATCCCGGTAAATTGCCCGTGCAATAGCAATTCTTTGTTTTTCACCCCCGGAAAGAGTTGTACCATTTTCACCAATCCTCGTGTTTAAACCATCGGGAAGTTTATCAATAAAGGGCCTCATCCCTAGTGTGATACATATATTCCGAATTTTTTCAGCGTCTGGATATGTTTCGCCAATTGCGATATTTTCTATCAGTGTGCCTGTAAAAAGATCCAGACGCTGGGGAACGACACCAATCATTTTTCTCAGACTGTCGGTTGAATAATTTTCAATGTTATCGTCCCCAATGGAGATATATCCGCCTGCCAGAGGATAAAGTTTTAATATCAGTGCGACCATTGTTGATTTTCCTGAACCACTTTCCCCGACTACTGCTGTAATCTTTCCTTTTTTAATTCTGAATGAAAATCGATCAAATACATCAGTCCTGGTGCCGTAAGTAAAACTTACATCACTGAAATTTATATCTCCCATCCTCTCCCGGGTGAAATCAGGTTTGTTTTCCTTCGCTTCCTGGTCAAGATCCATAATTTCGAACAGCCGGTCTGCCGCGATCAGTGCATTTTGGATTGCCTTGTTCATTCCAATAAGGTTGGATGCCGGACCGGTGAAATAGACGGCAATAGCGTAGAAAGACAATAACTCACCTGGTGTGATTGCTTGATCAATTACAAAATAAGCACCAATCCAAAGCAGGATAACTGTCATTGCCCTGCTTATCAATTCCGTTCCCGCTGAAGAGAAGAGACTGTTTGTAGAGGAAAGAAAAGTTGATTTAAGCAAATTGGCAAACCGAACCTCTGTTTTAAGGTTGGAATATTTTTCTAATCCAAATTCTTTAATCGTCCTGACAGAGTTGAGTGATTCTACCAGCTGATTTTCCAGCTCCGCAGTATCTTCCATCAATTTACGCTCCCTTTTTTTGTTTAAAATATTGTATATAAAATATATGGCTCCATATATTGGAATGACGGCCGAGACTACCAGGGCAAGTTTCCAACTATACGCAAACATTAATCCAAAAGAGAAAATGACAATAAAAAGGCTAACCAGCAATGAAATTGCAATGTCATTTATAAATGCCCTGATTTTGACTGCATCATTTACTCTTGAGATGATCTCACCCACCCTCATCGAATCGAAAAAATATTGGGGCAGTTTAAGCAGGTGATTGTAATAACCGAGGATCAGGGTGGTATCGATCTTTTGCCCCGTTCGCAGTACAAAAATATTTTTTGCGATACCGATGAGAATCTGGAAGAGTATAAGAATCAGCATAGTCACACTCAGTCGATTCAGTAAACTGGTATTTCGGTCGACCAAAACAAAGTCAGTGATTTTCTGAATATAGACGGAAGTTGATAATCCTATTACAGTATAGATAATTGCCCCTAAAAGTGCCTGGAAAAGAATACTTTGATGTGGTTTAAGCAAAGAAATAAACCTTTTGTAAACAGGTATCTTTTCATTCTTTGGCTGGAAATCAGGACCCGGCGCCATTAGAATCAAAACCCCAGTCCATATTTCATTGAATTTTTGATGCGTTGATTTGTGCATCTCCCCATCTGCCGGATCCATGTATTCGATCCTGCCCGGCTTTATTTTATAAATTACTACAAAATGAAGCAGGCTTTGATTCAATATAACATGCGCAATAACAGGTAAACTGATTGTCCTGATATCCTCCATCCCGCCTTTCACACCTTTTGCAGAGAATCCAAGATGTTCAGCGGCCTTGATTAATCCCCAGGCAGTAGTCCCTTTTTGATCAGTACCTGCCATCTGGCGAATTTTTGACACAGGTACACCCATTTTGAAGTGAGCCGCAACCGAAGCAATGCATGCAGCTCCACAATCGGTGATGTCACGTTGTTTGATCTTTATTTTCATATTCCAATGAAGTTAGTCCTGAGGTTAGGCTTGCTTTCAATCAGTTGAGAAATTTTCCAGCTGAAGACCTGAACCGTACATTAAAAATCATATTTTTTAAATTGCCCTGTCTCCGGCGCAATGAGCTTAAATATTCAGCTAAATATTATTCTTGATGGTTTCAACAGGATATGCGGCAGGATAGTCATTCCCACATGATCCCCAAAATTGCATAAGTAAGTTAATGCAAAATTTAGAGAATTAAGAATGATGACTTTTCTTTTTGGATTATAACTGATGCAGGTATAGTCTAAAGTTGTTAAATTTGCTGTTCACTTTGAAGGAATGCAGGGAATATCCAATTGTAAAATTTTCATTTGATTGACCGGCTTCATTACTGGAGGGACCTGTATGCTAACGTGTTTATAATCTGTAATTAAGATACTTCAGTGTCATTGATTTAATATTTTCAAATTCAACTAATGATATAATTTTTAATAATCAAAAAATGGCTACGAACAGATTGATTGGAGAACTGCCCAAAGTGGGTATCAGACCCGTTATTGACGGACGTCTGCGGGGTGTAAGGGAATCGCTTGAGAAGCAAACAATGAGTATGGCACAGGCTGCTGCGCAACTTATCACCGAAAATCTCAGGTTCCCCAATGGTGAGAAAATCGAGTGCATCATTGCCGATTCAACTATTGGCGGTGTCGCTGAAGCAGCTATGTGTGCTGAGAAGTTTGCCCGTTCAGGTGTTGGCGTTTCACTGACAGTTTCTCCCTGCTGGTGCTACGGTACCGAGGTAATGGACACTGATCCGTTAATTCCAAAAGCTGTCTGGGGCTTCAACGGTACAGAGAGGCCCGGAGCTGTTTACCTTGCTGCCGCTTTGGCAGGCTACGCTCAGAAGGGTCTGCCTGCTTTTGGTATTTATGGCCATGACGTTCAGGATAAAAAAGATATGAGCATCCCTGAGGATGTAAAAGAGAAAATTTTGCGCTTTGTCAATGCCGGACTGGCTGTAGCACAGATGAAAAATAAATCCTATCTCTCTCTCGGCGGAATGTCAATGGGTATAGCGGGTTCTTATGTTGATCAGGAATTTTTACTTGATTATCTTGGAGTTCGCACCGAAGTGATAGATATGTCTGAATTAGTACGACGCGCAGAGCAAGGTATTTATGACAAAACCGAATATGAGAAAGCGCTTGCCTGGGTCAAAGAGAACTGTAAAGAGGGCAAAGATGTTAATGATACGGATAAACAAGCCACCAGGGAACGTAAAAACTGGGAATGGGAAATGGTTGTTAAAATGACTCTTGCTGCTAGGGATTTGATGATTGGCAATCCAAAACTGAAGGAAATCGGGTTTGGGGAAGAAGCATTGGGGCACAATGCCATAATGGGCGGATTCCAGGGACAAAGGCAATGGACTGATCATCTTCCGAATGGTGATTTCATGGAGGCAATTCTGAACTCCTCCTTCGATTGGAACGGAATTCGTGAAGCATTTGTATTTGCGACTGAAAATGATTCTTTGAACGGTGTGGCCATGTTGTTTGGACATTTACTGACAAACACAGCTCAGATATTCTCTGATGTTCGTACTTACTGGAGTCCTGAGGCTGTTGAGCGCGTTACTGGTAAAAAATTGTCAGGCAAGGCATCCGGCGGAATTATTCACCTGATCAATTCCGGGTCTACCACGCTGGATGCTACCGGAAAGCAAAAAAAAGATGGGAAATCAATGATGAAACCTTTCTGGGAGATTTCAGAATTCGAAGTAAAAGCCTGCCTGGATGCTACCGACTGGGCGCCAGCCGACCTTGGATATTTCCGCGGAGGCGGTTACTCCTCCCACTTCAAAACTGAAGGTGAGATGCCTGTTACCATGAGCCGCGTAAACCTGATCAAAGGAATTGGACCGGTTCTTCAAATTGCTGAAGGATGGACTATTGATCTTCCAGAAGATGTTCACAGAACACTGGATGAACGGACCAACCCAACATGGCCGACTACCTGGTTTGCTCCAAGGGTTAACGGAGAAGGTGCATTTACCGACGTTTACAGTGTGATGGCCAACTGGGGGGCCAACCATGGAGCAATCAGCTATGGCCATATCGGAGCAGATCTTATTTCGCTGGCTTCTATGCTGAGAATCCCGGTTTGCATGCACAACGTACCTGAAGGCAAGATTTTCCGTCCTGCTGCCTGGAGTGCATTTGGCATGGAAAAAGAAGGTTCGGATTACCGTGCATGCGCCACTTACGGGCCACTATACGGCAAGACGAGATAAAAAACGGAAAGCAAAATAAGCGTGAAAAACCGGAAGAATATAATTCTCCGGTTTTTTTATGCTATTTTTTAATAACTTATCTCTGTCAATCTCGTTTAAAAGTACTGTCATGCATTCTATGTTGATAGCAAATATTTGTGGATGAGTTTGAAAGTGTCTGTAAATCAGTCTGGTTTTTCTAAAAAAAGTGTCCTGAAGGATTATTACACAGTCTTTCTCAGCCGGCAGTTGAGTATTCTGGGACGTAAAGAGGTCCACCTGGGGAGGGCTCCCTTTGGAATTTTTGGAGATGGTAAGGAACTGGCGCAAGTAGCCTACGTGAAAAGTTTTCGTGAAGGAGACTGGCGTTCAGGGTATTACCGTGATCAGACTTTTATGATTGCAGCAGGAATGATGACTCCGACCGAATTTTTTTCCCAGCTTTATGGCGACACCAATACTGTCAATAATCCATCAACCGGAGGAAGAAATTTTAACAATCATCATTCAACAGCCAATATTTCACCTTCCGGAGAGATGAGAGATCTGGCATCTTTAAAGAATTCAGCTGCAGATCTTTCACCAACCGCCGGGCAAATTCCGCGTTTGCTTGGTCTGGCACAGGCCTCCAAACTGGTGCGCAATCATCCTGAATTTAAAAAGCCTCTATTGGGGAAAATTACAGGGGATGAGGTTGCTTTTGGTTCAATTGGTGAATCCAGCACTTCTGAAGGAATGTTTTTTGAAACCATCAATGCGGCATGTGTCTTGCAGGTTCCATTGGCTGTGGCAATATGGGACAATGGTTATGGCATCAGCGTACCGGTTGATTTGCAGACCGCAAAAGGAAGTATCTCAAAGGCGCTCAAAGGATTTGAGGCCGATGGTCAGGATCCGGGTTGCAGGATATATTCATGCAAAGGGTGGGACTATCCTTGCATGGTCCGTACTTTTAAAGAGGGGATCTCTGTCTGCAGATCCGATCATCAACCAGTCATTTTTCACATCGATGAACTAACCCAACCGCTTGGTCATTCGACTTCAGGTTCGCATGAGCGTTACAAGAGTGCGGAACGCTTGCAATGGGAACAGGATTATGACCCTATCGTGAAATTCAAGGAATGGATTCTCGCTGAGGGAATGGCCACCCAGGAAATTCTGGCTGAATTGGAGGAAAAAGCATCCAGGGAGGCCAGGGCCGCACGTGATCAGGCATGGCAAAGTTATATTGCCGGATTTGAATCGGAAAGCAGCTCCCTGAAAGAAATAGTCGATTCCATTGCTAAAACTTGGGAGCCATTGTCCAATAAGTCAGCTGAGCTAAAAGCATTATTAAAAGCTGCCTATCCAACAAGAAAAGCATTAATAAGGTTTGCAAAATCCTTGAACCGTGCTATCAGCAACAATTTGGTTCTAAAAGAGCAGAAGCTGCAACTTGGATACTGGATAAAAAAATCAGAGGAAATTGGAGAACGTCTTTTCAGTATACCTCACTTAGAACATTCAGCAGACAACACGGCTGTTAATTCTTTTAAAGTCGCCTACAGCAATAATCCTTCCTGGGTAACTGGTTCAGAATTGCTGAATCAGAATTTTGATCTTTTGCTACAGAAATATCCATTGATGCTCTCATTCGGAGAGGATACGGGTGTTTTGGGAGGTGTCAACCAGGAGACCAGGGGATTATCGGAAAAATTCGGACTTCATCGTGTTTTCGATACCGGAATCAGGGAAACAACGATCATCGGACAGGGAATCGGTTTGGCATTAAGGGGTTTTAAGCCCATTGCCGAAATTCAGTACCTGGACTATCTTATCTATGCACTTCCAACATTGGCTGACGATCTGTCCACATTGAATTACCGTACCTGCGGAAGGCAGATAGCCCCGCTCATCATCCGGACAAGGGGGCACCAGCTCCAGGGAATGTGGCATTCAGGTTCGCCCATGAGCATGCTTCTCGGCTCCATGAGGGGCATCCATATTTGTGTTCCCAGAAACATGACGCAGGCGGCAGGATTCTACAATTCCCTGCTCAAAATTGATGAACCGGCTTTGGTGATTGAGCCATTGAAGGGATATTATGTCCGGGAAATGCTTCCTGAGAACATCGGGGAGTATTGTGTACCACTTGGTGTGCCTGAAGTCCTGGCAGAAGGTACCGACCTGACACTGGTCACCTATGGCTGGAATGTGACTATTGCCCAGGAGGCAATCAACCTGCTGAAACCGATGGGGATTTCGATAGAGCTAATTGATGTACAGACACTTGCCCCATTTGATACTGGTCATCTGATTACATCATCACTTAAGAAAACGAACCGGCTGGTTTTGCTGGACGAAGATGTTCCCGGGGGCGGTACCGGTTATATGCTTCAAAAGATACTTGAGCAGGATGAAGCATTTTTTTCACTTGATGAAAAGCCACTCGTAATTTCTGCAAAGGATCATCGCGGAGCATATGGAACCGACGGCGAATATTTCTCCAAGCCCAATGCGGATGGGGTAGTAGAAGCAATTTCGCACATGATGCTGGGTGTCTGAAATCCTATAAAATCCTTCTTGAAGAAGAGTCCCTAATTATCAGAGAAGTAGTAAGAATTTCTGTTTCTGCAAAAGAAGGATCCTCCTTCCTCCTAAAAAAGAGTTCTGCTGCTTTTATCCCTATTTCCATGGTAGGGTGAACAACCGATGTGAGTTCAGGCGTGGAGAAGGTGGCATGGAATTCGTCCGCAAAGCCTACGATTCCTATTTCATTTGGAATTTTGTATCCCCTTCTTTTGAGTTCTTTCATCACGGCAAAAATTACCATATCGTTGATCCCGATGAAGGCATCAGGAGGATTGGGGAGCGCAAGCATTTCAGTTGTAATTGCCAAGGCCTCATCAATTTGCATGTTACCCGAACGCAACAATCCGGGATCAAAATTTAATCCTGAATTTCTCAGGCCGGAAAGGTAACCGTCGACTCTTTCTCTTGAGATATTAAGGTATTCAGGACCGGAAATAAAGGCGATGCGTTTGTAGCCTTGCTTCTGTAAATGGCCGATAATCTGAATGACTGCACGTTTATTATCCACAACTATGCCCGGTACCAGACCTGGCAAACAGACCCGGTCGAAGAACACAAGAGGAATTTCATTTTCAATTAACTGCTTAAAATGGTCGTACCTGTCTGTTTCCCTGCTTAGGCAGACAATCATACCGTCCACCCTTGCTTTTAATAGATTTGAAACTGATTCAATCTCCTTTTCCATCGATTCGCAGGAAGATGCCAGGAGAATGAAATAACCCCGGCTTTTTGCATAAGATTCAATTCCTGAAATTATTGATGAGTAAAAATGGGTAACCAGGTCAGGAACAATGACCCCAATCATGTGAGTTTCCTGTTTCAGCAAACCCATTGCCAGGGGATTGGGAGTATAGTTCCTGACTTTTGCCAGTTCCTGGATTTTCCTGGTAAGCTCAGGACTTATATCCGGATGATTCTTTAACGCACGGGAAACTGTTGAGATGGAGATGTTCAGTTCCGCAGCGAGATCTTTTAAAGACAGGTGCCTTTTGGACATATAATATGCAAATATTGAACGGTATGAATTTACAAAACAATAAGATTTTAGCCTATTTCTCAAAAGAGAAGAGAGGAAACATGTTCCACAACATATTTTCACACCTGTAAAGCTTTGCAAGGCACATTTTATTTGGCAAAACGGAATAGTTTCATGACTTTTGAATGGCTTATTGATGAAATAATTCAGGCTGAATATCCCGGCTAATATTCTTTAACTATCTAATTCTCGAACAATGGAAATGAAGCACAAACTAACTACCAAAGAGTACCTCGTACCCTTTATCCTTATTTCTTTCCTGTTTTTCCTGTGGGGATTGGCCCATGGAATGGTGGATACTTTAGACAAGCATTTTCAACAAATTCTGCAGTTAAAAAAGTCAGAGTCCAGTATGATTCAGTTTTCACTTTACGGAGCCTATTTTGGAATGGCAATACCAGCCGGCATGTTTATGAAGAGATTCGGCTATAAAAAGGGAATTATTCTGGGACTGACACTTTTTAGTACAGGCGCTCTCCTGATTGCAAGTACGACATCCTTTGAATCGTTCTGGATATTTCTGAGTTGTCTGTTCCTTCTTGGATGCGGCCTGGCAACCCTTGAAACAGCTGCCAATCCTTATACAACGAAGCTTGGCCCGAAAGATTCTGCTGCAAGGCGTATAAATTTTTCCCAGTCATTTAATGGGTTGGCCTGGGTTATTGGTCCGCTCATTGGACTCTATATTTATGGTAACCAAAGCACTGTTGCCGGAGAAAAACTTACTTCGCTTATTTTGCCAATGGCTATTATCGGTTTGGTTGTATTGGCAGTTGCCATTATTTTTCTGGGTATGCCTTTGCCTGAGATTTCTGAGGAAGAAGCCGGACATCACGTTGCAGTAGAAGATGACATAGATAGTTTCGTACCGGATAAGCCGCTCATGAAGCAATCTCATTTTGTTCAGGGTGTTGTGGCTCAATTTTGCTATGTGGCGGCGCAGACAGGCGTTTTCAGTTACCTGATCAATTTTGTCACAGATGAAAGCCAATATCCCCGGTTTGATGTGAAAAACGGACCATACTTTTTGTCAATAGGATTTGCATTGTTTATGATTGGCCGTATGTCCGGAAGTTATCTGATGGGTTACTACAAACCATCCAGAATCCTAGCCCTGTATTCTGCCCTTTGTGTCATCCTTCTGCCTGTGGTAAGTTTAAATTTTGGCTGGATTTCCCTTATTTCCCTTTACGGTATATTTTTCTTCATGTCTATTATGTTTCCAACGATTTTTGCACTGGGGATAAAGGATCTGGGTCCCGAGACGAAGAGAGCCTCTTCATTCATTGTCATGGCGATTGTGGGCGGGGCCTTATTCCCTCCGTTAATGGGCTATATTTCTGATCACTACACAATGTCAGCAGGTTTTTTCACACCGATACCATTGTTCCTGTTTATTCTCTATTATGCCTTGAAAGGACATCATGTAAAAGCATGATAAGTTCAGCGATTGGTAAAGAGTTATGAATTATGAATTATGAGATAATGTGTTCATAAATAATTAGTTATAAATGTATTTTCGGAAATTTGAGGACTTTGGAAAATAGAATTATTCATGGAAAATTTATACAAAAGATATTGTAAAACCTTGTTGCTCAAGGCTGATCCCCAATTGATCGAAGAATATAAAAAGGTACATGCCCCGGGTGCTGCCTGGCCTGAGATTACTGCAGGGATGCGCGAGGTCGGAATTCTTGATATGGAAATCTATATTCATGGTAACAGGTTGTTTATGATCATGGATACAGTTTCCGATTTTGACCACGACCTTGCAATGGCGGAGTTAGCATCGAAACCAGGACAAAGTGAATGGGAAGCCTATGTTTCCAGGTTTCAGCAGACTTCGGCTGAAGCAACAGCCGATGAAAAGTGGCAGGTGATGGAAAGAATCTACAAGCTGGATAAATAGCATAAACATTTGCTGATTCAGGTTTTTTGAAATTCCCTGACCTATAAAAAGGTGTTTAACAACATTTTTTCCTGACACAAAGGTTTGCGCAAAGCTTTGCGCTATTTTGCTGTATTTGAATCCTTTGTTTAGAAGTTTTTTGTACTGATCTTTGTTTTGGAAGGATTGAAAGGTCCCAGGTATTTTTTCATTTTAGAGTGATTTTCAAATCATTTTAACTGTTATGATTTCAATGAAAGAAAATTGCATTCACCCCGACCTGTTGAAACGAATTCAAAGAATTATTTTAAACTCATTTGTCATAAAAATCAAAAATTGATAGGTATGAAAAGAATTGTCGTTGCCGGAGCTGGTGGCTTTATAGGCGGCCATTTGACCAGAAAGTTGAAGGATATGGGGCATCATGTTCGTGCGGTTGATAAAAAGCCGGTGAACCAATGGTACCAGGTACACAAAGATGTTGATAATCTTGTACTTGATCTTAATATTAAGGAAAATTGTTATACAGCGTTGAACGGATTCAATGAGGTATTTAATCTTGCTGCAGATATGGGTGGTATGGGTTTTATTGAGAAACACAAGGCAGAATGCATGCTGAGCGTATTGATCAATACCCATTTACTGATGGCGGCAAGGGACTTAGGTATTGATCGCTTCTTTTATGCATCTTCAGCATGTGTTTACAATGGCGAAAAGCAACAGGATGTAAACAATCCGGGATTAAAGGAAGCTGATGCCTATCCTGCCCAGGCTGAGGATGGCTATGGATGGGAAAAACTGTTCTCAGAAAGAATGTGCAGGCATTTCCGCGAAGATTTTGGTATAAATACACGGGTTGCCCGTTTCCATAATGTATATGGACCTCACGGCACCTGGGATGGAGGCAGGGAAAAAGCTCCTGCCGCCATGTGCAGGAAAGTCCTGGAAGCAGAATTGTATGGCAAAGATGAGATCAATATATGGGGAGACGGCGAACAAACTCGCAGTTTCATGTATATTACCGAATGTGTTGAAGGGATACTTAAAATCATGTACAGTGATATTATTGAGCCAATTAACCTGGGAAGCTCTGAAATGGTATCCATTAATCAACTCGTCGACATTGTTGAGAATATTGCTGGAATTAAGCTGAAAAGGACCTATGACCCTGATGCACCAAAAGGTGTTCGCGGTCGCAACAGTGACAATACCCTTATCCTGGAACTGTTGGGATGGGAACCCACTTTACCCCTTTCTGCCGGCATGAAGGAAACCTATGACTGGATCAAAACTCAAATGGTTAGTGGCGGGATAAAATAATGAGTGAAAGACGGCGGCAAACCTGAATTCAGGTTGCTGTTGTCTGTTTTACCTGGTACATACAGGTCATTTCAATGTAGCAATAAAGCAAAAATGCAGTACTCTGACTGTTAAATTTGCGGAACCAATGAAAACTATCCATGAGCGATAAAAAAGTCCTGGTCAGCGGATGTTATGACCTGCTTCATGCCGGGCATGTCGCCTTTTTTAAAACTGCCTCGCAATATGGCAAATTGTATGTCAGCGTCGGTCAGGATGAAAACCTCTTAAAGTTAAAAGGGAAAAAACCATATTTTACCCAGGATGAAAGGGTGTACATGGTAGGCGCTGTCCGGTATGTAACCGAAGCATTCGTTGCCTCAGGTGAGGGCATGCTTGATTTTGAAGAGGACATGAGACGCATTAAACCTGATTATTTTGTTGTGAATTCAGATGGATATTCTGAAGGGAAAAAGCAGCTTTGTGATGAAAACAATGTAGAACTGATTGTTTTGGAACGAACTCCGGACGAAGGGCTTCCTGCAAGATCCAGTTCTCAATCTAAAAAAGATCTCAAATTTCCATACAGGTTGTGCCTTGCCGGAGGATGGATGGATCAGGCATGGGTTTCTGAAATTCACCCCGGATCATGTGTTGTCGTGCAAATCTGGCCTGACCACGATTTTAATGATCGTTCCGGAATGGCCACAAGCTCACGCAAAATTGCCTTTGAACTTTGGGGAAACAATTTTCCTGCCGGGGACCAGGTCCGCAATGCCAAACTTCTATTTGGCGCTGAAAATCCTCCCGGATCCGAATATATTTCGGGTTCTCAGGATCAGCTTGGAATATTATTGCCTGGAGCAAACCGGCTTGATTATAATGGAAAATTCTGGCCCTATCATATTGAATCTATGGTTGATTCTGAAACTTGCGAATGGTTATCGGAAGTATTGCAACTTGTTCCGCTGGCACCTCGTCCTGAAGGTTACAATCCGTTGGTAGAAAAATATCTTTCTGTTGAAAATGTCAGGGATTTGGGCAAGTCAGGAGAATTGTGCTGGGAAGGGATCGTTGAACGAAACATTAAAAAATTGGGGGAGGGGATGAAGCAAACATTTCTCTGCTGGAGGAAGATATTGCCATACACTGTGCCGGACTGGGTCTTAAATGAGCTGGAATCCAATTGGTTCCCTTATTTCCCTGGAGCCATTACCTCCGGAAGCGGTGGCGGCTACATAATAGTTGCTTCTGAAAAAGCAATTCCGGGGGCATTGAAAATCAAGGTAAAATATTAGTAATACATGGAAAAGTCATTGCCTCATAATGGCAGCTGGTTTCTTTATCCGATTCTTGCCCGAAAGCAGGGTGAAAAAACTGGTTTATTTCGAACTTTGGGATCGGATGGAAAATGGTCGGACACGCATTAAAACATTGATTTAAAGGCACTTACAAATATTTATAAATAATTGATCTTCAGCCATTTATGATACGCTTGATTGAGTTCCTGACTTATTTGTAAAATATTCATGCATAGCCGTTTAAATAGCCTATGAGACGCAGAGAACTGATAAAATCGACAGCAGCACTGGCATTTATGCCGTTTCTATCTACAGGTGGAAGAGCCATGTCCCGTGTTTTGATAAACCATGTAGGCGAGAACAGAACCGGCGAAATTCCAAGGTTTGGTGACGGGCGTGACTGGTTTTTTACCAGGCGGTATGGTATGTTCGTTCACTGGGGTTTGTATTCCATTCCCGGATGGCACGAACAGCATCAATGGAGGGCACGGGTACCGAGGGTTGAATATGTCAAACTTGCTGATCAATGGAATCCCAAAAAATTCAATCCTGATGAATGGCTTGATCTGATGGAAGAATCCGGGATGAAATACATCACTATCACCACCAAGCACCACGATGGTTTTTGTCTTTGGGACAGCCGGCAGACAAGTTTCAACACCATGAACACTCCCTACAAAAAAGATGTAATCGGAATGCTTTCCGATGCTTGCCACAAACGGAAGATGCCATTGTGCCTGTATTACTCCATTGCTGACTGGAACCATCCAAACTACCCTAACCAGGGAAGGCACCATGAATTGCCACTTCAACCACAAGATACACCTGACTGGGATAAATACATGTTTTTTCTGAAGGAACAGGTGAGGGAACTTTGTGCCAACTATGGCGAAATTCATGGGTTCTGGTGGGATATGAATGTTCCGGTTTACAAGGACCCGACTGTAAATGACATGATACGGAAGCTTCAGCCTAAAGCGGTGATTAACAACCGCGGTTTTGATGACGGAGATTTTGGTACACCTGAACGTGATTATGATAATGTTGCGTCTGAGGCAAAAAAATTTGAAAAGCCGGTAGAGGCTTGTCAATCCGTAGGAATGGAAAGTTGGGGATTCAAAAAAGATGAGGATTATTATTCGGATCGACACCTGGTAAGCAGTATTGACAGGTACCTGGCAAGGGATGCCAATTATTTGCTGAATGTTGGTCCGACCGGGGAAGGTACGATTCCGTCTGAGGCTGCCTCCATCCTGAAAAGAATCGGTAAATGGAAGAAGTCGGTAGAACAGTCTTTCCTGAATGTTCAACTCGACAGCGAAATAATAAATATTCCGGGAGTACTCATTACGAAACAAGAGCGGACGCTTTTTATACATTTAAATAAAGCCCTTGTGGGGAATGGTCTTAAGCTTAAGCCTGTCAATGTGTTACCAGTAAAGGCCACCTTGCTGAATGATGGCAGTCCTCTTGACTGCGTGGTAAATTTGTGTCCAAGTGATCACCTCTCTCAACAACCATACCTTAGGTTGCGGAATCTGCCAGCCAACGAAATGGCTAATACTGTACTGGTTGTCAAACTGG
The DNA here is from genome assembly GCA_963663675.1 of Prolixibacteraceae bacterium. Classification (GTDB taxonomy): domain Bacteria; phylum Bacteroidota; class Bacteroidia; order Bacteroidales; family Prolixibacteraceae; genus CAINVV01. The sequence continues at coordinate 1,015,609 of OY760498.1, forward strand.
TGTTTGACAAGCCACTGGATCAGATTATCATAGCCAAAAAGAATCCAGAAACGGATACTGTATTGAATAACTAATAATTAACCAATAAGTGCACATTTTAATCAAATTAAAACCAATTCATATGAGACAATTTAATCAGGGAAAGGTATGGAAAGTATTTCTCCTGACTGTTGGGATGATACTGTCATTTACCGGTTTGTATGCACAAAAATTTGAACCAACGATTGAATCTTTCAAACAATACAGTTATCCTGACTGGTTCCGTGACGCAAAATTCGGCATCTGGGCCCACTGGGGTCCGCAGGCGGTTCCAAGACAGGGAGACTGGTACGCTAAGAAAATGTATCTGGAAAATGATAATGATTATAAATATCATGTTGCCCATTATGGCCATCCCTCAAAATTTGGATACAAGGATATTATTCCGCTCTGGAAGGCGGAGAGGTGGGATCCTGAAAAACTGATGGCTCTTTATAAAAAGGCAGGAGCCAGGTATTTCGTAAGTATGGGAACTCATCATGATAATTTCTTTTTGTGGAATTCGAAGATTCACAAATGGAACTCTGTGAATATGGGACCTAAAAAAGATGTAGTTGGCTTGTGGCAGCAAGCTGCCAAAAAAGAGGGATTGCGTTTTGGCGTGTCAGAGCATCTTGGTGCCAGCTATACGTGGTTTCAGTCCAGCCGTGGTGCCGACAAAGCCGGTCCGATGGCCGGAGTCCCATATGACGGAACCAATCCGGAATTTGAAGATCTGTATCATCCCAAAACTGCACCAGAAGACAAAGCCTGGCTGACAACCAATCCCGAGAACCAAAAAAACTGGCTTTCGTGCATTACAGAACTTATTGACAATTACCAACCTGATCTGCTGTATTCAGATAGTGAACTTCCATTTGGTGATGTTGGTCGAACTATGCTTGCCCACTTCTATAACCAGGATATCGTCAAAAACGGAGGGAAACTGGAGGCTGTTTACACTGCCAAATTGCGAGCTTCAGAAGGCCGCTGGGTTCAGGATCTTGAGCGGGGAACTATGGATTCGATAAGCCCTTACCCCTGGCAAACAGATACTTCCATCGGGGACTGGTACTATCGTACAGGACAAAAATACATGACGGGAACACAGGTGATTCAAATGCTGGTTGATATTGTCAGCAAAAACGGAAACCTGCTGCTCAATGTTGTACAAACACCGGAGGGTGATCTGGAACCCGATGTAATGAATATACTTAATGATATTGCCGCATGGATTCCGGTGAACGGGGAAGGAATTTACGGTACACGTCCCTGGAAAATTTATGGAGAAGGTCCTGCCACAGTTAAGCAACAGGTAAAAGGACGTTTTGGCGGATTAAAAGATGTGAGGTCCTATGAATCTGCAGATATCAGGTTTACTACCAAAGGTGAGACGCTTTACGCTTTCTGCATGGGTGTTCCTGTATCCGATGTAAAAATCGTTTCATTGGGCAAAAATTCCAAACTGTCAAAAAGAGAAATCGCCTCAGTCAGGTTGCTTGGCAGCAGCGACAAACTATCATGGAAACAGGAAAATGATGCCCTGGTAATCTCCAAACCGTCGAAACTTCCTGAATGGCCAGTGATAACATTTAAAATTGAATTCAAAAAATAGCGCACCAGGATACTTCCGGATAAGAAAACTAGGATAGGTCAGTAGATTTTCAGGATTTTCTGACCTATTTTGATTTCAATCTTCACTACCGGTTAGCCAAAAATCCAAAATCCAAATTCGAAAATCCAAAATTGAAAATACTTCCGGATTGCTTGTATCTTTGCAACAAAACTGATGTTATGCTGGATATTCTGTTAAAACACCGCACCATCCGAAAATATACGGATGATGATATACCGGAGGAACTTCTGTCCCGTATCCTGGAAGCCGGGTGCCGGGCCTCAACTACAGGGAATATGCAGGTTTACAGCATTGTTGTTAACCGGGATGCAGAGATGAAAAAAATGCTGGCGGGATGTCACTTTAATCAGCCTATGGTCGAGAAAGCTCCTGTTGTATTGACATTTTGCGCCGATTTCAACCGGTTTAACCTGTGGTGCAAACAGAACAAGGCGGAACCCGGTTATAATAATTTCCTCTCTTTTTTCACAGCGGCAATTGATGCCCTCCTGGTAGCACAGAATGTTTGTGTAGCAGCTGAAAGTGAGGGTCTTGGAATATGTTATCTTGGTACAACAACCTATCTTGCCGGCAAAATCATTGACATACTCATGCTCCCCTCAGGTGTAGTGCCTGTTACAACCGTAACCATCGGCTGGCCTGCAGAAGATCCGCCATTGGTGGATCGTCTGGGTTTGGAGGCTGTAGTGCACAATGAGACATACAAAAATTACTCAGTTGAAGATATCAGCCATATTTATGCTGCAAAGGAGGCATTGCCTGAGAATCATAAGTTTGTGGCTGAGAATCAAAAAGAGACATTGGCGCAGGTATTTACAGATATTCGTTACAAGAAGGCTGACAACGAACTATTCTCAGGAATGCTTCTGGAAGTGCTGAAACAACAGGGATTTATGCATTGAAGCGAAAATTCGGTGTGGGATAAAAATGATGATTAAAAAAAACAAATATAAGGTTGCACCCGGTTTTGAGACACTGGAGAGTTGGGTAAAAAATTTACCTGATTTTTTTGCTGTTAGCGGAACAACAATTTTTAAAGACAGAAATGAAGTTAAAGTATTTGAGGAACAAGGTTGGGAGCTGAATGTCAAAGCTTTTAAGATACCAAACCCGGTAAACCGAATTGCTTACGTTTATTTCAGAGGGTCGAAGGCTGCGCGTTCATTTCAGAATGCACTGCGATTCACTGATGCCGGGGCATCAACACCCAGGCCGGTCGCTTATCTTGAGTGTTTGTCAAATGGCAGGCTGAGTGAAAGTTATTATATTTCACTGAACTATCAGACTGATTTCACGGTGCGGGATGTACTGAACAACCTGATTCCTGACAAGGAAAATATCCTCATTCAGTGGATTCGCTTTACCTGGCAGCATTTGCATCAGCAAGGTATCTATCATCTGGATTATTCTCCGGGCAATACACTGATCAAGAGAAACGGACAACAGTATAATTTTGCTATTGTGGATCTTAACAGGATGAAATTTGCCCCAGTAAGTTTTGAAAAGGGAGTTCGGAATTTTCGGCAGCTGGATACCGATGAAGAGACTCTCCGGTTGATTGCTTCAGAGTATGCCTCACTGTGCGGGGAACCTGCCGGGAAGGCTGTTGAAATATTGTTGCGGTTCGATCAACGCAACAAGGCATTTCGCCGGCGGAAAAACAATTTTAAAGAGAAAGTCAGAACTATTTTAAAGCCAATTCAGAACTGATTTTGATCCGGGGAGTTGAAGTCGTAAGAAATTAGTTGCGGTCGACTTTTAATTGCCCTTTTTTCTTCAGCCTTTTTGATTTTTTTGGGTCAATACGTCAAGTTTCACTAATTTTTCGTAAACGTCGGATGCTTTAATCAATTCCATACACCTGATTGTCGGATAGATGCAGGGTTTTCCACCGAAGACGGAGCAAGGCCGGCAGGTTAATATACCTTCAGGTGGCTGAATGTGGTATTCTTCAGGTTGGCCGATAGCAGAAAATCCAAAAGCAGGATGGGTACCTCCCCAGACAGATATAGTTCTGACTCCTGATAATGAAGCAAGGTGCATGTTGGAGGAATCCATGGCTATCATCAGATCCAACATGCGAATCATGGCAATTTCTTCAGAAAGAGTAAATTTCCCTGCAACCAGGTGAACGTTTTCGCTGTGTTTTTCCAATTGCTTCAGAAGTTTGATCTCTTTCTCTCCACCTCCAAACAAGAAAAAAACCGCCTTGTGGTTTTGGTTAATCAGGGATATCAGTTCTTTAAAATTTTCAATTCCCCAGATTTTTGGTCCTGTATTGGCAAAGGGGGAAAGTCCGATTTTGAGGTATTCCTTTTCAGGTATTTTGCCCAGTAGGAAGCTCCGGGCACTTTGAAACGCTTCTGTTGAATAATCGATATAAGGCGCTTTTCCTATTTGGGCCGTTATTCCTGCCTTATTAAAGGTATCAGCATATCTTTGAATTGAGTGAGGAAGGAAAGTGATTTTTTTAGTTTTGATCAGCCGGTTTTTTGCACTTCTTCCTTTATCGATTGAAAAGACGGGAGTCCCGCTTAATCTAAAGAAAATGGACAATATTTTTGTGCGGAGAACAGAATGCAAATCGACAACATCTTCAAAAGGCCCCATTTTCCTGAGTGTTTTGAAAAGACGGTATAACCCTTTGATTCCCTTGTGTTTCCCTTCGAGATTTGGGAAATATAATTTTACTCGTGGTATCCCAAAAAAGAAAGGAGCAAAAAAGGGCCTTGTCACCAAAGTGATATGCAGATCACTGTTCGTTTCAATGACATTGCGGATTACCGGGACAGTCAGTGCAACATCACCCATGGCTGAGAGTCGAAAGACTAATACTTTCTTCAATTCGGTCGGATTTTAAAGTTGAGGATTTTTAAGGTTGGTCATAAAGTAATTGAAGTGCTATTTGTACTCCTCGTAACTCTTCTCCTCAAAGAGCTGTGATCCTGTAACCTCGTTTATTTTTCGTTTTACATCAGAGCGTTCATCATTGATGAAATATACAGAACGTGCGGTCTGTATAAAATTTTCACCAAAATCCTTTGCACGCTCCAGATCACGTATATGGTCTTCAATTTCCCATAAACGTCCATTTATTTCGTAAAGCTTGCGGTATAACGCATGAGACTTATCCATTATTGAGTTCATGCACCGGTTAACCTCTTCATATTCATTCTTAAGATTGATCAGTTTTGCTTCATCCTTAATTTTCTCAAGCTTGATTTCCAGGATAGTCAGTTTATCGGCAATTTCCCCATTGGATACTTCTATCTTCATCTCCAGATTTTTTTACAAAAATAGCATTAAATCTTTTCTTTTTTTCAGGGCTGGGGATTCCGGTATACATCCCTGGCAGAGCCTTGTGCAGTGGGCATTATCAACACATCGTCGATATTGACATGTGCAGGACGTGTGATGAGGAAGAGTATCGTTTCAGCTATATCATCCGGAGAAAGAGGTGTCATACCCTTGTAAACACCTTTTGCACGTTCATCATCACCTTTGAAGCGAACATTTGAAAATTCAGTGTCAACCATTCCGGGTGCGATTGTGCCCACCTTGATTCCATAAGGCAGAAGTTCTATCCGCATGGCGTGAGAAATTGCCTGGACGGCGTGTTTAGTACCGCAATAAACACCTCCCATCGGATAGGCTTCTTTTCCTGCAAGGGATGAGATATTGATGATATGGCCTTTTTTCCGCTCCTTCATCCAGGGCGTTATCTTTCTGCACATATAAAGTAACCCTTTGACGTTGGTATCAATCATTCTTTCCCAATCGTCAATTTCACCATTGTCGACCGTGTCCATGCCAACTGCCAGTCCTGCATTGTTAATCAGAACATCTATGGCTTTCCAGTTTTCCGGAAGTGAATCAAGAGCAGTCTGAACTTGTGCCAGTTTCCTGACATCAAAACAAAGAAGCAGGCATTTTACTTTATATTTTGAGGAAAGTTCGTGTTCCTGTTCGACCAGCCGCTTGTTTCTTCTTCCTGTAAGAATCAGGTCAAATCCGTTGGAAGCCAGGAGATGTGAAGTAGCAGCTCCAATTCCTGAAGTTGCACCGGTAATGAGCGCGATTTTTGGCATAATAACTTTGTTTTATTAGGCTAAAATATAAAAAAATGAGATGGTATTTCCCGGCGATTTCCGGAAAATATTTGTTACAGATAATCAGAACGTATTTCATGACTTAATATTTTATATTTAAGTTGCTGACTGTGATTAGCATATTGTTTCCATTATCCCGTTTGGTGATTTTCCATCCTGCACGTTTGATTCATGAATAACATTGTTAAAATACTGAATATAAGTGCTTAAAATTGGGAATCACAAATGTTTTGCATCACCTTTTGCTGGCTTTGACCAGGCTCGTTTCATGTGTATATAATTTGTTTTTTTAATTGCCACCTGGATCGAAGAATGTGAAACAAATACCCACGTAATCATTTTCGGTTGGTTATCATTCATCAAGATGTGTATTTCATCTAATCAACTATCTTTGTTGAAAAATTTACACCATGGAAATGAGTGAAAATAGCCCGAAACCTTTTACAATAGATCAGATACCTGAACCGGAAGACCTGCAAAGCGTTATATATTCAATGCTTGCCATTCCTCATCTTTCACCCGTCAATATTTTCAATGAGTTTGCAGCCCCGGATCCGGATCCAGCCCTGGTAGGTAATGACAATTCAGATGATTCAGGCATCTTTCAGCTGGATGAAGATGAAAAATTCTATTCCCTGACGATATATGCAGATCATCGCCGGCTCGCAGTTGATCCTTTTGATGCAGCACAGATTCTAGTTGCCAAAGCAGTCAGGAGACTGGTTTGCTATGGTGCAGAACCTGTTTCTATCAGCAGTTTCATAAACCACGTAGAGTTTGCCAACCCTATTGCTCAGGAGATGGTTATGGCTGCCCGTCTCGGACTTGATGCTGCTGCCAAGAGTTTTAACCTGAAATTTTCGCAAAGAAAGTTACATTATGATTACTCCGGTGATGGAGGTTTTGTCCCGCCAACACTTATAATAAGTCTTTTCGGAAAACTCAGGAGCAGGGAAAAACTTCTTCAACCAAGATTCAGAAAAAAAGGTGACAATCTTTTGCTGATAGGCCGTTCATACAATGACGTCAATGCTTCTGAATATCTTGAGTTCTATCACGAAATTAAAGACTGGCCTTTGATGAAATTTAGCCTATCAACCGAAAGCCGTTTGTCGGAAACAATGAAAGAGGTGATAAATAAGGACCTTGTGATTTCTGCAAGCCCAGTCGGTATTGGTGGTCTGTTTTTCACGCTGTTGCGCAGTGCATTGCCTAATGATCTTGGATTCGACATTACTACAGATGCGGAGATCAGAGGCGATGCTTTCCTTTTTGGGGAGTGCATGGGAAGGTATGTTGTAACAGTGTCCAAAGAAAAAGAAGATGAATTTGTAGATTATCTTTTTGACCGTAAGATTCCGGTTATGACACTTGGCCATGTCACCAAGGGCGAAATCCGGATCGATGATGAGTCTATGGGCTTTGTAGACAAAGGGATGGTGAGTGAAACACTGGAAGATTTTGAATGAGAGAAGTAAAACCATACAGGGATTCTTCTGCCGGTAAGAAAGTGCAGATCGCCACCATGTTTGATAGTATTGCGCCGAAATATGATTTCCTGAATCATACCCTTTCGTTCGGCATTGATAAAATGTGGCGGCGAAAAGCTATCAGGCTGATTTCAGGCAAATCTCCTGAAACCATCCTGGATGTTGCCACAGGCACCGGCGATTTTGCCATTGCAGCTTTGAAATCAGGTGCCCGGAAAGTTACCGGCATAGATATTTCCAGGGAAATGATAGCGGTTGGGCAGGATAAGCTCAGGAAAATGGGTCTGGAAGAAAAAATCACCCTGATGACGGGAGATTCTGAAGATATACAATTTCCGGATAAGTCTTTTGATGTTGCTACGGTTGCATTTGGTGTCAGAAATTTTGAAAACTTGTCCAGGGGATTATCTGAACTCTACAGGGTACTGAAATCCGGAGGAACCCTATGTGTCCTGGAGTTTTCCAATCCCCGTCAGCCGCTGGTCAGGTTTGGTTACCGAATTTATTCAAAGAATCTGATGCCCTGGTTCGGAAGAATTGTTTCTGGTGATAAATCGGCTTATACATATTTGCCTGAATCTGTTGAAGAATTTCCGGATGGAGAAAAATTCATTACTTTTATGAAGGAATCCGGGTTTGTACAGATTACGGAATATCGTCTAACCTTTGGTATAGCAACCATCTACATCGGGAAGAAAAACTGAAACGGCAGCGAAGAATCAGGGAAGAGCATACCTGGTATTCGCCGGGAATCGTTTAAAGGATTAAAGAATAAACAGAACTGAGAAATGAGAAAAAGGACCAGGGTCAGTTTGATCGTATTTTTGCTTCTTCTGTCTGGAGTGTATTGTCCTTTGTCTGCGCAACTGACCCAGGACAAAAATCTCTCTCGTTTTGATGACCGGACGATACATTTTGGGTTCTATCTTGGAGTCAATACGATGGACTACAGGTTTGCCCATTATTCTGATGTTATGCAGAATCCCGTCTTTAACCAGAATCCCGGCTTGGATCAGTATGCGGCAAATTATTACCAGGGAATTCGTTCATTCAGGGTGGAGTGTTATCCTTTGAAACCCGGATTTACTGTTGGTGGTGTTTTAAATTTAAGGATGAACGATGTTGTCGATTTTCGTTTTACTCCGGGTATGTCCCTTGGCAGCAGACAGTTAATATTTTCAAAGAACATTGATAAGTATATAAGTGAACCTGCCATAGGCGGTACACTTTATCCATCGATAACTCATGAACGCTATCTCACTACTCCGTCTGCCTATATTGATCTACCTATAGGTTTTAGATACAAGGGTTTGAGATACAATAATATAAGGCCGTATATTTATGGTGGTGGAGCGTATAGGAGGGATCTTGAAAGCAAAAGGATATCTGAAAGTGTCTTGCATCTGAAGAGAAACGGATATTATGCCGAGGTTGCATTCGGCCTTGACACTTATTTCCCTTTTTTCAGGTTCACTACAGAGTTTAAATTTTCCTATGGATTGAATAATCTGTTAAGGCATGATACCACTCAGACCTCGCAATATTCCCTGCCTTATTATGGCTATGTACTGGAAAAATTGAATTCCAATATTTTCACCCTGATTTTTTATTTTGAATAACCGGTTGATATCAGTTATTACAAATATGTTCACTTGTACTGAACATAAATGAAGCCGGGATTTCCTTTTTCTCCGGTTATCCGTGATGTGAACAGAGTGTCCATAATCAATTTTATATTCTGATGAAAAGCTCTTGTTTGTAAATCATTATTTGGGATGGTCATGAAGATTAGCGCATTCCATCTGTCGTTTCAGAACAAATTGTAAACACATGAAACCCTCATGAACAAAAGCTCACAAAAGAAAATGTATAGTTGGCTGAGGGTTCCATTTGTCCATTGAAGATCAAAATTATTTTCTTATGAAACATCTGTGGACCAATGTTCATATAACAGATGGCAACGAAGTTCTGCAAATCAAATCTTATTGCAGATGGTCCACTTGATAACTATTTAACAAGAGCATAGAAAATGAAAAAAGAGCTTAATATATCTGTAACTCCTGCTGAGGCAGGAGAACCCGGACAACTCAAGAGTGCCGTTTCTTTTGCATTGAAAATTGACAAAGACCGGATCTATCAGATAAGGATTGTACGTCATTCCATTGATGCAAGAAATTCCAGAATCCGAATCAATCTCTCCCTCGAGATATTTATTGATGAAATACCTGAACCTGCAAGCAAACCTCATTTTAATTATCAGTATGTAGGCAATAAAAAGCCTGTAGTGATTGTAGGCGCAGGACCTGCAGGATTATTTGCCGCCCTGCATCTCATTGAACTGGGTTTTAAACCAATTATTCTTGAAAGGGGTAAGAAAGTAAATGATCGAAAGAAGGATATTTCGGCAATACACAGGGAGCAGATTATTAATCCCGACTCAAACTATGGTTATGGAGAGGGAGGTGCCGGTACATTTTCTGACGGAAAACTGTATACACGTTCAAAAAAGAGGGGGGATGTTAGGAAAATCCTGGAAGTACTGAATTTCCATGGGGCTCAGGATGAAATACTTGTGGAAGCACATCCGCATATTGGGACAAATGTTTTACCAAAGGTGATAGAGTCTATCAGGGAGACTATTGAAAAGGCCGGAGGAGCCTATTATTTTAATTCCAGAGTTAAGGATCTTATCCTGCAGGATGACCGAATCAAAGGGGTTGTGTTGCAAAACGGGGACAGGGTGGAAGGATTGGCAGTTGTCCTGGCAACAGGACATTCAGCGAGGGATATCTATTATATTTTGCAAAAAAACAGGATCGAGCTAGAGGCAAAGACTTTTGCCATCGGCGTTCGTATCGAACACCCACAGGAGGTGATTGATAAAATCCAGTACCACGGTGTTGGCAGGGGAAAGTATCTGCCACCAGCTGCATATACCATGGTTGAACAGGTGGGTGATCGTGGTGTTTACTCTTTTTGCATGTGTCCGGGAGGTGTAGTGGTTCCGGCAGCAACAGCTCCTTCAGAATTGGTTGTTAACGGGATGTCCCCGTCGAGCCGGGGTGGTAAGTTTGCCAATTCCGGCATGGTGACAGAAATAAGGATGGAGGATATTCCAACGGAATTTCACCAGTTTGGGAATTTTGCAGGACTGGAGTTTCAGCAGGCAGTAGAAAAAAATTGCTTTATTGCTGCAGGTAGAAGTCAGTTGGCTCCGGCGCAAAGACTGTCAGATTTCGTCAACAACCGTTTGTCCGATTCATTGCCAGAAACCTCTTACAGGCCGGGCCTCACAAATTCCAATATGGGAAGCTGGCTGCCCGACATTGTCACAATGCGCTTAAGGGAGGGATTATTGAAAATGGGGAGAAAAAGCAACGGATACCTCACCAATGAAGCGATTGTTCTCGGAGCCGAAAGCAGAACATCTTCACCGCTCCGAATACCAAGATCAGAAGAGACTTTGGAACAACTTCAGATAAAGGGCCTTTTCCCGTGCGGGGAAGGTGCCGGGTACGCCGGGGGTATTGTCTCTTCAGCAGTTGATGGAGAGCGTGTGGCAGAAATGATCGGTCAGCTCTACAAATCCTGATTTTTCGAATATAAACCCTCAAGGTTATGGGAACCTTGAGGGTTTATATTCGAAAAATCAGGATTTATTTCTTCTCCGGAATTCGGCGCAGATAATTGAAGCAGAGACTGCTACATTCAAAGATTCAAGCTCTTTTTTACCGGCGGGGTAGGGTGGGATAGAAATTCTCCTTGTTAAATACTCTTCCAGGTCGGCAGAAATTCCTTTTCCTTCGCTACCCATTACAATAAGTGCCTGAGATGCAAGATCGGATTCAAAGATATTTTCTCCATCCATGAAAGTGCCAAATACAGGAATGCCCATACCGACTGCTTTTTTTAATAGTTCAGGGAGGTCCTGATAATGAGCCTGTACCCGAGCCAGTGCGCCCATGGACGCCTGCACGGATTTCGGATTAAAGATATCTGCACAATCCGGGGAGCAAAAAACATTTGTGATCCCAAACCAGTCGGCTGTTCTGATTATGGTTCCAAAATTCCCGGGATCCTGGATGTGATCCAGAACGAGGCTGAGACTCTGAAACAAACTTTCAGATACTGGCGCAACATTGGGAATTTTAAAGACGGCGAGTACGGATGACGGGTTTTTGAAGGCTGAAATTCGCTCCATTTCTTTGTCACTTAGTCTGATAGTATTGACAGGAACCTTTTTCTCATTAGCAGCCGACAGCTCTCTTCCGGTAAGGTACAATTCCACCATTTTCAATGAGGTACGCAACAGATCAAACACAAGTTTCTCTCCCTCTGCAACGAACAAACCTGACTTATCCCGCTCTTTCTTGTCAGACAAGGAACGAATCTGTTCAATTTTCTGTTTTGAGATCATCCGTATTGCCGGTAAATAGTTTATTCAAAAATAATCCATTTTTAATTAGCTGGGTTGATTATCTTTGTTTTAGTTTAATGATGGACAGATTGAAGCTTGTAATTTTAAATAGGCGTCTTACAGCAGGAGTTGTCCTGTTTTCTTTTTTGGTGGCAGGATGTCAGACAAATAAGTATGTGCCTGAAAATGAATACCTGCTTTCAAAGGTCAATATAGAAATTGATAAGAAAACAATAGATAAAAATGAACTGAAGAGCTACCAGAAACAGAAACCTAATACAAAGATTTTTGGTTTCTGGAGGTTTCATCTCGGCCTGTACAATCTTTCCAGCAAGAAAAAGGAAAATAACTGGCTCAAAAGAATAGGCGAAGCTCCCGTGATTTATGACCCTTTTCTGACAGTTAAGACCAATGAGGAATTCAGGCGATTTCTTCAGAATAGAGGATACTACAATGCTATAATCAGGGACAGCGCAATTTTACGATCCAATGGAAAGGCAGAAGTAAATTACTATATTACCACAAACCAGCCATATAAGATCAGGACTTATCAAACAGATATCAGGGATGATTCATTACGGAATGTATTGAAAAATTCTGAAAATGAAGGTTTTATAAAGCCAAATTCCCTTTTCGATTCAGATCGGCTAGGCAGTGAGAGTCAGAGGTTATTGAGAAAACTGCAAAACGAAGGCTACTTTAAATCAACCAAGAATATATTCTACTATGAAGCTGACTCATTAAACAAAGAGCATGGTGTTGATCTGAAACTTGTTGTAGAAAAAGAATCCTTCAATGATTCCCTGAATCAGGTCGCCAAAAGAAATCATCAGAAATATACTTACAGAAATTTTTATTACACAAATGAAAAAGATCTTCAGAGTGCGCTATTGACCTCCAATGGCAGTAATGAAGATACGATGAGTGATACTTTGAAAATTGGCAATCATTTTTTTATATACAAGGACAAAAGAAGGCTTAAGCCATATCTGCTGATGAACGCCAATCATCTGGCAGACAAGGGGTACTATAGTATTGACATGGTCGACCGGACTTACAATGAATTTTTTGCCTCCAGGCTGTTTAAACTCATCAACATACGTTTTACTGAGACTGCGCAAAAGGATTCATTGGGAAATCCGACACTTGATTGTTATATTCAGCTAACCCCGAGCATGAGTCAGTCTTACAGTGCAAGTATCGAAGGGACCAATTCACTTGGAAATTTTGGCATTGCGGGTAATCTTGGATATCAGCATAAAAACCTCTTCAGGGGAGGAGAAATCTTTGACCTCATGTTTCTGGCAGGCAGGCAGAAGCACAGTTACGGGACACAAGATTCGACCACTACTTTTTATTCAAGCGAAACCGGGGTTGATGCAAAAATTACTGTTCCAAAATTCATGGCGCCGAATTTGAATATCGATTTTTTCAAATACTCAACTCCCCAGACGTTTTTTAATACTTCCTACAATTTTCAGAATACTCCTGATTATACCAGAACCATCGCACGTACTGCATTTGGTTATCAATGGAAATCATCAAATTTCACGACTCACAGAGTGAATTTGCTGGATCTTAACCTGGTGAAAATGTTTGCCCTGGACTCAGCATTCCTGGCCAAAATTGAGAATTTATATATAAAAAGTTCTTACGTCGATCACTCAATATCCTCCTTTAATTATTCTTATACCTATAGCACGCAGACACAGAAGAAAACTGATTACCTGGTAATCAAATCGAATTTTGAAACTGCCGGCAATGTTCTTTACGGTTTTAACAAGATATTCAACAGACCCGCATACACTTCTGAAGACGGAAAGTTAAACCAGTATTATTTTCTGAATACTCCATTTGCCCAGTACTTTAAAATGGACTTTGAATACAGGCGAGGTTGGATAGAGGGGATGTACAATGCTTTTGCTGTCAGAGCCTATGGAGGCGTTGCATTTGCCTACGGGAACTCGGACCAGATGCCTTTTGAACGAAAATATTTTTCAGGCGGAGCGAATGGTATCAGGGCATGGCCGATCAGGACACTCGGTCCGGGCTCATATGTGTCAAACCCAACAGAATTTCCCAACCAGTCGGGCGACATAAAACTGGAGGTAAATGCAGAATACCGGTTTAAACTGGTCGGTTCATTTGAGGGGGCCCTATTTGTCGATATGGGAAATATATGGTCGGTCAGGGACAACCGCCCTGGCACGGAATTCAAGCTGAACAGCTTTTTCAAGGAGGTGGCTATTGGTTCAGGATTAGGAATGAGATATGATTTTTCGTACGTTATCCTGAGACTGGATTTTGGACTTAAGATGCACAATCCTGCCCTCACCGAAGGTTACAGGTGGATACCTCCTTCAAATTATTTTGACAAGGGAAACATTAACTTCGTCTTTGCTATCGGTTATCCTTTCTAGTCCATCTCCATCAATTCGTTTTTCTCCGGGAATCGGGGTAACTTATGTCTGAAAAATTTATTATCCATGATTTTCAGACAAATTCGCGAATATTTTTTATTTACACGCAGGGAAAGAAACGGCTTGCTGGTACTGGTTTTTATCCTGCTGGCTACAGTTTGCATAGATTATTTGATTCCGCACATGGTACCTGAAAAAGACAGTGATGTATCAGAATTGAAAGCGGAAGCAGAGAAATATTATGCCGGAAATACTCCTGGTAATGAACTGAATGGCAATCCAGTCAAAGGAATCTTTGATCCAAACCATATTACCCGGGAAGATCTGATAAAACTGGGTGTTCCGGCAGGTTTGGCCGGGAACTGGATCAAGTATCTTCAAAAAGGCGGAAAATTCTATAGGAAGGAAGATATAAGTAAATTGTACGGTATGACAGATGACCTATATGAAAAACTTAAGGTCCGGTTGGTTGTCCCTTTGCAAGCCAGGCCGCCAGGGATTAAAACCGGGAATTCACCTTCCAATGCAAAAGTATTGACAGTCAGTGGACGGAAGGATACCATGATGAATTCGGTCAGACTGATAAAAAGGGCGGTTGTAATGGTCGAAATCAACAAGGCTGATTCAGCGCAGCTCGAATCACTTCCCGGCATAGGCCCTGTCCTGGCTTCCAGGATACTCAAGTACAGGAACCTGATCGGAGGTTTTTATTCTGTGTCACAATTGAGGGATATCTATGGAATGACGGAAGAGTTATGGCAGAAGTCTTCACGTGGGATGTGTGTCGATTCCTTGACAGTGAAAAAACTGGAAGTTAATTTTTTGTCATTGTCCGAATTGGGCAGGCATCCCTATATCGGGTTCAGGACAGCAAGAAAAATTGTAAATAAACGTGATTCATCAGGGAAGTTCAACAGGAAGGAAGAGCTTAATGCTATTTTTTCAGCAGATTCATTGCGTCGCATTCTGCCTTATATTGCAATAGCAGATACTAAATTTTGATATTTTTCTCTTTTTTGAGAATTTTATTAAGAAATCTTGCATGTATTGCATAATATTTCTAATTTTGCGATCCGAAAAGACAAAGAACAAAGTAAAAAAGTTAACGTATGATTGTTATTCCTATTAAAGACGGCGAGAACATTGAAAGAGCACTGAAACGTTTCAAAAGAAAGTTTGAAAAAACTGGTGCAGTGAAAGAACTTCGTGGCCGTCAAGCCTTTGAAAAACCTTCGATTACTCGTCGTACAGAGATTAAGAAGGCTATTTACATTGAGCAATTACAGCGTTCAGAAGATAATTGAGATTTTAGCTCATAAAATTGCATTTTGAAGGAAAAAGTAGTAAATTCCTTCCGATTTCAATTTTCGTTTGAATGCAACACTTCGAACAATTTCTTGGTTTCATAAAATATGAAAAGCGGTATTCCGGACATACGGTGACTGCTTATGAGAAGGACCTCGACCAATTCATCCAGTTTGGTAATGATATGGTTGGGGATTTTTCTTTGGTAGAGGTTGATCATCATCTTATAAGACAGTGGGTCATTTCGCTCATGGACCAGGGGATGACAGCAGTAAGTGTAAAACGCAAAATTTCGACTTTGCGATCCCTTTACAAGTATTTGTTGCGGGAGGGATTAATGAATAAAAATCCGACCGATCTGGTAATGATGCCGAAAAGCGGAAAAAAATTACCCCAGTTTGTTCAGGAGAATGAGATGAACAGGCTATTGGATACCTCTGTTTTCCCGGAAGATTTTACGGGATTAAGGGATAAAGCAGTTCTTTCGCTATTTTATGGTACAGGAATGCGGCTTTCCGAATTGATGGGTATCAGGATGGCAGATCTGCATCTGAAGGAGCGGGTCGTAAAAGTACTGGGAAAACGGAACAAGGAGCGCCTGATTCCGTATCCTTCAGAAATAAGCAATGATCTTACCAGGTATCTGGAAGTCCGGAATAATCTTTTCGGCAATTCAAACAATCATCTTTTTGTTACGGACAAAGGGGAGCAGGCATATGAAAAGCTCCTGTACAGGATTGTTAGAAAATACCTGAGTCTTGTCACAACGATGGAAAAACGCAGTCCGCATGTACTCCGGCACAGTTATGCGACACATCTTTTAAATCGTGGGGCAGACCTAAATGCGATCAAAGAACTTTTGGGGCATGCAAGCCTTGCCGCAACGCAGGTTTATACACATACCTCATTTGAAAAGTTGAAGACTATATACAACCAGGCTCATCCAAGAGCTTAAATTAGAGGAGGAACAATTATGGACGTAAAAGTACAAACGGTTCATTTTAAAGCCGACCAGAAGCTGATCGACTTTTGTGAAAAACGGTTAAACAAACTGGATCAATTTTTTGACAGTGTCATCGGAGCTGAAGTCATGCTTAAGCTTGAGAAGGACGAAGATCGTGAAAATAAGGTCAGTGAAATAAAGCTTTCTGTTCCCGCCAACGACCCTTTGTTTGCCAAAAAGCAGGCAAAAACTTTCGAAGAAGCAGTAGATTTGTCGGTAGATGCGTTGAAAAAACAGATTGAAAAATACAAAACTAAAATCAACAACAAATAATTTTAAAAAAAGTTAACTGAATTGATTTTAAGAAAAAAAAATAGTTTAAATTTGCAAACCATTTTTGAAGAGTAAAATCGGATAAAATGGTTTTGCTCTTTGGAATTGAGAATGTTCTTGTCGCCAGGGTGCAATCCCGTTAAGGGGGAGATACCAAAGCGGCCAACTGGGGCAGACTGTAAATCTGCTGGCGTATGCCTTCGTAGGTTCGAATCCTGCTCTCCCCACCATGCACGCGACATAACTCCGGGGCAAAGATGGGCAAATAAGCGGGAGTAGCTCAGTTGATAGAGCATTAGCCTTCCAAGCTGAGGGTCGCGGGTTTGAGTCCCGTCTCCCGCTCCAGTTTGCTTAATGTATTCTTAGTGAAAGACCACTAAGTGTGGTAGGGTTGTGAGTGATAGTCTCGCAGCCTATTGGTTTAAAAGAGATTAGATGAATTGACATATAAGATTAGAAATTAAACAAAATTATTTATTATGGCTAAAGCACATTATGACAGGTCGAAACCCCATGTGAACATTGGTACTATCGGTCACGTTGACCACGGTAAGACAACTCTTACTGCCGCTATCACAATGGTGTTGGCAAAAAAAGGTCTTTCAGAGATCAAGACTTTTGATTCAATTGATAATGCTCCCGAAGAAAAGGAGCGTGGTATTACCATTAATACTGCTCATGTTGAGTATTCAACTGAAAATCGTCACTATGCTCACGTTGACTGTCCCGGTCACGCTGACTACGTTAAGAACATGGTAACTGGTGCTGCCCAGATGGATGGTGCTATCATTGTTGTTGCTGCAACTGACGGTCCAATGCCTCAGACCCGCGAGCACATCCTGCTTGCACGTCAGGTGAACGTTCCCCGCCTTGTTGTTTTCATGAACAAGGTTGACATGGTTGAGGATCCTGAAATCCTTGAACTTGTTGAAATGGAAATCCGTGATCTTCTTTCTTTCTATGAATTTGATGGTGACAACACTCCTGTTATCATGGGCTCTGCTCTTGGTGCACTGAATGGCGAACCTCAATGGGAAGAAAAAGTAATGGAACTGATGGATGCAGTTGATACCTGGATTCCAATCCCACCCCGTGACGTTGACAAACCATTCCTGATGCCGGTTGAGGACGTATTCTCAATCACAGGCCGTGGTACTGTTGCTACAGGTCGTATTGAAATGGGTAAAATTCATACTGGTGACGAAATCGAATTGATCGGTCTTGGCGCTGAGAACCGCAAAACAATCTGTACCGGAGTTGAAATGTTCCGTAAAATTCTTGATGACGGACAAGCTGGTGACAACGTAGGTTTGTTGCTTCGCGGTGTTGACAAGAAAGAGATCAAACGTGGTATGATTCTTGCAAAACCGGGATCAATTACTCCTCACACAACTTTCAAAGCTGAGGTTTATATCCTGAAGAAAGAAGAAGGTGGACGTCACACTCCATTCCACAACAAATATCGTCCTCAGTTCTATATCCGTACACTGGATATCACTGGTGAGATCAATCTTCCTGAAGGAACCGAAATGATTCTTCCAGGTGACAATGTTACCATCACTGTTGAGTTGATCTATCCTGTTGCTCTGAACCTTGGTCTTCGTTTCGCTATCCGCGAGGGTGGCCGTACGGTAGGTGCAGGTCAGGTTACTGAGATCCTGAAATAATCTGAAGTAAAATACTTCATATAAATAGTCCCGGATTCTTATCCGGGACTATTACAACGGATAGCTTGTCGGAAGCATAGGTAAGTTCGACTCTTCCTGTCCGTCTAAATTTGTTCGCATCAATTTCAAGTAAAGCATTCCTGACTCAAAATTCAGATAATGAGTGATGTTAAGGATGTATAGAGAAACCGGTGAGATAATGAATTTTAACAGATGATAGAAGTCCGGTAAAACGGACGATTGTATCTGACCATTAAAAAAACAAATAAATAACAGATGAAATTGACGAATTATTTCACTGAATCCTACACCGAACTAGTTCAGAAGGTCTCATGGCCGACATGGAGCGAGTTACGTGGTAGTGCTATTGTTGTATTAGTTGCTTCCCTTATAATCGCACTGTTGATTTTCGGTATTGACGTCACTTTCAGAGGCGTTATGAAAGTCGTTTACAGTTTTTTCTATTAATTTTTCCTGGAGAGATCCCTAATGAGCGAAAGTCAACACAAATGGTATGTTCTTAGAGCCATCGGAGGTAAAGAGAAGAAGGTCAAAGAGTATATCGAGAATGAGATAGCCAATGGCGGTCTTCAGGATGCTGTTTCTCAGGTCTTAATCCCTACAGAGAAGGTATTTCAGATCCGTAACGGAAAGAAAGTTGCCAAAGAGCGCAATTTTTTTCCCGGATATGTTCTGATTGAAGCTACTCTTGCAGGGGAAACTTCACACAAACTCAGAAACATTCCCAATGTAATCGGTTTCCTTGGTGATACCAAGGGCGGAGACCCTGTCCCTATGCGTCTGGCCGAAGTGAACAGAATACTGGGCAAAGTTGATGAGTTACAGGAGAGTGGCGAAGATTTCGATGTGCCATTCTTCGTTGGAGAGACCGTTAAAGTGACCGACGGACCATTTAACGGTTTCAACGGAACCATTGAGGAAATCAATGTGGAACGTAAGAAACTAAAGGTTATGGTTAAGATTTTCGGTCGTAAAACCCCCTTGGAGCTTAGCTTTATGCAAGTGGAAAAGGAGTAAAGTAAATTTTTTATAAAACGTTATGGCTAAAGAAATTGCTGGATTTATCAAGTTACAGATCAAGGGTGGTGCAGCAAATCCTTCACCTCCTGTAGGTCCTGCGTTAGGATCTAAGGGTGTGAACATCATGCAGTTCTGTAAAGCATTCAACGCCAGAACCCAAGATCAGGCCGGTAAGGTATTACCGGTTGTCATCACGGTTTTTGCTGACAAGTCTTTTGACTTCGTAGTAAAAACTCCGCCGGTGGCCATTCAACTACTTGAAGCTACTAAGATCAAATCAGGATCTGCCGAGCCTCATGTAAAAAAAGTAGGATCGGTTACTTGGGATCAGGTAAGAGAGATTGCAGAAATTAAGATGCCAGACCTTAATTGCTTTTCGGTTGAAGCAGGTATGCGCATGGTAGCAGGTACTGCAAGAAGTATGGGGATAACCGTAACAGGTACATCACCTTTTAATAACTAATAAAAGTTAAGGTTAAATGGCAAAAGTTACCAAGAATAAGAAAGCTGCATTGGAGAAACTCGAAGCCGGGAAATTCTATGAACTTAAAGAAGCTGCCAAGCTTGTGAAGGAAATAACCTTTACGAAGTTTGATGCTTCCGTAGACATTGATGTCCGGTTGGGAGTAGATCCTCGGAAAGCTAATCAGATGGTTCGTGGTGTTGTAACTTTGCCCCATGGAACAGGGAAAGAAGTACGTGTTTTGGCTTTGGTAACTCCCGACAAGGAGGCTGAAGCAACTGAAGCAGGTGCTGATTTTGTTGGTCTTGATGACTATATCGAAAAAATCAAAGGTGGTTGGACCGATGTGGACGTCATTATCACTATGCCCCCTGTAATGGGAAAAGTAGGTGCATTGGGCCGTATTTTAGGACCAAGAGGCTTGATGCCTAATCCTAAGAGCGGAACAGTTACCATGGAAGTCGGAAAAGCCGTCAAAGAAGTAAAGATGGGTAAAATCGATTTCAAGGTAGACAAATTCGGTATCGTACACACTTCCGTCGGAAAAGTATCATTCGATCCAATCAAGATTGTGGAAAACGCAAAGGAATTTGTTCACACAATTCAGAAGTTAAAACCCTCAGCTGCTAAAGGTACGTACATCAAAAGTATTTACCTCTCCAGCACCATGAGCCCCGGCATTCAGGTAGAGCCTAAATCCTGCCTGGAAAGTTAAATTGTTGCTATGAAAAGATCAGATAAATTAGAGGTTATAGATAAATTGACCAGTGAGATCAATTCATACAACCATTTTTACATTGCCGATATCTCAGGTCTGAACGCCGAGGTTACTAGTAATCTGAGAAGATTGTGTAACAAGCGCGAAGTAAAACTGGTTGTAGTTAAGAATAAACTCCTCCGTAAAGCATTAGAGAATTCTAACAAGAATACCGAAGAACTTTACGACGTACTCAAAGACAATACATCTGTATTATTCTCCAATACCGGAAATGTTCCTGCTAAATTAATCAAAGAGTTCAGCAAAAAGAACAAGAAACCGGTTTTCAAGGCAGCATTTGTTGAAGAATGCACTTATGTCGGAGAAAATCAGCTTGATGCATTGATCGATATCAAATCAAAAGAAGAACTTATCGGTGGCATTATTTCCATGTTGCAATCACCTGTTAAAAATGTTGTTTCTGCCCTTCAATCAGGAGGTCAGACCATTTCAGGCCTGCTGAAGACACTGGAGCAGCGCACTGCATAAGAAAAATTACAAGTAAGAAAAAAATCCATTAATATTTAAAATCTCAAGTAGTATGGCAGATCTTAAAAAACTTGCAGAAGAATTAGTTAACCTGACTGTCAAAGAAGTTAACGAACTTGCAGGTATCCTCAAATCAGAATACGGAATTGAACCAGCAGCAGCAGCGGTTGCAGTAGCAGCAGCTCCTGTAGCAGCAGAAGCAGCTGAACCGGTCGAAAAAAGCGAATTTGACGTAGTACTCAAATTTGGTGGCCAATCCAAACTTGCTGTTGTTAAATTGGTTAAAGACCTGGTAGGTGTTGGTTTGAAAGAAGCAAAAGATTTGGTCGACGGTGCACCAAAAGCGATCAAAGAGAAAGTTTCAAAAGAAGAAGCAGAATCACTGAAAGCTCAGCTTGAAGAAGCAGGTGCTGAAGTTGAAATCAGATAGGAATTGACCTGTCCTAGTAGGTTATAGCGGTTTAGGATCCTCACAAGGGATTCTAAACCTTTTATGTTTTTATTTTGGTTCCTTAATTTGGTAGCTAATGCCCTCAATGAATATACAACAAAGGATTAGTTTTGCGTCCACCAGAAGTAAATTTGAATACCCCGATTTCCTGGAAGTTCAGATTCAATCTTTCAAAGAATTTTTCCAGTTGGGAACCTCTCCGGAAGACCGCAAAATGGAAGGTCTTTTCAAGGTTTTTCAGGAAAATTTCCCCATTTCAGATACAAGAAACAATTTTGTTTTAGAGTTTATTGACTATCAGGTCGATCCTCCAAGATACAGTATTGAAGAGTGTATTGAGCGCGGACTGACATTCAGTGTCCCGTTAAAAGCCAAGCTCAAATTGTTCTGTACCGATCCCGAACACGAGGATTTTGACACTGTAGTTCAGGATGTTTACCTGGGAACTGTTCCGTACATGACTCAAACCGGTTCATTCGTGATAAACGGTGCCGAAAGAGTTGTAGTTTCCCAGCTGCATCGTTCTCCCGGAGTATTTTTCGGGCAGAGTGTGCACGCCAACGGCACAAAACTTTATTCCGCCAGGGTAATCCCATTCAAGGGTTCCTGGATCGAATTTGCTACAGACATCAACAACGTGATGTATGCCTATATCGACCGTAAGAAAAAGTTACCCGTAACAACACTGTTGCGTGCGATAGGTTACGAAAGCGATAAAGATATTCTGGAAATATTTGATCTCGCAGATGAGATTAAAATTTCAAAGGCAGCCCTGAAAAAGGTTGTCGGACGAAAACTGGCAGCCCGTGTACTGAAAACGTGGGTAGAGGATTTCGTAGATGAAGATACCGGCGAGGTTGTCTCCATCGAAAGAAATGAGGTGATTGTCGATCGTGAGGTCGTCATTACCAATGACCATGTGGATGAAATCATAGAATCCGGTACAAAAACTATTCTTCTGCACAAGGAAGATGCGGTTAGCGGTGATTATGCTATCATTTATAATACTTTGCAAAAAGACCAGTGTAACTCTGAAAAAGAGGCTGTGCTGTACATTTACCGCCAGCTTAGGAATTCAGAACCACCGGATGAGGCAACAGCAAGAGATGTTATCGACAAACTGTTCTTCTCTGAGGTGCGTTATGATCTTGGCGAAGTAGGTCGCTACAGGATTAACAAGAAATTAGGTCTGAATATTGAGATGAATACACGTGTGTTGACAAACCACGATATCATCGAAATAATAAAATACCTTATCAAGCTGGTTAACTCTAAAACTGATGTTGATGATATTGACCACTTGTCAAACAGGCGCGTAAGAACTGTTGGTGAGCAGATGTTTACCCAGTTTGCAGTCGGGCTTGCAAGGATGGCCAGAACTATTCGTGAAAGAATGAATGTTCGTGACAATGAGGTATTTACGCCGATTGATCTGATCAATTCGAAGACACTGTCTTCGGTGATCAACTCTTTCTTCGGAACCAACGCCCTGTCACAGTTCATGGATCAAACCAATCCGCTGGCTGAAATGACGCACAAACGTCGTATGTCGGCTTTGGGACCTGGCGGTTTATCCCGCGAGCGTGCCGGCTTTGAGGTTCGTGACGTTCACTATACACACTACGGCCGTTTGTGTCCGATTGAAACACCTGAAGGACCAAACATCGGTTTGATATCTTCACTTTGTGTATTCGCCAAAATCAATAATCTTGGTTTCATCGCAACTCCTTATCGTAAGGCAGACAACGGGAAAGTCAATCTGAATAACGATGACGTTACCTATTACACTGCCGAAGAGGAAGAGGGCAAAATCATTGCTCAGGCAAATGCGCTTATTGATGATGACGGTCGTTTCATAAATCCCAGGGTGAAGGCTCGTTTGGATGCTGATTATCCGCTTGCGGGAAGAGAAGAAGCAAACCTGATGGACGTTGGTCCAAACCAGATCGCTTCTATCGCTGCATCTCTGATTACCTTTCTGGAGCATGATGATGCAAACCGTGCGCTGATGGGTTCTAACATGATGCGCCAGGCTGTACCGCTTATGCGTCCTGAGTCACCGATTGTTGGTACTGGTCTTGAACAAAACATTGCCAAGGATGCCCGTATCAATATCGTAGCTGAAGGCCCCGGTACTATCGAATATGTTGATGCAGACAAGATAATTGTCCGCTACGACATGACGGAAGAAGAGCGCTATGTCAGCTTTGACGCTGAAACAAAGACCTATAACCTGCCAAAATACAAGAAAACCAACCAGGGTACCTGTATTGACCTCAAACCGATGGTCAAAAAGGGTATGCGTGTTGAATCAGGTGATATTATGACCGAAGGGTATGCCACAGCTGGTGGTGAACTTGCACTGGGACGTAACCTGAAGGTTGCATTCATGCCATGGCAGGGTTACAACTATGAGGATGCTATTGTTATTTCAGAACGTATCGTTCGGGATGACATTTTCACCTCTATACACGTTGATGAGTATTCACTGGAAGTTCGTGACACCAAGAGAGGTTCGGAGGAGTTTACCTCTGATATTCCGAATGTCAGCGAGGAAGCTACACGTAATCTTGATGAGAACGGGTTGATCCGCATCGGAGCTATCGTCAAACCTGGTGATATCCTGATCGGTAAGATTACGCCAAAAGGTGAATCGGATCCTTCTCCGGAGGAAAAACTGTTGCGCGCCATCTTTGGAGACAAGGCAGGTGACGTAAAAGATGCTTCCCTGAAAGCTTCTCCATCACTCAATGGTGTTGTTATTGATAAAAAGTTATTTTCCAGAGTCGTTAAAGAGAAAAAGGGCAAAGTAGCTACCAAGCCTCTTCTGGAGCAGATTGACCGCGACTTTGAGATTGAAACCAATAAATTAAGGGATATTCTGGTTGAGAAATTATTCAACCTTGTGAATGGCAAAACCTCACAGGGAGTTAAGGATTATTTCAATACCGACCTGATTCCCAAAGGAGTGAAATTTACTCAGAAACAACTTCAGATGATTGATTATCTGAATGTTAATCCTGGTAAATGGACTACCGATAAGGACAAAAATGACATGATTTATGCCCTTGTGAACAATTTCATCATGAAATACAAGGAAGCAGAAGCTGTCGCCCGCAGGAAACGTTACAATGTTACTATCGGTGATGAACTGCCCGCAGGTATCCTTCAGCTGGCTAAAGTTTATATTGCCAAAAAGCGCAAACTGCAGATTGGCGATAAAATGGCAGGCCGACACGGTAACAAGGGTATTGTTTCAAGAATTGTTCGTGATGAGGACATGCCTTTCTTATCCGATGGTACTCCAGTCGATATAGTATTGAATCCGCTGGGCGTTCCGTCCCGTATGAACCTTGGACAGATTTACGAAACAGTTCTCGGATGGGCCGGAAAAGAATTGGGGGTAAAATTTGCTACACCGATTTTTGATGGTGCAACGTTGGATCAGATCTCTGATTATACTGAGAAAGCAGGTGTTCCAAAATTTGGAAAGACCTGGTTGCATGATGGTGAAACAGGAGAACAGTTTGACCAGCCGGCAACAGTTGGTGTAATTTATATGCTCAAACTTGGCCACATGGTGGAAGATAAGATGCATGCTCGTTCTATCGGACCATACTCACTTATCACTCAGCAGCCACTCGGAGGTAAGGCACAATTCGGAGGTCAGCGTTTTGGTGAGATGGAGGTATGGGCTCTCGAAGCCTTTGGAGCCTCCAATATCCTGCAGGAGATTCTGACAGTAAAATCCGATGATGTTATGGGTCGTGCAAAAGCATATGAAGCCATTGTCAAGGGAGATCCGATGCCACTACCCGGAATTCCCGAGTCATTGAACGTTCTGTTACACGAACTCAGGGGACTGGGATTAAGTGTGAACCTGGAATAAGTGATTTATCCGTATCTCCTGATATTTCAGGGGATGCAGGATTTTTTGTTAAACAAATGGTTATGTTACAAATATTTCCTATAAACTATGGCATTCAGACGAGATAACAAGGTTAAGAGTAATTTCACCAAGATCAGTATCAGTCTTGCTTCACCCGAAGAAATTCTTGAACGTTCGCACGGAGAAGTGCTGAAACCTGAAACCATCAACTATCGGACTTACAAGCCTGAGCGTGATGGTCTATTTTGCGAAAGAATATTCGGGCCGGTGAAGGATTACGAGTGTCATTGCGGAAAATACAAACGCATCCGTTACCGCGGTATCGTTTGCGACCGCTGTGGCGTTGAAGTTACCGAGAAAAAAGTGCGCCGCGAAAGAATGGGGCATATTTCACTGGTAGTGCCTGTTGTGCACATCTGGTATTTCAAGTCGTTGCCCAATAAGATCGGTTACCTGCTTGGCCTTCCGACCAAGAAGCTCGACTCGATCATTTACTACGAGAGGTATGTAGTTATCAATGCAGGTATTAAACGCAATGATGGCGTGAAATACCTTGATTTCCTTACTGAGGAAGAATATATTGATATCGTGGATTCGCTTCCAAAGGAAAATCAGCTGCTGGATGATGAACATCCTGACAAGTTTATTGCTGATATGGGAGCAGACGCCTTATATAAACTGCTTTCAAGGCTTGACCTTGATGAACTTTCCTATGATCTGCGCAACAAAGCCGGGAATGAAGGTTCACAACAGAGAAAGAGCGAGGCATTGAAACGTTTGCAGGTTGTAGAAGCTTTCCGTTCCTCTAAGGTAAGGAATCAGCCTGAGTGGATGATTGTTAAGGTCGTTCCTGTGATTCCTCCGGATCTTCGTCCGTTGGTGCCTCTTGATGGTGGCCGTTTTGCCACCTCCGACCTCAATGATCTTTATCGCAGGGTGATTATACGTAACAATCGTCTCAAAAGACTGATCGAAATCAAGGCTCCTGAAGTAATTCTCCGCAATGAAAAGCGAATGTTGCAGGAAGCTGTTGATTCTCTTTTTGATAACAGCAGGAAATCTAACGCTGTAAAAACCGATAACAACAGGGCTCTGAAATCACTTTCTGATTCATTGAAAGGTAAACAGGGACGTTTCCGTCAAAACCTTCTTGGCAAACGTGTTGACTATTCTGCACGTTCGGTCATTGTTGTTGGTCCAAACCTTAAGATTCACGAATGCGGTATTCCAAAAGAGATGGCCGCTGAATTGTATAAACCCTTTGTTATCAGAAAACTGATAGAACGGGGAATCGTTAAGACTGTCAAGTCAGCCAAAAAGATCGTTGACAGGAAGGATCCTGTAGTATGGGATATCCTCGAAAACGTGATGAAAGGCCATCCGGTCCTTCTGAACCGTGCGCCTACGCTGCACAGGCTTTCCATCCAGGCTTTCCAGCCGGTATTGGTTGAAGGTAAGGCGATTCGTTTGCACCCGCTCGTTTGTACCGGGTTTAACGCCGACTTCGACGGAGACCAAATGGCAGTTCACCTTCCACTCGGCAATGCTGCCATCCTGGAGGCACAGCTTTTAATGCTCTCTTCACACAACCTTCTGAACCCTGCGAACGGCGCACCAATCACTGTACCGTCACAGGATATGGTTCTTGGTCTGTATTATATGACCAAACACCGCAAAGGCGCGAAGGGTGAGGGGCTGTCATTCTATTCTTCTGAAGAGGCAATTATTGCCTACAACGAAGGCAAAGTTGATATGCACGCTGTCGTTAATTGCAAGGTTCTTGACCTGGATGAAAACGGGGAATCGAAAATTACCACAATTGAAACCACAGTCGGTCGTATTCTTTTCAACGAATATGTTCCGAAAGAAGCCGGTTATCTGAATAAACTGATGACCAAAAAGGCTTTGCGCGACATTATTGCAGATATCCTTAAAAGAACCAACAATGCTATTACAGCCCAATTCCTTGATGACATCAAAGATCTTGGGTATAAGATGGCTTACCGTGGTGGCCTTTCCTTCAACCTGGATGATGTTATTATCCCGGAAGGCAAGACTGAAATGGTAGACGAGGGTTATGCAGGCGTTGAAGAAATTTCGAACAATTATAACATGGGTTTCATTACCAACAACGAAAGGTACAACGGTGTGATCGATATCTGGACACACGTTAATGCCAAGTTGACCCAGAGCGTAATGAAGACCATTAGTTCTGATAAACAGGGATTCAACTCTATTTATATGATGTTGGATTCCGGGGCCCGTGGTTCCAAGGAGCAGATCCGTCAGTTGTGCGGAATGCGCGGATTGATGGCTAAACCCCAGAAATCCGGATCTACAGGATCTCAAATTATTGAAAACCCGATTCTTGCCAACTTTAAGGAGGGACTTTCGGTTCTTGAATACTTCATTTCAACCCACGGTGCTCGTAAAGGTTTGGCTGATACGGCTCTGAAAACGGCTGATGCCGGTTATCTGACCCGTCGTCTTGTTGACGTTGCACAGGATGTGATTATCAACGAGCCTGACTGCGGAACTCTCCGTGGACTGATCGCTTCGGCTCTCAAAAATAACGAAGAGGTTGTTGCTTCATTGTCTGAAAGAATCCTTGGACGTACGACTGTTCACGATGTTTATCATCCTATGACAGGAAAATTGATCGTCCATTCAGGAGAACAGATTACTGAAGAGATTGCAGCCGTTATTGAGGAGTCACCTATTGAAAGGGTGGAAATTCGTTCAGTACTGACCTGTGAGGCAGAGAATGGTGTTTGCGCAAAATGCTACGGACGTAATCTTGCCACCGGTAAAATGGTCCAGATGGGTGAAGCCGTTGGCGTCATTGCAGCTCAGTCAATCGGTGAGCCTGGAACACAGCTGACTCTGCGTACCTTCCACGTAGGGGGTATTGCAGGAAACGTTTCCACTCAATCTACCGTTATTGCCCGTTACGATGGTATTGCAGAGATTGAAGAATTGCGTACTGTTGAATGGACAGATGAAAAGGGTGAAAAAGTGGATATCGTTGTCAGCCGTCTGGCTGAACTCAAGATTTTGGACAAGAATACCGGAATTCCGCTTTCAACACACTCAATGCCATATGGTTCTAAACTGTTTATCAAAAACGGTTCAGATGTTAAAAAAGATTCTGTCGTTTGCGAATGGGATCCATACAATGGTGTTATCATCACTGAATTTGACGGAAAGGTATCATTCCAGGACTTTATTGATAGTGTAACCTATCGTGAAGAGTCTGATGAACAAACCGGATACCGTGAGAAAGTAGTCATTGAAACCAGGGATAAAACCAAAAACCCGACTTTGCGGATTCTGGATGAGAATGGCGAAGATATCAGGTTGTATAACCTCCCGGTTGGTGGTCACATCAGTGTGGATGAAGGACAAATGGTCAAAGCCGGAGATGTATTGGTGAAAATACCGAGAGCATCCGGAAAAGCAGGTGACATCACCGGTGGTCTTCCAAGGGTAACAGAATTGTTCGAGGCACGTAACCCTTCCAACCCTGCCGTCGTTTCTGAAATTGACGGTGAGGTTTCTTTGGGTAAGATCAAACGTGGTAACCGCGAAATTACCATCACCTCACGTTCAGGCGAACAAAAAAAATACCTGGTTCCGCTTTCCCGCCAGATACTGGTTCAGGAAAATGACTATGTGCGTGCCGGAATTCCATTGTCCGACGGCGCTATCACTCCGTCTGATATCCTTGCAATTAAGGGTCCGACCAAAGTGCAGGAATATATTGTGAACGAGGTTCAGGACGTGTACAGGATGCAGGGGGTGAAGATCAATGATAAACACTTTGAAGTTATTGTCCGCCAGATGATGCGAAAAGTTGAAATCGTTGACCAGGGTGATACCCGTTTCCTTGAAAAACAAATTGTTGACAAAAGCGAATTTAACGTTGAAAACGACTGGGTATTCGGCAAGAAAATTGTCACAGACCACGGCGATTCTGAAAACCTCAAAGCCGGCCAGATTATTACGGCCAGACGGTTAAGGGATGAAAATTCAATGCTTAAACGTCGCGATAAAAAGGTTGTTGAAGCGAGGGACGCAGTTCCTGCAACCTCCAGCCAGGTTCTTCAGGGAATTACCAGGGCATCTCTTCAGACCAAATCTTGGATGTCTGCAGCATCATTCCAGGAAACTACAAAGGTGTTGAACGAAGCCGCCATTAACGGGAAAGTTGACTATCTGGAAGGATTGAAGGAAAACGTTATTTGCGGGCACCTTATCCCGGCCGGAACCGGTAATCCTATGTTCAGAAATATTGTGGTTGGTTCAAAAGACGAATATGATCGTCTGATCGACCACAAGAAATATGAAACAGTAGAAGAAGAGGAGTAAATTTGAAAAATACAGATATGCAAGACGATAATCAAAATCAGCTTAATATTGAACTGAGCGAAGAAATTGCTCAGGGAACTTATTCTAACCTTGCGATTATCACGCATTCTCCTTCCGAATTTGTTGTTGATTTCGTGAGAGTGGTTCCGGGTATACCAAAAGCACAGGTTAAATCCAGAATTATTTTAACGCCGGAACATGCTAAGAGACTGATGAAAGCACTTCAGGACAATATCCAGAAATATGAGTCACTGTATGGAACCATACAAATTCAAGGTGGATATGAGCCTGCTACATCTGCACCATTTGGTACGCCCAAAGGTCAGGCATAATAGTCATTCTGTCATTCATAAAAAAAGCTCCTCATAACCGGGGAGCTTTTTTTGTGGAATTCAGGGACTTTGATTACTTCTGTAATTGCAATGATGCGTCACAAATGACTGAAATTTTGTTGGTTGAAATGACATCAATGCCTTGCCTGATTGCTGCGACATATGATTCTATCGTCTGATTGCTTCCGAAACCATCAGAAAATATTTTAATCCCCATTGAATGAGCCTTGTCAATAAGTTCTTTTGAAAGTTCTTTCCAGTTTACATCGAGTGCATAAGGGTGATATGTTTCAATCATTCGGTCCAGGTCATTCCTGTTGCCAAGTCCCGGCATCACTTTGGCATTAGGGGCGAATGCTCTTAACTGATCAATTTGCGTTTTCGGATCATTTACATAGAAGACCGATCCATCCATGAGGTCGTATTTTAACAGGTAATCTATGAGAACCCTGGCGTTGATATCCTTACAATCGACATAGAAAAATGTCTGATGTCTGTTTGCTTTATTATGTGCGGATAACAGCTGACAAGCCTCCTCGAGTGTGGGAACCTTTTCCGGTTCGAAGAATGAATCAAACCATGACCCGGCTGATAGCGCACGAACCTGGTCAAAATTTAAATCTCTCATAGGTCCTTTCCCGTTGGTTGTACGGTTCAGGTTCGCATCATGAAGCAGGAGAGAATGACCATCTTTGGTCAGCCTGACATCAATCTCAATAAAGTCAACTTCAAGATCCAGGGCACATTGCATCGCAGAAAGAGTATTTTCCGGTGCAAATTCGTTGGCAGCCCGATGTGTGGCAATTCCAACAACCGGTGACTTACCCGACCGGAAATGAATCATTCCTGTCTTCGTTCTGGCGTATTCAGGCTTGGTGGCCAGGTATTCTGCCAGTTTTTTATTCATTGTTGATTTGGGTGCTCCGAGAGAAGCAGAAGAACTTCCTAAAAGAAAAAATAAGACGATAATCGTTGTTAACAGATTTTTCATGAGTATATAATTTGTTTTTTATTTGTTGTATCGCTTGCTTCGATTCATCTGAGGATTACCTGATCATGGCGTTTCATATTCTTTGTGAACTCCAATTTATCCCGACCAACCAACTCATAATTTATAACAATTTACAAGTTCCTGCTCAGGAGATGTACATCATCCTGAAATCACTTGGAGTCATATTGGTTCCGGTTTTGAACTGCCTGTTAAAATTGGAGATATTGTTAAAGCCGGATTCAATACAAATCTGAGAAATCGGTATTCTGTTTTCTATCAGGAGCTTTTTTGCGTGGCAAATTCTTAGTTCGTTCAGAAATGTCATAAAAGTTTTTTTTGTTGTCTTTTTAAAATATTTGCAAAAAGAGTGGGGAGTCATATTTGCAACATTTGCAACATCCTCAATCTGAAGTGGATAATGAAAATTTTTTATCACATAATGATGTACTTTTTGCAGCCTGACAAATGAGGGACTATTGGCATCCAGGAAGGGAATACCGGATGAAAATTCTTCAGTAAGCAACGTTCTGGACTCAGATTTGGCCAGTTCAGCCAGAATTTCAAGCATACGAACAATCCTTAATGGTCCCTGAACCTTTGTCAGTTCATCCATCATTCCAGGTACAGGGCCATCGAAGGCAGATGGGAAAGCGAGCCCAGCCCTGGATTTTTTAAGTAGTTCCAAAACCGGTATCATCTCCTGGATATTGAAAAAGTCTCTCCCCAGGAAATCCTCAGAAAAAATAACCACTACCGCTTTTGCCTGCATCTGATCCGAATGATCGAAAATATCATCATTCTTCCAGTAATGCGGTATGTTTGGGCCAAGAAGTATAAGATCACCTTCCTGAAAATTTTCTATCGTATCCCCAACAAATCGTTTCCCTTTGCTTTCAACCACATACTTCAGTTCATATTCAGGATGGAAGTGATATTCCGAATGAAACCTAGGTAATATTAACCTTGTTGCTAAAAAGGATGAGCCTTCGCTTAGCAGTATCTTCTGAAAGGTTGCTTTCATACCTGGTATTTTATTGCTGTTAAAACCTGATTTATTACCACAATTTTGACAAAATTATACTAATCTGTGACAATAAGGCATTAAAATGTGATAATATTTAAATATAGATTTGTATCCTGCAGAGTTAAGAATGTAGAATTAGCCTTGTTCAGATATATCGAATGAAAAAAGTTGCAATTCTTGGGTTTGGATTTATGGGGATGACCCATGCTGAAAGTATTCTTAAGAATAGCGATCTGGAGCTGGTTGCAATCGTTGATAAAAATCCCAAAGCAGTTGAAGAGAAATTATCATCATCTGCCGGAAATTTTGCTGTAGGTGAAATAAAACGTGCTGATCTTGAGAGAATTAAGCGATATACCAGTCTTGATGATTGCCTGGAGTTTGAAGAACTGGATGCGGTTCATATTTGTGTCCATACTGACCTCCATTACGAAATGGCCAGGAAAGTTCTTCTTCACGGGAAACATGTTTTTCTTGAGAAACCTTTTTGCCTTGACATCCAACAGGCTGAATCACTTATCAAACTGGCCAAGGAAAAGGATAAAATTCTGATGGTCGGACATGTGGTCAGGTTTATGCCTCCTTATCAGAAGCTGAAAGAGTACATAGATAACAGTACTTTCGGAAAACTCAGTTTTCTTTCATTGACTAGGTTTTCCGGTGTCCCCGCATGGGGAGAATGGATGGAGCGCCGTTCCACATTTGGGTCAACTGGTGGGGCACTCTTTGATTTAATGATTCACGATATTGATTATGTAAACTATATTTTGGGCCTTCCGGGGAGTATAAAATGCGATTATCTCCCAGGGTTGCTAAGTAAACATGATTATATCAGTGCTTTGTGGAGCTATTTCAGCCTTGATCTAAAAGTAAAAATTGAAGGAGGAAATATTTTTCATGCAAATTTCCCATTCCAGGCGGGATATATGGCACAGTTTGAAAAGGCCAGCATCCAATATTCAACAATGAAAGGGGATGTGATTCAGATTGCCACTGATTCAAAACTTGAAGAGGTACCATCAGGATCGGCAGGAGAAGGTTTTTACAATGAGATTGCCTATTTCGCCCAATGTATCTGTCAAAACAGACCTCCAGTTGAATGTCTGCCGGAATCGTCACTTCAGACCATTCAATTGTGTTACGATCACATATAGTATCAACAAGACCTACTAATCATTTAATCATAGGATGAGACAAGATTTAGCGATAAACGGAGGACCTAAAACAGTAGAAAAGGATTTTGAGTGGCCAATCTATGATGATAGTGACATCAAAAGTGTTGCCGAGATCGTCAGGAGCGGAAAATGGGGTAATCCTGATTGTGGCGGGGAGGTAGCTGAATTTGAAAAGGAATTTGCCGCTTACTGCGGATCAAAATATGCGCTCCTTTGTGTCAATGGTTCTGTTGCTTTGCGCCTAGCACTTATCGCTTGCGGTGTCAAACCGGGAGATGAAGTTATTGTGCCGCCCTATACATTTATAGCAACGGCCTCCATTGTTATTGAGGCGAACTGTGTTCCTGTATTTGTTGATATCGATCCTCGTACATACAACCTGGATGCCTCTAAGATTGAGGCTGCTGTAACTCCCAGGACAAAAGCAATCATACCAGTTCATTTTGCCGGTCAGGCATGCGAAATGGACAAAATCCTTGAAATTGCCAGGAAGCACGACCTTCGGGTAATTGAGGATGCCTGCCACGGACATGGTGCTGAATACAAAGGGAAGAAGCTGGGTTCAATCGGAGATGCAGGTTGCTTTAGTTTTCAGTCATCCAAAAACCTGACCAGCGGCGAAGGCGGACTGGTTATCACCAACGATGATAAGCTCTACCAGATGATGAACTCACTCCGCAATGTTGGCAGGGTAGAAGGAGGTGCATGGTATGAACACCACAACGCAGGATGCAATTACCGAATTACCCAATTGCAGGCAGTGTTGCTTTCAAGTCAGTTGAAAAGGCTGGAAGAACAAACCAGTATCCGTCATGACAACGGAACCTACCTCAACAAATTACTTTCTGAAATTGATGGAATAACTCCTCTTGCCCGTGGGTTGGGAGAGACCGTTCACAGTTATCACATATATATCTTTAAATACGATAAGTCAAAATTCAACGGACTTTCAAAAGTAGAATTTGCTAAAATGCTTGCTGCCGAAGGAGTACCATGTTTTATGGGTTATCCTCAGCCTCTTTACAAGCAGCCTCTTTTCCAGAATAAAAATTTTATGTGCTATGCAATCCCGGAAGAGGTTGATTATTCGAAAGTTGTTTGTCCGGTAACTGAAAAGGCATGCTACGAAGAAGCAGTATGGATCATGCAACATGCGATGTTAAGTACACCGGAAGATATGGAACTTTTTGCTGCTGCAATTTTAAAAATTCAAAAATTAACCAAAGAACAATAATCACTCTTGCGAATTACTGGTAAAGTCAGCTAAGATTTGTATCCGTCAACTACTACTATTACTATTCTACAAGTCTTTCACTGGCAGAGCGGAGGGTCGTCTAATCAGATGACCCTTTTTCTTTCTTGTATATAATTTGCATTATTTGTCCTTTGGAATTGGTGAAATATTGCGCATGAGGGTTTTTACATTGAATTTCAATATTAAACTTCTTCATAAGTTGTATCAACAATATTGCCGGAATCAGTTCCCTTCGGTATTTTCCTCAGCCTCCAGGCCGTAATTAACTGGAGAATTCCATAAACCAGCATAATAGCACCAAAAAAGGTCAGAATATTTTCTGCACTCTCAATTGGATGGACCAGCAGAAAAAAACCTCCTGAAATCATTAGTATGCCAAACACCAGGTTGACCCAGGACCATACCGACCTGGTAAGAGTACCAATGGCGCCGGAAGCCTGTATTATTCCCAGCAGTAAAAAGATCACTCCGAAAAAGAATCCAAAGACCTTTACGATAACCATCGGAGATACCAAAAACAATAATCCCAGTATGATATTGAAAAATCCCTGGAAAGCGCTGCTGTAGGTATGTTGCTTTTTATTATTTATATAGGAAAACAACAAGCTGAAAAGACCGGTTGCCAGTATAATTGCCCCAATGGTCATGATCACTGTCTTCAGGGTCAAATCGGGAAGCGAAAGGAATAGAATTCCAATCAGTATGGTAAGGAGTCCCCTGATCAGGGCATTCTGGGGGCTGGGGCGCAAAAATATCCTCATGGCTGTTATGTTTAATATCCCAAAGAAAACATGGGCAAAACAATATTAGCAATTATTTGGGAAGAAATTGTTAAGATACCACAACTTTAAAGTGAGTTTATTTACTAACTTTCCAGCATCAAATCAACAGTCAATGAGAAATATAACCAGATTTTACTTACTGATGGCGGTATGTTCCATCGGGATTTTGTTTTCTCCTTCCGGGGATATTAAAGGACAAGATAATCAGCAGTATACCAAGTATGTGAATCCATTTTTGGGTACTGATTTTTTTGGCCATACATATCCTGGGGCAACGCTACCCTTTGCTATGGTGCATGTAAGCCCGGATTGTAATACTGTCGGATGGACCTATTGTGCCGGATATACTTATTCTGATAATTCGATTATGGGGTTCAGTCATACCCATTTCAGCGGGGTGGGAATGGTAGCCGGTGGTGATATTTTATTGCAGCCGACTGTTTCAGAAAGAATGAAGATAATCCCGGGATCTCCGGAGAAACCCGAAGAAGGTTACAGGTCAAAGTTTGACCATGCCGACGAAGTAGCAACTCCCGGTTACTATTCTGTCATACTGAAAGATTACAATGTCAAAGTGGAACTTACTGCAACCAAAAGGGTGGCCATGCATCGTTATACATTTCCTGCCACAGACAAAGCCCGCGTCATTTTGGATATTGGCCACCAGATTGGAAATGGTCCGGGGAACGGCAAATCAAGGGTTGATATAGTCAACGACCACCAGTTGGAAGGATGCAGGAGTTCGGACCGGGGAACAATTTATTTTGTGGCAGAGTTCAGCAAACCTTTCCTTTACTACGGAACATTTGATGCCAGTTACCGCACCCCTGAATCCGGCGGGAGTATTTTCCCATACAAAAACAGCGAAATCGGGGATAAAATCGGTGCGTTTTTGTGCTACAAGACCATGGATCAGGAAAGGATCCTGGTAAAAGTTGCTATTTCTTATATTGATATTGAAGGGGCAAGAAAAAATTTGAAGGCTGAGATGCCGGACTGGGACTTCGAAAAAGTAAGAGATGATGCTCAAAAGATTTGGGAGAAGGAACTTTCAAGAATAGAAATATCCGGTGCTTCAGACCAGCACAAGGAGATGTTTTACACAGCGATATATCATTCATTGCTGGCTCAGTACATCTCGCAGGATGTCGACGGGCGTTATTTGGGAATGGACGGGAAGATTCACAAGGCGGAAGGTTATGATTTCTATGGGTCATTTTCCTGTTGGGATACCTATCGGTCCCAACATCCTTTCCTGACATTGATTGCCCCTGAACATGTAAATGACTTTCTGAAATCAATCGCTGCAAAAGCCAAAGATTTCGGATGGCTTCCAGCACAGCATTTCCTCAATGTGTATGGGGAGGGCATGGTTGGAGACCATCTTATTCCTATTATTGTGGATGCCTATATGAAGGGATTCCGTGATTTTGACGTGCAGGCGACCTACCAGGCAATGCGCAAAAAAGCAATGGAATTGCCTAAACCACCTGTCCCTGCAAGCGCAGCCCGATCAGGACTTGAATATTACCTCAAGCTGGGCTTTGCACCGATTGACAAAGTTACCGAAGCGGTTCCAAATACCCTTGAACTGGCTTATGATGACTGGTGTATTGCCCAGATGGCCAAAGCATTGGGAAAAAATGACGATTACGATATTTTTATTAAAAGGGCTATGAATTATAAAAATGTCTGGGACGGAAGTACCGGTTTTATGAGACCTAAAAAAGCAGACGGAACCTTTCTGGAGTCTTTGAACGGGCGTGAACAGGTTGTAGATACCGTTGGCAAACATGCTTATTACAGGTATTTCGATCCGTTACTGGTTGGCAGACGTCCTTTCAGGCACTATACGGAATCCAATGCCTGGCAGTATATCTGGTCGGTCCAGCATGATGTGAAAGGTTTGATAAATCTCTTCGGAAGCAATCAGAAATTTAATGACAAGCTTGACCAGTTCTTTACGATGGATCCCAATATTACACTGCCAAAATATGTTGGTGTTGTGGGCACTATTGGCCAGTATGTGCATGGCAATCAGCCTTCTCACCATGTTGCCTATCTTTATAACTATTCGGGAGAACCCTGGAAAAC
Source organism: Prolixibacteraceae bacterium (assembly GCA_963663675.1). Taxonomy (GTDB): domain Bacteria; phylum Bacteroidota; class Bacteroidia; order Bacteroidales; family Prolixibacteraceae; genus CAINVV01. Next base: position 1,053,058 of record OY760498.1, read on the forward strand.
ACAAGAGAGGGCACGACAGGTTTGTGAGCAGCTTTATAAGCCCGGACCCGGAGGTCTCTGTGGAAATGAGGATATGGGATCGCTATCATCCTGGTTTGCATTAAGTTCCATGGGGATTTATGCGGTGACGCCAGGAATACCGGTTTACAATATCGGATCTCCCATGTATGAAAAAGTGGTCCTGCACCTGCCTGGGAATAAGACTTTTATCATAATTGCCAATAACAATCCCGGTGCCAACAAGTACATCAAATCTGCTACCTTAAACGGCGAAGCATTCAACAGGCCCTGGATAACACATGGGGAAATACTAAAAGGGGGTTCTCTTGTCTTTGAAATGAGCTCTGAGCCCAACAAGAACTGGGGGACTCAGTCACCACCGCCTTCTTTGACGCGATAATTACTAAAAATCATTCTAAATTATAAAGGGCAAATCAGGCAATTCTTTTTTTCGAACGTCACATTTATATGTTCTAAAGGCTTGTCTGATTTGACCTCTGGTCCTGTTTTGGCCCTTATTTTCCGGTATCCCTTCCATATCAGGCAAGCTCTTCAGTTTGCAGGCTATTACGAGGGTTTGGTATCCAATTGCTGAAATTTTATATTTGCCACCCGAATGATTTAAATCACAAAATAATTTACAAATGGGAGGAGCATGGTATGGAAATCACCAGCCAAAATGACAATAATCTCATGCGAATCGCAGATCAACGTAGTTAATTTCATATTGCAACAAAAAAATAATTATACACAAATGAAGGGTTTGAAAATAATTGTATTGGCCAAGCAGGTTCCCGATACAAGGAACGTTGGGAAAGATGCCATGAAGGCCGACGGGACTGTAAACAGGGCTGCACTTCCTGCAATTTTTAATCCGGAGGATCTTAACGCACTCGAACTGGCTTTGAGAGTGAAAGATTCCGTTCCGGGTTCAGTTATAACAATTTTGACGATGGGTCCTGGACGAGCCGCAGAGATAGTACGCGAAGGATTGTACCGGGGTGCCGACAGCGGAGTACTGCTCACGGACCGTGCTTTCGCGGGATCGGATACATTGGCTACCTCTTATGCACTGGCACAGGCAATAAAAGAGCTAGGTCATGTCGACCTTATCGTTGCCGGACGACAGGCTATTGACGGTGATACTGCCCAGGTTGGTCCGCAGGTTGCTGAAAAGCTGAATCTGCCGCAGGTTACCTATGTAGAAGAGGTAATAAATATCGATAACACATCTATTGAAGTCCGCCGTCGTCTGGATAATGGTGTCGAAACTGTCAAATCCCCGCTTCCAATGGTTCTGACTGTAAACGGAAGCGCACCTGCTTGTCGTTCAAGAAACGTCAAAATGCTGATGAAATTCAAACATGCCCGAACCATTACGGAAAAGCAGGAAGCAACAGAAGATTATACTCATTTGTATGACAACCGGCCATTCCTCTTAATCCGTGAGATGACGGTTAATGATATTAAGGCTGAAGCCGATCAACTGGGACTTACAGGTTCACCTACAAAGGTAAAGAAGATCGACAATGTGGTTTTACAGGCAAAAGATGCCAAAAGATTGACCACTGCAGATGAAGGAATTAACGACTTGATGAAAGAACTTATTGAAAGCCATGTTATTGGCTAATGATTTCTACAATAAAAATAATTGATTGATGAACAACATATTTGTTTACTGTGAAGTAGAAGAAGGAATAGTTGCCGAGGTAAGCCTCGAGCTTTTGACCAAAGGACGTAGTCTTGCCAACCAGTTGTCTTGTCAGTTGGAAGCAATTGTAATTGGCAGCGGATTAAATGGAGTGGAGAAACAAATACTGCCGTACGGGGTTGATGTACTGCATGTTGCTGATGATCCAAGGTTTGAGCCATATACAACGCTGCCGCACTCCGCTATTTTGATCAAGCTTTTTGATGAAGAGAAGCCGCAGATTGCCCTCATGGGAGCAACACCCATTGGCCGTGACCTTGGGCCGAGAGTGTCGTCTGCATTACACAGCGGTCTCACAGCAGACTGCACCAGCCTTGAAATAGGTGATCATGAAGATAAAAAGGCCGGAATGGTATACAAGGATCTTCTTTACCAGATCAGGCCTGCATTTGGAGGGAATATTATTGCCACGATCATCAACCCTGATTGTCGTCCCCAGATGGCTACGGTTCGTGAAGGTGTCATGAAAAAAGAGAAAGTCAACGACAGCTACCAGGGAAAAGTTAACCAGCTTGAAATATCCAGGTATGTTTCTGACCTCGATTTTGCTGTTCAGATCATTGAAAGGCATACAGAAAAGAAAAAGATCAACATCAAAGGTGCATCTATTGTTGTATCCGGAGGTTATGGTGTAGGTTCCAAGGAGAACTTTAAATTACTGTATGATCTGGCCACAGTTTTGGGGGCTGAAGTTGGTGCATCCAGGGCTGCTGTTGATGCAGGATATGCTGAACATGACCGTCAAATCGGGCAGACAGGTATAACTGTTCGTCCGAAGCTATACATTGCCTGTGGTATCTCAGGACAGGTACAGCACCGGGCAGGGATGGAAGAATCAGCCCAGATCATATCGATCAACTCTGATCCTGATGCACCGATCAATTCTATTGCCGACTATGTAATAACCGGCGATATTGCGGATGTAGTTCCCAAAATGATCAGGTATTATAAGTTAAATACGAAGTAGATTGAGGTTGAATCGGGGTATCCCTACAAATAACATGCAATATGGCAAATTTTTACAACGATAATAAAGACCTGAAATTTCACCTTAGCCACCCGATGATGCAAAAACTTGTATCATTGAAAGAGCGAAATTTCCAGGACAAGGAAAAATATGATTTCGCTCCCATGGATTACGAAGACGCGATGGACAGTTATGACCGCGTTTTGGAAGTAGTGGGTGAAATAAGCGGAGAAATTATAGCTCCAAATGCTGAAAGCATTGATTCAGAAGGTCCGCAGGTCATCGACGGACATGTTAAATATGCACGCGGCACCAAGGAAAACCTTGACGCACTGGTTCAGGCAGGCCTAATGGGAATTACGCTTCCACGCAGGTTTGGCGGCTTGAATTTTTCCATTGTACCCTATATCATGGCAGCAGATATCGTTTCGAGGGCTGATGCCGGATTCGTCAATATCTGGGGATTGCAGGACTGTGCAGAGACATTGAATGAATTTGCTACAGAAGAGCAGAAGATGCGGTATCTGACACGTGTAGTTGACGGTGAGACCATGGCAATGGACCTTACAGAACCGGATGCAGGATCAGATCTTCAGGCAGTCCAGTTAAAAGCTCACTTTGACGAGAAGAAGGGAGCCTGGATACTTAACGGGGTAAAGAGGTTTATCACCAATGGGGATGGTGATATTGCACTTGTTCTGGCTCGTTCGGAAGATGGGACCAGGGATGGCCGTGGACTTTCAATGTTTGTGTATGACCGCCGGAATGGTGGGGTCATTGTACGACGAATTGAACACAAAATGGGAATCATAGGTTCACCCACCTGCGAGTTAGTCTTCAAAAATGCTCCGGCAGAGTTGGTGGGATCACGGAAAATGGGGCTTATAAAATACGTGATGGCATTGATGAACGGTGCCCGATTGGGCATTGCCGCTCAGTCAGTCGGAATCTCAGAGGCTGCTTTCCGTGAAGCCTTGCAGTATGCGAAGGAACGCAAACAGTTTGGCAAGGCAATCATAGAATTTCCGGCAGTATTTGAGATGCTTTCAGTCATGAAGGCAAAACTTGATGCTTCCCGAACACTTCTGTATGAAACATCCAGGTTTGTTGACCTTTATAAAACATACGAACAAATATCCGAAGAGCGAAAGCTTGAATCAGCTGAACGCAATGAAATGAAAGAGGCACAACGGGTGGCAGATTTGTTTACACCGCTTGCAAAAGGTATAACCTCTGAATATTGCAACCAGAATGCCTATGATGCTGTTCAGATTCATGGAGGTTCCGGGTTTATGAAGGATTATCCTGTAGAACGGATTTACCGGGATGCAAGGATCACTACGATCTATGAAGGGACCACTCAGCTTCAGGTCGTCGCGGCTATTCGTGGTGTTACAACCGGCGGCTATATCAAGCAGATCAGAGTTTATGAAAAAGCGGAACTGAAACCTGAGCTGGAGAAATTCAGGCGAATTTTGATCTCTCTGACCCAGGATTACGAGGAAGCAGTAGAAAAGGTGATTGCATCCGGCGATGATGAATTCATTGAGCTACATGCGCGCAGGATGGTTGAAATGGCAGGCTACATCATAATGAGTTATCTTTTGGTGCTGGACGCAAATCGTGATAGTTCTCATCTTCGTTCTGCGCAGGTTTTCAACAAGATGGCCAAAGGGGAAGTTAAAGCCAGGGCAGAATTTATTCGGGCATCCTCTGTTGAGGATATCGGTCTATACAAGTATTGATACAACTGAATATCATGCAGAAAGCCGGTAATTAGCCGGCCTTCTTTGTTTATGTTGCTGGCATTCAATGTGTTGTCGTAATTTTCTTTTTTTTCTCAAAAAAATAATATGGAAGTATTGCGGAGAGATAAAAGTATTTATCTTTGCACCCACGTTTAAATGCTGACAATGGCGTAACAGCCCCGAAGATTTTAGACAGTAGTTCTTTGAGTGCAAAACTGGTTTTTCAGGAATGGGAAACTGGTTCGAATCGGAAAGCTAAATTTTTTTCACAAAAAACTAATTAAAGGTTTGTTTAGGATAAAAAAAGGCTTTACATTTGCACTCCCTTTCAGAGCGGAAGATTCGAGAGATTTAGAAGATTTGGAGGGAAAAGAGAGACAAGAAAGTTCATTGAAAGAAATTGAGAAGAGGTAAGAAGAGGAATAGACTAGGATTCGGATTCGACCCGGGATTTATTTCGGGATATCGGAGAGAAAATAAGTAAAGCCTGAGGATCTGGGATATAATTAAAATTTTCTATACAACGGAGAGTTTGATCCTGGCTCAGGATGAACGCTAGCGGGAGGCTTAACACATGCAAGTCGAGGGGTATAGTAGCAATACTAGAGACCGGCGCACGGGTGAGTAACGCGTATGCAACCTGCCCTTTACAGGAGGATAGCCCGCTGAAAGGCGGATTAATACTCCATAAGATAGTACTGCTGCATGGCAGAGCTATAAAAGCTTAGGTGGTAAAGGATGGGCATGCGTGACATTAGCTAGTTGGGGGGGTAACGGCCCACCAAGGCTACGATGTCTAGGGGTTCTGAGAGGAAGGTCCCCCACACTGGTACTGAGACACGGACCAGACTCCTACGGGAGGCAGCAGTGAGGAATATTGGTCAATGGGCGCGAGCCTGAACCAGCCATCCCGCGTGCAGGAAGACGGCCCTATGGGTTGTAAACTGCTTTTGTGCAGGAAGAACGTACGGATCGTGATCTGTAGTGACGGTACTGCATGAATAAGCACCGGCTAACTCCGTGCCAGCAGCCGCGGTAATACGGAGGGTGCAAGCGTTATCCGGATTTATTGGGTTTAAAGGGTGCGTAGGCGGTTAAATAAGTCAGTGGTGAAAAGCTGCAGCTCAACTGTAGTCCTGCCATTGAAACTGTTTTACTTGAGTAACCATGAGGTAGGCGGAATGTGTAGTGTAGCGGTGAAATGCTTAGATATTACACAGAACACCGATTGCGTAGGCAGCTTACTAGAGGTTCACTGACGCTGATGCACGAAAGCGTGGGGATCAAACAGGATTAGATACCCTGGTAGTCCACGCCGTAAACGATGATAACTCGCTGTTGGCGATACACAGTCAGCGGCTTAGCGAAAGCGTTAAGTTATCCACCTGGGGAGTACGCTCGCAAGAGTGAAACTCAAAGGAATTGACGGGGGCCCGCACAAGCGGAGGAACATGTGGTTTAATTCGATGATACGCGAGGAACCTTACCTGGGCTTAAATGTGGAGTGACTGCCGAAGAAATTTGGTTTTCCGCAAGGACGCTCTACAAGGTGCTGCATGGTTGTCGTCAGCTCGTGCCGTGAGGTGTCGGGTTAAGTCCCATAACGAGCGCAACCCTTATGATTAGTTGCTAACAGGTCAAGCTGAGGACTCTAGTCAGACTGCCACCGTAAGGTGTGAGGAAGGTGGGGATGACGTCAAATCAGCACGGCCCTTATGTCCAGGGCTACACACGTGTTACAATGGCCGATACAGAGGGCAGCTACCAAGTGATTGGATGCTAATCCGGAAAAGTCGGTCTCAGTTCGGATCGGAGTCTGCAACCCGACTCCGTGAAGCTGGATTCGCTAGTAATCGCGCATCAGCCATGGCGCGGTGAATACGTTCCCGGGCCTTGTACACACCGCCCGTCAAACCATGGGAGCCGAGGGTACCTGAAGTCTGTGACCGCGAGGAGCGGCCTAGGGTAAAATTGGTGACTAGGGTTAAGTCGTAACAAGGTAGCCGTACCGGAAGGTGTGGCTGGAACACCTCCTTTCTGGAGACCAGGGGCTTGAAAAGTACCTTTGGTAAAAGAATTAGAAGCAATAGAATTTCTCTTCTGCCTTTTTTTAAATAAAATAACAAACAGATCAGTAACAGTCTCGTAGCTCAGTTGGTTAGAGCGCTACACTGATAATGTAGAGGTCCCCAGTTCAACTCTGGGCGGGACTACGAAGACAACACCAATGATGAAGCATATTCCTTCCGAATATTGTGTTCATCATAAAAATCATCGTTCATCATAAGCATAACATTTATTAGGTCAATAATTGGCTCGGATTTGGTTGCGTTTATGGAATATTGAAAAGAATACAATCGGGGGATTAGCTCAGTTGGCTAGAGCGCTTGATTTGCATTCAAGAGGTCAAGGGTTCGACTCCCTTATTCTCCACCTGCCTTTAAAAGGGTAAAGTTCATTGACATGCTGGAAGAAACGAAAAGAATAAGAAAGACGCTGGGGCGGATTTTCGAAGGGGAAATGTGTAGTTTAGGCTTCATATGGACCTGGTTAAAGCCGACACAGTAAGAAAGTAAGAAAGGGCGTACGGAGGATGCCTTGGCTCTCAGAGGCGAAGAAGGACGTGATAAGCTGCGATAAGCTGTGGGTAGGTGCAAATAACCGTTAATCCGCAGATTTCCGAATGGGGCAACCCGACACAGGCGACTGTGTGATCCCGTTATACGGGAGGCGAACCCGCTGAACTGAAACATCTAAGTAAGCGGAGGAAAAGAAAACAATAGTGATTCCCTTAGTAGTGGCGATCGAACGGGGAATAGCCCAAACCATAGGTGTTTCGGCACATATGGGGTTGTAGGGCTGCGAAATATGATATATTCTTGAAGTGGAATTTTTCTGGAAAGATAAACCGTAGGGGGTGAAAGTCCCGTACACGTAAGAGGATATAGAGTTAGCAGTACCCTGAGTAGGGCGGGACACGTGAAATCCTGTCTGAAACTGCCGGGACCATCCGGCAAGGCTAAATACTACTGAGAGACCGATAGTGAACCAGTACCGTGAGGGAAAGGTGAAAAGTACCCCGAACAGGGGGGTGAAATAGTACCTGAAACCGTGCGCCTACAAGCGGTCGGAGCCCTTTCGTGGGGTGACGGCGTGCCTTTTGCATAATGAGCCTACGAGTTACTCCTCACTGGCGAGGTTAAGCGCAAGTATGCGTGGAGCCGAAGCGAAAGCGAGTCTGAATAGGGCGTTTTAGTCAGTGGGGGTAGACGCGAAACCTTGTGATCTACCCATGGCCAGGTTGAAGGTGAGGTAACACTCACTGGAGGACCGAACCAGGGAACGTTGAAAAGTTCTTGGATGAGCTGTGGGTAGGGGTGAAAGGCTAATCAAACTGGGAAATAGCTCGTACTCCCCGAAATGCATTTAGGTGCAGCCTCGGTTACGAGTCTTGCAGAGGTAGAGCTACTGATTGGATGCGAGGGCTTCACCGCCTATCAACTCCAGACAAACTCCGAATGCTGCAAGATGCTCACCGGGAGTGAGGGCGCGGGTGCTAAGGTCCGTGTCCGAGAGGAAAAGAATCCGGACCATCAGCTAAGGTCCCCAAGTGTATGTTAAGTTGAATTAACGAGGTCTGATTGCAGAGACAGCTAGGATGTTGGCTTGGAAGCAGCCATTCATTTAAAGAGTGCGTAACAGCTCACTAGTCGAGCGATCGGGCATGGATAATAATCGGGCATCAAACATACCACCGAAGCTATGGATTACACATTTAGGTGTGTACTGGTAGGGGAGCATTCCAAACAGCGTCGAAGCCGATTCGTGAGGAACGGTGGAGCGTTTGGAAAAGCAAATGTAGGCATAAGTAACGATAAAGGGGGAGAGAAACCCCCTCGCCGATAGACTAAGGTTTCCTGATCAACGCTAATCGGATCAGGGTTAGTCGGGACCTAAGGGCAAGCCGTGAGGCTGAACCGATGGATAATGGATTAATATTTCCATACTTGCGTATACTGCGATGTAGGGACGGAGTAATGACACAGCCGCGTACTGACGGAATAGTACGTTAAAGGGGGTAGGTTATGAGATAGGCAGGTAAATCCGCCAATTGAGCTAAACCCCGACAGTACCGTGAGCCTTCGGGCAAGCGGATAGAGCTGGTAAGCGCTTCCAAGAAAATCTACTAAGCTTCAGGTATACGTGACCCGTACCGCAAACCGACACAGGTAGTCAAGGAGAGAATCCTGAGGCGCTCGAGTGAATCATGGCTAAGGAACTAGGCAAAATCGACCCGTAACTTAGGGAGAAGGGTCTCCATGCGAGAGTGTGGACGCAGCAAATAGGTCCAGGCGACTGTTTAACAAAAACACAGGGCTTTGCCAAATCGTAAGATGATGTATAAGGCCTGACACCTGCCCGGTGCCGGAAGGTTAAGAGGGGAGCTTATCTTCGGAGAAGGCTTGAATTGAAGCCCCGGTAAACGGCGGCCGTAACTATAACGGTCCTAAGGTAGCGAAATTCCTTGTCGGGTAAGTTCCGACCTGCACGAATGGTGTAACGATCTGGATACTGTCTCAGCCATGAGCTCGGTGAAATTGTAGTAGCGGTGAAGATGCCGCTTACCCGCAACGGGACGGAAAGACCCCGTGAACCTTTACTGCAACTTCACGTTGGTTCTGGGTAAGTGATGTGTAGGATAGGACGGAGGCTATGAAATGGGTTCGCCAGGACTTGTGGAGCCATCCTTGAAATACGTCCCTTTGCTTGCCTGGGGCCTAATCCCGGAAACGGGAGACATTGTGTGGTGGGTAGTTTGACTGGGGTGGTCGCCTCCAAAAGCGTAACGGAGGCTCCCAAAGGTACCCTCATGGCGATTGGTAACCGCCAGAAGAGTGTAATGGCATAAGGGTGCTTGACTGTGAGACAAACAAGTCGATCAGGGACGAAAGTTGGGCATAGTGATCCGGTGGTTCCGTATGGAAGGGCCATCGCTCAAAGGATAAAAGGTACTCCGGGGATAACAGGCTGATCGCTCCCAAGAGCTCATATCGACGGAGCGGTTTGGCACCTCGATGTCGGCTCGTCACATCCTGGGGCTGGAGAAGGTCCCAAGGGTTCGGCTGTTCGCCGATTAAAGTGGCACGCGAGCTGGGTTCAGAACGTCGTGAGACAGTTCGGTCCCTATCTGTTGTGGGCGTAGGAGACTTGAGAGGAGCTGACACTAGTACGAGAGGACCGCGTTGGACATACCGCTGGTGTACCAGTTGTTCCGCCAGGAGCACCGCTGGGTAGCTACGTGTGGCAGGGATAAGCGCTGAAAGCATCTAAGCGCGAAGCCCCCCTCAAGATTAGGTCTCCATTAAGGGTCGTTGAAGACGACAACGTTGATAGGCTGCAGGTGTAAAGGCAGTAATGTCAAAGCCGAGCAGTACTAATTACCCGAAACTTTCTACTGGGCAGAATTTAAGTGGCCAGGGTTTTATTACTTGAAGTAGTTTCTTCCGTATGTTAAGATATTGTGAGACAAAAGCTGAAAGCTTGCGACACGCTAAAGAGATTTAGGTGGCAATAGCGACGGGGTTCCACCTCTTCCCATTCCGAACAGAGAAGTTAAGCCCGTCAGCGCCAATGGTACTGCGTTAAGTGGGAGAGTAGGTCGCCGCCGTCTTAAATCAGGCCCCGGTTCATGAATTTGAGCCGGGGCTTATTTTTTGCCAATACCTGGTTAAAAAAACAGGATTCCCGCCAACCCGGATGCCGGAATAACATAAAGAATATTCACCTTGAATCTTACCAGCAGGATAAACACTGCCAGGAAAATAATTGCAGAAGGCCATATCATTTCGGCTCCTTTTCCGACAGTATAGGCGGCTGAAAAGATCATTCCGATGATCGCCGGCCTTATCCCTGTGAAAATTGCAGATATAACATTAGAATCTTTGATTTTTCTCAAAAAACCTGTCAGAATCAGTATGAGAAATCCGGGCGGAAAAAAAATGGCAAGAGTGGCAGATATTGCTCCTAATACGCCTCCTACCTTGTACCCGATAAATGTGGCAGTTATAATCACCGGACCCGGGGTAATCTGCCCCATAGCTATAGCATCAGCAAATTCCTTGGTCGTCAGCCAATGAAAACCATCAACAATGACCGACTGCATTGCCGGAACAATAACATAACCTCCCCCAAAAAGTGTCAGGCTCATTCCGGAAAATGCCAGGAAAATTGTCCTGTTTAATTTGTACCATTCAAATTTGTCGACTTCGTAAAATCTTATTGTAAATGCCGCGATCAGCAAAATCAAGGCAGCTCCCGCAATTGCGATGATGATTTTTTTGTAAAAAACTGGAGGTATTTGCATAGAAATCATTTCTTTCTTTTTTTTAGGAACCTTATAAAAATAATATCCCGCTGCTGCGCTTGAAACGATGACTATAAGGGTTGCTGAAAACGAATGGATGGTAAGCATACATACTCCTGCAAGTATGCAAATGGTGATTTGTCTGAAATCCTTCACCTGTTTTTGTGCCATCGATATGGCCACGCTTAGAATGACAGCAGCAATGGCAGGCAGTATTCCCTGGAAGAACTTGTTGAAAAAGGGTAATTCTCCGTAGGCGGTGTATAATTCTCCAAGACAAATAATCAGAATCACACCGGGCAGAATGGTTGCAATAAGGCAAAGCATCGCACCCTTAAATCCGCGGAGATAATTCCCAATATAAGTGGCAACGTTTATTGCTACAGCACCCGGCAGGACAGATGCCAGGGAAATCCCGTCAAGTATGACTTCTTCCCTGATGACTTTATCTTTATCTACCAACTGTTTCTGAATAACTGCGATCAGTGCCATAAAACCACCCCAGGAGATTGCCCCGATTTTCAGGAAGGTGAAAAACAGATACTTCAGTGATACTTCTTTGTTCTCTTGCATTCAATGATAATTTATTCCTCCAAGATAATTATTTTACATCAACAGTGGCCTTTACAGTGAAAGAATGAAGGGATCATATTTGTGAATATTATATCAATCTTAGATTACAATCACTTGAAATAGTTTTTTTAATTTGCTAACCAGATTTAGCAGAAAATTATTTGCCTCCTGATGAAATAAATCAGGTAAAAGCTATCTTTACAATAAAATCATTCAACTATTAATAAAATTGCCATTTAACATCCTTACTTGTCAGAGCTGATACTTATACCTAAAAATTTTGGTTGGACATCCAGGTATCCTATTTTATAAAAATCCAGGAAGATGTGTCTTCGTGAATTTATATTAATAGCTGACTATTAAGATTATCAAGAGGAAGACAGATTTTTATAAATTTTGGAAATTTGATTCCTTATTGGATTGGTCCTGTGATTATTGATTATTCTCTTTATTTAATAGCCATTTAATATGAACAAAGAAGAAATTTTGAATTTGAAAAAGGAGGCAGAGAAACATCTGCTTACCGAACTTCTTCCTTTCTGGACCACCAGGATGAAAGATGAAGTCAATGGAGGATTCCTGACTCATTTTGACAAAAACGGTAATGATTCAGGCGAAGATGAGAAATCCCTGATCGCACAGACCAGATGTATTTATACCATAGCTTCAGCACACCGTGCCGGATATGGAGAAGGAAAACTTGCAGCTCTTGCTAGTCATGGTGTTGATTTCCTGATCAATAAAATGTGGGACAAGCAATATGGCGGTTTTTACTGGATGATGAACCGGAAAGGGGAAGTCAAAATAGACCAGAAAATTATTTACGGACACAGTTTTGCGATTTACTGTCTGAGCGAGTATACTCTTGCCACAGGTGACCCGCGCGGCAGGGAATATGCTGAAAAAGTTTTTGATCTGTTGCAGAAATATTGTGCAGATACCCGGTTCGGTGGTTATTGGGAAATGTTTCACCGCGACTGGACACTTTGCGGACCGGGCAGCCAGGGAGGCGACCGCAAAACACTGGATGTTCATATGCACCTGATGGAGGCATTCACAACCTTGTATGAGTGTACAGGATTGGAAGTTCACCGAAGGAAACTACTTGAAGATATTGACCTGTTAATCAATAAGATAATTCATCCTGTTTACAAAACTGGTGTACCCCAGTTTTACAAGGACTGGACTGTTGCTCCCCAAATTAAATTTGATATTATCTGGGGCTGGGATCGGTTCTCGGAAGAAGGTCAAAAGGGAAATGCGACTGACAATACCTGCTATGGGCACAATGCTGAGTTCGCCTGGCTGCTGCTGCATTCGCTCGAAATTTTGAAGGCAGATACTGAACAATACAAGGAACTGTTTAAAATAATCTATGACCACACAGTAGACAACGGGATTGATACTGAATTTGGCGGTGTATTTGTTGAAGGGCCTCATTCCGGCGGAGTTTACGATAAGGAAAAAGAATTTTGGCAACAGGCAGAGGTACTGATTGGTTTATTGGATGCTGTAAGGCTCTTCCACTCTGATAAATACTGGGGTGCTTATAAAAACGTTCACCGATTTGTATACGATAAGTTTGTAAACAAGGGGGTAGGTGAATGGTATCCTTTGCTTACACGTAAAGGTGAACCGATCTGGACTCACATGGGGCACTCTTGGAAGATTAATTATCACACCGTAAGAGCAGCAATCCAGAGCATCCGGAGATTGAATATATTATTGGATGAAAATTAAAATGCTCTTTATTTTTAGTAAAAACTTTTTGAACTGGCTGATAGCTGTTAATTATTGACTATAAAGAGATGGAATACAAAGGAAGATATGAGGTTTTTGATCCCGCAACGATTAAAACCTATCCTGTAAAGGGCAGGACAAACAAGGTGAAATACCATGATCTGCACGAAATTGCCGAGGTGTTAAAATCAAACATCGAATTGCCTGCCCCGGTTAAAAAGGAGATAGAATCATTGGCAATAGAAATCATAGAGCGTCATTCTAAAGGACAACCTATTCTTTTGTTCACAGGAGGGCACCTCGTAAAGAATGGATTGAACAGGTTACTTGTCGATTTGATTAACAAAGGTCTGTTCACAATAATTTCCGGAAACGGTGCTACTTCAATTCACGATTTTGAACTGGCATTAATGGGTGAAACCAGTGAATATGTTCCTCAGGCATTGGAGAAGGGGGAATTCGGGATGGCCTATGAATTCAACTATATCAATGCGGCTTTAAGTGTTGGCAACAAGAAAAAACTTGGTTACGGAGAATCAGTAGGCAAAATGATTTGTGAAAAGTCTTTCCGTTCACAGGTAGCAAAACATCTTGGCATTGATCCTGAGAAAATTGTATTCACACATCCTGAACTGAGTATTGCTGTCGCCTGCTACAAGCACAAGGTGCCTTTTACCGTCCATGTCGGAATTGGTACTGACGTACTTGACCAGCACTTTTGGTTTGATGGCTGTGCAAAGGGTGGTTGCTCAGGCAGAGATTTTTTGATTTATACCAGTGAGGTTTCCAGACTGATGCAAGGTGGGGTAATCCTGAATATCGGAAGCGCAGTTACAGGTCCTGAAGTATTTCTGAAGGCTGCATCTATGGTGGGGAATGTTAAACAAACACCCAATGATATTTTAACTGCCAATTTTGATCTGAGGCCGTATAAACCTGAAACTGCAACCAATGAATCGACAGTTGGTTACTATTTCAGGGATCAGAAAAGTATCGTGGCCAGAATCCCACAGGCATATGGTGGTAAAGGATTTTACATCGAAGGCAACCAGATTCAAACATTTCCCTATCTTTATCAGCAACTTGTAAAACTGCTTAAGTCAAAAAAATAATTCAGGTGAAATCATTTAGTAAATTTACTTGTACTAACTAATTGAATATCTGATGTCTTAATGCTTAAGTTGCTATTTTTCAAACTACTAAACTAATTTTCATGAATTTAACTTTAACCGCTCTCGACTGGCTGGTTTTTTCTGTCGTTATTGTCGGCAGTTTGTCTTTTGGTTTAATAATGGCTTACCGGAAGAAAGCCAGTAAAGACAGTTCGAACTTTTTTTTGGGTGGAAGAAAACTAAAATGGCCAATTGTCGGGGCATCTATTTTTGCCACAAATATTGGGGCGGAACATTTGGTCGGTCTTTCGGGTGATTCATATCGTTATGGTTTAAGCGCCGGTTCTGTAGAGTTGACAACAGCCATTACCCTGGGTTTTGCCTGTGCTATTCTCTTCCCATATTATATCAAGAATAAAATATTCACGATTCCGGAATTCCTGGAGTTGCGGTATGATCGTCGTGCACGTACTTTTTTTTCCGGTTTAATGCTGATAATCAGTGTTATGACAAAACTTGCATTTACATTGTTTGCCGGGGCAATGGTTCTGAACAGCATCCTGGGCTGGAATATTATGTCAACTATTCTAATCATAGGTATCGCTGTTGCTACTTTTACAATCATTGGAGGATTTACTGCTGTAGCTTATACCGATACGATACAGGTTTTTGTGATTCTGATAGGCGCTTCCACCATGTTGTTCTTCGGACTTGACAAAGTTGGCGGATGGAATGGCTTAATGGAAAAAGTTCCGGAGATGATGAAGATTTCCAAACCTATTGATGATCCAGTTTATCCTTTCTGGGGTATTCTGGCTACCGCGTTCTATGCCGGTATATTCTATTGGGGAATTGACCAGGTCAATGTGCAAAGAGCGCTTTCTGCAAAGGATTTGCACAATGCCCGCTGGGGTGCTATGCTCGCCACAGCATTGAAATTGCTGCCCATTTTCATTTTTGCCCTTCCCGGTGTAATTGCCTTTGCTTTATTTCCCAATGAGTTGCAGGGCGACGGAACCAAGCAGACATTTGTTCTATTGCTGAATAAATTGCTGCCTACCGGAGTCAGAGGCCTTTTGCTCGCAGCCCTTGCTGCAGCCCTTATCAACTCGCTGATTGCTGTGCTGAATTCTGTTTCTACACTGGTTGTCAGGGATTTCGTGCTGGAGTTTAAACCAAATATTTCGGAGAAAAGACAGGTGCTGGTGGGCCGTTATGTTATTGTATGTGTAATGCTCCTGGGCCTTGGAGCTGCTTACCTGGTTTATAAGAATGATGAAGGATTGTATAAATACCTTCAGACGATATCTGCCTACCTTGTGGTACCGGTCTTCCCAGCCATTTTCTTTGGCATCGTGAGCAAAAAAGTAACAATGAAGGGGGCAATAGCTTCAGTTGCTGTCGGAATAGTCCTTGCTACCATCTTTGTAATTGACCAGATTATTGGTGCTGAGGCCGGTAAACAACTTTTCCCGCTCCTTCATCACAAGATGACAATGAATTTTGGCTTCCGCGGACTCTGGGCGGAGATGATTATTACTGCAGTTCTCTTTTTTGTGTCAGCGTTTACTGAAAAAACTGCACCGGAGAAACTTATTAAGACAACAATTAATTATTCAAAGGGCGTTGCTAAATTTGAAGGTATCACTGACTGGCGCCTGCATTTGACTATTCTCTCACTAATCACACTGTTTATTTATGTTTGGTTAAGCTGAGATATTTAATAAAAAAAATATTTTCCCCTTTGAGTTCAGATACGCCGGACACAAAGGGGAATTTATTTTATTATCTCAGACCTTTTTGCCCTAATAAAACCCCTTCTTGTACAACAGATTGA
Organism: Prolixibacteraceae bacterium; assembly: GCA_963663675.1. GTDB lineage: Bacteria > Bacteroidota > Bacteroidia > Bacteroidales > Prolixibacteraceae > CAINVV01. The sequence continues at coordinate 1,069,110 of OY760498.1, forward strand.
AAATCGGACCGAATATTTGATGTTTGGGAAGCCATGGATAAATAGTAAATTAGTGACATAATATTGATTGTCCTTCGATATTCAGTGATCCCATGTATGCAACACCGAGAAAGTTATTTTTATCAGGAATCATCCTGATTCTGATATTGCTGATTTTTACCCCATGCACAAGTCAGCCTAAAAACGCACCACCCGCCTGGCCCAAAATTACAAGCGAAACAAAGCCCTGGAGTCGTTGGTGGTGGATGGGAAGTGCAGTTGATGCTACCAATCTCGCAGCACTTATTTCCGAATATGGTAAAGCAGGTTTTGGAGGCCTCGAAATCACACCTATCTATGGTGCAGTTGGTTTTGAAGGCAAATACCTCTCTTTCCTTTCACCTGAATGGATGAAGATGCTGGATGTATCAGTCAGTGAGGCCAGTAAGAACGGAATGGGTATCGATATGAATACCGGAACCGGGTGGCCTTTCGGGGGACCACAAATAAGCAACAAGGATGCCGCTTCTAAGCTGATAATTCAAAAGTACACGCTGGCGTCCGGCGAAAAGCTGGTCGGGAAAATTGTCCCGGCAGATCAAAAGCAAACTTGGGTTGGAACTGTGCTTCAGGCTGTAACTGCTTATGGAAGTGAAGGTCAGGTCAAGGATATTACCCAAATGGTTGATAATAAGGGATATCTGAATTGGGTCGCTGATAAGGGGAATTGGGATATATATGCTGCCTTTTGCGGAAAAACACTGCAGAAAGTGAAACGTGCCGCGCCGGGAGGAGAGGGACTGACTTTCGATCATTTTTCAAAAAATGCACTTCATGTTTACCTCTCACGATTTGATTCAGCCTTCCAAAACTCCAACCATGGGGTTCAGAACTTCTTCAACGACAGCTACGAAGTATACGGAACCAACTGGACCTCCACCGTTTTCGATGAATTCCGGGTAAGAAGGGGTTATGAACTTCAACTCTATCTTCGCGAAATGGCAGAAAAGAAGCCATCATCAGAAATATCACACAGGGTTCAAAGTGATTACAGAGAAACAATTTCAGAACTGCTGCACGATAATTTCACAGAGGAATGGACCAGGTGGGCGAATGGGAAAGGGAGTAAGACTCGTAACCAGGCTCATGGTTCGCCGGGCAATCTTCTTGATTTATACGCTGCTGTGGATGTTCCTGAGTGTGAAACATTTGGCAGCAGTAAGTTTTCCATCCCCGGACTTCGTCGTGACAGTACTGACATCCGCAATGTAGATCCGGACCCCGTGATGCTTAAATTTGCCTCTTCTGCGGCCAATGTTGCAGGCAAAAAGCTGACATCGTGTGAAACCTTTACATGGCTGGCAGAGCATTTCAGGGTATCCCTGTCCCAATGCAAACCAGAAGTAGAGCAGGCGTTTCTTTCCGGGGTGAACCATGTATTTTACCATGGAACTGCTTATTCACCAGCTGAGGCGGGATGGCCCGGATGGCTTTTCTACGCATCAGTCAATTTTTCGCCATCCAATAGCTTCTGGCCTCATATGCATGGCCTTAACGACTATGTCACCCGATGCCAGTCTGTTCTGCAAAGCGGTGTTCCCGGTAACGACCTGTTGGTTTACTGGCCTGTTTATGATGTGTGGATGACCAGTGAAAGTGCTGATATCATGTTTACTATACATTCCATCGATAAATGGTTGTACCCATCTTCATTCTGCAAGGATGTAAAAGAGATGATGCAACAAGGTTATTCGCTGGATTTTGTCTCGGATAAACTTCTCAACAACCTTTTGGTGAAGAATGGCACAATATACACCAAGTCAGGCAGTTCATACCGTGCTATTGTTGTTCCGGCAAGTAAATTCATGCCTCTTGCAACGCTATCACGTTTGAAAGAACTGGCTACTATGGGTGCTGAAATTATTTTTCAACAGATGCCGGAAGATGTTCCCGGACTGAATAACCTGGAAACATTACGGAAGCAAAAAGATGATCTGATCAAATCGATTCAGTTTGCAAATATTACCGCTAAAGTTAAATCAGCAAAAATTGGGAAGGGGGAAGTTTTACTTGCTGATCAACTGCAACCTGCATTGGAGTTGAAAAAAATTGTGCGGGAGAAGCTGGTTGATTCCGGACTTAAATTTCTGCGCAGGGTCTGTGACCAGGGAATTTATTATTACCTGGTGAACCATACCCCGAAGACAGTTGATGAATTCATTCCGCTTAACCAGGTGGGAACCGGCTGCATGCTGCTTGATCCCCAGACGGGAGAATCCGGAGTTGCACAGACAAAATCAGACAATGGAATTTTGAAGGTCAGGGTTCAGATGCGGCCGGGTGAGGCTATGTTTGTCCTGGTTGCACACAATAAAATGAATAGTGGAAAATGGAAATATGCTGGGCAATCACTTCCGCTGGTTGAATTGCAAGGGCCATGGAGCCTTGAATTTCTGCAGGGCGGGACTTTCATCCCGAAACCGGTAAACCTTCAGAGATTGGTCTCCTGGACTGAAGTACCAGATGTGGTTGCCCAAAATTTCTCGGGATCTGCCAGGTATACTTCTTCCTTTGAGTTGCAAGGTCGTTTAGCGGGAGAATATTTGCTCGACCTGGGAAAAGTTTGTGAAAGTGCACAAGTCAGGATCAACGGCAAAGATGCGGGAATACTCTGGAGTATTCCTTTTACTGCAAGAATCGGAAGATTCCTGAAACCGGGAAAAAATACCATCGAAATTGAAGTAGCGAACATGATGGCCAATCGCATCCGGCAAATGGACCGGGAAAAAATTCAGTGGCGCAACTACCATGAAATAAACTTTGTGAACATTGACTATAAACCTTTTGATGCTTCACTTTGGAAGCCGATGCCATCAGGCCTGCTGGGACCGGTAACAATAAAACCTATGCAAGTAAATTAAGGGAAAAATGTCATGCCAAATAAAAATTTGATTGTTTTGATGATTGTGCTTGCCTTTTTTAAGGGTAATGCTGCTGAAAATGAAAATAAAATTGACAGGAAGGCCCTTATTACAAGGAACAATATCCTGGTAAGCAATCCTGATACAATGGCGACACTATCGGTAGGAAACGGTGAATTTGCTTTTACAACCGATATCACAGGACTTCAGACTTTCTTCAAGGAATATGAAAACGGGGTGACACCTGGAACGCAATCCAACTGGGGATGGCACACTTTCCCCAATACCGGGAATTTCCAACTCTCTGAATGCACGAAATATTTTGACTACCGTGGAAGGAAAGTGCCCTATCTGGTGCAATTCGGAGGTAATGGCCGGGATGCCCGGGCTGCCAACTATTTCAGGGAAAACCCTCAGCGACTGCAACTCGGCATTATCAGGCTGAAACTGAAGAAAGCTGATGGTTCGGAAGTGAAGATCGTAGACATACAAAATCCCCGTCAAATTTTAAATTTGTGGGAAGGGCGTATCAGCAGCGAGTTCTCTGTAGAGGACCATCCTGTTAAGGTGGAGGTCTTCTGCCACCAGCAGAAAGACCTGATTTCGGCCAGGGTTAGTTCGTCATTGATAAAAACCGGACGGCTGGCAGTTGAATGGATTTTCCCATTTGCAGTACCGCAACATACTCACTCTGGATACGATTTCGCATCTGCAGACAAGCACCAGTCCGAGCTGCGCAAAATGGACGGACATTCTGCCAATATTTTGCGCACCCTGGATAATGACCATTATGTTGTGAAACTTTCATGGAATCAGGGTGCAAATTTGGAGGAAACTGGAAAGCATAAATTTGTATTATCCTCTAAAACAGGTAATTCGATTGAATTCAGCTGCCTCTTTTCCCAGGATAACAAAAAGGAAGTGTTGCCGAATTTTGTTGAAACGGAAAAAAATAATGTTGAAAGCTGGAAGAAATTCTGGGAAACCGGGGGTGTCGTTGATTTTTCATCCTGTACAGACTCAAGGGCCCCTGAGCTTGAACGCCGTGTTGTCCTTTCCCAGTATCTTACCAAAATTCAGAATTCCGGAACTTTGCCTCCTCAGGAGACCGGATTGGTTTTCAATAGCTGGTATGGGAAATTTCATCTCGAAATGCACTGGTGGCACAGTGCCCATTTTGCCAACTGGAACCATCCCGAATGCCTGGTAAAACAACTTGACTGGTACCGGGCAATTTACCGGAAAGCGTTTGAAACTGCCAAACTGCAGGGCTTCAAGGGCGTTCGCTGGCCAAAAATGGTCGGTCCGGAAGGGCAAAACAGTCCGTCCGGTGTTGGTAGCTTCCTGATCTGGCAGCAGCCCCACCTGATTTATATGGTTGAGCAGTTGTACCGGAGCAACCCCTCGCCGGAGATTTTAAACAGATACAAAGATTTGATTTTTGCCACGGCAGACTTTATGGCTGATTTTGCTGTCCCGGATGCTGACGGGAAAACCTACAATCTTTTGCCTCCGCTTATCCCTGCGCAGGAACACTGGAACAAAGAAACTACCATGAATCCTCCGTTTGAGCTGTCTTACTGGCACTGGGGATTGATGATAGCCCAGGAATGGAGGAAACGGCTGAAGATGCCTGTTAATGAAGAATGGAACAATGTTTCCGCAAAACTCGCCAAACCTGTACAGGTGGACGGACTTTATTCCGGTATAGCAAATGCCCCTGAATCTTATGCCAACCCTTTGGATATGAGGGATCATCCATCAGTTTTAGGTGCCCTGGGAGTTCTTCCTTTATGGGAAATGATAGATCCTGAAATCATGCGGAATACACTGAAAGTTGTGATGAAAAAATGGAACTGGCCGACAACCTGGGGCTGGGACTATCCAATGGTTGCCATGTGTGCCACAAGGCTTAATGAACCCGGGATTGCCCTTGACGCACTTTTGATGAACGTACAGAAAAATACTTATCTGAAAAACGGGCATAATTACCAGGGCCCCAGTTTGAAAATTTATCTTCCCGGCAATGGAGGACTGTTGAAGGCTGTTGCATTGATGTGTGCCGGATGGGAGGGATGTAGTGTTCAGAATCCGGGCTTCCCGAAAGACGGAAAATGGAACGTGAAATGGGAAGGGCTGGTAAAGGATTTTTAGCATTATTATGCTAAACGTTTGAATAACTATCGGTTAAACGGAAAACAAATGCTGTCCATATTTACTGACGATTATGAATGCCTCAAAATCAGGTGGATTAGCCTGCAACTTAGAACCAGTATAATTAAGAAATATTGTTATTTGATCCCGGCGTAACTCCACTCAATAGCCTGTCTCAGCATCTTTCTAAAATTCTCATTCTGATAGGTTGGTGTATTGTGCCCGCTCTGCAGCGTCACCACTCTGGCTTTGCCGTACATATGGGTCCAGCCTATCACTGCATTACTTGAAGCTTCTGTTGTAGTTAACAGGGGATGTACATCCGCGGCAATGTAATACCCTTTGTATGTTTCGTCGAAGATGTCAAAATCCTTTATTCCCTTTGTAACCGGATGTTTTTTATCTGTTATGGCAACCTTGAAATGGATGTCGTGGATATAGGAGCATGCCGGATATTCTTTCCCGTCGATGACGGTGGGTTTGTGAACATATTTTCCTCCTATGATTTTCCAGTATTCGGGCCACTCATCAAATGCACAGATGCTATGATGCAGGGCAACAAGAGGTTTCCCTTCCCTGATACAATCTGCTAATATTTTCTCCTGTTCGGGAGTACTCTTTTGCCACATATGGTAAAAAACCAGCACATCGTAATTCTTCCTGTTCTCCGGCAAAAACTGATCATAAGCTGCAGGAAATTCTGCCACCTGGAAAGTAATATTTTTGCCGAGGCTGTTAAGCATCTCGTTGAAAGATGGTTTATCGTAACTGTGCCCGCCGGTAACAACGAGTATTCTTATTTTGGATTTTGCTTCTGCATTGACTGAAATGAGAAAAAAAGCAGAAAACAGGAGGAGCAGGGAAATGTGTCGGATTTTCATGGCTGAATTTTTAACTGCTTCTAAAAATACAATATTCTTTGGTTGAAGAAGGTATCAATTTTACACTTTTATGACAGATTGTAAAATTAAAACCCCGGCAAAGATTTCTGATTCCTTACCGGGGTGTACTTATATATCAAATTCAAGGTCAATTATATTACACCGGGTTCTTTCTTTCAGGTCCTCTTTTTAGTTTCATTTTTTCATGCTGCATATCAAATTTGAGACGTTGCTCATCGGTTAACTGGGCCCGCATTTCAACACGATGTTTGGTTTGAATCTTGGCCATTTCGACGCGCAATGCACCAATTTTCTCAATGTTTTTATTGATTGCACCCAAGTCAGGCTTTTCTGCTGTTACCAGTGTCCTTTGATGGGCTTCCATTTCACCAAGCTGATTCCGTAGTGGCTGCAGTTCCTTTTGAACAGCAATTGTTGTCTTTTTAAAAGATTCTTTTTGTGCATCTGTCAGATTGAGGTTATGAACCATATCCTTGCGTTCCTTCATCCTGATCTCTTTTCCCTCAGCAAAACGAAAATCTTTTTTCCCCTTCTCAGCGGGTTGTGCAACTATTACAGTTGTTAAGCCCATCAATGCGATTAACATTAGAATTTTTGCTTTCATAACACTGAATTATAAAAAATTATTAATCAAATGCGTTACTTATTTGTCTTTTTGATTTTCATAACCCGAAAAGGTTTACTGTGTTACAGAATTTTAACACAGTTTAAACTTTGTCCCGCAGAGGTTATTCGTGCAACCTGTTTTTAATGCCCGTTTCCCAATATATTTATATTGTGTGAATACATTATTGTTTTATTTTCTTTTTTGTATTGTGCAATCATTCAATACTATGCGTCATTTTCCATTGTCCCTTTTCCCTTTTCCCTTCTCCGTTTCAACCTTATATGAACCAGCTCATTCCCAGAACCGTCAAGATCCCGACTACCCCGATGGTTGACTCCATGACAGTCCAGGTTTGAAATGTCTGTTTGACACTAAGTCCGAAGAATTCCTTGAACATCCAGAATCCTGAATCGTTGAAATGTGACCACATGACGCTTCCGGCCCCGGTGGCAAGTACCATTAGTTCGGGTGAAGCACCGGTTTGCTGGACAATCGGCAACATGATGGGTGCAGTTGTGAGGGTGGCGACTGTGGCGGATCCGATGGCGACCCTGAAAATGGATGCAACGAGAAATGCCATAAAATAGGGATTCATGTGAAAGTTGTCTGAGACAGACCTGATGTAGGAGATAATATTACTGTCATTCAAAACCTGTGAGAATCCTCCTCCGGCAGCAATGATCAGCACAATCATGGAAATGGCGCCGATCGATTTTGCCGCGATATTCATCACGTCTTCCATTGACCTGCCTTTCCTGAGCCCGAGCGTAAAAATTGCGACAAGGACAGCTGTGAATAGGGCTACATTGGCATCGCTCAGAAATTTGAAAAAAGTCAGCAGCATCCCAAGCGAATTGGCCGCAGAAATGCCAATTCCCTTTTGAGCTAAAAGCTGAGAATAAAATCCTGAGATATTTTCTATTCCAAGCTTTGTCAGTTCAGTTTTTACTGGCGGAGTGCCGACAAATAGATCTGTCAGTGCACCCAGCAGCATCAGGATAATGGGTGTGACTGCACATAAGATGCTGATTCCCATGCCTGGAAGATCACTCTTTTCGAAATGTCTCTCCTTGAAAAGATCCTTTGGCGGCATCAGTTTCATATCTTTGAAGAAACGTGAAAACCAAACGCCACCAATCAGGCAACAGGGTATCATGGGTACCAAACCGTAAAGCAGGACTTTGTTTATATTGGCCTCATAAATAAATGATACATAGGTAGGTGCGGGGTGGGGCGGCAGGAAACAGTGCGTAACCGACAACGAGGAAAGCAGTGGCAATGCCAGCCACAAAAGTGGCAACCTGGTAATTACAGCGAAAGTAAATATTAACGGAATAAGAACCAGGAAGCTGGCATTGTACATCATCGGTAATCCGACGAAAAAGCCGGTTATCATCAGGGCATATTGAATATTTTTCAATCCCATCAGGTCTATCATCCTGAAGGCAATGGTGTGGGCGGCCCCGCTCTCTTCCAGAATCTTACCCAGCATGGCTCCGAAGGCAAGAATCAGCAACACTTTACCCATGGTATCGCCAACCCCTTTGAGAACAGAATCGAGAATGTCCACCAGGTTCATATGGCTTAACAATCCAACGAGAAAGGAGGTAATCAGGAGGGCAATAAAAGCGTGGAACTTAAATTTGCCGATAAGAATCAACAGGACAATGAATCCGATACCAACAATAAGTAAAGGCATAAATGAGTTTGGTTGTAAAAGTTTGATCTAAAGGTAAAAATTTAGAGGATTAATCCATCCAGACAAAACAGTTTTTGAGGGCAGACAACAAAATCCTGGCATTTTCGTATAAAAATGGATTGTGTGGTTAGTGTGTTGTATTGAAGCAATAATCATAAAGATTTTCATGGTTTTTTTGTTTCACATCGCATTTTTGACTACCATATCCTTACATTTTTCAACATGCACAGATTAAAACAGGAACAGTTTCTGCCTATCAGTCTGGATGAAGCCTGGGATTTTTTTGCTACTCCGAAAAATCTCAATGAGCTAACTCCAAAGGATATGGTGTTTGAAATAACCTCCGAACTACCGGACAGGATGTACGAAGGATTAATTATCACTTATCGCATCAAACCAATGATGAACATCGCTTTGAGCTGGGTGACTGAGATTACCCATATCAGGGATAAAGAGTTCTTCGTCGATGATCAACGCAAGGGGCCCTATAATATCTGGCACCACGAACATCACTTTAAAACCGTTGAAGGAGGTGTCCTCATGACCGACCTTTTGCACTATGACATAGGCAAATCCATTTTTGGATGGATCGCAGGAAAACTGTTTGTGCACAAAAAAGTGAGGCAGATATTCGGCTACAGGTACAAAGCGCTGGAAACCATGTTCGCTGAGAAAAAGAAATAATAGGGTCCAGTTAATGTAACTTCCTTTCTTCAACTCCCTTCGTGGTAATTTTTACCGGAAGAATCAGTCCGTCTTTGTCGAAATACATTCTGTCGATGCAGGTTTCCCTGTGGTTACCGTTTTTAGTGGTTAACGGTCGCCTGTGGTAAATGATGTACCAGTCGTCGGTGCCGGGAATGTTGATCACCGAATGGTGGCCTGCACCAGTTGCGATTCCGGGATCCTGCTGAAGGATCTTACCAATCCGGTTAAAGGGTCCGAAAGGGGAATCACCTATGGCATAGGCGACGCTGTAGTCCGGACCTGTCCATCCACCTTCCGACCACATCAGGTAGTATTTCCCTTTTCGAACCAGCATAAACGGTCCTTCCACATATTTTTCCGGGGTGATGGATTTGAAAATCGACCCGTCCTCAAATGGCACAAACCCGGTGAAGCTCATTTTCAGCTTGCCGATGTTGCAATGCCTCCAGCCGCCGTAGATCAGGTAATATTGTCCGTCTGTATCACGAAAGGCGAATTGGTCAATAGGTTGGGCACCGTTGTAAAACCGGCTGACTAGCGGTTTCCCGAGATAGTCGGTATAGGGACCCTCTGGCCGGTCGGCTACTGCTAAACCTATTCCACCCGGCTGATCATCGTTCTGGATGTCGTTGGCGCCGAAAAAGAGATAAAATTTGTCTCCTTTTTTAGTGATGGAAGGTGCCCATATCGCGTATCCCGCCCAGGAGACGTTTTTTATGTCCAGCACATGCGGATGCCTGGTCCATGTGATGAGATCCCCGGAAGAAAAGGCATCGAGGAAAGTTTGTTTAAGGTATTGGGCATTTATTGTGTTTTTACGTATACCTACCTGGTAATCGGTGAATACAGGGGGTATGCCAGGGTCGTCTGTTTCACCTGAATAAGTCGGGAAGATCCAGTATTCATCCCCAAAGATGGTCCCCTCCGGATCGGCATACCATCCGGGGAAAACAGGATTACCCGCATAGTTTACCTTTTTCTTCTCCTGGGCAAAAAGGTTAATATTTAGAATGATTAAAAATAACAACAGCAATTTTTTCATAGCCTGATTTTTGTAAGAAGTAATATTAATAAAAAAACCGGCAAATTAACTCAAAGTTGATTCGCCGGTTTAATTAATATCGAAAAAATTTGGACTGATTATTTGATTCCCAATAATCCGAGTAATTGATCCATTTGAGAAAAATCTGAAATAATGATATCGGCTCCAGCCTTGATCAGGCGTGTACGCTTGTGGGCATTCAAACCGTAACGGCGTTGTTCGTTGGTTGCCATTCCGACTGTGATCCCGTTGCGTTTGTGTGTTTCGCGAATCTCTACCGGGCCGTCACCGAAAGTAACGATTTGTCCGGATTCTGAAGTGCCGATTGAATCGAGAATACGGTCGAGGACAATTTTCTTGGCTTCCTTGTTGATATCGCCCACTGCCCCGTAAATTCTTCCTTCGAAGAGATATTCATATCCAAGGGCTTTGGCCTCGCTTTTTACGTCTTCTTCGTCTGTACCGCTGGCAAGATAAAGCTTAACGCCTGCCTGGTAAAGCCTGGTCAGGAAAGGGAAGGCATTTTTAATGGTGAAATCCTCGAGGGCAAGCTCCCCGTGCTGCAGTTTTTTCTCCCTTTCTTTCACCATCAGCAGCAATTCATCGTTGTAGATCTTCTTGTATCCAAAAATATCCAGGATTTCATTTTCTGGGACAATTCCAAACTCTTTGACGAGAGCGATCAATCCCTGCATCTGGACAAGGGTTTGAATGCCGGTTGTTTTATCGATAAATTCTGCAACGCGTGTTTCTACATTGTGATACAATGCATCATCCGCATCCTTGTAATTTTTACCCAAAATGGCTTTGATCATCATGGGGGCCATAATTTCCTCCCAGCCTTCCCGCAAGGTGGAGATGGTTCCGTCGTGATCGAATATGGCATGTTTCGGATAAATATCCTTGGTTAAAATGGATTGTTCGACAATCTCTATTTCCGTATTATCCAGGTATTTAGCCATTCTTAACTCTTCGGCAAGTTCGTGGTGGTAGATGAAATCAGATTCCTTACCCAGGTGCATTATTTCTTCCGGAGTAGCTGTTCCCGTTGTGAATAGCTTCTGAACAGTCACTCCGGCAACCAAAGCACCCAGTTCGGCTGCAGTTTTCATCGGATAACCTGCTGCAAGAGCAGAAGCAGCTCCGGCCAGGTAGCTGTCGCCGGCGCCAACAGTATCGACTTTTGCCATGATCAGCAATCCGGGTATTTCAGAAATACCTGATTGATCGATGGTTAACGAGCCTTTGCTTCCACGGGTAATGAAAAGTGGTTTCTTGAATCTTTCGAAAAGAGTTTTTGCAGATGCCACTATTTCGGAATAAAGCACAACTTCATCCGGTTTCTTGTTGAGGCCGCATAGTCGGGCTGCCTCCGTATCGTTCATTTTACGGAGTGTTCCATCATAATAATCATTGAAATTGCGGCTGTCGACGATAAAAAGCTTGGCAGGAAACTGTTTCACAACTTCGACAAGTCTTTTCTTGAAATAGTCGATATGGATACCGGAAGGAACCTGTTGGTTGATAATTACGACATCAACTTCAGGGACTACCTTGACCAGGCTGGCGATCAGGCGGTCAGCAGTCTCCGTGGAGAGTACGTTGTAATTACCGAAATCTACCCTGTTCAGTTCGAGATCATCAATGTATGGTTTGGCATAAGTATGGGTGTACCATTCGTCCTCCTGGATCAGGAGGTTGTCAGCGTTGATACCAGTTGCCTTCATAATCCGCACCATCTCCGCACCGAAAGGATCCGTTCCGATCACGCCAAATGCGCGGATATCTTTAATACCCATCGCAGCAATGTTGTTTGTTACATTTCCGGCGCCACCAAGTGAGTAGCGCTGTGTCCTGACAGGACGGGTGGCCTGGTTGGTTTCGACTGAAATTTCGCTCATTGCCTCATCGACAAACCAATAGGCATCCAGGCAGAAATCGCCAAGGACGGCAATCTTCACTGAGCTTATATCGTTCAGTATTTTTTTAAGTTGTTCAGGATTCATGATTTTTTAATTTTTAGTTGAGTATTTGTGAAAATTGAATTTTAGAACGAATTATTTATTTTCGGTTGGAAACATATAAATTGCAACATCCCCAGGTTCAACCTCTGAGGCATTTGTATATTCATTCGCGGCAATCAGGGTGCCATCTTTTTGCACTTTTTGGACTGAATCATCAACTTCAAGTATCAGTTTCATGCTTTGTTTAAAATCCCTGTTGACAATCACAAGAAATGTATTATTCCTGTTTTCCAGGACTGATACAATGGCTCCTTCACCGACTGTTTCGAGAACTTTGACCGGTGCAGGCAGTTTTGCAAGTCTTTTTGTCCCATTTGGAATGTCGGTGCCGGTTTGTCCGATGGAAATGACTTTGGCACCCATAAACACACCGGAGAGGTTCTGAATTTCAGTGCTTACCTGCCGGAGTTTGTCGTAGACTATTGTTCGTTTGCCCGACGCATCTAGTGGTGATCCATATCCCCTGAAACTCCAGTATTCTATTCCCTGCGCACCATAAGCCAGGTTGGCAAAGATTTGCAGTCTGAGTTCCGGAAGGGTTGGGATATCATGAACAAAGATTTTTTCAGGATTGTAGGTTTTATACAGCTGGTAGAAATCGTTCAACGATGGCTGGCCGGAATCGTCGGAGTAGGCAAGGTAGGATGTTGTGAGTGCAAAAGCCCAGTATGGCCGCCCTTCAGCTTTGTATTTGGCGGCGAAAAACTCCAGGTTTTCATACCACCGGAGGTGAATTTTCCCATCGGTAACAGGATAAAAGTCGAAGGAGAGGTAAGGTGCCGGAAACATTTTATCGAAAGTGTCTACATACTCCTTGTAATCCCTTGTCCCGAATTTTTTCTGGTTGGAATTAATATTGGGATACAGATTGACAAAACTGTAGTGATTCTTATCGGCTGCCAGCAGCTTTTTTGACAGGTCGGCCAGTTCCTCAAATTTCGACCTATCCGGTTCATCTCCCAGGTAGTACCCTTCGAGTGCAGGATGATTTTTGAACCGGGCAGCAATTTTTTCAGGATCAGCTTTCAGCTCAGGACAAGAAATCATTAGTTTTATACCTGCCTGGCCTGCTGCATCAAGTGCAGTGGCAATAGCGTCCGCATCCTGGAAGAAAGCAATGTCAATGTTTACGCCGACATTTTTCAATTTCAGGTAGTTCTGGACAGAAACCTCTTTCTGGGCGATGCCACCCCATGACATGACGGGTATCGTGCCTCCGGATTTGAGTTTTTCCTGGGAGAATGCCTGTCCGACCCCTGTGGCAAGTATTAAAATAAAGAATATTAGTCGCTTCATCCTGAATCTGTTTATTGTTTACTGGTTGGGAAAAGGTATACTGCAATATCTCCCGGTTCAATTTCCAATAAACTGTTGTAAGTTGCAGCATCAGTAATAGTCCCATCTTTCAGGACACGTTTAAGTGAGGAATCGCCAGAGATGACAAAGGGCATATTTTTCTGAAGGTCGCGGTTGACAATTACAAAGAAAGTTTGTTCACCCTTCTCCAATACAGAGACCAAAGCTCCCTGTCCTTCTGTTTCAAATACTTTTATGGCTTTTGGCAAAGTAAATAGCCGGTTGGTTCCTCTAGGAATTATGGTCCCGGTATGGTTTACTGAAACGACCTTTGATCCTGTAAACACACCAGAAATATCCTGGATCTCCTTGTTTACCGCTTTGATCCTGTCGTAGACAATCGTTCTCTTTCCGTTCATGTCAATCGGTGCACTTCTTAGTCCTTCCGACTGGCGGTAAGCCCAATATTCCAGTCCCTGGGCACCATAAGCCAGGTTACTGTACAACTGTAACCTAAGAGCAGCCATTGTCGGGATGGGATGCAGCTCATTGTAGGAACTGGCGAGGGCAAAAGCCCAAAAGGGTTTGCCGGCTTTTCTCGCTTCATTCGAAAATATCTCCAGTCCTTCATACCATCTTTCGTGGATGCCTTCATTAAGAACGGGGTAAAAATCAAAAGATAAAAGGCTGGTTGGCACTTCCCGGATAAATGTCCTGACATATTCGGCATAAGATGGCGCACCAAGTGCCTCTGTATTTGTAGGATGGATACTTGCTATCAGGTTAACAAAAAGAGGATGCCTGCTGTCTGTCTGCTGAATTTTCCGGGCCCATTCACCTAAACCGGGCATATCGCTGCAAATTGGTTCATCTCTAAGAAAATAACCTGCCAAAGCCGGGTGATTCATTGATTTCTTTACAGTTTTATCCACATCGCTTTTTAACTCAGGACAAGAAGTCAGCATGCTGATTCCTGCCTCCTTGGCTACATCCAGCGCTTTAAGCATTTCTTCAGTATCCTGGTAATTGTTCAGGCAAATATTGATCCCCATCTCCTTCAGTTCATTGAACTTTGTGAGATTGGTCTCTGATTGGGGAATGCCTGCCCAGGCCATGATTGGAAGAGGCTTTTCATTCACCAGCCTGGTTTGCGCTTTAAGTCCTGATGATAAAATAAATATCAAGAGGGACAGCAAGGCAATTTTTCTCATTGTCATGTGGTTCTAACTTGTTTTGGTTGACCATTTCCCGTTAAAAACCTGGTATTATTCAAGTTTTTGTCAGTCAGGCATATAGTTACTTCAGTTGTCGCTCATCGAAGGAGGTGCGTCTCCCTCCCGGGCGCCCCAGCTTTTGTTTGGTTCCGGTCCCATCTGAAAGACAAGCTTCCCGCCATTTTTAATTACAGTGTGATCAAACCATGGTTTATCCAGGGATTTACCGTTTAAAGTCGCCGACTGGATGTATTTATTCTCTTTGGAATTATTTTTTGCTTCAATGACGAACTCCCCTGCACTATAATATTTCTTGTCAAGGTGAATGGTTATTTTGCTGAATTCGGGACTACCGATCGCATAAACATTCTGTCCGGGTGCGACAGGGTAAAATCCGATAGTGCTCAGGACATACCATGCCGACATCTGTCCCATGTCCTCATTACCGCATAATCCGGCAGGACCGGTATGGTAAAGTTCATCCATTGCCTTCCTGACCATATTCTGGGTCTTCCAGGGTGCACCAGCATAATTATACAGGTAGATCGTGTGGTGACTCGGTTCATTTCCATGGGCATACTGACCGATCAACCCGGTAACATCTGAAACGGTACTCAGTACTTCAGAACTTATTGTGAACAGAGAATCAAGTTTTTTTACAAAATTTTCTCTTCCTCCTTCAAGTCCGATCAGCCCTTTTACATCGTGGGGGACAAACCAGGTATATTGCCATGCATTGGCTTCTGTATAATGGCGGTTATTCCCGCTGCCGATAAACCTTGGATTGAAGGGTGTCAGCCAGGTGCCGTCAGACTTTTTAGGTCTTGCGAAGCCGGTGCCCGTATCGATTATGTTTTTATAATTGGCTGCCCTTTTTATAAACAGCTGGTAGTCGTCTGTTTTACCAAGCGCTTTGGCCAATTGTGCGACACACCAGTCGTTATAAGCGTATTCGAGTGTCCGCGATACGGATTCCCTGATCTTGTCATATGGAACATAGCCATATTCAAGATAGAACTTGAGGCCCTGGCGACCCTTTGAGCGGTTGTCGGCCGGCGGGGTTTCGAGTGCATTTTTCTTAACTGCCTCATAAGCCTTCTCCACATCGAAATTTCTGATTCCCTTCTGATAGGCATCAAGAATCACATCTACAGGGTGGTCGCCAATCATATCATTCGTATAGCTGTTACCAAACTGTTGGGGAGTGGGCATCCAGCCTCCCTGTTCATACTGAGCAACCATTGTACGGATTGCATCATTGCTTCGTGTAGGTTCAATCAGGGTCAGCAATGGCATCTCTGCTCTGAAGGTATCCCAGAGGGAAAAGTCGCTCCTGTAAGTGAAATCTGATGAGGTGTGGACTGTATTATCCAGCCCGGTATATTTTCCGTCAGCATCGCCGAAAGTTGCAGGAAAGAGTAGGGAATGGTAAAGTGCAGTATAAAAGGTGGTCATTTTCTCCTTGGTGTAGGCGGCGTCTGTTCCTTTATCCATCCCGACTTCAATTTTACTCAACGCGTTGTCCCAGGTTGATCCGGCATTTTGCCTTACACGGTTAAAATTCCAGTCGGGCATTTCCTTGTCCAGGTTCATGCGTGCCTCTTCGATCCCGGTATAGGAGATGCCAACTTTAACCAGGATAATTTCATTTTCGGAAGTTGCATAATCGACATAAGCCCCGATCTGAGGTCCGGAATCTTCCCTGGATCCCGATTTGACATCAGACTTGTTCCAGGTTCCTGAGGCTTTGAATGGCTTGCTGAACCTGGCACAGAAGTAGACATTGTGATTTTTGACGAATCCTCTTGAAGCGCGATGTCCTTCTATCTGAGTGTCATTCACGATTTTAATTTGGGCATCCTGGCACACGTCGCCTATGCCGTGATTCATATCTATCAGGATATGGGAAGCTTCGGATTTTGGAAATTTATACCGATGGAATCCGGCACGTTCCGAAACTGTCAGTTCTGCCCTGATCCCATAATCTTTCAGATTGACAGCATAATAGCCGGGCGACGCTTCTTCTTCGTCATGGGAGAATTTTGATCTGTATCCGTCACCGGAATTTTCCTTGTTACCGGGTACTATTTTGAGTTTACCAGTGGTTGGCATCAAAAGTATATCGCCCCATTCTCCGGCTCCCATTCCGCTTCTGTGCAAATGGCTGAAACCCATGATGGAGTTATCGCTGTAATGATAACCTGAACACCAGTCCCATCCTTTGATATCCGTATCCGGGCCAAGCTGTACCATTCCGCCCGGAAGGGCAGCCCCGGGGAAGGTATGGCCATGGTCGGCCGTTCCAATGAAAGGATTCACATAATCAGTGAATTTTGTTTTGGCAAAGCCTGTAAGGCTGAACCCTCCAATCACAAACAACAGGATCAGCCGGAATTGAATTTTCTTGATTGTGTTGCACATAGTATTGTTATTTATTTGTTGATTAAATAGTTATAGCTTTGTGGCTTCTTTGGGGAACGTATAAATTGCCGCGTCACCGGGTTCCAGTTCCATGGTTGTGTCGTAGACACTTGCAGGAACGGTGGTCCCGTCTTTTTGTACTTTTTCAACAGTTTCATCACCGTAAAAGGTTAATTGAATGCTGTTCAGGAAGTCTTTGTTTACGACGACCAGGAAATAATTATCCTCTTTCTCCAGCAATGAAACAAGCAGTGGTGCGCCATGTGCATCGAGTACCTTTATCTCTTTTGGAAGCTTTGTTAGCCGGATGGTTCCTGGAGGTATCATCCCTTTCCCGGTGTGTCTGACCCACAACATCTTAGCATCCAGAAACACTCCCGTAAGATTTTTTATTTCTGAACTCATCTGTTTCACCCTGTCATATACCACACTACGCTTTCCGGCTGCACTGATGGGTGCTCCGCGCTGGTCCTCCCCGGAAGGGGCATTGGCCGATGTGGCCGACCAATAGGTAAAATACTGGATTCCCTGCGCTCCGTATGCCAGGTTACTGTATACCTGCAGTCGCAGGGAGGCAAGGGTTTGTGGTGTGAGGTGGTCCTCATCATAATTTGTTGTGAGCGCGAAAGCCCAAAAGGGTTTACCTATTCTTTTTGCCTCATTGGAAATTTGTTCCAGATTCTGGTACCAGGTTTTTGACAAGCGGTCTTTCAGTACGGGATAATAATCGAATGAGAGAAATTGCAATGGTATATATTTTGTGCACTCACTGATATATTCCTTATAGTCATTAGTGCCCAGTTGTTCTTTCGGGTCAGCGAAATTGGGCAACAGATTGATATAGCAAAAGTGTTTACTGTCGACTGACTGAATCCTTTTAGCCCATTTACCAAGCTCTTTGTACATATGCATCGGTGGCTCATCATACAGGTGGTATCCTGCTACAGCAGGGTGATCCATAACCTGCTTGACGGTTTTTTCCGGATCAGTTTTCAATTCGTGACAATTAACCAACATTTTTATTCCCGCGGCATCGGCAGCATCCAGTGCCTTCAGAAGCGAATCACAATTCGAAAAGAAAGTCAGCGAATGGGTGATTCCAGCTTCTTTCATCTCCTTGTACCTTGCAACCGAGGTTTCTCCTTCCGGAATGCTGTACCATGCGAGAATGGGGAACTGGCCGGACGATGTCAGTTTTTTTTCCGCAGCCGAAATATCTGTGATCAGCAACACAACAAATATCAGCGATAAAATTTTTCCCTGCATACTATCTTAAAGTTTAAGGTTATAAATAGACAATGCATTGTCCCTCAGAATTTTTTTTGCAATGTCAATGGCTTCATCTTCGGTCAGATACCCGGTTTTTACTTCGTTTATCAATGCCTGTGAAACACTCTCCCTTGCAAGAACAGATGCTCCGTAAGCGCCTTCAACGGTCTGACTGTCACCACCATATGCCATTATTTTATTTAACGGAACAGTTTCAATAAATTCCTGCAGGTATTGAGTCGCAACTGCAGGTGAGATCAACGCTGACCATGCCATGTCAACATAAACATTGGCAAATGTTTTGCCAATTGTAGCCATTTCTTCGCCGTAAGGATAGCCGGAATGAAGAAGGCAAAATCTTACCCCGGGAAATTTGAAAAAAGCCTTAACCAGTCCCGTTGGATTGGAGTTGTTGATATCATTCCCGGTACCGGTCTGAAGGCCGGTGTGAATCTGAACAGGCAAATTATTCTTATCGCAAAGGCTTAAGAGTTTGAAGAATATATAATCCTGAAGAGGTTTGGCTTCCTCAAAAGGGAAAATGCGTTTGGGATCTGTCTTCATTTTCTCAAAAACAGCATCAGCAGTTTCTCGCGGAGTGTCGTCGAATTTCAGACTACGTCCATAAGCCACACCGAATTTTGCACCCTGTATTCCGATTTTTACATCCTGAGTAAAAACGCTGTCAATCAGTGCTTCATAATCCCTGAGTGAGTTGATTTTCTTCCCGTAATTGCTCATCCGGGCGTTCATCTTATCGAAGCCATAAAAGCTGACGTATTTATCATAGACAAAAAAGCGCCTGAAGTTGCAGTTTCCTTCTTTCTCAACATCCCGAGGATTAGTGGTGTTATACTC
This sequence comes from Prolixibacteraceae bacterium, assembly GCA_963663675.1. Taxonomy (GTDB): domain Bacteria; phylum Bacteroidota; class Bacteroidia; order Bacteroidales; family Prolixibacteraceae; genus CAINVV01. The sequence goes on from OY760498.1 coordinate 1,088,204, forward strand.
CATGATGAAGCAGGCATCTGTTTTGGCTTTTACTTTAAGGATATATTCGTAGTAGCCGGGTTTGTGGACATCCTTAATCCGTTTCGACAATTCTGTGTATGTTTTTTCATTTAAGTCATCAATGCCATACAGGTCTCTGGCGGCTATCAGCACAGATCTGCCGTATCCTGTGTGCCTGGTATAGGACCAGTTGTTTTTTATCACCTCCCATTTTTCGTCCAGCGTAGCATCCTTCCTCTTGAAAGTATTGTACATTTTGGCTGAAGTAACCCCTGAAGAGATCAAATCTTCCATCTGGTAATTGGTAAAAAGGCAGCTAAAATCCGCCGGGCTGGCCAAAGCATCCATTTCGCTCATGATGTGCTCATGGGTGTCGATCAGCCTGATTGAGAATACAGCCTCATAAATTCTCTTTTCAAACCCTTTGTCAGGCAGTTTCCGGATCGAAGACTGAGAGTTTACACGCTGGGCATTTGAGATCAGAAGTGACAACAGAACGAAGAGAATTTTTGAAAGTTTCACAGTAGTGCCATTGAGGATCGTTAGAAACTGGTTTCAAAAAGAATTTAAGGCAAAGACGCTAAGTCCACAAAGTAAGAATGAGTTGAAAAATAACTACTCAATAATTAATTAACTACTTTGCGCTCTTCGCGTCTTTGCGTGACCTGGTGACTTAAATCGGTTAAGCAGCTAATTATGCCTTCTTTCTCACATAAAATGCTACCCAGAGGATATAGAGCATACATGCACCAATCACTGAAATACTGGCAATTGGTCCAAAGTTGTTACTGATCAATCCCATTACCAGCGGAATAAATGCACCTCCTGATACTGCCATGATAAGCAGTCCCGAGATTTCATTGGCGCGATCCGGCATTTTAGCCAGGGAAAGGGAGAAAATAACGGGGAACATATTCCCGATACCCAAACCGGCAACCATAATGCAGACAAATGCTACAGTTGCGCTTGGTGCCATGAATATTCCGGCTATGCCGGCCAGCGCCAGCAAGGTTGTAAGCAGTAAAAACTCTCGTGGCTTGATCTTCATCAGGATGATCGCTCCAAGGAAGCGGGAGATCGTCTCACCTGCAAAGAACCAGCTGATTCCATAAACAGCTTTCTCAATGGTAAGTCCGAACTTTGCAATCAGGACATTCGCAATATTGGTATTGATAGCTACCTCTGATCCTACAATCAGGAAAATGGACAGCGCCATGAATGCAACATAACCATTGTTCAACAGTCCGAAACAAGAAGCGAAAGTTGCCGGTTTCCGATCGGGTTTTGATTCCTTTATAGGTGTCATTGAAAGCCACAAAGCTGCCAGAAGTGATGTGATTCCGTAAATTGCAAACACAAGTTTCCAGTTACCGAAATATAGAGCCATTGCCGATGTAATAATAGGCCCTGAGAATGAGATGATTGCCTTTACAAATTGTGAGGTGCTCATGTAGCTGGCAAGTTTACCATCGGGAGCGACATCCTGGAGCAGCGGATTGGCTGAAACCTGGATTACTGTATTGCCAATTCCCAGTAAAATAAAGGAAGCGAACATCATTCCAAATGAATAGTGCACGAATGGCAGGCCAAGGCCTACAGCCTGAATAACCATACCCACGTTGAGCGTGTTGCGTTTGCCGTATTTGTCCTGGAGTACTCCTACAGGCACAGACAGTACAAAAAACCAAAGAAGCACCATCATTGGCAGGAACTGGGCAATGAAGTCGTTTACGCCAAAATCTTGCTTGATAAATCCGGTTGCAGTTCCGATAATATCAATGAACCCCATCACGATGAAGGACAGGAATACCGGCAGTAATTTATGAAGGCCTTTGTTTTCAGTAATCATAACATAAATATTTGTTGGTTAATTAATTGGGTATTGTTTCTTATGTTCACTTAAAATTATTTGTCTCCGAAAAAATGATGTTCTGTGGCAAGACAAAGCACATGATACACAGGAAGATGCAGCTCCTGTACCACAAATGTGCGCTTACCCGGGACATTGATCAGGGTGTCGCAAAACTCTTTCATTTTACCGCCAGTTTCGCCGGTCAGCCCAATAACGTTTAGATTCAAGGCTTTTGCCACCATACAGGCATCCACCACATTCTGCGAATTTCCGGAACTGCTGATCCCGATCAGGATATCGTTTTCTTTACCATACCCGATAACCTGTTGTGCGAAGATGATTACAGGATCGATGTCATTGGCTACCGCAGTATTCAGTGCCGCATGATTGGCAAGTGAAATCGCAGGCAATCCCTGCTGAAGATGCCTGGCAAGGTAGCTGCCTCTTTCTGGATCGATCATGGCCAGTTTATCCTTTACTTCCTGCCTGACCGGTCTTTTAAGTTCGAAACTCTTCATCAGTTCACCGACAATATGATCTGAATCTGAGCAACTTCCCCCGTTCCCGCAGACAAGAACCTTGCCTCCATTTTCATAGCATGAAATTATCTGGTCACAGGCTTTTTCTATGGCAGGCCTTATAACTGTCAGCACCGGATATCTTTCGCAGAGCTGGTCAATTAAGTCTGATTTTCCCATCATGGTAATTTTTTAAAATTTGTTTTCGTAGATGGCCACGCACAAAGCGGCATAGTCTCCGATGGTATCACCAAGCGCGGCAGGAACTATTTTACATACTTCCATTGAGAGTGGAATTGCTTCCAGCCCAAGGATCCTGTCGATGTGAGGACGGAATAGATTTTCGTTGCGCGCGAAAATACTGCCGATCACAATGCACTGAGGATTGAGTACATCAACAAGGATCGCCAGTCCGCGGCCCAGGTATTCACCCGAGATCCGTATGATTTCAAGTGCGGTTTCATCCCCTTCCTGGGCTGCTATTGCCACTGCTTTGGCATCCAGGTTTTCTGCCAGCTCAGGTGTGGGACAAAATCCAACCGGGATATTCTTCCCAAGTCTTTCAAGTACAACAGTCCTGGCTAACTGGGCTATACCGCCTCCTGAACAGAAACCCTCGAAAGAGCCTGCTTTCCCGAAACCAACCGGACCGTTATCTGCCAGTCTCATGTGGCCGACTTCTCCGCCCAGGTCATTGGTGCCGGCATAGAGCTGGCCGTTCAGGATAAGCCCCGAACCCATCCCTGTGCCGAATGTGAGGAAGATCATATTGCGGGTTCCCTTGCCGGCACCCATCAGCCATTCGGCCAGGGCACAAGCGTTCGCGTCATTCTGTATGGCTGTCGGGACACCGTAAGCGTCCTCAAAAATTTTGACAATCGGAACATTGTCCCATCCGGGGAGGTTCGGTGGAGAATAGATTACCCCTTTGACTGAATCAAGCGGACCACCGCAACTAATTCCAATCCTTTTGAGCCGGCTTTGCGGAAATTCAAGCAAAAGGCTGTTAATGTGTGTTTTAAATTCTTCAAGAATCTCTTCCCATCCGCGTTCATCTGTCCTGGTTTCAAAGAAGATTTTACGAAGAATAGTGAAATGCTCGTTCCCGATTACGACAGCACACTTTGTGCCACCAATGTCGAGACCGATGTAAAAATGTTCGGTACCTGTATTCATAAAATGGTTATCATTACTCTCCTGACAGGCAGGATTATTAAAATTTCCGGTTAACCGGTGCAGTTTGTGATTTGAATTTCAAAAGTAATTTTTTTAAGTCATTTTCCACCCGTTTCAGACGATTTAGATTTGTTTAGAATGATTACAAATAGCTATTTAAAATATTGATCATGAAAGCAATGGTTGGAAATTATTGGCATTTTGAACCTTTATTGCCCGAATAATTATCTGCAGGCAACATCGAAATCGGGAGTTAATCATTTAGAACATATTGCCGGATATTTTTGTGATATTCCTTACCTTTGTGACCGGCACATTCACAATCACTACTACTATGACGATAAAATTCTACAACAGTATTAATCAACGTATTTCAATTGTTATTTTTCTGGCCTCCCTGGCATTTTTTTGTTCCTGCACAAAACAGATCCATATCGAAGAACAATTGTTGTCGGATCACTGGTCTGTCATCTCCTCTGCGAAAACAGAGCAGACGGGTGCGGAATTGACCATTTCCAACGATTTTGATCAGTCGATGTGGGTAAAAGCGAAAGTTCCCACTACCGTGATGGGGGCTTTGGTAGAAGCCGGAGTTATCAAGGATCCTTTCTTTGGTAAAAATCTGGAGAATATTCCAAAATCCGATTTCCAGGTTCCCTGGTGGTTTCGGACCACGTTCGATCTTGATGAGTACAATCCGGATACAGAGTTAACCCGTTTGTTGCTGGATGGGATCAATTACAGGGCGGATATCTGGTTGAATGGTACAAAAATTGCCACGAAAGACTCAATTTTTGGGGCATTTAAACAATTTGACCTCAATATTTCAAAATATGTCAAACCCAGTGGCAACCTTCTTGCCATTGAGATATTTCCACCAAAACCCCGCGATTTTTACATGGGTTTTGTCGACTGGGCACCAACACCACCCGATAACTATATGGGTATTTTCAGGGAGGTACATCTACGGCGAACCGGGAAAATCACAATGGATGAAGTATTTGTAGACCCAGATCTGGATGTCGAGTCTTTACAACATGCCACCCTTCATGTAAGCGCTGAAATCACAAATCACAGTGACCAACCGGAAAAAGTAAATGTGAGCGGTAAATTCGAATATATCCCTTTCCGTAAGACAATACATGTCAATCCAGGCGAGAAAAAGCAAGTCAAATTTGATCTATATCTTCCTGAACCACGAATTTGGTGGCCAAATGGCCTGGGCAAGCCTGAACTATACGATATTAATATTGATCTGAAAGATGGTTCTCAACTGGTTGATCGAAGAACTACCAGGTTCGGGATCCGAAAAATAGAGACTTATCTTACCAGTGATACTGTCCGCGGGTACAAAGTGAATGGCAGGAAAGTTCTTATCAAGAGCGGCGGATGGGTGGATGACCTTTTCCTCCGTTACATGCCTGAAAAGGATGCTGCCCAGATCCGCATGGTCAAAGAGATGAACATGAATTCTGTAAGGTTCGAAGGTATCTGGGGCAACAACCAGCATATCTTTGACCTGTGTGACGAGAACGGAATTCTGATGATGGTTGGCTGGAGTTGTCAGTGGGAATGGCCTGATTACCTTGGACTGGAAATGAAACCCGCATCAGCTGATGATGCCTCACTTCCCATAAATGCAAGTGTTGAGATGAACGGAGTCAAGCTGTCGCCGGCTGAAGAGGACCTTCTTGCCCGTTATCTTAAAGACCAGGTAATCTGGCTGAGAAATCATCCTTCTATTCTTACCTGGGCAACTGGCAGTGACGCTTACCCGAAAGAAACCCTTGAGGCCAAGTATATTGATGTACTGGAAAAATACGATACGACTCGTCCGTTGCTTATTTCTTCGGGTAGTTTCAACAGCGTCCTGTCAGGACCGTCCGGAATGAAAATGAATGGGCCGTATGAATATGTTCCACCGATATACTGGTACGAAGACAAAAAAGCAGGAGGCGCCTTTGGTTTTAATTCAGAAACGGGGCCCGGTCCGCAGATTCCACCTGCCTGGTGTATCAGGCAAATGATGCCTGAAAAGAAATTGTGGCCGCCAATGAATGATTTCTGGGACTGGCACTCGGGAAGAAAAGACTTCAACAGTGTGAAAGTTTACCTTACTGCCATGAATAACCGCTATGGTGCACCAAAAAACCTGGAAGAGCTTGCACTGAAAGCGCAATTGATGAATTATGAGGCGATCAGGCCCATGTTTGAGGCATTTATTGTCAATAAGCCTGTTTCAACCGGTGTGGTTCAGTGGATGCTCAATTCACCGTGGCCGGAATTTTACTGGCAGCTTTATGACTATTCGCTCATGCCAACCGGAGCGCTGTATGGCACAAAAAAGGCCTGTCAGCCCGTAAACCTTATCTACAATTATTTTGACAGGAAGATATACGTATGCAACGATATACGCGGACTGATAAATAAATATGATGCCGAAATCACCATTTACAATATCAAATCAAAATTGGTATTTCAGAAATCCCTTAAGGTGACCGTTTCTGAAAATTATTCCCTGTTTTTGAGTGATTTGCCAGAGCTGAAAGGAAAGAATGAGGTCTATTTCCTTGATCTGAAGCTAAAAAATCCGGAAGGGGAAATAGTGGTTGATAATTTTTACTGGCTATCTACCAAGACAGACCAAATGGCCTGGGATAAGTATGTATGGTACTATACTCCGCAGAAAGAATTTGCCGATTTCAAAAAGCTGAACAAGATGATGCCGGTTAAACCGGAGGTGATCAAGGAACAGACTACTGAAGGAGAGGAAGGTGTCATCACCCTTACTTTCAGGAATCCGGCGAAGGAGATCTCATTTTTTACAGAAATTGTATTGGAGAAAAAAGCGGCGAACCAGCCTGTCCTGCCACAGTTTCTGACCGACAATTATATTTCCCTGCTTCCCGGTGAGACAAAGAAAGTGGTAATACGTTATCATTTGAAAGATTTGGCCGGGGATGAACCGGTAATTAAGATCCAGGGAATTAACCTGCCTGGTACGATAGAGTTGTAATTTTATTTCGTATCATATAGTTATGAAAAAAGTAAAGTGCTCAGCAACAACCTGAAATATTCAGGACGCGTATTTCCGGGCATTTTAATATATTATTATTGTAAAACATGGTATTATTTTAACTTCTGAGGTCTTTACAGATGGCTATTCCGCAACCCAACAACCCGCTTCACGGCAAAACGCTTGAGATGATACTCAATGAGCTGGTCGATTTTTACGGCTGGCCGCAACTGGCATACCTGATCAGGATAAACTGTTTTGCCAATGATCCCTCTGTTAAATCGAGCCTCGTATTTTTGCGTAAAACACCATGGGCCAGGAAGAAAGTAGAGGATCTTTATCTTGATACTCTGGAAATAAAGAAGAATCGGAGCTGTTAAATTCCTGATTTACCGATAAATTGTTAACTTTGCGCAGATTTTCAGACAATCAGCAGTAAAAATGGGACATAAATCAGGATTTGTAAATATTATCGGTAATCCAAACGTTGGCAAGTCGACTTTGATGAATGCAATGGTGGGGGAGAAGCTATCGATTATCACATCGAAAATGCAGACTACCCGGCACCGTATCAAAGGCATTGTGAACGGGGATGATTTCCAGATAGTTTATTCTGATACACCGGGAATTTTAAAACCTGCCTACAAACTTCAGGAGTCAATGCTCAAATCGGTTGATACAGCTTTGAGCGATGCGGATGTTTTACTTTATGTCACTGATGTGGCAGAAAGCATGGAGAAGAACATTGAATATCTTGAAAAATTGAAGAATGCGGAAGTTCCGGTGATGATTCTCATCAACAAAATAGACATTTCCGATCAGCCTGCTCTTATTAAGCTCGTGGAACACTGGAACACCTTGGTTCCCAAAGCAGAAATCATACCTATCTCTGCAAAGGAGAAGTTTAACCTGGAATATGTCTTCAAGCGCATTCTGGACAATCTTCCTGAGGGGCTGCCCTACTTTCCCAAGGATGAATTGACTGACCGTAACGAACGCTTCTTTGCCCAGGAAATTATTCGTGAAAAAATCCTTCTTTTCTACGATAAGGAGATTCCGTACTCCGTTGAGATTGAAGTGGAATCGTTCAGGGATGAAGAGAAAATTCTCAAAATAGCCGCTGTTATTCATGTGTCGCGTGAAACGCAGAAAGGAATTATCATCGGACACAGGGGCGAGGCTCTCAAGCGGGTAGGAACCAGTGCCCGGATAGATATGGAAGAATTTTTCGGAAAGAAAGTCTTCCTTGAACTGTTTGTCAGGGTAACAAAAGAATGGCGCGACAAGGAGATCCAACTTCGTAATTTTGGATACGAACAACAATAAGGCACTATTTCATTCATGAGCAACATTATAGCAATCGTTGGACGCCCAAACGTAGGCAAATCAACCTTTTTCAACAGACTTACCGAATCGCGCATGGCGATTGTCGACGACGAGCCGGGAGTAACCCGTGACCGAAACTACGGAAAATCTGTCTGGAACGGCAAAGAATTCTCAGTAATTGATACCGGCGGGTATGTTTCGGGTTCGGAGGATGTTTTCGAAGGAGAGATACGCAGGCAGGTCAACCTGGCCATTCATGAAGCCGATCTGATCCTTTTCCTCGTTGATGTTGAAACAGGAATCACCGATATGGACGTAGAGGTGAACAACCTCTTGCGTAAAAGCAAAAAACCATACATGACGGTGGTCAACAAAGTTGACAACCACAAACGCGCCCTGGATGCCAACGAATTTTTTACCATGGGAGTGGAAGAAATTTACTGTGTGTCATCTATCAACGGATCAGGCACGGGAGACCTTCTGGATGAGGTAGTTAAGCATTTTCCGGAGCCTGTAGAAGAAATTGAGGAGGTTCATATTCCTAAATTTGCGATTGTCGGCCGGCCCAATGTCGGGAAATCTTCAACAATCAATACCCTTGTAGGCGAGGAACGTCATATAGTTACCGAAGTGGCAGGAACCACCCGCGATTCTGTTGCACAACGTTACAACAAGTTCGGATTTGATTTTATCCTCATCGATACTGCCGGACTGCGCAAAAAGAACAAGGAGAAGGAGGATGTGGAGTTTTACTCGGTGATGCGGTCGGTCCGGACCATTGAAAATGCCGATGTATGTATCCTGATGCTCGATGCCACCCGCGGGGTTGAAGCCCAGGATGTTTCAATTTTTCACCTGATTCACAGGAACAGGAAAGGCGTGGTGGTTGTTGTGAATAAATGGGATTTAATTGAGAAAGACAACAAGACCATGAAGTTGTTCGAGGAGCAGATTTATGAAAAATTTGCCCCGATAACGGATGTTCCGATCGTTTTCACTTCAGCTGTTACCAAGCAAAGAGTACTTAAGATACTGGAAGAAGCGATGCGTGTCTACAACAATAAAACCAAACATGTTCCTACTTCTAAATTAAACGAACTCTTACAGGAGGCTCTCGAAGCCTTCGCACCCCCTGCATACAAGGGAAAGTACATCAAGATCAAATATGTTACGCAATTGCCAAGATACCAGAATCCCTGTTTTGCCTTCTTTTGCAATCTGCCGCAATACATCAAAGAACCTTACAAGCGTTATCTTGAAAACAAGATCAGGGCGACTTTCGATTTTTCAGGTGTTCCAATTCAGCTCTTTTTCAGACAGAAATAACTGATTACTAAGATTTTCCCTTGTAAGGGAAAATAATTAAGAATAACAATTACAATTACAAAAGAGAGGTCAGGAGTAAAAAATCCAATACTTCTCAGCAATTCACAAAAAAATGCAATTCAAAGAAATGGGGCTTGACCCCCGAATCTTAAAGGGTATCGAGGCAATGGGCTTTGAAACACCTTCACCGATTCAAGAACAATTTATTCCGGTATTTTTGGAGTCTCCCAAAGATATCGTAGGCTTGGCACAAACAGGAACCGGGAAAACGGCAGCGTTCGGTTTACCGATACTTCAGACCATCGACCCGCAGAGAAAGGTCCCGCAGGCCTTGATCCTGAGCCCGACACGCGAACTCTGTGTTCAGATCGCAAGGGAGATCAAGGAATATTCTCAATTTTTACCTGAAATAGTAATTACTCCGGTATATGGTGGAGCGGATATGGGCGCACAGGTGAAAGCACTTCGTGCCGGGACCCATATCATTACGGCTACTCCGGGCAGGATGCACGACATGATCCGCAAAAACAAAGTGGATCTGTCCCAAATTTCCATTCTCGTGCTGGACGAGGCTGATGAGATGCTCAATATGGGCTTCCAGGAAGATGTGGATGCCATTCTGGCTATGACTCCGAAAGAAAAACACACACTTCTATTCTCGGCAACTATGCCCAAAGAGGTGGCTGCCATTGCGAAAAACTATATGACCAATCCGCTGGAAATTGCGGTGGGCAAAAAGAACAGCGGAGCAGACAATGTTGAGCATATTTATCATATGGTGCATGCCAAGGACCGTTATTTGGCGCTCAAAAGGGTGCTAGACCTGGTTCCTGAAGTTTATGGCATTGTCTTTTGCCGTACCCGACAGGAGACTGGTGAAGTGGCTGCCCAGCTGATACAGGATAACTACAGCGCGGAAGCATTGCATGGTGATCTGAGCCAGCAGCAGCGCGACTTTGTCATGAATAAATTCCGCAACAGGGGTGTCCAGATACTGGTTGCCACCGATGTCGCTGCCCGCGGACTGGATGTCAACGACCTGACTCACGTGGTCAACTACAATCTGCCGGATGACTCCGAAAACTACACACACAGGAGCGGACGAACAGGCAGGGCAGGTAAATCAGGTGTTTCCATATCTATCATTCACCTGAAAGAGCACGGACGTATCCGTATGATCGAGAAATCCATCGGGAAAAAATTCGTTCGCAAACCAGTTCCTTCAGGTAAGGAAATTTGCGAAAAACAGCTCTTTTACCTGACAGACAAATTGCAGGAAGTAAATGTCAACGAGGAAGAGATTGCACCTTACCTCCCGGCTGTTTATGAAAAATTCGACCACCTCTCCAAGGAGGAACTCATCAAACATATTGTATCACTGGAGTTTAACCGTTTTCTTGATTATTACGGCAATACTCCTGACCTTAATATTCCGGACGGGCATGAAGAGAGAAGAAGCCCAAAGGTTGTTGTTACAGAAGGCCTTACGAAATTCAGACTCAATGTCGGACTCGCCAAAGGAATATCTCCCAAAGAGGTCATCAATTTTGTTGTTGAAGCCACCGGCAGAAGAAATGTTGAAATAGGCCGGATTGACCTGTTTGGCAGCTATTCTGTTGTTGAGGTTGAGGACGCAGCAGGAAAGGCCCTTCTTCGCAATTCAAGGGGAATGTCTTTCCGGGGTACTTTCTTCGATGTCGAGGTATTTGAAGAGAACCGGGATGACAGATCCTTCCGTGGAAGAAGAAGCGGCGGATTTCCCAGGGCTGAGGCGAGAACTGATTTTAAAAGGATCGAAAGAAAACGCAGATACTAGTTTCCGGGTATCCTGCTACATATAAAGTGCCTGAAGTAACATTGCCGGATATTAAATTCCGGGACTGTGTACTTCAGGCACTTTTCTCATTTCCCGGGACAACTAAAGGAAATCCACATTGGCAAATGAACGGCGTACACCTTTTTGATATTTCACTCCCGGATATCCAAGTATCAATACGAGTCCTTCCCGGCTCTTGAACCGAATGTTGTATTTAATCCTGAATTTTTTTGCTTCAGGTCCATTCTGCAGAAAAGGATGTATGGCTCCAAGCATGCAGGTTCCCAATCCCAGGGATTCTGCGGCAGTCATGGCATAGGTTGCCGCGATCACCGGATCCGCCGGATCACAATAGGGTGTCCCGTAAAAATAGATGGCCACGGGTGCGTCGTATGTGACATTGTCGACCCCTTTTTGCATAGAATCAATATAAATATCAAACAAGGGTCGCATGAATTTTTTGTAAAATCGGGTGGTCTTTTTATCGTAGAACAGACTCATCAGTGCGATAACCCATGGAGAAACAATCCATTTGGTTTTCGTAAGTAAATTGCAGAAATCAGTAGAAAATTGCCTTACTTTTTCTTTCCCGTTTATAACCAGCAAATTGACATCGGATGGAGGAATCCCCATGGGTGCGGTTTGAGCCGCAGTGATGATTAGGTTGAGTACCTCTTCAGGAACAGGCAGATATTTGAATTCCCTGATACTCCTTCTCGACTCGAAAAGCTGCAGCAGGGAATTGTAGTCTGTTTTGGCCTGCTCCTTACTTAAAGGAAACAGATCTTCAGGAACCAGGCATCTTCCGGTGACCCGGATGGCTCCTTCAGGACAAATCGCCATGCAGTGACCACAGGCAATACATCCAAACAGTGGCTGGCCGGTCAGGATAGCTTTCCCATCCACAATTTTAAATTCAAAATCCTTGCAGACTGTTACGCATTTGCCGCACCCGTTGCATTTACCAGGATCAATGGTGACAACAGCTGCTTCTTCTGCTCTGCTTGTTGGTACAGACATGGCTTTCAGGTTCAAAAGGTTAGTTAAAAATAATAAAAAAATTACCGGCATTAGAGAAGAAACGATAATTGTCAGTGAATTGGTCATCAGGAATCTTTAATTTTATGGGTTCTAAATAGCTGACTGAAAAAATTGATCTGTTCCTGCAAATACAAACAAAAACAACAATCGACCAACCAACAAAAAGGGAATTAAACCAATGACTGATTTTACCCGTAAAATGACAATTTGTATTACAGCATTATTATTATCATTCACTTCTCATTCCCAGACCAGTTTTATCTGGGGGAAGCAATTCGGAACCAACCAGGAAGAATATGTACGCAATCACCTGACAGGACCCGATGGTAAAATTTACATTACCGGGAATACCAGGGGTGACATGGCCGGAAAGAATTTTGGTAAAAACGATGGATTTATAACAAAAATTGATACTGCCGGAAATACTGTCTGGTCCCGGCAGTTCGGAACTGATTCGCCGGATGTATGCACAGCCGTAACTGGCGATAAGAAAGGGAAAATTTACGTATCCGGTTCCACATTCGGCCATCTTGGATCCGAAAGCAAAGGTTTCATGGATGGGTTTGCAGGTCAGTTCAGTGAAGATCTCAAACCCTTGAAATTCACACAATTTGGCAGCGATGGATTTGATATCCCTGCCAGTATATTGATTGACAGTGATTTGAACCTGTATGCAGGCGGCACAACTTCGGGAAATTTTGCCGTTAAACAACTGGGTGAAGGAGACTGCTTTTTGATTAAAATAACTAATTCAGGTGATGTATTGTGGAGTAAACAGTTTGGGACAGTAAAGCATGACGGTATAAAGAGCATCGCTTTTAATCCTGAAATCTCCGAAAATATCCTGGTAAGTGGCCTGTTTAATTTGCCCCCGGCCCATGCATTTGTGAGGATGTACACGAGGGACGGGAATTTGGTCTGGGAGAAGAATTTTATACCGGAAGGTGACAGCAGGGATGCTTCAGGAAAAGATGTGAGCATAGACAATTCAGGAAATATTTATCATTTGGGACTTACACAATCCAACTTGTTTTCAAATTTGATAGGAGTAACAGATTTTTACCTGGTTAAGATGAAATTAAGAAATGCATTGTTGTCACCGCCAAATTGAATAATTAAATGGATACAGATGATTTGTCTGAGAATGTTTATCGGGCAGTACTTATTGAAGCTGAGTTGCTTCATCATGATTTGACACTTCAATTTGGAGTCTTGGCAGGAAGGTGCAAAACAGAGGATGATTATCTTAAGGCTTCAAAAAGCAGGATTGTCTCCTGGTTAGGAGAATCTAAAACAGATGTCCTGATGAAGCATATATTTTTTGCTGATCCACCGGCCAAAATAGATTTTATTAATTGTCTTAATAGGATATTAAAGAATATTGATGAGGTCAGTCAAATTCCTCCGGAAAAGCGGGAATGGCGAGTTTGGTAAATTCATTGAAACAAAGTCAAAAACCGGTGTGGTACAGGTGTTTCAAAGCTGAGCTCTTCACCGGAAACAGGATGCTTGAAGGCCAGTATGTTGGCATGAAGGCAGGTGCGCCGGAGCGGATTTAATTTGGACCCGTATTTTTTATCGCCGGCAACGGGATGCCCCAGCTCCTTCATGTGCACCCTGATCTGATTTTTCCTGCCGGTTTCAAGCTCAACTTCAAGGAGTGAGAATTCTTCACTGCGCTTTAATACCTTGTAATGGGTGATGGCTTCATCTCCTTCTCCCGGAACTTTGGTCGAATACATGATCAGCGCTTTGTTCTCCTTCAGGAAAGAGCGGATGGTATCAGCATCTTTTTCAACATCTCCCTCTACCACTGCGATATAAGACCTTCTGACAACAGCTTCCTGCCAGGCTTTCTGCATGACTTCCTGGATCGCCTCGCTTTTGGCAAACATCATCACCCCAGAAGTATCACGGTCAAGACGGTGCAGCACAAAAATGCGGTTGTCAGGATTTTCCTTTTTGACATGACCACTTAGAATAGAATAGGTCGTAAGCAGCTTTTCCTTCGCGGTGGCAATGGAAAGCATACCGGCCTCTTTTTCAATTACTACCAGGTAAGGATCTTCAAAGAGAATGCGTACCCCGCGGTAGCGGGCCTGTTCAGCAATAACCCCCCAGTTGATGATGACCGTTTGATTAGGTTCAAGCGGATAGTCGAACTGGGTGATGGTGTGGGTTCCGACAGAAACCTGCCTGTGTGCCAGTATTGACTTGACAGTTGTCCGGCTTTTCCCTTTAAGTTGATCCATGAGGAATTCCATCAGACGAGTCGGTTTTTTAACCGTCAGCTGAGTTACTTTTACTTTTTGCTTGTTTGCTGGTAGTGAGCTCATTGCTGATTTTTTGATGGAATAAAATTGACTTCTGAGAGGAAATTATCCAGTTCTTCGTCGTATTTATACCCTTTCGACGTTAGAAGATTATAGAATTTTTCTACAATTTTCGAGCTTTCCCTGCCGGGATTACTTTCAATGTAATGAATATAAGATGCCTGGTAAACCGGGTTTAACATTTTGGTGGACTGGTCGAAAAGGGGGAACTGATCATTTCCTGAAAGGTAAGTTGTAAAGGCATCCATGTACTGAATCTGGATCTCATCCATCAACAGGAAACCGGGATGCTGCCTGATAAAATCCTCCCATGCAATAATCTGACGGGCGAGCGAATCAGGAGGTGACACAGGCTGATTGTTGGCATCCCTGAAACCTTTCGACAGAATGATTTTGGTTTTCAGGTAGGTGTCGCCACTTGAGGAAAGCACGCCATGCAAATAGGAATAAATGAAATTCTGATCCGGTTCAAGGTAGAAATCCCCTTCCCTGTAGAAAAGGTTAATGCCATGGGATGCAAGCATTTGAACAAGTTTCTGCGCTTCTGGCTGATCTTCCCTTGTCCTGAACATGTCATTCAATTCCTGGTTTCCAAAAATTTTAGTGTCATAATATCCCTGTATGGCTGAGATCATGAAATCATTAAAAGTAATGAGCATGGAGTCACGGCTTGTTGAGTCGGCTAATGTATTGGAAAATAAGGTAATAGCCCGGTTAATGTTTTGAAGGTCTTTATTATCAAGCCCATCCAGTACAGAACTAAAAGAAGCATTATCCTGAACTCTGAATTGTAAATGAGGCATAGAATCTATGCCGGCAACGACACTGTCCGACAAATTTCCATGGTTTGCTTTTTTTTCCTGTTGCCCGGTTGAACATGAAGTTAAAACGACAAAAGTAACTATCAGCAAAAGAAAAAGTACCCGTATGTATTTACTGTGGCGGAATCGGATTCCTTGCATCATAAGTGCCTGGATCAAGTTAAATTAAGTCCCTTATGGTTATGTGTACGGAAAATTACAAATTTTCGTTACTGATTTATTTATTGTTCAGTCTTTCCCGGATTGCCTTACTTTCTTTTTCATAACCCGGTTTATTGAGGAGAGCAAACATGTTTTTCTTGTAACTCTCAACGCCAGGCTGATCAAAAGGGTTGATATCCAATATGTAACCACTGATTCCGCAGGCAATTTCAAAGAAATAGATCAATTGACCGAGGTAATATTCATCCAATTTGGGGATGTTAATCCGGATATTGGGAACTCCGCCGTCAACATGCGCCAGCATGGTGCCCAGTTCTGCCATTTTATTTATCTCATCCACGCGTTTCCCTGCGAGGAAATTCAGGCCATCCAGGTCTGACTCATCTTCCGGGACGAAAACCTCGCTGTTTACCTTGTCAATGGACAGAACAGTTTCAAACAAGGTTCTTTCACCTTCCTGGATGTATTGTCCCATCGAGTGAAGGTCACTTGAAAAGTCCACACTGCTTGGATAAATACCTTTGTTCTCTTTGCCCTCGCTTTCTCCGTACAACTGTTTCCACCACTCTGCGAAAAAATGAAGCTTGGGATTGTAGTTGACGAGGATTTCAATTTTCTTACCTGCCTGGTAGAGTGCGTTTCTTGCGGCGGCATACTGGCAAGCCGGGTTGTTTTCGTAGGGAACGTTAACCCCGCAGGCACTTTCCATATCTTTGGCCCCTTTAACCAGTTCACGAATGTCGAAACCTGCCATTCCGACGGCTATCAAACCAACCGGGGTAAGAACTGAATAACGGCCACCAACATCATCGGGTATAATGAAAGTTTTGTATCCTTCTTCTTTCGCCAGCGTCTTCAATGCTCCTCTCTCGGCGTCTGTAACAGCAATAATTCTTTTACTGGCCTCATCAACACCATATTTATCTTCCAGATCCTGCTTCAGCAGGCGGAATGCCAGTGCAGGCTCTGTTGTGGTCCCGGACTTGGAAATAACTGCACAAGCCCAGTCTTTTGCATCCAGAAGATCACGCAATTCGAACAGGTAATCCTCGCTGATATTTTGTCCTGCGAAAACGATCAGAGGAGCTTCGAATAGTCCTTTGATGTTGGCAAACGAGTCGGAGAGTGCATCAATCACTGCTTTTGATCCCAGGTATGATCCGCCGATACCAATTACAACAAATACCTCGATATGTTTGAGCTGAATTTTTTGAATGGTTTTTTCGATATCGGTCAATTCCTGTTCTGAAATTAATCCCGGAAGGTCAACCCAGCCCAGGAAATCGTTACCTCTGCCTTTTTTCTGATGCAGCGCCAGATTGGCAGCTTCAGCCTGCTGCTTAAATGCATCAATTTTTGATTTGGAAACAATTCCGTATACATTGTCGAAGCTTAATCCAATATTTTCCATTTTATATATTTATGTTAATGTTCTTAAATTCTGATTGTTGGTTGATAATTCTCAATTGTTGAAATACCAACTGCCGGTCATCCAAAGTCCGGGATTTTTCTATCTGAGGTATTCGGTCAGCAACCTCATTTCGATAGCCGGAGAAATATTTTCGTAGATTATATTGTAAACGGTATCGGTGATAGGCATGTTAATCCTGTACTGTTCATTGAGTTCCTTGATACATTTGGTCGCATAATATCCTTCAGCGATCATGTCCATTTCGAGCATGGCGGAGCGAACAGTATAACCTTTGCCAATCATGCTGCCAAAAGTGCGGTTTCTTGAAAAATGGGAATACCCGGTTACCAGCAAATCGCCCAGGTAGGCTGATGATTTGATGTCCCGCGTAATCGGGTGTACCGTGTCAACGAATCTTTTGATTTCTTGTATTGCATTGGACATAAGTACGGCCTGGAAATTATCTCCGTAACGCAGGCTGTGTGATATTCCGGCTGCTATTGCCATGATATTTTTCAGCACCGCTGAATATTCGGTTCCCCAGATATCATCAGAGATATGAGTACGTAATGAGTTGCTTTCCAATAACATAGCAAATTGTCTGGCCCTTTTGACGTCAGGACTCGCAATGGTAAGATAGGAGAGAAGATCCCGTGCTACTTCTTCTGCATGACAAGGTCCTGCTATGACGCAAAACTGCTCAAAGGGAAGGTCATAAAACTCATGGAAGAATTCTCCCACGAACAGGTTACCTTCAGGAATGATCCCTTTTATGGCAGATACGACAAATTTGTCCCCGATTTCGGCGGTCATATGTTTGAGCGTATCTTTCAGAAAAGCTGAAGGAGTGACGAATACCAGGATATCCGAATCTTCAACAATACTGTTAATATCGTTGTAAAAATTGATCTTGCTGACATCAAACTCGACTGACCGGAGATAGTTGGGATTGTGACGGAATTTTTTGAAAAGTTCGATATTTTCCTTGCTGCGGATGTACCAGTTTATTTCAGAAACATTGTACATCATTAATTTAGCCAATGCAGTCGCCCAACTTCCACTGCCGATTATAGCAACACGGCTTTTCTCACTGATTTCAGTCATTGGTGTGAAATATTAGTTTAACCACTTCGTCACCTCGTCCATTCCCGGGTTGGTAAGTCCGAGCTGATTCTTTTTGTTAAAACCGCAAAGATCATTGAACAATTTGGATGCTTTCACTTCTTTCAGCTGGGCTATCTTTTTGTAATTCATTTTACGGAGCACTTCCACCCATTCTGCAGGGATTCCCAGTGAAGTAAACATCTCTGCAGTATCTTCCTCAGCTCTTTTTTCCGGTTTCATCTGAGGGAAGAGCAATACATCCTGAATGGAGGGAGAGTTGGTCATCAGCATTGCAAGGCGGTCTATTCCAATTCCCATTCCGGAGGTAGGCGGCATTCCGTATTCCAGTGATCTGACAAAATCCATGTCAATAAACATTGCCTCATTGTCACCTTTTTCAGAAAGTCGCAATTGTTCCTGGAATCTATCAAGCTGATCGATAGGATCATTCAGTTCTGAATAGGCGTTGCAAAGCTCTTTCCCATTCACCATCAGTTCAAATCGTTCAGTCAGTTCAGGATTGTCGCGGTGTTTTTTACAAAGTGGCGACATCTCAACAGGATAATCCAGAATAAAGGTAGGTTGAATGTAGTGACCTTCGCACTTTTCACCAAATATTTCATCAATTATTTTGCCTTTGCCCATTGTGTCGTCAATCTCAACGCCGATCTTCCTGCAGGCAGCTTTCAGGGCAGATTCGTCCATACCAAGGATATCTATACCCGTAAACTCTTTGATCGAATCTGCCATTGTTATTCTTTTGAACGGGCGACTGAAGTCAATTGTCTTTTCACCGACAGGTACAATAGTGGTTCCGTGAAGGTCAACTGCAATGCGTTCGATCATCTCCTCGGTCATATCCATCATCCAGTTATAGTCTTTGTAGGCCACGTAGATCTCCATGACAGTAAATTCCGGATTGTGGGTACGATCCATCCCCTCATTTCTGAAGTCTTTGGCAAATTCGTACACACCTTCGAAACCGCCCACTATCAGGCGTTTGAGGTACAATTCATTGGCTACCCGAAGGTACAGGGGAATATTCAGTGCGTTGTGATGAGTGATAAACGGGCGTGCGGCTGCACCTCCGGGGATAGGTTGAAGAATAGGTGTTTCAACTTCCAGGTAACCTTTCTGGTTGAAAAACTCCCGCATGTTGTTGATGATCCGGGTACGTTTTACAAACACTTCACGCACCTGCGGATTCACAATCAAGTCGAGGTATCGCTGGCGGTAACGCTGTTCAGGATCCGTGAATGCGTCGAACAGCATTCCCTCTTTCTCCTTGACGACAGGTAGCGGATGAATTGATTTGCTCAGAAGTGTCAGGGTTTTGACATGTATGGAGGTTTCTCCCATTTGCGTGATAAACACATGGCCTGTAACACCAATTATATCACCAATATCCATTAATTTCTTAAAGACCTCGTTGTAGAGTGTCTTGTCTTCGCCCGGACAAATTTCATCCCTGTTGACATAGATTTGGATCCTGCCGCTTTCATCCTGAATTTCGGCAAATGACGCTTTGCCCATGATGCGCTGGCCCATCAGCCTTCCGGCAATGGTAACTTCCTGAAAATTATTTATTTCCGGATTATATTGGTCTAATATCTGTTTGGTTGAGGTGTTGATCTTGAATTCATTGGCAGGGTAGGGATTGATGCCAAGATCGCGGAGTTTTTGCAAGGAATTTCGGCGGATTATTTCCTGCTCGCTTAACTCTAAATTACTCATCTTTAATTAATAGCTCAGTTTTTTAAAAAAAATTACGTGCAAAGATAAGAAAAGATATCCTTTTGTTTGTGATAAAGTGCTCTAATTTACACTACTTCAGTCGCACTACAACTATCAGTTAGTAAGACATGAAGAAATCTAACTGCCTTTATATAAACCTTATATGGAATGAATATAAATTTCCCTCAAAGATTTGGTGCTTCCCCCCTGATTGCCATTGCCACTATGCGCCAAAAAGGGTATATTTGGGGAATTATTCATCTATGTTAGCCGGTAACAGCGGACAAATGCAAAAACTCTGGAAACTGAAGGAACAGGCCGATATCAATGATATCAAGCAACTTTCGGCTGCGCTGAATGTAGATATGGCTATTGCCAATCTTCTTGTACAGCGTGGAATAAGGAGTTATGCAGCTGCCAAAACATTTTTTCGCCCAAAGCTTACAGACCTGCATGATCCGTTCCTGATGAAGGACATGGATAAAGCGGTCGACAGGCTGCAGCAAGCCATCATCAGAAACGAACGAGTGATGGTATATGGTGATTACGATGTGGACGGCACGACCTCAGTTGCCCTGATGTACACTTTCCTGTCTAAACGGATCACGAATATTGAATATTACGTGCCCGACCGCTATATGGAGGGTTATGGCATCTCGCGCATCGGTATCGAATACGCGGCATCCAGGAATATTTCACTGATTGTTGTCCTTGACTGTGGGATTAAAGCGGTTGAAAAAATTGCCTATGCCACCGAACTGGGAATAGATTTTATCATCTGCGACCACCATAATCCGGATGAGAAAGTACCTGATGCAGTAGCAGTACTTGACCCGAAACAGCCCGGATGCAACTATCCCTACAAAGATTTATCAGGGTGCGGGGTCGGCTTTAAGCTGATTCAGGCCTATTGTCTCAAAAATGACCTGCCACAGGAGATTGCATACGATCTGCTTGACCTGGTAGTTGTTAGCATCGCATCAGACATTGTGCCTCTGACAGGCGAGAACCGGGTTCTGGCTTATTATGGTTTGCAGAAGCTTAATTCAAATCCTTCAACCGGACTAAAGACGTTGATCAATTATTCAGGAATCACCGGCGAGATAAAAATACAGGACATCGTCTTCAAGATAGGCCCGAGACTGAATGCCTCCGGCAGGATTGAACATGGTAAAAAATCGGTCAGGATTTTGCTTGCCGAGGACAGCGCAGAACTGGAAGAGCTTGGTATTGAGATCAATTCATACAATGAAATACGCAAAACCCTCGACAGGGATATTACACAGGAAGCCCTGGAGATGATTTCACAGAGTCAGTTTTATGATGGAAGGAAATCGACCGTTATCTATAACCGCGACTGGCACAAAGGGGTTGTGGGTATCGTCGCATCCAGGCTAACGGAGCATTATTACAGGCCAACAGTAGTGTTAACAGAATCCAACGGCATTGCTACCGGTTCGGCAAGATCGGTGGGAGAATTTGATTTGTACGAGGCAATTGGCAAGTGCGCCGACCTGCTGGAATCCTATGGCGGCCATATGTACGCAGCCGGATTGTCCATGAAACTGGAGAATGTGGCCGAGTTCTCCAGGCGGTTTGAACAGGTTGTCAGGGACACCATCTCTCTGGATCAGATGGTACAGAAAATTGACCTGGATGCGAAGATCTCGCTTTCTGATCTCTCTCCCAAATTTATCAGGCTCCTGAAGCAATTCGAACCATTCGGTCCGCATAATATGACACCTGTATTTCTGACGGAAGATGTAATGGACTACGGAACCAGCAAACTTGTAGGGAAAAACAACGATCATGTGAAACTGGACCTGATGGAGGCTAACCGCTCTTCATCACGCTTTTCAGGAATTGGGTTTTCACTTTCCACCCATTTCGACATGATCAAACAGTCTCTGCCTTTTGATATCTGCTATTCTGTTACCGAAAACCAATACCGTGACAAGGTCTATTTGCAATTGAATGTCAGGGATATACGTTCACGGATGGATAATTACGTGAATGATAACTGATCATGTTACCGGGCTTCAATAAGTCTTTGATCAGAAATACAACCTAACTACCCCGAACATTAAGTTGTTTAGATTGATTGTAATTAATTTATCCGGTTATTTTGAATGCTCAACCTGACATACGATTTCAGCAATTGGCAGAGCAACTGAAAAAATGCCTGCCCGGAAGTATTTCCCATCTTAAAATGCTTCCGCCGGGCAGATTGCTGGAACTTCCAATCAATCACTCCAAATATTACGAAAGCGCTGTTTTGGTACTGCTGTTCCCTGTCGGAAAGGACATCAGGTTATGCCTGATACGCAGACCGGCTTCCATGAAAAACCATGCGGGTCAGATTGCTCTGCCGGGCGGCAAACGTGAAAAGGATGATAAAGATTTAATACATACAGCTTTACGGGAGGCTCAGGAGGAGATTGGCGTTGATCCGGGTGATATACGGATACTGGGTTTACTGAGTTCAGTTTATGTTCAGATTAGTGATTTTCTTATCACTCCGGTAATAGGTTGGCTTGACAAAGAGCCGGAAATCAAAGTCGACCATTCAGAGGTTGACGAAATTATTTATATATCTTTTGGAGACATTGCCGGGAAGGTAAATCTGCGCGAAAGGGAGATGGATACAATAACCGGCCGTATTAAGGTACCCGGGTATGAAATTGATGGTTGCTTCATATGGGGAGCAACTGCAATGATTCTGGCTGAACTGGATGATATTTTCTCGGCAGTTGTCAGTTGTAAAACGACCAGGAAAGGCCGAACAAAAAAGTAGAGGCAGGAGCGGGGTAGGTAGGTGAAGTGAAAAAGCCTCCTTTTCTGAAATTTGTTGCCAGGTTGGTATATTTGATGTAAAATGCCGTTCTTTTTAATTTCAGGTTGACGAAAGCGTCAACCCACGGGTAATCACCAATTTTCTCAACAGTCTGGCGGTAAAACATACCTAAGGCAGGTGCATACTTGTCGGCATAATAGGCATTTTCGTAGCGAGTGTCCAATCCAATCTGAAAAAACAGCACCTTTGCGTAAACGTTTTCGTAGTAAGTTGAATTTCTGTAACTTAAAGTGGGAAGTTCAAGATATTTGTCTGTTGTTGTATGCTGAAAGACAATCCAGTTTCTGAAATTTAATCCTCCAAGCTTGAAGTCCTTATTCAGCATCCCCTGCAAAACAGAAAATTTACCATCTGCCTGTTCTGGTAAGGCTAATTCGTTGAAATATACGTATTTGTTGATAATGCTGTAATTGATCGATGCTTTGAGCCTCCAATCGGGTTTATCCAGGGAGGCGCCTATCCGCATAGTATAGGTTTTATCGAAGGAATTCTCCCACTTGTAATGGTTGGAATAATAATGATCGTAAAAATAGTCAGGAGTATGGTTCCACATTTTGGCAAAAATCCGTATGAAAGAAGTGTCCCTTTTTGTTCTGATAGGTTTGTCCACCGCACCTGACAATTCATAATCAAGTGCATTGCGCCCCTGGATAAATGACTTTCCTGTTAAGGTCCAGTTCCAGAACCGGCCGTCAGTCCTGTACGCTGACCCTCCGATGTAGGTATTGGAATAATTCTGGCTCTGGGTAAGTCCAAGTGGAGATGTTTTCACACCATCCACATCAACAACAGAATCCTGTCTGGGAAAATAGAGATTTACAATATCGTTGGAAATGAAAATCTGCTTTCCAAAAGTATATTTCCGGTCCGGGGCCTCCATGAATTTCAATACGAAAATGTTTGTGAGTATTGACTTGCCGGCTTTATCCAGGGTACCTGGAGCTGCGGCTGAACCGGCTGTGCGGTTAATATTGGGAACATGATCCTTCCCATAAAAATACACAGTACCCCTGCCATCGGTGTACATATAAGACGGATTGGGATCGGCTTCAGTATAGAGCCGGGTTGATTTCTGTATGTCAAAGACGTGAACAAGGGCCACCCTGGGAATAAATTCCTGGTATATCTCCTTCTTTTTCTTGTCCTCCATCTCTTTCCAGACACCTATCTTGAACTGGTGAGTCAGGGTAGCAAAAACATTCTCGTTGGCAGAGTTAACGTCTGTCAGCCAAACAGTAATGTTTTCAGGCTTGATGTCAGGGTTTTCAATGTCTTTGGGATTGGGTAAGCCTCCGTTTTCCTGGTTTTGAAACTTATTTTTCCCAAAGGTGAACCAGAAATCATACCGATCAAAGTTCCCACTCGTAAATAATCCTGAGTTTCGGTCCTTCGACTCCTGGTTAAGATATTTACCTGCAGAACCGGTGGAGTTGAAATAAAATCCGAAGTTGATTTTCTTATTGATGTTCTGGGTATGGAAAATTTTCAGGATGGTCTCACCCTTTGGCTTGTTGGCAAACCATTGTCCATAGGTGATAAGGGTGTAAGGTTTTGTGGCATTGTAAAATTTAATTCCGCCAGGCCACAAACCAAAATCAAAATAATTTTGCTGAAAAAGAAATTCACGGTCGGTGACCCTTCTCTGGAAAAAGTCGGCTGACTGGTATGAATTGCCAATATTTCCCAACGACTCTACCGAAATGGAATTTTTATAAGTCGGGTTATATATGTGAAAGTCAGTTACAGACGTATCTACTTTTACCTCCTGTACCCGGGTGAGGTCATCAACCATCTCATAGGACTTCAACTTGAAAACAATGGAATCCTGCGCTGTTTTCACCGCTTTTCTCTTGACCCGGCTTCTCCCCGAACCGGATTGGGATCTGCCAGCTGCACCCTCCAAATCGTTAAACTGTGCATATGAAGTGATGCCGCCCAGTAGAAAAAGCGATAACAACAGAATTTTCAATTTGAGATTCATGAGCGCAAATATAGGCATTTCGCTTGATCAGCGAATTTTAGAATTTCAATTTTATTGATTCGGAATAGAATTGACCATCCGGATTTTTGCTTTCGGTCAGTTTCTTCTTCGTCGTGTCTTTTGCATTAACCTGCCAAGTTCACCAAACCACAAAACAAATGAAGTATAACCTATAATTTTCAGCCAGTCTTCCGGAAGTAAAGGAACCGTGCGAAACACATCTTTCCCGAAAGTGACAATGAGAAACTGTCCCGCCAGAATCAGAAATACGGTAATGACGAAACCAATACTTTTGTGGAGGTTATGAAAAGCAAAATTACCGGATACAAACGCTTTGGCATTGAACAAATTCCAGAATTGGAGCATGACAAAAATGGTGAAAAAACGAGACAGGTTGTACCTGGATATTTCTCCGTTTTCAGTGAAATGATAAAGAAGAAATAAAAGTAGTATGACAAAGATGAATCCAGTCCACAGGATGTAGGATCTCATCAGCGGAGTGATGATGAATGCCTTATTTTTCCTGGGTTTGTGCTGCATTACATTCTTATTCGGGGGGAGCGAAGCAAGTGCTGCTGCTGCAAACGTATCCATGATCAGGTTTACCCAGAGCATCTGGGTGACTGTCAGTGGCATCTCATGGCCAAAAATGGAGCCAAGCAGAACAATGATCATTGCAGTTACATTGATGGTCAACTGAAAAAGGATAAATCGCTGGATATTCTGGTACAAAGACCGGCCCCACATCACAGCTGTAGCAATGCTTTTAAATGAATCGTCCAGCAGTGTGATGTCGCTGGCCTCTTTTGCCACAGATGTTCCTGAACCCATTGATAGCCCCACATGGGCAAAATTCAGTGCCGGAGCGTCGTTCGTGCCATCACCCGTTACTGCGACAATAGAACCTGCTTTTTGCAGCAACTGAACCAACCGTTGCTTGTCAGTTGGCCTGGCCCTGCACATGATGGTCAGTTGCCGGATACGCCTGGAGGCTTCCTCATCTGGCAGTGAGGCAAATTCTGAACCGGTGATCAGTTGTTCCTCCCCGGCTTCTTCTTTCCAGATACCTATTTGTCTGGCTATTTCCCTGGCTGTACCCGGGGTATCACCTGTTACAATCTTGATATCGATACCGGCATTCAGACAATCTGACACAGCTGCCGGAACATCTTCCCTGACCGGATCAGAGATTGCGGCAATGCCAATGTATTGAAGGTTGGGACTCTTCACTTTCCCATTGACAATCCGTGGTTGTTCATCCTCATATATTTCGTAGGCAAAACCAAGTGTCCGCATCGCCTGGTCCTGGTATCCATGCAATAAACTGTCGACTTCGGGTTTAAATTCAGCTGCAGGAACGGTTTTATTTTCCAGCTGAACGGATTGGCATAGTTCCAACACAATTTCAGGTGCCCCTTTTACCAATAGTATTTTCTTCCCGTCATCAGTACTGATGATTGTCGCCATGTATTTTCGTTCGGTTGAGAAGGTAAGTTGTTCTGTTACCTCCCGTTCATTTCTGATTTCCAGATAATTGGTTCCCTGGTCGTGCAGCCACAGCAAGAGAGCTCCTTCTGTAGGATTGCCGATAACATGGACTTTCACCGGATCGGAAAAATCAAGATAGGCAGTAGAATTCACGGAAATTGCACTGCGGACAATATCACTTAGCCTACTGTCCGATAGTTTCTGTTCTGTAATCCCGAAAAAATTGGTCCGGTGTACCTTCATCCTGTTTTGTGTAAGAGTACCGGTCTTGTCAGTGCAGATAACAGTTGTGGCACCCATGGTTTCGCAGGCATGCATCTTTCGTACCAGGTTGTTTGACTGTAACATACGGCGCATACTCAAAGCCAGGCTAAGGGTGACACTCATTGGCAGTCCCTCAGGAACAGCAACCACGATCAGTGTCACGGAAACCATGAAATAGTTTAGAATCTTTCCAGCTATATCCAGTGATACCCAGGCCCCGGGACTGGTCAGTTCATATCCAGCCAGGAATAAAATACCTGCCAGGACGATAAAAGTGACTGCTCCGGTCACAATCCACCTGAACCAGCTGCCATGTTGGATACTTGCCGGCGTCTTGTAATCCGGTTTGAAAAACCCAAGACCATCGTAAATAATCGGAATCCAAACTTTTGCCAATGCCACCATGGCGGATAGAATAACCAATGAAGTTGAAAGCTTCTGGATAGGGGTGTAAACAGTTTCTCCAGTGAGAATACCCTTGATAAACAGAACAAGGAAAGTGACAGAGGCAAGAATAAAACCAACAACCCCAATGATTTTGGCAAGTCCGTCAAGCTGAATGTTGAGTGGGGTTGTCTCTCCGCTTAATTTGGTCGATTCATTGGCAACTTTCCCGTATTCTGTCAAATCTCCAACCAATGTAACCTCTGCAATGCCATGACCATCCACAATAGTGGTGCCCCTGTATACCATATTGGAAGGGTAAGTTGCCTCCTCATCAAAATCAGCCTCATGAGTTGTTTTGTTAATAACCGGCTCGCCTGTCAGTGATGATTCATTGATTTGAAGCGAGATCGCCTCAATGAGCCTGCCATCGGCCGGAATTTCATCCCCGGTTGAAAGCAGTACCAGGTCTCCGACTACAATAGATGATTTGGCCACTTCACATATGTTGCCATTGCGGATTACTTTTACAAGCGTCTCGTCGTTGATTTTATTAAGCAAGTCAAATTTTTTGCTCGCATCGAGTTCGAACCAGAAAGCAACGCCTGTGGCCAGGAATATGGCAAAAAATATACCGATTGTTTCTGAGAATTCCCTGTGAACGAAGGAAATACCCAACGAGAGAAATGCGGCTATTAACAGGATACGTATAATGGGATCTTCAAATTTTTCGAAAAAAAGCTTCCATATCGAAGCTTTTTTTGGAGGAGTAAGCAGGTTGGTCCCGTGAATTTTCCTGCTCTCCAGAACTTCGGTATCAGTCAATCCGTACAGCTGTTTTTTGGCGTCCATTCAGTTTAGATTATATCATCCAAATATACGTTAAGTAAATTAAAATAGTTATCGGGGGTATATTTTTTGAATTCAAGTTGTTTGCGGTGTTTTATTAACTATTTCATTATCAATAATTTATAATCTTTACCAATCAGGTTATAAAAAAAACGATACGAAAAGAAAAATATTTTAATAATTTAACCATTTGGTTTAACCAAATGGTTAAATTTGTTCCATCAATTTATTGTCATGAGTTCAGACAGTACCAAGACGAAAATTATTGAAGCCGCACACAAGGTTTTCATACAAAAAGGTATGGATGGAGCCAGGATGCAGGAAATTGCGGATGAGGCAGGGATCAACAAAGCCTTGCTCCATTATTATTTCCATTCCAAGGAACAACTGTTCAGTGAGGTTTTTTATGGGTTACTCAGCAAACTGATACCTGGATTAATTCTCATCTTCCGGGGGAAAGAGTCATTTGAAGATAAAATTGAAGCGATAATTACTGAATATGACTCTTACATGTCCAGAAATCCCATCTTACCACAGTTCGTGATCCGGGAGATAAACAGGGATCCGGATCAGCTTTCCGGATTTATGTCAGATCAGGGACTTGATTTTAGTCTGATAGAAGCCATGATTAATCATGAAATTCAGGTTGGCCATATCAGGCCAATCACTTTTCCTCATTTGTTTGCCAACCTGATAGGAATGATAGTTATGCCCTACATCGGCAGGCCATTGTTCCAGAGAAAACTTTTCAAAAATGACCCTGAAAAATATGATCAGTATTTGCGTGAGCGAAAATCTGTCATCACCCTATTTGTCAAACAAGCATTGTTAATAAAATGAAGAAAGCATTGTTATTCCTGTTTCTATTCCGTCCATTTTAGGCTACAGCCAGGTGGGCACCATTAACCTGGAGGAGTGTTACCAGCTGGCCAGGGACAATTATCCCCGTTTGTCGGATGCACGCCGTCAAAAAGAGATAAGTGATCTCAAAATACAAAACATCGGGACTGCATGGAATCCGCAGATGAACCTGAATGGCCAGGCTTCCTACCAGAGCGAAGTAACTAAAATTGAGTTTCCGTTACCCGGGATTACTGTTCCGTCTCCATCCAAAGACCAATACAAAGCCTACCTGGATGTCAAACAGACTATTTATGATGGTGGTACAGCAAACGCTAATAAATCAGTGGAGAAATCGGGACTTGCCGCAGATCTTCAAAATCTTGAGATTGAAATCTATTCCCTTCATGACAAAGTCAACCAGCTGTATTTCAATGTTTTATTGATGAATGAAAATGAGGATGTCCTGAAGCTTAAGAAATCTGTACTGGATGAACGCATCCGTTTGATGGAATCCGGTTATAAAAATGGAATGATAACTTCGCGGGATCTGGAGTTGCTGAAAGCCGAAAGACTGCTCACTGAGCAACAGGTCGGTGAAATACATGCGGAACGGATTTCTGGATTAGGCGCATTGGGAATTTTGATCAACAAGCAGTTAGACGATAATACGGTATTGACGGAGCCGGTCATCCGTGTTAAACGGGAAAAGATTACCCGTCCTGAGTTAAGGTACTTTGATCTGTTGGGGAATAAAATTGATCTGAGCGCCCAGTTAATCCAGAAGTCAAGAAATCCGAAGATTTTTGGATTTGGTCAGGCAGGATATGGCCGCCCCGGGTTAAATATGCTGAAAACCACTTTTGATCCTTATTACCTTGTTGGCTTAGGTTTGTCATGGACTGTTTTTGACTGGAACCTGACCGGACGTAACAGAAAAATTCTTGAAATACAAAAGGAGATGGTTGGCAGTCAAAAGGCTTCTTTTGACCAAAACCTGTCTATTTCATTGTTCAGGGCAGATGAGGCAATAAAAAAAGCGGAACAACTTCTTAAATTGGATGAAGAATTGGTAGCTATGAGGAATAGAATTGCTAAAAGTTCTGCCACCCAACTCGAAAATGGAGTGATAACTTCTGCCGACTATATTGTCGACCTAAATTCTGCAATTCAGGCTTCCGTCAGCCAGAAAAGTCATAAAGTACAACTTTACTTTGCCATAACCAATTACAATACCCTGGCAGGAAAGCCATGATCAGGCTAAAATATAAGACAGTGACGAAAGTGAATTTTCAAAAATAAAACATAAGATATGCGAATTATGAGATCAATAAAAGTAAAATTGGCTGCAGTCCTTTTTGTAGCAATGGCCTTACTGTCATGTAACCGGCAGAAGGATGCATCGGATGCTTTCGGGAATTTTGAAGCTGATGATCAGATTGTCTCCTCTGAAATTGCAGGTAAACTCCTTAGCTGCAATTTTGAAGAGGGAATGACATTATCCAGGGGTGCTGTAATCGCAGCCGTCGATACTGTTCCTTTGTCACTGCAACTTACACAGTTGGAATCACAGATGATGACTATCCAGGCACGTAAACAGGGGGTAAAATCACAAATAGCAGTAATAGAGCAGCAAAAGAAAAACCTGGACAAAGACAATACCAGGATCAGCAATATGTTTAAAGATGGTGCTGCCACTCAAAAACAGATGGATGATGTGAATGGTGGATTGGAAGTTCTTGATAAACAGATCAATAATACAAGATCACAAGATCTGATCCTGTCTGGTGAGATGGAAGTTATCGTTACCCAGATAGCCCAGCTGCGAGATAAAATTAACAGGTGCCGCATTCTTTCACCCATCGACGGATTAGTGCTGGAGAAGTACAAAAAAACTGGTGAACTAATCGGGCAGGGGCAGTCATTGTGTCGTGTGGCTGATGTTTCTTCTCTGAACCTTCGGGTTTATATCAGCGGTGATCAATTACCTCATCTTAAAATCGGACAAATAGTGAAAGTACTTATCGATGATACTGCAACCAAAAACAGGACATTGGAGGGGACTGTTTCCTGGATCTCATCAGAAGCCGAATTTACCCCGAAAATCATCCAGACCAAGGTTGAACGGGTAAAGCTGGTGTATGCAGTCAAGGTGAAAGTCGCCAACGACGGCTCACTTAAAATTGGCATGCCCGGCGAAATCAAGTTTATAGATTGAGATTATTATGATTAAAGTCGGGAATATTGAAAAGAGTTACGGGGAACAACAAGCCTTGAAGGGGATTTCCCTGGAAGTTGAAAAAGGAGAGCTGTTCGGACTGATCGGTCCTGATGGGGCAGGTAAGACTACCCTTATGCGAATTCTTGTAACTCTTTTGAAACCGGACAAAGGGTTTGCAACGCTTGACGGAATGGACGTTGTTGCCGATTTCCGGAAGATTCGTAAGATTGTAGGTTAC
Source organism: Prolixibacteraceae bacterium (assembly GCA_963663675.1). Lineage (GTDB taxonomy): Bacteria > Bacteroidota > Bacteroidia > Bacteroidales > Prolixibacteraceae > CAINVV01. Next base: position 1,118,959 of record OY760498.1, read on the forward strand.
ATGCCTGGCCGTTTTTCCCTGTACCAGGATCTGACGGTAGAAGAAAATTTGCAGTTCTTTGCTACCGTATTCGGAGGTACTGTGGAGGCTAATTATCATCTGATCAAGGATATATATAGTCAGATTGAGCCGTTTAAAAACAGGCTGGCAGGAAAGTTGTCAGGTGGGATGAAACAAAAACTGGCACTATCCTGCTCCCTGATACATGCTCCTAAAGTGCTTATTCTGGATGAACCGACTACAGGAGTAGACGCAGTTTCGCGCAAAGAATTTTGGGAAATGCTCAACAACCTGCGTCATCAGGGAATTACCATCATGGTTTCAACTCCATACATGGATGAGGCCATCCTTTGTGACAGGGTAGCCTTGTTCCAGAACGGCAGTATACTTTCTATAAATACTCCTGCAAATATTACAGCGAGCTTTACCAGAAAAATGCTGGGAGTAAAAGTATTCAGCACCAGTCAGCGATACAGCTGTGTAAATCTTCTGAAAGAGATGAAAGGCGTAGTATCAGTCTTCTCTTTTGGCGACAGGATTCATGTTACATTCAGTCAGCCCGAAATAAGTCAGAAAGATGTGAAGGAGTACCTGGATAACCGGGGGTTGCAAGATGTTTTGGTTGAAGAAATTTCGGCCGGAATCGAAGATGTTTTTATGGAATTAATGCAAAAGAATTGAAAATTGACCATTGTCCATCATTATCCTTATGGCAACAATAAATCAAAGTCCTGTCCCGATCATTGAGGTCGAGAATCTTGTCAAGAAATTCGGAGATTTCGTCGCTGATGATAATCTTACTTTTAAGGTTTATCCAGGCGAGATCTTTGGTTTCCTGGGTGCCAACGGGGCAGGTAAAACTACGGCAATCCGGATGATCTGCGGACTGCTGGAGCCCACTTCCGGACTATTGAAGGTTGCAGGTTATGATGGTTACCATGAAAGGGAGAAGATCAAAAGGAATATTGGGTACATGTCCCAGAAATTCTCCTTATACGAGGACCTAACCGTTTATGAAAACATTCGTTTGTATGCCGGCATTTATGGCATTAGCAGGAAAGTGCGGCTGGAGAAAACCGATGTTCTTCTGAAAAAGCTCCAGCTCGAAGAGAGTCGCAATAAGTTGGTAGGCGGACTGCCGCTTGGGTGGAAGCAAAAGTTGGCCTTTTCTCTTGCTGTTTTTCATGATCCAAAGGTTGTATTTCTGGATGAACCCTCAGGCGGTGTCGACCCTTTAACCCGCCGTACCTTCTGGGATATGATCTATGAAGTGGCACACTTTGGGATTACCATTTTTGTGACAACCCATTACATGGATGAAGCGGAATACTGCGACAGGGTTGCTATTATGTCTGAAGGGAAGATTGTTGCACTGGATACGCCGGCTGCCCTCAAGGATAAATACCAGGCAGAAAGTATGGATGGTGTGTTCCTGAAGATTGCCAGGAACAAGGAATAATCAGGTCACCGGAGCCGAAATACAGGTAACCTTTTACTGTAATGAAACTGTAAATAATTAATTGTCAGAATGAACCAGTTACTCGGATTTGTTAAGAAAGAATTCACACACATATTCAGGGATACCAGGACGATGGTTATTCTTTTCGGGATACCCATCATCCAGCTGATGCTGTTCGGGTATGTCATCACAACTGAAATTAAGGATGCCAGGATTGCTATTCTTGACCATTCCAATGACAATGTCACCCGCGAGATTAAAAATAAAATTCTATCCTCAGGATACTTTAGATTGGATGCTAATCTTCAGAATTACAGCGAGATAGATCAGATATTTAAAAAAGGGGATGTCAAGGAGGTGATTGTCTTTGAAAGGAATTTCGCTCAAAGACTTGAAAGGGAGGGAAAGGCTGATATTCAGGTCATCGCAGATGCTTCTGATCCAAATACAGCCCAAATGCTGTACAATTATACCAATGGTGTTGTTCAGGATTACACTAAAAAGAAATTCGCGGGATTTACCATTCCTGTCCAGATAAAAAGCGAAGTGAGGATGCTCTACAACGAGAATATGGTTGGTGCCTTTATGTATGTTCCAGGTACAATGGCACTGATCCTGATGCTCATTTCCGCCATGATGACTTCCATCACTATAGCTCGTGAAAAAGAGATGGGAACCATGGAAATTTTGTTGGTTTCACCATTAAAAGCCCATCACATCATCCTGGGGAAAGTGGCTCCGTACCTGTTACTTTCCATCATTGACGCTTTTGTGGTTGTCTTCCTGGGGAATGTTGTTTTCGGGGTACCGATCAGGGGCAGTTTATTTGTCCTCGCATTTTTGGTGATATTGTACATCACAATGGCACTCTCCCTTGGAATTCTCATATCTACCGTTTCCAACAGCCAGATGGTTGCCATGTTTATATCAGGTTTCGCACTGATGTTGCCGACAATCCTGTTGTCCGGCTTTATTTACCCCATTGCAAATATGCCGGTTGTGTTGCAGGTTCTCAGTAATTTAATGCCTCCAAGGTGGTTTATCGATGCAATAAAACAAGTGATGCTCAAAGGGAACGGTTTCGAATATATTTGGCCAAACGTATTGATATTGGCTGCAATGACTGTAGCATTCCTTCTTTTAAGCGTGAAGAAATTCAAATTAAGATTAGAATAGCCTATTCATGAGAACAATATTATACCTTCTTCAGAAAGAGTTTATCCAGGTCAGGCGCAACAAGGCCATGTTGCCTGTCATCTTTATCATGCCACTGGTACAGATGCTTATACTGGTTTATGCTGCTACCATGGAGCTTAAAAAGGTGGACATTACCGTGGTCGACCTGGATTTAAGTGAGACCTCCACGCGTTTGACATCAAAATTCGAGGCCAGCACATTCTTTCACTTGACAAGGGCCCAGTTGTCACCTGCCGAAACAGACAAGATATTACTAAAGGGAAAAACAGATGTTGTTGTTACTTTTCCGCAAGGATTCGAAAGGGACCTGAAAAGAAATGACCAGGCTTCCCTGCAGATTATGATAGATGCAATAAATGGTTCAGCAGCAGAACTCTCCAATGCCTATCTTCAGTTTGTGATTGGAAATTTCAACCAAAAAATCCGGGCAGAGATGATGGGAGTGCCCAAATTCATACCTCCTCAGCAGATATCAGTCGTGCCAACCTACTGGTACAATCCGGAGCTGAATTTTAAGTTCTATATGGCGCCCGGGATTCTGGTCATACTGGTTACCATCATCGGATTATTTCTTTCTTCACTCAATCTCGTGCGGGAGAAGGAGATGGGAACCATTGAACAGTTGAATGTCACGCCAATGAAGAAGTACCAGTTTATAATCGGCAAAATGATGCCCTTTTTATTCATTGCACTGTTGGATCTCACCTTTGGGCTTTTGGTGGCAAAAGTAGTATTTGCCCTCCCGTTCCGGGGGAATATCCTCACACTTTATGTATTCACTTCAGCCTATCTCTTTCTTGCCATGAGTATTGGCCTTTTCGTCTCTGCTATTTCAACGACACAGCAACAGGTTTTGTTTGTGAGTTTCTTTTTTCTCATCGTTTTTATCATCATGAGCGGTCTCTTTACTCCGGTTGAGAGTATGCCGGTCTGGGCCCAGAACCTTGACCGGATCAACCCGATATACTACCTGATCCGCATTATCCGCAACGTGGTTTTAAAAGGATCAGGGTTGCTGGATATGACCAGGGAACTATTGTCGCTCTCCTTATTTGGAATCATTATGTTTTCCCTCGCTGTATGGCGCTATAGAAAAACGGTATAATATTGAGATTTTCGTATATTTCGGGATTCGATTTTTGTCAACTATTAGCAATTTTATGAAGCTTAAAAAGTATTTCTATGTACTGATAACCAGCTGTTTATTTTTCAGTCAATTGTCAGTGTATGGTTCAGGAAACGCCGTTTCATATGGTCCCAAATCACGGAATAAGGCTGCTATAAAGGATACTCTCTCGTGGAGCGTCTCGATGATGAAGAAGGTGTTCAATGGTTCGGGGGAGTGGTTTATGACCAGTGATTCCTTCCAAAAATCAGTGAAAGGAGTGATTGATTATGCTGAGAATGACCCTATTGATACTGTGGTTGTCAACATGAACCAACTTCTTCAAAATGATTCGATTCCACTCCTGTTTAACAGGAAACCCGAAAATATTCCGGTAAAATCCGTTGTCCCCGGTTATATTTCAGCAAATGAGTTGGACCGGCAGGTTGAAACTCTCAGGCAAACGGTAGCTGACAGCATACGAAAGTCTGTGGTTGCAGTCCCGGATGATTACCTCACTGAAGGATTATCCCGTGCGCGTCTCGTACCTTCCGGAGAACCGAGGCAAATGCTCCTCAATATTGAGCCCTCTTTACCCAATGCATTTGTCAACCGATATCGTAAAGGGCTTGGAGATATAATTCTACCAGCCAATATAACTGAGGCTGAGATAGATACTTTAAAGTACCGGCTTTTCAATACCACAAGGCAGTTCTACAATGATTCGGTACTGTTTAGTCAAAGGGATTCCCTGATGATGGCCTACAAGGAAAATTATATTACCCGGCTTTCAAATGATAGGGCCACCAAAAGAAGAGATTATCTGACTGCCAGAAACAGGGAAACACTGAATATTTACAATGATGCTGAAGTCAGGAAAGTCAATGACTCCGTCCGGATTGCACTTCACTACCTTACAAATTATGCTGCATCTGATTCATCTCTTCTGACAATTACCAACAATACCGGTCACAAGACAAAAACCTGGACCGCTAATCGCCCCATGACTCCTACAAGGATATTCCTCAAAAATGAACAAAACGATTCGATAAGCGTCGTTTTATATAACAACGGGAAAGGTGGGGTGAAAATGGTAATTGAAGATGGTGTAAAATTCATGCGAATGGTTGAGACTCAAAAAAAGGAGATTCTTTTCGACCACAAAAAGCCGGACAATAAATTGCAAAATATATATCTTAAACATGTGGATCCGCTTCCATGGACATTGTTTGGAACCGGCGCGGTTGGCTTCACCCAGACAGCGCTTTCCAACTGGGCGAAGGGAGGTGAAAGTTCATTGTCTATGTTGCTGATTGGCAAATATATTGCCAATTATAGCAAGAAATATGTCAAGTGGGAGAATAGTGCAGAGTTCAGGCTGGGGATATTCAGTTCCAAGACCAGGGGACTGGAAAAAAATGATGACAAGATGGAGTTTCAATCCAGGCTTGGTATTTCGGCATTCAAGAAGTGGTACTACTCTGGAGAAAGCAATTTCCGGACTCAGATAGCCAAGGGTTATAAATATCCTGATAAAGAAAATCCAATTTCAGCATTTATGGCCCCGGGATATCTTACATTTTCGTTGGGTATGGATTACAAACCCAACAAGCGTTTTTCACTGTTCCTCTCTCCACTCACTTCAAAGACTACTTTCATTCGGGATACTGCGATGATTGATCCTAATAATTACGGACTGGAGCCGGGCAAAAAAAAGTTGTGGGAGCCGGGTGTCATTGTTAAAATGAACTGGCATTATCTGATAAAAGAGAATATTACTTACGATACAAGAGCCGAAATTTTTAGTAATTACAATTTTCCGTTTCAGAAGTATAACGTATTTTGGGAACAGACGCTTGTTTTACAGGTGACACAATACATCAGCACCAGGATAAATACACAGGTAGTTTATGATTACAATACAAAATTCCCTGTCACTGATGCCGATGGAGTAGAAATTGCCCAAAAGGCTAAGTGGCAGTTCAAGGAATTATTTACGGTGGGCTTTAACTATAAATTTTAGAGTTTTAAGTCAGATGTCATCCTTGTCAGTGGTAGAGTGAGACAATGACGAATATCGCAAAAATGACTCCGGCGATCCCATTTGTTGTTCCGAATGCCAGATTTACCCTGCTCAGGTCATCTGCCTTCACGATCAGGTGCTGGTAGACCATCAGGCCTCCAAAGATTGCTGAGCCCATCCAGAAGATCCAGTTTGCATGTAATGTCAGGCCTGCCAGGATGACAAAGACAAAGGTCAGAATATGCAGTATTGTTGAGATCTTAAGGGCATTACTGATGCCAACAAGCACAGGAATACTCTGAAGGCGGTATTTATGGTCGAAATCAACATCCTGGCAAGCATAAATGATATCAAACCCGCTCACCCAGAAGAATACAACTCCGGAGAAGAGAATCGGAGCAACAGCAAATGATCCGGTCACGGCGAGCCATGCGCCGACAGGGGCAAGTGACAGTCCAAGGCTGAGTACAAAATGGCACAGCGGAGTAATACGTTTGGTAAAACTGTATCCCAGAATGACAAACAGAGCGACTGGCGAAAGGGCAAAGCAAAGTGGATTGATTAAATAAGTTACCAGTCCGAACAGCAACGCGTTGATAATAACGAAAGTCAGCGCTTTGGGGGCGGAAACCAGTCCTGCCGGAATTTCCCTGAGTGCAGTCCGGGGATTGGCAGCATCAAATTTTCGGTCAAGGAACCGGTTAAAACCCATGGCTGCATTGCGGGCAAAAACCATGCAAGCTACTATTTCAGCCAAAAGTTTCCAGAATGGGACCTGATCAGTAACCATCACTGCCATGAAGAAGCCGATGAGGGCAAAGGGCATGGCAAAGATTGTATGTTCAAATTTTACAAGGCGTGCGTATAAGACTAGTTTGTTCATAATTGTTGTTCTATGTGCATAAAGTACTCTGCCTGCCAGGATCTTTTACGTTAATCCGGTTTTCCGGGGTTACATTAATTAGTTCGACTCATCTAAAAATAGGAATTATATGCAAATTCAGCTAATTTTGTCAGATAATATTGATGCGTTTTCTAAGCGACGGACTTAATTCCTCCGGTTTACCCCTTCCGACATGCCGCGACTGGTCGGAAATGATTTTGGGGGTATTAGCTGCGCTGATCTTCGTTTCCATTTTGAAATTTAACAGCAAATCAGATATCCATGAAAGAATTAAAAAAACGTTACACACTGAATGCGGTGCCGCATGATGTTTACAATGCGATGACCAATCCGCTCATGATTGAAATATGGACCGGCGAACCAGTCGTCATGAGCACCGAACCCGGAAGCGGGTTTGAAATTTGGGATGGCGCCATCACCGGTGAAAATCTTGAATTTGTGGAGGATAAACTGATTAAACAGAAATGGTTCTTTGGGGAAGACGAGGATTCAATCGTTACAATCAAACTTTTTCCCGACCGTAAAGGAACCCTTGTAGAATTGCATCAGACCAATATCCCGGATAAAGCCTATGACAACATGGTGGAGGGTTGGGATGTTGATTATTTTGGTAACCTGCGGCAACTTTACGAGTAATCCTTATTCCAGGTAAATCCTTTTGCGCATCAGGTAATCGTCCATCACATAACCTGAACCAATATCTCCTACCATTTCTCCATATTTTTCAAAACCCATTTTTTCGTAGGCATTGATAGTCAGCAGGTTATTTTTGTTGACTGTGAGGGTGATGAATTCTAGCCCTTTATTTCTGCATTCAGTAGAAAGGAAGTCAATTCCGATCCGGCCATATCCTTTCCCGCGTTCCTCCGAAAGGATGTATAATTTACTGAGGAACATTTCATTGCTTTTCCCAATGCTTCCGATATAACCTACCGGCTTACCGGATGAAGTAATTATGAAATAGGCATAACCCTCCTGTTTAATCTGGTTTTCAATAGCATCTTGCGACTGGAATTTTGCCACCATGTAATCGACCTGCTCCTGCCCGATAATCGGTACGTAGTGTTCAGTCCAGATTATTTTTGCGAGATTTGATACAATGGTTATTTCTTCCTGAGTGAAAACAGGTATAATTTTTGTCTCCATAATTACCTGATTAGTGCGCCCAATTCCCTCTTGAAAGCATTCATCAGTTTTTCCATGGTCTTTTCTATCTGCTTATCATTTAATGTTTTAGAGTCGTCTCTTAACAGGAAGCTGACAGCATAAGACTTTTTCCCTTCAGGAAGGCTGTCTCCTTCGTAAACATCAAAGATATTGACAGACTTGAGAATTTCTTTCTCCGTTCTCTGCGCCCACATTTTTATGGTGCTGAAAGTAACATCACGATCGACCAGCAAAGCAAGGTCTCTTCTGACTTCCGGGAATTTTGGGAGTGGGGTATAGGCTACCTTCACCCTTTTGATGGCATTCAACAATAAGGTCCAGTGAATCTCAGCATAATAGGCACCCGCCTGTATATCAAATTGTTTCAGCATATTTTTACTGACGATACCCAGTTGTGCAATCTTTTGGTTGTTAAAGGAATAAGCAATTCCATCTGAAAATATTTCCGAGGAGAAGTTCTCCACCTGGCAACTATCCGGCGAAATGCCTAACCTCTGGAAAATCTTCTCCAGGTAACTTTTTAATGTATAAAAGCTTGATAACTGGGCCTTACCTGTCCAGTTCTCGCCTTCCTTATTGCCGGTAAGCCATAACCCGATGTGTTCCTCCTCTTTGTAATTCTTTACAGGATTGGAGAAGGTTTTGGAACCATCAAAGAAATAGACGTTGCCAAATTCATACAGTTTAAGATCCGCATTTTTGAAATTTGTATTTCTTAGAATGGTTTCTAGTCCGCCAAATAGCAACGTCTGCCTCATAACATTCAGGTCTGAGCTTAGCGGATTGAATAGCCTGACACAGTTTTCCTCTTTAAACGTGTTAAGATGCTCGTAATAGGTTGATTTAGTGAGAGAGTTGCACATGATTTCGTTGAAGCCGTGTGCTGTAAGTATTTCTGAGACAAGATTTTGCAACTTTTGCTTGTCGGGATGCGATGCATGCTGCAGGGTGGATCTGACTGAAGTTCCGGGTTCAACATTGTTGTAACCATATATTCGGAGCAGTTCTTCAATAACATCGGCCTCGCGTCTTACATCCACCCTGTAAGGCGGTACAGAAAGGTCAAGCGAATTATCATCCTCTTTCACTATTCTGATCTCCAGGGCTTTCAGTATATTCTTTACCTGTTCTTTTGGAATTTCCTTGCCTATCAACCGGGTAACATTCCGGTAACTTAGCGTTACAGGGAAAAACTCCAGTACTGATGGGTCAGCTAAAATGTCTACTATATCAGAGGCTACGACACCACCTGCCAGTTCACAAATCAGGATGGCAGCCCTTTTAAGCGCATAGATCGTTCCATTGGGATCGACTCCCCTTTCGAAACGGAATGAAGCGTCTGTGTTAAGAACATGGCGGCGAGCCGTTTTCCGGATGTAAACCGGGTTGAACAAGGCACTTTCCAGAAACATATCAGTAGTGCTGTCGCTGATACCAGAGTCCAGTCCTCCGAAAACGCCCCCGATGCACATCCCCTCAGATTCATTGCATATCATCAGGTCTTTTTCATCGAGCACGCGTTCTGTCTCATCAAGAGTCCGGAATTTTGTACCACCGGGCAGTGTTTTCACAATTACTTTTTTCCCCTTAATGGCTGCAATATCAAAGGCATGCAGGGGCTGTCCCGTTTCGAACAGGATATAATTGGTGATATCGACAACATTGTTGATTGGCTTCAGACCTATAACGCGAAGCCTGTTTTTCAGCCATTCCGGAGATTCTTTGATTGTTATCCCGGAGATGGATACTCCGGCATATCGGGGGCATGCTACAGGATTCTCAACCGTAACATTTAGATTGTGCGTGCGTTGGCTTACCTGAAAGCCCTCAACAGAAGGCCTGCTATAGGTAATCTCTTCATTCTGACTCAGAAATGCAGCCAGGTCACGGGCTACCCCAATATGTGAGGCGCTGTCAATTCTGTTGGGTGTCAGGTCTACTTCCAGGCAAAAGTCACTTTCGATGTTGAAATATTTTGATGCCGGTATTCCTGTTTGCGCAGTTGGATCCAAAACCATGATTCCGCTGTGGTCATTCCCAATTCCTATCTCATCTTCGGCACAGATCATTCCGGCGGAGGTTTCTCCCCTTATTTTAGACTTCTGAATGGTAAATTGCTCCTCTCCTTTGTAAAGTGTGGCGCCGACTGTAGCCACAATCACCTTCTGTCCGGCTGCCACATTGGGCGCTCCGCAGACGATAGGTACTACCTCCCCGTTACCAAGATCAACGGTGGTAAGACTCAGGTGATCTGAACCCGGGTGTTTCCGGCAGGTCAGTACTTCTCCAACAACAAGGCCTCTCAAACCACCTTTGATTGATTCTGCTTCAACCGGACTTCCTGTCTCCAGGCCCAGTTGTGTCAGTGTTGCAGCTATTTCTTCCGGACTGAGTGAGGTATTCAGGTAATCTTTAAGCCATTTGTATGAGATGTTCATTTGATAATAATTTGATTTTTAATTGCCAGATGGAATATCCAGGATGACATAAATTATTTTCATATCGGCAGGACACTACAAGCCGGGGTGGATAATTCATCTTGATATGATTTATTTTTCAGGTTGCAGTAATTCACCGTAATCTATTTCTCCCTCAAAATAGTGCAAAATACCGGTTTATTGATGCAGACAGAAATTATGGGACGAATTTAGGCATTTATACCCTAAAGACAAATTTCCGGTGCAGGTTCATTGCTTATTAATGTAAAAGTGATATTTATATTCTCAATATTATTCGTTGAAAACAGAATCTGATCCGGGTTGAATAAATGGGAGAATTCTGCTTTTTTTATACTTAATATTAAAAAATTAATATTTTTAAGGCAACATATTGTTTGAATTTAATGAATTACTATTTTGCAGCACAATTATAACCTTGATTAACCAAAGGCATATGGGCCTTATCTCATTGATTAATAATTAAATAAAAATATTTTCATATATGGCTCAAAGCAATAAACCACGTTTGGTGAAGGATTACGATAAACTGCCACTCGATATTCAGGGGCAAATAAAGCTAAACTATCCACAAGGTTTTGCAGGAAGTCTGATTACCTACATCGATGCAAAAGGTAAAGTGGTATCTGCTTTGCCTTATGAAACCGAGGATTATTATTATCTCGTTCGGATGACTCTGGCAGAAGCCTATGATATCATTGAAAACGATGAAGATTTCGGTGATGATGGCATTCTCAGGGATGACTTTGCTTTACAGGGCTTTGAAGGTGGTGAAGACGAGGATGATGTTGAGGACATCCCTGATGATGAACCCCTTGACGATGATGATGATGATGATGACATATAGCAGAAAAGCCGGTTTCCCGGCTTTTCTGCTATATGTCTCCGGAATCCGGCCGTCATCAGAATAAATTTATCCGTAATTACTGATCAACTGCACGATTTCCTCTTCCTGGTTAGGGTGAAACCATTGTATATCAGTATCTTTTCTGAACCAGGTGAGTTGTTTTCGCGCATATTTCCTGGTATTGGACTTTATTTTCTCAACCGCTTCCGCCTTGCTGCAATGCCCGTCAAAGTAATCGAACAGTTCGCGGTAACCCACTGTATTAAGGGTGCTCAAATGGCGGTGCGGATATAAATTCTTTGCTTCCTGTTCAAGTCCGGCGATCATCATTTCATCGACCCTGCGGTTGATGCGGTCGTAAAGTTCTCTGCGATCAAGGTTAAGGCCAATTTTTATGATCCTGAAATTACGTTTTTTCACGGTCTTGCTTCTTTGGGATGAGAAAGATTTCCCTGTCGTGTAGCAGATTTCCAGCGCATGCAGAATTCTGACGGGATTCCGAAGGTCAACCTCCCGGTAGTATGCCGGATCCAAAAGTTTCAATTCTGCCCTTAACTGCTCAATACCTTCCTTTTGCATCCGTTCTGACAGTGCGGTCCTGAGTTCAGGTTCAATGTCAGGCAGGTCATCAATACCCTTGCAGACTGCATCAATGTATAGCATAGAACCTCCGGTCATCACTACGAAGTCGTGAATTTCAAACATATGGCGGAGCTTGTCTAGCACTTCTGCTTCAAACTTTGCCGCATTGTATATGTCAAAGATGGAGTGCGTTTGAATAAAATGGTGGGGAATATTTTCCAGCAACACCTTGTCCGGTACAGCCGTACCAATAGCCATCTCCCTGAACAGTTGCCTCGAATCACAGGATATAATCTCTGTTTCAAAAAGCCGGGCTATCCTGATGCTTAATGACGTTTTGCCCACACAGGTCGGACCGAGCAGTATAATCAGGGTGTGCGGAAGTTTTTTATTCAAAGGGGGTATGGTTTCTGATGTTTTGACAACCCGAATTGAACTGATAAAAATTCGAAAACAGGTGAAAGGCTTAGATTTTGTCAGATTTAGTCATCTTAAACAAGACCGGCACTCAGAAAAATTACGAGATCAGATGATGTCGTCTTTGCTGCCGTAAAGTTCAGTCAAATCTTCCAGTTCACCCAGGTCGTTCATAACACTCATAATTTCAGTGTTGTCTTCCATGAGTAAATCTGTGTCGTTTTGCAAGTTGTTCATGTGAAATTCAGACCTGTTTCTATTAGTCATCTTAACATAAGATGTAGAGCTTTTTTTCATAATTTATCATTTACAATGAGTTAACCACAAATAAAACACTCCAATAGAGCCGCTCAAATTTATCGAGCATTGTTAAAAATTGTTCAATTAAAGTCTTAAAAAATGTTAATTGTATAAATTATTTTGTTAAGCAGTCAGTCAGTCAGTTGATTAGCTGACAATTGAAAAAAGTACGGCCGGAAAAATTTTCCGGCCGTTGAAAGATCATGACAACTGGTTTAATGCCCCTGCTTGATGTAATTCAGGCAAGATCCGCTTTTAAACCACTTGATCTGCTGTTCGTTATAAGTGTGCCTGGCAAGTATCTCATTGGTTGATCCGTCTTTGTGATGAAGAACCAGCTCCAAAGGTACGCCGGGAGAGAAATGCTGCAATCCGAGAATATCAATCCTGTCATTCTCCTGAATCAGGTTATAATCAGCAGGATTATCAAAAGTCAATGCCAGCATACCTTGTTTTTTGAGGTTGGTTTCGTGGATTCGTGCGAATGACCTCGTGAGTACGGCCTTCACACCGAGATGCCGGGGCTCCATCGCCGCGTGTTCACGGGATGAACCTTCTCCGTAATTCTCGTCTCCGACAACCACGGATCCGATTCCTGACTTTTTATAGCTCCTGGCCGTATCCGGGACTGTACCGTATTGTCCGGTTTCCTGGTTAAGGACAGAATTTGTATTGCCATTGAAGTCATTGACAGCCCCGATCAACATGTTATTCGAAATGTTATCGAGATGCCCCCGGTATTTAAGCCATGGACCTGCCATTGAGATATGGTCAGTAGTGCATTTGCCACGTGCTTTGATTAGAAGGGCAAGCTGAGTCATCTCTTTTCCGTCCCATGGCTGGAATGGTTCGAGCAGCTGAAGACGGTCGGAGTCCGGATCAACGGTTACCTCCAGGTGCCTGAATTCCCTGGAGGGAGGGATCAGTCCTGCATCTTCTACCGCGAAACCTTTGGCAGGAAGGTCATCACCCGTCGGAACATCCAGTTTTACTTTTTCACCGTCCTGGTTCACAAGGTAATCTGTTACCGGATCGAAATCTAGTGTTCCGGCGATGGCAAAAGCAGTGACAATCTCGGGTGAAGCGACAAAACCATGAGTCTTTGGATTACCATCCGTCCTTTTGGCAAAATTGCGGTTGAAGGAGGTCATGATCGAATTCTCTGGCAGATTTTCTGCATTCTCCCTGGCCCACTGACCGATACAAGGTCCGCAGGCATTGGCAAGGACAACACCGCCGATGGATTCGAAGGCCTTGAGGTGCTGATCCCTGTCGACAGTATATCTTACCATTTCAGATCCAGGTGTAACTGTGAATTTAGCCTTTACCTTTAAGTTCTTTGCGTTGGCCTGAAGCGCAACGGAAGCTGCGCGGCTGATGTCCTCGTAAGAAGAGTTGGTACATGAACCTATTAATCCAACCTGCATCTCCAGTGGCCACTTTTTCTCTTTGGCCACTTTTTTGAATTGTGACAGCGGGGTGGCCAGATCGGGAGTGAAAGGTCCGTTGATATGCGGCTCCAGCTCAGAAAGGTTTATTTCAATGAGCTGATCAAAATATTTTTCAGGATTCTGGTAGACTGCATCATCACCGTTCAGGTGTGCTTTAATACCATCCGCCATAGCGGCAATATCTGCACGGCTGGTTGCCCTGAGGTATTTGGCCATATTTTCATCATAACCAAAAACGGAAGTGGTTGCCCCGATTTCTGCTCCCATGTTGCAGATTGTGCCTTTACCGGTACAGGAAATAGTATCAGCACCGTCTCCGAAATATTCAACGATGGCTCCGGTACCTCCTTTGACGGTAAGCAGTCCGGCGACTTTAAGGATGACATCTTTTGGAGAACTCCAGCCTTGCAATTTGCCGGTAAGTTTAATTCCGATCAGTTTTGGAAATTTCAGCTCCCATGGGATACCGGTCATAACATCCACTGCATCAGCTCCACCAACCCCGATCGCAATCATACCTAATCCTCCTGCATTCACTGTGTGGGAGTCAGTCCCAACCATCATTCCGCCCGGGAATGCATAATTTTCGAGCACCACCTGGTGAATGATTCCGGCACCCGGTTTCCAGAATCCGATTCCATATCTTTTCGAAACATTTGACAGGAAATTGTAAACCTCTTTGTTGGTATTCTCTGCATTTATGAGATCCTGTGTAGCGCCTTCCTTAGCCAGGATGAGGTGATCACAATGGACTGTCGAAGGGACTACAGCTTCATCTTTACCTGCCTGCATAAATTGAAGCAGTGCCATCTGGGCGGTAGCATCCTGCATGGCTACGCGGTCAGGATTGAAATTTACATAGGATATGCCTCTTTCATAAGGAATTCCCGGAAGCGGTTCCGAAAGGTGTGCATAGAGAATTTTTTCAGTAAGGGTAAGCGGCCTGCCCAATAATTTTCTCAGTTGTTCTGTTTTTTGAGGAAATCCGGCATAAACTTTTTTGATCATTTCAATATCGTAAGCCATAATCAATCAAATTAAAGATTATAAAATGAGATTCGAACAGGATCTAAAACACATCTAATCAACTATAATTGTAATCAACGGTTTAACACAGTTCAATTTTGCAAAATTGGTTTTTTTATCTGAATAATTTAGGCGATCCCTGTTCACTGTGTTAAAAAAAAATCTACCTTGTCATAACATTAAGTCATATATCTACTGGCTTTTTACGAATTATTAGTTGCTCAGGACTGAACATCAGTCACATACAAAATTTTAATCATATTTATCTTTCTGCGATGCTGCTAAAACCGTTGGTTGTCGAAAATATCATGATTGCATTTCAATCAATTCGCGGCAATCTGCTTCGTTCCATACTTACTATTCTTATAATTGCAGTTGGCATATCAGCGCTGGTCGGAATTCTTACAGCCATTGATTCAATTAAAAATGCCATTACCGCCGATTTTACCAGGCTGGGAGCCAATACTTTTTCTCTTCAGAGCAGGGGTATGAGGATACAAATTGGCAATCAGCGTTACAGGTCCAAAAATTATGCCTACATCAGCTACTTTCAGGCCAAGGATTTTCGTGAACAATACCATTTCCCTGCCACCGTATCCATTTCAGTGATGGCAACCAATACAGCCACCGTGAAATTTGAGTCAAAAAAAAGTAATCCTAACGTCATCGTCCAGGGTATTGACGAAAATTATCTGCAAACTGCCGGATATGAGTTGCAAAGCGGACGAAACATCTCTATGCAGGAAGCCTATGACGGTACCAGTGTAGCCCTGATTGGTGCCGGGATGGTGTCCAAACTGTTCCCAAAGGATACAAACCCTATCGGGAAGCTTCTCTCGATCGGTAGCGGCAAATACATGGTTGTCGGAATTCTGAAGGAAAAGGGCAGCGGTTTTGGAGAGACCGGTGACAGGCTTGTTTTTCTCCCTTTTACCAATGTCAGGCAATATTTTGCCAGGCCAAACATGAATTTCAGGATCAGTGTACATCCAAATTCGGCTCAGCTGATGGATGGTGCCACGGGAGAGGCAGAAGCCGTATTTCGCAATATCCGCGGACTTAATCCCACCGATGACAATGATTTCATAGTTGAGAAAAGCGATAACCTGGTTAACATACTGCTTGATAACATCAAGTATGTGACCATGGCAGCCACCATTATAGGAATTATCACACTTCTTGGAGCCGCTATCGGGCTGATGAACATTCTGTTGGTCGCCGTTGCTGAACGTACCAGGGAAATTGGTATCCGGAAGGCAATAGGGGCAAATTCTGCCACCATTCGGCAGCAATTTCTGATTGAATCAATTGTGATCGGACAAATGGGGGGGATTCTGGGCATCATTCTGGGAATTCTTGCAGGGAATGCAATTTCTCTGGTGATTGGCTCTGCTTTTATCATTCCCTGGAACTGGATGATAGGCGGTGTCACTTTATGTCTGCTGGTCAGTTTTGCATCAGGTGTTATTCCAGCTGTAAAGGCTGCGAGGCTCGATCCAATCGAGGCGCTCAGGTACGAATAGCCGAAAGTATCAAAACTTGAAATTAAGGGTGAATTTGTAAGCGAAATTTTCCATCGTGGTGGTAAGCCTGTAGGGCCCGTACCTGTAATAGGTACCTAACCCCAGGCCGATAAAGTTGATGTTTATTATCTTGTTCAGTTCTATTCCGGATTCATAAAAGCCTTTTCTGAAATCTTTGGTTCCCGATTCATCCTGGTAATGCTGTTGAAGGGAACCAAATCCAATGTTCTGTGCCAGTGATAGTTCCGGACGAAAAAAATACCATGAAGGGATGAACCCGCCGCCAAAATTGTGTCGGATGTGAAGGGCAGCATACTGGTCGGCAGAAAATTCATTCAGCCGCATGGTGGCAAAGGCATAATGCGCCAGAAGGGTAAATGCTCCCGGGTAACTGCCATAACCGTGGAACCAGTCTGTGATCGGTGCGGTATTGAAGATTTTCCCTCCTCTTACCATTATCGTAGTAGTTCCCAGGGCGGATAAACGAATATTAAACTTTGCCTTGGAGTCAATCTTTGTAAACCGGTATGCACTCTCAAGTAGTTTTAAACCTTGAATCACTGATAGATAGAAGTCTGATTTTGGTGGGGTGCTTTGTATCAGCTCTACAGGATCGTTTAAAAAAGCTATTCCCGGTGAGTACCGCAATTCAAATCCTGCCCTTGTCAGCCTGAACGGATCCCAAGCTAAATCGCTGAAATTTCCGTAGGAATTTTTGGTATTGCGCGCATAGTCCACAAAGAGCTTAAGATTCAGGGGCTCAACCGGCCTGATCTCAATGCTGGCATTGTAATTATCAGTGAAATACATGTTGTTGATCAGGAGGGAGCGAAAGTATTCCGGTTCGAAAATATCATATTCAGTTAACATTTCCTCCACACCATACTCTTTTTTGACATTCTTGTGTCCCAGCTCGATTTTGAAGTCGGGATAGCCCTTCGGATATATCCGGATCCATTCGCCATGCCTGAACTGCCCGTCCCCGGTTCCATAGGTAAAGTAAAGTCCGGTTGCAATGTATTTGGACAACTTCCGGTTGCTTTCGATGCCTAATCCAACCTTATATCCCTCGTTGATATTGTAGCCGAAGAGATACATGTAGTTGATGCTGACCACTCCGATGGGTATCGTTCCAAGGGAAAGGGAGTGAATCAGCTTGACTTTCTGACTCAGTCGTGCTTTCCTCTCCAGGCTGTCAAGGTAGTGATTGGTCAGTGAATCCGTGGTTTCCAGTGGAATGGAGCGAAATACCCTGAACCCAAACAGGGAATCCTTTTTTTCAGGTGAAACAGTTACGCCATATTTTGGAAAGGATTTGGGGTCAAGTGGGATATTGACCATTCTCTTTGATAATTGTGTACTACTGTATGCAGTGACCGAGAGTTCAACGGGTTTTCCCAGATTTTTCCTGGCATCCAGAAGTAGCGCTGTCATCATTTTAAAATTTACTGCCGCATTCATCTCCGATGGAAACCAGTGACCGGAATCAATCGGGTCAAAATGCTGCCATATGGTTGCGTATATCTGTTTTTTGTCTATGGTTGCAGGCTCCGCAACGATATTTTGCACTGCATAACCATTGGTGCTGATGTGCAGGAATCCTTTCAGTCCGTCAAATGTGTGATTTCCGGAAGGATAGAATCTTACCAGGAATGTTGTATCCTTCCGGTTGGTCTGAACCGTGTCTTCAACCACAAATTCATAATATTTCAGGGCTGTTTTACTGATAGGGGAGAGATACTGCATGTCGAGCAGGGAAAATTGCTCATCGTAAATCGAAAGTTCCTGCAGCTGAGACGACAGCAACATGAATACCTCTTTTTTCAGTCCGGCAACTTTTGAAGACATAATCTCTTCATTCTCGTGCTTTGGATGAAGGAATTTTTTATTGCTGACGGTTTCGATTGAAAACATATGACTGGCTTCGAAACGCTTTTGCAATGATTCGAGTTCTGCGATGGAAATTCTCTTTTTACCGCTCCCTTTTTCTTCTGAATACCGGTCTGTTGAGAGGACGAACCTGTGATTCGAAGTGTACTGGTAGCTTTGCAGATTGGCAGGATTGTGTTCATCTGCATGATTCAATACTGATTGCATGATTCTGAAAGCAGGATTTACTCCTGCTTTACCGTATGTTTTGACCGTGCCGTTGTCTGGAATGAGGTTGATCGACAGGTTGGATCCCAATGCACCGGAAATATTCAAATAGTACAGTTTGAATCCCGGGCAGCTGAACCTGACCTTTTTGACACTCTTCGGGAAAGTGAAATATCCGTTAATATCGCTGATTGTGCCACTTCTGCCATCATCAAACCTTAGAAGGACAAACGGAAGCGGAGACTGGTCAGAGCCATTTAGGACACGCCCGTTAAATACAATGGTCTGAGCCGAAACGGTGGAAACGGCAGAAGAAAGAAAAAACAGGGAAAGAAAAAAAAGATTAAGGCTATTCTTCGTTCTCCTGCAACTCATTTAAAGACTGGATTAATTGATCGTGGTATTTCCCGAATAAGAGATTAAAACCCTTGTGAAAGATATATAATATAGATCCAATTAACAAGCCCAGCAGAACAAGCATCATAAGAGATGCAATCACGATAGAGGTTGTGTCGGGTGCCTGCACCGTGTTAATTGTCTCAAATCCCTTTTGTGCTCCGGAAAGAAAACCGAGTCCGATCCCTGCGCTTAATATGGCAACAGCAACATAAAACTCTTTTTTAAAAGTATCCAGTAGTCTAAGTACTTTTTGAATTGCTCCCTGCAAGTTCTGATCTGCGAGGGTATGAACCTGTAATCGCCGGTACCTGACCACAAAGAGCAAAATAGATACCATTAATGTCAAATTTACTATCCATTCGAGCAGGTGGATCCATATCGGAACTTCAAGTGAGACATCCAGCTTGTCCGGAAATACAAACTCGGCCGGGACCAGCAGGTCTGCCAGGGTGAGGAAGAAAAAGAAAACCAGGAACCAGATGCCGATTTTAACACTTCTGTCGAGCCTGGACAAAATACCTTTGCCTCTGCTGTGCAGCATCTTGTCTATTTTTGAGGCATCAAGTTCTTTACTCCGGACTTTATCCGAAGTCGAGTTCTGCCACGCCTTTTTCAAATCATTCAATTCCATCTATTTGCGTTCTCTGCTTTTAACAAAGGATTCAAGTTTTTTCTTGATCCTGTTCATCTTTACTCTAACATAATTTTGGGAAATCCCCGTAATCTCAGAAATTTCCTCATATTGCTTATCCTCAAGATAGAGTAAAGTGATAGATTTTTCAATTCCTGTAAGTTGATTTATAGCTTCATAGAGTAAATTCAGATGTTCTTCCTTTTCGTAATCGTAGGTTTCATCAGCAAGAAGATACAACTCTTTACCTAATTCACTCTTTTTCCTGGTTTTGGCATCCTTTTTGAAATTGGTGATCGCAGTATTAATGGCAACACGATACATCCAGGTTGAGAATTTTGATTGTTCTCTGAACTTGTCGTACGATTTCCATAACTGAATGAGAATCTCCTGGAAAAGATCTTTGCGATCATCCTCATTGTCACAGTAAATTCTGGTGACCTTGTGGATAATCCCCTGATTACGGGTAATATTATGCAAAAAATCCTCTTTCACTTCTATTCAGTTAGTCTCAATAATCGAAAAAGAATTACAACAATAAGGCAATTGCTAGTTTGAACTCATCTTTAACATGTTCACCTCATCCTGGGTAAGGAAGCGCCACTTGCCCCGAGGCAGATTTTTCTTGGTAAGGCCACAGAAATATACCCGGTCAAGTTTGACAATCTTGTATCCCAGGTGTTCAAATATGCGTCTTACAATTTTATTTTTTCCTGAGTGTATCTCTATTCCAACCTGCTTTTTGTCTTCTTCATCGGCATAACTAACCGAATCAGCAGCGACAAATCCGTCCTCAAGGGTGATACCGTTCACTATCTCTTCCAGGTGTGTTTTGGATACCTTCTGGTCGAGATGCACATGGTATATTTTTTTGCGGTTGTATTTGGGATGGGTGAGACGTTTGGTAAGATCTCCGTCATTGGTCAGGAGCAAAAGTCCCGTTGTATTCTTATCAAGCCTCCCAACCGGGTAAATCCGCTCATAACATGCATGTTGAACCAGGTCCATTACTGTTTTTTCTGCGTGTGGATCTTCCACCGTGGTGACAAATCCTTTGGGTTTGTTGAGCAGAACGTAAACTTTTTTCTCTATGCTGAGAAGTTTGCCGTTAAAACTCACAGAATCACCCATTTGTACTTTGAATCCCATCTCAGAAACAATTTCACCGTTGACAGAAACACATCCTGTAGCAATATAGGTATCTGCTTCCCTGCGCGAACACATTCCTGAATTGGCGATAAAGCGATTAAGACGTATTGTGCCGTCGTTTTTAGGCTTTCTGGTCACCGGGCCTTTCTTTTCCTTGTCCAGTGCGTCAATTACATTTTTTCTGCCAAATTTTCCGCGAAGCACTTTCCCTCCTGAAGTGAGGAAACTGTCAGTTTCGGTTTCTTCGAATCGTTTCTGGGTGGGCTTGTTGATTACTGTGCGGCGGAAAACATCGGAAGTACGCTCCTTGATAACTCTTCCCGGCCTCGCTTTCTCTCCTGCAACCGATGCAGGCTTCGATTTTCCAATCCGTTTGCCGGCAGGGGCCTCCAGCGGAGGAATAACTATTTTTTTCCTGGCCTTCACGACCTCTTCAGGGTAGGCTGTCCCTGTTCTTATTACCTTTTTATTCCGTTGTGCGGAACCATATGTCTCCTCTTTTTTTATGCGGGGTCTGCTCCCCGGTGCACGTTTCCCGACGGTACGCTTTGAATCGCGCTCCTGTCCTCTAACTTGTCTCATGGTATTCAAACTGTTATACTAATTCGCTGCAAATTTCGTAAAAAAAAACGGATAAAATACAGTGCTCCTGTCATTCCATGCACTCTCCTTTGAAAAACAACTATTATTTAACAATTTTGTGCACACACATATAATTGTAAAGGATGAGCCTGATTAAATCGATTTCCGGAATAAGGGGCACGATTGGAGGTGCACAGGGTGAGGGTTTGACTCCGATTGATATTGTTAAATATACTGCAGCCTATGCGACATGGGTGAGGGAGAATCAACCTGCAGAACAGAAACTTAAGCTCGTTGTCGGAAGGGATGCCAGAATCTCCGGTGACATGGTCAATAAGCTGGTGACAGGAACGCTTATAGGAATGGGGGCAGATGTGACAGACATCGGCCTGGCTACCACCCCTACAACTGAACTCGCAGTTGAAGCGGAGAAAGCTCAGGGAGGCATCATTATTACTGCCAGTCACAATCCAAAGCAGTGGAATGCGCTTAAGTTGCTGAATGCAAAAGGAGAATTTCTGAATGACGAAGAAGGCAAAAGGATCCTTTCACTTGCTGACGCCGGGGAATTTGATTTTTCCGATGTTGAGGACCTTGGAGTCATCAGAACTTCTGATTATACGGATTATCATATTCAAAAAGTTCTGGATTTAAAGCTTGTGGATACGGAAGCAATAAGAAAGTCGAATTTTACAGTCGCCATTGATGCCGTTAATTCGGTAGGAGGGCTGGCTGTTCCGCGTCTGCTGAAGGCACTCGGGGTTTCCAGGGTAGTTGAGATAAATTGCGATCCTACCGGGAATTTTGCCCATCAGCCGGAACCACTCCCCGAAAATCTTGTAGAAACGGCATCCCTGGTTTTAGCGAACAAGGCAGATGTCGGTTTTGTGGTAGATCCTGACGTAGACCGGCTGGCCATAATCAGTGAAGACGGCTCCATGTTCAATGAAGAATACACCCTGGTTGCAGTTGCTGATTACATTCTTTCGCATACTCCGGGGAATACCGTGTCAAATCTTTCCTCCTCAAGGGCGTTGCTCGATATTTCGGGGAAATACGGCGTTAAGTATACACCGTCAGCGGTAGGAGAGGTGAATGTTACCCGGGCAATGAAGGATACGGGTGCGGTAATTGGAGGAGAAGGGAACGGCGGAGTCATCTATCCTGAAAGCCATTATGGCAGAGATGCCCTGGTTGGAATCGGTTTGTTCCTTACCCATCTGGCTAACAGCGGGTTGAAATGCTCGGAACTGCGTGCAGGATATCCTTCCTATTTTATGGCAAAGAAAAAAATTGAACTCTCCGGTAACATCGATCTTGAAGCAATATTGCAGAAGATGAAAGAACGCTACCAAAACGAAAAAATCAACGATGTGGATGGTGTCAGGATAGATTTTGACAGGGAATGGGTCCATTTACGCAAATCAAATACCGAACCTATCATACGGGTATACTCAGAAAGCGGCAGTTTGGAGAGGGCAGAAGCGCTGGCCGGTAAAATTATTGGTGACGTAAAGAGTTTTTGCGGATAAAATTGTCTGAAAAATAGGCGGTTGTATAATAATTGAATCTCAATTGCGGGTATTCAATTATTTAATAATTTTGCATCCGGTTTAAATCAGAAAAAATAGTAAACAAATCCTCCGGGAAAGATGTAATAGCCATAATTTCTTCAGATCAATTATAATATTGAAATTCAGATTATAGGCTATTCCATAAGACAATTTAAAGCAAAATAAGTATGAAAGTTACAGTTGTAGGAGCAGGAAATGTAGGAGCCACCTGCGCAGATGTTTTAGCATCCCGTGAAGTGGTCAATGAAGTGATCCTTCTGGATATCAAAGAAGGAATTGCCGAAGGAAAAGCCCTTGATATCTGGCAAAAAGCACCGATCAATAGTTATGACACCAAAACAATCGGAGTAACCAACGATTATTCAAAGACAGCCAATTCTGATGTTGTCGTGATCACCTCAGGTCTGCCCCGTAAACCTGGAATGAGCAGGGACGACCTGATCCAGGTGAATGCCGGTATTGTCAAATCCGTTACGGAAAATATCGTAAAATATTCACCGAATACCATCCTGGTAATTGTTTCCAATCCGCTCGATGTAATGACCTACCAGGCTCATCTTACTTCCGGTTTTCCACGTGAAAGGGTATTGGGCATGGCTGGAATTTTGGATACGGCCCGCTATCGCGCTTTCCTTTCTGATGAATTGAATATTTCTCAAAAGGAGATAACTGCCATGTTGCTCGGCGGACATGGAGATACAATGGTTCCCCTAACCCGTTATACAACGGTGGGAGGTATTCCTGTAACAGAACTTGTTTCTCCTGAAAGGCTTGATGCCATTGTACAACGCACCAAAGTAGGCGGTGGAGAACTTGTAAAACTGATGGGCACCTCCGCATGGTACGCACCAGGAGCCGCTGCTGCTCAAATGGTTGAGGCTATTATCAAAGACCAGCGCCGGATCTTCCCGGTCTGCATCCAGTTGAAAGGTGAATACGGAATTGACAATTGCTACCTTGGTGTACCGGTTGTACTGGGGAAACATGGAATCGAAAAGATTTTTGAACTTCAGCTGAACGAAACTGAGGCTGAAATGATGAAAGTGAGTGAAGGCCATGTTCGTGAAGTAATGAATGTTCTGGATGATCTGAACAAGCAGTAAAAGGCAAAATTGGGCTTAAGAGCTTATCAATATTGATAAAAAGGATTATTGAAATATATTCAGTAATCCTTTTTTTATGAAATTATGAAAGTGAGAAATAAGAAATAAAAATTATGTTCAGTTGAAGAGATAATTCTGAAGGATGTAAGCGAAGCAGCCTCCCAGGTAACCTATCAGTGCTGGCAGGCTTATCTTCCGAAGATACCAGAAGAAATTGATTTTTTCCATTCCCATGGCAGCAACACCGGCTGCAGATCCGATGATCAGGACACTACCTCCGGTACCTGCAGCAAAAGCCAAAAACTCCCAGAAAAAATGGTCGGTCGGGAAGGTAGTAAGACTGTACATCCCCTGAGCAGCTGCCACCAACGGAACATTATCGATGATAGCTGAAAGCAGACCAATTGAGATGGCTATAATATTGAGATTCTTGATGGTGGCAGTCATCCATTCGGCCAGTGCGGGAAGAATCCCGGTAGATTCCAGGGCAGCTATACTGATCAGAATTCCCAGGAAAAAGAGTATACTTGTGGTGTCAATCCTCCTGAGGGCCTGGGATACGGAGAGTGTAGTCTTAACCAGCACATCTTTTTTTTCGTGAATTACTTCAGTGATGATCCAAAGGATACTCAGTCCGAAGAGCATTCCCATATAGGGTGGCAGGTTGGTCAATGTTTTAAACACCGGTACAAATACAAGTGCGCCAACTCCTGAAAAGAATACAAGTGATTTATGGCCCTGCGACAGCCCATGATGCTTTGCTTCTTTGGTCAGGGAAGCTTCAACTTTTCCGCTGATTCTAAATGAGACATAAGTCAGTGGTAAAACAAGACAAACCAGGCTCGGCACAATCAGTTTCATCATAATATTCAGGGTTGTAATCTGTTCACCCATCCACAGCATTGTGGTGGTAACATCCCCGATAGGTGTCCAGGCGCCTCCTGCGTTTGCGGCAATAATGACAACGCCTGTAAAGTACATGCGGTCCTCCGTATTCCTGATCAATTTTCTGAGAAGGGAGACGATGACGATGGTGGTGGTCAGATTATCCAGGATGGAAGAGAGGAAAAAGGTGATAAAACCGATGATCCAAAGTAGTTTTCGCTTGTCCTTCTGAATGATACGGGAAGTCAGCATCTCAAACCCATCATGCGCATCGATGAGTTCAACAATGGTCATGGCTCCCAGGAGAAAAAACAAGATGCCGCACAGTTCACCAAAATGTGCGGCAAGTTCATGAGAAACAAATGCCTTGTCAGAAGAGAACAGAATATATACACTCCAGCAAAGAACTCCTGTGATCAGCGCTGTGGCGGATTTGTTGATTTTAATGCTGTGCTCGAAAGCAATGGCAGCATACCCAAGGATAAAAATCAGGCTTATTATAATGCTCATAAGTTTCTTAACAGTTAGATGATCCGAACAGATTATTCAATGCCAAAATAAATTCTTTTTTTTGTTTTTACACAAATTTGGTCCCTTATAATTTGCTGCGACTATTTCATTGAATTCTCAAACCTTCTCTGTAGAATTGTCAGTATACCACTGACACTATTGGTTGTAAGGCTCATATTACCTTATAAACTGGGAAATCAACCTCAAGGTCAGTTGGTTTTTTTTGGCTTACTTTGTATCATGGAAAGAAAAGAAAAAATTCCAATGGTTGTCATTGAACTGGAAGATGAGACCATTCATATGCTTGTTAAAGCGGAGGTTGACGGACTGGAGAACCATTGGTGGGTAGTGGATACAGGTGCCTCAAAAAGTGTAGTGGACAGGGCTGTTGCTTCCTATTTTGTAGGTGATGAGTCCGCAGGATCAATGGCCACCGGACTGGGAAAAGAAATGGTTGAGACATCTGTCGGGCTCATTGGTAATTTTGTTTTGGCAGGAAAAAGTTTTGAACCGTTGATGGTTGCCATAGTCGACCTGCACCACATCAATGAAGAATACGCCAAATATTCGGACAAAAGAATTGCAGGTCTTCTTGGCAGTGATTTTTTTTACCGGGAGAAAGCGTTAATTGACTATTCCTGTGAGACTATTTGGGTTTGAGTTGATGCACTTCATTTAATTTCAGCTATTGTTAAAAATTGTATTGATGTTTTGGCGGAGAATGCAAAGAATGCTAAGCTCAGTTATTGTAATTTCGACGGGTTATTGGAATCAATTTCGAGAAAAACGAATGGTATGTTTCAGATAATAAGCGCATTGGTTGCTATATAAAATTACGAAAGACAATCCGTCATCTTCAACTATTTAATATCAAAAAAATAAATATCTTTGCGCACTATGTTTTTTTAGGATTAGGAAGTTAACAAAGATTAGAAAATAAAAAACCGAATTTCCAATGCAGAATAAAGGATTGATCAGGCTAATAGCCATTTTGATAGGTCTGGTTTGTTTTTATCAGCTCTACTTTACTTACAAGGCTTATAAAGTTGAAGGTGACGCAGTCGAGTATGGTATCCGCCAAGCAAAAAAGGAAAATCCAGGCGCTACACAGGTTGATCTTGAGCTTTTAGCCAAGAAGAATGAGAACTCGTATCTCGATTCTATCCAAAACCAGCCGGTTTACAATTTCCTTGGTTTGAAGAAATATACCTTTAAAGAGGTAAAAGAGTTCCAACTGCCTCTGGGTCTTGACCTTAAAGGTGGTATGAACGTCACTCTCGAGGTATCGGTAGTCGACCTTATTCATGCCCTATCCGGTTACAGTACTGATTCTACGTTCAATGCAGCCATCCGAATGGCGCTGCAGAAGCAGAAAAGCAGTCAGGAAGATTTTGTGACCCTGTTTGGAAAGTCATTTGCCCAGATAGATCCGAATGCCAAACTGGCAGCTATTTTTAATACACTTGATTTAAGAGACCAGGTTAGTTACAATTCAACCAACGACCAGGTATTGTCTGTCATTCGCAAAGAGACGGATGCCGCCATTGACAACTCCTTCCAGATCCTGAGAACCCGTATCGACCGTTTTGGTGTAGCACAACCCAATATTCAGCAACTTCAGACCAAAGGCCGTATCCTGGTTGAACTCCCGGGTATAAAGGATGCCAACCGTGTCCGCAAGCTGCTTCAGGGTACTGCCAACCTGGAATTCTGGGAAACCTACGAAAACAGTGAAGTTTACCCATACCTTCTGGAGGCGAACAAGAGATTGCGTGAAGTGAAAGCAGTACAGGCTGCCGCTCCGGTAGCTGCGCCAGTGGCAACTGCTGCTAAAGACTCAACAAAGGCGAACAGCCTTGTCAGTGAAATTAAAAAACAGGAGAAAGATTCACTGGCAGCTGGTTCAGCGGAAGACATTGCCAAGAATTTCCCTCTTTTCTCTGTATTGAATCCCAACACTTCCCGTGATGGCCAGATCGCCCGCGGACCGGTAGTTGGTTTTGCGCACATTAAAGATACAGCTACGGTTAACCAATACCTTAAATTGCAGCAGATCAAGTCTGTTTTCCCACGTACGATGATCTTCAGGTGGTCTGCCAAACCAATGTCAGCAGATGGCAACTTCTACCAGCTGATTGCCATTAAGGTCAGCAGCAGGGATGGACGAGCTCCACTCGATGGAGGTGCTGTTACGGAGGCACGACAGGATTTCGGTCAGAACAAGGCCAACAGTGTGGTTGACATGACCATGAACGCTGAAGGCGCTAAGATCTGGCAACGCATGACCCGCGAGAATGTGGGGAAAAGTGTTGCTGTTGTGCTTGACGACTATGTTCAGTCATTCCCGACCGTACAGGGCGAGATACCGAACGGCCGTACTGAAATATCAGGCCAGTTTACAATTGATGAGGCAAAAGACTTGGCCAACATGCTTAAATCCGGTAAGATGCCAGCACCCGCACGCATTGCCCAGGAAGAGATTGTTGGTCCTACACTAGGTAAAGAATCCATTCAGAGCGGTATGTATTCCTTCCTGATAGCCTTCATGCTGGTTCTTTCCTATATGTTGTTCTTTTACAGTAAGAAAGCCGGCTGGGCTGCCAATGTTGCATTGCTGGTCAACCTGTTCTTCCTGATTGGTATCCTTGCTTCTCTTGGAGCAGTACTTACCCTTCCTGGTATCGCGGGTATCGTTTTGACGATGGGTATGGCGGTGGATGCCAATGTATTGATCAATGAAAGGATCGAAGAAGAGGTTCGTGCGGGCAAGGGCTTGCGACTTGCGGTCAAAGACGGTTACAACCACGCTTATTCCGCCATTATCGACGGTCAGATTACAACGTTGTTAACAGGTATTGTATTGTATGTCTTCGGTTCAGGACCTATCAGGGGTTTTGCTACCACCTTGATTATCGGTATCATCACTTCTCTTTTCACTTCCATTTTCATCTCACGCTTCATGTTTGAGAGATGGCTTGATTCCAATAAGAAGATAACTTTCGTATCAAAATATACCGGAGAGTGGCTGCGTCATGTAAATATGCCATTCATTCAGAAACGAAAATTATTCTACATAATTTCATCCGTACTTATCTCTATATCCATCCTGTCGATTGTTTTCAAAGGGATGAACTACTCCATCGACTTCAAGGGAGGCCGTACCTATGTTGTAAGACTTCACAAAGACGTGATTGTTGAAGATGTATCCAAAGCGCTGGCTTCAGAATTTGGCAATGCACCAGAGGTAAAAACTTTCGGAACAAACAACCAGGTTCGTATCACTACGGATTACCGCATCGATGAGAACACTGAAAGTGTTGACAGTGAAGTGGAAGCAAAGCTTTACAACGGAATGAAACCTTACCTGGATTCTGATGTCACGCTGGAAAAATTCCTTTCAGACTACCGGATCAGTTCACAGAAAGTCGGACCAACTATTTCTTACGATATCAAGAAGGATGCTGTGATGTCGGTATTCTTTGCTTTGCTGATGATCTTCCTCTATATTGCAGTCCGGTTCAGGAACTGGCAGTTTGGTTTGGGAGGTCTTGCCTCACTGGCGCACGACGTTATTATTGTTATTGGTCTCTATTCACTCCTTGATGGATGGCTCTCCTTCTCATTGGCAGTGGATATGTCCTTCATAGCAGCAATCCTTACCATAATTGGTTACTCGATCAACGATACAGTGATCGTATTTGACCGTATCCGTGAATATGTGCACCTGCATCCGAAACAAGATCCTGAGAAAACGTTCAATGATGCCATGAACAGTACACTGCGCCGAACCTTCAGTACTTCACTGACTGTATTGGTTGTACTCTTCGCGATTTTCCTCTTTGGAGGAACATCCATCAAAGGATTTGTCTTTGCGTTGTTGTTTGGTATCCTCTTTGGAACTTATTCCTCAGTTTTCGTAGCAACACCAATTGCCTACGATACATTGCTCAAGTCCAGAAAAAAGCAGGAAGAAAAGAAATAACAAGATAGTCTATCATATAAAAAGCCCGGAACCAAAAATTCCGGGTTTTTTATTGTGGTATTGCGTTGTAAACGGAATCAATTTTGTGAGTATTGTTATCTTTGCAAAAAAGTGCATTGTTATGGCATATATTTTACTCTTTTTCAGTGGTGGAGAGATTCTTGTAATCGTATTCTTTGTCCTGCTTTTGTTTGGTGCAGATGCCATTCCCGGTATTGCCCGGACCATTGGGAAAGTGATGAGTGAGTTTCACAAAGCTACTGACGACATTAAACGCGAGATCACCGATCATACTTCTGACATAAAAAATGAGATCACCAATCTCAAGGATAATGTAGATAAAAAGAGTGGCGATTTCACGCGTCAAATTGATGAGGAGTTAAAGTAACCCATGCTTGAAGCCAGCCTTATTACTAAGTCCTATGGAAATCTGCAGGTTCTCAAGGGTGTTTCGCTGAAAGTCGAAACGCATGAGATTGTTTCTGTCGTAGGTGCAAGCGGTGCAGGCAAAACTACCCTTCTCCAGATCCTCGGATCTCTGATTCTGCCCGATACCGGTAAAGTGATGATACACGGCAATGACCTTTTCTCATTCGGTGAAAAAGAACTTTCCCGTTTCCGGAACAGGCAGATAGGTTTTGTTTTTCAGTTTCACCACCTGCTTCCCGAGTTTTCAGCTTTTGAAAATGTTTGCATTCCGGGGTATATTGCCGGGACAAGAAAAGCCGACGTGGAAAAGCGTGCACATGAACTTCTTCAGTTGCTTGACCTTCAGTCCCGTGAACAGCATAAACCTTCCCAGCTTTCGGGCGGAGAAAAGCAACGTGTTGCCATTGCCAGGGCGCTGATCAACAATCCATCAGTTATCCTGGCTGATGAGCCATCCGGAAACCTCGACTCCCAAAACCAGGAAGAATTGTACCGGCTCTTTTTCTCACTTCGTGAAAAATTCGGCCACACCTTCGTTATTGTAACGCATGATGACCATTTCGCCGGAATGACCGACAGGATGATCAGGTTACAGGACGGTTGCATCAAGGATTCGGCAGAACCTGTTCAGGGCTGAAGAATTCTAAATTGTAATTTAGGGGGGTATTTTTGGGCAATCCCTTTAGAGACGCTCATATTGAACACTTAACGAATCACAAATGGGCAACTCCTGGTTTCAATTCAAACAATTTCATCTCACCCAGGAAAAATCTGCGCTGAAAGCAGGTACTGACGGTGTATTGCTGGGTGCCTGGTGCAAAGTTGACGGTGCAGGTACTATTCTCGATGTGGGTACCGGGACAGGGCTTATTGCTCTAATGACGGCACAAAGGTCTGATGCTCATATTCATGCTGTTGAAATCAATGAAAGTGCTTCTGCTGATGCATTGCTGAACTTTCAGCAATCGCCCTGGTCGGACAGACTGAAGCTTTTTACCTCTGATTTTAATGATTTTTCGGATGTACACTTGTGTCAATACGATCTGGTAGTCTGCAATCCACCATTTTTTAACAAATCCTTAAGATCCAACAATACGGCATCTTCCATGGCCAGGCATGATGTTACACTTACTTTCCGGCAATTGATTACAGGTGCCAGGCAAGTTCTGAAGGATGATGGCAGGCTGGCTGTAATTATTCCGGCTGCGGCATTCGATGATTTTCGTGAAACCGCGCGGCTGGAGGGTTTTTACCTTAGCAGGAAAACATCGGTTATACCAAAGATAGGCAGACCGGCTAAAAGGATGTTACTGGAGTTTTCAGTTACTGCCTGTTATCCCGACAGGAATGAATTTGCTATTCTAATCGACGGGAATCGGTATTCAGATGACTTTATTGCCCTTACCCGCGAATTTTACCTGAATTTAAATTCTCCTGATGAATAATAATTTGTTTCCAATTGCTCTCCCGGACATTAAACAAGTCAATTCCCAAACTGATAATGAAAATCAAATCAGGGCAATTTCGAATATAAAGCAGTCTGAACTTATTTTTTTTGTAGTTTAGTCAAATACAATTCAATTTCATAAGATCAAAAAATGGAAATGTTTGCAACTTTTGCCAAGGTAAATATCTGGGCTGTTATTCTGGCTGGTGTCTCTTATCTTATCGTAGGCGCTTTGTGGTACTCTCCATTGCTGTTCGGCAAACAATGGATACAGCTGAACGGATTTACTGATGAGGATTTCAAAACAAACAAACCGATGTGGATGATTACCCTGGTCTCGTTCCTCTCGGCTTGTGTATCAGCATTTGTTATATCCTGGATACTGGGGGTGAACTCAAGTGCTGCTTTTGGGGCTATTATTGGTGCTGGTATTGCTTTTTTCTGGATTACTATGTCCAAGTTACCCAATGTATTGTTTGAGAATCAGCCATTTAAATTGTTTTTGATTCACGCTGGTTTTGATCTTGTCTCTTATATGGTAATGGGAGCCATTGTTGCGAATTGGAGATAACTGGCTAACAATCAGTATGATACACCTGGCCTGTTATAAGTACATCCGGAATCTTATACCCTAACCAAAAAGATGAACACACTGATGAGAAGAATTTTACTCCTGCTCCTGGTTATTTTGTCCTTAGCGACGAGAGTTGTCTCCCAGCCATTGTCTGCTGATGCCAAAATTAGTTTGCTGATTTGTGCGCCGGGAGATGAAATCTATTCCTATTTTGGTCACGCAGCGATCCGTGTCAATGACCCAGTTTATGAGAAGGATATAGTATTTAACTATGGAGTATTCGATTACATGGCTCCTAATTTTTACTGGCGTTTTGCTAAAGGCGAAACTGATTACCAGCTTGCTGCTTACAGGATGGTTTCTTTTATGCGGGAGTACCGGGAGGATCACCGCAAAGTAATTGAATATGAGCTACTTTTGACCCCATCAGAAAAATCTGCATTGTATGCGGCACTGGTCGAAAACAACAAACCCGAGAACCGGGTTTACCGCTATTCTCATTTTGAGGACAACTGTTCGACAAGAATAAGGGATCAGGTTGAAAAAGCCGTTGGCGGAAAAATTAATTATGATCAATCGGGAGATGAAAAGCTTACTTTCAGAAACCTGGTTGACCGTTACGTTCAGGAGAACAGCTGGGGCGGCCTGGGGATAAAACTGGCATTGGGCATGCCGACAGATCGTATTACTACCTTTTCTGAAAAGATGTTTTTGCCCGACTACCTCGGCAACGATTTTGCCAAAGCTTCAGTCGTAAGGGATGGCGCATCTGTTCCGGTTGTGTCGCCTGCTAAAGTACTTTTTGATGCACCACCGGTTATTCATGACTTTTCAGTCACTTCTCCGGCTGTAGTGGTTAATCTGTTTTTAATCCTGGTACTCGTATTGACACTCCTTGAAAGAAAAAGGGGAAAGAGGTTTATCTGGCTCGATATTGTGGTTTTCGCCGCTTTTGGTACAGCAAGCATGATTCTCTGTTTTACTACCTTTATTTCAGTAATGCCATCCACAAAGTGGAACCTGAACCTGGTATGGGCATTCCCGACACACCTGGTACTGGCGGTTCTCTGGTTCTTCCCTTCGTTGCGCGTGAAATTGACATGGTACAATAGGTTGACATCCATTGTTTTGATGCTTTTTCTTGCTTCCATGTACTTTTTACCGCAGTCGTTTCACTGGCTGGTTGTCCCTTTGTGCCTGATTTTACTGACCCGTACCAGCACTGCAATATCCTATGCAAAGCTAATTCCAAAGATGTGAGACAAATGGAACCAATTGCACTTATTTCTTAATTTTACCTGATCAACAAATAAACTATATCATTGACAACCTCCCAGAACAAATATGTTGAAACCCCGCTGATGAAGCAGTATTATGCCGTCAAGAACAAGTATCCTGACGCTGTATTGTTGTTTCGGGTCGGTGATTTTTATGAAACCTTTGGAGAGGATGCCATCAAAGCCGCTGAGATTTGTGGAATTACACTCACCCGCAGGGCTAACGGATCCGCCAGTTTTGTCGAACTGGCCGGTTTTCCCTATCATGCACTGGACACCTACCTGCCTAAACTGGTCAGGGCAGGTCAGCGGGTGGCAATCTGCGAACAGCTTGAAGATCCGAAACTTACCAAGACAATCGTCAAAAGGGGAATAACAGAGCTGGTCACGCCGGGTGTTTCTATCAACGACAATGTGCTGGAACACAGGGAGAACAACTTTCTTGCCTCGGTACATATTGATAAAAATATGGCCGGAGTGGCTTTCCTGGATATTTCTACCGGCGAATTTTTCACTGCAGAAGGGAGTTTCGAGCATATAGACAAACTGCTCAACAGCTTTCAACCCAAGGAAGTGTTGTTTCAGAAAGGGAAGGAGAAGCTGTTTACGGAGCTTTTTGGCCCGAAATTTTATACCTACAAACTGGATGACTGGGTTTACACTTTTGATGCTGCCAACGACAGGCTCCTGCGCCATTTTGAAACGGCCAACCTGAAAGGATTCGGAATCCACAACCTTGAAGCTGGTATCATCGCATCGGGTGCCATCCTCTATTACCTTGATATTACCCAGCACAAACAGGTGAACCATATCACTGCACTTTCGCGTATTGACGAGGAGCAGTATGTTTGGCTGGACCGTTTTACCATTCGGAATCTTGAGCTTTTCCATTCAATCAACGAGGGAGCCAAAACGCTGATCCAGGTGATCGACAGGACCATCTCACCTATGGGGGCAAGGTTGTTGAAAAGATGGGTCGCCCTTCCGCTGAAAGAGACGGGTAAAATACTTGAAAGGCAGGAAGTTGTGTCTAAATTTGTCAGCAATACTGACCTTTGCGGGGAGATCACAGCCCAGCTCCACCTCATCGGCGACCTTGAGCGTATCATTTCCAAGGCTTCCACAGGCAGGATTAATCCCCGGGAAATGGTTCAGCTCAAGCATTCCCTCATCGCCATCGCAAAAATAAAGGAGCTCTGTGAAACTTCGGGAAATGCCGTGCTGGTAAGATTTGCCGAGCAACTCAATCCCTGCCGTACAATCTGTGAAAGGATTGGAAAAGTGTTGGTGTCCGAACCACCTGTTATGATTGTCAAGGGTAATGTGATTGCGCCGGGTGTATCACCTGAACTTGATGAACTCAGATCGCTCGCTTTTTCAGGTAAGGATTACCTGAGGCAGTTGCAGGAGCGTGAAAGCATCAGAACCGGCATCTCCAGTCTGAAAGTTTCATACAATAATGTATTCGGTTATTTCATTGAGGTTCGTAACATGCACAAGGACAAGGTGCCGTCCGACTGGATCAGGAAACAGACGCTGGTCAATGCGGAACGATACATCACCGAAGAGCTGAAGGAGTATGAAACGAAAATTCTGGGGGCAGAAGAGAGGATACTTTCGCTTGAAACCACTCTTTTTAATGAGTTAATCAATTCTATCACTGAATATTACCAGGCAATTCAACTCAATTCAAACTTGACTGCACAGATAGACTGTCTTTGTTCATTTGCCATGGTGGCTGTTCTGAATAAATACAACCGCCCTGATGTCAATGACAGTGACCTTATTGATATTAAGGGAGGCAGACACCCGGTCATAGAGCAGCAATTGCCTGTCGGAGAGCAATATATTTCAAACGATTTGTTGATTGATAACTCTGACCAGCAGATTATTATGATCACAGGTCCAAATATGGCAGGGAAGTCGGCGCTTCTCCGCCAGACAGCACTGATCGTATTGCTTGCACAAATCGGATCTTATGTTCCAGCCGAGGCGGCTAGTATCGGGTATGTAGATAAAATATTCACCCGGGTGGGGGCTTCGGACAATATTTCTTCCGGTGAATCCACTTTTATGGTTGAGATGACTGAAGCAGCCAGTATTCTGAACAATATTTCGGATCGCAGCCTGATACTGTTTGATGAGCTTGGCCGGGGAACCAGCACTTACGACGGGATATCAATAGCCTGGTCCATTGTTGAATACATTCATGAACATCCGCGGGCAAAGGCCAAAACGCTGTTTGCCACCCATTACCATGAATTGAACGAGATGGAGAAATCGTTCTCCCGGATACGAAATTTCAATGTTTCCATCAAAGAGGTGGGTAAAAACATCATCTTCCTCCGCAAGCTGGTTCCGGGGGGTAGCAATCACAGTTTCGGTATTCATGTGGCGCAGATGGCAGGAATGCCCAGGAGTGTGGTGTCAAGGGCAGAAGATATCCTTTCCCAAATGGAAAAAAGCAACAGAAAGGAGTTTCCCGCTAAGCCTGTGGGTGATCTCGCCCAAAACAGGGAAGGTTTCCAGCTTAGTTTCTTCCAGCTTGACGATCCGGTTTTGAAGCAAATCCGGGATGAAATCCGGAACCTGGATATCAACCGGATGTCGCCGCTCGAAGCATTGAACAAACTGAATGAAATAAAAAAAATCATTGGAATATGACAAGCATAAGTGTCAAAGGATCGGAGTTCTGCTTTATCCTTTAGCTTTTTTTGTTTTTTTTACTAACCATCAAATTTAAACACCATGAGTATCGGAAAGGAGTTCAAGGAATTTGCCATGCGCGGCAACGTTGTCGATATGGCAGTGGGTATCATTATCGGAGCTGCATTCGGAAAAATTATCACCTCTTTTGTAACGGATGTCCTGTTGCCTCCACTCGGAATGATCATTGGCGGTACTGATTTTACCTCCTTCAAGATCCAGCTGAGCGAACCCGTAATTTCAGGAGGGAAAGTAGTATCCCAGGGGGCAAGCCTCAATTACGGCAATTTCATCCAGGTAACAGTTGATTTTCTGATTATCGCATTTGCCATCTTCATGATGATCAAGATGATGAACCGCTTCATGAAGAAGAATGAAGTGCCTGCAGCACCTCCTGCACCACCGGCTCCTTCCAGGGAAGAGCTTTTGCTTACTGAAATTCGTGATCTGCTCAAAAATAAGTGATCAGGTCACTTTTGAGTGATCATCTAAGTGAGATCATCGGATCGAGCAATTCAGGCTGGAATGCCTGGTGGGCGGTCAGTGGGTCAGGGCTGCCTATGGCACTACCGTTGGATTCAAGTGGCTGGTGCAGTTTCCTGTAGTCTCAACAGACCAGGTAAGGCTGATAATTCTTTCGTCTCGTCTAAATTCCACAATTGCCGAGTTTGGATTGTAAAAATATCGGGTCAGATACTTGAATAATAAATCTGGCCCATTCCAAAATCGAAATTCCAAAATCGTAAAATATTCTCAAATTTTATTTTGTAGATATTGTCAGAAAGATGAAAATGATTACTTTTGCAGTCCGAAATAGTTCGTTAAGGCTCAAAAAGAGGAGAATTGCAACCCGCCTTCCGGACCCAAATATATAAATTGTAAACATGTACGCAATTGTAGAAATCGCCGGACAGCAGTTCAAGGTGGAAAAATCGAGGAAAGTCTATGTACATCGTCTTCCAAACGAGGAGGGTACAGAAGTTACTTTCGACAAAGTATTACTGGTTGACAATGATGGGGCAATTACTGTCGGAACACCCGTTGTTGAAGGCGCAAAAGTTAGTGCAACCATTCTTTCTCACTTGAAAGGTGAGAAAGTGATTGTATTCAAAAAGAAACGCCGCAAAGGCTACAGAAAGAAAAACGGACACCGTCAGTTTTTCACACAGATTCAAATTTCCGAAATAGTAGCGTAACCCTCTAAAAACAATTTACCATGGCACATAAGAAAGGGGCGGGTAGTTCGAAGAACGGCCGCGAATCAGAAAGCAAAAGACTTGGAGTAAAAATTTTTGGTGGTCAGGCTGCTAAAGCCGGTAACATCCTGGTTCGCCAGCGTGGTACTGTTCACAATCCCGGCGCCAATGTCGGGATAGGTAAAGATCATACTCTTTTCGCCTTGATAGATGGTACGGTTACTTTCAAGAAGAAAACCAACGCCAAATCATTTGTAAGTGTTGAGCCGCTGAAGGCTGTTGAATAACACCGGGCAAACAAGAAATTTCTCTCCTGTTTTATTACGATGGTAATAAAACAGGAGTTTTTTTTGTTGTAACTTAGTACTATTAATATCAACAGGGAGAATAGAGGCCTCTTTTTTATATAAACAGAAGTAATTCATCATGTTAACCTTAAAACTCATACAGGAAAATCCTGAATTTGTCATCGAAAGACTGGCTGTAAAGCATTTCGATGCCCGTGAAATCGTTCACCAGGTATTGTCCCTTTACCAGAAACGCAATGAATACCAGATCGAAAGTGATGGTTTCAAGGCAGAGATGAACCAGCTTTCCAAAGAGATAGGAATTCTCATTAAGGATGGTAAAACTGCCGAGGCCAGTAATGCCAAGCAAAGAACCGTTGTGCTAAAAGATTTGATCAGACAGCATGATGAGGATTTTGCAAACATCGACGCACAAATGGCCTCATTGCAGGTTCTAATGCCGAATTTGCCCTCCTCTTTGGTTCCGGAAGGCAGAACCCCTGAAGACAACGAGGTAGTCCTGAAAGGCGGCATAATGCCTGTATTGCCCCCGGGATCGAAACCTCACTGGGATCTGGCTGCACAATACAACCTGATTGACTTTGAACTCGGAGTGAAGATCTCAGGTGCGGGATTTCCCGTTTACAAAGGATATGGAGCCCGTTTGCAGCGTGCTTTGATCAATTTTTTCCTTGATCAGGGAAGGGCAGCTGGTTATCTTGAGGTTCAGCCTCCCTATGTTGTGAATGAAGCTTCCGGTTTTGGAACCGGTCAGCTTCCTGATAAGGAAGGACAAATGTACCATTGCCAGATAGATAACCTCTATTTGATTCCTACCGCGGAAGTTCCGGTAACCAATATTTTCCGGGATGTAATCGTGGAAGCTAAGGATTTGCCGATCAAAACCACTGCTTATTCCGCCTGTTTCCGTCGTGAAGCCGGATCTTACGGGAAGGATGTTCGCGGACTGAACCGTTTGCACCAGTTCGATAAAGTGGAAATTGTTCAGGTTGCCCATCCTGACAGGTCTTATGAATCACTGGCACAGATGGTAAACTATGTTCAATCGCTCGTCGAGAAACTTGGTCTGCCATTTAGGATACTTCGGCTTTGTGGTGGTGACATGAGTTTTACTTCGGCTCTTACGTATGATTTTGAAGTCTGGTCTGCCGGACAGGAACGTTGGCTGGAGGTATCTTCCGTCTCCAATTTTGAGTCATTCCAGGCTAACCGCCTGAAACTTCGCTATCGCGAGGAGGGAAATAAAAAGCCGCAACTGGCCCACACTCTCAACGGAAGTGCGCTGGCCTTGCCCCGCATAGTAGCTGCTATCCTTGAAAACTACCAGACTCCGGAAGGTATCAGAGTGCCGGATGTATTGATTCCGTATATGGGATGCGAACTTATTAACTAGAAAGCCTTACTCTGGATTCTTCGTTAACGGTAGTAAAGCCGTTTCGCCAAACAATCCTGCATTAAAATAGAATATTGACGGGCCGTCCGATAGGGCGGCTCTTTTCATAGTGTTATTTATTACAAAAAACGACCCTAAAAATTTGCTGATTCAAAATATTATTTAGATATTTGTCTAAATATCTATCAGGCATGAATGTTTTTTTTAAAGCACTGAACGATCCTACCAGGAGGGAGATCCTGGAAATACTTAACAAAGGTGACCTGACTGCCGGGGAGATAGCCGACCGGTTCAAAATGACCAGGCCAAGTATTTCTCATCACCTTGACCTGCTTAAACAAGCCGGACTGGTTGTGAGCATCAGGGAGGGCCAGTACATTAAGTATTCCATCAATACAACGGTATTTGATGGAATTGTTGTCTGGCTGATGCAATTTAAAAAAGGGACATAAACAGGTTATTCGTTCGATTTTGATGAAATGGATATGTTGGAAAATGAGGAAATAGTTGAATAAACTTTAGGAAACAATGAGAAAAATTGCAATTATTTTTGTTCTGCTGCTGACAATGGCAGGCGCTAACGGACAGGATATTACAGGCCGGTGGACTGGCATATTGAAAGTCCGGGGAATGCAACTGCGGGTGGTTTTTAACCTCACCAAAACTGTTGCCGGTTACAGTGCAACCATGGACAGTCCGGACCAGGGAGTAAATGGTATACCCGTAAGTTCTGCAAGTTTTCAAAATTCTGTTCTGATTATGGCTATAACCAGTGCGGGCATCAGTTACGAAGGAACTTTGAGCAAAGAACACTTTATTACCGGAACTTTCAAACAGGCTGGGCAGTCATTCCCCATGGAACTAACATGGGCAAAAGCCGAAAAAGCCATTCGGGAAATTGTTGAGGATAAGAATGCGGTGTATAATGAATCTCCGATTACTTTAACTACTGCAAGTGGCCAGATTTTTGGTACCCTGACCACACCAAAGGAGTTTTCAAAAGTTCCTGTAGCTTTGATAATCGCCGGATCCGGTCCTACAGACAGGGATTGCAATAATCCAATGATAAAGTGCGATGCCTATAAAAAGCTTGCACGGGAACTCTCTGAAAAGGGGATTGCTACCGTGCGTTATGACAAAAGAGGTGTCGCGGCAAGTCAAGCGGCAATGAAAAAGGAAACAGATCTGCGTTTTGATGACTATGTCAATGATGCAAAGGAATGGATTAACTTATTGAAGCAGGACAAAAGATTTTCGAAAGTTGTTGTTATTGGTCATAGTGAGGGCTCCT
Organism: Prolixibacteraceae bacterium; assembly: GCA_963663675.1. Taxonomy (GTDB): domain Bacteria; phylum Bacteroidota; class Bacteroidia; order Bacteroidales; family Prolixibacteraceae; genus CAINVV01. The sequence goes on from OY760498.1 coordinate 1,158,949, forward strand.
TAATTGGGATGATTGCCGCAGTCAATGCTGAAAAATTTGTTTCCATTGCCGGTGCAGGTCGTTCGGGAGATAAAGTTATTCGGGAGCAACTGGCCAACCAGCCCGGGGAAGTTCAGGATATTGCGTTTCCCATTCTCGATAGCTTAAGCAAAGGAAAGACAGTGGATAATGTGAATCCGATGCTGAATGCGCTATTCAGATCAAGTGTTCAACCTTACCTTATCTCATGGTTCAAATATGATCCTCAGAAAGAATTGGCTAAACTCAAAATTCCAATTTTATTGGTTCAGGGAACCAGCGATATCCAGGTTACTGTGGAGGATGCAAGACTGCTCTCCAAGGCAAATCTTACATCACAATTGGATCTTATTGATAAAATGAATCATATATTCAGAACTGTAGAAGGTGACAGGCAGGCGAATATTGCCACTTATAACAATGCGGCTCTTCCGCTTTCTGAAGGTTTTGTAAAAAGTATCTCAGATTTTATTTCGAAAAATTAATAAATACATGAGAAGAGAGAAAATAATTCAGGAACTGGTTATTATCTTCTGTACCCTGCTGCCGGTACTTTACCTGGTTGTCAACTGGAATCTGCTTCCGGAGTCCATGCCAATACATTTTGACGTCCACGGAGAGCCAAACGGGTATGGATCAAGAATGGTTTATGTCTGGATGCCATTAGGACTTTATTTTTTGATGCTTTTATTGCCCCGGATAGATCCCCGCAAGGCTAACTACCAGGTTTTTGAAGGCAGCTATTACAAGTTGAGGCTTATCATGGCTGTTTTTATCGGGTTGATCAATGCCGGGGTCATATGGGGTGTCGTCAACCAGACAAATGCCATGCAAAAATTTTTGCCGGTTACTATTTTTTTGCTTTTTATGCTGATAGGCAACTATATGGGGAATTTCAGGCCGAACTATTTTGTCGGGATCAAGGTTCCATGGACACTGAACAGCGATGAAGTATGGATACGCACCCACAAACTGGCCGGGAAACTATGGTTTTGGGGGAGTTTTGCAGGAATAATCCTCTATTTTGTGACTGAAAGGATGGATTGGGTGATGATTCCCCTAATGATCATCCTGGTATTGGTGCCAATTATTTATTCATACATTATATATCAAAACGTAGGGGACAAGAAATGAGCGTACTTTAAGCGTAAAAATAAATTTTGGTTTAAAAATACTTTTCTGAATTTTATATGGAATTAATTAACCAATAACCCTTAACTAAATAATTTATAAGTTATTCGTGTTGTGCAATATTCGTTTTATTGTTCGAAGTCGTAAGCCACCTATAAAAAGTGGGCTACAGGACAAAAAAAATCAAGGATCGGAATAGCCTCCAAAGAAGAATCAAACAATATTCAGAATCCAAAAATATCACTTTCATTCTTGAGAAATGATTTTTAGCAAATGGCAAAACTGACATAAATTTAAACAGGTTATATATTCCTGCGACTTTCCACCTATCTCTTTTTTTTTATCTTTGCTGATACAACTACTTTGAGAAATATGTATCAGCAATGCTGTTTTTGGACTTTTCGATTAATCGTCCAAACTGACCGCAATGTGATGTGATGGTTTTCACACCAAACTAAATTTAGCAGATGAACCAACTTTTTAGAAGAAAATCGGTAACCGTTCTTTTGGCAGAGGCAAAAACGGATGAGTACAAATTTAATCGCGCCCTGACTGCGAGGAACCTGATTACCTTGGGAATTGGTGCAATTATTGGTACCGGTATCTTTGTTCTGACAGGTACCGCTGCCGCCAATTACGCAGGACCTTCTATCGTTTTTTCATTTATTTTCTCAGCACTGGGTTGTGTTTTTGCAGGGTTGTGTTATGCTGAATTTGCATCTATGATTCCGATTGCAGGAAGTGCCTATACCTATGCATATGCCACTTTGGGCGAATTTCTTGCGTGGATCATTGGCTGGGATCTGATTCTGGAGTATCTTTTTGCCTCTTCTACTGTAGCCGTTGGATGGTCTGGTTATTTTGTCAGTTTCCTGAATGATTTTGGTATCACCATCCCTCATGCGCTTTGTTCAGCCCCTTTCAACCATGTTATAGGTCAGGGGTGGGAGCGAACAGGCAGTATCATTAATTTCCCGGCTGTTGCTCTTGTCATATTTATTACTGGACTCCTCGTTATTGGCATTCGTGAATCCAGCCGATTTAACAATGTAATTGTCATCGTTAAGTTGATCGTTATTTTGCTCTTTATCGGATTTGGAATCTCATTTATCAATGTTGACAACTGGACTCCCTTTATTCCTGAAAATACAGGTAAATTTGGCGCATTTGGCATCTCCGGTATTTTTACCGGCGCAGGAGTGATATTTTTTGCCTATATCGGTTTTGATGCTCTTTCCACTGCAGCGCAGGAAACAAAGAATCCCGCGCGCGATATGCCGATTGGAATACTTTGGTCGCTCGTTATATGTACCGTTCTTTACGTTGCTGTAGCATTAGTTTTGACCGGAATTGTCAATTATAAGGATCTGAATGTTTCGGCACCAATTGCACTTGCTATCGACAAGGCAGGAGATTCGCTACTTTGGTTGAGACCTTTTATTAAAATTGGTGCTTTAGCCGGGTTGAGTTCGGTGGTTCTGGTGATGCTGATGGCTCAGCCGAGAATATTCTATACCATGGCCAAAGACGGATTGTTACCTCCGGCTTTTACGGTCGTGCATAAAAAGTACAAGACTCCCTATATCACAACCATCATAACAGGTGCGTGTGCAGCGCTGATTGCCGGGTTATTCCCGATCGGTGTTCTCGGGGAACTGGTTTCAATTGGTACCTTGCTCGCTTTTGTTATCGTTTGTGCGGGAATCATTATTTTACGAAGGACTGATCCGGATGCGGTGAGGCCATTTAAGACTCCGTTTGTTCCCTTATTTCCGATTCTGGGAATGATTATCTGCCTGGCACAAATGGCTGCTTTGCCTTTCGATACCTGGATGCGACTGATAATATGGATGGCTATCGGAATGGTCATTTATTTCTTTTATGGTAAGAAAAAGAGCCATGTTCTCAGGAATCAAAATAATCAGTCGGGAGAATTATAAGCAAATTCAATTGGCTATCGCCGGTCATGCTATTGATATTCAGTATTTAATGAGGGAAATCATCCATTGCGACTCCTCCGGTTCGAGAGGAAGAAACTACAATGCCAGCAATTTTGCTCAATTACCCTGCACCAAGACAGCGCACAGTTCCGGAGCAACCGGGACAGCATTGCTCCGCACATAAGTCTATGCGACATTACTGAGCTCAAAATAAACAAAGTTGTCATTAACAACTAGCCTGAAAAGCCTGGAGACGGCCGACAGGGCTTTCCCCCATAAGTGGAACATTTCAGCGGGTAAAAAAAAATGCTGTTAATCACAGTGATAGCAGGTATCTGCTGTAACCAGCAGGCTAATGACAGCCTATATTATGATATGACCATTTTCTGTACTGCTATTGCGGACAATGAAGTCCCTCGATACTTTGTCCATAGGTTAAACCAAAAAATTGGTTTAACCGTACTTATAAAGGGAAATTAAAAGAAACTTCAGTTGTTGTCAGCGGTGATTGATCCGATTCCGGTCAATTAACTTCAAAGCCGACTCAGGTTTATTACGGAATTGGGTTCAGGCCTAGCTCTTTCCCTTTCATAAGCATATATTGGTATGCTTCTTCGTAATTGTTGTGGATTTCTCCTTCCAGGATGGCTTCCTTGATAGCAGATTTGATAATCCCAATCTCGCGGCAGGGCTGAAGCTGAAAAGTATCCATAATCATTTCACCGGTTATCGGGGGCTGAAAATTGCGTATGGCATCTTTCTCCTCAATTTCTTTCAGCTTCTCCCGGACCAACTGAAAATTTGACAAAAATCTGCTTACTTTTTCTTCGTTTTTTGAAGTAATGTCAGCTTCACACAAGGTCATCAGGTCATCAATGTCATCTCCGGCATCAAAAAGAAGGCGCCGTACAGCGGAGTCTGTTACTTCCTCTTCGGAAAGCACAATCGGTCGCATATGCAGAAGTACCATTTTTTGTACGAACTTCATCTTCTCATTGAGCGGCAGTTTGAGCCTGTCAAAAAGTTTTGGTACCATCTTTTCCCCAACAAAATTGTGGGCATGAAAAGTCCATCCAAGTGCAGGTGAAAATCTTTTAGTGACGGGTTTGGCTACATCATGAAGAAGGGCCGACCACCTGAGCCACAAGTTATCCGTATTGAGGCATATGCGGTCCAGCACCTCAAGCGTATGGTAGAAATTATCCTTGTGATAAATTCCGTTGATGTTCTCCCTGCCTTTCAGGTTTTGAATTTCCGGAAGGATAATCTTAAGTAATCCTGATGATTCCAGTAATTTAAACCCGGTTGAAGGTTTTTCTGATAAGATAATTTTGTTGAGTTCCTCAGTGATGCGTTCTTTTGAGACAATGTTGATTCTATCAGCTTGCCTTGCTATAGCGGAGAAGGTTTCTTCCTCAATTCTGAAGTTTAACTGGGCAGCAAACCTAATGGCTCGCATCATGCGAAGGGGATCATCTGAAAATGTTATTTCTGGGTCTAATGGAGTTCGAATCAGCTTACTCTCAAGGTCATCCATTCCGTTAAATGGATCAATCACATCGCCATAATTTTGCTTATTAAGACTGATTGCCAGGGTGTTGATGGTGAAGTCGCGTCTGTTCTGATCATCCACAAGGGTGCCTCCTTCCACGATAGGCTTACGGCTGTCCAGGCGATAAGATTCTTTCCGGGTTCCGACAAATTCAAAATCAACTTCATTGTCACGAAACATGGCAGTCCCGAAATTCTTGAACACTGTCACTTTCAATTTAGGGTGAATAGCGTATGCCACTTTTTTTGCAAGACTGATACCACTCCCAACGGTCACAATGTCTATATCGTAATGCTCCTTTACCCGGTACATCAGAAGATCCCTCACAAAACCTCCGATTACATAGGTTTCAAGTCCTTCTGCATCAGCTATTGATCCGATCAACGCGAAGGTGGGATGTTTCAGATGTTCTTTTAAATTAAGCAATTCCGGCATTATTGTAGGACTCTTTTCAACTGTTTGTATTTTTTGATCCGGGATCATGACGATTTACTAACATGGAATCAGAATTTGATTCTTTTCAGTAAAAGGTTAATCATACCTGATTGTCTATACTTTAAAATGACCTTTTTGTTACCGGAAACTTGTCCCGGTATATCAAATTAAAGATCCTTGGTAATAATTTCCAGCTTCATTCCCCTTGATCCTTTGATCAGCAGAAGATAACCTGTCAATTTCATCTCTCTCAGGAATTCCTGTAATTTTTCCAGATGTCCGAAATGCCTGAAAGATGACGGAAGTGTACAACCGGCAAAACGAGGGCCAACAAGAAGTACTAATTCAAGTTTCATAGTCTTCACAAAATTTACGATCTTTTGGTGCTCCTCAGTCGAGACATCCCCCAATTCCAGCATATCCCCCAAAATAACTCCTTTTCTTTGCGACGCCATTTGCTCAAAATTCTCCAGTGCAGCCCGCATGCTGCTTGGATTGGCGTTGTAGGCATCCAAAAGGAGATTGTTTTTTCCTGTATTGACCAACTGCGACCTGTTGTTGTCTGGTTGGTAGCTTTCAATCGCGGAAGCAATCTTTGTGGGATCGATCCCGAAATACAGGCCAATCGTTGCGGCCGCCATTACATTTTCGAAATTGTATTTGCCTACTAGCCTCGTTTTTACGTACAGCCAACCTCTGGGGAAAAGCAATTTTAATACGAGGAAAGGATCGGAATTTACGATCTCTCCTTCGAGGCATTCAGGGACTGTGACTGTAGAATAACCAACCTGCTTTGTCTTTCCTGCATAAGGAGTAAGAAACGGATTGGACTTATTGATGAAAATGGTTCCATTGTTTCCTTCCAGGAAACGATACAATTCAGTTTTCGTCTGAATGACCCCTTCAAAGGAACCAAACCCTTCAAGATGAGCCCTGCCGACATTTGTAATCAGGCCAAAGTCCGGCAAAGCAATCCGGCATAATTCATCAATCTCGCCCGGGTGGTTGGCACCCATCTCAATGACGCCAAACCGGGTATCCGGTTTTAATGTGAGCAATGTCAGAGGGACCCCAATATGATTGTTCAGGTTTCCTTTTGTATATACCAGGTTGAATTTTTCCGATAATACCTTTGCAACCAATTCTTTGGTAGTTGTTTTTCCATTGGTTCCAGTGATGGCGAGAATGGGAATTCCTAATTGCTGACGATGATGCCTTGCCAGGTCCTGCAGTGATTTCAACACATTGTCAACCAATATGATTCTTTCGTTCACTGCAAATGCCGGCTCGTCCACCAATGCATAAGCTGCTCCTTTTTCAATAGCTTCAGAAGCAAAAGTATTCCCATTGAAATTTTCACCTTTTAGAGCGAAAAAAAAGCACCCATGCTCAATTTTCCGACTGTCTGTTGTTATGCGGGGATGGGACAGGTAAACCTGGTAGAGCGCTTGTAATTCCATAGGCCAGACTTATGCTGAGATCTGTAAAGATTAAAAATACAATGAAGAGGTAGACATTTTAGAACAAAAGAGGTCTAAAAAAAACCTCATCCGGAGATGAGGTTTCTGTGGTTATTGTTGTGGTGAGTCTCCCAACTTAGTCATGGCACAGCGGAAACCTATGTCATTTGTGGACTTTCTTTCGTCAAGGTATCTTCTTGTACCTGGCCCCAGCCAATATGGCCTGTCCTTCCAGCTTCCTCCTTTGTAAACCCTGGTGCGGTCAGTAATCCTGGGCAGAAAATCATCTTTGGAGTAAGCATACATGTTATTGGTACCAACATCACTTCTTATTGAGTCGTTTTTGCTTTTCCAGAATGACTCTTCCAGGTTGGACTGGAAATTACCATCCTTGTAATTGGTGTAGTTGGCAACGGTATCCTTGACCATCTCACCGTATTGATTTCTTACAAATCCCCCTGTGGAGTCCTTGTGGAAATTCGTGTAAACGCTTCCCCTAAGTGGCTGAAATTCATTAAATTCCTGGAATGATGTGGGTCTGTATACATCCTGAACCCATTCACTGACATTTCCAGCCATGCAGTATAGTCCAAGGTCATTCGGTGGGAATGAATGCACAGGAGCAGTAATCTCAAATCCATCATTCAATGCACCTGCCACTCCCATATAGTCGCCTCTGCCCCTTACACTGTTTGCAAGAAAAACCCCTCGTTCCTTCTTGGATAATGAGCGTATTTGATTTCCATTCCATGGATAAATCTTTCTGTCTGTCACGACCTCATCATCTAAATTGCCGATAAGTCCCAATGCAGCAAACTCCCATTCAGCTTCGGTCGGGAGACGATAACGTGGAAGAACAATTCCGTCGGACATGCTAGTCCTTCTTGTAGCACCGTCTTTGCCTAAGTCTTTTAATGGCCGGTTCCCGTCCGTTCCATTGTATAGACCGTTCAGGTAACTGTCAGAAGTAAATACTTCCTGTCCGCTTTGTTTAGTATCTTCGGCAAGAATCTTGTCGTTGATTAATATTCTTTCATTGACCCTGTCGGTTCTCCATTTACAATAATTATTGGCCTGAATCCAGCTAACACCAACAACAGGGTAATCCGCATACGCGGCATGACGTAAATAATTTTCAAGATAAGGTTCATTGTAGGCCAGCTCATGTCTCCAAACGAGGGTATCAGGGAGCGCAGCTTTGTAAACCTCCGGATTATTTGGATAAACTCTTTGGATCCAGTACAGGTATTCCCTCCAGTCTACATTACGTACTTCGGTCTCGTCGATAAAAAAAGAGGCAACAGTAACACGCCGGCCAACATTATTGCTTTCATACATGACATCCTGTTCTACACGGCCCATCGGAAATGTTCCACCCTGAACAAATACCAGTCCAGGCCCGGTATTCTGAACGTAACCTTCCCTGTATTCGAACCCACCGTTTTTTGGATCATTGTAAGACCATCCAGTGGTTGAGGATCCGGATTTTTTCTTCGGCAACAGACTGCATGAGGCAGCCAGAAGACTGATAGACAGTAATATAACCGTATAAAATTTCATATATTTTCAAAAGTTAAATCCTTACAAAAAAATCAATTTAAATCTCAGTCAGGCCAATTGTCCGGGTAAATCCCCAAACATTAACAAAGTATGCACTATTGATACAAATATAAAGCAAATTAATAAAACAACATTCATTTTTTCAACATTGAACCTCACTTTAAAGATTGATTTTTTCAAATTCTTTCAATCTATTAAGCAGTTAAATCTATTCTTTGTCTGTTTTAAGAAAATTGTTCCATTTTGCGAATACCTGAACTAGTCAGTTTTTAAATTTTAGTAAATATTTAAATATCACATATACAGCACATTGATGATGTTTTATCTAGCTATAACAGCAAATTTTGACCTTGCTCTTCCTTCTTAGTCTGGTTCGCTGTTTACGAAGCGTAATTGGTTAAATATGGAAACAACTTCGTCTGGTGTACATAAAATTTATTATTCATTACTCAAAAAAATCCGGTTTTTACATTCGGGATAAGTCCGAATTTTTGGAAACAGAAATCTGAAAACGGCAGTTTGGAACTCAAACTCTTCCGGAAACAGCCCTGTTCCGATCCCCTTTTTGAAGCATAAGGATGGAAATGGTGACACTTCAAGGGGTATTTGTATTCAAAGAGCTGTCCCCAGGTGGTTCGATATAGAATAAGATCAATACAAACGATTATTTTGCCAGTCAGTTCCGGGAAATTCATATTATAATTTGAAAGGATATGCAGGTACGGAAGTAAAATATGCTGATTGTAATTCCATCAGCAGGGAAACACGGTGTTGCAGGAAACGGATATGAAGATTTTGTTTCAGTGGAGGATGGGGATTTAGATTATTGCTAATCATGAAGTTATTGGTTTGCTATGTTACAGCCGGGTAATGTGAGCTTCCATAAAAATTCGGAGTTTAGTACCGTTTGGAAAATGAGAAACAGGAGGTCTCCCTGCTCTTAATTTTACATCGCATTTTGGTAAGCGAACTTGTGACCCGATTCACGATTCAATTAAATAGCTTCACACACTGACCCGGAAAGAAACAGAGTCTCAAAAGCAGCAGACTTAACTGAATAGAATGAGCGCTTAAAATGAGCAAAGTTTTTGCAGCTTCAGAACCTTAGTCTAATTTTACATTATCTTTATCAATATTTAATTTTTTACAGATGGTCTTCCGTATCGGACTTGGCTATGACGTGCATCAGCTTGCTACAGGCGAAGAGCTTTGGCTTGGAGGGATACTTATTCCTCATGAAAAGGGCTCTGTGGCCCATTCAGACGGTGATGTTCTGCTTCACGCCATTTGTGATGCCCTTTTGGGGGCTGCAGGCTTGAGGGACATCGGTTTCCACTATCCAGATACAGATGCTGCCTTCAAAAATATTGACAGCAAGAAGTTGCTAGCATCAGTTTACCAGATGCTAAAGGAACGAGGATATTCACTGGTTAACCTGGATGCCACGGTTTCGGCCCAACGGCCTAAGCTTAAAGAATGGATACCTTCCATGGAACTCACCATTGCCGGGATACTTGAAAGTCAGACTGAACAGGTAAACATCAAAGCTACCACTACCGAGAAGCTAGGATTTGAAGGCAGGGAGGAAGGGATTTCAGTTCAGGCAGTTGTCCTGATTCAGAGACAAGGTTAAATAATTGGGAACATTTGTTACCATTGCTTAAAATCTATCTAGTGCCTTCAAAATGATTAAATTCTTCACTAACTTCACATTGTTATATTTCATCGCATCAAAAGTTGTATTTGGGATTGCGGTAATATGTAATTATTAATAAATCAATGATTAAAATTTGATATTGGATTCTAACCTTCAAAAAATCAAAGTATGAGCAAAACAGCGTGGATTGTAATAGGCGTAATTTTTATTGGAATTTTTGCTGCCATTTCATGGGGAATTAAAACAGGGAACAAGATGGTTACCAAGGAAGAAGCAGTATCTGCTGCCTGGTCGCAGGTCGAAAATGTATATCAACGACGGGCTGATTTGATCCCAAACCTGGTTGCTACAGTAAAGGGATATGCCGCACATGAAAATGAAACATTGACAGCGGTTGTTGAAGCCAGGGCAAAAGCTTCTTCTGTTACCGTTGATCCGACAAAACTGAGTGCTGAGTCCATACAGCAGTTTCAACAGGCACAGGGTGGTTTGAGCCAGGCGCTTGGACGTCTGATGGTTGTGGTTGAAAAATATCCTGATCTGAAAGCAAATGAAAACTTCCTTCAGCTTCAGGCGCAGTTGGAAGGAACAGAAAACAGGATTACTGTTGAACGCCAGAAATTCAATCAGATAGCCCAGGATTTTAATACCTATATCCGGATGTTCCCTGAAAATGTCATTGCATCCATGCGTAATTTCGAAAAGAAGGCCTATTTCGAGGCTGAAAAAGGTTCAGACAAGGCTCCAAAGGTTGATTTTACAAAATGATTTTAATCCCGGTAAAGGATGAGTACAAATATATTTCTCACTAAAGAGGGTGAACAGCAAGTAGTTCAGGCCATTCAGTCGGCAGAAAGCCTTACCAGCGGAGAAATTCGTGTTCACATCGAATCTGTTTGCAGAGGTGACGTGCTCGACAGGGCCGCCTGGCTGTTTAAATCCCTGGATATGCACAAAACAGAATTAAAAAACGGGGTGTTGATTTACTTGTCGACCAAAGACAGAAAATTTGCCATCATCGGTGATGCCGGTATCAATGCCGTTGTCCCTGTAGGTTTTTGGGATGATGTAAGGGACCTGATGATTAGTAACTTCTCCAAAGGTGACCTGGTCAGGGGATTTGTGCTCGGAATTGAAAAGGTAGGCGAGAAGCTTAAAGCGTTTTTCCCTCACCAGGATAATGACATCAATGAACTCTCCAACGAAATATCATTTGGTAAATAAAAATGAATAATAAAATTAACTGGCATACAAGCCTGCATTTTTTCTTGTTTTTAGCGCTTTTCACGCTGTTCACTGGTGCTTTTGCTGCCGATGAATTTCCTGCACGTCCTGAACCACCTAGGCTGGTCAATGATTTTACCGGAACCTTGTCGGGGTCGCAGGTGGAAGCCCTTGAAAACAAACTGGATGCGTTTAACCGGCAAACGTCGACACAGATTGCCATCGTCTTGGTAAAAGACCTGTTTGGACACGATCAAAGTGAGTATGCATTTTCATTGGCAGAAAAGTGGGGTATCGGTCAGAAAGGCAAAAACAACGGAATTCTTATACTGGTCAAGCCCAAAACTAATGATGGTCAGGCAGGTAAGGTATTTATCGCTGTCGGATACGGACTGGAAGGTGTTGTTCCGGATGCAACTGCCAGCCATACAATTGTAAACGCTGAAATAATACCGAGTTTCAAGGCAAATGATTACTATGCAGGACTTGATCGTGCAACAACAGTTCTGATGGCTTTAACCAAAGGTGAATTTACAGCCGACCAGTACGAAAAGAAATATTCCAAACGATCCGTATTTCCTGGCTTTGCATTGATCCTGCTGGTTTTTGTTATTTTTATGATATTCAACAGGAACAAATATCGCACGGTAGGCGCCGATGGCAGCAGCACAGGAAGCCTCCTCGGATCTTTGTGGTGGCTAAGCATGCTTGGCGGCAACAGGGGAGGCGGCGGTTCATGGGGTAATTTTTCTGGCGGCGGTGGTTCGTCCGGAGGATTTGGCGGTTTTGGCGGTGGAAGTTTCGGTGGTGGCGGTGCCGGTGGTTCATGGTAACGATCCAACAAGACATAAAAAAAACTCCCAAATGGAGTTTTTTTTATGTCTTGTTGGATCGTAATTCTGTATCAGGATTGGCTTTCTTCGACTGATGGAGTGGCTATGTCTTTGTCTACCAGGATTCTACCGCAGTATTCACAAACAATGATCTTCTTGCGTGAAGCTATATCAAGTTGTCGTTGTGGCGGGATCTTGTTAAAACAACCACCGCATGCATCACGTTGAACAGTAACCACTGAGAGCCCGTTGCGGGCGTTTTTCCTGATCTTGTTAAATGCTGTTAACAGTCGCTCCTCGATCATAGTGGCTATCTTTGCAGTTTTAGCTTTGAGAAGATCTTCTTCGACAGCTGTTTCAGCGGTAATTTCCTCAAGCTCTTTTTTCTTTCTAATCAGGTCGTCCTCACGCTCTTTCAGCAACAGGTTTGATGCGTCCAGCAAATCACCCTTGGTTTTTGCATCAACAGAGTATTCCTTGATCCGTTTTTCTGCCAGCTCAATTTCGAGTGTCTGGAACTCCATTTCCTTTGAAATTGAATCAAATTCACGGTTGTTTCTAACATTCTCCTGTTGCTCTTTATACCTGTCGATCTTAGTCTTGGAATCCTTGATCTCGATTTTTTTATTGGCAATAGCAGTATTGAGGTTTTTTATTTCATCCTGGAGATTCGAAAGCCTGGTTTTTAATCCGACGATCTCATCTTCAAGGTCTTGAACCTCAAGAGGTAACTCTCCGCGAAGAGTGTTGATTTTATCGATTTCTGAAACAACAGTTTGTAGTTCATAGAGCATTTTCAATTTTTCCTGAACTGAAACCTCTTTGCCTTCGGTTGTTTTGTTAATTTCTAACGACATATCCAGAATATTATTATTAAACTTCAGCTTCTTAAAGGTATAAAACCGGGTTGGTTTTTACTTCCGACAAACGGAGTGCAAATGTAGGGAATTTTTTTAAAACTATCTCTTTTAAAACCTCTTTAGTGAATTGTTCACTTTCATAGTGGCCGATATCAGCAAGTACAATCTTTTTTTCTGCTTCAAAGAAGTCATGGTATTTGAAATCAGCTGAAATAAACAGGTCAGCTTTTTCCGCAATCGCCTTTGAAATGAGGAAACTGCCTGACCCTCCGCATACTGCAATTTTGGTGATTTTTTTGTTTAACAAGGCGGAGTGCCTGATCATTTGACAGCCAAAAATCTCTTTGATCCTGCTTAATATTTCATTTTCACCAGTTGGCTCTGACAACTCTCCGGTCATTCCAATTCCAACTGAATCATAATTATTTTCCAGTGGCAGCAAATCATAGGCTACTTCTTCATAGGGATGGGAAGATTTCAAGGCGGTAATTACCCCTGGAACCAGGTGCCTGGGAACAATTGTCTCCAGCCTGGTTTCCTGTTCAACGTGCATTTCACCTTTGGTGCCGACAAAGGGATTGCTATCTTCCATTCCCCTGAAAGTTCCGAAACCGGAAGCGCTGAAACTACACTGGTCATAATTCCCGATCACTCCGGCTCCTGCGGAGAAAAGTGAGGATCTGACGGCTTCGACATGGTTTACAGGGACATAAGTGACCAATTTTAGCAATTGGTTCTTTACCGGAGATAAAATACGGCAGTTCAAAAGTCCTATTTTTTCGCAGATTCTGGAATTAACACCGCCATTTACACTGTCCAGGTTTGTATGTGCGGCATAAATGGAAATATTGCCTTGAATTGCTTTGATCAGGCATTTTTCCACCGCATTACTGCCAGTAATACTTTTAATCCCCTTAAATATCAGCGGATGGTGGCTTATGATCAGCTCACAATTATTGGCAATGGCCTCGTCGACCACATCTTCTGTGATGTCAAGTGTTATCAGGATTGACGAGATCTGGCGCGACTTATCCCCGACAATTAGACCCGAATTGTCGTATGATTCCTGGAAATGAAGAGGTGCGAAACTTTCCAGATGCTGAATGATGGTTTGAAGGAGCATAGCAACAGTTTAACAGTTTGTTGTAGGAACAGATAAAACCTGCTTACAGGATTTCCCTGATTTCTATCAGGTATTCCCTGATCTCCTGAAGCTTCTGCACAATTTCATAATTGTGTTCTACTTCATTTTTGTTCACCTTTATTTTAGCTTTCGCCCCTTTCAGGGTTAAACCCCTTTCTTTGACCAGGTGGTTAATCAAAGCAATATGCTCTATATCTTCCTGAGTGTAAAACCTGTTGCCCTTTTTATTTTTGAATGGCTTGATGGTATCGAATTCCTTTTCCCAGAATCGCAGTGCGGATGGTGCCAGATTGAACTTTTCGGCCACTTCACTGATCGAATAATAGAGTTTTTCAGATTTAGGTGTTTTGAATCCCACAGTATTAATTGTTAAGAAGTTAGTCGAAACTTTGACCCATATTGGTTGAAATAGAAATCATCTTCTCATATTCTGCAGGATTAAGGTCCTGGAAGTAATAGTTTTGAGGATTGACTTTCTGTCCGTTTTTAATCACTTCATAGTGAAGGTGAGGTGAGGTTGATGCTCCTGTACTGCCTACAAATCCAATCACATCACCTCTTTTGATCACCTGTCCTTCCTTGACATTTGCCCTGAGAAGGTGACCATACATGGTTTCATATCCGTACCCGTGATCAATAAGCACAATATTTCCGTATCCGCTTTCGCGACCAACTTCTTTGACGATTCCATTCCCGGTTGCGAAGATATCAGTCCCGGTAGGGGCAGTAAAATCCATTCCATAATGAAACCTTGGGATCCTGTAAATCGGATGCATACGCATGCCCCAGCCTGAGGCAGTACGTTTCAGGTCCTTGTTGGAAACCGGCTGGATCGAAGGAATACTGGCAAGCATCTTCTCTTTGCCCAATGCCATTTTGACCACGTCATCGTACGATTTTGACTGAATATACACTTGCTTCGAAAGGATATCCAGTTTTTTTGCAACAGAGATGATTAATTCGGAGTTATCCATGCTTTCCAGTTTGGTATACCGGTTAGCTCCACCGAATCCGGCCATTCTTACAGATGAAGGAATTGGATCAGCTTCAAAAATTACCCGGTAAATATTATCATCACGCATCTGGATGTCTTCCAATGCCATGGAAATCTTCTCCATATCCTTGCTCATAAGGCTATACTGGGACAACAATTGCTCGTTTTCCCTTTTTAACCTCTTAGTGATTGGGGTCTCGAAAAATTGCAGAAAAATGAAAAAGAAAATTATCCCGGAAACTATCCCGGTAGACAGATACCCCAAAATCCTCTTGATAAGCGTGCGGACATTGCGCTCTATCTTATCAAAACTTAATGTATCGGGATTGAATCTGTAATTGGTGATACCCATTCTAAAATGATTTATTTTGAACTGAGGTAGGTCAAAATTAATGAAATAATCTAATTTTGCAACGTTTTTGACACCCTTCAGCCATTGCTACTGAGGGCAAAATTAGATTATTTAAAGGCATCTTGGGATTTTTGAAACGGATGACCGGTGCCATTTAAATGTTTTTAACATTATTCAATTATGGATTCAAAACAAATACGCGCTGCTTTTTTGGACTTTTTTGCCTCCAAATCACATCAGATAGTGCCTTCAGCACCCATGGTCATTAAGAATGATCCGACCCTGATGTTTACCAATGCGGGCATGAATCAGTTTAAGGATATTTTTCTCGGGAACGCCCCTGTTAAAAGCCCGCGTATTGCGGATACGCAAAAATGCCTCCGCGTATCCGGTAAACACAATGACCTGGAGGAGGTTGGCCATGACACCTACCACCATACCATGTTTGAAATGCTTGGCAACTGGTCCTTTGGCGATTATTTCAAGGAAGAAGCCATCGACTGGGCCTGGGAACTGTTGGTTGGCCGTTTTAATATCCCTGTGGACAGGCTTTATGCCACCGTCTTCGAAGGAGATACCAATGATGGTGTGCCTGTTGACGCTGAGGCACTTACATTGTGGAAAAAATACCTCCCCGAGGATCATATCCTGTTCGGGAACAAAAAAGATAATTTCTGGGAGATGGGTGATAGCGGCCCTTGTGGTCCCTGCTCTGAAATCCACGTGGATATTCGCACTGATGATGAACGTGCAAAAATCCCCGGCTCGGAAATGGTTAACCAAAGCCATCCACAGGTTATTGAGATCTGGAACCTGGTATTTATCCAGTTTAACAGGAAAGCCAGCGGACAACTGGAAGAACTTCCTGCCAAACATGTGGATACCGGTATGGGATTCGAACGACTTTGCATGGTATTGCAGAAAAAACAATCGAATTATGACACTGATGTTTTCCAACCTGTTATTTCCGAGATTGGGTACCTCGCTGGGATAAAATATGGTGAAAATGAGAAGTCGGATATTGCCATGAGGGTAATAGCAGATCATATTCGTGCCATTGCCTTCGCAATTACAGATGGTCAGCTCCCATCCAACAACAAGGCTGGTTATGTGATCAGACGTATTTTGCGCCGGGCAGTCCGTTACGGATATACATTTCTTGGCTTCAGAAAACCATTTATGCATCAGCTTATTAAAGTGCTTGCTGACCAGATGGGTACTGCCTTCCCTGAATTAAACAAACAAAGAGATCTGGTGACCAAAGTGATTCGCGAAGAGGAGGATTCCTTCCTGAGAACATTGGAGACAGGAATCCGTATGCTGGAAAATATCATGGATGACTCCAGGAAAAAGAACAACAGTATGGTCAGCGGCCTGGTTGCATTCGAGTTATATGACACTTATGGCTTCCCGCTGGACCTGACAGAGCTTATCCTTCGCGAAGAGTCGTTTTCAGTCAACAGAGTAGAGTTTGAAAAGGCAATGGAAGAGCAGAAAAACCGTTCCAGGAATGCTACACAGCTTGAAACCGGCGACTGGATTGAAATTCTTCCATCTATGGAGAGCGAATTTGTCGGGTACGACAACAAGGAATGTGAGTTAAGGATTTGTCGCTACCGGAAAGTCAAGGATAAAAGAGGCGAATATTTCCAGCTGGTATTTGATAAAACTCCTTTTTATGCTGAATCAGGTGGCCAGATAGGAGATACCGGCTGGATTGAATCCGGAAGTTCAAGGATTGGTATTTTTGATACGGTAAAAGAACATGGTTTGACCGTTCATTTGGTCAAAGACCTTCCTTCCAACCTTTATTCAATCTTTACAGGAGTTGTTGATACAACCAGGCAAAGAGCTACTGCAGCCAATCACACTGCCACCCATTTACTTGATCATGCTCTGAGAGAGATACTAGGTTCTCACATAGAACAAAAAGGATCTTTGGTAACTCCGGATTCATTGAGATTCGATTTCTCTCATTTTCAGAAAGTTACTGACGATGAGATTGAAAAGGTCGAGAAAAGGGTCAATAGTCTGATCCGGTTGAATGCTGCAAGGGATGAGCACCGTGAAATGCCCATTGCGGAAGCCGAAAAACTTGGTGCAATTGCCTTGTTTGGTGAAAAATACGGAGACAAAGTAAGAGTAATCAGGTTTGGTGATTCAATTGAGCTTTGTGGTGGTATCCACGCCGGAGCTACAGGTGAAATAGGTCAGTTTGTCATTATTTCAGAGGGCTCAATCTCTGCAGGTGTCAGAAGAATTGAGGCGATCACTGCCGAAAGAGCGGAAGAATATCTTCGCGTTAAAGCGAAGACAACCAAAGAATTAGCATCACTCCTGAATAATCCTGCTGATTTGAAAGCTGCAGTTGAAAATATGATGCAGAAAGTCAGCATGCTTAACAGCCAGATTGAAGTGTACAAAAAAGAAGCATCCGTTGGATTAAAGAAGGAATTGCTGGAACAGATAATTGAGGTCAATGGCATCAATTTCCTGGCATGCAAATTGCCGGTTGAGGATGCAGGTATGATTAAGGATCTTGCATTCCAGTTGAAAGGTGAAGTTGAAAATCTTTTCCTGGTTTTTGCAGCTGAAATAGATGGGAAAGCCTCTGTCCACGTCATGATTTCTGACCAGTTGGTTAAGGGAAAGGGGATGCATGCCGGAAACATTGTGCGGGAACTGGCCAAATTGGTAGATGGCGGCGGCGGCGGACAACCATTTTATGCCAGCGCAGGCGGGAAAAACCCAAAAGGTATTTTGGAATTGCTGGCGAAGGCAAAAGAATACCTTTAGAGATATAAGATAGGAGAGATAAGACATGAGTTGGCACACATTTTACTAGAAAGCACAAAATGAAGTTATGCTCGATTAATATATTGGTTCTTGAAATTTTGACTGTTGAAAAATTTGCAGTATCTTTATAATGTTAACAAATCAAAATCAATACTATGAGTGAACAAACTCGAAAATCAGTAGATGATTTATTGTCACTTTCAAGGGTGAAGTTTTTGCAAAATTTTGAAGAAATTATTTCAGAAGAGATTAAGGAATATCAGGAAATGATGGATGCACTAGCCAAGATTGATACCGTTGAAGAGGATGACTCGATGCAATATGCTTACAATCATGAATTACCTTATATTTTTTAATTATGCCAAGTTGGGATATTTTATTAAAAGAGTTGCAAAGTGTTTCACCTGACCAAAGAGACAAATATTTTGACAACAAGACTAAGGAATTTATTGCTGAAATCAGTAAACAGCGTGGTAACACGAATGTAATCTTTTATACATCTGCATTTCTACAAAAACCTCAAGTTCCTCCTTTTTTTACAATGGTTACCAGTGAAGACCTTAATGGTTTTATGAACAATTTGGTCAATATGGATACTACAAAAGGCTTGACTTTAATATTGCATACTCCAGGTGGTGAAGGTAGAGCTGTTGAACCAATTGTTGGATATTTAAGGAGTAAGTTTAAATATATTGAAGTAATAATTCCAACATACTGCATGTCAGCTGGTACAATGATTGCATTGTCTAGTAATAAGCTTATAATGGGTAGGCAAAGTCAAATTGGTCAAATTGACCCACAAATACCTGTAAATGGTGGCATGATGCCTGCTACAGCTATTATTCAACAATTTGATAAAGCAAGACAAGAAATCATTGAAAACCCAAAAACAGCTTTAGCATGGAATCCAATACTAAAATCAATGGGGCCTGCTTTAATTGAAACATGTGAAGAAGCTCTTAGATATAGTAAACGTATTGTTAGTGATTATCTGAATAATTACATGCTTGTTGACATTGATAATAAAAAAGAGGTTTGCAAAAACATTGTTGATGTGCTGTCTCATGGTGACAACGATAAAAATAATCATAGTCGTAGAATTGACAGAAACGAAGCACGTGAATTAGGCATTATCGTTGAAGATTTGGAAAACAATCAGAGCCTTCAAGATGCAGCACTTAGCTTGTATCATCTTTTTACTCTTATCTTTGAAACAACAGGAGTAGCCAAAGTAATAACATCAAGTACAGGTAAACGTTGGGTAAAGTCAATACCTCAGGTTCAACCAAATATGATGCCTATTATTCAACAAGTGAAAAGACCATAAATTAAACCAAATAGAAATTAATTTTTGTTTTGACTCAAAAACCAGAAATCAAAAATTTGCTTTAAAAAAGTGTAAAAAAACGTGTGCCAACACGTGGTTAAGCCCACTGGGGCTGATTTGCTGATAAGATTGTTTATTTATAATTTATGCGAATTAAGGGTTGAAAATACAAACAATATATGCAGCAGCCAGCCTTCCAAAGACATGAACCATTAACCCTTTGGCAGATCTGACTTTAGACGCTCTTTGAATATCTGTTTTTTCGATTAACCAATTGAATAAGGATTCAATTGATTGCCTGACAGTTGAAACTGCCTTAGAGTAGAGGTCATTTGCGGCTTTATCACGCTGTTTTGATTCAACGGTCTGACCTCTATATCCTCTGACAGGAGTTAGCATGATCGAATTGTTCTGTTCATAAATTGATTTAAAGTATTGACTATCAAGATATATTTTGTCGCCATAGAACGTTCGGTTTTCAATATCTCCCCATGCTTGCTTAAAAAGGGCAAGATCATGCTCAGAGGCTGTAGTAAGTTGAAACTGTTCTGGAAAAGGTAACCGATTGGGACGATGAAAAGCCAAAGTATGCAATTTCAGGCCGTAATAGTAAATGCCTTTTGTAGAACAGAATCCTTTATCAGTGATTTCGCGGGCTACCTTTCCTTCACGCTTTGCAGAACAGGTAATGATGGGCATTGAATCGACCAGGCTTTCATCCGGTAAGCAATCTGATGGGGTATGGTTAGTGGTCAGGTTTTGAGTCAAAAGCCTGAAGGCTTCCGATAATCGATTGATTATCTGAGTAAAGGCAACATATGAAGGCAATAATGGGAACCATGATCGAAGATGGTCACTTGCAAATTCATAGATTTGTTTAACTTTAAAACGTTGTTCAATACTCAAACAATAGAGGTAAATAGTCATAGCTTCCTCATCAGTAAACTCAGGTTTTGCATTGTTACTGAAGCGTAGACAGGAAAACCTCAAGTCAATATTGTATATATCGCTGATATATAAATACATAGATATTAATTTAAGTTCTTTTACCTTAGGAATCATGTTTTAAGAATTGTTTGTTAGACTATCTTAATATACTGATTTCTAAGGTATTAAACAAATATTATTAACATAATATTAGAACTTATTTACCATTATTTTTCTTTATATTGAACGTTTTCAACCCTTAATTCGCATAATTTAGTAAAAGTTTAGCGTGGGATAAGAACGCAGCGGCTAACTCCCCAGCGTGCCCAACCACGGGAACGATAGGAGGAAGTTCCTGGGTTTTATCTTCTGAATTACATTTTTTATCCTGTTTTGATGGAACCAGCGACGGAAATTATTAGCAAACGGAAACTCTCCATTGATCAGTTTCGTGGCTTTGCCATATTCGGAATGATTATGGTTAATTACCTGAATTATTTTAAAGTTATTCCTGAGACTTTCAAACATCCGCATTTCGGGATGACATTCGCGAATACCATCGCTCCCTTTTTTCTTATCGCCGTAGGAATGGGTTTCCGGATATCCTTTGTCAGGATGGTTGCGAGGGAAGGATACCATCAGGCATTAATTCACTCCGTTAAAAGGTACCTGATACTGATATTCATCGGAACAGTGCTTTATGGTCCGAATTTGAAATGCGACATCTGGGATGCATTGGTTGATATCGGATTGAGCGGTTTGCTGGCCCTTCCATTTATCCTGCAGACCAAAACGGTCAGGGTCATTGCTGCATTTTCCTTCCTTGGTATATATCAGTTACTGTTTATTTATGCCGGATATGGCCAGTGGACAATGGCAAACAGCATCGATGGCGGACCACTCGGACCACTGAGCTGGGTTTCCATCCTGCTCTTTGGAACGGTTCTGTACGATTTGCTGAATGAATGTCCCTCTAAGGAATTTATCAGGAAATCATTGATTTTTGGTGTGGTGCTTACATTTTTGGGCTATCTTCTTTCGTTGCTTCAGCCACAGGAATACTGGCAATTTTCGCAGAGGAGCATGAGTATGGCCTATCCGATACTTGCATCTGGAATAGGATTTCTGACTTTCCTGTTTTTTTATTACGTAAACGATTTAAAAAATATTGATATACCCCATCTTTCGATACTGGGAATCAATCCTTTACTATTGTACATCCTGCAATTTGTACTGATTGAAATGCACGGATCAGTTCTTCCCTCTGAGGCGCCCCTCTGGCAGGCTATCTCAGGTTTTGTGGTCATCTACCTGCTTTGTTACCTGGTTGCCCATTACCTTTGGAGGAACAAAATGATCATTAAATTGTAATTCTGAAGAAACTTCCAAAGAGCATCCTGGAAAAATCTGGATTTTTTGTGATCCAATAACTGTTTTTTTTCCTGAATAGCTGAATTTATTGGATGTTCTTAATAGGATAATTAATAAACCCACGCATCAGGCTGATTTTCACTCCTCAGCTATTGTAATTGAAAAATCCACTTAATGATTCAAATGGTAAATGAAAATTGTAGGGGAAAAGAGATGGATTATGACTTTTAAGGTATTAGGCTGATTAGAATCACGTTTGGCTGATATCAATATTATTTATTTTTAAAGCAAAAAAATATGGAGGTAACGCGCACTTTCGATCTTCTTGATTATTGTCTCGAAAATAAATTCCGTGAAGATGCTATAGCCGGGAAACAGGGAAACCAATGGGTAAAATACAGTACCGCTCAATATGCCAGAAATGCTGAGTTGCTGGCATACGGTCTTCTTTCGCTTGGAATCCAAAAGGGAGACAGAGTCTCCACAGTTAGCGGTAACCGTCCGGAGTGGGCTTTTGTAGACATGGCGCTTTCCATGACCGGAGCTGTACACGTGCCTGTGTATCCTACTATCAGTGAGGACGAATACAGTTATATTTTCAATCATGCGGAGATACGGTACCTTTTTATTTCCGATGAAAAACTTTACAATAAATTATCCCCAGTTACCGTAGAAATTTTGAGTCTTGAGAAGATATTCACCTTTAACGAGGTATCTGGCACAGACAATTTATCCGTACTGATGCAATTGGGAGAGAAGAATGAGGAAAGCCTTCGTTCCCGCCTGAAAGAAATCAAAGACAGTATTAAGGAGGAGGAGATGGTAACCATGATCTATACCAGTGGTACTACAGGAGTGCCAAAGGGAGTAATGCTGTCGCACAGAAATCTGGTTTCCAATCTTATGGCATGCGCGACTCATTTTGACCTGGGGTTGGGTCACCGGAGCGTTTCATTCCTGCCCTTGTGTCATATTTTTGAGCGGACTGTCAACTATATATTTATGTACAGGGGAATTGGAATATACTATGTTGAAAGCCTTGCTCAGATCGTGCAATCTATAAAAGAGGTCAAACCCCATATTTTTACTGCTGTCCCGCGTCTTTTGGAAAGTGTGTATGACGGAATCATGGCAAAAGGAAAGCTGCTGACCGGGTTAAAATTCAAGATTTTCTTCTGGGCAGTAGAGCTCGGAAAGGATTTTGATTTCAACAGGAAACCCGGGTTGTGGAAAAAACTTAAGCTAATGATTGCTGACAAGCTGATTTATTCCAAGTGGAGGCAGGCCCTGGGCGGGAATATCCAATTGATGGTTTCAGGGGGCGCCTTGCTGCAATCAAGGATTGCAAGGGTTTTCAGCGCTGCCGGACTAAAAGTCCTTGAGGGGTACGGTCTGACAGAGACATCTCCGGTTATTGCAGTCAGCAATGCCGTTACAGGGGAGATAAAAATTGGCACTAACGGTCCGGTTGTAAACGGAGTGGAGGTTATGATTGCCGAGGATGGAGAAATTCTGGCAAAGGGACCCAACCTGATGATGGGTTATTACAAGGAACCCCGGTTGACTAGTGAGGTCATCGATGCCAACGGATGGTTTCATACCGGAGATGTTGGTTTCCTTGATGAGGGTAAATACCTTAAAATCACCGACCGGAAAAAAGAGATTTTCAAACTTTCCGGTGGAAAATATATTGCACCACAATTGATTGAGAATAAGCTCAAAGAGTCTGTTCTTATAGATCAGGCTATTGTAATCGGTTCCCACGAGAAATTTGCCAGTGCCCTGATATCTCCCAATTTTGTCTATCTGCATGAGTGCTGCAACGAAAATGAGATACTTTTCGAAGATAACGTTGAACTGATCTTGCAACCGAAAGTACTGGCCATGTACCAGGCAGAGGTAAAGGAGGTCAATAAAACCCTGGGTCAGCACGAGGAGATCAAACGGTTCCGGCTGGTGTCCGACACCTGGTCATCTCAGTCAGGTGAGCTCTCACAGACACTGAAACTCAAGAGAAAAGTGATCGAGCGGAAGTACTCTGACATTATTGAAGAAATTTTTGCCTCCTCCAGGGAAGATTGATTTCTAAAAACTATATTTTTACCCGTTAGTTTCTGAAATTTTTACTTTTCGAATTAAATAGTTGATCCTTCTATGGACAAGATCTTAATAACGGGTGCCACTGGGAATGTCGGGCTGTCTACTGTCAGATTACTGCTTAGCCAACAAGTACAGGATTATAAAGTATTAGCAGCAGTTCGTGACATTGAACAGGCGAAAAAACTGGAAGGTATCGGCAAAGCCGGGCTTGTGAAATTTGAATTTGATGAACCTAACACCTATACTGCAGCACTTGACGGGGTTGATAAATTGCTCTTAATCAGACCAAACCAGGTTTCGGATGTTTCCAAACATATTTTCCCGTTTTTGGATAAGGTTGAAAAATCACAGGTTAAGCAACTCGTATTTGTCTCTATTGTCGGTGCAGAGCGCAACCGGATTTTTGCCAACCACCGTATAGAAACACACCTGAAGAAGATGAATGTTCCTCACACTATCGTCCGGCCCTCCCTGTATATGCAGAACCTGATTACGCTTCACGCGAAGGAGATCATTAAAAATGATCACATTTACGTGCCTGCTGGAAACGGAATGGTTAATTATATAGATGCAAGGGATGTGGCAAGGGTAGTAGTCGAACTTTTGACAAAACCCGGACATGAAGGCAAAGATTACGAAATCACAGGTCCGGAACCGATGGATTTTTACAAAATTGCTTCCTTGTTTACCAGGGAACTGGGTAGGGAAATCCGTTATGCCCGCCCTGTAACCATCAAATTTATCAGGCAGAAAATGCTTGAAAAAAAAGAAATGCCTTTTATTTTGACTTTATCCCTCTTATACGGAGCCGCAAGGAATGGCAAAATGGGACATATTTCTGACGCTTTTAAAGAAATTACAGGATACGAGCCCGGAAATTTAGAAGATTTCATTCATGAGAACCGCAAGGTCTGGGAAAAGTGACCAATATTTTCACACAAAATTGGATTTTATCTTTGGCTGTAATGATTTAATAATTATCTTTGCACCGCATTTAAAGAAGGTGCCATAGCTCAGTTGGTAGAGCAACGGACTGAAAATCCGTGTGTCCCTAGTTCGATTCTTGGTGGCACCACGAAAGGGTAAAGAGTAATCTTTACCCTTTCTCATTATTTAGCTATCTTTCCTGCCTGATTTTTTAGTATGGAATATACCTCAATGACTTTATCCAACGGAATCCGACTGATTCATACAACAGTGGATTCTCCTGTTGCGCACTGTGGCGTCGTAATTAACACGGGATCCAGGGATGAAGCTCCTGAGGAGCACGGAATGGCCCATTTTATCGAGCATACCATATTCAAGGGTACTGTCAGGCGTAAGGCATACCATATAATCAGCCGGCTGGAAGATGTAGGAGGCGAGATGAATGCCTATACCTCCAAAGAAGAAACTGCCATACATGCCTCTTTCCTGTGTGAATATTATGAAAGAACCATCGAATTATTTAGTGATATCCTGATAGACAGCACTTTCCCGGAAAGAGAACTCAAAAAAGAGCAGGAAGTAATTGTCGATGAAATCAATTCTTACAACGATACGCCCTCTGAACTAATTTTTGATGAATTCGAAGAGCTGATTTACGAGGGACATCCGATGGGAAGGAGCATCCTTGGAACGCCCGAGCGGGTAAGAGATTTCCAGGCAGCTGACATTCGCCGTTTCATGGATCGAAACTATCATACCGACCAGATGGTGATCTGCTCCGTTGGCAATATTTCCCCCGGGAAATTCTTTCACATGGCTCAGCGACATTTCTCGAGGTATCCGGGGAATTTACGTCCCGGTTCGAGAACCATGTTTTCCGGCTATTCCCCAAAGTTGAGGAAAGTGGAAAAAGGTACGTTTCAGGCACACTGCATCCTGGGAGGAGAAGCTTTTGACATATATCATCCCGACAGGCTAAAACTGGTACTTCTGAACAGTATTCTGGGCGGTCAGTCAGGTAATTCCCGGTTAAATCTTAGCCTGCGCGAACGAAACGGAATAGCCTATAACCTGGAATCATCGTATACCGCATACACAGATTCCGGTACACTGACAATCTATTTCGGTACAGATCCTGAGAATCTGGAAAGGGCACTGACTCTGATCAACCGTGAAATCAGCCTGCTTCAAAACAAGGCACTGGGGAGCCTTCAGCTTAATAAAGCAAGAAAACAGCTGATAGGTCAACTTGCCATGTCGCAGGAGAATCACGAAGACCTGATGCTTGCAATCGGTAAGAGTATGCTGATTTTCAACAAAGTGGAAAACCTGGAGGAAATATACAGGAATATCAGTGAAATCACAACATCCCAATTAATGGAAACCGCTAACCGAATCCTGGAACCAGGGAGTTTGTCCACCCTTATCTACCAGTAATGAAACCCTCACGAGCTATCGTTTACAAAATGAGATACTTATATGATTGAGGGTTCCATGAGTACGTTCTGATATTCAATAATTTAATACTGACGTATACGAGTGAAAACTGATCAGTTACTTGATAACTACATATTATCGCATTCCACGGAAGAAGATCCGTTGCTGCGGCGATTGTATCGTGAAACTTACCTGAGGCTTGTCAATGGCAGGATGTGTTCTGGACATCTGCAGGGCAGCATTCTTACGCTTCTGAGCCGCCTTATTTCGCCCCGGAGAATTCTTGAAATAGGAACATTTACCGGATATTCGGCAATTTGCCTGGCGAAAGGATTATCCAGCGAGGGTTTGCTATATACTATAGAAATAAATGATGAGCTGGAGCAGTTCGCAGCCGGGTATTTCGCTGAAGCCGGCCTCCGGGACCGGATTGTTCAGATTATCGGAGATGCGGCGGAGGTTCTGCCGCGGCTGAACGATAAATTCGAACTTGCGTTCATCGATGCAGATAAACGTCAGTATCTTTCAAATTATCAGGCAATAATCCCCAAAATGACTGTCGGAGGACTTATAATCGCGGACAATACACTATGGGCCGGCAAAGTGTTGGGTAAAATTCCTGCAAATGATGACCAGACAATTGCCATTATGGCCTTCAATGACTTCGTGAAAAATGACCCCCGGGTTGAGGTTTCCATCCTTCCGATTCGCGATGGGATGACTCTACTCCGTAAAATAGCTGAATAACTGGCTGTTCCCCCGGTCTAAGTTTCTGCCAGATCTCATTGGTAAATTTTTTTCATTCTCCTTTCACATTCGATGGCTCTTTATTCTCATTGGAATGCCGTAACTTATATTTTCTGAAGCCGGAATAACCGTGAACAAAATGGCTGAACAGACTGTTTTGAAATTCTCTGAAAAAGAATTGGTTATCGGTATTCCATCCGGTTTTGAATCAGTAATCCCTTATAAGTTAAATATTTATGAAGGAAGATTTCCTGCATTTTATTTGGAAGAACAGGTTGTTTGAAACTGAAAATCCTGTCACCAGCGAAGGAGAATCGGTTGAGATTGTCAATATCGGGAGACACAACATCCATGCCGGTCCGGATTTTTTCGATGCACGTGTACGGATTGACAAAACCCTTTGGGCAGGTAATGTTGAAATCCACTTTCGGGCATCTGACTGGAACCGGCACAGGCATCATCTGGACCCTCAATACAGGAATACGATCCTGCACGTTGTTGCAGAAAATGATATTCCTGTAAAAAATGATGCAGGCTCAGTTATACCTGCCCTGGTAATAAACTGGCCTTTGTGGATAGAATACAATTACAAAGAACTTATGGAACAGCACGACTGGGTTAATTGCGCATCCCATCTGAATAGGATCGATCCTTTCAGAATTCGATTCTTCCTGAATGGGTTGGCAATTGAGCGGCTTCAGAAAAAAATCGCAATGACTGAAATACTTCTTGACAGTTCCAAAAATGACTGGAGCGAAACTTTTTACCGGCTTTTATCCAGAAGCTTTGGTTTTCGAGAGAATGGAGACCCCTTTGAGATGCTGGCGCGGTCTTTGCCATTGCCATTGTTGCTGAAACACCATAATTCTCTCTTTCAGCTGGAAGCACTTTTGTATGGTCAGGCCGGATTCCTAAATAGTGCCATACTAACGGAAGAATATCCCCTGGCATTGCATGGGGAGTACCAATTTCTCTCTGCAAAATACGGTCTAAAGCCGATTGCCGGTCACCTGTGGAAATTGATGAGAATGCATCCGCTGAACTTCCCGACAGTCCGCATTGCCCAGTTGGCTGCAGTCCTGCATCATTCGGATTCTCTTTTCTCTACTGTCATTCTTCTACAGGGTGTTACAGAATATCGTGAGCTTTTCAGGTCTGAGACTTCCCCATTTTGGAATACACACTTTACTTTTCAAAAATCATCCCCAAAGCAGCAAAAGAGGATGGGTGAGGAGTCTTTTCGGCTAATCCTGGTGAATGTTGTGGTTCCGTTTCTTTTCCTTTACGGGGAGCAGAACAGCAAACCTGAGTTAAAGGACAGGGCGCTGAAGCTAATGGAAGAACTCCCTCCGGAAGACAACACAATTCTTCGTCATTGGGAATCATCAGGAGTCCGGGCATTTAACGCACTTGATTCTCAGGCACTTATTCATTTGCACCATGAGTACTGTAATCCGAAGCGATGCCTGGAATGCACTATAGGACAGAAAGTTATCATGCATAAATAGTAAGCTTGATTGTATAGGTATCCTGGGATGGCTCGTTAATAGATTATGTTAAAGGTCTGTCAGGAAAACTTAAGAAATTGAGACTCCTCTGTTTTCATGCCAGGCTCAGTTTTGTGATGCAACAGCAGCGATTTCATTGTCTACGGGTTGCTTTTTGTGATTCCAATTAAAAGATTGAAAGCCACTTGCAAGTGTTCAGTTTTTTCCTTACTTTCGCCCCCTAAATAATGCCGATCGGTTGTGATCGAACCCGAATCCTGCTGTGCGGCCATTGTATCATTGATAAACAATTTGTTATGTATTTGAATTCAGAGATTAAAAAGTCATTTTTTGAAAAGTATGGCAAGAGTGCTACCGACACCGGTACCTCAGAAGGACAGATTGCCCTTTTTTCACATCGCATCAACCACCTGACTGAGCATTTGAAATCCAACAAAAAGGATTTCAGCACACAGCGTGCACTGATTTCGATGGTTGGTAAGCGCCGTTCACTGCTGGACTACCTTAAGCGCAAAGATATCGAGCGCTATCGTGCGATCATCAAGGAGCTAAATCTTCGTAAATAAGCGAACAACCTCAAAAGGCAATTTTCGGATTGCCTTTTTTGCACCATTAAACCGGCTCAGCACATTTTCAGGAAATGGACGGATGATGGCAGTGACCTGCCGAATGACAGCAATTTGATGACTATTGGATTTCTGACCATTGAAAGACAAATTATCATTAAATGGATAAATGAGCATGATTGGAAATCACTATTTGGGATGAATATCACCTGGTAAATTCCATCTGGCAATGAAAATAATTTAATTGTAGTTGATATATGTATAAAGTAATAAATAAGACGATTGATTTGGGCGATGGCCGCACAATCCAGATTGAGACCGGTAAACTGGCCAAACAGGCCGACGGTTCAGTTGTTGTTAAGATGGGGGACACGATGTTGCTTGCAACTGTTGTATCAGCCACTGAAGCAGCGGAAAACGTAGATTTCATGCCACTTTCGGTTGATTATCGCGAGAAATTCTCTGCGGTAGGCAGATTTCCCGGAGGCTTCATGAAAAGGGAGGCACGCCCTTCGGATGATGAGATTCTGATCGCCCGCCTGGTGGACCGCGCTTTGCGTCCGCTTTTCCCGGAAGATTACCATGCAGAGACTGTCGTGATGATTACGCTTATCTCTTCAGGCAAAAATGAAATGCCCGATTCACTTGCGGGACTTGCAGCCTCGGCAGCTATCGCCGTTTCAAATGTGCCATTCAACGGGCCTATTTCGGAAGTCCGCGTCGCGCGGATCAATGGTGCGTTTATGATTAACCCTTCTGCTGAACAGCTGGCAGAGGCAGACATCGACATCATGGTTGGTGCATCGTACGATAACATCATGATGGTAGAGGGTGAAATGAATGAAGTATCTGAAGCAGAGATGCTTGAAGCCATTAAGGTTGCACACGACAACATCAAAATCCACTGCCGCATCCAGGAAGAACTGGCCGCAGAGGTGGGTGTCGTCAAACGCACTTATTGCCATGAGGTAAATGATGATGCATTGCGCGAACTGGTATGGAAAGAAACCTATGACAAGGTATACAAGATTGCCCGTTCATTGATTAATGACAAACATCTTCGTTACGATTCATTTGCCAAAGTAAAGGATGGGTTCATAGAATCCTATAGCGCAGGCAAGGAAAGTTCAGACGTTAACAAGACTCTGATATCCAAATATTACCACGATGTTGAGAAAGAAGCAATGCGTCGTATGATACTTGATGAAGGTATTCGACTGGATGGTCGTTCAACCAAAGACATTCGTGCAATCTGGGGTGAGGTAGACTATCTGCCGGGATCCCATGGCTCTTCTATCTTTACCCGCGGTGAAACACAGTCGCTTAGCAGTGTTACCCTGGGAACGAAAATGGATGAAAAGATCATTGATAATGTTACATTTAAGGGGAAAGAGCGATTTTTGCTGCATTACAATTTCCCGCCGTTCAGCACTGGTGAAGCCAAAACACCCAGAGGCCTCTCACGTCGTGAGATCGGACACGGAAACCTTGCTCACCGTGCGTTAAAGCGGATGATTCCTGAAGGTTTCCCTTATATCGTGCGTATAGTATCAGATATCCTTGAATCCAACGGATCCTCATCAATGGCTACTGTTTGTGCAGGCACGATGGCTATGCTGGACGCCGGTATCAACATGAAACGCCCGGTATCCGGTATTGCAATGGGTTTGATCACAGATAAGAATTCCAGCAAGTTTGCCGTTCTTTCAGATATTCTTGGTGATGAGGATCACCTTGGAGACATGGACTTTAAAGTTACCGGGACTGCAAAAGGAATTACTGCCACACAGATGGACATTAAAGTTGAAGGATTATCCTATGAAGTGATGTCCCAGGCTTTGCAACAGGCAAAAGAGGGCAGGGAACATATCATGGGAAAAATTCTGGAAGTGATTAGCACACCACGTCCTGATTACAAACCAAATGTACCGCGCATCGTTAAGATGACCATTCCAAAAGATATGATAGGTCCGGTTATTGGTCCAGGTGGAAAGATCATCCAGCAGATTCAGGCGGATACGAAAGCTACCATCGCGATCGAGGAGGTTGATGATATGGGCATTGTCGAAATCAGTGCACCGGATAAATCATCCATCGATGCAGCTGTTGCCCGTATTCGTGCAATCGTTGCTCTCCCTGAACCAGGAGAGATTTACGAAGGGAAAGTTAAATCCATCGTACAGTTTGGTGCGTTTGTTGAAATCATGCCGGGTAAAGAAGGTTTGCTGCACGTTTCAGAATTTGATTGGAAAAGAATCGAAAAACCTGAAGATGTTCTCAGCGTAGGCGATATCGTAAAAGTAAAATTGCTGGAAGTTGAACAACGTACTGGTAAGCTGAAACTTTCTATGAAAGCTCTTATGCCAAAGCCTGAGGGTTTTGTTGAGAAAGAGCACAGAAGTGGCGATAGGGATCATAGTCGCGGAGGAGACAGGGATCATGGAAGAGGAGAAAGATATCCTCAGGAAAATGAGGAAAGAAAGGCTCCAACTCACAGCCATTCACTTCGCAAGCCGAATCAGGAACAATAAAAATCCTAAGATTGTTAAAATGCCCGCCTAAAGCGGGCATTTTTATTTTACATTTAGGGATCGAAAATTAAAAGATTTGTTTGGAATGATGAGTATTGATTATCTGGTGATTGAAGGGAATATCGGGGTAGGAAAAACAACTTTTGCCAAAATGCTGTCACGGGAATTTGATGCCAAACTGATCCTTGAACGATTTGAAGAAAATCCCTTTTTACCAAAATTTTACAAAGATCCTGAGAAATACTCTTTCCCACTTGAACTCTCATTCCTGGCAGACAGGTATGGCCAGTTAAAAAAAGACCTTACCAACCGCGATTTGTTTCATCAGCAAACAATATCTGATTATTATTTTATGAAATCGCTCATCTTTGCCCAGAATACGCTGGCTCAGGATGAATACAACCTCTATCGCAATTTTTTTGATATAATTTATGAAAGATTGCCCAAACCAGGATTATTTGTTTATCTTCATCTGCCCGAAGTGCAACTGATAAACAATATACGAAAAAGAGGCAGGGATTATGAAATGTCCATTGATGCTGAGTATCTGAAAAAAATCAGGGAGGGTTATTTTACATTCTTTTCCCAACAAAATGATTTTCCGGTCTTAATTGTCGATACTTCACGAATAGATTTTGTAAAATTTGAAGAGCATTACAACTTGCTTAGAGATTTAATTCAAAAACCGGTAAACTGGACTGGGATAAAACGGGAAATTTTACTTCCGGATTCATAATATAAACCAATTTTCACTATGTTTCTTTAGCTAAAATTTTTACTTTTGTAACTTAAATCTCGAAATATCAATAACAACTATTAATTATTTAAGGTATTATTTATGAAGAAGATTAGATTGATTGTACCCGCTCTCGTTGTTATGAGTGCATTCGTTATCACCGGATGTAATTCATTAAAAACAATGAAGAAAAATGCCGACAAGGTTAATTATACTGTAATTCCAGAGGTACTAGAGACACATGCAGGAAAAGTTGATGCGACTATTCAGAGCCAGATTCCGGAGAAATACTTTGCAAAGAAAGTAACACTTACTGTTACTCCTGTGCTGAAATATTCAGGAGGCGAAACTGCTTACGCTCCTTATGTATTGCAGGGGGAAAAAGTAAAAGCGAACAACAAGGTCATACCTTATCAGGCAGGTGGCAGCAACAGTTACAAAGGTTCAGTTCCTTACAGTAAGGAGATGCTGCGATCAGATCTTGAACTTCGCATAAAGGCTACCCAGGGAGCAAAATCGCTCGATTTTGTGCCAAAAACCATTGCAAAAGGAGTTATTGCTACTTCCACACTCGTTGATAACAGCCCATTGGCGATCATTGGATTACAAAAAAGAGCAAATACTACAGGAATCTATGATCCCACTATTGATAAATATCAGCGTATCGTTCCTGATGCATACATGGCAGATATTATTTACCTGATAAACAGCTCTGAAGTAAGAAAAAAGGAATTGTCCAAGGAAGAAATAGCACATCTGAACAAATACATCACTGAGGCTTACAACGCTGATAGAAAAGAATTGAAAGGCGTTGAAGTTTCTGCTTATGCTTCACCGGATGGTGGAATGGCTCTCAACTCCAAATTGTCAGGTAAAAGAGAAGGCACAGCTACTGATGTTGTTGAGAAAGACTTGAAAAAGAACAAGGTAAAAACTGATCTGACTTCAAAAAATACACCTGAGGACTGGGAAGGTTTCAAAGCGCTGATGGAGAAATCCAGTATCCAGGACAAAGACCTTATCCTTCGTGTTCTGGCAATGTATACTGATCCTGAGGTACGAGAACGCGAAATTAAAAACCTCTCTTCTGCCTTCACCAAGGTTGCAGATGAAATTCTGCCACAACTGCGTCGTGCGAAGATAACAGCTAATGTAAACCTGATAGGAAGAACAGATGCTGAAATTGCTGGTCTTGCTGATTCTGATCCGTCCAAATTAAACCAGGCTGAATTGCTTTACGCCGCCAGCCTTACCAGCGATGTTGCTAAACAGAAAGCAATTTATACCAGTTTCACAAAAATCTATTCAAACGACTGGAGAGGGTACAACAATTTGGGTCTTATTCAAATGAACCAGGATGATTTCACTGGTGCAGGAGATAATTTCCAGAAAGCAGACCAGTTGGATCCTAAAAATCCGATTGTTCAGAATAACCTGGGTTGTATATCTCTTAAGAATGAAGACTGGGCCAACGCAGAGGTATTTTTCGGTGCCGCTTCAGGTGCAGGAAAAGAGGTCAGAGAAAATCTGGGTATCCTGAAAATCAAACAAGGAGACTATGATACAGCTGTGAAATACCTGGATGGAAATTCTGCCAGCTTTGCCAATCGTGCTCTTGCTCAACTTTTAAACGGAGACAACAATGGTGCTTTGACTACATTGAATGCTGCACCGGTTGAATCGGGCCGTATAGCATATCTGAAAGCAATCGTATTTGCCCGTACAGCCAAAACCAGCCAAATGTATGAAGCATTGGTTAATGCAATGAAGAAAGATCCTGCCTACAAGACCATTGCACAGAATGACATGGAATTTGCAAAATATGCCAACGATCAGAACTTCAAACTTTTGTTTAACTAGACATATCCGACGCCTTTAATCAAATAATAAAAAAAGACACCCTCAAGGTTGCATATACCTTGAGGGTGTCTTTTTTATTATTTATTAGACTTCTGCTAATTAGCAAGCTGGTACATAAGCCTTTTCAATTCAATCTCGGAGATTTTTGCTGCGAACTTTAGATTAACAAGTTGATAATTTGCCTGTTCATCACTGTTTTGAGCTGCCTTGATTTCGAGTATGGTCGCCTGGTTTACCTGGAAACGTTGCATAACAACTGCAATAAGTTTACGCGAGAAATTGATGGTAGCCTTTTGAGATTCCAGTTGTTGCAGCGTTGTATGATAGGATTCATAAGTTTTTACCGCATTAGCAGTTAAATTGTTGATCAGGCTCTCCTGCTGTAATTTGGCATTATTAAGATTGAATTCAGCAGTCTCTTTTTGAATCTTATATATATTCCCGTTATATATAGGAATTTGCATAGTCAGCCCTGCATATGGGCCGTAGTTCTGATTGAGGAGTGTCAATCCTGCCTCACTCTGGTTCCTGTTGAAATTGTAACCAGTATTAAGTCTCAGTGAAGGGTAACGCAATGCAGTGGCTTCTTTCACAACTTGTTCACTGATTTTGATTTGTTGTTCTGAAGAGAGATATTGAGGATTCAGACGTAGAAAAGACAGAACCTCGCTTAACTGAATTGAAGTATCGACAGTGATACTGTCGTCAACCACATATTTGTAATAATTCTTTCTGCTCATCAGCTGCAGAAGATCTGTTTTTGTTTGTTCAACAACAAGTTCCTGAGATTTTAAAACCTGCTGGGCGGTGTTTACATCCATCAAAGCCTGCAAATAATCTGCATCGTTGGCCATACCAACTTTTTTTCTTTCAGCAATGATATCCAGTTTCTGTTGGGAAACCTCCAGCGAACTCTGAATAATTTTGTAGTACTCCTTCTGGCGAATAATATCATAGTATTTTGCCATTACAGTAGCTATACTATTCTGAACCTGAATATTGAATTGCAGCTCGCTCTGTTTTTGAATGCTGTTCAGGCGATCCTTTGTGGCGATGACTTTGAATCCGTTGAACAGTAACATGCTGGCTGTAATATTTGAAGTCATGTTATTTTGATTGGCTCCACTCTTCTGGATTTCAGTGCCGCTGTTTAATTTCTGGTTAACATAGTTAACAGATTGGTTGTCTGTTACATTGGCATTAAGAGAAGGTAAACCTCCTGCTACGCCGCGGGTATTATTAATTTTACTGATCTCCGCAAAGTTTCCGGCTATCCTGATATCGAAACTACTCAGGAGAGTTGTATCGATTGCATTTTTTAGTGAAAGAACCTGCTGACCGGAACCAAATACAGGCAGCAACAATAAAAGGCAGAAATATAAATTCTTCATTAATTGATCATTTGAACTGATTATCAACTTCTTCCCTGGTTTTTCTGTGGCCTGAAACATAGGTATATATCGCAGGGATCACAAACAGGGTAAGTACCAGGGAAAATATAATACCCCCAACAATGACTATTCCAAGCGGAACACGGCTGGATGCGGCACCACCTAGGCTCAACGCTATTGGCAGAGCGCCAAGAGAAGTGGCAAGACTCGTCATTAGAATTGGTCTCAACCGTTGCGTGGATGCTTCAATAACAGCCTGGTATTTTGATATTCCGGTTTCTCTTTTCTTATTGGCAAATTCAACGATTAGGATTCCATTTTTTGTAACCAGGCCGATCAGCGTGATCATACCTATTTCAGAGAAAATGTTGAGCGTCTGATTGAAAATCCACAGGCAAAGTAATGCACCTGCAATGGCCAGGGGCACAGTGATCATGATAATAAACGGATCCTTAAAACTTTCAAACTGTGCTGCCAGGATGAGATAAATAAGTAGCAATGCCAAAACAAATGCGAAGGCCGTGTTGGATGAGCTTTCAGAAAAGTCGCGTGAAGGACCGCTTAGAGAGGTTTGGAAGCTTTCATCCAATAATTTGTCTCCAATGTTCTGCATGGCAGCAACTCCATCACCAATTGTCTTTCCTTCTGCAAGTGAAGCCGAAATTGTAGCAGATTTATACCGGTTAAAATGAAAGATGGATGGGGGATTGGCATTCGTTGTCATTTTTAAAACTTCTGAGAGAGCGATATTTTGTCCCAGGTTGTTCCGGACATATAACTTGGTAATGTCCGTCGGTTCTTGACGGTCCTTCAGTCCAACCTGGCTGATCACCTGGTATTGCCTACCGTTCATGATAAAATAGGCCAGCCTTCGTCCGCTGAATGCACTCTGCATGACTCCTGCAATATCCGCTACGGTCAGGCCCAGTTCTCGCGCCTTGATTCTGTCAATTATTATGTCAACTTCGGGTTTATTGAATTTAAGATTGACGTCCACATTCTGAAAAGTTTTGTCATTCCTTGCCGCTTCCAGAAATTTGGGAATTACTTCCTGTAATTTACTGAAATCCAGATTTTGAACCACAAATTGTACCGGTAAAGCACCTCTGGAAGCCAAACCTACCGAAATTGTCTGTTCTTCAACCGGGAAAATACGGAGGTTGTTATAACGGGTTAGCTTTTTCGCAATGTCTTTGGCGATATCACTTTGTGTCCTTGTACGTTCTGAAGGAGGAACCAGTCCGATCCTGCCGAAACCGCTATTCACACCGGATCCGCCGAATCCTGGCACAACGAGAAAGGAGAAACTTCGCTCCGGGATCGAATCCAGTAGGTAGTTCCCAAATTCTTCGCTGGCAGCGGTCATGTAACCATAACTTGCACCTTCCGGACCAGAAATCTGGAAACGAATACTGCTTTTGTCCTCTAGCGGTGCCAACTCACTCTGAAGATTTTTACCGATAAAATAGATCAGGAACAGGCAAGCAACTACGATGACCCATGCAAGCTTCCTTGAACGTATAAATTTTTGAAGCAAATTTCTGTACCCACTTTCCATCCCCTGGAAAAAAGGTTCAGTTATTTGATAAAACTTTCCATGGCGGGCATTCTTTCTGTTCAGGTAAACGTTTAAAACAGGGGTGATTGTAAGTGATACAAAAGCCGATATCAACACTGCTGTAGCAACTACCACAGCAAATTCGCGGAACAAACTGCCAACAAATCCCTGGAGAAACAGTACCGGGAGGAAAACAATAGCCAGTGTAATAGAAGTTGATATTACAGCGAAAAAAATCTCTTTGCTGCCTTCCAGTGCTGCCTTCCGGATTTGCATACCGCCTTCGAATCTTCTGAAAATATTTTCAGTAACTACTATCCCGTCATCAACTACCAGTCCAGTTGCCAGGATGATACCCAACAGTGAAAGGATATTTATGGAAAATCCGGCCAGGTACATAACAAAAAATGTGGCAACCAAAGAGATGGGTATGTCGACCAATGGTCTCAGGGCAATCATCCAGTTTCTGAAAAATAAAAATATCACCATGATAACCAACAGGAAAGAAATGAACAACGTCTCTTTTACCTCCGTAAGCGATTTTCGGACATTATTTGTATTGTCAATCAGTGTGGTAAAGATGATATCGCTTTTCTGGGACTTCTTTATCTCCTCCAGACGTTTGTTGAATTCATCCGATATATTGATATAGTTGGCTCCCGGTTGAGGAATGATAGCCAGGCTCAATCCTGCCATTCCGTTCAGACGCGACATGGCTTCATATTGCTCCGGTCCGAGTTCAACCTTTGCAAGATCACTCAGCCTGACAATTCCATCCGAATTTTCACGGATAATCAGATCCCTGAAATCTTTTTCAGTCGACAGCCTGCCAAGTGAGCGAATGGTCAATTCTGTTTTTCCCCCATAAATTTTTCCTGAAGGAGCTTCGATATTTTCTTTGTTTAAGACAGTCGTTATGTCATTGAAAGTGATATCGTATGCATTTAACTTGTCAGGATCGATCCATAGACGCATGGCTGGGCGTTTCTGTCCAATAATCCTTACAGAACTTACTTCCGGAATAGTCTGGAATTTATTCTGCAGAACGTTTTCCGCATAATCACTTAGTTCCAGTAATCCTTTGCTCGGACTTTGAACGGACATTAAGATAATAAAATCACCGTTTGCATCCGCCTTTGTTACTACCGGTGGTGCATCGATATCCTGCGGGAGATTACGAACTGCCTGGCTCACTTTGTCCCGAACATCATTGGCGGCAGCTTCAAGGTTAGTACTCAGATCAAATTCGACAGAGATATTGCTTCCCCCTACAGAACTGGATGAGGTAATTGTCCTGATTCCAGGAATGCCGTTAATGGATTTTTCAAGTGGTTCAGTAATTTGACTCTCAATAATGTCGGCGTTAGCTCCGGCATATGAAGTAGAAACAGTGACCAAAGGAGGGTCAATTGCCGGATAATCGCGGATACCCAGAAAATTGAATCCGATAACCCCGAACATGATCAAGGCCAAACTCATTACTGTTGCCAGTACCGGTCTTTTAAGAGAAAGTTCGGAAATATTCATGCGTATGTAATTTTCTTTTTAAGGTCTTATGAAATCCTCACTTTTTACTCATCTTCCTTGGAGTACTTTGGCTCATGAGGATCTCGTTTGTAAAATTCTTGTCTATTTTGACGGTATAACCTATTCTGACTTTTTGCAGGAACATAGCTGATTTATTTGCGCTTCATTTGAGAATTCAAAATAATGAATGTTCAATTGAGTGCTGGTGTTCAGAGCAGAAATTGTTGTGAATTCAAAAGTGCCAACAATTGATAATTAACGTTATATCCGTATAATTACCAGGGTTGAAGATGTCAGTTAAACTCTTTAATATCTCTGACCTTTTTGACTGTAATTGGAGCATTTGGCCTGACAAACAACATCCCACTGATAATTACCGTGTCACCGGGCGTCAACCCCCCGGTTATTTCAACCAGGTTTGTATTCCGGATTCCGGTTTCTATGTTTGTAAAGACAGCTTTGTTTTTATGAACTACAACAGCCTGGTTAGAAAGAGCGTCAGGAATTATCGCGTTGGAAGGTATCATGATCCCTTTCCTTTTTTGAGTTAGGAATACCTTTACGAATGCTCCAGGCTGAATGATTCCCCTGTTGAGCATGGCCCTGGCCTTAATATTGCGGGATATAGTGTTAATCTGCGGTTCAATGGCTGTAATTGTAGCTTCAAAATTTTCATCAAATCCGTCTGCTGCGATACTGACATTGTTCCCTTTTACTACAAGGGAAGAATAAGTTTCAGGAACCGTAAAATCAATTTTAACCTTATCTATCTGGTGAATACTGCCAAGTAAAGTCTGGGGCGTAACATATGCGCCAGGACTCACTACCCTGATACCAAGTTCCCCTGAGAAAGGTGCCCTGACCATTGTTTTATCGATTTGGGCATTAATTACCTTCATATTTGCCTGAATTGTATTAACCTGGCTTAATGCAGCATCATAATCTGCCTGGTTAACCCCATTGACTTTCAAAAGGTCACTCAGCCGTTTCAGGGTTTTGGTGGCAAGTTCAAGTTGAGTTTTTTGCTGCTCAAGTTGTGCCTGCAGATCCGCATCATTTACCCTGGCGAGCAGCGTACCTACCTTAACATTTCCTCCATCTGGCAGATTCAGGTAAATTAACCTTCCACTGACTTCAGGACGAAGTTCGGCCATTTCGTTAGATAAAACACTTCCATGTACCTCCAGGTTGCTCTGTATTTCCTCAGAACTGGTAACAATCACTTCCACTGGTTCTGGTGGCTTCAGTGCAGATGCCTGCTCATTGTTTTTCGGTTTGCATGAGATGAAGAACGAAAACAAAATAACAAAACTGGCAATTCCTTTGTAAATCATATATCTAAATTAAATAGTCTCTTGAAGTAGTATTTATACTTAATAACATAGAAATATGTTGCAGTAATTTACATTTCAATGTAATCGGAAATCACATATTGGTTTGACTGGGCGAAGATATATTAAAATAGCGTATTTTAACCTTCTAATTGACGACAGTAACTGAAATTTTGCGAACTGAACATGCGTTGAAATATCCAAGGGCACCATTGTTTATGTTTGAAACAGGGTTGGATGGCGAGGCATTTTGTCCGCCCTCACCTGCAGCTGTCCGAAAGTATTCATAAATGCCATAGTCAACTGCCTCCAGCCAGACCGTTACTTTATCCCCTTTCATAAGTTTAATTTCTGTTCCTCTTGGCATTAAGGAATATACAATGGTCGTACCCTGAAAGACATCATCGCTGAGAACATAAAATTCTTTTTGAAGGATATCATTGATAAGATAGATAACTCGATAATAGTTATTGGCGTTTGGCGGGTCCTCGAATCTTATAGTGGTAATTTTCTCCCCTGAGAATGGACTCTTTGAAAAATAAATGCTGTCTATTTCAACACCCTCCGGCATATTCGCATTAGCCTGATATACTTTTCCCCCGGTTTTTACGGAAAGAGAATAAGAACGTTCCGCATAGGCTCTTAGTCTTGAAGAATTATAAGTACCGGGAAGAGATTCTGAAAGTACCTCAGTCTGACCGGTATTGTCTGAAAGCACAACTACTGCTCCTGATACAGGAGGATAATCGCTGGCGTCTTCAAAATTGACAGATCTTGAAATTTTAACATGATATGGTCCTGGTTCATCATAAATATTCCCCTGGATAACCACTTGGGGGGTGGAGGTGTTTAAGTTGAGGTGAATTACTTTTTCACAGGATGCAAGAACCAGCAATGTGACAAACAGATAAGTGATCTTTACTGAAAGATAAGACAGATAGTGAAATATATTTTCTGCAATTCTTTCTGAAACAGGAAATTGTTTGTTGACTGCTTTTTTCATCAGAATTTAAAGTTGTATGTTACAGATGGAATCATCTTAAACAAGGTTGTTTGTACTGCCTCTGTTTTTGTGGGATCGTTCTTGCTGTCGCGGAAGTTTATGATGTAAGCATTT
Organism: Prolixibacteraceae bacterium; assembly: GCA_963663675.1. GTDB lineage: Bacteria > Bacteroidota > Bacteroidia > Bacteroidales > Prolixibacteraceae > CAINVV01. The sequence continues at coordinate 1,199,866 of OY760498.1, forward strand.
TCTCGCCCGTAGGCATTGTAGATTGAAAAATTCCAGCTGGACTCGAAATTCTTTCTTTTGTTGCTGGTCCAGGTTGCACCAAGGTCCAGGCGATGGTAAGCTGGCATCCTGTTTGCATTGCGGTCAGAATAGTAAAACATGGTAGTGTTTTCGATTTCATACTTCCCGGAAGGGTAAGTAACTGCATTGCCGGTATAATAAACCCATGTTGCAGACAATGACCAGTTTTTGTTCAATCCGTAGACACCTACAAGGGAAATGTCATGTGTCCGGTCTTGTTTTGCCGGGAAATAATTCCCCTGGTTTATTTCATCAAATTTGCGTTCAGTCCTGGATAAAGTGTAACTTATCCAGCCATTGAATCGTCCGCTCTTTTTTTTAAGCAAAAGTTCTATACCATAAGCCCGTCCTTTACCAAATAGTATCTGGGACTCGACGTTTTCGTTAAAGATCAACTCTGCTCCATTCTTATAATCCAGTTGATTCTGAAGTAATTTGAAATAAGTTTCAACAGAGAATTCATATTTGTTGTCTTTGAAATTGTGGTAGTATCCAATTGACGCCTGTTCCGCCAGTTCAGGTTTAACATTGTTGCTGCTGGGAATCCAGAGATCAGTCGGATTGCCGGATGTTGAATTGGAAAGCAGGTGGAGATTTTGAACATTGCGACTCAGGGAGGCTTTGACGGAGTTCAGCGGACTTAAAAGAAAATCCAATGTTACCCGTGGTTCTAAATTTAAATAGGTCTTGATGAATTGGCCAGATTGATATGATGCAACATCGGCAATATTGCCATTGATGTCATAAGAATAGATATCTCCCGGACCTAAAGCGCTGAAAATTGAAAGTCTGGCACCGTATTCAACATTAATCGTTTTATTGAACTTGTATTGATGTGACAGGTAAAAGGAGTTTTCCCAGTCATATTTGTTGGTTAAGTTTTCCAGGCTGATTTCAGTATCTGCCGTGATAATTCCCGGGATTATTTTGTAAAAAATAGAATTAAAACCAAATTTCAGGGTCGAATTTGACTGAAGGTAAAACTGGAGATCCTCTTTTATTCCATAATCCTGAATACGGGAAATAATATTTATTTTATTGGTGTTGTTGATGCTTATCTTATAATCATAATTACTGAATATCAGCGAGGTGTTAGAAAATAACCTGTCGGAGAAAAGATGATTCCATCGGAGTGTCCCGGAAATATTGCCCCAATCGATTCCAAAAGTATTTTGAAGGGTAATCAGGTCTTTCCCGTAATACCCTGAAAGATAGATTCTGTTGTTACTGTTTATCCGGTAACTGGCTTTGGCATTTAAATCATAGAAATACAATTTTGAATTGTTTTTCATGGAATCATTTGAGAGTTTGAGGAACAGATCGGCATAGGTTCTTCTGGCAGAAATCATAAATGAACCTTTGTCTTTGACTATCGGACCCTCTGCACTGATACGGGAAGCGATAAGACCGATCCCTCCCGAGACCACGGTCTTTTGGTTATTGCCATCGTTCATTTTAATATCCAGGACAGAAGATAACCTTCCCCCATATTCTGCGGGTTCATTACCCTTATAAACTGTGATGTCTTTGATGGCATCCGAGTTGAAAACGGAAAAGAACCCAAGGAGGTGAGAGGCATTGAAGACTGTCGCTTCATCAAGCAGAATCAGATTCTGATCGGAGGAACCACCCCTGACATAAAATCCACTGCTCCCTTCACCCGCCGGTTTTATCCCGGGAAATAACTGGATTGTCTTCAGAACATCATTTTCTCCGAACAATACAGGGATGCTTCTGATCTCCTTGGTATAAAGCTTTTGTATACCCATCCTTGTACCTAGGATGTTGTCATCGGGTCGTTGGCCTGACACAATCACCTCATCCAGGGTATTAACCTGTTCTTCCAGTGTGAAATTTTGCCTGATGGACTGGTCGAGGTTGATGACCTTTACCTGTGGGGCATATCCGATAAACTGGCCTGTTACATGATATTGTCCTGCAGGGAGCGTGATCGAATAGAATCCATAGGAATTGGTTCCGGCTCCTTTCCCCTGGAGCTCATTGACAGTTATAGTGGCTCCGATCAGGTTTTCACCGGTTTTTGAATCTTTAAAGTAGCCGCTTAATGTATATTTCTGCTGTGCAAACCCAGGTACTGAGAAGATTAGAAATAAGTTCAACAAATAATATGTGAATTTTTTCATTTTGGCTCTTCTAACTGTTCCTGCTTTTTAAATTACTTTAGGGCACACAACAAATAAATTGGATATATTTTTCAGGATTCGCGCCTGATGTCATAACATTTTTTAAAATCTGTATGAGTGAAACCTTTTGAGTTCAGGGAAATGCAGAGTTCTTTCGGCACAAATCCCTTATTTACAGGGTATTTGTTCCATTTCCTCGGTTTGCTGTCGAAATTGATCATCCATTTGTTTTAGAACGTAAAATAAATTTGTGAGTGCCTAAAAGTAAATAAAAATGCGGGGATGTGCTCATAAATCCCGGCTATTGGTTCAGTGCCCAATGAATTATTTCAACAAGTTTTACCGTGTGAAAATGGATTAACGTTATTATCATTTATATTTGTATACTTTTTATGAAAGTTTTTGTTTACATATTATCCGTTTACATCCTGTTTCTCACCGCAGTTCCCTGCGTGGATAAACCGGAGAATTCCGATATTCAAAAAACCGTGATTGCCGGAAAGACGACAAGCGGTCACCAGGACGATATTGACCATTGTTCACCATTCTGTACCTGTAACTGTTGTTCTTCACCAAAAATACAACAGGAAGTTTTGATCAGCTTCATCAGTTATCAATTCCTTTTAAAATGCAGTACAGTGTACCCAATAACTAAAGTCTCAGCCTATACTGCCTCTGTGTGGCAGCCTCCAAGATTAAATTAGCAGCTAAGCAGTTAACTTTCCGCGGTAGTAAGAAAAGCGGATTGATTTTAGTATTAATTTGATCTGTTCCCATCATGATAGAACGTATCATTTATTTTTCGATAAAGAATAAAATCATTGTCGTATTGGCCGTATTGGCTTTAATAGGCTGGGGGACCTATTCGCTCACTCGTTTGCCCATTGACGCCATTCCTGACATCACCAACAACCAGGTTCAGGTAATTTCGCTCGCTCCCTCCCTGGCTGTTCAGGAAATGGAGAGTTTTATAACTGCACCAATTGAGGTCGCAGTTGCAAATATCCCCGGCATTATTGAACTTCGTTCCATTTCCAGGCTGGGCTTATCTGTTGTGACCGTAGTTTTTAAGGATGATGTTGATCTTTACTGGGCAAGACAGCAACTCGGAGAGAGACTGAGGGAGGCGCAGGAAGTAATACCTCCCGGATTGGCAAAGATTGAACTTGCCCCTGTCTCATCAGGTTTGGGCGAGATTTTCCAGTACCGGCTTGCCGTCCGGAAGGGTTTGGAAGAAAAGTACAATCCTATGGAGTTGCGAACTATACAGGATTGGCTGGTGCGCCGCGAAATGCTTGGAACGCCTGGTGTAGCTGATATCAACAGTTATGGCGGTTTTGTAAAACAATACGAAATTGCTGTAAATCCTGAGCGATTGCGCGGAATGAACCTCACGCTTACCAACATATTTGATGCACTTGAAAAAAACAACGAGAATACAGGAAGCGCTTACATTGATAAAAAACCCAATGCTTATTTTATCCGGGGTATTGGATTGGTAAAGACCCTTTCGGATATAGAGAAAATTGTTGTCAAGACCAATGAGGCAGGTATACCTGTCTTAATCAGGGATATTGCAAATGTTCAGTATGGCAGTGCAACCCGTTATGGGGCGTTTGTTGTCGATACAGCAGAAGCAGTCGGAGGTGTTGTCATGATGCTGAAGGGTGCAAATGCTCACGAAGTGATAGATGATGTCACGGAACGTATTGCATCCATTCAGAAAACGCTGCCTGCAGGTGTTACAATTGAGCCGTTCCTCAATCGCTCAGATCTCGTGGGTCGTGCGATAAAAACTGTTTCCAGGAATTTGCTTGAAGGAGCGTTAATTGTCATTTTTATCCTTGTTTTGCTGTTGGGCAATATGAGGGCAGGTCTGATTGTCGCATCCGTCATCCCGCTCTCAATGCTTTTTGCTATCTCCCTGATGGGAATCTTTGGAGTCTCTGGAAACCTGATGAGCCTGGGAGCGATAGATTTTGGATTAATAGTCGATGGTGCTGTCATCATTGTAGATGGAGTGGTACACAGAATTCTCATGGGTAAATACTACAGTCAGGGGATTACCCGGTTTACGCAGGAGCAGATGGACCACAAAGTGTTCGAGTCAGCAAAACGGATGATGAGCTCGGCCGCATTTGGTCAAATTATCATCCTGATAGTCTATCTTCCAATTATTGCTCTTGTTGGTATTGAGGGTAAAATGTTCCGGCCAATGGCTCAGGTTGTAGGTTTTGCCCTGCTGGGTGCAACGATTCTTTCATTGACCTATGTGCCAATGGCTTCTGCTCTATTTCTAAGCAAAAAAACCGAACATATCCCCAATTTTTCTGACAGGCTGATGAAAAAAATTCACAATGCATTTAATCCTGTGATATATTTTGCATTGAAACATAAAATTGGAGTTTCAGTCTCTGCCCTGTTGCTTTTCTTATGCAGCTTGTTTATTTTTAATAACTTGGGAGGGGAGTTCATCCCGCAGCTGGAAGAAGGCGATTTGGCAGCCGGCGTTATGACACTCCAGGGAGGATCACTCTCCAATACGGTAGAAATGGTTCAGAAAGCAAACAAAATATTACTGGCAAATTTCCCTGAAATTAAGCATGCGGTCTGCAAAATCGGTGCCGGAGAAATTCCAACTGATCCAACTCCAATGGAAACGGGGGATTATATTATTACCCTGAAGGACAAAAGTGAATGGACATCTGCTGAAACCCGTGAAGAGCTTATAGCTAAAATGGAAGAGGCTTTGATTCCGCTTGCTGGTGTAAAGTTTGAATTTCAACAGCCCATTCAGATGCGGTTTAACGAGTTAATGTCCGGTTCCAAACAGGATATTGCTATTAAAATTTTTGGTGATGACCTAAATGTTCTGGCAGCAAAAGCAACAGAAGTTGAAAAAATAATTCAAATTATCGAAGGTGTGGCAGAAATTAATGTTGAAAAAGTAACAGGGCTTGCCCAGGTGCAAGTCGATTACAACCGCGACCGGCTTGCCCAATACGGACTGTCGGTCGGAGATGCCAACAGGGTTCTTAGGACAGCATTCGCCGGTAGTCAGGCAGGAGTAGTTTATGATGAGGAAAAACGATTCGGAATGATCGTACGACTGGATAAGGACTATCGCCAGAGCCTGGATGATGTGAAAAATCTCACTGTCGAGCTGCCAAACGGTGGGCAGATCCCGTTTGAGCAAATAGCTGATATATCAATTCGATCAGGCCCGGCACAAGTTTCAAGAGAAAACACTATGAGACGAATTACAGTTGGTTTTAATGTACGTGGTCGCGATGTGGAAAGTGTCATCAACGACGTGAAGGGGAAAATTGACAAAAATATTAAGTTTCCCACGGGTTATTTCGTTTCGTTCGGTGGACAATTTAAAAATCTTGAGGCTGCCAGGGCAAGACTGTCTATTGCTGTTCCGGTAGCGTTGCTCCTGATTTTTGTAATGCTATTCTTTACTTTCAATTCAGTAAAACAAACACTGCTCATTTTCACGGCAGTCCCAATGGCGGCCATTGGTGGTGTAGTCGCTCTCTGGGTACGGGATATGAATTTCTCAATTTCCGCAGGAGTTGGATTTATTGCCTTGTTCGGTGTTGCAGTGCTGAACGGGATTGTTTTGATTACCGAGTTTAACCGATTGGAAAATGATGGTGTCACAGACATTACCGAAAGGATAATCAAGGGATTGCAAACCCGGCTTAGACCTGTTATTATGACAGCAGCTGTTGCATCACTTGGTTTTCTTCCTATGGCCCTGTCAACCTCAGCAGGGGCCGAAGTTCAAAAACCTCTGGCAACCGTCGTGATTGGCGGACTGATTACCGCAACCATTCTTACTTTGGTAATTCTTCCTGTTTTTTATCTTCTGTTCTCCACTAAACGGATAAGTCTAAGGAAAAGTCCAGGATCATCAAAAATTTTGATGCTAATCCTGTTCATAGTATTTGGCGCAAGTGAATTTTCAAGTGTTAGTGCTCAAACATACAGGAACTTAAATCAGCGGGATGCTGTTAAAATGGCATTAGACAGCAACCTTTCTGTACGTGCTTCCGCCTATTCTCTCGAGGCTCAAAAAGTATTGAGAGGGGCTTCATGGGATATTCCAAAAATGTCTGTTGACGGCCAGTATGGACAGTTCAACTCCTATAATGATGACAATAACTACACTATTTCTCAGTCTTTTGCTTTTCCGACGGTTTACATCAGGCAAAATAGGCTGGCCAATGCCAACATCAAAGGAAGCGAATGGCAGTTAAAATCTTCCAGAATCCAGATAGCCACTCAGGTAAAGCAGGTTTACTGGCAACTGGCCTATTTGAACTCAAAGCATAAACTGCTAAACTACCAGGATAGTTTGTATTCAGGATTTCAAAGGGCTGCTGAACTAAGAGCCAGGGCGGGCGAAACCAATCGCCTGGAAATGGTAACTGCCCGTTCACAAAGTCTTGAGATCAGAAATCAGATACAACAATTGATTGCGGACAAAGGAATTCTGCTCAGACAGCTTAAAACTCTCCTCAATACGAACACGACCATTTATCCGGCAGATTCTATACTGCGTCGAATTGATTTTGTCAGGGATTCAATTCCTGATTCGCTGAATGAAAACCCGACCCTCGGTTACATCAATCAACAGGTTGAGATTAGGCGTCTTGAAAAGCAATTGGAATTGAGTCGTGTTATGCCTGATCTGAGAATTGGGTACTTTAGTCAGACCATGGTTGGTACCCAGGAGATAAAAGGTGTTGCACATGCTTTCAATTCTGGTGACCGCTTTTCAGGCATGGAGGCAGGTATAACTATTCCTCTTTGGTTCCCTCAGTATTCCTCCAGGGTGAAAGCTTCCAAAATTAAAGAACAGGAAGCCATTACCAATGCAGGATATGCCAACCAGTCATTAACTGAAAATTATCAGTCGTTAGTCGATGAATGTGCAAAATTCAGTACAAGTGTCGAATTTTATGAGAAGCAGGCACTTCCTGAAGCCAGCTTAATTATAGATCAGTCCATCCGGAGCTACAAAGCAGGCGCACTGGATTATCTGGATTATGTTTTAAGTTTGAACAGGGCATTGATTATCAGGCAGAACTACCTCGATGCTCTGAACAATTACAACCAGACTATAATAAAACTGGAATTTATTACAGGTAAAATTTTCTAATATTCTTATAATGACAAAATATCAATATCTGTCTATTCTCTTTTTGGGTCTTATCCTGATTTTTTCCGGCTCCTGCCATAGCGGGAAGACGAGCGCTCCGGAAGTTAAGGAGACTGAAGTACTTCCCGTAGATATCGTTGAATTACGTGACGATCAGGTGAAACTGGCCAATGTTCAGACAGGAAATATGGAAATGCGTTCATTAAGTGGCACCCTTAAAGTAAACGGGATTGTTTCCGCTTCCCCTCAAAACCTTGCAACCATTTGTGCCCCCATGAGTGGCTTTGTCAAGAGTACAACTCTCATGCCTGGCAATCCGGTGAAAAAAGGCCAGGTAATTGTTGTTATTGAAAACCAGGAATTTGTAGACATCCAGCAAGATTATCTTGAAGCAAAAAATAAGCTGGGATATGCAGAAGCAGAATACAAACGCCATACAGAGCTCTTCAAGGATGACGTTTACTCGGAAAAAAACGTTCAACAGGTCACAGCAGATTATAAAAATCTACAGGCAAAGGTTAATGCGCTGGAACAGAAGCTGGTACTTATCAGTATCAATCCGGCAGGTCTAAACGAAAATACCATCAGCAGGTCAATATCATTGGTTTCGCCAATAAATGGTTATGTTGAGGCCGTTAATGTAAATCTGGGAAAATATGTTGTGCCCACGGACGTAATGTTCAGGATTGTAAACAATGATGTGCTATTCCTGGAACTCACACTTTTCGAAAAAGATGCCAACAAGGTAGCGAAAGGTCAAAAAATCAGGTTTTATATCAACAATGAAACTGAGCAGCATGATGCAGTAATTACGCAGACAGGACAATCTATCAGCATAGATAAGACCTATAAGGTTTATGCCAGCGTTACCGGCAGTTGTAAGAATGTTTTGCCTGGGATGTATGTGAATGCCATTATCGAAACTTCCGGAAATCTCGTAACTGCTTTGCCTTCTGAAGCAGTAGTTAGTTTTGACGATAAGGATTATATCTTCATTTTCGAAAAAAAGAAAGATGAGGGGGGCAAACCATTTACGGAGTACAAGATGGTTGAGGTTAAAAAGGGAGTTACAGATGGGGGATTCACTGAAATAAAGATACCCGAATCCATTCATATTAGTCAGGCAACCATCGTTATTAAAGGTGCCTATGTCTTATTATCTGCTATGAAAAACGGAGGTGAGATGGCGTGTTAAATAGTGTCAACTACTAATATGCTCAATAAATAATTATCAATTTTTATGAATTTACTTACTTTCAATATCAATAATATATATTGTTGATATTGAAAGTAATAGGTAAAATCCGGACCATACGGTTCAGACATAATTCTATTATGTTATTAAGATTTTGCTTCCATAATTTGTACAATTGCCACACTGATTGATGCTGGCATAGATCAGCAGATGTGGTCCGGGAAATACGATGGAAGAATGGCTGATATGCTTAGCACTCAAAGTTATATATCAGATCAGATTGCCAATGAACTTCAGTCGTTTCTTTTTCCATGGAGTAGGAGAAAGTAACCAGGATTGGACCAAAGAATCCTGGAGCCTATAAATTTTACTTATTAGGGCGCTATTTGCAATTGCACTTGACAATACAGTCGTTGCGGCACATGCAACTTTGGGAGGCATTTCGTCATGGAGATTTACAGTTTGTCAGGTATTAATGGTTAGTGGAACTTTGAAATGCAATTGGATTCAAATTGCGCCAAAATCTTTCCGCTACTATAGCTTCTGCTTATCAAATTTTGGGTAAAGATGAATTGGCAATGGTTTGACTGGACCTTTGGCCGTGATTCACAATACAAGGCCAAGTTCCTTGAAATATTGCGTACTTTCCTCCCTGCTTGTTATAATTATGGGAGGTGAATCATTGACATAAACAATTTTTATGGTATTACCGTCCGAGATTTCCTTGTCAATATAATTCAGGGTTTCAGCATTTATGTCACAGGCTTGTATTACTATTTCCATATCCTGAATTTTAGAGTGATTCTGAATATTAAATTTACACATTCTGATACAAGGTTAGCAACAAAACTATATTAACAAATAGTTACTTCGTGATTTTTGAACGGATTTTGGAAAGTAACAATCCGGCTTAAAATGAATAAAAGAAAATTTGGTATCCAAAATTGACTTAATCTATAAATTCTTTATATTCAGATAATTTAATTTCTCAATTCAAGCCGTAATGGTCAGCAAAAAGTAACATTTAGTTTAAGTTAACCTCATCTTCTTTAGGTACTTTTACCAAAAATTCAATTAGTTATGATTTACATGGCAGACACAGCCGATCTGAATGAACTCAGGGAGCTGTACCGTTTTTTCCCACTTGAAGGCGTAACCACAAACCCGACAATTCTAAGTCACACAGGAAACAAGCTTTCCGTCGCGATCGAAGGTATCCAGGGGTTGGTTGGTTCAGGAATGGTCCACATTCAAATGATTTCTTCCGAACCTGAAGATATGGTCAGGGAAGCGAAAAAATACAGGAGTTATTTTGATTTTGGGGACAATTTCTATGCCAAGATACCTGTAACTGCCAATGGGTACAGGGCAATGCGGGTTTTGAAAGATGCCGGGATCAACGTGACTGCAACCGCAATTTTTACCCAGCAGCAGGCCTTGGTGGCCATGAAGGCCGGAGCAGATTTCGTGGCTCCCTATGTTAGCCGCCTGGACAATATTTCCTCTCATGGAATAGAAGTGGTGTCCGATATTGTTGAAAACATAAAAGAATACAACCTGAAAGGACGTGTCCTCGCCGCAAGTTTTAAGACGGTCGACCAGATATACCGCGTAAGCATGGCCGGGGCACATTCCGCCACCATCGGATCTGAATTGCTGCACCAGCTGATCAAGCACCCAATGACGGATATTGGCGTGATACAATTTGAGAAAGATGCTATAGGATTGTATGATATTGAGTTTTGATAAAGAGAAATAAGTTTTTGCCTGATCCGGAGCGAAATTTATATAATTATCACTATTCGGAAATTGATTCCCTAAGCTTTTTATGAGTTAATTCCGGTGGTTATTTTGATTCCTCATGGTAATTCAATAATGAGATTAAAGCAATTTAATTTACTTTTGATTATCCTTTAAAACTTGAATAAGGGCAATGAAAGGTCAACTGAGATACAAGATACTTGACGATCTTAAATTAATTGTAGTACGCTATTCCGGTGTACTTACCGTAGATGAACTGATCGAACAAACCAACAGCCGGAATGAGAATTCTGCATACAATCCTTTATATAACACAATATACGATTTCAGGGAATGTACATTTGATGTCAAACTAGCCGAATATGACAGGTGTGAAGAAGTTGGTCAGACTACCCCAGGATACAATACCGGGAAAAAGGTGGCTTTGATTACCAATAAACCCAAAGAAACACTTTTGTTAATCTCATTTGTTAAAGCAGTACAACAGCATAAATCAAATTTTGAGGTTTTTTCCGCAGTTGGTGCTGCATTGCAATTTGTTGGTGCCTCCCAAAGTACCAGGAGTCAAATAGAAGGTGTACTGAAAGAATTAAGTATTCTTGACCCTTCTTAGATACTCTTTCAAGTTATTTTGCTCCTTGGATTTTCATTCTACACCAGGCAGATTACTGCTGCAGATCTCCCCGGATCTGACAATTTTAATCCGTATTGTTTTACCCGCTAATTTCCAAAATTTTAAGAACGACTATTTCCAGGGATTTTTTTATCGGGTTGGGAGAGATAAAAAAGGTGTTATTGTGATCAACATAAAAAAGCCACTGTAAATCAACTGATTACAGTGGCAAATGTTACCCGACCAGGATTCGAACCTAGACACTCAGAGTCAGAGTCTGATGTACTACCATTATACTATCGGGCAGTGTTTATCTTAAGAAAACTAGTGACCCCGGAGGGATTCGAACCCTCGACCCATTGATTAAGAGTCAATTGCTCTACCAGCTGAGCTACGGAGTCATGTAAAAAACGAGGAGCAAATTTAGCAATTATTCTAAATCGTTCTATACAAGGAGGCTATTTTTGGGTACAAATTGTCAATTAAATTTCCCTTGTACCGATCCTGACTATTAACTATTTCTTTGGCTGTGACTTAAGTCTCGCTAAATCCGGAATCATACGAGGGACTTTTTGCCTGTAATCCCTATATACCTTTCCGAATCTTTTTGCCAGGTCGGTTTCTTCATAAATAAGGAAAAGCAGAAACATCCAGATCCTGAAATGGAAAGATAAGATTGTGATGGATTGTTTGCTTTGCGTCAGGGGCATTTACCTGAAAGGTACGAGCGGCAGGCTCCTCAATAGAGTCAGCAAAAAACGATAAAGTTCTTGTTCGCAACGATATTTTGCATATTGGCTGATTTCATCTTTAGTTTGTTAGCAAATTCCCTACGAATAACCCGGAGTAATTTTTAATGTTTAATTTGGTATAAGTGAATGTCATTCAAAGACATCCAGCTGTTTTAAAATATTCCTTGTTATATCTTTCCGGCAACTGCTGAAATTTGGATTGGGGACACTCCGTTTTTTGCCAACCCTTGTTGCGAAGAAATACACGTTGTCTTTCCTTTCAAAATAGCCAACCCACCAGCCTGTATCGCTGCCGTTTTCACGGGTCCATCCTGTCTTTGAATGAAGCTCGTATTTATCATTTCGCTCAGTTATCATTACCCGCCTGACAATCTCCATGTTTCTTTTTGAAAATGGCAAAGTCCCCTCGTAAAGGCTGACCAGAAATTGTACCTGGTTGCGGGGCGAAATTGCCAGGGCCCCGAAATTCCAGAAATCCGGATCCTTTTCTGACAGATCGGCGTTGCCGTACTTGCATAAAGTCAGGTAATGCTGGTATCTGTCCCTTCCAATTCTTTGGGCCAGATCCAGAAAAACCCAGACTGAAGAAACCTGAAAAGCTTCTTTTACGGTCATATCCCTGTATATGTCAGGACGATAGCCGTATTTTGCAGTATCTGTAATTCCCGGCCATCTGACAACCTCATTTTCATTCCGGATCACTCCGGTTTCAAGAGCAATGAGCAGGTTGACGATTTTGAAGGTGGAAGCGGGAAGGCTTGCTACCCCGGCGTCTGTAGAATCACTCATCAGCCATTGTTTCTGACTGTAATTGTAAATTGTACAACTTCCCTGGAGGTGGCAATCCCTGAAAGGGGTAACCATGTCCGGCTGAGCGTCTGCCGTGGCCAGACAAAGCAGGAATATTACAAGGCTCAGCAGGCGCATTTATTGAAAATATTTCATTATCTCGTTTTTGATCAGTTGATGTCCTTTTTCATTGGGGTGGTTTACCTGGGACATGTAGTTGGAGATAGAATCGCCTCTGACAGCAATTTCGTGAAAAAGTTCGTAACTGTCTGCCAATCCCACACCATATTTTTTTGCCAGCGCTTTTATTTGAAGTGCATGTTTTTCCAATTCATTGGAAGGCTCCAGGATATTAACTCTCTGATCGGGTGATGGGGTCAGGAGAATTACCTTTATATGTCTTTTCAGCGCTTCCAGGATCATATATTCCCATGCTTCTCCGGCTTGTCTCAGACCAAGTGACCTGTCATTAAGAGCATAGTCAATGAAAATAAGATCCGGTTTATGAACCAGTACATCAGCACCGAATCTTTTTGCTCCACTCAGTGAATTTTCTCCACCGACAGAGGTATTAATGACGTTGATCACTGCGTAAGAGTAACGGTTTTTCAGCTCTCTCAAAAGCAGATAAGGGTAGGAGGAGGTAGTATTCACCACAGGTGTTGTAAAATATCCCGCAGGAACTGAATGGCCATGAAAAACCAGGTTGATGGTTCTGTTTTGTGGCCATTTCTTCTGAAGTTCTGATTTAATATCGCTTAAATAATCCGAACTGCTGACTTCTTCATTTTTAATATAACTCTGGCAGGAAATTGATAGGAAAAGCAGTGCAAAAGCTATTATAACATTCTTCAATAAGCTGATTCTCATATTTATATGTTTAGAATGAAAATAAAGAGAATGAAAAATTTAATTTATGCGTATTTATCAGATTTTCACCGTGCGGTAGAATTTTGGAGGTCTGCGGTTTTTCGATATTTGTTCAAAAGCATAACCTATGGCTATGATTGTTGATTCGCAAAATGCCTGACCAAAGAAGGAGAGGCCTAAAGGCAGTTCATTGACAAATCCCATTGGTACCGTGATACTGGGATATCCCGTGATAGCAGCAGGAGTGTATGCACCATATCCTGTCCAGAAATCACCATTGATTACATCGTTGCACCAGGCAGTGCCGGTGGCTGGTCCGCACATTGCATCCAGGTCCTGCTGATTAAACAGTTGATCAAGATATACCTTCAGAGAACCAAGTTGCTGTACAGCAGTTATATATTCTTTGCTTTCGAGTCCCCCTTTCAATTCAGAGCTTTCAAGTATTTCCTGTTTGAACCAGGGCATCGCGGTAACTTCATTTTCTTTGTTGAACTTTATAACATCCGACAATGATTTAATTTTACTGTTGGCTGATGAAAGATATCGGTTGAGTCCGTCTTTAAATTCATATTCCATCATTTCAAATTCAGCCTTTCCAAATTCTGCTGTTTTTTTCATAAACTCAACCTCAACAATGGTAGCACCGGCTTTTTCCATTTGAGTCAAAGACTGCCTTAAAATTGCATCTATTGCCTCATGGTGCTTGAGAAATGTTTTTTCGACGCCTATTCTTTTCCCTTTTAATCCATTGATATCAAGAAACTTAGTATAATCCTGCCTGTGGCTTCCATTTTTCAGGGTATATTCATCTGCCTGATCTGTTTCGGACATACCGTTCAGCAACATTACCGCATCAGATACGGTTCGGGCAAGTGGTCCGGCAGTATCCTGGGATTTGGAAATGGGGATGATTCCAGTTCTGCTCACCAAACCGATCGTCGGTTTAATTCCAACTACTCCATTCATCGAAGCAGGGCATGCAATTGAACCATCTGTCTCCGTTCCGACAGCAACAGCGCAAAGATTGGCAGATACTGCAGCAGCTGATCCGGAACTGGAACCGCAGGGTGACCGGTCGAGGATATATGGATTTCTGGTTTGTCCGCCCCGGCTGCTCCAGCCGCTCACTGACCGTGTTGACCTGAAATTCGCCCACTCGCTGAGATTTGTTTTCCCCAACAAGACCATTCCGGCATCCCTTAGTTTCTTAAGAACAAATGCATCCTCCTTGGCTATATTCCCTGCAAGAGCCAGGGAACCGGCAGTTGTCTGCATTTTGTCTGCACTGTCGATATTGTCTTTGATCAATACCGGAATACCATGCAAAGGTCCCCTCAGCTTGCCTTCCAGGCGTTCCTGATCCATTTTTTCTGCGATTGCAATTGCATCCGGATTAATTTCGATCACTGAATTCAGTCCGGGTCCGGACTTGTCAATTTCCCTGATCCGCTCCAGGTATATCTGAGTCATCGAAACGTAAGTCAAAAGTCCCATTTTAACTTTCTCCTGTAATTCAGGAATTGTAAGTTCATCCAGGTTAATCTTTTCGGAAACTTGTTTTTCCCCGCTTTTTTTGCCCGGATTCAGTTGGCAGGAAAGAATTGATAGCGCCGAAAGTGATGTCCCGGCCAGTATTCCGTTCCTGACGAAATTTCTTCTGTTCATGGTTGTTGGTTTTAAAAGCTAATTTCTACCTAAAATTTCCTTCACTTTGTTATACAAATCTTCACCTCTCAGGTTTTTTGCAACAATGATGCCGTTTTTGTCCAGCAGAACATTTGACGGAATAGAGTTGACAAAATAAAGTTTGGCTGCAGTGCAATTGAAGTATGCAAGGTCCGATACGTGTGTCCAGGTAAGATTGTCTTCTGCTATGGCTTTGATCCAGTCCTCTTTGGTTCTGTCGAGTGAAACGCCCAACACATCAAACCCCTTCTGCTTAAATTCCTTGTACACTTTTAATACAGAAGGGTTTTCCCTGCGGCATGGTCCGCACCAAGCGGCCCAGAAATCAACAAGCAACAGGTTTTTTCCTAATTTGGAAGATAATGAAACAGGAACTCCATTGGGATCATTTAAAGTGAAGTCCGGGGCTTTTTGCCCGACTTCAACTGTCTTCATAGCATTGAATTTTGCTTTTATTTCTGCCATATCTGGAACTTGGGCTACTGCAGGATCCAGTGCATTAATCATAGACTCGATCTCAGCACGGGGTAAGATGTTGGCCATGCTACTGATGATAACCGGTGAAACATAGGATTTAGGATTCTGTTTCACAAAATCCTTTTGTAATTTCATCAATTCACCTGACAAGATTGATGCCTGGATTCTGATATCTTTCATTTTTGCAGTATCACCTGCCTGGGTAGCTGCCTGAAACATTTTATACTGTTCGAGGCTCTTCTCCTGGTAAGGTTTTAAAGTTTTGAGAAGCGCGCTAAACTCATTCTGGCTCTTTGAACCTGATACTTTTGCATTATTCAGGGAGTCGAACTTTGCATGAATGTTAATTTTGGTGTTTTCAACAAAGAAGGAAAATCCTTTTTTATTTGCCCTGGCAACCAGGCTAACCATCGAAGGACATAAGGCCGTTCCGGTAATTTTGAACTTGCCGTTGACCACCTTGGCAGAATCAATATTAACGATATGACCATTGGCTCTTTCCTGCAGTGTGAAGGTTATTCCTTCAGCTCCTTCCATGTTAACATTAATCTCGTATCCGGATTGTTGTGCCAGGAGTGAATGGTTGAAGATGACGACGGCAAAAAGAGTCAGTAACAAGGCTGTTGTTTTCATTTTTAATTATTGTTGAAATCACTTTTTGCTAAAGTTAGAATTTCTGAAGAAAAAGCTGTGCTTTTAAGCCTTATTCGGGAATAGAATCTAACAAAATGATGTGATTGATTGCCATAGGAACCTGATAAATATCACAAAAAAATTATTGAAGTGAAAATCTACTGTTATGTAAAGTTCGAAATTTTGATTTTTTTATTTACCATTTTTGTATGTGTTGAAGAAAATGAAAATATTTCTTTTTATAAGTTATTAGATATCAATAATATTATTGATATCAGGATTGATTTCTATAACGATTGCAAAGTTTATTTTACAAAATGTTTTCACTTTGAACTTCATGGCGGATAATTATTTTTATTGCACACTTCTAAAATATCTTTGAATTTATTACTTTCAACGTAAATAATTGGATTTTAATGATTACCCGGAACACGAAACCTATTTGTTCTCAATAATTCTTCGATTCCGAATAAAGCTTATTTAAAAAGACTAAAAATCCGGTTAATGGATACAAACAAACAACTAACCTTCAAAATTGCTGATGATCCGGATGAATTTGAACAGATTCACCGCATGAACTATGCGACATTCGTCGATGAGATTCCCCAACATCCACAAAATTCGAACCAGGTACTGGTAGACAAATTTCATGGTGAAACCATTTATATGATTTGTTTAAATGAGATTAGGGAACTTGTTGGCATGATTTGTATCAGAGATAAAAGACCGTTTTCACTCGACAGCAAAATAAATAATCTTGACGATCTCCTTCCTCCCAACAGACATGTCTGCGAAATAAGATTGCTTTCAGTAAAAAAGGAATACAGAAATGGCAGGGTGTTTTATGGATTAGTCAGGCTATTAGGACAATATTGCCTTGGCAGAGGCTTTGATATGGCAATCATATCGGGTACCACCAGGCAGTTAAAATTGTATGAGCATTTGGGATTTAAGATCTTCGCTGATCCCGTGGGAACCCCTGAGGCCCTCTATTATCCTATGTATCTTACTGTTGAAGAAACTTTACCTGAATTCAAATCCTGAAATTAGTATGATTTTTAATCTCCAGAAGTGATGATAAAACTGAAATTCGAATTAGCTTCGCTGATATTCGATTCCATGCAGCAATTAAAAACCAAATTTTTACTGATGAAATTGCCAATATGACTGAGGTTTCAAGTGAAATAATCCATTTATTGCCAGGCCCGGTTGAACTGGATCAGCAAGTTATCAATGAATTTAACAGGTCACCTGTTTCGCACAGATGTGACGATTTTAATTCTGACTTTCAATCCCTGAGGGCAAAGCTGTGTCGTTTTGTCAATTCAAAATATGTTGAATTACTTTCCGGATCAGGAACATTAGCCAATGATGCTATAGCTGCACAGTTGTCGCAGTTAAATGAACAAGGGCTTATTTTATCCAACGGAGAATTTGGTAACCGGATAATTTCGCAGGCAATCAGATTTGACCTCGACTTTCGCACTTTCACGGTTCAATGGGGTGAAGCATTCTCAGCGCAGGAAATCAATGATTTTTTGGATCATAACACGCAAATCCGGTGGATGTGGGCTGTACACAGTGAGACTTCCACGGGAGTGCTTAATGATATTGACACTTTCAGCGAAATATGCCGGAAAAGAAATATCAAACTGTGTCTTGATTGTATCAGTTCAGTCGGGATAGTCCCTGTGAACCTGGCATCAGTTTTCCTGGCTTCCTGTTCAAGCGGAAAGGCACTTTGTTCATTCCCGGGGTTATCAATGGTCTTTCACAACCATAAAATAGAGGTATCCACTCATATCCCGAAATATCTTGATCTTGGATTCACTTTGAGCGAGAACGGAATTCCTTTCACTATTTCCTCCAACCTGGTTTATGCCTTGTTGAAAGCGGTTGAATCTATGGAAGATCCGGTACCTGTTTTTTCTGCCATCAAAGAGAATTCGATATTGATGAGAATGGTATTTCAGAAGAGCAACTTCAAAATTATCAATGATGAAAAGATCTCTTCCCCTGCCATCATTACCATTGAATTACCCGAACATATCAGTGGTGTCGAGTTGGGTAAAAGCCTGGGGAAAAGAAATTGTTATATAAGCTACAACAGTGGCTACCTTGTAAAAAAGAACTGGATACAAACCTTTATCACAAGAAATACTTCAATCGGGAAAATCCGCCTTTTTGCAGAAATGTTAAGCGCCGAGGTCGGAATAAAATAAATGATCCCTTCACAATATTGATTTTCGGTTCTCGGAATGGACAGTTCAATGATCTGTAAGATACACAATTATCCGTGATTATAATGATTTTTTGGCCAGCCATGAGGTTGCAAAAGTTGCAAAAGCTACGACCGAAACGGAACTGACCGGCATAAGGATTGCTGCAACAACCGGGGAAAGATGACCGGACAAAGCATAGGATAAGCCGACAATATTGTACAGGAAGGAAATGGCAAAACTGATCTTTACAATTCTGAGTGACTGATGTGCAAAGTTGATAAAACGGCCAAGTTGCCCAATTTGAGAGGCATCAACAATAGCATCACCTGCCGGTGAGAAATGATAGATATCATCAGCGATGGAGAGCGCAACCTCACTCTGAAGAAAAGCACCGGCATCATTCAATCCATCACCTGTCATCAGTACTTTTTTTCCTTGGAGCTGAAGAGACTTGATAAAATCCATCTTTTCCTGTGCTTTTTGGTTGAAAAACATTTTTGAAGGTTCGAAATAGGTTTTAAGCTTCTCTCTTTCGGAATCATTGTCACCCGAAAGAAGGTAAATGTCGAAACGATCTTTCAGGTCATTCATCAGGGTATCAAAACCATCCCTGTACTGATTCTCAATGGTGAAATAGCCTTTTGGCTGTCCGTCGACTGACAGATATACCCGTGATGCATTGTGAACAGCCGGTTCAGTAATTCCTGTTACGTATTCCATTGAACCCAATTTGACGGATAACCCATCTACGAATCCAAAAATTCCCCTGCCTGCTATTTCTACAAAGCCTGATGTTTCCAAAGGGTCTGAAGACTGGTAAAACCGGGCGATAGCGTTACTGAGCGGGTGGGTAGACTGCCTGGCAAGTGAAAATACTGCTTTTATTTCCGTTTCGCTCAGCGGCTCTCCGATGAATACTATTTTATTGGCATCCGGCTTGGTTATCGTGCCCGTTTTGTCAAAAACTATGGTATCAATTTGCACCATTTTTTCGACAACGCTGGTGTTCTTAATGTAGATTCCCTTTTTACCAAAAATTCGCATTGTACTGCCCAGCGTAAACGGCAGCGACATGGAGAGGGCACAGGGACAGGCGACGATGAGCACTGATGTAAAAACTGTGAGTGCCTTGTGCAGGTTTTCAAACCAGAGCCACCAACCTAGTCCGCTAACTGCTATTACAAGTATTACCACCGTAAATGAAACACTAAGCTTGTCGGTAAGGTTAATCATCGATTTTGATGAATGGATTTTCTCCTCTTCCTGGTTCCATAATTGGGTGAGGTGGCTTTGGACGACTGATTTTTGGACACAAACAGTTATGGCTCCACCTGTTTGTCTGCCACCGGCATAGATAAATTCCCCGGTGTTTTTCCGGATAGCTGTCGATTCGCCGGTTACGAAACTATAATCAATCAGTGCTGTCCCGCTTACCAGAACCGAGTCTGCCGGTATCAGTTCCTTGTTTCGGATCAGAAGTTCGTCGCCTTTGGATATTTCTCCAAGCAAAGTGCTGATTTCAACGCTACCGGCAATCTTGCTAACAGCTACCGGAAAATATGACTTATAGTCTCTGTCAAAAGACAGTGCTTCGTAACTTTTACTCTGGTACCATCTGCCCAGGAGAAGGAAAAACAGAAATCCTGCCAAAGAATCGGAATAACCAGGCCCTCGCAAAGTGAATACATCATATGTGGTAACTGTAAAGAGAGCTAAGATTCCAATAGCAACAGGCAGATTGATGTTGATTATACCCCTTTTCACGCTCTGCCATGCCGAGATAATATAATCGCTTCCGCTGTAAAACACCAGCGGAATCAACAGAACATAACTCAGAAAATAGAGGAATACTCCAAGGGATTCACCTAATGGCTTGTGATTCAGGTATTCCGGCAGGCTGTATAACATCACGTTTCCAAACACAAACCCTGCGACACCTATTTTATACAATAAAGTCCTGTCGCCTGATACGTTCTGTTTTTTCTCCAGGGTCTGTTGTGAGATATCAGGCACATAGTTGATTGAAACCAATAGCTCAACCAGTTGGCGCAATGTGATTTCTGAGGTGTTGAAAGTTATAGTGGCCTTTCTGGTAATGAAATTTACCGAAGAATTGATTATCCCGGGATTTAATTTGTTGAGATGTTCCAGGAGCCAGATGCATGATATGCAGTGGATTACCGGAATATAAAAAGTAACTTTTCCAATGGAGTCCTCCAGGAATTCAAATAACCTGGCTTTTACCTCCTCTTTGTCTAAAAAAGCATATTTGCTGTCATAGCTGAGATCTGACACTTTTATCCCGGGAGTTTTTTCCAGGGAATAATATTTCGACAGTTTATTTTCATTAAGAATCTGATAGACCATGCTGCATCCATCGCAGCAAAAAATATGCTCTCCATGTCGCACAGGAGTTTTACCACAATCGGAACCACAATGAATGCATTGGTTATCAGGGTTCATTATATTTATTGGATTACGGCAATAGAAGTGTTATTCCGTTTTGCCGGATGGTTGCTCACAACATGAATGTTCCACGGAAGTCTTTACCTTTGCATCTTTTAGTTCCATTTGATGTGTGGGGGTAAGTTTTTCTTGTGGTGGGCTAAGAAAGGGTATACCTAAGGTTAGTCCCCTTAAGATGAATATGATCCCAATAATGATTACAATGGCAGGAACTGCTTTGTTGATTTTTTTTCGGAAGGTCAGGCTCACAATATTCCCGAACATTGAAACTGCCAGCAACATTGGTAGTGTGCCCAAACCAAAAAGTGCCATATAGGCAATTCCCTTCATCAGATCTGCGGTTCCGATGGCTCCGGCAACAGCCAGGTATACCAATCCGCAAGGAAGGAGCCCGTTGAAGATTCCTATGAGAAAAAGGGCCATCAGGTTTTTGCCCTGAAATAAAAGCTTCATTCCATTACGGATATGACGAAGTACAGGGAATGACCGGCTGACGCTGAAGTTCTTAAAAACAGATGGAAGTATAACGGATAGTATCATTAGAATTCCAATAGCGATTGATATAATCTGTTGATATCCAATGAATTTAAATCCTTGTCCAATTAAACCGAAGAGCGCGCCAATCAGGCTGTAGGTTACTATCCTGCCGGCACTCCAGAGTATACTCCCCCAAATCTTCTTAAAAATTGAATCTCCTCTTAAAGGCAGGCTCAGTGCAATGGGACCGCACATGCCGACGCAGTGAATACTGCCCGCAAGACCCAGAACAAATGCAGTATATACTATATTCATAATACTTTGAATGGTTTAATTAGTTGACTATATGTATTATACAATTAACAGCTATTGGTATTTACGGACAAGAACAGATTGTATTATTTTAGAAATGGCAATAATTTTCTTCACCAAATGAACAAAGCAAATCAGGCTGATACCTGATTTAATGCCGCGATATAAAAAACTACCAGGTTTTTTAGGCAAATATTTTAATCCAAATCCAGAATTTGTTTTACCATGTAATTTCCATCCTGATTTCCCCATGAAATGAAAACCTGGTAACGACCATGAAAAAGTTTATTTTTATCAATCATCAATGGAGAATCGGCAGAACTGAAATGCAATCTCACATCTTTTCCTTTGTCTGAGGAACGGAAGAAATAGACCAGGACTGAATCCCCGGATGATGCAACACTTTTGCAAAGTGAAATCCTTATTTGTTTCTCAGATTGAATGATTTGAATGCTATCCTTGTAAGTCAATGACCTCCGGTTGATATCGATCTGGGTGGTATAATCTGCACCTTTCTGGTAATAATCCTCAGAAACCAGGTCGTTGTTCTGACGCATGGCAAAAAAGACAAAAGAGAATATCCAGATGAAGAATATTGTAAAAAAAATGATGAGTGCTTTTCCCCAGTTAAGTTTAATCTTCATTGTTGATTTTTAATTTCATTCGTAATTATCATTGTTAAATAATTGATAATCTATACGTACTCATGGAACCCTCAATGTTCTGTCAATCTGTTTTGTAAACGATAGTTCGTGAGGCTTTCACGGTCCCAAGAAATTTGTAGTTATTGTTTCTTTCAGTTGATCTCCACTATACAATCCGATTTTGAATGTTGTTTCTTTTCCTGTCAATGCAATTTTTTTCATTTTGACAATCAGGGCCTCTTTCATCTTTCCATTTGGAGGCAAACTTACTTTACCGCCGGCAATACTTAGCTCCCCGTTAGGGCAGTCGATCAACCTGGGAGTTAACTCAATTGCTTCATTCCCCTTGTTCAGGAACATTATCTGGTAAATGTTGGAATAGGTATCATTGCCGAGCTGCTGATACAGTGTGCCTTGCGCTCTCCATAATGTAACATCGATAGTGGTTCTGTTCGCGATAGTAAACATCAGCGCAACAACAAGAGCAACCAAAACCAGGGAATATGCCACAGACCGGGTATTTAAAAGTGAACGCTTCCC
The DNA here is from genome assembly GCA_963663675.1 of Prolixibacteraceae bacterium. GTDB lineage: Bacteria > Bacteroidota > Bacteroidia > Bacteroidales > Prolixibacteraceae > CAINVV01. The sequence goes on from OY760498.1 coordinate 1,222,680, forward strand.
GCTTTCAATACCCTGGAAAGAGTCATACCGGATCAGGTTACGTGGTTTGTTGATCTTCTTCATCACGGTGTTGCATTCATCGATGCAGGCAGCGCAATGAATGCATTCCAGCTGAGAACCATTGCGGATGTCTATTCCGGTGGGACAAACGGCAATACACTGACGGCAGTTTATACAATCACCGCCCTCGCTCACTTTCGGGTTTCTGGGTTCGCCTCTTTTATAGTCATATATGACAGCGATGGAGTTGTTATCGAGCAATACCCCCTGCATTCTTCCATAAGGACAAAACAAAGTGCAAACCTGCTCTCTGAAATAGGCATAAATCCAATAATAGAACAGTGAAAGGGCCATCATAGCGATAAACCCGGCAATATGCTGGCTTACAGGTTCTGAAATTATTTTAAACAACTGATCCGGACCAATCACCCACATCAGCAAAACATTGGTAAAAAACAGTGATACTGCAATATACAACGAGTGTTTTAACAGAGAACGTATTTTTAAGGTTAAAGGGGATTCGGATCTTCTGTTACTTTTCCGGCCATTCCCGTCAATAAGAAATTCTATTTTCCTGTAAACAAGTTCGAGAAAAAGTGTTTGCGGACAAGCCCATCCGCACCAGACCCTTCCGAATACCACGGTAAAAAGGACAATGAAAATTACCGCGACAGCCATCACAAGAGCCAGGATATAAGTATCCTCGGCAAACACGGTCAGTCCAAAAATGAAGAATTTACGGTTGAGTATATCCAGCAGCATAAATGGATGACCACCGAGTTTCAGGAAAGGAGCTAAAATCAGAAATAGGATCAATGTATATCCGACAATATTTCTTCGCTGGTACCATTTCCCATCCGGCTGTTTTGCCCTTATCCATTTTCGCTGACCTGAAGCATCAATGTTTTCCGGACGATCCCGAAAATCCTGATCACCTGTTTTTCCCATTTTTTTTATTTGCACTCAACCCCTTGTGGTGCCTTGGCATTGGGTGGATTTGATCCTTTTAACGAACCTAAAATATATCCGGCCACACTTCTGATCTGTGCTTCGGTCATGGTACTCTTGAAGGGTGTCATCCCTTTTTCAGGAACACCTTCGCTAATTAATTTTACAACTTCTTCCGGTTTGCAACCGTGAATCCAGAAAGAATCTGTCAAATTAGGGCCAATGGCGTTTCCTTCACCTTTGGCGCCATGACAAGCAATACAACCCTTTTCTGTAAAAAATTTGGCTCCCTGCGCCAATAGTTCCTTGTCGTCCAATGCGATGACAATGTTGCCTCCGGCAGGATTCAGACTACCCATCTGTTTTTCTGCTATTGCCTTCTGTTGGTTGTACTCACTGACCTGGTCTTTGCCATTGTTTGGGTAGCCAAAGTAGTTGACAGCATAAAAGAGCGCGAAACCGATAGTCCCTAAAAACAGGAAGAGAACCCAGTATGGTGACGGGTTGTTTAGCTCCTTGATTCCGTCATAGTCGTGATCGGTAGCATATCTGTCATCCGGAAGATGTGTGTTTTTAATTTTATCATTCTGATCTGTCATAACTAACAGTATTATATATTATAAATAGATTAAGTTTTTGATTAATAGTTGTTATGTAAATAGTTTATTATAAAGAGATTAAATTATAAATTAAAAATCAATCAACTTAAATCAATCATTAATTTTATTCATATTTTATTGTTGGTTAACTCATCTTCTTCGAAGATGGAAGATTTGAACCTGATCAGATCCATCTTTGGAATAGCATAAGTGTAGATTACGACTCCAATAAACAAACTGATAAACAGGATGATCCCGATTATATAGTACCATTCAATCCCATTGATACCCGACAATGTTTCACTGACAAATCCCATGATTATTATTTTTGAATGTTGGAAGGTGTGGTTCCGGCAGGGGAGATGTCTCTTCCCAATTTATGGAGGTAAGCAATCAACGCGATTACTTCCTTGGTAGGTTTAATATCAACGCCAGCCTGCTTAAGTTCATCTGCAATCTTACCGGCATCTGCCATGAATGACTCAATTGCCTTGCTGTCAAAACCTTCCTGGTAAGGTACGCCAAGCATCCGCATGGCCCTGATTTTAGCAGGTATTTCATTGATATTTACTTCTTTTTCGAGCAGGAACGAATACGATGGCATGATGGATCCGGGAACAACGACAGTTGGTTTATTAAAGTGGTTGTAATGCCAGATGGCTGTTTTATATGTTGAACTACCAATATATCCGGCTCTTGCCAAATCCGGACCTGTCCTTCTTGATCCCCACTGGAATGGGTGGTCGTAAACGAATTCACCTATTTTTGAATATTCACCATATCGGTCAGTCTCAAACCTCAATGCCCTAACCTGTTGCGAATGACAGTTATAGCAGCCATTGGCAATATAGATGTCTCTCCCTGCCAGTTCAAGCGGCGTATATGGTGTAACAGTCGAGATCGTAGGGATGTTGGACTGAACCTTCAACATCGGAATAATTTCAACGATTCCGCCAATCGCTAATGCAATGAACATTAAAATGGCCAAACGGACTCCCTTTCTTTCAAGCCAGCGGTGTGGTGTTTCACCACTCTGTTCCCTGGTTTCGGTGTTAACAAACCCGGCTGCCTCAGCCGCTTCATTCGGAACAATCTGTCCTGCGGCCATTGTTTTGCCGATGTTGTACAAGAAAATGATGAACCCTGCTAAAAAGAGCATTCCGCCCAGAATCCGTATGTGGTACATCGGGAGAATACGGACTGTTGTTTCCATAAAGATCGGGTAAGCCAGCAATCCGTCAGGTGTGTATTCCCTCAGCATAAGCCATTGTGTGATGCCGGACCAGTACAGCGGGATGGCAAAAAGGAGTATACCCAGGGTTGCAATCCAGAAATGTGTATTGGCAAGTTTTTTGGAGTAAAGTGGAGTCCTGAAAAGCTTTGGGACGAGCCAGTAAAGCATTCCAAAGATCAGGCCTCCATTCCAGCCCATTCCTGCAATGTGTGTGTGGGCAATGGTCCAGTCCGTAAAGTGGCTGACGGCGTTGACACTTTTAAGCGACATCATGGGTCCTTCAAAAGTCGCCATACCATAGGCAGTGATGGCAATAACCATGAATTTAAGCCCCGGGTCTTCCCTGACTTTATCCCATGCCCCCCTAAGGGTCATCAGTCCATTGATCATTCCTCCCCATGAGGGTGCAATCAACATGACAGAAAAAGTCACACCCAGTGCCTGAACCCAGTCGGGCAATGCATTATACAGTAAATGGTGTGGCCCTGCCCACATATATAAAAATATCAGGGACCAGAAATGGATAATGGAAAGCTGGTACGAGTATATCGGCCTGCCTGATGACTTGGGCAGGTAATAATACATTAAGCCAAGGAATGGTGTCGTCAGGAAGAAAGCAACAGCATTGTGGCCATACCACCATTGGACGACTGCGTCCTGAGCCCCAGCATAAACCGGGTAGCTTTTGAGTAACGAAACTGGCAATTCAATTGAATTTACAACATGCAGAATGGTAACTCCGATAAAAGTCGCAAGATACCACCAAACAGCAGCATAGATGTGCTTCTCGCGGCGCCTGATCACTGTTCCGATCATATTTGCTCCGAAACAGAGCCATGCGACAGCTATCAGAATGTCGATAGGCCACTCAAGTTCTGCATATTCCTTCCCGGTCGTAAACCCGCCAAGTAAGGTTACTGCTGCAAGGACAATGATTGTTTGCCAAAGCCAGAAATGTATCTTGCCGAGCATGTCATTGAAAAGTCTGGCTTTCAACACCCTCTGCAATGAATAGTATATACCTGCAAACATGGCATTACCGATAAAAGCAAAGATTACTGCATTGGTGTGAACCGGCCTTACTCTGCCGAAAGAAATATATTCTATGCCAAGATTGAGTGCAGGGAAAGCAAGTTCCAAAGCCGCAATCAACCCTACCAGCAGAGCAACCGCACCCCATACCAGTGTGGCAAGGATGAAGTTTTTAACAATCGCATTGTCATAATTAAATTTCTGTATTTCCATAAGCCTCTTTATGTAACTTGTTTAGTTTACTATTAGTTAGTGTAAGTGCCTCAATTTTTGTTCTTTATGGTTGCTCTGTTGTGCCCTGAAAATTTTTGGTCCTGAAAATTTAAAGAAAGTCTGAAATTACTTGATTTCATCCTCCTCAGTCTCATCTTCAAAGAGAATCCTGATTGAGGGAGTATAATTGTCGTCATACTGGCCTGACCTGACAGCCCATATAAACAGGGCTAAGAATATCAGGGCTGCAAAAAGACTTACACCAATCAACATAAAAAGAATATTCATTTGTAATTATTATTGTTAAATTACTGAATATAAAAACGTTATCATGGCCTGCCCCGATCCGGCGGGGGAAAACCCAATGATTTATACATTCCATTCTGAGAACGATAGTTCAGGTGGGTTTCATTTGAGATCAATTTATTAAACCATAGGTTTTGTGGTACTCCTTAATTGAAAAATTCTGAAAATGTTTTCAAAACACGGGACCACAAGTCTCAAGGCAAAACTGATTCTTACCGATTTTTTAGAATCAGTAGGTCAAATCTAAGCATTTTTTTATATTTTGTTTCTCCATTTCAACCCGCAATGCTCCATTTCAGTCTATGAATTAGGTTAATTTGTAGTTTCTTTGCAAAAAATGTAATCATCTTTGAATTAAGTCAATAAATGAAAAAAATACAGTTAATTTTGACGCTTTTTGTATTGATTTTAACTCACCGGGAGGTGTTTTGCTCAAATTTAGAATCATTACAAATTTCTAAATTGAGGTGTGATTTTGTAAAAATTTCCGGAGAGGGGGCAAAAGTGACACCCAGATTCAGCTGGATAGCTGTTTCAGATTATCGGGGAGCCATTCAAAAGGCATATCAGATCGAAGTTGCATCATCAGCAGATCATCTTACCAACAGACCAGCCGACATTTGGAATTCCGGCAAGGTCGAGTCAGCCAGCACGCTACTTGTCACCTGTAACGGGAGACCTCTTGAAAGCAATAAAAGTTATTTCTATCGGGTAACAATCTGGGATGGAAAGGGAAATAGCGCGAAAAGTGAGATTAATCATTTTAAAACCTCCATTCTTGACAATTCGGAATGGCAGGCAACATGGATTGGAGCAGGCCCTGTGCATGATCCGCTACCACCCAAGGGTTTCTTTTCAGGTGCGAAAGATGAGGGTAACAGTGGTGATTCTGTTGTTCATGATGGCCGTTCAGTATTACTGAGACATGGTTTTCACCTTGCAGGAAGAGTCCGGACAGCCACAGCTTCAGTTACCGGTCTTGGCCTCTATGAGTTTTTTGTCAATGGCAAGAAAGTTGGTGATCAACAGTTATCACCTGCAAAGACCCCTTATCACAAAGAGATATTATTTGACACTTTTGATGTAACCAGCATGTTAGTCACCGGTAGCAATGTACTGGCCATTCATCTTGGCAACGGATGGTACAATCCTTATAAAAAATGGTGGCAGGAATACAGAATGCAGTGGTTTGGGCACAAAAAGGCAATACTGCAGTTGCGCCTTGAATATACAGATGGTACCATTGAGACCATTTTGTCGGACCGAAACTGGAAAACTGCACCCGGCCCTTCCCTTTACAACTGTATCTATGACGGAGAGTTTTATGATGCATCGAAGGAGCCACCAGGCTGGATGAGACCGGGATTCGATGATACTTCATGGAAAAATGCGACAGAGGTTGAACCTCCGAAGGGAAAGTTAATTCCGTCGGATATGCCTCCGGTCAGGGTAGTTCAGATTTTTGATCCTAAGAAAGTTACCAAATCAACGTCCGGCGCTAAAATCTATGATTTTGGTCAGAATTTCGCAGGTTGGACCCGTATTGTCATGAAGGGAGAAAAGGGGACTAAAATCAAAATCAGGTATTCTGAGGAGCTTGATTTGTCTGGTAATCTTGATGTCACATGCAATGAAAATGCAAAGGCAACAGCTGAATATATATTAAAAGGGGAGGGGACGGAAGTTTATGAACCTCATTTCACCTATTTCGGATTTCAGTTTGCCGAAATCACAACGGAATCCCCTTCGACGGAAATTATAAAAGTAGTAGGTTGTGTGGTTCATTCTGATAATCAACCTGCCGGGACATTCAATTGTGACAATGAACTTGTCAATAAAATCCACAAAGCGACAGTTTGGTCACAGAAAAGCAACATGATAGGTTATCCCATGGATTGTCCCCAGCGTGATGAGCGGCTCGGATGGATGGGAGATGCTCAGGTTACGGCAGAAGAAGCTATGTTCAATTTCGATATGGCAAGGTTTTACAGGAATTGGTTCAGCGGAATCAGGGCAAATCAGGATATGACATCCGGAGATATTCCAATTATCTCTCCACGTCCGTATATGCGCGATGAAGGGGTGGAGTGGAGCAGTACCTACCTGACCATGGTATGGGACAATTACCTTTATTATGGCGACAAGCAACTGATTAATAGTCATTTTGATGCGATGGCCAGATACTTCCGGTTTTTGGAAGGCCATGCCAGCGGGTTCATTCAGCCAAAAGGCTGGATCGGAGATTGGGGGAGCAGGTCAAAGAACTGGAAAGAGGGTGAACCTGAGTCGGTCCCTACCGCCTATTTTTACCTGGATGCTGTGCTCTTGTCAAAAATGGCAGGTCTCATTGGCAAAAAATCTGATTCTGTTTATTATGCAGGGATGGCTGAAAAAATCAAAACTGCATACAATGAAAATTATTTTCAGCCCGGGCAAAATGTTTACCATGATGGCAGTCAAATGGCTGATGCGTTCCCCCTTTACCTTAATCTTGTTCCACATGGTCATCGGGAATTGGTGCTGAAATCCCTCGTGGATCAGATCATGGTTACTGATTCCGGCCATCTCACCACAGGAGTTCTGGGGACCAAATATCTGCCAGAGGTACTTTCAGTTAACGGAAGGGCAGATATTGCATGGATGCTGGTAAATCAGAAAGGATATCCCAGCTGGTCCGAAATGATGAAAAAATATAATACCATGTGTGAATTCTGGACGCTTAAGCAGTCGCACAACCATGTGATGATGGGAAGTATAGACAGCTGGTTTTATGAGACACTGGCGGGAATAAGGCTATTGGAAAATTACCCTGCTTACGGGAAAACAATCCTGCATCCTTACATTCCTGTTGATCTGGGCCGTGTGGATTGCAAACTACAGACAGTACGGGGAGACTTTAGTTCAGGTTGGGTAAAGAGGGGCAATACCCTGGAAATGAATATTGAGATTCCATTTAATTGCCAGTCAGAGGTTTGGTTACCTTTCAAGCCCGGTTCTGTCATATATGAATCCGGCAAACCGGTTGAAAATGCAGAGGAGGTTACCCTCGTTAAGAAAGAAGGTGATGTGATCGCGTATAAGATAGGATCAGGAAGGTATCGGTTTGAGGTCAGATTTCCCTCTGGAAAATTCTGAACTTCTTGTACACCTTACCTCCGAATTTTTCCATCTCGGCTCTCACCTTGGTATTATATTCCAGTTCAAGATGAGAATCCATCACAGTCTTACCTGTTTCCTTCGCCGATCTTACCAGTTGCAGACCCATCCAAACATCCAGTCCGCGTCCCTGGTAATGGGGGTCAATAGCCCCCAAAAGCAGGTTTACCTGTTTGGTTTTGCGGGCCGCTGCAAAAATCTTGAAAATACCAAATGGGAAAAGATAACCTTTTGATTTCTTTATGCCTTCGCTTATATCAGCCATGCCGATAAACAGCGCTATGATATCGTTATTCTCATTGACAATCAACTTTACATACCTTGGGTTGATTAAAAACAGGTACTTGTTGGCAAAATCGTCCATCTCCTTTTCATTGAAAGGAATAAAACCGTATATGTCGCCAAATGTATTATTAACCAATTTGAGAGCTGGCCTGATAAGGGGTTTGATTTGACGCCTGGAGGTAAACTCGAGCAGTTTTAAATTTGAATTCCTTTCTTCAGCCCGTTGCAAAATTTTCTGGTGAAGTTCTGGAATCTGTTCAGGAATCGGAATCTGATATACTACAAGGTCAACCTTTTTTGTAAAACCTGCAGATTCAGTAAGATTGACCATGTAGGGGAAATTGCAGTTGGAAGCAATGACAACGGGTTTGTCGTAACCTTCAATCAGAAATCCCTGTGGATCTTTATCAGAAAAAGCAAGAGGGCCTACTATTGTGTCCATTCCGAAAGACTTCCCCCACTCCGCCACAAAGTTTATCAGGGCATCGAAGACTTCCTGATCATTAAATGTTTCGAGATTGGAAAACCTGACATGATTTTCGTTGTGGGATTTGTTGTACTCCTTGCTGATTAATCCCATGCACCTTCCTGCACACTTTTCGCCTTTGTATGCAAGCAACAGGATATGTTCACAATGATCGAACAATCCATTCTTTTTTGGATCAAAATAGGTCCATTCATCCATATAAAGGGGTGGAACCCAATTGTTATGGTCTTTGTGGATTTCTGCTGGGAGATGAATAAAAAGACGCAGGTCTTTCTTGGTTTTAACTTTTCTGATAGTTACGGTCATGCGGCAAAATTAAAAAAGTTTTTAGTAATTGCACAAATAGCACAAATTGGCATATGTACTATTAATATGAGAAGACAACTTAGGCACTGCAAAAAACGTTAACTTATCAGGGGCCCAGTATTTTAAATGGTTTTTTTAGTTTATTGAAAATATCCCATAATACGATTCCAACGCTGACAGAAATATTAAAAGAATGTTTGGTCCCGTACTGTGGGATTTCGATTGCCATATCGCATTGATCGATAACATCCTGTTGCACACCTTTAACTTCATTGCCAAAGACCAGGGCCAGCCTGGCGTTTTCCTGGGGAAAATATTGGTCAAGACTCACGCTGTTTTCGACCTGTTCAATGGCAATCAGAGTATATCCTTTTGCCTTTAAATCAAATGTTACCTCAAGTGTAGATGGATTATATTCCCATGAGACAGTATTTTCTGCTCCTAAGGCAGTTTTGCGGATTTCCTTGTCAGGCGGCACTGATGTTATTCCGCAGAGGTAAATTTTGTCTGCAAGCAGAGCGTCTGCTGTACGAAAAACGGAGCCAATGTTGTGGCTGCTCCTGATATTGTCCAGTATAATTACGAATGGCATTTTGCTAAGAGAGTGAAACTGCTCGACACTTGGTCTTGCAAGTTCCTTGTTTTCCAGTTTTCTCATACTGACTACCAGTCAACATTTTTTCTTTTTACAGGCATGGTCATGCACCTTGCCCCGCCGCCTCCCCTGGCAAGTTCTGACCCTGCAATTGTGATAACGGCTCTGTCATAATCCCCGATTTTCACCTTGTTTTCGATAATATCCATGGCTTTTATAATCTCAAAGCCATTACGGTTCATCTCTTCCAGTGTCTTCTCATTTCTTTCATATCCGATCACCTTACCGGGAGCAATGGCAAAAAAGTTGGCGCCACTGTGCCACTGTTCCCTCTCCATTATCCAGGGATCACCGTGTCCGCCGCAATTGATTGGAATTAATTCCATGCCGCACCGTTCGAGTGCTTTGAGGAGGCTGACTTCTTCCCGGATGGAGGTAACCTTGCCATTGTCAATGGTAATTTTTATTGTATGGTATTTCGTTTTCTTTATAATTAGCGGTTCATAGACCATACATGCATTTTTATCCAGGAAGGTAAATGTCATGTCCAGGTGAATGAATGACTCTGGAGTCCTGGGCAACTCCTGAACAATCAGGTACTTAGTTCCTTCTTTCTTCTCTTTGATAATCTCTGTCAGCAAATCTATCCCTTCCGTTGAGGTTCTTGCACCACTGCCAACAAGAATGATATGTTCATTTGCAATTTCAACATCACCTCCTTCAATGGTGGCATTCTGGTAAACATTCCTGCCTCCGGCAATCCGTTCAGGATTGATTGTATTTACCTGCATGGAAGGATGATCCCTGAAAATGGTTTCCATTATCAAAGATTCACGTTCCCTGACCTTACTGGCCATTTTCCCGATCAATACATCGTTCCAGACAGAAATGGCAGAATCACGGGTAAAAAGAAAATTATGAAGTGGCCGCATTGAATATCTTTCAGTGCTCAGAAACTTGGTAAGGTTGTCCCGTTTAAGAACAACACCTTCAATAAGTTGCCTGGCAAGAATTTCCGGCTGCATGTTAAGAAGCAGATCCAGTTCATCATAAGCTGATTCATGTTCACAGATGTTCCTGACAAGTGCTTCCTTTGAACCGTTGTTTTGGAGTGTTTCTATTAACAACTGCTTAACTTCATAGGTTTTTGTCATTTTATTTAAAACTTCTTTCAGTTCCAGATACTCCCTTGATGCAACAGAAAGGTTAAGTATATCACTGTATAGTGCTCTTTCGGCATTTTCAGGGGTCATGTTCTCAACTTCTGACCCCGGACTGTGCAGGATTACTCCTTCCAGTTCGCCAATCTCGGATGTCACACTCACATTTAATTTATCCATAGGTAAAGTAGGATGTCTGATAGAATTTTACTAAATATATTATCTAAAACATTGAAATGTAATAGTATAGATGAATTATTCAATTGCCGGGGATCATAGTAAGCAACAAGGTTTTCCATTTTACTGCAAAGATATTCAATATTAAGCAGGTAAAGAATGTTAAACAACCTTTATTAGATACGATAGAATAGCCAATTCGCTGATTCCTTTATTAAATTTGCAGCAAACGACAGGGCGATGTTTAATAGATGGTACTATATTTTTATTTTGATGATTATCCCATTCATTGCAGTCTCTCAGACAAAAGAGGTGAAGAAGGCAACTGATAAAGATTCAATCTCCGGTCCATTGGATTCTACTTTGCATTTTGACATGAAACCAGTATATATTTTCCCGGATAAGAAAGATATGTCCCCGAGAAAACTCAGGCAATTGACCAGTCTGGAAATGAAGGTTAAAAAAGTTTATCCGATAGCAAAGGTTGCAGCAATCAAACTAACTGAGTACAACAGGGTATATATCTCTTTCAAATCGAACAGGGAACGGAAGAATTACGTTAAAGATGTTGAGAAACAGCTGTTTGCAGAATTTGAAGGCGACCTTCGAAAAATGAAGGTATCAGAGGGACGTATCCTGATAAAGTTGCTGGACAGGGAAACCGGCAATTCTTCCTATGAAATAATAAAGGAATTTAAGGGGGGATTTTCAGCTTTTTTCTGGCAGTCAGTAGCAAAATTATTTGGCCATGATCTTAAAGCCGAATACGATCCTGCTAACGAAGATCGCATGATAGAATATGTCATCTCGGAAATCGACCTGGGGTTAATTTAGAAAGAATCTAAACTATATCAAGACCGAACCTACCAGCAGTTTTTGGTTGATTCTCTCAATCAGCATAAATATTTTGGCTTCTTCACTTAATACATTTCGCTGGCAGCTCTTTTTAAGAATTGATTCAGTAAAGTGGGTTATTTGTTTGAATAAAAGCCAGTTGTCTGGAAATGATTTTTTTCCGGATTCCTGATTAAGCGAAGCCGGAAACAGGTTTTTGTTCTCAAAATTGTAAGACGTTGTTCCTTTCGACGAATGAACTGAAACCAGGTGTTCAGTTTTCCTGCCGGTAAATGAAAAGGTGAGTGAGGCTGCAGATCCGTTATTAAAATTCATATGAAGATTCACAATATCGGCCTGTTCTCCGGAAGAGGGAATTGAACAGACATTGATTCGAGAGGGTTCGGCATCTATTATTTTGAGTGTCATCAGTAAATTGCAGTAGAGCATTTCCTGCAGCATATAATGTTTTTGTGGTGCAACATGCTGCAAAACAACTAGTTTTGTTTCCTGTCGATTCTTGTTGTCTGTAACAAATGAAGGATGGAAAAGAAGGTCATTGCGAAATTGAATCAATGTATTTCCCTCTTCCGCCAGATGAGACAGTTTGATCATTTCATCCGGTGACATTTTTTGTTTTTCAGTCAGGAACAGGTGGCAACCTCTCCTGACCAGTTCTGAAAGACAAGCGAATGACGTGAATTCAGCATCCAGGATAGCTACCATGTTGAAATTATGGAGAATGGGGTTATCCGGAATCCCGCAATCCTGATTTTTCATTGCCGGAGCCACAGTAACCCATCTTGCTCCCCTGATTGAGTGAAGCGACGCAGTAAAAAATTCATCCGGTACTCCCGAATATAAAAAAGCTCCGTTTAACATACTGATGTAAATGTACTTTATTGCTTTTGTTCCTCTACCTCCGGAAATCTATATTTATCAACTATTCAATGTTGAAAAACCCGGCGAGATTAGTAATTTTGCAATCAGGACACAAAACACAAATAAATTGGAAGATACCTTCAAACACAAGGGATTAAGAAAAAAACTGGTTGATGAAATCCGCAACAAAGGAATCAGCGATGAATCTGTTCTGAGGGCTATCAGTGCCGTTCCCCGCCACCTATTTATGGACAACAGTTTTATTGGTTTTGCTTATGTCGACAAAGCCTTTCCGATAGCAGCAGGACAAACGATTTCCCAGCCATATACCGTTGCTTTTCAGACAGAAGCCTTGAAAATTAAAAAGATGGACAGAGTACTTGAAGTGGGGACGGGATCCGGGTACCAGGCAGCTGTTTTGTGTGAGATGGGCGTTAGATTGTATACCATTGAAAGACAAAGGTCGCTTTACGATTTTGCCAGGACTTTGCTTCCTGAATTGGGTTACAATCCTCAATTTTTTTATGGGGATGGGTATCTGGGATTACCGACATATGGTCCTTTTGATAAAATTATTGTTACAGCAGGGGCTGATTCAATACCACCGCGTTTACTCGAGCAGCTTGCAATCGGCGGACGGATGGTTATCCCTGTAGGTGGCAGAGAATACCAGGTTATGAAGATTATTACGAGGACAAGCGAGACTGAATATTCTGAATCAGATGCCGGCAATTTTGTCTTCGTCCCATTACTCCCGGGTACAGCTGATCGGAGAAATGAATAACTTTCAATTTTAACTGTCTGTCAATCAGTTTATAATAAATTAGTGCAAAATTTCGCATACGATAGCAAATATCATAGATGATACAAATCAAAAAATTTACTTTTAATCCGGTCGCTGTTAATGCCTATTTGCTTTGGGATGAAACAGGCGAGGGGATATTGATTGATCCTGCATGTTATTATGCCGATGAAGAGGATGAATTGGCTTATTTTGTTGAAAAACAGAATGTTAAAATTGTTGAATTGTTGAATACGCACGGTCATTTTGACCATCTTATGGGAAATGGTTTTGCTGCTGAAAAGTGGAATTGCAAATTTCGGATACATTCCGGTGATGCAAACATGCCGGCTGAGGCAAAACAATACGCCGCGCTTTTCGGAATCACGATGAATAATCCTCCCGTCAATGTGGAGATTCTAAAGGAGGGAGAGTTAATAAAGTTTGGGGATACGGAGTTAAAAGTCATACATGTTCCGGGCCATTCTCCTGGAAGTGTTGCTTTTTACGGAGAACAGGATAAAATTCTGGTTGTAGGTGATATCATTTTCGAAGGATCGGTTGGACGGTCTGACCTGCCCGGAGGAAATCATGATCTCCTGATTTCCGGAATCAGGGAAAAATTGCTGGTGCTGGAAAATGATGTAAAAATTTATCCAGGGCATGGTGGTTCAACATCTGTAGGAATAGAGAAAAGAACAAATCCTTTCCTGAGGTAAATATTTGGCTGGATAGCTTTAAGCGTTGCAGGTGATCCAATTACATTGAGTTATTTTATTTAGACATTAAATACAATTTCAAATACTTTCAAAATGGCCATAGACAAATTTGTTAACCGTCACATAGGTCCAAGAGACAAAGAAATTCTCGATATGCTTGCAGTTATAGGAGTAACATCTCTTGATGAACTGATTGATCAGACCGTGCCCTCCAATATCAGGCTGGAAAAACCGCTTAATCTGCCGAATGGGTTGACTGAAAGGGAATATTACAGGAGGATACTGCACCTTGCATCCAAAAACAAAGTATTCAATACATATATTGGCATGGGATGGTATGATACCATTACACCTGCAGTGATTTTACGCAACATCCTGGAAAATCCTGTTTGGTACACTTCCTATACGCCTTACCAGGCAGAGATTTCACAGGGCAGGCTTGAGGCTTTGCTTAATTTTCAAACCATGGTCTGTGAAATGACCTCCATGCCGCTTGCCAATGCTTCCTTGCTCGATGAGGCAACTGCCGCAGCAGAAGCTCTTCATATGATGTATTCCCTTCGTTCCAGGGCACAGGAGAAAGCCGGAGCCAATGTATGCTTCGTAGATGAGAAAATATGGCCCCAAACACTTGATGTCCTTTTTCTGCGTGCCGAACCGCTGGGAATAGAAGTCGAAGTCGGAGATTTCAGAAATGCTGTTTTAAGTGAAAAATGTTTTGGTGCGATCGTCCAATATCCTAATTCAGACGGTGTAATTTTTGATTATAAGGAATTTACTACAAAAGTACAGGCAGCCGGTGCTAAGATTGCCGTTGCTGCAGACCTTCTTTCCCTTGCATTACTGACTCCTCCGGGAGAATGGGGAGCAGATATAGTATTCGGATCCACACAGCGTTTTGGAGTACCTATGGGTTACGGCGGACCATCAGCTGCTTTTTTTGCCACGCGTGATGAATACAAAAGAGATATCCCCGGGAGGATCATCGGTGTATCAAAGGATTCAAGCGGAAAACCGGCACTTCGTCTTGCTTTGCAAACCAGAGAACAACATATAAAGAGAGAGAAAGCCACTTCAAACATATGCACTTCCCAGGGATTGCTCGCCACCATGGCTGGAATGTATGCTATTTACCATGGTCCTGAAGGTATCAGGAACATCGCTGAACGTGTCCATAGTATCGCCTCACTTGTTGCTGCAGAAGTTGAAAAACTTGGCTACAGATGTATTACGTCAGATTTTTTTGATACTCTGAAGATAATCCTTCCAAAACACGTCAAGAGGGAGGATATTGAATGGCTCTCTGTTGCGCTGGAAATGAATTTTCGGTATTTCGAACTGGGAGAAGTGGGAATAAGTATTGATGAGACAACCAATCTTGAAGATATCAACTGGATACTGGAGGTTTTTGCTAAAGCTGCCAACAAGCAGGTTCCCCGAATGGAACAGATTCCTGAACTAAGTAATATAACTGAAAGCTTTAGCCGAAAGTCTGCCTTTCTTAAACAAGATGTGTTCAGCCGTTACCGTTCTGAAACAGAAATGGCGAGATACATAAAAAGACTGGAAAAGAAGGATATTTCTCTGGTGCATTCAATGATTTCACTTGGTTCCTGTACCATGAAACTGAATGCTGCCACAGAGATGCTTCCTCTCAGTTGGATTGAATTTAACGGAATACATCCATATGTGCCTAAAAATCAGGCAATGGGTTACCATGAGATGATGGAAGAAATGCGTCGGGATTTAGCTGAGATCACTGGTTTTGCCGATATCTCATTCCAGCCGAATTCCGGAGCTGCCGGAGAATATGCCGGACTGCTGGTTATCAGGGATTACCACAAAAGCAGGGGAGAAGGTCATCGGAATGTGGTACTGATTCCATCTTCTGCGCATGGGACCAATCCTGCAAGTGCGGTAATGGCCGGAAACCAGGTTGTGGTTGTCGGATGTGATGAAAACGGGAACATCAATGTGGACGAATTGAGGGTAAAGGCAGAATCATACAAAGACAACCTGGCCGGATTTATGGTCACCTATCCTTCCACACACGGTGTATTTGAAGCATCTATTGTTGAAATGTGCGGGATAATTCACCAGAACGGGGGACAGGTATACATGGACGGAGCAAACATGAACGCCCAGGTAGGATTGACCAATCCATTCAAAATTGGGGCAGATGTCTGCCATCTCAATCTGCACAAGACTTTTGCTATTCCTCATGGCGGTGGCGGTCCGGGCGTCGGTCCTATTGGTGTCGCCAAGCACCTGGTAGAATTTCTTCCGTCACATCCCGTCATGAATAACGGACACATCGGATCTCATGCAGTTTCTGCGGCACCCTGGGGTAGTGCCTCTGTGTTGCCAATCACTTACGGGTATATTAAAATGCTTGGCGCGGACGGATTAACAGATGCGACCAAAATAGCCATTTTGAATGCCAACTACATAGCAACCAGGCTTAAAGATAATTTTGGAATTCTTTATACAGGAGCAAATGGCAGGGTAGCCCATGAAATGATTCTGGAATGCCGTCACCTGAAGAGTGCGGCAGATATTTCAGAAACAGATATTGCCAAAAGGCTTATGGACTACGGCTTTCATGCACCTACTCTATCTTTTCCTGTACATGGAACCCTCATGGTTGAGCCAACTGAAAGCGAATCAAAGGAGGAACTCGACCGTTTTATTGATGCTCTCAACTCAATTTTTAATGAAATCAAAGAAATAGAATCTGGAAATGCTGATCCGGACGACAATGTTCTGAAAAATGCTCCTCATACACCGGATGTTTTAACAGCCAATGAGTGGAAACACTCTTATTCAAGGGAGAAGGCATGCTATCCATTAGGATGGCTGCGCGATAATAAATTTTGGGTACCCGTTGGAAGGGTTGACAATGCCTATGGTGACAGGAATCTATTCTGTACCTGCGAACCGCTTGAAAGTTATGTCAATCCTTCGTAGAGGTCAGCTTTTATATTATGAAATAGAAATTGGGCTGCAGATAGATTCAGAGAGTTTAACTGCTTAATATAGATTCTGTTATGGTGATTTTCCCGAATGCAAAAATCAATTTCGGATTGAACATCCTCCATAGAAGATCGGATGGTTATCACGAGATTAAAACGCTCTTTTATCCTGTAGGACTGAAGGATGCCCTGGAATTTGTATTGAACGGGAATAACAAGCTAAATTTTGGCTGCAGTGGTTTAAACCTTAATATTACTCCTGACCAGAACATCGTTTTAAAAGCCTACAGTTTGTTGAGCGAAGATTTTTTGCTTCCTGGAATGGATATCCATTTGCACAAGGTAATACCGTCAGGAGCCGGACTGGGAGGAGGATCCGCCGATGCCGCATTTTTTCTTAAAGCGCTGAATGAATTCCTGGATTTGAAAATCTCAACTGAAAATCTCAGGACTATCGCAGGAAAGTTAGGGGCGGATTGCTCGTTTTTCATCGAAAACAGGCCCTCATTTGCCACAGGAGTGGGAGATGTGCTCTCACCGGCTGAAATTAGCCTGAAGGGCTATTTTCTCCTGCTTGTTAAGCCACCCTTTGGCGTTGACACCAAAGAAGCATATTCCGGGGTCGAGCCCGGAAATTATCCTTTTGACTTTAATAAAATTATAAAGGGTGAAATATCTGAATGGAATACCAGAATCAAAAATGATTTTGAAGAATCAGTCTTTAAAAAATTTCCTGCTATTGCCAAAATCAAAAACAAGTTATCCGAGATGGGAGCAGCATATGCCTCTATGTCAGGTAGTGGATCCTCGGTTTATGGCCTCTTCGAAAAGGAACCGATTGTCAAATCAGAAGTTTTTCCTCCCGACTACTTTGTCTGGCAAGAAGTATTATCATAAAACAAAAAGGATGCCTCAAAGCATCCTTTTTGTTTTATGATACAGACAGATCAGTTATCAATAAAATTTAGCCCTTTTGTCTACAACTGCTGCATTTTCTTTTAATGCTTCAAATGCCTGAACAGAAACTCTATATGACAGAGCCATCTTGTTTTGATATTTTTCTGCTTCAATATCAGCTGTTGCACCTTTATTGACAGCAGTAGCCTTAACAACATATACTCCATTTGTTCCGGCTACAGGTTTTGAAACTGCACCTGGTTCCAATACAGAAGCAACACCTGCTATAACAGGTTCAATGCCAAGTCCCGGAATCTGGTAGGAGTCAAAGTTGATATCCTGGGCCTGCCCAACAGTTGTACCCAGAGAAGAAGCAAGTGCATTAAGATCCGTTTTGCCTGACATTTTCTCCTTCAGTTGTTCGGCTTTTTTATCTTTTCTTAAGGTCAGTTCGATGGTTGGCCTGACCGTACTGAAACTCGAATACCCTTTGTCTTGAATACCAGTCAATACGGCAACCACGAATTGATTACCGAGTTCAAAAATTGGAGTGTTTTCAGAACTTATAACCGGTTTACCAACTTCTGCCTTGAAGGCGGCACGCACAAGTAATCTTGAGTTCTCCAATCCTGCAACATCCTTGTCAGCTTCCAGCAGACTGGCCATACGTTTGTCCAGACCCTGGGAAGTAACTGTAGCACGGAATTTTTTCAAGTCGCCATTTTCAGCTGCAAATTTGGATGCAGATGCGTAGGTTTGCTGATAAGTCTGGCTGCTTGGCTCAATATTGCGCACAATTGTTGCCAGCTGAACATTCTGAACGGTATTGCCACGCTTGGTCACCTGTATCAGATGTATACCGAATTGAGAATTAACTATTTGGTAGTCATTTATTTTTCCGAAAAATGCTGCATCTTCAAAAGGTTTAACCATCTGACCACGTTTAAACCAACCCAGCTCACCGCCTTTAACAGCGGAACCTTCATCGTTTGAATATTTACGGGCCAATTCCGCAAAATTGCCACCCAGTGTAAGCACTCTTTTCAAACTGTCAACTTTACTTTGCGCTTTGGCAACATCTGCTTGTGTAGCTACGCGAATAAGGATGTGACGGGCATCGACCGAATCCGGTAAATCTTCAAATTTCTGGATCTTGCACAATTTCCAGCTTTGTCCTTCTTTGTAAGGTCCGTAAATATCACCAGGTTTGCCACTGAAGGCAAAATCAGCAATTGTTGGTGCCAGTTCTGATTTTTTATAGAAGGCAGGATCGAACTGTTTGTCAGAGTTAACGTTGACATAAGCAGCAGGATCTTCAACCGCAGCAAATTCTGTTTTAATATCAGTAATCCACTTGACTACCTTGTCTTCGTCACTTTTCGAGGCTACAACAGGGAAAAGTACATACTCGATTTCGCGGGTAGCTTCCTGTTTGTATTTTTCCTTGTGAGCTTCATAATATTTCTGCGATTCTTCCTGCGAGACTTTTACGGTACTGTCAGGAACAGAACTATATTGCTTGCCAACATATTCAATGTTGACTTTCTTGCTCTTCTCTTCAGCGCTGAATTTTGCCTCGTCAGTAGTAGTATAGATGCCTTTGGAAAGAAGATTACTGTATTTTGTGAAGGAGCGCTCTTCCAGAATCTGGTTTTCAATAAAAAGCCAGTAGCTCCGCTCAGGCCCTGTTGCATTAGATTGCTGATATTTCAGGAACTGAATCAAAGCCTGACGGTTAACTGTACCTGTTTTTGGATCACGGAAAAGATTCTGAATTATCGGATGCGGATTATCTCCCTGTACGAGGTCGAATAACTCATTAGAGGTTACATCTATGCCAAGCTTTGCATAAATATTTTTCATGGTATAGTTCCTGACAAGTCCCATCCAGGTCTGTTCCCTGATTTGTTCCGTCGTTTTTTGATCAATAGAAGAGGAACCTGAGTTCATCTTATATATGTTCATAAGGTCATCTACCTTCTGTTGAAATTCCTTAAAATCGACACTTTTACCGGCAATCTCAGCAATTACCTGTTCATTGCCACGCATTATTGAACTGCCTGATTTTACAGCATCTCCCAAGACAAATGCTGCCAGGGCAACTCCAATAAAGATGGTAATTCCAATACCTGCACGGTTTCTTATTTTCTCTAATGTTGCCATCCGTTTTCTGGTTATTTATTAACTGAACTGTTATATTCTTTCGCTAGTTTTTTGAGCGTACGAATATAGTAATTTTAGGTTTTTAAAACTGCTCAAATAGCTCAATTTTACAAATTACTGATTTTTTTCATCTCAAAGAGGTCAATTTTGATTTTTGTACTCCTCAAAATCTTGAATTTGTAATTACTAATTGTCAATACTGCGTTGCTTTTTGGGGAACCTGGGTGATGAAATAGACGGTAACAGGCAAGAGTCAAATAGAAATGGTGCCGGTTTATTCTCCTTCGACGTAAATATGACCCTGGGTTTTCATAAAAGACCACTTCGTCATTTGTGAGTCTGATTTAAAACCCCCGGTACCCGTAATGTACTGATCCCCTTTTTTGATACTTACAAACTGATCAGAGAAGATGAGATCTTCCGTTTCGTGATATTTCAATTCTTCAGACCGAAGTGTGTCTCCTTCACTATTGACAAGTACCACATTCCCGTTGGCTTCCCACTTCTTTTCATTGTCAAAGTATTTTCCGTGATTGCCTGATAGTTGTGAAATGATCTTCCTGTGCAGATCATATTTTTGAAGAAGAAAGCCGTCCGGAAAGTCTTTGTATTTTTCTTTGGGATCGTCATAAATAAGTAACCTGGGTGTTTGCAAATGATATTTGACAACTCCTGAATCTGTAACAAAAGTCTCAAAATTAATCGCTTCCATTGCGGGCAATTTCGTATTTTTCAGCAACTCCGTGGGAATATCAGCAGATACTTTTGTCTGGCATGAAAAGAATAATAATACCACCGGAAGAATAAGTGCAAACGTTGCGAGATTTACCAGGGTCAATCTATCCTGTATACAATTCCCTGAAAATAAGCATTTTTCTTTCATTCAGTCTTTGCCAATGTTCATTATCAAAAAATCATACCTGGTATCCAAAGATTTTATATCATCCGGATTCTAAGCTTTATTCGAATTTAGTCTTATAGAACCATCTGTCATGCAGAAAGAAGTGCAAAGTCATTTTGGCATAGGATTCCTTGATCAGATCATTTTCTACAGTTCCCAAACGGCCTATTTCACATGACACATTGAGCATGGAACGATATGTGTGGCTTAAAGGTAATCCTAGTCCAAAGGTTATACCATATGTTTTGAGCTGTATTCCATTAAGAGTCAGATAGGAATTTTCATAGAAAGTGCCAAAGCGATATTCCGTTCTATCCCAGTAACTTCTGATGGAATACATGTTTGGTACATATTCTATCCCTGTAGAATACCTGCTGCTGTTGGACAGATAAGATACCTGCTCTCCCATAAATAGAGCCTCTTTCCATTTCTCAAAATATGCATCTGCTCCAAATGTGATTTTATTTTTGATCTTGTAGGAAAAACCGGTACCAAAAGACATTGGTAGCTCCAGTCCTTTGTCGCTGGATTCAACATGCCTAATAGTATCAACGACAGCAGGTGTGGAGGATGAGGATGAAGTCCTGTACAGCGCCCTTTCTTCATGAATGGTATAGGTGGATTTTACATTAACTTTAGGTTCGAAAGTAGCTCCAATGGTAAAACTGTTGCCA
The DNA here is from genome assembly GCA_963663675.1 of Prolixibacteraceae bacterium. Classification (GTDB taxonomy): domain Bacteria; phylum Bacteroidota; class Bacteroidia; order Bacteroidales; family Prolixibacteraceae; genus CAINVV01. Next base: position 1,244,001 of record OY760498.1, read on the forward strand.
TTTTTCGAATCAATCTGGTACTGAAGTCCACTCGTCAAACCAAATCCATGGGCGTTCAGGCTGCTGTTTTTCAAGTAATCATAAGCTTCCGTATCATATGGGAAATAAATATAGGTGTTATCGGTAATTTTCCCGAACATGAACCAGGTATTTATCCCCAGTGACAAATGCTTGCCCAGCCTAAAAGCGTTACCAACATAAAATTTTGTTAGCGTGCCTGTTCCTGAAAAACCCGAGCTTGACATTAACAAGAGGTCTCCATCGGTTACGTTTATATTGTATCCCTTTGATGCATAGGGTAATAGTCCAAATGAACCGGCCCACCAGCGAGTGATTGGAAGTTCAAAGGTCAGGTGATTAAAATTTACATTTGTTCTTTTATTTTCAGTGGTACTGGTCTTTGAAGTGGTGAATTTTGCATCAAGTCCAAACTGCATCAGGAATGTCAGTGAGTCAATGGATGTATAAGACGCAGGATTGGATGGATTTATCTGAAAACTATTGCGCATACCAATGCCAATCCCTCCCATACCATCGCCACGGCCAAAGTTGGAGTGGTTCAACGTGCCGAATCCAAACCTGGAATAGGGCGAACTAGTGCTGCTGCTGTTTTGCCCGTACACACAAAGAGGAATGATCAGGACAAAAATGATCGGGAAAAATTTCAGTTTATAGCTTTTCAACATTATATTCAAGAATTCTGTTTAAACCAATGAGGGTGATCTCAGATTTTACAAAGATGTGATTTTTTAATCTTCTTTCAAAGAATGGGGCATCTCCGCCGGTAAGAACGATATGTATTGAAGGGTAATCATGTCTAAGCAGATCGATCATACCATCCATTTCCATGATAATCCCGTTAATGACCCCTGCACGTATTGCCTCAACAGTTGTCCTGCCGATAACAGGCCAGTGCTCTGACTCCTCAACCAGTGGTAGCTTCAGGGTGAACTCATGGAGAGCGCGAAACCTGCTTCTCAGTCCGGGAGATATATTTCCTCCCTGAAAAGTGCCGTTCTTTTCAATCAGGTCGAATGTGATGGCAGTACCAGCATCAATTACCAAAAGATCCTGTTTGGGAAATAAGGTATTCGCCCCGGTGGCAGCTGCCAGCCTGTCCAGTCCGAGTGTTTCAGGGGTCTGGTAATTATTTCGCAGTGGTAGGGGAGTTTGGTTGTTTAATTCAATGAAGTATGTAAATTTCTTCTGTAGAAAGGTTTTAACTGCCGGTTCAACAAAAGAAACTGATGAAAGGATTGCCCTGTCCAGGCCGTAATACTTGTTTACTATCTCTTCCAGACCAGTGGTGGTAAGATCGTCAGGCATGAATGTTTGCATGATCTCCTGTCCGGAGAAGATAGCAACCTTTGTCCGGCTGTTTCCTTTATCAATTACTAAATTCAAAATTATTTTAGTTTAATGTTCATGCTTATATCCAGCGCAGTCACCGAATGAGTAAGGGCCCCTATCGAGATATAATCGACTCCGGTTGCAGCAACCTCCCTGACTCTCTGAAGATTCATATTTCCGGAAGCTTCAATTTTTGCCTTGTGGTTTATCAAATCAACGCACAATTTCATCGTTTCGTTTGACATATTATCCAGCATAATGATATCCGCTTTCATCTCAAGTGCCTCTTTAACTTCATCAACAGTCGTGGTTTCAACTTCTATTTTAATATTGGCAGGTACCCGGAGCCTGATCTGTTCGACTGCATTTTTTATTCCCCCGGCAACTTTTATATGATTATCCTTGATCAGAACCATATCATACAGCCCGATCCTGTGATTCTCGCCACCACCCGCTTTGACGGCATATTTATCAAGAATCCTTAACCCCGGCACAGTTTTCCTGGTATCGAGAATTTTGGTGCCAAACTCTCTGACCTGATCAACAAAAAGGCCTGTCATGGTAGCTATTCCACTCATTCTTTGCAGAAAATTAAGTGCAAGTCGCTCACCCGTAAGCAGTGCCCGAAATGGCCCGCTCATCTCCACAAGCAATTCACCTTTTTTAAGTTTGTCCCCATCCTGAACTAGTGGGTTCCAGGTAATCTGTGGTGACAAAATTCTGAATACTGCTTCGGCAACTTCCATTCCTGCAATTATTCCGTCGGCTTTTGCAATCATTGTTGCCGTGCTGAACATTTCATCCGGGATTAGCGCATTCGTTGTTATATCACCAGTTCCGATATCCTCTTTTAATGCTTCTTCTATCAGTGAATTAATTTTGTCAGTTTCTGATTTATTCATTTATTGTTTGTTTCGGACTTTCTCTGTACTGATTGTCTTTCCTTTTTCCTGGATGATGTGATGAATCATTTCTGTTGATTCTTCCTGATAGTCAGACCTTACATGTCCACCACGGCTCTCTTTTCGCTCTAAGGCAGAGATACTGATCAGGCTGCATACAGTAGCAAGGTCATTAATTTTTTTATAGTTATAATCAATTTGATTTTCAGGATATTGAGTTTTAATCTCATTAATCCGGTTCAATGCTTTAGTCAGGTCAGGGCGGTTTCTGACAATGCCAACCTTATCACTCATTAATTGGGATAGCTCGTTTTTTATCTCCAGATAAACGTTGTCTGTATCCTTGTTGAGCCGGATTTCCTCGCATTCAAAGGGATTCATTTCAGGAACCTGCAAATCCTTTGCCTTCTCAACCAATCTTTTGCCAAACACAAGACACTCCAGCAATGAATTGCTAGCCAATCTGTTGGCACCCATGACACCGGTTGAGGCAACTTCTCCGCAGGCAAAAAGACCTTTTACATTGGTTTGACCCCATAAATTGGTGCGGATACCACCTACCGTGTAGTGCGCTGCAGGCGAGATGGGTATCAGGTCTTTCGTCAGGTCAATACCAAACCCTTTTAGTTTGGCATCTATCGAGTGAAATCGTTCTTTCAGGAAATCAGCATCCAGATGTTTCAGGCTGAGGAAGACAGTCGATTCAGTCTCCTGCATCCGTTTAAAGATGGCAGAGGCGACTACATCACGGGGAGCTAACTCGGCCATCGGATGCGATTCAAGCATAAAACGCCTGCCATATTTATCAAGCAGATGTGCTCCTTCACCCCTTACAGCCTCACTAATCAGATAAGCATCCTCTCCGTCTAAGGAGAGTGCTGTCGGATGGAACTGGATAAATTCCATATCTGCCATCCGGACTCCGGCCTGCCAGGCAAGTGCAATTCCATCGCCGGTTGCCGTGTACGGATTGGTTGATCTTGAATAAATACGCGACAACCCGCCTGTTGCCAGGATGGTGGCTTTGGACCTGAAAATTGCATTTTCACCTGTATTGTAATCCAATGTCTGGATGCCAGAACAAATTCCGTTATCAGTGAATATTTTGACTGCAGTAGTGTATTCGAAAGGAGTAATTTGTGGGATTGCCAACACTTTTTTCAACATAAAACCCGTCATTACTTTTCCGGTTGCATCTCCGTCGGCATGCAGGATTCTTCGGTGTGAATGACCTCCTTCCAAACCAAGAATTAACTCTCCATGAATGTCCTTATCGAAATCAACACCCATCGCAATTAACTGTTTTACTTGTTGAAGCCCTTCAATGACAAGTATTTCTGATGAATCATAGTCACATAGCCCCCGGCCTGCTATAAGTGTGTCGTCCAGGTGGTACATGGGATCATCGTCAGATCCAATAGCCGCAGCAATTCCTCCCTGTGCATGGTAAGAATTACTTATGTCAAGATCTGATTTGGAAATGAGGGCAACGGTACCGTGAGAGGATGCATGATATGCCGCCAAAAGCCCGGCCAATCCGCTACCAACAACTATAAAATCAAAATTGAAGTGCTTCATGAAACGAACTTAAGTAAAATACCTGATAGAAACGTGAAAATCAAATTTTTGAGTTCCATGAGCAATGATTTACGTTAACAGGAACAACCAACATTAAAAAATGATAGACATTGATCAATAACTTACAACAAATTGAGCGACAAAAGTAATAATTCATCTGTAATTATCTTGTTTTTCAGTGGCCAGATGGAATAGCCCTGAGAATTAATTTCTTTATATAGCTGAGTTTGAAATCAAGGCTAATTCATCTGAGACTATATTTTTTTCAATTGTACGAAAGAATTTAACAACAGTACAACATTTCTGTTTGCTAAGTCTCTTGTCTGCAAGTTTAAAATCTATTTTTCTAAACGGAAACAAAGGGTTATACCCTATATTTGTAAAAATACAGCATCAAAGATATGCAGTATTGGATAGATTAATCAACGTTTAGATTTTGTTAACTAAAATTTGTTGGAATGAGAGTGAATATTTTGAACTTCGCGTGTTTGGCATTGATCCCGGTATGGGTTTACCCGGTCATTGATGCTTCTGCTCAGTCTGTTACCCCAACAGGTAGCCAGTCTCAAAAGAAAGAACATACAGTCAGGGTTCTGGCAAATGACAATGGTAAAGTCACGAAAAAGGATACTGTTATAGTAATAAGAAAAGGCAATAACATTTCTTATAGTGCAGGAAATGTGATTTATAAGTCAGATTCCGTCTTCCTTACAGGAGATGTGAAAACAAATGAAAAAATGGTGACCGTTTTCATTATTGACGGGAAAAGACATACAGGAAAGGATAGTGTTAAGACAACTTGTATTGTTTCCACGGGAGATGCTCCGGAGAATAAGGCCATACATGATTTGAAATGGTTGGGCGACGGAAAACGAATGATTATCATGCAAGATGCGAGTGACTGGAACCTTGACCTTGCGACACCCCCTCCGGTTGCCCGGTTAAGTATGGGTAAACTAATGAAAGATTCCTTTTCCTTCGATCCGACAGATCCTGACATTGTATCTTATAAGAAGAGGAACGTTGGGAAGGATCAGGAAAAGATTACGATCATCAGGAAGAAAAGGACTAAATCAGCGGAGCTAAGAAATATTGAGGTGAGAGAAGAATAAGTGACGGTTCAATGTGGTGTCACTTTTGATTCGTATAAGGTTTGTCTCCTAAAAATAGTGCCTGAAGACAGGAATCCATATGAATCCCTGCTTCAGGCACTTTAAATTATAGAAGTGCTTTGTACCTTCCTTAAACTGGCATATCAGGCAATGAATAAGGTGCACGATATGTATGCTTGATCAGTTCAGCGGCAAATTGCTTGGCAGGAACAGGATCAGTCCATTTTTTATTGAATGTTGGGTGACCGTCATGAATAACGAAATTATCTTCCAGGCAAATTTTAACGGCTTCATCATCCTTGAGGTTGGTGAACTGCATGTTCGGACCATCCCATTCAAGAACTTTCTTTAGTCCTTGCAAACGTACGGCGAGAACACCCATCACAACCATTTCATTGAACGGACCTGACTGGCTGAAGTCTGAAGCGGTCTGAACACGGCTTTCAGGACTTTCCTTGGCAGCGCGGATCCAGTCCTGCTCATGGCTGACGGTAATTCTTCTGCGTTTTTGTGGAACTACCGGAACTTTACCTGAGAGTAACCATGGATCTTTTCCATAACATCCGCAGATAAGTGTGTCTTTGGTCCCGTGGAAAATCACACCACCACCGGAGTTGTTCATATCTTTGCCAGCAGGCCAGTTTAGCGGCATCTCAGGTTTAAGACCACCGTCGTACCAAATAACCTTAACTTCAGGTAAATTAATCTTGATGTCTTTTTGTTTTGGCCTTGCGGGGAAGGTCAGCGAAACCATCTGAGCATTAGGGGCGCTGTCTGTCAACAACAAGGTAGAACTGCCCTGAGCCTTTGTCGGGTAACCAAGTTTCATTGCTGCGAATACAGGATGAAGGATATGGCATGCCATATCACCCAGGGCGCCGGTACCAAAATCCCACCAGCCTCTCCAGTTCCATGGATGGTAAATCTCATTGTAAGGACGCATTTGTGCAGTTCCGATAAAGAGATCCCATGCCAGTGTGTCGGGAACCCATTGGCCATTTGTAGGACGGTTTAAGCCTTGTGGCCAGATTGGACGGTCAGTGAAAGCTTCGATTTTTGTTACTTCACCAATTTCACCATTCCAGATCCATTCGCAGGTGAGACTTACGCCATCTCCGGAAGAACCCTGGTTACCCATTTGGGTGGCTACCTTGGTTTTTTCTGCAAGTTTAGTCAGCAACCTGGATTCATAAACGGTGTGCGTCAGAGGTTTCTGGGTGTAAACATGTTTCCCCATTGTCATAGCGTGGGCGGTTGTAATGGCGTGGCTATGGTCGGCAGTGGCGACCAGAACAGCGTCAAATGACTTGCCCATTTCGTCATACATTACACGCCAGTCTTTGTATTTTTTGGCGTTCGGGAAGTGTTTGAAAACCGGATCACTGTACTTCCAGTCGACATCGCATAAACCAACGATGTTTTCGGTTTCCATATTCTTCAGGTTGCCAAAACCCATACCGCCAATTCCTACACCGACGATGTTAAGCTTGTCGCTGGGTGCTTTGTGGCCTAAACCGGCGATAGTGTTCGAAGGGACAAGGGTGATACCTGCAGCTACTGCAGAAGTAGTTCCCAAAAATCCTCTTCTCGAAACTTTGTTTTTCTCCTTCATCAGAATAAAATTTATAGAATTAAAGAATTTTGTAACGTAGCCGTAAATATAATTATTTTATTGGCTTGAAATCCTAGTTAATGTAATCATTCGGCTTAAAATTTTATAATTTTTATTCACGAATCTAAAAAAGCTTTGTTTTTTGCTAATCCCTTTTTAGTAAAGTTTTTAAAATTAAAAAAGCTCATCTGTCACCGGAATAATGAAATGATAACTAAAACTCACCCATACCTCCAGCTTCATTTCCACTGGAATCCGGACCTTCATTCCCTGGTTTTGTTTTGAAATTATTGAGTTTGTAACTCAGTGTAAGCTGGACTATCTGTGATTCGCGCTTGAAAGTGTACTGATTTTCAAAATTTGTTCCATAAGACGATCCGCTAAATTTCATGGTGCCAAAAATGTCCTGTACCTGAAGTGTGGCAGAGAGCTTGTTTTTCATAAAATCCTGTTTGAGAGAACCATTGGCGAAATACATGCCGTCACGGCTTCCCTGGGCAGATACTGTTGGTCCGCGATAAATTCCCATTAGCTGGAAACGCGTGTTTTTAGCCAGCTTCATGTCAAAATTTAGCTTCCCGTCAAAATTGGTACTTTGCTGATCAACACTTTCGCCGTTAATTGCACCTTTTAGCCAGTAATTGTAAAGTGTTCCGCTGGCAACAAGGCGCATTCCGGGTTTTATCTCATAATTGATCATTAGTTCGCTTCCGAGGGAGTAATCATTGTTCATATTAGACATGGTATTGTACATGATGCCATCCTCGCCCAGGGTCTGAATTCTGGTCATAAGATCTTTTGTGTGACGATAATATCCTTCCAGGGATATAAATGAGGTTTTTAAGCGTTTCAGCAATGTTAATTCATAGGATCCGGCATATTCAGGTGTCAGGTTAGGATTGCCTATCCTGGTATTGTATGGGTCCATAAAAGTAGGGAAAGGTTCAAGCATGAATCCTTCAGGTCTGTTTAATCTCCTGCTGTAGCTGGCTTGCAGCTCATATTCCCTGGTAAATTTCTGAGAAAGGTGGATCGTCGGGAAAAAATCCATCCGGTTGAAAGTGTAGGTCTTATTCGCCCTTGAACTGAACAAACTTCGGTTGGTATACTCGGTTCTCAATCCTGCCTGGTAAGAAAAGCTGTTATTGGTGTGGGAAAAAGTGCCATAAAGAGCATGGATATATTGTGAAAAATCCACCTTACTGCTGTATTTTGGATTTTTCAACCAATCGTCAGAAGTATAATTGTACTCTTCAAAAACGAAATCTTCCATACTCTTCTGGTACCTGCCCTGATAACCTGCTTCAAGCTTATCTTTTTCGTTTACAGGCAATGTATAGTTGATTTTCAAACGGTAGTCATTTTCATTCGGACTTTCGTTGGATCTGTATTTGTACGGTTCAGATTCAATGGGTTTCCATTGTGAGTCAGTATTATAGTTGATGTTATTTGTGATATCATCCCCATTCTCGCCTGAAAAGTAAAATATTGTTTCAAGCTCATGCCCTTTGTTGTTAAACTTATGGTTGAGACTCAGGTTTCCGCTCCAATAATTATTGCTTCGGCCAGAACTGTTATCCTGGTAAAGATAGGTTGACGGAATTCCGAGGTTGTAGCTTGTAGTTTGATTACCAAGGTTTGCATCTCCGTGTTCCATGTATCCTATAGTCCCTGTAATACCTATTGATGTTGAAGAATTGAACGTGTAATCAATACCTCCTTTTATGTTGTGACCCTTGTGCAACATAGACCCGTCTGTTTGCGATTGCCTCGTGGAGATCGTATCCCCCGAAGTAATTTTCTGCAAATAATTCCTGGTTCCTTTCATATTCATGTTTGCAAAATCACCTCCCAACATGAAATCCCACTTTTTGGAGCGATAGGTGAAAGTAGCATCTCCGCGGTATCTGTCATTCACCCCGGCTGTCAGGTTTAAAAGTCCGCTAAATGAATCCTTTTGGTTTCGCTTCATCACTACGTTGATAATCCCCGAATCTCCGTCGGGATCATATTTGGCAGATGGGTTTGTGATGATCTCAATCTTATCGATTCCGGAAGCCGGAAGTTGCCTCAGAGCATCACTACCCTTAACGACACTGGGCTTTCCGTCAATCAATACTGTGAAGTTGGAACTGCCCCTCAGCGTAACGTTACCCTCAAAGTCTGTCTGAACAGAGGGGGTATTTTCCAGGACTTCAACCGCCGTACCGCCTGTAGATACAATATTCTGACTCACATTGACCACTCTCCGGTCAATTTTGAATTCAACCCTTTGTTTTTCTGCTACTACCTCCACTTCTTTGATTTTCTGATCGGTAGAAACCAGTTTGATGGTTCCAAGGTCTATGACTGGTTTGGCCGGGGTTATCTGCAGCTGAATGGTTTTTTTTGCAAACCCAATAAAATTGACACTCAGGTAATATTTCCCGGGAGCTAGGTTTTTTAGTTCGAATGCACCATTGTCTGAGGTCATAATTCCCCCAGCCACTGTGGAGTCGGCTGCTGCAAAGATGGCAACATTGGCGTATCCCATAGGAGCATCAGTTTCGGCTTCTATAACTTTTCCCCTTACAACAAATTTTTTTGTTGCAGGATTGGTATTATTTGATGTTGAGGTTGCAGGAGTAGACTCCATGGGAGGGGCGGATTGCCCTTTAGCTGTTAAAAGCGCTGTAAGGAACAGAAATAATAATAAAAAATGTTTCATGAATCAATTACTTGTTGTTTACAGGCTTTGACGTAGTTGATCCAATACAGTTTAAAGAACCGTTGTTAATTAAAAGTTAAATATAAAATAGGGTCTGTATTTCAGGTAATTAGTTAGTCTTTTATTTGCATTGCGACAGATATGGGAAGATGATCACTAACTCCACCATGATATACCGGACCAATGTAAGTCCGGAATGGCTTGTCCCCCAAGAATTTATTATCCTCTTCCATTAAGAATTTCTCAGTGCAGATTTTTGCCCCTGGTGGAGATATTTGTAAACCATTGCCGAGAAAAAGATTATAAGAACAGATAAACTGATCAAAAATTTCCCATTGTCCTTTGGTCCTGATGGTTCCAATTCTACTTTTTAGCCATTTGCCGGAAAGGTTAACAAGCTTGTCCTGTTCATTATTGCCGTCCGGCCGATTTGTACGCAAAATCCTGGTGAAGCACTCCTCATCCGGTGTTGCATTGAAATCCCCCATCAGTAAAAATTTGCTTTCTGGTGATTTTAAAACCAGGAAGTCAAGTTTCTTTCGCATGATGGAGGCTGTAATGTTACGTTTCTCCATTGATTCAGTATATCCTCCACTTCTTGAGGGCCAGTGGTTGACAAAAAAACTGATGGTTTCATTTCCTAATTTGGCTTTGAAAAATAGTATATCCCTGGAAATAAAACGATTGACACCTTTCCCCAAAACCGGAATAAAATCATAGTCTACTGGTGAAACAGTTGTTTTCCGATACAACAAGGCAACATCAATTCCACGCTGATCAGGGGATTCCTTGTGAATAATACCATAATTGGCCTTTTTTAAGGGCGTATTATTGATTAAATATTGTATAACCCACAAATTTTCAATCTCAGCCAGACCAATTATATCAGGAAAATGGCCTTCAGAGGCGGAAACGATGGCCCTGTATACCATCATTGCTTTTTGATTCAGCCGGGTCATGGACCATCTATTCTTGCCCGAAGGAGTAAATTCATCGTCATTGGTTGCCGGATCATTCCTGGGATCGAACAGATTTTCAGTATTGTAAAATACAATTCTGTATTCACCACCATTATTATTTTGACCGGATAGCTTTAACGAGAAAAGGACCAGGAAGAAGTAAAGGGCAGGTTTGTACCTGAAGAAAAAAATCGTTCGCATCTATTTTTTCCTCTCAATACGTTCGTAAGCGCCCAGATCCGGTCCTGCATCAACAGTTCTGGCTGCACCTTTGTAGTCAAACGGTACTATTTTGGCATACATATCCTTTCCCTTGTCTTTTGCAACAGACATCGTGTCAAGCTCGTAATTTCCCTTTTGTGGATTAATAAATCGTGGAGGGATGTTGCGAATAATTTCTACGAAACGATCGGGTGATTTGATTTTGAATGTATCTGAAATTTGAATGAGGCAATGGTCGAACAGGTAATTGCTCTTTCCCTGTTTATCCATCGAAATGTTGAGTTCATCCCGGTTTAGTCCGCCAATGATACAATTGCCGAAAACTGCCTGATTAAGGTCTCCTACATATTTAGCACCATCTTTATTGCTGACCAGGTAGTTGGAGAGGGTCAAAGTTTCGGTTCTGCGAATGTTGTTAAAGCTGTAAATACTATTGTTGCTAAATGTCGTATGGTAAAAGCAGTAGTCCCCACCCAGAAGGAGTGCAGTATTGTAATATCCTACATTGGCAATTATACAGTTATAAGCCAGAATTTTAGATTTCATAGCCCAGATTCCTGACCAGCTCATATTCTCAATCCTGGTATTGGCCAGTTCAACAGATGCAAATCCCTCTTTTTCAATATTACCAACCTGTAATCCAATGTTTGCATTTTTGATAATACTGTGATTGATAAGATTATCGTGGCTTCCTGAAAGAAGTGTGATTCCGTTCCACTGGTCAGGCAGATTTGCATATCCGCTTTCCAGGCGATCTCCTTTAAAAAGTACAGGTTCTTCCAGTGTCCCGTTTACCCGCAGTTTTCCCTTAATGATTAATCCTGAATTTTTATGGAAATAGATGGTACATCCGGGATCAATGGTAAGGGTCTGGGTTGAATCCACGAATGCATAATTGTATACCAGGTAGGGTTTTTCTTTTGTCCAGGTGGTAGTTTTCACCATTTCTGACTTAATCAGTTTGAAATCCTGTCCCCATGCAAGAAGTCTTATTTTTTGTTCCTTGTTATTGACCCTGAACAGAATGGAGTCTTCCGCAACCATGATCTGAGATGCTGCACTTTTATCAAATAGCGCTTCAACAAAGATGAATATACTGTCATGAGCCGGAATTTCAAGATTGAAGACTTCATTGGTGGCTTCTCCGTTGACATTAAGACGGAAAGAACTTTTATCTTTTCCTGCCAGTTCGATGGATGAGATAATGATGCTGTTACTGGTGTAATTGTATACCCTAAGATTTTTGGTAGGGGAACCTATTGTTGTAAATAAGGTATCAAAGGCAATGGTATCTGCCGAAAATGATAACAGCTTACCGCTGGAATCGCCGTCGTTCTCTTTCTGGCAACTTCCGAATAGAGATAGTGTCAGTGCTACAACCAATGCTTGTACAAAGATTCTCATACCGCCAAAGGTAGTTAAACAGAATTTGGTTTTCTAAAGGAAAAGACCTGGGGAATGTGGTTATCCAAATATAACAAAAAAAAATGATTTTTAACCTTTTTTAACGAAATTATTTTTCTCTGATCTTAATAAGGATCAATCCAAGAAATGTTATTAATCCATTAATTATAACCAATTCAAATCCAATCTGGTAACCATTGAATAACTTTTCTGAATAGTTGTTGAGAAACCAGGATATAACAGGCGATAAGAACACAACAAGGGGTACCAGTCGATCCTTTATCCTGTACCGGGTCAGCATGCCGAATGCAAAAAGACCCAGCAAGGGGCCATAAGTCAAACCTGCAACTTTGAAAACAGCCATAACAACACTTTGGTTGTTGACAGCTTTGAAAATCAATATTACAATCAACAGTAGCAAAGAGAAACCTATGTGGGTGGTTCTCAGAATCATGCGTTTATTTTTGTCCTCACGCGTTCTGAAATTCAGAAAATCAATACAAAAAGCTGTCGTCAGCGAAGTAAGAGCAGAGTCCGCACTGGCATAATTTGCCGCTGTAATCCCCAGCAGGAAGAATACTCCTATCATCATGCTCATGTGATTAATTGCCAGCATGGGATATAAGTCGTCGCTTTTTATTGGAAGGCTTATCTGGTGAGACTCCGCATAAATGTAAAGTAATGCGCCCAAAGTCAGGAACATCCATACGACGCCAACAAAAATGGCACTGAAAGTAACCATGTTTTTCTGTGCTTCTTTCAGATTTTTGCAGGTCAGATTCTTTTGCATCATATCCTGGTCAAGGCCGGACATGACAATGGTGATAAAAATGCCCGCCAGGAATTGCTTGGGAAAGAATTTTCCAGATCGCCAGTCCCAGTCAAAGACCTTTGAATGAGGACTATCTGCTACTTTCGAAATCATATCTCCAAAACTCCAGCCCAGGCTGCTGAAAATAAAGTAAATCGTCAGGATAACTGCTGAAATAAGAAAAATAGTTTGCAATGAATCTGTATAGATAATTGTCTTGACTCCTCCTTTGGTAGTATAAATCCAGATCATCAGGATGCTGATCATAACCGTGACACCGAACGGAATACCAAAATGTGCAAAAAAGGCAAGTTGGAGAACTTCGGCCACCAGGTACATCCTGAAGGCAGCCCCAATGGTTCTGGAAAGCAGAAAGAAAAATGAGCCTGATTTGTAGGAGAAATAACCTAGCCGCTCCTCCAGGTAAGTGTAAATGGAAATGAGATTCATGCGGTAATACACAGGAAGCAACACAAATGCCACAATCATGTAACCCACAAAGTTACCCATCACAAATTCAAAATAAGTAAAGGATGAATTGCCAACTTCTCCGGGAACTGAGATAAATGTTACTCCTGAAATGGTTGTACCAATCATTCCAAAAGCCACAACAAACCAGGGAGATTTGCGGTTAGCCGTGAAAAATGTATCAGTTGTGGCTTTTCTGCTTGTAAGGTAAGCCACGATAATAAGCAGTACAAAATACCCTGAAAGAAGTGCCGCGACAAGTATTGGCTTCATAAATGAGTCTTAACTTTGCTCTGTTGGTGAAATAAATAACAGCAAAATATTATTTTACTATTTCTTCAATTTTGAAAAATGTCACATAGCCAAGTTTTTATGGCCTTTTAATAAAGTAAATATTTGGATCTGATTTCTTTGTAACGGTTTAGCCCGTCCTGCCAGCTTTCAGTAATTTCTTTTTCACTTTTCCCTTCCCTGATGAGTTTCAATACCTTGTCATCACCCATTAAAAGATTGAACCACCTTTCATTACTCAGGAAGTCAGCAGGCTGACTGAATTGCCTGTACCAGTCAAGAAAGTACTTCAAAGTAAATTCCGGTATCGTGTCCAGATTTCTCAGATCTTGTCCGTAGCAAATTTTGTCTTTGTGTAACGGGTTCATTTCAAAGCCTTTCAGACTTTGCGGTACAAAAGAAAATGGCCCAAATTTCGGATCCGGGTACCCCATTACCTGGAAAGGAAAAGTTGTGCCTCTTCCGATACTGACTTTGGTCGCTTCGAAAAAGCATAGAGACGGGTAAAGCCTGATAGCGGCATAGTTTGGTAAATTGGGAGAAGGTTTGACTGGGGGCTCGTAGACCGATTTATGCGTATAATTTTTAACAGAAATTATTTTGAGTTCACATTTTAGACCATTTTTCAGCCAGCCTTCACCATTGATCATTTGTGCCATTTCTCCGACCGTACAGCCATGTACAACCGGGACAGGATCAACCCCGACAAAAGATTTGAACGCCGGTTTCAGAACAGGTCCTGCGCAATAATCGCCATTAGGATTGGGCCTGTCAAGAATCATCAGTTGCTTCCCGTTTTCAGCGCAGGACTCCATCACATAATGAAGGGTACTAATGTATGTGTAAAACCGGCATCCAACATCCTGTATGTCATAAATTATGAGGTCTAAGTCCTGGAGTTGCTCCTTGCTCGGTTGCCTGTTATTACCATAAATGGAAATAATCGGAATACCGGTCTTCAGATCGACAGAATTATTGATCCTTTCTCCTGCATCTGCCTCGCCGCGGAAGCCATGTTCGGGTGCAAACAGCACTTTTATGACAACGCCTTTAATCGTTAGAAAATCAACCAGATGCATCCCCTGGGCTCTGGAGGTTTGGTTCACTACCATTCCGATGCGCAATCCGTTCAATGATTCCAGATAAAGTCCTGGCTGATCCGCACCGCAAACCGGAACATTTTCCCTTGCTCTTAAAGTGCCGGCGCAGAAGACCAAAACGCTAAGAGCAATAACAGTATGGATCCATTTCAATATTTGTCGATTACAAGGATAATCAAATAGTAAATATTGCTTCATGTAGATTTATTTAGTCGATGAAAGATAATTTGTATGGAGTAATAAAGAGCCTCTCAGTTTGAGACTTCCCGGTATTCAAATATAGGCTCCTTTTAAATATGCAAAGCGGGAATTTTTACTAAGATACAAGATAATGACAAAAATTTTGGTATCTTGTCATACCAAATATTAATTGAGCTGCCGGATATTGGAATTAACATGTTTTGGTTAGTTTTGAACTAAATCAACTGTAAGCTTCTATTGATGGCAAATAAGCTAATATACATCTTGTTAGTTTTCCTTTTTCCTTTTGCGATGTTCGGACAGAATAAATCTGCATCTGTAAAAAGTAAGGTTGTTTCAAAAACAGCAGTAGTAAAGTCAGCCAATAAATATTCACCGGAGCGGGAATTGCGGCTTGCACAAAGAATCCAGGTATACAACTCGTTGGTGGTTTTAAAAAACAATGGCCATATTTTGCCATTGAACAGGCTTGATACCTTAAAAATACAGGTCGTTAGTATTGGCACGGGCCATGGAAATCAGTTGCATCAAATGATGGACAGATATTCAAAGACAGCGTATCTGGAGTTAAATTCATCGTCAGAAATTGAATCGTTCATACAAACCTATCCCACAACAACCGGTTATAATCTTGTCATTCTTGTAATTGGCGACAAATTGCCTGTCCGGGAAAATATGGATAATAATGACACATACAAAGCCGGGAAAAATGAATCGTCCATTACTGCAGTTGAAGAAAAATTGTTGAATAAGGTCCCCAAAGGGACGAAAGTAGTACTGTTGTACTTAGGATCTCCGCATTTCGCGGAGAACAATACTTTCCTGGAGCGGGCAGATGCACTGGTTGCAGCAGGAAGGTCAGACTATGACTTTATTGACCTTTCTGCCCAGTTAATCTTTGGTGCAATTGGTGCGGCAGGCAAACTCCCAGAAGACCTGGGGAAGTACAAAAAGGGGGATGGGATCGCTTTTTTACCGAGCGGACGTCTCCGGTATGTCATCCCTGAAGAGGTGGGCATCGATTCTGTAAAACTTGCCCAAAAAATGGACTCACTGGTTGAATTAGGACTTAAAGTCAGGGCTTTCCCCGGATGCCAGATGCTTTTAGCCAAAAAAGGGCAGGTCTTCTACCAAAAGTCATATGGTTTTTTGACCTTTGATCAATCCCGGCCTGTACAAAATGACGATTTATACGATCTGGCTTCTGTCACCAAAATCCTTGCTCCCTTGCCAGCGCTGATGATGTTGGCCGACCAGAATAAATTCCAGGTTGATAAAAAAATGAGTGATTACTGGACAAACTGGAAAGGGAGCAACAAGGAAGGTATTCTTGTTTCAGATTTACTTTCCCACCAGGCCAGGCTCAAGCCTGGCATCGTTTTATGGCCGGTAGTTATAGACGGAATGGGCCATTACATTTCTGAATATTGTTCTCTGAAGCAAAAACCAGGTTATAATCTCAGGGCATCAAATGGATTGTATCTTCTTGACAGTTTTCCCAATGAAGTTTACAGCATGATCCGGGATTCTCCTTTGCTTAAAACAAAAAAATATGTTTATTCTGACCTGGGATTTGCAATACTACCGGGGGTTATTGAGAAATTGACCGGTGAAAATTATGAGAAATATCTACAGGAAAGACTATACGCCAAACTGGGAGCCTCAACACTGATGTACAATCCCTGGTCACATGAGGAAATGGACAAAATAGCACCAACGGAGAATGACAAAACATTCAGGCACGAACAACTTCAGGGTTTTGTCCATGATGAGACAGCAGCCATGATGGGTGGTATTTCGGGCAATGCCGGATTATTTGGTACTGCCGGTGATGTGGCCAAAGTTATGCAACTATACCTCCAGGGGGGCGAATATGGAAATGAAAGGTTTATTTCTGTGGAAACAATAAAAAACTGGACTAGTAGTCATCGCGGGAAAACAATTAACAGAAGGGGTTACGGCTTCGATAAACCGGGAATTCAGAACAGTCGTTACAAAGGGAAAGTGAGATATCCCTCCACAGTCGTTTCTGAGGAAAGTTACGGGCATTCAGGGTTCACAGGAACATTTACTTGGGCAGATCCTGCCAATGACATGTTGTTTGTATTTTTATCTAATAGGGTATATCCTGACAGGAACAATCATAAAATCAATAAATTGAATTTGAGGCAACAGATTTTGGAGAATGCGTTTAAGCTGGTCGGAAATCAGCCTGTTGCGGAGCACTAATTAGACATGTTATAAAACAGTTATTGCCATTTTTTTTAAAGTAGTTATTTAAATTGGTGTCTATCAACAGGTAATATATTGGTCCGAATTTGTTAAATGTTAAAAAATCTAAATTTCAACAACTGGATTTTAAATGATGTAACAGTGGTGTAACATTATTGAATTATTAATATTAATTTGGCTGAACTGAAACATGCAATAACAAGTTTACCCTATAAAATTTATTTATTAACTTTTTAAAAACCAATACTATGACCGCAAAAATAACATTTAATGAGTTAAGAAAAATTAAAGACAATTTACCTGACGGTTCCATGCACCGCATCGCCGAAGAGTTGGGTTTGGATGTTGAGACCGTCAGGAATTATTTTGGTGGAGCTAATTATGCCCACGGCAAAAGTGTTGGCATGCATATCGAGCAAGGCCCCAATGGCGGAATCGTTTTGCTGGATGATACAACGATATTGGAAAAAGCCCAGGAAATTCTTCACGGGCACTGACCCCATCAAAGGGTTTAACCTTGCTATTCTGCCCCATTCAGGGGCAGTTTTTTTA
The DNA here is from genome assembly GCA_963663675.1 of Prolixibacteraceae bacterium. GTDB lineage: Bacteria > Bacteroidota > Bacteroidia > Bacteroidales > Prolixibacteraceae > CAINVV01. The sequence goes on from OY760498.1 coordinate 1,261,502, forward strand.
ACACTAAACTTATAATAAAATGAGAAATCTATTCCTGATTCTGGCCTTAACATTACCTGTTCTTCTCCAGGCAAAAACCAAAGAAACGAAGTTGTACAATGGTAAAGATTTGAGCAACTGGGAAATTTTCACACCTGCCACTGGTGCGCAGCCTTCAGAAGCCCTGTTCAGTGTAGTTAATCTCTCCGGAGAAAATCTGTTGCGAATTACCGGTGAAATAAATGCCTCTCTGGCAACTAAAAAGGAATATGAAAATTATCATCTGAGGATGGTTTTTCGTTGGGGGGAAAAAGTATTCAAGCAAAAGAATTCAGGGATATTGTATCACAGTTATGGTCCATTTGGCGAAGGACTTGGCGTATGGATGAGTTCACATGAATTTCAACTCTGTACAGGCAAAATAGGGGATTCTTATTGCATGGGGAACAGCTATTTTGAAATTCCTTCTTCCAAAGATCCGGATGGCAAAGTATTCAGGTATTCACCACAAGGAACAAAATCACAGTTTGGCACAAATTTCCCCGCTAAGAATTGTGCAAAAAAATCAGACAATGAAAAACCGTCGGGAGAGTGGAACGTAGTCGATCTGTACTGTTATGGCAGGACTTCTGTTCACGTTGTGAACGGAGCGGTCACCATGGTTAACTACAATTCGGGAAGAATTGAAAAAGACGGGTCGGTATTACCGCTTTCAAAAGGGAAAATACAGATACAATCTGAGGGGGGTGAGCTTTTTATTAAAAGTATTACTCTCGAAAAAATAAAACAAATACCATCTGAACTGATTAAATAATTTCAGAACAAGATGACTGGTAAAAAAAAGCGGGATCAGAAAAATCCCGCTTTTTTTTATTGCTAAAAGTCGGAGTAGTCAGTCGGGTGAAGAAGCAGAATAACCGATCTTGATACTGTATTTTTGTATTCGGCCATGCCGGATAGTCTTTTCCAATCGGGGTGATTTTTGAAGGAATCCCAATGCGAAGTGCGGGCAGCAAGATTTTCGAATGATGTCATGTACATCAGGTTAGGCATGGTGCTGCCTGAGATGACTTCAGCATAGAAAACAGCATTAAAATCCAGGCTGGTAAATATTTTCATCTCTCCACCGGCGTTAAACATTTCAACTTTCTTTCTGAACAGATTTTCTGTGGGGCCTTCGTAGCTCCTCAGCTCATATATCCTGTCAGCCGGGGCAGTAGCATGTTTGGGAATGAAATAATTCGGGGCATCCGGAAATGCCAACAAGAGGATAGATTCCTTGCGGACGAACGGAACCTTGTCGAAAGGTGCGCCAAGAAAATCAATGCCACTCTTCTGGTATTCAGCATCTTTAATGAGTGCATCCTGAATTTTCATAAAATGATCCAAAGAACTGAATGGTACCCATACGAAAACACGCTTTCCTGATAAGGTATCTGTTTCAACAGGTTTAAAAACGCCGATACTTTTAATTCCGGCCCTGTGCAGAGCAGGCAAATAAGCATTTTTTAGAAAATTGTCAACTTTTTCTTCCTGTGCTTTACCTGACAATTTGAAAACCTGAATCTGGTAATAGTCACGGGATTTGGCAAAACCTGCATTTGTCAGTGAAATGACAAACAAGGCTAAAAAAATCAATTTCAAAAATGATTTTTTACAAAGACTGTTCATTTGGTACATTGGATCTGATTTATTTGTTGGTTTGACTAATGTAGCAAAAATAACAAAATTTATGATTCCGTTTATTTGTCACGAGGTTTCTATCAGGATCATTTTCAAGGCAAGGCATGCCTCAGATAATTGATTGACCGGACTTTCACATGCCACTGTTTTCACCGATATCCGGAAAATTCCGGACATATCGGTCAGTGAGCTAGTTATTACATTTATTTTTACGACAGCATTACAGGTATAAAATACTTTTATAAGTTTGTTGCAACCAGTTATACTAAAGTGGGAAAGAGAAATACTCATTGGATACCTCCTGAAATTTACGGGCAAAATCCAAGGCATTACGTTGCGGTCGACTGCTCAATATTCGGATATGAGGATGGTGAGCTCAAACTTTTGCTTTACCCCCGCAGTTTTGAGCCCTCACAGGGCAAATGGTCCCTGATGGGCGGATTTGTCCGTGAGCAGGAATCACTGGAAGAAGCAGCTGGTCGGGTGTTGTTTCAGACAACAGGGTTGCACGATATTTTCCTGGAACAGGTTACAGCTTTTTCTAAACCAGACCGTGATCCCGGTGCGAGAGTAATCAGTGTCACATTCGTTGCACTCATCCGGATCGATTTGCATGACCAGCAACTTGCCAGCCAAAACGGTGCGCTTTGGTGGCCCGTGACTAAATTGCCCGAACTGATATTTGATCATGGAACAATGGTGCGGAATTCGCTCTCATTTTTGCAAAATAAGGCTGTTGTGGTATTGCTGGGAAAAGAACTTCTTCCGGAAAAATTTACCCTGATGCAATTGAGAACCCTTTATGAGGCGTTATTTCTAAGGTCGTTTGACCCGGGAAATTTCAGGAAGAAAGTACTGTCACTGAATGTCCTTGAACGATTGGATGAGAAAAACACTTCAGAATCCAGGAAAGGTGCATTTTATTACAGGTACAAAAAATCGGATCCGGATACAATTAATATTACCAAATTTCCCTGAATCAGCTTGTTACAGATAATGAATCATGATGGTCAGAAAATGTCTGATGAAACTGCTGATGAAAGAAACAAAATATTACAATCCTCCAAAAATTCCTTTGATTGCTCTGTGGAATTTGTGAAATGACTTAACAGGTGGTGCATACATCAGAATGCACTTTTTCGAAATTACCGGTAAACCGAGCCTGTCAATGCATTTCTGTACATCTTGTGACCAGGCTCCCTGCTGTAACCAGATTTTTTTTAATCCGATTTGCGCAGCTTCTTCCAATACCCGTGGAACATTTTGAGGAGGAATCGCAATCCACAATGCTTCAACCTTCCCATCCAGCGATTGTAAGTTTGGATAGCAGTCAATTCCGTCTATTACATCGGCTTCGGGGTGAACCGGGAAAATTTCATATCCCTTTGACCGTAACTCTTTACAGGCCATATTACCGAATTTTTTGTCAGAACGTGACATTCCTATGATGGCAATTTTTTTGGAACTGATGAAGTCATCAATCAATGGATTCATAAATATGAGTTAATTTTTTAAAACAATTTTCCCGGAATTGATTTTTCCGAATACCCGTCTGCTAAAGCTAATTGAAGTTGGCCAGCGACTTCAATATTAAAGCTAATTTAATGAATTATTTCCTGATTCAGAAGTGACGGATCTGACTTTCTACCTCTATTTGTTCCACTCCGCAAAAGATTTTTCTAGGACTCCTGTAAATGTATCAACTGGCTGTGCCCCTGAAATGCCATATTTTTGATTGAAGATAAAAAACGGAACTCCTCTTATCCCAAGGTTTTGAGCTTCTTGTATATCCTGATTTACGCTATAGGCATAATCATCATTGGTTAATGCCTCCTGAATATCTTCTTCCTTCAGTCCTATATTTTGGCCTAACTCCATCAGTTCTTCAGGATTTCCGAAATCTTTGCCATCGGTAAAATAGGCCCTGAAAAAGCTCTCTTCCGCTTCGTCACCCAGTCCTTTGGTCTTTGCCATTTGTATCACTCTGTGAGCGGAAAATGAATTGGCAACAATTGCCTTATCGAGATTGTATTCCAATCCGGCACTTTTAGCCATCTCCAATACCCTGCCATTCATCTTAAAGGCCTGCTCAAAGGTTATTCCTTTTCGGTCGGCCAGGTATTGAAAGACATTCTGCCTCTTATTGGAATACAGGGGAATAGTTGGGTCAAGCTGATAACTGTGCCACACTAATTCCACCATGTCACGATTTGCAAACGTGTTCAGGGCCTTTTCATAATGCCGCTTTCCAATATAGCAAAAGGGGCACATAATGTCGCTCCAAACATCTACCTTCATTTTATTTACTTCGTTTTCCATCATTATTTTGAGAATTTGTTCAGGGTATACGTATTTCTCCGGATAGGATTACATCAGGATTGACCCAATAGGTATTTAAAATCATTTTTGAGGTCGGTTTATTTTAAAATGTAAGGATGTCCCTGTTGAGTTCTGAAGCAGCAGACTTCAGGAAATTTACTAGAAAGTTGTGATGTTTTCCTGTAATTTTCCCCGGAGCTAGTAAAATTTTGAAGTTTTGGGCTCTTTTAACGATTTTTTGTAAAGCATTATCTATCTTCACAGTACAACAACGACCAACTACAGTTTTTTCAATTTACAGCACAAAGAAAACTCACAATCCATTAATTATGAAAATAAAATCAATAGTAACAGTTTGGATGATTGCCACTTTCCCATTTGCCCTGTTGGCACAAAATGCCAAACAAGATCAAACGGGAAAGGCCTTGAAAATTACTTTTGTTAAGCATGAGACCGAAAAAAAGATCGATGTCATGATTGACAGTAAACTCTTTACATCCTATTGCTGGTATGATGATGTATTTAAACCTGTGCTTTATCCTGTATGTACTTCTGCCGGCACTGAGATTACAAGGGGATTTCCGCTCAAGCCAAAGGAAGGAGAACGTAATGATCACCCGCATCAGATCGGTATATGGCTGACCTATGGGAATGTCGATGGCAATGATTTCTGGGGAAATGGTTCGCTTGGGTTAGGCAAAAAAAATGCCAATGGAGGGGTAATTAAGCATTTGAAAGTTGATAAGCTAACCGAAGGGACAGGTGAAGGCAAATTGTTTACCACTGAGAGCTGGACTGATTCAACAGGTCAGGAATTATTGTCAGAACATTCTGAATATCATTTTATTGCCAGGGGACAGACCCGTATAATTGACCGTATTGTCACGTTGACTGCCACCTCTAAAACGGTGAACTTTAAAGATACAAAAGAAGGCATGTTTGGAATTCGTGTAGCACGTCAACTTGTGCTCCCTTCCAAAGAGAACGTTACCCTGACCGATGCCAGGGGCAATCCGACTACCGTGAAAGCTATGACAAATAAAGGAGTTACAGGTAATTATCTTAGCAGTGAAGGAGTTACGGGTGATGCTGTTTGGAGTACCCGCGCTAGATGGATGGATCTGTACGGTATAATTGGGGCTGAAAAAATCTCACTTGTAATATTTGACCATCCAAAAAATCAAAATTATCCTACCTTTTGGCACGCAAGAGGATATGGCCTGTTTGCGGCCAATCCGCTTGGGGCGAAGGATTTCACAAAGGGGAAAGAGGTGTTGAATTTATCCTTGCCATCTGGTAAGTCAATTACATTCAGATTCAGGCTATTAGTGAATTCCGGCTCATACCTGACAGCATCAGGGATTAATGCATTGGCAGATGAGTTTGCCAAGGCATATTGATGGGGTCAAGCAAATGATTCTGTGGTATATAAGTAGAAAAATTGCAAGATAAATTTAACCTTTCACCTTCTAAAACGACTGTTGCTATGACTGAAAGACGAGATTTTATCAGGAAAAGCTTACTGGGTACTTCCGGAATTACCATGGGCGGAATGGGACTTAGTGCGAAGTCTTACTCTTCCATTATGGGAGCCAATGAACGTGTCAATATCGGTATTGTTGGCATCAGGGCCCAGGGGCAATCTCATATCACCGGCTATTCCAGGCTTAAAAATGCACAGGTTACTGCATTGTGCGACGTAGACAGTAACCTGTTCGACGAACGGATCAAAAAGCATTTCACGGATAAGGCGCTTCCTGCTCCAAAAGTCTATGGTGATATGCGAAAACTATATGAGAATAAGGATGTTGACGCGGTCTCAGTCGTTACACCCAACCATTGGCACGCATTAGCGTCGATTTGGGCTTTGCAGGCAGGGAAACATGTATCTGTGGAAAAACCTTGCTGCTATAACTTTTTTGAAGGACAGAAACTGGTTGAGGCAGCCGAAAAATATAAGTTGATTGTTCAGGACGGAGCTGAACAAAGGAGCAATCCTTGTTCGCAAAGCATGGCAGAATACCTGCACAGCGGCAAACTGGGAGAAGTGTACATGGCCAAGGGCCTTTGCTATAAATGGCGGGACACAATCGGGAAAATGCCTGACGAGCCCGTTCCTGCCGGAGTAGATTATGATCTTTGGCTTGGTCCGGCGCCCAAGAGGCCATTCTCTAAGAACAGGTTTCACTACAACTGGCACTGGAACTGGGATTTTGGCAATGGAGATATGGGAAACCAGGGCGTTCATGAAATGGATGTTGCCCGTTGGGGACTCGGTGTGACCCTGCCAACAAAAATTACTACTGCAGGTGGCCATTTTATGTTTGATGATGACCAGCAGACTCCTAACGATCTGATAGCTGTTTTTGAATTTCCAAACCCCCAGGGTGGGGGAGACAAGAAGAAAATCCTCCAGTTTGAAGTGCGGCACTGGATCACCAACCGCGAGGGAGTAGTAAGCGAAAATCCGGGTCCGGAAAATACCTATATGGTCAGTTCGGACAATTCAATCGGGAATCTCTTCTACGGATCAAAAGGCTATATGACCAAAAATGTCAACCAGTGGCAGTCTTTCTTTGGCAAGGAAAGGTTAGCAGGGGATCAGGGATCCGGTCTTGGTGACCATTACGCTGATTTTGTCGATGCCATCAGGAACAATGACCAGAAACTCGCGAAGGGAGATATCCGGGATGGATTCTATTCCTGTGCATTAATGCATCTGGGAAATATTTCCTACAGGCTGGGACGATCCCTCGAATTTGATCCGCAAAAGATGAAATTCATCAACGCTCCGGATGCGGATGCCATGCTGACCCGGCAATACAGAAAGCCATTTGTGGTTCCTGATAAAGTATGAGGCTGGTATGTCTCTGATATTTAATGATATATAGATTAAAGACGAAATTTAATGCAATGAAATTTATGGGTTGTTTTTTCGACCATATCCTACTTATCCCTCGCGTGTATTCTATATAATGAGTTGCAAATCAATTAATTTCAATGACTAGTTCAGAGAGGCTGGCTGATTCACTCAACCATAAAGAACCTGACCGGGTTCCTTATGACCTTGCCGGCACAACTGTAACCGGAATTAGCAAGAAAGCCTATATCCGGGCAATGGAATATCGTGGATTGTCTCCTGAATATGAGAAGAATGAGATAGATACTATCCAGCAGATTGTTACTCCTGTTGAGGAAGTATTAACACAGCTAAAATCTGACACAAGGCGAATAGGCGCACGAAGAATCCCGGATTTTGAAAAGATTGTATCTGTGAATGACGGGATTTGGGAACTTACCGATATTTGGGGTTGTGATTGGAAAATGGATGAATCGAAGGACTATTATTTTAACCAGTGTTCCTACCCTCTGGAGCATTTTTCTTCCATTGAGGAAGGACTGCAAAATTACCGGACCCCGCAACTAAGCCTTCATGTTGATCTTATCAGGAGTGATTTGGCAAAACAGTTACAGAATACCGGGGATTTTGGCATTATAGCTGACAGAAATTGTGCCGGCCTGACTGAAATGTCATTACGAATCAGGGGATATGAGAACTGGTATATGGACACTGTCACAGATCCAGCAGGCGTGGAAAAACTGTTGGACCTGGTATTGGAATACAAATTTGATTACTGGAATATGTTAATTGACTGGTTGATTGAACATAATCTTCAGCACAGAGTACAAGTAGTTTCAGAATGTGATGATCTTGGTACTCAAACTTCCACCTTGCTAGAACCGGAATACCTGAGAAAGACGGTAATTCCCAGGTTTGGATCTCTTTGGTCGCATATAAAAGCCAGATTGCCTCATAGTAAGATATTTATGCATACCTGTGGTTCAGTTCGTGAATTGCTCCCCGACCTGATCGAGGCAGGTCTTGATATTTATAATCCTGTTCAGTTTTCAGCTGCAAATATGGACCTGGAAGGACTGAAAAGGGATTTTGGCAAAGACCTGGTATTTTGGGGTGGAGGGGTCAACACCCAATCGACATTAAGAAATGCCCCCCCTGACCAGGTAAAGGAGGAGGTGAGAAAAATATTGGATATTATGGCTCCCGGCGGAGGATTTGTATTTGCCCCCGTACATAATATACAGCAGGATGTGCCCCCGCAAAATTTTTGGGCAATGTGGGATACCCTTATGGAATATGGAAAATATTAAAGCCAATGGTTAACGAAAAAACTCAGACACAAACAGTTCAACACTGGTTTTACTGTTGTTAATTATTAGTCCGTTTCTTGCTGTTTATTTGTGGCAAAGTGGATATTATCCCAGCTGACAGTTTCCATATTACTATTTATTACTTATTCAGGCGCATCAACGAATGTCCAAATTTGCCGGTGTTTTTCAGACAGTTGTTTTAATAAATCGTAAAAATTATTTGTATTGAGTATGATGATAGGTTTTGTAAAATGCCCAAGTTATATCAAGGTTATTGCTTCAGGTAATTCGTCAAGAGTTCCTGTCCCGCCAGGCAGAGCCACGAGACAGTCAATGTTTCCGAGGAACCTGGCTTTTCTTTCGTGCAAGGTAACAGTGAATTAAATATCCTCCACCTTTTTATGGATCTCCCCTGTCTGAAGGCTGTTGATTAATTTTTTTTTATTTTATTACTTTTGCCGATGCTGTTGTAAATCTGAGAATTTGTATTTCCTTGAATAAGTTTGATTCTGATGTGCAAATAAGTTTGTGGAGCAAACCTTTTGATTCAGATTTTGGAGTATATGCAAAAAAGGGACAGCGGACAAATTGACAATTTTTGGTAAGAACTAATATGTTGTGAAAAAGGGAATTTGCTACCTGACTGATAAATCTTGACAGATACTGTACCCGGACAAATACAACTGACAGGAATGAATAGGGAAACAAACTCGCGACTTATTTTTAAATATTTGTATCAATGAACATTCGGGAACAACACAAATTAACGTTGATTATAAAACCATTTAAATCATGTACGATTTAAACAATCTTGTTCTTACGCTTTTGATTTATATTGGCTCATTTGCAGCGGGGCTACTTGGGTCTTTAACCGGACTGGGTGGTGGAGTAATTGTTGTTCCAATGCTTACTGTATTATTTGGAGTAGATATACATTTGGCTGCTGGTGCATCTCTGATTTCGGTCATTGCCACATCCTCCGGCGCTGCTTCAGCTTATGTTAAAGAGGGTTACTCGAACATTAGAATTGGTATGTTTTTAGAAATTGCTACCACAATTGGAGCAGTTATAGGAGCCACTATCGTAGGATTAATCTCAGTAAATATTGTTTCAATAATTTTTGCTGTTATTTTAGTTTATTCTGCAGTTACCACATTCATAAAAAAGGATGAGAACATTATGCATGAGCCTGACCCATTAGCCGGAAAATTGAAGCTAAATGGAAATTACCCTGTCGGAGATACAATTGTTTCCTATAATGTACAGAAAGTACCTCAAGGATTTTTTATGATGATTTTTGCAGGAATACTTTCCGGTCTACTTGGTATTGGTTCAGGTGCAGCAAAGGTAATGGCGATGGATCATATTATGAAAATACCTTTTAAAGTATCTACTACAACCAGTAATTTTATGATAGGTGTAACCGCCGCGGCAAGTGCCGGAATATATCTGAAAAACGGATATATTCATGCTGCGCTCGTCATGCCTGTTATGCTGGGAGTTTTGACCGGAGCGTTTATTGGAGCTAAAATTCTGACATTCACATCTTCTAAGAGTTTGAAAATTATTTTTTCGGTTATTATTCTTGTTATGGCTTATGAAATGTTAATCAATGGTTTAAAATGATGAAAAGTCACACTGACACAGAAAGTATGGATAAGAGCATAGAAGCCATTTTGGGCAATCTGCTAAGAATAGGGGTTATAATTGCAGGTAGTGTAGTCATTTTTGGTGCGATTCTGTTTTTGGTGAGGCATGAATCGGAAATTCCAAGCTATCATATATTTAAGCCCGACAGCTTTAATTTTTCCGATTTCCGGAGTTTGTTCATTGGAATAATTACCTTCCGGTCTGGATCAATAATGGAATTAGGAATTTTGCTCCTGATCGCGATCCCTGTTCTGCGAGTTTTGTTTTCAGTGGTCGCTTTCGCTTATGAAAAAGACTATTTGTATGTTGCCTTTACAGTTTTGGTACTCCTTGTTCTTATTTTCAGTTTTTTTTCATAATAAAACAGAGCTATGCACCCGGTGATTCTCCAATTACCACTGCTTTCATTATATTTTTTACTCAATAAAGTTAATATTCGAGTTTTAATCTCATCATTAAATCTGTCTGACCGTCATCCCCAAGTTTAAAAATATGTTTGTCGAACTCTGCAAAACCATTTTTCTTATAAAAGTTAATTGCCTTGAAATTCTTTTCCCAGACACCTAACCAAATATATTCTGCTTTTGATTTTGTGGCAATTTGCAGCGCGGTGTTGTACAGATATTGGCCAATTCTTTTGCCATGAAATTCTTTTAAAACATAAATGCGTTCAATTTCAAGAGCATTAAGATCCTTTAGTTCGGTTTGCGCCAGTCCAAAGTTAAGTTTCAAATAGCCTATAACCACGTTGTGAAGTGATGCGAAATAAAATTCGGACTCAGGAGTGTTTAATTCACTTTTCAATTTATCCGGATTAAACTTTTCGTCCAGGTACTTTTTCATATTGCTTGCGGTATTTACCTCTGCGAAAGTTTCAAAAAATGTCTGCCTGCCAATAGATTGCAGTTTATTAATGTCTGATAAGGAAACTTTTTTGATTTCTATTTTATCCATTTAATTCCTTCCTGGCAGTTTTAAAAATATTGCATTTGACTGATCTGAATCAATGCTAAAAGTGATCATAAACACCTAAAACAGGGTAAATGTATGCTAATATAATGCAAAAAGGCATAAAAAAGAGAGTCAGAACACTGTCTAACTCTCTTATTTTCAATCTGTGGGAACTGTTGGAATCGAACCAACGACCCTCTGCTTGTAAGGCATGAGATTTTATTTCCCTTGTTATCATATTAGCTGATAATCAGCAATAAAATTATATTACTTTTCCGAAGTTTTCCCTTTTTCTATACATTTGTTTAAACTATGTTTAAACCAATATAAAGATCATTGAACTATGGCAAGTCATAAAATACTTTTGTATAAAAGTAAAACTTTTGGCGATGGATCTCACCCGGTAATGCTTCGAGTGATAATAGATAGACGGCCAGTTTATTATACACTAGGAGACAAAAATTTCAAAGCATTAATATCTCAATGGGATGAAGTAGAACACAATTTTAATAGTAATAAGCCTGATTATGATATTTTAAACAGAAATTTGTCGGCAATAATTGCTGATATTACTGATGTATGGTATGACCTTAAGAAAAAAGATCCAAACTTTAGTCATGCTGATTTCAAAAGGAAGTATGAAAAAAAGACTAAAACTCTCTACTTGCTTAAATACATTGATGAATTAGTAAAGAGGATGGAATCAACTGGTATGGTTGGCAACGCTATTGTTTATAAAACCATGAAAAATGCATTTCAAAGATTTATTGGAAAAGAAATTGAAATGAAGTCCATCGATAAAAAGAAATTAAATCTGTTCATTGAAAGTCTTCAAACAAAGGGATTAAAACCAAATTCAATCAATAATTATCTCAGAACGCTTAGGGCTGTTTATAATACAGCGATAGAAGAAGAGGACTTTGAGTATTATCCTTTTAAAAATTTTAACTGGAAGAATTTAAGTTCTGTCACTGAAAAACGGGCAATTTCAAAAGCTGATCTTAAAAGATTTGTGAATTATGAATGTGAAAAATGCAGCGAATTGGATAAAGTAAGACAAATTTTTGCTTTCCAATATTTGAATTCAGGCGTCTCCTTCGCTGACATAGTTAAGCTTGAGAAATCAAATATTTACGAAATTGCAGGTCAATACATATTGAGCTACAGAAGAAAGAAAGTCGGAAGTCTCATCCAATTACCATTAAACGACATTTCTCTGAACATTATTATTTATTTCCAGAAGTTTACTAGCAATTCAAAGTACGTTTTTCCGTTTTTGGACGATGATATTCAAATAACCGAGAAGCAAAAAATGACCAGGAGGCAAACTGCTTTAAAAAAATATAACGATGGCTTGAGAAAAATTGCGAAGGCATTAGAATTTGATAGGCATATGACGTCATATGTAAGTAGGCATACTTTTGCTTCAGTATTAATTAATGAAGGCGCGGATATTTTTGAAGTAAAGGAAATGATGGGCCATAAGGATATTAAGACAACGCTCATATATACTCAAAATATGAACCTGAAATCTAAAAGAAAAGCAGGGGAGAAACTTATCAGTTAGGTAATACTTTTTAAATATGTTAGATTTTCACCTTAATTAGGTACCCCGGTTGGCCGATCTGGCAGATATCAAGTTAATATTTGTTCAGCTGTTGAATGTATCAATCAATTTTATTAATCAATTCTATCACGGATCTGAATGTATAACCATTCTTAAGACTGTCTATCCGGATTGTAGAAAGAAAGCTACCAATCAGCTGCACATCCTCTGTCAATTCTTTCAGGTCATTTTTATCTCCGGACTGTAATTTGTCATTTAATCCGTCAATGAGTTTTTGAACGTACATTGAGGATTTATGAATTTGTTCAAAAGCTTCCGCCCCATTTATCATTATTTTTTCAATTTCCCCAGTTGCATCATTATTTATCTCTGGAAGTACCTGGTTGTACGATTTGACTTCAAGTACTTTTAAGATTTCAAGAAAACGATCAATACTAAGAGGATTTTCTCCACTTTCGATTTTTGCGTAGGTAAAGATTTTAAGGCCAATTTTTTCGCCCATTTCTTTTTGGCTAAGGCCTCTTTCCTTTCTTAGTGCCTTAATTTTTGCAAGTATTGAAATTCCAGGCTCACTTTTTTGTCTGTCTTCCTTCTTTATTCTTGGGGATCTTATTTTCTTATTTTCTTCCATATACCAAAAATAGGATAAATAATGCAATTATGCACTCTATTTCTATTTTGGTTCAAATATGTATTATATATATTATTAATTAAATATAAATGATACTATATGATAAATAATAGAATATTTATTATATTTGATCCGGAATTAATTTAAAATTATATTAATATGGAAACGAAAATTGGACAGTTAATCAAGAAGAATAAAATTGGACTCACGCTATTAAAGCCTAATCCGGAATTTTATGACATAATAGGGATTAATCAGGCACGATGGAATTTAATTGTAAAAGGGGAAGCTGAACTAACGCTGTGGGAAATGAGGAATATTGCATCATTTTTCAAGATTGGAACCTCAGAACTTATAGCAACTAAGAATATTTTGACGTTTGATGAAGCTGTACTATATACAGGCTTTGCCAAAAGTACTCTGTACAAGCTGACTGCTGACAATGTGGTTCCTGTATATAGGCCACATGGTAAAAAGTTGTTTTTCAAAAGGGAAGAACTTGAGTATTATTTAGGGAATAATCCAGGATATAAGAAGAAAACATGATTGTGGCCGTAACAATTGAAAAAAGCGAAACCGTAACATATACAGGCCTTGCCAAAAGTACTCTCTATAAGCTGACTGCTGATAATGTGGTCCCTGTTTATAAACCTCACGGGAAAAAATTGTTTTTCAAAAGAGAAGAACTTGAGAATTATTTAACCGGAGGAAACATGATCAACAGCCCTGGATCCAAACGATGAGATTGATTGTGAAGCTGGCAATGGCTTATAACTTAAGTGCTCTTAAAAATATTGGCGGCAAAGAAAATATTCACATCACAATGACAAAAAATGACAAGCAGCCAGACCAGTTCTTCTTCACAACAAACAGAAGATCCAAATCGTGAAGTAGAGTCACAAAGTTCAATCTTTGAATTTTGGCAGAGTGAAAGAATAAACAAACAAGGTGAACTTAAATGGAAAATAGACCATTTGAAGTTTATTGAATTTTTGCAACAATCTGGATTTAAAAGATTTGATATTAATGATGACTATATCTTTATTCAAATCAAAGATCAATTAATTGATGAAATACCAGTAGTTAAGATTCAGGATCATGTCATTCAATATATCAAATCATTAGTTGAAGGGGATCTGGAAGGAGTAACCAAAGATGAATTATTATCCTTAATCTACCGTTCACCTGCAATCTATTTCAATGAAAAGAAGTTAAGTATTCTTGGAGTTGAAGAGAATTTAAAATTTGTTTCAGACGACAAGGAAACAGGATCTATTTTTTACAAAAATGGCTTTGTCAAATGTTCTGCTGATGGCTACAAACTTAAGCCATATTCCGATTTGGACGGATACCTATTCAAAAATCAAATAAAAGAAAGAGAATTCAAGGAGGGATCTGACGAAGGTATGTTTCGTCAATTTGTATATAATATTTCTGGTAAGAATGAAAGCCGTTTTGAATCACTAAAAACATTAACTGGTTATTTGCTTCATAGTTTTTTTGAGACTAAAATGAAGGCCATTAACCTTACTGATTCTACGATTTCAGACAATGCAGAAGGAAGAAGCGGTAAGACTCTTCACGGAAGAGCTATTGCATATATTAAGGAGGTCTGTGAAATATCTGGTAAGGACTTTGATACAACCAACAAGCATAAATACGCAAGCGTTTCTATAAGCAGCCAAATAGTTTTTTTAAACGATTTGCGTAAGAGATTTGATTTTGAATCCCTTTTCAATGACATTTCGGATGCAATTACAGTTGATAGAAAGAACCTTCAGCCATTCACTATCAGGGCTAAAATGCTTATATCTTCTAATGACACCTTTCGGATTGAAGGTGCAAGTGCTAGGGATCGGGTAGTAGAATTTGAATTGGCAAATCATTACAATGCAGACTATTCACCAGAGGATGAATTTAAATGTTGGTTTTTCAGGGATTGGGATGAAAAGGAGTGGTCAATGTTTGACAACTTTATGTGTGGCTGTTTGGTAGCATATCTGAAAAATGGAATTATAGAACCTGACCAAATTAATCTGGATAAAAGGAAACTTAGAAATGAAACAAATCCAGATTTCGTTGATTTTATGGATGAGAAGATTGATTCAGGCGAAATATTGCTGAATAAGTATTACGATAAGAAAGATCTTCTTATAGAATTTCTGGATCAGTACCCTGAATACAATAAAGATAAATATGCCAGCAATCCCAGGATTTTCAATAAGTATTTAAGAAAATTTGGTGAATATGCACTGAAAGCAACAATTGAGGAAATGAAGTCTAATAAAAGAGGATATATAAAATTTAAAAGCAGAAATGTAATTGAATCCAATTTGACAAAAAGTGAAGCTGCTGCAGTTGAATTACCTTTTTAAAAAAACTTCATATATCAATTTTTTCAAAATCTTCGGCACTTTCAGCACTTTCACGATTAACATACACAATAACAAGTATTTAAACAGTGATCAATAATAATATCTCTTTAGGACTTTCAGCACTCTCAGCACTTAAAAAAATGAAAACAGTGCTCAGAAAAAGAAAAAAGTGATCAATAGTGCTCAGAAAAAATATATGCAGCACTGCATAAGTGTTTGAATTTTTGATAATTAAATTAAATAGTGCCGAAAGTGACAATTAAATTCAATTATTGATAGACAGTAAAAAAAGAGTTATGGAAGTCTTTGAAATTCATCTGGAAGTAGGGTATTGCGGAGGGGCCAAAAGATATTTTATATCACAACCAACCTTTGCAGCTACTGGATGGGAGGCAGCCGAAAAGTGCCGGGAATTCCTTATTGTGAAGCAAGGAGTTAAATCTGTAGAACTCAAATATTGGAGAGTACTAAACCCGTTCAAGGCCCATTTTTTAAAATTCATACCCATTGCAAAACATAGATAAAATGAATTGCCAGGAAGCGAATAGAATCCCCATTACCGGGTTTCTGATAAGCAAAATGATCCATCCGGATAAGCTAAATGGAAACATGTTTTGGTACCGGTCCCCTTTAAGAAACGAAGATACAGCCAGCTTTAAAGTTGACAGGCTAAAGAATGTGTGGTTTGATTTTGGCATGGGCATAGGTGGACACTTGATCGACCTCGTATGCAGGATGTATAATGTAAGTGTGAGTGGAGCTTTACTTGTCATTGCCGGGTTATCTCCTGCGGATCCTTCACTTTCCTTTTTTGAAAAGCCCAATCTATCAGAACCGGAATCAGTCATAAAGATACTGAATGTGCAGCAGCTTCAGAACAAAGCTTTGATTCAATACCTGGTCAGCCGGAAAATCAATTTGCCGGTCGCAACAAAGTTTGTTGATGAGGTACAATATTCCGCTTATCCCGGGCAAACAAGACCCTATTTCGCCATTGGATTTAAAAATGACAAAGGAGGTTATGAACTTCGAAACGGGTACAAAACGAAAAATTTCCCATCCGGGTTCAAGGGAGCTTGCTCACCCAAAGCAATCACAACCATTCCTGGACAAAACAGGTCTGTCGTGAATGTGTTTGAGGGGTGCATGGACCAGTTGTCTGCCTTAACCTATTTCAAGACCGACCGGCCAACGTGTGACATTGTTGTTTTGAACGGCGTTGGCATGGTAAAAGAATTCACTCAAATAATGGGATCCTATTCAAAAATCAATCTATTCTTAGACAATGATCCCGCAGGAGATCGGGCGGCAGCTCTCATCCAAGACCAGAGGCCAGACGCAATTAATCAATCCCAAATTATATATCCGGCATTCAATGACTTCAATGAATTTTTATGCTCATAAATTTTATCAATAACCGCACCAGGAGGAACCTGGTCACCAATAAAATAAATTAAAATGAAAGAATTGCTTAATTGTGTTAAATCGGGTGAAATTGTAATCAAACAAAGATTAATTGACAGACTCAAAGATTATCAAAAGGATGGCGAAGATAATGGACTTGACAGAGACATTTCTACTTTATCGGAAGCTGTAATTTTTTTGTGTTTGCTGGTTACTGAATTGGATGGAGAACTTTTAAACGAAGCATATAGTAAGGCTTCGAGAATATGTTTTGTTATTAATAATTTAAAAGATCTTACAAAGTATAGCCCAGAAAATGCTTTTTGAAGAATTGTGAATTTCAAGTATAACCGCACCAGGCGGACCCTGGTTATATAAACAATCAATGACATGCAAACCAAAACCGATCCAAAAGCAAAAACAAGTTCAGATCTTAGAAAAGAAAATGAATTATTAAGAAAAGTTAACTTGATGATTGAAAGGCAGATTGCCATTTTAAGGAAGAAAATCGAGGAGGTGAAAGAAAAACTGTCTGCAAGAGAAGCACTTCAAATGTCAAACGTCTTTTAACAATTCCGGATAATAGCCATGATAAGAAAAAAACTATTCCGACTTCCTCGCCTGGTGAATTCAGGCAAAAAACTTTCAGACCAATGGTGGGTTGAACTTGCCTATCGTGATCCGAGAGATGGCAAAATGAAACGTAAACGGTATAAGGCTGGCTTTTCAAGTCTGAACACTAAGAAGGCCCGGATTGACTATTCCAAAAAGCTAATTTGCGAGCTGACTGAAAAACTTAATGCCGGATGGAATCCCCTGGATGATATTGAGCAAGTTGCCTATGTGGATGAACTGGAATACCACCAGGCAGCACGGGCGTATGGCCGCAAGCGGGAGTCCATCAAGAACATTCACTTCTATGGTTCCGAATACATCACCTTGATGAAGGGAACTAAGGCCAAAAAAACTTATGAATCTTATCGGGGAAAGATCCGGTTTTTTATTTCATGGCTTGAAAAGGAAAAATTAGCAGATAATTGCCTTTCATTATTCAAAGCCGAGATGTTACATAAATTCTTCGATCACTTGATATTGGATATTGCTCTAGCTGGCCCCACTGTCGAAAAATACCGGATGACAATTGGATCCTTTTTCCAATACCTTGTCGACAGGAAGGTGTTTCAGTCCTTCACTATGCCGAAGGTGGTGATTCCGGAAATATGCGAGGATTTTGCAGCTGTTCCTTTTTTGGATGATGACCTGAAAGGAATACTCAACGCTATCCGGGAAGAGGATCCACAACTTTACCTTGCTGCCCTGTTGCAATATTTTTGCTTCATACGCCCTGGCGCCGAACTCATAACCCTCAAAATTGGACAAATTGACTTTACAAAGCGGACAATTTTTATTCCCAAAAACATTGCAAAAAAGAGGGTGGCAAGAACTATGGACATTCCTGATCAGCTCTATGAAGTGCTAATTGAACATGGTCTTCATCGTTATAATAAGGAAATGGTTGTAATCGGAAATTTCGGCCGGCCGGGACTTAAGGGGATAGGATATAATACCCTTCGGATGCGGTTCAATAAATTCAGAGATCGGATGAAATTGAGCAAGAGTTACAAATGGTATTCCTTTAAACATACCGGTGCCGGCAAGCTCCTGGAGAGCGGTGCAACGATTGCCGAGCTTATGAATCAGCTGGGCCATTCAGATATAACTTCAACTTACCACTATATTAAAAGGCATTTTGGCGAGAGATCCGTCCATGTCAGGACTAAATTCCCGTCGCCTCCAGGAATGAAAAACCAAAAAATCAAGGTGAAAAAGAATTGGCTTCTGGAGGCATGTTATAACTGAAATTACCAGGCAAGAAAGGCTGAGAAATCTGCCTTTCTTCATTTCAGTGCGAACCGTCTAAGGCTAATTACGTGTAATGGCTTGATATATAGCGATAAAGGTGTGTTACGGTTGTGTTCCAAAAAATGTCCTTTACTTTCGACTTCCTTGCGAGTACCTTTATTCCATCAAATTTTAAGCGTATGAAAAGACCAATGTTGCACATTTCTTTCAGAATAGATAGACGATCCTATATGAGCCTTCAGAAATTGGTTAAGCAGTCATCTGAATGCAGATCCAAATTTTTGCGAGACATCGTATCTGATGCAATAAATACTCCACAGGTAAAACCAATTAAAAATCAAAAAAAATGAAAACAATTATTTCTTTCGCGGGCAGCTCCCCTGTTTCAAGTTTAGTATTTACCAAGCTTACCAACAAAATCAGCCCTGTAACATTCCGCTTTTCGGATTATGCCATTTCGGGCGTTAAAGAACAGTTATCCTGGGCCCAGATGGAAAAGGATATTATTGAGGCCTCACAAACCAGGGTTGTTGTAGTCTCAAATGCAACCTTCAACGAATCAATGGAGCGACTTCACAACAACAAAAATTACTTTGACAGTAAGGCAATTGTAATGTGTGGAACGCCTAAAGAAATTCAGGCAGTCAAAAATCTTAATGCCGGGGAGGTATTTGCGGTTGACTCTTCTTCAATTCCAGCCGAGGTTGCCGAAAATGTTTATAAATATATTTTGAGAGAAAAAGGAGTTTTCTCCGATTAAGACAAATGTGACTCCAGTTGTACCATTAGAAATAAATGGTACAACTGGTTTAATCATTACAAAATCCTCCTGATGACAATGATTCAAATATTTAATACTCAATGAAATGGAAGCTTCTTTAGAAAATGATGCCTACCAGGTACAAAATGAAGTGATTAAGAAATGGGGGTCGATGGTTCAACGTAGGCTGAAATTAAACAGCAACAAGTTCAAACACGGTAAAACAGAAAATTCCATAATTACGAAAGATGGTTTAACTGAAGGCAAACTGAGACAAAGCATTTATACCAAATATCATGAGTCATTTGGAGCAATTGATTCAGTAACATTTGGTTTTGAAAGGCATGGAGTATTTGTTCAAAAAGGTGTTGGAAGGGGGCATGGAATTAACTCCGGTTTTGTTGTGAAATCGCCAGAATCAATTAATAGGGACAATCAGATAAAAAAAATTAGAACTCCGCAAGATTGGTTTAATTCCGATGTTGAGAGAATGCTCCCGGAGTTAGCGGACAAATTGGCGGAAATGAATGCAGACGCTGTATTGAACGCAACCAAGATCCTCATAAAGTAACACTTAAAAAACAAAACGATGGCAGCAGTTGAAAAAAGGGGTATAAGCTTATACATTGACGGGAAAGAGGTTGAAAATGGCTTAAAAAATATTTCTGCTGAACTGAAAAAAGCCCGGAATGAATGGGCAAAAATGTCCGAAGGTTCAAAAGAATACCAATATCAGGCTGAGAAAATTAGAGGATTAAAAGCAGTACTGAAAGATCATACTGATGCTATAAGTCAGGTTAAAAGTCCTCTTTCTAATCTTATTGATTCTGCGAAAGGATTATTGCCGGCGTTTGGCCTGGCTGCCCTGATCGGAGGCGTGACAAATGTATTTGGCAAGATCAAAAATGCCACGCAAACCCTTGGAGACCAATACGAGTTTGTTATGGGAGCCATATCGAACGGAACTGATCATTTCTTTAAAGTTCTTGCCACTGGAGACTGGTCCCATTTCTTCAGCAATATGAAAAATGCAATTGAAGTCGGGTATGAATATGCAAAAATGATGGATCGAGTCGACGATCAGACCAGGGCATTAAGTATGATTGAGTCTGATGCCAGGGCGATGGAGCTCAAGCTTGAGGAAGATGTTAAAAACAAAGGTCTATCTATGGCAGATCGGATTAAGGCTGGGAAGGATAGAATTGCACTGGAAAAAAAATTGTCAAGTGACAGAGAATTAATTGCAAATGAGAACTTTGACGCAGAGGTGATGTTGGCAAAGCAACAGTCCGGACTTAGCAAGGATCAGTTAATTGAAGTTGCAAAGGACCTAAATTCTGAAAAGAAGTTACGTGCTGAAGCTTATAATGAAAAAATGAGCCAACTCCGGGCACTTCAAAAACTTAATGTCAATGATACTGTTACCCCATACGGCTCAACAATAAGTACACCAAAAGCAGATACAGGAGCTATAACCAGTTTAAAAAATGAAATTTCTTCTTTTCCAGAAGACGTTAAGACATATGCAACTGTTTTGAACCAGTTCGACATAATTACCAGGGATCAACAGTTAAAATTTCAAAATGCCTATGTTGCCCGTAATGCTGCAATTAACTCCGCTCCTGAAAACTTGAAGCGAGTTATCACTAAGGTAAATTCCCTATTGGCAGAAGATAAAAATACTAAGAAAGAAGGCAAGGAGGTTAATGAAGCCCTGGAAAAAGCTCACCAGGAGAAGATCCTGCAACTAACAAAGAGATACGGCAGAGAGGAACAGCTCCAAAGTGTTTTTCAGGCTAAAATGCTCGCTGAAGAGCTGACATATATAGCTGCTAAAATGACCATGGAGTCTGATCCTTTGAAAAAGCTTGAGTATGAGACACAGCTTATTTTAAAGCAAGGTGAGTATTTAAAAGCATTGAAGGAGGCTACTCCTGATATAATGAGCAATAGTGCCGATCGTCAGGCATTGAGCAAAAAATCAAAGGATAGCGACTTACTCAAAGAGCTAATGCCTCAAGGATCAAATAAAAGCTCCGAATATTTTTTAAAACAGTATTATGAAACTCTTGAAGGGCAAAAAGATATTCTGGATAAGCAGCGAAGTGCAGGAATTATCAGCGAACAGGAATATCAGGATAAATTAACTGAAATTGTCACTGAAGCGGAAAACGAAAAACTTCAGAAGAAAATAAGTACGAATCGAAAGGTACAGCAGATCACTGCAGCAGCAGCGAATTTTGTATCAGGACTGATGGAGCTTGAACTTTCTCAGGCAGGTGACAATGAAGAGAAGAAGAAGCAGATCCGCAAGAAGTACGCAGATATGAACATGGTTGTTTCAATTGCCCAAATAATAACAGCAACTGCTGAGGGGATAATGCAGAGTTTTGCAGAACTGGGGCCGATTGCAGGAGCTATAGCCTCTGTTTTTGTCGGAGCTTCGGGAGCGGTACAGGTTGCCATGGCAGTCAGTGAAAGAAATAAAATTAAGTCTCTGGCGGTCGGTGGTTTTACTGGTGACGGTGGCAAATATGAGCCTGCAGGAATAGTGCATAAAGGTGAGTATGTGATTCCACAGGAGGGAGTCAATAACCCTTCATTGATGCCTATAATAGAAACATTTGAGAAGGCAAGAAAAAACAACTCACTCTCACGGCTTAGTCTCAGGACTGGTTTCATGCCTAGCAAAACAAATCCCGGTTTTGCCATGGGTGGATCTAACGGCATAAGCAGCCCTGAATCAATGATTATTTCAGTAACAGATCTAAATATTCACAAAAGCCTTCAAAACATTGATAAAACATTGAACAAGCTTGAAAAAGTTCTGAGAAAGCCCCTTAAGGCCAATGTAAATAAATTCGGTACTAATAGCTTGTCTGAAGCCATTGAGGATATACAACATTTCGACAATAAAACAACAAGACAAAAATGAAACTAACAATCGGAAAACAGGATATTGCATTATATCCAGATTCTGAAATATCCCTGGAAAAGTCATCTCCTGTTTTGAATGACAAAGTAGGATCCTTCTCATATCCCTTTCCAATTCCTACAAAGCCGAATCAAATGATTCTCGGTTGGCCTGGTGATTTACATCGTACAGGGAATCTTCCGGTAAAATCATTCATACTTGAAGACCAGGGTATCCAGATACTGAATGGCGAGATTGAATATGATGCAATTACAAGGGAGGACACCGGAATCATTCTTACATCTGGTATTACTGAATTTTACGGCAAATTAGAGAGCCTAGAAGAGAACGCATCTTTACTTTCAAATATTATTTATGGGAATGAATTCTGGTTTGGCCCCGGACTTGTAAATTACAACGATTTTGCAGCGAAATTGCTTCTTTGGGACAGTTATAATGACACGGAAGAATATCATATTTCCCTGGCTCCATTCCAGTTCCGTGAGCCGGATACAGAATTGAAATTCGGCAACAAACATAATGATCAGGGACATCTTACACAACCAATTTCTGACGTTGGGAATTATTACATCTACGGTCACCAGTTCCGTGCATGGTGGGTACTGGAAAAAATATTCGAGAATTTCGGTTATTCTGTTATCTCTGATGAACTTAGGGAGGGTGATTTCAAAGGTTTGGTCATACTTGGAAGGCCGTTCAGAATTACTTTACAGACCCCAAATCCCACAAATTGGCCAAGCGCAGGACCTTTTGATGTTCTGGTGGATCCTCCAATGGCAAACATGGAGTATTCTTATTTCATGCCTCAGGTTAAAATTGTTGACTTCCTTGAAGCGATGAGAGTATATATGGGATTGGTGTACCTCATTGACGATTTAAAGAAGGAGGTTAACATCACTACTCTTAAGTCATTACTAACTCCAATTGACTCAACAATAGAACTTAAGGAGTTATCCGGATGGGAACATAGAGAAGGCAAGCCAGCATCCAAAGGTTACAATGGTGGTTACTCCGTATCATATATGAGTCAAGATGATCCCCTGGACAATCGAGGTGACTATTCCATATACGCAAACGCAGCCAGCAGGGGAAATATGCCCTATGTAAACATCATCCCATCAGGACAGGTTGTACATGCGATATTGGAGAACCGGGATTACATACAGAAATTTGACGAGGCAACTCAACAGTATTGGAACCAGATCGGACGACTTAAGCCTACAGTTTCAGGCATCGAGTCAACAAAAATAGTTTTCAATGTGAAAGTCCCTGCATCTGATTACACTTCTTACATGTTTAAGGGGCCTATGCTCAGCCTGAGTTTTACTGAGTACCTTAACTCTTTATACATCTATGACATGAAGGATATTTATGTCTCTATATACAGGGGTATGGTTACTAACTTCGTGATGACAAACATTCCATATCAAACCGTCCCTGTTCCCTATATGAGTGGGGATAAATGGAATACTTCTCAGACTGTTTATCTTTCCACTGAGGCACTGATTAACGCTGTTTACACCGAGTACCTTGCTTGGCAGAACTCTAATCCGAGATCATTTGTCAAATATTTACAGATGACGCTTCCTGAAGTTATTGCACTAAAATGGAGTACCGTTTATTTTGCTGGAGGGGTAAAGGTCATACTAAGTAAGATCAACTATGAGTTGCCATTTACAGGCATCGTAAAGGTAGAGGGTTATGTCGCTTAATCCCTAATATATCGTGTTATAAATTAAAATGATGAGACTAAACTTTTTCATATTTCCGCAAAATCCTGCTGTCTGTCCTGCTAAGGGGATAGGGCGAGCTCGGGTGCGAAAAGACTTAAAGGGACCTTTTTTGGACATATACCCACCTCTAAAGGATAATAAATGACTATTAATCAATAATTTAAAATAATAAGCGATGGAAAATAAACCGGATGAAGCACTCATGAGATTACAGCAAAAAAGTTCAGAAGAAATTGATGAGAATTCCCTGGAATATGCGAGAAGATTTAAGCCAAAATTGAGGTTCGATGTAGGTGATACTGTCTACTTAAAGTCGGATATAAAGCGTAAATGTCCAATGACTATTTATTATGTAAACTGGGATAAGGACAATGGCTATGATTATTACTTAAATTGGATTTCATCTCAGAAAGAAGTTAAAAGTATTGAGGTTCCGGACAAAACACTAATGCCATAAAATATTTAATTAACACCTCACAATTATGATTGACATAGCAATAGAGTATCCTTCAATGCTGACATTAAGGACAGCTGTTGGTAAATCACCCTCTGAATGGGCAGAACTAACGCAGGACCAATTTCTGGCAGTATTCAGGTTGATTTCTGGGAAGGAACAAAACTTAAGGTTTTTATCTATTATGACAGGAATTGGCTTGAATATTGTTAATAAACTATCTAGTTATCAAATTTTTAAACTCACTGAGCAGATAAATTTCACTGAAAGGGTAGGGTTATGTCATTCTGATTTTTTTATTTGGGAACTTTCAAAAAAAAATGAAATTTTCCAGGCACCAAGGCATAAAATGTCCGATGTTACTTTTGGTCAGTTTATTTTCATGTTTACTCATTACAACGACTGGTTTATGTTTGGTAATGAGACCTCGCTGAATAAATTTATTGCTTGCACTTATCTTAAAGACAGTGAAAAATTTTCTGAGGACATACCAATAAAAAGAGAAAAGCAGTTTGCCTATTTGTCTCTTGAAATCAGGAAAGCAATTGGTTTTAACTTTCTTCTGATTCTGTTCTGGCTACAAAGCTCATATCCTCTTATTTTCAAAGGACCTGGAAATGTCACTATTGAACCAGGTGAAAGTAAAAATCAGGTAAGCTCAGAGTGGATGAATATTTATAAGTCTATGGCCACTGATAATCTCATAGATAGAGCCAAATATGAAGACCAATCTATTCACGTAGTTCTGAGGGATATCACCAGGAGGTACAAACAAAACTTGATCAAGAATACTCTTAATTGAAATTTACCATGCGGATTGTGTAATCGCATTAAGATAGGTTTGTTTTATGGATTGATTGTTTGTTCACGAAAAGCACCTCAAAAGGGTGCTTTTTAATTTTGTATCTATTAAGATTTGATTATTAGTGATTTATATAATTAGTGGACATTGATTTAATAAGACTCAAGCATGCAAAAAATGGGCTATTATAATATGATCCAGGAAGTCATGTTTAAACCATGTTTAAACCAAAAAAATAAACCAGATAGTTTATTGTTGTAACTATCTGGTTTTCATTGTGGGAACTGTTGGAATCGAACCAACGACCCTCTGCTTGTAAGGCAGATGCTCTAAACCAACTGAGCTAAGCTCCCTTTTGTTTGCTTTTTCTCTAAAAGTGTTGCAAAGATAAACCTTTTTTAGTTACACCAAAACATGAATGCTAAAAAAAAACATCTTTTTTAGCATTCATGTTTAAGGGCTAAAAACGATTATTTCAGTGATGCGAAGAAGTCGTTCCCTTTGTCATCGACAATGATAAATGCGGGAAAATCAACAACGGTTATTTTTCTGACTGCTTCCATGCCAAGTTCAGGGAAATCAATCACTTCTACTGATTTGATGCTGTTTTTGGCCAGGATAGCTGCCGGACCACCAATGGATCCCAGGTAAAATCCTCCATTTTTTTTGCAGGCTTCGGTTACCTGGCTGGAACGGTTTCCTTTGGCCAGCATGATCAGGGAGCCGCCCAGCGACTGAAATTGTTCAACGTAGCTGTCCATCCTTCCGGCAGTAGTAGGTCCGAAACTTCCGGATGCCATCCCTTTAGGGGTTTTGGCGGGTCCGGCATAATAGACGGGGTATTTTTTGAAGTATTCGGGCATTTCTTCACCCCTGTCAATCATCTCCTTGATACGGGCGTGGGCGATATCCCGGGCAACAACCAGTGTTCCTTTGAGGCTCAATCGTGTTTTAACGGGATATTTTGACAGTTCCTTTCGAATTTCATCCATTGGCCTGTCCAGGTCAATCTCGACAGAAGGCTGGAGGAACGGTGCTGTTTTGGGGAGGAATTTTTCAGGATGAGTCTCCAGCTGCTCGAGGAAAATCCCGTCTGATGTAATTTTTGCCTTGATGTTCCTGTCTGCGCTGCAGCTTACTCCAATACCCACAGGACAAGAGGCTGCATGTCTCGGTAAACGTATTACACGTACATCGTGTACAAAATATTTCCCGCCAAACTGGGCGCCAATTTCACTCTTCTGGCAGATCTCCATGATTTTATTTTCCCATTTGGGATCCCTGAAAGCCTGTCCTCCATCATTCCCGGAAACAGGCAGATGATCATAGTACCCGGCAGAAGCTTTTTTAACGGTCGCCAGGGTTGCTTCGGCCGAGGTACCTCCAATAACTACAGCCAGGTGATAAGGTGGACATGCGGAGGTGCCAAGGTCTTTTATCTTTTCTTTAATGAATTTAGTCAGGGATTCCTCATTCAGCAACGACTTGGTCATTTGGTAGAGATAAGTCTTGTTGGCAGAGCCTCCTCCCTTGGTGATGAAAAGAAATTCATAGCTGTTTCCTTCCGCAGCATACAAATCGATCTGGGCAGGAAGATTATTCCCGGTATTTTTTTCTTCAAACATGGTCAGCGGAACTACCTGTGAATAGCGGAGATTGCGATCCCGGTAAGTCTCATAGATTCCTTTTGAAAGCGCCTTTGCATCATCGGCACCGGTCCAGACATTTTCACCCTTTTTCCCGATAACGATGGCAGTTCCTGTATCCTGGCAAGTAGGCAGTTCTCCTTCAGCGGCGACAACCTGGTTCAGCAACATGGTATAAGCCACAAAGATATCGTTGTCACTTGCTTCAGAATCCTGAAGGATGTTGGAAAGTTTTTCCAGGTGTGCAGACCTCAGGTAAAATGACACATCTGCAAATGCTTCACGAGCAAGTATTTGCAGCCCTTCAGGGGCAATTTTGAGAATTTTTCTGCCGTCTGCTTCAATGGTTTGTACATAATCTTTTGTAAGTAAACGGTACTGTGTTGTATCCTGTTGTATGGGAAAGGGTTTTTGATAAATGAAATCGGACATGGCTCAGAGTTTTTATGACTTATAAATCGCATTAATTACAAAGATACAAATATGTATAAGTACATTCCGTTAAAAGCAGATCAAAAAATTGCTAATATTTAAATCAATCTTGTAGTTGGATTATTAGTTGACACATGGAATTAGGATAGCTGACTTTCGATTCGCATATTCTAATTTTCATCCCGGTTGATGATTGACCTACATGCGCACTACAGGATATATTTTGATCTTATCGCAACCCGAACGGAAGGTCGTTGAGTTAACAAGAAGATGTAAGATATTGAATATCAAAAATATCAATGTAGCTTATCTGATTCAATAATAAAAATACCTTTCTCTTCCTGCAAAGAGGCTTCTATCATTTTACCAGCTACTTTATTGGAATAAATCGCCTTGTATTTAAGGGGAATCATGAAATCCAGGGTTTTCATGATCCAGGATGCAAATTTCTCCCCGGCTCGTTTTTCAGTACGAAGCCCGAGTAGTAGCGAAGGTCTGAAAATTACCAGGCGAGGTATACCTGACTTTTTCAAATCTTCTTCCGTTAACCCTTTAACTTTGTTGTAAAAAATTGAAGATGTTGGATTTGCACCCATAGAACTAACGACAAAAAAGCCTGTTGCTCCAAGTTCCAGTGCTTTTTTTGCAAATGAGCAGACATAATCGTGGTCAACCTTTATAAATGCGGCTTTGCTTCCTGCTTTTGAAATGGTTGTCCCAAGCGTGCAAAAAGCATTATCAACACTTAAATTGAGAGGAAGATTTCCAATCTGATCAAAATTAACCTCAAGCTGACTTAGTTTCGGATGCTCAAGATTTATCCTGCTTCTTACCAGGATAATGACCTGGCTGTAGTGTGGAGACAGCAGCAGCTGATTTACCAGCGTAGTTCCCACCAATCCGGAAGCCCCGGCTACAAAAGCTGTTTTCATTTATAGTGTGTTGTGAATGAATTATTTAAAAAATAATATTCCCGAAGTTTCAGCTAATAACAATAAAGCAAATTAAGTAATCCTGAAAATTATTTACATTTCAGAACAAGTAATTCAATCCAATATAAACACCTGAATCACCATCCTGTTCGTTCAATGCCCGGCCATAATCGAAGGCGATTACAAAATTCTGATTCATTGCCAAGCGGATTCCCAATCCATAGGTACTGTGCATTTTTTCAGCTCCGGGATTGAAGTATTGGCTAACTGTTCCGTCGGAAGGATTGATGTAGGCGGGAATCCTGAAATCAATTTTTTTAGTAACCTGTCCGATATCACTGAAGACATTCAATCCCCAGTAAAATTTTTGGTTGATAAAGTTCATTCTCGCAAATTTCCACCTGAGTTCAAAATTTCCGTAGAAAACACCATCACCGTATACCCTGTTTCTTCTCGCACCCCGAAGATATCTTGAGCCACCCAAGCCGTTAGTGGCGTAACCTGTCATCACGGTAGTAATCATTTGATTCTGGAAATAGAAGGGTACATGACCGCCTATGGTTTGTTGCCATCCTATCCTGTAAGCAAAAGAAAGGTCATTTTTAACCAATGTAAAATACTGCCTGTGCGTCAGGGAGATTCGGGTAAAACCGGATTCAGCACCCAGGAGCATGGGAGCAGTAGTTAAGACAGCTTCCGTCCACATTCCCTTCATTGGATTGACTTTTACATCCCTGGTATCAAAAACGATTCCGCCTTTGAGTTCTGGCACAAATCCACCATTGGCTTCTCCTGGGGTGATGATATTCCATTCCTGGTATTTTTCGAACAATCCCGGTACATCCGGAAGTACATCCGTACCACTTTTGTTTTTATTCAGTTTTTCGAGGTCGACAGATGCCAGTGTAAAATTCTGGAGGTTGGCACCCACCACCCATTTAAAATGAGAATCCCCGATTTTGTGCTGGAGGTCAATCTTAAAACGGAACTGTCGCTGGTCGAATTTATAAAACATCCTTGTTTTATATCCATTGTTATAATAATCCTGGTCCTCCCATACTTTGTTCAGGACTGATTCAAAACCATTAAAACCGTAAAAATCGTTTGCCTGGTCGGTCAGGTAGGTCATGTC
Organism: Prolixibacteraceae bacterium; assembly: GCA_963663675.1. Lineage (GTDB taxonomy): Bacteria > Bacteroidota > Bacteroidia > Bacteroidales > Prolixibacteraceae > CAINVV01. The sequence goes on from OY760498.1 coordinate 1,290,920, forward strand.
GAATGACAAGTCAATATTTTTTATCAGTTGATCCGAAGTGTAATAAAACCTGTACACTCCGCTTCCTTTTGTGAAACGGGACACTTCAAAATAGAGGGAGTGATTGAAGGCAGGGAAACGTTTTCCATTGCCATAATCGAAGAAATTCACCAACGCACCGTATTGAAAACCAAGATCGGTATCGAAGGAAATGGCCGGCAGTGCACCAAAATTCCATCCGGTTTTGATGGAATCTGTTTTTGCCTTGGTAGAATTATCTGTGGCCAGTGCCTGAAAGTTGAAGATTAACAGAAGAAAAAGCGAAAACAGTAATTCTGGAAGTCTCATTGTTTGGTGGGTTGATTAGTTTTTCACCTACGAATATGAGATTATTTTTTCAATTATCTTCAACACTTCAAAGCCGGCTCCGTATAAAAGGAAACTGAAGCGACAAAATCTGAATATTAAAAGGAGTGAAAGTGAAAAATAAAATAGTCTATTTTGAAAATCCATTCGACTGATAGGTTTAGTGAAAAGGATTTGCGGATTTTTGACCCTATTTTTCTGAGAATAATTTAACATCAATATATCTTATAATGAAGCACATAGGAGCACATGTCAGTGCAAGTGGGGGAGTGGAAAATGCTCCGCTTAATGCCAAGGAAATTGGGGCAAATGCATTTGCTCTTTTTACAAAGAACCAACGCCAATGGAATTCCCCTCCGTTAACATCTAAAAGTATTGCAGCATTCAAGGAAAATTGCGGGAAACTCGGATTCCTGCCCGAAATGATTCTTCCGCACGACAGTTACCTCATCAATCTTGGCCATCCGGAGGAAGAACCACTTTTAAAATCCAGGGAAGCATTTCTGGATGAAATGCAAAGGTGTGAACAATTGGGACTGAAGCTTCTGAATTTTCATCCGGGCAGTCACCTTCAAAAGACGGAGGTTTCCAAATGCCTGACAACCATCGCTGAATCAATTAATTATGTTCTTGATCGGACCAGTGGTGTGACAGCAGTGATAGAAAATACTGCTGGACAAGGATCCAATCTTGGATATGTCTTTGAACAAGTGGCTGAAATTATTTCACAGGTTGAGGATAAATCAAGAGTTGGTGTCTGCATTGATACCTGCCACACTTTTACAGCGGGTTATGATCTGCGGGTCAGAGATGAATATGAGCGTACCTGGAACAAATTCGGTGATGTGATAGGGTTCGGTTACCTCAGAGGCATACATTTGAATGATTCAAAGAAAGAACTGGGTTCAAGGGTGGACCGTCATGATAACGTAGGGAAAGGCCTGATTGGCATTGAACTCTTTAAAATGATCATGCGGGATGATCGTTTCAATCAAATTCCAATCATACTTGAAACCCCCGACGAATCTCTCTGGGCAGAAGAAATCAGGCTATTGCGGACATTTGAGAAATAGTGAAATTTTGGATTAACGAATAACGCTCAATCCGTGATTTGTAAGCGAACCATGGATTGAGCCTTATTAATTGAATTACTGCAATATGCAGGATGAAACTGAATTCGAAAATCCAAATTCGAACATAATATTTATTCCGTTATTCCCTTCCATTTATCCGTTCTGAAAGGATCAGCCGGCAACCCTTCGCTGTTGTAAAGATTTACATCGTCCGGATTATCTGCCCAGCCGTATCTGACTGCCACCGGTTCTAAAACTTCGGGTGCACTAATTACTACAGAGTTGTTACTTGTCACGGTCGCTTTTGCCCAGTAGAATTTATGGTCATTCCCAGCTACAGTAAACCCTTTCAAATAGTTGTATTTATCTTTTACTTTCAGGCCTGATCCAACATGGTCGAAAGTCACCTCAACTTTGTCGCCTTTGACGCTCATGCTTTTGTATACAGGCCCCATATTTTCAATATTTTGATTGTAAGCAACCTTCAGAGCTGACAAAGCGAGCCTTTTCCCGACGGTCTGCTTGTCTTTGGGATGAATATCAAGTGCATCACCAATATCAATGGCTGATGCCATCCCGGTTTTTGGTAAAGAGAGCACCATTGTCTGGGCCTCACGCAATTCAGCCCAGGTACTTTCGGATGGAACGCTGTCTGCTTTCATAAAGTTGGCAAGCTGAACAAAAAGGAAGGTGAATTCGGTGTTCCAATGCTCTCTCCAATCCTTGATCAAATCTGAAAATACCCGCCTGTATTGAAAAGCCCTTCCCGCATTCCCTTCTCCCTGGTACCAAATGACACCTTTGATTCCATAAGGAATCAATGGGTTAATCATTCCGTTGTACAAAAGAGTAGGGTAGGTGTTGGGTCCCAGTGCTGCATTTCTTACATTTAAAACGCCAATCTTGTACTTCCAGTCTCCTGCAAGCGGGATGCTTTTAGAGTCAGTAACAATTTTTATATCGGCTGCATTACCCCAAAGTCCGCCGTTGCCTCCAATGTCTTCAACCCTGACAGTGATGTTGTTTTTTCCTGTTTTAAGAACACCTTCAGGAATTACATAACTGCGCCTGGCATCTGCTTTAAGTTCCGTTGATCCGACTTTTACACCATTGACATAGGTTATATCCGAGTCATTGATTTTAGACAATTCAAGCGTGGCTTTTTTGCCCGACAGAGAGGCATCAATATCCACTGTTTTTCTGAACCAGATAATTCCGTCAACACCAACGAGCCCGTATTTTTCAATGTATCCTGGTACGGGAATTGTCTTCCAGGTTTGATCATCCATATTCGGAGCGGCCCAAACAGGTTGATTATCTTTTGTCCCCTGATCTGAATCTGAATATTCATTTAAGCGGGTACGGAGTTCTTTCTCAGCACTCTTTGCATATTCATTCAGATCGATTTTTTTCAGATTTTCCAGCATTGGGGCAAAATCGGGATTTTTAGCAATTGTTTCCGGACTGGTCCATGTTTCAGCTACAGTACCTCCCCAGGAGGTGTGGATAAGTCCGATCGGTACTTTCAGCTTTTGGTAAAGATCACGCCCAAAAAAATAGGCGACCGCGGAGAAACGAGGTGATGAAACAGGGGAACAATCCCACCATTCTCCCTCTTCAAGGTTTTCCTGCGGTGTTTGAGCAATCCGTTTTTTAACAGTAAAAAGGCGTATTTCCGGATAGTTTGAGGCAGCAATTTCTGCTTCGGCATTGATGGCTGAAGAGAGGCTGAATTCCATATTGGATTGACCTGAACATATCCATACTTCACCGATCAGGATGTTTTCTATGGTACGAAGATTTTTACCCTTTACAACCATACTATATGGCCCTCCATAATTCATGGGCTGAAGGGTGACGCTCCATTTACCTTCCTTGGAGGCTTTTGTGGTTACTGTTTTATTGTTGAAAGTAACGCTTACCTTCTCCCCTGGTGAGGCCCAGCCCCAAACCGGAATTGGTATTCCTTGCTGAAGAACCATGTTGCAGTTGAAAAAAGGAGGAAGGATTACCTGGCTATTTGCAAAAGTGCTGACAAACAATAAGACTACCAGGATTTTCCAGGTCTTGAAATTGATGCTCATTTTGTAATAGGTTGAATTGTTAAGTTGTTTGGATAATTAAGCCGAAATATATTGAAATATATTGAAATAAATAATAAAAAATCGAATTATTGGCGGGTTTAGGCTGCAAAATATGCTTTATAAGTGGAATGTTATGTGATTATTTGCGCTGACATTCAGCGATATAACATTTTTATCTGTGAATCTTTTACTTAATCAATAATGATTTCCCCGGTAAGGTAGGTTTTTGCCTTGCCGGAAATCAGAACCCGGTTACCGGTAAGCTGACAATGCAGAAAACCTCCTCTACGGGAGAACTGAATTGCATCGAAGGATAGCTGGTTAAGCCGGTGAGCCCAGAAAGGTGTGAGTGTAGTATGTGCAGAACCGGTTGCAGGATCTTCGTTTACGCCTACCGACGGGGCAAAAAACCTGGAGATAAAATCACAATCGTAACCGGCTGCAGTCACGATAATTCCCCTGGCGTGTATTTCTTTTAAAGCAGAAAAATCCGGTTTTATCTCTTCAATATCCTCCTGGGACCCATAATATAGCAGGTAATCAGTCCTTCCTTTCCATATTTCGAGGGGTTTTTTACCGATGGCAGCTACCAGGCCTGCAGGTGGAAGTGCCGGTTCGGGATGATCAACCGGAAAATTAAGTTCGAGCAACGGTTCTTTTTTTGTAACGGTCAGTTGCCCACTGTGCTTTGAGTGGAAAATAACTTTTTTTTCCGGAAAGTCAAGATGACGGAAAAGAACATGTGCTGAAGCCAATGTAGCATGACCGCACAATTCCACTTCAGACAAAGGAGTGAACCACCGAATCTCAATTTCACCTTTTTTATCCACCAGAAATGCAGTTTCAGACAGATTGTTTTCAAATGCAATGTTCTGCAGCAATTTATCATCGTACCATTGCTCCAGCAGACAAACTGCTGCCGGGTTACCAGAAAAAATCTTTTCAGAAAATGCATCTACGTAAAATACCGGAAGTCTCATGATGTGTAATTTTGTCAACTCTATGGCCAGTTATAATATCAGTAGTGCTAAATTTAGCCATAATATTTTAAACATCCTGCTGACCGGTTAATTCTTCTGATTCAAATTAATTTACTTTGCAGGTAATTAAATTAAAATTCGAAATGAGATCCTATATTCTGGAAGAAACCAATTGGAAAACAGTAAAAGAGAGTAGTCCTGAAGTAGCTATTCTGCCATGGGGTGCCACCGAAGCACACAACTACCATATGCCTTATGGAACAGATAATTACATTGCTGCCAGGCTGGCGGCCGATACCGCAAAACTGGCTGAGGGAAAAGGTGCCAGTGTGATGGTTCTCCCGGTAATTCCTTTTGGGGTGAATACCGGTCAGCCGGATATCCGGTTGGATATGAATCTCAGCCCGGGTACCCAATTCCAGATTCTGAAAGACCTCCTTACGGTACTCAACCGCCAGTCAATCCGGAAATTTGTAATTCTGAATGCCCATGGCGGGAATGATTTCAAGCAACATATCCGCGAGCTGAATCTTCTTTTTCCGGAGATGCTGCTGACCCAATGCAACTGGTTTAAGATTCCGGGGGTAGAACAATTTTTCGATGATCTTGGAGAGCATGCCGGTGAAGTCGAGACCAGCCTGATGATGTATCTTTTCCCTGACCTTTTGTTGCCTTTGGACGAAGCCGGCGACGGACATGCAAAAAAATTCACAATCAGCGCTTTGAACCAGGGGTGGGCCTGGCAGAAAGAAGGTGGAGCCAGGTGACTAACGACACTGGCATAGGTAACCCGGCAAAGGCGAATGCAGAAAAGGGAAAATTGTTTTACCAGTTCATTACTGAGCAAATAGCCGATTTCATCACAGAGCTTTCAGCATCTGACCTAAATAATCTTTACAAATAATCTTATTTGATCAGAATTCCAATTAGCAAACCTGTGGAAAAGGCCATGTGTGAGTCATTGGTGCCCCCTGTGAAAGCAAAGTGAGTTCCATCATCCGTGTGGTTGTTGCCTAAAGCATAGCCAACGCCAACATACCAATCCACCAGGAACCTGTCATCAAGGATCCATTGTTTGCCGAAATTCAGCAAAAACGCGCACATAGTATTGCTTATAGAATTGTTGGTAATTTCTTCTTTGTAAGAATAAGTTGAAAAAGCAATTTCAGGTTTAAAATATCCTCCTTTCAAAATATGGGCATAATGCATTCCCTTCAAATAGAAATCAGGGCTTTTGATAAATTTGTATCCGCATCTGAGATAAATGCCCTTTGGATCCCGGTAATCATTAATTTCATCTTCAAATCCTACTCCGATAATCCCAATCCCGGCTTCTATGCTTCTTGCAACTCCCAGGCTTCTTTCAAATGAGAATGAGGTTACATCATTCAGTGGAGAGAAGAAATTTATTTTGAGCGCATTTTTTCGCTGAATTGCATAATAGGAGGGATCTTTCATGGATTCCCTAAACTTCAGACTCTTTCCGTCAGCAAAAATAATTTCGGATACCTTGTCCTTGTCAATGCCAAAAATCAGGTCTGACCGATATCCTTCCATGGAATATTTTACCTCATCATCCCCAATCTCACGGATGAAACACCTGATGGTATCTCTGTCTGACTGAATAATCCTGTCCTGGGCGGAAACAGTCAAAATGCGGAGAAGCAAAAATAGTATGACTGCTAATTTTCCTGACATGGTCAGTAACTTAATACCATAAAGTTACATCAGATTTGAGGAAATTGTCATTTTAGAACAAGATTTCCGTTATTCTTTAAAAGACAATTGTATTTCTTGTTACCTCCTGAAATTCTTTATTTCGTATTTTCCACCCAAATATTAAAATCTTCAAATTTTACCATAGAGGGTTTTTGATCGTTGGATCCGGCAGCGAGTCCGATATCAAGCGTTTGAGTCACACCCGCTATATTTCCCGATTCACGGCACAATATCCAGGTTTTCCCGTTGAGGCTGAAGTAGCCTGAAAATTTGTCGCTGTGCCTTACAAGTTTGAGCCAGACAGGGAAAGGATTATCAACGTTATAGTTCTGGCTCTTGGAATTGTGCATGGATCCGTCGCCAAATTCATCCCATTGAGCACCTTTACGCTTAGGCGTTGAAAACATGAGGAAAGAACCGGCGCTGCCTCTACCTGTTTTTTCATCTTTTGCCAGGTTATTTCTCACGAAAATTCCGAAACGGAACCAATCACTCACATCTTTTCCCAATTCAATAATTTTTACCGTAGCGACAAAATTTCCTTTTACTGCCTGGGGTAAATAGATGGTGCCGTAAGAGTCCTCGGCATGAAGGAAATCAGTTCCCCGGGCTGTGATGCTATAACTGTTCTTTTCCACACTGTAATCGTATTGGCATGGTTTTGCTGTCATAGAACAAAAAGTTTGCAGATCATTCTGGCCGTAACTTATTTTTTTCAGCGGATAAACCCGCACCGAGAGCGGGGGATGGTTACCGATGGTGACATCATGGTTTCCGGCTTCAGGAAGAAAGCTGAAAATGACTTTCTTTGATTCACCAGCACGGAATGATATGTTCCTTGTTGAAATAATCTTTCCGTCTGTAAAAAGGTTTACTGTTTGATTTAATGGTTCTTCCAGGGTATTTTTTATATCGGCGCTAACTTTGAGTGAATCACCCAACGGCATTTCTGAAACTTCCGTTTTCAGGTTGCTGCAGAGAACATGAATAGCTTCTCCTGTTATGTCTATAATTTGTTCCTCCGTATTCCCGATTGCAACGGTATGTTTTCCGGGATTGAAAAACTGATAAGTGAATTCAGCGGTACGATGGTTTCCGGAAATTACCGGGAAAAGCAGTGTAACAACCGATACTCCGTCCACATAAAGAGGTACCTGAACGTTTCCTGTTGATCCGTTGTTGAGAACATCGGCAGTAATCTTAATCCTTGAGCCGGTTATTAATCCCTCTGGGGAAAGAATTTTCAGCTGACTGTATTTGTAATCCGGAAGACCTTCAATGATTTTCTCGGGTTCAATATCTGGCCTTTCAATCTGTTGATTGCCTGTGTAGATATTGTTTTCAAGATAGGCAGCACATAATTTCATCTCTGCCTGTTTAAGGCCGTACATGATATTGTTGGTGAGCGACCAGCCGGAAGCCATGTTTTGGAAAAAAAGACCTACATTTTCATTGGTAGCAGCAGGTTTGACATCATGTATGAGATTTTCCCTGACAACAGACCCCGGACTTAGTCCATACACAGCAATTGCCCCTTCATCATCACGAGCCATGTTGGTAAAGGAAACGTGGTTGAATTCGACGGTATGGCTGCCATCACTGGTTTCTTCAACATTTGGCCATGATCCTACCGTTATACCATAGCTGCCTGTGTTGTTAACATAATTGTGTGAAATGGTAGTGCGAAGTGCGTTGGCTGTCCTGATACCAACCATGGCGGGCCTTAGGTTTGATATTTCATTGCGGGTCACGAGGTTATCACTAACCAGATCAGCCCATTGGCTGGGAACAGGTGAACCATAAACGGCAATTCCTGATCCGGTTATATTCCTGACCACGTTGTCTGCTATGATATTGTGATAGGATCCTTCTCCGAAAAATATTGCGGTCTGACTTACATTTTCAACAGTGTTTCTCAAAACTTCGCAATTTTTCGCATAGGAAAAATCAATTGTACTTTTTCCTCCCGGAAGGGTGGAAGAAAACGCGAGATCATAGAACCGCAGATTCCGTAGTGGTTTTTCCCGGCTACCTGCAGCCTTGATGATTCCTGCGGTTTTTGGCAAAAGGATTATTGCATCATTGGGGTTGTCAATTCCTTTGTCAGGAATGTAAGTCAGCAGTTTTGCTTTTTGATCAAAAAACCACTCTCCGGCACTGTCCAGCAATGAATACATGTTTTCAATGTAATACTTGGGAGGAACGTTGAGCAGTTCCTCATCAGGATTTTTCAGGTAAGCGATGCGTTTTTTCTCATCTATCTTTACCAGGGAAGAATGAATGCCTCCCCACCTGACAATCATGTTAATACGGTTAGATTCAAGGTCCTTCCAGTTTTTAAGATCGCCCTTGTGAAACTTGAAGAAATTCGGGTCTGTCGGTTGTCCGTCTGTAAAGAAAAATCCTTTATTTGGTATTCTTGCCAAAGTCTGGCGCTTACCATTGGCAAATATTTCTTTCACATCAATCACATTTAGTTGAACCTGCCACTTGTTGTGGTCCAGTTTCCTCCATTCGGAAATCTTTTCACCACCTGATAATGTTGCTTTTTCACCGGGATAGGAAGCGTAGGTAACATAATAATCCTTCAGTTGATGGTATTCAAATGCCCCGGTAGGGAGTTCTGTTTCTATTCGTTCTCCGCCATCTGATTCATTGAATATTAACGGATTGTCTAGTGAATAAACGCCCTTCCTTATTAGAACAAGTATGTCATTTCCTTTGCCATAAGGGTGCGGGGATCCGATATATCTCTTGTCAAGGGCAGGTTTTTTCGGAATATAGATTTTGCTTTTAAGTGACCTGACAGCCTTTTGAGCCCTACCAATTGTTGCAAAAGGGCCGTCTGTCCCGACTGAATTTGGTTCAGGTAATTTTCCCGACCAGTTGTCGTTCCCGTTGGTTGAAACGTAAAAGTCAGCTTTGTTACCGGGCAATGTGTAATCTTTCCAGACTTCACCCCTGACTAATCGTCCCTGGGAAAAAGATTTGTAACTGGTTAAAAGTAAAACGACTGAAAGCATGACCAAAGTGATGCTCACCTGGTGCTTCCTTACAACAGTCGATTGTGGCATAATGTCAGAAAGTAGTAGTTTATAATAGATTCTGAACAAAAATAGTCAATAAATCACAAAAGGAAAAAGAAAAATACCCTCAAGGTTAGCATAACCTTGAGGGTATTTGTATAAAAACACAAATGGGAACAAATCTTTTGAATTTGTTCCCATCCTTCCCTGACAAGCGAACTTGTCGTGGCGCCAGGCTACGGTTATTTCGGCTGGCCGCTCTGCATTCACGCTGCTTACGCATTGTTTCCTGCTTCCTGACCCTGAACCATCCATTACAACCTTTTACAGCGGTAATTTTTGGCATCCTTTCGGTTTCCTTTCGGATTCCTTCCGGGAGGGAGCTGTCTGAAGATTATTCAGCGGTTCCTTCTTGCGACGGAGATGCTTACTGGTTACTTTCCTGGTCTTGCGACTTCCGATTTCCCCCAAAACTTCACCTGACTTGCGTCATGTTCCGTTTTGCACTTCAAACTTCAACTACCTAAAGAACGCTCAGCGTCTTTTCTTATGTCGGCCGTACGTTGCTCGTCCGGGCCTTGCGACCCAACCGTACATCTTCGGCTTCCTGCCATTTGTCATCACTTTTGACGGCGATTTCTTCAGGCATCCGTTCCCTGGTCTCCTTGCGGTTTCCTTTCGCGGAATCTCCTTCAAGGCTTCTTTACAGTTACCTGGAGAGGAGTGGGTGCAATCAGTCGGATAACGAATCAATCTTTCAATCAAAACACATCCGGAGTACTTTCCTTCCCTTGCGGGCATTCTCTCTTGCGAGAGAAGATTTCCTTCGAAAACTTTCCGGAACTTGCGAACCTTTCAATCTTCGACCTTCTTGCTACAACATTCGAAAGAACACTTGGCACCTTTTGGCCGTCCGACCCGCATTGGATTGCTCCTTGCTGGCCTGAACCCCGACCCATCCGTGGCGCAGATCTTGCGATCTGTTCGATTTGACTTCAAATTCAGTTAAGAACTTTCGGCCTCTTCCACCATTTTTGGGTGACCCTTTATGGCTAACCTGATAAATCAAATGTAATACAACAGGTACCCGTTTTGCAACTATTTTTGATGATTTATACCAACGATGTTTTAACATAAGTTATTAACAATTGTTAATAACTTATGTTGTATAAATAATTGATTTATAGTTGTATATAATATTTTGTCCAGTTGCATGTAATTTGAGCAAATTCAAATTTTTCATTACCTGATAAAAAAACGTAATTTTATTTTCATAAAAATTATTACTTGGACTGCGTAAATTATCTTTGCAGTCAAATAGACTGATATTTCCTGGCACATAAATAGCTTATATGGACCTGATGCAGGGTGAAATAACGGAAGGGAAATCTTCGAAGAAGGTGAAAAAAATGCGATACCTTTTTTTGCTGAATCCAATAGCCGGTGTTGGTGAGAGAAGAAATTTTCTCCAAATGATAGAAAGTGCATGCCGAAAAAAGGATGTTGAATGCAAGATTCTGTTTACAAGGAGTCCGGGCGATGCCAGAAAAATTATCTGGAAGAGGCTGGAAAAGTTCGACATATTTGTCGCAGTAGGAGGTGATGGCACCATGAATGAGGTGGGATCCGCGCTTGCCGGTACCGGTGCAGCCATGGGTCTGATACCGGCAGGATCCGGAAATGCAATGGGACGTGAGCTCGGAATATCCATGAAGCCGGAGAAAGCCCTAAATCAACTGTTAAACGGGCATGTCATTCAAATAGATACTGGATTGGTGAATGGCCGCAGATTTATGAACGTTTGCGGTTTGGGTTTTGATGATCACGTTGCACGTTGTTTTGCCAAATCGATCAATCGGGGAAAGCTTCCATATATCAAAGCGGTAATGAAAGAATTTTTCAGTTATGATGCTGAAATTTACGATATTGAATGTGATGGGATAGAAACAACTCACGAAGCTTTTGTGGTGACATTGGCTAATACCTCCCAATATGGAAACAATGCTTTCATCGCACCGGGGGCAAGTATCAGTGACGGAGTCCTGAATTTTTGCGTTATTAAGCCTTTTGGCTTTTTCACAGCACTGGTACTTGGCATAAGGTTGTTTGGCAAAACCTTGGATCATTCAAGACTATATTCCACCTTTAATACAAAAAGAGTGACTATTCGGGGCAAAAACCTGAATTTTCATGTCGACGGTGAACCGGTCACCAACACTGAACCCCTTGAAATAACCATAGATCCGTTGTCGTTAAATATTGTTGCACCGTAATTACATTTCGCCCACAAAGTTCAGGATATCTTCGTCTGTGATCGTTTTTCCGCCTAAAATGATCAAACGCTCTATCACATTACGGAACTCACGGATATTACCACTCCAGGTACGCCCGGCCAGCATAACAAGCGCAGATTCAGTAATCTCCTTCAATGGCTGACCATATTCATTGCACAGTTGCTCAATGAAATAGTGTGCCAGTTCAGGAATGTCATCCTTGCGCTGATCGAGTGAAGGAACATGAATCAGGATCACGCTTAGCCTGTGGTAGAGATCTTCCCTGAAATTGCCGATCCGTATCTCTTCCTGCAACTCCTTGTTGGTAGCAGCGATAACCCGCACATTTACCTCGATTGGTTTGTCACTGCCTACCCGGGTAATTATATTATCCTGCAGTGCCCTGAGTACCTTGGCCTGAGCTGATAGACTCATGTCTCCAATTTCGTCCAGAAAGAGTGTCCCGCCATCTGCCTGCTCAAATTTCCCTTTCCTTTGTTTTATGGCAGAGGTAAATGCACCTTTTTCGTGTCCAAACAATTCACTTTCAATGAGTTCTGATGGAATTGCGGCGCAATTTACTTCTACAAAAGTGTTTTCTGCGCGGGGGGAATATTCATGCAATCTGCGGGCGACCAATTCCTTACCTGTGCCATTTGCTCCTGTAATCAGAACCCTGGCCTCAGTCGGAGCAACCCTGTCGCACATCTCCAGTACTTTTCTGATGGATGCCGACTGACCTATAATCTCAAATTTTTTGCTGACTTTCTGTTTTAAAATCTTCGTCTCTTTGACCAGGGCATTTTTATCGCTTGCATTCCTGAGGGTAATAAGGAGCCGGTTAAGGTCAATAGGTTTTTCTATGAAATCGAAAGCTCCTTTCTTAATGGCTTCAACCGCAGTGTCAATGGTTCCGTGTCCTGATATCATTACCACTGTGGATTCAGGTTTACTCTGCATAATCTGATCCAATGCTTCAATCCCGTCCATATCCGGCATCTTAATGTCACACAGGATAATATCAAAATCGGTTGATTTAACCATTCCGGCTCCGATCAGGCCATTTTCGGCCGTCTCAACCTGGTATCCTTCAAAACCCAGGATATCTTTCAGCGTGTTCCTGATACTCTTTTCGTCATCTATCACAAGAATTTTCAGCATGGTACATCAGTTGTGGGATAATTGTTTGACATTTCGATCATTACACCTTCCTTTAAGGAAAAATGCGTATGGATCAGCTCCCTGATATGTAATTCCCGAAGAATGAAATTAATAAAAATGGTGGCAATAATGATCATTTCAACCCTGTTTTTATCCACTCCGGGAATATGAGAGCGTTCATCCCGGGTAACGGAGATCAGCGAACTGTGTATCCGGTGAAATTCGTTGAGCGGAAAAAAGGAAGATGTTCTCATGGTTGCATCAGGCTCTTTTCCTTCCAGGATGTCCATCAAAGTATCGAAAGCTCCTGAGCAACCCACCAAAACCTTAGGCATATGAGTGTTACATATCTCTTTCAGCGTTTTGAGATGTTCATTGAACCAGTTTTCAATACCGGCAATTTCCTGTTGTGTGGGCGGATCCGACAGTTGAAAGAGTTCCAGAACCCTTGCTATTCCTATATTAAAGCTTTTTTTCCAGATAATTCTTCCTTCTTCAGCAAGTATGAACTCATTGCTTCCACCACCAATATCGACTAAGAGATACTTCTCTTTTAACGGAGGGAGGGAGCTAATGGTCCCGCTGAAGATATATTCAGCCTCCCTGTTTCCGTCTATTACTTCAAGCTCCCAGCCGAACCGGTTCCGGACTTTTTCAATAAATTCTTCCCGGTTGGAGGCACCCCTGATGGCGGAGGTGCCAATCAGCCGAACCCTGGATGCACCGAATTTCCTGATGTTTGCTTCATGCAGAGAAAGGGCTGTAAGCCCTCTCTCTATTGCTTCAGGAAGCAATTTTTCCTTGTGTATTCCACCCCGGCCCATTTTAACCGCAATTCTTTCTTCATGCAGGACCCTGTACCCGGACCGTCCGTCAGTTTCAGCGATTAAAAGGTTGAAGGTATTTGTACCTAAATCAATAACTGCATTTATGATTTGTAGGTCAGCCATTTACCTAACTCCTTCCAGGAAGTTTTTTTACCATACATTAATATTCCGGTTCTGTATATTTTCCCTGCAGCCCAAACCATGCCAACAAAAGTCACTACCAGTAAGAACATTGAAAGTGCCAGCTGCCAGGCAGGTACCCCAAATGGAATCCTCGCCATCATAACAACGGGGGATGTGAATGGTATTATGCTGAACCAGAAAGCGGTAGCTCCCTCCGGGTTCTTTATTGCGCTCATCATCACGATGATCGCAAGGATTATCGGCATCATTATCGGCATCATAAATTGTTGAGCATCTTCCTGGGCATCCACTGCCGAACCTACGGCAGCAAACAATGAACTGTAGAGGAGATAACCACCGATAAAGAAGAAAACAAAGCATACAATGATCAGCGGAAAATTAACAGATCCCAGCATGCCAAGAATATCCTGAATTTTATCCATTTCTGCAGGGGTGCTTGATTGTGCTGCCATTTGAGACTGGGCGACAATATCCTGTGCAGAACCGCTATGGCCTGCGCCGGGCATCAAGCCACGTGCCCCTGAAATGATTATAACACCCAATACAATCCAAATAGCCAATTGCGTCAGGCCGACCATCGCAATGCCAATAATTTTACCCATCATCAGGTCAAAAGGTTTAACACTGGATATGATGACTTCCACGATCCGGCTCTGCTTCTCTTCCATCACTCCCTGCATTACCATCTGGCCATACAACAGGATAAACATATAAATTACAAAACCGAAAATATAGCCTAAAATCATGCCTATTTCCGTGGAGCTCTTTTGCGCTTCACCACCTTCACCCAGTTTAATGGTATTAACACTGATGGAAGTTTTGGTCGCTTTTATCTTTTCTTCCAGGTCCGGAACGGCGGTCTGCTTGATGACTTCAGCCATTTTTTCCTTCTCAATGATACTCCTGATCTTGTTTTGAATCTGGTTTTTGAGGTCGAAAGGAATATTGCTGGTGGAAATTAACTGTACAGTATTGGTGGTTAACAGATTGGGTTCAATAACCAGTAACGCATAAAATTCAGACGTCTTGAGGTGATCTTTGATTTTTTCGTAATCTTCCTTCTTGATGAATTTGAATTTTGTGTAATCGTTGCTTTCAAGCTGGCCAAGCAGAACGGTAGAACCGTCATAAACAGCGATGGTTCGTTCTTTTGTATCATCCTGTGACATAAAATAGGCAGGAAGGATGAACATGGCGGCCATCAGCGCCGGCATCAGGAGCGTCATGATAATGAATGATCTTTTCCTGATTCTTGTAGTATATTCACGGGTGAGTACTAATCCTATTTTGCTCATGACGTCTGATTAAGAATTTTGTTTAACTACTTTGATGAATACTTCATTCATGCTGGGAATCAGCTCATTGAATGATACAATTTCAACACGGTCGACAAGATCCCTGATGAGGGATCCTGATGTGCTGCCATTCAGAAACTGGATTTTAAGATTGTTGGTTCTGCCCGATTCATCATGTGCCAGGATAGAATAATTTTTGGTTAATTCCTGCTCGATCCTGGTGAAATCTCCCTTGTAGGATACATCAAATATGTTTGATTTGTATTGTTCACGGATATTCATCGTCGGGCCATCCAGAATTTTTTTGGATTTGTCGATCAGGGCGATGTGGTCGCACAGTTCTTCAACCGATTCCATGTTGTGAGTAGAAAAAATGATTGTGGCTCCCTCTTTTTTCATCCGGAGAATCTCCGTTTTCATTATTTCTGAATTGATAGGGTCAAATCCGCTGAACGGCTCATCAAAAATCATGAGTTTCGGCTTGTGCAGTACGGTGCAAATAAACTGCACCTTCTGTTGCATGCCTTTTGAAAGTTCCATGACTTTCTTATCCCACCAGGAGATAATTTCAAACTTTTCGAACCAGATTTTCAATTCCCGCATCGCGTCGCGGCGGGAAAGGCCTTTAAGCATTCCGAGGTAGAGTGCCTGTTCGCCAACCTTCATCTTTTTGTAGAGGCCGCGTTCTTCCGGAAGATAGCCGATCCGGTAAATGTCGTCTTGTTTCATCTTACGACCTTCGAACCAGATGGTGCCACTGTCAGGAGCGGTAATCTGGTTAATAATCCGGATCAGAGTTGTTTTACCTGCTCCGTTTGGTCCGAGTAAACCAAAAACGGTACCTTCAGGTACCGAGATTGAGACGTCGGATAATGCTTTGAAATTTGAATAAGTTTTGGTTACTTCTTTAGCTTCAAATAAATCCATGCTTACTGAATATTATTGTTAATATCAATTGAACGAAGATAGCAATAAGTAAGCATTTCAGCAGAAAATTACAAAAGATAATGAAATTTTCGATTTTGGATTTTGGATTTTCGAATCATACGATATATGGCACTAGATCTCGAATATTCAATGTTATTTTTATGTTTAGACTGATTCTAAGCAAAGGTAACCTAAGCCAAAATTGAAAATTGAATATCCAAAATTGAAAGGAGTTAACCGGGACCCTGGGATATTATTTGTATTCGTCCCAGGATTTGATGCTTATATCATCCATTTCCAGCTTGCAAAAGGCGTAAATAAACGCACTTGCAACACGGGCGTTGGTAATGAGCGGTATATTGAAGTCGATGGCATTTCTCCTGATCCTGTAACCATTTGACAACTCCCTCTTGGTATGGTCTTTCGGGATATTGATGACCAGATCAATTTTCCGTTTCCTGATCAGCTCCAGCGTGTTGGGTGACAGGTCTTCCTCATCAGGCCAGTAAACCTTTTCTGTCTCAAGTCCGTTATCCTGGAAGAAATGGTGGGTGCCGCCAGTTGCATAAATCGTGAAGCCCCTCTCCATCAGCATCCTGGCGCTTTGCAGCAATTCAATCTTTCCCCTGACTGGACCGGAAGATATCAGAATTGTTTTCTTCGGGATGCGGTATCCGACAGAAAGCATTGATTTGAGTAATGCTTCATAGAAATTCTCTCCGATACATCCGACTTCACCGGTAGAGGACATATCCACTCCCAATACCGGATCGGCGTTCAGGAGACGGTGGAAAGAAAATTGTGGCGCCTTAACTCCCACGTAATCAAGCTCAAAAAGTGATTTGTCGGGTCTTTCAAAAGGTACATCCAGCATGGCTTTGGTAGCAATCTCGATGAGATTGGCCTTCAGTACTTTGGAAACGAACGGGAAGGACCTTGATGCCCTGAGGTTGCACTCAATAACCTTGATATCATTGTCCTTGGCCAGGTACTGAATATTGAATGGCCCTGTTATTTCGAGTGCTTTGGCAATTTTTTTTGATATTTTTTTGATCCTTCGGATGGTCTCAACGTATAATTTCTGAGGAGGGAAAACGATTGTAGCATCTCCAGAGTGAACTCCAGCGAACTCTACGTGTTCAGACAAAGCATAAGCCACTATTTCACCGTTTTTGGCAACTGCATCTACTTCAATCTCTTTTGCATTCTCAATAAATTCTGAAACGACGACAGGATGCTCTTTGGAAACATGAGCTGCCAGTTCAAGGAAGTGCTCGAGCTGATCGCGGTTGGAAACCACATTCATTGCAGCCCCAGAAAGCACATACGAAGGCCGGATAAGTACCGGGAAGCCGACTTCATCCACGAATTTGTATATTTCCTCAATGGTCGTGAGCTGGCTCCAGCGTGGCTGATCAACGCCCAGGGTATCCAGCATGGCTGAAAATTTGTTGCGATCCTCAGCATTGTCAATCTTTTCGGCTGTTGTACCAAGAATCGGAACCTTCATGGAATGAAGCCTAATGGCAAGATTGTTCGGAATCTGTCCGCCCATCGACAGCACGGTTCCTTTTGGATCCTCCAGGTCGCAGACGTCCAAAACCCTTTCCAGGGAGAGTTCGTCAAAATAGAGGCGGTCACAGTTGTCGTAATCGGTGGAAACCGTCTCCGGATTGTAATTGATCATGATTGCGCGGAAACCCTCTTTCCGGATCGTATTGACCGCATTTACGGAACACCAGTCAAATTCTACACTGGAGCCGATTCTATAGGCACCCGAACCCAGTACTATGATCGACTGCCCGTCATGTTGGAAAGTCACATCATGTTCCGAACCATTGTAAGTAAGGTAGAGATAGTTTGTCTGGGCAGGATATTCCCCGGCAAGAGTATCAATTTGCTTCACAAAGGGAATGATGTTATTCTTCTTTCTGAACTCTCTGACTTTCAGACTCTCTGCATTCATATCCCTGATGCCGGATTTCAGGACGATCCGCGCTATCTGAAAGTCTGAAAAACCAAGTTTTTTTGCATCCAATAACAAGTCAACAGGCAGATTATCAAGTGTGTTGTAATTCAGTAACTCTGTTCTCAATTGATAAATGTTCTGCAATCGCATCAGAAACCATTTGTCAATTCTGGTAATTTCCCAGATTTTATCGACAGAATATCCTTTGTGAAATGCTTCTGCTATTGCAAAAATACGGCGGTCAGTAGGATTGGCCAATTCCTCGTCGATATCACCAATCTCCATGTCTCCGCGGTTTCCGACAAATCCGTGCATGCCTATTCCTATCATCCTGAGGCCCTTCTGAATAGCTTCCTCGAAAGTTCGCCCGATGGCCATGATTTCACCTACGGATTTCATGCTGGATCCAAGATTTTTGGATACCCCGACAAATTTGCCAAGGTCCCATCTCGGGATTTTCACAACACAATAGTCCAGGGCCGGCTCAAAACAAGCAGTTGTCACTTTGGTGACGGAATTCTTCAGCTCATGCAATCCGTATCCGAGTCCTAGTTTGGCAGCCACGAATGCCAAAGGATAACCTGTAGCTTTGGAAGCGAGGGCAGAAGACCTGGAAAGCCTGGCATTGACCTCAATGACCCTGTAATCTTCGGAATTGGGATCCAGTGCAAACTGAACATTGCATTCTCCGATTACTCCGATTTTGCGGATTATTTTGATTGATAAGGCACGCAATTTGTGGTATTCGTCATTGGACAAAGTCTGGGAAGGTGCGACCACTATAGATTCGCCCGTATGAATGCCCAGCGGGTCGAAGTTTTCCATGTTACAGACAGTGATGCAATTGTCATACTGATCGCGGACAACTTCATATTCGACTTCCTTCCATCCTTTGATGGATTCCTCAACCAAGATCTGCCCTGAATAGGAGAAAGCATTGTCTGCCAGCTTGTTGAGTTCTGTTTCGTTGGAACAAAAACCTGAACCCAGTCCGCCCAGTGTATAAGCAGCCCGGATAATCAGGGGGTATCCCAACGTGGAAGCAGCTTCCCTGGCCTGCTCTATGGTGGTGCACGCAACGCTTCTGGGAGTAAGGACATTGATTTCATGCAGAATCCCTGAGAAAATTTCCCGGTCTTCCGTGTTGATGATCGATTGAACAGGAGTACCGACTACCTTGAGGTTATATTTGTCAAGAATTCCCTGGCGGAAAAGGTCTACACCGCAGTTGAGGGCTGTCTGGCCGCCAAAGGCAAGCAAAATACCATCCGGTTGCTCTTTTTGTATGACTTTTTCAACAAAATAAGCCGTTACGGGAAGAAAATATATTTTATCGGCAATCTCTTCAGAAGTCTGGATAGTCGCGATATTGGGATTGATAAGTATGGTGTAAACGCCTTCTTCCTTTAACGCTTTCAGTGCCTGGGAACCCGAGTAGTCAAACTCCCCGGCTTCCCCGATTTTAAGCGCGCCTGATCCAAGAACAATTACTTTTTTAATATTTGTGTTTAGCATAACTTTTATTTTTTAAGTGAACTTGACGTACCAGAGCAAAGTGATTTTTCTGTTACTTCAGCTCGCTTTTGTTCACTTTTGGCACTTCTTAATATTTGCAATAAAATCATCAAACAGAAACTCGGTATCAACGGGGCCTGAAGAGGCCTCAGGGTGAAACTGAGTAGAGAAGAAGGGCTTGGTTTTGTGACGGATGCCTTCATTGGTGTCGTCGTTGACATTGTAAAACAGTGTTTCCCAATCTGACGGAAGAGAATTCTGGTCGATGGCATAACCATGGTTCTGTGAGGTGATAAAGCACCTGTTAGTTCCGGTCATAAGTACGGGCTGGTTGTGACTCCTGTGGCCGTACTTCAGTTTGTATGTTGTGCCCCCTGCGGCGAGTCCGAGCAGCTGGTTGCCCAGGCAAATACCCATGATGGGTTTTTCCACGCTAATGGCTTTCCGGATGTGCTGAACAGTTACATCACACATGGTGGGATCGCCGGGACCGTTAGTCAGGAAAAGACCGTCATACTGCATAGTGGTAAAATCATGATCCCAGGGTACGCGTACGACTTTGACCCCTCGTTTTATCAGGCAGCGGATAATATTGTTCTTTACCCCGCAATCGACAAGTACTACAGTAGTATCGCCTTCGCCATAAGTCTCAATTGTGTCGGTGCTCGCTTTGGCAACAAGGTTCGTCAGGTTGGGATCTGCCATTTCTACCGGTTCCGACTCGAATTCGATTTTTCCCAGCATGGATCCTTCCTCTCTTAGTACCTTGGTGAGCGCGCGCGTATCGATGCCGTAAATTCCTGGTATCTGCTGCGATTTCATCCAGTCGGAAAGGCTGGACTGGGCATTCCAGTGACTGTATCCGAAAGAATAGCTGTCAACCACCAACCCGGTAATATGGATTTTATCAGATTCAAAATAACGGTGCAGGCCATTTTCTTTCCTGCCGTCCGGAACTCCGTAATTTCCTATCATCGGGTAGGTGGATACAAGTATCTGACCTGTATAGGAAGGATCGGTCAAACTTTCAGGATACCCGGTCATGGCAGTATAAAATACCACCTCTCCAGCCACTGATTTCTCATATCCGAACGATTTTCCTTCGAATGTTTTACCATCCTCCAGTACCAACTTTACTTTTCGCATTGTCGTTTTAGTTCTGTTTATTTCTGACTTCTACTTTTTTACATTAGAAAAAATGCGTTTCCACTACTTTTTAATCAGCAGTAAAAACGCATTTTTTGCGTTAACAAGATCGATATTCCCGGATGTTGTCGCACGTTGGCAAAAGTAGATTATTTCTTCCGATTTAACAAAACACATCCAAATAATTTATAAATATTCACAAAAAATTAACATTAAATATAATAATGCAAATAATATACATGAATAATTGTATAATAGTCTTAAATTTCTTAATTTTGTATTTTTATTTTGTATAAATATACAATTTGTAATGACTTTGAAGAGCAAAGTAGAACGTTTTGAACTGATCAGGAAGATTATTTCTACGGAAATAATAAGTAACCAGGATGACCTCCAGTCGCGATTACTGTCTATGGGAATGGAGGTGACGCAGGCAACTCTTTCGCGTGATCTGAAGACATTGCAGGTTATCAAAGTAAGTGATGCTAAACTGGGATATGTCTATCGGCTTCCTTCCAATGAACTGCTTCATCCGGAGGAAGATGAGACCAGTTCAGTGAAGATGAATTTTCTTGCAGACGGAGTGCTGGGCATTGAATTTTCAGGTAACCTGGCAGTTATCAGGACGCTCCCCGGATTCGCCTCAAGCACGGCCCTGGCTATTGATGAATCAGGATGCCGCGAAGTTCTTGGTACCATTGCGGGAGATGACACAATCCTCGTTGTGATAAGGGATGGTTTTGGACGGAACGATGTAATAAGAGCCCTGGTTGCACTTATGCCGAAACTGGAGAACAAGCTCCATGTCGGATAAGATTCCAGGCTGGCCCTAGTGAAGAATTCATAAATTACTTGCGGTCATATTAATATTAATGACAGAGAATTACTATAACAACATGATATTCAGTAAGAAAAAGGAAGAAGATCAAAAGCCGGAAATCAAAGTACTGGTTGCCAGTGCCGAGCATCTAAAATATGTGGATGAAATCAACGACACCATCGAAAAGGCATCCAAGGAGCGTGGCACCGGTATCGCCAGACGTACCTACGAATATATAGCGGGTAAGATTACGGAAGGTAAAGCAATTATAGCGCTCGATGGCGATAAATTTGCCGGATTTTGCTACATTGAATCCTGGAGTGATGAAAAATATGTGGCCAATTCGGGATTGATCGTTCACTGGGATTATCGGGGATATGGACTTGCCCGACGTATCAAGCACAAGGCATTTGATATCTCAAGAAGGCGGTTTCCGAATGCAAAGCTTTTTGGTCTTACGACAGGCCTGGCTGTAATGAAAATAAATTCGGAGCTGGGTTACAGGCCGGTAACTTTTTCTGAGCTTACCGATGACGAACAATTCTGGAAGGGTTGTCAAAGCTGTGTCAACTACGATATCCTGCTGAGGATGAAGCACTCCAAATGCCTGTGTACCGGGATGTTGTATGATCCTGCCTGGCAAAAGGAGAAACGCAAAATGAACATGCCATTCGATCTTTTCCAGGAATGGCTGGAGAAGAGAAAGAAGGGGAAGGAGTGAAGCCGGGAAATACCTAGAAATAGGAAATAATAGAAATAAATTGTAATAAACAAAAATACGGATTCTGGAATTTTATCAATTTTTAAAGATTTAATATTCAATACATTAAATAAAATATTTTCAAATGAAGGAAAAAGTCGTTCTTGCATTCAGCGGTGGTTTGGATACCTCGTTTTGCGCCATTTATCTTAATAAGGAGAAAGGATTGGATGTATATTCTGCGGTAGCTAATACCGGAGGTTTTTCGAAAGAAGAGCTTGTAGCTATTGAAAATAAAGCCTATTCCCTGGGAGTAAAAGCTCACAAGGAACTGGATATCACTGCTGATTATTACAACAAAGGTATACGCTACATGGTGTACGGTAATATTTTGAGAAACAATACTTATCCCATTTCAGTCAGTTCCGAAAGGATCTTTCAGGCACTTGCAGTAATCGATTATGCCAAGAAAATAGGTGCTCAATATGTTGCGCATGGGAGTACGGGTGCCGGTAATGACCAGATCAGGTTCGACCTGGCTTTTGAGGTTCTGGCACCTGAGATTAAAATTCTGACGCCGACCAGGGATCTTCAGCTAACCCGTGAGGCTGAAATTGAGTACCTGCGTAAACATGGAGTCAAGGATAATTTTGAAAAAATGGCCTATTCTATCAACCAGGGTTTGTGGGGTACCAGTATTGGCGGCAAAGAGACCCTGACCAGCAACCAGACCCTTCCTGAGAGTGCCTATCCAACCCATTTGTCAAAAAATGGAGAGGAAATTCTTACCCTGGAATTTGTGAAAGGTCAATTGAAGGCAGTTAATGGCAAAACACATCATATTCCTGTGGATGCGATCCGTGAAGTTGAAAAAATTGGTTCTGCCTGGTCCATCGGCCGTGATATGCACGTTGGTGATACCATTATCGGAATCAAGGGTCGTGTAGGTTTTGAAGCTGCCGCCCCGATGTTAATCATAAAGGCACATCATCTACTTGAAAAACATACACTTACCAAATGGCAGCAATACTGGAAAGAGCAGTTGAGCAACTGGTATGGCATGTTCCTTCACGAAGCACAATACCTTGAGCCTGTCATGCGTGACATGGAGAAATTTCTTGAAAGCAGCCAGGATAATGTGACAGGTAAGGTCATTATCAAGCTTTTGCCTTATACTTTCCAGTTGGTGGGAATTGAATCTGAACATGACCTGATGAGCAGCAGTTTCGGTCAGTACGGCGAAATGAACAAAGCCTGGACTGCTGATGACGCCAAAGGTTATACCAAAATTCTGAGTAATCAGCTGAAAATATTCTTTTCGGTTAACAACAAACTGTAACAGTTTAAACACAAAGATGGGCATCTTCACTTGCCATCCGATCATTTTAATACCATAGAGCACAGAGAATGCCAGCAAAGAAAAAAATTAATATAGGGATTGTAGGCGGGGCAGGTTATACCGCGGGTGAACTGATCCGGATACTTCTGTACCATCCAAATGCTGAATTGAAATATATTCAGAGCGGAAGTAATGACGGTCAGCAAATTAGCTCAGTACACAGGGATTTGGCGGGTGATACTACTCTGCATTTTTCAGAAATTGATACGGAAGATGTTGATCTGCTGTTTCTCTGTTCAGGGCATGGAAAATCACTGGAATACCTGTCACAAAACAATCTGCCGCAGAAGGTGCGGATCATAGACTTAAGCCATGATTTCCGCCTTAAAAGGGATGAAAATGACTTTGTGTACGGGCTTCCTGAACTGAATAAAAAAGCCATTCAGTCTGCCTCCAGGATTGCAAATCCAGGATGTTTTGCCACTTGTATCGAACTGGCAATATTGCCGCTTGCCGCTGCAGGTATTCTGAGGGATGATATCCATGTCAATGCAATTACCGGATCAACAGGGGCAGGACAAGCGCCGACCAAGACCTCTCATTTCAGCTGGCGTGACAATAATCTTTCTGTATATAAGGCATTTGAACACCAGCACCTGGGAGAAATCTGTCAGAGCCTGGTCCAGGTACAACCCGGATTCAGCCACAATGTTCATTTTATTCCGGTACGAGGCAATTATACCCGTGGAATATTCGCCATGACCTATACCCGCTTTGAGGCGACACTTGCCGATGCCTGCCAGTTGTATGCAAATTATTATGATTCTCATCCGTTTGTAACACTTTCAGATGAAAATCCTGATATGAAACAGGTAGTCAATACCAATAAGTGCCTGATCTACCTTGAAAAACACGGTGATCAGCTGATGATAATCTCCTGTATCGACAACCTTGTAAAGGGTGCTTCCGGTCAGGCCGTTCAAAATATGAACCTTATGTTCGGACTGGATGAAAAAGCGGGACTAAATCTCAAGGCAGTTGCATTCTAAATAACAATTTCCATGTTGGATTTTGCAGTGATGAAATAAAAGTTTGTGCCTGATTTTTATAAAAAGAGCTGTAAAACTATATCCTTCATTTATTCAAAAATTCTTAATCGAAATTTAACCTCTTAAATAATTCTATCGTGAATCTTTTCGATGTTTACCCACTTTACGACCTGACGCCTGTTTCGGCTTCCGGCTGTACCATTACCGATCAAAATGGTACTGAATACCTGGATCTGTATGGAGGTCATGCGGTAATTTCAGTAGGACATTCACATCCTTACTATGTGCAGCGGATCAGTGATCAGCTGAAAAAAATTGGTTTCTATTCCAATTCTGTACAAAACCCCATGCAGTCCGAACTTGCGGAAAAGCTGGGAGAGCTTTCCGGATACGCAGATTACAACCTGTTTTTGTGCAATTCCGGCGCTGAGGCCAATGAAAATGCCTTGAAGCTGGCTTCATTCCTGACAGGTAAAAAAAGAGTGGCCGCCTTCGAAAAATCATTTCATGGCAGAACATCTGCTGCTGTAGCAGTGACTGATAATCCAAAAATCATAGCTCCGATCAACGATGTTCATGACCGGGTTATCCTCCCGCTCAACGATGAGGCCGCGCTGGAGGCTGCATTGCAAACGGGAGAAGTAGCCGCTGTCCTGGTGGAAGGTATCCAGGGGATCGGGGGTTGCAGGGTTCCTGATCCTGCTTTTTTGCAGAGTGCATCCAGATTATGCAAAGAAAACGGAGTTGTTTTTATATTGGATGAAATTCAATCGGGATACGGCCGAAGCGGGAAATTCTTTGCTCACCAATATGCCGGAATCCGGCCTGACGTGATCACTGTAGCCAAAGGGATGGGAAACGGTTTCCCGATGGGAGGCGTATTGATTTCCCCGGAATACAAGGCATGGCATGGTATGCTCGGAACAACCTTTGGTGGTAATTACCTGGCTTGTGCAGCCGGACTCGCAGTGCTGGAAATTATGGAGCAGGAAAACCTGGTTGAGAATGCTGCCCGGATAGGTGGCTTCCTGATGAAGGAGCTGTCCTTATTTCCTGATATTAAAGAGATTAGGGGTAAGGGGCTGATGATCGGTCTTGAATTTGATGAACCGATCCTGATACTTCGCAAACGATTATTGTTTGAGGAAAAAATTTTTACAGGCATTACAGGAAACAAAGTTATAAGGATACTTCCCCCCCTGACGCTTACAATGTCTGATGCAACACGTTTTCTGGAATCATTCCAACGTATGTTGAAAAATTTGTAATTTGCACTCACAATCACAAACAGTCCATTTATGCAGATCAATGAAATCAATATAGGGATCATCGGGGGCGGAAATCTTGGCAGATCAGTAGCCGAGGGCTTTTTGAAGGCAGGTATCGAAGCGTCCAAAATTGTGGTGACAAGACGAAAAGTCCATCTGCTGGATGATCTCCAGGCCAAAGGAGTCAGGATTGAAAAAGAGAACAACAAAGCTGTTATCGGCCAGGATGTAATTGTACTGGCTGTAAAACCTTACCAGGCGGCAGAGATTCTCAAAGAGCTGTATCCTGTTTTGAAACCCGGACAGATTCTCCTTTCACTGATGACGGGTATTTCACTGGCGCAACTGAATGAAATGCTGCCTGGGGGAGTTCTGGCCTTCAGAGTCATGCCAAATACTGCTGTTGCACTACAGGAATCCATGACGCTCATCGCTGCACCTGAATGCGAACCAGCCATACAAAAACTGGTAGAAGATCTCTTCGAGACGCTTGGGAAGGTTATTTTTATCAACGAAGAGCTTATGGCAGCTGCCACTGTGCTGGGTGCATGCGGTATTGCATTTGCATTGCGTTTTATCAGGGCAGCCATCCAGGGCGGGGTCGAGATTGGTTTCGGGGCTGATGTGGCACAGCAGATTGTTGCCCAGACAGTTAAAGGAGCTTCTGAATTAATTTTGCAGACAGGTCATCATCCGGAACAGGAAATAGACAAAGTTACTACGCCCAAAGGCATCACAATTTCGGGACTGAACGAAATGGAACATCAGGGATTTTCTTCTGCTCTGATCAGGGGTCTGCTGGTTTCCTACAACAAGGTGAGCAATATCAAATAATTACGACAACCAACTTCAAAAAGCATAAATTATGGAACGACAAATCATTGAGATTGCTGACCGTCTCAGGGGTATGCGTGAATCACTGGAAATATCACCGGAAAAGGCCGCCATTGCCTGCGATATTCCTGTAGAAGTCTATTTGAAGTATGAAAGTGGTGAAGCCGATATTCCGGTGAGTATTTTGCACCGGATGGCAAAGCATTTTGGTTTTGATATTACTACACTCCTGACAGGTGAGCAGCCTCACGTACATACTTACTCCCTTACCAGGAAAGGCAAGGGGGTAACAGTACACAGGCGTCGTTCCTACAATTATGAGTCGCTGGCAGCCAATTTTGTCAACAGGAAGGCAGATCCCTATTATGTGATAGTTGAACCGAAAGAAGACCCAGATGTTACTTTTAATGCACACCCGGGTCAGGAATTCAATTTTATTCTGGAAGGTCAACTGAAGATCTGTATTGGTGATAATGAGCTGATAATGAATCCAGGAGACTCTCTTTATTTCGACTCGGCCATCCCTCACGGGATGCAGGCTATGAATGGTAGAGTGGCGAAATTTCTGGCTGTGGTACTTTAAGAATATTGAAAAATGGAAATACATTGAATAAAGGAGAAATATATTGAAATAGAAATAGGTCGAAATAAATAGAAATAGGTCGAGATGCAATTTCGCAAAAAGCCTTAAACCAATGTATTCCCAATTATTACTACTTATTTCCATCCATTCATCCATTGTCAATTCCCTTTTTCGAAATATTTCCTCATTTATCCTGATTAATTAGAATGAATTTAAATAGCAAGCAGATATTCAAAAAAATTGTCGTCAAGGTAGGCAGTAATGTTTTGACCAGGGATGATGGAATGTTGAATATCTCCAGGATGGCTCATATTGTCGGGCAAATTTCCCAGTTAAGAAACGAGGGGGTACAGGTTATTCTGGTTACATCCGGGGCAGTTGCTGCAGGACGAGCCGTAGTGGGGCCCATGAAAAAACTGGATCCTGTTTCTGCCCGCCAGTTGTGGTCGGCTGTAGGCCAGGTAAAACTGATTAACCGCTATGCTGATCTGTTTCAGGAGCACGGTCTTACTTGTGCACAGGTTCTCACTACCAAAGAAAATTTTGGAGACAGGCATCACTATCTGAACATGCGCAATTGCATGCAGACTTTGCTTGAGAACGATGTAATTCCTGTTGTCAATGAGAATGATACAATATCAGTAACAGAACTGATGTTTACTGACAATGATGAATTGTCTGGTTTGATAGCCTCTATGATGGATATGGAAGCCCTGGTACTGCTCTCAAATGTAGACGGAGTCTACACTGCGGCACCCGAACAGCAGGGTAGTGAGTTGATTCAGACCATTCACCACAACAAAACTGCAGAGGGTATCTCCATCTCGGCAACAAAATCCAATTTTGGAAGAGGAGGAATGCTGACCAAATATCACATTGCCTCAAAACTTGCTGGGCAGGGGATATCCGTATTTATCGCCAATGGATTCAGAGAGAACATTTTAAAAGATATTTTGCTTGGCAAAAAGCAGAATTCTTATACTCAATTTCTTCCTTCAGCCAAAAAATCTAGCGGAGTGAGAAAATGGCTTGCACATTCTGACGATTTTGCGCGTGGCGAGGTGACCATTAACGAGGGAGCCAAATCTGCACTTCTTTCTGACAGGGCAGTAAGCCTGCTTATGATTGGAATTACCTCCGTAACGGGATATTTCAAAGATGGAGATATAGTGAGAATTAAGGACGCTGAGGGCAATTTACTGGGTTTAGGCAAGACATCTTTCTCTTCTGACGAAACAAATGAGGAAAAAGGTGGTAAAAAGACAAAACCATTTATTCATTACGATTACCTTTATCTTATCTGATGGAGACAACAGTGGCTGAAAGTTTTAACCTGGTTTTGCAGGCAAGCAGAAAACTGGGGCAACTCAGGGAAGAAGAAATCAATGAACTCCTTCTCCGGTTGGCTGATAAAGCAGAGGGATCAGTCGATATAATACTGGCTGAGAACAGTAGGGACCTGGATCGGCTGGATTCTGCTGATTCTAAATACGACCGGTTAAAACTGACCCGGGCCAGGATTGAATCAATTGCAGCTGATATCAGGAATGTGGCGGCGCTGCCATCCCCGCTCGGGAAGGTGTTGTGGCAGGAAGTTCTTCCCAATAATCTAAATATCAAGAAAATAAGCGTTCCATTTGGAGTTATAGGAATTATTTATGAGGCTCGTCCGAATGTGACTTTCGATGTGTTTTCACTTTGTATTAAATCAGGGAATGCGGTTGTGCTTAAGGGAGGAAGTGATGCGGAATATTCTAATGAGGTGATTGCGTCCATCATCAGGGATGTTTTGATTGCATCCGGCATTGATGAAAATACCCTGGTTTTGCTTCCACCAACCAGGGAAGCCACCACTGCGCTCTTGCAGGCCAGGGGCTTTGTAGATCTGATCATTCCAAGAGGAAGCCAGGCTCTGATTGATTATGTCCGTGAAAATGCTAAAATCCCGGTAATCGAAACAGGTGCCGGCATCTGTCACACATATTTCGATGAAGCCGGCGATAAGGAGCTGGGCCGTAGGGTCATACACAATGCAAAAACCCGCAGGGTAAGTGTATGCAATGCCCTCGATTGCCTGGTTATTCACCGGGAAAGGCTATCCGATCTGCCCTACCTGGTTGAGATGATGAAAGACAATAATGTTGAGATATTCGCTGATCATGAGGCGTTTGCAATATTGTCGGGTAATTATCCGGCCAACCTGCTGAAGCCGGCAGTTGAGGCATCTTTTGGAACTGAGTTTTTGGATTACAAAATTGCGGTAAAAACCGTATCTTCGTTTGAAGAAGCGCTTGATCATATCGCCAGGTATAGTTCCAGGCATAGTGAAGCAATTATTTCTGCCGACCAGGGCCGGATAGACAAATTCTTTTTGGGGGTTGATGCTGCAGCAGTTTATGCCAATACCAGTACAGCCTTTACCGATGGAGCCCAGTTTGGTATGGGAACGGAGATAGGAATCAGTACCCAGAAGCTTCATGCCCGCGGACCGATGGCACTGCAGGAAATTACGACCTACAAATGGATTATAAGGGGAGAAGGACAGATCAGGGAATAAAACGGAAAACGGAAAACGAAAAATGGAAAAGGATAAAATCAGGACGCAACCATAAGCATTTCAGACACATCTCCTTATCAAACTCATAACTCATAACTCAGATGAATCATTTTACTTCAGTATACGATATCCCGGATCTCATGGGTGCTGTAAAAACAGCATTGGAAATCAAGAAGAATCCGTATGGTTACCAACATCTTGGCAGGAATAAAACCATGGTTTTGATTTTCTTTGACCATAGCCTCCGTACAAGGCTCAGTACACAAAAAGCTGCCATGAATCTTGGGATGAATACCATGGTGCTGAATGTCAGCCAGGACGGATGGAGCCTTGAAACGGAACTGGGTGTGGTGATGGACGGCGACAAGCCTGAGCACCTTCGTGAAGCAATTCCGGTTATCGGAACTTATTGCGACATTATTGGAGTGCGCGCTTTTGCCCGTTTTGAAAGCAAAGAAGACGACTACCAGGAGAAGATATTGAATCAGTTTATTGAGTATGCCGGTGTTCCGGTTGTCAGCATGGAAGCAGCCACCCGTCACCCGCTGCAGAGTTTTGCCGACCTCATAACCATTGAAGAGTTCAGGAAAAAGCCGCGTCCAAAGGTCGTACTCACCTGGGCACCCCATCCGAAAGCCCTGCCACAGGCTGTGCCCAATTCGTTTGTTGAATGGATGATTCGGGCTGATTATGAGATTGTTGTCACACATCCTGAAGGTTATGAACTGGCGCCTGAATTTATGGGTGACTTGAAAGTCGAATATGATCAGAACAAAGCTTTTGAAGGGGCCGATTTTATCTATGCAAAAAACTGGTCAGCTTATGGCCAGTACGGCAAAATTCTGTCTAAAGACAGGAACTGGACGGTCACAATGGATAAAATGAAACTGACAAATCAAGCCAGGTTCATGCACTGCCTGCCGGTAAGGAGAAATATGATTGTATCCGATGAGGTGCTTGACAGTAATATTTCAATAGTTGTTAAGGAAGCAGAAAACCGGGTATACTCTGCACAAACTGTATTAAAAATGCTTTTAGAGAATAAAAAGTAAAATGGGTGTCCCGGTTTATCGGGAACAGTAATCAAATCTAACCGATGAGAGATAATCTGACTATTGTTAAAGTGGGCGGAAATGTTGTTGAGGAAGAAGCCTCTTTAAAGGCCTTGCTGAAGGACTTTTCACGGATAGCCGGAAATAAAATACTGGTACATGGGGGTGGAAAAACGGCAACTGTACTTTCTGAAAAACTTGGATTGGAAAGCAAAAAGGTCGATGGACGAAGAATTACAGATATCGAGACTTTGAAAGTAGTTACAATGGTTTATGCTGGTTTGGTTAACAAGAATATTGTAGCCGGACTGCAAGCCATGGGCAACAATGCCATCGGACTGACAGGAGCCGATTTGGATCTGATCAGGGCGGTGAAACGACCGGTCGGCGAAGTTGATTATGGTTATGTGGGAGATATCAAGCAGGTTAATTATCAGGCTCTAAATGAATTAATTAATACTGGCGCTATTCCTGTTATGGCTCCAATCACCCATGATGGCAAAGGACAATTGCTCAACACCAATGCTGATACCATTGCGTCCGAACTGGCAGTAGCCATGTGTTTTGATTATGATGTGCGGTTGATATTCTGCTTTGAAAAGAGTGGTGTTTTGATGAATGAATCAGACGAAAACTCCAAGATCAACGAAATTACTCCCCTGTTATTTGAAGAATTTAAAAAGGAAGGTATTGTCTCGGGAGGAATGATCCCCAAGTTATCAGACGGTTTTGCTGCATTGCGCCGTGGTGTGGGAGTAGTGGTCATAACCAACGCTTCCGGTATTTCGGAAGGTTTGCGAGGGACCAGGCTGATTCTCGAATAACATTTTATTTTTTATTTCTGCTTCAATGAACCCAATATACCTGGAAGATTCTGTCACCTTGCTTCGTGCCATGATCAGGATTCCATCCCTGAGCCGTGAAGAGGGTGAAGTTGCGACAATGATCCGGCAGTCTCTGTTGGACTGGGGCTATGAGCCCTTCAGGGAGGGTAATAATGTCTGGTTGTGTTCTTCCGGATGGAGAGAGGGTCAGCCAACAATTCTTCTGAATTCCCATGTTGATACTGTAAAGCCTGCAAAAGCCTGGACTTTAGACCCTTTTAAAGCAACAGAGACGGATGGTAAACTGACTGGACTGGGCAGCAACGATGCAGGGGCTTCTGTCGTTTCGCTCCTGTGTGCATTCAGGCACCTGCAAGAATCTTCACAGCCATATAACCTTATTTTTTGTGCCAGTGCGGAAGAAGAGATTTCGGGTATAAACGGAGTCGCCTCCGTCCTTAAACATTTTGGGAGGATCGATCTCGCTGTAGTAGGCGAACCTACCGGGATGCAGATGGCAATTGCGGAGAGGGGGTTGATCGTACTCGACTGTGAGGCAAAGGGCAAGTCGGGCCATGCAGCCAGAAACGAAGGCGTAAATGCTATTTACAAGGCTTTGGAAGACATCATGGTATTAAAAAATTTGTCACTGCCCAGAATTTCTGAAATACTTGGCCCGGTTAAATTTACTGTCACGCAGATTGAAGCAGGTATCCAGCACAATGTAGTTCCCGATTCATGCCGTTTTGTTGTGGATGTCCGGACCAATGAATGCTATACCAATGAAGAGATATTCAAGATTATTGAAGGGGCCATTGATGCCGAGGTGAAGCCAAGATCCCTCCGTCTCAATTCTTCAGGTATTTCACCGGATCATCCGCTTGTTAAGCGTGGGGTAGAAATGGGGCTGACGCATTATGGATCACCGACCACTTCAGATCAGGCAGTTATGCCATTTACTTCCGTAAAAATAGGTCCCGGTGAATCAGCCCGGTCACATACTGCCGACGAATATATCTGCCTGGAGGAAATCAGGCAGGGAGTGGAAATTTATATCAAGTTGCTGGATCAGCTACGGCTAGAATATTAATTGAATCTCAGATCATCATCTTCAATGGATTTTTCTGAATCATCCTCCTCGTCAAAAGGCTTGTCACCATTGATGACCCTGGTGAAATTTTCAGGTATTTTCTGTACCTCAGGGACATACGGGAATACATCCACAATTGGGCTTTCAGTAATGCCACCGATTTCGAAGTCTGCCATCATACCTTTCATCGCTTCAATTACCTGGTCATACGCATTCCTGACAGTGTCCGAGAAAACCAGCACAAACTGACTTACCCGTTTTTCCTTGCCACTTTCTTCATCAAAGGTTATAAAGGTTACTTTAGCCTTGTACCACCTGTCACCGGCTTCTGAAGGGATGACCTCTGCCAGTTTGGTTCTGGATATTCTTGTCACTGAAAACTCTCCGCTCACCATGGAGACCAGCTCTTTGTATATTCGTGTTTCTGCTTCTGTAAATGAGACTGCATCCAAAAGGTATGTTTCACTGACACTTTTCTCGCGGCCATTTTCATCCATTTTGGAATATTTTGCCGTACATTCAAACCAGGTATTCATTCTTGTCGTATGTATATATTTGATTAATAATTATTTGTAAGATTAAAGGCTAAGGTGTAGAATGCCACAATCTTATGTCTCATATCTTTACTCTTTTTTCAATCTCCGCTTTGATCAGTTTTCCCCATATCAGGTAGCCGTCACGGTTGAGATGAAGATGATCATCCCGGAATAGTTCGTTGCGGGGTTCTGATTTTTCATTGAGAAAGTTTTGGGCAGTTTCAATAAAATACAGATTCTTCTGTTTAGCACATAATTCTTTGAGAAGGGCATTGGTCTGTTGAATCATTGGCCAATATTTCCAACGGCTTTGAGAAGGAGTTATTTCAATGATGAAAATTGGCTGCTGCTTGTATTTAGCACGGACGATTTTGACCATTTCCCGGTAATTTTTTTGTGTCTCTTTGGGTGTCAGGTCATTGGGTGATCCGGTTATATCGTTGGCTACGAATATTGCCACTGCACTGAACTGGTGCGGATATACGATTCGTTTAAGGTAGAAGACCACATCCGGAGTCCTGGAGCCGCCAAATCCCCGCTGGATGACAGGGTAGGGGGCAGCATCCTCTTTTAGGGTTGACCATAGCCGGATACTGGAACTGCCTACAAAGAGAATGGAATTGTCTGCATACTTCTCAGTTTTGTCAAGCTGCTCAAAGGCCGCAATGTCATTTTCATAATTATTGACAGGTTGATTCTTTTTTTTCTGACCTGTAAATGAGGAAAATAATAGGAAGGATACGAATAAAATCGTCGTCAGATTGAGGAAGCGGCGCGAATATCTCATGGGTTTTTTGTGATTGATTCTAAAAGGCAAAGTACGCAAATTAAACGATTTCGCCATAGAGATCGAACTCTTCTGCCTCTGTAATTTTTACCTGGTAAAACTTACCCTGTTCCAAACTTTTTCCGGTTATCAGCACTTCCCCGTCTACCTCGGGTGAGTCATACTCGGTTCGTCCGATAAAATAATCCTCTTCTTCACGGTCAATGATAACCTTTAAAACTGACCCAATTTTATCCTTGTTGATTTCATAAGCGATCTCCTGCTGAATAGCCATGATCTCGTCGGCCCTGGCCTGTTTTACCTCCTGGGGAATCAAATCTTCATAGCTTTCTCCGGCGAATGTATCTTCTTCATGGGAATATGGGAATACCCCAAGACGTTCGAAGCGCATCTCACGGACAAACTCCTTCAGCTCAGCGAAATCCTTTTCCGTTTCACCTGGATGGCCCACAAGCAGAGTCGTACGCAGGTGGATACCGGGTACTTCGTCCCGGATCCTTTTAATCAGTGCGATAGTCTCTTCTTTGGTGATATTCCTGCGCATCAGCTTCAGCATATTGTTGCTGCAATGTTGCAAGGCAATATCCAGGTAACGGGCAATATTCCTGTTCTCCCTGATTACTTGCAACAGATCGTATGGGAATTTTGCCGGATAGGCATAATGCAGCTTAACCCATTCAATACCCGTAATGGATGCCAGTTTTTCTGCCAGAACGGCAAGTTTTTGTTCTTTGTAAAGATCCATGCCGTAAAATGAGAGATCCTGGGCAATAACCAGCAACTCTTTGACTCCTTTTTCTGCCAGTTTCGTGGCTTCTTCTACCAGTTCCTCCATTGGGACTGACTTGTGTTTGCCCGTCATCCCGGGGATGGCACAATAGGAACACTGCCTGTTGCAACCTTCCGAGATCTTCAGGTAAGCATAGTGAGAGGGGGTAGTCAGGTAACGTTGGTGAAAAAGGCTCATTTTGTACTCAGCCTTAAGGTCATCCACCATTTTTTTTACCTGGAATTTGCCATAGAAACCATCTACTTCAGGAATCTCCTTGATTAAGTCATCCTTGTAGCGCTCTGTCAAACAGCCGAATACAAATATTTTATCGATCTTGCCCTCTTTTTTTGCTTCCACAAATTCGAGAATGGAATTGATAGACTCCTCTTTGGCATCAAGGATGAAACCGCAGGTATTTATCGCAACAATACGGGCATCTGAAACATCACCATCGTGATGAACCTGGTATCCGTTGGCAGCCATCTGGGAAAGGAAAAGCTCCGAATCTACCAGGTTTTTGGAGCAACCCATCGTTACCACATTGATGCTTTTAGCCATGAAATTATATTGTTGATATTGAATAAGTTAAAAAAATTTCAATTTTGGAATAATTGAACAGTCATACAATCGTACAGTCTTACAGTCGTACAATGGTACCCTCTTTCCCCGTTCTCCGTATTCCGTTCTCCGTTCTTTATTTGAACAAGGAATCAACAAACTCTGTACGATGGAATATCTGCAGATCGTCCAATCCTTCTCCGATTCCGATGTATTTTACAGGAATCTTGAATTGATCAGAAATGCCGATCACTACTCCGCCCTTGGCAGTACCATCAAGTTTGGTGAGGGCCAGTGCAGTAACTTCAGTAGCAAGCGTGAATTGTTTGGCCTGTTCGAAAGCATTTTGGCCGGTAGAGCCATCCAAAATCAGCAGTACTTCGTCAGGAGCATCTGGAAATACCTTCTGCATAACCTTTTTAACCTTGGAGAGTTCGTTCATCAGGTTGATTTTGTTATGCAAACGGCCTGCAGTATCTATGATGACGACATCGGCTCCCGTAGCTTTTGCGGAAAGCAGCGTATCATAAGCAACCGAGGCAGGATCAGATCCCATCTGTTGCCTGACAATCGGTACTTTGACCCGGTCGGCCCAGATCTGGAGCTGATCAATGGCCGCAGCACGAAAGGTATCGGCAGCCCCCAGGATAACTGATTTTCCCGCTGCCTTAAACTGGTAGGCTAATTTCCCAATGGTGGTGGTCTTGCCAACACCGTTTACTCCTACAACCAATATAACATAAGGATTGCCTGTTTTGGGCAAATCGAAGTCAGCCACCTCTGCAGAATTGTTCTCTGCCAGAAGTTCAGCTATTTCACTTCGCAGAATATTGTTCAATTCTGATGTACCGACATATTTGTCTCGCTGTACTCTTTTTTCTATTCGTTCAATGATTTTGAGCGTGGTGTTTACACCGACATCTGAAGAGATAAGGATCTCTTCCAGGCTGTCGAGCACCTCCTCGTCAACTTTTGATTTTCCTATGACAGCACGGGAAAGCTTGGAGAATACGCTTTCTTTCGTTTTTTCGAGTCCTTTATCGAGACTCTCTTTCTTTGATTTTGTGAAACTAAATATGCCCATGATTGGATAACTTGACGGATGTGGTAAAGATAGGAACAAAACCGTTCCTGTAACCAAATGGTTAATATTGGGTCAGATAAAAAAAAGAAAGCTCTCATCAGTACTGACGAAAGCTTGCCTCTAAATTTCTTACGGAAGAACTACTTTTTGGCAAAATAATCCTTTACACTTTCGTTGGGAACAATCTCCTCAACAAACGTATATGCACCGGATTTTTCCGATTTAACCATTTTGATAACCTTGGAATATGCTTTTCCGGCACCTTTCTGAAGTGATGCAACTACTTTCTTTGCCATAGCTCAATTATTTTATTTCGCGGTGTACAGTGACACGTTTCAAAATTGGATTGTATTTTTTCAGTTCTAGGCGTTCCGGAGTATTTTTCCGGTTCTTTTTTGTTACATATCTGGATGTTCCGGGAAGACCGCTTGCCTTATGCTCGGTACATTCGAGGATTACCTGTTGCCTGCCACCTTTCTTAGCCATTGTTAGTACTTATTAAATATTATCAATAAAGCCCTTTGCTTTTGCCTCTTTCAAGGTGACATTCAGGCCGTTTTTATTAATTGTTCTCAACCCGGCGGCTGATACATTCAGTTTGATCCAACGGTCTTCTTCCGGCAGATAAAACCTTTTGGTGAAGATATTCACCATAAATTTCCTTTTGGTTCTCCGTTTTGAGTGAGACACATTGTTCCCAACCATCACTTTTTTACCTGTAATCTGACAAACTCTAGACATTATGCGTATTTTTTAAACTTCTGTCCTACATTTTTTAAACAGTTTGCAAAGTAACTACTTTTTGTTTTAATAATCAAACAATGGTTGATAATTTATTGCAAGATTTTTTGCACCCTAAATATTTATCATTTTGACTATATTTGATTGTTTTTATCGTATAAAAAATTGAATTTACCGGTCTGATGGCGATAAATTGCAGGGGAAAATTTCCCTGGTTGAGAGCATAGACGGGTTTAATATTGAGTATATTCTGTTGGGAAAGTCATCCATTAAATATTATCCTACCTTCTGGCAGGCAGTTAATCTGATTGTCCTGTATACCTTCCTGCAGACAGTCATTGATTTTCCGCTTGCCATGTATGATTACCAACATGGGACAGACTGGTTGCAGGAGCCCTTGCTTAAACTTCCGGTATTTTTCCTTACGACTTTAATCATACTGTTCCTGGGAGCACGTTTCACCGGTTTGCCCTACCGTGAGATCTTTCCTCTCAAATTTTTCCACTGGCTCTATATTCCTGCAATACTTATTTCCCTGTTGGCACTTCAGTTTTTTATGAATGAAATCTCAGTGAACCTGGACAAAGTGCTGCCGCCTCCCGGTTGGTTCATGGAGTTGTTCAACCGGCTTTTCGAATCTGATTTTGGTATATGGGGAGGTATTGTAAGGGTTGTAATATTGGCTCCAGTTGTGGAGGAGTTGATTTTCAGGGGTGTAATTTTTTCAGGATTCCAAAAAAACTATTCCCCTTTTTGGTCAGTATTCTTTTCCGCCTTGCTTTTTGCCTTGTTTCATCTGAATCCCTGGCAGTTGGGTCCAACCTTTCTTTTGGGACTACTTCTTGGATTGGTACGGCTGCGTACCGGTTCTCTTCTCGCAGCAATCTTCACACATGCTCTTCACAACGGGATGATCTTTTACACGGTTCTGCACCAGGAAACTTTCAATAAAATGTTTCTCTCTCAAACAGGGAAAGTGTCTAGTTACCTGGGATACATTTTTTTACTTGGGGCAGGAGTTGTCCTGATTATTTATGACAGCAGGATTTCCGGGAAATCAAAGAGGTAGGAAAATTTCTTGTGGTAAGTTGATCCGAAAATTGTGAGTCACATATGGTTTTGACTTGGGCATAACTCCAGTAAAAAAACAGGGGACATTTGTTAATGTCCCCCATTGTCTACCCTTTTGTCTCGGGATTTTTGATTAACGCTAAAATATATCAGGAAACTTTTTCTTTGAAAAACTCCGGATAATAGGAGGCGATCAGTTGTAAATGGTCGACTGTTTCAGAAGTTCCGCCACCGATAACCTTTTGGTGATAAAATACCTCTCGGTTCAGCTTATCGAGGCAGGTAGTAAATCCAACTGACTGAAGGTCGTTGTCCAGTTTTTTAATTCCGAAGTTGTTTCCTTTACATTCGTATTGAACCGGAGCCTGATCAGTTAATACATAGTATTTTTTACATTTTTGATGCTTGTCGAGAACAACGACAACTTTTAAGTCAGTTTTCTCATAGGTAATCAAAAACTTATCCAGCTCGTTGCCTTTGAAAATCATATGATCTTCCATTTGTTCAATTTTGTAATCTCCAAAAGCAGAATTTGAGGATCCAATGGCAACAATCCTGTTACCCATGGTGAGCATTGAAACCATCAGTACCAATGCTGTGGTAAAATAGAATTTTTTCATGGCTAATAATTTTATTGAGATTAATAATAATCTTCGCATCAAAGATATATCCCGGGGAAGGGGGGGTGTTAACATTATCAATGTAACCGGCACAGCTGAGGGCAAAGGATGCTTACTAACAGAAATGCACGTTATTTACCGACATAATGGTTGTTGGTACCCTAAAACAAGGAGATCACCTTAAACAACCGGTAGCTTGCCATCTGATTTTCAAATTTGTGCAGGATACATATAGGTATTTCACCATTCAGAATTATTTGGATGGGTTGGATCAGGTGTTGATCAATCTTGATTTATAGAATCTTTTCGTTCTGAAGTCCGGGATAAGTTTTCGGTAAATCCTTTTTTCCCAAAAAAAATCTTTACAAAACTTAACTTTTCGTACAAAAAAGTAAAATCTAAGGGTCAATTAGCCGTTGTTTAATGCAAACCACCAGAATTGATGGTCAAACTACTCCAAAGTTCGTTCTCGGGCCATCCGTCCTTCATTTTCAATCCTTCACCCTTTGCTGATTCAGTTACATTGATTTGAAACGCCCACTTTCAAATTTTGCAATAGGTTTGGCTACAACGTTTCATCAGTGAAGTGGAAGTCATGACCGGCTTATAACTACTTCCGGGGATGAAAATCAATTTTGAATAAAAATCAGGGTGTTGGTGGACTAAAAGAAGTCGTACGCTGATTCTGCCCGAACCTGATATACCAAATCAAAAAGTTAATCTCGTTAAGCATTCCATTGATTTCTATTGAGTTGTTATTCTAAATTCTAAATATACAATCTATGAAAAAGCAATTCTTACTTGTTTCTCTTCTGGTTCTGATACTTTTTAATGCAGAGGCTCAGACAAGGAAAATTTCCGGGTATGTCAGTTCAGCAGACGACGGATTGGCGGTTCCGGGTGTATCAGTTGGTGTAAAGGGAACTACTATCGGTACCATCACTGACTTGAACGGAAATTATGTAATTACTGTTCCTGAGTCAGCCAAAATTATCTCCTTTTCATTTGTAGGCATGCTTACCCAGGAAGTTGCCATTTCATCGGCCAATAAAATTGATGCAATCATGAAATCAAATGTTATTGGTGTAAACGAGGTTGTGGTGACAGCTTTTGGTATGAAAAAGGAACGAAAAGCACTTGGTTATGCAGTGCAGGATGTAAAAAGCGAAGAACTGACCCGGACCGGAAGTACCTCAATTGCATCTGCACTTCAGGGGAAATTGTCAGGTGTAACCATTACACCTTCGAGTGGTGCCCCGGGAGCATCGACTCAGATTACAATCAGGGGGGCGCGTTCCTTTGCAGGGAACAATACTCCTTTGTATATTATTGATGGTATGCCGGTAGCCTCGCAGGCTGATTATCAAAGTGGCAGCAATGGTAATTCCCAGGTCAGGGGCGATGGTGTCTCAGGTACAGATATTTCCAACCGGGCTGTCGACATTGATCCCAATGACATTGAAAGCATTAATATCCTAAAAGGTCAGGCTGCTGCCGCACTTTACGGGATTCGCGCGACCAACGGAGTTATCGTGATTACGACAAAAAGTGGATCTGCGGCAAAGGGTGGTAAACCTGTGATCACTTTTTCATCTTATACCAGTGCAGATGTCATGTCAAGAAAGCCTGAATATCAGACAACCTGGGCTCAGGGAACTCCTTTAAACAATGGAACAGGTTATACCTTCAACCCAAATGCAACTACATGCTGGGGTCCGAAAATTGCCGACTTGCCCAATGATCCTGCATACGGGGGAAATGTTCCTAATCCGAGAAACGGAAACAATTCAACAACTTATGCAGGAAAGTATTATGTTCCCCAGAGATTCGCAGGCGGCCTTGATCCATGGGTTACTCCACAGGTTTATGACAATGTGAGCAGTTTCTTTCAGACTGGCGTTACATTAAATAATTCTGTCGGGATCAACCAGTCTACAGATAAAACATCTTATTCATTTGGAATCAGTAGCACCAATCAGTCAGGAATAGTTGCTTCAACCTCTCAAAATCGTTACAGTGCGAGAGTTAATGTCGAAACTAAGCTGAGTAATTTTTGGGTAACAGGTGCTTCAATGAATTATTCGTCAAATTATATAAAAAAGGCACCAACGGCCAATGATGGACTTGTTGCTACGGTTTTTGCAGCTCCTGTCAATTATGATCTTAAAGGAATTCCTTATCAGAGTCCAACCAATCCGTATTCACAAATTCTTTACCGGGCAACCAATTTTAACAATCCTTACTGGAATATGGAGCATAACTTGTTTGCAGAAAAAACTAACCGTTTTTTTGGCAATAGCTATATCGTCTTTACACCAACTATCAGCAGCGACAGCGATAAAAAACTTAATGTTCGCTATCAATTTGGCGCAGATTCATATACCACACATTATCAGGACATTAATGAGGTGGGAAGTAAGAATTCGCAAGGTTCTATTGCAAATTACGGCATAACTAACACTACCTACAACTCCTTACTGACAGCTAATTATGATATGGACATTACATCTGTTGTGCATCTGAATGTAATGTTGGGAAACGAAATTAACCATCAGTCGGAAAAAAGCTACCGGGAAGTTGGCAACGATTTTAATTTCGGAGGATGGGCTCATATTGACAATACGATAACGAGATCCGTTGTATCTGAAAGAAAAGCAGAGAGCAGAAGTGCCGGATTTTTCGGAAATCTCTCCCTGTCTTACAAAAATATGTTATACTTTAATGCCACAGGTCGTCAGGATGTTGTCTCAACCATGCCTCGGGATAACCGAACTTTCTTCTATCCTTCCTTATCAATGGGCTTTATCCTGACAGAGCTGGATATGTTTAAGGGCAATAAAGCGTTGTCATTCGCCAAATTACGGGCATCCTATGCAGAAGTTGGGCAAGCAGGTTCCTATCTTGAAAACTATTACACCTCACCGAATTACAGTGGTGGATTTTGGGTGGGCACACCAGTGTCATATCCATTAGGAGGAATCAACTCATACATTCCCAACAATATTCAGTGTGATCCGAATTTAAAACCACAAAACACGGTATCTTTTGAAATTGGCGCAG
Organism: Prolixibacteraceae bacterium; assembly: GCA_963663675.1. Lineage (GTDB taxonomy): Bacteria > Bacteroidota > Bacteroidia > Bacteroidales > Prolixibacteraceae > CAINVV01. The sequence continues at coordinate 1,332,749 of OY760498.1, forward strand.
ATTTCAAATTCTTTAATAATCGGTTAGGACTCGAATACACTTATTCGCACCAGGATATCAATAATCAGATTTTTAATGTCCCGTTGGCTGGATCCACAGGTGTAAACAGCCTTACCATGAATGGAGGTTCAATCTACACCAATACACATGAAGCAGTTGTTTCAGTTGTTCCGGTCAGGAAAAAGGATATGGACTGGAATATAAATCTGAATTTTACCAAAATGGACAATTATGTCTCAGAACTGGCTCCCGGAGTACTGAATATTATGCTTGGAGGTTTTACTACTCCCCAGGTAAGAGCCGGGATTGGATATAAATTTCCCGTCATCTATGGTAGCGCTTTTGCTAAAGATGCTCAAGGCAGGATTCTGGTGGATGAGGATCCAAACAGCATTTACCACGGAATGCCGATGGCTGGTGCCCCGGGCGTAATAGGCAATGCTGCTCCGGACTTTATATTGGGAGGTTCAACCACTTTCCGATGGAAAAATGCAAGCATATCTGCAACATTCGACTGGAAGTCGGGCGGACAGATGTACCACGGGACCAATGCGCTTATCGAATACACATATGGGTTGGCAAAAAGCACAGAAGACCGCACAACTCCGTTTATTTACCCGGGATTTAAGGCCAATGGCCAGCCCAATGATATTCAGCGGGGAGGAACCGGGGATCTAAAGGCCTATTATGACCTCTATTCCAATACTTTGGGGAATATTAACGAAGCATATATCTACAACAACTCTTTCGTAAAAATGCGAGAGCTGACCTTGTCCTATTTATTCCCCAAATACAAAAGTTTACAGGTAAGAGCAACTGCTTTTGCACGGAATATCCTGTTATGGACTGAACTGCCGAATTTTGATCCGGAAGCTACCCAGGGAAACAACAACATGTCGGGGGCGTTTGAAAGGTTTACAGTCCCTGCTACATCCAATTTTGGATTAGGGCTTAACCTTGAATTTTAATTCACCTTTAAATATTTTGAGATGAAAACTATTAAATTATATTCGCTGATATTGCTTTTATTCGCTTTATTCTCTTGTTCTGAGGATATTATGGATCAGATCAATGAAAATCCGAATAACCCGACGGATATGGCATCCCGGTTAATTATTACGGATGTAATGACTTCCACCGCTTTCAATGTTACCGGCTCAGATTATGCTTTTTATACTTCCGTTTACATGGAATTGAATACCGGAATCTTGGGACAGATGTACAATGCTGAAATAAGGCTGGCTGAACCCATCAACGCCACGACTTACAATAATCCCTGGCGAAGCCAGTATTATAATCTTTTCCATTTGAAAATTATCATAGATAAATGCTCTACAGGGGGAAGTGAGGCTGGAAATTTCCAGACCCTTGGTATTGCTGAAATCCTGAAAGCATACAACTTAGCTATGCTAACTGATTTGATGGGAGATGTTCCCTACTCAGAAGCATTGCAACCGGGTATTATCTATCAACCCAAGCTGGATAAACAGCAAGAGATTTATAATGAAATTTTCAGTTTGCTTGATGATGCCATCCTCAACCTCGGGAAAACCAGTACCTATGCATCATTGGGAACACAGGATTTAATTTACGGTGGAAATTCTGTAAGGTGGGTCAAAGCTGCACAAGGTCTGAAAGCCAGGTATACCATGAGGTTGTCATTAAAATCGCCTCAGTATGCCAAAGTGATCGAGTATGCAAATGCTTCTTTTGCCGCTGCAGCCGATGAATTTAAATTTGTGTACAACGGATCTTCTGCAATTAGTCCTTTCGCACGTTTTCTGCAGGATCGCAACTATTTTGGTGTAAGTGCCAGTTTATATAACAAGCTGATTGCCAGGAATGACCCTCGTGTTACAAGTTTTTTCAGGCCATATCCCGGCTTGACTGTCCTAAATATTGCCCCCAATGGCAACCCGCAACAAGTACAGCAGTATTATGGCATTTCTGTTGTAAGTACAAATACATCACCTACTTATTTAATGAGTTTACACGAACTCAACTTCCTTAAAGCTGAGGCTTATGCACGAATGAATCAGAAAGATAATGCAGAAACTGCACTTAAAACCGGTATAGAAGCTGCTTTTGTAAAAGTCGGATTGACCACTGCTTCTGCAAATACCTATTATACCACGAGTGTGAAGTCATTGTTTGATACTGACCCTCTTAAAGAAATAATGAATCAAAAATACATTGCTTCATTTGAACAGGAGGCTGTTGAATCGTACAATGATTACAGGCGTCTGGTAGCTATGGGCAATAATTTTATACAGCTGGCCAATACCCGACAGTTTCCTTTGCGGCTAACTTATGGTGACAGTGATGTTACAACGAATCAAAACATTGCAAATGCCTATGGAGACGGGAATTACGTTTATACAGAAAAAGTATGGTGGGCAGGCGGCACCAGGTAATTGCCTGGAGTAATTTGAATTTATAAGTTATATTATAAATTAAACAGTTAGTTAGTTGGTCGAAGTGGCGGTCCGAAACGATCGCCACTTTTTTAATTTCAAAAATGTGGTATTACGAGGTACAGCAGGATTATCAAGGTGAGAACAGTATCATACTCCAGCCACAGGTCCATTGAAATTCAGGGAATTGAGTACAGCATTTTTAAAATTTCTGCCTATAGGAAGTTCTTTTCCGTTTATCTCAACGGTATTGGCTGTAAATGCTTCAATCTTGTTGACCGGAACAATGTAAGATTTATGAATTCTGAGAAAATTCTCTGCAGGTAATTTTTCTTCCATCAAAGCCATGCTGGTTTTGGTAATAATCTTGCGTTTATCTGTGTAAATCTGGACATATTCGCTCAATCCTTCAATATATCTTATTTCTGTAAGATATACCTTGATGACTTTCTTGTTCTCTTTTACATAAATAAAACTCTCTTCCTGTGTTTTATCAGAGGAAGCTCCTGACAATACCTGTACCTGATTCTGGTACATCAGGTAAAATTTATTTATCGATTTCAGAAAACGCTCAAACGTGATTGGTTTAACCAGGTAATCAACAACATCCAGTTCAAATCCATCCAGAGCGTATTCCCGGTATGCGGTTGTGATAATGACTTTGGGCGGATGTTTTATCGTTTTCAGAAATTCAATTCCAGTAATCTGTGGCATCTGAATATCCATAAACAGGAGATCGACATGCTTTTCGCGCAAAACGCTCAGGGCTTTCATTGCATTGTCACACTCGGCAACTATTTCAAAATTCTCCAGTTTTTCAATATGTCCCCTAATAAGTTCCCGGGCCAGGGGTTCGTCGTCAACAATCATGCATTTTGTCTTCATAACCAAGCACTTTTTTCTATTAGTATTATTTGAATTATACTAATTACAGTCATTTTTAAGAATGTTCTGTTATTATCATCAGTCATACAGACCTGGCAGTTCAATTTATTGAGATTAATATTATTGGTGAATTTTATTTATTTTGTCTGGTGATAACAGAATAAAGGCGGTTCCATTTGCCTGAAAAGCTTTAATGACAATTTTTCTGAACCTCTTCATTTCCACCGGTAAGATATTTGGAAAAGTACAAAGGATTTAATGGTTCTCCTGTTGCCTTCTCAATAAGTTGCTCCCATGGAAGCAAATCACCGTATTTATAAATCCTGGAAACCAGGAATTCGCCTACAGCCTTGTTGTTTTGATATGTTGAATTTTTATGATTAAGAATATTATTTTCAATATAATACTGTAATTGACCGGCAAATAAATCAGCAAGAACAAAATTATGAATATTACAGGAAAAACTTGTAAAGTAGCTGCTGGTTGCCCAATCGGTTGTATTTTGATGATCGGGTGGCCTGATCCCCAAATATTTTTCGTTCAGACGGTACCACAATGCCCCCAGGTTCTGATCCGGATCCATGTATATCTCGCGCTCAAATATTGATTTAACCAATAGTCTTCTGAATCGGTAAAGACGGTCTACCTGTACATAATGCATACAGAGAAGCCGGTATTCAAGGTTGCCCGCCGAATCCAGGTCAAATTCGGCTTTTAGCCATTCGTTGTTCGATGTCAAATTTTCAAATAAACTTGCAACACCTTCAGATACAACTGAATTCGGTTCTTTTAGCAAATAGGGAATATTATCTGAAATGTTTTTAAAGTGAGATGCATGTCCGCACAAATGCATCATCTTCCTCATTCCTTCTGTGTTATTGGTAATTGTAGCCATCAATCTAAGGTCGTTTCTAAAATCGACATTGTATATATTCGTCCCGGTAGATTTACCTTTCCTGTATTTCAGATCACTTCTGCCGATCACATCCCGGACAGGAAGGCCAATTCCGGCAAAGAATTCAGTTGAAAGTTTTATTGGATCCTTTTCATGGTAGAGTGAATCCATCTTGTCTGAGAACTTACGCGGAAGAAAGCTGGACCTTTCGTCGTTGTAGTGATAGGACCGGAGCTCAGATACAGTAATATGGTATTTTTTTGCTAAAATATTGTCAATCATTGATTTGGCTTCAAAGAATTGATCATGAGTTTTCATCTCTACATCATCCAGAAGAGATTTAATCTTCCCGGGTGTCTGGTCTTTGGTTTCAAGTGCCAGTTGGTAATAATTGCTATACCCAAAGTCCCTGGCAAACTCGTTTCTCATTTTTACCATCCGGATGATATCTCCGGCAAGTTGTTTCCCTTTTTCCAGGTATGCATCATGGATTTTTTTGAGGAGGGAAATGTCCCTGGTGCTCTTGTACAGTGAATCCAGTTGGGTACCACTAAATTTTTTATTGCCGGTCACAATTGCAACACCTGAAAATGACTGCCACAATTCGGCCTCAGCAAATCTTAATTTCTTGTACCTGTCTGCTTCCACCTGGGGGCCCATAAAAGACTGGTACAAAACGGTCAACTGTCTTTTCAGAATCGTATCAGTAATTAATTCTGAATTCTTTAATTTCCTCAAAAGCTGGAAATCTTTCTCATTAGAAAAAACATTTTCCGTGAATGTTGCAAACTTATCAGGAGAAAATCGGCTGGTAGAATTTCTGTTTGAATTGTTAAAATCCATCTCCAGATCTAAAAGTTTTTTGTAATCACTTTCATTGCCCGATTTATTGACATTCCACAGGGCAACTGTACTTTCCATTGTAAAGTTCCTGATCATATCAACGTTTTTATCAAGGTAATGTCGAAGTATCATCTCCGATTGTCGCTTTTCATTTAAGCAACCCGCTGACAGGATCAAAATTATAACGATCAGGTACTTCATCTTTTATCTATGTTCGTTTTTTGGCCGGAAGTAGGCGGGCCAGGTATGCAACCGGTACTTACGTAAAGAGGTGTACTCACGTTCACCCGCTTATTGCACACCTGGTTTTGTGATGTCAAGTTTAACGTAGAATTCATTGTTCTCTTCATGGATAATCAACTGATGATTTCCCGGATACATCAGTTCAAGGCGTCTTTTACCGTTCAACAGTCCAACCCCCTCAGTCTTTGTGCTTTTGTAATTATTCGGTACATTGTTTCTCGCTTCAAAGGACAGGTGATTGTTTTTTACATGAAGGGAAATTCTTATCCAGGGAAGATCCGGATCCTGACTGCTTCCATGTTTGAAGCAGTTTTCGACAAAAGAGTACAGCAACATCGGGGGAATCAGGTAATTCTTGTTTTCAACTTTTTTGTCAAACTTTATGGACAGACGGTCAGAATAGCGGATTTGTTCCAGTTCGATGTAATCTTCGATAAGTTTGAGCTCTTTAGAAACTGGTACTTCTGTTGCATTGCATTCATATAATATGTAATGAAACATATCTGACATTTTTGCTATAACAACAGCTGTTTTGTCACTTTTGCCAAGGGCCAGCGAATAGAGGTTATTAAGAGTATTGAAAAGAAAGTGAGGATTCAACTGCCCTTTTAAAACCTGCAGTTCAGTGGCAAGTCGCTTGCGTTCAGCTTCCCGCGAGATATCCTGGCTCTTTATCCAATCCTTGTAGTATTTGAACATGGCAAAAAGGAGAGCCGGGCCAACGATCCAAAGCATATTAACCAGGAAGGAGTCGAGTGAATACCATTCATGAGGATGCAATGCTTTTGGGATAAAAAGGGCATAATAAACATTCTTGCTGATATATAATTTTAAAATGGAAGCCAGTGCAGAAACGCCAACAAGCAAACCAAAGAAACTTATATACTTGCCTCTCAGAAGAAAGTGAGGTACCAATAAATATATTACGAGATAAGTGTAAAGTATAAGGACAGGAAGGTGCACCAACAGGTTGAGCAGATAAAAAACATAGGGAAAATTTTGCTGGTAACTGAAAATATAAGAACCGATCAATACAAACGAGACCCAATAAATCAAATGATTTATCGGACGAATCTGAAACATGCGATTTATTGCATTGAGTGTCATACCTTGAATATTTCAATTTGAATGCAGAACATTCCCGATTTTCAACAACAGTTGACTGTAATTGAAATCCACACAAAATTAAATATTTAATGCTTCTGATGATTCAATAACTTGCCTTCAACATGCCAAACAGGGTCAAAATAGAAATTGGTGGCGGAAAGACCTTTGGCCCGGTGGAACCTGTCGTTGAGCCGGAGTTACATGTATTATAAAGAATTTTGCCCGGGTAAGTCAGCTATTTGTGCAGATTAAATGAATTAATTGAACCGGAATTGTTTTAATCTACGAAGTAGAAATGCCTGAGGGTATTAAAAAACTATCCTATTGTTGAATTTGTGCCGGGGCATTATTATGCTGTTATCGGAGTAAAAACTGGTTTTGACTTTCTACGAAATTGTATACCAAACAATTGGGTATAACCCATTTGTTTATTAACTTTACATAAACTGAAACCTGGAAGCCTAAATACGTTGTGTTTGAAAGTACAATACTTGTTCAAAAGAAAATTTGAAACCTGGGTTTCGCTGGCATGTATAAAACAAATCATGTACGGATGAAGAGAGTCATAAGTATATTCGTTTTCAGTTTTATGCTATTGTTCAATAGTTATGCCCAACATTATATTTTCACCAATTATTCGATCAACAACGGACTATCCCAGAGTGTTGTCAATTGTGTTTTCCAGGATTCAAGGGATTATATCTGGATTGGTACACAGAATGGACTTAACCGGTTTAACGGTGAAACCTTTGACATTTTCAGTTATGATCCTGAAGATTCTTCTTCGATTTCAAACAATTGGATTTATTCTATTGCAGAGGATAATGACGGAAATCTCTGGATTGGCACCAAAGGCGGATTAAATAAATACCTTGTAGCTAAAAACCGGTTTGAAAGAATAACCTACCGAACTGATTTTCCCGATATCATCAGATATTGTTATGACATTATTCGGCTTGGGAACGGGAATCTTCTGATTAATACACCTCCGCTTATTTCTGTTTATAACCCCCGAAATGAAAGTTTTAACCATTTTTACAGTAAACTGGAATATGATGGGGCCGTAAAAGATGTCAGAAGTCCTGTTTTAGAGGATGTTGATGGAAATGTATGGATTGGCTCAAGTAAGGGATTGTCCAGATTTTCGCAACAGACAAAAGAGTTCAGTTATTTTAAATTTACGGACAAGGACGGATTTGTTGGTGATGTGAACGTTTCTGCACTCTACAGGGATAAAAAAGGCGTTGTATGGGCCGGAACTACCTCAGGATTGTATTGCTTCAATCCTTCATCGAATTGTTTTGAAGAATCTAAGTTTGCAACGGGGGCAAAGGGAAATTTTACTTTTGAGAACTGCTGTATCCGTAGCATTCTCGAAGATAAAAACCATCTCATAATAGGGACGGAAGGCAGAGGCTTATTTGTTATTTCATCCTCTGTGAATACCCCGTTAACCATTCAAAATTATACTTCAGAAAACAGCGAAATTGGCCACAATATAGTTCAATCGCTCCTCATAGATCATTCTGAAAATCTTTGGGTCGGTACTTTGCAAGGAATAGGTAAAACAGATTTAAAGAAAAAGAAGTTTAATCTCTACCGGAGAAGTAATTCTCCCAACTCGGTGGATCTTTTGGGAAATGTCATTGCATCATTGTATAAGGACGATGAGGGTACATTATGGGTAGGAAACTGGGGTCAGGGATTAAACCTTGTGAACCGGTCTTCCGGTAAAGTTGAACATTTTTCAACCCAACTGACGGGTAATCATAAAATTCAGAATGACTTTATTCATGCTATCTTCCAGGATTCTGAACATCAAATATGGCTTGGAACACGGAATGGGCTCCTTATCTTTGATAAACCTCATAATCAGTTTGTCCCCTGGAATAAATATCTCAATAAGCCGGACTTACCCTCTTTTAATCATGTCAGGATCTATTTTATAATTCAGGACAGAAGTTTAAATTTATGGATCGGGACTCAGAATGGACTTTACAGAATCAATTTAGGAAATTCCACGGTCGAAGTATTTCGGAAAGAATTGGAAGTACATCACAGGTTAAGCGCCAACCTGGTTTATTATCTGCTCGAAGACACAGAAGGCCTGATATGGATTGCAACTGTAGGTGGTTTGGACGTTTTCAATCCTGTTACACAAAAGGTCAGGCATTACCTCAAGGAAAAAAATGGATTAAGCGATGATTTTGTCATCTCTCTTTGCGAGGACAAAAAAGGGAGAATATGGATCGGAACAGATACCTATGTGAACGTATTTAACAAAAAAGACTCAACTTTTACCTATTACTCCCGGAAAGAGGGTTTGCCCAATAACAGGATTTTTGAAATTGTAAAAGACAGAAACGATGACCTTTGGATCACAACAGGAAAAGGATTGAGTAAATTTAACGAGAGAAATAACAGTTTTCAAACCTTTACACTTGAAGATGGTCTGCAGAGCCTGGAGTTCAACCTGAGAGCTGCCTATGCATGCAAGGATGGTGAATTGTTATTGGGAGGTATGAACGGGTTTAACTCTTTCTATCCTGATTCCATCTCAAAAAACCCATACATTCCAAATATTGTTTTTACATCCTTTTACAAGACAAAAGGTAATTCCAAAGAATATATCAATCTCGCCGAATCCAAAGATATTACATTGAACCACGATGTAAATTCATTTACAATTGAATTTGCTGCATTGGAATATACCAACCCGCAAAGGAATAAATATTCCTACCAGATGGAAGGTATTTCTGACGATTGGGTGGATATTGGAAACAGGAAATTCGTTCCGTTTTCTGCACTGCAGGCGGGTGTATATACTTTTAAGGTCAAAGGATCTAACAATGACGGTGTATGGAATAATAAGGAGATAAGTCTCCGAATCATAATTCTCCCTCCATGGTGGAAGAGTAATTATGCCTATCTCCTTTACATTGTTTTAACCATTCTTTGCATAATTATTTACATAAAAATCCGGGAGAGTAGTCTTAGGCAATCAAAAAAAATTCTTGAACAAAAAGTTTTGGAAAGGACACTCCAAATAGAGGAACAATCCCGGTTAATTATTTCCAAAAACCAGGAGCTTAAGGAGCTTAATGTCACCAAAGACAAATTTTTCTCAATTATCGGCCATGACCTGGGAAACCAGTTCAATATCATCATTGGCTTTTCTGAGGTATTGGTTGCTGATTTTAAGAATCTGGACGCCAGGAAAATTGAAAATCACCTGACCAATATTTACAATTCCTCCAGGTTAGCCCATGAATTACTCGAAAACCTGCTTACATGGGCTAAACTTCAGACAAATGCCATTAAGTACAACCCTGAACTATTTGATGTTCAGGCCAAAATTGTCAATGCCATTGATTTACTGGAAGGTGCTTCTGCAAAAAAGAACATTAAGATAAAAGTTGCCACGAAGGAAGAGATTTTTGTTTACGCAGATGTCAACATGTTTTCAACTGTCATCAGAAATTTGGTGGCTAATGCAATTAAATTTACGCAGGAACAGGGATTAATCGTTATTCAACTCCGGGAAGGGGACGACTTTTGTGAAATATCAGTAAAAGACAATGGCGTTGGAATATCAGAGGAAGATATTCATAAAATTTTCAGAATTGACAGCAACCACTCAACGCAGGGAACTAATGGTGAAAAAGGTACAGGTTTGGGATTGATATTATGCAAGGAGTTTATCGAAAAACACAACGGGAAAATTTGGGTTGAAAGTGTTGTGGGCAAGGGCAGTAAGTTTATATTTACCCTGCCACGAAAAAAAATATGTGATAGCCACTCCTCAAGTATCAAAAGCAGTGATTGAAATTCCGGGAGGAAAGAAATTTATTTTGGAAGCAAAGAATCTGGGCAGGGGAAACATTTATGTTCAGAAAATAGTATTGAACGGTCAACTTTACTCAAAAACTTTTATCAGACATTCAGATATAGTTAAAGGAGGGAATATGGTATTGTATATGGGAAACAAACCATCTTCGGAGTGGGGGACCAAAGAGATTGATTTGCCGGGCAGAAATTAGGAAACCACGGGATAAAATATTCGTTTACTATAACAGTATTTTCTCAACAAGCTTTTTTTCCCATATTGCAGGAGCAATTATCCGGCAAAATTATAACGGAATGAATTATCTTGCCCATATATACCTGTCCGGCGAATCTGACGAAATTAAAATCGGCAATTTTATTGGCGATTGCGTGAAGGGTAACAAATACTTGGATTATCCTGAATTGGTCTCCTTTGGCATACGGATGCACCGCAGCATTGATTCGTTCACTGATCAGCATCCCGATGTAAAAGAGTGTCTTAAGCTGCTCAAGCCTGGTTATGGCCGGTATTCTGGCATTGTATCCGATATTTTCTTTGATCATTTCCTGGCTTTCAACTGGCACGAATATTCGGTTTACTCCCTTCAGCAGTTCTCCAGGCATGCACATTCTGTATTTATATCCAATTTTGGTCTTCTTCCCCTGAGGGTAAAGCAGTTCCTGCCTTTCCTGATTCATCACAAACGGCTGGAATCTTATGCTAAACGTGACACCATGTTTGAGGTGCTGGAAATTATGTCCCGCCGCACTTCATTGCCTGCCAACAGTCATTGGGCCGTTCAGCTTCTGAATGACGAATACAGTCAGTTGGAGGCATTGTTTCGCAGCTTTTTTGAAGAAATGGTAACTTTTGTCGAATCAGAATTTTCCGTTGGGATCTCCAGGCCACCTGTTCCACCTGTTTTAATTAAGAGATGCGATTGAGATTATCAACTGATATTCCTGAACTGGCATTCTACCTTTAGTTTACCTGCTAAAGAATTAATAATGAATATTAGCCGATTGAAATAATAAATGTAACTTTAGTAGTTGTTTATTTCCATTGAACCTGTCAGAATATTTAAATTAAAACCTAAAAAGGATGGAAGCCAGGGAAGAAATTACTGAAATTGGTATTTGTGCCAAAAACAGCCGGCGCATATTTCTAAAGAATACCACTGCATTAGCTGGCGGCTCAGTTCTTATAATCTCAAATTCAGCCAGCTTGTTTGCCCAGATAACAAAAGCCGATGATCCGGGCCTGGTCACAGAGACTATCACTTATGCCGGTGCAAGTGGTCCGATGACAGCTTACCTGGCCAGGCCAAAGGGTAAACTGAAGCATCCGGGGGTTGTGGTGATTCATGAAAACCGCGGACTACAGCCTCACATCAAAGATGTTGCCCGGAGAATTGCGCTCGAGGGATATGTCGCCCTGGCGCCGGATGCACTTTCTCCGCTCGGAGGTACGCCGGAAAATCCGGAAGATGCAACGCCCATGTTTCAGAAACTGGATTATGAGGCCACAAAGCAGGACTTTTCAGCTGCTGTAAAATACCTGAAGACTAATCCACAGACGACCGGAAAGGTAGGGTGCACAGGGTTTTGCTGGGGAGGCGCCATGACGAACCATGTTGCAGTTAATACTCCTGAGCTGGATGCTGCGGTTCCCTATTATGGAAGTCAGCCGAAAGCCGAAGATGTTACAAAAATTAAGGCTCCTATGCTTTTGCATTATGCTGGTGAAGATGAGCGTATCAACAAAGGGATTCCTGAATTTGAGGCAGCATTAAAAAAAGCCGGTATAGATTACCATCTTTACATGTATGAAGGGGCCCAGCACGCTTTTAACAATGATTCCAATCCACAACGGTACAACAAAGCGGCGGCAGACCTGGCATGGAAAAGGACAATGGATTTTTTTAAGGAGAAATTAAAATAGCCGGATCATCCGGGAATATTGCTATTTTTTATAGTACCTGAAGCTCTCAGGACTGCCATGCTTTAACCACTTCCGCAATGAAAGGCTTACAGTGGTTGAAGAATAATTTGTAACCATTACATAAATAGTTCAGTCCGGGTTCTCCGTCGGGAGAATTTATGAACCGGTCTTTGGGGCAAGCGCCATTGCATAGGTTCCTGACATCGCATTTTATGCAATATTCCGGAAGTAAGTCCCATTTGGAATTGCCGAAAGCTTTCTGTGCCGGATTTTCCATTAACTTATCAAGTGGGGTAGTGCCTATGTTTCCCAATAAATATTCCCCGGTGACATAATGGTCGCATGAATAAAAATCACCATTGTGCTCAACGACTGGTACACGTCCGCATGTTTTTTTGAAAATGCAAAGAGAATGCTCCAGGTTGAATGCGGACCTTAAGGCCTCTTCGAAAATCTGAACTTTTATTTTACCAATATCGGAAGCCTTCCACTCGTCAAAAATTGTGCAGAGGAACTGTCCGAATGCCTCCGCCGAAACTGAACGTTCAGAAACCATTGTTTTGCCAGAAGTTTGCTTTTCTACCAGGGGCAGGAAAGTGATAAATTCAGCATTCAGCTGTTTAAAAAAACGATATATTTCAAGTGGGAAGCCTTCATTGACTGCACTGACCACACAAAGGATCTCACAGGGAATCCGGTACTGTTTCAAGAGCATGTATCCACGCAGCACTTCATCAAAGCAAGAATTACCATTTTTACTGAAACGATGGCAGGAATGAAAATTTTCTGGTCCGTCCAGACTGATACCCACGATGAAATTGTGCTGTTTTAAAAACCGGCACCATTCATGGTCCAGTAAAGTGCCATTGGTTTGTATCCCATTGATTATCCTTCTGTTTGCCGGAGTATGTTTTTGTTGCAGGTCAATAGCAAGCTGAAAGAATTTCAATCCGGCCAGTGTAGGCTCACCTCCGTGCCATGAAAAGAATATATCACGTCCTGAAGAGATGCCAATATGCTGAATGATATAGGCTTCCAGCACTTTATCATTCATTCTTGTAACTGGCTCTTCCTGGTAGATCTTTTGCTTGTCAAGATAATAGCAATAGGAACAGGCTAGATTGCATATAGCCCCCACCGGCTTTACAAATACCTGGAAATCGTCCATTTTAAACCTGTTTAAAGATCCTTACCACTGTCAAAGATAGGGATTAAGTTAAAGGTGGAACTTTCCGGCTTTGGAAATACAAACATTTACCTCTTCACAAGTGTAAAAATTTCTTGTATAGTATCGGAATGAAATTTGCCGGTTTTCCTCACGGGTAAATTATTATCCGATTCTGAACATTTTACAAAAAAAATCGTAAACCTCAAATGATTTCATTCGTAAATGTCATTGTTAAATTATTGAACATCATAGTGTACTTATGTAACCCTCAATGATCTTATATTCTGGTTTGTGAACGATGTTTCGTGAGGTTTAAGAATTTGAGGACAAGTACCTGGAGAAGAAAATCCGGGTATTTTCATTTTCAGCGAATTAGTAATGGTTATACAGAAATAAAAGTGTAGCAGTTCATGGAGAGAGAACAAATTGCAGAAAAGATAGCCCGGAATTATGCCGGCCTGCAGAAAGAAATTTGCAGAAGTCTTGAAATTATTGACGGCAAAGAAATTTTTGAGGAAGACAATTGGGAAAAAAATATAGGTTATGGCCTGACATGTGTACTTCGTAATGGAGCTGCGATTGAGAAAGGCGGTGTGAATTTTTCATTTGTCAGGGGGGAATTTACTCCCCAAATGGAACAATTGCTGGGTGAAAGGGCCAACAACTATTCAGTAACCGGGATCTCATCTATCATGCATCCGGTGAACCCTCTTGTACCGATTATTCACATGAATATTCGGTTTTTTTCGCTGGATAACGGCACTTTCTGGTTTGGAGGAGGGATCGATCTGACGCCACATTATATAGATGTTGCTGAGGCAAGCTTCTTTCATGGTCAGCTGAAGGAAATATGTGACAGGTACAATGAAGAATTTTATACAAAGTTCAAGCGTTGGGCAGATGATTATTTTTTTATTCCTCATCGCAATGAAACCAGAGGTATTGGAGGAATTTTCTTCGATCGGCTGCACCCGGATGCAGAAGTCAGTTTTGATCAGTTGTTTGATTTTACGAGGGATCTGGCACTTGCTTACCCGGAGATATATGGCAGGTTGGTCAAAGATAACGCTGCCAGGAAGTATAGTAAAAACCAGAAAGCATGGCAGGAAATAAGGCGTGGAAGATATGCTGAGTTTAACCTCATCTATGACCGTGGAACAAAATTCGGTTTTGAATCGAATGGGAATGCAGAATCCATTTTAATCAGTTTGCCAGCGACTGCATCCTGGGAATATAAATACAAAGTGAACCTGGATTCTGCAGAATATGCGACTACGCGACTTTTAAGAAAAGATATAGACTGGATAAATTATAAATAATATCAGAATGAAAACAGGAAAGACAGCAGTGTTGCTTATCAATATCGGGACGCCTGATTCTACTTCCGTGAAAGATGTAAGAAAATATCTTTCGGAATTTTTAAACGATCCTCGGGTGATAGACCTGCCATGGCTGCTCAGAATAATACTGGTAAATTTTATCATTGTTCCTTTCCGCGCTCCAAAATCTGCAAAGCTTTACAAATTACTCTGGACCGACCAGGGTTCTCCGTTGTTGGTTCACAGCAATAGTGTCAGGGAAAAGCTTCAGGAACAATTGGGCAACCGGTTCGATATTTTTGTAGCTATGCGGTACGCAAATCCAAACATCAAAGATGTATTGAACAGGATAAGAAATTCAGGTTACTCAAAACTACTGGTCGTACCGATGTTCCCCCATTATGCGTCCTCTAGTACAGGCACTGCTATGGAAGCCGTCATGCGGCAATTGAAAAATTGGAATGTTATACCCGAAGTTAAGTTTGCAGGACAGTTTTATAACCATCCCCGGTTTATTGATGCTTTTGCCGAAAGGATAAAATTTAATCATCCTGAAAGATATGACCATGTCCTGTTTTCCTATCACGGCTTGCCGGTCAGTCATATGAACCGTGTTCACCCCGGGATTGATTGCGCCGGATGCAGCTGTGTAAAAAATTTACCATCTCATGGTATGTATTGTTACAAGGCAACTTGTTATGAAACAACCCGTTTACTGGCCGCAAAACTAGGTTTGCCCGAAGGAAAATTTTCTCAAAGTTTTCAATCGAGGCTTTCCGATAAATGGCTTAAGCCGTATACTGATTTTGTTCTAAAATCAAAGGCAGAAGAAGGTGCAAAGAATATTTTGATTGTAGCGCCTGCTTTCGTGGCAGATTGCCTTGAGACAACGGTAGAATTGGGCGTAGAGTATAAAAAACTCTTTAGGCAGTCAGGCGGTGATAATCTGGACTATGTGGAAAGTCTTAATGATACGCCGGTTTGGATAGAAGCTCTTCAGGAAATAATTGAAACTGCCTGATTAAATGTGTTTTATGGGAAAGGATAATATAATTAGATAATTAATGGTGGTTGGATTCCAGGTAAACATCGACGTTGTCAGATTTACTGATTGCCTGCTTAGCCTCGCTCAGGTCATTCCCGGTCATGGTAATATGTTTGCTTTTCAGGCCTCTTATTGCCAGGAAAGTCCCGGTACCCTTGGGTGCCCTGCAGGATTGGATCATTGCATTTTGAACGTCAATGAATTGCAAAACGGGTTCTGGGCCAGTCATCGTCTTTATGGCTGACAATTCCAAATCTACAATATCATCACAAACTATAGCGGGTCGGGCATCAGGTTTTACAAATCCCATTTCCACATCTTTAACAGATAGATTTTCAGCATGACGGCAGTAAAATCCATAGGCCGGTAGCATTCCAAACATTCTGAATTCCGGATATTTTTCAGGGATTTCCGGTATTTCACGATTCACTAAATCTTTCGTTCCCCCACCATCGAACATTAGCCTGATATTATTCAATGAAATATTCCTGACAGGAAAACCGGGTAAACCGGTTATAGAGCATCCGGTATTACCAACATTTGTTGCCTGAATATTGCTGATTAAAACATTGGATAAACTACCCATGCCGGGTTTTTCCGACTTTTCATTGAAAGGGCGCGCCCGGTTGCCTAAACGAATAAAAATGGCAGTACCTACATTGTTCATCGTAATATTGGAAACTGATACCTTGTCTAATACGCCACCATCCACTAACTCAAGTGAAATACCCCCTAATTTCGTGTCATAAATGACGCTGTTGCTAAATGTTATGTCCTCGAAGCCACCATTTGTTTCTGTTCCCAGTTTAAATCCGTTGCAGTTGGAACTAATGACACAATTGGTCACCACTATATTTTTGCATGGTACATTAAGTGTGCTTTTCAGTACGATAGCATCGTCCCCACTAATTATTTCGCAGTTTGAAATCCGCACATTTTTGCACCCATCAATGTCAATTCCGTCATTGTTAACAAAATCACGACGACTGTCAACTGTGATTCCGTCAATATTGACGTTCTCGCAAGCCAGGTAATGCTGTACCCACATAGGTGAATTTTTAATGGTAACGTCTCTCATCAGCACATCTTTGCAGTTGATGAACCTGATCATGTATGGTCGTACTTTATACGGCCCCTTAAAACAGGTGCCGTTACCATCCAGAATGCCGTCTCCAATTATGCCGGTATGTTCAAGTCCCTCGCCATAAATCAGGCTCTTGTCGGTGTAATTATCCGTATAGGAGCGAATTGCAGAAACAGTAACAGGATAGTCCTGGAGATCTCCACTGCCAATTAACATAGCTCCAGCATCAAAATACAAAGTCATATTGCTTTTCAGGAAGATGGTGCCTGAGATATATTTCCCGGCCGGAAAATACACGGTTCCTCCACCAGCCTTCTCACATGCTTCAATGGCCGATTGAATTGGTTTTGTGTTTAAAAATGAGCTGTCTCCTCTGGCGCCGTAATCCATAATGTTAAAATATCCATGATTTGACGCAGACATGGACTGTAATGAGCAAAGCATGAAGAATGTTGAAACAAGGGCAGAAAATGAAATACGTTTAAACATAATATTCTCTTTCGGGTACAGTGTTAGTATTTGGGGACATTCAATTGTATAACCATTATATATTCAGACTGGCTGTATAGGGGGCAAAGTACTGGAATAAACACCGGGGTAACAGCAGAATTACTGCCGGACTATCCCAAAATTAAGTAAAAACCGATCAGATAAAGTAGATAAAGGAGTATTTTATTGATAAATAATTTTCAGCTTTAGTCCTGATGAATAACTGTTACAGGATCAACTAATTTAACAAATTCCAATTTAGTTCCGAACGGGATTCATCTGTCTCTCCAGGCTTACCGATTTCTATATGGCAGCAGGAGTCAAAGGATATTTTGCCAACTGCCAGAGCAGTGAAATGTACTTTCTTAGTCCGGATGAGAGGCTGGCAATAACCAGGAATGTGGTACAGCGTGTTAATGGCAGGATGCCGGTAGTCGCAACCGGCTCATTTGGTAAATCTCTTGTTGAGAAAGCCGAATTTGCCAGGAAAATTTACCAGGCCGGCATCGATGCAGTTATCATGATAACGGGCCATTTTGCCGGGAAAAGAGAGAGTGATGAAATTTTGGTCTGGATGTGCAACAATGCCACAAACCCCGAAAAGCAATCGGATGTTAAATTTATCCAGTAGCAGATAACAAAAACTGAACTCATTATAGGGAAGAATTAACCGTTGAGTTCGAAATATTTTCTCCGCAAAAGAGGATTGCCCATTGAACTGATCACCAGGAAATTAAAAAAACCTCTGACTTCAAAATAGCAAAAGGCCCCGGATGATACCTACAGGGTGTTCCTTGGAAGGTGCGACCGTTTGGGTATTGAACCTGTCAAAGTATAAATTTGCATGCAATGAAGACACATACTCACCAGTTGTCCTATTTCACCAATGCGCCAAAATTCAGCCGGGTGATGATAATCCCCGGTATCTGAGATTTGGCCCGGTGTTTCTTGTAAGAATTATGTTTTGTTTAGACTGATTTTACGGAAGGCAACGTGTATGCTGAATTACGCGGATCAGCAAGCAACTCGTTGGCTTCAACCGAATGATCACCAATGAATTGTTCAGCCTTCCCGTCAAATTTCAGCCATGGTCCGACAACATATTCTGCTTTGTTTTCCGGTACACCCATGCCATCTCTGGCTATGGCATGAATTTTCATAAATTCCTCGTAAGCAAGTGCATTATCGCCAAACCTTCCCGCTTTTTCATTGAATGGTACTTTTGTCCCCAACCTGTAAGATGTGTTCATCAGGTGACCAAGAGCGCAGCTGTAATGGGCATCATACATGTTACCATTTGCCATTTTGGGATTGTTGGCCCGACATGCTGTAACAAAACTTAGCCAGTTGCCGCCGGGCGTTTGCCGGACATCTTTGACAGTTACATTACGAGGCTGACTACCATTGTGAGATTCATATTTTCCTTCAAGAAGTTTTCCGCCGTCTTCAAAATAAAACCGGTTTGTGACTTCAGTCTTGTATCCGGTATAATTTACGTTACGCACATTGAAAAAAACGTATTGTCCATTTGCAAATTCAGCGAGTGCAAACATGGTATTGGGTGTCTCGCCCTGATCCTCCCATACGAACCTACCTCCAATTGCCATAACACGAACCGGGTGAGTATTCTCTACCTCCGCGTCAAGTCCCCAGTATGCAACGTCAAGCTGATGAGTTCCCTGGTTATTTAATTCCCCATTCCCAACTTTCCAGTTCCAATGCCAGTTGTAATGAACCAGGTTTTTGTTGTAGCTATTAATTACTGCAGGCCCTTTCCATATATTCCAGTCCAGATTAGCAGGGGGATTTGAATCAGGTTGAAAGCCAATTCCTTCACGCGGTTTGCAGGCAAGACCGTGCGAAACCAACATTTTGCCATATTTACCGGACCGAATATCGGAAATCTGTCTGGCCCATCCGGGCTCGCTGCGTCGCTGTGTTCCGTGCTGTACAACTATTCCGTACTTTTCAGTAGCTGCCAGCGCAATACGACCTTCATGGATGTCGTGGCTTGCAGGTTTCTCTACATAACAATGTTTTTTTGACTGGGCAGCCCAAATAACCATTTGAGAATGCCAGCTATTGGGTGTTGCCACACTAATTGCATCAATATTCTTGTCATCAAGCACTCGGCGAACATCAGCCACACCTTTCACATTGGAGCTAAGTCCACCTTTCCCGCGCAACTCATTTACGCGTGTTTCAAGTACCTGGCTGTCAGGATCTACAAGATAAACTATCTCGAGGTTATCAAGTCCTCCAAAACCACCAATATGAGATTTACCCCGACCATTTAGGCCACAAACTGCCATCCGGAAACGGTCATTGGCTCCAAGAATCGAAGCATATGATTTAGCACTTAATCCCATTGCTCCTATAGTAATGCCCGCTGTTCCTAAAATACTTTGCTTGATGAAATCTCTTCTTTGTGTCATGTCATGGATTTATTAGGGTCAGTCAATAAATTAAAATACCTCTTGCAGAGATGGAATACATTTCTGTTTTGTCGATGACTAAAATAGTTAAAAATGAAGGGAAAAACTAATATACTTTAGTTTTTCAAAAGGAATAAAATGATTGGAATGTATTTCGCTGTTTCTAACGAATTATTCTAATTTTTGAGGGTATCGCTTGTTCGTAGATTATGGAAAAAGTGTTACTTTCGCCATTGTATTCAAGGAAACTGGTTGTAATTTATTCAAACCAGGTTTAAGGATAAAAGGAATATTGTTCAATCGGGGTGTAGCGCAGCTTGGTAGCGCGCGTCGTTCGGGACGACGAGGCCGCAGGTTCAAATCCTGTCACCCCGACATAAATAAATAAAAATCCGCTGTAAATCAAATGTTTATAGCGGTTTTTTATTTTTGAAAAAGCGGAAAAAATATTTTTCTGCCTTTATTATTGGGAATGTATTTTTTTCCGGGATGTTGGTATATCAATTCATGGTAATACTGGCTGATTATTAATTACTTATTAAAATCCAAAACTTGCATTTGCCACTCCACGATAAATGTCTGAACAACTGAATAGGGTGGAATTCTTTCTTTATTGGTTATTGAAAATGTTCCGGCTTCCTGAGCCAATTTATTACCTCCTTTTGTTGGACGATCTATTATGCCTTCCTGCACTACTAACTTTCTCATGATAATTTGTTTTACTGAATTAAACAGAAACATGCAATTGCATCCTGACAAAGCTAATACCTGAGGACTGATTATAAATGCCAATATTGGTTAAGAAATAGTCGAAGAAAGTTAATATTCATAAATTAATGAAATGTCAGGAGAAAATGTTCACATCAGCGAAAATGAATATTTGGGTATTAGCCAGGCTGATCTTCAATTCTATTAGGATCAATGCAGATAAATCCCGGTTTCAATCTCTCTGGGGGATTTTTTGTTGGATTCAACAGCTTCATTTGAATGCATTTGCCATTCAACAATAAATGCCTGGTCTGATGGCCCAACATTGAATTCATCTGAGCTCTTTGCAATAGAAGATTCTTCTTCCCGGACAAGTTTACTGTTCACTCCCTTTGAATGTGTATCAATACTGCCTTTTTGGTTGGAATTTAGGTGTCTCATGATAATGATTGAAGTTACATTATTTCTGATTTTTGATCATGTCAAAACTAATACCTAAAGTAGTAAAAAATTTGTTAAAAAGGTTAAATTGTAATTATTAATTGTTAATATATGTGAGTTTCGGAGGTTCTGTCTAAAAATCACAATTGCCGGTTAATTTGATCAGCCACAGAAACAAGTTTTTTCAGTAATTTCTGTCCATCGGCAAACGATGGATTATGTTGGCGCCATCCTTCCCAAAGTTGTTGTAACTCAACAATCACATCAGCTTCGGTTACTTTTGCATACTCTTTCATGAAATCCTTCACCGCTGTTGGTTTATGGTTCACATAGATTCCCTTCGATTCCAATGACAGTTTTACCAGCGTCATGCTTTGCCAAATGGTGTTGAATGCCAGGATGTCTGCAGGGACTACTCTTTCAAGCCCTACCGGCGTTTTTTTGATGCTGTCGCTAAATTGCTCCGCACTTCCGTTGCTTATTCTTTCAAGATTTTTCAGTTCTTTCAGGAAAGCCGGCCATTTCTGCCGTGCCTCTTTTGCTAAGATTTTTCTCAGTCCCTCTTTTTCAGGATAAAGAACCGAAGTTATTTTTCCCTCTTTAAATGCTTTGTCGGCTAAAAGCATCAATTCATCCAGGTGGACAATTTCCATCTCGCCGGGTGAAAAGCTATCCAATGCCTCTTTTATTTTACCCATTGGTATTGAATGATTTACAAGGTTGAAAATGAACAATGGCCTATTGGGACAGGCACTGATGAAATCTTTCACAACCTTTGAAACATCATCTCCGACATGTATTCCCTCTCCAATGAAAATATAGGGCTTTCCGGTTCCTATATAGCTTTCCTCAAAAGCAGACTCACCCATACCCCTGACAAATCCGACTGCGTCCGGCATTGTTTGTTTCAATTTGTCGTAAAACCCGGGTATCTGCACCTCCTGCCACCAGTCGCGATCGTTCCAGTTGGTCATGTGAACAGTGGTAAGCCCACATTTTTTCATGTAATCATTACTGAGTTCCAGAAATTTTTCAGGATGCGGATGACGGTACGGGTATGTGTATGTTGCTCCGGAAGGGCCTGAAACAAAATAATCAGTCGGTTTAAGGTTTTCCATGTAATATTGGATGGTACCTGGCATCAGGTCATAGGCTAGTGGCAGGAAACCCCAGTTGTATTTAAAATTGCCATGGGTGGGATCTGACCAGTCCCTGTTGACATGATTCTGCATGAACCAGGCGGCATCGCCGTCGGTTGCCATCAGTGCCATGTAAACTTTGTTTTCAACTTTAAGATCATTGGGATTGATAACCCTTTGCCTGAAAACTTTATTCCTGTCGACAGGGATGCTTGAATGGACTGAGAGATTTGCCGTATTGAGGCTGCACATCCCATAATGTCCGTAATCAGACGCCAGTCCAATGGCTTCATGTTCCTTGTCCCGACTGCAATGCCAGCCGAAAAGGATGGCTCCTTCCGGGACTTTCCCGTAAATTTCCTGCAAAAGTGAGTAATCAGCCTTGTCTCTTTCGGAGGAGGAGATATCGAATGAAAAGACTTTGTGAGCAATCACATAATCCCGATTTTTATAAGTAGATGTTGGCCATTGACCATCGTGAACACACAATGCTGCCAACATGGTTTTGCTACATGCGGGTAAAAACTCTTTGGCTGCATTGCGATAAATATCTATCATGTTTTCGCCCTGGTCCTTCAACTCCCGTTTTTTCTTCAATCCGAATGTTCTCACCAAATCTTCCTGTGCCGGAGTGACCGGCAGGAGATTCTCGAGGGAGCCTATAGTTGTTGCAATATTCAGCAGGTGAGGGGATTCAGGTGGGTAAACGATATAACCGTCAATATCGGCGGAGAACAGTTTTAAAAGTTCTTCGACCCCTGAAATTTTTTGATAGCCAATTCCAAAACTTTTCCTGTAATATTCCAGCCAAAACTGGTCATTTTCATTTCCATTGTAATATATTCTTGTATTCTTCCGGTTGACCAATCCCTGGAAACAAGAGAGCATATTTTTATCTGCCCATCCCATTTCACCTTTTACGTCAAGAACGAAGAGCTTTTCAGGAACAGACCCTCCCGGCATTTTTCGGTCCTGAACAACTTCTTTTGGCTGGATGCCGCCACATCCGGTAAACAGGAAACCCGCAAAAAATACTGCAAGGAGTATTTTATGTCTTTTTAAGGGCAATTTTCTCATAGTTAGTAATTTAGTTCTAATAAAAGTAGAAAATTTTACGTTGCCTGAAGCAATCAGATGAAATTGCAATTATTTAAAGTCTATATTTTTCTTATATCTTTATAATTGATAATCATTCTAATAATCAATTTTTAAAATTGATACTGATCAGTACTATTTTGCGCTACATAAGTGGGAATACCTTTCTGTCAACCCGGCAATGGTATTTACTGCTTATTTGTCTTCATCCAATATTTCTGACTGCGCAAACTTATCCGGTCCGTCACTTTACTTTACGTGAAGGTTTGCCCAGCATGACAGTCCGATGTATTTACAAGGACACCCGCAGTATCATGTGGATTGGTACTGATGCCGGCTTGTGCACCTTTGACGGAAAAATTTTCAAGGTATTTAATCCGGCGAGTGGCATGACCGGCAACCAGATATGGGCGATAACAGAGGACGAAAATGGGAACATGTGGATTGGTAGTCACGGTGACGGGATCTTTAAATACGATGGACGGAACTTCGAAAGATATACAAAAAAAAACGGACTTACTGATGACCGAATCCGGACCTTATGCTATTCAAAAAATTCACATTGCCTTGTTGTCGGATCTGAGGGCGGATTAAACATCATCAAGGGTAAAACCATCACATCTTCGCCTCCCGGATTATTTACTATCAAAACAGGCACCTGTGTCACCGGATTGTTTGATGCAGGGAAATTCATTTATGTAACTTCTTATGGACAGCGCAATCCTATCCGTTATTATCCCGATTCGGATCAATATATCAGTTTGAATGACAAGGGGATGAGTTATCCTGATTACAGTTTTTCGGGTTATGTCAGTTCTAAGGGAGATACAGTATTTTCATCTCAGAAAGAAGGAGTATTAATTTTATCGAAAGGCAGGGTAATTAAAAATGAGGAGATGGGTCAGGTCTTTGGAATTTCCGAGGATAAAAGGGGAAACCTTTGGTTTGCTGCCTGGTCCTATCAAAATATGGATTTAAAAGGTGGCATTTTCAGGTACGACGGTAAGGAATTCCTTAATTTCAAAACTTCATTCGGGATTACAGACAAGGAAATCTGGACCGTATTTTGTGATCAGGTACAGAATGTCATTTGGATCGGTACAATTAATGAAGGTCTGTATATGGTTATTCCTCCTTCAATTACTAATTTCAAGGCATCCTATTTTAACCTTGATAAACAACATATTAATGATGTTTACCTTGATTCCGGAAACAGGATATGGATCTCCGGTTCCGGGGAATTGATTACCATGGCACGGGATGGGAAATATTCCATGGTGAATAAGCATTCTGTTGTCTTGGCCTATCGGAATTACTTCAGAAATCACAAAGGAATGTTAAACCTGCCGTTGGATTCTTTGAGAAGAAGAGCTATTTCACTGAGGCCCGAATTGCTGGCAGATTTTGAGAAGCGAACAGAATTCAATTTTAACAGGGTAATAGAGGATACTGATCATTCGATCCTGTTTTCCAACGAATTCGGACTTTTTAAATTGAATGAGAAGTCCGGTCAAATTACTTTTATCAGCCCTGAGGGTTCGTTGGGCGAATTTGTACCCATGGGAGATACGCTTATTTACGCGGGAATGAGATCAACTGCCTACAAACCAAATTTCCGGAATTGCCTCACTGACCCGAATGATCCGGTCTATTTCCCGGCTTTACTGTTTCCCGGATTTACAAAGGATGGCGATCCTCAAAATGTCCGGCGTATAGTTAAGAATGGAGACCAATACTGGTACGCGTCATCATCAAGCGGTTTATGGATGTCCAGGGGCAGTAAACTCATCCATTTCAACGAAACAGATTCTACTATCAGCAATTATCTCAACGACATATGTTTTGATTATCAAAATCATGTAATTTTTGGCACCAATTCCGGCGAATTATGCATAGGCACCTGTTCCGGGGAAGTAATAAAAACTGATTATCGGATCAACAATGATAATGGATTGCAAGGTAGCAGCATCCACTGGCTTTTGGCTGATCCGGATGGTAAATTGTGGGTTGGGACAAATCGGGGGCTGAATTGCATTGATCTTGCCGCACTTTATTCCAGTGGGAAAATGGTCATTCGATTTCTGGATGAAAGAGTTGGTTATAATGGACGATTCTCCAAAAAAGCAGTCAGAGATTCTACCGGAAATCTTTGGATTGGAGCCGGAGAAATTCTCATTCGATTTGATACACGGACATTTCTTTCCAATCCGGCGTTTTCAGGACGTATCATGTTGAAGTCAATTGAAATTAATCATGAACCCGCTGACAGTACTTTGGGTACAGGCATTGATCTTTTTAATTCGAGTCAGAACGGAATTTATGAACTCAAACATTCTCAAAATGATGTGATTTTTTATTTTGATATATTCAATTATATTGATCCATCAGGAGACAAGTTTCGGTTTATGCTTGAGGGTTATGACAAATCCTGGAGCCAATGGGCAACTGACCGGAAAGCCATTTATACCAATCTTCCACCGGGACATTATACTTTATACGTTGAAGCTTATAATTTTAGAACCTTTGGAGAGATTGCTCCGTTGAAGGTTGAACTTAACATCCTTCATGCATGGTGGCAATTATGGTATGTAATTTTTGCCGGAGTTATACTGGTCATTACACTGTTGGCTTTCACAATTTACAAGATACTGGAATCTGAACGAAATAAACAACGAAATAAATCTGAGACAGAAAAGAAAATTGTTCAATTGGAAATTCAAGCCTTACAAGCCCAGATGAATCCACATTTTATTTTCAATTGTGTCAGTAGCATTCAATATTACGTATTATCAAAAAAAACGGACGAGGTGTTGGCTTATCTCTCAGATTTTTCGAAGGTTGTACGGCAAACAATGGGTAACACCTCTTTCCGGTTGGTTCATATAGAACAGGAAATAGATTTTTTGCACAGCTATCTCCGGTTGGTTCAGATGCGTTTTCCGGATAAATTTGATTATGAAATTAATTGTAAGGACTGGGAATCTGCCGGAATAATAATGTTCCCGCCAATGGTGGTTCAGCCCTTTGTTGAAAATGCGATACGACATGGATTTGTTCCTTTGGAAAGGAAGGGGCATCTTTCGATTGTATTTGAAATAGCTGAAAATGATTTATTGAAAGTAACTGTTACCGATGACGGGGTGGGCAGGGATACTGCCAAATCAAAACAGACAGTTGCATTTGAGGATGACAGGCCTCACAGTACGAAGATTACAGAAGCCAGGGTACGTTTGTTCAACCCTCCCGGAGAACCTGTAAAGTTTAGGATAATATATACGGATATGGACAAAAATGGGCAGCCATGCGGCCTGAAAGTGGAACTGTACCTGCCAATGGAAAGAGGAAACAACCGCCGTGATTCTGACGTCAGCAAGGAATCTTTAAATAGCTCATTGCCAAATTAAAACATATAATTTTCGGTGATTAACACTTTTACAATGTCCTTACATTCAGAAATATTAATTACACAATAACATTTTATGTATAAATCTATTATAAGATTCTCCGTTTTGTTATTTTTTATGACGCAGGCTTCCAGCCTGAAATCGCAGGTTAATTCTAATATTGGCACGTCATTGCTGGAACAACTGGCTTTACCTTCAAATGGTCAAAGCAAGAGATCATCGAGTTCCGATTCAAATATTGACGGAAATGGCGATTCAAAATTAATTTTACCTGGCGAAACGCTTGTCCTTGCTGACCTGGAAGGACCAGGGATCATCCGGCATATATGGAATACATCAGCATCACTTAATCCTTACTCTACCAGGGCAATGATTGTACGAATCTACTGGGATAATTCTGAAAAGCCCAGTGTTGAAGTCCCCCTGGGCGATTTTTTCGGAGTTGGCCAGGGAGCAAATAGAGACTTTCAGTCGTTACCGGTGAATGTATCATCACATGGCAGATCGCGAAATTGTTTCTGGACCATGCCTTTTAAAAAGCATGCCAAAATTACTGTTTCCAATGAGCAGTCCGGCTTTGGGCCTGCCTATTTCTATTATTATGTTGATTGGGAGAAAGTTGATATGTTGCCCAAAGATGTACTTTATTTTCATGCAAGGTACAACCAGCAGTCGAAAGCCAAACGAGGAGATCATCTCATCCTGAATACCACCGGATGTGGAAATTATGTTGGCACGGTCTATTCCGTTATGCAGGTCGTTAATGGGTGGTTTGGGGAAGGTGATGACAGGTTTTTCATTGATGGCGAATTAATTCCATCCATTCAGGGTACCGGGACGGAAGATTATTTTGGTGATGCATGGGGATTCAGGGAGTTTTCAGGGGCTTTCAACGGAGTTCCGTTGTATGAGGGGCCAATGGCAGGAGACCGCGCTTCTGCCTACCGATGGCATATAAACGACCCCATCCGTTTCCAAAAGTCATTGAAACTCTCAATTGAACATCGTGGCAGTGTAGTTGACTATAATGGGGAAAAGTTGTCAGGATCCGATGAAAGGGCAGATTGGGTAAGTTCTGTGGCATTCTGGTACCAGACTCCAATTGTCTTTCCCGATTCAGATCTTCCTGCTGCCAAAGAGAGAATTCCTCCCTACCAGGTTTTTCTTGCGGCCGATCTGAAGTTCAACGCGACACCAAATGAAACAGTGAAGGAGACAGCCGGTATTAATTTCATTCCGGGTCAGCCTGACGGAGAAATTGAGTTCGAATTTGAAGTCAAAGAATCAGGCCGGTACAGGATTTCAGCTGTACTTATTGATAATGTCTCGGGAAGCTTGTACCAGCCACGAATTGACAATATCGCTGCCGGACCTGTTCTGGATATGATCAGCAAAGGGGGTGACTGGAGGGAATATAAGCTTGGCGTATTCAGTCTCGAAAAGGGAACGCATATATTTAAACTGCAAGGGAAAGGTGAATCATTAAATCAAATGCCTTTCATTCCTGTGAAATATGCAATTGGAATTAGCAGTATTTCCCTCCTGCGCCTGGAGGATCTCTGAGAATCAGGATATTTTTAGTCCTTGATTATTTATCATAAACTAGAATGTTCATCAATTTCTATATTTCAAATTGATATAAAAACGAGGTTGTCAATAATGGCAAGTTTTTTCTATACAAAATGCAAAAAACCGGAGTAGTCAAAAGGCTACTCCGGTTAATTTATTTGGTTAATTTCTTGCCAAAGGAATGTTTTTGTTCACAAAATATAAATAGAATTATAGTACTTAATTGATTACCATGGTTTACCGGTTCCGGCCACCAGCCACATTTTACTCCATTGGTCATTTGTTGCAGGAGATAATTTTGCAATTGCAGCAGTAACCTTTTCACTATTAAGAATTGTTTCGTCAGTCCCATATGCATAACGTACAGGAATTTGCGTGCCTTTTGTACCTGCAATTAAATTTGCGCCAAAGTTTGGCAGTCCAGTCCTGCGCCAGTCGAAATAGAATTCCGGTGTCATGAATGTGGCAATCCACTTTTGGGTCAGCAGAACATTCAATTTAGCATTATCATCAGCTGCGGTTGAATATTTAAGTGCCTGGGCTGTAATAAAAGCACTTTCGCTGAAATTCTCCAATGCATGAGTTTTGGTGTTGTATACTGTTTTACTGCCATCTGCAATTTGATATTGACGCAAACTTGCAGTGATTCCTGCCTTATAATATTCGACTGCCTCGCTTGTTGTGATCCACCCTTTCTGACGTCCTTCTGCAAGGATAAAACAGAGTTCGGTATAGCTCATATAGACTGTCCTTACAACATCATTCTTATCCTGCGCGTATTTGTCGGCGAGGTAGGAAACATTCGGATTACCGGCAACATCAAAGTATATACCGGGAACAAGAGGCTTAAGGTTATTCCAGTTTGTCAGGCCTGAAAGATTGTAAAGGTCCGGAGCTGGCAAAGCAGGCAGTAACCCAACGTACCTGGCTGTATCAATTGAAGCAGTACCAACCTGGGAAGGAGAAACATTCAAAATGACCTGACCATCGGCTTGTTTAACATAACCAGTTGCAGTGGTACTTACCTTTAATTGTGAATCGACCGGACGTATAAAAACTGTCAGCCGGGGATCGCTGTTTATTTTCATTGCATTGACAAAAGTAGCACATGGCTTGCGGCGATAGAATTCTGATCTGTTGTTCCACCCGAGCGGTCCACCATACCATCCATCCGTAGAGTTGCTTCCGATAAAGGCAATGGAGGCATTTTCGCTGCTGGCAGTGAAAATTGGATACGTTGATGGATTGCTAACTATAGCATTGAATTCTCCTTTTACATCGAAACCTGCATCAGCCTGTTTCTCCGAAAGTCTCAGCAAAAATCTCAAGCGCAATGAATTGCAAAATTTTCTCCATTTCATTACATCGCCCTGGTACATGATATCTGCAACTGATGCGCCGTCGACAGACGTTATAGTAGCCAGGGTTTCATTGGCTGATTTAAGATCTGCCAATATTCCTTTGAAGATATCTTTCTGGGCATCGTAAACCGGTGTAAAGTTACCCTCCATGGCCTTCATCGCTTCAGAATATGGCATATCTCCCCATAGTGAAGTCATAAATCCATACCAGAAACTGCGCATTATCTGCCCGACTGCCTTGTAGAATTTTTGGTTGCCTTCAAGTGTTTCACTCTTGGCATTATCATAAATATACTGGGCATTAATCAATGAAGCATTGAATGCACTGAATTTTTGAGGGTCCCATGCCCCGGTATTGGTGGATGCAAAATCGATATAGTCTCTTTGCAAATATTGCATTGCTTCAGACAATGTTATGGAACCTCCGTATACATGTCCGCGAATATAGTTTGTCGCTGAAGTCGAGAGTACAGATGTCAGCACATACTTTATGTTAATATCGCTGGCAACCAATTGATTAGGGCTTTTGTTGATTTCCGTGAGATCCTGGCAGGATGTGGTCAGCAGAATTACTATCGTGATAATGCTGATAAATATTGTTTTTAGTTTTTTCATCTCTTTCAAGTTAAATTGAAATTTTTTCATCTCATGAAATTTTAGAAGGAAACATTGAGTTTAAAACCGATTGGCATAACAATTGGCGAACCGTTCCACAAGGATAATCCCTGTCTTTGCTGGTCACCAACCTGGTTATACATACCCTCAGGATCCTGGTTTGTCTTGTTGGCAGCATAAATGATTAGGTTTTTCAGGAATCCGGATATAACGATGTTCTGGGTATACAGTCTCTTAGCAATTGACTGAGGCAGTGTATAAGAAATTGCAAGCTCCCGGAGTTTTACGAATGTTGCATCGTAAACCCACTCAGTTTTTTGGCCAATATAAAAGTATCCTCCGGTTGGTTGGAAAGGTTCATACGCCTTAATAATTTTTGTTCCGGGTCCACCGAAATTCTCAATATAACCACCTTTGCCATCTGAATATACACCAGGGATAAAAGCCCCTTCGTAGGTTCCGTTGCCGTATAGAAATCCACCAAGATCTTTTGTCCGACCACCAACCCATACATTGTTCTGGTAAATCTCAGGATGGGATTTGATCTCATTAGCCAACGCTGTCATGTCGCCATTAAAGGAATTGTTATCAAGGATACCGGAGAATGTGCTGGAACTTTTATCCGGGTGGTAGAACTCAAGTTTTCCAGCTCTGGCCAATCGCATCATTGTCTGGTCATAGTATTTACCTCCTTGTCTCCAGTCAAAACTTAGTGAAATAGAGATGCTTTTCCATGATAAGCTGGTCTGCAATCCCATTGTAAAATCGTGCATATAGCTGCCGATCTTGTCTCCTCCGGATGGGCCATTTTGCATTACACCGGTTGAACTGATAATTGGCCATCCCTTATAAGGACCATCCTGTACACGCAGCATATCTCTGCCATAGAAAGTGCCAATATAGTCGCCTACTTTAGTCCAGGCGTAAACTTCGGCACTTTCCCAGAACTGGAATTGATTTATGCCGGGAGTCAGCTCTTTCAACTTGCTTCTTTCACGGGTGAAATTCATGTTTAGATCCCAGGTCCAGTCCTTGGTTTTCCAAGGAATTGCATTCAATCCGATTTCAATACCTTTATTTTCAACGTTACCTGCGTTGATCGTTGCTGCATTATAACCTGACATGGAGGATGTTGATGCATTCATGATCTGGTTTTTATTCTGAACCTGGTAAAAGGTGAAGTCAAAACCAAGCCGGTTGGTGAAAAAGGAGATGTCGGTACCAGCTTCAAAGGCGCTGGCTATTTCAGGCTTCAGGTTGACATTGGGTAAACTGCCGGGAACCGAATAAGCGGTGTTGGCACCCCAAACTGACTGGGAGAGAACTGTTGAAATAACGTAGGGAGAAGTGTCTTTACCTACTTGTGATAAACCTGTTCTGACTTTCAAAAGGGAGACCCAGGAAGGCATGGCAATCATCTCGTTGAGCAAAGCGCTTATTGAAGCAGACGGATAGAAGTAGGACCTGTTTGCTTCAGGCAGGGTACTTGACCAGTCATTTCTACCTGTTGCCTCAAGAAAAAGCATGTTGTTGTAGCTCAGGTTAAGCAAACCGTAGACACTGTAAATATTTTTCTTGTAGGTATAATCAGAGTAGGAAACTTTATCCTTTGGCACATTCGACAGTGTGTAAAGTCCCGCAAGGGTCAGCGCATCACCACCTGCAGCCATTGAGTAACTGCGTTGGGTCATTATGTTACCTCCTACAGATGGATCTATCTGGAATTTCCCCAGCTTTTTAGTATAAGAGATCAAGGCATCAGTATTCATCTCCCTCATATTATTGATGCTCTCATTGAACATACCATTGGCCCTGTTGTTTCCACCGCCATCACCACCATAGCTGGACCATGGCTGCCTGTACACCCTTTTCTCGTTACTGGCGTTAAATGAGTAGCGAACCATTGCTTTTAATTCGGGAAGAATCTGGTAATCAAGTTTAATGTTCCCAAATCCCCTCATCCGGTTGAACGCGTCTTTCAGCTCATAAGCAGCAAACCATGGATTATCATAATTGGTGCTGACGTTCCTTTGCAATACGTTTGGTATTTGCCAGTAATTTTTCAGGTCATTGATATTTACATGGGGAGGAGTCTGATAAAGAGCCATATACTGCGTATCACCTCCGTTCTTGACAGGATAATTATCCGAATTTGGGTTTTCGATGTCCAGGTTGGTTGATACCTTGACCTTGTCAGTTATTTTGTAGGAGACAGCCATATTCACCCCGTTGCGTTGTAAGTTAACGCCTGGATAAATCCCGTCTGCCCCCAGATGGGAAACTGAAAGTCTGAATGTACCTTTATCAAATGAACCACTGACACTGGCATCAACAATCTTTTCTATCCCGGTCCTAAAGAAATCCTTAAGTGTGTTGTTGTAAAATTTGAGCGGCTGGGCAACCCCGTTTGTGTTCCACTGAATGGCAGAAGTACCTTCCTCCGGTCCGTTCCACTGCTGGTAGGAGTTTTCATTTAAAACCCCGCTGATACCCGTGGTAAACCTGTTTTGAAGATCAATGTATTTATAGGGTTGGGAAAAAGTTGTTCCAATACTTACATCAACACCAATTCCGTTTTTTTTCATTTTACCTGTTTTGCTGGTGATCAGGATAACACCTGTTCCTGCCCTGGATCCATAAAGCGCTGCTGCGCTGGGCCCTTTCAATACAGAAACACTCTCAATATTTTCAGGACTGATGTCTTTCATCACCTTTGGATCACCGGTAGGCACTCCGTCCACAATCACCAATGGGTTATTGTTCCCGGCAAGCGAAGTGATTCCCCGGATATTTACAAAAGTATCGCCATTGATGTCATTCGATGTGTTGGTAATTTTCACACCCGACATCTTCCCGGCCAGTGCACCGAGAAGGTCTTTCTGGGGGACACGTACCATCTGATCAGATTTTACTTCCCCAACTGAGTAACCAAGCGCTTTTTTCTCCCGCTTTATTCCTAACGCAGTAACAACAACTTCTTCAACGCCGACTGTTTGCTCGGACAATGTAACATTGATTGTTCTTTTGCCAGCGACGGGAATTTCCTGGCTTTGCATTCCAATAAAGGAAAATACCAGGATGGCCTGCGGATTTGGAGCCGTAATTTTGTATTTCCCGTCAAAATCAGTAATGATACCAATTGTAGTGCCCTTGACCAATACAGTCACACCTGGAAGAACATCTCCCGCAGGACTTTTTACAACACCTGCCACTTCAATCTGGGCAAACAGGCTCATTGAGAATAGCACAAGCAAGCCCGACAAGAACATCTGTAGGATTCTTCTTTTCATAGTTTAAGAATTTAAGTTATTTAGAAAGTCTAAGTTATTAGAGTACTTTGGGAAGCACC
Source organism: Prolixibacteraceae bacterium (assembly GCA_963663675.1). Taxonomy (GTDB): domain Bacteria; phylum Bacteroidota; class Bacteroidia; order Bacteroidales; family Prolixibacteraceae; genus CAINVV01. The sequence continues at coordinate 1,366,124 of OY760498.1, forward strand.
TAAAAAGGTTGTAGGATAGTTTTGACAACTGCAACTAAGTTATCATAAAAATAATAAATAATTTTATTAAAAATTATTTATTACACATTAAATATTAACCCTGTATTTAATTATTCTAAATTATAGTATATACAAAATAAATATTTTCTGAAATATTCATTCCGAAGAAGTGCAAGTGGGTCACCAGGTACTCTTCATGTATGTATAAGCCTGGAAAACAGAAATTATCATTGATTTTTGTAATTTCGCTCAGGAAATTTCGTAGCATTGGAGCACGTGATTATAACAATTGAAAATGATCTGAAGGAAATTTTGAAAACTTATGTACCCGGGATAGGTGTCGGAAGGGAAGAGCGTATTGGTTCGAAAAATTGCAAAAATCACCGAACAGATAAAATGTTTTAATTTAAATATATATAATCGTAAATTATTTATTGAATGGAAAATTAAATTTGTCGTTCTAATATTCCGGTGCGTTCCTTTTTAGTTTAATTATTCTTCGGAGACAAAATTTTCTCTCTTTGCATTCAAAAGTGATTCGATTTGTGGAATTTTACTTTTTATCGAATACTGAGTTAATAAATTTGAATATTGCAGAGGGGCACTCCTTCCCCTGACAAAAGGTTGCTGTGATCCGAGAATTGTTTATTGTTACCGGTCAATGAGTTTTGTCATATTACTAATCCTTTTTAGCCTGACAAACTGAATTAGCCATTTTTTTCATCTGGCAGGTTTTTAACACAGAAATGCTCGAATGCAGCATTAAATCCTTCTCCTGTCGGGCTTGCTGCCATCATGCCAACCATAGCTGACTGATTTTCATGAAAATATGCCAGGTTGCTTAAAATGAAAATTATTCCATCCATCGAATAAAAGATTTCAACAGCATCCTTCTTCCGGATCGCCCTGATCCATATTGAGACAGGTTTTCCTGGCAGGGGAATCACATTCCAGCTGCTGAAATCATTGGTTACGACCGCACTGAATTTGTAAACTCCATCAACATATTCAATACCGGTTTTAATCCAGTGTTTATCATCAATTCTCAGCATTAATCCCATCTGATCATACTGGAATTGATAATCTCCCGTGATTTTTACCGATACTTCAAAGTCCCCACTTACATTACAGAAATAAAAAGGACCGTCGTCAGCTGTAAATCCATAATGGGTCTTGCGCCAGTAATCAGATTTTGGGGTAACTGCCATTGTCAGGTTGTCCTCATCAACACTCCATTTTGCCGGCTCGTTGTACCATTCCATGTTTTTAATATTTAATACTGTTGCAAATGTCGAAAAAAAAATGAAATTATTAGATGCCATTAAATGGAAATCAATCTGTTAGCCAAGATGTGTGTTGTTTACATAATGATTCAAAAATAGCCCGGCAAATCATGAAACAGACTCTTAATTCATTGAATTAGCCTTCCTTGGTAGCGGAAATAATCATTTTATTAAGTTGTTGATATTGGTTGTGTCATAATTGCCAAACAGCGATAACAATGTCCTTAAAATCGCTGATTTGTTCCGGCTTTTTATTATTTTGGCAGTGAATCGGGATACTACTATTAACAATTAACTTTTACACCTTGAAAACAAATCATCTCAATCCACTATTGAGGCCAGGTTCTGTTATTCTGATTGGAATCGCCCTTTCAATTGGGTGGGGTATTCGTGGCAATTTTGGCCATGAATATGGAGCTGCCTTTGCCGGATGCCTTGCGGCAATTGCTACAGCCATTCTTTCCGGGCGAGAGGATTGGCGCGACAAAGTTGGTTATTTTGCTCTTTTCGGTGCCATCGGGTGGGGGTTTGGGGCAACTCAATCCTACATGCAGGTAATTGCCTACACGCAAAGCGGTCATGCGGGATCCCAGTGGTATGGATTTCTGTCTCTTTTTTACCTTGGATTTCTCTGGGCTGCACTCGGTGGAGCAGGCACTGCCTTTGCGGCAGTTGAAACCAACGAGCGTATCAGTAAAATTTTCAAACCGCTGTTGTTCGTATTTGCGTTGTGGCTGATTCAGGATTTTATTGAAGATCCATTGGCAAGTTGGCTTGAAGAAGGAGCAAAGTTTGATGGTACCTGGTCAAGGCACAAAAATCCGCTTTACTGGTTCGATTCTGACTATCTGGCTGCCATTTTTGCCTTGGCAGGTGTCGGGATATACGATCTAATTGATCGGAAAGGAGCGCGCGACAGGCTGTTGCTGCCGGTATTTGCTTTATGTGGTACTGTTTTCGGCTGGTTATTTCAATTTTTGCTCAGAACTGCAGGTATAGAAAGCAAATTTGGATCAGCATTTACCTTTGTGCTTGGAGACCCATCGTACATAAATCCTGAGACAGGTAAGCAGGCGTTTGAAGCATCTAACATGCTCAATAACTGGCCGGTATGGTTCGGGGATTATCCTCAGCACATTGGCTGGGTTATCGGTTTGTTCCTGGGAGTGGTAGCCTACTTTTATTTCTATGGAAAGCTCAGAAATGGTGCATCCCTTTTTGCCTATATGAGTATTGGATTCCTTGTTGCCTTCCTGGTACTACCTGTTTTAGGCAGTTTGTTCTTTACTCAATTCGGCGGCATCAGGATGACTCCTCCAAGATCAGATAATTGGGCTGGTATGACCGGTGTATTTGCAGGTACCTCTGTCTGGATGTGGAAGAATAATCTTAAACCGGTTGCAGTCGCCTCATTGATAAGCGGAACCATTGGTGGACTTGGGTTTGCAGGAGTTCAGTTTGTCAAACAGGTGATGAACTCATTCGGCAACCCGAAAATACTCGAGAACAAAGGTATTTTACCCGGAAGTGAGGAGTTTGATTCAGTTACAAAGGCATGGGCCAACTGGCAAGGTCAAAACTGGCACAGTTTTCTCGAACAAAGCTATGGATTTGTTAACGGTATAGCCATTGCCATCGCCCTTGGCTTTCTTCTAACCAGAATAGAAATCACGAAAGACAGTACTGGTTCAACTCCGGCCTTATCCCGTTCACGATGGACCAGGGCGTTTTCAGTTTTGACTGTCCTGCTTATACTTACTTATTTCAACGTATTCAAAAATGTGGAGGTCTGGAGTGAACAGTTAAATCCTAAAATATGGCAGAGTGTTGTGCAAAATGCAGATGGAACAACGGACTCAGTCCCGGCCCAATGGGATGCTCCTTACATTGGGAGACTTCCGGGTGTTGATTTCCTTCACATGTCACCTTCCGGATGGTTCAATCTGACCTGGGCGCTTTTGGTGTTTGGCTGCATTATTATCGTGAGACGTCATTACCGGTCACCGATCCCAATTATTCCTGAAAAAGCTATTGCCAAGGGCCAGCTTATATTCCTTATATTATTGTGGATTATGGTAGTAGCTAATTTTGAGCGCGCATTGACAGGCTGGTCTCCCGGCCGTCTGCTGACGGAGTGGGTGATTTTTGTTAATGCAATTATTGCCACTGTTTTAATATTATTGCTTCCCAGGGAAGAGGAGGTGATAGTCCTACAAAAGATGCCGGATTTTAAAACAGTATATCGCAGTATATGGATGAAAACTATTGCTGTAATGGTCGTTTCCAGCGTCCTGTTTTTTGCCGGAATAAGACTTATCTATCATTATCCTGATTTTGATAAGATCAATTACTGGGGCAATCAGACCAGGTTTGGTCCTAAGGCAACCTGGAAAACAAATCCTATAATGAAGAACGGCGACCACAAATAAGCAAAATAAACTCCCGCATGAATCTTGCGACGCGTGCGGGAGTGATTATATAGAGAAAACGTGTAATAAACGTATGTTACCTTTTATAATAAATATCATAGGCAAGCCAGTCAACAACATAGGCTGCAAAATAAACGTCGTGTAGGGAAGTAAACAAGGTTGTTATGTCAGTAACCGACTGACCGATCAGATCTGATAATTTTGCGGTTGTACCATCCTCATAGGTGATCTGAAGATCGCGTTTGTGGCAGATGGAGTGCTCTTCACCATCGTTTTCAGCATTATCAATAACTTTAACCGTTGCATTTGGCTGAAGAATTCCGTCAACATACACCTGAACAGTCCTGTCAGAATTTCTGACAATCTTAACATTGCCAACGGTCAGATTATACTGGCGTTCATTGCCATGTTCACGTTCTCCGTCATTATTTGTCAGGGCAACTTTTGTCGTCAGAACCTCCTCCTGATAAACTATTTCTGTACCTTTTAGAAGGGTGAAACTGGAGGTAGTCGGATCGCCTGTCTTGTAGATATATTTGGCAGTATAACCGTTTTCAAAAGTATAGGAAGAAGCATAATCCCTGCCCAGGTCCGGACTAATGAAAGATTTGATATTAAGACTGCCTGCTTTTACATTGTCAATAGTGATGTCACCTACATTTACATAGTCAAAATCATGGTAGTTGTTGTAATTGTTGTGGTAATCAGAAACAGCAATACTGAAGTTGTTTGCCAGGGTTGCATCTGATGCCTGGTAACTCCTCAATATCCTTGGATTCTTTAATTTGCTTAAAGGCATGTTAACGACGATTTCGGCATTATCAGTTTTTGTGAAATAACGGATAAGAGGCTGCATCATGCCGCTTGTGTTGCTTAGTGCTTTGTAATCGAACTGACCTTTTACGAGATCCAGTCCAATATTGGCGGTGTAAACCGACCCCGATTTTAGTGCATCAGCACTACTTACGGACAACACTTCAAACGCTTTTGAAGTTTTTATTGCAGACACAGCCTTGTTGAGGTTCTGGGTACTGCTTAAAACTGCACTTTTTAGTGAAACGGGGCTTGAATCAGTTGTATTTTTTGTACAACTCAAGACCAGTGCACTTAACAGGATAAATCCAAATAATTTAAATGTGTTGTTTCTCATTTTATAAATCTTTTACTGTTAAAATAAATTTCAAAGCTTTTCTACTCTACTATTATCTAATCTAAAATTAACATGGATGTTTCTATCTCCACTATGAATTAAGTACATAAATCAGTAGTATCATCCAACTGCCGGTTTCCTTCAATAAAAACGTACAGGAATGCAAAAAGTTACGGTATAATAAGAATAGTGAGCTTTACTCCCAATTACGAAAGGAGCTGTATTATAAGCAAAAAGAGCATTCAAGCACTAAAATCCGGATTGGAAAAGCAGCGGGAAGAATTTCGGTTAAAACAGCTTTAAAATAGGTGAAAGCAGTAGCATGGCGGAAAGAATCACCAAAACAACGACGGTACTCCAACCAACGATGTTGTTGAACGGTTTGTTCACATAATCCCCCATGATTTTCTTGTTGTTAACCAGTAAGATCATACAAACAAGGACTACAGGCAAAAGCACCCCATTGATAACCTGCGTCCACAACGATATTGAAATTAGCGGCGCATTGGGAATCAGAATGATGCCGGCTGATATTACGAGGATCGAGGTGTAAAGCACGTAAAATTCAGGTGCTTCATCCCATTTCTTGTCGATCCCGGCTTCGAAACCGAAAGCTTCACATACATAGAACGCGGTAGCAAGTGGCAATATGGTGGCAGAAAAGATGGATGCAACAAAGAGTCCGAAAGCGAAGACCTGTGAGGAAAATTGTCCGGCAAGAGGTTTCAGGGCTAAAGCGGCATCTTTGGCTTCTTCAATCTGTACTCCATTCTCATGCAGTGTGGAAGCGCAGGCCACCATGATAAAGAATGCAACCACAACAGTAGCAACGCATCCGACTACAATATCCACCATGGTGTATTTGTAGTTCTTCATTTTCAGGCCTTTTTCAATAACGGAGGATTGCATGTAAAATTGCATCCAGGGGGCAATTGTGGTTCCAATGATCCCGATGACCATGGCCAGGCTGGTTGAATTAACAGGGAAATCAGGGTGAATGATGCTGTGGCCGATTTCTGACCAATGAGGCTTTCCAAGAATGGCTGAAATGACATAGGTGAGCAGGGACACACTGAATATCAGGAAGATCCTCTCGGCAATTTTATAAGTTCCTTTCACTACCAATATCCAAACCAAAAAGCCGACTATAGGTACTGAAATATATTTGCTTACATGAAATACCTCCATACTGCCTGCAACTCCTGCAAATTCTGTTGTCGTATTTCCAATGTCAGCGATGAGCAGACCTAAAAAGATGAAAAATGTAATCTTCACTCCCGCATTTTCCCTGATCAGGTCTGCAAGTCCTTTTCCTGTTACGATCCCCATCCGTGCGTTCATCTCCTGGATGACCGTCAATACAAGAAATGAAGGTATAAGTGTCCAGATCAGGTTGTATCCGTAAAGTGCCCCGGCCACGGAATAAGTAGTGATACCCCCGGCATCATTATCTACACTGCCGGTAATAATTCCGGGACCAAGAATAGCCAGAAAAATTCCAATTCTTTTGTAAAGTGACCGCCTTCTTAATTTGTCCTTGAACATACCTGCACCCTCTATTTTTTATTTGTCCTTCTTTTATTGACCAGGTCCTCAATCACATCATGGATAACGACCATTCCTTCAAGCTGATTTTTTTTGTTAATTACGGGGATTGCAAGCAGGTTATATTTTGAAACCAGTTCAGCGACGTCATCTATTTTCTGTTCGTCGTAAAGAAAAATGGGATCATCATTCATGAAGGACGAGATTGGGTCTGATGGTTCAGATACAGCAAGGTCCCTGAAAGAAAAAGTTGCGATAAGTTCGTTTTCCTTGTTGATGACAAAGAATCCAAACATGGACTCAACTTCAGGCTTATTGGTTCTTAGATCCCGGAATACGGCATCAACGGTAGTATCCTCTTCGTAGGCGAGAATCTCAGTAGTCATGATACTTCCCACTTCATAGTTTTCATATTCCAGCAGCTCACGTACTTCTGAGGATGATTCCGCTTCCATCTCATTCAGCAGCAATTCAGCTCTTTCAACCTCCAGCTCATCGAGGATATCTGCCGCTTCATTGGCTGGCATTTTTTCCAAAACGTCGGCCATCTTCTCAACAGACATGCCCTCGATAATCTTAATCTGGGCTTTTGGTTCCATCTCTTCGAGCACATCGGCCGCCATCTCTTCATCCAGTGCAAGAAAGACCGATTGTCTTGAACGGTTGTCCAGATCCTCGATAATGTCTGCCAGGTCGGAAGGGTGTAGCGTATTCAGTTTTGAGTAGGTGGAAGTAAGTTTGATACTCAGGTTGGAATAATCTATCGCTTCCATATCGTCCCACGATATGAATTTGGAAGGGACATTCAACTTAATAAGTGAAAAAAGAAATTTGACTGGTTGCGCTATGCCGATTCTCCGCAACAATCCCTCAGCTCCTACATCAACAGCAATGGCATAGGTGATATTGTTGATGGTTGCCAGTCTTACATCATTGACTCTTACTACTTTACGGCCATTCAGATCGACAATCTGCTTGTCCATTACCAGCGCTGCAAGCGGGATGCTCGTCTCTTTCAGATTTTCGGGAAGTTCTTCCAGTTTGTTACACAAGACATACAACTTCCTCCTTTTTTTTGACACTTCAAAATAGTCAAAGGCAAAATGGTTGATTTCATTGTCTGTTTTCAGCGTAATGCCATAAACAACAGGCTTCTCCAGGTTTTCAGGTCCGGCAGACGGATCAGAACTGAGAAGCAGGTCTTTTACAATTCCGACAAAATTTCTTTTCGGGTCAAAAACTTTGGCCCCTATAATACGGCTTAAAAAAAATGGGACTGTTGAAGTCATGCAGGCCTCCTTTGCTTTTATTGGATTTAGCGCAGGAGATCGGATACAGGCCGAACGTCCTGACTACATCAGGATAAATATTTTATTTCTACTCGAGCCTTCTTCCATATTAATGGGTTCTGTTTTCAGCAGTGGCAAAAGTACAATAATCATTGATAAAAACAAACCGGAATGAAGATTCAAATTTTACGGACAGATATTTTAAACGTGAAACACACGTCCCAAAAGAGAACCAATTTTGAGATATTACGTTTAATAAAAATTGAATAAACTGACATGTTGTTAATTTTAAAAGTAAGGTTGTGAAATATACATAAGGTGACTTTCAACGAAACCGAAAATTAATTGTGTTTATTAGCTTCGCTGATCTTCGATTCCAATTGGCCACTAAAAATTAAATTTAATACAAAATGAAAACTTCTGAAAATGCACTTAACTGGTTTGAAATCCCGGTTCTGGATATCAATCGGGCAATGAAATTCTATGAAACCATCTTTAATATTAAAATGAATTACCTTGAAATGGAAGGTCTGAAAATGGCTTCATTTATTGCGGATGATATGACGGGTAAAGTCTCAGGAGCCCTGTCGCAGAGCGAAATGCACATTCCAGGCAAAAATGGGGTAATTGTCTATCTGAATGGCAATCCGGATCTGGAAATTCCCTTGAGCATGGTTGAAGGAGCGGGAGGTAAAGTAGTCATGTCAAAGACCTTCGTCAACGAAAACGTGGGGTACATGGCTTTTATCATGGATACTGAAGGCAACCGGGTAGCGCTTCATTCCTATGAGTAATTGATAATCAATATAAAAGGGAGTTTTTTTTAGCTCCCTTTTATATTTTGGCGGAATCTATTTTTTCCTGAGCCAAAGCCCTTCCATTGCTTCGAGGGTCTTTCCTTTTGTTTCCGGAACCATTTTCCAGACAAAAACAGCCGACAGAATTCCCATTATACCGTATATCCAGTAAGAAAATCCATGATTAAACAGGTTGGTAAGCCAAACATTGTCATTCATCATGGGGAAAGTCAGGGAAACGATCCAGTTGGCGATCCATTGTGCGGCAACAGCTATCGACATGGCTCCACGAATTGAATTGGGAAAAATTTCAGAGAGAAGCACCCAGCAAACCGGACCCCAGCTCATGGCAAATGCTGCAGTGTATAGTAACATGAATGCCAGTGCAGCATAGCCTTGACCAGGTGTCAGCATTCCGCCTGTCTGTCCCATATAAAAGGTGAAACCAAGTAAAATCATGCTTATTGCCATTCCCAGGGAGCCGATGATCATGAGCGGTTTCCTCCCAAAACGGTCGACGGTAAGTATAGCAACAACAGTGAAGGCAAGATTGACGCTTCCAACAATAATGGTCTGGAGCAGGGAGCTGTCAGTGGAGGCGCCCATGTTGCGGAAAATATTACCGGCGTAATACAGCACCACATTAATACCGACAAACTGCTGAAAAACGGAAAGCATGATTCCGACAAAAATCACAAGGAATCCGTAGGACATCCAGGGTGCATTGGCCTCATGCAGGGTTCCTTTAATTTCTTCAAGAATTAAGGCCGCCTGATTTTTCCCGGCAATCTTCTCTAAAACTTTCAGGGCCTTTTCTTCCTGGCCTTTCAACACCAGGTAACGGGGAGTTTCAGGAATGAAAAACAGTAAAATAATGAATATCCCGGCAGGTATTGCACCGGAAAAAAACATCCAGCGCCATCCTTCTGTGGTCAGCCATTGCTCATTACCCTGCCTGGCAATAAAATAATTTACAAAATATATTACAAGCATCCCGAAAATGATCGCAAATTGATTGAATGATACCAGTTTACCCCGAATTTTAGCCGGTGCGATCTCAGCAATGTACATGGGTGAAATCATGGAGGCCAATCCTACGCCGATGCCGCCTATAATCCGGTAGACCACAAATGAATAGACTGGTAAAGTACCAAAGAAATTCAAACCTTCCGGATTCCATGCCCCGATGGCAGAAATAAAGAAGGCTGTAGCGGCCACAAACATTCCGTTTTTACGGCCAAGGTACCTGGAAATATATCCGGCAACGGAACCTCCTATTACACAGCCTATTAAGGCACTTGCAATTACAAATCCCTTGATGGTGTCAACAGTATCTTTCAACGCTGCCGGATCAGTTGGAATGGGTTTTGAGATAAAACCAACCACCCAAGCGGTCAAAATTGCAAAAATGATACCGCCTGTAACCAATCCCTTCTTTTTCCCCAGGAGTTTTACAATCTGGCCGGAGATTATAAAGCTAACAATGTACAAAACGACAGACATCGTTATTTTGTACTGTGATATAACACTCATTGCATAACCGTACTGGGCCGGATCAGTAATTCTGGCAATGTAAAACTCAACCAGGGATTTTTCAGCCCCGTTTACTACTGCTGTATCATACCCGAAAAGCAGTCCGCCGAGTGTTGCCACCAGGGTCAGAAGTACTATGTACAGCGGATTTCCTGACTGGTATGTGCTTGTTCCTGATTTTGCTGATGTATCAATAAAGGCCATACGATCTGAGATTTGTAATTGTGAAATTGAATGGTATGAGTGAATCCCCAAAGGAATATAACTTAACCGCAGAGAGCACAAAGAAATTCCGCTGAGGTCACAAAGAGATTAAATGTCAATATCTTAGCTTTGTGTTCTTTGCGCATTCATTGTGTTCTTTGCGGTTAAAATGACCATTTGAGACAGTCATAATTTTGAATGAACCGTTTAAATGTAGCAGTTAATCAATTGCTCCAGCATTTCCTGCTTACCGCTGACCTGTTTTGGTTCCCCTGCTTCCAAGGCAACTTTGTAAAGGTCGGTGAAATTTAATTTACCGGCTTCAAATTCAGCACCTTTGCCATTGTCATAAGAGGCATACCGGTTGGACTTCAACTTCAGGTAATCTGAATCTTTTAACAGTTTGTCGGCAATAACCAGCGAGCGGGCGAAAACATCCATTCCACTGACATGAGCGATGAAAATGTCCTCCAGGTCCGTGGAGTTGCGGCGTGTCTTGGCATCAAAATTGACACCACCGTTTGTGAAACCTCCTGCCTGGATGATTTCAATCATGGCTTCAGTGACTTCATAAATATTGGTCGGGAATTCATCCGTGTCCCATCCGTTCTGGTAGTCTCCCTTATTGGCATCAATAGAACCAAACATTCCATTGTCACGTGCAAACCTCAGTTCGTGGGCAAAAGTATGACCGGCCAGGGTAGCATGGTTTACTTCAATGTTCAGTTTGAAATCGTTTTCCAGTCCGTGTGATTTCAGGAAGCCAATAACAGTTTGGGTATCAAAATCATACTGATGTTTCATCGGTTCCATTGGTTTTGGTTCGATCAGGAAGGTTCCTTTGAACCCGAGTTTTCTTGCATGATCACGGGCTGCAGCCAGGAACTTACCCATGTGATCCAATTCGCGCCTGGTATCCGTATTGTGAAGGCTCATGTAACCTTCGCGTCCGCCCCAAAATACATAGTTGCTTCCACCCAGGGCAATTGTGGCCTCCATGGCGTTTTTAACCTGGACAGCAGCATTGGTCAAAACATTGAAATCCGGGTTGGTTGAAGCTCCGTTCATGTAACGCGGATTTGAAAATACGTTGGCCGTACCCCAAAGCAACTTAATACCGGTGGCTGCCTGGCGCTCTTTGGCGAAATCGATCATATTGACCAGTCTTTTTTCAATCTCAAATACGGTTCCGTCACCAACAACATCCGTGTCGTGGAAGCAATAAAACGGAGCTCCGATTTTGCTGATGAATTCGAATGCCGCATCCATTCTTTCCTTTGCAGCAGTCATTTTGTCGGAAGATCCCACCCATGGGAAGATTTGTGTTCCCGGACCAAAAGGATCGCCACCGTCACCGCAGAAAGTATGCCAGTAGGCAATTGCAAAGCGGAAGTATTCTTTCATGGTTTTACCCAGAACAACCTGGTTGGCATCATAATATTTGAATGCCAGGGGATTCTTCGATTGTGGTCCTTCGTACTTAACCTGGCCTATACCCGGAAAGTACTCTTTGTTACCTTTAAAAACTGTCATGATGGTAATTTTTTAAAAATTAATATTTGTGATTATCTGTTTGAAAATAAAGTATTTAATAATTATTGCATTGGATTTTGATTCCCAAAGTTTCATTTTTATTCTTCGACGAGTTGCTTAACAAGTTTTGCCTTCCAGTTTTGATAGGCATCTTCGTACTGTGTAAATTTTGAATTATCAGGATTAACTGTTTCCAGTTTCTGCAGTCTTGCAAAAGCTTCCGGGAAGGAAGCATAATATCCGGAACCTACTCCGGCGCCTCTTGCGGCTCCGACAGATCCATCAGTGTCGTAAAGTTCAATGGTTGCCCCCGAAATTCCGGAGAGTGTTTCCCTGAATACCGGACTAAGGAACATATTTGCCTTGCCGGCGCGGATTACACGGGCGTTGATGCCGATCTGCTCCATGATTTCCATCCCGTATTTGAAGGAAAAAACAATTCCTTCCTGGGCGGCCCTGAACAGATGCGAATCGGTATGGGTATTGAACCCAAGTCCGTATATCTGAGCTCCGATATTTTTATTCCGGAGGACCCTTTCCGATCCGTTTCCGAAGGGGAGGATGCTTAATCCTTCTGATCCGATGGCTACAGAAGCAGCCTTACGGTTCATCTCCCCATATGAAAATGCATTGTTGCCAACATATTTTTTCAGCCAGGAGTTCAAGATACCAGTGCCGTTGATACAGAGCAGGACACCGAGTCGCGTGGCTAAATCCGAATGATTGACGTGCGCAAAAGTGTTCACCCTTGAGAGCGGATCATATTTCACCTCTCCGCTTACTCCATAGACGACGCCTGAAGTTCCGGCTGTAGTTGCTATCTCGCCAGGATTCAATACATTAAGCGACAAGGCATTGTTAGGCTGATCGCCTGCACGGTAGCTGATTTTAGTGCCTTCGGCCAATCCCAGCTCGGCTGCTGCCTGTGCGTTGACAACTGATTGCACTGAAAAGGTCGGTACGATTTCCGGAATAAAAGAGCGATCGAATCCATAATAATCCAAAAGATTGAAAGCAATTGTATTTTCTTTGAAATTCCAGAGAATGCCTTCTGAAAGCCCGCTTGCGGTTGTCTTAATCTCTCCAGACAGCTTCATGGCGATATAATCTCCGGGAAGCATGATTTTATCGATGCGGTCATACAACTCTGGTTCGTTTTCCTTTACCCACTTCAATTTGGAAGCCGTGAAGTTTCCGGGAGAATTCAACAGGCTGGCAAGGCAGGCTTCTTCACCCATGTCATGAAAAGCCTTGTTCCCATATACGGCAGCCCTTGAGTCGCACCAGATGATGGAAGGTCGCAGAATCTTCTTGTTCCTGTCTACTACCACCAATCCATGCATTTGGTAGGAAATTCCAATAGAATCGATGTTTTTTGGATCAGTTTTGGAGGTACTCAGAACTTCCCGGATGGCAAGTTTCATATTGTCCCACCATAGTTCCGGGGCTTGTTCGGCCCAGCCGGGCTGCAACGCTGAAATTGTCATCTCATGTTCAGGATAAAAGGCAGAAGCCACGCAATTCCCTGTCGCACCATCCACCAACGATGCTTTAACGGATGAACTTCCGATGTCTATTCCAAGAAGGTACATAATGTTGGTAATTTAAGTTTATTGTTTTTATCTGTTCTGATATAGTATGAAAATTTATAATGATTCTCGGATAATCAGTTCTGTTGGCACGATGAAATCAGTTCTTCCATTGGCTACGGCAAATTCTGCAGCTTTTTTCCCCATTAATTTAAAATCAGTTGAAATAACGGTGATGCCGTCGGCAATAAATTTTTTCATGGGAGTGTCATTGTAGGAGAGAAGGCCGTAATCCTCCCTAAGTCTGAATTTTTTCCGGTTAGCCTGTTCCAGCACTGCTGCAAGATCAATATCTTCAAATACAAGATATACCTTACCTAATTGGATGTCTAAATTTTCAATGTCATATAGTATGCTGAAATTGAGACTGTTGTCATAGCAGAACCTGTTTACGTTTTCGACAGATTCGAATGGATGAAAAGTGTATTCAGGGTAAATACAGACAACCTCGTCGTATCTTCTGAGCAAATGCCAGCCTGAGGTGAGGCACTTGTAGACGGAATCTCCAAAATCCTGGTAAACCCTGGCCTGGTCTTTCCCGGCGTGTATTGGCCAGTCTATCAGCAGTAATTTGTCCTGATCGATTTCACTTGTGATTTCAGGTACCTCCGGATGGTCGAAATTCATGATAATGTAGGAGCTGAACTTTCCGTTGCTACTGTGAATGATGGATTTGAAAAGATCAAAATTATAATGGTGAAAGTTGATGTCTACCAGGGTGTTCCTTGGCAGGTTCTGTTTGAAGGAGTTGTAAAGTACCTCTTTGTAAGCCTTGAAGGTGTCCAGGAAAAGAAATACCTGCTTTTGGGAGCGGGTGACAAAATACCCCTTGTTGGGTATTGCTTCGACAATGCCTCTTCTCTTTAGTTCATGATAGCTCTTGAAAACAGTATCACGCGACAAACCTGATTCCTTCATCAGGTCATTGACCGACGGGAGCGGATCTCCTTCCCGCATCATTTTAAAATTGATGGAACGGATCAAGGCATCGACGAGTTGCTGTACCTTTGAGACGCCGGAATTTAAATTCGGTTTGAAACTGAATTTCTGCATTTTTAAATTCGGGTTAACTGTTCTGATCCGTTCTGCAAATATATATCGTTAACGGAAAAAATAAAATCGGAAATTAATGTTGTTCAACATTTCTTTACCCGGATTGATATTTGGAGAATCGGCTAATTCGCAGTAAATATGTTATTAAACATGCAAATAAGAGTATAAAATACTTTTATTTACAAAATAAATCATGCTATTTTTACTTTGTTGGTTATAAACCTGAAAGGGGATGACAATATCCTGAATTCAAAGTGCAGTTTGAATAAATCAATAACCTGATGATATGCCATGAAAAAAATTCTTTGCAAACAATCCTCCTTACTTATTTTGCTGATGATTGTCTCCCTTGCGGGAATGGCTCAATCCAAAATAGTAGTTCACGCCGACCAGCCCGGCGCAAAAATTGACAAAGCCATTTATGGACATTTTGCCGAGCACCTTGGGCATTGTATTTACGGAGGAATCTATGTAGGAGAAAATTCAGCGATTCCCAACCAGAAAGGTTTTCGTTCAGATGTGGTTGCTGCGCTCAGAGACCTGAGTGTGCCGCTGGTACGCTGGCCTGGTGGTTGCTTTGCTGATACCTACCATTGGAAAGATGGCATCGGACCAAAGGCTCAGAGGCCATCCATTGTTAATGTTCACTGGGGAGGAGTCACTGAGGACAATAGTTTTGGAACCCATGAGTTTCTTGATTTCTGCGAACTTATAGGTGCAGAGGCGTATGTCAACCTGAATGTTGGAAGCGGAACTGTCCAGGAAGCTGCCGAATGGATTGAATATGTCACAAGCAGCAATGAAAGTCCGATGACAAAACTGCGCAGGCAGAACGGCCGTGAAAAACCCTGGAACGTAAAATACTGGGCGGCAGGCAACGAGACCTGGGGTTGTGGCGGAAACATGCGTCCGGAGTATTACGCAGACTTGTACCGGCAATATGCAACATTTATGCGCGCACCCGGAATTTACAAGATTGCCAGCGGCGCCAATACGGATGACTACAAATGGACCGAGGTGCTTATGCGTGAGGCAGGAAGGATGATGAACGGAATTTCAGTTCATTATTATACCGTCCCTAGGGAATGGCAGAAAAAAGGTTCAGCGACAGATTTCGACGAAGCCATGTGGTTTCAGACACTTCAAAAAACACTTAAAATGGAGGAGCTGGTTACAAAACACTCAGCCATAATGGATCAGTACGATCCGAAAAAGCGGGTCGGATTGCTTGTAGATGAGTGGGGTTGCTGGTATGATGTTGAACCCGGTACCAATCCCGGATTCCTGTTCCAGCAAAATACACTCCGCGATGCACTGGTGGCCGGAATTAACCTCAATATCTTTAACAATCACTGCGACAGGGTCAGGATGAGCAACATCGCCCAGATGATCAATGTACTGCAGTCTGTGATTCTGACAAATGACAAGGAGATCGTTTTAACCCCTACCTACTACGTCTTTAAACTGTACAAGGTTCACCAGGACGCTGTTGTGCTGCCAGTTCAGATACAATGTGATAAATATACTTTTGATTTTCAGTCTGTTGATGCAGTAAATTGCTCTGCATCAGTGAAGGATGGGGTTGTCAGTATTACATTGTGCAACCTGGATCCAAATAAATCACAGGAAATAAATTTTGATATTCCAGGGTTGAAACCTTCAAAGATATCAGGCAAAATAGTAACAGCCGAAAAAATCAACGCATTCAATGACTTTGGCAAAAAAGAGGAAGTATCCATGGCCGATTTTACGAATGCTAAAATCAAAAGCGGAAAGGTAGAAGTTGTTCTTCCATCCAAGTCTGTGGTCCTCTTACAGCTGCAATAAAAATTCCAGAGTAATGCCGGGAAGGAATTTTTATCCTCTTCCCGGTATTTTTCTAGGCATAAACTCTCAGGATGGTACCTGAAAGTTGCGTGTTGTATTTCCTGAGTGAGGAGGTTGCCGGACCATTGATTACAGTCCCGCTTACAGTGAAATTTGAACCGTGGTTGGGACAATGGAACCTGTTTGCCGAACTGTCATAACCGATTGTACTGCCTTCATGGGTACATGAAGCTGATAGAGCAACATACTCACCATTGGTGGTACGGGCAATGATTAAACCGTTTTTGTAAACCGATCCGCCATTGCTGTTGAGCGTAGAATAGGGAGATGTTGAAAGGTCCAGGGAAAAGTCAACTGCACCACCGGTTGTTCCTCCCGGATCATTTCCGGATGTAAGGTCATTTGTACTTTTTGAGCAGGAAGTCAGGGCCGCTGGTGCAAGGAAGAGCATACCGGCAGAAAAACCCATTGCGGAAAAAAAATCGGTTCTTTTCATGCGTATATTATTTGTTTATTGGTTGCTGGAAGGAACCGTAAATCTGAGTTGCCAATTGCCATGAATTACAATATTTGCATATTCACAGTGGTAACTGATAAGCCAGGACTGCTACAATTCCTCCTTGATTAAAGAGTTTATAAAAGAGCTCTTATTTATTTAGAACGGATATAAATAAAAACCGTTTCATTCATATTGGATTAATTTGACTTGCGGTATCAAATTAATTTGGCGTTAAGGGCGGTTCATCCTTAAGGTTCTTACCGTCAGTACTTCGGAGTAAAGACTATTTTAATTATCTTTGATAAATCGTCTAAATCAATCCGAAAACTTCAGTATGATTCGGATTTAAAACAAACTTACTACCGTGAAAGAACTGTTATCCAAACTGTCAGAATGCATTGAATTCGGGAAAATCAACCTTAATTCTCCCTATCCTCCACTATTAAAGGGTCAGGAGGGGGCCGATGAAATAACCAGGAAAGCCCTTGAGGAGGGGATTTCACCCCAGGACATCCTTACCAGCGGACTGATGCCCGGGATGGAAAGGGTGGGGATAAAATTCAGGGAAAATAAAATTTTTGTACCGCAGGTACTTATGTCTGCCAGGGCCATGAGTGTGGCAATGCTGCATCTGAAGCCGTTTTTTGTCTCAGGGGAGGTAAAACAGAAGGGTACATTTATACTTGGAACTGTCTCCGGAGACCTCCACGATATTGGTAAAAACCTTGTATCTATGATGCTTGAGGGCAATGGTTACAAAGTAGTTGACCTTGGAACGGATGTTGGATCAGAAAAATTTATTGCTGCATTGAAAGAGAATCCGGGCGCCACTGTAGGACTTTCAGCATTGTTGACCACCACAATGGCCAATATGGAAAAGATTACAAAAGATATTAAGGAGGCAATTCCGGAAACCACTGTTACTATTGGTGGTGCACCTGTTAACGAGGATTTTTGCAGAAAAATCGGCGCTGATTTTTATGCTCCGGATCCGCAAGGAGTTGTTGAGTTTATGAACAACAAAATAGCCTCCTAAAAGATGAGAAGAATAACGGACGAATTAGCTGGCGGAAAAATAATGGTTTCGGATGGTGCCTGGGGTACTTATCTGCAGCAGAAGGGATTAATACCCGGACAATGCCCCGAAGAATGGAACATTTCTAGAGCTTCCGATGTTTTCGATATAGCAAGGAGTTATATTGAGGCAGGTGCAGACATGGTTGAAACAAACAGTTTCGGGGGGAGCAGGTTTAAACTGGCAAAGTATGGCTTTGAAGGCAGAGTTTACGAATTCAACAAGGCCGCCGCCGAAATCAGCAGGAAAGCAGCTGGTCCCAACCATTTTGTACTGGGTTCTGTCGGACCAACCGGGAAACTGCTTATCATGGAGGAGGTTACCGAACAGGATCTTTACGATGCCTTCAAGGAACAAGCCATGGCACTTGAAGCAGGAGGTGTGAACGCCATCATGATTGAGACAATGACAGATCTTGATGAAGCAAGGATAGCCGTCAGGGCTGCGAAAGAAAACACCTCGGTTGAAGTATTCTGCACCATGACTTTTGAAAAAATAATCGGCGGAGGATACAGAACTATGATGGGAATTTCCCCGGCTGAGATGGCTGAGGCACTCATACTGGAAGGGGCGGACCTGATCGGCACCAATTGCGGAAACGGTATTGAAGATATGATAGGGATGGTGAAGGAAATCAGGGAGGTGAACAGGGTCATTCCTGTACTGGTCCATGCCAATGCCGGCATGCCCAGGTACGACAACGGAGTAACCACTTTCCCGGAATCACCTGATGATATGGCGCTCAGGGTCAGGGATATAATACAGGCTGGAGCTAATATTGTCGGTGGCTGTTGTGGTACTACACCAGATCATATCTGCAAGGTAAGGGAGGTGGTAAAATCTCTGTAAATATGACAGTTAAAACGCTTATTTTCAATTATGAGGATTTGGATATTGATATACAGGGGATTCACGCAGTTCTTGGCTTTCCCGGAATCGAACTCCCTGAACCCTTTGACCAGTATTTGTCAGAAGCACTTGAATTTGCGGCCGGACTGACTGAGATTCGGGCGGCATACAGGGTCATTGAACAGGTCAGAATGGATTCTTTGAATGGTACCATAGATGCCGGGGGGGTAACATTCAAGGCTGGAAAAACTTTATGCAACGAATTGAGGGGAGCGGAAAAACTGCTGTTTTTTGTCTGTACCGCCGGCAAATCTATCAGTGAAATTTCATCCCGGCTTTTGATGGGAGAAGATCCTGCCAAGGGCTATATATTTGACCAGGTGGGGTCCTTTTTGACAGAAGGGGCATGTGAAAAAATGCAGCTTATATTTGAAAAGGAGATTGAGCCAGGCGGTGAAAAGATAACAAATCGTTACAGTCCGGGCTATTGCCAGTGGGATGTCTCTGATCAGCACAAACTCTTCTCTCTGTTCCCATCGGCACCATGTGGGGTAAGGTTGACTGAATCAGCCCTGATGAACCCTGTAAAATCAGCCAGCGGGCTGATCGGAATTGGCAGGGAGGTCAAATTCCGTGATTATCCCTGCCAATTATGCAGCAGTTTTAACTGCATTTACCGGAAAGTTCCGGCCTGAAATAATTCAAAGTAGGATTTGCACTTTTCTGATACTTCAATGTATTATATTTCAACGTAATACATTTGTTTCAATCAATATTGTATATTGAAAAAACCAATAATTGTTTACTTAATATTAATATTCGGGACAATCAAATATCAAATTGAATACATAACTTTGTGACCGTCAAATTAAAACATTTTATTATGAATAGAATAGCTGAGGTTGTTAAGCCGGGCGTGGTTACCGGAACCGACTTGCAATACATCTTTAAAGTAGCCAAAGCAAATCAGTTTGCCATTCCTGCTGTTAACGTGGTAGGTTCATCATCAGTAAATGCCGTTATAGAAGCTGCGGTTGTTGCCAACGCACCTGTAATGATTCAATTTTCAAATGGCGGAGCAATCTTCAATGCCGGAAAAGGATTGAAAATGGAAGGACAGAAGGCTGCTATCCTTGGTGCTGTTGCCGGAGCAAAACACATTCATACCCTGGCCGAAGCCTACGGTGTTCGCGTTGTACTGCACACAGACCACGCTGCAAAGAAATTGCTGCCCTGGATCGACGGACTTCTTGACGAAAGCGAGAAGCACTTTGCTCAGACAGGCAAACCGCTTTTCAGCTCACACATGCTTGACCTTTCTGAGGAGCCGCTGGCAGAAAATATTGAAATCTGCAAACGCTACCTTGAGCGTATGAGTAAAATAGGCATGACGCTTGAAATCGAACTCGGAATCACCGGAGGTGAAGAAGATGGTGTTGATAACAGTGGCGTTGACAATAGCCTGCTCTATACACAACCTGCAGATGTTTGTTTGGCATACGAGGAGTTGAGCAAAATTTCCCCCAATTTCACCATTGCCGCCTCTTTTGGCAACGTCCATGGTGTTTACAAACCGGGAAATGTTAAACTGATGCCGATTATCCTCAAAAATTCCCAGGAATATATCAAAGCAAAACTCGGATTAAAGGATGAACACCCGGTAAATTTCGTATTCCACGGAGGTTCAGGCTCTTCACATGCCGAGATTCGCGAAGCCATCAGCTACGGTGTAATCAAGATGAACATCGATACAGATACCCAATGGGCCTACTGGGATGGTATCCGCGGATTTGAAGCTAAAAATCATGATTATCTGCAAGGTCAGATTGGTAATCCTGAAGGAGTTGACAAACCGAACAAGAAATTCTACGATCCCCGCGTTTGGATCAGAAAAGGTGAGGAGAGCCTGATAGCCCGTTTGCAGGTTGCCTTCGAAGACCTCAACGCCATCAATAGCATATAATTAATCATTCTGAATATCAAAAGAACCGTCCGGACACCGTGACGGTTCTTTTTTTGGTATTTTTGATTCCCTTCCAATTATGAATGGCCATGAAGCAGTTGTTTGCATTTGCGATTTTTATTCTTGTCTCAACCGGGATACATGCGCAAAAATCAGCTTCAGCAAACAGGAAAATTGAGATACTCTACAATGAGGCACTAACATTCTCACAACAAGGTAATTCTGCAAAAGCTGCCCAGCAGCTCTATGAAATTCTTAAGCTGGATTCAACCTGGTATCTGGCTCGTTTTGCTTTGGCTGACCTTAGCCACGAAGCCGGAAAAACCGATGAGGAGATAAACCATCTCCGGAAGGGACTTTCCTATTCTGGAGATACCTATCCTCCCGGATTTAAGTTTCTTGCTGAGTCACTGTATAAAATAGGGGAGTATAAGGAAGCAAAAAGCAGGATGGACCATTATGTATCTCTGAAAAAAACACTTAATCCTGCAGAGCGACTGCTCCAGGCATCCTGTAATTTTTCGGTTGAGGCTGTCAGTCACCCCGTTCCATTTCAGCCTGTCGATCCAGGCGATTCTATTAACACATTGGCGGACGAGTACTGGCCATCGCTCAATGCCGAATCAAATGAACTTGTCTTTACCCGACTGGAAACCTTTGATGCTGGCGGTAATAGAATATCGAGACCGCAGGAGGATTTTTATTGTTCAGTTTTAGACTCTGCAGGCTGGTGCAAGGCAAAACCTTTGGGGCCACCTGTAAATACTGAAGAAAACGAGGGAGCACAAACCCTTTCGGCAGACGGCAGGTTACTGATATTTACCGGTTGTGGCAGAGTGGATGGTCTGGGAAGTTGTGATCTTTATCTCTCAGTCAACAGAAATGGAACCTGGACTGTACCTGTCAATATGGGTGAACCCGTCAATACGGGTGCCTGGGAATCTCAGCCTTCACTTTCTGCTGATGGTGAAACGCTCTTTTTTGTAAGCAGCCGGAGGGGGGGCAAAGGTAAAATGGATATCTGGAAAGCTGTGAAAAAGGCGATTACATCTGAAGGATTGCCTGTTTTCGGTAATGTTGTGAATGTCAGCGAACTTAATACAACAGGGAATGATCTTTCTCCTTTTTTGCATGCGGATGGCAAGACGCTCTTTTTTGCATCAGATGGTCTTCCCGGATTGGGAGGCAAGGATCTTTACCGAACGTGTTTGAAAAACGGATTTTGGTCGGCACCGGTAAATTTGGGCTATCCGATTAACACAAACCTGGATGAAGGTGGTCTTACAGTTGAAATTTCCGGGGAGAAGGCCTGGTTTGCATCCGCTCGTGACCCCCGCAAGAGACAGGATATTTTTTATTTTACACTAACGGATTCTTTGCGGCCCGATCCGGTATCTTACCTGAAAGGAGTAATCACTGATGCCGTTACCGGGGAGAGGCTGACTGCAGATATTACTTTGACAGACCTGAAAACAAGGAAAATTGTAAGAAGAATATATCCGGAGGAAAATGAGGGTGATTTTCTGGTTTGCCTGCCATCCGGAGTTAATTACGGTTTAAGCATCAACAGGAAGGGATACCTGTTTGCGTCAGAAAACGTTTCACTTGTAGAGGGATATACAAAAGAAAGTCCGCGAAATGTGATGATCCGGCTTCAACCTGTTGTGCCGGGTGCTTATACAACGTTGAAAAATATTTTCTTTGAGACAAATTCCTGGCAACTTCTCGAAGAGTCACAGAATCAACTCGACGAGATGCAGTATTTTATGAAACAAAATCCGGGAGTGGTAATGGAAATAGTTGGTCATACTGATAACATCGGAACAGCAACCTACAATCTTGAGTTGTCAGAAAAACGTGCAGAAGCTGTGGTACAGGAACTTAAGAAAAGAGGGATTGAACCGTGGCGCATAGGCAGCAAAGGTGTTGGTTTTTCGGTTCCTGTTGGGGACAACAGCACTGAAGAAGGGAGACGGTCAAACAGAAGAACAGAGTTTATTATCAAAGAAATTAAAAAGTAATACATTGGGAAGAAATTAATGATATTTTCTCCCACTAACAGAAAGGTTAACAAATGAGAACAGAGGATTATTGTAAAGTTCGACAGACTAAAGGGCAAAGGAATAGCCGGCTCGTTAAATGTCTTATATTTATAATGTTGACTGCCTTATTGACAGGCTGTTCGGTAGAATCGAAGTTAAACAGACAGTACAAAGGGAAATCCTTTATGGAGGTAATGAACGACAAGGGTGCTCCCACCCGAATAGAAAACCTTGTAGGTGGCGGAACTCTTCGGATCTATGAGACTAAAAAGATGCTGAAAGAGACGCCCATCAATACAGGGCAGTTCCAGTATGACACTTTTAACAGCCCCAAAGTTCTGAAAACCGATGTGATTCAGTTTTATGTAACTCCTTCTGGTATAGTAACCGAAGTTAAGTACAGCAGTGAATACAGCAGGTGATTTTGGATATTGAGAAGTATTTATTTTGCTGATTCACACGTAAATAATTTTGATTACTAATGGTCGTATGGAACCCTCAAGCTTATATTCATCTTCTTTTGTGAACTTTTGTTCGTGAGGGTTTCATTTCACTTTTTGCATTGCAAACAAGTATTTTGAACCGGGAAAGACAATATTTGTTGCTTTTCATTCACTTCAGTCATGGTTTTTTATTTTTTTTTATACATTTGCACACGCTAAAAAGTTCTGCCCAGATGGTGAAATTGGTAGACACGCCAGCTTGAGGGGCTGGTGCCGGTTACGGTGTGCAAGTTCGAGTCTTGTTCTGGGCACCGATAAAAAAAGGCAACTGATATTCAGTCGGTTGCCTTTTCTGTTTGCTACAAATACAGAAGAATCACATGACATCTCAAAAAAATATTGTAATTTTGTAGGCTGTTTTTAATGCCGGCTTAGAAGTGGTTCTAAAATGAAAATTATTTTTTATTCGATCACTTATCGGTGCATGGCATGATTCTTGCAATTAAAATGTGTTTTTACAGATAAACAAATTTATTATGGCAGGTACCGAACTATTCGGACAGGAAGAGCGCAAGGAGGTAATGGATGTACTCGAAACCGGAGTTCTTTTTCGCTACAATCATGATGCTCAGAGAAATGGCGTATTCAAGGCCAAAATTTTTGAACAGGAATTCAGCAATTATCTAGGAGCAAAACACGCTCACTTCTGTGCCAGCGGTACTGCTGCCGATTCTTTATCGCTTGCATGTTGCGGCATTGGATATGGGGATGAGGTAATCGTTCCTCCGTACGGCTTTATAGCTCCTATTGAGGCTGTTTTGCTAGCCGGGGCTATCCCGGTCTTTGCTGAGATCGATGAAACATTGTGCCTGAGTCCGGAAGGTATAGAAAAAGTCATTACACCCCGGACAAAAGCCGTCTTGCTGATCCAGGTTTTTGGATCAATGGCGAAAATGGACGAGATTCTTGCCGTATGTGAGAAACACAACCTTATACTGGTGGAAGATGCTGCCCCTGCTCTCGGAGGCAGTTACAAAGGCAGGATGCTTGGCAATTTTGGCAGGATGTCAGCCTTTTCTTTCGATTATTATAAAATCATCACGGCAGGCGAAGGTGGTGCAATTGCTACCAACGATGACGAATTGTATGACAGGGCCCACAAATATTCTGATCACGGTCATGATCACATCGGGGAGGCAAGAGGTGCTGAACAGCATCCTATCCTGGGATACAACTACAGGGGTTCAGAGCTTGGTGCCGCAGTCGTACTGGCTCAGCTCCGAAAGCTTCCCTATATAATTGAAAAACAAAAATCACATCAACATATACTCAGACAGGTACTTAATGAGTTTCCTGAGATTATGCCGAGGCTGGTTCCTGATGAAAGCGGAGACTCTGCAACCTTTCTTTCCTTCTTTTTACCTGACAACGAAAAGGCAGTAAAGACATTTGAAGAGTTTCAGAAAGAGGGATTAAGCGCCTCGTACTGGTACAGGAACAATTTTCATTACCATCGTCAGTGGGGTCATCTGAAAGAGATGAAATCCATTTTCAATATTCCTGCAATGAAATTAAGCAATGCAAGAGATTACAGCAAAATGGAAGTACCACAGTCTGACGCCATCATGGGACGGCTCATGATGACCCAGATTATGGTCAACTGGAGTGAAGAAGAAGTTTACACGTTGGCCTCCAAAATGAGGCAGGCATTAAAAAATGCACTTAAATAGAAATAAATATGTTTAGAAATTTAAAAGCGGTAGGTCGTGTTTTGTACGGGCGAAACAGCTTTAACCAGCTGGACGATGTTCTGAGTGAATTAAGAGTCAATGAAGACTCTTATGTCCTGTTTCTGGTTGACGAGTATTTCGAAGGGAAAGACTTCATCAACCGGATTCCTTTACATCCGCAGGATATTTTGAAAGTCATTGAGGTAAAGGAAGAGCCTAAAACAAAAACAGTGGATGAAATCGTTGCAGAGGTAAAAAGTCTAGGCAAAGGCAATCCTGTTTCTGTAGTTGGTATGGGTGGTGGCAGTGTGATGGATTATGCCAAAGCTACCCGGCTTATGTTCACAAATGAAGGTTCCTCTTCACTGTACCAGGGACTTGATCTTATAAAAAATAAGGGCATTCATTGTACTGTTGTTCCAACTATCTCTGGTTGTGGTGCAGAAGTTTCCATGACCACTGTTCTGACCGGTCCGGTAAAGAAATTGGGAATAAAGGGCAATTTTACCCCTGCCGATCAATTGGTGATAGACCCCGAACTAATAGTAACTGTACCTGATCCTCAGCATTTTTATACCGCTATGGACTGTTACATTCACAATATCGAAGCGCTCAACGGTCACCGTAAAACGGTAATGGGCGATTCACTGGGAACCGAATCTCTGCGACTATGCAGGGAAATCTTTTTGAGTGAAAACAGCCGTACACCTGAAAATGAGGAAAAACTGATGATTGCTTCCTATTTGGGAGGTCTCTCTTTAACTTATTCAGAAGTAGGAGCCTGTCATGCTATTTCCTATGGATTGGCAACTGTTACAGGTGTTCATCATGGACTGGGCAATTGTATAGTATTCAACCAGCTTGATGAATTTTATCCGGAAGGAGTAAAGGAATTCAGGCAAATGATGAAGAACAACAACATCGTTCTGCCTGTAGGTTTCAATGCCGGCCGTACTCCGGAAGAAATTGAACAAATGATTGATATTTCCCTGACACTAATCTTCATGTGGGCACATGTCTGCGGTCCTGATTGGCAGAAAATTATTACCCGCGATAAGCTTCGTGGTCTGCTAATGAAAATGTAACTAAATGACAATGAAGAAAATAGTTAAAGTAGGGGACATTGAATGTGGTGCGGATAAACTTTTTCTCATAGCAGGGCCATGTGTCGTTGAAGATGAGAAAACGATGATGGATACAGCCGAATTTTTAGTCGGGTTGTCTCAGAAACTGGATCTTCCGCTTATTTTTAAATCATCTTTTCAAAAGGATAACAGAAGTTCTTCTGATTTTTACAGCGGTCCTGGGATAGAAAAAGGGCTTGCTATCCTGAAAAAGATCAAGGAACAGTTCAACGTTCCGGTTATTACTGATATACATTACCCTGATCAGATAGCAGCGGCTGCTGAGGTGGTTGATGTCATTCAGATTCCTGCCTACCTGGTTATGCAAACAACACTTGTTGTGGAAGCTGCCAAAACAGGAAAAGTGCTTAATCTGAAGCACGGACAGTTTCTGGCTCCTGAAAACATGATCAAACCTATAAAAAAAGCAGAACAGGCAGGTAATTTCAACCTCATGGTTACGGAAAGAGGATATACCTTCGGATACAATGACCTGGTTGTTGATCCCAGGAGTTTTTATCATCTGCGCGCTACTGGTTATCCTGTTATTTTTGACGTTACCCACTCTATACGCAAATATGGGATTCCGAGTTCGGATCCCGCAGGTGGTTCAAGGGAATTCATCCCGACCCTGGCAAGAGCTGGGGTTGCTGCAGGCATTGACGGGCTTTTCATCGAGGTGCACCCCGATCCGTCAAGGGCACTTTGCGATGCAGCCAGTCAGATGTGCATCGATGATGTAACAGAGTTCCTGAAGCCTCTTATCGATATCCACAACACAGAAGTCAAATACAGACCAAAACTTTAATTAAATAATTTATATGGAATTTTTTCTTGACTCGGCCAACATGGCTGAAATTGAAGAAGCCCTCAAATTGGGGATTATTGACGGTGTCACCACTACACCAACATTCATGCACAAAAACGGTATCACGGATATCGATGGCGCCATTGTAAAATTATCAAAAATGGTTCCTGTGCTGATGATTGAAGCTTTAGGTGAGACATCTGCGGAAATTGTTGCCGAAGCTCACCGTTTACTTGCCCTGGGCCTTGACAAGAAAAAGACAGTATTTAAGATTCCGGTTAACCTTGAAGGCGTAAAAGCATGCAAATTGCTTCACGATGAGGGCCTCCTGGTAAATCTTCACCTGGTTTACAACATCCAGCAAGCTTATATGGCCCTGACTGCCGGCGCAAATTATGTATGCGTGCTAGTGGGTCGTATGCAGGACCAGGGACACGATGCCCTCGGACTGATTAAACAAATTGTTGAAGTAATTGATCGCTACAAATACAATTCCAAAGTGATGTTCTCCTCTGTAAGATATCCGGAGCATATTAAGGATGCATTACTTCTCGGAGCCCATAACATCACAATCCCCTGGAGTATCATGAAAAAGCTTGGCGATAACCATCTTACAAAAGTTGGTACAGACCAATTTTTCCAACATACACGGTTGATGACTATCCAGGTAAAGAGCGTAATATCTGAAGTGAATCCCGTTGTTGACATTGAATGCAAAGTTTTGGATGCCTTGCTTAAAATGACCGATTCAGGCATGGGTGCTGTCTCTGTAGTTTCTAAAGAAGGCAATCTGTCCGGTATTTTTACTGATGGAGACCTTCGTCGTCAGATGCGCAAGATGGGAGATCATATTCTGACCGCAACGGTGGGAGAATGCATGACTTCCAACGCGATTTCAATCGCGTCTGATGCAATGCTGCAAAAGGCAACTGACATTTTCAACGCTAACCAGGTAGATAATATCATCGTGACCGAGAATGGAAAACCAATAGGAATGCTGGATATACAGGATTTGGTGAAACTCAACCTTTTGAGTTAATTATCATTTTATTTAAAGGGAAAGGCGGGGCATCTGATGTTCCGCCTTTCTTGTTTTCAGCATGTACTGAATGCAATAACCTTATCCCGCATCGCAATGTTTTATTACATTACATCAGGCATATTTTTTTTCATTATTACTATCTTGCAGAAACAATTAGAAATTGGACCTGAAAAAAATTCTTTTCGGAAAATTCAGTGAATGCAAGGTTAAAATTATTTAAAGTTAATTATCTATTATTCAGTAATATGAAAAATTTATTATTTGCATTTGTATTATTTGTGATAATTCTTTCAGGGAAACCTCAATTGATGGCAGAAGTCAGGCTTCCCGCAATTATCGGAAGCCACATGGTACTGCAACAGAAAAGTGAGATCAATTTGTGGGGTTGGTGTGCCCCTTCAGAGAAAATTAATGTTAAAGCTTCCTGGGATACGACAAAGTATGTCACCACGGGTACTTCAGGTGCAAGATGGTCCATGAAAATCAAGACTCCGGGCGCAGGAGGTCCCTTCTCAATTACCATCAATAATGTGTTACTGGAAGATGTGATGACTGGTGAAGTTTGGGTGTGCAGCGGGCAAAGCAATATGGAATGGTCTGGTGATCAGAAACTTAAACAGGCATTAGATGAAGCACCAAATTCCCTGAATGAAAAAATTCGTTTTTTTTATGTTCCTAAAAACACTTCAGAATATCCTCAGGATGATGTGAGAGCTTCCTGGAAAGTATGTACTCCGGAAGAGATGATTCATTTTAGCGCCCTTGGATATTTCTTTGGAAAAAAATTGCAGGGCGATCTGAATGTTCCAGTTGGTCTGATTAACAGCAATTGGGGTGGCACACCAGCGGAAGTATGGACACCAAGGGATTTGATTGAAAATGATCCGGTTCTGAAAGATGCCTCATTGAAACTGAAGCCTTCCGCGGGGTGGCCAATTACCCCTGGCTCCGGCTACTCAGCTATGATTGCGCCTCTGACAAAGTTCAGAATTGCCGGGGTTATCTGGTACCAGGGAGAAAGCAATACCCAGAACTATTCAACCTATTACCGCCTGATGACTAAAATGATTGGTGGGTGGAGGGATGCATGGGGTTATGTGTTTCCGTTTTACTACGTACAGATTGCACCTTTCAGTGGTTATGGAAACTATAATGTCGGCGCTCTTGTACAGGAACAGCAAACAGCCTGCCTTTCAATTTCAAGGACAGGAATGGTTGTGATTCACGATCTCGTTGATGATGTTACCAACATTCATCCTGTAAAAAAAGCTGAGGTGGCGGAACGACTGGCAAGGCTTGCAATGGCTGATACCTATGGAGTTAAAGGAATTATCTATAAATACCCGATGTACAGAGGTGTGGTCATTGAAAAAAACAGGATCAGAATTCTATTTGATAATGTCAACAACGGATTGATGGCTACTTCGAAGGATTTGAATGAGTTCTATATTGCCGGTGAGGATCAGAAATTTTTGTTTGCCAGTGCAAGGATTGAGGGCAATACAGTTATTGTCTGGAACAAGGCAATAGAAGCGCCTGTTGCAGTTCGTTTTGGGTTTAGCAATAACGCAATTCCAAATTTATTCAGTAAGGAAGGTATGCCTGTTAACCTTTTCCGGACCGATAACTGGGAAGTTAAGACTGATGCAATAGTGAAGTAGATTTACTCGCTTAACTTATTCCAAGCGAATACAATTTTGTTGTAATAAATTCAAATTAAGGTTATAAACGATGAAAAATTTGTTGACTGCGGTTCTTTTACTGTTAATTTTAAATGCACACGGACAGGAAAACACTGACAAAATCCGTTGGTGGCAGGATGCAAGGTTCGGCATGTTCATTCACTGGGGTGTCTATTCAGGTGAAGGTCGTGGCGAATGGATCATGTACCAGGAACACATTCCTTACCCTGAATACAGAAAATTGGCTGCGAATTTTCAGGCAAGGAATTATAATCCGGAGAAATGGATCGCATTGGCGAAAGAGGCCGGGATGAAGTATATAGTGCTGACTACGCGTCACCATGATGGATATTGTCTTTATGACAGCCATGTTTCTGACTTCACTTCCATGAAAGTTGGTCCGGGACGGGATTTGATTGCTGAATTCGCTACAGCCTGCCACAAGGCAGGGATGAAGATGGGGTTCTATTATTCATTGCAGGACTGGCACTTCCCGGGAGTTATGCCACAGGGATACCCCAAGAGTGATGAAATAATCAGGCCATTGGTTAGGCAGGCTCATGAACAAATAAAAGAACTTCTTACAAATTACGGGAAAGTCGATATCCTGTGGTTTGACGGGATGTGGCCCGGGGATACAAGTGTGTGGCGTTCAGGCGAGCTTATTAAAATGGCAAGGAAATTGCAACCTGATATTCTGATCAACGACAGGGCTGGTGCCGGCGCTGATTTTGTGACACCTGAAAATGTGGTAGCCGCACATAACCAACCTTGGGAATCATGTTATACCATGAACAGAACCTGGGGGTATTCACCTACAGATATGAATTACAAGCCTGTTAATGAGCTGATAAGACTGCTCGCATCCTGCACTTCACAGGGAGGTAATTTTCTCTTGAATGTTTCACCTGATAAAGATGGAAACATTCCTGAAAGACAGGCTGCATCACTCCGGGAAATCGGGAAATGGCTTAAATTGCACGGAGCGGCTGTCTACAGGGCCGAAAGCTCACCTGTTGTGGCAAGTAATCTTGGTTTTCAATCCAGGGTAGGAGATAAGGTCTATCTTTTGATCCAGCGTTGGCCCGGCACTGTTTTGCCATTTGCCTGGTGCGGGAGCAAAGTTACCTCAGCAAAAATTCTTACAACCGGGGTGCAACTGAAAGTTGAGCAAAAGGGTGACAGAGTCTGGCTAAGAGGACTTCCTGAGGCGCCGCCTGATCCCTATATGAATGTTGTCGAATTGACATTCGATGGTCCGCCCAGGTCAACTAATCCGGCCTACCGTTAATGAAAATACCTTTGCGATCTCTGCGCATTCTTTGTGCCCTCTGCGGTTAAATTGACTTTTGTTACAACCCCTTTTCTGTTAAATAGCCCAGTTTCAGGTATTTTTGATAGATTGCGGTATATTGTGCCACATTAACTGCAATCGGCTTGTATTCGGTCTCAAAACCCTGTCCCATGGCTTTTTGTGCTTCCTCAACATTGTTGTAGATGCCGGCAACGACTGCTGCAAACATGCAGGCACCAAAAGCGCAGGTCTGTTCTGTTTTGGCGACTTTAATGGGTACATTTAATACATCAGCAAGTGTCTGCATGACAAAAGGCGATTTTTTTGCTACGCCACCCAATCCTATAACTTCTGTCACCAGAATGCCTTCCCTTTCAAAGCGTTCGGCAATAGCCTTTGAGCCATAGGCGGTAGCTTCTACCAAGGCCCTGAAAACGGCAGGTGCAGCAGAACCAAGTTTCAGTCCGGTAATGGTCCCGGTGACTTCCTGGTTGGCATCGGGTGTACGGCGGCCATTCAACCAGTCAGTAGCCAGAATTGTGCTCTCCTCCACCGGGATTTTAGAAGCTTCGGCAGAAAGTTCAGGAATAATTTTGTCCAGGGTTTCTGCAACTATTTTTGCACGGGTTTCAGCATCTATGACGGTAGATTTGGCCAGGATATTCTCAACAGGCCATGCAACTAACCGCTTGAACCAAGCATAAATATCTCCAAACGCAGATTGGCCTGCTTCCAGTCCGATATAGCCCGGCACAACAGAACCATCCACCTGTCCGCAGATACCGGCAACAAATTTATTTCCAAACTGTTCGTATGGTACAGTAATAATATCGCAGGTGGAAGTTCCGATAGAACGGACCAGCACATTGGGACTGATTTCACCGCCAACTGCACCAACATGGCAATCGAATGAACCGGCACCTACTGCTACATCAGTACTCAATCCGAATTTTTCAGCCCATTCAGGGGTAAGATACCCAACTTTGACATCACCGGTGTAGGTGTGCGTGTACAATCTTGACCTGAAGCCTTTCAGGGCCGGTTCCAGGGAGATAAGAAACTCTTCAGATGGGAGTCCGTCCCAACTGTCGTGCCACATTGCTTTGTGACCTGCTGCACAACGACTCCTTTTTACCTCTTCAGGTTTGGTATTGCCGGTCAGGACTGCCGGCATCCAGTCGCAGTGTTCTATCCAGGAATAGGCTGCCTCACTTACCTTCCGGTCATTGCGAAGCAGGTGTGCTATTTTGGCCCAAACCCACTCTGACGAATAAATTCCCCCTTCATATTTTGTATAATCGATTGGACCTTCATGAGCCAGTTGATTGATTTCAGCTGCTTCTTTTATGGCTGTATGATCTTTCCAGAGAACGAACATCGCATCCGGATTCTCCTCAAATCCCGGTGTGAGGGACAAAGGAACTCCATCTTTATTTACAAGGACCGGAGTACTTCCGGTCGTGTCAAATGAGATGCCGACCACTGATCCGGTTATTTCAGGACCTACTTTCTGTAAAGCATCCTTAATAACAAATTCTGTCACTTCCAGGTAGTCCAGCGGGTGCTGGCGATACTGATCCCTTGCAGGATTGCTGTATTTCCCCTCCATCCAACGTGGATAATATTTTACTGAAGAGGCTACTTCCTCTCCGTTGTGAGCATTGGCAATCACTGCTCTGGCTGAGTCTGTGCCGAAATCAAGACCGATAACAAATTTATTAGTACTCATGTTAGTAGTTATTACTTTATTTAATGCCTAATTGTGCATCGAGGAATTTTACAGAAGATTCCACATCCAGTCTCTTGGCAATTATTCTCTTGTTTTTATCGAGTATGTAAATAATTGGCGTACTCGTGACATCGTAAAGCCTCCTGAAGTCAGAAGTGTACATGGGATCCCATACATTGGTCCATTCCTGGATTTTGTATTCCTGCACAGCCTTCATCCATTTATCTTTGTTATTCTGCGTAAGAACAGCAAATACCTGGACTCCATTATTTTTGAATTTCTGGAAAAGATCTCTGTTGAGCACAGGAGTAGTTTTCTGACAATGGCTGCAG
The DNA here is from genome assembly GCA_963663675.1 of Prolixibacteraceae bacterium. Classification (GTDB taxonomy): domain Bacteria; phylum Bacteroidota; class Bacteroidia; order Bacteroidales; family Prolixibacteraceae; genus CAINVV01. Next base: position 1,398,968 of record OY760498.1, read on the forward strand.
TCCGGTTCCCAGAAGTAAAGTACAGTAAATTTTGCATTAGTTTGCCTCAGACTGTAATAATTGTCCTCGGAATCTGGTAGTTTCAGATCAGGAGCTATGTTTCCGATTAGGTTTGGTTTCAATGCGGCAGTTCTTTCTTTGATTTTCCTGAAAGTAGTTGAGTCAAGCCAGCTTTTTGTGTCGTTCAGAATATATTTATCGGATAATACCACAAATGCCTTGTCAAGGCCCATGATCTGGGACTGATTTGCTTCATTCAGGAGATATAGCAGCACATAATGATAAACCTCGTCGTTTTGCCTGGATTTATCAGTTACATAAATCATTCTATTAATAAGTGAATCAGGTATCTGCAGAATTACTTTTTTAAAATAAGTGTCTAGCTTTTCCTGAAAAAGGGGTGTTCTGATCAGACCTGCACGGGCAAAATTAAAATTGTCCCAATAGTGACCGGCGAGATAATTGTATTTGTATACCCATTTAAGTGAATCCGGATTTTTTGCCAGGGGAGGCAGGATCGGGTCATTTGCAACAGGTATCATCATGGAACGGAAAAAATCTGCCAGAAAAGTACCATTATATTTAACCGCTCCGTCGTTCCAGTATTTTTCCATAGTATTATTAAGTCCGGTGAGCTTTTCCTGTAGGATTTTTATCGAATCAGCATTCCCGGAAACGACATTCAGCCTGTTCTGTATAGCAGCCTGCTTTGATTTCTGCCTGGTAAGGAAAATCTGGTATTGTTGAAAAGCCTCAGTCTCCTCTGACCCGGAATATTTATTTTGTGAACTTTTCGCGAAATCAGCTTCAATCGAAAACTTCTGATCGTCCCCAATCAGGAATTCAAAGTAATTCTTGTCATTCAGGTAGAAGAGGTAGAGTCCCTCATTAAGTGCTTTAGCCCGATTTAATGTCCCAATTCCATTATGATTGATCCGAACAGAGTCCGCCTTCAGAATTTTGTTGCCAAAATAATTGGCCAGGTAAACAGTTGTATCACGGAGGCCATTTAATTTTAACTCAATCCTGCACGGTTCAACCTGTTTTTGGGCAGAAAAAAACATTCCGGCAAATAATAAAAACAAAAAGGCAACTCTTCCCGACATATTCAATCGTATGTTATCTTTAATTCAAAATTCAAACCGCAACATCCTTTGTATTACTGGTTTTTCGGAAGGGCATCAGAATAACCAGGAAATTCAAAGAGGAAATTGCGGTTTACTTTCTTAAACGCGCATCGGCGTGCTAAGGTATATTATATTTGGATTTTATCAAATTTTGCTTTTAAGACTTTGAATTTTTTAATTCAGTTTTCGGTTTGGAATCCTCATTGCGTTAAATCAGAACGGTGTCATGGCATCAGGCTGACATTCCCGTAACTGCTCTCAACATTTACAACAGAGGAGGGCGATTCTGATTTACCCACAGTACCGTGAACTTCGTACGAGGTATCTTCTCTCATCCTGTTAAGCTTTCCGTCGGGATGTTTCAGTTCACAATACCTGACATTTCCATCCAGCCTGTAGGAAGCTCCGGGTTCGATTCCAAGCCTGACTGAAGCATACTTGCTGGTCACTTTAATATTCTTGAACTCTGCAGGGATTGTTCCGACTGTAAAATTTCCGTAGCCATTGGTCAGCGCCAGGGAAGACAGAAGTTTTTCAATTTTAAAACCGGAGTACATTGAATTGGATACCAGGCTGTTAATTGTCTTGAATTTAAAATCGTCATATTTGGAGTCCAGTGTTACGTCTTTGCAATCGCCGAAATTCAGACCCGAATATCTGGATTCAACGCTAATATTGTCAGCTTTTTCCAGTGTTAGCTTTGAATATTTAATCGAAAGTTCGAGGTTTTTTGTGGCTTCGATATATGCCTTGCTGTAACCGAGCTCGATGTTAAGTCCCGGAGACAGGAGGTTCTTAGCCCTTATTTCACCGTACTTGATATCAAAGATTCCTTTTCCCGTCAGATTATTCATGTTGACGTTTCCATATTTCTGTTCTACAGACAAATCACGGTCGGCCGGTACCGAAACGACGTAATCAATGCTGAAGTCCATATTTGCATTCAGGTCATTGTGAAATTCTGTCGAAGCAGAAACGGTACTGCCTGAGCTACTTATATTTACATCGATATTGTCTAGCAAGCGCTGTGCGCGGCTTCCGCTGCCGTCAACCCAAATTTGCACATTGATTACCACTGAGTCCTTGCGGTTATCATCAATCTGAATATTGCCGTATTTGTTCGAGAGTTCAAGCTTCGCCACCTGGTTCACGGGGAAGCTTTTGTAAATTCTTTTTGATATTCTCTCGGCATTTGCCTGAAGAGCAAACAACATCAAAAAGATCATCAGTAAATTAAAGTTTCGAGTTTTCATGTTTTTTATTTTTAATTGTTTTTGCATGGTCTAAATCTGACTTGATTGTATTTATAATATTGAGTTTGGTCTGATAATATTCGATCATCGCATTTATAACTCTTTCATCGTTGGGATTTTTGCTGTATTCCTTTTGCAGATCACTGTACAGGCTATCCATCTCCGCCATTTCCTTGTTTACCTGCTTCAGTTCCTGCTCACTCCCAACTCCCTGTGCCGCCATCTGTTTCAGGCTTGACATTCCGCTGTTTATCCTGGCAGTATAAAATCTTGCAGTCTCATTCAACTCACTGTTGGCAAACAGTGGCTGGTTCTTAGCTGCTTTTCCTGGTAAAAAATGTATGATCAAATTGGCAGAGAGTAAAAGGATGATCACAACGGAGGCAACCTTTAAAAATGGCCAGGCAACTGCGAAACCTCCTTTTTTTGTGTGATATTGATCAAGCCTGGCTTCAAACCTCTGGAAATGACCTTCCGGCGGTTCTTCGTCAAATGCTTCCCTCTGTTCATTGAAGAGTTTATCCAGCTTATCCATAATATGATATTTTCATTTGTTTATTTCTTTTTTCGATCATCAGGTCCCGAAGATGCTTTTTAGCCCTGCAGAATTGAGTTCGGCTTGTCACATTGCTGAATCCCAGTATCTCGCTTACTTCTTCGTGGTCGTATCCTTCCAGGAGAATGAGGGAGAGGATGGTCCTGTAACCGTCGGGCAGCTGCGAAATCGTGGTTTTTACCTCCTCAATGCTATATTCGTTTTCGTCCGTTTCATTGTCGTCCGAGTAAACGGGATGGTCGGCACGTACTTCTTCAAATTCCACTTTTCGCTTTCTCAAATAATCCAGAGAACGATTGACTACGATTCGCTTCAGCCATATTCCAAAACTCACCTCTCCTTTGTAACTGCCCAGTTTCCGGAAAGCAGTCAGAAATGACTCCTGCATGATGTCTTCGGCTTCATCCGGCCTGTTGACAATTCGCAAAGAGGTGTTGTACATTGACCTGAAATACAACTTGTAAATAGCCGCTTGTGCCTGCCTGTCGTTTTCAAGACACTTGTCAATCAGTGGCTGATGAATGTTGATGTACATTGCCTGATTTTCTTTTTTACTACAATGACGCAGCTCAAAATAAAATGTTGCACTGGTTGCAACTATTTTTTTCTATTTAAGCTGAAAACATACTAATATAATATAATAATGCATTTTTTCAATCCTTGTAAACCTCAAACCTGAACTTTCAGGACAGACTTGCACCCTCAACGATTCTTATGTTTGTTTTTGGCCTGCAGCAACATTATCTTTTTCATGGAGAACAGGGAAAATTGTCCGGCATAGGTACGTCTGAAGGTTCAAACATAATTCCTAAATTTAGCACTCACAAAATTGGAACAAATGAAGAGTTACGATCCTCAGATGCATTCAGCCGAACATATTCTCAACCAGACTATGGTAAGAATGTTCGGCTGCGAAAGATCCTATTCGAGCCATATTGAGAAGAAAAAATCGAAATGTGATTACCATTTTGACCGGTCACTGTCTTCAGAAGAGGAAAAAGAACTAAGTGAAAGAATCAATCTGGTTATTGACAGAAAGCTGGATGTTACAGAAAAGTTGATCTCACTGGTTGAAGCTGAACAGGCCTACAACCTGAAAAGGCTGCCGGAAGAAAGTGGTGATCTTATCAGGATCGTATCGGTTGGGGATTATGACGAATGTCCGTGCATTGGGCCACATGTCGGGAATACTTCTGAAATAGGACAATTTCAACTGGTTTCTTCTAGTTTTGAGGATGGAGTTCTGAGAGTCAGATTTAAACTGAATAAACCCTGAAATACCCATTAGATTATTTTCACACCAACCGAAAATGATTACGTGGGTATTCTATCTGATCTTTGAAAAATAAAATTTAAACGGTTAAAATATGACAGATCAGGGTGGACTGACTATATATAAGGCCTCGGCCGGGTCCGGCAAAACCTTCAGCCTGGTAGGGCAGTATTTGAAAATGCTGTTTGACAACCCCAAATCCTACAGAAATATCCTTGCCGTAACATTTACCAACAAAGCCACGGCAGAAATGAAGGAACGCATTTTAAGAGAACTGTCGGGTCTTTCCAGCGGCAAAGAATCTAAATACCTTGATGATTTAAAGGATTTTGGGAGTGAAGGTGAACTCAGGCGAAGAGCCTCCCTGATTCTGAAATTGATTCTCCATGATTACTCGCGTTTTTCCGTGATGACCATTGATAGTTTTTTTCAGAAAGTAATCAGGTCTTTTGCGCGGGAAATAAAGCTGAACGCTTCCTTCAAGACTGAAATTGACAACAGGCAGGCGCTGGAAGATGCCGTAGACCTTCTGTTCCAGGAGATAGATAGCAATGACCTTCTGAAAAGCTGGATGGTGATGTTCCTCGAGGACAATCTTGAGGAGGGCAGAAGCTGGGATTTTAAGAAAGAGCTGCTCAAATTTGGCAAGGAGGTCGAAAAAGAGACTTTCAAAATTCACGGGGATGAATTGCTGGAAACCCTTGCCGGCAAAGAGCAACTGAGCCATTATGTCACAGAGGTCAAAAAAGTGGTCCTGGAGACTGAAGAGCGACTTAAGAAATTAGGAACGGATGGGTTAGAGATGATCAGCCGGGCCGGACTGACATACGACCAATTAAAAGGAGGTAAAAATTCGTTTGCCAATCACTTCAATAAACTGGCTGCCGGGAAATTTGAACCTCCAACAAAAACTATATCAGATGCTTGTGATAGCCTGGAAAACTGGTCCAAGAAAACGGATCTCCCTCAGGTTAAGCAAAATATTGAAAAATTATATTTCAATGATCTTAACCGCCTTTTGAAGTATTCAATTGAAGTTTTAATTGAAGAACTTACCAGGCTTAACACTGCGCAGGCAATATTAAAAAATATCTATCCTTTTGGCCTGCTGGGCAACATAGCATTAAAAATAAAGGAGGTTTTGGCTGAAAGTAATTCAGTCTTATTGAGTGATTCGGGCAGGATAATCGGGAAAATTATTGAAGGGAATGATACTCCCTTTATCTACGAAAAAGTTGGAATGGTTTACCATCATTTCATGCTGGACGAGTTCCAGGACACCTCCCGTCAGCAATGGTGGAATTTCAGGCCATTGGTCGAAAATACCCTGGCATCGGGAAATTCGTCTTTAGTGGTTGGTGATGTCAAGCAATCAATTTACAGATGGAGAAACGGTGACTGGAACCTGCTGGCTAACCAGCTTGCTACCGATCTCTCACACCAGGGCGTTAAGATCGAAGAATTAAATATCAATTGGCGGAGCAAAAAAAGTATCGTGGATTTCAATAATTCACTTTTCTGGCGTGCTTCCAATTATCTGAATGACTGGATAGAATCAGAAACCGAAGAAAAGCAATTTCAGGACCTTAAAGGTGTGATTGCTGATGCCTATTCTGATCAATACCAGTATTGTTCTTTTAAAGGAGATGAGTCCGGTTATTTCAAACTATCATTTGTTGATGTTGAAGGAAGTTCCAGGAAAGAAGATTTCAGGGTAAGGGCACTGGTTCAGCTAATCGGGCAACTGGAGATGGTCCAGCAATCAGGAGTTAAAGCTGAAGAAATCACCATACTTGTCAGGGAAAATTCTGAGGCGGAAAAAGTTGCCAAAGCTTTATGGGAGAGAAAAAAGACAAATGCCCAACCCGGCTGTATTTACGACGTCATCACGAGCGATACTCTTAAAATTGGTCAATCGCCGGTGGTTAAATTCCTTGTTAACTTCTTCAGAATTTATACCCGCAAAGAACCTCTGTCCGTTCGTGGCGAGATATTATATTCCTATTATCGTATTTTACTTCCGTTGATGGAGCAAACAGGTGAGGAACCTCCTTCAGACCTGCATGTTTTTTTCGATCCGGATGTTCCATTGCCTGAATTCTTCAAAAATTGGCTGGATATTGATGCCCCCTCTGAATTTCTTTCTGCATTGCTGGCATTGCCTCTTTTTGAGATTGTTGTGTTGATTGCCGATCATTTCAGGTTGGGGAAAGTGACGGGCGAGAAAGTGTACCTTCAGGCATTTATGGACCTGGTATTGGAATATGGGAGAGGAGATTACGGAGGCATTCCCGGATTTCTGGATTGGTGGGAATCTGCCGGGAGCAACAAAACTATCAACCTGCCAACCGTCAGGGGTTTCATCCGCATCTCTTCCATACACCAATCCAAGGGACTGGAATATCATACCGTTTTTATCCCTTTCTGCAACTGGGAGATTGCCCTGAATCCCAATAAGCCAAACTACTTATGGGCTATCCCGGAAGGCGATCCGTTCAACATGTTGAATTTAGTTCTCGTAAAATGTGACACCACTCTAAAGAATTCGGCCTTTGCGCACGATTATTTCGCTGAAACCATGTTGAGTACGATGGATAATCTCAACCTGCTTTATGTTGCGATGACAAGGGCAGTAAACCATCTTTTTGTCATAATGCCATATAAGGCTGTAAATAAGAAGCCTGGGACAGTCGCGGAACTAATCCAGCATCTGATCGAACAACCTTTGCCTGCAGATAGTATCGACCGGCAGAAATATATTGATTTTGAAAAATACTGGGATCCGGTGGAAAAAATTCTTGAGGCCGGGCAATTGATTGATGCGCCAGAGACAGCAACAGCAGTTGTTAAGGAGATTTTGAATGATGAGCTGACTTTGAATTCAAACTGCATGAAAATGAATATCCGGTTGCACAGCAGGGAATATTTCCGGCTTACAGGTAATGTGAAGACTGAGAGGATCAACAAGGGAACAATTATGCACCAGGTATTTGAGAACATAAAAACAAGGAAGGATGCAGGTCCGGCAGTTCACGGAATGGTTACTTCCGGGATGCTGACAGTCGGGGAGGGCAAAGAACTCTTTGCTCAAATTGATGAGCTTCTGCAGAGTCCTCCCTATTCAAAATGGTTTGATGGAGAATGGAAAGTGTTGAATGAAAGGGATATTCTGCGGACCGGTGAATCGAGGCACAGGCCCGACAGGGTCATGCTTAAGGAGGATCAGGCAGTTGTGATCGATTACAAAACCGGCGAGAAATCGGAAAAGGATATCAGGCAGATGAAGGGTTACCTCAATGATCTGAAGACAATGGGATATGCAACATGTGAAGGAAATATATGGTATCTTAATAAAAATGAAGTAGTTAAGGTTGATTTATTATAAAAGTGCCAATGATGAGAAAAATATTAAATCCCTATATTAAGTCGGGAAGAAAAGATTACAATTGTTTTGGCTGTTCGCCAAACAACGATAAGGGCTTACAGCTTAAATTTGAACAGGATGGTGATGATGTTGTGGCAAAATGGAGCCCGCAAAGATGGGCTGAAGGATTCAGAAACATATTGCATGGGGGCATACAGGCTGCCTTGCTTGACGAACTTTGCAGCTGGGTGGTTCAGTCAGTATGTAAAACCGTTGGTGTAACCACTTCAATGGAAATAAGTTACAGGAAGGCAGTATTGGTCAGTGAAGGCGAAATTGAACTTAGGGCGAAACTTATCGAGCAGAACAGCAGGATGGCAATAGTCGAAGGTAAAATTTTGAGTAACAATGGAACAGTCTGTGCCACAGCTAAATGCAAGTTTTTCCTTTTCCCTCTTGACAAGGCAATGGCAGAATACGACTATCCGGGACCGGAGGCTTTCTTTGAAGAGGGCTAGTATCAGATAGTGATGATGAATGTGACCAGGAACGGAACAAGTATCGTGAGGACTATGCCGCTAAAGACAGCAATTATTGCATATTCCTTCCCGGAATATCGACTAATGACCGGAAGGGTGGTATCCATGGCAGTAGCGCCGCCCGAGGCAATTCCGGCAAGTTTGCCAAAATATCTTACCAGGAACGGAGTTGCCAGCAAGGTGAATATTTCCCTGAAAATATTCGAAAGAAGTGCCACTACCCCCAGGCTATGACTGTGGAGTTGTGTGATAAAAACGCTTGAAAGGCTGTAATATCCGAATCCTGCCCCGACTGCCATAGATTCCCTTAGGGTCAGGGAAGGAATAATCAGCGCCACCATTGCAGAACCTGCAAGGGTTCCAAGGATAATTGTGACCGGAACCCAGATGATTTTATAATTGTGAGTGGAAAGAACTTTCCAGGAATTCGGGTCGCTGCCTATGCTTACTCCGGCCAGCAACATAAGCAGGTAAAGTGCAAAGCCCCCGATTTTATCCCAGTCGAAACCAGCAGGTAACTTTCCTGACAGCCCGGCTAACACACCTGTGACAAAAAAGGCGAAAATTATTAAACTACTTCTCATTCTGCCGGAAAACAAGTTTGAAAAGTAATGCGGAGAGCAGCACGCTGCCGGAGATGGATGCTAAGGCTATTGTGATGGCTTCGTATCCGATTTTATCCAGGTTGCGGATGACTTCATCATTGGTTCCAACCGAAATACCAAGGAGGAAGAGCAGGAGATAGATCGACCAGTTCAGCAAATGATTGTTGATCCGGTGAAAAACTGGTTTGTTAACAAGTAGCAAACCGAGTACAATCCCTCCTGAAAGAACCAGTAAAATGGATATCATCCGCGTTTATGGTGATTTTTCAGAATTGGTATCTTACCGATAAGCCAATATTGATACCACTTCCTGAGTTAAGTAGTCCTAATTGAGGCCTGGCATCAAGAGCAATTTGAATCTTAACGGGGAAAGAATACTCTATACCAACATTACCTGCTGCTGCAAGAAATAACCCATTGTTGTACCTGGATCCATAAATCATTGAATTCCAGCTTCCGATCTGTGCTCCCGGACCTGCATACCAGTTAAAGTTGTTCTCAAGACTCCAGACCCAATGATAAAGTCCGGTTAATGCCCAGCTGTTGTAATCGTAACGACTGGAATTATTATATTCGTACCTGCTGCTGAAGCCTAAATCGACTTCCAGCCTGTTTATATTATTCAATCCGTGCTGGTAGGAAATTTCGGTCCCCAAACCGAATAAACTGCCAAAACGCAAACCCAAAGAGTGGTCTTCAACCTGTGCGGAAGTAAAACCGGAAAGTGCAATAATAACTATAATGGTAACAAAGAATTTTTTCATGTTAATATTTTTTGTGACTAAAAAATATGATAAAGTCATTAAGTCAAAAATAGAAATATTATGGTTTCATCAAAATTGTATTCAGTGAAACATAAAATTAGTTAAACCAAATATCTTGCTGCTACCATTAATACCATTATTTTACCAGGCGACAAAATCTTTCGAACTGAGTTTTCCAAACCAGCGAATCGTTTGGCTCGAAGGTTTTTGTTTCAAATGACCGGCCAACCATGCTTCTTATCTCATCCAGGGAAGCAACCGTGTTCATGGATTTAGCCTGGATCATGATATTACCTATTGCAGTTGCCTCTGTGGGTCCCGCAATGACAGGCAGGCCAAGTGCATTGGCGCTGTACTGGCAAAGCAGGTCATTGTTGGCGCCTCCGCCAATGATATGAATCCTTTCTATGGGATATGAAATTACTGATTGGATTGATTCAAGTGTCAGCCTGTACTTCATCGCAAGACTTTCGAAAATGCATCTGATGAATTCACCGTGCGTCTCAGGGGGATTTTGACCTGTTTTCAGACAGAAACCGATAATGGCTTCAGGCATGTCTGAAGGATTCAGAAAACCTGGGTCATCGGGATCTATCAGGCATTTAAATGGTTGGGCATGGATACTTAAATCAACCATTTCACTCCAGGAATAGCTAACTTTGTTGGACCAGGCTCTTCTGCATTCCTGCAACAACCACAATCCCATGATATTTTTCAGGAACCTGGTTGTACCTTCCACACCCCCTTCATTGGTAAAATTAAGGTCAAGTATCTCTTTGGATATAAGCGGTTGTTCTGATTCTATCCCCATGAGTGACCAGGTGCCGGAGCTTATATAGGCCCAGTTCCGGCCTTTCGCGGGTACTGAGGCGATGGCAGAAGCTGTGTCGTGGGAAGCCACTGCAATCACAGGAATTGCCGTACTGCCTGTCTCTTTTTGTATTTCAGGTTTAATATTTCCCAGTATTGTTCCAGGCAAGACTATTTCCTGCATGATAGATTGATCAATCCCCATCACCCGGAAAAGCATTTCCTCATATTCCAGTTTGCCGGGTTTTAACAGTTGTGAGGTGGACGCGATAGAAAATTCATTTTTCTTTACACCGCAAAAAAGATAGGAAAGGGCATCCGGCATGAAAAGAAGATCTTTCCCTGTTTCATATTGAGGCTCCTTTGTCTTGTGATTGATAAACAGCTGAAAAAGGGAATTAAACTGCATAAGCTGGATTCCTGTCATCTTGTAAAGCTCTTCCCGTGGTATCAACTTATAAAACTCATCCATTGCGTGGTCCGTGCGACGATCCCTGTACGCGAAAGGAAGTGAAGCTATCATCCCGTTCCTGTCAAGAAAAGCAAAATCAACTCCCCAGGTATCGATGGCAATTGAATCAGGCTGGATACCAAAATCATGGATGCATTTTCTTAAACCAGTTTTAAGCTCATCAAAAATCGAAAAGATATTCCAGTAGAAATGATTGTCGATTTCAACCATACGGTTCTCGAACCGGTGAACCTCGGTGATTTTTAGTCGTTGGTCTGAGATTGTTCCAAGCATGGCCCTGCCTGATGAAGCGCCAAGATCGAATGCTAAAAAATTACCGGTAGCCATATTTGCAAAGAATAGTCATAATTTTAGCTAAGAATTTGGTTATTAGTAATTTATGTTATTAGGAAAAAATTACGAACAGGTATTCCAAATATTTATTTTTTGACATAGAAGTATTTTCCTGTCAGAAGCAGTCCGGCAAAGACAAAGACAGCAAAGACCAGGCTGCTTACAGCCAATTGCATCCCACCCGAAATTATATGCCCTGAGGTACATCCGCCTGCCATACGGGCACCAAATATCAGAATGAAACCTCCTGTAAAAGCCCAGAAAATCCGCTTTCCATAACTTTTGCCTTTGTATTTCTCCCAATTATCGTGAATCAGCCTGATTTTGAAATCTTTCCTCAGCAATGAAATCAGGAGTCCGGATAATAATCCGCCGGCGAGGAATTTTACCTCCCAATCTCCGGGCTTACTTATTTTTGTAAAATAGTCATTGTTCACCACCCCGAAAATATTGTCAGCTACAAATGGGAAGAAGGTAGAAGCGCCTATCGGCCGGTTTGCATAATGAAAGACAAATGTATTCAGCAGGGCGATACCAATTCCGGCAATGATCCAGCTTCTGTCCTTGCTTTTGTCAAGTTTGTGAACGACAAAGGCACTTGCGATAAATGCAAGTCCGCAAAGTATCACCAGGGGAATAAATATGCCGGGGGAAGTCCCGTATGCTGTAAACAGCGACCAGGTACCGATATTCGGACCCAGCAGAGTAGCGATAGAAGGCAACACGAGGGTATAAACCAGCCCTCCGGCCAATCCTCCCAGGATACCAACCACCGCGTCAAGAGACCCTTCTCCTGCAGAAACCATGACCGTACCCGGGCAATATCCGAGAATAGCCATACCTACTCCGAAAATCAGTCCTCCAAGTATGATCCCACCAACCAGAAATGGTTTTATTTGATAGGATGCCAATCCCATACTTATTTCAAGATTCAGAAATATTGCACCCACACCGATAGCAAGGGCGATTGCCTTGGCTACTTTAAAATTTTCGAGGGTTGCCATGCCGCTGATGGTATCAAAACGGTTTAATCTGGCGCTTTGCAGAAATGTGCCAAATAGGAATCCGAGAACAACTGTTATCATATTTTTGCTGTTATATAGGTGAGAATCTACTTCCAAAGATAGCATAACTGGTCATTATTTTGCTAGATTTGTTGAGAGATATACTACTTATCTGTCCATGAATCGAATAAAAATATGAAAACTTCAGGATTTATAAATTATTCACTGGTAAGAAAATAGTCTTCATGGAGACAGGGTTCGCTGATTTGCGAATAATTGTCACAATTTAAAATCAATCTATTTACGTATGAGAAATCTGCTTTTTTTCCTGGTATTTGTATTCAGTTTAAACAGTGCCTTCGCCCAAAGTGGAAAAGTTATCGAATCTTTGACATTCAACTCAAAATCAGGGGTTAAAATGAACTATACGGTGTATCTGCCAGCTGATTATGCAACATCTCAGCGAAGTTATCCGGTAGTCTATCTGCTTCATGGCTATTCTGACAATGAGACGGGATGGATACAATTCGGTGAAGCCAACAGAATTGCGGATAAAGGGATAGCAGAAGGGAAAATACCTCCATGCATCATTGTTATGCCGGATGGAAAATTAACCTGGTATTGCAATAGTTATGACAGAAAAATTCTTTGGGAAGATATTTTTGTCAATGAGCTGATGCCTTTTGTTGAAAAAGAGTACAGAATTCGTTCCTCCAAGGAATACAGGGCAATTGCAGGTCTCTCAATGGGCGGCTATGGTGCCTTGAAACTGAGCATGCGGCATACGGATCTTTTCTCCTGTTGCGTCGCCCTGAGTTCAGGAACATTTACGGATGAAGAGATCATTAAAAAATCCGGGCAGGAATTTGAAATGTACTTTGCCGGTCTTTTTGGCAATAAACTGCAGGGTGAAGCCAGGTTAAATGAATACTGGAAAGCAAATAACCCGTTGGATCTGATTCACAGTGTTCCGCTAGACAAACTTAGAACCGTCCGTTACTGGATCGATTGCGGAGACGATGATTTTTTGTTTAACGGGAATTCCGTTTTGCATATTGAAATGCGAAAATTGGGCCTTCCGCATGAATACAGAGTCAGAAATGGTGGTCATCAGTGGAGTTACTGGCGAAGCGGACTGGAAACCGGATTGGAGTATATAGGGGAAGGATTTCACAGGTAGAAAGAGAATTTTGGATTTTGGATTGTGCAGCATTGTTGATTTTAGGGGATTTATAATTTGATGATTTGGAAATACATCGAAATGCAATGGAAATCCAATCGAAATAGTTTAGAAATAAAATTGAAATATGTTAAAGCTGAGATGAAAATCCAATGTTTATAAATTGAAAAATATTTCGTGAGATTAAGAAATCTTCAATCTTGAAATTTCTGGAAATTCATCTCTGTGGTATTCCAAAATTGAAAATCGGTAATTCCAAGCTACTTGTTGAATAGTATCCTCTCCAGATCCGGCCTGTTGATTTTCCGGAGTTCTGCAATCAACTCTTTTCTGTATTCATTTTTGTACCAGAAAAAGAATTTTCGTTGTGCCTGCTTTTGGTCGGATGTTTTGGCTGTGTAGATTTTTTCAAGTGTATAAGGGTGATAACCAGAATAATAGATAACTGTTGCCAGGGTCATGGGAGTCGGGGTAAAGTCCTGTATTTGTTCAAGTTTAAAGTTCAGCGCCTTGGTTTTGGCAGCCAGGTCTGCCATGGCTTCTATATCGCTTCCCGGGTGACTAGAGATAAAATAGGGTATGAGTTGTTGTTTCAATCCAAATTTTTCATTGGCCTGGTCGAAAAATTTCTTCAATTTCTCAAACTGTGAAAAAGCAGGTTTCCGCATCACTGAAAGTACCTGGTTTGCAGTATGTTCCGGGGCAACTTTCAGTCTGCCCGAGACATGTTTCTCAATTACCTGTTCAAGGTAGTCGAGATTTCCTTTGTTGATATTTTCTTCTGTAACACGATGGAAAATAATGTCATAGCGAATTCCACTGCCAATAAAAGCTTTTTTCACTCCTTTGTATTCAGCCACTTTATTATATAGGCTGCTCATTGGCCGGTGGTCCGTATTCAGGTTGATGCAGACTGAAGGGTAAATACAGGAAGGTCTTTTACATAACCTGCATATTGAAAGGTCTTTCCCAACCATTCTGTACATATTCGCGGATGGTCCCCCTATATCGGATATATATCCCTTGAAATCAGGCATTTCTACAACTGATTCAACCTCCTTCATCACGGAAGACTCAGATCTTGAAGCAATAAATTTACCCTGGTGTGCTGAGATTGTACAAAAACCACAACCGCCAAAACATCCCCTGTGAATATTGATAGAATGCCTGATCATTTCATAGGCCGGAATTGATCCTTTGCCATTGTACCTGGGATGAGGGAGACGAGTATAAGGCAGATCGCTGAAATTGTCTACCTCTTCTGTTGACAGCGGAGGCCAGGCAGGGTTAATCACAACTTTTTTATCCCCATTCGACTGTATCAGCACTGTGTCAGGCTCCATCCGGTTGGATTCCTCTTCGATTATCCTGAAATTTTTGGCATAGTTGATTTTTTCCTTCTTACACGCTTCGTGGCTGAACAGGGTCACTTCCTTCCAGGAGGAATCCGACTCAAAGTTTTCATCCTTGTGAACAACAAAGGCTGTCTGAGGTATCGCTGTCACTTCACTCAGCTGTTTCCCGGAACCAAGTTGCCGGACCAAGCTGATCAGCGATTTTTCTCCCATTCCATAAAAGAGCAGGTCGGCCTTACTGTCAATCAGTATACTTGATTTTAGCTGATCAGACCAGTAATCGTAATGTGTTACGCGGCGCAGGGATGCTTCAATACCTCCTATAATCAAAGGAACATCAGGATATAATTTTTTTAGAATATTCGAATAAACAATGGTAGCATAATCAGGCCTGGCTCCGGCCCTGTCACCGGCGGTATAGGCATCATTTGACCGTTTTCGCTTGTTGGCTGTATAATGGTTGACCATGGAATCCATGCATCCGGCTGTAATGGCGAAGAAAAGCTTTGGTGTTCCCATTTTTTTGAAGTCACGAAGGTCATCCTGCCAGTTGGGCTGGGGTACAATGGCGACTTTCAGCCCTTCACGCTCGAGGATTCTTCCAATGACTGCAGCACCAAAAGAAGGATGATCCACATAGGCATCACCCGAGAAGAGAATGACATCCGGCTCTTCCCATCCCAATGCCCTTACCTCTTTAATGGTTGTGGGCAACCAATCCTGTAATTTGTGATCTCTCAAAATCAATTCAGTTTGCAGCAAAATTACAGTAAGTAATTGAGAATTGAGAATTGAAACTGACAGGACATTGAATATTACTATTGATTAAGGTTAGGTAACAAGGCCGGAACACGTGCCAGAGCTTAAAACACAAACTGAAATGGCTGATAATAAATTATCCGTCCTTTTGTTGAACTAAGCAGTAAGGGATTTTTAATGTTGTAAAAAAATGGATAATATGCAGAATTACAAACTATTGATAGATTTTGTATTAGGCGTTTGCCAGAATATTTTTGGGTTGTTGGTTTTATAGATAATGTTTCCGTTACTTTCTTTTTTATCAGGCTTTTGGTCGAAATAGTCCATTGGAACCAACCGGATGTAACTTACGACTTTCCCCTGGGCATTGGTCTCTGTATCATACTGACTATTAACCGGACATTCAAGCATATAGAGGTTTTTTGCCATGTAGCGATAGAGGTACTCAGAAATGACCACCGGTGATTTCATGTTCCAGTTTGCCTCTGGATTGACTATCAGTGGTAATTCCTTTATAATTCTCTCCCGAACCTCTTCAATGCTTAACAACTCGCCTTTTTCGTTGGTAACATAAGCCTCATTGGTGGGATCGATCCATATCCATTTTTTTAAAGATTTGCAGTAAACCATATTGATAACGTGGCAATCGTTGTCCATTTTTAAACTATCCTTGGGTAAACATGTCACAAATCTTGATTTGATCCCAATTGACAAATAGCACTCATTCAGGACAGTAGCCAATCCACGGCAATTGAGTCCCCTGTTGTCTCTTTTGCATTCTTTAATCATGCTCATCGCGTTCTTTACCACGGGATTGCCATGATTCCCGTCATGTGGGATCAAAGTGTGTATCCAATGCAGCAAATTCTTGATTTTGGTGACATCATTCCCTGCGCCGGCAACAGAATCGAGGTTAAATGCTGTGCGTAGTGCGACCAGATTCGGATCATCAGCTGACTGGTAAGTGAATTCAGGCAGCGTTCTCTTATCATCAGGATCATATGCTTCTGCCTTTTTTAAAATGTAAACAAAGTCTCCGATTTTTCTCAATTGTCCGGTCAGATTTTTAAATTCGTTCTCATTTCTGATGCCATCCAGGTCTTTATCCACCTGGATATGTGAATAATCAGTATAACCTGCCTCCATCGATTTCTTTAGAGAAGAAAGTGCATTTGCCTTATCTCCTGATAATGCGTATGCACAGCAGAAATTATAGTAAATATTGCTCAATGAGCCAGCAAATTTCTTTTGATCTGATTCTGAGAGTTTATTGTATTTTAATAAATATTCATTCAATAAGGTTTGATAGGTGCCGATGTCTCTTTTCTGGTATGCCCTGACAAATAAACTATCCTGTACGGAAGCAAATTTTTCAAATCTCTGGTTTGACGGATCCTGTTGACAGGCAATAAGAGTAAGCAGTGCCAGAATAATTAATGCATAACGACTGTATTTCATCCGGGTATATTTTTTATTTCTCAATACGGATCCTGGCATCAACCGCTACGATTCTGTCACCAATTCCCATCAGGGGGTTAAGGTCCATCTCTTTAATTTCAGTGGCAAAACGTAGCATTGATGATAAACGGACAATGATTTCTGCGAATTTTTTGCGGTTTACACCAGTTTTTCCCCTGAAACCTTTGATAATAGGGTAGGCTTTCAGGTTACGGATCATTGAGTCTGCCTCGCAGAAAGTTAGTGGTGCAAGGCCTGATGTTGTATCTTTCAGCACTTCGACAAAAATCCCCCCAATGCCGCACAGGATTACATGGCCAAATGTAGGTTCGTAACTGGCACCAAGGAAAAGTTCAATACCCTCTGCCTGTTCGGCCAGAATTACTGAAGTTGTGTGCCTGATTTGCATCATGCGTTTGAATTCTACTTCAACCATCTCCATTGACCTGACATTCAGGGTAACACCTCCCACATCCGATTTGTGTAGAGGACCCACGACTTTCATCACCAGTGGAAATCCGATTTTTTCAGCGGCAATCCTGGCTTCTTCCACATTCTGAGCAACGATTTCACGTGTAAACGGGATAGAGGCTGCAGCCAGAAGTTCTTCAATTGTGCTGGGTGGCAGATAGCCATTCGGAGAATTTTCAATGATTCTCCGGATGCGTGGAACATCCACTCCATTGAGGTAGATTTCTGGTGTGTGCGGCTTTGGAGTCAGTTTTACCCTGGTAAGAGCCCTGCCCAGCAGTACTTCGTCGGGAAAGTTGACATTGCCATGTGAAAGAAAATAGGCAAGGTCCTTCTTTACATTCATCACTGAAGGTAAAATCGGGTATATCGGCTTTTTACATTGTTTCATCTTCCGGTTCAAAACCTCGTATACATCCTTGACTGAAGTGAGGCCCGGACTTCCGAAGATTACTGCCATCCCGTCAATGTCCTCCATTTCATTCTCAACGGTATCTATAATCAAATCAAGTTGTTCGGCAGTACCTGTAGCAAGAAAGTCAATGGGATTTTCGACAGATGATCCAGGGAAAAGGTTATTTTTCAATTTCTCTTTAACAGGTGAGTCTGGTATTTTCGGAATATTTACTCCACCCGTTTCAAGTGCATCTGTCAGCATGACAGCCGGACCGCCCGCATGGGTAATAATTGCCATGTTCTTACCCTTCATCTGTTTGGATATCAGGACGCAAGCCACTGTTGTCAATTCCTCTCTGCCGTAACATCTCACTATTCCGGCTTTGCGAAAAAGGGCTTCAACGGCTGAATCTGAACTTGCCATGGACCCGGTATGTGAAGAAGCAGCTCTGCTGCCGGCTTTTGAACTTCCGGCCTTTATTGCAGCGATCCTGAAGCCCTTTCTGACCAGGGAGGCGGCATGGACCAGAAATTTATCCGGATTATGAATTGCCTCAATATAAAGCAATTTGACACGGGCTTCCGATTCATTCTCAGAATTCTGGTCCCAATATTCCAATACCTCCTCAACGCCTATCTGGGCCGAGTTTCCAACGGATATGACCCTCGAAAATGTTAAGCCTTTTGGTATGGCAGACTCCATGATAAATACGGCAGTGGCTCCTGAACCCGAGACAAAATCAACACCTGTAGGTTCAAGACGGGGAATTGGTTCAGTAAATACACCGGCATAATCATGGGTGAGCATTCCAATACAATTGGGGCCCACCAAACAGCTCCCTGACTGATTTACCAGTTCGACGATTTCGCTTTCCAGGGCAGCGCCTTCACTTCCTGTCTCACTGAAACCTCCTGAAATGATGATAAATGCCTTTGTGTTTTTTTCTTTTGAGAGTACAGCTACCGCCTCCGGACAACTTTTGGCAGGAATGGCAAGTATTGCCAGCTCAACTTCACCCAAATCCCTGACAGACCGGAAAGTTTTGATACCCTGAACATTATCATCATTAGGATTTACGGCGAATAGCTGCCCTTTGAATTTGTATTCCAGCAGGTTTTTCAGGATCTTTCCGCCTGGTTTGGTGATATTGTTGGAAGCGCCAACGACTACTATGCTTTTGGGGGAGATAAGTTGTCTGTTCAGCATGTTTGATTACAATTTAGTTCTTTTCTTTCGTAAGTAGCGATGTTAAATAATTGAATATCAAATATTACTCACGGAAATCGCAAAAATATTAACATCACCTTTTGTTGGCTTGGTCAATGCTCGTTTCATGTTTGTATTTAAACAGCACAGGAAAAATAAGGGCTAAAACCAATGCATATGCCGCAAATGCAAGCCATATGCCATGCCAGTCTTTTGTTTCGCCGACAGTATAAAATTTGTCTATCACGATCCCGCTTATTCTGCTGCCTAGAAATGCACCGAACCCGTTGGTCATAACCATGAACAACCCCTGGGCACTGGCCCTTATTCCCTGGTCACTTTGAGATTCAACATACAGGGACCCTGAGATATTGAAGAAATCGAAGGCCATACCATAAATGATACAGGATGCAACTATCATCCACAGACCCTCTGCCGGATTGCCGTAGGCAAACAGCCCAAATCTCAGAACCCAGGCAAACATACTGAACAGCATGACCCTCTTGATTCCAAATCTCCTGAGGAAAAATGGAATTGTAAGAATGAAAAGCGTTTCAGATATCTGGGAAATTGACATAATAATCGCGGGATATTTAACAGCAATGGCATCTTTGTATATTGGAAGATTGGCAAAATCATGCAAAAATGTATCCCCGTATGCGTTAGTTAACTGCAGCGCTGCACCAAGAAGCATGGCAAAAATAAAGAATACCGCCATGCGCAGGTTCTTGAAGAGTTTGAAAGCATCCAGTCCAAAAGCACTTACCCACGAATTTTTCTGGGTTTTGCCCAACGGAGGGCATTTGGGCAATGTAAAGGAGTATAAGCCAAGCAATAGAGAGGCCGCTGAGGCAACATAAAACTGACCGGCAGTAGTCTCAAGGTGCAACAGGCTAATGGTCCACAATGCTACAATAAATCCAATAGTCCCCCAGACCCTTATGGGCGGATAGGTAGTTACAATATCGAAACCCTTGCTTTTAAGCGTGGAATATCCTACCGTGATGGAAAGTGCTATAGTCGGCATGTAGAAAATCATGTTGATAAGCATGATCCAGAACATGGCAGAAGGATTATCAACTTTCGGGACCATGAAAAGTATTGCTGCTGCGCAGATATGAAAAATGCCATAGAGTTTTTCTGCATTCATCCACCTGTCAGCTATAATTCCGGCGATGGCAGGCATAAAAAGGGATGCAATGCCCATGGTGGAAAAGATTGCCCCGAATTCCGTTCCTGACCAGTGTTTTGTCTGGAACCAATAAGCCCCGATAGTTAGAAGCCATGAACCCCATACAAAGAACTGGAGGAAGTTCATGAGGGTCAACCTGATTTTTATACTCATAAATTCAGAAGCTGGTTAATTATTAAAACAAGTGTTGTTTAATCGGTTAAAATTAAGAAAACTGTTCACATGATTGGTGTACAATAAACTGATTTTTAGCAAGGTTCTGATATAAAAAAGCCGTCTCAATTTCTGTTAAGACGGCTTCATATATTGTTTAGGACTTATAATTTCTGAACGATTTCAAGGTTGTCCTGACCAACCCCGATTGCTTTGAGGTTGAGCGGAATAAGTTTATGGTTTCTTTCAGGAAGGGATTTTTCCAACCCCTTTTTTATGTTCTCCATTATTATCAGTGGTTTAACCTTTAAAAAGGCTCCCAATACTATCATGTTGAAGGTTAACGGATTGCCCATCTCGACTGCCAGTCTTGCACCTTCAACCCGGTAAATATTGATATCTTTCCTTGAAGGATGCTTTACCACACCGTTCGGGTCATATAGCAGGGTGCCGCCCGGTTTGACCATTTTTTCAAATTTGGTCATTGATTGCTGGTTAAGTATGATAGCAGTATCAAATTCGTTCAATACAGGGGAACTAATACGGTCGTCGCTAAGAATTACAGTCACATTGGCCGTTCCTCCTCTCATTTCTGGACCATACGACGGGAACCAGGCCACTTCCTGATCTTGCATTACACCTGAATATGCCAGGATTTTCCCCATGGAAAGTACTCCCTGACCACCAAATCCTGCAATTATTATTTCTTCAGTCATGCTTCTAAAATGTATTTACAATTTTCGAAAAGAGAGACTACTAAGGATCAAACTTGATAATGGCGCTTCACTTTATCCTTGTACTTTATAAGGTTCCGTTGCATCCTTTCCTCCGTCTTTCAGATCGCCCGGAGGGAAGAGAGGGAACATATTTTCTACCATCCAGTCGTTAGAATCGGCTGGAGAAAGTTTCCAGCCTGAATTACAGGTAGATACAATCTCAACAAAGCAAGTGCCTATATTTTTTTCGGACAGTTCAAATGCCTTCCGTATTGCTTTCCTTGCTTTCCTAACTGCTCCGGCAGTATGAACGCTTTGACGAGTAACATAGGCTGCACCAGGTAACTGAGCAACTAATTCAGTTATTTTTAATGGATAACCATTCAAATCAACATTTCTGCCATAGGGGGTCGTAGAGGTCACCTGGCCCAGCAGGGTTGTGGGAGCCATTTGTCCGCCTGTCATCCCGTAAATGGCGTTGTTGATAAAGATCATCACAATATTTTCGCCCCGGTTGACAGCATGCATTGTTTCAGCAGTACCAATGGCAGCCAGATCCCCGTCGCCCTGGTAAGTGAAGACAGTTTTTTCCGGCATAACCCTTTTGATTCCCGTTGCAACAGCAGGTGCCCTGCCGTGAGCAGCTTCAGACCAGTCTATATCGATATAATTATAGGCAAAAACAGCACAACCTACCGGGGATACCCCAATGGTCTTATCCTGTATTCCCAGTTCATCAATGACCTCTGCAATCAGTTTGTGAACCACGCCGTGACTACATCCCGGACAATAGTGCATCGTCACATTGTTCAGGACGGGAGACTTTCCATATATCAGGTTTTCCGGCCTGATGATATTCTTAATTTTTTCCGCTACATCTGACATGATTTAACCTCCTATCATTTTTTGGATAAGTTCTTTTTCAACCTCATCCGGAGATGGGAGAATACCTCCCATGCGGCCAAAATATTCGACCCTTGTCTTTCCGTTAACGGCAAGGCGGACATCGTGAACCATCTGTCCAGCGTTGAACTCTACAGTCAAAAAACCATTGACGCGTGAAGACATTTCTGCAATAACCTTTTCAGGGAATGGGAAAAGTGTAATCGGACGCAAAAGGCCAACTTTATGACCTTTGGCCCTGGCCAGCTGAACTGTTTTCTGGCAAATTCTGGCTGCACAGCCAAAAGCGACGAGTATATAGTCAGCATCTTCACAATCAATGGCTTCGTAGCGGACATCCTCTTCCTTCATCCGCTTATATTTTGCCTGCAGACGCAGGTTGTTTTCCTCCATGATGTGAGAGTCCATCTCGAGAGATGTGATAACATGTTTCTGCCGCTCTTTGCCTTTGCCATGCGTAGCCCAGCTTCCTGCTATTTCTTTTACCTGCTCATCGGTCCAACGTGGTTGCTGATCCATCAGTTCAACTTTTTCCATCATCTGGCCAATTACACCATCAGCCAGGATCATTACAGGATTCCTGTATTTAAAGGCAAGGTCGAAACCCAGGCCGACAAAGTCATTCATTTCCTGAACTGAAGCCGGCGCGAGTACAAGCAGAGAGTAATCACCGTGGCCTCCTCCCTTTGTAGCCTGGTTATAATCTGCCTGGGAAGGCTGAATGGTTCCAAGTCCCGGACCTCCGCGCTGAACATTGACGATGACACATGGCAGTTCGGATCCGGCTATGTAGGATATTCCTTCAGCCATCAGGCTGATGCCCGGAGACGAAGAGGAGGTCATGACTCTTTTGCCACAGCCGGCAGCCCCATATACCATATGAATGGAAGCAATCTCGCTCTCTGCCTGTAAAACCACCATTCCGGTGGTTTCCCAGGGCCTTTGTGCCATGAGTGATTCCATCACTTCAGACTGAGGTGTGATCGGATATCCGAAATAACCGTCACAACCATATCGGATAGCTGCTTCGGCAATTACCTCGTTTCCTTTCATCAATCTTAATTCACCCATATCTGGATTTTTTAATTGATTAGCCTATTCTATTTTTAATCTGTAAACTGTAATACAGCTGTCCGGACAAACTGAAGAACAGTTTGAACATCCAATGCAATTTTCGGGATTTTCCATATAGGAATAATGATAACCCTTGCTATTGACATCTCTGTTGAGACCCAAAGTCTTGGTTGGACAAGAGACGACACAGAGATTGCAACCTTTGCAAACTTCCAGGTCAACAACTACTGCTCCTATGACTTTAGCCATTGTATTCCATGTTTTTATTTCAAATTTCGGTATAGGAAACGACGTCAATTATGACTTTTGTCCTGAATCCGATATCTTACATATTTTCAAAAAAATGGTATTTTAACTTTCAATTTGTAAGTTGCCCGGGAAATCCCGGTGAAACTGAATCAATCTGGTTTCAAGATCTTCGAATTGATCACGACGTACATTTGAGACACATGCTCTCAATCCTTGTTTTGAGCTCCCGGTATTGCCCAAAGAGATGGCACTCACGCCATAATATAGAAGATTATGTAACAGTGAAGAACCATTCATCCCGGGATAACTTATTGTAAAATAGAATCCATTCCCGATTGGCCTGTCAATATCCATTTCGTATACAATGTCAAAACCGTTTGATACGAAAAGCTGCTTCATGATCCTGGCTTTTTCGCCATATTCCTTAACTTCTCCAATGAAATCATAATCGCCGTTATTGGCATGTCTGAACATCGCAGCCAAAGCATATTGTGATGAATGGGAAGTACCTGATGTGAGGGCATAGAGAACCCTGTGAACGATTGCGTTGCCAAATCCGTGTACATGAAGGCGTTCATTCAGGTTTGGATATTGACGGTGGTAAAGCTGATCGGATATTATCAGAACTCCGATTCTTTGCCCGGCGTACGAAAATACCTTTGAACTGGAGATCATCATGACCCAATTGGGCGTGTACCTGGCTACTGAAGGCTGATACGGAGGAATACCCGGTTTAGACAGGTCCTGCCTGAAATCCATGGCGAAATAAGCCAGGTCTTCAATTACAACAACATCATATTTAACTGATAATTCGCCAATTATCGCCAGTTCTTCCTCGGTAAGACAAATCCAGGCAGGGTTATTGGGGTTGGAATAAATGATATTGCAGATATTTCCTTTCGAAAGGTAAGATTCCAGCTTTTCCCTGAGTTTTTCACCCCTGAAATCAAAAACATCGAAGGATAGGAACTTCTGGTTCATTACCATCATCTGCTGCTTTTGCACGGGAAATCCGGGATCGATGAAAAGAGCGGTATCCTTTTCCTTGAGACAGGAGCCTGAGACCAGAAAAGCAGCGTAACTGCCTTCCATGGAACCGACAGTCGGAATGCAGCCTTCTGGTTTCACATCAATGTTCATGAAAAGTTTCACGAACCTGGATGCTTCCTCCTTTAAATCAGGAATTCCGTCAATCCTGGGGTATATGGATGCTACGTTGTTGCGCAGAGCTTCAATCTCTGCTTCAACACCAACATGGGAAGGCGGAAGACCGGGTACCCCCATTTCCATCCTGATATAGCGTATACCGGTAGCTGCTTCTATGTTGCTTACCAATTGCACTATTTCCCTGATTGAGGCATTCCCGATCTCTTCTACGTCGAGTGCGGCAATTTTCTCTTCAACGATGGATGCAGGAACAGGTGTGTTCTTCATTTTAAGAAATCCTTTGACAAAAGTTGTATCCAGGAAGTTACACGATCTTCAGTCTGTTCGGACTCGAAATCCTCATCAACCGGCAAACCAATGAACCGGCCGTCAACGATGGCTTCAGAATCCTGGAAGTTGTATCCATCTGTGGTTACCTGGCCAAAGATTTCTCCGCCCTGATTTTTGACTGTCTTGCCCAGAAGTCCCATCGAATCAACGAAGTGGTAGGCATAGGTAATGTGGTCTCCCAATCCGAAGATAGCAACCTTTTTCCCGGCAAAATTGTATGAAGAGACGACATGAAAGAAATGTGACCAGTCGGTGTTGTCAAACTTTTGCTGCCAGGTATCCTTCCCAATGGTTGATATTCCAAAAATAATATGTGAATATTTATCGAGGTCAGAAGCAGTGGCTTCAGAGATATGTATCAAATCGACGTTTTCAGCGCCAATCTTTGATGCGACCAATTTTGTTATCCGGTGGACTGACCCATTCAATGGTCCGAAAAAAATTCCAATCTTTTCCATATTATTGTGTTTTTCAGGAGTTAATATCTGCTTTTTTGTATTCGCCCAGTATCGCCAGGCTGGAGACATTCTTTAAAATCAGATGGATGGCCCTCTCATAATCGCCTTCAGAATCCCATTCAACATCAACGTGAATCGTGTATTCATTAGGTTTTCCGAGTACCGGTACTGATTGAATTTTATTGAGGTTAATCTTGTTCTCTGCAAAAATATTGAGTACACGGGCCAATGCGCCGTAATAATGTCCAACTTCGAAACATAATGAAGCTTTATCGTTTCGATCACTCAGAGTTGCGTGTTTGGAAAGTATCCAAAAACGGGTGTAGTTTCTCTTGTTCGTTTCGATACCTTTGTCGAGGATCTCCAGTCCGTAAAGGCTTGCTGAACGGAGGTTACTGATCGCCGCTGCATGGAGAATCTTTTCCTCCTGAATGATTTTTGCAACTTTTGCATTATCGCCTAATTCCTTACGTTCTGCATTTGGAAAATGCCTTTCAAGGTAATCAGCGCACTGTAAAAAAGAAACCGGATGTGAGTAAATTTCCTTGATTTCCTTCTTTTTTACACCAGGAAAAACCATCAGGTTCATCTGTATGTGAATGTATATTTCTCCAATAATTTTCAGGTGGTAATCACGAATTAAGGCATAATTCTGGAGAAGGCTGCCGGCGATGGAATTTTCAATAGCCATCACGGCGCAATCCACCTCATCGCGATCAAGCATTTCGCAAACCTTACGAAAGGTGCTGCATTCAACTATTTCGGCATCATCTCCAAAATATTTCAGGGCTGCATCTTCGTGAAAACTACCTTTAATTCCTTGTATAGCGATTTTCTTCATGAAAAATAATCTTAATAAATGACGGGTTCCCGCAATTGCCGGATATCCCACCGGAAACAGGAACGCAAGGTAAAAAAAAATCAATAAAAATCAGCCCATATTTATATCCTGTACAGATCACTGGCCTTTACCAGTTCCAACCTGTGTTCGGTCAGAACTTTGATGCATTTGTCGAGCTGGTCTGGCTTTATCACGACATTTGCAGCATCTCCGACTGAATAGGCGTAGAGGTATTCAATGGAAACGTTATTAGCCGACAATATCTCCAGGGCTTTGGCAAGGGCTCCCGGCTGATTCGGGCAATTCAGACATACGACATCAGTCAGATTCACTGAGAAGTTCTGTTCTTTCAATACTTTTAATGCTTTCTCATGGTCCGAAACGATAAGCCGAAGGATTCCGAATTCAGAGGTGTCCGCAACTGAAAAGGCAGACATATTAATTCCTGCGCGACCCAGAATTGCGGAAACTTCATGCAGCCTGCCTGATTTATTTTCCAGGAAAACGGAGAGTTGTTTAATGATCATGTTGTTTTTTATTTAGAAAGAATGTGTTTAGATATGAACTATGTGACATGAGACATGAGATTCAAAACAATTAATCTCATGTATTATCTCGTTTATCACATATCTCTTAAACCAGTTTTCGTTTGTCTATCACGCGTTGTGACTTCCCGGGGGTACGTTCGATGGTTTTTGGCTCTACCAGTTTAACATTGACAGAAATACCGAGAACGCTTTCGAGTTGCTTGGTTATTTTCAAGCGCAGTTCCTGTAATTTTCTTACTTCGTCAGAAAAGAACTGTTCCTGAACTTCTACCATCAGTGTAACAGTATCGAGAGTTCCTTCGCGTTCAATAATCAGAACATAGTGAGGCTCGGTTTCACTCATTTGCAGCAGTACTGTCTCAATCTGCGACGGGAAAACGTTTACCCCTCTGATAATAAGCATATCGTCACTCCTGCCTTTGCATTTTACCATCCTGACAAGGGTTCTCCCGCAAATACAAGGTTCGTAGATCAGCCTTGTAAGATCCCTGGTCCGGTAGCGAATCAATGGAATTCCCTCTTTTGTGATAGTGGTGAAAACCAGTTCCCCAATCTCACCCCGGGGTACAGGTTCAAGCGTTTCAGGGTCGATAATTTCAGGCAGGAAATGATCTTCATGAATGTGCATCCCGCATTGATGTTCACATTCACAGGAAACACCCGGACCGACGATTTCGCTTAAACCGTATATGTCGATGGCTTTGA
Organism: Prolixibacteraceae bacterium; assembly: GCA_963663675.1. Classification (GTDB taxonomy): domain Bacteria; phylum Bacteroidota; class Bacteroidia; order Bacteroidales; family Prolixibacteraceae; genus CAINVV01. The sequence continues at coordinate 1,426,230 of OY760498.1, forward strand.
TTCCAAGTTTTGTTTCAATCTCATGTCGCATGGCCTCTGTCCAGGGTTCGGCGCCAAAAATACCTACACGAAGTTTAAGGTTCCGAGGGTCAACTCCCTGTTCCTTCATTACTTCTGCAATGTTGAGTGCATAAGACGGCGTGCAGCAGATGACAGAACTTCCGAAATCCTCCATCAATTGTATTTGTTTGGTGGTATTTCCCCCTGAAATGGGGATGACAGAAGCGCCCAGGTTTTCGGTACCGTAATGAATTCCGAGGCCTCCCGTAAACAATCCGTAACCATAAGCAATCTGCACAATGTCATGGTGATGAACACCTGCCATGCACAAGGATCGTGTTACAACTTCTGCCCACATCTGAATATCTTTCCTGGTGTATCCAACCACAGTAGGTTTTCCGGTTGTGCCTGAGGAGGCATGAAGCCTTACTATCTCACTCATGGGCACTGTAAAGAGGCCAAATGGATAATTGTCACGCAGGTCGGATTTGGTAGTAAACGGCAACCTGGAAAGGTCGTCTACTCCCTGGATGTCGTGAGGTGTTAATCCTGCTTCCTGCATTTTTTTTCGGTAGGATGGGACTGCATGATAAATACGCTGAACCGTCTCCTTCAATCTTTGAGATTGAATCAGCTTCATCTCCTCACGTGTTGCGCATTCAATTTTCTCGTTCCAGATCATTGAAAATAATGTTTTTTTAGGCTGTTATTAATGAAATATCCGAATTGTTATATGATCGAAAAGTTTTATGTAATTGGGTATGAAATATTCATAAGTACATCCTCAACCAGGGCATAATCTGCAAAAGAGAATATTCCGGAACAATATTTTACAATAATAATATTCAATAATAGCTAGTACAAAAAAACAACTTTAAATAGGATAAAAAAAAAGAATACAATGCTTTTTACCTCTGGTCGTTACTTTTGACCTATTTATAGCAGGAGTGTGTCAAAACGGGTCATTTTTAAAATTGTCAGCCATTTTTTGTGGTTGGATCAGCTTTTTCAATTATCTTTTCAAAATATCATTGCGGAGAACCTGATTTGTTTGATCCGGCATAAGTGATTGTTAAATTAAAAAAAATTAAAACTGATGAGAAACAATATCATTTTACTGCCATGGAGTCTTAAAGTTCCGGGTTATATTTCAATTACTGCCGGGATTTTACTCCTTGTTTTGCGTTACTCTTTCAATTACAAACCGGACTTTCTGGAACTGAAGTTTTTCGCAATTTATATACACTACATTAATGCCAAATACTTTACGGTAATAACGCACCAGATGATAGAGGAGATAGGGGGTGTACTTTTGATTGCAGGTCTTTTCTTTGTTGCCTTCTCCAGGGAAAAGGTGGAGTCAGAAATTCTTAATCAGTTGAGACTAAAAACATTTTATATCTCTTCCTATTTTAATCTTTTTTATTTCCTGTTCTCTATCCTGTTTTTTTACGGATTTGGATTTGTCGGGGCGCTTACTTTCTTTGCGGTAGGTTGGTTGGTTATTTATATTTTGGTTTTCAGGTATTTAAATTACCGTATGGGACCATCAGCAGAATAAAGAAAAAGAAGAAAAGTTTGTAGTCAGCGAAATCCTGCAGAAAATCCCGGATGTGCAATTACGATGACCATACTGGCATATACAGAAAAAATGCTGCCTTCATAATCTGAAGACAGCATTTTTTCTGCGTATAGCCTGAATGTTTTTATTTGGCCCTTAACCAGTACTCTTTGATACTTTCCGTTGTCTCCTGTTCCCAGATAGCTGCCGTAACAGGTTCTCCTTTTGCATTCCTCAAACTCATTTCATAAACAGCAATAACGGGATTAAAAACAAGGTCCGTTACACCGATATTATAAAGTTGGGTTGTTGATTCCTCTGCTTTGGCAACCTCTTCAACTACTACTTCAAAATTATTGATCTTAAGCAGATCTTTTAAGAAATCAACTCGGTTCTTTTCAACACCCTTTTCCACTACAGTGCAACGTTGTCCGCTGATCTCTTCAACAATATGTTTAGCTCTAAGTACCATGGTCTGTTTAATGTCAAATGTTTAAAATTAATTAAGGCTTGAATCAGATTCCGAAGGAGAGGCCATTGATGAATTCATAAACCTGGCTCCAGAAACCCAAAATGAAAATACCCAGTGCACAAATTGCCAATCCAACTTTCGTATAAGCATCACTTTTAAAAGCTGCAATCGGTTGGTCGCTTTTATTGATAAACATGGCTTTAACTACCAGCAGATAGTAATAAAGGGAGATCGTAGCATTTAATACGGCAATGAATACCAGCCAGTAATAGCCACCTGAAGCTGCTGAAGTGAAGAGAAACATTTTTCCAAAGAAACCTGCCACCGGCGGAATCCCTGCCAGTGAGAACATGGAAAGCATCATCAGCAAACTAAGATTAGGATTGGTGAGATACATACCATCATAATCATTCATCGATTCCTTCCCGGTTTTTACTGAAATGGCAGAGACCACACCAAAGGCTCCAAGGTTGGAAAAGATATAGACCAGTACAAAGTAAATTACTGCTGTCATACCCATCTTATTGGTCCCCAGGATACCCAAAAGGATAAAACCTGCCTGGGCAATTGAAGAGAATGCCAGGAACCGTTTCATGTTCTTTTGTCTCATCGCAAAAAGGTTACCAATGGTCATGGTTAACACCGAAACCAGGTAAAGCATGTTTTTATATACCGGCGCAAGAGTCTTGAAAACGGTGAACATCACAATAATCAGGATGAATGCGGCTGCACCTTTGGAAATGACTGACAGATAGGAGGTAACATTGATAGGAGCGCCTTCGTAAACGTCTGCAGTCCAGAGGTGGAAGGGAACAAGCGAAATTTTGAATGCCATACCTGTGAAGAAAAAGATAAATGCCAGCACCTGCAATGGTACGATGGTCTGGGTATAGGCAGAACCTACCGCATCAAAGTAAATTGACCCGCAGGTTCCGTAAATCATAGATATTCCATAAAGCAGGATCCCTGATGATAATGCGGAAGAGAGTAACAGTTTAATACCGGCCTCCGAAGATTTCGTATTGAAATGGATAAAGGCAGCAAGTGCAGCAATAGGAATCGTTGCAAGCTCAAGTCCGAGGTACAGCATCAGGAAGTCGCCCGACGAAATCATGAAGTTCATACCAATCAGGGTCGAAATCAGCAGGAAGAAGTATTCGCTGATTTTGGCAGCGTTGGCAGGGGTTTTTAACCATGCGGCGGATTGAAGCAGTATGATCAAAACGCCAACATTCAGGATGTTTTTCATCAATTGCACCAGTCCGTTGGTGTGGTACATCCCGCCAAAGATGGTAGAATCCGGCTGAGGGATAAATCCGACCAATGTTACCACCAGGAAGAGACCGATAGAAATCGGAATCATCAGGCTTTTCTTCGCGTGGTTCAAATTCAAATCGATGGTGAGCAGTACCAGGGCCAGAAAGGTCAGTAACAGCTCATTTCTCATTGTCAGAATATCGCTTAAACTCATATCTAAGTTGTTTATTTGTCTGAATTATAGTTATTACATGCCCGGAATCTGCGCCGAAGCCAGTTTTTCAATCAGGGGAACCAAACTGGAATTGATCATATCCGACAGCCAGATTGGAGTCATACCAATGAAGGTAATTCCTACAACCAGCGTAACCGTAGAAAGACGTTCATACCAGTTGGCATCTTCCAGGTGGAGGAAATGCTTGTCTGTGATTGGTCCCATCAACAAGGTACCAACCACTCTGAGAATATAAACTGCTGTGATTACAATGGAGGATACTGAAACAATGGTTGCAACCCTGTGGAATGTGTCTACATGCTGATAAGCACCAAAGAAGATGGTCATTTCAGCCACAAATCCGCTGAATCCGGGTAATCCGAGAGAAGCCAGACCTGCGATTACATAAACAACTCCCAGGAATGGGATAACCTTCATCAGCCCGCCCATCTCATTGATCATCCTGGTATGAGTTCTGCCGTAAATCATCCCGATCAGGGCGAAGAACAGGGCTGTCATCAAACCGTGAGAGATCATCTGGATCACTGCGCCAGTGAAGGCCGTCTGGTTCATCATCAGTACAGCGAAGAGAACAAGTCCGCAGTGACTCACGGAAGAATATGCATTGATATATTTCAAATCTTTTTGGAAGATTGCTCCAAAAGCACCGTAAACAACACTTATTGAGGTAAGTATAATAAATATCCAGGCTTGTTCCCTGGCAGCATCAGGCATCAGGTAAATAGCGACGCGGAATGCACCGTAACCGCCCAGTTTCATTAATACGCCGGCATGGAGCATAGAAACTGCAGTTGGAGCGGAGGCGTGACCATCAGGCGACCATGTGTGGAAGGGGAAAAGAGCTCCCAGGATACCGAAACCGATAAAGGTGAATGGGAAAAGAAAGCGTTGCATCTCGATCGGAATCTTATGTTTCGCAATTTCAAGGACATTAAATGTCAGCTGGCCTCCTTCAGGAACGGAAAAGAAATACAGTCCAAGAATTCCCACCATCAGCAATGCAGAGCCACCCATCAGCATCAGGGTCAGTTTCATCGCTGAATATTCTTTAGGCCCTGAACCCCAAATCCCAATCAACAGGTACATTGGAATCACCGCAACCTCGTAAAACAGGAACATGGTAAAGAGGTCAAGTGAGATAAAGAATCCAAAAACTCCTGTTGCCAGCAGAATCAGTGATATGAAGAATTCACGTGAGAGAAATTCCATCTTCCAGGAGGCAAATATTCCTGCAAAAACAACGACACCTGTGAGGGCAATCATTGCTACTGAGATTCCGTCTACTCCCACCGCGTAATGAATGTTAAGTGCAGGGAACCACACGGTATCAAATGTAAAGAGCATTGGTGCAATATTCCCGGCATTACGTTCCGTAATGTACAGATACACCAGTATACCGGACAATATTAATTGAGCTGTCATTCCGATGGCACTAACCAGTCGGGATTGTTTAAGATCTTTTGTGAATAGGATGCCGAAAACGGTAAGAACCGGGATCACTACAAAAAGGGTTAGAATGTTCATCTTATATCAGTTTCTTAGAGTACGTAAACAAATATCAATACCAATGCTACCACACCACTAACAAAAACGAAGGCATATTGCTGAACACGGCCGGATTGCAAGCCTTTTACTGTATTGGAGCAGAATACCACGAAATTTGCGATTCCGTTCATTGTTCCATCCACAATATGACGGTCGAACCAGGCCACCGGACGGGATATGTAATTGAATATGATTTTTTTGGTAACGAAAAGATAGACTTCATCAATGTAAAATTTCCGGAGTGCCCAGGTATAGAAACTACCAAAAGTTTTTGCAACCTTATCAGGAAGAGCATTTTCAGTTTTGTACATAACTGTTGCGATGCCAATTCCCAGCAATCCGACGAGTACTGATGGAATTGCGATAGTCCACTCGATGTGCGACTCAAATCCAATACCGTCAGAAGTGACCATATCGTGGAATGGGAGAAAACCTGCAAAAACAGAGCCAAAAGCCAGGATCATCAAGGGAACCGTCATAACAAGCGGTGCTTCATGCGGTGTATGATGATAGTGACGTTTGTGTCCCCAGAAAATATTGTAGTAAAGACGGAACATGTAGAAAGCAGTGAGACCGGCGACAAAATATCCGATGACGAAAATCATCTTGTTGTGATGGAAGGCTGCGGTCAGGATTTCATCCTTGCTGAAGAAAGCGGAGAAAGGAGGAAGGCCGGCAATCGTAATACAGGCAATAAGGAAAGTAATGTGCGTGATAGGCAGGTATTTCCTTAATCCACCCATGTCGGTCATATCGTTGCTGTGTACAGCATGAATAACGGCTCCTGCACCGAGGAACAACAAAGCTTTGAACATAGCATGGGTGAACAGATGAAAGTTACCTGCCATAAAGCCCAGACCTTCTTCACCACTGTACCCGGATACGCCCAGCGAAAGCATCATGTACCCGATCTGGGACATGGTAGAGAAGGCAAGCACTCTTTTAATATCAATTTGTGTTGTAGCGATGACTGCAGCGAACAGTGATGTGAATGCACCTACCCAGGCTACCACATGCAGCGCTTCAGGCCCTCCAAGTGCATAAACAGGGAAAAGACGGGCAACGAGGTAAACCCCGGCAACAACCATGGTTGCAGCGTGTATCAAAGCAGAAACAGGGGTTGGGCCTTCCATTGCATCTGGTAACCAGATGTGCAGCGGGAACATGGCGGATTTGCCGGCACCCCCCATAAAGATAAATATCAGTGCCCAGGTTAATACAGACATGCCCATAAACGCGGCACCTCCGGCTGAGGCTATTGCGGGTCCGTGAGGGTCGGTAAGCGTTTGAAAATCAAATGTTCCTGTATTGAAGGATAGCATCAGAATACCGATCAGGAATCCAAGGTCAGCAAACCTGGTAACAATAAATGCTTTTTTAGCAGCAGAATAGGCGCTTGGTTTTTCATAATAATAACCAATCAGGAGGAAAGAGGAAACACCCACCAGCTCCCAGAAAATATACATCTGAAACAGGTTGGTCGCCAAAACCAGGCCTAGCATTGAGAAGGTAAAAAGGGACAGGAAGGAAAAGAATCTTGTAAAACCTCTTTCGCCATCCATGTATCCAATGCTGTATATGTGTACCATAAAAGATACGGTGGTAATAACAATCAGCATCATCACTGAGATAGGATCGATAAGGATACCAAGGTTAATGGTCAGTTTGTCAGTGAGATGCAGCCAGGTTACCTCAATGGCTTTGGAAGAGGTGTATGCCGTTCCGGCAACATGGTCAGTGACAAAATATTTGATAGCGGTGTAATAGGAAAGGAATGTACTGATACCTAAACCTGCTGTACCGATCAGGCCGCCAAGTTTCCCTTTAAATTTGTCTTCAGTCAAACCGACGAGGACAAATACAAAAAATGGAATCAACGGAATCAACAATGTATATGCGTAACTATTCATAATAGTAAGTTTCTAAACAGTTAGTGGATCAAAATTTCATTTGGTCAACATTTTCAACATCGATTGACTTAAAGTTCCGGTAGATGTTGATGATAATTGCGATGGCAACAGCAGCTTCCGAGGCAGCAACAGCAATCACGATCAAACTGAAAAAATGACCATGGAGCAGGTTGGGATAGAGAAACTTATTGAAAACCACAAAATTAATATTCACCGAATTAAGAATCAGCTCAATCGACATCAACATGGTAATCAGATTTCTTCTTGTCAGAAAACCATAGATGCCTATAAAAAACATCAGGGTACTGATAACAAGAAAGGAGTTAAGTGGGATATTGTCTATCATGACTTGGTTGATTTATCTGGATGAATTTTGGGTTGATTCTCGTTTACATCAAGTTGCTTCTCTTTTTTTGCAAGTACGATGGCTCCTACCATAGCGGCGAGCAAAAGGACAGAGATTACTTCAAAAGGCAATGCAAATCCGTCCCTGTTGTAGGATACCAAAGCACGGCCGACATTCTGGACATTGGCTTCTATGGCAGGGGATGAGGAAGGGACAAACGCAAATTTAAAGATGGTAAGGATGGTCAGCACAGCACCTGCTGCAACCGCCAGGGCAGAGAAAATCTGCTGTTTAACAGGTGCAACGACCGCCTTTTCACTGACATGGCTGGTCAGGAGTATCGAGAAGATGATCAGTACGATAATACCTCCAGCATAAACAGTAAGCTGTACAGCAGCCAGGAAATTGTAATTCAGCATGAAATAGATTCCCGCTGTGGAGACCAGCACGAAAAGCAAATAGACTGCTGATCTTAAAATTCTGCGACTGAGGACGGTTAATAGTGAAAATGTCAGAATTGAACCGGCAAACAGGTAGAACATAATATCATTGAGACTCATAACTAATATTTTTTGATGCAGTTGATTACTCTTTCACCCCCTGTGCAATTTTTGAACCGGGTTGATTCAATACTTTTGTAAGTTTTGAACGATCCCAGACGGCATGTTCAAAATTCTGACCCATCACAATCGCTCCTGTCGGACAAGCTTTTACGCATAGATTACAAAGTGTGCACATACCCAGGTGATAAATGTGCATGTCGATGGCTCTTTTTTTCTTGCCTTCTTCGTTCACTTCCATCTTGCTGATGATTTCAATTGATCCGTTGGGACAATTGAGTTCGCAAATACCGCAACCGGTACAGAGGTGCTCATTATTTTCGTTGTGAGGCATTATAACTTCACCACGAAAACGTTCGAACATCTGCAGTTTCTCCCGGTTTTCAGGATATTGCTGAGTGACATTGTTCCAGGGGGTAAAAACATACTTTCCGGTTACTTTCATACCGGTAAGTAGTGTACCTACGCCTTTGAAAACTGTTGTGATATATTGAAATAGCGCATTCATATTGCGATGGTTTTTACAGATGGAATTTGGTTAAAACGACCAGGCACATCAGCAGGATATTGACCAGGTTGATTGGCAAAAGATATTTCCACTCGAGGGTAAGAATCTGATCGACCCTGAGGCGGGGAAATGTCCATTTAAACCACATGATCAGGAAAATTACTCCACAAACTTTAATGAAAAACCAGAAAATAGGAGGAATAAAATCCATGACGACGTTAAATGATTCGAATGAACCAAAATGCAGTGGCATCCATCCTCCTAAGAAAACAGTTGTAGCCATGGCTGCAACTATGAACAGATTGATGTATTCGGCCAGGAAGAAAAAGGCAAATTTGATACCCGAATATTCTGTGTGGAATCCACCCGTCAGCTCAGATTCAGCTTCTGCCAGGTCAAAAGGACCACGGTTGGTTTCAGCAGTGCCGGCAATCAGGTAAATAACAAATGCGATCATGGCAGGAACGTGTCCTTTGAACAGGAACCACGCATCACGCTGACTTTCAACTATTGTGGAAAGTTGCATTGACCCCGCGAAAATGATCATCGTTATCAGGGACAAGGATACGGAAAGCTCATAACTCAGAATCTGGGCGCCACTACGCATGGCACCGATCAGGGAGTACTTGTTGTTACTGGACCATCCTGCAACCAGGATACCGATCACACCGATCGAGGATACTGCAGTTACATAGAAAACACCGATATCGAAATCCAGTGTCTGCAACCCTTTGGCGAACGGGAGAACTGCAATGGCCATAAATGTGGCTATCATGGTAATGAAAGGTGCCAGGTTGTAAAGAAACTTGTCGGCAGATTTTGGCATGATAAGCTCTTTCATCAGCAGTTTGATGAAATCGGCGATGGTCTGGAGCAAACCCCAGTATCCAACACGCATAGGTCCTAAGCGTTGCTGGAATGCCGCGCAAACTTTCCTTTCTGCATATACCAGAAACAGACCAAAGAGTGCAATAAAAAGCAAATAACTAACTCCGATGACAGTCCATTCAACAATCGTTGTAGCTGTTGGAGACATCCGCTCCAAAAACCACAGGTGCATGTTGTGGGTCATTCCTGAAAAGTCGTAAATAGTGGATCCCATTATATTATGATGATTATCGATAGTTCAATCGCGTTTGTACTAATTACCTTTCAATGTCAGGGATAATAAGGTCAAGTGTCGACATGACCGCAACCAGGTCAGCAATTTTATGACCTGCAGCCATCTTGTTCAGTGCAAATAGGTTAGAAAATCCCGGAGAACGGAACTTCATGCGATAAGGATTTTTCTTGCCGTCGCTAACGATAAATACCCCGAATTCACCTCTTGCAGTCTCGACCCGCTGATAGAATTCACCCTCGGGAAGCTTAACAACACCTTTCATCTTGACAGCATAATCCCCTTCAGGAATATTGTCAATCAATTGTTCAATAATGTGCATGGATTCATACATCTCCTCGATTCTCAGTTTGTAACGGGAGAACGTATCACCCTTGGTATCCAGTTTTTCTTCAAACTGAACCATTGGGTAAGCGCTGTATGGCTGGTGCTTCCTTACGTCACAGGAGAATCCCGATCCGCGGCCTGAAGGACCGGTTACACCCCATGCAATGGCGTCTTCATAAGACAAATAGCCTATATCATTGGTTCTTTCCCTGAAAATAACGTTACCGCTGAGCAGTTCGTCGTATTCGGGAAGTTTTTTCTTGAAATACTGTATGAATTCCTTCACCCTCTTCTGAAAATTAGGGTGAATGTCGAACATCAGTCCTCCGGGTACATTGTAGTTTACCGTCATCCGGGCACCACATGTCTCTTCGAAAATATCGAGAATAGCCTCGCGGTCACGAAGGCCGTAAAAGAATGTGGTCAATGCACCGAGATCCATCCCCATTACACACCACCAAAGCTGGTGGGAGGCGAGACGGGTCAGCTCATCCATAATAGTACGGATGTATTTGACACGGTCCGGCACTTCGACCTGCAGGGCATTCTCCACACAAAGAGCGACCGCTTCGTTGCTGATATGTGCCGAAAGGTAGTCCATCCGATCTGTCAGGTGAATGGTCTGGGGGTAGGAGAGTGCCTCGCACATTTTTTCTATACCGCTGTGGATGTAACCAACATGTGGCTGAATGTTATGTACAATTTCGCCTTCCAAACGGACAAGTAACCGCAGTACCCCGTGTGTTGAAGGGTGCTGTGGTCCCATGTTGACAAGATACTCATCTGTATGGATCTTGTCCGAGGTAATGATAATCTCTTTCGTTTCAAGCATAAGGCTATCGTTCTACTATTCTTACTTCGTCTTTGTAATCTTTTCTCAACGGGAATCCCCACTCATCATCCAGGAAAAGCCTGCGCAAGTCTGTGTGGTTATTGAATTTTACACCCAGAAGGTCCCAGACTTCCCTTTCGTGGTATTTGGCAGTTTGCCAAACATCACTGACAGTGTCAACCTTAGGATCCACGCGGTCTGCAGTATTTACCTTCATCACAACCAGATGCCTGTGTATGACAGACTCGATGTGATAGACTACCTGCATATATTCCGGATAATCTACTCCTGTAAGGCAGATCATGTAATCAAATGATAACTCCGGATTGCTTTTGAGCTGAACCGAGGTTTCATGCAGATCGGCTGGTTTAACCAGAATCTCAACATACTGTTTGCCAAGCTTCACCTCGGCATTGGAAAACTTACCCGCCAGGTAAGCTTGTAGTTCTTCGTTTGTCATTTCATTCGTACTTTCGTTACTAATATAATGATCATCATATCGTACTCATGGAACTCTCCGGCAGTTTTTACCCGCCTGCTTGTGAGCTTTGGCTTATGCGCGTTTCACTTAAAAATCAGTTTGTTAAGTGAATTATTGTAAGATTGATTTTCCCGTCATCCTGGTTAGTTTCAAGGCTGTGGGGTGTTTTTTTTCTGTTTCCTGGAGAAATAGCGCTCCCGTTTGATTTTTTTATGCAACTGCATAATGCCATATAAGAATGCTTCAGGTCTTGGAGGGCATCCGGGTATGTAAACGTCTACAGGAATAACGTGGTCTGCTCCTTTAACTACTGCGTAGGAGTTATAGTAAAACGGTCCGCCTGAAATGGCACAGCCACCCATGGCAACAACATATTTCGGTCCAGGCATCTGCTCGTAAAGACGCTTCAGAACGGGTGCCATTTTAAAGTTGATGGTTCCGGAAATAATAATCAGGTCTGCCTGACGTGGCGAAGGACGGGCAACTTCCATTCCGAATCTGGCCATATCGTGCCTGGAAGCACCAACAGCCATGAATTCAATGGCACAGCATCGTGTACCAAAAGTTAAAGGCCAGAGTGAGTTGGCACGCGACCAGTTGATCAAATCATCAAGTTTGGCGAGGATGATGCTTCCTCCTTCATATTCGGCTAAAATCGGATAATCGTTTGCCTCGAACTCTTTTTTACTTTTTACTCCCATTTCAATGCATGTTTTTTCCATCCGTAAAACAATCCCAATCCTAATATGGCAAAGAAGATGACAATTTCAACGAAACCTGTCATCCCAACTTCCCTCATAACAGTTGCCCATGGGAAGACAAAAACTGTTTCTACATCAAAAACGAGGAAAAGAATGGCAAATAGGTAATATCCAACCGTATACTGATTCCAGGTTTCTCCAATGGTCTCAATACCGCACTCGTATGGCTCAAATTTTGCCTCACTGAAAGGCGAGACCGGGGGCACATAACTTGAGAACAGGATGGCTAAACCTACAAGGCTTATTGCCGTTATGAAGAAAAGTATCAATGCACTACTTTCCATATAATTATTGTTTTAGATGTTAATAAGAATTGTTCTAAATAACAGTGTATAAGGAACTTCGAAATCAGCGACAAAAATAGAAATTTATAATTAACCCGACCTTGTGTGTTAAAATTTATTTAAAAAAGTTATCCACTTATGTTTATTTATAGATATAATAAATTAAGATAAACCGCTCCCGGAATTCCGAATCAAACTTGAAAACAATCAGTTGCACATTCAATCCTGATGTATGTCATAATTCTTCTATAAGACATAATATGTGTGAAAATACTGGACGAATTTTGGATTGTATCGCATTTTAACCACATAACGTATAAAGATCACGCTGAGAATTGATGCACATTACTGAAAGGGATTCGGCATGACTGATAACAAAAGCGTCATTTATTCCAAACCAGCGATCAATTAAAGTTGAACTGTAAGTAAAAGAGATTATCAGCAAACCGTGCTGAAAACTCAGGGCATGCTCCAAAGCGGCTTTTTGTATTTTCCATGTGGAGGTATGGGATTCGACTATTTCGGAGGGAAAACGAAAAATTCTGAAGAGTCGCTCTATTGAAAACAAGTTGCTCAACACCATCCGGTTGTCCTCTCCGAATGTTTCAATAGATTTGATCAGTGTGACTTTTGCCCCGTTGTGCCTGGCAAAATAGCTGCTCCAGAGTGCCAGATCTTTGCTTTTTTTCATGTACCCAACCGGTACCGCAATTTTTTTGTAACTGATTTCCGGATTTTGCGGGGTGGAAACAAACAAAAAGGGAAAGCCGGAGTGGGGAAGCTGTGGTAAAAGTTCCCTGCTGTTTTTTTTGTGCCCAACAAGAAGCAGTGCGTCAAATTCCTCGGCGAGCAAAGTCAGAACTTTTGAAAGTGGCTGTTCAGTAACATAATGGTGTACCCGATGCTGACCCAAAATTTCCCCGATAGGAATAGTCAGTCCTGCCAGCCTTGATTCTGCGCTGCTATTTCCTTTGGAAAGATGGTGAATCAGGCAAACTTCCTTATCCAGGATAATAGCCACCTGCACTCCGTGTAGAATGGCTATTTCGGTTTCAGCAGTAAAATCGATCCAGATGAAGATTTTTTGTTCGCCATTGGTTAGCATGGGGAGAAAAGAAATAGATTGAAATAAGTTGAAATAGATAGAAATAGGTTTTAAAACGGAAATAAAGGGTTTTAGAGAATCCGGTTTAAACTGATGCACTAAAAATAAGAAGAAATGTCAAATTTTTGCAACCGTTAATTCTTCACTGCAAATAGGATGTATTTCAAATTTGCTACTCATTGAATCTGAATCCGATACCGCGAACGGTTTCCAGAAAGTCACCTTCCAGGTAATCGGACAGTTTCTTACGCAGGTTTTTTATGTGAACGTCGATGTAGTTGGAATTGTAATTCTCTTCAAAGATATCGCCCCAGATGTGCTCAGAAACCTGCAGCCGTGTTGTTACCTTGTTTTTGTTTAAAATCAGGAATGCCAGGATGTCGTATTCTTTCCTGGTCAGCATAATTTCAGCATTATTGAAAAATACCTTGCGTTTGTCGAGATCAATTGTCAATCCCCTGATTTGAATGATATTACCTTTCAGTCCATGTTTTCTCCTGGTAACAGCCAATATCCTCGACTTTAGTTCAATCAGCGAGAATGGTTTCGGCAGATAGTCATCAGCTCCCAGGTCCAGGCCTTTGATCCTGTCTTCAATGGCAGTCCGTGCTGAAAGTATGATGACAGAGGCTGTGTTTTTATTCCTGATTGCCTCTTTCAACAGATCCATGCCTTCATAATCCGGCAAACCAAGGTCCAGTAAAATCAGATCGTATTCATTCGAAAAAATTTTATCCGAAGCAATCCGGCCTGTATGAGCATCATCGCAAACAAATCCCTCTTTCTCAAGAAAGTTTCTGATTTCTGCAGAAAGGGTAATCTCATCTTCAACAATCAGCAAGTTCATTGTGAAAATAGTTCAGTTTGATATATAATAATTAATGCAATTCTATGAAACGGAATTACCGGCCTGAAATTATGAAATACCCTTTAAGAAATTGTCACATCAATCGAAAATGATTAGGCGAAAATTTGTTTGGCAGATATTTGATTTCATGCTACAGTTAAAAAGACAAAATTATTAACGCATGAAACCCTCACGAACCCGGGTTCTGAAATAAACATGTAAAATTAATGAGGGTTTCATACATATGTTCTGATGTTCAAACAATTAATATTGATATTTACGCGAGAATAATTTTGTCAATTCGAAAACAGCTAAATGTATTACTGCGGTTTTTTCCCGGGGAACAAATGTTGATTGCATCAGTTCTTTTTCCTGATACAATAGTATAATATTCTGCAGTTAAGTCTTATTTTTAAAGAAAAATACCAGGTATGAATCGTCGTTCAGAATAATGCTTCAGTAATTTTACCGGGGAATTCGAAATTAATCAGGTCAAACAAAAAAATGATTAAAAAAATCTTATTGCTGATTCTTGTATTTGCCGGGTTTACCTTACATGCCGGCCAGTCACGTTACGCAAGGTATGTTAACCCTTTTATAGGTACAATCTTTGAAGGTCATGTTTACCCCGGTGCCACAGTTCCTTTCGGTATGGTACAGCTGAGTCCCGACAACGGACTGACGGCAGAGGACAAATATGAAGGATACTGTGCAGGATATTCGTACACAAAAAATATGATCAAAGGTTTCAGCCACACACACTTAAGTGGTACGGGACGGCCCGATCTGGGCGATATCTCCGTCTTGCCGATGGCAGGTGTAAAACCCTCCTTCAAAGATATCAGGAGTGATATTTCTCATGATCAGGAGAGTGCGGGTGCGGGTTATTACGCTGTAATGCTGAAGAGTTTTGGTATCCGTGCAGAGTTGACAGCAACACAAAGATGTGGATTTCACAGGTATACATTTCCGGAAGGTGATTCATCGCTTATCCGGATCGACCTGGCTTACGGCGCAGGAGATGATAAGACCGTGGATTGCAGGTTTCAGAAACTGAATGACTCTACGTTTGTCGGGTACCGTATATCCAAATCATCATTTCTGAAAGATCAGCACGTCTTTTTTGCCGCAAAACTCAGTAAGCCGGTCTCCGGGCTCGTTATTTTCCGCGACAGTACCAGGATTTACGGAGACGATGCTGAGGGAACAGATGTGAAGGCATGCCTTATCTTCCCGACAGCGAAAAATGAACAGGTAAAATTGAAGGTTGCCCTGAGTACCGCCAACGTTGAGGGCGCCATGGCTGGATTAAAAGAGATAAAAGGATGGGATTTTGACCTGGTGAAAAGAAACGCAGAGGATACCTGGGAAAAGGAACTTGGGAAGATAAAAATTACTTCCGACGACGAAGATTTTAAAACGATATTCTACACGGCACTGTATCATTCCTACCTGGCACCGATCCGGATTGATGATGCCCTGGGAAAATACAGGGGGATTGACAAAAAAAAGGTACTGGACGGCACAAATATCTATACACTGCATTCCCTCTGGGATACCTACAGGGCTGCAAATCCGCTGCTTACTATCACCCAGGAGGAACGAATACCTGATATCATCAATTCCATGATGGCATTTTACCGGCAGTACGGGTTGTTACCGGTATGGGATTTGTATTTTTCTGAGACAAATTCAATGACAGGATACCATGCCATACCCGTTGTCGCTGATGCTATACTCAAGGGATTCAAGGGGTTTGATTATGAGGAAGCCTTTGTTGCGATGAAGGCAAGTGCCGGCCAAAATGTCCGCGGGACGGATTTATACCGCAAACTTGGGTATGTCCCGTATGAAAAAGATGGCAGTGTGACTTCAACGTTAGAATATGCCTATGATGACTGGTGTATAGCTCAGGTGGCAAAATTACTGGGAAAACAGTCTGATTACGATGAATTTATGAGACGCAGCGGATACTGGAAAAATGTATTTGATTCTGATCTGTTGTTCGTGCGGCCAAAGGATGCCAATGGCAAGTGGATAACACCTTTCGACCCAAATGCTGAAAGGTTCAATAAAATCAGGGCATTTGATGAAGGTAATGCATGGCAGTACACCTGGTATGTCCCCCAGGATGTTTATGGCCTCATACAGAAATTCGGTTCCAAAGAGAGATTTGCACAGAAACTTGATTCTTTATTTACCCTTACTCCACCTGATAACCAGTTATTCAAATGGGATGGCTATATAGGCCTGGTCTGGCACGGGAATGAGCCCTGCCATCATATTCCTTACTTATACAATTACGTGGGCATGCCATGGAAAACAGCCGAAAAAGTGAATATTATCCGTAAATTTTACAAAAACCATCCCAAAGGCCTCTGCGGCAATGATGACTGCGGACAGACCAGTGCCTGGTATATCTGGAGCAGCCTGGGCTTTTATCCCGTCAATCCGGCGAACGGGGAGTATGTGATAGGAACACCGCTTGCCGAAAGATCAGAAATATCGCTTCTAAATGGCAAACGCTTCATTGTCAAAACTTCAGGGCTTGACAAAAAGAACATCTATGTGCAGAGAGTGCTGTTAAACGGACAACCCTACAGTAAATCTTACCTAACACACGAAATCATCATGAAAGGCGGGGAGCTTATGTTTTATATGGGAGATAAACCCTCTCCTGACTGGGGGACCAAAAGAGAGAATTTTCCTAATTGAAACATTTTTACAATGAGACTTGAATTAAAACTTGCTTTAATTGGTGCTATTTCAAAAATCATCATCTTTTTGATTTTGTTTGTCCTTGTACAACAGCTGATTAACTCAATGGCTCAAAGTCATGCCGACAGGGATCTGCTGAAAATGAAGGACAAGACAATGTCCATTGTCCGGAAAATTGGCATTAAACCGTATCTCGATGCTGAAAAAGACAGCGCGTTTGCAAGTTATAACATTCTGAAAGAAGAATATATATCTATTGCAGTAACAGAAAAGGGCACGGTCGGACAAATTACTTTTGCACAGGAAGCCAGGGTGATCGAAGATGAAGAGTTTGATTACAGGATTTTGGATTATACCTTCGATGTAGACAACAAGCTTTATACACTTGAGATAGGGAAAAATATACAACTGATATATAGCCTTGAAAGAATACTGAAAAAAATTGCACTGACAATTATCCTCATCGTCCTGGTAATAGCCATCGTTTTTGACCTTGTGATTTTCAAATACCTGCTTCATCCATTGAATCAGATGATTATCCCAAAGTTAAAGACAGTGGAAAATCCTGAAACATTTAGTTACACCGAGCTGTCATCCTCAACGTCGGATTTTGTCTACCTGAATACAACTATCAATGAGCTGATGCATAAAGTAAACGACATATTGAGGAGTCAGAAAAAGTTTATCGGTGACGTTTCTCACGAACTTTTTACGCCAATTTCTGTCATGCAATCAAAGTTGGAAAACCTTCTGGTTTCTGAAAAACTGCCCGCGAAAACTGTTCAGATGATTCTCGGCCAGCAAAGGGAACTTGTTCGTTTGCAGCATATCATCAAGGCTTTGTTGCTGATTTCAAGAATTGAAAATGATCAGTACGATAAAAATGATACTGTCAGCCTGCACGAACTGGTTGAAGAGGTGATTTCCAACATCGAGGAGCGTGCGGAAATTAAAAATATAACCATTGAAAACAATGTGTCTGCGAAGTTCAGGATAGTTGAGGTTAATAAGTACCTGATTTATATCCTCCTGTTTAATCTTGTCAGCAATGCAATCAAATATGGAAGGGAAGGCGGTTGTGTCATACTCTCTGATAAATTCGAGGGAGAGTATTTTATTATATCGGTGGAGGACAATGGAATAGGAATTGACCCTGAAAATCTTGAGATCATTTTCAACAGGTTCAAACGCGTTGATGCCGGCTCCGGAGAAGGATACGGGTTGGGATTGTCAATTGTCAGGACGATCGCTTCCTTTCATGACGCGAAGATTGAAGTTCGCTCCGTACGTGGAGAAGGATCACGGTTCGAAATACGTTTTCTGTTAAAAAATATTAATGTATAAAGTTGCCTGAATTTCTTCACGAATTCTTCATTGTCGGAGAGTTAGGTTTGACCTGTAAAACAAATTAAAAATTACAGGTTATGAAAAAGTTGATTATGATGTTGAGCTTAATTATGCTCCTTGGAGCTGTTTCGGCAAGTGCGGCAACAAAACATAAAAGTCACAAAAAGAATCCCGCCAAAACTGAAACGCACGCTCACTCCAAAACACCGGCGGCAAAGAAATAAGCTGCTAATGTGTCAGATTTATCAGGTTAAAACGCCGGTCATCCGGCGTTTTTTTATTTTCTACCCCAAATAATAATCATTAAAAATGAAAAATATTTCTGTTTGAATGATTTCTTCATGGAATCTTCATTATTGTCATCTTAGTTTTGTCATGTAAACAATTTAAAAATATTCAAAATGAAAAAAGCACTTATGATTTTAAGCTTCGCTCTCCTTTTTGGAGTAGTCGCAGCTAACGCTCAGGATAAAAAACAAGAAGTAAAAAAGGCTCCGGCAAAAACTGAGGCTGCAGCTCCTGCAAAGAAAGAAACTAAAAAAACTGCAACACCGGCGAAGAAAGTAGCTGCAAAATCTGCAACTAAAGTTACACCGGCGAAGAAGTAACGTGGTTAGATTGCTAATAAAAAAACCGTGGAGATTTCTCCACGGTTTTTTTATGCCTTGACCGGAAATGTTACAATTCAGTGATTTTCAGACTTTTCCATCTAACTTTAATTCCGCCGCCATCATGAATCTGCAATGCAATTGATCCATTGGCCGCCCCTATTTTCTGGTCTGAAAAATCTGTCATAATTACACCGTTCAGCCAGGTCTGCACGTGATCTCCAACTACTTTTACTCTCATGGTATTCCATTCTCCGGGTTTGAGGATATTTTCCTTTTCATCGGGGATCTGAACAAGCCAGCCTCTCCCGTAAGATTCATAGATACCTCCTGAATCGTGCCCTTTGGGTGCTACTTCACATTGCCATCCGGATATTTTGGTGCCCGTGATGGTTGAACGGAAAAAAATGCCGCTGTTTCCATTGCTTTCCTGGAGGAAGTCGCAGGTGAGATCAAAATCCTTGTAAAATTTCTCCGTAGCCAGGTAACCGTATTTTTTATCCGGACCGCTTTCACAAACCAGGTTGCCTTTCTCTACATACCACTTTTCTGTGCCGTAAACCTTCCATCCAGTCAGATCTTTCCCATTGAAAATTTTTACTCTTTTTGCAGATAACTCAGAAGAAGTAACTATTAATATAATTACCAGCAGACTTACTAATTTTCGCATAAATTTTGATTTAATATCGACATGGAATTTCCTTTGTCTTGAAAAAATTGAGTTTATAATATTATTTACAGTGATTTATAAATTTTTGATGCCTTCACTAAAAATTGTCGGCTTTCCGGTAGGCTTCTATAAGGGCAAGTTCACCTTCTTTGCCTTTGATGCTTCTTCCATGTTCCATGCATAAGGTGTCATCATAGCCCTTGCTCTGAATGAATTTGAAGATGTTGGTAAAGTTGATCTCACCGGTGCCTGGCTCTTTGCGCCCGGGATTATCCCCCAGGTGGAACGCTGCGATTTCACTCCAGCATGATTCGATATTGGGAATCAGGTTTCCTTCCGTGATCTGCTGATGATAGAGGTCATCCACTATTTTACATGCCGGGCTGTTTACTCCCCTGCAGACAGCATAGGTCTGTGGCATATCGGTCAGGAAGAGTCCGGGATGATCCCTTTTGTTGAGCGGTTCAAGCACAATGGTCATTCCGCCCTGCAGGGCAATATCGCTTAATTCCCGCATCATATCAATGACATTGGCGGTTTGGAAACCCTGGTCCATGTGTTCGTTGTACCGCCCGGGAACCATCAGTGCCCATTTCAGGCCATTCCTCTGACAAACTTCCACCCCGGCTTTTACCTTGTCGACCAGCATCTGGCGTATTTCCTCATCCTTCAGTACCATCGACTCTTTGCTGAAGTCGGCATATAAAACAAAGGGTCCCATTTTCATGTTCAGCCGGTTGATTTCAGCCATTATTTTTTCCTGCAGCTCGACCGGTTTACTCATAAAACCATTGTCAAACATGGCCCTGAAGCCCTGGTCATTGCAAAATTTTATCTGATCAATCGGATCTTGTCCGGCCAGCTCATTAAATGTGCCGAAACCGGGAGCATACCTCAGTTTGAAAAAGGCACTGTTGGAAGGTTTCACATCCTGGAAATTGGGAATACCGAAGGCTGTGGCTCCGATTCCTGTCATGGCGGCAACGGTCGCCGATTTTTGTATGAAGTTTCTTCTCTGCATGTGTGGTTGTTAATTAGGGTAATACGTGCTTGTAGACCGGGAGATTGCTGGTTCTCCCGATAACCATATTGTATTTATCTGTGAAGGGCTGAATCAGTAACTTTCTTTTGGAATTATGATCCACATCACTATGTAAGCCAATATTCCCGTCCCGGCGAAAACGGCGGCAAAAGCAAAAATCAGCCTTATGAGTGTTGAATCAAAATCGAAATAGGTGCCTAGTCCACCACATACGCCGGCTATCATCTTATCCGTGTTCGACCTTTTAACTCTTTTGGTTCCTTCAGGTTGCATGACTTCCATGTTTTACTCGTAAATATAATTGTTAAATTATTGAATTTCAGTATGTACACGCGGAACCCTCAAAGATATTTACCCGCTATTTTGTGAACAATAGTTCATGAGGGTTTTATATGTCATTTTTCAGGATCTTCTTCCAGCTTATCCAACTCTTCTTCATACTCGAGTTCAAGCTCCATGAATTCTTCAGCCTGCTCCAGGAGCTCGGATTTAAGTTCTTCACTTTCAGGCTCTTCGTCTAACCAATGAATTTCCTGGTCTACATTGAATCCTTCAAGGTCGCATCCGACAATAAATCTTGGTGTTTCTGTGTGAATGATGAAAATGCTGTCGGGAAGCACTTGTGAATTGTCTGCCAGCAGAAATTTTGGAAGCATACGATGCAATTTTATACGGGTTATAGATACACCAAATATAATTGTTTTTTGAATAGAATTCAGGCATTACAATCCTTTTTTCACAGATGTCCCTCATTCACGAAAGGAAATGAAAATCTTTAAAAATACTGACATAATTACATGAATATGAGGTGTTTGTGACTTTTTGTCAGGGTTATTTTGAGATGGAAATGTCATTTTGTCTTTATATAATTGGCTTATTTTTGCATCTGATTGATTTACAGGCCTATGCAATTGCCTGTTTCCAATTTGGCATATTGATTGAGTGTAAGGAGATGTATCACTCAGGTGTGATATTAAAGTTAAAATGTTAAACTAAATAATAGGAGGAATTTAAAATGACACTTATCAGAACTTCAGACAGATTGTATCCCTCATTTTTTAACAACTTGTTCAGCAGGGAATTAATGGATTGGAACAACGCCGGATTTTCGGCTATGGATACCACTTTACCGGCAGTAAACATCCTGGAAGATGAGAACAGAATCCAGATCGATGTTGCTGCACCTGGAATGAAAAAAGAGGATTTCAAAGTTAATTTCGATCAGAACCGTTTAACCGTCTCTGCAGAAAAAGAAGAAGAAAAGAATGCAACGAATGATCGGTATGCACGCAAGGAATTTTGCTATAGTTCTTTCAGCAGGCAGTTTAATGTCCCTGTGGAGACCATTGACGGAGACCAGATCCAGGCGACCTACAAAGATGGTATATTGTCGCTCGTTTTACCCAAAAGGGAGGAGTTGAAACCGAAACCTGCGAGAGCCATTGAAATCAATTAAAAATAAAATCAGGTGAGTTTTTAGATTTTAATACTAAAATTTCATGGTGCATAGTCGAAACAGCACGCTTTAGTTAGATTTGATTTGTAAAAAGGTCCTTTCGGGGACCTTTTTTGTTGCCTTGCAGGAATTCAACAGTGGACAGTACCGCCGGAATCTGTTATATTTGCAAAAAAGGTCTGAATGATTGCTGATTCCACGATATGCGCCATTTCTACACCGGCCGGTGCCGGCGGGATTGCTGTAATCCGTCTCTCCGGACGTAATGCGGTTTCACTGGTTGACAAAGTTTTTCTGTCACCCGTCAAGGGCAAAAAACTGGCTGATCAACCGGCTAATACGCTGCATTTTGGGTCGGTTATCAAAGATGAAATGGTTCTCGATGAAGTGGTTGCCGCGCTGTTCAGATCACCACATTCCTACACGGGTGAGGATGTGGTAGAAATTTCATGTCACGGATCAGTCTATTTGCAACAGCAGATACTTCAGCTTCTTATCGATCAGGGTGCAGTGCTTGCCCAACCGGGAGAGTTCACCCAACGGGCATTCCTGAACGGGAAAATGGACCTTTCCCAGGCTGAGGCTGTTGCCGATTTAATAGCCTCCGGGAATACAGCGGCTCACAGGGTGGCCCTCAACCAGATGAGAGGTGGTTTCTCTGCAGAGATAAGTCAGTTGAGGGATCAGTTGCTTCATTTTACTACACTGATCGAACTGGAACTGGACTTTAGCGAGGAGGATGTTGAATTTGCAGACCGTACCCTGCTTATTGCCCTGTCGCAAAAAATTGAAACGCTGATCAGAAAGCTGACCGACTCTTTCAGATTGGGGAATGCCATTAAAAACGGAATTCCTGTAGCCATAATAGGGGAGACAAACGTTGGGAAGTCCACCCTTTTAAATGCCTTGCTCAACGAAGAAAAAGCCATTGTTTCGGATATTCACGGGACCACCCGGGATGTGATAGAAGATGTTGTCAACCTGAACGGTGTATTGTTTCGATTTTTTGATACTGCCGGATTGCGGCACACAACTGATACCATTGAAAGCCTGGGTATTGCGCGTTCCTACAGGAAGCTGGAGCAGGCGTCCATTGTCTTGCTTGTCCTGGACCTGACTTCGGCATCAGATGCCATTCTTACCAGGATTGGGCAGATCAGGGAGATCATTACCGACCAGAAACTAATCCTGGTTGCCAATAAGTCAGACCTTGCAGGCAGGGAGGTTCGTGAAAAGCTGGAATCATTATCGCTTAAAGCGAATGAATCACTGGTGTTTATCTCGGCCAAAAGGAAGGAAAACCTGGACAGGCTGATTAGCGGGATGCAGTCGGTACTGGAAGCAGATAAGGTTCATCCTGAGGATGTTATTGTTACGAACATTCGCCATTATGAAGCACTGACCAAGGCGCTGGATGCCATCCAGCGAACGCTGACCGGTCTCAGAACGGGTATTTCAGGCGAATTTCTCTCCCAGGATATCCGCGAATGCCTTCATTACCTCGGTTCTATCACCGGTCAGATCACAACAGATGAGGTACTTGGCAATATTTTCAAGAATTTCTGCATCGGGAAATAACCGGGTATTGACAACCAAATAAGAACCCACCACGAACCATGTTCAACATATTGAATTATAAATATTTATGTGTTTTAGACATGATATATTGAAACCTAGCCTGTTCTGAGGAATAGCTTTGGTGACCATCACATTACTGGTCTCTAATGTCTTGGCGCCTTTGCGCTTATTGACTTGGCCAAGCTGGTGTTCGTTGAAATTAGATGCCATCTCGCCATCAAAGGGCACGCTGGAAATTGCTGAATTAAGGGGGCAATACACTTTGTGATTTGCTTTCAGATTGTATCTTTGACGTATTGATAATCACCCAACTTCTTTGTGGAAATCTGCACCGGCATGTTGTGATTTGCTTTCAGATTGTATCTTTGACGTATTGATAATCACCTAATCTTCGGGTAATTGGAACCATTCACGAGTTGTGATTTGCTTTCAGATTGTATCTTTGACGTATTGATAATCACCATGCTGCACGAGCTTACGATGTTGAGGCATGTTGTGATTTGCTTTCAGATTGTATCTTTGACGTATTGATAATCACCGATTATTGGGGTGTCATTGTCGTCCAGTCCGTTGTGATTTGCTTTCAGATTGTATCTTTGACGTATTGATAATCACCATTAACTAAGTCGCTTCCGTGAACGTTTGAGTTGTGATTTGCTTTCAGATTGTATCTTTGACGTATTGATAATCACCAGGGTTATGAAGATCGAAACGACGTTTGGTGTTGTGATTTGCTTTCAGATTGTATCTTTGACGTATTGATAATCACCGGAGTAATTGAAAGGATTATTTTACTTTATGTTGTGATTTGCTTTCAGATTGTATCTTTGACGTATTGATAATCACCCAACTCAATGCAGGATATTGAAAAATATCTGTTGTGATTTGCTTTCAGATTGTATCTTTGACGTATTGATAATCACCTCAATTTTTTGATTTTGAAAGCCGATAGTTGTTGTGATTTGCTTTCAGATTGTATCTTTGACGTATTGATAATCACCTTCTGATCGTATCAAATCGCACCAAACTTCGTTGTGATTTGCTTTCAGATTGTATCTTTGACGTATTGATAATCACCGACCTGAAATTTTTCATTCAGTACGCCATCGTTGTGATTTGCTTTCAGATTGTATCTTTGACGTATTGATAATCACCAATAGCCTTAATAACCATCTTCATCATCCTGTTGTGATTTGCTTTCAGATTGTATCTTTGACGTATTGATAATCACCCCCCTGTCATGTTCTTTCCTGACAACCACAGTTGTGATTTGCTTTCAGATTGTATCTTTGACGTATTGATAATCACCACATCTGAAAATATAGAACCTGCAAAAGTTGTTGTGATTTGCTTTCAGATTGTATCTTTGACGTATTGATAATCACCACCTTTGCTTGCACTTCGTGCAGATAGGAGTTGTGATTTGCTTTCAGATTGTATCTTTGACGTATTGATAATCACCGACGGTCGTAAACTCCCTATTCAAAGGAATGTTGTGATTTGCTTTCAGATTGTATCTTTGACGTATTGATAATCACCAATTGGGGAATCATTGCAACAGCACTATTTGTTGTGATTTGCTTTCAGATTGTATCTTTGACGTATTGATAATCACCATGAAACAATGGGATATGGATCAACAAACAGTTGTGATTTGCTTTCAGATTGTATCTTTGACGTATTGATAATCACCATTACCTAGAAGGAAAAGTATTCACAGATGTTGTGATTTGCTTTCAGATTGTATCTTTGACGTATTGATAATCACCACACGGACATAGATAGTGGACATGAGACATGTTGTGATTTGCTTTCAGATTGTATCTTTGACGTATTGATAATCACCTACTAGTGTACCGGGTGCTTGTGTATTTCTGTTGTGATTTGCTTTCAGATTGTATCTTTGACGTATTGATAATCACCGGGAATAACTATGAAAGGATTCACACCCTCGTTGTGATTTGCTTTCAGATTGTATCTTTGACGTATTGATAATCACCAATACACTTACACGGAATAATATTCACAGGTTGTGATTTGCTTTCAGATTGTATCTTTGACGTATTGATAATCACCAATGATCAACTAAACCAACAACAAAAATTAGTTGTGATTTGCTTTCAGATTGTATCTTTGACGTATTGATAATCACCCAATTCTTTTCTTTATTATTGCACTCATGGTTGTGATTTGCTTTCAGATTGTATCTTTGACGTATTGATAATCACCAGACCCCTGTTTAATATATTGATATGGTGATTGTTACGATTGTAATTAGAATTTAAAAATGAGGTGGTTGCAGAACAAAAAAACCGGACATTGATCCGGTTTTTTTGTTCTGCATACTACACTTGCAGATTCAAAATAGCTCTAGTTGCTGAACATGTTCTTTTTTCTCAGCTGGTTTCTTACCATAAAAGAGTTCCATGTCTCCGAATTGTTTGTCGGTGATGCATAATATACCAACATGACCGTTTTCAGGCAACTCTGATTTGACCCTTTTGATATGTACTTCTGCATTGTCTTTGCTTGGACAGTGGCGCAGATAGATGCTGAACTGAAACATGTTAAAACCATCTTTCAGAAGTTTCTTGCGAAACAGGGCATATATTTTCCGTTCCTTTTTTGTTTCAGTCGGCAGATCAAAAAGTACCATTACCCACATAATCCGGTATTCACTGAATCGTTCCAAAACGCTTAATTTAATTCGGGATATTCAACTCGTCGCAATTCTTGCTTAAAACATCTTGCCAGTGATGCTGTTGTTTGCTGAACCGCCAGCATCAAGGGACTTTTACGACCGTTGATTATCACATCCAAAACCGGAATTTGCAATAGTCTGGCTTTTTGGACTTTAGTTAATTCTTGCGAGATTTCGTCACTTTGCATCATCTCAACAATTATCTTATCAACAAACGGCCGATAAGGTTCCATGACGTCATCAGCCAGACAGTAAGCATTGTACCGGTTGTGGTGATGAATGCCGAAAGTTGGTAAGAGTCCGGATGAGACAAGTGACCTGGCAACCACCGCCCTGAGAATCGCGTAGCCGTAATTCAATTGACAATTGGGTGCCAGTCCGTCAGGGTCCCGTCTGAAATCAAGGGAAGTATCAAATAGTTCACTCCAGTAATAGGCGGCTGCCCTGGCTTCATGATTTTCAGAATCTCCGCTCTTTACCTGATCCGCCCAATATTTCATGTTTTCAATCTTCTTTTTGCACTCTTTCAACAGGGCTGCCTGATTTAATATTTTCTGACGGATGGTTTGTTGCCAAAGTTGCTTGCGCAATGGTTCCGATGCATTGATCTGATGTTTAAATCTTTCGCTTTGGGTTGTATTTCCTTCCAGGGGGAGCAGCAATCCTGAGGGCATATGTCGGCTGTCGCAAGTGATTAGTGCAGCGTTATTTTCCAAAAGTGCATTAATAACTAAATGAGTCAGGGTGATCTGCGGATGGTCGATCACCATCACCCCGATATCCTCGATCGGGATGGTGATGGTCCTGTCTTTTTCGGACAGAATGGAGGCCTCAGGTAAACTTACAACCAGCTGTTTATCCTTGAAATTCAGATATGCAGGATTTCCAAAATATAGAGTTCTTTTAATCATAGTCATCAGTTTTTGTTAAGGAAGGTCGGGGTTTCTAATAGATGAACCACATAGAATGAAATTTTTTCTCCACTATCAACCTCCTGAAAGTGTTAAAGAGACCTAATCAAGGCTTTCTGAAATTTCTTGCAGATGTCACAAAAATTATGCATCAATCATCGATACAGGTACTTAATCAGTATCAAATTAAATTGGTTTCCCGTTTAATGTAGTTATTTGGCCAATACGGTTTATCTGGAGTTTAAAACATGCTTCCTTAAGAGAAACTCCCTCAATATTCTCAAGTTTGTTTAATTGGCCATATTCAAATTTGTCTACAATTGATGAGGCAATGTTGTTAGCAATTCCATACAACCGACTACCTGTAAAGCTTACAATTTTGTAAACTCGATTTACCTGTTCAAATGATAAGTTTGAAAAATCAATTGATGGATTGATTATTGCATCTTCCTTGGATCGAATATAGACTAAGTCATTTGGGCAAAGGTGGAATACCAATTGTTCTCCTTTTTCGTTGGTTTCAGGCACTGGTTTAAGACCTTGTTTTTGCCTTTCAATCACGATATTCAAAGGGATACTTTCGTAGCTTCGCTTGCCTTCGCTGTTTTGGTAGATGGCAAAAAAGAGATTGGTACCTTTGGCTGCTTCCACATACTTTGTATTCTTGTTCCCAATAT
Organism: Prolixibacteraceae bacterium; assembly: GCA_963663675.1. GTDB lineage: Bacteria > Bacteroidota > Bacteroidia > Bacteroidales > Prolixibacteraceae > CAINVV01. The sequence continues at coordinate 1,454,089 of OY760498.1, forward strand.
TACCCACGTTAAATTTATTCCCTTTGGGTTCAAATGACCTAACCTTAAAGATAGGTTGGTGGAATTTACCATTATTTAGCCCAACGATGTTTTTATTCATTTCGTCAAGGCCATCGGGCGAGAACGCTAATTCAGGATGCTCAATTATTTTCCCATCTTTAGTTTCATTATATTTTTCAAGATGATTAAGCATGATCTTCTGGCTGGCTGTATCGGTAATGCTCTTGATGCCTGCAGAATTATACGATTCGTCAACTGTAGTTCTGGAAGCGACCATCTCGTTTTCAAAATAGTAGATTTCAACTTTTGAAATCTCTTTTCCATCCCATTTGTCATCCAATTCCTTGAAAAACCTCCGGAGCATTGTCTTGTCAAAACCTTGTTTTACAAGTGTTTTAATTTGACTTTTCAGGGATTTATCGACAATCATCTGCCATTGGTCAAGTGCAGGCGAGAGCTGCACGGTTTTTTTGAATCGTAGCTGTACCAAACCTGCTACTGTCTCCTTGTGCATTGGCTTACGTATAGCCCAATGGTGGCCGGTTTCTTGCTTGGCGAAGACTTTTTTGAGGCTTCCGTCTTCCTGTCTTTCCCATTTCTGATACCAATTGCTGGTTTTATTAATTACTCTCAGGTTTTGTTTAAAACTGACAATGGTCGTAGATAGAGTCTGTTTTGCATCTTGCGTAAAAGTTTCCCATGGTTTGTAAAATAACCACTTGTAGTTTCCATTCTCATCAGGTTTTGATTTGAAGCATAGCTTTTGCTTCAGGTCATATCGGGACTCTTTTGATGTTGATTTAGCCGATTCATTGTTCAAATAATTAATATGACTTCTTGAAGCACATGCGATAGCCAAAGCATCCATAGCGTGATGACGGTGGTCGATTCGTTTCTTTACAAAGCCTTTTTGTAGTTCCAGCGGCATCTCTGTTTGGAAAACTCGCTTGCCTTCCTTATTGGTCCAATGGCCAAAGTTGTTGCTATTGGTAAGGGTATTCAACCTTTCAAAGCGAGGGGTAATAATTTCATTCCATACATCGTTCAGTCCCCATTCTTGCTTTAATGTTGACGTTATACTTCCGTTACTAGCGGCAATATTTTTTGAGGTAGTTTCAACTTCCCCTTCTTCTCTGACAATATTTGATAAAAGATTCTTGATCAGTATGCTGATATAACGGCTGTCATTCAATTGCCGGTTGATAAATTCATCGGGAATATCTTCCATAAGCAATTTTTTTAATTTGCCTCTGCTCTTTGCAAAACGGTTTTTTACAAAGTCTTCGTATGCATCGAGCGTGAAAAGTTTTACCCGTTTACCAAAATCCAATTCAATTATTTTACCAGAAAATTCTTTTATGTAAGCATAAGCGGTTCTGTTGCCTTTATCCTTGTTAACCTCAGATTCGCAGATGATCTTATTACTTAACGAATCGTCGAAATATCGTGACTGCGGAATAATATGCTCAATTTCGTAATTTGAAGTAAAGAGTTTGCTGAGCGGAATTACTTCTCCGGTGTATGGTGAACGGTATTGTTGATCGAGCCAAAGCTTATACCGGGTCAATTCCGCCGAAGTGGGCTGGGCGTTTTTACTGATTTTCAGAATTTCCTCCGGGATATCTGTAACAGCACTTAAGACGCCCTCTTCGAATAATTTAAGGATCTCTTGCTGACTGGGTGAATAGGGACGTACATTTTGAACTGTAATGTCGTTCTTCAGTTCTGCCAGTAACGCCTTGATTCGAAGGTTTGTATTTTCATTATCCGTATTGATTGATGTGATTCTTTTACGTTGATCCGCTGTATTTTTCATTTCACGACCCAACTCAATATGGATTTCGTCGAAGAAATCTCTATTTCCATTGCCATACTGTTCCCAAATATCGGTAACAACTCTTAAAGTTTCCGTTACGACTTGTTCTACAATTGGATTCCGCAGTGAATGTTGCTTAAACGTATGTTTTAGGTAGTGTTCAATATCAGTCGGCACCTCCCATTTAACCACTTCGCCCTCTTCGGAATGTCTGCCATAAACGGCATAACAAGCCTGATATGTATTCAGGGAGGTTAAAGGGTTACGGCAGTGGATAAAGCTTTTTAAAACTTGCTTTGGAATATCATCATCTGTGATCGTTGCAATTTTACTTTTGTCGTAATCAATTGAATCCAGTCGCTCTACAATATCAGAAACCCTTTTCTTAGTCACCGCCGAAATTGCTTCTTCCGACCAGTATTTGCCCCTACGCATCAATGGCAAAAGTTTTTTGATTGCCTTTGCAGAGTATGCTCCATATTCTTTCTTAAATGGAGCAAATTTCTTGAAGTTCTCAACAAATTCTTTTGGCAAATGATGCTTACGAGCAAATGTTGTCAGCGCTTTTTCTATTTCCTGTTTATCTTCAACTGAATACAAGATGTGCCAAATACTTTCTTCAATTTCTTCGGTTAGAAAGTCAGATGGGATATTGGATGCTTTTAATTTTGTAATTATCTGTGATCTTGTCTCGTTCGCCGGATATGTTTTGTCCTCCACATAATTCCACCTGTATAATTCTGTATTTTTTTTAATGTTAAACGCCGGATATTTCAGTAAGGCTTTCTGGTCAATGTCTTTACGGTCATTTAGATAGTCAAATAGTGCTACCCAATCGTCCTCCGATTTAAGGAATTCGGCTGTGACGTTGATATCAGTATATAGCCTGCCATCGATATATTTTTCGCGCTGATAAATTGAAAGGTTTTGTAAAAACTGCCATAACCGAAACTCCTGGAACAATGGATGCGACTTTGCAATACATTTCAAGGCATCAGTTTGCTTTATTCTTTCTTTGTCAATGTATTTACGTGATTCGTATCGGCACTCACTAATTTCGGATTTTTTGCTTTTAAGTGGTCGTTGATAAAAAATAATATCATTAATGAAGAGATGGGTAAAGTCTTTTTGGCTATATGTAAGCCTATGCTCCTTGTTATTGCGGTAAAGTTCCTCAAGACAATCTGTATAGTACTTTTTGTCTTTTAATCCAGGATGAAAGGTTTGTTGTTTATCTAATATAAGTTTCAACTCTTCACGGTAGAATTTTCGTTCAATTGTACGGACGAGCTTCCCTTTAATCTTTTGTCCCGGTGATAGGAGCAAAGCATCATAAATATAAGTACCAACAGTAAGTTTACTCTTCTCGATTTCAGCTTCAGTTTTCTTTTTCACCAAGGTCCAGTCATCTCCACCTGGTGATCGAAATGAGCGTTTTTCTTTTCCTTCTTTGTCAGTTTTAACACTTCCGTCATCGTTGAGTTCAGTTGTGACAATGAATTCTTTGGTTTTACCAACCCAGTCAAGTGGTGTTCGGCTTGTCCTTCTGTAAATCCATCCATTTTCCAAAACGACATTATACCATATTTCATCTTTACTTTTTTTATCACCACTATCCAAAACGTCAACCACTTTAAGTGCATGAAATTCGACCTGTTTATTTTTGTTTTCATCTTCATCTTCTCCACGGAGTTGATAGTAGCCACGTTTCTGATTAAAATGGAATAATATCCAAGCTAATTCAGCTTTTTCAACCGGATAGGTCAATGCTTTTTTCCGGAGATAATAGATAGTCCAGTCGTATGGTATCTTCTGATTGTTATTAAATAATTGAGGTTGTCGTAGTCGAAAATCCGCAATCATTTCATTGAACGAGTTTTTGAAAATGAATTCAAATTGTCCTTGGGCATTCAATTGATAAGCTATTTTAGGCTCAGAATGTTCAATAAACTGACCTAAATGCTGGTCAAAGTCTATCTGACTGGAATAGTGTTCAGGAAGAAATCCAAGAATATTAAGAACTCTGTTCAATCGTTCCCTCCTTAATAGAAATCGTTCCCTTAATCTTCTAATACCTCTGAAATTAGTCCTGTCTGAGGTTTGAGAGATTGAGTTTCCTTTTTCAAAATCGCTTATACTTGCCTGATCCATTGGAATAATGCGAGACCCCATTCCAAGAATTTTACCGGTTTTTTCGCTGTAATTTTGTTCTGTGAGTGCCCACCCAATACTATTGGTACCTAAATCCAGCCCTAAGATTTTTTTCATGGTTCAGTTGAATAATATATTTTATTTATTATCTTTGAGTTACAATTTGAAGCAAATCACAATAAGGATTATTCCGTTGTGAAAACATCTAAAGCGGCGCGAAAGCGTCGCTTTCTTTCTTTAAATTAAATTATAAATTGTATTTTATTAATATTAGGTATTTGAAGATATAACGCGAATGAATCAAAGGTCCTGTTCATTTGTCGTGAAACATAAAGTTAGTATTTTTTTACCTCACGAGTATTTTTAATGAAAATAACCGGCCAAACTAACGAATATCTTAAATGAAATTAGGTGATATCGAAAAAGTACGTAATTTTGTACGGATTTAATTTTATTCTAACATGAGAGCCGTCAATTATTCAGAACTGAGGCAAAATTTAAAAACCAGCCTCGATGCCGTTTCCAATGATGAAGAATTGTTGGTTGTACACCGGCCTAAAGGGAAAAGTATTGTAATGATGCCGTTGGATGAATTCAATTCCCTGCAGGAAACCTACCATTTGAACAAGAGCAAGGCCAACCGTCAGCGTCTTGAGGAATCTATCGATAACATCAATGAAAAGCGCGATTTGATGAAGCGCTCCATTATCGAACAATAGCATGGATATTCTTTGGGACAAATCAGCCTGGGAAGATTATCAGTTTTGGATGGAGAATGACCGTAAAGTATTTCTGAAGATAAATTCATTGATCAAGGAATGTCAGCGTACTCCATTCACCGGAACAGGAAAGCCGGAAGCTTTGAAGCAAAACTTATCCGGGTTCTGGTCCCGCCGTATCACCGGCGAGCATCGGTTAATTTACAGGGCTGATGATGATATTTTGTACATTGCCCAATGTCGGTATCATTATTAACACATGTCATACACTTTGGAATATGTACCTTAATGATGTAAGTAATTGATATAATGATTATCCGGTACTGTGCAATTGAAATCAGTGGTTGGAATGATCCCGTATTCAGACAAAAATAAAAAATATAATGATTCTAAAGTAACCGATAATTAGTTGATCAGCCTTGCCCTCAAACAGGTTGATTCATTTGCAGCTGGTTTATCGTTTTAATTCCCTCCGCCCTGTTTTATTTGAGAGTAATTTGGTATTTTGGTGAAATATTAAATACCGTTTTATGAGAAAATTCAGACATCATTTTCGAATCCTGGTGCCTTTCATTGTTTGTATTTTTTTGAATATTTCTGTCAGCGCCCAGATAATCAGGTCCCCGGAGATTGACAGCCTGGTAGTAAGAACCATGAAAGCCTTCGATGTTCCGGGAATAGCGGTTGCTGTTGTCAGGGGAAACAAGATTGTGCACTTAAAAGGATATGGTGTACGTTCCCTCCATACAAAACTCGAGGTTGATCCGAATACTCTTTTTGGAATTGCGTCCAACAGCAAAGCGTTCACCACTGCCGCGCTGGGGATCCTGGTTGACGAGAAAAAATTGCACTGGGATGACAAGGTTATCGATTATATTCCTGAATTCAGGCTCTACAGCCCTTATGTAACGGAGGAATTCACCATCAGGGATTTGCTCACTCACCGAAGCGGATTGGGAATGGGTGCCGGTGATCTGATGATCTGGCCTGGAGGCAATGATTTTACGGTAGCAGATATCATCCATAACCTGCGTTTTCTGAAACCGGTTTCGGGATTCAGAACAAAATTTGATTACGATAATCTGCTATATATTGTTGCGGGAGAGGTAGTTGCGAGAGTTTCTAAATTGAGTTGGGAAGATTTCATTGAAGAAAGGATCATGAAACCCCTGGGTATGAACGGAAGCGCAGCAACTTTCAGCAGGCTAAAAGACAAATCCAACGTAATAGACCCGCATGCCCCTTTGGATGGAGTACTGCAGGTTATTGACAGGGATTTTACCGAAACTGGTGATGCAGCCGGGGGTATATACAGCAATATCACCGATATGTGCAAATGGATAATCATGCAGATGAACAATGGAAAATATGGTGATAAATCAGAAAATCAGTTATTTAGTAAGGAGGTGCATGAGGCAATGTGGACTCCTAATACAATAATTCCTGCCAGAACAATTTCACCTTACAACACTCATTTTAGCAGTTACGGACTTGGCTGGTTCCTTAGCGATGTGAAGGGATACAAGCAGGTTTCGCATACCGGGGGACTTGGAGGAATAGTAACCCAGGTGACCCTTTTCCCGGAGAAGAAGCTTGGCATCATCGTCTTTACCAATCAGCAGTCAGGTGCTGCTTTTTCCTCTATAACCAACACAATCAAAGACAGTTACCTGGGGCTCCCCAGGACGAACTGGATTAAGGCTTACAGCGACCAGGTTTCAGAACAGGTACTGAATGCAAAAAAAATATCGGATGAAATATGGAAGGATATTGAATTGCAGCAGGGAAAATCTTCATCATCCCAGTCAGATAGCTTATATACAGGTACTTATACTGACCCGTGGCTGGGGGATGTGACGATATCGGCAAAAAACGGAAAAATGTGGTTTGACACAAAAAGGTCGCCCAAACTTTCAGGTGAAATGATGTTTTACAAGGGCAATACCTTTGTGGTCAAATGGAAAGACAGGAGTATGGACGCAGACGCATTTGCAGTTTTTTTACTTGACCGTCAAGGCAAAGCATCCGGCATGACTATGAAAGCGATTTCTCCGCTGACAGATTTCAGTTTCGATTTTCAGGATCTGGAATTTAAGCGAAAAGAATAGGCCGCCTGCTGAAAATCTTCAGCCAAGTGCCGGTAAATTTTCAAGCCGGACTTTGGCCGGGTATTAAATTTAAAATCTGAACTATTAAGGTAACTTTGCAGCCGGCCCGGAGTACCCTTGTGGTGGTTCCTTGGGCCTTTCAAACAATAAATGCAAAAATAAAAGTGACCATAGATAAATTATTCCTTCTGAAGTTTATAAAGTTCTGTGCCGTAGGATTTTCAGGAATGATCATCGACTTTGGAACAACCTGGATTTTAAAGGAGAAGGTCCGGATAAACAAATACGTCGCCAATTCAACGGGCTTTACTTTGGCAGCAACATCCAACTATTTCTTAAATAGATTCTGGACTTTTCATAGTGAAAATCAGCAGGTTGCGACAGAATATTTTTCTTTTATGATCATATCGGTGGCAGGTTTGGCCATCAATAACTTTGTGATTTTTTTGGTTCATGACAAGATGAAACTGAATTTTTATATCGCTAAGGTAATTGCTGTAGGCGTTGTCACGTTATGGAATTTTATGATGAATTACCTGTTTACATTCAGGTAATTACAAGGCAGCCTGTATAATTTTCATCTGGAATGACGAGACTGGAGAAATGAAAAAATAGGTAGTTTTGCAGCTTAAACCGGCCAGTCAGCAACATTTCAGAAACAATCTCTTTTTTAGTTATGAGTGATAATAATTCCAGACTATTAAAAAATCTAAAGGTTTCAGATAAGCAATTTCTCCTGTTTATTATTTTTATTAATTTGATTATTAAGATTTTACCAGCTGCACTCATCGAGCTGGGAAATGATGAGGTATATTACTGGACCTATGCCCTTTTCCCGGACTGGAGCCATTTTGATCATCCCCCGATGGTTGGCCTGACGATACAGCTTTTTACCCTGAACCTTACGCTGACTTCCGAATTTTTTATCAGGCTGGGTTCCCTGGTAATGTCATCCGCCAACATTGTACTGCTCTTCCGGATCGTTCAAAGAATTTATTCAACGGAAGCTGCCCGAATTTCATCACTGCTTTTTACAGCATCGGTTTATTTCAATATTATCTGCGGATTATTCATACTGCCCGACACTCCCCAGATATTTTTTGTCATGATGGCGCTTTATTACGGACTTCCTGCCATTACAGCCTCCAATTATTCCAAAGGAGATTCCCTGAAGATCATTCTCTTTGGAATATTTACCGGACTGGCCTTTCTGAGTAAATACCATTCTCTCTTTTTGTGGTTTGGATTTGGCCTGTATATTTTGTTCCACGACAGGAGCTGGCTAAAAAGACCGGCACTTTACATCAGTGTCCTCTTCACTCTTGTGGTTATGACACCCGTGATCTTCTGGAATATCAACAACAACTTCATAAGTTTCACCTTTCACGAATCCAGGGTAGGATTGTTCAACAGTCCAATCCGGCCTGATTCTTTTTTGCAGTTTAATCTCGGCCAGTTCTTTTACCAGAACCCGGTCCTTTTCGTAATTTACATTCTGACCCTGATCTCGCTGTTTAAAAAGAGAAAGAACGGATTATCCGCGACAGACAAGCTATTGCTCTATCTGTCCCTGCCACTTATCCTGATTTTTACCTTGTCCTCCATGTTCAAGGATACTTTGCCGCACTGGACAGGGCCTTCATTTATCGGTCTGATCATCCTCAGCAGTGAATGGCTCCGGGAAAAATTGACTGTCAGCAGGAAAAAAGTTATAAATACCTTGATCGTTGCCAATGCGCTGATTGTTCTTACACTTTTTCTCGGGATTATCCAGATCAATTATGGCCTTTTGTACCCTCCGTCCAGGGTCGAAGGGCCCAAAGATCTGGGAACTAAGGATATAACCCTGGATATGTACGGATGGCACCAGGCGGGCCTTAAATTTCAGCAGTTCCTGAAGAAGGAAGGGATAGAAGACCGGGATTTCGATAAAGTGAAAATCATCTCCAACAACTGGTTCCCGGCGGCCAATATGGATTTTTACATCGCCCATCCGCTGAAAATTGACCTTTTGGTATCCGGAACGCTCGAAAAAACGCATAAATATTATTGGATCAATAAGACCAGGCAAATTAAGGAAGGCGATAAAATTTTCTATATTACATCCAGTCAGTATTTTAATGCTCCGGAGAAACTTCCTGTCAAAGTTGACAGGATTGTTCCCATGGATACCATACAAATTGAAAGAAACGGGCAGCCGGTGAAAAACCTGTTTGTTTATGAGCTGATGAACTCCGCGACATTGAGGAGCAGTTTTTAATACCGGTTTGCGAATACCCGATCTGGAAGCAGGTCTGATACCATTGGTTGAAATTGTTTTGTAAAACATTGATTTTATGCTGATTATATTTAGTATCATACTTGGATTGGTGCTTATAGTTATTGGAACATCAATTCTGAAATACAACACCTTTCTCACCATTTTCCTGGTATCCCTGATGATGGCACTATTTTTATTGCCGCTTCAGGATGTTGTCCCGACCATATTGCTCGGATTTGGCAATACGATGAAATCAATCGGGCTAATCATCATATTTGGGATCATCCTTGGACTGGTTCTAAATAAGACAAAAGCAACAAAGAGTATTGCCTGGGCAATTTTAAAGCTCACCGGCAAACAGAATGCAGGTATAGCTATACATACAACTGGTTTCATAACCGGGATACCCATTTTTTGTGATTCCGGGTTCATCGTCTTGCAGGGAATCAACCGCTCATTGATCGAATCCACGGGTAAACCGATGATATTCATGGCCTCGGTTCTTGCAGCCGGATTGTACTCTGTCCATTGCCTGATTCCACCACATCCCGGTGCAATGGCAGCAGCCGGAATAATGTCTGTAAATATCGGTCAGTTGATCTTAATTGGAATTCCGGTAGCGCTCGTGTCCGGTTTGTCCGGTTTTCTCTGGATAAAATACATAACCAGGAATGAAAACGGAACCAGCCCTGTAACGCCAGAATTGCACGAAGGGCTTGAAAAAGCTGAAGTATTACCATCGCCGATCAGATCGCTCCTTCCAATAGTCATACCTGTTTTATTGCTGTCAGGAAAGTCTGTATTTCAGCTCATTATGCCTGAAGCTCACAGCTCGGTAATCAAAATATTGTCATTTTTAGGCGAACCGGTCATAGCTCTGATCATAGGCATTCTTTTTGCGATTTCCCTGTTCAGGAAAATTGATGCAAAAGAGTTGAATGAGCTGTTTGACCAGTCTATTGAGAAGGCTGGTGCCATACTGGCGATCATTGCTGCGGGTGGAATTTTCGGGGCTGTTATCAGGGCAACAGGTATCGGTGAAGTTGCAGGAAACTACCTGGCATCCACAGGAATGGGTCTATTTGTGCCATTCCTGATTGCAGCATTTCTTAAAACAGCACAGGGGTCTTCCACCGTTTCAATAATGACAACTGCATCAATTATTGCTCCGATGGTTACGGCATTGGATTTTAACTCAGGTAACAGGATCGTTCTGGCGACCCTGGCGATGGGCGCCGGATCGATGATCCTCTCGCATTCAAATGATGCATACTTCTGGGTGGTGACCAAATTTTCTGATCTTGAGATAAAATCAACTCTTCGGGTATGGACAACCACCACTGCTGTTATGGGAATCTTTGCTTTTGCAGCTATATGGTTGTTGTCACTCTTTCTGAGGTAAATAATGCCAAATCTCCCTTTGGTGAAAGGTCTGAGAAGATGGTCTTCAACGTTCAGTAAAAGAATCTGTGAGCAGTTTTTATTGCTGTGCCGTAAGTTTTTAATTTTTCAGTTTGTGTTTCAGTTCAGCTATTTCCTGCCTGATGTCAGTCAGGCTGTTAAAAATCTGTTGATTATCTGATATTTCCGGTATTTCATCGGTGATATACAGAACAAATTTCCACACTTCCCTTATCTCATTTACAGACAGGTCGTAAGGAACATACTCAGTATTCAGTGAAATCATGTGGAGGCTTCCTTTTTCAGCCAGTTCATTTTTTACTTTTTTGATGACTATTCCTTCATTAAGGGTCAAAACAATATACAACAGCTCATTTTTTACTGAATTCAGATCCTGGACATATTCTCCCACAACCCAGCTCTTGTCAAGTATCGGAAGCATTGAGTCTCCTGAAACCTGGAAAGCACGGTATTTTTTGTCTCTTTTCAGTATTGGCAGCTGGAATGTTGGCAATCCTGAAATGTATTCAGGATCGAAATAGCCCGTGGTGTAACCGGCTTTTGCTTTGATGGAAACTATCTCAATGTTTTCCTTGTTCGCTGAATCGACTGTTGTAGCCAGCACTCTCACTTCATTGCCCTTCACAAAAACATCAGATCCATGTTCAATCACGTACATCTGGCTTTCACGAAGTACGGACAGGTTGATTCTGAGCAATGTATCAACGGATAGGTGAAAAAGATCAGACAGACTTATCAGTACATTCACGGGAGGGACGGCTGTTCCATTCTCATAATTGTTGATGCTGGATCTTTTTGTCCCCAAAGTCTCAGCCAGGTCAGACTGTGTCAGCATTCTTCTTTTTCTTAAAAATTTTATGTTTTCAGACAGGAACATATACAATTATTTAAAAAATAGTTTATATTGTAGTCAATAAAATGATTAAATAATAGTCAAAATTAGATAAATTTTTGATTTAACAAAATATCTGAAGGAGTTTTAAAGAATACCCGGAGGTTGGAAAATGCAGATACAGGACAGAACAATATTACACATGGATCTTGATGCTTTTTTTGTTTCAGTTGAGAGATTGCTTGATTCAAATCTGAATGGCAAACCTGTCATTATAGGCGGACTGTCTGACCGGGGAGTTGTTGCAGGTTGCAGCTACGAAGCGAGGATGTTTGGGGTTCACTCTGCCATGCCGATGAAAATGGCAAGGAATTTATGCCGTGATGCAGTCGTAATCCGCGGAGATATGGATTCCTATACCAAATACTCAAAATTGGTTACAGATGTGATTGCAGAAAAATCGCCAGTATATGAAAAGGCATCCATAGATGAACACTACATCGACATTACAGGTATGGACCGGTACTGGGGTTCCCTTAAATGGTCGCATGAACTTCGTCAGACCATTATCAGTGAGACCGGTCTGCCGATCTCATTCGGTTTGTCCGTCAATAAAACAGTAAGCAAGATCGCTACCGGGGAGGCAAAGCCAAATGGTGAAAAAGAGGTGGGCAGGGAAAATGTTCAGCCATTTTTGAACCCCTTGTCCATAAAGAAAATTCCTATGGTCGGGTCCAAAACCTATCAGCTGCTCAGATCCATGGGAGTCTCTACGATTCAGACTTTAAGTTCTGTTCCCGTAGAGATGGTACAGAGTGTGCTGGGCAAGAATGGTATTGAAATATGGAGGCGGGCCCATGGAATTGACTTTACGCCTGTGGTACCTTACAGTGAGGAAAAATCGATTAGCAAGGAGCGAACTTTTGAAACTGACACCATTGATGTGGCTATGCTGGACCAGCTTTTGATATCCATGACTGAGAAACTGTGTTTCAAACTGAGAAAGCATGAAAAACTTGCTTCAGTTGTGACTGTGAAGATCCGTTATGCCAATTATGATACGCATACTTTGCAGAAAAAGATCGAATACACTTCATTTGATCATGTTCTTATCAGTACTGTCAGGGACCTGTTCAGGCGTCTGTATGAGCGACGGATGCTGATACGCCTTATAGGAGTCAAGCTTGGCGGACTGATTCACGGGGTTCAGCAACTAAATTTGTTTGACAACAATGAAAAGCAAGTGAGGCTATACCTGTCGATGGATAAAATTCGCCTTCATTATGGTGCAGGGGCGATCCGGCGTGCTTCCGGAATGTTAAGTAAATAAGCATAGGAACATGTACATTAATATTCACAGCTTTTTCAGCCTGAGATATGGCACGATGGATATTGAAAATATTCTGGATCAGGCTGTTATTAAAGGAATATCTGTCCTTGCCCTGACAGATATCAATACCTCAATGGGTATTCCCGAGTTTATCCTGAAGGCCAGAGAGCGAAATATCCGACCTGTCGCCGGTATTGAATTCAGAAATGAAGATGAGCTCATATTTATCGGTATCGCTAAAAACCGTGAAGGATTGAGAGAACTGAATGAATACCTGACCTGGCACAACATGCATAAGACGGATTTCGATACGGAAGGCTGGGAATTCAAAAATGTTTTTGTTGTCTATCCTTACGGGAAGGTCCCGGGATCTGACCTGAGGGACTTCGAATTCATAGGTGTCAGGGCCCACCAGGTCAACAAACTGGTTACCTCTGATTACCTGAATTACCCCGACAGGCTGGTAATATGGCATCCGGTTACTTTCAGGGATGACAAGTCCTTGCTGGTGCACAAATGCCTCAGGGCAATAGATCACAATACATTGCTGAGTAAACTGCAGCCTCATCAGTTTGCCGACCCCGACCAGTTTATGGTTGCACCCTGGAAACTGAGTGAAATTTTCGGGAACTATCCTGAAATTATTGAAAATACTGAATGGTTGCTGGAACAGTGCTCAATTGACATTGAATTCAAGGTGAGCAAAAACAAGAAAACATTTAGCAAGACGAAGGAAGATGACAAACTGCTCCTGGAGAAGCTTGCCAATGACGGGATGATTTACCGCTACGGTAAGAACAACCAGGTTGCAAAACAGAGAATCAGGCATGAATTGGACATAATTGACAAGCTGGGATTTTCTTCTTATTTTTTAATCGCCTGGGATGTTGTTCATTACAGTATGTCAAGAGGATTTTATCATGTGGGTCGCGGAAGCGGAGCCAACAGCATAGTTGCCTACTGCCTGAGGATAACTGATGTAGATCCCATTAAGCTCGACCTTTATTTTGAACGCTTTCTCAATCCCAAAAGGACCAGTCCGCCTGATTTTGACATAGATTTTTCATGGAAAGACCGTGACCAGGTCCAGGATTATATTTTTAAACGGTACGGAAGGAATCATGTTGCCCTGCTTGGTGCTACCTCTACGTTCAGGGACAAGTCTATTTTCAGGGAATTGGGGAAGGTCTTTGGCTTACCGAAGGAAGAGATTGACCTGCTCGTCAACGATCCCGAAAATAATTACAACAATTATGAAACTGCCAGGCTGATTAAAGCCCTGGGAAAGGAGATCAATGATTTTCCCAATATGAGGACAATTCATGCCGGTGGTATGCTTGTCACCGATGAGCCAATCACCTATTATGCCGCACTGGATATGCCGCCCAAGGGATTTCCCACAACACAGTGGGATATGTATATTGCCGAAGAGATGGGTTTTGAAAAGCTGGATATTCTCAGTCAGAGGGGCATTGGACATATCAGGGAAGCAGTGGAAATCATTGTTGAAAACGGGGGGAAAGAAATCGACGTGCACCAGGTGGATAAATTTTTTACTGATGAAAAAGTAAAACAACAATTGAAAAACGGTGAAACCATCGGTTGTTTTTACATAGAAAGTCCCGCGATGCGCGGATTGCTGAAGAAATTAAGGTGCGATAATTACATCAGCCTGGTGGCGGCCAGTTCAATCATAAGGCCGGGCGTAGCCAAATCAGGGATGATGCGGGAATATATCAGGCGGTTTCACCATCCTGATGATTTCGACTACCTGCATCCGGTCATGAAGGAGCAACTGAGTGAAACATACGGTGTTATGGTCTACCAGGAAGATGTGATCAAAGTGGCGCATCATTTTGCAGGGCTTGATTTGGCAGAGGCAGATGTTCTAAGGCGTGCCATGTCAGGTAAATATCGTTCATTCAGGGAGTTCCAACTGATCAAAGAGAAATTTTTTTCAAACTGCAGGGAGTTGGGACATGCTGACGAAATAGCACACGAGGTCTGGAGGCAGATTGAATCTTTTGCCGGATACTCATTTTCCAAGGCACATTCTGCTTCCTATGCTGTTGAGAGTTTCCAGAGCCTCTATCTGAAAGCGCATTACCCGCTGGAATTTATGGTTGCGGTGATCAATAACTTTGGTGGTTTTTATCATACATGGGTCTATTTTAATGAAGCGCAAAGGCAGGGAGCAGTGGTTGAGCTGCCCTGCATCAACCGAAGTAACCTAAATACCAGGATTATTGGTAAAACGATATTTATCGGGTTCATACATGTTCAGAATCTTGAGACGGTAACCATCGATTTAATTCTGAGTGAGCGAAAATGTCATGGTTCGTACAAGTCTGTCAGTGAGTTTATTGACCGTGTGCCAATTGGTAAGGAACAATTGATTATCCTGATTCGCCTGGGTGCTTTCCGGACCCTTGAGGAGAATAAATGTTCTCTTTTATGGGAGTCACAGCTATATCTCAGAAAAGCGCCTGTCCGGATTCAGTCAGCATCAATGTTCCCGGTGCAGCAAAAGAGTTTTGAGATGCCAGTGCTTGAATATTCTCCTGTTGAGGATGCGTATGATGAAATCGAGCTGCTTGGATTTCCTGTAACGATAAGTCTGTTTGAAATGCTTCAGACTAATTTCAGGGGAGAGATTCTGGCAAAAGACCTTCCACAATACCATGGCAGGAAGATCAGGATGGTTGGAAGATTGGTAACTATCAAATATGTAAGGACTTCCAAGAATGAGCTGATGCATTTTGGCACTTTCATTGATTGCACAGGCACTTTCTTTGATTCAGTTCATTTCCCTGATTCGCTGAGGAATTATCCTTTCAAAGGTTCCGGTATATATCTGATTTTGGGTAAAGTAGTTGAAGAATTTGGATTTCCTTCACTAGAAGTGGAAAAGATGGCTAAACTTCCCTATAAACCGAATCCCAAAGCCTAGGGCACAGAGCTTTGGACTTAGGGCAGGGGAAACGGAGAAAATACAGTCTGGTTCCGGAACAGGTTTCATAAAAATTGAACTAAAATCAGAATATGAATATGTCAATATTATATTTTCAGGACATTAATTGCATGGTTTAGTGATATTACAAGGAATATAACCCAACTATATCACAACTAGTGTAATTTTAGGTTGCATTTGTGTACATTTGTCATTCTCGATTTTTAATTATTAATTGACTTAATATCATTGTTTTTCCTGAATTTTCTTGTAAATTTAGCGAATGACTTGAAGAATTTGAATCATTTAACTGACTGGCTACCCTGAAAAGATGGCTCAACCTGTTGTTTTACATATTTTTCTGCTGGTGCAATAAAACAAATTGGTATTTCATTCAGTATCATACCAATGGTGTTAATGATAATTTGAAACCGAAGACCTTATACCAAACTATATTTGACCGGATTTATGAAAAGCAAAGAATCAGACAAAGCTTTGAAAACTTTGGAGAATAATACAAATTGGCCGGACAGTATTAATCGTCCACTTGTTGGTTCTTCTGATAGTTTCGTAGACAAAAACACCCGCAGCGAAGAAATATTAAAATCAAATTGCGAACTTTTACGTGTTGCAGGCGAAATGGCCAGGTTTGGGGGATGGAGTCTTAATTTGGCGGAAAATAGGGTACTGTGGTCTGATGTTGTTGCTGAAATTCATGGGGAGAATCCCGGTTACACACCAACCAGGGAAGAGGCCCTTAATTTTGCCGCCCCCGGATGGGCCGATAAAATCAGTTCTGTTGTGAATGATTGCATTGCCAACGGAACTGCGTTTGATGAGGATGTACAAATTATCAACCGCTCAAAGAATCTTGTCTGGATCAGGGTAACTGGAAAAGCAGTTACAAACCAGGAAGGGGAAATTGTCGGTCTGCAGGGATCCATGCAGGATGTAACAGAACGCAAACGATCTGACAATTCTTTGTTGGAGAGTGAAAAACGACTTCGCGAATTAAATGCAACAAAGGATAAGTTTTTTTCCATTATTGCTCACGATCTGAGGAGTCCTTTTTATACCATCCAGGGATTTTGTTCCATTTTATCAGAACAAGTCCGGGCTAAAGATTATGAAGGGGTAGATGAATATGCCGAAATTATCCAGAAATCATCACAAAAGGCAATGGATCTGCTGAAGAATCTTTTGGAATGGTCAATTTCTCAGACGGGCAGGATGGTTTTCAATCCCGAAAATTTGGATGTATATTTACTTCTTCACGAAACAATTGAATTACTGAGGGATTCCGCCAAACAAAAATCAATTTCAATTGAACTGCATGCACACCAGGATATTTATTTTACCGCAGATAAGGCAATGCTAAGCAGTGTACTAAGGAACCTGTTGTCAAATGCCATCAAATTTTCACGGTTGAATGGTTCAATCACACTTTCTGCAGAGGAAAAGGATAATGAATTATTGTTTTCTGTAAGTGATAACGGTATTGGTATGAATGATACCGAACGTGCTAAATTATTTAGGATTGATGAAACCCATGCTACGAAAGGCACGAAGAAAGAGGAAGGTACAGGATTAGGCCTCATTCTCTGTAAGGAATTTATAACCAGGCATGGTGGTAAAATCTGGGTCGAAAGTGAGCCGGAAAAGGGAAGTACCTTCTTCTTTACTATACCGGAAAACACAGCATAACCCGACTCTAATTCATGTAAAAAAGATTTGCCTGGTATTCACTTCACTCAGGATCCTCCTTAATGAAGGACGAAATTATGATCCTTGACAAAATTTTGTCTTTTCTCTTGTGCGGTGAGTTCTATAAGTAATTGATAATTAGATATAAAAAATATTTTGGGTTGTTGTTGTAAGGAATTGACTTACACGAAATTGATCCCTTCCTTACAGCAGAATCATCCCTTCTGGAGGCTTTTTAACTGATTCCCCTATTATCGGAAGAAAACTGTCACGTTATTTTTGCCATTACAAAATGTTACTGGAATCAACAGAAAAGTAATGAAAACGATTAAAACCTTAGGAATAGTAATAATTGCCCTGGCAAGTATGTCACCCGTCATGGCTCAGATTACAGCCTATGCCAATATTTATGCAGAAATTGTATCCCCGGCCTTTATCGAAAAATCTGCTGATCTGACATTCAGTGATATTAATACCTCCCGAAATAGCAGTGCGGTGATTCTGAGTTCTTCAGACAATCTTACGGCTGCAGGGACGGAATCTGTTCAAACAGGTAACGGGACGCTTGCCGAATTCAGTATTGCTGGAAACGACCACCCGACTTTCGACATCACCCTGCCTGATGAGGCTATTACTATGAAAAATAATGGTCGTAATCCGTTGATAATTAGTAATTTTACCTCCGTGGTCAACACTTCCGGAACTCTAAATGCCACCAATAGAATCATAAAGGTAGGAGCAACACTGCATATTGCAGAGCAACAGGCTGCCGGAAATTTTGCTGACCAGGATTCATTCCAGGTTACATTGAATTACAACTGATCAGGAAATTGTGAATAAGTTAGACTGATAAATATGCATCCCTCTGTAAGAAAAAAAATTATCCTAGTAAAAACTCCGTCCGGAGAGTTTGAGGCCTGGACAGACCTTAAATCTTCATGCAGGGCACATGGCTGGGTTTATTGTACCCTCTCCAAGAAGCCATTACCTATCATTACAAAAGATGGTTGTATAATTTATCGCATAAATGCCCTGTAGTAAAATGTAAGATCAAAAAACACGAGAGACTTCGGTCTCTATTTGTTTATTTTTTGCCTCTCTGATTTAAGCGGGAAGATCCTTATAAATTCCGGAATCCATAATTAAAAATATTACCATGAAAGCTGCGAGAAGATATTTCCTGCAACTGTGTTTCCTTTTTGCATTGATTTGCCCAATTGCTGGATATGGGCGATCTTAACCTTGGTCAGAAAAAGGGAGTCAGCCATATCCTGAAAAGTGGGAAACACCAGCTCGATCTGATCAATGAAGTGCTTGATATTTCGCGCATCGAGGCAGGCAGGCTTTCGCTTTCGCTGGAACCGGTTCAAATCAAAGGTGTAATCCTCGAAATGATGGATATAGTCAGGCAGTTTGCTCATGAAAGGGGAATCAAACTTGAATTCATAGAGTCAAATGACAATCTTCTTTCAATCCGGTGCGATAAGCAACGGGTGAAGCAAATATTATTGAACCTGATCAACAATGCGGTCAAGTACAATAAAAGAGGAGGCCGGGTATGATTGGAATCAAGGTTGATGGAAGTCAATCCGGATGGGACCAGGCAGGTGAGGATTTATGTAAAGGACAGTGGCATTGGGATTTCTCAGGAAGATATTCCGAAACTTTTTAATCCCTTCGAGCGAATTGGAGCGGAAAAAACTAAAATGGAAGGGACTGGCCTCGGATTATCAGTAGTTAAGAAGCTAACCGATGCAATGGGTGGATATATCGGTGTAGAAAGTGTTGTTGGTGAGGGAAGTACCTTCTGGATAGAATTTCCATTGAGCGAAAAGCATGCCGAACCAAAGGAAATACTGGACATGCTGGATGGACTTGAAAGCGGACTTTCTAATAGGACCGGGACTATCCTTTACATTGAGGATAATGTTTCCAACATTGAACTGGTAGGTGAAATTCTCTCATCCCAGCGTTCCAATATCAGCATGATATCAAATGCCAATGGACTGAAAGCGCTTCCGATGGCTATTGAGTATAACCCGGATATGATATTGCTGGATCTGAATTTACCTGATATTCATGGAAGTGAGGTGCTAGGGCTTCTGAAGTCGAATGAAAAAACACGGGCTATTCCTGTCATTGTGATCAGCGCAGATGCCATGCCGCAACAGATTGAGAAGTTTCATGCAGCAGGAGCCCGGAACTATCTGACAAAACCGTTGGATTTGAGTATTCTTCTGAAAATTATCGATGAATATATCGTTGGATAACTTCAAAATTTCTACATTTATGGAATAAAAACAGGAAATAAATGATTAATCCCTCTTTGAAAGAAGCAAATATTCTGATCGTTGATGATCAAGAGGCAAACATTGATGTTTTAGATGGCTTTTTGGAAATGCAGGGTTATTCAAACATTAAAACCACAACAGATTCCAGAGAAGTTGTAGGACTTTTGACAAGCTTCAAGCCTGATTTGATCTTGCTTGACCTCACAATGCCTTATCTGAACGGCTTTGAGGTCATGGAGCAATTAAAGGGGCTGATTTCTGAAAATGTCTTTTTACCCATCCTTGTTTTGACTGCCGATATTACAGCCGAGTCGAAAATCCGTGCTTTATCAGGCGGAGCAAGTGACTTTCTGACGAAACCATTTGATTTGCTTGAAGTTGGGTTGCGTATTAAGAACTTATTGTATTCCAGTTACCTTAACCAGCAACTACAGAATCAAAATGCAATCTTGGATGAAAAAGTAAGAGAAAGGACGCTCGAACTGGTAAAGAAAAATGTCGAATTAAATGCAGCGAGGGAAAAGGCTGAAGCCAGCGAGAGACTTAAGACATCATTTATCAACAATATATCCCATGAAATCAGGACTCCTTTGAACGGAATACTGGGGTTTGGGCAAATATTGACTGATCCCGATCTTGTCGAAGAAGAAAAGGCAGAGTATCTGCACATTCTGAATGAAAGCAGTGAAAGGCTTGTAAATACGGTGACAAATTTCATGGAAATTTCTATTATTTCCTCAGGGAATCAAGAGGTTAACAAGACGGAATTCAAGCCGGAATTCGTTCTCAATGACCTTGTGGGGCATTTCAAAGGGATGTGTGACAGGAAAAATTTAAACCTGTTGATAAATTTTCCATCGGCAGTCAGGAACGAGAATATTTATACAGACAAAGAATTATTGTTTAAAATTCTCAGGCATCTGTTTGACAATGCGATCAAATTCACTGCTGAAGGAGGTTCTATAGAGCTTGGGATTGATAAAAAAGACCATGAATTTTTGTTCTCAGTGAAGGACACGGGAAAAGGAATTTCAAAAGCGGGGAAACAGACTATTTTCAAAAATTTCATGCAGGAAGATAATTCCTACACCAGGGGTTATGAAGGTTGCGGCTTAGGTCTGTCGATCGCCACGGGACTCGTCGAATTACTCGGAGGCACCATTTGGGTGGATTCAGAAAAAGAAAAAGGATCCAAATTTTACTTCAATATACCTATTCCCCGGGTTAAACCAGAAACAGAGGAATTTGTTATACCCGAAATTTCACGGGGCAAGGTAAAAACAATCCTAGTTGCAGAAGATGATGAAATCAATTTTGTCTATATAAACATACTGTTGAAGCATAAGATGATACAGGTTCTCCATGCCAGAGACGGACTGGAAGCTATAGAGATGTGTAGTTCGAATCCGGATATCTGCGCAGTACTTATCGATCTTAAGATGCCTGTTATGGATGGTTTTGAAGCAGCAGGTAAAATAAAGGCAATCCGGGCAGATCTCCCCATCCTGGCAGTAACGGCTTATTCAGGAATTGAAGATAAAAAGCGTGCACTGGAAGCCGGATGTGATGAGTTTATTACCAAGCCTATCAAAAAAGAGATGCTTTTTGAAAAACTGGCTAAACATGGCGTGGTAATTTCAAACTAGAAACATTAATCCCGGTTTATTAGGTCTAACTGGCCTAACTGCCTGAATAACATTGATTTGTGTTGTTTTCCGGATCAAAGCGACCTGCTCATATGTAAATCACATCCAAAATGGCCGCTGCTACCCATCGGAGAACAAAGGTAACTGAATCCGGATTTTTCATACAACTTAAGTGCCAGCTTTAATTCAGGCATTGTTTCAAGGTAGATCTGCCGGAATCCGTAATTCCTGGCTGTGGCAAAACACTTCTCCAGCAACTGTTTCCCAAGTCCGATACCCCGGGCTTCATGCAACAGGTACATTTTCACCAGTTCGCAGGTAGCTTCCGGCAGTCCATCTGTAGGATATATACCTCCGCCGCCAACAATTTTCCCATCAATTTCTGCAACGAAATAAGCGGACCGCTCCTTTTTGAATACTTCGGATAATGTATCCGTCGTGGCATCGTAAAATACAGTACCAGGATGGTTGGCGCCAAATTCGGCAAGAGTATTTCTGATTATGACAGCCAAGTGCTGGTTGTCTGAAGGCTCAATTGATCTGATAGTTATCATCCGGATAAAGAAAAATTATTCGCTTGTGAACGTGTTTTATGTAGCGCTGTTTTTTTGTATTCCGCTATTGTAAATATCCTGGATGACTAATCCTGCGAGGGTAAAGCCATAGATAGCAGTAATATGCGCAACAGTGCCATTAATGACCGCCTTGTTGCTGCACCATTCATGATCTGCCAGTTCGGCATCTCCGGGAGCATTTTTCGTTTTTGGGCATAAACACTTGTCTGTTCCGCAGGATGAGCCGGAAGCTTTGTTTTCCAGGAGCTCTTCACTGAAGACGCACATAAATTTTTTGGCAGGCAAATCACCTTTTCTAATCATTTTTCTGATCTTGGCAGCCAGGGGACAACCTTTAACCTCCCAGAATTCACCCACGCGAATCTTTGTAGGATCGAGTTTTAAAGAAGCCCCCATAGATGAGAAAAATGCTGCATCGGTACGGGTTGCCATCCTGATCAGGTGTGTCTTGCTTCCAAGGCTGTCTATAGCGTCAATGATATAATCGTATTTTTCCAATTCGAAAAAGTCGTGATTATCTTTGTTGTAAATTTTTTGCAGTGGAGTGATCAATGCCGAAGGATTAATTTCAAGCAGGCGCTTTTTTAAGGCTTCCGTTTTTACCTCCCCGACTGTCAGGACAGTTGCATGAAGTTGCCTGTTAATATTTGTAATGCATATTCGGTCAGAGTCCACAATTGTCAGTCTTTGAATTCCGCTTCTCACCAGACTTTCAGCACACCAGCTGCCGACGCCTCCAATCCCGAAAATGATTACTTTTTTGGACATAATCTTATCCATGAGCTCTTTACCCATAAGTAATTCGGTCCGCTGAAATATTCCCTTTTGGTGGTTCATGAATAATAATATGGAAATCAGTTCTCCGGACTGTTTCCGCTTAATTTATGAGGCCGAAAATACAAAAATCCGTTTTAAAGTTTGATGAAAATTTTTCTGACATACAACAGCCTGGCAGCAAGGTAACAGACTCCAACTGAGAAAATAGCCCAGATAAGCGAAGCGCTCCTTGGGTCCATTCCGGTCTTCAGCAATTCTGCGTAAGCTGAATCATGCAGGTTGGTTTTCAGGAAAAATGTTTCAAAGATATCCGCCAAAACATAAATAGCTATGGCATTACTTCCAAATATCAGCCAGGTCTTTGTTCCTTTTCGGATTCCCCTGATATCAACCAGCCAGATCAAAAGGGCAAAAACTATCATAGCCCATCCTGAGGTATAAAGAACGTATGAACTGGTCCATATTTTTTTAATGATTGGGAAAAACCATCCCCATATGCTTCCCACAAATATTAGGGCGGTACCTGTAACAAATAATGTTGTAACTACTTGTTCCTTGGTATTTTTAGTCAATAGCATCTTTCCTGCCAACAAACCGGAGATACCTGAGACGATGGCCGGGAAAGTGCTCAGAAAACCTTCGGCATCATACCCTTTTTTGTTTATCAGCGAAGCCGGTATAAGGGCACTGTCCATCCAGTTAGCGAGGTTTTTGCCGGGTTCAAGAAGACCTGTCCCGAATTGCGGAACGGGAATGCAGATCATTGCCATCCAGTATGTTATAAGAATTCCTGCACCTAAAAAAAGTTGAAATTTCCAGCCGGAATACAAGAATAGAAATGCACAGGCCATATAGACCAAAGCGATGCGCTGCAAGACTCCCGGGAGTTCCAGCCTGCTGAAATCCAGGGAGGGAAGCAGGTGGAGGGAAAATCCGACTGCGAATATCTTAAGTGTTCGCCAGAGTGTTTTTTTTACAATCTCCCGGTGAGTCCTTCCATTACTTAGTTGTTTTGAAAATGATAATGTAACTGATACTCCGACTATGAAAATGAAAAAAGGAAAAATAAAATCTGTGGGTGTTGTCCCCTCCCAGGCGGCATGTTCCAGGGGTTCATAGATTGCCTTCCAGGACCCAGGGAAGTTCACAAGTATCATCGCGGCAATAGTAATACCCCTGAAGACATCCAGTGATATCAGTCGATTGTTATCTGTCATTTAGATATAATTATGTAGTAGTAGTTCGCGGTGCAAATATTGCAATAAAATTGGTCGGGATGCTGTTGCCTTCATAAATTGATCCCAAAAGGATTCAATTTTTTAATCAAATTAGGGCTGCATTGTATAATGACATATTAATTGATCAAAATTTTATTGTGGAAACCCAAAAACAACCATTCTTGCAGCTGTTATATTCTTTTTTAATGTCTAAATTCAGTTAATTTTACAAAATAAATCAGGAGTAATATAAATCTCAAGAGGTAGTCTATGCTCCAGGAGAAAAAACGAGTTGCCCTGCTTTCTGTTTTTGCAGCCATATTTTTGACGGGATCTAAATTTACTATCGGACTACTTACCGGAAGTCTGGGTATTTTATCTGAAGCGTTACACTCCGGACTGGATCTTTTTGCTGCAGTTATTACCTATTTTTCTGTAAGGGTTTCCGATAAACCGGCAGATAAGCAGCACAATTTCGGTCATGGTAAAGTCGAGAATTTTTCTGCTTTGATTGAGACCTTTTTGCTACTGATTACCTGCGTCTGGATTGTCTATGAAGCCATCTCACGCCTTACAACAGGAAGCACCCATATTGAGGTCAATATGTGGAGTTATATTGTTGTAATCAGCTCAATAACAATAGATTTCTGGCGTTCACGTGTTTTGGCGAGGGTAGCAAAAAAGTACAACAGCAGCGCTCTTGAGGCAGATGCTTTGCATTTTTCAACAGATATCTGGAGTTCGTCAGTTGTCCTGCTTGGATTGATTTGTGCCGGCTTTGGCTTGTACTTTGCAGATGCAGTTGCTGCCCTCGGCGTTGCCGTCGTAGTACTTTTGATATCCTACAGGCTGGGGAAAAAAGCCGTTGATGTTTTGCTGGACACAGCGCCCGAAGAGACAATTCTACTTGTAAAACAGACCCTGGCTGAATTTCCTGAAGTGAAAGATTCCCACAGTTTGAAAATTAGAACTGCCGGGGCTGATACTTTTGTGAAAGTTAATGTGCATCTTGATCCTGAATTGAGCCTCAGGGAAGTGCATGAGATTTGCGACAAGATTGAAAATGAGATATGCAGGCGCATTGATCGCAGTGAAGTTTATATCCATGCAGAGCCTCACGATCCCGGGCATTTTCAAACAGAAAAGAAAGACGGGTTGTAAAGTATATTCTGGAATATGAAGATATTAATAATTGAAGATGAGCGTACTTTGTCGGATGCTATTGTCGAATATCTCGGCGAGGAGGGACACCTCTGCGAAGTAGCTTATACTTACCAGGATGCAATAGAAAAAATTGAACTCTACGAATATGACTGCATGGTAGTGGATATCAATCTTCCAGACGGGAGCGGGCTTGATCTCATCAGGTTATTGAAGAAAAAATCTATATCTGGTGGAATAATCATAGTTTCAGCACGCAATTCTCTCGAAAATCGCATTGAAGGATTGGAAATAGGCGCCGACCATTACCTTACCAAGCCATTTCACCTCGCAGAACTTAATGCCCACCTGAAATCTATACATCGGCGCATAAATTTTAGCGGAAGCAACGAATTGATTATTAATGAGATAAAATTAATTCCGGACGAGCACAGGGCATTTGTCAATGACCAGGAGCTTGTACTGACAAAAAAAGAGTATGAACTGCTGCTTTTTTTCATTTCCAATAAAAATAAAATTATTACGAAAGCCGGACTGGCAGAACATTTATGGGGGGATCATATGGATTCTGCTGATTCATATGATTTTATATATACACATATAAAAAACTTGCGCAGAGAACTCCTGAAACGCGGCTGCCAGGATTATATTAAAACCATATATGGACTAGGCTATAAATTTGACATAACTTGAGACTATTAACTAAAACCACCCTGAATCTGTTGTCCATCTCCCTGTTTATTTTTCTTTTCGGGGTCATAGGCTTCTATTATTCCCTTCGAGTCCAGGTCGACAGCAATGTCAACAAAGAAATGGAAAAGCGAAAGATGAGCCTTATAAATCAGATGGAGGCAGCACATTCTTCAGAGGCACAGCATCTGAACCGCAATGAGATGGTGCTTGTCACACCTGTTGAAAAAGCTATGTCGTCAGACCGGTACAATGATACGCTTATTTACAACAAAGAAGAACAGAAATATCAGGTATTCAGACAGTTGGGTTTTAGTCAAAAAGTAAATGCCCAGGTCTATAACATCAGGATATTTAAATCACTGGAAGAGACAGACAATCTGATCATCCGCATTGTTGTTACCATGACAGTTCTGGTAGTACTCCTGATTATTGCCTTGTTGGTTGTGAACAGGTATTCTTCGAGGCTTGTATGGAAAGTCTTTTATGAAACGGTTGACAAAATCAATAATTATGATCTCAATTCCCATGAGGATTTTGCCTTGCAGGACTCTGATGTCAAGGAGTTCTCAGATCTGAACCGGGTACTGAAAACGATGACTGAAAGAATCAAAAATGATTACATCAATTTGAAAGAATATACGGAAAATGCCTCCCATGAAATCCAGACGCCACTGGCCATTATCAATTCAAAACTGGAATTGCTGCTTCAATCCGGCGATATGAACGAGAAGCAATACAAGGCGCTTGCCGATGCCTATGAAGCATCCATCCGTCTTTCCAAATACAACAGTACCCTGATCTTGCTGGCAAAAATTGAGAACAAGCAATTTCCGGAGTCGAAAAAAATCAGTCCGGAGGCAATCTTCAATAACCTGCTTGAAAACCTGGATGACCTTATTAGAGATAAAAAGATAGAGGTTGTTAAGAAAATCTCTCCGGAAGTTACACTGCAAATGAACCCGTATCTTGCAGAAATGCTGATTGTTAACTTGGTAAAGAATGCAGTAAGGCACAATTTGAAAGGTGGAAAATTAATCATCGAACTGCAAAAGGGCTTTATGCGTATTTCCAATTCAGGATCTGATCAGCCGCTGGATATGGAGATACTTTTCAAGCGGTACTACAAGTCATCTTCATCTCCTGAGTCTCTGGGGTTAGGTTTGGCAATAGTTCAGAAGATATGCGCTATGTACGGCTTTACTATCAGCTATGAATACCGGGAGGCCCTTCATTGTATGAAGGTCGGCTTTTGAAATTTATCTGGAATCACTTTAAATAAGTATTTTCTGATAATTTTGATTTAATCCAGATAGTTCAATTCGTTGATATTTTCTTAAAAAAGCAATCGGCAATAATACTATTTCTATTTCCGGTTTTTGAATAGTGGTTATATTTAATTAGCTAGTATACAATTAGTTGTATTTTAATTAGGTCGTCTGTCCCCTTTTTTTTTCAAATACGGGGAGTAGAGTGGGGTAAGATTTCATTGACTGCCCAAAATGTATTCCAAATAAACAGAAGGATTTCTTTAAAAACTTCAGATTTACTACAGAATCTGTTTCTAATATCGCTTTCGAAAACATATTAGAGGCATCTTCCCATGATCGGACTACTCGGATTGAATCATAAATCGGCACCAATAGAAGTAAGAGAACGCTTTGTATTTTGTGAAGAAGATATCAGGCGCTTTGTCCCGGTTCTTAAACTGAACGGGATATCAGGGGCAATTGTGTTGTCGACCTGCAACCGCACTGAAATCTATTATGAAATGAATGAGCTTTTGGCTCCGTTGACTGCTACCGACATTGAGAATTTACTTTTCACATTCAGGAAAGCAGACAAAGAAGTACGAAAATACTTTTATCACAAAGAAAATGAGGCAGTTGTAGCTCATCTTTTTCATGTTGGATCGGGTCTGGATTCCATGGCTTTAGGGGAGTACCAGATTGTCGGACAAATTAAAACTGCTGTACAAATCAGCAAGTCGCATAAGCTAATCAGTTGTTCATTGAGTAAGTTATTTGATGATGCCCTGAAGGCCGGCAAACAAGTCCGTACGGAAACAGCCCTGAACAAGGGGGCGGTTTCCATCAGTTATGCCGGTGTTGAACTTGCCTCAAAAAAATTGCACCACCTGAGTTCGCATCCTGTGCTACTGGTAGGAGCTGGTCAGACAAGTGAGCTTACCTTGCAGAACCTGATAAAAAAATCATGTTCAATGTTTACGATCGTAAACCGTACCAGGGAAAAAGCTGAGGAATTGGCTGAGAAATATAAGGCCCAGGTTGGTGATATTGGAAATCTTGACGAACTGCTTCTTTTGAATGATATCGTGATCACTTCCACAGCATCAAAAAAGCCATTATTTACTGTTGAGCTTGTCAAAGAAGCTATGGCTAAACGTGAAGGATCTCCTCTTTTCTTTATTGACTTGTCCGTCCCCAGGAATGTTGCCATGGAAGTAGGTGATCTTGACCATGTTCATGTATATGATATTGATGGGCTCAACCAAGTTATTGAGAACAATCTTGAAAAGAGGAAAGGTGAAATTCTTATGGCAGAGCAGATGATTGAAGAATCAGTTGCTGAATTTATGAAGTGGTTTAATATCAGGGCACTGGCTCCAACTTTCAAGACAATCTCAAACAGTTTCCAGGAAGCCAGCAAGAATGTTCTAGACGGTATCATCAAAAACAAAGAAGAGCAAGAGTACGAAAAAGCCCTTGAATACGGCGATCTCATCACTAAAAAACTGATTGGTATGGTGATTGAAAATATCAAATCAGTTACAGACAACGGTTGCAACCGTGAATACATTGCAGTCGTACAACAATTATTTGCACAGAACTGAGCATGGAGCAAACCATCAGAATAGGGACAAGAGGGAGCCAGTTGGCTCTATATCAGGCAAATGTAGTAAAAGAAGAACTCGAACAAAAATTTCCCGAATATAAATTCCAGATAGTGGTTATCAAAACCAAAGGGGATAAAATTCTGGATGTTCCACTCTCAAAAATCGGAGATAAGGGGTTGTTTACCAAAGAGCTGGAGATAGCTATGTTCGAAAATGAGATCGACATGGCCGTCCACAGCCTGAAAGATTTGCCTACCAGTTTCCCGGAAGGTGTTGAACTAGGAGCGGTATTGAAACGTGGCGAAGTACGGGATGCACTGATATGTTCATCCAAAAAGAGTTTGAGAGAACTGACTGTAAATGACATCATTGCCACATCCAGCCTCAGGCGCAAGGCTCAACTTCTGAGAATTAACAAAGATTTTAAGATTGTTGAGATAAGGGGCAATGTAAATACCCGCATTCGTAAGATGGAAGAGGGTTACTGCACTGTCATGGTAATGGCCGGAGCAGGTCTGATTAGGCTGGGGATGGATCAGTATATTTCAGAAATGATTGATCCCCGGCTTGTTATACCGGCATGTGGCCAGGGAGCCATAGCGATTGAAATCCGTGAAAATGATCAGAAAATAGCAAACCTGGTTTCAGCGATCAACGATCGTGATACATTTATTGCTACTGAGGCAGAACGTGCCTTTTTACGGACTGTTGAAGGAGGATGCCAGATCCCTGTAGGAAGTTACAGCCGGATCAATGACGGAAATTTTGAGATAAATGGCTTTATATCAAGTATTAATGGTGAAGAGTATTTGAGTGAAACAGCCGTGGGATCTATTGAAAACGCAGTCGGTATCTCAGTCGCACTTGCACAAAGATTGCTCGATAATGGTGGCAGACAAATACTTAAAAATATCAGATTGGAAGATCCTTTTGAGAAATCAAAAGAACTTCCGTTGAATAACAAAATATTCATTTCCACCCGTGCACCAGAAGCTGGCGATAATTTGCCAGACCTTATTGCTGCACAGGGCGGAACACTGCTATCCCTGCCGATGATTGAGATCAGGGCTGCCACTTTGAAAAAAGAAGACACTGAAAAAATCAAGCAGCTGAACAGTTACGACTGGCTCTTTTTCACCAGCCGAAATGGAGTAGTAAATTTTTTCGGTCAGTTGATTGATCTGACCGGCAGTTCCGAATTGCCAGCATCCCTAAAAGTAGCAGTTGTCGGCACTAAAACCGCATCTGAGCTGGAATATTACGGTTACTCACCCGCATTTACTGCAACTTCTCATGGATCAGCGGATATGGCTTCAGAATTTCTGGCAGCCTATCAGCCGGTAAATTTGAAAATTCTGGTTTCTCTGGGTAACCTGGCTGATGATACATTAATAAATCACCTGTCATTGGGAAATCGGGTCGACAGGATTGATGTATATGAAACTTGCCGTCCTGTACTAGTGGATCAGACGGTCGTACAACAAATTGCTGCGGGACAATACGATATGGTTTTATTCACCAGTCCGTCCACCTTCAGTCACTTCAGCTCACTGGTAGGTCCGGACATACTTCGTAACCTCAAAATTGCCAGTATTGGCACTACTACCTCCAGAACGATACTTGAGGCGGGATTTGAACCATTGCTGACTGCAAAGATGTCAAATGCAGAAGGTTTGACCGATGCCATCGTAAAATATTATCAACAATTCTAAAAAACACAGTCATGAGATTTCCAGTTACCAGATTAAGAAGATTAAGATACAACGGAGTATTACGGGACATGGTTACCGAAACAAAATTATCTGCAGATGATTTTGTGATGCCATTGTTTGTTTGTCCCGGCACAAAAGTTAATAATCCTATTGGCTCTATGCCCGGTAATTCACAGCTTTCAGTGGATCTGTTGGTGGAGGAGTGCAAAAATATTGTAGCGGCAGGAGTAAAATCAGTGCTGCTTTTTGGTATTCCTTCTCACAAAGACGAAGATGGGAGCGTGGCATGTGAGCACAATGGCATTGTACAGCAGGCCATCCGCGCTATTAAGCTGGATCCGGTGACAAAAGGCCTGTTTGTGATTGCAGATGTCTGCAATTGTGAATATACTGTACACGGACATTGCGGCACTATCGTTGATGGCGACGTTGAGAATGATTTGACCCTTGTAACTTTGGCCAGACAGTCAGTTTCCCTCGCTGAAGCGGGAGCAGACATGATAGCTCCCAGCGATATGATGGACGGAAGGGTAGGAGTTATCCGCGAACAACTGGATGCAAACGGATATTACAAAATCCCGATCATGGCCTATTCAGCCAAATATGCTTCAGGTTTCTATGGCCCGTTCAGAGAAGCTGCTGAGAGTGCACCAAAATTTGGTAACCGTGCAACCTACCAGATGAATCCGGCCAATACAGATGAAGCAATCAGGGAAGTTGAACTGGATATTGCAGAAGGTGCTGATATAGTCATGGTTAAGCCCGCATTGAGTTACCTGGACGTTATTCACCGGGTGAAAAGCGAATTTAAAATGCCGGTCGCGGCATACAATGTCAGCGGTGAATTCTCCATGGTGAAAGCAGCCGAAGCCAATGGCTGGATTGACGGGCCACGAGTAATGATGGAGATTCTGACCTCAATCAAAAGGGCCGGTGCCGATATTATCATTACCTACCACGCAGTAGAAGCTGCAAGGATACTGAAAAATCAGAAATAGCAACAAATGAGTCAGATGGCAGGCAGGTTTTTTTACGAGTTCGTAAAAACAATAATGCTGCTATTGGTGTGATCATTAATATAAAAGGACCAAATCATAAGCGATGCAATTCAAACAAAGTATAGCCGCTTTCGAAAGGGCTCAAAAAGTGATACCCGGAGGAGTTAATTCTCCTGTAAGAGCTTTCAAAAGTGTGGGCATGAATCCGGTTTTTGTCAAACAGGCGAAAGGGACAATTATTACGGATTTGGATGGTAATCAATATATTGATTGTCTTGCATCGTGGGGCCCTATGCTTTTTGGCCATGCTCATGAACGAATTCTGGAGGCCGTCAGCGAAGCTGCTGCAAAAGGCACCAGTTTTGGAGCACCATCAGAATACGAGACAGAAATGGCAGAACGGATCATTAAGCTGGTACCTTCCATTGAAAAGGTAAGAATGGTCAGTTCAGGCACCGAAGCAACGATGAGTGCCATCCGCCTGGCACGCGGATATACCGGGAGGGAGGCTTTCGTCAAATTTGCAGGCAATTATCATGGTCATGGAGACAGTTTTCTAATTAAGGCTGGCTCAGGCGCCATAACACTTGGCATCCCAAACAGTCCGGGGATTACTGCCGGAACAGCGAAAGATACCTTGATGGCCGAATACAACAACCTTGATTCCGTAGAGGCACTATTCAGGGAGAAAGGCAGTGAAATTGCCGCAGTCATCCTGGAGCCTGTAGCAGGAAACATGGGTGTTGTCGTTCCGGATAAGGCATTTTTGCAGGGGCTCAGGGAAATTACAACCAAATATGGAGCCTTGTTGATTTTTGACGAGGTAATCACCGGTTTCCGGCTTGCCAAAGGCGGAGCCCAGGAATATTTTGGTATCAAGCCCGATCTTACAACCCTTGGCAAAATCATTGGTGGAGGACTTCCGGTAGGCGCTTATGGCGGACGTAAAGAGATTATGGATATGATAGCACCTGTAGGCCCTGTTTACCAGGCAGGTACACTGTCAGGGAATCCACTGGCCATGGCTGCCGGTATTGCCATGCTTTCATTAATTGAGGAGACTCCTGATCTCTATTCAGAGATGGAACGCAAAGCATCCAGGCTTGAAAATGGTATCCTTGCGAACATCGTAAAAACGGGGGTGAAGGGAGTCGTCAACAGGGTTGGTTCCATGATGACTTTGTTTTTTACCAGTGAGAAGAAGGTTACAAACCTTGATGAAGCAATGACTTCAGATACATCGCAATATTCAGCGTACTTCAAATTGTCACTCAAAAGCGGCATTTACCTTGCCCCGTCACAGTTTGAATGTCTTTTTGTTTCGTATGCGCACACGGACGAGGAGATCGATAAAATAATTGAAGCGAACCTTCAGGCACTGAAGGTTATGAAAGGCGAATAGCCGAACAGGAAGGAATGTTGCAATTCTTAAATTATACATCAGATTAAATGACCAATTCGATATTTTTAAATACAATCCAGGGATACAAGACAACCAGGCCTCCGGTTTGGTTTATGCGGCAAGCCGGACGAGTTCTCCCCAATTATCTTAAGCTTAGGGAGAAACATACCTTTTCTGAGCTGATGCACTCTCCTCAGCTTGCAGCAGAAGTAACCCTGATGCCTGTATATGATCTCGGAGTTGATGCAGCCATCCTTTTTTCAGATATCCTGGTGATTCCTGCAGCCCTGGGAATGGGTCTGAACTTTACAGATTCAGGACCGAAATTTGATCTGGCACTCAAGGAAATGGCAGATCCTGCCTCCCAACTGGTGCCTGATGCGTCGATGCTGAATTATATCTATGATGCCATTGACGAGATTATCCGAACCAAACCTGCAGACATTCCACTCATCGGTTTCTGCGGTGCACCTTTCACCACCCTTTGTTACATGGTGCAGGGACTGAGTTCCAATCATACTTTTCCCGAAGCCGTGACTTTGTTGTACAAGGACAGGAAGATGACCCATAAACTGCTCGCAGCCATTACTGAACTTTCTGTGGAATATGCGCGAAACCAGGTTAAGCACGGCGTTTCAGCATTTCAGATCTTTGAAACACATGCAGGCCTTATTCCTTCAGACGTTTACCAGGAGGTGATGATGCCCTATGTCAGGCAGATCGCCATTGCAGCAAGAGAAGAGGGTTGTCCGGTGATATTCTTACCAAAGGGTCTGGGTTACGGAATAAAACATATTCAGCCGGAAGATGCTGATTTTTTGAGCGTTGACTGGCAGATGCCTATTCAGGAAGCAAGGGAACTTGTACATCCTGAGATCGGTTTGCAGGGTAATCTTGATCCCAGGTTGTTATTCAGTGATCAAAAAACAATCCGGGAAACGCTGGAGTCCTATGTTGATTTCGGTTCAAAGGAACAAAAATGGATTTTCAACCTTGGGCACGGATTCATGCCCGGAATTCCTTTTGAAAATGCAAAATTTGTTGTAGACTGGATCAAACAAACCAACTGGAGAAGGGGATAATGCCATGGATATAAACAGCGAGTTTCTCCATAAATATAATGTTTCCGGCCCGAGGTATACCAGCTATCCTCCGGCCAATTTTTTCAATGAGGGGTTTGCTACCTCCGATTATGTAAAGGAACTGGGACTGTCGAATCAGCAGAAACCTGAAAATATTTCTATATATATTCACATCCCATTTTGTCCGAAGCGGTGTCATTTTTGTGGTTGTTCGACAGTGATTGCCCAGCGTAAGCAGGTTGTTGAAAGGTATATTAGAGCTCTTAAAACGGAGATAGAAAAAGTTGCTTCCCTCCTGGACAAAACAAGAAGTGTTACACAGATTCATTGGGGTGGAGGTACCCCAAATTCCATTTCCATGGATTATATCAGGGAGATCATGGAATGGATCAGGCTGCATTTTGTGATGGACAAAAACGCTGAGATTGCAATGGAATGCAGTCCTGCTTACCTGGACTACAAACACATTGACCAGCTGCATGAGATGGGATTCAACAGGATCAGCCTGGGAATCCAGGATTTCCGGGAGGATGTACTGAATGTGGTCAATCGTGATGTGCCGCGCCATCCCGTTGATGAGGTTGTTAAATATTTGAGAGTCAAAGGATTCAGGGGTATTAATCTCGATTTTATATATGGTCTTCCGATGCAAACCCTGGAAAGTTTCAGGAATACCATTGAACAGGCGTTAGCCATACGGCCAGACCGGATTGTTACCTTTTCATATGCACATGTTCCCTGGGTAAAAGCGGCTC
Source organism: Prolixibacteraceae bacterium (assembly GCA_963663675.1). Classification (GTDB taxonomy): domain Bacteria; phylum Bacteroidota; class Bacteroidia; order Bacteroidales; family Prolixibacteraceae; genus CAINVV01. Next base: position 1,488,544 of record OY760498.1, read on the forward strand.
AGAAGCAGCTGGAAGTGATTGGTTTACCAGATGCCAATGATAAAATGAACTTGTTTCTCCAGGCAACAGCCCAATTAACTGAAGCCGGGTATTGCTCTATTGGTATAGATCACTTTACGCTGCCTGATGATGATCTGACAAAAGCATTTAAAAGCAAACAACTTCACCGGAATTTCCAGGGGTACTGCACACGCGAAACCACTGGCCAGGTTTATGCTTTCGGGGCTTCATCCATTAGTCAGCTTTATGGTGCCTACGCCCAGAATTTCAAAGATATTACGAAGTACATGGATGCTGTTGAAGCCACCGGGTTTGCCATTGAAAGGGGTTATAAACTGAACAATGAAGAACTGCTTGTGCGTTCTGTAATCAATGCAGTTATGTGCAATGGATTGTTAAACCTGGATGAAATTGCCTCTGATTTCGGATTGACCGTTACTGAGGTTAAGACCATTGTTGGCTTTGATCCGGTAAAATTTGAATCCTATATATCCGACGGACTTATGCAGCTAAGCGACAATGAGATTCGTCTCTCAGAAAAAGGCTTTCTATGTGCCAGGAATATTGCCATGGCACTTGATCCTGCCTTGAAAACCGGCGAAGGGATTTATTCCAGGACAGTTTAGGAGTGTTTGAACACCGGTAACAACGATCCGGGATGATCTGCGGTTAAAAATTAAACCTAATTGCCGGATCAGGGTCCAAAAGGGAAAATAAATATGAAGGGTGTAATGTTGGTCAACATGGGTGGTCCTGAATCCCCGGAAGAGCTGAAAATGTTTCTTTCCAGGATGTTTAAGGATCCTTATATTCTTCCGTATGGGAAACCAGTGAGGAATCTGCTTTCTTTTATCATCAGCCGGGCCAGGTACAGGAAATCATGGAAGAAATATGAAATGATCGGCGGTACCCCCCTTGTGAGATCAACCCGTAAAACAGCTGATTCTTTACAAACCCTGCTAGGAGACGCTTTTACCGTGAAATTCGCGTTTTCCTACTCCTTACCGGATATACAAAGCTGTCTGAATGCATTCAAAAAGGATAATATTCAGGATATTACGGTAGTTCCGCTTTATCCTCAGTCGAGTCTGACAACTACTTCAAGTGTCATAGCAGATATTAAGAAAGTAACGGATAATGATCAGTTTTTTAAGATTAAAGTTCAGGGTGAATTTTACAGCCACCCGGGATATATCGCGTTTTGGATAAATAATATCCAAAGACACCTGGATAAGATTAAAATTGAAGATCCAACTCTTGTTTTCAGCGCTCACTCAATTCCTGAATACAATATTTCGAACGGAGATACCTATGCTTCATCTATCGTGAACAGTGCAGCGTTAATTGCCACTGAGATGGAACTTCAATATGAGGCAGCATTCCAGTCCGGGATGCGCAGCGGGAAATGGATTGGCCCGGATATCAAGGAACATCTTAAAATCATGCGTGAAGAGGGGATTGACAACCTTGTACTGGTCCCTATCAGTTTCGTTCACGAGAACCTGGAAACGCTTTATGACCTGGACATGGATATTGTTCCCTATGCCATGGACACACTCGGTTTTACGCACGTTTCAAGGGTAAACCTGCCTGAAATTGATCCAGTGCTTGTTTCAATGTTAGCCGAATTAATAGTTGAGAATTAGAACTATGAAGGATGTTGTTATATTGGGAGCCGGCCTTACCGGTATGGTCACTGCCCATCATTTGAATAAGAGAGGCCTGGATTTTATAGTGGTTGAACAGGTTGGCCGCACAGGAGGGGTGATTCATTCCGTCAGGGAAAATGGATTTCTTTACGAGGAAGGTCCTAACTCCGGTGTCATTGGTAACATTGAAGTAATCAGGTTATTTGATGATCTTGCCGGTCAATGTGAACTGGAGACAGCCAGTGCTAACAACAAAAAACGATATGTACTCAAGAACGGAAAGTGGGAGCCACTTCCCGGAGGTTTAAAATCCGCGGTAAAAACACCGCTATTCAGTTTGAAGGATAAATTCAGGATATTATTGGAGCCGTTCAGGCCTAAAGGGACAGATCCTCACGAGACACTGGCCGGCCTGGTTAAACGCCGTTTGGGACAAAGTTTCCTGGATTATGCCATCGATCCTTTCATCATTGGGGTTTACGCCGGAGATCCCGCTCGTTTGGTACCCAAATATGCTTTACCAAAGCTCTATAATCTGGAGCAAAAATATGGAAGCTTTATTGGCGGAACCGTCAAAAAACAATTTCAGCCCAAAACTGAAGAGGAAAAAAAAGTAACCAGGGGAGTTTTCTCGGTTAAGGGAGGTATCTCCTCCCTTATAACAGCTCTTGAGAATAATATTGGCCGCGACAGAATCTGTCTTAATTCGGCTGAAGTACAGGTAAATCCTGTTAATGAACACTTTGAGGTATCTTTTGTTAATGAAAAGGGCAATAAAATTGTCCTGGAAACGAAAAAAGTGATCTCAACCATTGGTGCGCATCAGCTCACCAGGGTAATGCCATTTATCGATGGCGTGAAACTTTCGAAGATTGCGGCCCTTCATTATACCAAAGTGCTGGAAATAGTGGTCGGATTTAATGAGTGGAAGGGGATGAAACTTGATGCTTTCGGTGCCCTGATTCCATTCAAGGAGAACCGCGATCTGCTGGGAGTCTTATTTATGTCAGCACTATTCTCTGAGCGGGCACCTGAAGGCGGAGCTCTCTTCTCAATTTTCATGGGAGGAGTAAGAAGGCCAGAGATTTATAACTTATCTGAAAATGAGGTTGTTGAAATAATGAAAAAAGATTTTTGCGATCTTATGTCTCTCGACATATTTGAGCCGGATCTTTTTAAAATAATACCTCATCCCCACGCAATTCCACAATACGAAGCAGACAGTGGTGAGCGTTTCAGTGCAATAACGGAAATTGAACAGCAGTACCCCGGACTGGTCATCGGAGGCAACCTTCGGAACGGTATAGGAATGGCGGACCGTATTTTGCAGGCTCGGATTCTTTCAGATTCAGTTGTATTTTGAAGATTAACTGATTTTTACCGGTGTTTGACGGCCGACTCATTTATTCTCTTATTTTTGTTTGATAATCTGAATGACATGACCTTAACTGTCCTGATTTACAATGAACATCAAATCATAAAGTATGTACACACCGTGATAAGTGTGATGTTTCTCGTTGTGTCCATGTGGTTGTTTTTCAGGTCAATAAAGGGGTATTTTAAAAATTGGAATTACTCACTTCTTGACAAAATTCTATCTTATACCTTCATCGTCAATCTGTACCTTCAGTTGATATTCGGATTTCTGCTGATGATCAGCAAGGCATCTGATCCAGGACCAGGCATGGCCGGACAGGATGTTACCATGAAAATGGCATCCAACAGGTTCTGGCCGATCGAGCATATCGTTCTGATGCTTTTTGCTCTTTTCATCGCTAACCTCGGGCTGATTTTTTCCAACAATGCACAGGCTAACAAGGAAAAATTCCGCAAGGTGCTGGTTTATTATGCTATTTCCATCATTTTGATCGTATTGTCTTTGGGGTCCACTTTTTTTGAATAATTTAGTGATTATGAATAGGTTAAAATATTGCAAATAAATACTTTAATCTAAATTTCAAACAATTGAATTTTAATCGTAAACAATGCCAACTCTCTACCTGATACCTACAACTTTAGGAGAAACCGCTGTGGATAAAGTGATTCCCGGGGAGGTATTGAGAGTTGTAAAAGGACTCAGTTACTTTATTGTAGAGGATACCAGGACAGCACGACGACACTTAAAAAAAATGGTGCCTGAAATTGTCATAGATGACCTGGATTTCATGGAACTAAATGAACATTCAAAGACCACCGGACTGGAATCTCTCCTTCAGCCAATTTTCAATGGTTTCGATTTAGGACTTCTTTCTGATGCCGGGTGTCCGGGAGTAGCTGATCCGGGTGCGGACCTTGTTAAAATTGCTCACGAAAAGGGAATCAAGGTGGTCCCTTTTGTCGGACCTTCATCGATACTGCTTTCTTTGATGGCCTCAGGTATGAACGGTCAGAATTTCACATTCCTGGGTTATCTTCCTGTTAAGCCTGCCGAAAGGAATACTGCCATCAGGGATCTTGAGCGGAATTCTGCGAGGGAAAAGCAAACCCAGATTTTCATAGAGGCACCCTATCGGAACGCCAGGTTACTGGAAGATCTGCTGTCTGTTTGCAACCCGCTCACCCGGTTGTGTTTGGCAGTAGATCTGACCATGGAGAGTGAATTTGTCGTAACAAAAGCGGTCGCAGAATGGAAAAAGTCAGTTCCGGATATTAACAAGCGTCCGGCTATATTTTTGATACAGAGCGAATAAGATAAATGGATTGATTCAGTTAAAATAGTAAAAGGAATATCAAAATTCAGATATTGTATGAAGGTAACAGTTTTAGGAACAGGCACATCCCAGGGGGTACCGGTCATTGCATGCGATTGTGAGGTATGCAGTTCGACTGATCCAAGGAACAACAGGCTTAGATGTGCCATCCTGGTGGAAGAGGGAGAAACCCAACTTCTGATTGATGCCGGACCTGATTTCAGGCAACAGATGCTGAAGTACAGAGTGAGAAATCTGGATGCTGTTTTACTGACTCACGAACATGCTGATCATATTTTTGGATTGGATGATATTCGTAGCTTTAACTGGATAAGACAAGCTCCAATGGATATTTACTGTGAGAAAAGGGTAGCTGAAAATCTTAAAACCATCTTTAATTATGCTTTTGCCGAAATAAAGTATCCTGGTACCCCCCAGATGGATCTCATAACTATTGACGGGAATCCGTTCAACATATTGGATATCAATATTATTCCCATTCGGTTGTATCATCATAAGCTTCCTGTGTATGGATACAGGATCGGTAATTTTGCATACCTGACTGATTTTAACCGGATAGAAGAAACAGAACTTGCGAAATTGAAGGGAGTGGAAGTTTTGATAATTTGTGCTTTACGGAAGAAATCTCATATTTCTCACCTGAACCTGGCTGATGCATTAAGCCTTGTTGAGAAGATTGCACCTAAGAAATCTTTCCTTACGCACATGAGTCATGAAATGGGTTTGCATGCTGATCTTGAAAAAGAACTCCCGGCCGGTGTCTCACCAGCATATGATGGTTTGGTGATAAAAATTTAATATACTTAAGATGAGAAGTTTACTTATTGTTGTGATTCTCCTTTTCGCTGGTTCTTATGCAGCCAATTCTCAGGATATTCTGAAACTTGACCGAATTGAAGCCGGAAGGTTCGCAAAGCTGGCCTCAGATTGTATTCATTTGGAGTATGCCAATCACATCATGAACACCATGCAATCTGATAAAGATATGGGCACTCCGTCTCAGCTCCATCCTGCATTTTATGGATGTTATGACTGGCATTCATCTGTTCACGGCCATTGGCTACTGGTAAAGCTGCTAAAGGAATTTCCCGATCTTCCGGGGAGGGATTCCATAGTGAAAGCCATTGATCTAACACTTACACCCACCAACATTGCTGTTGAAATTGCCTATTTTAAAGCACCTGGAAGGATCAGTTACGAAAGACCATATGGCTGGAGCTGGCTGCTGAAACTGACAACTGAACTTGCGACCTGGGAAAATCCGATGGGGGAGAAGTGGTTTGAAATATTGTTACCCCTTGCAAAACAGGTAGTGCAGAATTACAAAACCTATCTGCCCGGACTTTACTACCCTTTGAGAAGAGGAGTGCATGCCAATACTGCATTTGGAATTTCATTTGCCCTTGATTATGCGAGAGCCATGGGTGATCATGAATTTGAAAAACTGTTGATTGAACGCAGCCGGTTTTATTATCTCAAGGACAAGAATATCCCGGCATCCTGGGAACCAGAGGGAGATGATTTTTTCTCCCCTTCCCTGATCGAAGCTGACCTGATGCGAAGGGTATTGAGCAAGGAGGAGTTTCAGAAGTGGTTTGCATCTTTTTTGCCTGAACTGCCTGTAAACCTGCAACATCCGGCCGTTGTTGCAGACCGGGCCGATCCGACAGGTGTGCATCTCGACGGACTGAATCTCAGTCGGGCATGGTGCATGTCCGAAGTGGCGAAATCCTTGCCGGCAGGTAGCAGTATGGCCGTTAAACTCAAACAAGCCGGTATTGAGCATGCCAAAGATGCCTTGCCGCATGTAATATCTGAAAACTACCTGGGGACCCATTGGCTGGCTACTTTCGCCGTGTACATGTATTTTTCCCGTTAAGGGTTTTACGCATTTTTATTATTTCCTGAAATTTGTTTCAATTTGTAGTTTTTTTAATCTCCTGAAGTTCGTATTATTGCAAAAAACATTCTATAGATTAAAAATTATAACACATGAGACTCTATTTCCCGGAAAATTATAAAGCCAAACTGGATTTGAAGCAGACTGAGAAAGCGATCAAACTGATCAAAGACTTCTACCAGGAGAATCTCTCGTCAGAGTTACGGCTTCGCAGGGTTACCGCACCGCTTTTTGTCCTGAAAGGCACAGGTATCAACGATGACCTGAACGGTATCGAACGCCCTGTATCATTTGCTGTTAAAGAGATGAATGATGCCAGGGCCGAGGTTGTTCACTCACTGGCCAAATGGAAAAGGCTGATGCTTGCGCAGTATGGCATTCCGCTGGGATATGGAATTTATACAGATATGAATGCTATTCGCCCTGATGAAGAACTTACCAACATTCACTCGCTTTATGTTGACCAATGGGACTGGGAAAAAGTGATTTCAGCCAAACAGAGGGATATTGAATTCCTGAAAAAGACTGTCAATCAGATTTATTCAGTTTTGCTCCGCACCGAATTTGTAGTATATGAGAACTATCCTGCTATTAAGCCGATACTTCCGGAAGAGATTACCTTCGTTTATGCGGAAGAACTTTTACAGCGGTATCCAAGACTGACACCCAAGGAAAGAGAGCATGAAATTACAAAGGCACATGGCGCTGTCTTTATTATTGGTATCGGCGGAAAATTAAGTTCAGGCGAAGTTCACGATGGCAGGGCCCCGGATTATGATGACTGGACTACCCCAAATTCGGGAGGTTTCAAAGGTCTGAACGGTGATATCCTGATCTGGAATCCCGTTTTACAGCAGTCGCTCGAGATTTCATCTATGGGGATCAGGGTTGACAAAGAGGCTTTGTTAAAACAACTCGAGATAGCCGGTGCCAATGACCGCAAGGAACTTTTGTTTCACAAAAAATTACTGAAAGATGAGTTGCCGCTTTCAATTGGAGGTGGTATTGGTCAATCCAGGCTTTGCATGTATTTTCTGCGCAAGGCGCATATTGGCGAGGTGCAGGCAAGTTTGTGGCCCGAAGAGATGATCCAGCAGTGTGCAGAACACAATATATATATGGTATAACCGCATTTATCCAAACAAAAAATCCCTGAACCGCTTTCGATTCAGGGATTTTTGTTAATTTCGCACCCAATTCAGTCCGGCCCGGTAGCTCAATGGATAGAGCAACAGCCTTCTAAGCTGTAGGTTCTTGGTTCGATCCCAAGCCGGGTCACTGATAATCAGTCAATTACAAACTTTTGTGGTTGACTGATTTTTGTTTTTTTAGGCGGTTTTGGCGGTTTCATGTAATCCGGGATGTTAACCAAATGCATCCATGAAATCCTCCATTTCTTTAATATCTTACAAGTCAATCTTCCTGGATTTGAAAATCTGATAAACCTGTATCAAAATTTTATTTTCAGTTGGTGGTTATGTTTTCTGACAGATTTTTCAAATAGGATTCAGTGAACATGATTAACTGGATAATCAAGCTTTCCACTTTACCTTAAACTATTGTTTGGAAATACGCTTTAAATTTCTGAAACCAATACAATTACTTGTTTTTTTGATTGTCTATAATATTGAAAATTAAAATTATAGACAATTCAGACTTATAATTTTCCTGATCCCGAAAAGAATCACCTTCTTAATAATTGTAACATTTTATTAACCGAATTGTAACAGGATTTATTGAATTTTCCTAAAATGATTAGTAAATTTACATGAGCTCTGAAACTCAGACAAATACTGTATGCAATGAAGCTCAAAGAAATTTTTGGTTTCCTTTTGCCCGAAGACCGCAAGTTTTTCCCTCTGTTCAGTAATGCGGCTGATAATCTTGTTTTGGCCTCCGAGTTATTAATCAAGTTGGTAAGGGAAAGGGACTTAGCTCTAAGGCCGGATTATATCCGACAGATCAAAGATGCCGAACTTGTTGGAGATGATATCACAAGAAAACTTCTCAACGAACTTGACGGAACCCTCATAACTCCCTTCGACAGGGAGGACATTCACGAGCTGATCAACAAAATGGATGATATTGTGGATTATATTTATTCAGCATCCACAAAAATCAATTTTTATAAGATATCCAATCTTCCTGAGGAGTTTATCCGTATTGCAGACCGTATTCATTCGGCAAACAAAGAGATACAGAATGTTTTGCGAAGTGTCAGGACGGCCAATGATTTTAAAAAGCATGCTCTTTGCAATGAAAAAATCCGTGAATATGAAGGTCAGGTAGATGATATTTACCAGGAATTCCTATCCAAACTTTTTGATCAGGAAGCAAATGCAATCGACCTGATCAAAAAGAGAGATATATTATCCAGTATGGAAAAGGCTATCGATAAATGTGATGATGTTGGAAATATATTTGCTTCCCTGATTATCAAAATGGGATGATTTGTCGCGCTTAACTTTAAAGTTACCGGTTTATCTTCTGATTATGGAATTTAGTGTACTGATTCTCATCGTTGTCCTTGCTTTTTTGTTTGATTTTATCAATGGGTTTCATGATGCCGCGAACTCAATAGCAACGGTTGTCTCCACCAAAGTTTTGTCTCCTTTCCAGGCGGTTCTTTGGGCTGCTTTTTTCAATTTCCTGGCTTACGCCATTTTCAAGTTAAATATTGCCGATACCATAGCAAAAGTCGTTGATACCAATGCAATCAACCTTCAGGTAATTCTTGCCGGCATTATTGCAGCCATACTCTGGAACTTGCTAACCTGGTATCTTGGAATTCCATCAAGTTCCTCACATACCCTGGTAGGTGGATTTGCCGGTGCAGCCATAGCCTATGCAGGGTGGGAGGTGGTAAAAACGAGCGTGATCATTAAAATTGCTTCCTTTATTTTTCTTGCTCCTTTTTTGGGCATGGCTTTTTCCTACCTGTTATCTGTTCTATTGCTAAATCTGCTGCAAAAGGGTAATCCTCATACACTAAACCGTTATTTCAGGAAGTTTCAATTGGTGTCATCCGCACTTTTTAGTCTCGGACATGGAGGAAACGATGCTCAAAAAGTTATGGGAATTATTGCGGCAACTTTAATCGTATATTTTAAAGGTGCTGATCCGGCTTCAATACCTGAATGGGCGCATATTACAATGGTCGATGGGAAAATTCATGCGATACCTTATTGGGTTGTGATGGGTTGTTATTTTGCTATCAGTCTCGGAACTATATCGGGAGGATGGAGGATTGTTAAGACGATGGGCACCAAAATAACTAAATTGACGTCATTTGAAGGAGTTACTGCTGAGACCGCAGGTGCATTATTGCTTTTCGGTACCGAAGCCTTTGGAATACCGGTGAGCACAACCCATACAATTACCGGCGCAATAATCGGAACAGGTTTGACTAAAAGAGTGACCATCGTAAAATGGGGAATAACAATTAACCTGCTGTATGCCTGGATTTTGACGATTCCAATATCAATGTTAATCGCTGCTTTGGTCTATTATCTGTTGAGGTATTTTGGTTTGGGCTAATCATAACAGAGGTTAGCACAGAAGAATGGTATCAATTATTTCCATTTTTCACCCTACCCGAGCATTCAGGATGGACGGACTTACAGAAGGTATTCGACCTCTTTATTTTTCAGCGGATCCATCCTCTGAACAATTGCAGGATGCTGAAGGGCCTTTCATAGCTGGTTCAAGAACAGAAACAAAAAATAATGAAGCCAGGATTCCTCCCAGAATTGGACCTGCCATGTAAACAAGGAAAAAGCCTCCTGATTGATCAGGAAAGGCGAACCTGCCCCAGCCAAAGGCCCAGGCAACTAGCCTTGGACCAAAATCCCTTGCAGGATTTAAACCAGCCTGGGTCAAAGGAGCAATAAGGCAAATAACAGCGGCTACTGTCAGACCGATGAACATAGGTGCAAGGGCATCATTGGGTCTGCCAATATTGCATCCTTCGGTAAGTGCAAAAATCATCAGCAACAAGAGAAAAGTGCCAAATGCTTCAGCTCCTATTGCCAACGGCATTGAGACGACTGCAGAACCTCCAGGCAATGAATAATATTCTCCAAACATTTTTGCAGTTTGAATGGATTCTGCTGTTCCCCTGATGATGCCATGAGCATTTTCAAAAGCCGCTATTGAAGGATTATAAAGGAGGTACAAAGTGAGTCCTGCAAGTATTGCCCCGGCAAATTGTGCTATAAGATATATTGGCAACTTCCTTAACATCATTCTTCTACTGATTACCATCGCTATACTGACCGCTGGATTGAGGTGCGCACAGGATAAATGCCTGGTAAGATATATGGCAAGTGTAACCCCAATTCCCCATGCTAGTGCGATTTGCAGTATTCCGTTATAAGCTCCAAAAAGAACGGAGACAGCCACTGATCCACATCCAAACAGAACCAGGATATATGTTCCCAGCATCTCACCAACAAATTCCTTGGAATACTTCATTTTCAATTAATAAACAGTCACGAGGTGGCTTTTGATAAGAAAGACACCCCGCGTATATTTTAAAACGGTTCAAATATATTTAATTTCATGGTTTAATAATCTTTTTTTAATTGTCGAATGGAATATCCCCGGATTTATTTCAAATGAAACTTTGCGAATGTAATTGAACAAGTATATCAGTCCATCAAATTCCGGGCAATCAGTTGGGAAGAGTCATCCAGGAAAAATAATTAATCGAAAGACTAATCAATACAAGTAAATGTGATGAAATCTTAATGCCATTCCAAAATTAGGTTTCAGAGCTGTTAATGGTTTCAAGTTCAAAATCTGCTTTCCAGGCATATGGAATAGTACCTGATCACGCAACTTACATCAGAGTTTTCCTCCCGAAAGGAATTTCATAAAGACTTTATCAAATGCATTTCCTTTGTCACAATTTGTAAAAAACAGGTATCCGTTTTTATTCACTTTGGAGAATATGCACATGGACTGGAAATTTCCGTTATTCCCACCATGCTCATACATCAGACCCCATGGTGTTTTCCTAATTGCAATACCCAACCCCCAGGCAATTATGCCGCTTTCTGCATCCATTTTTCCTGTTCCTTCCAGGTTTACCTGTGGCTTTAACATTTCATCAAGACTCTTTTTTGACAGTCCTTTGCCGTTCATCAGCCCGATCAAAAAATGCGCGTAGCTGGTAGCATCGGTATGCAGTGATGCAGCTGAATTAAAAGAAGCTGTAAGATTAAAAAAAGTTGAATCCATCTTTGAAAGACTAACTTTTCCATTCCTGTGGCCTGTAACTTTATGAAGAAAGATATACGAATTTCCTGTATAAGCAGCATGTTGCATTTTCAAAGGAACCGCGACCTCCTGCTGAAAAAGAGTATCGAGGTTTTTCAGGGTCCTGTTATTTAAATGTGCAATTACTTTTGCAAGATAAAAGTATCCTTCACCTGAATATGAAAAATTGGTGCCAGGCGCGAATTTTAAATACAAATCTCCCTTCCTGATATGCAGGATCGAGTCAGCCTGCTCTTGATTATTGCGCCAATTGGGAAATCCTGACTGATGCGAAAGCACCATTCTTGCCGTAATGGACTTGTATCTTTCGTCCCGCTCAATATCCGGGTAAGGCATGTACCTGTACAAAGGTGTGTCGAGATTCAGAACGCCCTTATCGACCATTTTCAATACAAAGTAAGCGAATGCAGGCTTTGAGAGAGAGGCTGCTTCAAAGATGGATTGTTCATTGACAATCTCCTTTGAATCAATATTTGCTACTCCAAATGCATTGTGGTAAGCTATTTTACCCTTGTTGATCAGGACAACAGATAAACCTGGCATCTGAAGTGAATCCATCTGATGTACAATGAATTTGTCTATCTCAATTGAAGTTAGTTTTTTTCCATTCAGGTTCCTTAACTGCCCGAATGAATATTGAAACGAGCCAAACAAAATAGTGATCAGAATCAGCGCTGTTTTACAATTTGTCATGGTTGATAAGTTAAAAGTATATGTAATAGACTGCCATTTTGCTGCAATGTTACACTTCCGTTTTCATGCAATTTTTTGAAAAGATGAAAACTATCGCTGACGTGTCCAAAAAAACAAACTATACTGTGAAACATTGCCTGATCCTGCTTCCTTAATTCACAGAAGCTTGCTATATTTATGGACTGCGTTTATTTGCGGCCCCTAACTACCGATAAAATTAATTAGAATCATTCTAAGTTTAATTCAAAAATCATATCAGATGGATAACAGAATTCATGATATTCTACTTTTATCAGGACTTACTGCTTTTTGCACAATTCCATTCCATCCAGGTCAGGTTATTGCCGGTAACAAAAAGCCTAATGTGCTTTTCATCCTTGCGGATGATTATGGTAACCACGATTTAAGTTGCACTGGCAGTAAGTTTTATGAAACAAAAAATATTGATGCCATTGCTGCCAACGGGATGGTTTTTACCAATGGATACGCGGCGTGTCAGGTTTGCAGTCCATCGAGGGCAAGTATAATGACCGGAAAATTTCCAGCAAGGCATGGAATAACAGACTATATTGGAGCAGCATCCGGGGAAAAATGGAGAGCGACAAAAAGAAGCAGTAAATTATTGCCTGCTGATTATGTCAGGAACCTGGCGGCAGAATACATTACATTGCCTGAAGCCTTGAAACAGGCCGGTTACAAGACTTTTTTTGCAGGCAAATGGCATTTGGGAAGTAAAGGTTCGTGGCCTGAGGATCATGGTTTTGATATCAACAAAGGCGGGTGGGATGCCGGAAGTCCTAAATCATATTTTTCGCCATACGGTAATCCAAACTTGCCGGATGTTAAAAAAGGGGAAGATCTTTCCATGAGACTTGCCCTGGAGACTGTAAGATTCCTGGAAGAAAATAATCCGGAAAAGACTGGGCAGCCTGTTTTTGCCTACCTCTCCTTTTATGCAGTACATGCACCAGTTCAAACGACAGAAGCCAGGTGGAAGAAATACCGGCAAAAGGCTGAGAGGTTGGGATTATCAGCATCCGGATATGAAATGGGCCGCTATTTGCCTATCCGCAAGGTTCAGGATAATCCAATATATGCCGGATTAATTGAATCCATGGATGATGCTGTCGGAGTAGTCTTGGAGGCATTAAAAAAACTTGGTTTGGATAAAAATACCATTGTCATTTTCACCAGCGACAATGGCGGTGTAGCTTCAGGTGACAATTATTCGACATCCAATGCCCCGTTACGGGGAGGAAAGGGCAACCAGTGGGAAGGTGGTATCCGCGAACCTTATTTCATCGTAGTACCCTGGATGAACCTCGCTGACAAGCAGTGTGATGTGCCGGTTTCAGGAACTGATTTTTATCCCACCATCCTTGATTTGGCAGGCCTGCCCTTGCGCCCGGACCAGCACAGTGATGGTGTCAGCTTATTGCCGCTTTTGAAAGGCCGGAAAATTCCAGAAAGGGATTTAATCTGGCATTATCCTCATTACGGGAACCAGGGAGGTGAACCAAGCTCCATTATCAGAAGAGGAGAGTGGAAACTGATTCATTATTATGAGGATGACCGTGAGGAGTTATATAATTTGAAGACTGATCTTGCTGAAAAAATAAACGTTGCTGTTGATAATCAATTAATGGTCAAAGAATTAAGTGCAAAAATGTTTAAATACCTTGCTGAGGTTGGTGCCAAATTCCCGGTAAAAGATCCTGTTTATTCAGCAGAAGATGAAAAGAACTACCTTGAAGGAATAGTCAGGACAAAATTACCCCAGCTGGAAGAGCAACGAAGGAAGATTTTGTCAGGAAATTTTGATCCTGAGAATAACTGGTGGGGGAGCAGGGTGCAGGACGAATGATATCCGGAACAGATATATTTTCTACAATCAGCCATAGCCCGGTTTTAAAAGGGCCCGATCAACCTTTATTTTCACGTTGAAGGGACAAAGGGGGGTATAATTTTTCCATATTTGCTAATATTGTAAAAGCTTAACATATCTTTTATGAAAATTGCTATTGTTGGGAGCGGATACGTTGGCCTGGTCACAGGTACCTGTTTTTCCGAAGTTGGAATTGATGTCGTATGTGTTGATATTGACAGGAAGAAAATTGAAAATCTTCAGAACGGAATTATACCGATTTTTGAACCTGGCCTTGAGGAGATGCTTTCCCGCAATGTCAAAAAAGGACGTTTAAGTTTCACCACGGATATTAAAGAGGCGCTTATTGACGCTGAAGTGCTTTTTATCGCAGTCGGAACCCCTCCGGATGAAGATGGCAGTGCCGACCTTAAATATGTGCTCTCAGTGGCTCGCGAATGCGGAAGACACATCAACAAATACCTCCTCATAGTTACCAAAAGCACCGTGCCGGTGGGTACGGCAAAAAAGGTCAAGAGGGCTGTTCAGGAAGAACTGGATAAAAGAGGTGTCTCTGTTGAATTTGATGTGGCATCCAATCCCGAATTTCTCAAGGAAGGAGCGGCAATTGACGATTTCCTCAAGCCGGACCGCATCGTAATCGGAATGGAGAGCCTGCGTGCTGAAGAGCTGATGAAAAGCCTGTATAAGCCTTTTACACTGAACGGTCATCCGATCATCTTCATGGATATTACCTCTGCTGAAATGACGAAATACGCGGCTAACTCAATGTTGGCCACTAAAATAAGTTTCATGAATGATATTGCCAATCTTTGTGAAATTGTTGGCGCCGATATCAACCTGGTCAGGAAGGGAATTGGATCTGATTCGAGAATCGGGAATAAATTCATCTATCCGGGTATAGGGTACGGTGGATCCTGCTTCCCTAAGGATGTTCAGGCACTTGTGAAAACTGCTCATCAGTTTCATTATGAACTGAGAGTTCTGAAGGCCGTTGAGGCTGTCAACAAGGATCAGAAACTTGTTCTTTACAATAAAATTCTCAGGTATTTCGACAACGATATCAAAGGGAGAACTGTCGCCGTTTGGGGCCTTTCCTTTAAACCTCAAACCGATGACATGAGGGAAGCGCCTTCCCTGATTATTATCAAAAAGTTGCTGGAGGCGGGTGCAAAGGTGAAAGCATATGACCCGATTGCTATGAATGAGGCCAGGCATCATTTCGGAGAAGCCATTACCTATGCCGAGGACTCCTATGAGGCACTCATTGGGGCAGATTGTCTGGCGATGGTGACCGAATGGCCTGAATTCAGATTTCCAAATTTCAGGGTCATGAGGGAACTGATGAAATCGCCTGTAATTTTTGATGGAAGGAATATCTACGACAGGGCAGAGGTTAAGAAGAATGGATTCGATTATTACTGCATTGGAGTAGATACAACGAAATAAAATGTGCGGAGGTGCTAAAATGTAAATGTGCTAATTGGAAAAAGAGAAAAAATTTTCAATGCTGATTAGCAGGATAAAATAACAAAATATGATACGGAAGAGGGTACTTGTGACCGGTGGGGCCGGATTTGTCGGATCGCATTTGTGCGATCGCCTGCTTAGGGATGGCCATGAAGTTGTCTGTCTTGATAACTTTTTCACAGGGCAGAAGGAAAATGTGGTTCACCTGATGAACAATCCTTATTTTGAGCTGATCAGACATGATGTAACAATGCCTTTCTTTATTGAGGTAGATGAAATTTACAATCTCGCATGTCCGGCATCCCCGATTCATTACCAATACAATGCCATCAAGACCATGAAAACATCTGTCATGGGCGCCATTAATATGCTTGGTCTTGCTAAAAGAATCAGGGCCAGGATTTTGCAGGCATCTACCAGTGAGGTTTATGGTGATCCACAGGTACATCCGCAGGTAGAAACCTACTGGGGACATGTTAATCCTATCGGGGAACGTTCCTGTTATGACGAAGGGAAACGCTCTGCCGAGACGCTTTTTGTAAGCTATCACAAGCAGAACAACGTGAGAATCAAGATTATCCGTATTTTCAATACCTACGGACCGCGAATGCACCCCAATGATGGCCGTGTAGTCTCCAATTTTATCGTTCAGGCCCTTAAAAACCAGGATATTACTATTTACGGGGAAGGCAATCAGACCCGGAGTTTTCAGTATGTGGACGACCTGATCGAGGGAATGGTACGAATGATGGCTTCGCGCGAAGATTTTACAGGTCCTGTTAACATTGGCAATCCGAATGAATTTACCATACTTGAGCTCGCTGAGAAAGTGATTCAGTTGACCGGGTCAAAATCGAAGATCATTAAAATGCCGCTTCCTCCCGATGACCCCATGCAACGACAGCCTGATATAAGCCTGGCAAAGAAGGAGCTTGACTGGTCGCCCAAAGTTCAGCTGGATGAAGGACTGACCAAAACGATTGAATATTTCAATCGTATCATTTGATGTAGGATGGAGAACGGAAAGGGGGAGGACGGAAGACGCGAAAAATAATCCCTCATTGTCAATTTGTCATACTACATTATGCAAATAAACATGCATTGCATTCACGGCAATTCCTTCTGCCCTGCCATGTTCTGCTACCTATTTATTCGCCAATTCCTGATCCCACTGATTTTTTCTGTCCGTATGCCCCAGGCCATAAACAGATTTTCAGGATTGTGTCCATGAAATATTTTTAATTGTTTACATGTTTAAACCATATTTGCCACATGTCATCCAGTTGCTTAACCTTTTCAGGAAACTTATCCGCGAGATTTGTAGTTTCGGTCCTGTCGTCTGCCAGGTTGAAGAGTTCCCAGGTTTTGCCCTGCAGGGAAGCTATTTTCCAGTCACCCAGCCTGGCAGCACGGCCGCCTTCATGCTCCCAGAACAGCGTGTCATGCACAGAAGTGGTTTTACCAAGAATTAAAGGCATCAGATTTTTTCCATCCGGTTTTCTGGTCTTCAGACCATTTATTTCGGATGGATATTCAGTCCCGGAAATTTCCAGGCACGTAGGCAGGATATCAATGACATGTCCAACTCCCGTGTTTATAGTATTGGCCTGATTCGCAAGATGTTCAGGCCAGTGCACAATGAAGGGCGTTTTGCTTCCGCCCTCATATGACTCCTTTTTCCAGAACCGGTAGGGGGTGTTCACGGCACTGGCCCATGCATCTCCCAAATAGTTCCAGGTTGCCTGGGATCCGGGGTGTTCCGAATTATAGACGATCATTGTCGAGTCCCTGGTAAAGCCCGGCCTGTCAAATCCCGGAGGATATCCTCTTTCATAAGAAGCTCCGTTGTCCGACAAAAAGAATATAACTGTATTGTCATACATTTTCTTCTCTTTCAATTTATTTAGGATCATTCCAACTCCCTGATCCATCCTGTCCACCATAGCTGCATGAACAGCCATATTTTCAGCTTCTTTTTCCTTTTCCCTGCAATCCGCCCAGGATTTGCCCGAGGAATTTGCAGGCAGTGAATAAGTTGCGGGATCGATTAGTTTCATTTCTGCCATCCGCTGGTATCTTTTTGTCCGAAGTACTTCCCAGCCATCCTTGTAAACATTCTTGTATTTTGCAATATCTTCCGGTCTTGCATGAAGCGGCCAGTGAGGTGCTGTGTGTGCCACATAGAGAAAAAACGGCTTATCATCCTTGCTGAATTCTTCGATAAGGTCGAGGGACTTCCGGGTAATGAAGTCTGTCATGTAAAAATCATCGGGTACTTTGGTGATGGGTTTTTCATTGTGGACCAGGCTAAACGGGTCAAAATAGTTTGCTACTCCCCAGATTATTCCATAGTGTTCTTCGAAACCCCTGTTGCAAGGGTAATTTTCAAGTGGAGAAAATGAGCCGTGATCCGTCTGGTGTGCCAGCCATCGCAGTTGATCCTGGTTGTTTTCCAGTGGCCTGGTAAGTGACAGGTGCCATTTCCCGGCCATTCCGGTATGATAACCACCTGATTTCAGAACTTCTGCCAGTGTGGCCGCATTCATATTCAGATTCACCCCCATGCCATTGATCCCGACACTTTGCGGATATTGGCCCGTTAACAGGGAAGCCCTTGTCGGACAGCATCTTGCGCAATTGTAAAATTGGGTGAACCGGATTCCTGCAGCAGCAAGCCGGTCCAGGTTTGGAGTCTGTATTTCACTGCCATAGCAGCCAAGATCTGAATATCCCATATCGTCGGCCAGGATGATAACAATATTCGGGCGACCGGAAACCTTATTCTGGGCAGAAAGTTGTCCGGACAACAGAGCCAGTCCTGCAAGAAGAACTTTATTTGTCAACATAATCAGGCACTTATTTCTGGTATTGACTGTGAATGTTTATAATGATTCTAATTAATGAAGATACGCAAAAAACAGACTTAAAACCAGGTCAGAATGCAGGAAATTTAGCGCGTTCGATTAGACCACGGGAAGGCGCAACTACTTGAGTCCGGGTCTGGACCAGCAGAGAAGACTTGCAGGGATTATTCCGGTGATGACTGTTGAGTTATTAATGAAGATGAAACTGCAGATCGCTCAGATTGCGGTATATACCATCCTTTAATTGTGTCAGTTCTGCATGGGTTCCCTGCTCGACAAGGCGGCCCTGATCAAGAACCAGTATCTGATCCGCTTTGCGTATTGTCGACAGTCGGTGGGCAATTACAACCGAGGTACGGCCGGTCATCAGTTTTTCAAGTGCATCCTGTACAAGCCGCTCAGACTCTGAATCCAGGGAGGAAGTAGCTTCATCCAGAATCAAAATTTTTGGATTTTTAAGTACAGCCCTGGCAATAGCAATTCGCTGTCTCTGACCTCCTGAAAGTTGCGTACCGCGTTCACCTACAACAGTGTCAAGCTTTTCAGGGAAACGCTGGATAAATTCCATGGCATTGGCCTTTTGTGCTGCTTCGGTTATCTCATCTTCAGTAGCTTTTTCTTTCCCGTACGCAATGTTTTCACGGATGGTGCCGCCAAAGAGGAAGATATCCTGTGGAACCAGTGCAATCTGGCTACGCAGGGCCGACAATGGATAGGCGCTGCTTTCCCGGCCGTCGAAATATATTGTTCCCGGGGCTGTCTCATGCAATCGCAGGATCAGCGTTGCCATGGTCGATTTTCCGGCACCACTGGCACCTACAAGTGCAACCATCTGGTTGGCTTCGATGGTCAGGTTGATATCTTTCAGTACATTTTCTTCCGGGCGTGACGGGTAGGCGAATGTCAGGTTTCTGAAATCAATGTTTCCTTTCAGTTCGTCATGAGGTTCAGAATCAACAACTTCAATAATCTCCTCTTCCTGCTCGTTGAATATGGTAAAAAGATCCTCAGTGGCCCCGATAAATTTCTGTATGCTTGTATAGACGGATGCCAGACCACCAATAGTTCCACCCACAAAAGCAGAGTAGATTACGAATGAGAAAAGATCCCCGGCTACCAGTTCACCACTGGCCAGTAATGATGAACCTTTCCAGATGACTGCCACCAGAGACCCAAATAAACCGAAAATAATAAATGCAGAAAAAGCGCCCCTGTATTTGCCGCTTTGCATACCAATTGCCGCTATTTCTGCCGTTTTTTTGCGATAACGCGCTATTTCAAAATATTCGTTGGTAAAAGTTTTTACACTTTGAATCCCTTGCAGTGTCTCCTCAACAATTGTATTTGACTCGGCAACCTGTGCCTGAACCTGTTTTGAGAATTTACGGATGAACCTGCCAAAAATCCGGGCAACTATCATGGTAGGAGGGAAGATGGCCAGCATGAACAGGGTCAGTTTTGGGGAGGTGAAGGCCAGGAGGATAATACCTCCGATAATAATGATGATCTGGCGGATAAATTCAGCCAAAGTTGTGGTAAGTGTCTCCTGCAGAAGTATGATATCTGCTGAAATTCTGCTGTTTAGCTCCCCGACACGTCTTTGTTCGAAAAATCTCAGTGGCAGTTTAATCAAATGGTTGTAGGTTGCCTGGCGCAGGGATGCCAGTGTCTTTTCAGTTACATTGTTGAACAGAACCACCCTGAAATAGGAAAACACCGATTGTGTGAGCAGAACTATTGCCAGAATGAGTGCCAGGGTGTTCAGGTTGTGAGAACTTGCTTCCTTGTTTCCTGAATTGACCAGCTCGCCAAGCAGTTTTGGAAAAGTAAGGTTGGCAAGGCTGGATCCCAAAAGGAAGAATAATCCGAGGATATATTCGCCCTGAAAGGGTTTCATGTACCTGTAAAGTTTGAATGCGTTGCGAAGTCCTTCGCGGGTTATTTTTTTCTTAACCGGGTTATCTGATGTTGTCTCTTTCTTCATTTTAGCTCCAAAACTGTCATGGGATTGTACGTTTGTTTTTACTGTTATTCTCCGGAGAGGTTTCATCAGTAAATAATTTTGTTTTTAATTGCCTGATGGAATCGAAGATCAGCGAAGCTAATGCCCACATAGTCATTTTCGGTTGGTGGGAAAATATTCTCATGGGCATTTCACTTGATTAAATTATTGTTTTTTATTTTTTGCATGGAAACGAGGTAAAAAAAACACAGTATTACCAGATGAAGAAATCTCTTTTTCTTTGCTCAGGTCATGAAAGAAAGTTTATAAGATGCAGATAAACAAATTTATAACACGTTTTTTGATTTATCGGTAAATCCGGATTTCTTGTATCAAAATGGGTA
Source organism: Prolixibacteraceae bacterium (assembly GCA_963663675.1). Classification (GTDB taxonomy): domain Bacteria; phylum Bacteroidota; class Bacteroidia; order Bacteroidales; family Prolixibacteraceae; genus CAINVV01. The sequence goes on from OY760498.1 coordinate 1,509,342, forward strand.
TCTTTGCGCCTTCAAAAACAGATTCCTTTATGATTTCAGTGGACGGACTTACAGTTGAATTTGGCGGAACAACCCTTTTTTCAGACATTTCATTCGTTGTCAATGACAAAGACAGGATTGCACTGATGGGTAAAAACGGGGCAGGCAAATCCACGCTTCTAAAAATAATGGCAGGTGCAAAATCTGCCAGCAAGGGACGTATTTCGGTGCCAAAAGATTCTGTCATCGCCTATTTGCCACAACACTTACTTACTGAAGACAAAAGGACAGTCTTTGAGGAGGCAGCTCTTGCTTTTGCCAGGATCCAGGAAATGGAAAGGGAAATTGCTTCATTAAATGAAGAACTTGCAATCAGAACTGACTATGAATCTGAAAGTTATAATAATATTATAGAGAAGGTTTCGATGCTCAGCGAGATGTATTATTCGATAGAGGAGACTAATTTTGATGCTGAAGTGGAGAAGATTTTGCTTGGACTTGGTTTTAACAGGGAGGATTTTACCCGTTCAACAAGTGAGTTCAGCGGTGGCTGGAGAATGCGCATCGAACTGGCAAAAATACTATTGCAAAAGCCGGATCTTATCCTGCTTGATGAGCCTACCAATCACCTTGACATTGAATCGGTACAGTGGCTGGAAGATTTTTTGATCAACAGTGCCAAAGCAGTTATGGTAATTTCACATGATAAAGCATTCATTGATTCTATCACCACCCGAACCATTGAAGTGACAATGGGCCGTATTTATGATTACAAGGTAAACTACTCCAAATACCTGGAACTGCGCCGTGAAAGACGTGAGCAACAGCAAAAAGCCTTTGATGAGCAGCAAAAGATGATCGCGGAAACTACCGAGTTTATTGAACGGTTCAAGGGTACCTATTCAAAAACGCTGCAAGTGCAGTCGAGGGTCAAAATGCTCGAAAAACTTGAACTTGTGGAGGTCGATGAGGTAGATAGTTCTGCATTACGGCTCAAATTTCCTCCTTCACCGCGTTCAGGCAACTATCCGGTCATTGTTGAAGCCCTGGGCAAAAGTTATGATGATCATCTTGTTTTTGCCAATGCCTCACTGACACTGGAACGTGGGGAAAAAATTGCTTTTGTCGGTAAAAACGGGGAGGGAAAGTCCACGCTGGTGAAAGCCATTATGAATGAAATTGAATTCGAAGGTAAAATGTCGCTCGGACACAATACTCTGATAGGCTATTTCGCTCAAAACCAGGCTTCCCTGCTTAATGAGGAACTGACTGTTTTCCAGACAATTGACGATGTAGCGGTCGGTGATATCCGTACTAAGATCAAAGACCTTCTTGGCGCATTCATGTTTGGCGGGGATGATATCAATAAAAAGGTGAAAATTCTCTCCGGGGGAGAGCGAACCAGGCTTGCCATGGTAAAACTGCTCCTCGAGCCTGTAAACCTGTTGATCCTCGACGAGCCTACCAATCACCTGGATCTGCGAACCAAAGAGATACTTAAAAGTGCTTTGAAGGATTTCGATGGCACACTTATTCTCGTTTCTCACGACCGTGACTTCCTCGACGGACTGGTTTCTAAGGTATATGAATTTGGAAACAAGCAAGTTAGAGAGCACCTGGGAGATATTTACAGCTTCCTGCAAAAGAAAAAAATGAACAACCTCCGGGAACTGGAACGGAAAAATACCAGGTAACACAATTCTCTCCCGGCTCCGCATTTCATTCATTCATCGAAATTACAGCGGCTTTCATCGAATATGTTTTTCTGTAACTTATTTCTGGCCTACCTTTATTATTTAATTTAAAGATAGTCGGTTATGAAATGGACCAAAGTATCCGTTGCAGTCAGTATGATCCTGATGATTACAGGATGTTCTGATTTTTTTATGATTTGTTCACTCAACCCTTATTACCAGGAAAAAAGTATTACGCTGGTTCCGGAAATGGAGGGAAGCTGGACGGTCTCACCAATCAGGTTCAAAGAAGATCCAGGGAAAAAGGAGGATGGTGAGGATAAAAACCCTGAGGTCTGGAAAAATGTCGATACTACTTCTGTCTGGAAAATTGAAAGACGAATTGACAAGGAAACGGTTAAAACAAAACAGGGTAAAGATTCTGTGACGTGTAAACCTTTGAATTTTTACACGGTAAAACTGAATTCCGCAGCGAATGATTCAACGCTCTACCAGTTTAAAATGACCCTGTTCCGCGTTAACAAGACGCTTTACGCGGATTTTATGCCATATGAGATTTCCGGTCTGGACAAAAGCAGGATGGCAACAGAGAACTATTTCAAAATTCACACTTTGGCAAGAATAAACTTTCGGGATCAGCATCCGGAATTTTCGTGGCTGGGCGCCTCCAATATGAAGGAGATGATTGAGGGTAAAAGGGTCAGGGTCAATTACCGCTGGGTTAACGATGCCGGCAGACTGCTCCTTGTCGGTAGTTCAGATCAGCTGACCGGTATGATAGAACGCTTTGCCGGCGATCCTCGATTTATTGACTGGGAAAGACAACCTGCCATGTTGAAGTTAAACCGTCTAAACTAAAAAGATATAAAAGCCTCATGCACAAGAGTTCATCAAGGAAGATGAATATTAACGCGAAGGTTACATACGACAATTAGAAATAAAAATTATATACCTATGAAAATTACAATCACCAGGAACCAGGTTTTTAAAGTGATGCATTTCCTGTTCTGGATTATTTCCGTCAACTGCTGGTATTTTGTATTCAATCCGGGTGTTGAAGCTAATTCATTGTTAAGGGGTGTGGACGATTTAGGGGCAATTTATATTTCCCTGAATACTGTTTGTAGTTTTTACCTCATACTGCCATTGGCCTGGTACACCAACTGGCGGAAATGGGTAAAAATCCTCCTGACAGTGTTCTTTTTACTCCCTGTTGTGTATATTATATACGAATACATGCTCCCTGTCGCAAAAAGAGATGATCTTAGCCTGTTTGAGGAATATTTTGTCAGGGCCTATTTGTATGTTGTCGTCTTTCACCTGACAATTGTTTCTGCCGTGTACTTCAATCTTCGTACACTTACGAATAAATATCTGAAAATCAGTAAATTTGGTCTTTATGTGTTGTCTGTTTTGGCACTTGCCGTTGTTACAGCATTTTTAAATTTTGCATTGTTCGATTACTGCATTGATAAAATTTTCCCATCAATATTTTTTATATCCTATTTCAGATTCTGGGAAGTTCTGGTGATTGTGTTAGCCTATCTAGTTTTTACCATTGCTATCTTCCTGGTGTGGCAATATGCCGGAATGTTGATCTCAAACCGTGAAAAAGCACAAAACGAACTTTCAGCACTCAAATCTCAAATCAATCCGCACTTTCTTTTCAACAACCTGAATACCATCTATTCAATGGCTTCAAATAACGATGAAAAGACAAAAGATGTAATATTGCAACTGTCTGATTTTCTCCGTTATGTGCTTTATGATACCTCCAGTGAATACATTCCGCTTGAAAAGGAAGTAGAAATAATTAAAACATATATCGAACTGCAAAAGGCCCGTGTGAATCAGCAAATTACATCAATTAACCTCACAATGGAAGGGAACTGCGATAATATGCAGATTTCACCCTTGCTGCTGCTTCCGTTGGCGGAGAACTGTTTCAAACACGGATTAGGCAAGGATCCAGGGGCAATCAGGATATTTATTGGAGTGGAAGGCAATCAGCTGCTTTTCAAAACTGAAAATACCATTTCACTGCGGGAAAATAATGGAGAGACAGAGAATGGCGGGATCGGAATAAATAATGTGGAAAAACGCTTAAATTTGATCTATCCCAACCGGCATTCTATTTCATATGAGAGTAATGAAGGCCTTTTCAAAATGGAACTGAAGATTAAACTTTGAGTAATAATATGATGAGGTGCATAGTTGTTGAAGATGAACCAGCTGCCCAGTCTGTTCTTGAACACAATATTTCCGTCTGTCCCGGATTGGAGTGTTGCGGGATTTTCGCTGACGCTTTCAGTGCCCAGGAATATCTTGATACCAACAAGGTCGATCTTATGTTCCTGGATATAAATTTGCCCGGTATGTCGGGAGTAAGTTTCCTTCGTACTTTGGTAAATCCACCGATGGTTATTTTTACTACCGCCTATTCGCAATATGCTATGGAAGGCTTTGATCTTGAGATTATTGACTTTCTTCTCAAACCATTTTCCTATGAACGGTTCAGCAAGGCCGTCAACAAGGCAAAGCAGAAATTAAATAGCCGCGTACCTTCGAATGACCCTTTTATGCTGAGCATCAAATCCGACCGAAGGATATACCAGGTACCGGTCGATGACATTCTGCTGGTTGAGGCATGCGGGGATTATGTTTCTGTCTTTTGTACAGATAAGAAACTGGTTGTTCATGGAACATTGAAAAGCTGGGAAGAAAAGCTGGAGAGATTTTCATTTCAGAAGGTGCACAGGACTACATTGGTCAATGTTAAGAAAATAAGTCACATAGACGGGAATTTGATTCATGTCGGGTTGCACAAGGTGCCCATGTCTGAATCCTATAAGCAGGTACTGATTGACTTGATGTTTAAGGACCGCCAATACTGAAATTCGGGATTTCCGGGTTGGTTTCAGTTTTTAGAATGGTTCTAAAAGATCTAATGGTGCAAAAAATAGTAGATGGAATTGTACAAAAGGGACGTTAATTTTGAGTTGTAAAGTTGAAGAGGAAGTGGGCTATGCCGGAGAGCAAACCACCAGCAATAAACTTCATGGATATATGGCAAAGCGGAGTTTAACAGTTCCGCTTTTTATTTGCCAGTATCTTTTACAGCTAATAAAACTCATTTTTTGTTTTGATTACTTTTGAAATTGATAACGGTTTCAGTTTATACAACTGAAACCGTTATTCTATAAGGCTTTGAAGATAGTTTTATCAATTATTTTTTGCAATTATATCATAAAATTCAGTCTTCGAAGCAAAGAGCTCCTAACCATCTGATAATGTGCGTTTAATCGTGATTTTTTCACAAAGATTCATTGTCAATTAAATTCACATTTGGTTTGTTCTCAAATTTTTATAAAATTTCGTTGAGTAATACAGGACGCTGTTCCAGTACCGATTTTTTTGCAGCAAGGGCAATTGCCACTGACTGAAGTCCATCTTCGCCTGATACCGGCAGAGTCAGATTATTGACCACTGCATTGCAGAAAATTTTCATCTCATTGGCATAAGCCTCGAGGTAACGGTCCATAAAAAAATTCAATGGCAAAGAGCCATGTACGCCATCTGCGGCAAAGTAGCGGTGATTTTCGGGGTAGTTGTTATCGGCGCATGCCATGCCTTTAGACCCGAATATTTCAACCCTTTGATCATACCCGTAAACTGCTTTTCTGCTGTTGTCGATAACCCCGATAGCACCATTGGCAAATGTTAAAGTTATGACGGCGGTATCTACATCACCTGCCTTACCGATTTCTTCATCGACAAGAACTGCAGCTTTTACATATACTTCAGTGACTTCGCTGCCGGCAATGTACCTGGCCATGTCAAAATCATGAATGGTCATATCCATAAACATACCTCCTGAAACGGCGCTGTATTCTGCCGGAGGGGGTGCCGGGTCGCGTGAGGTAATTTTCAGAATGTGAGGATCGCCAATTTTTCCATCTACAACCATTTGCTTGATTTTCTGGAAGTTGGGGTCGAAACGACGGTTGAATCCTACCATAAGTTTTACCCCTGCTTTTGCAACGGCATCCAAAGCTCCCTGGATAACAGGAAGAGAAAGGTCAATCGGTTTTTCACAAAAAATGTGTTTTCCGGCTTGCGCTGCCTCGACGATGTACCTGGCATGGGTGTCTGTTGGAGAACAGATTACAACGGCCTCTACTTCAGGATGATTGATGACGTCTTTGTAATTGCTGAAAACGGTTGTGATGCCAAAATTGCCGGCAACTTCTTTTGCTCCGTCCAGATTAACGTCTGCTACCGCCACAACAATTGCCTGCGGAACATTTTGTACAAGCGTGGCAATGTGAACTTTGCCTATACGTCCCGTACCTATAACGCCTACTTTTAGTTTTTGCATTGTTTGGTTCTGTATTTAATTGGTTAAATGATTTATAAGCCTAGTGACTGAATGAAATCGCGGTTTCTGCGTGCGCAGACTTTGGGATTTCCCATTCCCGGGAGGACATCCTGCTCTACAACGATCCATCCTGCATATTTTTGCCTGTTCAGTTCAGCAACAATTGCCGGAAAATCAACGGATCCTTTTCCAAGCTCGCAAAACACTCCACTGCCGACAGATTTAAAATAATCCCATCCTTCCTTGCGGGACTGTTCTGCAATGTCTCTATGACAATCTTTGAAATGTATGTGCCAGATTCGCGATTTGTGTTTGACAAGCGCTTTCATTGGGTCGCCACCTCCAAATTTGTAATGTCCCATGTCCAGCACAAGGCCTACAAGGTCAGGATCTGTCAGCGCCATCAATTGATCTATTTCTGCAGGAGTTTCAACATATCCGGCACAATGGTGATGAAATACAGTCCGAAGCCCAGTTTTGTTTTTAACTTCCCTGGCAACATAATCAGCGCCTTCGGCAAAGATTTTCCATTCATTTGAAGAAAGTCCCATTTCACTGGTCACACGACCTGCGTTTTTTGTCCGTTCAGGAACACTGCCATTGTCGTCAGCAAGAACAATAAATGCATCCTTGTATCCTGCATCTGCCATCAGTCTGGCAGTTTTGACTGCAACTTCAGCGCCGGCTTTGTGTTTGGCCAGATCCTTCAGAAAAACGGGGACAAAGGCACCTACCATTGATAACTCACGGCTATCGAGTTCTCTCTTTAGTTCAGCGGGTTCTGTGGGCATAAATCCCCAGTCGCCGAGTTCACTTCCCTGGTATCCGGTTTCCCGGATTTCATCAAGTACCTGTTCATATCCGGCTGCTTTGCCGTCAAGATCGAATTCAAGCACTCCCCAGGAACATGGGGCATTGGCAATTTTTATCATGATGCGTTCTTTTAGTTTAATAGAAATGATATTTTAAACACATTGGTTAAAACTTCCGGGTCCATTCGTCATTCCATCTCTCGATGACCACTTTTGTCTGTGTATAAAATTCGACAGCATGTGAAGACTGGCCATGAAGATCGCCGAAGAAACTCTCTTTCCAGCCGCTGAATGGGAAGAAAGCCATTGGGGCTGCAATTCCGATGTTAACACCGATGTTGCCGGCAATAGTGTTGTGGCGGAATTTTCTTGCGGCGCCACCACTTCTGGTAAAAATACAGGCTGAATTACCATAACGGCTTTGGTTGATGATTTCTATGGCTTCATCCAGGGTATCGACCCGGATAATACTAAGCACCGGGCCAAAGATTTCCGTCTGGTATACTTTGCTTTTCACATTTACATTGCCAAGAATTGTCGGAGCCATAAAATATCCCTCCTCAAAGCCCGGTACGACTATATTTCTTCCGTCCAGCAAAAGATCTGCCCCGTCATCGATTCCGGATTGCAACAGTGATTCGATCCGCTCTTTGCTTTCTTCCGTGATAACTGGTCCCATATCTACATCAGATGCCATCCCATAACCTGTCTTTTTGGATTTTGCCAGTTCAACAAGTTTGGCAGGAATGATTTCTGAAGCCTGACCAACCGTTATTACCACCGAGGCTGCCAGGCAGCGCTGTCCGGCACATCCGAAGGCACTGTCAGTAATAATTCTGACAGTGGTATCCATATCCGCATCGGGCATAATAACCACTGCATTTTTTGCCCCTCCCTGGGCCTGTACCCTTTTGCCGTGAAGCGTGCCAGTTTGGTAGACGTGTTTCGCGACAGCAGTTGATCCAACAAAGCTAATTGCTTGTATGGATGGATGTTCGAGTATGGCATCAACCGTTTCTTTTCCACCGTGAACCATATTCAGCACACCCTTGGGTAAATTAAGTGATTCAAAAAGTTCGAAAATCTTTGTCATGGTCATAGGAACTTTCTCTGAAGGCTTTACGATATAGGTGTTTCCGCAGGCAATTGCATATGGCATAAACCAGAACGGAATCATAATCGGAAAGTTGAACGGGGAAATGCAGGCGCCGACACCCAGTGGCTGACGGATCACAAATTCATCGACTCCAGTTGCAATATCCTCAGAGAAAGGACTTTGCAGCATAGTTGGAATGCCGCATGCCACTTCAATATTTTCTACTGCACGTATCATTTCTGCTTTCGATTCAGCAAAAGTTTTACCGCACTCTTTGGTACAAATTTCTGCAATAATGTCTGTATTGGCTTCAAGTACCTGTTTCATTTTGAAAAGGTATTGCACCCTCTGTGTAGCCGGGGTATTCCGCCAGCCTGTTGATGCATTCTGAGCTGAAGCTGCAGCTTCAAATATGTCATCTTTGCATCCTGCTGGAACTTTTGAGATGGACTTTCCCGTTGCCGGATTGATAACATCCATCACAGTTTGTCCTTTGCTCTCAACCCATTGTCCGTTGATGAAGTTTTTTAATGTTGTCATTTTATTTTCATTTATGTTCCTGTTTTTCTTAAGCGAAACTATTAGAGATAATATTTCTGTTTCTTTTTGTGTTCTTCGTAATCGGAACGGGCCTCCTTAACGGTATCAATTTCAGATACTTCTGCAATGGCAACCTCCCACCATGCGTATCCGGGAACACCTTTGGTAAGGCTTGTCTCAATTGTTATAACTGTGGTCTCTGACTGCAATTTTGCTTTTGCCAGGGCATTTTTTAATGATTCTATGCTATCTGCTTCAATTACATGGGCTCCCAGGCTCCGGGCATTCTGAGCAAAATCAACCGGAAGAATGTCACCGGTCAGCAACCCGGTCGATTCTTCTCGATACCTGTATTTGGTGCCGAATCTTTGGGATCCGATGGATTGGGATAGTCCGCCGATACTTGCAAAGCCGTTGTTATTCAGTAATATAATAGTGAATTTTATGCCCTCTTGTATGGCTGTGACAATTTCATTGTTCATCATCAAATAATTGCCATCTCCCACCATGACGTAAATCTCACGGTCCGGACAGGCCATTTTGGCCCCGATACCTGCCGCGATTTCATATCCCATGGTAGAATAGCCATATTCGAGGTGAAATCCCTTTGGGTCGCGAGTCCGCCACAGTTTATGCAGGTCACCCGGCAGACTGCCTGCCGCACAAAGAACTACGTCCCGGGGACCGGCAAAGTCATTGACGGCACCCACAACTTCACCCTGATTGACAGGAGTTTCACCGGATATTTTATAAAATTGATTGACTTGCTTGTCCCATTCGACATTCATCAAAGCAACTTTTGCGCGGTACTGGTCTGCTACCCTGTATTCTTTCAGCATCTCAGTCAGCTCTTCGAGGCATACTTTTGCATCTGCAGTCAGGGCAAAAGCTGCATGCTTGAAGGAGTCGAAATCAGTGATATTGATGTTGATAAATTTTACGCCGGGATTCTGGAAAGCCGTCTTGGATGCTGTTGTAAAATCACTGTAACGTGTGCCAATACCAATGACCAGGTCTGCATCTCCTGTAATTTCATTGGCTCCCGGTGTGCCGGTTGCACCAACTGCACCAAGATTGGAGGGGTGATCGTATGGAAGTGAACCTTTGCCGGCAAACGTTTCAGCCACAGGAATGCCTGTCTGTTTGGCAAGTTTTTTGAGTATTTCAGTAGCGTCACTGTAGATAACGCCTCCACCGGCTATTATTACAGGTTTTTGAGCACTTTTAATCAGGTTGACAGCCTGTTTCAGCAACTGAAGATCAGGTCTAGGCCGTGCAATTCTCCAGACTCTTTTGCTGAACAAGGCTACAGGAAAATCAAAGGCTTCAGCCTGAACATCCTGGGGCAGGGCAAGGGTAACTGCGCCAGTCTCAGAAGGTGAGGTAAGTACCCTCATTACCTCAGGCAGCGCGGTGATCAACTGTTCAGGCCTGTTGATGCGATCCCAGTATTTTGAGACAGGTTTGAAACAGTCGTTCACTGATATGTCCTGTGTTGAGGCAGATTCAAGTTGTTGCAAGACAGGAGCGACATTTCTTCTGGCAAAAATGTCGCCCGGAATGATCAGAACCGGTAACCGGTTGATGGTAGCACAGGCAGCGCCAGTGATCATATTGGTTGCACCCGGCCCGATGGAGGAAAGGCATGCAAACGTTCCCATGCGGTTTTTCATTTTGGCATAGGCCATCGCGATATGAACAGAGGATTGTTCGTTACGGGTCATGATATAGCGGAAGTCTGTGTTCTGCATCAAACCCTGACCGACACCCGCAACTATGCCATGTCCGAATATCCCGAGGCATCCGGCAAAAAAAGGTGATTCAATCCCATCGCGTTCGACATACTGATTCTTGAGAAACTTCACTACTGCTTGTCCTACTGTCATTTTAACTGTTTCCATTTGCCTGGTGTTTTAGAGTGATGCTTTGATTAAAACCGGATTATGATCTGATAGATAGAGTTTTCCCGACATTTCAGAAATAACGGAAAACTGGGATACAGAGACCTTGTTTTTTATAAAAATGTAATCTATGATTGCCCTGCTTTCCTGCGGAACTGTCCCGAACCCATGGAAAGTCCATGCCGGACCGGTAACAGCCGCTGCAACAGACCTTGAATCAGTCAGATGATTGTTCCTGGTTACGTCTGTAAGGATTTTGATTACTTCGGAATCCGGTGACGAATTAAAGTCGCCTGTAACAATGGCGGGCAATCCATTGGCAATCTCGTCTACTTTTGATAAGAGCAGTTTTGCACTTTCCCTCCTGGCTACCGGTCCGATATGGTCAAAATGGGTGTTGATAAAGGCAAATTCCTTACCAGTTGATTTTTCCCTGAGGATTACCCATGTAACAATTCGTTCACAGGCTGCATCCCAACCTTTTACCCCGACATTTGTCGGATTTTCGCTGAGCCAGAAGGTTCCGCTTTTCAGCATTTCAAACCTCTCTTTTTTGTAAAATACTGCACTGAATTCACCGCCTGTTTTTCCATCCAGCCTGCCCACCCCTTTGTAATCATAACCAGGAAGCAATTTCCTCATGTCATTCAGTTGATTGTAAAGTACTTCCTGGGTACCCAACACATCGACGCTGTGAGTTAGAATCATATCCGTGGCAAAAGCTTTGCGGTATTTCCAATTGTTTGCACTATCTGCCGGATTGTCATAGCGTATGTTAAACGTCATCAGGTTAAGCTGAATCGTTACATTCGAAGAATTCGTTTTTGCTGTACAAGTATTTATCCCCCAAACGATTACAATAAAATATAGAATGATTCTATTCATTTTCATTAATTTATATCTCATAATTCATAACTCATATCTCATTTCCCGTCTCTCTGTTCCCGATTTCTTTCCTTCCGTCCGAAATCATCCAATTTCAATTTCAAACATATGCTCGCGGACGGTCTTTTATCCTCATCCATTACCCCGGGTTTCACCCGGGGCTATTAACATTTAACCCCTCAGGTGTTAAGCCAGGCAGCGGTGTTCGTCCGTTCCCCGTTCTCCGTTTTCCCTACACTTTATCCTTTATCCTTTTCTTCCTTTCTCCAGTCACCGTTCTCTCATTTGCATATTAGCATATTAGCACATTAGCACATTAGCACATTTTACCGGCGTATCCTATAAATTGTTCATATCAATTGTCACCAGCGGTATTCTGGGATCCATGGCTTTCCAGGTCCCATAAATCCATTTATGATCCGGGTCATCGCTGCTGGCAAGACTCTGGTCGCTGCCTGCCAGGAAATTCAAGTAATAAACGTTGTAACCATGACCGGCAATTACCGGATGATAACCCTCCGGGACCAATACCATGTCATTGTTATGAGCTTCAGCTATTTCATTGAGGCTTCTGTCATCGTTGTAAACTTTTTGAATGGCAAAACCCTGCGGTTTGTCAATTTTATAGAAGTATATCTCCTCCAGGTCGGCTTCCAGGAGTTTTCCCGTATCAGGATCTGTTTTCCTTGCATCATGTTTGTGGGCAGGGAAGGAGCTCCAGTTTCCGGACGGAGTGTATACTTCGACGCAAACTAACTTATTGCAGGGTGATCCGGGGGGCAATAACCTGTTAATCTGACGACTGGCATTGTCACCTCCACGATATTCAATTCCCATATTCATGACATCTGCAGGAGTTATGAAATGAGCCGGATAATCGTCCTCTGCGGCACACCAACTGCATGCCATGTCCAGTGAATTACCAACAGGAGTGATTTCAAATTGTGTATTTTTTGGAAGGTACAACGCGTGAGGCAAACCACTGAAAACATCTTTTCTTCCATTGGTCGTTTTCCATGTTCCCAGGGATGTTTCTGCCGAAAAATTCCCGCCCAGTAAAACAAAAAGATATTCATTGTTCCCGGTTTCCCCGACCCACTTCTCTCCTGAAATCATGGTTTTCGCCAGGAAGTTCAAATGTTCCCAACCGGCATCATTTGACGTAACGTATTGATATACGCCTTTGTCCGAAGATGGCTTCTCCAGTAAATGACATTTTTGATCTCTGTTCATAGTTTATTATTTTGCCAACATTCTCCAAAATAGGTACTACACAATCATCAGTTCCCTAACCGTTGCGATCACATTAGTGGTTGCCTGGCAAAACTGATTCAGCGTCCTTACTGTGGCACCAAATCCATCAAATTCCTCCACTGTCAAACCATTTTCATCGTAAGCGCGTCGAAAATCCAGGAACTTTTTCTCCAGCTCAGCAATGATTTTCTCAGCTACAGGTGCATCCATCCTGTTCTCTACAGTCACGTCTGAAGCATTGTATCTTTGCTGCCATAGCCACGGAGGGGAGATCACAACATCACCGCCAATGAACTCCGACCAATGATAATGATTTCTGAATGCAGCACTTAACAGCCTCAGCCGATATCCTCTTTCGCGGTAGATTTGGTAGGCCTTCTTCATAACAGCGACACCTGCCAATTCAAAAATTTCAGGGTTGGCGATGATGTTTTGCTTGTCTGCCACCGTTTTCAGTAAGTCGTCAAGTCTCCCTACCATGATCGTACAGACAGGCCCCATCGTGCTGATATCCTTTCCTTCTTTTTCTCGCCGAACCAATCCGCGTTCGACCGCTTCTGCCACAGCTATGGCCTGTGCAACAGTAAAACTTACGGTAGCATTGATGCTGACACCCAGGTAGGTTGCCTCTTCAATGGCTATTACGCCAGCTTTTGTGACAGGTATCTTAACAATGATATTCGGAGCAAGTTCGTTGAAATGTACTGCCTGTTGGAGGATCTTTTCCGGATTACGGTAGAACCTCGGATCTGTCTGGATGGATAATCGTCCGTTTTTGCCTTTTTCACGATTAAATATTGGCATCAAAAGGGTAGCAGCCTTCTTGGACATTTCCTCAATAAGCAACCAGGCAACTTCATCTTCCGTGGCAGTTGGATTTTCAAGGATTATTTGAGGGATTCGTATTTTCCAGATATCCCATTCCTGTTTTAAAACGCTGTTGACAATCACCGGATTACAGGTAGCTCCGAGCGCTCCGTGTGAAATTGAATTTTTCAATTCCTCAATTGCACAGGAATCATTCCAAAGTACAGTCGGAGTTGTTTGCGTCATTTCGTGCAGTACGCTTTTGTATACACTTTCATGCATCGATTCTTTTTCCATTTTAATTATAATTGAAGTTTTTTAAGTTAAAATCGTTACCAGAAGAAAAAATAAAGTATTCCCAGTATCCCGGCAATACCGATTGCAGCAATATTGAAGGTATCCGTGGTTTTGAACATGGACCGTTCAATTACAAGCCCTCTGTCATCCATGGTCCGTTTCGTGGTATTTAGAATCAATATAACTCCGATCAGCAAAAATCCGGTAACCAGTACGTAAATTGCTTCCAGCGCAAGATTTCTCATCGGCACGACAAAAAAGGCAGCCACTATTCCAACAAGGGATGCTACGGCAATAATTCTCCAGCCAAGCCTTACAGTTTTTTTCCTGGAAATCTCATCATAATATACATTCTCGATGTTGTGTGTTTTGTCAAGAAGGCTAAGTCCGATCATGACAACTGACAGTATGATAAATACATAACCGATTCTCAAAATGAAGGGCATTTCCGGACTGATGATTTTAAACAGGATTCCCATTGGAATTGTGAGCAAAGCAACCCAAACTGCGGCATTTGCCTTTGATTGCCGCCAGAATAATCCGCAGAAGAAGATCAGAAATTCACCAGGATAAATATATCCTGTATACTCCTGGATGTACTGATATGCCTGATCGAGGGTCCTGAGTTGCGGAGCTACGCATGTTGCAATGATCAGGGCAATCAGGGCGACGATCCTGCCTACAACCACAAGTTTTTTATCCTCGGTATTTTTTCTGAGATGGGCTTTGTATATGTCCATTGTAAACACTGTTGAAACACTGTTGACAATAGAGCTTAAAGCCGAAACAGCGGCGGCGGCAATGGCAGAGAACGCCAATCCTTTGATACCAACAGGCACGATGTTGCTCAGCAACCAGGGATATGCTTCGTCCGATTTTGCCAGGTCTGCTCCGAGGGCAAATGCAGCAATTCCCGGTAATACGACCAAAACGGGAATCAAAAGTTTGAGATAGCCGGCAAATACCACTCCATACTGTGCCTCCTTCAGGCTTTTTCCTGCCAGTCCACGTTGAATAATGAACTGGTTGAATCCCCAGAATGCCATGTTGGTCAGCCACATAGAACCGAGCACAACTCCCAATCCGGGAAGGTCTGAAAATGCATCTTTCTTACCGCCTACTCCGTCCGGCACGAAAATCGTCCCTTTCTCAATTATCATGTGAAATTTTTGCGGTGCCTTGTGAAGCAGTTCGCCAAAACCGGCAAAAAAGCCATGGCCATCACCCAAGGCGCTTACTGCCAGGAACGTTGTTACCAGTCCGCCGAAGATCAGCACAATAACATTGATGACGTCCGTCCACGCAATCGCTTTCATACCTCCCCATAACGAATAAACCGCAGAAAAGAAGGCAAAACCGATTATTCCGTAAATCATAGGGACACCGATAATTCTCTCCATTGCCAGTGCTCCCAGGTAGAGGACTGCAGTCATGTTAACAAAAATGTAGACCAGGACCCAGAAAACTGCCATAATAGTGCTAACCCTTTTGTCGTAACGCTGGGACAAAAACTGTGGCATTGTATAGATTCCCTTTTGAATGAAGACAGGAAGAAAATATTTCGCAACAAAAATCAGAACGATAGCTGCTATCCATTCGTAGGCAGCTATGGCCAGACCTACCGCATAGCCTGAACCTGACATGGCAATAAAGTGCTCGGCTGAAATATTTGCTGCCAGAAGTGCAGCGCCAATAGTCCACCAGGGGAGCGACCTGCCTGCTAAAAAATAATCCGATGTGGTTTTTTGTTCACCCTTCTTTGTCCTGGAGACCCATAATCCAACAAATACGATGATGGATGCGTAAACAAGAAAAACTACCCAATCAATGGTTGTAAATTGTTTCATAAGCTAAAACGTCTGGTTTTCTTAAGATCATTTGGAACTGTCATAATTGAGAGGGATACAATCCGTTATGAACATATCTTTATATTATGACTATTTCATATACTTATTTAGTTATCTGGATATTTTGGTCATCAAACATAATCATGATTTTCTCTTACAACTTTTGCGATTTTGACTTCATATAATGCTATTTTAGCATTTTGAAACATTAAATTTATTCTTCTGCTAATACTGGAGATATTATGAAACCCTTCTTTCAGAAACTTGAATCCTTGCCTTCCCAGTCAGTTATTTTCTTTGATGAGGAAAAACCGCATTTCACTGTGCCATGGCACTTTCACCCGGAAATTGAAATTCTCTACGTAGTAAAAAGTTCAGGAACAAGCTATGTAGGTGATGGCATCAGGCGTTTCAACGATGGTGAGATTAGCATAATAGGGGAAAATGTTCCGCATTGGTGGAAAAGTGACAAAAAATATTTCGGGGGAAAGTCCGGGTCAGGAATGAAAGCGCTGATAATTCAGTTTAACAGGGAAATTTTCAATACAAATTTCATCAACCTACCCGAAATGACCTCAATTAAAGAGTTTCTTGACAAATCACAGAGAGGCATACAGTTTTCAGGAAAGAGCAGGAAAATTTTTGGCGACCAGATTGTGAAGATCTTTGAACTTTCCGGAATCAGGCGTATTACAGAATTGATACTTCTGCTTGACATGATGGCTGGAACAAAAGAGTATAAATACCATGCCAGTCTGGGTTATTCAAAAACCATCAATACATTTGATTTTTACCGGTTTAACAAAATTCATGAACACATCATACTCAATCTTAACAAGCCGATTAAACTGGATGATGTAGCCGGTATTGCCAACATTTGTCCGACTGCTTTTTGCCGGTATTTCAAAAAGCATACAGGCAAGACTTTTTCTTCATTCCTTAACGAAATAAGAATAGGTCACGCGTGCAGGCTTATGTTGACTGAGAATATTACCATCTCAACTGCCAGCCTCGAAAGTGGATTTAACAATTTATCCCATTTCAATGACCAGTTCAAAAGGGTGATGAAAATGACCCCCTCAGCATATTTGTTAGCTTATAAAAATGATGGCATGAAGATTGCCGGAGAACACCTGTTCAGTGATAGAGAGATAATACAGGAATGGGATGATCCATTATTCTGTCATGAGCAGGCAAATGTGTTTTGACAGTCATTATACAGGCAAATCAAGGGGTCAGAGTTTAAAATTGTACACTATTCCCAGGATATACCTGTTGAGATAGGTGCCATCAGTAAACATTCCATAGAATTTAAAATGCTGACTGTTTGTCATATTATAATTTGCTCCCAGCGTGAGCCTAAATTCCGTGAAAGGATTTAAATCTACATCATTCAGCAGATATAAGGTTTCCAGATTTACCAGCGGCTCCAGCTTTTTCGATCCGTTATGGTAAACAGTCTCAAAACGGTTCCTCCAATAATAGGAGTTGATTTCTTCGGTTTTGGCTTCCGGGTAAAGGGTAATTTGTAGCCTCTCCCTGAAACTAAACATAAACCTGCCAACATGCCAGGAAGGCTCTACCTGAAAATAGAATCGGTTGGCCATCTCGTGATATCCCTGTTGGTGCAAGTTTAACAGAACATAACCAGTACCTGCGCTCAGCCATGGCAGAAATGAGTAATCACCTTTCAGACCAATGCCTGTGCGCTCAACCGTACTGTTGTTGTCCATTGTATAAATTTCACCGACAAGCCCAACAGTGGCAGCTTTAATTTTTTTTGTAGCGAAAAGATCAATCCAGGTCCTGGTATCCGACTCTTTGGCAGACAGGCTGTTGACTCCGGTGAGGATTAAAACTGAGATGAAAATAAGTGTGCTTAAAAACTTCATACCTGGTATACCTTCCTTAGCGGTTATTGCAATACGTTAAAAAAATGCAAGTATATAGATTATTTCCTGTGGAAAAATATTTATTTTATTTGATATATGGAAAGGAAATTCAGCGTTGCCAACCGGGGATAAGCGCAGCTAATACCCGAGTGTTCATTTTCAGTTGATCCCGACATACCGGGATGGGTATTTCGTTTTTGGCCAAATCCTAAATTATTTAGAATGAATCTGTTATAATACAATTGTGCGATGCCGGATTTTCATAAACTGCCGGTTCCCAAATTCTGGTTAAATCTTATTCATACCTGGTTTGACCTGTATTGTTTCATTTCCTCCTTCCCAGGAAAGCATCAGCTTAAGCTCAACATTGGAGTTGATTTCAAGCGAAGGCTTTTGCTTCGCAGAATTCCGTGCGAAACTTTTCAGAGACAACATTCCATCCGGTCCGATGGGATAGCGGTCTATACCATGCTCCGCAGTCAGGTTGACATGCCAGTCCAGTGTTTTCTTCAAATAATTGGCATTGATACCAAAAATGGATTCAAAAAGCACAGAAACCGGCACAAGTCCAGTCCATCCAATGAAATCCGGCCTGGCAAGCAAACCCGGATCTGCTGACTCCGGGGCATAATATTCCCAGAATGTGTTTGTTTTTTTATAAACTTCAGAAACCTGCTCATGGTGCTTAGAGGCAAGGTTAAAAGCTTGGTTGTAAAATCCGTTTCTTTGTAATCCTTTAATAATCATATAGTTGGTTGGAGCCCAAACTCCGCCTTGCCAGTATCTTCCGTCTGCCTGGTATTTTTCATGATTGGCAGGAATGGATGGAACCGGGTGTTTGCGATAGAAAGTTTTGCTGTCGAACAAATGATGGACAAATCCTTCCAGCTCCTCCTTGTCGAGCAGGTCACTCCACAAAGCCCAATAGGCTCCGATACTCATCAGGGTGCCCTTGTTTCCGTCTGCGTACTTATCGTAAAAGAATGCTGTTTTTGGATCCCACAACTTTTCCCTGATTAATTTCTTCAGGGATTTTGTCTCATCCTCAATTTCTTCGATTTCCTGCCAGCGTTCAACATAAAATCCGAATTCTACCAGCAATTTTCCGATAAACAGCTGTTGCAGGCAGGTATCGAGCCAGGTCATATGGCCATGAGAGAAAATCGGGTTATAGTTTTTAGGGACCCTTGGCTGATTGTCCATGCCGGTACCCCAGCCACTCGACCAATAGGAGCCGTCCTGCCAGGTTCTGTTTAATTTCAGCCACTGGTAATAGGCTACCAGTACCGGGAAGATTTTGTGCACTCTTTCCCATTCGCCGAAATGCTGGAAATATTCCATTTCGCTCCATGGGATCAGGTTAGGACCTGTGCTTGTCGGGTCGTAGCGATGGAAACAGTCTTCCCCCGTATTTCCCCATATTTCGCGGCAAATGAACCCGTCGGGGTGCTGTTTGGCATAGAAGTTATCCAGGGTTTTCTGAAATGGGTAGGCACGGCTGCCATAACGGGCAAACATGGTGATAAAATTGGAATCCCACATGAAAATGTTGCCGTTGTAGGCCGTATCAATATAGGAAGTAATGAATCCGGATTCTTTGGCTGGATTCTTGATGTTTTTGAAGGCAATCTCCCATGTTTTCCAGTACATGCCGATGGCTGCTTCATTGCCTTTCCAGTATGGTGCCGGCAAAATTTCCCGGGCTTTTTCGAACCCCGGTGAGGCTGTTATGTAGGGTTTCTGGTTTCGAAAATCATTCTCTGTAACAAAAACATTTTTTACATAGGTGTTTTTATAGGGCAATTTACCCGTGGTGGTTGCAGTTGTCTGAACCGGATCATCAGCCAGGATTTTGGCGGCAGGGAATGCCGCAGCACCGGCAAATAGCGCAGTCTTGCGAAAGAAATTTCGTCTCGAATTCATGATTTTCAGTTTTTGAAATTCTTCAAGAAGCTTTCAAGTTCCTGTATATGATCCGTATTGATATAATCCACCCTGAGTTTCATCAGTGTACGCCATGCGTCGGGAGTATCCGGCGCATTCCAGAACCTGATGGTTTTATTGATTCCATGTACAGAATCTATTACCTGGACTAATCTTTTTTCATCTTTCGCAGGAATGGCTTCTGTGCCTCTCCATCGTGTGAAATTGACAAGGTTATCGCTGTATAGCGCTACTCTCCTGAGTTGCTCCTGGTTGTACCTCAGGTTAAGATTGCCATCAAAAAGGATGAAATCCGGATAATCTTTGAATTTTGCCGGTTCGGGCCTGTTACCTGTTATCACAACACGGACTGCATTTTTATTTACGGAAGGATCAAAAACATCAGGGTATTTCATCAGTTTATTTACTAAAAGTGAAAGTGTTGGCTCAACTTCAGTCTTCAGGTCAATAAGCAGCTGAAATGAAGCAGGGGAGTCCTTCCAGGCCTTGCCTCCGTTTTCCTTAAAAAACTTCACAATCGGCAGCAGGTAAAGAGATTCAAGGGTTCTTTCAGGTGTTATCTGAGATTTGTTGTGAGAGACAAAAAGATCGTCTCTGACAGCCCAGATGTCCGCTTCGATGGAACCGAAATGAGCATTGTAAGCCAGAAAGAAGGGGATCTTTTGTGAATAATCGTTGTGGGAATGGGCGTTGAATGTAGTGTACTGGGATTTCGCAACAAAAACCGTAGTTAAAAAGAGAAGTACGCCGAACAGTTTTTTCATGGCAATATTAATTATTTGAATTGTAAGCAGTTGTCGTCTTATTAATTAAGAGGGAATGAGTCAGTTTTTCAGGTTCGGAATGTAATGAAATTTTTCTCCCCAGACCATTTGTACCCATGGAAATTTTCCGGGATCTCCTAACCTGTTGTAATTTAACCAATAGGGTTCCCGGTGATCGATGGTATGCCCCATTTCATTCTCATGTCCGGGAAGGGTAAGTTTTGGCCGGAAACCCCTGACCAGCCTGTGATCCGGATATACCGACCAGCCGTTGGTCATCAGTACATCTACCTTATAATCATCCCCAACATTGTCGATCCAGCTAAAATCCTTCAGGTTGGACTGATCCCCTGTGTGGGCGAATGAGAGCCCTTCAGGTGAGAATACCAGGGTTACATTGTTGGTAATCTTTTCTCCCTGGTGCCCCGGATAAGTAATAAATTGAAGTTTTAAACCCTTGCCTGGGAGTTCAATTTCGTGTTTCAGCGCGGCTTTTCTTTCCGGATGGCTGACCAATGCATAAAAGTTCTGGTTGTTCCAGAAATCATCTGGTGTAACGACCGGTTTGTTCTGTTTCAGCATCATCTCTGCAACCCAGGGATCTGCATGATCACTGTGGTAATGAGAGATGAAAAGAATATCCATCTGGTCGATTAATTTTTGCATCAACTCTTTTTCCAGGGTAAAGCCTTCAACGGAAGGAAGTCCTCTTTGAACATCAAAGCCTATGGTTACTGTCGCTGTTTTTACGACAAAGGCATGATCGTAAAGTTTCCAGATGACAGCTCCGCTGGTTACTTTTTCAGTTCTTATCTCAAATATTGCCTTTTGAATGCGCCGCTTTAGGAAATTCTGGACCGCAGGCCGCGTGGGAGCTTTCTGTTCGTGCATGACGTTGTCTATCATTACCAGCGCCATTTTACGCTGCAGGTCTTCAATCAGTGATGGAGGGCTTTGAAGAAGTGCCTCATCTGCAAGGTTCAGGGTCACTTTTGCCTGCTGGTTAAGGTAGCCTTCAACATCTCCCCACCAGTCAGTTTTTGTGTCTGGGATTGTTATTTCCTGATTTTGGGCACTTGAATAGAAATGGAAGAGTACTGCAAAAGCAAAAAGGAATATTTTTTTCATGATAAATTTAATAGCATAGATACAATGTTACTTCTTTTGGTTTATATATTTAATTATCAGTAGTATAAATTTTTTTGATTGTGTTATTTGTGAAAATAAAGTGTTAAAATTAATTATAATGACTGAATCCTAAAGAAAAATTTGAAGATCGATTATGGTTCCGGATAAATGGTTTCTTTCGCACGATGATCGGGTTGTCCGAATTTGGCCGTTACACATTTCATAACCCGGCAATAGTTGTTAAATTCGTAACCCAAATTGTCACTTATGCGGTATTTAATTTCGAATATAATCCTGATTGTTTTAATTGTCAGAACAATTTCACCTGTTGCTGCCTGCACAAATTTTATTGTGACCAAAAAGGCCAGCAGAGACGGTTCCGTCATGATTTCCTACGCTGCTGATTCTCATACCAGATACGGTGCGATAGCCTATTATCCGGCTGCGGATCACCTTCCGGGAAGCGTGTGCGAGGTATATCACTACGAAAACGGCAAATTGCTGGGGAGCATACCTGAAGTTGCCCACACCTGGTCTGTAGTTCAGTTTATGAATGAGCACCAGGTTGCAATTGGAGAAACAACTTTTGGCGGCCTTGACTCGCTCGCTTCACAGCCAGGCGCCATCCTGGATTACGGCTCGCTGATGCGAATAGGACTTCAGCGGTCAAAGTCGGCGCGTGAGATGATTAAAAATATGACTGAACTGGTGCGTGAATATGGCTATGCTACCAGCGGGGAATCGTTTTCCATCTCAGATGCGAATGAAGCATGGATCATGGAGCTCATCGGTAAAGGTAAATATGAGAAGGGAGCAGTCTGGGTGGCCCGCCTGGTTCCTGACGGTTATGTGAGCGGTCATGCCAACCAGGCCAGGATCACTACCTTCCCGTTTCAGGAGAGTAACAACTGGAGCAACCCCGAGCAAACGGTCTATCATTCACAGGACGTGATCACTTTTGCGAAAAGGCACGGCTTTTACAAAGGGAGTGATGCGACATTCAGTTTCTCTGATGTCTACAATCCATTGAAATTTGGTGGGGCCCGCTTTTGTGATGCAAGAGTATGGTCCTTTTTCAGGAATGTCAGCAGGGAAATCAGGGAGAATCCGGAATATACTTCATACGCGGAGGGAAAATTTATTTACAGGAGCATGTTTGCAGACAAGTCACCAAATCCTAACCGGTATGCTACAAACAGGTTGCCATTGTGGGTTAAACCAGATTCGCCAATTGCACTTAATGATGTAATGGCAAGAATGAGAGACCATTTTGAAGACACTCCGTTGGACATGCGCAATGATCCGGGTGCAGGCCCGTATAAGTCACCATATCGGTGGCGGCCAATGGAATTTGAAGTCGACAGCGTGATGTACCTGAACGAAAGGGCAGTGGCAACACAACAAACAGGGTACAGCTTCGTAACCCAGTCCCGTAGCGGACTTCCCGATCCTATTGGCGGTATTTTCTGGTTTGGCGTGGATGATGCTGATGGCTGCGTTTATGCCCCCATGTTCTGCGGGATCAAAAGCATACCTCAAAGCTATGCGGTTGGCAACGGATCAATGATTTCCTGGTCGGAGACTTCAGCCTACTGGACATTCAGCCAGGTCAATAACTGGGCTTATTCCCGTTACAATGTGATTCACCCTGAAATCGAAAAGAACCAGTCAAAGCTTGAAAATCAATTTATTGCAGAAATACCCAAAATACAGCAAAAGGCACAAGAACTGTTTGACCGGAATCCGGGTGAAGCAATTGATTATCTGACAAGTTATTCCGTGAAGACAGGAGATAAATTAGTGTCCGATTGGTCAGGTTTTTACAAATATCTGTTCATGAAATATCATGACGGTAACATTAAAATTACTGAAGGCGATCAATTGAAGGATAACGGATACAATAAAGACATACCTTTAAAACCCCTGCAGCCCGGGTATGGTAAGGAGTGGGAGAGAATTATGATACAGGGTACCGGTGACCGTTTGAAACTCCCGAAAGGAGCCCTATAGGTTTTATTTTCAATAACTACAATAACAATTAACAAAATGGAAACAAAGAAATCTACTTTACTGGCAGCAAACCGGAGATTCCGTTCTCTTGCTTTAGCCTTTGCATCAGTGCTTTGCGTTACTTCAGCCTTTGGCCAGTCCAAACTTTTAAGTGAGCGTCTTGGATACAAGCCGACAGATAAGTTGCTGATAGTCAACTGCGATGATGCAGGTATGTGTAACTCGGCAAATCTTGCTGTAATTGACGGACTCGAAAACGGATCCATCACATCCTCCACCATCATGATGCCTTGCCCGTGGTCCGGTGCCATCGCGGATTATGCAAAGAATCACCCTGAAAAGGATTTCGGAGTGCACCTGACCCACACTGCAGAATGGCGCTTCTACCGCTGGGGCCCTGTCGCACCAAAAGACCAGGTTAAAGGGCTATGCGATCCGGATGGATTTCTGTGGCGCAGCGTAGAAGAAGTGTACGCCCACGCAAAACCTGAAGAAGCGCTGATCGAAGGTCGTGCACAGATCAAAAGAGCCCTTGCAGAAGGAGTCCCTGTTACTCATATCGACTCGCACATGGGAACCATGCAATATTCTCCGGAATATGTAAAGTGCTACGTGCAGTTAGCCATGGAATTCAATCTCCCTCTCAGGATGCCTTCACAGTCAACCATGATTAAATTCAACCAGCCGAATATGAGGGATGAGCTGTCAAAGCAGGGGATCGTTTTTACTGATTACTTTGTTTATGATGAAATGCAGGATTACAAAGAAGTAAAACCATTCTGGACATCCATCATTAAAAACCTGAAACCCGGTGTAACAGAAATCTTTATTCATGCTTCCAGGATGAGCGATGAACTGAAAGCTATTACCGGCACGGCAGAAAAACGGTCCCAGGAAGCAGCCTGCTTTACCACTGATGCAGAAATCAGGCAATTACTGAAAGATCAGGGTATTATACTGATCGGCTACAGGCCTTTGATGGAACTTCAGAGAAAGTTAAGAAAGTAAAATGCATTTATTATGAGAAAATATATTCCGGGACTGATGATCCTGGCAGGGAGTTTCATGTTAACAGGTTATATGGCCTCTGGAGCCGAAATCGTTAAGCCGGCAACCGGCAGTTATTTGCAGGAATCGATGGTTCGTGTTCAACTTCCTGTCACTGGACCACAGGCAATAGTTAAACTGGTAAGGGTCGGTGAGAAGATTGCAGCTGTATCCTCAGACCGGATTTTCCTGTTTGAAAACGGGAAATGGCACATCGAAGAATATCCCGGGGCCTGGAAGTCTGCAAGCATAGATTTATCCGGAAAGCTGTGGGTGGGTGGAATTGGCATTATTGGACAGCCAACTGGAAAAAAGCAGTTGCAGCTTCCTGAACAAGCCCAAAAGGATACCGTTCTTTCACTGCTTTGGACAGATGCTTCAACCTTGCTGGCAGGGACAAACCGGGGGACCTGGGAGTGGAAGGGAAACTGGAGAGAGTTGCCTGAATTTAAATCATGTTCTGTAAATCAGCTTATTAAGGGAAAGGATGATGAGCTTTGGGCTGCCACCCGGGGAGGATTATTCCGGAAAATTGCTGGGAAATGGGTTAATCTGTCTTATGCCGTTATGGCCCCCGGTCTGGGTTTGAATTATTTCAGCCTCTCTGCAGGCAAGACAGATGATGACGTCTATTTTGGGTGTCAGCCCGCACTGGGACTTATCTCCGACAAGGGCGACCATCAGCTTTACAGTGGGGACAATGGTCTTCCTTTTGGTCCGGTTACTAAAATTGCCCTTTCAGGTGAAGATTTGTGGATTGGGACACCTTGTGGGGCTATCCGCAAAAGCGGTAATACCTGGAGGTATTTTGCAGGAGAAAGATGGCTGGATAATAACAGGGTAAACGATATCCTGGTAATTGATCAGAACCGGGTTTGGGTGGCTAATCCACTCGGGATTAATGAATTGAGAAGAATGCCTATGACCCTGGATCAAAAGGCCGCCTATTTTGAAAGTAGATTGAACGAAAGGCATTTGCACCATGGTTTTGCAGCGGCATGTCGATTTAAAGCTCCCAACGACACCACTGTTTATACTCATTCTACCGATGATAATGATGGTCTCTGGACCTCAATCTATCTTGCCGCCGAGTCATTCCGTTATGCCGTAACCAGGGATAAGGATGCCTGCGAAAATGCTGTCAGGACCTTCCTCGCAATGGAAAAGCTGAATACTGTGAACCAGATCCCCGGTTATGTTGCCCGATCGTATGTTTCTATAGATGAAAGTACCGGAAGCGGTGGTGAATGGCACATTTCTGCAGATGGTAAATGGAGATGGAAGGGAGATACCAGTTCTGATGAAATAGTTGGCCATATGTTTGCCTATCCCATTTTCTATGATATGGTGGCTGATGGAGAGATGAAGGAGCGTGTTAAAGTTTTGGTTGATAGGTTGATGACGCATATTGTCGATCATAATTTTGAACTGGTGGATCTGGATGGCAAGGCCACAAGGTGGGCAGTATGGAATCCCGATTCACTCAATCATTCACGGAACTGGATGTATGAGAAAGGAATCAACTCCCTGCAAATCCTGGCATTTTTAAAATGCGCTTCTCATGTTACGCAAAACCCAAAATATGAACTGGCCTACAATAAGCTGGTAAAAGAGCATCACTACCTGGACAACATGCTGGTTCAGAAGATGTATGGTCCTTATGAGATCAATCATTCGGACGATGAATTGTCCTTTCTGCCGTATTATACCCTGTTGAAGTACGGGACCGGAACCCCTGATGTGGCCGTTTATACCAAGAGTCTTGACAGGAGCTGGAAAGCTGAGGAAGCAGACCGCATTCCTATCTGGAATTACATTGCCAGTATTGGTCTGGGAAAAGATTGCGGGTTAAAGGTCGCAGAGGAGGAGATGCAACTGATTCCGTTGGATATCAGAACCTGGCGGATGGAGAATTCCCATCGCTGGGATATCAGAAAAAGTGCTGTCAATGACCGTTTTAACAAACCTCAGGCTATCTTGCCAATTCCCACACCCGAACGGGCTGTTTCCAAATGGAACAGCAACACATATGTGATGGATGGAGGGGGTGACGGCCTTAGTGAAGATGACGGAGCCTACTTCCTGTTGCCATACTGGATGGCGAAGTATTACAAGATTTTAAAATAGAACAATTCTAAATAAAATAAAGCAGCCGCTCCCAAAGTCTTATGAAGCGGCTACTTTATTTCTATTATTTCTCCATTATAACTTTCAAGTTATCCAACCCTTTTTCCAGATCAGGGCCAATCATTGCATCAAAATTTATAAAGAGCAGTACCAGGTTCATCGGGTAGTCCATTTTGCCGTCAAAACCCCATTTTACAAGTGTCGTGCTGTCATTCACCGACTGTGTAAGCATGAAAATGTGATCTTTGGATTCCATTGGCCATATGAATCGTAATTCACAGTCAATTCGTTCATTGTCAGCGATTTTTATAATTTCCTGTTCTCCTTTGCCTGCATCTTTTACCTTGCTGTCCCAGGCGGATACAAAACCAACAGTACCGTCAGTTCCCCGGTATTCCTTTTTCATATTCGGGTCTATCTTCGACCAGACACTGTAATTTTCCTGATTTTTCAGGTATTTTACGTAGTTGAACACTTCTTCCCCGGGTTTCAATATCGTAATTTCTCTTGAAATGTTGTAATCTTTTTTTACAAAAAGTGCTACAATAAGAAGCAGTGCCAGGAAACCTAAGAGGGTATAGAGCGCAATTTTTAGGATTTTCATAGTTGGGAATGGTTTAATTGGTTAGACTGATTAGGGACAATTATTACTGATAACGATAAAATCCGAATTCGGTTTCATTGCAGATTACCTTCAGAACAATTTTTCAGTACTTTTCCTGATGAAACAGTCAAATCCTTCATTTTGAATGGTAGTCATTTGTTCTACAGCTTCTTTCCAGGATTTGAAAGGTCCGGTAATGACCTTGAAATAGCCATTTTCTTCTTTTATTCCTGATGGCAGGGAGATTCTCTCTGTCAATTTCGTCAGGTTGAATGATGCCCCGGACTTTTCTTTGAAAGCACCAGTCTGAACATAGAAGTATTTAGCCTTACCAGAAGTAGTTTTTGGTTGTGCTTTTACCGATAAAGTATTTGTCTCAGCGTTCAGTTTTTCTGGTTTGTTACCCGTTGCAGTCTCAGCATTTACTTTTGTCTCTTCAACCGGCCGTGTCTGGACATGTGGTTCAGCAACCGAAGGAGTATCGAATTTCTTTTCCTCGACAACCGTTTCGGGTTGTGCACCAGTCAGCACAAAATCCATTCCGTCCACAACATCTCCATCGATATTTTGGACAATGCTGAACGCCTGTTTCACGGGGGTTGCATTCAGGCCAAGCTTTCTGGTCTGAGTCGAATCAATACTTACCTCAAATTCACCTGGCGGGAGTCCAAGGAAGCTGTAGTAACCATCCTGCTCACTTAAGGTGCGGCCTGCAAGATTTCCTTTCTTATCATATATATTAAGGATAATACGGCCAATTCCCTGTTGATCTGATCCTTTTTGGCGATAGACCATTCCTGTGACTTCGCCAAATACAGCAACAGGAATTTCAACCAGTTTAAACATGTTGGGATCTGCTGCGATGCTCATGGCTTTTACCCGGAGTTTCCAGGCCACGTTTTCCAGGCTGTTAGGGTCCAGTTCAACATAATACCTGATGTAAGGCTCCAGATCCATGACTCTTATGGTTGTATCCCGTTCATTTTCCGTGGAGTTTCCTCCGCTGACCCTGATATTCAGTCCTTTGACACGTGGTTCTCCGGGGTCCTTTTTGTTGTTGCAGTTGATATCCAGGAAAGGAGCGAAAACGATACCACCTCTGCCCACGCTTACGCGGTTATTTGTTCCGAAGTAGTCAGTTTTATGATCCATGATTAGACTTCCCTGTGCCATTTCGATCAGAGTAGTCTGATCGTTCGTCTGACGGGTTGTAAATCCTGTACGGGCGAATGGCAGATCATAGCGCATACTGAACTGCAGACTCTGAATCCTGCTTTTCAGGTTGTTTTCGTAGGAGAGTGAAATGAATCCGTTCTTGAAAAGGTATTTTTCAACACTTGCTTTGGCTGAAATAAAATCCATTTGACTGTATTCGTACTGTGCTTGAGGAATAAACATGAAGCCGTGAGGCAGCCTGACGGATAGCGAAAGGTTGGTGTAAACGTATGGATTGCCTTCATTCACGAACATGGCATAATTGGTCAGGTTCGTATTGACACCAAGCATTGTGCCAGAGATCAGCCATTCAGCTGTGGTATAACCAGTCCCGGGCAGGATAACCTGGTTGTAGGTCATTCTGTTGTAAAATGAGAAATTTTTCCCGAAGAAAGGGAGCGTAAGGATGGCTTTCCTCTCTTCCAGGTAATTGAAATTGACGGCTTTCTGTCCTTCTCTATATTTAGTATAATTAAGCTCAAAAAGAATGTTTTTTGGCATCTGATAGCTTAATACACCTTTCCCGCGAACATTATATACATATTCGCCCGACAGCAGCACATTGGGAAAGGGGCGGGTGGCAATGTTTGCAAACGGCATGAATGGGCTCTCTGCTACCGATGTAAGGTATTCAACACCTGTTCCAATGGTTATCCCTCGTGTAACTCCGTAATTCAAGGCCGCCCTCGAGAAAATTGAATTTAGGCTGTCTTCTACCATTCCTGCATTCAAAACATATTCAAACTCCTTGGGTGGCAGGAAGTTAAAAGGCACTGAGATCTGCTGTTCCTTTAATCGTTCCTCTCCCCATGGACCATAAAATTTTAGTTTGATGGCAGAATTACCATAAACCAGGGGGACCTGGAAATTAAAAAATCCGGATGCATCAGCTTTCTTGTAATCGACAAGCACATTGTTCACATAGAGTTCCACCATCCAGCCCGGGTTGGTGTAATCGCTTATCGGATAGGTTCCGAATGATCTCCGGAAAGTGGTAGGCGTGTTTGAAAGCCTTATACCAACAACCGGATCGTATATGGAAGAAATAGCATCAGTATAAATTTTACCCAGAATAGACTGCCGTAAATAACTCCTTTCATTGTTGACAAAACGCAGGTAATAATATTGCTGCTTTTCGGAAAACGTTTCATTGTTGTTGTAATTCAGGAAAGCGTTAGCTTCTCCTCCGGCAATGACTGCTCCAAGGGAAAGGTTTATCCGTGTATCATTTTTGAGATTTACATTTTGGGTGGCTATCACCGACCAGTCAGCCATGCCCAGGTGAAAAACCGGCCTGCTACGCGGGATTATGGTATCAACTTTTTGATCTCCTTTAAGTCGGTTGAGGTTCTGTCGCATCATGTCAAGGCGCATCTCCCGCATTGCGGGCAATTCAAGTTTGGTAGTCAGGTTGACTGCAAGGGCGCGAATGTTGAACTGGCAATCTAATCCGAAGATCTCTCCGAAATACCTTGACAGAAGATAAAGATTGCTTTCAGTTCTAATTAAATCACCTGCTTTCAAGTTGTAGGTCTTACCTTGAAAGACTATTTTATTGCCGATCCTGTCCACAATATATGGAGATTGTGGCGTGAGAAAGAAACCTGAAACGGAATCCATCCCGCTTGATATGGAATTTTTGATTTTCAAAAATTCAAAAAAATCCGTGACGGGAAGTAACACCTCCTGGTTACGGATCACAGCAGGTAATTCAACTGAGCCAATATTCTTAACCTGGAAAAAAACGGAAATTTCATCGTAAGCCGGTTCCTGGGAAAAGGCACCATAAGGCATAAGGACACACAAAAGCATCATGCTGGCCGTAACCCACTTCTTAAGGTCACATAAAAAGGGTTTTATTTGCTTTCGCAATCTGCTGTCAGGGCTCAGGGGGTAAAACATCCAGGGTTTACTGCTGGTTAAAAGTTACATAAAAATTACCGCTGTAGTTGCCTGGCGGATTGGCGCCTGAATTCCCTATAACCAAAGTTCCTCCAATACGGATTTCCATTTGAGCCGGTGAATCATAAGGAAGAATGAAGGGTGAACCAGAGGATGTCGCAATATTGGGAATGTCAAATTTTAGTGTGAGGTGCCCTGCCGGATTACCTCCGTTCAGGGTGGCATCCAATATGGGTGAAATTGTTATCAAAGTTCCCTTCATCCCTTCCACGAGGAAGACAGCCGGAGATGCGAAAGAACCCTGTGAAATCAGAATAACACTTCCTGTGGCAGTTCTGATGCCTTCATGGGTGACGGATACAGTGCCGCCGGATTCTCCGTGAGCAAAAGTCCCGAAAAGGATTCCCTGGGCATTCTTTACAGTCACGGCAATAGGTCTCGGAGGCCTTTCCTGTCCAAAAACATTGCTGGTGAATAAAGCCACAAACATAAATCCGGCAAATATAACCGGCCAGCACGTATTTTCCAGTTTGATCATATTACCTGACATTATTCTCTTATGATTAAGGTTTTTTCCGAAAAGATACGATTACCTGAAACAATAGTAACAATATACACTCCACTTTTCGCTCCCTGGCAGATTTCTATTGTTTGTTGACCGCTGACATCGATTTCCTGCATCGTCTGACCTGCCATGTTTCGCACATACAATGTACCGCTTTCTATACTTCCGGGGAAGATGTTTGCCTGGTACACACTGCCGTTTCGGGTTAAGTTGAACGGCTTTTCCTTCAGGGAAGATGAAATCTGAAGATTGGATTTTGATAGTAAGAGAACAAATCTTTGGTTGTATTCACCTGATTTCAGGTAGAATCTGTAATTCGGACTCGTTTTCAAATCGTTGTATGTCTTATTTTCAGAATCATACAGATAGATATTAAAAGAGGCTGGCAGTTGGCTAATGTCCTGGGCAGAAAAATTGACCCAGCCGTTCCTGAGTAATTTGACTCCCAGGGGAATTCTTGTCAGAGAATCTGAAGGCAGGGGTATTCCGCTGATTGACAATTGTCTGACATCCGGTGTGATAGCATAAATGTTCGGAACCGACTGATTTGTATTCATTAGTTTCAATGCATCTGTTTCAGTGTCAAAATCAGGGGTCGAGGCTGGGTCAAAATAAAGCACAAACGGATCCGGAATACTGGTTTTTTCGTCAAAACTTGCGTTGAACCGTAAAATATTCCTGTAATCGGCTTCCGTAGATTTATAGGTTGGGTTCATCTTGTTGATCCTGACATTGTTAGTCATTCCCAAAATACCCGATGTGTGACCAGTGGAAACATGAACAAAAAATCCTTGCATCGCTGGAATTATATTGTCACCATTAGCCCCGGCAATACCGTTGGTATAACTGCTGTAAGTCCCGGAGTATTCATCTCCGTTTGCAGAGAAGAAATAGATTGCCCCGTCAATATTCGTTCTGGTCCATCCTGCAACTGCATTCCAGTCGATGGGGGAGGGATAAGGGTTCCCGACCAGGTTGAATCCCTGTGTATAAATCCCGTTGTGATTATAAAGTGTCCTGGAGTAACTGCCGTTATTGGCTGATCCGCTAATGGTCACCAGGTCGGATGTCGCTGAAGAACCAAGGTTTACAGCATATCCTTCCATTACATTTAGGGGGTTGGAGACTGAAGTGTAATTGATCCAGCCGGAAATCGCAGCACCGGAATTCATGTTGTTTTCGTCATAACTGTAAATTGCAGGTATGGTTGCGGTGGTGCTCAGATAACCCGAAAGCTGTGCTACAGTAGCATTGCCGACAGGTGAACTGAAATATTTGTATCCAAAAGCATTGGTAATGTAACGCTGGATATTTAAATTACCTGCTATACTGCCGTTTCCGGAACCAGAGATAAGCGCCGTCTGGCTTGATGTTGACAACAGTGTCAGGTATCCTCCTGTGTTGAGCGTTCCACTGACAGGCCATACGATGCCGGAGATATTCAGTGCTCCGCCAAGAGTAACACCTGATAAATTATTGATGGTAAGGTCCATGACTGTATTCCCTGCAAAGGTATTGGCGGGTATTGTTTGCCCTGTACCTCCGTTTAATTCAATGGTGCCTGAAGTTGCTGTGAATGTGCCTGTGGTATTGATGGTCCCGGCTATTGTCAGGGTATTGCCCGAAACGGTAAGAGAAGAAGCTGATTCAATCGTTAAATTTTTCACGGTTCCTGCAACTCCGGAAGAAAGAAGTGGGTACCTGGACTTACCGTTAGTGATTGAAACGTTAGTAGAAGCATTTGGTAACTCGCCGCATTCCCAGTTGTTGACGTTGTTCCAGTCTGTACTTACGGCTCCGGTCCAGTAGCCGTCACGATTAACTGTAACAGATACTGCGTTTGATGTTACTGAAGAACATGTACCGGACACGACAACGTCATAACTTCCTGCTTGTGAAACTGTTGGTCCCGTCAATTTTAATGTCGCCGTACCTTGACCGCTGATAATACTGCTGTTTACGACTGCTACCCCTCCTTTTCTCCAGGAATAAGATAATCCGGTACCTTCAGCAGTTACGGTCAATATTTGTGTACCACTTCCGGAACACGTAGCAGCCGGTGCGGCGGGCTGTGTTGTAATTGAAGTCGGCGTGTTCACCGTGACAGTCACTGCGTCTGAAGTTACTGAAGAACATGCGCCACTCACAACAACGTCGTAACTTCCTGCTTGTGAGACAGTTGGTCCTGTTAGTTTTAATGTCGCCGTACCTTGACCACTGATAATACTGCTGTTTACGACTGCTACCCCTCCTTTTCTCCAGGAATAGGCCAATCCGGAACCGGTAGCAGATACTGACAGGGTTTGTGTACCGCTTCCGGAACACGTGGCAGCAGGCATGGATGGCTGACTCGTTATCGCAGGCGCAAGATTAACAGTTAGATCGGTCCCGTTGTCGGTACCTTTGATTTTCGGGTTGTCAGAAGTGACACGAATCCGGTATCCTGATCCTTCAGGCGTATCTGAGGGAATAGTTGCACTTATTGTTCCTGCAGTAGTTCTTGTAACAGTACCGATGGATATTGGCGGAGCAAAATTTCCGTTTTGATCGGATAATTCCGCGGTAAAACTATTGCCAGAGAGAAATGCACCACTAATAGTATAAGGTACAGATACATTGCTACCCGCGCAAAGTGATGTGCCGGAAATAGCACTGGTCGATATTGCATTGTAATATGCCTGGACCTGGAAATTGTCCAGGTTGAAGGTAGTGTTATTGAAACCGCCGGAAGTTGTTAGCCTGAAATAAATTGGCGAATCAGGATTGTCAAGGCTTGAAGGCAAGGTCAGCTCACATTCTTTAAAGGATGTGGTTAGGGTGAGTGAGGATCCGCCCACTACGGCTGTTATCCCTGTTGCGGAGTATGTTAAGCCATCCAGACTATATTCAAAATCTAAAACAGGTGATTTAGAGCTGGTAGACGCGGATATCTGATAATATACGCTGAAGGACCGGTAGTTTGCGATTTCATTGCCGGAAATGGTAAAATCCCATGTTTCGCCTTTCACGATTTTGACTACTTTTCCCGCTGTGGTGTTTGCCGTGAAAGCATGTGTCCCACTTTTTATACCTGTTCCGGGAGTTCGCCAGGAATCACTGCTGGTAATATCACTATTTATATTTGGTTCCAGTATCGGTGTTAGCGTGGCATAGGAAGATCCGGTATTAAAATTATAGTTGACAATGGTAGTTGACTGTCCAAGGGATTCACTGGTATAGCTAAGGCTAAAAATAAATACAACTGCTGAAAATATTGGGTAATTCAATAATCTCCGGTACTTTTCACCAGTTAAGGATAATTTGCCGCGGTTGGAAAAACTGCGTAATGCCCGCCCGGGTCCCCGGAATAGCTTAAAAAGTATATCTAATATTTCGAGGTTTATATATGCCACTGTTTTTGTTCCGTTATGATGTAAAACTCCGGGTTAACGATGATATATTATCATGCAAGCTTCCTGTTACTTCTCAACTCTGTTTTCCAGGGAGCTACAAAGTAACAATTCTCTTATCAAAACAATTTAAAAAATTTTATGAATGGAGTTCACCGTTAACTTAAATATTCAACATATCATCAATATGCATGCCAAGATTTATTTAGATTCTTTTAAAACTGAAATTTTGATAATTAATCCGCTGTATATCAAGATATTTTGAATCGATGTTTTTTTTGGTTGTAAATCATAATTCTACGTATTCCCCTTTATTCAGGTTGGATCGATACAAGGGTGCGAACAGGTGTGCGGAAGTACTCTGTATCGTCCTGTCTATTTGAGAAGAAGGTCTGCCTCCGCGTATTTCATCGGTTTGGCATCGCTTGGTGTTGTGTACTCAACATGAAGTTTCCCGTTACGGTAATCAGTACTTGAATTTTTCAGAAGTGCAACCTGAAACCTCCGGGCCGGATTGGGTGTATAGACGGCTACACCATTAGCCCTGCCAACCTCAGTTTTTTTACCTGCAGGTGAGATATAGGAAACAGAGAGGTCTCCGTATACTGACATATTTCCTGTACGGTTAAATTTGAGGCTTATTACCGGTATGGTATCATTCTTTATGGAGAAATTGAGATCAGTGAGTGAAACTTTTGTGGTGGATTCTCCTACCCGAATGATGGTCGGGATAGTAATACCAAAAACCGGAACCAGCCTGACCGATACTGAAGTTGTATCCCTCTTATCCTCTTCACCCAAAGGCCTTGCATTGGGAATTGCCCTGAAATAGATATGGGAACGGTACTCGCCGGGCACCATCTGGGAAGTTTTTGACAATTGAACCTTTACAATCTGTGATTCCTTAGGCGCCAGAATGATACTCCGCGGATAATATCTCAAAAATTTATCGGCGAAATACTGACCCACATCCGGCGTCTTCACCTCGGTAAAGGATCCGTCTTCATTCATTCTGTATTGTACGAAGGAGATGTTGTAACGGGCAGTATCATTGCCGATATTTGCAAGATTCAGTTCTGCAGTTTTGACGGCGCCTTCAAAGACCAGCCTTTTTGGAAAGACCATCAGATCGCCCTGTGCTTTCAGAGAAATACCAGAAAATAAGCCTGAAATAATCAGTGCGGCTGCTAATAAAAAAAAACGGGAAGGGAAATTTAACTTGAACATATTTCTAAAAAGTAATAAAGTGCCGGAATGGGGGCAAAATATTCATGTTATTCAATAAGTTTGTTTCTTAAGGCATAAATGGTAAGTTCTGCATTTTTTTTCATCTGCATTTTTTCCATGATGCGGGTGCGATAGGTGGCCACAGTTTTATCGGATATAAAAATCTCATTAGCGATTTCCGTAACGGATTTTCCTTTTGCGAGCATGATCATCACCTGGAACTCCCGTTCAGAGAGGGATTCATGCAATTGCTGATTGGTACTGCTCACTTCATTGAAGAGTAGTTTTTCGGCAAAGGCTACAGAAACATATTTCCCGCCTGCAGCAATCTTGCGGATTGCGTTGGCCAGCTCTTCAAAGGCACTGTCTTTTGATAAATATCCTGAGGCTCCAAGTTTGAATGCCCTGACAGCATATTGTTCCTGGGGATGAAAACTAAGTATCAGCACACGGGTCTGGATATTGTTATTCTTCATGTGCTGCAAAAGATCCAATCCACTTATTTCAGGCATGGAAATATCAAGTATTGCAAGATCGTAGTGAGTTTTGGTCAGTTTTGAGAGTGCCTCTTTCCCATCCGCAACTTCATCTATTTGCTTTACTTCAGGAAGGGTCTTGACTATCTGCTTGACCCCTTCTCGAACTATTGCATGGTCGTCAGCTATTAATATCTTCATCTGCTATGATATTTACTGATGGTACGAAAACTTTTATACTTGTTCCTGAAGGGATATTTAATTCCAGATCGAGGATACCATTACATTGCCTGGCTCTTTCTCTCATTCCGAACAGTCCCATGGACTTGGAGCTTTCAAGAATGGCAGGGCTTATGCCAACGCCGTTATCCGAGATGATCATATAGATTCCGTTTGATTCGTGCCGGATGGAAATATCTACTTTTGTTGCCTTTGCATGCCGGATGACATTGGTGAGAGCTTCCTGGAGAATCCTGAACAAGGCGAGTTCAGTCTTGAAATCTTTAAAGTCTGCTTCATCCAGTGCCAGATCAAATTCTAATCCTGTGCGGGCTTCCATCTCGCTGCAGTAGCTTTCAATGGCATCGGCAAGACCAAGGTCGGTGAGTAGTTTTGGGTGTAACTCAGATGAAATTCGCTGAACTTTTCTGATGATATCGTTGGTATTTTCAATCATGCCATCCACTTTTTCTGACGGCATATCCTTCCCTCGATTTTTACGGATCCAGCTCAGGTCAAATTTCAGGGCTGTCAAAGCCTGTCCGAGCTCATCGTGAATCAGCAAAGAGATCGCGGCCCTCTCATTTTCAAGGGCATTGATCATGTGATGGTTCAATAATTGAAGTCGTTCCTTGTGCCGTTGAATCTCCAGTTCAGATTCAATCAGCTTATCCCTGCTTTCAATAATGATCTGTTTCTGCCTGAAAAGTTCGAGGAAAACATTGACCTTACTGAACAATACCTTCCTATTGAGGGGCTTGATAATATAATCGACAGCTCCGGACTCATAACCGGTAATAATTTGATTGTTGTCGGGGAAGGCAGCAGTTAAAAAGATGATTGGGACACTATCGGTAAACCTTTTCTTGTTTATTTCAAGTGCAAGTTCATATCCGTTCATTCCGGCCATCTGAACATCAAGAATTGCCAGTGAAAGCGGGATGCCATCAGTCTTTGCCAGCGCGTCCTGACCAGACTCAGCCTCGATGATGTTGGCATCAACTCCTTTCAGAATGATCTTAAGGTAGGTCAGATTATAGGGGATGTCATCTACGATAAGAATGTTAGGTAGTTCTTTCACAAATAATTGCATTGATAAATTTGTAGAAATAATTAGATCATTTACAATATTACAAAAAAATGACTATTTACTGACTTGTTTTAGAATAAATTTTGATAAACAGGAATATAGGTCCCGGGATATAGAAATGAGATATGAGTTAAGAGATATGAGATGTTTAGGACAGTTGAATATCAGCATTCGAGAAATTTAGACCTGGAATCAGGAGTTAATATTTGTTATAACAGTTGAGCCGGTCATTTTGTTTTATTTATCAGTAAATATTTATTCAATTTGGTTATGAGAGAAGGAATAGCTTTGATATTCAATTACATATATTCAATCATGCTTAATCTTTTAATCATAAACAGAAAACCCGGTAATCTGGTATTACCGGGTTAATCTGGTTTTGTTTTTTATCTTTTCTAATCAAAATTTACGGTGACCGGGAAAGGTGTTGCTGAAACATATTTCCCTATCCCCTGGGATGCATTGACATATAAGGTAGCTCCAACAGTCAGGACACCTTTGCCATTAGCCATGGTGCCATCCCCGGAACTGGACGGGTAACTTGTAAAGTTGCTCACACGCATCGTATAACCCTCATTGCTGACCAGTGTAATGTCTGAGGTTGGCAAAGTTATAGAGTAAGCAGAAGTACTATTTTTCCCGGTTAACTCATCTAATCCGTCATTTACCTCAAATATGGCAGCCGTAATATTACCCTGAGTTGATCGAAGGGAAACATTGCCTGTTGTAAACAGGTAATTTCCGTCAGGAGAAAGAACGACTGATCCCGAATTACCTGATACAATAGCTCCAAAATTCATATCCTGTACTTTTGTAATGCCGATAGGTGAAATAATGAAACAACTGATGGAGGCGTGAGAAAAGGACCCATCCCCGGCCTTGACTACCTGGGCTTGTACGCCATTGTTAAATAATTGAAATGCACACCAAAGGGTTAGTATATGCAGAAATTTGTTGATGAGCATCAGAATATTTTTTAAACTAAATCTGAATCTTTATAAAACTAAAAGAAACTGTAAATATACAGCTTCTTTTAGCAATCTGGTTTGGTTTTAGTTGTAATTTACGGTAACGGGGAAACCGGTCAGGTTTTTATATTCGCCAGCAACCTGTGACCCGCCGACGTTCAGTGTTGCACCGACGATGATGGTTTGAGCACCTGAGGCTGAAAGGGTTCCGGTGGTTCCGATATTGCTTACCCAGGTATTAACTGTCATTGTTTCAGTTCCGCTTGTTCTTGTTAAGGTAAGTGCAGCGGCAGGCAATGTAATGGAATAAGTATAGCCGGTTTGTCCTGTTACAGAAAATTGAGCTGCTGCTACAGTTCCGGTTGTTCCTGGTAAGGTAATGCCGCCGGTTACGGTACGGGTATTGTTTGTTCCCAGTACAACAGTTCCTGCATTTGCATTGACTGCGATATTGCCAAAATTCATATCTACTGATTTTGTTATTCCAAGTGGAGTAACGATGTTGGCTGTTGCTGGTGCGTTAGCTGTAACTGATGCCTGACCAAATGAACTTACGGCGAATCCGCCAACTGCTACTAAAAAAATGATTACTTTTTTCATGATTTGTTTTTTTTTTTGACTTTTAATTATTTTTTTTATTTCTATTTATTTATTTCTTCTTCCATTGCATTGACTGCAGGAAAATATTTGTTTTCAACTTTTATTATTTTACCTTCATTCATAAGTTTTCTTGTAACATATCCCAACCGTAACCTGCTTTGGCGGAGATACTCTTCCATCTCGGCTATCATCACTCCATTTGGCTGGGAATAGATAAAACTTTGTACGATTTCTTCCATAACAACTTTTAATTTCTTACACATAATTGCTGTGTGACTAGACCGAAACAAACAGCGTGCCAAAACATGCAAATGTGAAAAAATATTTATTTTTATGTGTATAATATGTTGATATACAGGCTAAAAAAAAACATAAAAAAATATGAAAATCTTGTAAAAGCAAAAATAAATTGAAACAGAAGGTGTGAGCGCACAGTAGAAAACGAACAGGTGTGCGGACAGGTGTGCGGTATGTTACAGGTGATTTACA
The DNA here is from genome assembly GCA_963663675.1 of Prolixibacteraceae bacterium. Lineage (GTDB taxonomy): Bacteria > Bacteroidota > Bacteroidia > Bacteroidales > Prolixibacteraceae > CAINVV01. The sequence goes on from OY760498.1 coordinate 1,548,488, forward strand.
GTCCGACTTTGGATACTGTAATGTTGTACTTCTTCATCTTTCTGATCAGAGCGTCACGGGTGATGCCGAGTTCTGCAGCAGCCTCAGTCTGGTTAAAATTGCAGTTTTTAAGCTTTTCACGGATCAGTTCAGCTTCAACAGGGGCAGAAAGGCTTGACAATGGTTTCTGAACCGGGGTGGTTCCACCATCTGATCTTAAAATAAAATCGTTTGCACATAACCTGTCACCTTTGCAGAAGATCATGGCCCGTTCTGTGATATTTCTTAGTTCCCTGACATTGCCTGGAAAGGAATACGCCTTCAACGTTTCAACAACCTCACCCGGAATTTCAGGGCGTACCTTGCCCATACGTGCTGCAAACTCTTCTACAAACTGACTTAGAAGTGGTTCTATATCATCGGTACGCTCGCGCAAGGGCGGTATATGAATATGAAGTGTGTTAAGCCGGTGGAGCAGGTCCAGCCTGAATTTTTTTTCACCCACCATCATTTCCAGGTTGAAGTTGGTGGCTGCAATGATCCTGAAATCAGTCCGTATCGGCATGGTTTCACCCACTCGGGTAACCACTTTTTCCTCAATGCAACGAAGTATCTTGGCCTGAAGATTCAACGGCATATCAGCAATTTCGTCCAGGAACAGCGTTCCCTGATCGCTGATTTCGAAAAATCCTTTTTTGTCGGAGATAGCTCCAGTGAATGAACCTTTTTTATGGCCAAAAAATTCACTTTCCAACAGTGAGTCTGTTATTGAGCTGCTGTTAACAGGGCAGAATATATGATCCTTCCTGGCGCCCGAATAATGGATGATCCTGGCAATGTTTTCTTTTCCGGTTCCACTTTCACCTGTGATGAGCACATTGGTGTCAGGATACTGGGCAGCAAGACTCGCCTGCTCATAAATAGCAATGATCTGCGGAGATGCTCCTATAAATTTTCGGTTGATTTTATCTTCCAGTGCTTTGGATATCAGCGAATTACGTTCTTCTGCCAATACAAGGCGGCGCTGAAGCAGCAGGAACTTCCGGCTTCGTTCAATGGCAATCTGGATATCGATATGACGGAAAGGTTTGCGCAAATAATCGAAGGCGCCAAGCCGCATGGCTTTTATAACGGTATCCATATCACCATGGCCGGAGACTATGATGACTTCAATAGCAGGAAAATCAGATTTAACTTTTTTAAGAACGTCCAGTCCATCGGCACCAGGCAGGCGTATATCAAGTATGAGAAGGTCAACTGGATGACGGTCAAGTATATATAATCCATTGTCTACAGTGTTGGCTTCGTATACCTGGTGACCAGTAAGATCTAAAAATTCGGCAAGTTCTTCTGTGAAATGTTTCTCGTCATCAAGAATCAGTACACTTATCTTGTCTTTATCCATTTTTTTGCCACTGTTCTTTATTCCGTTGTAAACTTAGTGATTTTACTGTTATATATCACATAATCTGAATAAAAGAGTCTAATCTTCAATCTTACTTTATCTGAAATCCGCAATTTCTTCCATCAGCTGGTTAATTTGTTTCTGCCTTGGATGGGACTTTGACTTTTCCCGTTTCTCCTGCAACCGGTAATTTAATAATTACTTTGGTGCCTTTTTTTAATTCACTCTGAAAAGAAATCTCACCTTTCATCTCTTTAATGATTCCAAAGGATATGGAAAGACCCAGCCCGGTTCCTTTACCTGCCTCTTTGGTTGTATAAAACGGCAACATTATTTTTTCCAGTTCTTCAGGTTTAATGCCCATCCCGTTGTCTTTCACTTCGATAATAATTTGCTTGCCAAACAGGTATGTGTTGATGCTGATTTTTTTATCGATGGTGTCTCCCGGGGGCGATGCGAGTTCTTCGATGGCATCTTTCGAGTTATTCAGCAGATTGAGAATTACCTGTTCAAACTGATACGTGTTGCCATAAACCGGTGGAAGTGAGTCATCCTTGTTTACTTTGAGTTCAATCATTTTGTTTCTGAATTGTTCGGAAATCATGGAAATGGCATTGCTGATGCTTTCATTTACATCGAAGGGTGTAGAAATGGCATCGTCCTGACTGCGTGAGAAAACCCTGACGTGATCGATGATATTTTTGATTCTGAAGATGCTGTCGTATATTTTCTGTGTCTTTTTTTCCAGGTAACTTTTAGGAAGGGAATCTTCCCTGGTTGCTGCCAGTAACATGTTGTCAAACAGGATGGAAAGCGTGTTGAGAGGCTGATTGATTTCATGAGCAATGCCGGTAGCCATTTCACCAAGAGTAGTCATCCTGTCGTTGTGGATCATTTGCCTTTCAAGTTTCTTACGGTGTGTAATATCATGAACAACAATCATAAAGGCAATGGATTCACCTCCTTTACCCTGGATCAGAGTGGTACTTAATTCGCCGATAAAAGGTGCCTTCGATTTATTCTGGAGTTTGAGTTCAACACCTTGTACTAACCCTTCATCCAGTGTTTTGTCGTAAATGTCCTTTACGATATTTTTCAGGTTATTGGGTACAATTCTTAAAATATGCCTACCAATCAGCTCCTCCTCTGAATCTGATCCGTAAAGTTCCATCCCGATTTCAGACACATCGGTTATTATTCCTTTCATGTCTATGATAATAATGCCTTCGGGAGAAGCATTCAGCAACGTCCGGTATTTTTCCTCAGACTTCATCAATGCATCTGCCGCTGCCTTATTTTGTGTGATGTCCTTGCTGAAACACAGAAACTGATTGTCACTCAGCTGAACCCCATGAAGGCTTACCCACCTGGCAATTCTGTTTTTATACATGAAAGGTAAATCAGCGTTGGCTGTACCCGTATGAAAGAATTTCTGAAAAAAGATGTCCCATTTCTCTCTTCCTGACTCTGCAATCTGACTGTGCAGGGTCATATTCTGCAATTCATCTTTGGTAAAACCCGTGATAATACTTACAGCATCATTCATTTCAAGGTATTTACCATCCTTGTCCATAATAAAGACTCCATCCGGAGCATGTTCAAGAAAACTCCTGAATTTGGCTTCACTGTTAAATAATTCTGCATTGGTTCGGGAGAGATTCTCTTCAAATTCTTTCAGTAAACTGAGGTCTTCAGGAATATTTTTCTTTTGATTGTACAACTCCAGGAAAACATTGACCTTACTTAACAGGATTTTCCTGTTTATAGGTTTGAAAATATAGTCGACAGCACCTGATTCGTATCCTTTTAAAATCTCAACCTGGTCCTGGTAGACGGCAGTAAGAAAAATGATGGGAACGATGGACCCGGACATGTTTTCATTGATATTGAGTGCCAGAGTATACCCGTTCATGTCCGGCATCTGAACATCAAGGATTGCCAGGGCAAGATCCTTTCCCTTAATAAGTTCCAGAGCTTGTGGTCCGGTGCTGGCCGAAATTACATTGGCTTTTGCCGACCTGAGAATAATTTCCAGGTAGGCAAGTATCTCTTTGGAGTCATCAACGATCAGTATATTTGGAAGCTCCATGACGGTATTTTTTTTAGTGCAATTAGCAGATTTTTTACGTTTCAGGCAACAGAAATGATCTATTGGTTAACCTGTTTTAATGTAATATGGAAAGTGCTTCCCCTGGATTCCTCACTTTCCGCAAAGATTTCACCACCCTGTTTCTCGATAAATTCTTTACAGATGATAAGGCCCAATCCGGAACTCGACTCTCCTTCTGTTCCGATTCTGCTTACCTGCTCGTTGATCTTGAAGAGTTTTTGAATCATATCACTGTTCATGCCAATACCACTGTCTTTTACTGATACCCTGATCTTTTCCTGCGAAACCGGCACCGCGGTTATCACAACCGTACCTCCCGGATGAGTGAATTTTAAAGCGTTTGAAACCAGGTTTCTGAAAATTGTTTCAGTCATTTTAAGATCACACTCGACAAAATAATTCTGGGGCATGTCGAGCCTTACGCTGATATTTTTTAGTCTTGCAGACTCCATGATCGGCTCGATACTTCTTAGGATAACACGGTTCAAGGTGATTTTTTCGAGTTGACATTTAAAATCTCCCCTTTTCAAAACGGACCATTCCAGCAAATTTTCCAGTAACTGAAAAAGGCTGGAAGCGGATACATGAAGTGCCTTGGTAATGTCTTCGATTTCGGCTATTGTCATAGAATTGATATCTTCTGCCATCACTTCAATCATTCCGAGGAAGGAGCCCAGGGGTCCGCGCAGATCGTGCGCCAGTATGGCGAAAAATTTATCCTTTTCAGCGTTGCTTTGCTGCAGTTTTGCATTCTTTAATTCACTCTCTGCTTCAGCTTTTTTTCTTTCAGTTATATCATTAATAGTCGTAATAAAATAGTGCGGATTACCGTTGCTGTCCCTGTAAAGATGTGTCTGGATATCTGCCCAGATGATTGAACCATCCTTGTGAATATATCTTTTTTCCCACCTGGCAGAATTTTTCTTGCCGGAAATTATATCCACGGTGAGATCATTATTGTATTGAATGTCTTCGGGATGAGTGAATTCATGCCATTTTCTGTTTGCTAATTCGTTACTTGAATAACCAATCATGCGGCAGAAGGCAGAATTGGTATTCATTCTACCTTCAAGAGACGTTATTGACATACCGACCACTGAATTCTCAAATAGTGCTTTAAAAATTTCATTCCCTTGTATTTCATGTAAAATATCCATAGAAAATCTGGTTCAATTAGACACATTTTATAACTAAGACTATTATCTGGTCAGAAAGTTCTTTCCCTGGTGTATGGAGGACTTATTCTTAAATTTTAAATCTGTCAGATACAAAATCTGCTGCCTTTCTTATCCGGGATAGTTCTTCTATTCTGAAAGCTGATCAGGGGTCAGTGGTAATTTTATATAGAAGACAGTTCCTTTTCCTTTTGCGGAAGACATGGTAATTTCTCCTCCAAGCAGAGTAACTATACCCTTTACTATTGCTAATCCCAGACCGCTTCCCTGGTACGTTCTGGTAGAAGACAAATCCTCCTGCATGAATGAGTCGAACACAAAATCCTGTGCATCTTCAGCAATACCTATTCCTGTGTCTTTTACATAAAATATCATATTGTTGTTTTCGATGTTGAGTCCGATGCAGATGGATCCTTCTTCCGTAAACTTGATTGAATTGCCAATCAGATGATTGAAAATTTTGCTAATCAATTCATAATCAGAGTTAATGGTTGATTGAATGAACTCTTTTGGAATATCCGAAACGACAGATATTTTCTTTGATTGGCCCAGTTCTGAGAATTCTTTCACGACTTTCTCAATCAAATCTGCTATATTAAAAGTGTTCATGCTGATCTCCTGGTTTCCTGTAACCAGCATGGAAATATCGAGATAATCGTCGATGGTTTGCATCAATCTTTCGCTGCTTTCCTGAACAACGGATAAAAACTTGTTTTTTTCATCCAGGGATAACTGCTCATTGGCGATAATTTCGCCGAAACCGATGATTCCGTTCAGGGGTGTTCTTATTTCGTGGGAAATGTTGTTCATGAATGCCGTTTTCAGCCTGTGGCTGGCTTCTGCCTTTATCCTCGCCTCTGAAAGTGATTTTTCAATGGTGATTTTTTCCAGCACATTGGCAAGCATACCTGTGAAAATTTTAAGCAGAGAGATTTCAGAATCTGTCCATTTTCTGTTGTCCTTCAGGGATTCAAATCCGACAAAACCCAAACATTTTTTTTGAGAAATCATTGGAATGGCAATGGCAGTGCGGATTCCCATGTTCTCAAACAAATGGCGGATTGTATTATTAGGATCGAGCAGCTTAAGGTTCTCAACCATGGTAGGTTCACCTTTTAAATGGCATTCCGGCCAGTCGGCAATTGTGCTTAAGGGTAAAGTCTGCCTTACGCTGAGCCTGGAAGGCATCTCCTGAGCACACCATTCGTGAGAATTGGTCATGCTCCGGTTTTCAAAATCATAAAGGAAGATGCAACATCTCTCAACACCAATGTATTCTCCGATCTGTTGAAGTGAATCGTTGATCACAACGTCATTTTCAGTGGATGAAATATGAATGAAGTTGGATGCAAGCTTCATTAATATATTCTGAAATCCAGACTGATACAGAAGATTCTGTTTCATCTCATGGGATTCTGAAACATCACGAACGATGACCAACGCACTGGTTGTGTCGAGCCTGGATATCCTGGTCTCGTAATATTTCAGTGTGCCTGGAAAGTTCATTTCATATTGATATGTTGACAATTTATCGGAGATAAGACAATTGTGCAGCATTTCCAAAAGTATTTCAGCTTCTTCAGGGTTGAATAGCTCCTGCAGGGAAGCACCCATGACTTCATCTTTATTCAGAAAGAGATTTATTGAATCCGAAACAAAGAAATCTGTGAAAATACCTTTGTTGTCAATCACAAACAACATGTCGGGCATTGCATGAATGACTGCATCAAGTTTGGATGCAGTGGATTTTCGCTCATGTTCCATGTTGGTCAGGTCAGAAATATCTCTTATAACGACAAGTTTACCCTGTTTAATTTTCTCGGAATTTTCAAGTTCCAGTAACTGAATGTTGTAAAAGAAATTATTGTCGTTAATATTTTGAGAAAGAACAAGTTTTCCATGTTGATGCTCTTCAGTGAATAGCATCAGTTCAGGCCAGGTTTCATGCAATTCCTTCGTTGATTTGCCCAGATCCCGTTTTGTTAAATTAAGCTTCAGTCCAATATTGGTATTGTAATCAACAAGCCTGTTGTTTTGATCCAATACCAACACTCCATCCTGAATTTTTTCAAAAAGAATGGAGCGGGCAATTGGCTGCAGATCAAATAATTTGTAATTGGATAATGCGATGAAAACAGTAATCCCTGTTAGGGTGAATGTAAACGATACCGGATCAATGCCGTAGGGCACCAACCGTAACTGATAAGCCAGGTAACCAACAAATGGAAAGATTGTTGCCAGGAGTAAAAACAGGATTTGCCGCCTGTAAATCGATACAGTGCTTTTCAACATCCTGCCGAGAATAAACAGCGAAAACAACATGGTCAGGATGACATATCCCTGTTGAACAAAATACCAGAAAGCGGGAACAAATGAAAAAGCCGGGAATGGCCCTGAGAGATTCAGTTTTTCATCAGTATAGAAGAAATGGTGGTATTCATTGGAGAACACAAGTACAATAGTTAAAACGGGTATCAACAAGATCAGCATTTGGTTTCTCATGGTGAGCCATTTGCTATTCCCGGAAAATTGAAGAACAAACATCAGAAAACAGGAGGCAAGAAATGATATGCCAAAATATTCCATCCGGTAGAACCAGGTTATCTCTTGCAAAGTCCTTAAGGATATTTCGAAGGAATAAAAGAATGAGTAAACAGCATTGGCCAGGAAAAGCAGTGTCACATACCTTGTTTGCGCCGAATAGTACCTGAACCTGAGTAAAAATGCCAACATCAACATTATGAGGAAGGAGGAAAATGATATCAGCGCGTATGGATTAAAGTAGAAAGTTGCCAAGGGATGCAGGTTTTTATTAACAATAATTTCGTTAAATTACAAAAAAATCAATTTGACATATGAAACTGGTCATTTTGACTGAATTTTTTCCTAACTTGTACCATAACAAGGTCTTAAAAACATAAAAGATAAATAGAAGCATAATTAGGTATCTCCGCCAGAATCGCTATTTTTGTACTTTTAAACAAGATAGTTCAAAATTTAAATATTGCATTTATGGATTTACTTAAAAAGATAATTGAAAACGCTGTAAGGCTTCAGAATCACATAGTTCTGCCAGAGGGTACTGAGATCCGGACACTTAAGGCAGCTGCTATGATTCTTGAAGAAAAGATTGCCCGGATCACTTTGTTGGGCAATAAGACTGTTATAGAAGCAACCGCAGCCAGGGAGGGATTATCAATTTTGGGTGCCCGTATTATTGATCCTTCAACAGACGAAAGCCGTCAAAAATATGCAGAAATGATGGTGGAGTTAAGAAAAAGCAAAGGATTGACTATCGGGAAAGCCTATGAATTGCTTAATGATCCGCTCTATTTTGGTGTGATGATGATCAAAGCCGGTGATGCTGATGGTGAAGTTGCCGGGGCAATTAATGCAACAGGTGATGTTCTCCGGCCAGCTTTTCAGTTCGTAAAAACATTGCCTGGGGTTACCGTCGTTTCCGGATTGTTTTTCATGATTTTCAAGGATAAAAATATAGGTGACAACGGTATGCTTGTTTTTGCAGATTGTGCAGTAATGCCGGATCCTGATGCTTCACAACTTGCCGAAATTGCTGTGACCACAGCTGCTTCCGCAAAGGCTATTGCCAACATTGAACCACGTGTAGCCATGCTTTCCTTTTCAACAAAAGGAAGTGCACAGCACGAAATGGTGGACAAGGTTGTCGAAGCAACCAGGCTTGCCCGAGAAATGAATCCTGAATTGTTGATAGATGGTGAAATGCAATTGGATGCCGCGCTGGTTCCGGAAGTTGGACAACTGAAGTCGCCGGGAAGCAAAGTTGCCGGGAAAGCCAATATATTGGTGTTTCCTGGTCTTGAATCCGGTAATATCGGCTATAAGTTAGTCCAGAGACTTGCCGGAGCTGAGGCAATTGGACCTGTCTTACAGGGAATGGCAGCACCTATCAATGATCTTTCAAGAGGGTGTTCTGTAAGTGATATAGTGAATATGGTTGCCATTACTTCGAACCAGGCAGGTGAGAAAAATCATAAAGGCTGACAAAACTCATATCTCATAACTCATATCTCATAACTCAAATTTTTACCTTTCAGTTCCAAAATAAAAAACACATAACTCCTATGGAAGAGTTGATTATAGAGCCCATTGAAGAATTTGGCCTGAGCAAAAAGCAGCAACAACATACGCTGTTTTCTAAAATCGGGATTATCGGCTGCGGCAAGGATGGCCAGAATATTGCCCGGATTGCCAGCGCCTATGGTATTGAAGTGATATTTATTGAATTATCACAGGACAGAATAGATAATGCCTTAGAGCAGCTCTCAAAAGTCCTGGACAGGCGCATCGAGAACTGGGGCATGACCAACGGGGAAAAAAAGTTGATTCTATCCCGTATCAAAGGAAGTCTGGATTACCATGATCTGAAAGATTGCGACTTCGTGATTGAGGCAATCCGTGCAGACAATAGTGCAAGGAAAATTACAGAACGTAAGGAAGTTTTTAGAAAAGTCGAAAAGGTTGTAAGTCCGGATTGTATTATTGCTACTAATTCTACGACTCTCATTATTACAGAGTTAGCTTCTGAGTTGGTGCATCGGGATCGTTGCGTGAGCCTGCATTTCTTTGTTCAGTCGCCAGACGCAAAAATTTGTGAAGTGGTAAAGGGTTTGTATACTTCAGATGCCGTTTACGAGAGGGTACTTACTTTTGTCAAGCTGGTCAACCGTCAGGCAATACCCGTTGAAGAATCAGCCGGACTTATCTCCATCAGGCTCTATATGGCTTTGCTGAACGAAGCATGTGAAGTATTGTTGGAAGGGGTAGGGACATTATCTAATATTGATACAGTCTGGAAAATTGGTTTCGGAATGCGCTTTGGTCCCTTCGAGTTAGCTGATATTTTGGGAATTGACAAGGTAAACCGCTGGATGGAAAACCTTTACACCGAATTTGGAGATCCCATGTATATGCCATCTCCGGTGATAAAGAAACTCAACAGGGCAAAAAGGTATGGAAAACATGTCTGCTGGGGGTTTTATAAATATGATGAAAAAGGCAACATCGTAGGATCTACGCCTCTTGCATCTGAGAGAATCTGAAATAAATACGAGAAAACAGTTATTCCGGAGTATCGGAACCTACAAAAAAAATAGACTATGAAGATTTTAGTACTCAATTGTGGCAGCTCCTCCATCAAATACCAATTTTTTGCACTCGATGATAATAGATTGATTGCTAAAGGAATAGTAGAAAAGATCGGTATGAAAGGGTCTTTTCTCAAACATGAGAAGGAGAGCGGACAGAAAGTCATGTTCGAGGGAGAAATTCTGGACCACAAAATAGGAATTGAATATATACTTGGGGTTCTTTCAAGTGTCAAACACGGATGCATATCAAAGCTTGATGAGATAAGTGCAGTTGGCCACAGGGTTGTTCACGGGGGAGAGTTTTTCACCGAAAGTAAGTTGGTGAATGACGAAGTAATTCAGGCATTGGAAAGATATACCGAGTTGGCGCCTTTGCACAATCCGCCAAACCTGAAAGGAATCTACGGAATTCAGTCGCTGATCCCGAGTATACCCCAGGTGGCTGTATTTGACACGGCTTTCCATACTACTATGCCGAACTACGCATACATGTATGCAATCCCGTTTGCCCTCTATAAAAAATACGGTATCCGTCGTTACGGTTTTCACGGAACGAGCCACAGGTACGTTTATGCCCGGGCATGCGAAATTCTGGGTGTCAAAGCGCAGGATTTGAAAATTGTAACCTGTCACCTTGGTAACGGCGCTTCTGTTTGTGCTATTAAGGATGGGATTTCCGTGGATACTTCCATGGGATTCACACCGGTTGAGGGTCTCATCATGGGATCCCGGTCAGGTGATATCGACATGGGGGCCGTCACCTACATCATGGACAAGGAAAAAATTGGTACAAAGTCTGCTTCAATTTTATTTAACAAACATTCCGGATTACTGGGTATTAGTGGCACATCTTCAGATATGCGCGAAATACGAGAGGCTTCCAGCAATGGTGATCAACGCAGTATGTTGGCAATCAAAATGTTTGATTACCGTATCAAGAAATACATCGGGGCATATGCTGCTGCTATGGGTGGAATAGACCTGCTGATTTTCACAGGTGGGATTGGAGAGAATTCAGACCAAACCCGTACGGGCGTTTGTGAAGGAATGGAATTTCTGGGTATTGAACTTGATGAACAGATAAACACTGGTTTGAGAAGCAAGGAAACAACCATCAGCAAAATAGGTTCCAAGGTAAAAGTCATGGTGATTCCTACCAATGAAGAATTGATGATAGCCATTGATACACAGAGAATTATAAGTGAATAATTTCTGTCGTGATTTATTTGTTTCCGGATTCCAGGTGAAGGGAATGAAAAAATGATAAGAATTTAATATGTTGTGCATTGTGTATTACCTTTGTCTCCTAAGGAGTTAGTAATTCGCAACTCATAATTCATAACTCATAATTCATATTTGTATTCCTGCCAGACTACAGATTAAACTTATAACCCTGATGATAAATACTTTAGAAGATTTGTTTCCGGCAGTTCTGCAAAAACCGAAGCGGACCCTGATCGTCGTAAGCGCCAATGACAACCACTCGGTGGAAGCAGCTTACAAAGCCATCAAAAGTGGTCTTATTCATGCGACTTTGATTGGTGATCAGGTTGTAATGAGGAAAATTTGTTCGACAATGAAGTTTGACACTTCATTGTTCAAAACTATCCACCAGCCTGATGACAGACTTGCAGCTGAGCTTGCAGTTGAGATGATCAGGAAAAGGGAAGGTGACATTCTCATGAAGGGTCTTATTTCCACTGATAAATTTATCAAGGCAATACTTGACAAGGAAAAGGGATTGATTGACCAGGGTAATGTTTTGAGTCATGTGACAGTTATTCAAAATCCGAATTATTATAAATTAATGATAGTCAGTGATGTGGCTGTGCTTCCGCAACCTGACCTGGGCCAAAAGGTTCAACTCATCAGGTACATGGTAAAAACGGCTAATGCTATGGGCATTAGTTTGCCCAAGGTTGCCGTGATTTGTCCAAGTGAACAGTTGCTGGTTCAGCTCGATTCTTCGAGAGATGCAGCGTTCCTCTCTAAAATGTGTGAACGTGGACAGATTCAGGGCTGCATAGTTGATGGTCCGCTGGCTCTGGACATTGCCATTGATAAGGAGGCTGCTGCCATAAAAGGGTTGAGCGGTGAAGTGGCAGGAGACGCTGACTGTTTGCTGTTTCCAAACCTGGATGCTGGAAATGTATTTTACAAAACCAACATGAAGCTGGCCAAAGCCGAATCTGCCGCCATGCTTGTCGGAGCCCGGGTACCGGTCGTCCTTACTTCCAGGGGTGATTCTACCCTGACAAAGCAATATTCTATTGCTCTTGCCTCATTAGTGTCATAAAAAATCAATTCATGGATAGTTCAGATCTTGTCAGAATATTGGTGATAAATCCGGGTTCAACGACCACTAAAATCGCCATATATGAAAATTCCATTTGCATATATTTAAAAACACTTCATCATTCACTGGTAGATTTGGGTAAGTACCAAACGATCGCAGATCAGTATACCTTCAGAAGAAACTGCGTTTTGTTCCAGCTGGAGCATGAAGGCTTCTCCCTTGAAGAAATTCATGTTGTAATTGGCAGAGGAGGGCTTACCTATCCCCTGGAATCAGGTGTATACCTGATCAATGAGCTGATGGTAAAGCATTGCAGGGAAGGAGTCATGGGTGTACATGCTTCCAACCTGGGATCCATGATCGCATTTGATATTGCGCAGGAACATCCGGGCATGTTGGCACTCATTGCAGATCCTGTTGTAACGGATGAAATGGACGGAATCGCAAGGGTATCGGGACATCCGATGTTTACCCGAAGGTCAATTTTTCATGCACTGAATCAGAAAGCTGTTGCCCGCCAGCATGCGATGAAAGTGGGAATCTCCTATGAAGATCTTGATTTGATTGTTGTTCATCTTGGCGGTGGCATTTCAGTAGGGGTGCACCAACATGGGCGGGTAGTTGACGTTAACAATGCCCTTGACGGCGAAGGCCCGTTTTCTCCCGAACGGAGTGGTTCCTTACCCGTTGGTGATCTTGTAAAGCTTTGTTTTAGTGGTAAGTATAGTTACCAGGATGTTATGTCCATGATTTCAGGTAACGGTGGATTTGCAGCCTACCTGGGAACGAATGATGCCCGTGAGGTTGAACTTGCGGTTAAAAGAGGTGACGAAAAAGCTACTTTCTACCATACTGCAATGGCCTATCAAATAGCTAAATACATTGGAGAAATGGCTACCGTCCTTAAAGGAAAGATTGACGGAATTCTGATTACCGGTGGAATTGCTTTCGATAAAAGATTAATGTCCCTGATTCGTGAAAGGGTAGAGTTTATCGCACCCGTCTCAGTCTATGCCGGACAAGATGAGCTTAAGGCATTGGCGATGAATGCTTTAATGGTCGCCAGGGGAGAGCTTGAACCGCGGGTCTATGATGTTTTAAGCTAAATTAAGAGGGCGGTTCAGTAAAGGACTTTATTATATTCTGAAATAGATAATTGAAGTTTTTTCTAATGCTGTATTTTGAATGAAAAGTAATTCCTTCCTTTGTTTTTAGCTGAATGAGTTCATTCCGATGCACTTTTGTAATTCAGCCAACCTAACAGAAAAAAAATGAAGTACTTAGTTCTCAGTTTATTCCTAATTGTTTATTCGTCCTTGCTCCATTCCCAGACTTTTGTCCCAAACTATGATGAAGCAAAAGTACCTGTCTTCATTCTGCCTGATCCGTTGGTATTCAACAATGGAAAAGAAGTAAGCAACGCTAAGGAGTGGTCAAAAAGAAGGATTGAATTGCTTCAAGTATTTGATAATGAAATGTATGGCAAAGTGCCTGCAGGGAAGGTCAAAGTTTCAGCCAAAGAAATTTCAATCAATGATAATTCTTGTAATGGCCTGGCAATCAGAAGAGAAGTTCAGATTTTGCTTGAGAGGGAAGGTAAACAGGTACCATTGAACCTGCTTATTTATCTTCCAAAATCTGCCAGAAAATCACCCTTGTTTCTCGGGTACAATTTTAGTGGCAATCATACTGTATCAGCTGAGGCGGGGATCCAGGTTGCTTCTTCCTGGGTCAGGAACAATGCTGTGCAGGGAATTACGGACAACCGGTCAAAGGAGAGCCTCAGGGGATCAGATACCGCTTCGTGGCCGGTCAGCGAAATAATCAGCCGTGGATATGGAGTTGCTACTCTTTATTACGGAGATGTTGATCCTGATTTCAACGATGGTTTTCAAAATGGTGTTCATGCACTTTTTTCTTCTCCAAGAGACAGCTCATCCTGGGGAAGTGTTGCTGCCTGGGCATGGGGATTATCCAGGGTGATGGATTATCTTGAAAATATTAAGGAGGTGGATCCGAACCGGGTAATAGTAATTGGTCATTCCAGGCTGGGGAAAGCGGCCTTATGGGCTGGTGCTAAGGATCAGAGGTTTGCTGTTGTCATTTCCAATGAATCGGGTTGCGGAGGTGCAGCTTTGTCAAGACGCAGATATGGTGAAACCGTTGCAAGGACAAATAGCTCATTTCCTCACTGGTTTTGTGATAATTTTAAAAAATTTAACGATAAGGAAGAAACTCTCCCTTTTGATCAGCACGAATTGCTGTCGCTGGTTGCACCACGTCCGGTTTATGTATCAACTGCCGAAGAGGATCGCTGGGGAGATCCAAAAGGATCATTTCTCGCGTGTATCGCAGCTTCTCCTGTTTATCGCCTCCTTGGGGAAGAAGGTTTTCCTGGCAGGGAATTGCCACCACTGGAGCAACAGGTCGCTGGAACAATCGGATATCATATTCGTCCTGGAAAGCACAATATCACGCTATTTGACTGGAATTGTTTCATGAATTTTACAGAAAGATATTTCAAAAAATAGTTTGGGTTGCTCTTTACATGATAAATCCTATATTTGGGAAAACCAACTAAGATGGCGAACCGTTGTTTAATAATCTTTTTTTTATTGACTTTTGTTTTGACTTTTCGCGGCGTAGGACAGATTTCCTATGGTGGAACGCCGGCATCATTTAATACCCTGAAGAGCTTTAATGCATGGCTTCCTGTTGTTGAGACAGCAAAAGTTGACAATGCAGTATTGTTACAACAGGATATGCAATCCAAAAGTCCCTATAAGAAATACACATTTGCAAAAAGCTTTGACGTTGACATTAATCCTGCCACTTCCGGAGTTTGGGAGACGGCAGATGGCATGAGAATTTGGCGTGTGGCAATACGCTCTTCCGGAGCTTATTCACTGAACATCTTGTTTGACAGATTCATTCTTCCAACCGGCGCCTCGGTCTTCATTTATACACCTGACCATAAGGTCCTTCGTGGCGCTTTTAATGCAAACAATGAGCAGTCTTCCGGTATGTTGCCGGTTTATCCTGTTCCCGGAGACGAGATTATTGTCGAATACAACGAACCGGTAAATGTCGCAGTAGCCGGTGATCTGCATATCTCAAAGGTGAATCATGATTATAAAAACGCTATTGGCGACCGGCCCCTTGGTGAGTCTGGGAGCTGTAACCTTGATGTATTTTGCAAGGAAGCATTGGTGATGAATCAAAATAAACAATCTGTAGTCCAATTGGTTATAGCTGGAACTGATCTGTGTACCGGGACCTTGGTCAACAACACAAAAAGAGACAAAACGCCTTATCTTCTTACGGCAGGACACTGTATTCAACGTGCTTCTGATGCCCAGACAACAGTATTTACTTTCAATTATGAGAGTCCGTATTGTGGTAAGAATGGGAGTGCCAACGGTTATGTTGATCAGACGATGACAGGATCCATTTTGCGTGCCCGTTCTGATTCCCTTGATTTTGCACTTGTAGAACTTGAAATGTTACCTCCGCCCGAGTACAGGCCATATTATGCCGGCTGGGACCACGGCAAAGCAACTCCGTTATTAACCCGAACCGTGCACCATCCGCTTGCAGACGTAAAAAAAGTATCAGTGGATTCAGATCCGCCTGGCATTGCCACCTATAATTCCTCCGGTCACGTACCAAACAGTTTTTGGTGGATCAAGAAATGGAATTTCGGGACGACAGAGGCAGGATCCTCAGGCGGACCCCTTTTTAATGAATCAAACCTGTTAGTAGGCACCCTGACAGGAGGTACTGCAACCTGTGAGCTGTCGACGGACGACTTTTTTTCAATGTTCTCCTTCCAATGGAACTTCTCATCAATTACCACCAGGCAACTGAAAAAGTGGTTGGATCCCAACAATACAGGAGAGACTAAGATTGAAGCCATTGATCCTTATACTTCTGCCGAAACATGTGATCAGTTCTCTGATGTTAAACAGGATGAAAAATATGAAGCCGCTAAAATTACCAATGGCAGAGGCTATGTGTCTGGCCACAATTCTATGAGAATAACCAGTTATGCCCAGCGATTCGATCAGACTGAAAAGACAACTTTGTCTGCATTTTCTGTAGGAATCGCTAAAGCGATTACTGGGGTCAACAACTGGAACAGTGTTGTTAATTTCCAGATTTATCAGATGGACGAAAACACAGGAATGCCGGGAGCAACACTGGAAACAGTTCAGGTCCCAATTAAGTCATTGAAATCCAAGTATTCACATTTTGTGGAGCTTAGTCAGCCTATTGAAATAACAGGCAAATACTTCATTGGGTATGATATAAATTACAATAACTCAAGTGATACTGTAGCCGTATATCATTCCCCGACCAGGGCTACAAGCGACCTGAATAAGGCTTATTGTAAAATAGATAATGTATGGCAACCGTTTTACTGGGTACAAGAGATCAATCTGAAAACATCGCTTTTAATTAATACCTACGGATGTGCCACTACTTTTGCCCAAACTAATCCGGACCCGGTTCCGATTGGTCCAAACCAGTTCAAGGTTTTTTATCCCAATGATGGAACTCCAAATTTATTGTACATGGTTAACACTGGAGCAGAAGAGTTTGGCCGGATTATTTTGTACGACCTTCTGGGTCGGAAGATTTCAGAGACACAGCGTATGCTGACAGCTGAACCTATGGAGTTAAGCTATAACATGACATCATCAGCCGTTTATTTTATAGCGGTGGAAACGATTAGTAAAAAAGAAGTGATAAAAGTGAAAGTTATCAGAAACAGATAGCGCATTTATCACGACTGAAAGTAAAAAACTTCCGAATGCAGCACAGAATTGTTATTCTATTCCTTTGCCTGGGCTGTTTTATCAGTTGCTCTGTCAGTCCCGACAACAAAAAATCTTCGGGCAATTTATCCAGGTCGACAAGTGCAATAGATGCGACGGGATTTACGATTGAGCATTTCGGTAAATTCAAAAAGCTTACTGTCATTGATCCTTGGCAAAAATCAGCGAACAACCAATTTGACTATTACCTGGTTGAGAGAGGGAAGGAGGTCCCGGAAGAAATCAAAGGCAAGCAGATTTTTTATACTCCCCTGCACAACGTTATATGTCTTTCAACTACACACATTGGTTACCTGGATGCTTTGGGTGAATTATCCTCTGTTACTGGCCTGTCAGGGAGTGCCTACCTGACAAATTCTGAAATTCGAAAAGGAATTGAAGAAAGCCGTGTGCATGAAGTCGGATATGACAGGGGCCTGAACTATGAAATGATAGTTAAGTTGAAGCCGGATGTTGTTTTTGCTTATGGTATTGGTTCAGAGATTAATGCACAAATAAATAAGTTGCACGATTTAGGTATCCCGGTTGTTCTGGTTGGAGAATACCTGGAACAAACACCACTTGGGAAAGCAGACTGGATAGAGTTTTTTGGGGCATTTTATGGAAAGGGGAAAGAAGCTGACGCCATCTTCAAAAAAATAAAATCCAGCTATGATGCAATAAAATCAAGTGTTTCAGGTGAAAAGGTTAAACCCGGTGTTCTTACAGGTCTGCCATTTAAGGATACCTGGTGGATGGCCGGGGGCAGATCCAACCTGGCTGTATTAATTGAAGATGCGGGAGGAAATTTTTTATGGAATGAGAATACTTCCCGGGAAGCATTTCCTGTATCTTTGGAAGAAGTTTTCCTGAGAGCTGCAAAGGCAGATTACTGGATAAACTGTGGAAACATCACAAAAATGGATGAATTATTGACCTTCGACGCACGCTTTGGCCAGGTGCCTGCCGTAGAAAAATCACAGGTATACAACAACAATCTGCACGCTTCTCCGGGCGGAGGGACCGATTACTGGGAAAGCGGCGTGGTACATCCGGATTTGATTCTTAAGGACCTGGTAAAAATATTTCATCCTCATATTTATGATAATAAGGACTTTAACTATTATCAAAAAATCAATTGAGTTGTTTGAAACCTTTTGTGGATTAATTCGACAAATCCGGAGTAGTATTATGATTAAGGAATTAGCATGAATAACAATAAAAAAACGATCCCCGGCATAGGATTTAATGAAAAGGTTGTCATTTTGCCTGAAAGCCGGGAAGAACATTTCCGGTTCGGAGCTGGGCTTTTCCTCCTCTTTTTCCTGCTTGTTCTCTTGTTTCTACTGGATTTGCTGCTTGGATCTGTACCTATTTCAGTTTCTCAGTCAGTTTCAGCAATTTTTCGACCATCCTCAGCGGATCCACAGATAGCAACAATTCTTTACCAATTTCGAATTCCAAAAGCGATTACTGCAGTATTGGCGGGTGCAGCGCTTTCAGTAGCCGGGTTGCAAATGCAGACCATATTCAGGAATCCAATTGCAGGTCCGGATATTCTTGGGATTAGTTCAGGAGCCAGCCTGGGCGTGGCTATATTCGTCCTTTCAACCGGATGGGTATTTAAAAGCACCTATCTTTTTTCGCTTTCCGGTTCCTGGGCTATCGTGCTGGCAGCCTGGCTGGGCGCTGGATGCATGATGCTGTTGGTTGTTCTCATTGCTTCAAGGCTCAGAGACCTTATGACCGTGTTGATACTGGGCATTTTGCTTTCCAGCGCTATTTTTGCCGTCGTTAGTGTCATGCAATATTTTAGCAGTGAATCTTCCCTGAAATCTTTTGTCGTCTGGACCATGGGGAGCCTGGGCGGAACAACACGCGACCAGCTTTCAGTCCTGTTCCCTTCAGTATTGGCCGGATTATTGGTGGCCATGCTTTCTGCCAAGTTCCTGGATGCTTTTTTACTTGGTGAAAATTACGCCAAAAGCATGGGTATGAATGTAAACAGGGCATACCTGATGGTATTGGCCTCTACTTCCATCCTGGCTGGAAGCATTACGGCGTTTTGCGGTCCAATCGCATTTGTCGGCATCATTGTACCGCATCTTGCCAGGAAGTTATTTCGCTCCACATTGCATAAAACACTGATCCCGTCTACTGTTATGCTGGGTTCAGCAGTTATGCTTTCCGGTGATATTATCTCCCAACTGCCCGGGTATGAAACAACCCTGCCAATTAATTCGGTAACTTCCTTGCTTGGGATTCCGGTTGTAATATGGATTATTTTTCAGAATAAGAAAATAGGCGCACTTTGAAATTTAGTAATTTCAAGCGGTTCGGGAAATATTTCATTTTCAGTGCTTTGATATGATAGAGGAAATTTTCATTGAATGTAAGAAGTTAACGATTGGATACAGCGACCGATCGTCGGCTTCTGTCGTGGTCAAGAGCGATCTTACACTGCGGGCATTCAGCGGAGAAATAGTCGCACTGATTGGCGGTAATGGCATTGGAAAGAGCACTCTGCTGAAAACCATTGCCGGATTTCAATCACCGCTATCGGGAGAACTGCTTATCCACCAGCGTTCTGCAAGGGATTACGGTCCTAAAGAGCTCGCAAGGGAGATGAGTTTCGTATCGACAGAGATGGTTAGGGCAGCTAGCCTGACTGTCAGGGAGATGGTTGGCCTTGGGCGATTTCCCTATACGAACTGGTTTGGACAGCTAACCCCCTATGATCAGAAAATTATCGATACTGCCATTCAGCAGGTAGGGTTGAACGGTTATGAAAACCGCCAGATCAGCCGCATATCTGACGGAGAGCGCCAGAGAGCGATGATTGCCAGGGCATTGGCACAGGATACCAGGATCATGGTGCTTGATGAGCCGACTGCATTCCTGGATATTTCAAATAAATACGAGATAGTTCGAATCCTGCACAGGCTGGCCGAAGAACAGGGGAAATGCATCATTTTCTCCACACATGATTTAAATACTGCGCTTTCAATGGCTGATCACATCTGGCTTATGCTGGATGACCGTGTAGTGGAGGGCCTACCTGAAGAAATTGCCTCAAGGGGATATTTTGGTTCCTTGTTCCCAAATAATCAGCACTTAGTTTTTGATCCGAAGAAAGGTGATTTCAGGATTCGGAAAGAAAGCAAGGGCAAAGTGAAGCTTACTGCCCGGGGATCGGAGGTGTTATGGATGACAAAAGCACTGGAACGTATTGGATTCGAGGTTGTTATATCTTCAGGTACTCAACAGGAAATCGTTCATCAATCCTCAAAATCGGTCCAGGAAGACGAAAAAGTTCCTTTTCCCAGTTATGAAATGGAAGTCACCAGGGTGACAAATGGTTGGTCAGTCAGCTATTCTGATGGGACCACTGTGCTTGAGACGATGGAACAACTTTGCAGGGTGGTAAAAAAAATTATGACTCAACCTGGATCTTGAATACAATCTTCTTCACTTTTGAGTCTGACCGGGGGTCTGAAACCGCAGTATGGAGATCTGTGGGATAATAAATTACAAACATCCCCGGTGAAAGTCTTGTATAGGTGGCATCGCAATTGTAAAAAGCATAATCTGCTTTTTCGTTGTAGTCTTCCACCAGCGGTTGTGAATTTAAAATTTCATGCCCCATTAGTTCAGAGCCTGAAACCCAGTATTGCAAATCGATGTAACGGCGGTGACCTTCAAGTTTATGCTTGTCGGTGGTGGTGTTGTTGTACTCAAAGACAATCATAATCAGCCGGTCACTTTCAATTTCGTATCTTCCGGGTTCAATAGCGGCAACATCGTTCTGCCGGATGTATAAGAGGGCTTTGGCTATACCTTCGCTCAGAGGCAGGTAGTTAGCTGCATTTTCAATAGTGTCTAAAACCATTGGTAGTTAAATTAGGAAATGTAGTCTACTTCTCTTTCGTAAAAGAGTGAAAAGCAAAGTTAACAAGTAATTTATTTTAGAAAAACTGAATGATAGCTTTTTGTCTCGCCAAACGAAATTTTCACTGCTGAATAAATGCCGTATTTCACTGATTTATGTCAAACGTTGCTATTTTTGGAAAAAATTCCCTGCATTGAGAAAAGAGCTAAAAACTGCTTACCTTAAGTTACACCTGATTGTCCTGATATACGGATTCACTGCTATACTTGGGAAACTCATTGAACTGCCTGCGCTTGAGTTGGTTTGGTACCGAATGCTTCTTGCTATTGTCACCTTTTATATTTACCTGAAATTGAGGGGAGAGGATGTTTCAGTGTCTCGCCGGGCTCTTCTCCGTTTTTTCATGGTGGGAGTCATTATTGCGGTTCACTGGGTCACATTTTTTGGAGCAATCAAGCTGGCAAATGTTTCTGTAGCACTTGGCGTGTTTGCAACGACAACCTTATTCACCAGTTTCCTGGAGCCTTTCTTCCACAGGAAACGCATCAATATTTTTGAAGTAATTATCGGTTTGGTTATCATTTCCGGGATTTATCTCATCTTCCGTTTCGAAACACGCTATACATTGGGTATCCTCGTCTCTCTGCTCTCCGCTTTTCTTGCGGGATTATTCACCGTGATGAACAAAAAACTGGTGGTGAATCACAGTGCAATACAGATCAGTTTTTACGAGATGATCGGTGGATGGATCGCAATAACGGTATTTATGCTTCTTTCAGGGAAAGGTATCAGTACTCCGGTCCTGGTACCCACTTGGTCTGATTTAATTTACCTGGTCATCCTGGCAACAGTGTGCACCGCATTTGCCCATAAAACACAAATCGAAGTGATGAAGCATCTTTCTGCTTTCACAGTGACACTTTCCATCAACCTGGAACCTGTTTACGGAATCCTGATGGCCTATTTTATTTTTGGAGAGACAGAAAAAATGACAGCTGGTTTTTATGCGGGTACCCTGATCATCCTGCTTTCAGTCATTGGATTCCCATTGTCACAGTATTACTTGAGAAAAAAGCAAAGGCTTGCTAATCAAACTGATTGATGACTCCTTTATCCAGTAATTCAGATTCAATGTTCAGGTCTCCTTCCAGGAAGTCATCCATCTCCTCCTCTGTGCCAAATTCCGCAACCAATCCGTTGTAGACGACAGTCCATACCGCGGGTGCATGCAGAATTTTTAATCCCGGCAGTTCCGTACTGAAATCCTTCACCGGGAAGCCCGGAGTTAAACCCTCTTCTTTTTCCATCATCAGCAAGTATCTGCAGAAATAATCAGCTGCAGGGAACAGTTCATCCTGGATGTCATCTTCTTCAACGCGGTCGAAAGTTTCAATTGCCTCGATCCGGTATACATCCAGTGCTCCGTCTGCGTTGACATACAAAGCATCTGCAAAAGGTTTTACGGGCCTTTTTTCGATATCAGTGAAGGGAATTGGGGTGACCTGAGCCAGAAATTTTGGCATGTGTGAATGGAGGATCATTTCTGCTGACTCTTCATTGAGAGGGTCACTGCAAATCAAAAATTTTGGCGTTTTCATAGGGAAAGGGTTAATTGCATCATTTGGTAAAAATAATAAGTTTATCAGGCAGTTTATATAATTTTGGCAATTAGGATTATCAACAAGACCTGGAAATTAAAAAATTGTAATTATTTAGAATCATTATAAACATTTTCATAATTCATAATTCATAATTTTTCTCCAATGCTCCCAGATACCTGGATTTTCAATCCAACCTGTGAACCTGCTATCGCGAATGGATCACCCTATTATACTCCTTCTGCCAGGTTACGGCAGTTTGAACACGATTTAGGATATCTTCCAGGCTGGCTCGGCGAGGAAAAGGATCATGTACTGGTCAGGGGGAAAGTCGATCCTTCGTTCAGTTTGAAAATGCAGCGTTTTGGTTTCAGACTTCCCGGGTTTATCAGCCAGGATCAGGCGTTTTCCGATCCCGAATGGTTGTCATTGCCGAAAGGAAGAATTCAGCCCTGGGGCTGGAGTCCTGCAGTTTGCCGGTTGTTCAAAAATTCATTGCAATCCTACCGGGATGATTTTCAGTATTCTGCGGTTGCAACATGGCAGCCGGCCCATAAAAGGCTCTACAGCCGTCTGACAGCAATTGATTTATTGGGGAAGATAATGGATCATCAGGTGTTTTCCTGGATGCCGTGCAGGTCAGACCTGCCTGTGGTTTGCAGTGACCTGGCGCAGATTTGTAATGAAATTTCAAAGCACAGCCGGTCAGTTGTTAAAACCCCATGGAGTTCCTCCGGCAGGGGATTACTGCTATTCCCCAATATCGACAGCAAGAAGAAAAATGATGAACTGCTGTCAGGTATGCTTAACCAACAGGGCTTTGTTACTGTGGAAGCCTGGCTGGACAAAGTAATGGATGTTTCATTCCAGTTTTATTCACGTCAGGGAAAAATCGAGTACAAGGGTCGTACTATTTTTGAAACAGACAGAAAAGGCAGATATGTCCGGAATTTTCTGGAAGAAAAAGTGGATGGATCCGATAATGGTTCAGTGATTCTCGAAAAACATACTGCTGAAGTCGTTGATTTGCTTATTGATGCGCTAAGTCATAGCGATTATGTGAGCATGTATGAAGGCTGGATCGGGGTGGATGCGCTAATTTATCGTTCTGAAACGGGAGAGTTGAAATTTCATCCGATGATAGAAATAAACGGTCGGTTTACAATGGGTGCTATTTCCTTGAAAATGAGAGAGTATATGTCTCCTGGGTCGAAGGGCTACCTGCAGGTTTATTACTCAAAAAACAGCAATTTTCAATCTTTCTGCAGGGAAATGGAGGCAGTAAAACCATTGATTATGAAGGAACACAAGATTGAAAGCGGTTTTCTTCCCCTTACACCACCAATGGAAGAACATTATTTTGGAGCTTATATAGAAGTGGTGAGTAATGTGTGAAAATTTACCGGGATTTTATTGAGATTAACTTGCTGATTAACAGGTGTTATATTTCTTATTCCTGTTCTGCGCTGCTTTTTATCCGTTTGAATGTGTCCTTCCTTGTTACCAGCATGGGGATTGAAACGCCCGCCGAAATTGCAATCAGAATAAAAAAAGCTTTAAGACCGTTGTTGGTAGTTTCTGCAAGCGTTTTCATATAGGTTTGGGAATCAATTGATTTTCCTGCCAGTTCCATGCATCCCAGCATCATGCGGTAGGCGAATGCTCCCGGAACCATGGGAATTACGGCGGGTATGGAAAAAACCAGGGGAGGAGCCTGCTTGTTATGGGATGCGTAGACACTTAGTACCCCAATAAGAGCGGCGCCTGCCAGGGATGCCAGCGCTATATTAACCTCCAGTCCAAGTACAAGAAATTTTGCGAGTCCGCCGACTGCACCCAATCCCCAGATAATAAACAAGGTTCGTTGTGGTACATTGAACAGAATGGCAAATCCAAGTGCCGCAAAGCCGGCCCAGAATCCTTTTTCCAAAAGTGTGATCCATTCCATCTGTTAAATATTTAATAGGAATTTTGCCAGTAGCAGACCCAATGCTATGGACAAGGCGATTATTAGACCATGAATTCCCCTGACAATACCATTTAGGATGTTGCCGTCAATCATATCCGTGAAAGAATTGATCAGTGGTACACCGGGGACAAGGAACAATACGGAAGTAGCAAAAGCAAGGTCAGGGGAGTTTCCAAACCCTATTTTCACTGACAATCCCGAAAGGATGGAAGCGGCAAAAGAGGCAAAAAATATGGCCACGAAAGGGTTAAATCTCTTTTTTAATGACTCCTGACGGATAAACAACCCAAAAAATGTAGCAACGAAAGTTACCACCAGTTCAATCCCTTTCCCGCCAAACAGGGCGCAGAAAGAACTGCCGGCGAGGGCAACAGACGAGAGAATTATTAGCCTGGGGTAATGCGGCAATGCCACCAGGCGTTTAATTTCAGCATTGATCTGGGCAATGTTCCAGTTCTCCCCGACAACCTTCCAGCTCATTTTACTTATCCCGGAGACAACACGAAAATTAACTCCATGAGGGGAGGTCCGTTTCAGGCTGGCAATAAAATTGTCTGATTCTTCGTCGATCACTTTCAGCATCAGTGAGCGGTTGGTGATCAAAAGCTCTATGTCATAACCCAGTGCATCAGCTATCCTGTTGACAGTTGTTCTGACCCGGCCAGTACTTGCGCCGGAGCTCATGAGCAACGTTCCTACATTGAGCAACATATCCTCCGCTTCCTTTATATTTTTTAATGCATTATCCATTGAAACCCTTTATCCCCTTTACTTTATACTTTTTATTTTAGTCAGGAACCTTAATCTGTTCACCCAGAAAATGAGGCTGGGTACCCATGATCAGATCATAAGCGAGTAATACACGGGCTCCGATTTCGCGTAAAACTACCTTGACAGAGGGTGCCCCATACTGATCTCCTGCATTATATGCAATCACTTCCAACCCTCTCTGCCGGCCAAGAAAAATTGCGCGGTGGTTATGGAATGGTTGTGAGATCACTGTAAATTCATGTTGTCCAAAGACCATAAAACATCGTACGACCGAGTCCAGGGTCCGGAAACCCGCATAATCCAGGATAATCCTTTCTTTTGGAATGCCTGCCTCCACAAGATCGTTGAACATGGAAACCGGTTCATTGTAATTTCTGTGCTTGTTGTCACCACTGACAATGATGTAGTCGATCTTTTTGCTTTTGTAGAGCAATACAGCAGATTTAATGCGGTAAGTATAATATAGATTTTCCTTGCCCGTGCCCAGATATTTACTGGTTCCCAAAACGACTGCGCAATGGTTGTGTGGAATGGCATTAACGGAATTGTACGAATATTGTTTACCGGTCTTGGTTACTTCCAGATTGATCCACAGAACAAAAAAGAAGAATCCCAGCCCTAACAGGCCGATAAAAAGGAGAAACCGGATTGCCCATTTTCGCAACATGGTAAACTGTATTAATTCTATCTAAAATTAATATTTTTTTTTGATGCCTTTTTGAATTAATATTACTCTCACATTAAACAGGAAGCCGGCTATGACCAGATCTGCCATTGAAGAACTGCTGATTCCTTATGTCGGAGACCCTTTGTTGCTAGATAATCAAGCGATAGGCTCAATGCTAAAAAAGGAGGGATCTATTTTGTCGATTGATAAAATTAATTGGCCTGAATACTCCTATAATCCTGTTGCAAAGCTCTGGGCTGGTTATTCAAAATTGTATTTGTGGCTCTATTATGAAGTTGAAAGGGACTTTTTTCGGGCAAAAGCGTTGGCTGATCAGGAGGCAGTGTGGGAGGATTCTTGCGTGGAGTTTTTTATCTCCGCAGCTGATTCATCACCTGGTGAAACTGCCGTTTACCGGAATTTTGAGTTTAATGCCTTGGGTTATTGCTTCGCAGCCTTCGGAAATAAGCAGAAGAGGGAACCTCTGGCAGCATGCGATTTGGAGCGAATACTCAGGAAACCTTCGCTGAATAAACAGAATCTGCCGGATGAAAAAGCTGAATTCAATTGGAAACTCACTGTTGCCATTCCCCTTGATTTACTTGGAATTGAACCAGGGAGCATTTTCAGGGCCAATTTTTATAAATGTGGTGATCTGACCAGGATACCACATTTTCTCTCCTGGAATAGCATAAATTCTGATTCTCCCGATTTTCACCTTCCTCAATTTTTTGGTCAGGCAGAACTTGTAGTAGGATATCATAATTTTTAATGCATGGAAACAACAGGCATTGAGCGCATAAAGGAGAGCTACAAAGCATTAATCACCGAATGTAAGGTGCAGATTCCGGAAAAGGATCTTCCCCTGATTCATTTAGCAATGGATCACGCGATCACAGTTTTGGGAGAAAAGCAGTGGGAAAATGGCGAATTTATTCTTCATCATTCGATTTCGGTTGCCCGGATCGCGGTGATTGAACTGGGACTCTCAACAGATTCTCTGATTGCATGCCTGCTCCATAATATTTTTGACAGCAATGACCAGCCTTACTCTTCTGCCGAAATCAGGAAAAATTATCGGCCGGCTGTTGCGGAAATCCTGGAAGGTATCGTCAAAATTA
This sequence comes from Prolixibacteraceae bacterium, assembly GCA_963663675.1. Lineage (GTDB taxonomy): Bacteria > Bacteroidota > Bacteroidia > Bacteroidales > Prolixibacteraceae > CAINVV01. Next base: position 1,575,414 of record OY760498.1, read on the forward strand.
ATTCCCTGAATACTGAAAATATTGCAGTCCAGAGTGAGAATTTCAGGAGGTTAATGCTTGCCTTATCAGGGAATATTTATGTGATACTGATTAAAATTGCCGATCAGTTGCAGGATATGCGAACACTTGAGAATCTGCCTGAAGCACTCCAGAAGCGCATCTCCATTGATTCATGGCATCTCTATGCTCCCCTGGCACATCGCCTTGGGCTGTACAAAATAAATTCCGAATTGCTCGATCTTGCTCTAAAATACCTGCATCCTCAGGAATACAAAATTATTGTCGATAAATTGCTGGAAACCAAAACACAAAGGGCCAATTTTGTATCTGCTTTTGTAAAACCTATCGAAAAGAAGCTGAAGAGCAGGGGATTCGATTTCGAAATGAAAGCCAGAACCAAATCTATCTTTTCCATTTGGAACAAGATGAAAAAGCAAATGGTTGATTTTCAGGAGGTCTATGATCTTTTTGCCATACGGATCATACTTAATTCAAATCCTGAGAATGAAAAAGCAGAATGCTGGCAGGTGTTTTCAGTGGTAACCGAGGAATATCTCTCCAACCCGGAACGGTTGCGGGACTGGATTACTTTCCCAAAGTCAAATGGCTATGAATCATTGCATACGACTGTGCTGGGTCCGGATAAAAAATGGGTAGAGGTTCAGATTCGCACCCGCAGGATGGATGAGGTGGCAGAGAACGGTCTGGCATCTCACTGGCGATACAAAGAGGGTAAATCGGGTGGAAAGGAGCTTGACGAATGGCTCAAGAATATACGGGAGATTTTGGAGAATCCTCAAATGAGTCCGGCTGATTTTATTGAAGACTTTAAAGTCAATATTTATGATGATGAAATCTTCGTTTTTACTCCAAAGGGTGATCTTATAAAACTGAGAGCCGGCGCTACATTGCTTGATTTTGCCTATGAAATTCACTCTCATATTGGCGATCACTGTGTGGGTGGCAAGGTCAACGGAAAGATGGTTACCCTGAAATACCGCCTGAAGAACGGAGATCAGCCAATTGTAGAGACTTCAAACAACCAGAAACCTAAACTTGACTGGCTTGATTTTGTAGTGACTACCAAAGCAAAATCACGAATAAAGGCAAGTCTGAATGAGGAGCAAAAGCGCGAAGCAGAAAACGGAAAGGAAATACTCAGGCGAAAATTCAAAAACTGGAAGATTGAGCTGAACGACCAGGTGATCCGCGACTTGCTGAAGCATTACAAACTTAAGCTTGCTTCTGAATTATACTACCAGATTTCAGTCGGTAAGATAGATCCGCTCGGAATCAAGGAAGTTGTTTCGGTGAATGAGGAAGAGAGTGCCAAAGAGAGACTCTCTGCGATCCTTGCTCCATCCGAGCTCAAGGAACTCTCCTTTGATTCAGGCGACGACTTCCTGGTAATTGACAACGATCTGAAAAATGTTATTTATAAACTGGCTGCCTGCTGTAATCCCATTTTCGGTGACGATATTTTTGGTTTTGTGACAATCCGCGAAGGCATCAAAATACACAGGTTGGCCTGTCCAAACGCAAAGCAGATGATTGAGAGGTATCCATACCGGCTTATAAAGGCTAAATGGAGATCGACCGGCAAAAGGAATTCCTTCCAGGCTACCATCAGGATTGCCGGTTCAGACAGGATAGGCATTGTCAGTGATCTGACACATATAATATCAAAGGATGTCGGAGTACAGATGCGTTCGATCAATGTAAGCAGCGAAAACAGCAATTTTGAGGCAATTCTGAGAGTTTTTGTCAATGATACCAATCACCTGGATTTCCTCATGCAAAAACTGAAAAACATAAAAGGAGTGGATTCTGTGACCAGATCCGACGGACAATGAAGAGTTTCGAGTTATGAATGATTTGATTACTGAGGCACGCGCACTATGGAAAAACGGAAATCCTGATAAGGCGCTTGCCTGTCTTGAAGATAATGCCTTGAGGGAGAGTACTGAAGCCATTTTTTTGAAAGGAGAAATCCAGTACAGTATGCAGAATTGGGGTGCTGCTCTAAACAGTTTTCGCCGGTGCCTTCATCTTGATCCTGATTTTAAGGTTGCTCAAACCTATGTTGATTTAATTTTGAATATTTTAGGATTTTTCCACACAGATCATTTCAATCCCTGATATTTTTTTGTAACTTTGGTAGTGTTTATCTCTTATTGATTTGTATAAGATTAATAATGAGGATGTTACGTATTTAATCTTTAATTACGGTTAAGTGTTATTTCGAATCCTTATTCAGATAATGAAATTTCTACTTCAAATACATTCTGACCAGTATTAACTTAATTATAGAATAGTATGAGAAAACTTGTTGTGCTCCTGATTTTGTGCTTCAGTTTTTCTGTTTTGCACGCCCAAAAGGTTGAAATACTGAAGAGTGAGGGTGATAAGGCATATAATACCAAACAATATGCCCTGGCATTATCAAAGTATGAAAAAGCGTTAACTGCCTGGGGTAGTAAACCCGCTGACAATGCCATGATCTTTGCAATGGGTGCTTGTGCATACAATGTCAAAGACATGAAGAAATCCAGGAAATACATTGATATGACAATTGCGGCTGGTTACAACCTTGATATGGCATACCAGTACAGAGCATGTATTATGCTGGCCGAGAACAATCCTGAGGGTTATGTAAAAACACTGTATGAAGGATTGGCAAAGGTTCCGAATTCCAAGGCGATGAAGGAATCATTGGCAAAACATTATTATGAGGAAGGTAACAAACATTACCATAAAGGTAAGGACATTCTTAAAAAAGCCACAGACCAGGTGACTTCCGGAAAACTTTCTGCCAATGATAAGGCTTTCAAAGATGAGAATACAAAAGCAAGAATTGAATTCAATGAGGCTGTTAAACTTATGGAGATGTCCCTTAAAGTAAATCCTGATTACGAGAATGCCAAAATTGTAAAGAATAATTGCCAGAATCAGATTAAAATGCTGTTATAGAGTGTTTTGATTAGTGTTTTGATGTGAATGACCGATTGTAAAATTATCTATGCGGCACTTTGTACTTTGATAATTCTTGTTGAGCCGTGAAGTCTAAATCTAAAAACGCTAATGTCCAAAATTTTACGAGAGGGAGCTACTCATGGGGAGTACTGACTTTGTCTACCAGGTAAACAATTGATTGAAAGTTAATTCCGGTATGATTGCTCAGACCGATTTCGCAGGTACGGCTGTTGGAATATCCCCTGTACAACGATTTTGGAAGTTGATTTTTAAGATCACGCAAACCATGCCGGTTCAGTTCCGGAACGGAGAATCCTCTGTCTCCCGCAAATCCGCAGCAATTGGACTCTGTTACGATCACCTCCCTGGCACAATACCGGGCAAGTTCCGTCAGTTTGTTTTCCATCCCCATCTTTTTTAGACTGCAAACAGGAAAGACCGCCACAGTTTCATTTAATGGATTAATTTTCAGCTGTGTCAACAAGTGTTCCAGGATAAACTCTACGGGTTCAAACAATTTCAATTTTGAGCCCATGTTTTCCCTCATTGTAAAAAGGCAGGGACTCATGTCACATAGAATGGGGTAAAGACCGTTTTCACTTGCTTGCCAGAGAGCCGCTTCGAGTTCTCTGGATTTGGATTCACCGGCTTCAGTATATCCTTTGCTTGAAAAAGCCATACCGCAACATAGATTGTTGAGATTTTGAGGATAAATCACTTCATAACCTCCCTTATTCAATAACCTTACCATTACTTCGGTTAGCTGACCCTCCTTGTCATACCTTGACGGTCCCATGCTCCGGTTGATACACGAGGGGAAATAGACTACCCTGCATGGTCCGGATACAGAATTTTCGGGACAGGATTGAATAGGTTTGGCCCCAACGGGCATCCACCTGTTCCACAACGGGATGTTATTAAATGATATCCACCTGGCGCTCTTTGTGAGAGCTGTCATCAGCCGCGTTCCAAATAGAACGTGAAAGAAAGCCACCAGTGTCAGCATTTTTCTCATTAAACTGGTGATAACGTGCATTCTCCTCGATACCCAAAGTCCCTTGTCTTGTCTTTGGCCAATCTCTCCATTCCTGATTTCCTTGATGAGCTTTCCTGTATCAATCTTTACCGGACAGGCTGTGGCGCATAGCCCGTCTGTTGCACAGGTCTGGTTGCCTGAATATTTGTATGATTTATTAAGAACTGCAAGCAGGTGCGGCTCTCTGCCGCTCTTTTGCAGGCTGGCCATTTCACGGTACACAACAATGCGCTGCCGGGGGGTGAGTGTAAGTTCGGCCGAAACGCAACTGGGTTCGCAAAAACCGCATTCTATGCAACGGTCAATTTTTTCGGATGCAACGGGGATCGGCTTTAGATTTTTAAGATGAGACTTTGGGTCATTGTTGAGGATAACGCCGGGATTCAAAAGATTATTGGGATCAAAAATTATTTTGATTCTTCTCATCAACTGATACGCTTCAGCGCCCCATTCCATTTCAACAAAGGGTGCCATATTGCGGCCTGTTCCATGTTCTGCCTTTAGTGCGCCATCATACTTAAAAACTACAAGATGAGCCACTTCATCCATCAGGTTTCTGTATCGTTCTACCTCTTTTTCGTCGCCAAAATCTTGCGTAAATACAAAATGAAGGTTGCCCATGAGCGCATGTCCGAAAATAACTGCTTCTGAATAACCCCATTTTTCAAACAACCGCTGAAGGTCAAGCGTAGCCTCCGCAAGCCGTTGAACAGGGAAGGAGACATCTTCAATAATCACAGTCGTACCTTTCTTTCTCATGGCTCCTACCGATGGAAACATTCCTTTCCTGATTTTCCAGAGACGCGCACATTCTACCTCATCATCAGTGAATTGAATAGGTCCTGTGGTAACAATCGAACAGACAGCCTCCTTTATCTTTTCTATCTGAGCGTTTAGTAAATCCGATTGATTGGCCCGCGTTTCCACCAGCAGGGCACACACATTCATTCCAACTATTTTGAGATCGACAGGCAATCCTTCCTCGTTTTCAACAGATCTTAAGCCTGCGCGGTCAATCAGTTCAACTGCTGCAACAGGTGCTTCCTTCAAAAGGATAACCGCACTGCAAGCCTCATGAATCGACGGATAAAGAATCAGTGAACTTGCCTTGAAAGGTAGTTCCTCCACTGTTCGGTAAGTAATTTCAGAAATAAAACCGAGTGTTCCCTCGGATCCAATCATCAGATGCTGAAGGATATCTATTGGATCAGAATAATCGACCAAAGCGTTCAAACTGTAACCGGTGGTGTTTTTCATCCGGTATTTCTTCTGTATCAGCCTTGTAAGTTCTTGATTTTCAATGACTGAATCCCGGAGTAGTTCTATTTGATTCAAAAGGCTTGTGTGTGATTCCCTGAACGTGGCACACCCCTTTTCGTCACCTGTGTCCAGCATCGTCCCGTCTTCAAGCAAAATACGCATGCTGAGCAAGGTCTGATAGGAGTTCTCTGCTACCCCGCAGCACATTCCGCTGGCATTGTTTGCTGCAATTCCACCTATCATTGCTGAATTAATTGACGCAGGGTCGGGCCCAATCTTTCTGCCAAACCTGGCGAGCAATGCGTTGGCTTCACTTCCTGTAAGTCCGGGCTGGAGCCTGATTGCATTCCCATTCTCCTCTACAGTGGCTTTTTTCCAATGATTTCCTGCAATTATAAGCAGTGAGTCTGAAATAGCCTGTCCTGACAGACTCGTTCCGGCTGCCCGGAAAGTTACGGGAATCATCAGCCTGGATGCTTCTTCCAATATCAGGGATACCTCTGTTTCGTTTTTGGCTTTGATGACCATTTTCGGAATTAACCTGTAAAAACTGGCATCGGTCCCAAAGGCCAAAGTATGCAATGGATCATGGTAGATACGGTTCCGGTCAATCCCGGGCACAAGTCGATCGTACAGTTCTATAAATCTACCGGTTAGCATGAGGTTAATCAGGTGGATAAGTTTTCTTAAAAATAGAGATTAATTTGATAACGTCAGTCCTGTAACTTTGATTAGCAAAAACAAATGCCAGAATTCTCTCTTTTTTAACGCTTTAAGATTGTTTATATTTACCATTCTAAAGAACGACATTTCTGAAAAAAACGAATTGAAATTATGGTTATGAAGTATGCAATATTGTTGATTGGCTTCGTTTGGGCCTCCATGGTCACCGCCCAGGATCGTATTACAGGCCGTACTTTTGCTACAAGGTCTGAAGTGATCGCGCAGCATGGTATGGCCTGCACGAGTCAGCCACTTGCAACCCAGGTTGCTCTTGACATTTTGAAGGCAGGAGGGAATGCTGTGGATGCTGCCATTGCTGCCAATGCCATGCTTGGGCTCGTGGAACCGGTCAGTAACGGGATCGGAGGCGATCTTTTCGCAATTGTTTGGGACGCAAAAACAAAGAAGCTTTACGGATTGAATGCCAGCGGTCGGTCTCCATATGATCTGACGATCGAATATTTCAAGAAAAACGGAATCACCAGGATTCCTGCCCTTGGACCACTTTCCGTTTCGGTGCCGGGATGTGTGGACGGCTGGTTCGAATTGCATAAAAAATTCGGGAAACTTCCTGTGTCGGAGCTTCTTAAGCCAGTCATCAGCTATGCCCGGGAAGGATTTCCTGTCAGTGAACTAATTGCCTATTACTGGAAATCCAATTCCAGTCTATTGCAGAAATTTGCGGGCTTCAAAGAGATTTACATGCCGGACGGGAAAGCACCTGCCAAGGGTGAAATCTTTAAAAATCCTTACCTGGCGGCTACCTTGGAGAAAATTGCAGTCGGGGGCAGGGATGCCTTTTACAAAGGGGAGATTGCGCAAAAAATGGTCGATTATATGAAAGAGCAGGGTGGGTTTCTCAGCATGAGAGACCTCGCCGACCATCATTCCGATTGGGTCGAACCTGTTTCAACCAATTACAGGGGATATGATATATGGGAACTGCCACCCAATGGGCAAGGGACTGCCGTATTGCAAATGCTTAACATGCTTGAGAAATTTGATATTGCTGCCATGGGTTTTGGAAGTGCGGAATACATTCACACTTTTGTGGAAACTAAAAAGCTGGCCTTTGAGGACCGTGCCAAATATTACGCAGACCCCGATTTTAATAAGATTCCACTGCAGAAGCTCATTTCCAAGGAATATGCGAATGAGCGCCTTAAACTATTTGATGCTGCCCGGGCGGCCAAAAGTTATCCCGCAGGCAACCTTGAAACAGGCAATACGATTTATATGACTACCGCCGACAAAGATGGTAACATGGTCTCGCTTATTCAGAGTAATTACCGTGGAATGGGTTCAGGAATGACACCCGGTAAACTTGGCTTTGTCTTCCAGGACCGTGGAGAAATGTTTGTGATTGATTCTACACACATGAACCGTTATGAACCCCACAAACGGCCTTTCCATACGATCATTCCTGCGTTTATCACCAAAGATGGCAAACCTTTTATCAGTTTCGGGCTGATGGGCGGCTCCATGCAGCCGCAAGGCCATGTGCAGATGGTCGTCAACCTGATTGATTTCGGCATGAACCTGCAGGAGGCAGGCGATGCACCTCGTATATGCCATGAAGGATCAAGCGAACCAACAGGCGAAAAAATGACAGACGGGGGAGTTATCTACCTGGAAAGCGGTATTCCATATGAATCCATCCGTACCTTACTCGGGAAAGGGCACAAGGTTCAGTTTATAAATGGCATTTATGGAGGTTATCAGGCCATTAAATGGGATGATAAGAATAAAGTATTCATTGGTGCTTCTGAATCACGCAAAGACGGCCAGGCGGCAGGTTATTAAGAAATTATTTAAATATTCAGGCGAAACTTATTATTTTTAGAGCCCGGGATCAATTTCAGGTTGAAATTTAGCACGTTAGACATATTTTGACAAAAGATATTTTTGTTTATATTTAAGTAACTCAATTATAAGTATTTAACATGAAGAGAAGAAGCTTCCTGAACACATCGCTTGCCATGGCAGGCATCATGGTAGTTCCGAGACACGTCCTCGGAGGAACCGGTTTTACTGCTCCAAGCGATCAGCTTACCAAGGCAATCATCGGAGTAGGAGGGATGGGACGCGGCCACATAGGGTACGAAGATACCCGTGTCGTGGCAATTTGCGATGTCGATAAAAAGCACCTGGAACAGGCTCAGCAGATGATTAAGAACCCTGTTAAAACCTACCATGATTTTCGCGAGTTGTTATTGCAGCCGGATATTGATATTGTCCATATAGCTACTCCGCCGCACTGGCATGGCATTATGGCTGTTGAGGCGGCACGCGCCGGAAAAGACATCTGGTGTGAAAAGCCTATGACCCGCACTATTGGCGAAGGACTCCGCGTTGTGGAAGAGATCAACAAGTACGACAGGATCTTCCGTCTCAATACCTGGTTCCGTTTCAAAGATACATTTTATGGTTTGGGAACTGATGTTAAGCCTCTTAAGAAATTGATACAGAGCGGTGTACTGGGGTGGCCTCTTAAATTTACCGTTAGCGGTATCACCGGTTACGACTGGAAATTTTACTGGAGCGGTGAAAGAAACCTGAAACCAATGCCTGTTCCTGAGGAACTTGACTATGATATGTGGCTCGGACCTGCCCCATACAAACCTTACAATCCGGAGCGTGTTCATTCCAAATTCCGCGGATACTGGGATTATGACGGGGGTGGACTTGGCGATATGGGTCAGCATTATCTTGATCCGGTCCAATATTTGCTGGGGAAAGACGACACCAGCCCGGTTAAGGTAGAAGTCGATGCACCGGAGCAGCATTATGACGCGGTAGGCTCCTGGAGGAGAATAGAATATACTTATGCGGACGGATGCAAAATCATTCTGGATGGTGAAAACCGCGACAAGGATGCTGCATACATTGAAGGTCCGAACGGAAAAATTTTCAGGGGATTCAAAACCAATATCCCTAACCTTCAGTCACTTCTGGATTCACTTCCTGATCCTGAGCCACAGGTAACCACCTTTACGGACTCTGTCAGAACAAGAAAGAAATTCGCTCTGAACGAGATGAACGGATACCATTCCAGCACCATAGTCAATATGGGTGTAATTGCGCTTCAATTGGGTCGTACGCTTCATTTTGATCCTGTAAATCAGAGATTTATTGATGATGATGCAGCCAATCGTCTTATTCACCAGCCCATGAGGGCACCATGGAGTCTCGATTAATGGATTTTTTAAATAACCTACCCAAGAAGAAATTTAAGATATGAAGAAAATAGTATCGTTTTTAATGATCGTTTCGCTGATGTTGACCATTGGTTTCGATGCAAAGAGTCAGATCAACAGGACCATCAATACCAAAATAGCTGATGCGTTGGCCCAGGTGCCAACCCGGGATGATGCAAAACTGAACAACCTGATGAGTGAACTTGTTGATCTCAAGGAGGAAGGCTTTGCACTTTTTGTTGCCAAAGTGGTACCTCCGGGTACAGGGGATGATGTAGCCGCAAGATTTATTATTGCCAGTATGTCAAAATATTCTTCCCAATTTGGGAAGACTGCAGATAAACTGATGGTAGAGAGAGGATTGCTGAAGGCAATCCAGTCAGCCTCTGACAAGGATGTTATGTCCTTTTATCTCTCCCAGCTCTATTTCGTTGCTACCGACCAATCCATTGGCATACTTTCCAGGTACCTTGCAGATGAAAAATTGTGCGATGCAGCTGTCAAAGTATTGGTTGCTGTTAACTCACCTGCTGCCGGCCAGGAATTGCTGAAGGCACTCGACGGCGCCCAGGGATTGCAGGCACTGGCAATTGCAAAAGCTGTTGGAGAAATGGGAATTGTAGCGTCCAATTCAGTTCTGATCAGGAAACTGGATGGCGCAAATCCAAAATTGCAACGGGTAATTCTCGAATCTCTTGCCAGGATTGGTTCACCTGAAAGTTATAAGACTCTGGCTGACAGGGCCGCTAAAGCAGGATACCTTTATGAACCTACAAGCGTTATGCCTTCACTGGTTACCTATGCCGACAGGTTGGGTGAAAAGGGTGATCTGACCAGTTGTGATAAAGTAATCAACAACTTGATGGTTAACTGCAAGGAAAACAAGCAGTTGCAATACAAGGAAGCAGCCTTGGCGCTTAAAGCAAAATACTGGGGAATGGAGTCTCTTTCGCTGTTGTTAAAGCAATTTGACAGCTCAGACAAAGCATATAGAGCCGGGGTGATGAACCTTGCTGCCGCGATGCTGGATGTTTCCGCTACAAGAAAATGGATGGCAAAATCCAGAACTGTCTCCGGTGAACAACGTGCTGAAATTGTTGAGATGCTGGGCCGTAAGGGCGATAAAACAATTCTTTCCTACTTTGAATCTTTATTGGCAGATGCCTCAGCTGATGTCAGGGTTGCTGCGATTAATGCATTAGCCGGCATCCGGGAGGACAGCGCTGTAAAGATTTTGGAGAAACACCTAGTCGGTGGCAAGGATGCGGCGGCAGCAGCGAATGCCTTGTCACGCAGGCTGGACGGGGAACATCTGTATGATCTGTGTGCAGAACTTGAAGGTGCCCCCAAAGCAGCTAAAGTTGAAATCATCCGCCTGATAGGATCAAAAGGTGTGAAGTCATGTTTCAGCAAAATCAGTGCCTATACTTCAGATAGTGAAGTTGAAATTTCAAATGCAGCCTATGGTGCACTAAAGAATATGTCGACAGAGGAAAATATTCCCTGGCTGACTGAATTATTGAAAAAAGCTTCTTCCGGTGAACAAATTGTTGCTGTTCAATCGGCTTTGGTACGCGCTGCATCCGGTTTTGACATGGAAGAGAAAAATCAGTTCGTCAATCAGTTAAGTAAATCAGCCGATCCTGCCCGTACCCTGGAGATATTTTCAAAACTGGGAGGTAATGAAGCACTTAAAAAAGTGATTGATGCTTTTGGATCGAATGATCCGTCCGTCAAAGAGTCTTCTTTCAGTGCTTTGCTGAAATGGTCCGGCCCTGATGCAGCCGATGCTTTGTACCAGATTGGAGTAGCTAATCCAGGATATCTTGCAAGAGCCTTCAAGGGATTTGTCGATTTGGTTTCCCGTTCAACCCTTCCCGATGATCAGAAATTGTTGCTTTATCGCAAAATAATGTTTCAGGCATCCACCAAAGAGCAGAAAGTGATGGTAATTGACAGGATTGGTGACCTGAGAACATTCGCAGCCTTAATTTATGTTGCAAATTATTTGGATGACAGTGAATTGCAGTCGGATGCTGCTTCCTCAGTCCTTACAATAGCTTTGCCTGATTCCGGTAAACCGATTGGATTGACCGGAGAGATTGTCCGGAATATCCTGAACAAATCAATCGGGTTGATCAGGGGTGCCGAAAGCGATTACGACAAGGAGAAAATTAAAAAGTACCTGGCTTCTATGCCCGAAGAGAAAGGTTATGTCCCAATGTTCAACGGCAAAGACCTGACAGGATGGAAAGGACTGGTAGGCAATCCAATCACCAGGGCCAAAATGAGTGCAAAGGAGCTGGCTTCAAAACAAGCAGAAGCCAACGCAAAATCGACACAAAACTGGAGCGTCAAAGACAATTCAATCGTTTTCAACGGTGCGGGTGATAATCTTTGTTCTGATAAGCAGTATGGTGATTTTGAAATGATTGTAGACTGGCGAATTACAAAAAAGGGTGACAGCGGTATCTATCTCAGGGGAACCCCGCAGGTGCAAATCTGGGATACCTCAAGAGTTGATGTCGGCGCCCAGGTTGGTTCCGGCGGACTTTACAACAACACCAAAAACAGAAGTACACCATTAAAAGTTGCGGATAATCCTATTGGTGACTGGAACCACTTCTATATCAAAATGATAGGAGATAAAGTGACTGTTTTCCTGAATGGTATATTGGTGGTTGACAATGTTCCGCTGGAAAATTACTGGGATCGTTCATTGCCCATTTTCCCGAAAGAGGCGATCGAACTGCAGGCACATGGTACTGACCTGGCTTTCAGGGATATATATATTAAAGAAATCACTGATAACCGGTATGTTGTTTCAGCTGAAGAGCAAAAAGAAGGATTTGTCCCGCTTTTCAACGGGGTTAATTTTGAAGGATGGACAGGCAATACCGTTGATTATGAGGTGAAAAATGGGGAGATTGTGCTCAATGTCGACAATGGTCCGTCCCATGGGAACCTTTACACCCAGGGAGAATTCCGCGATTTTATCTATCGTTTTGAATTTCAGCTTACGCCCGGTGCCAACAACGGACTGGGTATTCATGCTCCACTTCAGGGTGATGCCGCCTACGTCGGGATGGAATTACAGATTCTGGACGATGATGCTCCTATTTACTCCGGAATACAGCCCTACCAGTTTCATGGATCCGTTTACGGCATAATCCCTGCAAAAAGAGGATTTTTAAAACCAACCGGCGATTGGAATTATGAGGAAGTAATTGTAAAAGGAACCACCGTAAAGGTGATTCTCAATGGAAATGTCATTGTGGATGGCGACTATGCAGCGGCCAGCCGAAACGGTACACTGGACCACAAGGACCACCCTGGTGTCAAAAATATCACCGGGCATATAGGATTCCTCGGCCATGGCACTGTTGTGAAATTCAGGAATATAAGGCTGAAAGAATTATAATGGGGAAAGCATATATTAAACTTTAGTAAAAGAATTGTAGCAAAACCCGGTGTGAAGATTGACTTTACCCCGGGTTTTTGACTGTAAAAAACTTTACTAATTGATGTAGTAGGATGAATTAATCCCATATTTGAACTGTAGGAAGATTTTATCCCCGGCAAATGATTCTGCTTCCGTCAGATAGTTGTAAATTTGCACCTGCTTTATTTTCAAATTTTCAGAATTATCCGGATGAACATCGAAATTATCATAAAAGGTCAGGTAGCCCTGGCGATTAACAGCCTTTACGGTCAATCCGTTGAACCCTCACAGGTGCAGGTACAGCTTACCCGCTCAGAGTTTGAAGGTGACCAGACGGTAATGGTTTTTCCATTTCTTAAAATATCCAGGAAATCGCCTGAAGCTACAGGTATGGAAATAGGGGAGTATCTCAAGGCTAACCTGGCAGAAATTTCCGGGTACAATGTGGTAAAGGGATTTTTGAACCTTTCCGTTGACAACCAGTACTGGATCAACGGATTCAATGAGGCCCTGAAGGACGAACAGTATGGTTTTGTTCCGGTTACGGATCAGTCAGAACTGGTGATGATAGAATATTCCTCCCCCAATACCAACAAGCCGCTTCATCTGGGACATATCCGTAACAACCTGCTGGGATTTTCGCTGGCAGCAGTCATGAAAGCCAATGGTTACAAGGTGTTTAAAACCAATATTGTCAACGATCGCGGGATTCACATCTGCAAGTCGATGGTTGCCTGGCTGAAATTTGGCAACGGTGAAACTCCTGAAACTTATGGCAAAAAGGGCGACCACCTGGTAGGGGAATACTATGTGAAATTTGATCAGCAGTACAAAAGCGAGATAGCCGGACTGATGGCTGCTGGAAGGAGTGAAGAACAGGCCAAAGAGGAGGCTCCGAGCATCATTGAAACCCGTGAGATGCTTATCAAATGGGAAGCTAATGATCCGGAAGTCCGTAGTTTATGGCATAGGATGAACGGTTGGGTCTATGCAGGTTTCGACGAAACCTACAAGACAATGGGCGTTGATTTTGATAAGATTTACTATGAATCAGATACATACACCATTGGGCGCGATGAGGTTCTCCGTGGTGTGAGTGAGGGTATTTTCCAGCAGGAGAGCGATGGCTCTGTCTGGGCTAACCTGGAAAATGAGGGACTTGACAGGAAGATACTGCTCCGCTCGGATGGTACATCTGTCTATATTACGCAGGATATTGGTACTGCTCAGCTTCGTTATCGCGACTATCCCATCGATCATATGATATATGTGGTTGGTAATGAGCAGATTTACCATTTTCAGGTACTCTCTTTATTACTTGACAAACTGGGTTATAAATGGGGGAAAGATCTTTTTCACTTTTCTTACGGGATGGTAGAGTTGCCCAACGGAAGGATGAAATCCCGCGAGGGCACCGTCGTCGATGCCGACGATCTGATTGCTGGAATGATAGATGTGGCCAGGTCTGTTTCCCTGGAACTTGGCAAACTGGAAGGTTATACTGAAATCGAAAAGGAGAATATTTACCGTATTGTTGCGCTTGGAGCCCTGAAATACTTTATTCTGAAGGTTGATCCAAAGAAAACTATGACCTTTAACCCGGAAGAATCCATTGATTTTAACGGCAACACTGGACCATTCATTCAGTACACCTATGCCCGTATTCAGAGCATTCTTCGTAAAGCCGGGGAAACTGGCATTGTAATACCTGCGAAAGCTGAAACTGGTTCGCTAAATGATAAAGAACGAATAATTCTGAAATCCATCTCTCTTTTCCCTGAAGTTGTGCAAGAGGCAGGTAAAGGACATAGTCCGGCAATAGTGGCCAATTATGTGTATGATCTGGTAAAAGAGTTCAATTCATTCTACCACGACTATTCTATCCTGAACGAACCCGATCTCACCATTCGTGATTTCAGGCTTGCCATGGCTCAAACTGTAGGGAAAATCATCAAAAACGGATTTTCTCTTCTTGGAATTGAAGTCCCTGAAAGAATGTAATTCTGCTTTGAATTATTACAGCCAATCGGTAAAATATTGTTTGATAATGATATAGTAATTAGCTCTTTGCCTGAAACCCGGATAAATAGATTAGGTAAATTTTTTTCTTACGAAACCTTCAAGATCGATCTTTCATGAAATAGGTTGAGTAATAATTGAGGGTTCCGTGCGTCCTGGTATACAATAAATTAATAATATATACGCGTGAAAACTCAATTGACCCTGTTCGTTTATATTATTGCTGCAATTACTTTTCATCTTGATGCTAAATCAAAAAAAGTACCCGGAATTGTAGTAAGTCATATTCCCGCATCAACCGGGATCTTTATCGGTTCCCCCGCAATTGCCGTTCTGCCTGGTGGTGATTATGTGGCATCCAATGATTTTTTCGGTCCGGGCAGTACCGAGAATCAGCAGGGTTTGACAGCCGTTTTCCGCTCTGCCGACAAAGGTGAAAGCTGGAAAAAAATTGCTGAGATCAAAGGCCAGTACTGGTCCAATCTTTTCATCCACAAGGGACTTCTCTATATTATGGGAACCTGGAAGCACAATGGAAACATCATAATACGCCGCTCAATGGATGGAGGAGTGCACTGGAGCGAACCAACCAACAGCCT
Organism: Prolixibacteraceae bacterium; assembly: GCA_963663675.1. Classification (GTDB taxonomy): domain Bacteria; phylum Bacteroidota; class Bacteroidia; order Bacteroidales; family Prolixibacteraceae; genus CAINVV01. Next base: position 1,590,663 of record OY760498.1, read on the forward strand.
GAATGGCATATTGCGCGAAGGTGAATATCATACCGCACCAGTTCCGATGGTTGTTTTCAAAGGGAAACTCTGCAGGGCATTTGAATATGCAAAACCCAATCCCGACAAAAAGGGCACACATCTGATTGCCCTGATGCTTTCAGCGCCCATGAATTCTGATCTTCTGGATGCCTCCAACTGGACCGCGAGCAATTTCCTCTCCAATGAGTCCTCCTGGCTTAATGGCAGTTCCCGTGGATGGCTGGAAGGCAATGCCGTGGTCACTCCTGAAGGCAGGCTGGTGGATTTTTTGAGGGTTGAAACATCTGAACCCGGCACTGACATGGCTGCAATAATAGAGATTAGCGACGATGGTACGAAAGCCTCATTCGATCCGTCTACAGGGTTTCTTGAGTTTTCAGGTGGCGCCAGGAAATTTACCATTCGTTATGACGAATCATCCAGGCGATACTGGACAATAACAAACCTGATTACAGATAAATTCGCTGCTTTTCCGGCGGGTGATGTTCGAAATACCCTCGTCCTTAAAAGCTCTGCAGATCTCTGGAACTGGGGAGTCAAAAAAACCTTGCTTAAGCATCCTGATGTTTACAAACACGGATTTCAGTACATCGACTGGCAGTTTGACGGCAATGACATCATTTTCCTTTCCCGGACAGCCTATGATGATGATTTTGGCGGAGCGGATAGTTTCCACAATGCCAACTACCTGACTTTTCACCGGATAAAAAATTTCAGAAAGTTTGCCAAATAGGTTAAAGTTTGAAATTTCAGTGTGGTTTCTACGGAAATTCCCGATTTTGCGGTTGTGTTAATTGCCAAATTATTATAAATTTGCATCTCTTTCATCAAAAACGCGGAAGTAGCTCAGTCGGTAGAGCATCAGCTTCCCAAGCTGAGGGTCGCGAGTTCGAATCTCGTTTTCCGCTCTGAAAATCAGTTAGTTACGAATTTGGTAATTAACTGATTTTTCTATTTTTATGCGATTTTTAGGGCAACATGTAAACCAGGATGTAAACCAGTTTACATTATGAACGCCTCGATTTCTGTAGTTTGGTACAAATCAAAAACACTTGCGAACGAGGAATGTCCACTAATGGTTCAAATTTATAAAAATGGCAAGAGATAATGCCAAAGTTTGGAGTTTCAATTCATCTCCTTTTGATATTTTTCGTAACACAAACCAAATCCCTGTACCTAACCCCTATTAATTGGAGAAATTTCGAAAAACAGTTCAACTGTTTTATGAATAAAATTTCCAATGCGCTCACTCGCTAACCGATAACTTAAGATAGCCCAACCTCCGGATTTGTCAAGGTTAAAATGCAGGGCCGATTTTTTTGTCTATGAATGGTGCTTAAATCGGCCAAACCTGACATCCCCCCCCGTTCTAAGGCTTCTCTATGGCTACAATTGTCGATTAACCCGGAAAGTCCGTCCATTTCTGAGCAATCAGGGTGGACGGTCATTGGAGGCAAATACAATTTTAGGAAGACGATTTTTTGCTCAAAGTTGAATTACTTACTATCCTAAATTAAGTTTTCCAAATGGTTGATTTTTTGATTATGGGATACAAACCTCTTTTTAAAAATAGCTTCATTAGAATGTAAAGATTGCAAATTCCATTTTAGATCATCATAGTTGAAAGATTTCTGTTAAAAAACTTGTTCTTAGTATTTTATTTTGATACCTTTCATCCTTTAATGACCAAAATTGCACACCTACTCCTTTATCCCTTAACCTAACTGGTAGGACCTGTATTATTTTCTGATTCGTTTGGCTTCCAATATTTCATATCAATCGATCTGTGTAGATCAAATCTATTTCAATTTTGTCCAATATATTACCTGGGAATAATATGCCACCTATTGTATTTAGCCTTATGGAATTAATATTGACTGAAACCTCCTCAACAGGTTAAGCTACTGAAAGCAGTAAATTATTCTCAGCTCCAACAATTACGCCGATCTTCAAAGCCATTTTGACCTTCGGGAAACAGGTAAACGCTATTGAAATAGCATCTTTTTTTTTTACACAACAATGATAGGAGAATAAGCTTATGAAAACAATTATGCTGAAAATCAAAGGGTTTTTCTTTCTTAAATATCTTATTCCTGGACTCTTCATAGCTTTTTTATTCCATTCGGCAGGTAGTTGCAAGAAGGATACTCAAATCAAGGAAACACCTGTTATTGAGGATGTTGATGTTGATGTTCCTGTTAATGATGCAGTCAAATCCGTTGAATCGGCCTTTAAAAGTGGTGATATAAACAGCATTAAGAGTGTTCTTACTGAAGACGCGCTTAAAATTTATGGCAGTGACCTTTCGCTGGCAGACAAAAAAAATCTCATAAAGTTTGGCGAAGCTTTAAAGACAAGGATATTGAAAGTAGAAACCGATCTGTATTCTGAATATAATTTCACAATGGGAGGGACAACATTTTCAATCTCAATGGCAAAACAGAAAGATGGCACATGGAAATTAATGAGATTTTAATGTGAATAGTTATGAAAAAGATATTGAATATAATTAGCGGTATTGTTTTGTACTATATCTGTGTCTTTTTGTTTATGGGTTACGGTCATACTGAGACACATGTACCATTGAACACTTCTATAGGGCTGAGATTTCTTGAAATGGTCAGCACAAATGCCATTTCTGATAAAACAAAGTTTCAGAATTATGAATTCAACTGGAACAACGATAAGCAACCGGGCCTGTCAGGTCCGGCCTGTGGAGGAGACGGTTATACCTCGGTTGATATGCCTGCCGATATAGAGAAATCCTATACTCCGATCGAATGGATATCACAGGGAGGCTGGATGGAAGATGAGCCATGGGGGCCGGCATCTATCTGTCATTTTTATGATCCGAAAGGAATTGATAACGGGAAAAAATATCTGACTGACAATTCAGGGAATGTGGAGTGGTTAGTTTCCATGCCCAAAGAATGGTTTTCGAGGGATGCTAAAAGTTGGGCAACAGGGACTGAAAATGCCTATGGATGGACCAAAGCCAAGGAGTATGTAATTAAAGCGTTGAAAGAGAGTGATGTGCCAACGAAAAATACATACATGGCAAAAGCCTACAGATGCCTTGGACAAACGTTACACCTGGTGGCTGATATGGGATGTCCTCCGCATGTGAGGAACGACAGTCATCCTCCGAAGATCTCCTTTCTGGTAGGTGATCCCGATCCGTATGAAGATATATGCAAAAAACTGGATATGTATTCTCTTGCTAAAGCGAATTCACCAAATCCGGTTCTGGCAACTCAATTAACAGCAGCTCAAAAATTTACAGATGTTTTCGAATCACTGGCTATTTTTACAAACGAAAAATTCTGTTCTGGCGGCACAATAAATACCGACAGATATAAACCGACGATAAGGTCAAATAATCCCTATCCATTGCCACTGCTTAGTGAATCCGATTATAATACTTCAGAATACGCGTATTATAAGACCTATGATGGGGTAAAGGTCAAAATGTGCAAGGACAAGGTAGCCGTTCCTTTTGCAATAATTTTTGGGAAAGATTCAACTCGGGGAAGGCCATACCTTGATTATGAATGTGTTGAAAGCATGGCTTCGGCAATTATTCCCAATGTTGTCGAGGCAGGAGCTAACGTGGTCAGAATGTTTGTCCCTTCCCTGAAAATGGAAATAACTGAAGCCAAGGTCGATAGCGGGGGAATCATCAGAGGCAGGGTTTCCTATACCATTCCTTCCATGGAAGATGAATATTCAGGATTATTTGATCTTAAAGAAATTTACAACGGACCGGTCAATCTTTTCTTAAACGGGACAGATACCAAGATACAAGCTATTGCGAAGAAAAATAATTTCGAGTTCAAATTGAATGGCAGTTTAAAAGACCTGAAAAAGGATGATCTGGCTTTGACAAAACTGGACTTTGGCGGAATCGTTCTTAAATCTCTGCCAAAGAATGTCAGCGGGATTCAACAAATACCCGTAATAGATTTGGTCGGGACTCATTTCATGACAAAATATTTTGATGGCTATTACCCATGGGGATGCGGAGCTGTCAGTGCGAGTGTTATTTCAATTTTGGGCAAGGGGTGGTCAACCGATCCTGCAAAAACCATGGTGAAAATTGACGGAATTGTAGTTCCGATTTCCAATCTGGCTTCTAATGGAACAATGGTTAATGAAAATGAGATTCAGGTTGAAGTTCCAAAAAACAAGCAAGGGAATATTTCAATTTCAGTAGAATCTGAAGGATTACTGAGTGCAGCAAAAAATTATTTTGTTGGTATACCACTCGATGTCTTGAATAAAATGCCTGTATTAGGCTTCAGAAACCAATTTGTAGTGAAATACACCGATCACCTGGATGGTAACAAGGAACAGAATTTTTCAAGCGCGTTTGCTCTCTATAAAGCTTATAATCAGATCGAATCAGCAGTCTGGAGTGGAAATATTTTAACCGTTAAGGGTAAAATTACTTACTCTGGTGGTCAGGTGGAGAACCATCAGCTTATTCTAACATTTAGTGAGGATGGCACACAGGTCAAAACTGTTGATTGTGAAATTGAATCGCTCAACCTTGATACAAAATTTATTTTGAAAGATTTGGCCGTGGAGGTGATTTCTGGTGGTTTACAATTATCTTTTAACAGGAAAACCATTCCCGCAAATGATTATACTTTGGTCTCTGGTTATGTGAAAAGAACTTCTCCACCTGTTTCCTTTAAAATTCTGGGAATGGCAGAGGGATATCCAACCTGGCCTAATGAATTCATGTTCTGGTTCGAATTTAGTAATTGATCGTTTAAATATTAGCATTCAGTAACGTATCTGAAATTTAATTAGTCTAAATTCATTCAAATAGTCAGATATCCTGTTTGTATTTAAAACATGTAAACAACCAAAATTTCAAGAAAGTCTGGTACAATCCTGACTCTCTTGTATTAAATGATTCTCAAATCGGATTAAGTCATTGTAATCGTATACAAATCAGTGATTTAAAAGCTTCAGCATTTGCTTCAAATGTAAGACATCCATTGGCATCACTTTTAAGGGAATTACTCAACTTTCCATTTAATTCAAACACATATTTACTGTTGGCCTTTAATTTGAAAATAGAATAAGTAACTTTATTTGTTTTGGAAGATAATTTCTGATTCCAGGAGCACTCTTTTTCATCCCATTTCAAAATTTCAACAGTCAGATTGCCGGTATTTTCCAGTTCCGCCCTGAGGGAACAGGTACTACTGTTTGAATTAAAATATTCCAGTTCCCTATTTCTGCAATTGAAACCAAAATCATTGGCAGAAATCACATTAAAGTGTCCGTTGGAAACCGAATATCGCCCTTTTTCGAGGTCAACAACTAATTTTTCACCCCTGAATGCATAATTCAGTTTGGTTCCATAAAGCTTGTCAGTGATGTGCGGATTGAGATACATCCTGTTGTACATGGGGTTTATTCCGTAAATGGATTTGTAAAGTCCAACAATGGCCAGGCTGTTTCCGGAAAGGATATCATCTCCTAATCCATCCTGCTTTAACCTGCCATATCGCTGGAAAGCAAGGCCGTCCTTTTCATACCGGGCAAGAATGTTCTCAATGTACTTGAGGGCCAGCTCGGGCTTATATTTGGCGTATGCCTCCACTCCGACAGCACCCCAGGATAAGAAGATGTCTCCGTTTTCATAGTTGGGGAAAGGAAATTGCCAGTCATTTCCCTCTCCCGGAGCATACGAATAAAGGCATAAAGGCCAGGCAAAAAGATCTTCCTTCTGCATTTGATCTTCAATCTTGTCAAGAATGGCATTCCGTTTCAATTCATCATCACATATACCATAGGCAATTGCCATAAAATTTACCGGGACGGTCAGGTTATTTCCATGAATGGATTTGTCTTTATCTATCCAGTACACGTACCATTTGTTATTTTGATCCCAGAATCCGCCTGCGTCGGTAGATTTGTTAAAACTGATTTTCAATTGGGAGGCAAAATCCGAATAGTAGTTTGCCTTTTCCTGATCTCCGAGCTGCTTCTCAATATCTGTCCACAAAGTCAGTGCATAATAGAGTTTGGCATTGATAAAGGCGTTTTCCCAGGATGCCCAGATAATGTCAATCCAGTCACTTCCCCTTTTCTCAGAATGATTATTCGTCATCACCTCTACCAGGTGATTCCCGTTGGAATCCCTTTTCAGCATGTATTCCAGGGCTTTTTCGCAGGATGCCTTGTGAGTCCTGACCCATCCCAGGTCTCCGTTTTGATGGTAGAGTTCTGAAATATTTGTCACCAAATCCGGGTTTGAGTCAAGCAGGTATCCCCATTGTGCTTCATAAAAACCATCTGAATTGATTTTCCCCGGCATGGCATCTTCATTCAGGTAGGCCCATCTTGGTAAAACCCTGCCATCCGGCTGAATCGCCTTATCCCGGTAATAATCCAGGCACTTCCTGTAACCTTCCAGGTACCTGTTGTCATTGATGGCTATACCCAGCTGGGCGATGTACTGCTCATGAAGGCATACCGGTCCGTAAGGCGTATGCCAACTGTTACCGCCAAAGAGTTTGGAATCAATGACGCCAATTCTTGCAGCAGTATTTAAAAGGGTGGTTACCTGCTTCCCGTTAATCCCTGCCATAAAGCCGCGGTTGTATTCATCGTTGTAATTGAACCACGAAAATGTGACAGATCCGGTAAATGTCCCGGCAGGTACCCTGAAAGCATCCCAAACGTCCGTTTTCTTTCTTATGAATCTCATCCTTTTATCCTTGTCATACCTGTATTTCATTTCATCCTCTGAAATACAAAACGAGTATACCAGTTCATCATCCGCGGAGCGCATAAATTTGGATACAACCTGTTTGCCGGGTGACGAGGCCGTTATCGTTAACCCATTGCCCGAAGCACTGTTCCATAAGGATGAAGAGCTGGAATGAATACCATAGGTGCATAGTTTTTCGTTGAAGAGGTAGAACCAGGCCAGACCTCCATAATCCAGGAATGCCCCGTCCCAGGTATCAATATTGTCGAAGCTGATAGCCGGGAAATAAGCCTCCTCAGCGATAAACGGGTTTGAAATTTTCCGTTCAATTTCAAACTTTACATCGGTTTCAGTAAGCAGGAATTTCCATGTTTCGCTGATTTTAGCCTGAGCATCGCCATAGCTGATATTGCGGATTGTTACACTATTTTTCCCTGTTTCTATCGTCGGAGAGGAAGTCAGCCTGAGTGTTGAAAATGTTGCATTTGCTGTACTAATTCCTGAGAAAATTCCCGGTTTATCCGTAACGACAGATTTGCCGTTCACCTCCAGGTTCTTAACGACACATTTTAAATCATAATCGAGCATCATTTTTAATTTGCCGTTACCAAAGGTGACGGTTTTATCCGCAGGCCGGTTTAAAATCGTGACCTGGCTGAACACAGGATAATTAGCAATCAGCAAAAAGAGGAGAGTCAGAGATTGAATTTTCATAGGAGGCAATTTCTGTTAAAGTTAAGAAAACACCGGAAGACTTCTAGTACGGATTGTGAGGAAATTTCCTCGAAGGACTTTTGTGTCCGGAATTTTTACCACCCATACAATGAGAAAATAAATTGACAAGTCATAAAATCTCCGCATGATGTATGGGTTGAATTATATGGTTGCATTTTTTCTTTGTGGTTTTTGTGGTCTTAGCGGGAAATCGTTACAATAGGTCATGGCGCTGAATAATCTGCGATATTTTTAAATTCTGTTTACTTTGTACATGGCAAAGCATTATCTTTACTATGTTTTATTCATGAAATGCCCACGAGAAAATATTCACACCAACCGAAAATGAATATGTGGGTATTAGCTTCGCTGATCTCCGATTCCATCAGACAATTAAAAACTAAATTATATACTGATGGAACAGGGAATTTGGATACCTCAGTCCAGGTTTCCGTCAGGAAGATAATCTAAACCATTGATGAAAAATTTGGAAAATGGACAACACATTTGAACTCAAAAAAGGAAAACTGGTATTTGAAACCGACAAAATTGTTATCACAGACAATGCACAGTACAAAAGGCGTTATGCCATATTCCAGTCAGTTATTGCATTGGTGCTGGCAGGTTCATTCATTTTCAAGTATATAAAGACCGGGGAAAAAAGTTCACTTACTTTCGCGATATTTATGGGTTTATTTGGTTTAATGAAATTGTTGTTTGAACTTATGAAGTCTGCTCAAAGTGAAATCTCATTCAAAGAGGTTAAATCTATGAAGGTAAAACGAATATTATTGAATGAATTTCTGGCCATCAGGCTTAACAACAATAAAACAAGACAGGTTAGCGGAATTTTAAATGCTGAAAGGCTTGAGGATTATATTAATGCCAATCAATTCAAGTAATAGTGGACTTTCCTAATTGCTTTACCTAAGTTATGAACCAATTTAAATTGCTGGTAGTATTAAGTATACTGTCATTAATCAGTCTGGCTATTTTAGTAATTGCACTGACAGATATTTACCCTGTTCAAAAGTTGACAGAGAACAGAACAGTGGTCGGACTTGGATTTTTGATGATCGGAGGATTCACCAGGCAGGCCTATCAGAAATACAAAAATCAGCAAAAAACGTAATCATCACATGATCTTTAAACAAAACAGGGAGTGAATCTTCATGCCCGTTGGCGCGGGTTTATCATTATGAAATTGGTTCAGATAATGATTGATAGAGGGTATAGACTGCAATTTTCAGAATTAAAACTATAATACAAGATGAATATTGTTTCGCAGAAATATGCAAACCAGATTGAATTAACCGTCGCCGAAAGGGATAAACATGCCAAAAAAGAGCAATACTTACCTTTTTTAAGATTGTTCGCTTTCCTCGCTATGGTATTCCTTTTTTACAAGTTCCTGAGATCAGGTGATATTTTATTTGTGTATAGTTCTGCGGTATTTTTGATATTGTTTTTAATGCTGGTGAAATGGAACAACCAACTAAGGCAAAAAATTGAGCACTGTGACCAGTTAATCCGAATATGCACCGATGAAATAAATGCCCTTAACTATGATTTTTCATCTTTTGAACCAGGAAATGAATTTGTCGACCCTGAGCATCCTTACAGCTATGATTTGGATATTTTTGGTGAGAGATCCCTTTTCCATAGCATCAATCGCAGTGTAACAATTTTCGGGAAAAACAGGTTGGCTGAATATTTTAAGAATTCATTCAATTTCAGGGAATCGATAGATGAAAGGCAAAAAGCAATATTGGAATTGTCAGTAGATCAGGATTTTAGACAGCAAATGATGTTGATCTTTTACGGGATTAAAAGCAAGGAGAATGACCGTACCGATTTTATTGAATGGGTCGATAGTGAGAATACGATGGTCCGGAATCGAATGGTCAATTACATTAGATTTATTTTGCCGGTACTCACAAATGCCTCAATCATACTGTCTTTCATGAATCTTGTGGTCTATCAGATTCCTTTACTGATGGTAATTATTCAGTTGTTTGTCATCCAGAGATTTGGTATGAAAACGATTAAAGTTCATTCCCTGCTTACAGGCAAGGTTGAAATAATTTCCAAATATGCCCGGCTTCTGTCGTTAATAGAGAAAACAAATCTTCGTTCCCCGCTTCTGGCAGAATTACAGGAACAATTATCCTTCAAAGGGGAAAAGGCTCCTTCAAGGATTATCCGTCAGCTGTCACAATTGTTGAACTGGATGGACAACAACCTGAACGTGGTAGTGGGATTTGTTTTAAACGGACTGTTTTTGTTTAACCTTCATTTGTTGGTTGCAGTTGAAAAGTGGAAAATTACCTACCGGGATGTTGTCCCAAAATGGTTTGATGCCATGGGCGAAATCGATGCACTTGCTTCACTGGCAAATTTTACCGCCAATAATCCTGAATATGTATTTCCTGATCCCGTTACAGACCAATTCAATTTTGAAGCTTCAAATTTGGGACATCCCCTGATTCCCAAAAGTGAATGTGTGACCAACAATATTTCCATCTCCCGGTGGAATCAGTATTGCATTGTTACGGGGGCTAATATGTCGGGTAAAAGTACATTTTTACGAACTGTAGGAACCAATTATGTGCTGGCCATGATAGGTGCCCCGGTATTTGCTTCAAGGTTCACTTTTTATCCGATTTTACTACACAGCAGCATTCGTACGAGTGATTCCCTTGCCAGGAAGGAGTCCTTCTTCTATTCTGAATTGAGAAGGCTTAAACAGATTATTACGGAGCTTGAAAGCGGACAACAGACTTTTATTCTGCTTGATGAAATATTGAAGGGCACTAATTCAAAGGATAAACAGGCCGGATCAATAGCACTTCTTGAACAATTAATTAAATATCAGTCAGTCGGATTAATAGCCACTCATGATTTGTCCTTGGGCGACCTGATCCGGCAATATCCTGATAATATTCAGAACCTGTGTTTTGAAATCCAGATCATTGATGATCAAATGAGCATAGATTACAAATTACAGGAAGGGGTTTGCCAGAACCTGAATGCGACCTTCCTGATGAAGAAGATGGGGATACTTATTAAATAGATTAGAATATATGATCTAATACATAGCAGGGTTTTGTTTTGATTCCTGTTGGCAGAACCCGCTGGGGCGGAACAGTGTGACCAAAGCTTTTCCCAGTTTCAGAAGGAGATTATGGCCGTTGTTACGATAGTTGCGATAATTGCAACTAATATCAAAATCGCAACGGGGTTCGCCATATTAAAAGTACCACCCAGGGCAGGATTCATTTTTGGCACCATTATTCCCGGGTCCTTCCTGTTGAAATAGAATGGCCCGTACCATTTTAGAGGATCCTTCCTCATTAATTCCGGGTCTTGACTGATAGGTTTATCATTCCTTTTGGTTGCCATTTGACTTACCCGTTAAGTTTTCTGTTTTTTAAATACCGGATAAAATACAAAACCGAAAACAAGACGATTAGTACAATAAAACCAACGCCCAACCTGGTTAACCAATTCGACCAGTCTTCAGGATGCTTTATCAACGATATGCCTAAAATTGCGATGCCTGAAAGAATTAAAAACCCACTCGAAATGCGGGGATTAGAAAGGAAGTTTTTCATAAGCAATTTAAAATAAGATTTTAATTCTGAATATCAGCACAATAAGTAATTATCCGGTATTTCTTTTCATTTTCGGCAAAGTCTGTATTGACTATTTTGTCATCCATAGAAACTATTTTACCTTTTTTGAGTCCGAATGTGTGGTTCATTTAAGTTGTTGATTATTCAGGCTGGTTGATTATCTAATTTCCATAACGATGTTTTTTTCTTCAAGTGCCTGCTTGAAATCGGCAAGGGAATATCTGTCAAAATCCAGTACCACCATTCGCCGTCCCCGTTCTTTTGAACAAATTACCGCCACACTTCTGTCTGCCAAATCTTTTTTAAGGATTACTTTCTCAATGCTATTCAGTAGTATTTGTTTGTCAAAGTTTTTTTTCCCGCCAATAATCCTGCCTATAATCACTCCAAGGATCAGGAAGAGACCCAGCCAAAGATGGTATTCCTCTCTGCCTTTTTGGAAATAGATCCATAAATAAACAATACCGTTGAGCATCAAAACAACGGGTAAAACCATTGTGGAAATCCAGCCGGCCCCTGTTTTATCATCAATTTCAATTCGGTTATCAGAAAAAATCAGAGTACCTCTGTCGATAATGAATTTATCTTTCATGAATAGTACAATTTAGGTTAGACAAAGATAGGGACCTTCAACCTAACAAGGTCAGGGTGCGATTTTAAATTCGTGGTGTATTATTTAATCGTATTTATTTCTTGCCAAAGCTGCCTTTTGGTGAGAATTTGCTGATTTCATACAATGTTAATGATAATGCATGTTTCAACCATAAATATCTACGGAATACGTTATCCTTATTATCCGTTGTCCACAGAATATTAGGTTTTTCCATAATCCATTCCTATTAGTGGTTCCACTAAATAATTGACCTTTTGCCCTAAAATACCTCGATCATGGGAGCTTCAGCCAGTATACCCGTAATCTGGCCGATAAATGTCTTGAAATGATTGGTGGAGTTGTGGAAGTCCACAGCATCCTGGCTTGCATACTCCTCATAGAAGATGAAACTGGATGGCTTACCAACTTCCTGGTAAAGATTGTAAACCAGGCATCCTTTCTCAAGGTTGCTGGCTAATACAATCACATTAGCATAAGAAAGAAATTGTTCGGTTGATTCTGGTTTTACTGTGATCCTCGCATTGATTACTTTTTTCATGTAGAAAAGTTTAAATATTTTATATTGAGATAGTTGATAACTTGTTTTAATGAGTTATCTAGCGTATAAAGTGCATGGCTTCTTTCTTTTCAGCATCGGGTTCTTCAACTAAACCTTTTGATGCTTCCTTCATTTTTAAAAGCCATGCCATGTTTTTCCCCAGTACACGCATAATTTGCCTGCCTTCCAAATCCCGGTTAACTTCGCCTATATCTCTTCCGTGTATTATGTTCCAGTAATTGGCGGTTGCTACAATCATTTCGGAGTTGGTGAGGTAATGGTTCATTCCGTCAAAAGTGGAGGATCCTCCGGATCTTCTAAGTACAACAACCGATGCGCCAACCTTATGCCGGAATAATCCACCGTTAACTCCTGCAACATAAAAGACCCTGTCCAGGAAACATTTCATTGTTCCGGCAATGCCTGAATAATAGACCGGTGAACCTATGATGATGCCGTCAGCAGTTTTTAACTGCTGTATCCATTTATTCAGGTCATCAGTCTTAATGGAACACTCTTCATTCTTGTTAACAGCGCATTTGCCACATGCCCGACAACCATGAAGCAATTTATGTCCGACATGAAGAATTTCAAAATCAATGCCTCCGGCTAAAAGTTCATCACCAACCATTGCCAAGGCCTGGTGAGTGTTCCCATCTTTTCTGGGACTTCCGTTAATCGCAATTACTCTCATCATTTTTGTTGTTCATTCATCCATTTTTCGGTAGCCTCAATTTTACCGTCTACCCATCGGGCATACCCCCACCGGATAGCTATAAAAGCCAGAGATGTTCCATCGAATACGGAGAATTTGGTTCTAATTGCCCGCTCATCTTTTCCAAATAAGGCAGGCAGTAACTTGCGCCTGACATCATTAAATTCTCCTCCCTGCGCAATCCAGGGGTCACATGAAAACGGATTTTTGTCATTTTCGATTACACCTTTGTTGTTCCCCATATTTTGGATTTAATTGACATGTGGGTTTATTGATCGTTTAAAATTAAACATTTTCATCTGTATCAGAAATAAAAGCTGTATACCTGAAGAAAATAATACCCTCAAGGTCACCCCAACCTTGAGGGTTGGGGTGACCTTGAGGGTTGGGTATTAAAAAACGAAAAGGACAGAGTCGGGCGACTCCATCCTTTTACTAAAACTAACCAAACTAACTAAACCTAAACTTATGAAAAAAAATGTATTACAAATATAAGGTTCCTAACATTTCTAAACTATTAATTTAAGTTAAGTAATTGTAAAAGATTTGAACAAACGTAAATTCTGAATTTGTCCCATTTATTGCTTGAATATTGATGCAATTTTTGAAAAACCATCTTTAAATGAGTCTGATGCTGAAGAAAATGCATCTTTTACCTCCTCCCAGTTATCTTCCGTCGCTGCCAGGAGCCTGTCATATTTTACCTGTAGGTCATCCTTTTTGGCTTTCAGTTCAGCAAGTTTTTCAGAGTACTCGGCTTTTGCCCCGGCAAGAGCCTTGTTTTTTTTTGCTTCCAGCTCATCAATTGCGGCAAAGATTTCATCAATGCTTTCCTTGGCTTTATTTTTATAAGCTTCTCTGTCCATATCGATAAATATTTAAGTTAATAATAAATGCTCAAAAGATTTTGATATCACATCGCATTGCCTCAGGTAAAGATACTAATGGAGTACCAAAGTAATTGATTGTTAAGGTAAGAATTTATTGTAAACCTTGGTGATACTAAATTTCAGCCAGCTTATAAATGTGATTTATCAATGATTGAAATATCTTTAACGGAATTTTAGAGAGTGATAAAGTGTTTATAATAATATAATTAACATATCAAACGGGAACAATAAATTACTTTATCAGCGATATGGATTTATTTGGTTTGAAGTAGTACATCAATGAAATGCCAAAAAAAGTTTCCGTACTTGCAGAGGATACACCGCTGTAATAATATTGTCCAAAAACAATATTCAGGTGAATCTGTGGGGATGCCGTATATTCTATTCCGTAAGTCAATTCTGTCAATAGATTCTCCTTCGCATTGAAAATATATCCAATTCCGGGTGTCAGTGTATTTGTGAATTTTCCGACCTGGAACACGTTTAGATTAGGCCTGATTTCGAGATAGGTGCATGTGTCAGCCTTTGTTAGTGCCGATAGCCCCAAATCCAGACCCAAGCTAAAAACATCCCATTGTTTTCCGGCTTCGACCGCTATATTTGACTTTTGACCAATAGTACCGGGGGTGTTGGCAAGGCTGGTAGCAATGGATACATAGGTCTGGGACATTGTCGTCCTGGACAATAGACTTAAAAGAAGCAGCAAGATGATATTTTTCATTTTGAAGGATACTATCATAAAAGTAAAAATATTCTATCATATTTTTTTTCACCAGGGAAAACAGAATATGCAAATCAGGCGGATTTTAAAATCATTTTGAAGAACACTTAATCCAGGCAGGAGGCGGAATAGCTCAAAGCAGAACATCATGTAATAAGACTCTTATAAGCTATTTTGTCCTATCGAAACTATTTTGAAAAAAGAGCCGCAATCAATGATTACGGCTCCCTGTTTACTCGATTATTAGTGTTTTACTTCAAATCAGGCAGGCATATCAGGCAATGTAAATCCATTGTGATAGGTATGTTTGATCAGTTCCGATGCAAATTCTTTTGCATTAATTGATGCTCCCCTGCTGATCCTAAGTTTGTCAGTATCCGAAATATTGGTAAAATTCATATTCGGGCCGTCCCATAACATGACTTTATTAAGTGCCTGCAGACGAACAGCAAGAACACCCATAACCACCATTTCGTTGAAAGGACCTGAAACACTGAAGTCAGATGCAGAAGGGACCCTGCTTTCAGGGCTTTCCTTGCATGCACGGATCCAGTCCTGCTCATGGCTTACTTCGATGCGGCGGAGTGTCTTTGGAACGTTGGGAACCCTTCCGGAAAGAAGTATCGGATCGGTACCGTATTCGCCACAAACCAGTGAGTCTTTTGTTC
Source organism: Prolixibacteraceae bacterium (assembly GCA_963663675.1). Lineage (GTDB taxonomy): Bacteria > Bacteroidota > Bacteroidia > Bacteroidales > Prolixibacteraceae > CAINVV01. Next base: position 1,605,908 of record OY760498.1, read on the forward strand.
CGCGGAAAATGACGCCGGAACTTTGTACCCTGTCGACCGGCCAGTTTTCCGGATATTTGGGTTTAAGTCCGCCATCAAACCAGGTGACCTGTACTTCGGGTAATTTGATTTTGATTCCTTTTTGTTTGGCACGAGCCGGATAGGTAAGATGCACCATTTCAGCAGTCGGGGCACAGTCGGGCATTAACTGGGTTGAACTTCCAATAACCTTGGTCGGGTATTGCAGTTTCATGGCAGTAAATATCGGATGCATAACATGGCAGGCCATGTCTCCCAGGGCGCCGGTACCATAGTCCCACCAGCCACGCCATACCCATGGGTGGAAAGCCGGATTGTAACCACGGAATTTGGCCGGACCAATGAACAGATCCCATTTCAGGGTATCCGGTACCGGCATGACTTCTGTCGGTGCTACCAATCCCTGTGGCCAAATAGGGCGGTTGGTATAAGCTTCAATTTTTGTCACATCACCTATTTCACCTGCCCAGATCCATTCGCAAGCCAGTCTTACACCTTCGGCAGAAGATCCCTGGTTTCCCATCTGGGTGGCAACCTTATATTTTGCAGCCAGCTTAGTAAGCAGGCGCGATTCGTATACGCTGTGTGTGAGCGGTTTCTGGCAATAAACGTGTTTTCCAAGAGTAATCGCGTGCGCTGATGGGCCGGCATGGTTATGGTCAGAAGTTGCAACCATCACTGCATCAATGGATTTGCCTAGCTCATCATACATTTTCCTCCAGTCATAATACCTCGCAGCTTTTGGATAAGTATCAAAAACCTTAGGTACGTTGTTTCGGCTAACACCCCAGTCGACGTCGCATAATGCAACAATATTTTCAGTTGCCATCCTTTCGAGGTTGCCCTTTCCCATACCACCAATTCCAATACCGGCGATGTTCAACTTATCACTTGGGGCTTTGTGTCCAAGTCCGGCGATTGTGTTTGAAGGAACAATAAAAAGTCCCGCAGCAGCTGATGATGTAGTGCCAATAAAGTTTCGTCTGGTAACTTTGTTTTTTTCTTCCATACATTTAAGTTTAAATGGTTGATTAATATTATAATATGTGTTTAGTGGAGGTTGCCTGACAGTATTTATCTCAAATGTCGTAATAAAAATTAAATATTACCAGAATTCAGGATAAAATATTTAATAATCTATAAAATCTATAGTAAGACAGTTTACTTCATAGTATTCTAAGTTCCTCGGAATAGTCAAACTGCAAATCTTCATGAAGGGTAAACAAGGATTTTTTTATCCTCAGTACTTGTCTCCGATACAAGTTGCCCAAAACAGAGTTTGCAGGCAATAAAATGCCTGATTTCCTCAATTTTTTACAGAAATAAATCAGAATTTCAACTTCAGTTTGCTTTTGCCGCGAATATTTTATCTGTTTGTTGGCAAATGCCAGTATTTTCCGGACTGTTTTTCTTGCAATGTATGAATTGCTATTTTTGACCTCTTTAAATAGTTGATCCAGCTCTAATTTTACATCCCTTATGTAGGCCTGCTCATCTTCCGACTCAAACAGCAAATAAGAAAGCAATTCTTTGTTTTCCTTTCTATACCGGGCCACCAGCAGGCATATTTCCTGCAAACGAACTGGGTGTATAATCTTAAGTTCGGTTTTAATTTCTTTCAGAGAAGCAGACTTCATCGCTTGTGGATTAATTTTGTGCCAGGTTAGTAAGATGGTTGTACTGCCTTTCCGTCATCAAACCGACACTTTCCCGGTACTGCCAATTTATTTAATTTTTTTCACCCTCCCAACTTCACCTGTGGTGAGCCTTACTTTAATGCCATGTGGATGAAATGAACTGTTGGTGAGTATATCCTGCACAATTCCTTCTGTGATTTTTCCGGTTGGCTGGTCCTTTTTTAACACGATACCGACTTCTGTTCCTTTACTGATCGTTATTCTGTCCTGACCTTCCATAGTAATAGTCTGTTTGACCAAAGTAACTGTTTTTTTGGTGAAGGAATAGACTTTTGAATGAAATTATTGCCCTGTGAATGACTTTTTTGTAGCCGGGGTACCTGGTGGCGGCAGACACTGCAAATGAGGATTTACTTCGATTTGCAAATTTATTTGTTATTTTAAGGGTGTTTTTGTTAAATCCACAAATTAACTGTTCAAAACAATCTAACTACTTAAAAATTAATATGAGATCATTATTACTGGCACTCTTTGTAATAGTTACTATTACCTGTCTGGCTCAGAGACCGGCACAAGGGCCCATGTCTGATAAAAAATACACGCCTGAGAAACTTGGATATTCACTATACTGGGAAGATAATTTTAACGGGAACCAGCTTGACACCACAAAATGGAAGGTGCGTGGCCTCGGCAAACGAAGATTGGACTGGGTCTCGAAAGATGCCGTCAAAGTGGAGGATGGTTACCTCAAATTGTATGCCTTACAGAGGGGGGATTCTCTTTTGAGCAGCGCCGTCGGAACCCAGGATCTTTTCATGTCCAGATACGGATATTATGAGTGCAGGGCACAGTTGCAAAAATCAGCAGGGGTGTGGGGCGCTTTCTGGATCCAATCCAGGCAGATTTCACAAGGGGAAGATCCGGCTGTATATGGTGCGGAAATTGATATCATGGAGTTCTTCAAAAAACTCGGAACTGATATTGTTTCACACAATGTCCACTGGGCCTACGGGCCTCATCAACAGTCTACTCACGGAATGCAGAGTTATCTGAAAGGAGTAAGTGACGGATTTCACCTTTTTGCACTGGAATGGCTGCCGGATAAATATATCTTCTATGTGGATGGCTACAAATTTTATGAAGTGACCCAAGGCATCTCCCACATAGACGAGTATATGATCCTTAGCATGGAATACCCCGGTGAAAAGGCTGAAATTGCCAAAACGGTCTTTCCGGATGTATTTATCGTTGATTATGTGAGATACTATAAGAAATAACATGATGCATAAAGCATTGAGAGCATGGCGCAGGTAGAATGCGGAAATCGGAGACGGACGATGTTTAAGAAATTGGAAATATTATTTATTAATTAGGAGGTTGGAAAAATGAGAAAATCAGCTAAAGGTCTTCATTACCAAATAGTTGTATTGCTTCTGTGCGGGTTTTCAGGAATATGGGAAAGTACATCGGCTAAATCAGATCAGAAGAAGTATTCGGCAGATATTGTTGTGTATGGTGGTAATTCTTCAGCCGTCATTGCTGCGGTTGAGGCAGTTCATTCAGGCAAATCAGTTGTGGTTGTATCTCCTGACACACATCTGGGAGGTCTTTCCTCGGGAGGACTTGGTTTCACCGATACAGGAAATAAATCGGTGATTGGGGGTTTGTCACGTGAATTTTATCACAGAGTTTATTTGCACTACAATGATTCATCAGCATGGACCTGGGAAAAACACTATGAGTTTGGTAACAAAGGCCAGGGAACAGTTGCCATGGATGGAGAAAACAGGACCATGTGGATTTTCGAGCCTCATGTAGCGGAGGATGTCTTCGAAGAGCTGGTTAAGATTAACAATATCAGCATCTTACGTAATGAGTGGCTGGACCGTGAAAAGGGAGTCGTGAAAAAGGACGGAAAAATTGTTTCCATAGGTACTCTTTCCGGTAAAACCATTTCAGGCAAAATGTTTATTGATGCTACCTATGAAGGAGACCTCATGGCAGCTTCCGGGGTATCCTATACTGTCGGGCGCGAAGCATGCCCGACCTACAATGAGACCTATAACGGCGTTCAGGCTGATATTAAGGAGAGAGGGCATTTTTTCAAGGATCCTATTGATCCATACAAAGTTCCCGGGAAGAAAGAGAGTGGACTCTTATATGGAATATCCCCCGAACCAATATCTCCTAATTGCACCGGAGATAAGAAGGTTCAGGCCTATTGTTTCAGGCTGTGCCTGAGTGATAATCCGGGAAACCGGGTACCTTTCCCTAAGCCTGAGAACTATAATCCCGATGATTATGAACTTGTAGCCCGGGTGCTAGACACCGGCTGGATGGATTGGTTTGCGAAATACGACCGTATACCGAACAATAAGACAGACACCAATAATCACGGACCTTTCAGCAGTGATTTCATCGGTGGTAATTATGATTATCCGGAAGCATCCTATGAGAGAAGGAAAGAAATCATCAAGGCGCACGAACAATACCAAAAAGGATTGTTCTATTTTCTGAGTAACGAAAAGCGCGTGTCAGACGAAGTGCGGGGTAAGATGCTGAAATGGGGCCTTGCAGCGGATGAGTTCAGGGACAATGGCAACTGGCCAAGGCAACTTTATATCAGGGAAGCACGGAGAATGAAAGGCGTTTATGTCACAACTGAAAATGACGTAACCAACAAGAGAACGATCAGTGACCCTGTTGGAATGGGGTCGTACGGAATGGATTCCCACAATATTCAAAGATATGTGACATCCAAGGGATTTGTCCAGAATGAAGGTGATGTACAGGTGCACCTGAAAGGTCCTTACTCAATTTCATTCGGTTCTATCCTTCCCAAAAAGGAAGAATGCGTCAATTTACTTGTACCTGTTTGTGTTTCAGCAAGTCACATAGCTTATGGTTCAATCCGGATGGAGCCGGTCTTCATGATTCTCGGGCAATCAGCCGCCGCTGCAGCCAGCCTTGCGATTGATAACAAACTGGCGGTGCAGGACGTTCCTTATGCGGCACTGAGGAAAAAATTGCTGGACATAAACCAGGTACTGGAAGTTGGAGTAAAAGAAAAGTGAATATTTGAATACCAGGTGTGCATATCGGTCAATCCAAACAGGACATTTCGGACAATTATGGGTGTTGTATGTTTATGATAATGAGGATTTAATGCTTTGTAAGAAGATAAATTACCAATACTTTCCAATTATTTTCTGTAAAGGCCTTGGTGGGTTTCCCGTATAAGGTCTGCAACAGGAATCCCGGGAGGGCATTTCGACAGATCCAGTTTCTTTAAGTTTTCTTCTGTGGGGAAATACCCCGGGAAATAATGCCCTTTTTCCTGCAGCATGTTGTAACGGTAGATGCCAAAATCCTTCATGTCATAACATTTCCAAAGCATTCTGAAACGAAGTATTTCCGGGATATTGATTCCTGAGGGATCGTTTTCCATGACATAACCGTCAAAATCCGCATATGGTATCAATCGTTTCTGGTCGTCCAGCAGTTGTTTTATCTTGTTATCTTCGACCGACATGGGTGCCGGGGCAGGGAATATTCCATTCAGGTGGCTAAATTGGGCAGTTACCGGGAGTCCGAAAGAAAGGGTGTGAATCGCTTCGTGCCCCAGGCAGAAACGGGTATTCCATTGTATTGGATGCAATGGGGCAGTCAAATCTTTCAGTTTTTGCGGAGAATTAGACAACTGACCGCCCTTGTCATTGGGAGAAATGATAAATACACCCATGTCTTTGGATGCGGCAAGGTCTATGGCAGGCTTGTTCCGCTGAAAGAAGTAATAATAATGCAGGTTGACAAAATCGAACAGTCCGGTTTCTATAGCTTTAATAATTACATCCAGCGGGGCATGCGTGCTGAAACCTAAGTGGCCTATAATACCTTCTTGTTTTAATTTCAGGAGTTCTTCTACCGGACCACCTTTGGCACATGCGATCGAGAGCAGTTCCATGTTGTTAATGCCATGCCAGGCATAAAAGTCAAAATAGTCCGTCTTTAAAGCCTTCAATTGCAAGGCGACCATTTCGCGGGTTTCCCTGGCGCTTTTCGGACTCCCTTTGGTCATCAGGAAGTAAGATTCGCGTTTGATTTTCAGTTCATCGTTCAATACCAATCCGTAAGCATGCTCGCTTTTGTTATATCCCCAGGCGGTTTCGATCAGGTTGATGCCTTGTGCCAAAGCTTTTTCCACGGTATCCCGGCATTGAACAAGTGTCTCAGCAGGAATCAGGTGGCGCGGTTCTTCGTTTGCCCGTTTAAACCTCATTCCGCCTAAGGTGATGACGCTGACCTTTTTGCCTGTCTTGCCGAAGCGACGATATTCCATTTTGGGGCGATAGACAGAAAATGTGCTGAAATCCATATCCATTTGTTAATTGGGGGGCAAATATACCAACTATACACGATATTTGATGGGGGGAATCTGTCCCGATCTTCCGAATCATCCCCGTGAGGAAACAGTGAATTCTCAGTTATTTACTTCAGCATTAATCAGACAGATTAATTATCTTTGGTTGCAATACCGGGCATAACTGACATTTTATCATTAGTTTATGAATGATATTTTTTTTAGTCTCAGAATGAGGGACTTGTAATATCTTTTATAGGCCCGGCCGGCTATCGATATTTTGTTTTTTATCACTTTGTAAAGATTTTAACTTGGAAAACAGAACAAAAAACACAAAATCACTGAACTGGCTTACCTGGATTTTACTTATCTCCTTAACTGTCACGGTTCTGCTTTCATTTTTAAAAATCTTTGGTGTAATTGCGCTGAGTGACAAATTTTTAGCTGTATGCAGGATGATGACCATTCTTGCATTTGCACTTATTGCCCGGAAGAAGAAATCACTCACAATATGGATTTTGCTGGGACTGGTGGCAGGTGCAGAATTCGGGTTTGATTTCCCTCAGATAGCCAATAGCTTACAGTTTCTGAGTGAGATTTTCCTTCGGATGATCAAAACGATCATTGCCCCGTTGTTGTTTGCCACCCTGGTTAACGGGATTGCGGGTCATACGGATCTTAAGCAGGTTGGGAGAATGGGCTGGAAATCTTTGGTTTATTTTGAAGTTGCCTCAACACTGGCACTGGTGATAGGATTGATTGCTATCAATGTATCAAAAGCAGGAGTAGGCATCAATATTTCGTCCATTTCTGGTAATTTGCCGGTTGCTGCCGCGAAAATGCAGACAACACAAGAGTTCATACTGCATATTTTTCCTGAAAATATAGCCAAAGCGGTTTCTGAGGGGAACATTCTGCAGATCGTTATTTTCAGTATTATTTTTGGAATCGGGCTTTCCCTGGTCGGTGAGAAACACAAAACTCCGATGCTGAAATTAACGGCAAGTCTGACAGAAATCATGTTCAAATTTACGAACATCGTCATGTATTTTGCCCCTATCGCAGTATTTTCAGCCATTGCCTACACAATTGGGCATATGGGTACAGATGTGCTCTTTACACTTCTGAAACTTCTGGTAACGCTTTATGTGGCCCTGATTGCGTTTCTTGTGCTGGTATTGCTTCCGGTTGCGCTGTTGTTCAGGATTCCGGTCTTTAAATTTATGGCTGCCGTATCCAAACCGGCATCAATTGCCTTTGCAACAGCCAATTCAGAATCAGCGTTGCCATCGGCAATGGAATCAATGGAAGACTTTGGCGTACCCCGGAAAATTGTGTCGTTTGTCATACCCACCGGATACAGTTTTAATCTTGACGGATCCACCCTTTACCTTTCGCTGGCTGCGGTTTTTGTGGCACAAGCCGCCGGCATAGAGCTTTCCATTGAAAAGCAGATAGTTATAGCGCTGACATTGATGCTTACCAGCAAGGGCGTAGCGGGTGTCTCCCGCGCTTCGTTTGTCATCCTTCTTGGCACTGTTGCTACATTTGGATTGCCTGTCGAGCCGGTAATGATCATCCTGGGTATCGATGTACTGCTTGATATGGCCAGAACCGGGGTCAATGTCGTTGGCAACTGCCTTGCTACCACTGTGATAGCCAGGTGGGAGGGCGAATTTGATGATGAGAAAGCCAAGGGTTGACGTTCCTACGCCTGGTAATTTCCCCTCATCTCCCTGATATACAATTTATTTGCTTCCGGGTCATTGGCAACTTCACCTTTGATCGGATCCCAGGTGACCGTCCTGCCTGTACGGATGGCGATATCGCCCATGTGGCTGATGGTATCCGAAATGATGGCCTCATCCAGCGGACAGAGTTCCTTCTCTTTTCCTTTTACAACAGAGATGAATCTTTTACCCATGGTGTTGTTTTCTCCCTTTACCCTGCCATTGTCCTGTTTGGGCACGTCATTGAGTTTTTTATCAAGTTCGGGAATATTTGACTGACAGGAGGACCGGCTCAGAGAAATCCATCCTTTGGTTCCAAAAAATGTTGTACCGTTTGATTCCTTAACAGCTTTGTCTTTCAATATGGTTACTGACGCAACGTCCTGGCTGATAAAATGAACCTGAAGTCCGTTGTCATATTTGCAGGTGAGGTCCCAGGAGAGTATGTTGTTGTATAGTCCGCCAGCAGGCCAGAACTGGCCTGTTCCTTCACAGGTGTAACTTCCGCTGACTTTATCTTTTAATATCCAAACCATTATATCCAGGGGATGTGCACCCCATCCTCCCAAAAATCCGATACTGTAGTCGTTGTTGAACCAGGAGCTGTTGTTTGTCACGCGGTCCGGACAGTATGGCCTCATAGGAGCTGGTCCTGTCCAGCGTTCAAAATCGAAATCCGGCGGAACAGGTACCTCGTTACAAACAGGAACAGGGACATCATTTTTACCGGGAGCCCATATGTCCACCCGCTCTATGTCGCCTATTAATCCTTCCCTGATCATGTTGTAGCCTATCAGCATATGATCCAGTGTCCGCTGTTGTGTCCCGTAATGGAATTTCACATTGTTGTTTCTTAGTTCTTTAGCAAGAATAATGTTCTGCGGATAGCTGAGTCCCAGGGGCTTTGCCAGCATAATGTGTTTTCCGGCCCTGGCTGCCCTGATGGCTGCCAGGACGTGCCAGTGGTCAGGAGTGGTGATATGGACCGCGTCTATGTCTTTCCGGGACAGGATTTCAGCCATATCCAGGTAACTTTTACATTCCTCATTGGTGAAATTATTTTCCTTGTAAAACTCGTTTATGCGCTTTGCCGCACTTTCACGGCGGTCCTTAAATGTGTCACAAACTGCGATATTCATTGCTTCACGCAAGGGGAGGAAATAATTCATCAGTTCGTCGGTTCCCCGTGAGCCAACGCCAATATGACCGATTACCAGCCTGTCGTTGGCACCCTTCCAATTCGAGCAGGAAGTGAGCACGGTTGGAAGCAGGACTGTTCCTGCAGCCATTTTGGCGGATTGCCCCAGGAAGGAGCGGCGGGAGAGTTCCCTTACATTTTCTTTCATTATTTGGAGATTTAGATTTATTAAAATATTTGTCCAAAATATTTAAATAGTTAAATTAAGTCTGCCTATCTGTATTTCCCTTCCCCTTCCAGCATCCTGATGGTATACCTTAGTCTTAGAGTTTCACCTTTTTTCATCGTGACTTTGTGGTCAAATATACAGGCAGGACTGTAGTAGAAGAAAGGAATTAACGGATCATTAATGATGTACCAGCTACTGGTAGGTGGGGTATATTGGGGATCCTGCTCGATGGTGATGCCAACTTTTTTTCCGGTAAGGCTCTGAAATCCATAATATTGCCAGGAACATTTGGCGCACTGGGCACTATCTGATGAAGAGCGGAGCTCAGGTGACGTAAAATCCTGGTTAAACCTTACTGACAGACCGGCATATCCTCCCTGGACTCTTCCACCTTTTATCGATACAGGCGTGCGATCCAGTACCACGCTGTCTGCCAGTACTTTGAACAGATGATCTTCCCGGATAAAGTAACTTCCATCCTTTGCCGGCACAGAGACATGGTAATTTCTCTCCTCCTTAAGCACTGTTTCACCCTTTAAAGGATGATAATTGATCTGGAGGTTGATATCTGAGGAGAAATCAGGGTTACGGATGATCTTAGATCCTATAATTTCTGTGGCACCCTCTGATTTGTATCCTGTTTTGGCGGAACGATTATCGTTCAGGTATTCCCAGTAATTTAAACCGTTGATATATTTCCAGCAGAACCACATCCCAAGATGCCATGGATGGTCCGGGGGAGAAACGCAGGTAATCGTGGTGTTGTTGACAGTGAGAGGATGGAAATAGGGCCTTTGAAACCGGTCGTTGTAGTTGAATTGCCAGACTATCTCATTGTGATTGAGCAAGGTAAAGGTAGTGTCCGTTTCATTCCATTCATAAAGAGGCATGCTCTCAACTTTTTTTGTGCTCATTTCAACTGGGGGAGGGATGGTCTCCTCCCTGCCTGCACACCATTGTGCGGCACGCAGCAGCAATGTCCTGAGACCGGAATTGACCAACGCCCTTTCATCATGACCCAGGATGGTAAAGAAACTTCTTCCTTTACCGGTCTGGTTGACAAACAGTGCAGGTTCATCAATCGGATGGCCATCCTTTGCATTGGCGGCTTTCAGGGAACCAATAGTTTTGGCACCCTTGTAAAGTTCCGTATTTTCCCAAATTTCATCGATGATCTGAAATCCGGTTAACCCTTTGGTAATTGGATGTTTCTGGTCGAAACCGTATAGCCTGGCAACAACCGGAGCATTGTGATGGGTTGCTGTGCCCCATCTTCCGATGCCAATCCGGAAGTATTCTTCCCAGCCGTAAAAAGAGGAGGCACCTGCATGGAAAAAGAGTGCCCCGCCACCTTCCGTTATATATTTCAGAAAATCAGCTTCCCACTTTGGAGTGAGTCTTGCTGCATTATCAGGCCAGGTATTGGCATTGCTGACAACCAGGTCGAAATTCTTTAGATATGCATATGTCAGTGTATCAGGCTTATCAGTTACCTGGGTAGTAAACAGTTTTGCTTCATCAAATATCCTGTTCAGCAGGGGGGTTGTTTTTTTCCATTCGTGGTTATTTGCTCCGCTGAGGATAAGAACCCTGATGGTTTTATCGTTCTTTTGAACGGAAGAAGCATAAATATTGAGAGATAAGATTGTCAATAACAAAACAAGAAAGCGTGAATTAATTGGTCTGTTCATCATTAATCAATTTAATGTTCAATATACCAATAAATTACAAAAGAGGGGAGAGGTGCTCAAAACTTCTGATTGCCTGGTCAATGGTACCACATTCTACACTGAAAACGATATCCCTGCCGGAAGATTTCACAATATCGATGATCTGTTTCCAGTCGACCACGCCATCACCACAGGCACATCCAACCGGGGTCCCGGATACTTTCCCTCTTTCTGCTTCACTTTGCTTCATGCTGATATCTTTTGCATGGAGATGAACCAGCCGGTCCTTCACTCTGTCCAGCCACTCGTAAACATCAGAACCCCCGGCCAGGTAACTGTTACCGGTGTCAAAATTGATACCAATGGAAGGAGATTTGACCAAAGCATGGATGCTGTCAAGCCCGTCAGGAGTCTTGCTGTATTGCTGGTGAGGTTCTATCCCGATCTTTATTCCGTGCCTTTCAGCCACCATGGAGGCTTCAGTCAGGGTATAAGTCATCAGCTGGTAATCCATCTCTTTTGTGGTCCAGGAAGGTTTCGGGCCTTCGTCTGTGTTGACAACCGGTGCCCCTGCCTGGGCAGCCCAGCGGATAGCCATTTTCAGGTATTCAACGCTGATTTCCGGCTTACAGAGCGGAGTGTGGGATGATAACCCTGAAAGTTTCAAGTTGTGTTTCAAACACAGTTCCCTGACATACAGCGGATCATCATAAAGTGAAACCGAGTGGAAATACCCTGCTTCACTGAGCAGTTCCCTGCCGAGATGAACCATGGGTTCAATGTATTCGTATCCTATTTCGGCGGCTTTTGCAACTCCACTGGCAAAGGACATGTCGTGGTGCCGGACGAATTCCATGTTGATTCCAAGGCGGACTATCCCTTTCATATACAATATTTTAAATGATTAAGTAAAAATATTTCAGCGTGAATGTAGTAGTTTGGACAGGTAAATTTAATTAAAAAAGTAATTGGTAAAGAATAAGATTGTTTGAATTATCATTTAGTGCATAATCAGTATAAAATTCTAATTATCTTTCAGTTAAAAATGTATCTTGTTTGTATGTGGTTTAAAAGAAAATCAGTTATAACTTTTTTAAGTTTGTCATTGATCAGTTACAATTATTAATTGAAACATACGAACGATGACAAACATGCAATGGGAAACTTTACTGGCCGTCGTTGAAGGTAGAAGTAGCAGTAAAAAGGAGATTGGCTTCATCATTGACAGTCCCTGGCTTCCGGGCTGGGCGGGAATTTCGACGATTGATTATTACACATCTGATGAAAACTGGATGAAGACAAACATCATGGCAATTGAACAGTTCCCGGAGGTAATGTTCCTGCCCGGATTCTGGTCAGAGTATGGCATGTGCACGGAACCGTCGGCGTTTGGGGCGAGATCAGTATGGTATCGGGAAAATCTTCCACATGCAGAGAAAGTAATACACTCGTCTGACGACATTGAAAGACTGCCTCAGCCCAACGTTACCTGCGACGGACTGCTGCCATTCATGATCAACAGGCTGAAGCTGATGGAACCGCGTATCAATGAGAAAGGTCATCAGATTAAATTTGCCGTTGCAAGAGGGCCACTGAATATTGCAACTTTTTTAACCGGGACCACCGAACTTTTACTGATGCTGGTCATGGAGCCCGATAAAGCACACGAACTGCTTGATAAAATCACCAGGTTTATTTGCGAATGGATTCGTTATCAGAAAGAGTGTTTTCCATCCATTGAGGGCATATTATTACTGGATGACATTGTCGGATTTGTCGGTGAAGAAGATTGCCGAGAATTTGCCATACCAAGCCTGAAGCGCTGTTTTGAAGCTATTGAAACAAAAATCAGATTTTTTCATAACGATGCCTTTGGGCTTACCTGCGCTCCTTTCCTGAAAGATGCCGGGGTGAACCTTTTCAATTTTGCATTTGATCATCCGATCAGCCAGATACGTGAACTGGCTGGGCCGGAAGTCGCGCTCATCGGCAACCTTCCGCCGAGGGATGTTCTGTCTGCCGGTACACCAGAGGAGGTGTACGCCGCTACTCAGAAAATGATGAGCGATGCACCTGATCATAACCGGATTATATGGTCCTGCGGCGGCGGAATACCACAGAATGTATCAACGGAGAATTTAAAGTCATTTATTTCAGCTGTAAGAGATTTTTAATTAGTTTTATTATAAAGTGTTGCTAAACTTTCAATAACAAACATACCAGACTTATGGAACGAAGAAATTTTCTGAGGAATTCTTCCTCTGCGATGGCAGGAATAATTCTTGCCCCAACCATTGTACCTTCATCCGTTTTTGGAAGCAATGCCCCCAGCAACAAGATCAATGTTGCTCAAATCGGGTTTGGTCGGATAGCCATGGGACATGATCTGGCTGAAACACTGCCGATTGATGCAGCCAGGGTTATCGCTGTAGCGGATCTTGACTCCAACCGGGTTGCCAAAGGAAAACAGTTTATTGAGGAGTTTTACGCAAAAAAAACGGGAAGTCAGAATGCAGTCAGTGTTAAAACTTACGGAGATTACCGGGAGATGCTTCTCAATAAGGAGATTGATGCCGTAATTATCTCAACTCCTGATCACTGGCATACGCAGCCGGCTATTGAGGCAACGCTTTCAGGAAAGCATGTCTACCTTCAGAAGCCGACTTCATTAACTATTGCTGAAGGACGAATGCTATCGGATATTGTCAGAGAAAAGGGAAATATTTTTCAGATGGGTACACAGCAGCGGGCTATGCCTCAGTTCAGAATTGCTGCAGAGCTGGTAAGAAACGGCAGGATTGGGAAACTTCACACGGTTAAAATCGGTTTGCCTGGAGATCCTGCCGGACCGGAAGCGCCGGAGATGCCTGTTCCCAAAAATCTGAACTATGATATGTGGCTGGGATCTACTCCCGAAGTCTATTACACAGAGATGCGTGTACATCCGCAGAACAGCATGACTGACAGGCCAGGCTGGTTACGTTCCGAACAGTTCGGCGCCGGTATGATCACTGGTTGGGGTCAGCATCATTTCGATTCAGCCGCATGGGGTATGGATACTGAATTAACTGGTCCTGTTTCCATCAACGCGATGGCCAATTTTCCGAAATCCGGGCTATGGGATGTTCACGGGGATTTCCTTGCTGTAGCTGAATATAAGAATGGCATCACCATGCTAACCAGTGGTGCATATCCCAATGGAGTCAGGTATGAAGGAAGTGAAGGCTGGATTTTTGTAACAAGAGGCGCCTATACTGCTTCTGCCAGCGACCCTGTCGTAAAAAGCAGGAGCAGCAAGGCGTTGGATGCCAGTGATCCCAAAATACTGACTTCCAGGATTGGTGAAAACGAGATTCATCTGTATAAAATTGAAAACCAGCATCAGAATTGGCTTGACTGCATTAAATCAGGCAAGGAACCTATTTCGCCGGTCGAAAAAGGTCATCGGGCATGCACAGTGTGCCTGCTGACACATATTTCCATGAAACTGAGCAGACAATTGAGTTGGGATCCTGATAATGAGAAGTTTATCGGGGACGATGAGGCCAACAAAATGCTTTCCAGGTCTCAACGGTTTCCATATGGAACCACCAATATTAAAATGTAAATTCCGTGAAATAGTACAATTATCATTGGCAGGTTAAGTGTCTGTATGTTAATGATTTTAATCCGTCTAAGTCTCTTGGCATGAGAAAATTCAGATTTTTTATTGGTCTACTTTTGCTGGTTGGTTCAGCAGGCATTCTTCAGGCTGCAAAGATAACAGCGGTGAGAGTTGGTTCAAAAATCAATGTAACCATTGATGGAAAGTACTTTACCAGTTATATTTTTTCTTTGGATGAGAAATATCCTTTCTTCTATCCTGTTAACGGGCCAATTTCCGGTGGCTCTGTCACATCTATGCGCAACGGCGAATACCCGCATCACAGTTCACTGTTTTTTGGCTGTGACCAGGTTAACGGAGGAAATTACTGGCAGGAAGGTTTAGAGCGTGGCCGGATCATATCGGTGAATGCCGAAATACTTAAAGAAGGTGCCGATACGGTTGTTATTTCAGATGAATGTATCTGGAGCAGACCGGGAGCAGTATCTCCAGTTAAAGATTCGAGGAAGTACACTTTCACGGTTCCTGAAGCCAATTTGAGGCAGATTGATGTTGAGATTACGATGGAGATGCTGATGGATGTGCGCATAAAAAAGACCAATCATTCTCTTTTCAGTGTCAGAATGGCGGCCGATTTATCGGTCAGGAATGGCGGTACAATGGTAAATGCTGAGGGTGACAGCGGAGAAAAGGCCACATTTGGCAAAAGTTCCCCGTGGATGGATTATTTCGGTAAAAGAGGAGATTATACAGAAGGTATAGCTGTCCTGCAGCATCCCTCAAATCCATGGTATCCGTCGCCGTGGTTCACACGTGATTACGGATTCATCTCTCCGACCCCTATGTACTGGCCTGCAGATGGAGAGGAGACATTTGTGAAGAAGGGGGAAAAATTGACGTTGCGATACCGTGTTCTGGTGCATGCAGGAACTATGGAAGTGAGAAAGATAGCTGAGTTGTTCCGTCAATATAAATAATCGAACCAAAACCCTCAAGGTTGTACCAACCTTGAGGGTTTTGGTTCGAAAATAGCCAGATCATCTGGATATTCCAGTTCGGCCCTGTGTTGTAATCTAAAGTTGGCCATACTGTCAAACCAACCTAACACCTTATTATGTTGTAATTTGGTCCTGGTCAATGATAAACTTGTCAGGTAAGAGGACCAGGGATAATCCATTGCTTTATCAGTAAACCCATGGTGAACCGGATTGTTGTGAATATAGATTACCATCCGTTTGAAATATTCCTTATCGGTAATGATTTTTCTTTTGAAAGGGTGTTCAAACAGGCTTCCCGTGCGTTGATAGCATTTGTTTACTGTTTTTGTATATGCGTTGAATAAGTTGGAAAAATACTGATGAGGCAGTTTTTCGGGATTTATTGTCTTCATTATCCCCTTACCTGTAGGAATTTCAGATTTCTCCTTTATTCTGACAAGGAGATGAAAATGGTTCGGCATAAATACCCAGGCATAAGTCACAGCAACAGGGTTGATATGCTTTTCGTACAACGCAAGAAAATACTCGAAGTTATCAGGATCTCTGAATAAATTACAGCTGTTGATTCCACGGTTAAAGATATGGTAATAATTTCCATGGAGAAGAAGTTCGTGTTTGTTCATAACTTCAGATGCCTTTGTGAGTAGTTGAAAATTAATTAATTACAAACTATGATTAACATCCTATGAGCTTGTAATTAATTAAATTTAAGGCATTCCGGGGAGAAAAACGAATAAAAAGGACCCTCAAGGTTGTACCAACCTTGAGGGTCTGCTAACCTTGAGGGTCCGGAATAATAGACCTTATTGAAGATCTCTTATTTTGATATCTTCATTTCATTCAGCAGGTAACCGGCTCCACCGAATTTGTCCATGATGAACAGGGTGTAGCGAATGTCGACGTTGATACAGCGTTGGAGCGAAGGTTCAAAGATTATATCGCTGCTCATCGATTCCCAGTTACCATCAAAAGCGGTCCCTATAAGTTCTCCTTTCGCATTCATCACCGGGCTGCCGGAATTGCCCCCTGTAATATCATTGTTGGTAAGGAATGCAACGGGCATTCTGCCATCTTTCATTCCATACTGACCGAAATCCTTAGCTGTGTATAATTCTTTCAGTTTGGCCGGGACAACAAATTCCCAATTGTTGGGATCCTCTTTTTGCATGACACCATCCAATGTTGTAATATAATCATAGATAACGCCATCCTTGGGGGAATAATTCATCACTTTGCCATAGGTAAGACGCATGGTGGAGTTGGCATCAGGATATATAGCCTGGCCTGCCTTCATCTCCAGCATTCCTGCAATATACTGTTTTTGACCCTTTGCGTACAGGGAACGGTATTGTTCAATGTCCCTGCTGTATTTCATCATGGCATCAGTGATATTCTTGCCTGCCACGTAAGCCAGGTCTTTCTCCATGGCTTTTTTGTCACCAGCCTGTGCTGCTTTTAATTTTTCTTCGGAAACAAATACCGATTGTGCGAACATTGCATCTACATACGAGTCTATATTTCCCTGGTATTCAGCATCTATAGTCTTGTAGAATTCAGGAAGGTCCGCAGCCGGAACTTTATCCCTGAAAAGTTTAATCAGGGCTTTTGCTACTTTTTTGTCGGTTGAAGCGCTATAATCCTTATAAAAATCGGCAGGAGAGAATGAAAATCCAGGTCTTCCGCCGCTCCTGACATTTCCCGGACCTCTCTCAGTTCTGGGACCGAAACGCATTGCCGCAGTAGTGAGTTCAATATTACTCAAAGCCTCAGTATAATATTTCAGGATTGTCTGAAGTTTAGCCCTTCCTTCAATAGCTGATTTAACATCGGCTAATGCTGTTCCATATTTTGCTGAACGGGACTGATCTGCAGCCACCCAATCGGAAAAGATTTTTTCTTCCGCAGCTCTTCTTTCGTAAACTTTTAATTTTTTGAAGGTCTCATTCATCCCAATTGCTTTTTTCCAATAATTGGATGAACCCGAATATTTGCTGGAATATTGTAATCTGATTTTTGGATCTGCTTCCATGTCAGCCATTAAGACTTCCTGGCGTACACCTCTTATCAGGATGGTTAAGGCATTGGTAATTTCACTGGTCTCCTTTACTTCATAGGAAGTCATGAAACGGTTAGTCCTGCCGGGATATCCGATAATCATTGCCGGATCGTTCTGTTTTACTCCTTTCAGCGAAATGGTCAGGAATTTTTTTGGCTTGTAAGGCAAGTTGTCTTTTGAATACTCAGCCGGATTGTTGTCTTTGTCGACATAAATGCGGAACATGCTGAAATCCCCGGTATGTCGGGGCCACATCCAGTTGTCAGTATCTGCTCCGAATTTTCCGATGGAAGAAGGAGGTGCTCCGACGAAGCGAATATCACTGTAAGTCTTGGTTATTACAAGATAATACTGGTTATCACCAAAGAAAGAGACGACTCTCGCCCTCAGGTATTTGTTCTCCCCGACAGCCTTTTTTGTCAGTTCATCAGAAACCTTCCTTAATGCCTCTTCCCTGGCTTTCGTATCAGTTACAGAATTTGTCGCATCAGTTACCTCTCTTGTAACATCTTCAAACCTGTCAAGAAAAGTAACAAAAAGTCCTTTTACCGGAAGTTCCTCGTTCCGGTTCATAGCCCAGTATCCACTCTGCAGGTAGTCGTGTTCAACTGTGCTTAGTTTTTGAATAGATCCGTAACCACAGTGGTGGTTTGTAAGTACGAGTCCATCCCTGGATATTAATTCTGCAGTGCACCCACCAGCAAATTGCATGACGGCATCCTTCAGGCTGGTTTTATTGATGTCATAAATATCTTTGGCAGAGAGCTTAAAACCCAGCTCAGACATTTGTTTGCTGTTAAGCTTCTGAATTAGTGGCAGCATCCACATACCTTCATCTGCTCTCAACGATCCCGCAAACAGAATGAGGGATGAGAGAACCAACAATCCTAACTTTTTAATCTTGACCATTTTGAAATTAATTTTCATGTATATAATTTATTACTTTATTGCAACATGGAATTGCAGGTCAGCGCAGCTTATATTCATATTCGGTTCGTGTGATAAATGTCTCCCGGGTATTTCAATGAATTAAAAGATAGCTAACTGTCAATAATAACAAAATTGCGCAAAGTAAAAAATGAGTTAAGTTCACTTTTGCGACATTTCCCGGATCACTTTAAATTCAGAGTCGGACTTCCATGCTGGCCATGAATTAGAATTGGCAAGATTGGTACCAACCCGGTAAAGCAGCTTTGCATCTTCAACAACTCCTGTCAGATCATCTCTTCCGGGATGATATTCATCAGATGGCGTATGATAGGTTTCTTTCCAATACCGGTCAACCAGGTTCATTGTCTCACTTTTACCATATTTCTCTGAATCAACATAACCTTTGGCATAAATGGCAGGAACTCCGTGACTGACAAATGGAAACTGATCTGACCTGAAAAACATGCCGTTTTCAGGATTTGGATCGGGTGCAAGGTATCTTCCACTTTTTTCAGCCTCCTGTTTTACCCATTCGTCCAGTTCGGATTGTCCTGATCCTGTGATTGTTACATCTTTAAATTTTCCCAAAAACAACATGATGTCAGTATTGATGCATGCCACGGTCTTGTTCATCGGGAAAAAAGGGTGTTCCACATAATATCCCGATCCCAACAGCCCGGATTCTTCGCAGGTAACGGATAAAAACAGAACGGATCGTCCAACCGGGTTGGCGGATTTAAATCCCCGGGCAATTTCGAGCATCCAGGAAACGGCACTTGCATTGTCAGTTGCTCCATTGTAAATGCTGTCATTGTTTATTTTGGGTCCGACACCCAGATGATCCCAATGTGCCGTGTATACCACTACTTCCTCCGGATTACTGTTACCACGAATTATTCCGCATACATTGCTGGTAGTTATTGTATCAAAGTAGTTTGTCATCTTTCCGGATACATTAACCGGCAACGCCATCGGTCTGAAATCCTTTTTAAGTGCTTTCTCCTTTGCCTGATCAAAGGTCATTCCACAGGCAGAAAAGATTTGCTCTGCAGCTGATTCAGAAATCCATCCTTCAAATGCACAACGATCCTTGTACCCGTTTTCTGGTTTCAGGTATAATTTGGTCGTTTCACCGTTATTGCTGACGACTTGCCAGGGATAGCCTGCCTGTTTTGTCTCATGAATGATCAGGCAGCCCTTTGCACCCCGACGTGCGGCTTCTTCGAATTTGTAGGTCCAACGGCCGTAATAGGTCATGGTATTTCCTTTGAAATATGTGCCATTCGTACCAAAGCCGGGGTCATTGACAAAAACCAGGATGGTCTTTCCTTCCAGGTCGATGCCACTGAAATCATCCCTTTCGTACTCGGGAGCTGTGATGCCAAATCCGGCAAATACCAGCTCAGATTTATCGAGGGTAAGGTCTTCCTCCATTCTGCGGGAGAAAGTCACATAATCAGTCAGCTTTTTAAATTTCAGCTGACCTTTGGGTGTTTCAAAATTGAGGGTGGATGATATCTTTGAAGTAACCTGTAGAATTGGAACTTCCTGGAAATAACTTCCGTTATTGGCAGGCTCAAGGCCAATTTCCTGCATTTGGGAGGCTATGTAATCAGTTGTGAGCTTTTCTGCCGGAGTGGTAGGCATTCGGCCTTCAAAATGGTCTGATGACAATACTGAAATATGCTTCGCAATATTTTTGTATTGAATAGCATCTTCACCATGCTTTTTTAACAACGAACTACAGGATATGCAGGCTACAACCAAAGATGTCAGAATCGCCAATTTCATATTCAATAT
The DNA here is from genome assembly GCA_963663675.1 of Prolixibacteraceae bacterium. Taxonomy (GTDB): domain Bacteria; phylum Bacteroidota; class Bacteroidia; order Bacteroidales; family Prolixibacteraceae; genus CAINVV01. Next base: position 1,626,078 of record OY760498.1, read on the forward strand.
TTTTTTGATGCTAAGGTAACCTGAAACAAGAATATTTTCGACTTATTCCATTGGCTATTATAATTATACACCAATGAGAAAATTCATCCTTTGGGTTTGTTCAGCAATATTTTGTCGCCTTCTTTCAGTCCGCTTTTAATAACAACTGACTTCTCATTCTGGTTACTGCTTTCAACATTCCTGACACTTACACCACCAAATTCTTTCAGGTAGACAAATTGCTTTGCATCTTCAGTGAAAAGTGCCGAGCGCGGAATTACGAGTACATTTTCTTCCCTTGATATGATGATTTCATTGTTGGTGGTCATGGCAGGTTTTATTTTCTTGTTGTCACTCGAAATCTTGATATTTACCTTGAACACTTTAGAATCAAAACCGGTCATTTCCTGTCCGACATTTGAAATATTCGAAATCATCCCCACTTTTTCCTGGTTTTTCAGTGCATCAATAATCACCCTGGCACTGTCTCCGACCTTTATCTTGGCGACATAGATTTCCTCAACATATGTTTCTGATACCAAAACGGATAAATCAGGAAGTGTCGCGATCACAGGATTCTGCATACTTACCCATGAACCTACCGTAAGTTTGCGACTACCGCCTCTTCCAAAAGTTCTGCCATAAATGAGCATGCCATCCTTCGGTGCTGTAATGCGTGCACCATCAAAAGCTATTTGATATTTTTTATCCTTTAACGTATATACCTGTATTTGAGTCCACATTCTGTCGATCCTGGTCCTCCATGTTTTCCTGTTCATCTGGTAGGAGCGTTGTTTTGCCTCTAACTGCCTTAAGGTACGCTCATACGCCATTTGAGCTTTTCGCTGAAATGCAGGTGATTCGTAGACAGACTGTTCCATCTCAATCTTTTTGTTATTCAGGTCAAAAATAAATTGCTCAATATCGTTCCGCAATTCAACAAGTGCAACTGCACTGTCGATTTTTTCATCATTGTAATTGAAAAGTAATTTTTCAAGTGCAATTTTGTTGTTTTCCATCAGTTGCTTGATCCTTCCCTGGTCCAGCAATGCTACGTAATCGCCCTTTTTAACTATTGAGCCTTCAGGTATCATATCTTTGATCTGAGTATCCCAAATTTCCAGCCTTCTGTCTCCAAGTACATCAGGAATGGTTATAAGCACTGCCTTCTCACTCTGAATTTCGCCTTTACATGTGATGATGGCTTCAAAATTTTCCCTTTTGACTTTGTAAATGCCAATAGCAGGTTTAATCCTGAGAAACCATATTGCCACGAACAGCAATACAAAGAATCCTGCCGACAGTATTACTATCTTTTTTGATTTTGTCAGATTCATTGGTTCAGTATATTATCAAAGTCAGCACCCAGATCAAGATTCCTTTCAAAATCATACAGAGAAAGCTGGCGGATCAGGTAATAGGATGTCCAATACTTCTGAAGTGAACCAATATAGGCTCTTCTGGCATTTTCCAGATCCGTTCTTGCCATGTTAAGCTTGGTTACATCAAGTTTCCCGATCTTGAAGCGCCGCATGGTAACATCAAAGCCCATCTGGGCAATCGTATCTGCTTTTGCAGAATTAACTACCTGTTCCGACTGAAGGTTAAATTCCAGTACATTCATCAGAACAGATTGCTGAAAATCTATCCGTTGTTGCTTAATTGTATTTACTATCACTTCCCGGTTCGATTCGGCCATTAAAATCTGTCCTTTTCTTTTGCCCCAGTCCATAATCGGGACAGCGAGATTTATCAGTCCGATATTTTGAAACCGGTTTGGATTTCCATAGACTGTTGACAGATCGTTGGATTTTTGATTCAAACCTGCCGTTGCACTGATATCAGCGCTTAATCCGTTTTGTGCTTTTACCTGCCTGACATTACTTTCCTGCTCAATTAACTGCCTTTCCTGCGAGAGTATATCAGGATTGTTCTCCATCGATTTTTGGACGGCTTCCTCAACGTTTATCTGCAAGGCTGCACTTATAGATTTCGGTATTATACAGTCGATGATAGTATTTTTTTCTATTCCCAGGAAAATATTCAGGTCTGAACGTGCCCGTAAAAGTCCCTGGTTGGCCCTGGTAACAGCAATACGGGAATTCATCAGGTTTAATTCGAAATTCAAAAGCTCGTCCTGGGTCAATGTTCCAACCTGGTAGCGACCCTTGCCGATCTGGTACAACGTGTCGTCGTTGGCCAAATTGGTGGTGGCAATATTGAGTTCAATCTGGGCATCAACAAGGCTAAAAAACTTGGTAGTGGTCTTTATGGCAATATCTTCCCTTGACTGAATGAATCTTTTCTTTGCCGTCTCAAATTTTAATGGTTCAATTTTTGATTCCCAGTGCAGCCTGTTGTATCCGTTTAACTTTTGCCGGTATCCCATACTGAACATATTGGAGGAGAAGGTAGTCGACATATCTCCAATAAAATTCTTGACCATTCCCAAATCAGTACTTGCCGTAACACTTCCTCCGGTCAGACCTACATTTTGAGTCATTTTTAAGGAGGCATTGGATGTAATACTTTGTTGCTGAGTGTATTGCCAGCTCTGGTCAGTCGGGACATAGTCAGATCTGATAGAATTATTATAGGCGAAGGGATTTGCGCCAATAGATAATTGTGGTAGTTTATCGGACCTGTAATACTTGAACTCCCAATAACTTGCAAGGTACATGTTTTGCTGTTTGAAGGCATCGAGAGATTGCTTTGAGGCCATTTCGATCGCATCAGAAAGATTGATTTTCATGACATTTCCCTGAGAAAAGGAAATCTTACATGCAGAGATTAGCAATATCAGTAAAAAAATTCGGATCATAATTCTATTATTGTCTTAATGATTCTACGGGGTCTTTGTCTGCAGCCTGTTTTGCAGGGAGATAACCAAAGGTGATCCCGATGAAGACAGAAACGCCAAATGAGATAAATATCGAAAACATGGAAATGATTGTCTTGATTTCAAACACGCTCTGAATTATCTTTGACAGGATTACACCAAGTATTACACCTATCAGTCCTCCGGCAAGGCTAATAAGCGTCGATTCAGATAAAAACTGGAAAACGATATCCTTTCGCGACGCTCCGATTGCCTGTCGTGTACCAATTTCTCGAATACGTTCCATAACCGACGCGAGCATGATGTTCATAATTCCTATTCCTCCGACAATCAGGGATATTCCGGCAATGGCACCAAGTACGATGTTGAATATTTTCTTGGTCTTTTGTTGTTGCTTCAACAGCAATTCAGGTATACTGACTTCAAAATCCCGGATGTCATTGTGCTTTCTCAACAGCATGTTACCGACAACTTTTGCGGTTGCTGTGAGTTCTTGTGTCTCTCTTACCCTGACGATGATCTTATCCAGCTGATTGAGATCTTCTATCTTCCCTGTACTCAGGTTTCCGGTACTGGCAAGTTTTACCTGGTCTCCACGTATCAGGGCCCTGTTTCTGAATCTGAGCAGCATTGTTTTAACTGGTATGATGATACTGTTATCCGTACTGCTGATGGTAGTTGTTCCTCCTCCGGAACCTACAAAACTCCGTTTTTCGATAACTCCGATGACCTGCAACCAGATTTGGCCACATTTAATGTATTTCCCTATTGGATTCTCCTGGTTGAAGAAAATGTTCTTCACATTGTAACCAATGATACAAACGGGATATCCCTCCTTTGTGTGCTGGGTATGGAAAAGTGTTCCGCTTTCAAGCTTGATATCAAAGAGGCTGAAATAGGTATTGTCAGTACCATCCAGTATGACCGGACTACTGATATCGTGCAAAATCGCAGTATAATTAAAAGTGATGATAGGACAAACATCCTCAACTGTGGGGATTATCTCCTTGATTGAACCGGCATCCAGCAGGGTAAGTCCCTTGGAAAATTTCTTTTTGTTTCCGGCAAGCTGGTTTCCTTCAGTTGTTGCGCTTTTGGGATCATTGGCACTGGCCTGGTCTGCCTGTAGGACAGGTGTGACAATGATGTTGTTAACACCAACCATTTTGATTTGCTCAAGTATCTCCTGTTCAGCACCATTGCCTATAGCCAACATACTAATGACGGCCGCCACACCAAAAATGATACCAAGTGCGGTTAGCAGAGATTTTACCCTGTTGGCAATAATCGCTTCAATGGCAATCTGAACATTGTAAGAATACCGTGTATAATAGGCTTTTAACTTCATGGGAGGTTGTATCGGTGCATGAGAATCTGAGAAATTGTAGGGTGTTAATGCTGATTATTGTTTTTCCGTGAGTGCGGCTGATTTTCCTTCCGGATTTATCGGATTTTCGGGGTTGTTCAGCTTACGTTCCTGTTGTTTTTTTAACTTTTCCTCATATATTTCCCATCCGACAGTTGCAATATCATCTGTCTTTTCAGGTTCGCTCAGTAAAACAACATCATTTTCCGATACACCCTTGTTGATGATAATATAATCTTCATTCTCTTCTCCGACATCAACAATCTGTTTCACAATATCCTTCTTTTTCAGATAAACAAACTGGGTAGAATCGGTTTCAAAGACTGCTTCAGAAGGAACATAGAGCTTGTCGCTGTATACGCCTGTCTGTATCAGATTTCCTGTTGTCATCGCGGGTTTCAGATCCGGATCACTGCCGAAAATTCTGATGTTGACAAGAAAAACTTTAGAGTCACTTTTAGGCATTGGCTGACCAATATTTGCAACTGAAATAACCTCGCCTTTTAATTCCTTTTCGGGGAAAGCGTCAATGCTGATGGTAACTTTTTGGCCTGCCTTGATTTTTGCAATGTCTATCTCATTCACATAGGTTTCGGATATCATTTTTGTCATATCCGGCAATGTGGCAATGATAGGACTCCAGGGGGTTAGGACTGATCCGACCTGGATTTTGATCCCAAACCTGTCCCTGGCATAAATTACCATCCCCGGTTTTGGAGCTTTAATGATCAGTGCATCATATAGTTTCAACAAATCCTCGACTCTCTTTTGCTTAAGCTTTAAATCGTTGTTACGCCTATCCATTTGTGAGTTTAGCTGTCGCACGCGCATGCCAAGACCCTTGATATCCTGTTCGAGTTTTCTTTCCGCCTTGGCCAGGTCCATTTCTGCTTTTTTTATTACAGAAGGAGATTCATAGACAGATTCAGCAAGAACTATTTTTCGTTCCTCAACGTCCGCTCTTGAATTTGTTATTAAATCGCGGTAGTTGCTTAGATTCAGGCTTGAATCAAGTTTGGCGTCCTCAACAATTACCTGTGCAGCTTCCAGGTCCAGCCGTGCCTGGGTGAGTACTTCTTCGATTACCTTGTGGTCAAGCGTGGCAATGTACTGGCCCGAATCAACCACAGTACCTTCTTCAATCAGGTCAGTGATTTTAATTTCATAGACCCTGACGTTTTGTGTCGAGAGAACGGATGGTAATAAAATATTTTCAGATTTTTCAGATTCCAGTTGACCTGTTGTGTGAACTTTAACCTCAACAGCGCCTTTCACAACTTTGCAGGTTATTTCCTCTTCACCTGATTTCCTGATAAGGCTAAAATAAAGAATGATTAAAAGGACTAAAGATACAGACGAAATAATTAGAACACGTTTTTTATTCATAACAAACGGGTTGATTCATTGTTTTGACTGAACATTGTTTTGAGAGTCAAAACAATTTCAAACAGACAAAATTGAAGTGATTTAAGTAGAAAATTGATGGTTCCAAATATAAGAATAGATATTGTTGAAATGCTTTAAAATAAAGCTGATTTATGCGAAATTTCTGTTAAATATTCATGCTTTTTCTCGTTTTTGCGATGCTGTCAGCATCCGGTACAATATTATGATAACATTTCATGGTTTATTAAACCGTCCCTTGAACTTATGCCTTGTCTTGTGGGATTGATGTGTGGTTTTATTTTTAAAGTCACTGCTCACGATGCTGATGTTCCCGTCAACTTCGAGAATGGCAAGTTTCACTTCACTGATTTTTTCCACACCATGTTCCCTTGCTGCTGCTTCTATCTCTTCTATAGTGATTTCGGCATGTCTGAGATTTTCCGGGATAGGATTTCCCTCGTAAACAAGCATGATAGATTTTCCCTGTACCAGCTCGCTGATTTTTTTGTTTTTAAACAATACTGTTTTAAAAATAAAATTAGTTGCAAAAAGTGCCAGTGCTGCAACAATTCCTCCAGTAAGAGAGGTATTGTTTCCAACCATTGCATTTTGAACAGCGTTGCTAATCAGTAAAATGAAGACAAGGTCTATAACCGACAATTGTGCCAGTTCCTTTTTTCCAAATAACCGGATGGCCAGCACTATAAACAGATATACAGCCACTGACCGCAAAGTAATATCTGCCAAAGGTGAAAGGTTCATGGCTTTTTTTTGCGAAGCTAATAAAATTAAAATTTGAACTTCTCAATTACCCTGATTGAAGGTAGCTGGTTTGTTATATACTTCGATTCATAAAGTTCAGGATGGTTTAATTCATCAGGTGACAGTTTTTGATGGTTCCAATGAAGAATTAATTTTTTTGAATAAAAAGTATGATGAATTACCGGGTACAGGAATTGTCACATAATCACATTTATCTATATTTGGAGTTCACAATTACTGAGTAAAGTAGCTATGACCCAGATACTGGAGAGGCTGATAGATTTGCTTCAAAAACCGTTTCACAGTTCAGTCCTGATATTTGCTGTGATTCTGTTCATTATTCTGCTGGCCCCTATTTTGCTCAGAGGGTTGAAGATACCCGGTATTATCGGACTGATTCTGTCAGGACTGATCATTGGTCCACACGGCCTGGATTGGATCGAAAAAAACTCGGCGGTCGACCTTTTTTCAACCATCGGTTTGCTTTATATCATGTTTTTGGCCGGTTTGGAGCTTGATCTCAAGGAGTTTAAGACCAATAAACACAAGAGTCTGGTATTCGGATTTTTTACTTTTATTATTCCATTGTCACTTGGCTTCCCTGTCTGCAGGTTTGTGCTTGGACTTGATTTTAATGCCAGTCTGTTAGTGGCCAGTATGTTTTCCACCCATACGCTGGTGACTTATCCGATCGTAAGCAGAATGGGTATTTCCCGTCATGAGGCAGTAGCTATAACAGTTGGCGGAACTATGCTGACTGACACTGCAGTTCTGGTTTTGTTTGCCGTGATTGTTGGTTCCGTAAAAGGAGCAATTAATCATCTTTTCTGGATAAATTTTGCCATTTCAGTTGTTCTTTTCCTCGTGGTTGTCTTTTTGTTGATACCAATATTGACATCCTGGTTCCTGAAGAAGCTGGAAGGTGAGAAAAGATCACATTTTATTTTTGTGTTGTCTATGGTCTTTTTTGCGGCATTTTTATCTGAAGTAGCAGGATTAGAGCCGATTATTGGTGCATTTGCTGCCGGTATAGCCCTAAATAAATTTGTTCCGCGGACTTCTTCGCTGATGAACCGCCTGGAATTTGTCGGGAACGCCATTTTCATACCTTTTTTCCTGATCAGTGTTGGAATGCTGATTAACCTGAAGGTTATCGGGACCGGAACTGCAGCCTGGATCATTGCCGGAACATTGACCATTGTCGCCATCATCGGAAAATACCTTGCGGCTGCCATGACCTCACTTGTTTTCAAGTTTCCGTCTACCTGGCGACAATTGATTTTTGGAATGAGCAGTTCGCATGCTGCAGCGACACTCGCGGTTATCCTGGTCGGTTTTAAAATGGGAATCGTTAACGAGAATGTTCTGAATGGAACCATTGTACTCATACTGGTCACCTGTCTGGTCGCTTCCTTTGTGACTGAGAATGCTGCAAAAAAAATCATGATCATGGAAGAGGAATTCATGGATCAACCCAAGAACCAGGTGGCTGAGCAGAAGATACTTGTACCTATTTCCAATCCCGGGACGATGGAGCGCCTGATTGACCTTGCCATAGCTATCAAACTACCTAAAAACCGTTTTCCGATAGTCAGCCTTTCTGTGGTCGATGATGATCATACTGCCAAATCGAAGTTGATCGAGGCTAAGAGGATGCTTGAAAAGGCCATTATTCATGCGGCAGGCATGGATCAGAAAGTGGAGATTGTGACAACGATTGATCACAAAGTTACCGCAGGGATAAAAAGAGTCGCCAAAGAGATTTTCGCATCGGAGATAATCGTAGGTTTCGGACTGAAAAGCCAGTTTTCAGAGATGCTTTTTGGAAACAACATCAAATACCTGGTGGAGAACACCGATGTAGCGGTTTGGGTGGCCAGTATACACACCAACCTGAACAGTTACAAAAAAATTGTTGTTGTTTGTCCGAAGTTTGCAGATCGTGAGTATGGTTTTCAAAACTGGATGAGCCGCGTATTCCGTTTGGGTTACTCACTAGGCCTTTCTTTCCAGTTTTACTCGACATCACAGACATTTGAACATGTTTCTGTTTTTCAGCATCAGCAATACAAAAATGTAAAGATAAGTCACACTGAATTCAGGGAATGGGAAGAATTAAATTCCATGGGCAATTCGTTGTTGCCGTCCGATCTTGTCATTTTTCCATTACCCCGGAGTGGAGGCGTATCCTATAAGCTTTCGCAGGAAAATATTCCCCGACTGATGGCCAGGCATTTCGAACAACTCAGCTTTATCCTTGTTTACACTACTTCAGCTGATGACACCTCTGAACTGATGTTCTCACATGATTTTGACAATACAATTATTGAACAGGGAATGAAAGTACTCAAAAACCCGGCCAAATGGTTGGGTAAACTGTTAGGCAGGTATTAGAATTGATTGAACGCGGACAATCTTGTCCGAAGGAATGAAAGCCAGTAAAACATTCTCCTCTTAATCAGGGGTTTGGTATGGCGGTCCAGTCTACATCAGCCTTGAAGGCGGTTTTTTGTGTATTTTTATTTGCTGCCTGGATGTGGAATGAAAAACCGACTTGTTCCGAGAGCAGTTCAACCTCGTCGCCCCAATGCATCTCCCCCAGAAATTCCAGCGTAAAACTCTTCAAACGGTGCTTCCGGTAAAAATCACTGTCAAAACAATCCATCACCCAGTCCAGGTAGCGGGTATTGTTGACGTGGTTGTTCACATCGATTTCATTGTACAATATCTTTTTGCTGAAAACAGGTGTTTCAGCATGGCCGTTTAACCTTTCGGGGAACGCATCAAGGGCATATTTACCTTCATTGAAAGGCAGTTTAATGGTCAGTCTGTCGGAACGCTGTGGTCTCATGGTTTCAGCACTTAACAACAGCCAGCCTGATACCCCTTTGCAGATTACCTCATCCTTTTTGTTGTAAAATATAAAGTCACGCCTGAAAAATGGACCGACCAGACTGCTTGGCCAGGTTTCGATGCGGATTTCCTCACCCCATCTGGGCAGCTGATTTATCTCCGCCCTGATGCGCGACAAGGCCCAAAAAAGCTGTTCCCTGACAAGCGCGTCGTATCCTGCTCCCAGATGTTGCGCATGATTGCCGGCAGCTTCCTGGAACAATTGCATTAGGTTGGTTGGCTTGATGTTTTCCTGAAAATCTACCTGGTAGGAGGTAATCCTGAAATTTTCTTTCCAGACTGGGATCATGGGGTCAAATTATCTGTTTAACATTTTACAGGAGCCATTCGAATTGTGGGGTTCGAAAATCGAAAATACTCCTGAGTGCTGTGTCAAAGGTAGCTAAACTGAAAATAGAATCAAAAAATTGCGTATATTCGATCGTTTTCGATACTCCGGGATTGTATGTACCTTTGCGGCAACCTATAAAAGGATCAATGGCAGAAACAAATTTTGTGGATTATGTGAAAATCATGTGTCGTTCAGGCCATGGAGGAGCGGGATCGAAGCATTTCCGCAGGGAGAAATTTGCTGCAAAAGGCGGTCCTGACGGTGGTGACGGTGGCAGGGGCGGACATATCATTCTTCGTGGCAATTCACAGATGTGGACCTTGCTGCACCTGAAATACCGCAAACATATTTTTGCCGAGCACGGTGAATCCGGGGGAGCATCCAGGAGTCACGGAAAGGATGGGGAAGACATCATCCTTGACGTTCCGCTTGGAACAGTGGCCAAAGATGCTGAAACAGGAGATGTTCTTTTTGAGATCACAGAACACGACCAGTCACAGATTCTGGTCAAAGGCGGGAGAGGCGGCCTTGGTAATGTCAACTTTAAAAGTGCCACCCACCAGACTCCAAGATATGCACAACCTGGAGAAGATGTTGAGGAAGGATGGAAAATCCTTGAATTAAAGATACTTGCGGATGTCGGACTGGTTGGATTTCCGAATGCAGGGAAATCCACTCTTTTATCGGTGGTTTCCGCAGCCAAACCTGAAATTGCTGATTATCCGTTTACAACACTGGTGCCAAACCTCGGAATTGTCTCCCACAGGGATGGTCATTCATTCGTTATGGCTGATATTCCGGGTATCATAGAGGGAGCACATGAGGGCCGTGGCCTGGGACTCCGGTTCCTCAGGCACATTGAAAGAAATTCAATCCTGTTGTTCCTGATACCGGCCGACAGCAAACACCACCGGAAAGAACTCGATATCCTTCTGAATGAGCTGGAGAATTTTAATCCTGAACTGCTTGATAAACAAAGATATGTAGCTATTTCAAAGTCCGACATGCTGGATAATGATCTGAAACAGGAGATTAGCCGCGAATTTGAAAGCATCCCGCATACTTTTATTTCTTCCGTAACAGGTCTGGGGATTATTGCATTAAAAGATGAGATATGGAAACTTTTGAATTCATAAATTTATTTATTTTATAAGATCAAATAGTAACCAAATTAACTAGCTATGGGAGTGATACAGACAATTTCCGGGTGGGACAAATCTGCATTTCTGTACCTGAACAGTTTTCACAATAGTCTGATGGATCATGTGATGACACTGTTTACATTGACACCTACATGGCTAATGTTTTATGGGGTAACACTTTACATCATTGTTAGGAAGTATGGAAGAAAATCCCTGCCTATAATCCTTTCACTTGTATTGGTAATTTTGCTTGCAGATCAAGTTTCGGGCCTTATCAAGCATTCTGTGTTGAGACTGCGTCCATCCAATGACCCTCTCGTTGCGCCAATGACCCATGTTTTTTTCTCCAAAGGCGGTTTGTATGGTTTTGTTTCGGCACATGCTGCCAATGCTTTCGCCTTCGCAACATTTTCTGCTTTTCTTTTTCGCAGCAGGGGGTATATTTTGTTTATCTATGTATGGGCCATACTGATAGCCTATACGCGTATTTACCTTGGCGTTCACTATCCGGGAGATATTCTCGGCGGAATGATCCTTGGATCTTTGATAGGATGGGGCATCTTTAAACTACTCATCAAAATCGAGGGACATATGTTCCCGGTACACCCATACATGCGAAACAAACTTACCCTTAATGAGCTGGAAGTGATTTTAATTACCGCGGGAATGGTCGTATTCTTTACTTTCTCCTCGGTGATGCTGCTTCAAAGCAATAATCTTTTATAGACCATCGGGATGTGATAAAAGCAGTTTCATTCATGTTATTATTTGGAATCATTCTAATTATAATGCAATATAAAAGCAATAGGCTCTGCTATTCAGATAAATAAGTATTAAAAACTCTAAAATATATGGACTACGAAGAAAGAATCAAGAAACTAAACCTGGAATTGCCCCCGGTATCTGCACCCAAAGGGTTGTATCGTCCATTGGTTGTTTCAGGTAACCTGGCTTATCTTTCAGGCCACCTTCCTTCAGGCAGTGACGGAGTGCTTATCCAGGGGAAAGTTGGTGCTGAACTGACCATTGATGAAGGCAAACAGGCTGCAAGGGCAGTGGGAATGGCGATTCTGGCCACTTTGAAGCATGAACTGGGTTCGCTGAACAAAATTAAAAGGGTTGTCAAACTTTTCGGCATGGTGAACGCCGTAGCTGATTTTGATAAACACCCTTATGTAGTGAACGGATGCAGTGAACTGATGGAAGAGGTTTTTGGCCCGGGAAACGGGGTGGGAGCCAGGAGTGCTTTCGGTGTTGCAGGATTGCCGATGAATTGCCCGGTCGAAGTGGAGGCAATTTTTGAACTGCAATAAAAATCTCCTGATCAACCCGGTATCCGGGTAATCCGATTGCCTAGAAATTTCCGCTTAATACAAATTCGTCAGTGTTGCAGAACACCTGGCTGTAAAGGTATATCCCTTCGCGGTTGGTCTCGATTTTGCGGTTTAACTGAACAACGGGATGACCTGGTGGCACTCCGAAATATTTTTGCAGCCTTTCATCGGCAGTAATGGCCAGGATACGTTGTTCTCCACCCCTGACTTCCAGGCGGTAGTTTTTTCTAAGTACGTCGAACAATGATTTGTTTTCCAGGTTTCTGCCGAGAAACCGCGGAAAATTAATATGGGGGATCATGGTGATGTCAAAAAAAACCGGTTTGTTGTTGACCAGCCTGAGCCGTTCCAGGTAAATACAGCCTGATTCCAGTTCCACTTTGGAAAGGGAAAATGAGAATGCTTCTGTCCAGTTCCTGATCTCCGGGGGAACGATAATCCTGGTTAGAAGATTTTCTTTGCCCACGGCAGATGTGGTTCCTTTCATGGCAAGTATTCCGACTCCTTTCGGAGCCCCCTTCACGATACTTCCTTTCCCCTGGTGCCTGACGATAAATCCTTCATTTGAAAGACGGTCCAGCGCTTTTCTCACTGTAGGCCGGGTTACTTTGTGAAGCGCACACAATTCATTTTCAGAAGGAAGAAGATCCCCTTCGCGATACACTCCTTCATTTATGTGCTGGCGCAATATTTCGTAAACCTTGCTGTGCTGGGGAAGGGAAACAGAATATTCCGCAGTTTTATCAGTTTTCACTTTTTTATGTATAACTTTCTGATTCCAATCCTCAAAGATAAAATATTTTTGTTGTACAAATTGTATATACATCATTTTTTTGAATAATATATTTAAGTATCAGTTTGTGAGGTGTTTGATAAATATATTATTGGTTAGAAAAAATTAGTTAATACATTACTTGTATTTACAAGTTGATTTATTTAGCTTTGTCAAAAAAAATGAAAACATGGCTGTGACTGTGATCATGCCCAAACAGGGGCAATCTGTTGAAAGTTGTATTCTTACAGAGATTCCAAAAAAATGCGGTGAAAAAGTAGCCAGGGGTGAGCTTCTGTTTGCCTATGAAACGGACAAGGCTTCATTTGAAGAGTTTGCCCCTGTAGATGGAACTATTCTGCAGTTTTACTTTGAAACAGGTGATGAAGTGCCGGTATTAAAGGATGTTTGTGTGATCGGTGAAGCCGGTGAGAAGGTTGAGAGAACCGTAGCTGATACTGCCATTGTTGAAAAGGAAGTATCAAAATCCTTACAGGTAGCTGAAAAGCAATTTGAGCAGGTTCAGTCCGTTTTCACTGATGAATCCGTAATGGACGTTATTGGATTTGTATCTCCCCGTGCCAGGGCCCGGGCAGAAAATGAGGGTCTCAATATCTCAACAATAAGGGGAACAGGGCCAAAAGGAAGGATCATCGAAAGGGATATTCTTGCCTGCATCGCATCCAAACCCAAAACGACACCACTGGCCAAAAAGAAGGCAGAAGTGGAGCAGTTGTGCACGGATTGCACCGGTAGCGGACTCGGAGGTGCCATCACTGCAAAAGACCTGAAACAGCCGGGAGTTGTCCCGTCTGATGATTTTGAAATTAAGAAACTGTCCAACATTCGTAAGCTGATCGCCAAAGCGATGCTTAATTCCTTGCAGAATTCGGCCCAGCTCACGCACCATTTGTCTGCTGATGCAAGACAAATCACACAAATCAGGAAAGTGGTCAAAAAGGCTGTAGATGAAGGATATCCGACCAACATCACCCTGAACGACCTGATCTGTTTTGCTGTCATCAAAGCATTGAAAAAATTTCCCCAGGTGAACAGCCATTTTATGGATGACTCCATGAAATATTTCAGGAAGGTGCATTTGGGAATTGCTGTAGATACCGACCGCGGACTGATGGTTCCTGTGATCAGGAATGCCGATGACCTTTCCATACAGGGATTGTCCAATCAATTGAGGGAACTGGCTGCTTCCTGCAAAAAGGGGAGTGTAAATCCGGAACTTCTATCTTCTGAAGCTGCAACCTTTACAGTTTCTAATTTGGGCAATTACGGAGTCGAAATGTTTACTCCTGTTATCAACCTTCCGCAATCAGCCATACTTGGAGTAAATACCATCATTCCCAGGCCAAAAGATCTGGGAGAAGGGGTTTACGCCTTTGTACCACATCTTGGTTTGAGCCTGACTTATAATCATCAAGCCCTTGATGGCGGAGAAGCTACCCGGTTTTTGAAACAAATTGCGACAGAAATCGAAAACTTAACCATTGAACTTTAACAATTAAGCAATATCAAGATGAGTAAAAATTATGATCTGGCAATTATCGGTGGTGGACCTGCAGGATATGTTGCAGCTGAACGCGCCGGACACAAAGGACTTAAAGTAGTTCTGATAGAAAAAGGTGAACTGGGCGGTGTATGCCTTAATGAAGGTTGTATCCCGACGAAAACACTGCTTTACAGCGCTAAATTGTACGATAATGCGATCGGAGCCGATAAATATGGTGTTCATGCCTCGGAAGTTTCTTTCGATTTTGGAAAAATGATGTCCAGAAAAGAAAAAGTAGTAAAAAAACTCGTGGGCGGAGTAGGTTTTAGTATGAAGGAAAACCACGTTGAGGTGCTCAAAAAAGAGGCTTTTATCAAGGGACGTTCCGCTTCAGGAATTTCCATAATGGCCGGAGAGGACGAGATTGAAGCCTCCAACCTGCTGATATGCACCGGGTCAGAGGCATTTGTCCCCCCGATTCCGGGTCTGGGAACACCAAATGAGACCATACTGACCAATAGGGAAATCCTGCAGTTGAAAGAATTGCCAGCCTCCCTGGTCGTAATTGGCGGTGGTGTAATCGGAATGGAGTTCGCCAGTTTCTTCAATTCACTCGGCACAAAAGTGACCATCATAGAGATGCTCCCCGAAATTCTGACCGGAATGGACAGCGAGATGAGTGTCCTGATGCGCCAGACCTACGCCAAAAAAGGTATAACTTTCCATTTATCATCGAAGGTAACTGAAGTCAAAGGTACAGAGGTCATCTTTGAAAAAGACGGTAAAACCGAATCTGTTTCCGGTGACAAGATCCTGGTAAGTGTTGGACGTAAGCCAGTCACCAAAGGATTTGGCCTTGAGAACCTGGGCGTCGAACTCGACAGGGGAGGTATCAAAGTGGACGAGAAGATGAGAACCAATGTCCCGAATGTTTTTGCTGCCGGCGATGTTACAGGGTTCTCCCTGCTGGCTCATACCGCAAGCCGTGAGGGGGAAGTGGTGGTCAACAACCTGACCGGCAGGAACGACAGGATGCGCTACAACGCCATCCCGGGAGTTGTCTATACCAATCCCGAGTTTTCGGGAACCGGTTTGACTGAAGAGAAGGCAAAAGAACAAAACATTCCATACCGGGTGGTTAAACTGCCAATGACCTATGCCGGTCGTTTTGTTGCTGAAAATGAGGGTTTTAATGGTATGTGTAAAGTTGTTGTGGGTGAGAAATACGGGGAAGTACTGGGTGTTCATATGTTGGGAAATCCTTCCAGCGAGATGATTTATGGTGCCTGTATGGCTATTGAGATGGAAATGACCCTCAAGGAGATGGAAGAGGTTGTCTTCCCGCATCCAACTGTTTCAGAGATATTTAAAGAGTCCGTTTTTCGTTTCTGAATTCAATGATTGTCCAATGTCGAATCATTCCATGTCTGAATGATGATATTATTAAAATATGTGTTTAACCCAACTTGCAAATACCATTTGTCAGTTGTCAATTAATTATTATGCCTAAAGTTCAGTTTATTGATCCGTATGTAGCCAGGAAAGCCGGCAAAATCACATTTAAACCGATACCGGTTAACCAGTACAATAAGTCAGTTCAGGAGGAAAAACAGAATTTCTCCAACGAAGAGCTGACCCGGATTTACCACGACATGGTAGTAATCAGGGAGTTTGAGACCATGCTGAACTTGATCAAGACGACGGGTGAATACAGTGGAGTCCCCTATGATCACCCCGGTCCTGCCCACCTGTCCATCGGACAGGAAGCGTCGGCGGTTGGTATGGCTTATACATTGACTGTGGATGATTTTATCTTTGGATCACACCGAAGTCACGGTGAGATACTGGCAAAAGGATTGAGCGCGATTAATAAACTGGATGACAAGGAATTGATAGAGATCATGGAGAATTTCTTCGATGGTACAATTTTGAAGATTGTTCAGAAGGGATTCAAAGGCTCTGTTAAGGAACTCGGCCGTAAATTTCTTGTTTATGGAACACTGGCAGAGATTTTTGCACGGGAAACGGGCTTCAACAAAGGTCTGGGCGGGAGTATGCACGCATTTTTTACTCCTTTCGGTGTATATCCCAACAATGCAATTGTGGGTGGAAGCGGCGATATAGCCGTTGGAGCCGCGTTGTACAAAAAGGTGAACCGCAAAAAAGGAGTGGTGGTAGCCAATATCGGTGATGCTTCCATGGCTTGCGGCCCGGTCTGGGAAGGAATCTCTTTCGCAGCCATGGACCAGTTTACGCAACTTTGGGAAGATGGCATGAAAGGCGGTCTGCCGGTCATATTCAATGTCATGAACAACCAGTATGGCATGGGCGGGCAAACCGCCGGTGAGACTATGGGTTATGGCATGGCTGCCCGTATCGGGGCCGGTGTGAACCCGGACCAGATGCATGCAGAGAGGGTTGACGGATATAATCCGCTGGCCGTTATAGATGCCTACAGGAGGAAATTACAAATATTGGAAGAGAAAAAAGGTCCGGTTTTACTGGAAGTTTTAACATACAGGTTCAGCGGGCACTCCCCGTCTGATGCATCCTCCTACCGTTCCAGGGAAGAGGTGGAAGCATGGCAGAACCAGGATTGTATCCACACTTATGCGAAAAACCTGGTGGATGCAGGTGTGACTGATCATAAAACACTGGATGGAATCTGGGACGAGATCAAAACCCTTATGGTTGAGCTTCTTAAGTTATCTATTGATGAGTCTGTTTCTCCCAGGATGGACATACACAAAAGGCCTGAACAAATCGGTGGAATGATGTTTTCTGAAACTCCGACTGTCTCCATGGAGTCAAGGGAGGTGGAAGTCAATCATCCGCTTGCTGAAAACCCACGTGTTGTACAACTGGCTAAAAAGGAAAGGTATGCTTTTGATTCTGTGGGTAAACCATTCTCTAAAATGAAGCAATATCAGCTTCGTGACGGTATTTTTGAAGCCATAATAGATCGTTTTTACAAAGATCCGACACTAATCGCCTATGGAGAAGAGAACCGCGACTGGGGTGGTGCATTTGCCGTCTACCGTGGGCTGACAGAGGCTTTACCCTATCACAGGCTGTTCAATTCTCCCATTTCAGAGGCTTCAATTGTCGGTACTGCAATTGGTTATGCCATGTGCGGGGGCAGGGTAATTCCTGAGATCATGTATTGTGATTTCCTGGGACGTTGTGGCGACGAAGTGTTCAATCAGCTTCCAAAATGGCAGGCTATGAGCGGCAATGTGCTCAAAATGCCAGTGGTACTGCGCGTTTCTGTCGGTTCGAAATACGGTGCACAGCACTCACAAGACTGGACCTCACTTGTAGCTCATATACCGGGACTTAAGGTCGTTTTTCCTGTAACTCCTTATGATGCAAAGGGATTGATGAATTCAGCCCTGCAAGGAACAGATCCCGTTATTTTCTTTGAAAGCCAGCGTGTCTATGATATAGGGGAACAGTTTCATGCTGGAGGCGTCCCGGAAGGGTATTATGAAATTCCGCTCGGAGAACCTGATGTTAAAAAAGCAGGTAAAGACATAACCATACTGACTATCGGGGCAACGTTGTACCGTGCACTGGAAGCAGCGAAAATCCTTGAAGAAAAGTATGGTCTTTCTGCGGAAGTAATTGATGCAAGGTCACTTGTACCATTTAATTATGAGCTTGTGATTGAATCCGTAAAGAAAACCGGACGTATAATAATATCAGGTGATGCCAACAGTCGCGGATCATTTTTGAATGACCTGGCACGGAACATTACTGAACTGACATTCGACTATCTAGATGCTCCACCTGTTGTTGTTGGCTCAAGGAACTGGATCACACCTGCTTACGAGCTGGAAGAAGCTTTCTTCCCGCAACCGGAATGGTTCCTTGATGCAATACATGAAAAGATCGTCCCGCTTGCCGGATATGTTGCAGGTGAGAACTTTACAGATTTGGAACAGATCAGGAGAGCTAAACTGGGAATTTGAAAATTAGCAGACCAATGATACAAAATACCGGTAATAAGGGCTTCTGGGCACTCTTCCCTTCGAGGGAGGAGCTTTTGAGCTGGTTCAAAACCTATGGTGCAGACAAGACCTTGTCTGTGAACGCGCATCTGCATACGCCTTATTCTTTCAGCGCCTTCAGGGATATCCCTCAGGCATTGGATATGGCTGTTGCTGAGGATGTCAGGGTGATGGGAATCAATGATTTCTATACAACTGACGGGTACGGCGAATGGGCGGCCGAGGCCTCATCCAGGGGAATTTTCCCGCTATTTAACATTGAATACATCAGTCTGAATAAGGCAGATCAACTGGCAGGACTGAAGGTAAATGATCCCGGTAACCCTGGCAGAACTTATCTTAGCGGGAAGGGACTTGCTTTCCCAGCCAGGATGGATGTACCCTATGCCTCCGCATTGGACTCAGTCAGGTATGAGTCAAACAAGCACGTTGCCGGTATGTGCCTCAGGCTGAATCAGTTACTTCAGCAGGTGGAAGCAGGCTTTTCACTTGATTTTGAAGATATTAAGGCCGATATGACCAAGGGAATGGTGCGTGAACGGCATTTGGCCCGGGCGCTTCGTGAAAAAATTGATAGTTGCTATATTACAGCAGATTACAAAAATTATTTTTACTCAAAGCTTTTTGGTGGGAAAGCATTGGCTTCAGAGCCGGGAAACGCTGCGGCTGTTGAGAATGAACTTAGGAGCAACCTTTTGAAAGCCGGCGGTCCGGCCTTCATCCCGGAACCACCTGAAGCATTCCTGGAATCGGACATGGTTTGCAGGATGATACTGAACCAGGGCGGAATCCCTACCTATCCGTTTCTGGCTGACGATGCAAACGGGAAGTTTACTCATTTTGAAGAATCGAAGGAAGCAGCCGCCAAAACACTTAGGGAGCGCAATATCTGGTCTGTAGAGTTTATTACCACCAGGAACAGCCTGGAAGTGCTGGAAGATTACGTTTTATATTTTCAGCACGAAGGATTTCTCGTTTCATTGGGAAGTGAACACAATACACCTGCCATGGAGCCTGTTGAACTGTTTGCCCGGAAGGGCACTGTGCTGTCACCGGTTTTGAAGGAGGCCAACTACCGCGGAGCCTGTCTGCTGGCGGCACACCAATATCTGTTCAACAGGGAAGGTACCGGTTATCTTGATCCGGTTGGGAAACCAATGTTGAATAAGCAGGATGATTTTGTCGTGCTTGGAAAAGCATTAATTGAATATTTAAATAAGCAATCTCATGCATGAGGCAGTAGTTAACCAGGTTCTTCCGGCATTGAGGATGCTGGCATCGAGGGATAAAGTTCTGACAGTGCGATTCGATGACCGGGAAATATTTTCCAAACTGAAGGGAGAAAACGAGTTAAAGGAAATTCCGTTCATTCCCGCTGAAGCAACTGTTTTGGTAGTGGACGAAACCTTGGAACCCGCCGGGATTGTTTCAGATCTTGAAGTCAAGCTTTCCATGTGGAAAGATGAAAGAAAGGATTATCCTGATTATGTGTTGCTTAAAGAAATTGGTTTAGTAGCCTTGTCACCTGATGCGGCACATCTTGGAACTATGCTGGGATACCCGGAGGAGGAAAGGGATTATTTTGTTGCAACAGGAAGACTGGCCAATAAGATTGCCATCGTAACCGGTGCAGCCATGGGTTTCGGTGCCGGCATTGCTGCAAAATTGTTCCATGAAGGAGCAAATGTGGTGATTGCGGACTGGAATGAGGAAGAAGGTGCAAAAATGTATCGCTTCCTGAATGGAGCAGGCCTTGGCAACCGCGCACTTTACGTAAAAGTTGATGTTTCTGATGCCGCATCTGTTGAAAATATGATTACCGAAACTATCAGGTGTTTTGGTGGTTTAGATTTGATTATCAGTAATGCAGGAGTTTTGAGGGCCGGCGGACTCGATGAAATGACGCCCGAGAATTTTACCTTCATGACCGATGTCAATTACAAGGGATATTTCCTTTGTACAAAGTATGCCTCCTCTGTTATGAAGATTCAGTCTAAATACCGTGCTGATTATTATACAGATATCATTCAGATCAATTCCAAATCAGGATTAAAAGGAAGTAACAGGAATTTTGCCTATTCGGGCGGTAAATTCGGAGGAATAGGTTTGACCCAGTCATTCGCCATGGAATTGATGCCATTCAGGATTAAGGTAAATTCTGTATGCCCGGGCAATTTCTTTGAAGGACCCCTTTGGAGCGATCCTGAAAAAGGGCTGTTTGTTCAATATTTAAAGGCGGGTAAAGTTCCCGGTGCAAAGACTATAGCTGATGTAAAGGCATTTTATGAGGCCCAGGTACCTGCAGGCAGAGGTTGCAGGGTAATTGATGTTTTCAGGGCCATCTTATACATCATAGAACAGGAATATGAAACTGGTCAGGCTGTACCTGTTACAGGCGGGCAGATTATGTTGAGTTAACAGTAATGGAGTTGCCGGAGCACGACTCCGGACTTGAAAATTTAAAAAATGAAGACAAAATCAGTACGATTATACGGTAAGAAAGATCTCAGGCTCGAAGAGTTTGAGCTTCCTGCCATCAGGGATAATGAGATCCTTGCCAGGGTGGTGTGCGACTCTTTGTGCATGTCATCTTACAAAGCAGCCTCCCAGGGTTCGGATCACAAGCGTATCCCGGATGATGTTGCTGAAAATCCGGTCATCATAGGTCATGAATTTGCCGGAGAATTAATTGAGATTGGTTCTAAATGGAGCAGTCAGTTTAAGGTTGGAGATAAATTCTCAATCCAGCCGGCACTGAATTACGCAAATGGTCCGGTAGGGGTGTTAAGCGCACCGGGTTATTCCTATCAATATATCGGGGGAGATGCCACCTATGTGATCATCCCGAATGAGGTGATGGAGCTGGGAGCCTTGCTCCCGTTTTCGGGAGATGGTTTCTACCCTGCCTCGCTGTCCGAACCGCTCTCCTGCGTGATAGGCGCGATGCATGCCAATTACCACATTACACCCGGATCTTACATCCATAACATGGAGATAGTCCAGGGTGGCAAGATGGCCATTCTTGCCGGGGTTGGCCCGATGGGCCTTGCCGCCATCAACTACGTGCTGAACCGGAATGACAGGATACCTTCATTGCTGGTAGTAACAGACATTGAGCAATCGCGACTCGACAGGGCTGCTTCCTTGTACACCGTTGAATTTGCTGCTTCTCGCGGAATCGATCTCCGGTATGTCAATACTTCCGGGTTTGCTGACCCGGTGAAAGAGCTTAAATCCATTTCCGGAGATACCGGCTATGATGATGTCTTTGTATTTGCTCCGGTTTCTCCGGTTGTTGAACAGGCAGATGCATTGCTGGCTTTCGACGGTTGCCTAAATTTCTTCGCTGGTCCGTCGAATCCTGAATTCAGCGCGAAAATTAATTTTTACAACGTCCATTATGCCTATACACACCTCGTTGGAACCAGTGGTGGCAATACGGATGATATGAAGGAAGCCATCAGGCTGATGTCTGAAGGACTGGATCCGGCAGGACTTATCACTCATATCGGCGGACTGAACGCCGTAATAGACGCAACACTGCACCTTCCTGAGATTCCGGGAGGCAAGAAGCTGATATACAATCATATTGAAATGCCTTTGACACCGATTACAGAATTTGCAGAAAAAGGTAAAAAAGATCCGATGTTTGCAGAACTTGATATGCTGTGCAGGAAACACAAGGGTCTCTGGAACGTGGAAGCTGAAGAATTTTTGTTGAAGTATAGCATGTAATCATTGTTTATCAGTATATTAAAGAATTTTTATCGACAGGCACTGTACTCGTTATAGTGCCTGTCGTCGTTTTTGTTAAGCACAAAAATCCATATTCGGATAAGTCGAAATCCAGCATCCGGAATCGAAAATTCACTTATTGTATTCTCCAGGTTTTCCATAAAAGTGTTAACTTTCCTCTGTCTAATATTTGTATTTTTAATAGCAAAATGGGATAGTCAGGATGCAATATCAATTCATTTCTGTTGGTGATTGATCGTAGATGACTGTTTCATGACCAATTGATGCGCCATGGAAAAAGAAAAACTGGATCAGATTTCCATTTCCAACCTTTACAAGCGAAGGAAAACAGACCGGGATATCTTTCAGGAATTAATGCCGAATAAGGTAAAGGAGGTGATGCTTTTTGCCACCCTTTATGATTCTTATTCTATCGAAAGGGAAGGTCAGTTCTCGGACAAGATATTTGGAGAGTATCTCCAGCTCAACCTGTATGCAGCTCCCCGTTTTACCAGTGTGAATACCACAGAGGATCTTGTCCCGACTCTTAACCTCCGCCATTTTGACCTTATCATCATCATGGCAGGTGTAGATAAGGAGATGCCCATAAGGGTGGCGGAACTTATACACGAGAGCAAACCCAGGATTCCGATCCTGATTCTGGTCAACAACAACAGCGATGTGGGTTTTTTTAAACGTGCTGCCGCACAGGTTCCCGCGATTGACCGCGTATTTGTTTGGAATGGCAATTCCAACGTTTTCCTGGCAATGATCAAATACATCGAAGACAAGCGTAATGTATACAGGGACACTATGTTAGGAGGAGTCAGGATCGTATTGCTTGTGGAAGACTCCATCAAATATTATTCCCGTTACCTGCCTCTGCTCTTCTCCAGCGTTCTGACACAGACTCAGTCACTTGTTTCTGATGATTCAACTGACGAACTGCACAAGATATTTAAATACCGGGCACGTCCTAAAGTATTGTTAGTCAGTACGTACGAAGAGGCGGTCAAAATCATAAATGACTACAAACACTATTTGCTTTGTGTTATTTCAGATGTGAAGTTTTCGAAAGAGGGAGTTAATGACGAGGATGCAGGTATAGAGTTGCTTAAATATACCCGTAATAGCTTGAAATACCCGATCCCACTGCTTTTGCAATCGCATGATATAGAAAATGCAAAAAGGGCCGACGCTATCGGAGCCGGATTTATCACCAAGAACTCGGATACCCTTGCACATGACATTCATGAATTTATCAATACCAAACTTGGTTTTGGTGACTTTATTTTCAAAGACAAGAAGGGCAATAAAATCGCTTGTGCCAGAAACCTCCATGAGTTTGAAGAGCTGGTTTCCAAAGTTCCGGTCGAAACACTGCTCTACCATGCCAGGAATGACGGATTCTCAACCTGGCTGATGGCCCGTGGGGAAATTAACATGGCGGAACGTCTGAAACCATACAAGGCAGAGGATTTTGAAAATACAGAGAAGCTCAGGGATTTTTGCCTCAACGTATTTTCAGATGTCAGGGAGAAAAAAAACAGGGGCAGGATTATTAATTTTGATTCAACCCTGATCTCCGGGAACAGGTACATTGTGCGCATGGGACTCGGTTCACTGGGAGGAAAGGGCAGGGGACTGGCATTTATGAGCAACCTGCTGGAAAACATTGATATGAAGGCCATCCTTGGTGGAATCAATATCCGCATGCCGGCAACCTCCATTATCGGTGCGATTGAATTTGATAAATTCCTTGAATCCAATAACCTGTTTGACCTTGCATACCGCTCAGCGGACCAGGAAAAGATTAAAAATGCATTTCTGGCCGGAAATCTGAGCATTTCCCTTAAGGATA
The DNA here is from genome assembly GCA_963663675.1 of Prolixibacteraceae bacterium. Taxonomy (GTDB): domain Bacteria; phylum Bacteroidota; class Bacteroidia; order Bacteroidales; family Prolixibacteraceae; genus CAINVV01. The sequence goes on from OY760498.1 coordinate 1,650,012, forward strand.
AACTGATGCAGTATTTGCAGCATGTTAAACAACCCCTGGCAATCCGCTCATCCGGTTTGTTTGAAGATTCTCTTTTGCAGCCCTTTTCTGGAGTTTATGATACCTACCTGATTCCCAATAACCATCAGGATATTGAAACCAGGTTCGAGCAATTGCAAAATTCCATCAAGCTGATTTATGCTTCAGTTTTCAGCAATGATGCCCGATCGTATTTTCAGGCCATCAACTATAAAATTGAAGAAGAAAAGATGGCGGTTATCATTCAGCCAGTTGTGGGAAAGGAACATAGTGGTAAATTTTATGTTGATATCAGCGGAATTGCGCAATCCTACAATTATTATCCACATTCTTACATGCAACCGGAAGACGGTTTTGCCGTAGCAGCCATCGGGCTTGGACAGGCAGTATCCGGAGGGGAAAAGGCTTATCGGTTCTGTCCCAAATATCCGGCTTTGAACATCGGTGCAATTTCAGACCAGGTAAGGGATACCCAAAGAGATTTTTATGCCATCGATTTGACTCATAGTGAGTTTGATATGAATCATGACGGCGAATTGGCTGCCATACGGAAATTTCCGGTTGCCATGGCTGAAAAGGACGGCGTAGCTGAACAGTGTTTGTCCACCTACGACATGGAGAATGAGGTAATTTTCCCGGGTACCGGTACCAGGGGACCGCGTGTTGTAGACTTTGCCAATATATTGAAATACAATCAGATACCTATGGCTGATGCGTTACAGGTATTGATGAAACTGTTCCAGCAGGCTATGGGGTCGCCCATTGAAATGGAATTTGCCATCGATCTGAACGCTGGGGACAATGGCTGGCCTACTTTTTACCTGCTTCAATTAAAACCTTTGATCAGAAGAGAAGATCATGTCGAAATAGACCTGGATGAACTTGATATGCATAACCTTGTACTGCTATCGCAAAAGGGCATGGGAAATGGTAAGATAAAAGGAATTCAGGATGTGATTTATGTTGATATTGACAGGTTTGATCGTACCCGGACAAAGGAAATTGCAGCTGAAATACTGGAGTTCAATAAGTTGTTGTGTCAGGAGGATAGAAAATATGTATTGATCGGGCCGGGGCGATGGGGCACCCGTGACGAATTTACCGGCATACCTGTCAGGTGGGCCCACATCAACAATGCCAAGGTAATTGTTGAAATCGGATTGCCCGACTTCCCGCTGGATGCTTCCCTAGGATCACATTTTTTCCACAACGTTACCTCCATGAATGTAGGTTATTTCTCAGTGCCGCTGGTTGATGGAAAAGAGTTTGTAAATATGAAGCTCCTGGATGAGCAAAAGACTGTACATGTTGGGAAATTTGTCAGATGGGTGCGTTTTGAAAATTCACTGGAAGTCTTGATGGATGGCCGTAAACGGACTGCTTTGGTTAGAATGAAGAACGAAGAATAAAAAAAGTGATGAAAAAAGTAAGAATTATTCTGTTAGTACTTTTAGGCTTGTTTATACTTTATTTTGCCGGACCGGAGATGCCTAAACCGGTAATTAACAAAAATCTGCCTGTTATAACAGGTAGCGTCGAAAATTACGTAGCCGCGATGGAACATAAACCTGGTCTGGCGATCAGACCGGGATGTGAAGCTAAAATCGTGTGGGCCAACGATTCAACCAAGCAGTTAACCGAATTTGTACTGTTGTATTTGCATGGCTTTTCAGCCAGTTGGAGAGAGGGATATCCTGTCAATGAGGAGTTTGCCCATAATTTCGGGTGCAATGCCTTTTTCGCCAGGCTGGCTTCACATGGCGAAGTAACTGAAAATCCGCTTATTGACATGACTCCTGAACGCCTGTATGAGTCCGCCAAAGAAGCGTTGGTTGTCGCTGGTCAGCTGGGACAAAAAGTCATTGTAATGGGGTGTTCAACAGGGTGTACTTTGGCACTGAAACTGGCTGCTGACTTTCCGGAGAAGGTAAATAGCCTGGTATTGTACTCACCGAACATACAGATCAAGCAAAAAACTGCGGCCTTGTTGTCCGGACCCTGGGGTTTACAAATGGCCAGACTGAATTATGGTGGTAATTTCAGCGTTTCCCCGGATGATCCCAATGGTGAGATTTGCAAGTACTGGTACTGCAGATACAGGGCTGAAGGGCCTGTTTATTTGCAGCAATTACTTGATGTTACAATGAATAAAGAGACTTTTGGGAAAGTGAAATGTCCTGTTTTTATGGGGTACTACTACAAAGACGAGCTACACCAGGACCAGACCGTGGAAGTAAGGGCTGCCCTGAATATGATGAAAGAACTTGGCACACCTGAAGCAGCAAAACGGGAGGTCGCTTTTGCCAGCGCCGGTGGCCATGTTATCGCCTGTGATTTAACCTCCGGTTCGGTAAATGAAGTAAAGAAAGCAACTTTTGATTTTGCCGGTCAAATTCTTGGAATGAATTCAACCTGGGACAAGCAGAATACCGCTCCCGGATTATAGTTTTTCCAGTTCAGCTTTCAGTTCGGTTATCGCAGCTTTGCATTGCGCTTCAAAGTGACTGATGTAAACAGGATAATTCTCAACATCAGATCCGTCAATAGTTCTGAGCTGCAGGGTCTTCATCTCTTTCTCAAGTTCAGACATACCCATGATCTGGAGGGAGGATTTTGCTTTGTGTGCTTCCTTGCCAAGCAGGATGTATTCCCCCGAATTATAATATTTGTTCAGGTTGGTAATAAAATCAGGTACCTGCAATAAAAATAAATCAACTAATTCGCGTATGATCTGTTTGTCCCCATCCGTGATTTCCTTCAGGTAATCTAAATTTGTATAAGCCATATTTTCCGATGATTCACTGGTTTCTGCATTAAAAATTGTCGCTAAAATAGGAATATAATTCTGTTTTACATGAGTTTTGTTAGCTGCTTCTCTCTTAATAATTCTTAATTTTGGGGTTTGATAAGTAACAGTTGTACCTGCATTGCCGGATAGATCTGACTTGCTTTCGTTTTACTGTATCGTTGATTATTCGGCTTGAGTCAGGTGAATTGACAATTATGTTAATCATTTTGGGCAGTCATGCGAAATTTCGTGTTGTGACCCAGAATTAAAAAATTTTTCCAAATGCGTACGACCTATTTTCACGGGATTCACCTGAGTTATAATGCCAAAATGGCCGAATTTGCCGGATTTGATATGCCCATCGAATATTCCGGCATCAAAGATGAACATCTTACTGTACGTAACGGTGTTGGTGTTTTTGATGTTTCCCATATGGGTGAGATTTGGGTAAAGGGTTTGGCATCGTTTGCTTTCCTCCAGAAGGTCACCTCAAATGATATTGCTGTTTTGCAGATTGGTCAGGCACAATATTCCTGTTTTCCAAACGGGAAAGGCGGAATTGTCGATGATTTGCTCGTCTATTACTTTTCAAAAGATAAATATTTGCTTGTTGTCAATGCTGCCAATGTGGAAAAGGACTGGAACTGGCTGGTGTCACAAAATGATTCCGGTGCGATTTTGGAAAACGCCTCTGACCGGATTTCGCAGCTGGCAGTTCAGGGACCGAAAGCCACAGACGTACTTCAAAAATTGACCAAGATAAACCTCTCAGCAATAAAATACTATACTTTTGAGGTAGGTGAAATGGCCGGAGTTGAGGAGGTAATTATCTCTGCAACAGGATATACCGGAGCTGGTGGTTTTGAGCTTTATTTTGATAACCGTTATGCAGAACATATGTGGAATGCTATTTTCGAAGCAGGCCACGAACTGGGGATAAAACCGGTAGGTCTTGCTGCCCGCGATACATTGCGCCTTGAAATGGGATTTTGCCTCTATGGAAACGATATTGACGATACTACCTCTCCCATTGAAGCAGGATTGGGCTGGATTACCAAATTTACAGACCAGAAACAATTTATCGACAAAGAACTGCTCCTGCGACAAAAAGAGAATGGTACGGCCCGCCGGTTGTGCGGATTTGAAATGATCGACCGTGGAATACCCCGCCATGGATATGTAATTGCTGATGCATCCGGCAAGGCATTCGGGGAGGTAACTTCCGGTACACAATCGCCTGTTTTGGAGAAGGGCATTGGAATGGGATACGTGCCGTCGGAGTTTTCCAAACCGGGTAGCGAAGTTTACCTGGAGGTCCGTGGTAAATTACTCAAAGCCAAAGTAGTGAAGATGCCGTTTATTTAGTCTAATTCCATATATAAGTTTTTTATCCGGTCTTAACCTAAAATTAACTGATATTTATCATGTTTGATAGATTAAAATGTTAATTTCACCGGCATTTGAGGGATGTAAGTCCATTAAATATAAGTAGTTAAATATCTAATAGGTTCAATATTTTTAATATGTCCGGACACTCTCCGGCAAGCCGTCAAACCCATAAAAACTGATCCGAATGAAGAAGCATAATTTTTACGCGGGACCCTCCATTCTTCCCGAATTTACAATTCAAAAAACAGCGGAAGCTGTAATTAATTTTGCCGGAACTACCCTGTCTGTGATGGAAGTATCGCACCGCAGCAAAGAGTTTGTTGCTGTGATGGACCAGGCTATCGCGTTGGTTAAGGAACTGCTGGAAGTGCCTGAAGGTTATGAAGTACTGTTTCTGCAGGGTGGTGCAAGTACCCAGTTCTACATGGCACCTTACAATTTGATGAAGAGCCGTGCAGGTTACATGAACACAGGTGTTTGGGCTACCGCCGCCATCAAGGAAGGTAAGTTTTTTGGTGAAGTAGTTGAGGTGGCATCTTCCAAAGACAAGAATTTCAATTATATACCTAAGGGTTTTGATATTCCCGCTGATCTGGATTACCTCCATATTACCACCAACAACACCATTTTCGGAACTGAAATGTTGTACGATCTGGATTCACCTGTTCCACTGGTGGCTGATATGTCGTCCGACATCTTCAGCAGGCCTATCGATATTTCGAAGTATGCAGTGATTTATGCAGGTGCACAGAAAAACCTTGCTCCTGCAGGCGTTACCATGGTTATCGTACGCAAGGATGCACTTGGAAAAACCGGACGTGCCATTCCTACAATGATCAACTACCAGACGCACATTGATAAGGAATCAATGTTCAATACTCCCCCGTGTTTGCCAGTTTTTGCCGCCCTTCAGACCCTGATCTGGCTCAAGGACAATGGTGGCATCAAAGCCATGGAGGCTAAAAATATTGCCAAAGCCAAATTGTTGTATGATGAGATTGACCGCAACTCCATGTTTCAGTGCACAGTACCGGATCCGGCCGATCGTTCAAGGATGAATGTCACTTTCGTGATGACTCCTGGCAATGAACACCTGGAGAAAGATTTTCAGGCCCTGGCAAAGGAAAGCAATATTGTCGGTATTGAGGGTCACCGCAGTGTCGGAGGTTTCAGGGCTTCCATTTACAATGCCATGCCAATTGAAAGCGTCGCTGCTCTGGTTCAGACAATGAAAGATTTCGAAGCTAAACAATAATATGGCAATTTTAAAACCTTTCAGGGGACTTCGTCCTCCTGTCGGGCTTGCCGCTCAGGTTGCATCCCGTCCGTACGACGTACTCAACTCTGATGAAGCCCGGTTGGAGGCCGAAGGAAATTCCTGTTCCCTCCTTCATATCATCAAGCCGGAGATTGATCTTCCGGCTGGTATTGATGAACACAGTCCCGAAGTCTACCAAAAAGCTGCTGATAACCTGGAGATGTTCAAATCCAGGGGCTGGCTGGTACAGGATGACAAGGAATTCCTTTATGTTTACGCCCAGACAATGGAAGGCCGCACCCAGTATGGTATTGTCGGATGTGCTTCCGTTGATGACTATTTGAATGGTGTGATCAAAAAGCATGAACTTACCAGGAGTGACAAGGAAGAAGACAGGATGAAGCATGTGCGGATTACCGATGCAAACATGGAACCCGTCTTTTTTGCCTATCCGGCTGTTGCTGAGATAGATAGTTTGGTCTCATCCCTAGTGACTTCACGCAAGGCTGAATACGATTTTGTTGCCGCAGATGGCTTCGGACATCATTTCTGGGTGATTGATGATCAAAAAATTATTGATCGTATTGTTGAATTGTTTGCTGCCATTCCTGCCACCTATGTTGCTGATGGTCACCATCGTACCGCGGCAGCCGCCTTGGTTGGCAATGAAAAACGCGCCAAAAATCCCGGGTATACCGGAACTGAGGAATACAATTATTTCCTGGCAGTTCATTTTCCTGATAATCAGTTGCGTATCATTGATTACAACAGGGTGGTCAAGGATTTGAATGGCCTGACTTCTGATGAATTGATTCAAAAACTAGGCGAAGATTTCGAGGTTGTGAAAACGGGTGATGAAATATATAAACCTGAAGCACTTCACGTTTTCTCCATGTACCTCGACGGATTCTGGTACAAACTGACAGCAAAACCGGGCAGGTACGATGACGATGACCCGATTGGTGTCCTGGATGTAACCATTCTGTCTGCTTTGGTCCTTGATAAGATTTTAGGCATTAAAGACCTCAGAACTGACAAGAGAATTGATTTTGTCGGTGGCATCAGGGGGTTGGGAGAATTAAAAAGAAGAGTAGATTCAGGAGAAATGAAGGTCGCTTTCGCCCTTTATGCCGTGTCTATGAAGCAACTGATCAATATAGCTGATTCCGGGAACATTATGCCTCCCAAGACTACCTGGTTTGAACCCAAACTTAGGTCCGGACTCGTGGTGCATGAATTGCATTGACTTTCACCGGTTTTAAAGGTTTGAAATGCGAATTGCGGGAAATCATCCAGTGGGGTGAAATAGCCCGGGCGCGTTTCAAACCTTTAATATTTGATTTTAAACCCGGAATGTCAAACCTGGCTTCCGTGAAACCTGCACAAATATAAAATTCGAAAACGCTTGAGTGCATAACAGTCTTAACTGAACTGTTACTTTTCTTTGTTCAGTCTGAAAAGATAGGAGAGTGCAACCTCAAATCCTTTGGGCTGTGAAGGATCGTATCCGTATTTTTTTGAATCATAAATTCCTGAGAGTGAATAATATACCCGGGCGTCAAGCGCCAGCGCGCCAATTTTTTTAAAATGATATTCTGATCCTATACCGCCTACAAACAGAAAGCTTAACTGGTTGTCAATAGGTTTTCCCCAATACGGAACGACAGGTGCTGCCGGAATTTCAGGTGTTGCGGGATTCATTCCCTGGCTTTCCGAAAGTAAAAAAGCAACACTGGGCCCGAGGTTAAAAGTAAAACGATAGGCCTTGCTTCCCAGGTTGGCATGGGTCATAATGGGAATTTCAAAATAATTCAGTTTGTGATAATAAGTTTGAGTCATTCCTTCCCGTTGTTTTTCTTCCCAACCTTCCTGAAGGTAATTAAATTCGAACTGGATGCCAACATGGGGTTCTGAGATCATTCTGAAAATCAGTCCGCCTGTATTTCCCATGAAGGAATTCTGCATTACATTGGGCTTGAATTTCACACTGCTGAAAACAACTCCTCCCTTGGCTCCCAGGTAGAACTCTTTGGTAAAAGGATTATCCTGTGAAAAGGTCAGCACAGGAACAAGAACCACCAGTATTAAACCCAGACAGAACCTGGTATAGTGTCGTTTCGTCATCAAAAGTAAGTGCTTGTAAATGATTATGTTTTGTTGAAAAAAATAATTCAGAATTCCAAATAAACCAGCGCCTTTTTTCTGCCTTCAAATTCCGTAGACCTGATATTTTTCGTTTTACCGGGAGTTCTTTGTCTGCCGTTTCTTTAAACTATTTTATATCCGGTAAAAGTAGAAAAATGAATCTCTTTTTGCTAAATTTGGGTGCAATTTATTTTCTATGACGATTACGGAAAGCCTTAATTTTATTCATAATCAGATTCCTGCGAATGTCAAGCTTGTTGCGGTTTCCAAAACAAGGAGCATCGACGAGATAATGGAAGCCTACCACGCCGGACAAAGACGGTTCGGAGAAAACAAGGTTCAGGAAATTGTCAGGAAATGGCAGGAACTTCCCGGTGATATTGAATGGCATTTTATTGGTCACCTTCAGAGCAATAAGGTTAAACAACTAATCCCTTTTGTCACATTGATTCACGGGGTGGAAAGCATCAGGCTGCTTTCAGCGATTAACAGGGAATCTGAGAAATATAACCGGATAGTTTCCGTACTTCTTGAGTTTCATATTGCCCGGGAGGAAAGTAAATTCGGACTGTCCCTGGAAGAAGCAGAGGAAATTTTATCATCGCCGGAATTGAAATCCATGAAAAACATCTGTATTGCCGGAGTAATGGGTATGGCCACTTTTACTGACAATGAAGAATTGATACAGTCAGAATTCAGAAAACTCAGATCCATTTTTGAACTTCTCAGGAATAAGTACTTCACTCACTCAACAGAGTTTTGTGAAATATCCATGGGAATGTCTGATGATTATCCGGTTGCAGTTTCAGAAGGCAGCACTATTGTTAGGATTGGGAGCAAAATATTCGGTAACCGCGCAAATTGTCAGAAACCTTGATTTACTTTTTACAAAGACGCCAATTGAGAATCCTGTCTGTCATATTTTTACCTTTGTTGATATTCCCTCTTTTCTCCGGGGCAGCAGACATTTCAATAAGCACCAATCAAACAAAGGCGGTAACTTATTGTAACCTGCCTGAATTCCTTGCCCCGAATTTCGATATGAATTCGACTTTTTCGGTAAACGGGATGAAAATCTCCATCAGCCAGGGATATGTGCCGGGTGAGGACGAACTGCGCCTATCGGGATACACCGGATCAGTTGACCCGCAATGGTCGGCCCAGCAGGGCTATTTAATCCTGACTAAGGGCACTTCTGTCAGCGATTATATAGAGGCAATCCGGAAGGTGCAATACCTGAACAATTCCACTTCACCAACCATAGGCAAAAGAATTATAACCATTTCTCTGAATGATGTTGATTATCTGCCTGCAACAGGACATTTTTACCAGTTTATTTCTGTTCCTGGAATATCGTGGTCTGATGCTAAAGCCATTTCTAATGCTAAACTTTACCATGGTTTGAAGGGATACCTTGCCACAATTGTTTCCGCTGAAGAAAATTCATTTATACAATCAAAGACAAACGGGGTAGGCTGGATTGGTGCCAGTGATGCCGCAGTAGAAGGTGAATGGAGATGGGTAACCGGTCCTGAAGGAAAGGAGGACGGAGGTAAAGGGCGTCTTTTCTGGAAAGGCTCAGGAGGCCAGGCGAAAGCCAATCCAGGCATTTATGGACCAGTATTGGATCCTTCCGGAAATCCATATTATCACAATTGGAACAGGTGGGATACATACAATCCAACAAATAATAACATGCATTACGAACCAAATGATAATAGCCATGTAAATATCGATCATGAGGAGGATTACGCTCATATAACCTACTTTCCGACAAATCCAAGTGAAAATAAAAGGTGGAATGATTATCCTGACAGGGAAGGTGCCGGCTTCCTGATAGAATATGGCGGAATGCCGGGAGATCCTGTTGTAAACCTTACCGCAGATCTTTCCTTACAGGTTAATACAGTCGGATTTGTAACTCCTGATAAAAGAACTTTTACAAGATGCCAGGGTGATACAGTCAGGTTAAACCAAAAAGATTCTTATGCAACTTATTCCTGGATTCCCTCAACAGGATTGTCAGACCCTGCAGTTTCCAACCCTTTGGCTAAGCCGGATGTATCTACCGTATATATTGTCAAAGCAGTCAACGGAAGTTGCAGAGATTCAGCAATATTCAAGGTGAACATCAATCCTGCGCCGGTATCTTTGCTGAAAGAGGTAGAGGATATCTGTGCCGGAAGCAAAGTGACCCTGGATCCGGGAATTCATTCTTCTTACTTGTGGAGTACAGGAGCTACAAATCAGCAAATAGTCGCGGATACTACTAGGTTGTACAAAGTCAGGCTGACATCTGTAAACAACTGCATCACAAATGATTCTGTAAATGTAGTTGTTCACTCTTATCCCAAAATGGATCTTTCAAAGCTTGATACTATCTTTTGCGATACTTACTCTGCCTTGCTAAATCTTTCCAGCGACAAGGGATCCTATATCTTGACAAATCTTACAAATAACCAGCAATTTAATGGCACCAATGTAACTGTTCCGGCTTACGGCGATTATCCTTTTTCTGCGAAGATCACAGATCCTTACGGTTGTCCTTCTGATACGATGATGACTCTTCGGTTTCATAAAGTTCCAAGGGTCAACCTGACCATCGACGAGACAAAGTGCTACGGATACAATTTGCTGGCAACATATGTTGGCGATGCATCACCTCCGTCCTCCCGGTTTACCTGGATATTCGGAGGTGATACCATCAGCAACAAAATTGGGCAAAACACTGAACAGATTCCGCTTGGAGTGAACCAGACTAAAAGAGACCTGGTTTTAAAAGTAACCGAAGATGGCTGTACTGGAAGCAATTCGCTAAAAGATATCCTGGTCATTCCCGACCTGAGTTTGAGTGTGAAAAATCCGTTGCAGTGTCAGCCTGTTCCTTTTGAATTTTCTGCCTCCAATACTGAAACGGTTGTGAAGTATGAATGGAATTGGGGCGATGGTTCAGGTGGAATCGGCAAGAATGCATCGCATATCTATGCAAAGGGCGGCTATTATGATGTTAATCTTGTGGTTACAACAGATAAGGGTTGTATGAACTCTGCCACAATAGAAAAAATGGTCTATGCGGCTCCCATTCCGACTGTTGGTTTTTCTGTCAGTCCTGAGACTTGTCTGAATCCGGGTAAGGATACCCTGAATTATTTCGGATCAGCAGGAATTGAAGACACTTTTCACTGGGATCTGAAGGGGTTTGATCCTGCCGAAATTATTCATGCTCCGGATACAACTTCTGGCCCGCTCATCTTTGATCTGATCAACAAACCCAAAACCTCTTTGTCGCTCTTCGTAATCTCAAAATACGGATGCAAGAGCTCATTAGGTACCCTTGAAGTAAAAAGAAAGCCGGTATTTTCATTTACATCCTCGTTGAATGATGGTTGTGCCCCGCTGCCAGTCAATTTTAAGGCGAAGACTGATGACCCGGTCGACCAATTGGGTTTTCAATGGAATTTTGGTGATGGTAACTCAGGAGACGGAGAGGAGGTTGATCACAGTTATATGTTGCCTGATCAGCAGCTTGATATCCGGTTATATGCCTCTTCTATTGTTACTGGCTGCACTGACAGCCTCCTCAAATCAAAATATATCGTGGTCCACCCAAACCCCAAGGCAAATTTTACAATGGATCACGACATCGTTTACAACGATATGCCCAAGGTGATTTTTACCGACCAGAGTCTTGATGCAATCAATTATTACTGGGATTTTGGAGATAGCAAACATTCAAGGGAGAAAGATCCGGAGCATAGTTATGAAGTTGTTGGAAGAAGGAAAGTTATTCAAACGGTTTACAATCAATTTGATTGCCAGGATACTACGTCAAAAAGCGTGTTGGTTGCCTTTAGCCGTATTTTTGCACCGAATGCCATTGCCCCTGGTGCTCCGAATGAAATTGACAGGGTTTTCCTGTTATCTTCAGAGGGAATAAACAGGGAGGGGTACCACCTCGTTATCCTCAGCCGTTGGAATGACATTGTTTTTGAGTGCAAAAACGAGGTAAAGGGTTGGGACGGGAAAATGAATAATGGCAACTACGCTCCTGCGGGAAATTACATCTGGATTCTGGACTTCATTGATTTTCTCGGTCGTCCGCACCGACAATCCGGATCACTGACCCTGGTATTTTAATTTGATTTTTTCTTATCTTTTGGCCTTGATTCTTTGATGATTACAACATGATCAGATATTGGTTAACCTTTTTGATGGTCCTCTGTTTTTCCTCGATTGCTGGTGCTCAAAAGACCGGTAATACCTGTATTAAGTCTACCGAAGGCAGGGAGTTCTGGTTTGGTTTTATGGAAAACCGAAACTACCAGGTTCCCCAATTTCCCTACTACTTACAAAAAGTTCACTATACAGAAATTACCTTAATATCTGATTATCAATGCAATGTTGATGTATATATAGGAAAATCAGCCACTCCTTGGAAGTCAATTACTGTGTATCCTAATACGCCGCTTTCGCAAGAAATTCCATGGCAAATTGTCGAAGCAATCGGTTCAGAAATACCCCAGGATAAAGCAATTCACCTGATTTCTGATAATCCACTCAATTTGTATGCTCTTAACTGGTGTGAGAATTCATCGGATATTGCAGTGATTTTTCCAATGGAATCCATTGGAAAAGAGTATTTTACAATGTGCTATACTCCTCACATTGATTCCTATTTTGATCTTTTTGGCAATGAGTATTATCGTAGTGGAAGAAATAGTGAATTTTTAGTGGTAGCTACGGAAGATAATACGGAAGTCATTATTAATCCATCAAAAAATACCGATCAGGGAAATATTGCCAATTTCCCTTTCATTGTTCATTTGGACAAAGGAGAGCTTTATCAGGTTCAGTCATTGAACCATGCTGACCTGGTTGGACAGGGAGATCTGACTGGAAGTCATATTCAAAGCAATAAACCAATTGCTGTTTTTTCAGGATCATTGGCCACAACTGTACCAGGTGAAGCCGATGTTGATGCATGGGACCACTTGTATGAACAGATGCCTCCGTTACAAACATGGGGAAGAAAATTTGTTACGGTTCCACTTGTTGGTAGATCAAAGGATATTTTCAGAGTTATGGCTTCACAAGATAATACAAATGTCAGGATAGGGAATATTACGAAAATTATTAATAAGGGAGGTTTTTTTGAATTTCCGCTGAGTAAGGATGAGCCTGCATTAATTGAAAGTGATCATCCGGTATTATTAGCTCAATACATGATCTCAAACAGTGTCGACCGTCCCGCCAATCAAACACAGTATACCTGGGATGGTGATCCATTTATGGTTCTTGTCAGTCCGGTTGAGCAAACCAGGGAACGAGTTACATTTGTAGGTTATAAGTCAAATTTAATAAATACTAAATTATACGTCAATGTAGTGACAAGGGATGATGCTGTTAACCAGATACTACTGGATGGCGATCCAATTAATTTTCAATCACTTCCAAACTCGGGATATTCTTTTGCCCAGGTACAGATTCAGCCCGTGAGTCATAATTTAAATTCTCTTGAGGCAGGGAAGGGGTTTATTGCTTATGTTTATGGATACGGGGGCGTCGAATCCTATGGATACGGCGTCGGATTCAACCTGAATGAAACACTTGACCTGGGAGGAGAATTAAGTGCCAGCGGCGAGAAGATTCTGACACATTGCTCAGGGGCAGATCCACTGACCCTTGATGCAGGGAATGGATTCAAATCCTATGAATGGAGCACGGGGGAAACGACTTCCTCTATCCAGGTTACGACAGAAGGTACTTATTCTGTAAAGGTGACTACTTATGAAGACTGCATTCTCGAAGATGTTGTCAGAGTATTGATTTCCAATCCAATTGTGGGTCTTGGCGCCGACAGGAAAATTTGTTCTCCTGATGTAATTGAACTGGATGCCGGCTCCGTCGATCAGTTTGCTTCATTTCTTTGGAGTACTCCTGATGGCACTTTGACCACACAGAAAATTACTGCATCAAAACCGGGGATTTATTCCGTCGAGGCAACCAATGATTTTGGCTGCATTGCACGGGATACAATTAAAATCGATTATTTTCCGGTACCCGTCATCGATCTTGGTCCTGACCGGAAAGTCTGCTATCCTGATGTATTTGAGTTGGATGCGGGATCAGCAGGCCAGTTTGCCACTTATTTGTGGAATACCCCGGAAGGAACCAGCACAACATCAAAAATTTCAGTATCCGAACCCGATGTATATTCAGTAGAGGCAACAACAGTTAACAGCTGTATAGCCAGGGATACAATCAGGATAGAATATGCTGCCAGGCCTGTTTTGGATCTCTCAAAAATAAAAACACTGGTTTGCGGTGATTTTTCCACAACATTGGATGTATCTTCAGACATACCAGGGTCAACCATTGCATTGAGCTGCAACAATCCCCTCGTTACCATTAATGGCTTTACGGTCAGTGTTGCACCGGAAAACGCCGGCACTTATCCGATTACTATTTCTGCCAGCAGTGATAATTTTTGTGAAACGGTTGAAACTATTGACATCGGATTTTACAGTACCCCAACTGTAGGGTTCACCCTTCAGCCGGATGAATGTCTTGGCAAAAATGAAAATGAAATTTCCTATGTGGGGACGGGAAGCAGCCTGGATACTTATCAATGGGATCTTTCGGAATTCGATAATGAAGAGGTAATTAAAAATCCGGGAGCAACTCCGGGCCCGCTTGTATTTATCCTGAAAAGCAAACCACAGGCCAGTATTGGGCTGCAGGTGGTTTCGCAACACAATTGCCCAAGTGAGAAGGCATCGCTTGTTGTCAGACGAAAACCCGTTTTTTCATGGGAAGCTGATCCCCGGGAGGGTTGTGCACCACTCAGAGTCGTATTTAGTGCGATAACAGGCGATCCGGTTGATCAGCTAAATTACACCTGGAGTTTCGGGGATGTCTTAACACAGCAGGGCAGGGAAATTACGCGTGATTTCCCTGATCCAGGGCAATATAGTGTTTCATTAAATGCAGTTTCCAGTATTACGGGATGTTCTGAATCACTAAGTGAGGTCAACCATATTTTGGTAAACCCTAATCCCGAAGCGGGATTTTCCTTCAATCCCGGTATGGCTTACAATGATCAGCCCAATGTCACTTTTCTGGATGAAAGCAGGGATGCAAACCGGTTCTTCTGGGATTTTGGCGATGGTAAAACCTCAGATCTTCAAAATCCTTCCCATACATATGAAACTGTCGGAATAAAAACGGTTTTGCAGACTATTTATAACCAATACAATTGTTCCGACACCTCTTCCCGGCAGGTAACTGTAGCCATAAGTAAAATATTTACTCCCAATGCTTTTTCACCCAATGCTGCCAATCCTGTGGACAGGGAGTTCAAACTTTATGCCAATGGTGTTATGGAGGGCGGTTATCATCTTAAAATTCTAAGCCGTTGGAACGATGTGATATTCGAGTGTAAGAATGTAATAAAAGGTTGGGATGGCAGGTTGTCCAATGGAAAGATGGCTCAAACGGGGAATTATATCTGGATTCTGGAATTCATTGATTTTCTTGGAACATCCCATCGTCAAACGGGGACAGTCATGCTTTTTTATTGATTTTTATTATAATAACCCTCTTATTCCGATGTTCCACAAATTGAAAATAATTTTAAATTGTTGGTATCCTCATGGTATTCATATAATTGCGCTTTCGCATGCTTCTGTCCAGGTAAAAAGTAAGAGATAATTCATGAGAGCCGATACTGTATAGTGACAAGTCAGAGAGGACATAATCAAAACTGTATCCTAGCTGAAAGAAGGTGGTGGCATAACCGATCATGCCTATGGCAGCATCAGGTCTTGCTGAAAGGTTGTTCCTGTACCATGCGCCGAATGTCAGCGACTTGGTTAACATGTACATACCGACGTTTAATTGCTTAAAGACTCCCTGCTGCTGGTATATGGCATTTGGGGAGAGAGAAAATTCCCTGGAAAATAAATCTCTGAAAAAATCATGTGTTTTAGCGCCGACATGAAGAGTGAACTTCATAGGCAGAGTTCCCATATTGTCTCCGTCAATGATAGACTGACTTGGTGTGGTCAGGTGATTTACCGCAAATCCAAAATAAACATCATCCCTTTGTCCTACCATGCCAAATGACAGGTCCGGAAATATTTTTTGGCCGCTTTCAGCAGGTATGGCATAATTTCCTGTTATTGAGCCATTTTCTTGATTAATCATGCCCGGGAAAATCAGGTTATTGGTGTTAAATTGCTTTAATATAAAACCTGCCTGCAGGGCGGAAGTAAAGAAAAACCGGTCGGTTACCTTGATATGGTAACAATAAATAAATGAACTTTGAACAGTATTGATGCTTCCATTGACCTCCCTGTCGTACATCGCCTGAAATCCGATTGCACCCTTCATGCCAAGAACATATTGGTCATACGAGAGATTGTAAGTAACAAATGTGTTGCCTGAACTTGGCCATTGGTTCCTGTAATTGCTTACAACCCGGGGATAGGTGGATGTTCCGGTGAAAGCTGGATTAAGATACAGCGGGTTGGAATAGAACTGTGAGAATTGCGGATCCTGGGCTTTTGTAACAATGGATATAATTAATCCGGCTCCCAAACAAACACAATAAATCAACCACCTCATATTTGAGGTGTCCGGGCGTTTCTTTGAGTGAAAAAAGTCTGAAATAAGTCGTTTCATTTGGTTGATATTACTGTCAATAATCAACCGGATCCTGATCAAGCGGTATGTTGGGAATTAAGTCCAGCATACCTTTCAGAAGATATTGTTTTCTTTCATCAGCATCTGGAAGTTTTTTTTCAATAGTGGCCAGGAGTTCGTTTTCAACGTCCCTGTCAATTTTACCATACATATTTTCAATAACGGTAAATGCTTCAAAAGCAATCTGAAATTCCTGATCCATAACCAATTGGGCGAAATATGGCAGATGTTTGCTGTAATTCAGGCCATTCTGCCAACAGGATGCTACCAGGCGTTCCAGCACATCATTGTCAGTTACCTTTTTTATTTCACAGACAAGCTGATCAACAGAATCCTCAAGCTTAAGATCGTCAAAAAGCTGAAAAACTTTTTCCTTATATTCCCTGGACAAATTCTGATGGACATACTCAATCAATGGCGCGATATAGGTATCATCACCTGTGCTTTTAATCTCGTCCAGTGCATGATCAATCACATCCAGGTTGCCGGATTTAAATGCAGATTTTAACCGGCTTAATTTGTCCAACTTTTCCATTGACTATTATTTTCCATTTTTTTGCCTACGACAAAGATAAAATTAATTACATAAGCTATAGATTTGAAAAGTTGGAACAGATCAAATAAATAATTAATGTAATTATCTGATTGTTAATTAATTAAATGAAATACAAACTTAATTCGATCATGTAATTAAATATTTATGTGAAAAAACGGACAGACCAAAAATTTGAGGCTTGCCGGACTGCCCGGTGACAATCTATTGTGGTTATTCCTGAGCCAGTGTCCGAAAAATCATGAAAGGTTGAAAGTTGTCATCAAAGTATATGATGAATTCTGAGAAATGCGCCGGTATATGATTCCTGACATGCTGCAAGTCCCTCAGGGGTGCCTTCAAAAAGCTTATACCCACCTTTATCTCCACCTTCAGGACCCAGGTCTATCACCCAATCGGCCACTTTGATTACTTCTGGATTGTGCTCTATAACCAGGATGGAATGACCTCTTGAAATCAGTGAATTCATTGAATCGAGAAGTTTTCTGATATCATGGAAATGAAGACCTGTTGTTGGTTCATCAAAAATGAAAAGTGTGGCACCCTCTTTTTCTTTGGAGAGAAATGAAGCGAGCTTTACCCTCTGGCTCTCCCCGCCCGATAGGGTACTGGATGACTGCCCCAGATGGACATAGCCTAATCCGACATCTTGCAAAGGCTGAAGTTTTTTTGCGATCTTTTTTCCGCCAGTTTTGTCATTGAAAAATTCAATGGCTTCATCTACGGTCATTTCAAGCAATTCATGAATATTAACACCCCGATAGGTAACATCCAGTACATCAGACTTGAAGCGTTTTCCGCCACAGCTCTCGCAGGTCAAAAGAATATCTGCCATAAACTGCATTTCTACCTTGATTTCACCTTCTCCCTGGCAGGTTTCACATCTTCCTCCATCTATATTGAAAGAAAAATGGGAAGGTGTGAATCCGTTGACTTTGGAAGCGGGTTGATCGGCATATAATTTTCTGATTTCATCATAAACCTTGAGATAGGTCACCGGATTTGACCTGGAGGACTTCCCGATAGGATTTTGGTCAACAAACTCAATTGAGGCAATCCTGCTCAGATCACCTGATAAGCTGTTATGATCCCCTGTTTTCTCGCCGTTACCGCCATAATATTTTGACAGGGCAGGGAACAGAATTCTTTTTATCAGTGTTGATTTTCCGGATCCGCTGACTCCGGTTACCACTGTCAGGGTATTCAATGGAAATTTGACATCAAAACCTTTCAAATTGTTTTCCCTGGCGCCTGTAATCTCAATATAGTTGTTCCACTTTCTTCGCCTGTCCGGAAGGGGAATTTTCTCGGCGCCCGTCAGGTATCTGGCTGTCTGGCCGACAGGATTTTGAACCAATTCCTCATGGGTACCCATGAATACAACTTCTCCTCCAAGCTGGCCTGCCATCGGACCAATATCTATAAGATAATCGGCTGCCCGCATGATCTCTTCATCATGTTCGACCACTATCACGCTATTCCCAAGTTGCTGTAATTTGCGCAGCACTTGTATCAGTCTTCCGGTATCCCTGGGATGAAGTCCGATTGATGGTTCATCCAAAATATACATAGATCCTACGAGGCTGCTGCCCAATGAAGTAGCCAGGTTGATTCTTTGAGATTCACCGCCTGATAAAGTCGATGAAAGTCGGTTAAGAGTCAGATAACCAAGGCCTACATCGCAAAGAAATTCAATTCTGTTGCTGATTTCAATCAAAAGCCGTTCAGCCACAACATGTTCTGTTTCAGACAATACAAGATCCCTGAAAAAAAACTGCAAGTCAGTAACAGGCAGGTTAACAAGATCGGTAATGGATTTCCCGCCTACCTTAACGTATGCGGCCTCTTTTTTCAGGCGCGTCCCTCTGCACTCCGGACAGGTTGTTTTACCCCTGTATCTTGAGAGCATAACCCTGTACTGAATCTTGTAGGTCTGCTCCTCCACCTGCCTGAAAAAATCATTTAGTCCTTCAAAATGGGAATTTCCGGTCCATAGCAGCCGCTTTTGCTCAGCTGTCAGGTCATAATAGGGCTTATGTATGGGAAAGTCGAATCTGGAAGCATGCCTGACAAGCTGATCTTTCCATTCTCCCATTTTTTCGCCTTTCCAGCATACGATGGCGTCACTGAAGACTGACAGCGATTTGTTAGGTATAACCAGGTCCTCATCAATACCGATGGTTTTGCCGTATCCTTCACACAATGGGCAAGCGCCGACAGGATTGTTAAAGCTGAACATATGGAGCGTAGGTTCTTCAAAAGTGATGCCATCAGCTTCAAAGCGATTTGAAAATTTGCATGTTTCTGTCTTTCCGACCTGTTCTGCCCGTATTAAACACTCTCCCTTGCCTTCAAAAAATGCTGTCTGTACAGAGTCAGCCACGCGAGACAAAAAGTCTTCATCCGCAGAAACAGGGAAGCGGTCTATCAGGACATTGATCTCCGTGTATGATTTATCAAAAAGTTCCAGGTCGCTTATCTTAACTATTTCTCCATTGAGTTCCAATCTTGTAAATCCCTGTTGCAGAAGTAATTCCGCTTCTTTTGCCAGCGTTCTCTCTTTGTTGATATGCAGGGGAGATACAATGGTTATCCTGGTTCCTTCAGGCAAAGCGGCCACATATTTTACTACATCTGATACTTCGTGCCGCTGTACTTCATGTCCTGAAACGGGGGAGATGGTCCTTCCAATTCTTGCGTACAGTAACTTCATGTAATCATAAATCTCGGTCGAAGTTCCTACTGTGGACCTTGGATTGCGTGTATTGACCTTTTGCTCTATCGCGATGGCCGGTGGAATTCCTTTGATATAATCAACTTCGGGTTTGTCCATTCTGCCCAAAAACTGGCGGGCATAGGAAGAGAGCGACTCGACATAGCGGCGCTGTCCTTCTGCATACAAGGTGTCGAATGCAAGGGAAGATTTTCCTGAACCCGACAGGCCGGTAATCACAACAAGCTTGTTCCTGGGAATCTTTATATCGATGTTCTTAAGGTTGTGGACCTTAGCCCCCTTTATTTCAATATATTGATCTTTACTATTTTCGGACATGTAAAAGTGTATGATGCTTCGTTTTACGAGTCGGTAAATTTACAAATACTTTCTTCCAAAATTGAATAAATAAAAGCAATTGGGAATAAGCAGTGTACTTTTATCGGATGCATATTTTGATAATATGAAATTAATGTGATATCATTGTAATATCATTTAATATAAATTCAAAATGGAAAAGGAAATTGAATTAAAGAACAATGGGTTTCTGCAACTATTTGTTGCGATAGTTTTGTTATTTGCACCACTGTTATCATTAATATTCAGCGAAGTTTGGGTAATTCCGGTTTATGTTTTTTTATCCGTCACCGGAGTTATATGGATGACAGGACTTTTTATTGTGCAACCGAATCAAACCAAGGTACTTGTCTTTTTCGGAAAATATTGTGGTACGGTAAAGGGGAATGGTTTTTTCTGGTTGAATCCGTTCTATGTAAAAAGAAAAGTGTCGCTCAGAATCAGAAACCTGGAATCTGATGTTATCAAGGTCAATGATCAGCAGGGAAATCCAATTCTGATAAGTGCCATTGTAGTCTGGAAAGTTGTGGATACCTACAAGGCAGTTTTTGATATCGAATCCCTGGAAGAGGTTGATCCAAAATCAGGAATCAGAAAGGTCAAATTTGAAGAGTCATACCAGAAATTCATTAAGATACAGACTGAATCGGCTCTTCGTAAACTTGCCCATACCTATCCATATGATAATATCGAACAAGACAATGATGCGGAAGTAATTTGCCTGCGTTCAGGAATCGATGAAATTAACGTGGCTCTTGCTTCAGAAATAAAGGAGCGGCTTTCACTAGTGGGCATAGAAGTGATTGAAGCCAGAATTTCAAATCTTTCCTATGCACCTGAAATTGCAGGCGCTATGCTTCGTCGTCAGCAGGCAACCGCTATAATTGCCGCCAGGCAGAAAATTGTAGAGGGAGCTGTCGGGATGGTAAAACTTGCCCTGGATGAATTGAAAGACAGGCGAATTATTGAACTGGATGATGAGAAAAAGGCTTCCATGGTAAGTAATCTGCTTGTTGTACTTTGTGCTGATGAATCCGCACGTCCGGTCATCAATGCCGGATCCATATATTAACCTGGAAAGGTATGAGCAAGAAAAAATCTTTTGTTCTCAGGGTTCAGCAAGAGGTGTATGATGCATTGGAACGTTGGGCTGCAGATGAGTTCCGCAGTGTAAACGGACAGATTGAATACATTTTGCATCAGTCACTTAAGTCGGCTGGAAGGGATCCTGCAAAAAAGCAGGAACAGAAGAGAACAACTAACTGAATTCTCTGTCGGCTGAATATTAAAAGATTATCAAATTTTATGCTCATCAATATCATAGTAAGCTTTTATTTGAATTTTGTACCGTAATTTTGTAGAGAAAATGTTTAATCGACTATTATAAAGTAAAAATATGACAAGAAGTGCCTTAGAAATCGAAAGGGCAAAGTATGCGCCAAAGATGCCAAGAGCTTTGCAGGGAAATGTAAGGGTTGTTTCAGGAGAGAAAACCCGGTCAGTAGCTGATCCGGAGGAAATAAAGAAGCTGTTTCCCAATACATACGGGATGCCGATGTTAACTCTTGAAGTGAGCAAGGAAGCAATAGCTGAAAAGAAAATTAATGTTGGCGTAATATTGTCGGGAGGACAGGCACCCGGAGGTCATAATGTAATTGCCGGAATTTTCGATGCATTGAAGAAACTAAATCCTGTTAACCGGCTCTATGGATTTCTTACAGGTCCGAGCGGACTGGTGCTTCACAATTACATCGAACTTACCGCGGATATTATTGATGAGTACAGGAATACTGGTGGATTCGACATAATCGGGTCAGGACGTACCAAACTGGAAGAGACCGACCAGTATGACAAGGGGCTGGATATTTGCCGGAAATTGTCAATTAATGCAATTGTTATTATCGGTGGAGATGACTCTAACACCAATGCTTGTGTGCTGGCAGAATACTATTCAAATCTGAAGAGTGGTGTTCAGGTAATCGGATGCCCCAAAACAATTGACGGGGACCTGAAAAATGAAATGATTGAAACTTCATTTGGTTTTGACACTGCTTGCAAGGTTTATTCAGAGTTAATCGGAAACATCATGCGGGACGCAACTTCCGCAAAGAAATACTGGCACTTTATCAAACTAATGGGACGTTCAGCTTCTCATATCGGGTTGGAATGCGCCCTGCAGACACAGCCCAATGTATGCCTTGTTTCGGAAGAAGTAGCTGAAAAGGGTCAGACCCTGCAACAAATCGTTGATGATCTTGTAAGGACAATCACAAAACGCGCTGCCAACAATGAGAATTTTGGTGTGGCACTGATACCTGAGGGACTGATAGAGTTTATTCCTGAGATGAAAGTATTAATTGAAGAGCTGAACGATCTTCTTGCGGAAGGTTCCAATTCTGCAACAAAATTCAGTGAGAAAGCATCTGACGAAGACAAGAGGGAGTTTATTATCAAACATTTGAAAGCAGCATCTGCAAAAGTATTCCAGTCATTGCCAAAAGGAATTGCCAAACAGCTGACCCTTGACCGCGATCCTCACGGTAATGTGCAGGTGTCAAGAATCGAGACTGAAAAGCTTCTGATCGAGATGGTTGAAAAACAGCTTTCCCATTTGAAAAGACAGGGAATAGTGAAAGTCAAATTTTCCGCACAGAGTCATTTTTTTGGTTATGAGGGACGTTGTGCTGTTCCATCCAATTTTGATGCGGATTATTGCTATTCACTTGGCCAGACCGCTGCATTTTTAATTGCTGACGGCAAAACAGGCTATATGGCTTGTGTGCGAAATACTACCGAGCCCTCCGAACAATGGGTGGCATGCGGAGTTCCGATTACCATGATGATGAACATGGAACGCAGAAACGGTGTTATGAAACCGGTTATTCAAAAAGCACTGGTCCGCATGGATGGAGCTCCTTTCAGGGCATTCGCTGCTCAGCGTGATGAGTGGGCCGTCAAAACATCGTTTGTATATCCGGGGCCAATTCAGTACTGGGGACCGACTTCGGTATGTGATGCCACTACCAAAACTCTTCAACTGGAAAAAGGTATAATCTCCTGATTATTTCTGATTGACCAGGCAGACTGTATGACAGGCAACCAGTCCTGCAGTTTCGGTCCTCAGCCTGGAATCACCCAAAGATACGGGCCTGAAGCCGTTTTCGACAGCCAGATTAATCTCGGCAGTATCGAAATCGCCTTCAGGCCCTATTAATATAAGTACATTCTTGGCCGGCGTGATTTCATTTTTTAACTCCTTTTTAACTGTATCCTCACAATGGGCGATAAATTTGTACCCGTTAAATGGCTGATTTATTAAATTTTTAAATGAAACAGGCTTTGATAGCTCCGGCAGAAAAGGCTGACCGGACTGCTTCATGGCAGAAACCAATATTTTCTCCAGTCTTTCGATTTTAACTTCTTTTCTTTCAGAGTGTTGACAAATTATTGGAACAATGCGGTCTATGCCAATTTCTGTTGATTTTTCGAGGAACCATTCGTAACGATCTATATTCCTGGTCGGGGCAATGGCAACAGTAAGCTGATAGGACCGCATGATCTTAATTTCTATCTCCTTTATAATTTCAAGTTTGCACGCTCTGGGGTCAGGATCACTTATAACAGCTTCATAGATGGAGCCTTTGCCATTCATCAGGTGGACTTTGTATCCTTCTTGCATTCTGAGCACCCTGATACAATGCCTGGATTCCTCCTGATTTAGTTCTGCAGAATTTCCGCGAATCTCGGGTAAGTAGAAAACATTCATTATAATAAGTATTTTGCGGTATCAAAAGTCAAATATAGTTTCTAAACTTTTATTAACCTAAAAAGACTTAATCCTGTTAATTGGTTTAAGCGTTTTAAATATAGGTTGACACCAATGCTGTATTGATTATAGAGCTTATCGGATACATATCAATTTATTATCTTTAAGATTCTAAATATTTTTTATAGTGCAGATATAAAACATTTTAGCATTTAATTTTAAGAAATTGATAACAAAAGTCTCTTTTGTTAAAATATTGTAAAATAACTTAATTAATAGTTGTATATCATTTCAATCTTTTGTTATTTTGTAAAGTCTGGAATAAAAATTTATCGTAATCATATTTTCAATCAACATTAATTCCTCAATTATGAAAAAACTTAGCTTAGTGGTTGTAACTCTCTTCGCAAGCTATGCTCTTATTTTTGCTCAGGACAAGGAAGCAAATGGAGACAAAACAGAGAAGTTGCCATATAATAGATGGGAAATTGGAATCAACGCCGGAGTAGCTAATTTTGCCGGATCAACAAGTATGTCAAGTGATAACTTGTTTAAGCATGTAAATGATTTCAAAAATGACCTCGGCTTTGGTTATGGTTTCATTATTAAAAAGAACTTTTCTCACGTTTTTGCCTTGGAAGGTTCCTACAATGGTACTACCCTAACAGGTTCGCCCAAGTCAGGTACCGGTTATAGTGCATATAAAACAGGAATCAACGAGTTTGATTTGAATACGGTTTGGAACATCAATAACCTCTTTTCTAAAAATAAATTTGACCGTAAAGTATACTGGTATGCAAAAATTGGAGCCGGTGCAACTCACGTAAACAATATTGATCAAACTGATGCAACTGTGCAGAATGCCTGGAGAGGTTGGACAGTTCCACTCGGAACAGGTATTGCATTCCGTTTGTCTGATAATGTGAAACTGAATATCGGAACACAATGGAGTTGGGTTAATACAAATCGGCTGGACGGAGTTAACCAGGGTGGTCCCGGCAGTCCTGAAGGCTTCCTGATTGGCCAGATTCGTGAAAAATATCTTTACACCCATGCAGGTCTTTCATTCATGTTGGGCAAAAAGCCAGCTAAACCTGCACCTGTAGTTGAGGCTCCAAAGCCACAGCCAAAACCGGAGCCAAAACCGGAGCCAAAGCCAGTTCCTCCGCCACCTGCACCTGCTAAACCATCTTGCATTGGTCAAATCTACAAAGTTTACTTTGCCTTTGACAAATGGGATCTGAATGCAGATGCAAAAACAGAGTTGGATCGCCTTTCAAAGGAAATGATTGCAAATCCATCTGTTAATCTTTCTATGAAATCTCATACTGACAGCAGAGGTCCTGCATCTTATAATATGAAGCTTTCTGAAAAGCGTGGAAAATCTGTTCTGGATTATCTGACTGCCAAAGGGATCAGTGCTTCAAGAGTTAATGCTCAGGCATTTGGCGAAACCCAACCGGTCAACAAATGCAAAGACGGTGTAAAATGTACTGAAGCTGAATATGCAGTTAACCGCAGAACTGAAACTTTGATTATTGAATAAAAAGTATTCTCAAATATGAAAGAAGCCGCCTCTGTTTAAGTGGCGGCTTCTTTTGTGAAACAGGTATTCCTATACAATCAACATCATGGTCTATGTAATTACCGGAGGTCCCGGTTTTGGAAAGACTACGGTTCTCAATCGCCTGGAGGAGAAAGGATTCCCTGTTTGTTCGGAAAATGCAAGGGAGGTTCTCTCATCACAGGGCAGAAGTGAGGACAGGGTTGGAATCCCGGAAGTACCCGAAGGCTTCGAAAGAATTATGGCCTTATGGAGATTGAATTTTCTTCAGTCAATAGAGAAGGGGACTATCGCTTTCTCTGACAGGGGATTGCCAGACCAAGTAGCCTATTCATGGTACAAAAACAAGATTCCATCTGATTATATTGAAGAAAAGGCACTTGCCGAAAGATATGCACAACATGTATTTGTCACACCACCCTGGAAAGATATCTATGTTCAGGATGAGATCAGAAAGGAAAATTTTGACGAAGCATGCATGATTCACAGTTGTATTCTTAAATCTTACCGGAAATATGGCTATGAAACCATTGACCTTCCGCTGACAAGTCCTGAGCAGAGAGTCCGGTTCATACTGAACTTTTTGGGTATTTGAATTTAATGTTAAAATAGCACTCCATATCATCTATAATGCGCTAATTTTTATGATATTTGTTTCTATTAATCATCTTACCAAAAATCTATCAAGATGCTAAAGATTCAAACACTAAACAAGATTGACCAGGAAGGTCTGCAGGTTTTTCCTGTATCTAAATACGAAGTTGCAGGCGAGGTTTCTGCCCCTGATGCTATCCTTTTGCGCAGTTTCTCCATGCATGAAATGGAATTTCCGGGTTCGCTGAAAGCTGTTGCCCGCGCAGGCGCCGGAGTAAATAATATTCCGATCGAGCGTTGTACGGATAAAGGCATCGTTGTATTTAATACCCCGGGTGCAAATGCCAATGCGGTTAAGGAGTTGGTGATTGCAGGCATGTTGCTGGCATCCAGGGATATAACCGGTGGAATTGCTTGGGCTCAAACACTTCAGGCTGAAGGCGATAAAGTTCCCGCTCTGGTTGAAAAGGGTAAAGCTGCATTTGGCGGCATGGAATTAAAAGGCAAGACTCTTGCAATTATCGGACTAGGAGATATTGGCGTGTTAGTGGCCAACGTCGCAAAAGCCCTTGGTATGAAAGTGATTGGTTTTGATCCGTTTATAACAGTAGACAATGCCTGGAAACTTGATCAGAGCATTGTCAGGTCCGAAAGTATTGAAAGTTGTCTGGCTCAGGCGGATTATATCACACTTCATGTTCCGCTGATGGATGCAACACGTGGTTTGATCAACACAGACAGCGTTGCCAATATGAAAGATGGTGTCAAAATTTTAAATTTTGCCCGGGGAGAGCTGGTTGTCAATAATGATATTAAAGCAGGCATTGAACGTAAAAAAGTAGCATGTTATGTTACTGATTTCCCTGATGCCTCCCTGCTGAATGTCCCTGGTGTGATTCCCATTCCTCACTTGGGTGCATCGACCAATGAATCAGAGGTTAACTGTGCTATAATGGGCGCAAATCAATTGATGGATTTCCTTGAAAACGGGAATATCCGTAATTCGGTCAACTTCCCTAAGGCGACTATGGATCGGACAAACAGTGCGAGAATCATAGTTGCTAACCGTAATATTCCTACTATGGTAAGCCAGATTACTGCAATACTGGCAGAGAATAATATCAACATTGCAAATATGCTGAACCGAAATAAAAATGAAGTTGCCTACAACATCATTGATACGGATTGCATGGGTATTCCCGAATCAGTGGCTGATAAAATCAAGACTATTGATGGAGTCCTGATGGTGCGGATATTGCCATGCAAATAATTTTTTATCACTAAAAACATACAATGAACAATACAGTCGTCAACAAAGCTGCTGATAATATCAGGATTCTGTCCGCAGCAATGGTTGAAAAATCAAATTCCGGGCATCCCGGAGGTGCAATGGGTGGTGCCGATTTTATCAATATTCTCTATACTGAATTTCTCAATTATGATCCTGCTGATCTGAACTGGCCTTTCCGCGACAGGTTTTTCCTTGATCCCGGACACATGTCACCAATGCTTTATTCCGTTTTGGCGTTGAGTGGCTATTTCTCCATGGAGGATTTAAAAAACTTCCGCCAATGGGGTTCAGTGACGCCGGGACATCCGGAATTGGATACTGACAGGGGGATTGAGAATACATCCGGCCCGCTTGGCCAGGGCCATGCCATGGCTGTTGGTGCTGCTATTGTTGAGCGATTTTTGGTGGCTCGTTTTGGAGAATGGATGGCTCACAAAACCTATACTTTTATCTCAGACGGGGGAGTGCAGGAGGAAATTTCACAGGGTGCCGGCCGCCTGGCAGGCCACCTTGGATTGAACAATCTAATCATGTTCTATGATTCCAATGATATTCAGCTCTCTACAGAGACAAATGAAGTAACTTCCGAGGATACAGCCGCAAAATACAAGGCCTGGGGATGGAATGTGGTGACAATCAATGGTAACGATCCGGATGCGATCCGTTCGTCTCTGAAAAGTGCCTTGAACGAAAAGGCACGTCCAAGCCTGATAATTGGTAAAACAACTATGGGCAAGGGTGCAGTGAAAGAAGATGGTTCCAATTTTGAACGTCAGTGTTCGACACATGGCCAGCCTCTTTCTCATGCCGGTGCTTCTTTTAAAAAGACTATTGCCAACCTGGGGGGTGATCCTGAAAATCCATTTATGATTTTCCCTGAAGTAGAGCTTCTTTATCGTAACCGGCAAGAATACCTATCAAAATGGGCGGACGAAAAAAATAATGAAGAGGACAGGTGGGCATTGGCTAATCCTGAACTGGAAGCTAAACTTGATAAATTTTTATCTGACGAAGCCTCTGAATTTGATTATGCAAAAATTATGCAAAAACCGGGCGCAGCTACCCGGAATGCATCAGCCACTGTACTTGCAGCCTTTGCTAAAGGTGTTGAAAATATGATCGTTGCATCTGCCGATCTATCCAATTCGGATAAAACAGATGGATTTCTGAACAACAGCCATGCATTCAAAAATGGTGACTTTTCCGGGGCTTTTCTTCAGGCGGGAGTATGTGAACTCACGATGGCATGTGTGATGAATGGTATGGCATTGCATGGCGGAGTTATACCTGTTTGCGGCACCTTTTTCGTCTTTTCTGATTATATGAAACCTGCCCTCCGCATGTCTGCGCTGATGCAGCTTCCTGTTAAATTTGTATGGACTCATGATGCTTTCCGGGTTGGAGAGGATGGTCCTACCCATCAGCCGGTTGAACATGAAGCTCAATTGAGGCTCATGGAACAACTGAAAAATCACCACGGAGATAATTCTGTCCTCGTACTTCGGCCGGCCGATGCAAGCGAAACAACTGTTGCATGGCAAACGGCTTTGGAAAATACTTCCACACCAACGGCACTGATACTTTCCCGCCAGAATATCAAAGATCTTCCCGCTGCTACTAACAGGCTGGAGGAGGCCAAACAATTGACCAGAGGGGCTTATATTGTTGAATCCTGCGACAATCCTGATGTAATACTTGTCGCTTCAGGTTCTGAAGTTGCTACTTTGGTTGAAGGAGCACAACTGCTGCGTGCCCGCGATGGAAAAAAAGTAAGGGTTGTATCGGCACCGTCTGAAGGATTGTTCAGGGAGCAGGAAAAGTCCTACCAGCACCTGGTTCTTACACCTGGAGTGCCAAAATTTGGTTTAACAGCTGGATTACCAGTAACTTTAAGAGGCCTGGTTGGTGATGATGGTGCAATCTGGGGTTTGAATTCATTTGGGTTTTCAGCTCCTTATCAGGTACTTGATGAACAACTTGGATTTACAGCCGAAAATGTTTACAAACAAGTGAACATTTTACTTGCATAAATTTTTGGTACATTGATAAAAAAAACGGGCGACCATGATATTGGCCGCCCATTTTTATCTGGTTGAACGTATAATTTATAGTTTGATTTCAGTCACCCTATCTCCAACAGTCATTTGGGCTATGTTATCGCAGGTTCCGTCTCCAAAATCAATGGATTTCACATTGCCTTTGGCCGGAGTGATCTCATAAATGCCACTTCCGTACCATTTGCAATCGCCTTTCTTGATGATCACCTTAGTGGTCCTGGCTGTCCATGTGGTTCCGTCCTTGTGGACTCCGCCGGATGAACCTTCCATTCTCCACGTATCATCCAGAAAAGATGCAGTTCCGGACCCGGTTGACTGAAGTCTGACGAATTCAGAATGGTAAGTGATTGTACTTTTGTCTGCAAACTCAATCTTACCTTCTGTCAGTACATTGTATCTTGGCCAGTTGTTGTTGGCATTGAGTCCAAGGTAGGTTATTTTTGTCACCCCCGTAATTTTTCTGTCGTCTACCATAAAATTCTCAATTTTCATGGTTGCCACACTGTTTTTTTCACCCATCATTCCCGAAAGGCTCATATTGATTTTACCACTGCGTGTAATACCATCACTGTTTTTACAACCCGTACCCCAATCGAGTGAAATGGAAAACGGCGGAGTGGTAAAATTGACACTTATGGCAGGACAGTTACCTAATGTAAGGTTAAGAGACTTCAGGTTATCGGAATCAAATCCGGATTGAGCAATATCATTTAACTCATCAAAAGTTGTCGTAGCAACAATAGCGTTTTTCTCAAGCGAATTGGCGCCAAAAGGAGTATCATCTGATAATCCGGCTGACTTATCTTTCTGACATGCAAAGACTAGAATCAGGATCAGTGCTGCAAGAATTGAACTTAAATACAACAATTTTTGTTTCATCTCACTTCATTTTAGATATTACTGGACATTAATCGGCGCTATTCAGATTCTGAAATTTGTGCCAATCATCTAAATGTATCATATTCATTGCAATAATCAAAGAAAAGTGGCTTATTTAACATTTTAATTTTATCAGTATTACTCTTGAATTCATAAAATGGAAGCTGGAGAAGGTCTTATAAAACAAGGAAAGTGTCAACCATAGTAGTGAATTTTAAGTCGGTTAATCAGTAATTGTGAAATATTTAACAGAGACTGTCTTTTGCTCGTTTTCTATCTTTAAGATCACGTAATGTGGTATTTGACAAAGTATTAATCATCGACGATCTTGCTTCCACCCATGAATCGTGCATAACACATGGCTGATCTTCGTGGCATTTCGTGTGGCCAAGAATGCAACTTCCCGTAACGGTGGTCCCCTCTACTGCCTCAATTACTTGTGAAAGGCTTATCTCTTCAAGGGGTTTGGCAAAAATAAAACCGCCATTTCTGCCCTTTGTACTTTTGATCAGTCCAAGTTTGGATAGGTCTGTCAACAGTGTCCTCAGGTACCGGCGGGGAATTTCAAGCTTGGCATGCAGAAATTCTGCCGAAAAAATATCCTCTTCACTAACCGCCATATGGCCCAAAACTGTCAAGGCATACTCGGTAGTTTTGTTTAATATCATAATATGCTATAAATAGGTAGTAATTTATTTTGTAACAAAGCTAAAAAATATTTGCTTTACAAAAAGTTTTAAACTGATTTTAAATTTAAAAATTATATGTCTCCTAAAATAGCATCATGGGTAAGAAAATTCAAAAAATATCATAAATGGCCCGGAATAGTGATCTCCATGTTTGTCTTTTTATTCGCATTTTCCGGAATTTTGTTAAATCACAGGAACCTTATTTCATCCATTGAATTTTCCCGAAAATGGATGCCACCGGGGTACCAGTATAAAAATTGGAACCTGAGTTCGTTAAGGTCTTCACTGACAGTTGGGAATGATTCTGTTTTGTTGTATGGAAATATCGGAGCATGGCTTGTGACGGCAAAACAGACTGAATTCCATGATTTTAACAATGGTTTCCCTGCAGGAATTGATGAACGGAAAATATACTCAATTGTAAAGTTCAGGGATAACCTGGTTGCAGGCACTCATTTCGGATTGTATTCCAATACAACCGGCAATAACCGGTGGAAATCCCTTGCGATGCCGAAAGGAGAGGAAAGGATCAGTGATCTGACTATTAAGGGCGACACCCTGATGATCCTCACACGCAATTTTCTGTATTTTACCACTGACCTCATTCACGTGGAAAAGCTCAATCTTCCGCCTCCGGAAGGATATGACCATAAAATTGGGCTTTTTTTGACGCTTTGGAACCTGCATAGTGGTGAACTTTTTGGTACCATCGGAATGCTTTTTGTCGATGTATTGGGGATCGTATTGATTTTTCTGACACTCTCCGGCTTGCTGCATTTCTTATTTCCGAAATGGATCGGTCACCGCAAACAGCGCAGTAAAAGCTTTGCCAGGCCACTGGCACTGAAAAAGTGGAATCTCAAGTGGCATAACCTGGTTGGTTACATATTTGTTGCATTCCTGGTGATCAACACGATGGCCGGTATGTTTCTGAGACCTCCGCTGCTTATCCCTATAAGTTCATCACGGGTGGGCATAATCCCTTATTCACATCTTGATACTGACAATCCATGGCATGATAAATTACGGAGAATTTTATGGAATGAAAAAGGGAAGACTTTCATTTTAAATACATCCGAAGGATTCTTCTATGTCGACCAAAGTTTTAAAAATGAGTTGATTCCAATTCCTCAGCAACCAATGGTCAGCATTATGGGATGCAATGTTCTTGAACCTGCCGGCAATGATTTTTATCTGGTAGGTTCGTTTAGCGGACTATTTTTATGGAATCCGGTGACCGGAGTCGTCCTGGATTATTTCAAGCATACGCCGGTTGAAGCTCCTCATGGGATGGGCCGTCCGATCGGGCAGAACATGGTGGCAGGATATATGGATTTTGGAAATGGCAGGAGTTTCTGGGTTGATTATAACATTGGAGCAATTCCCCTGAACGGAGGTTCTGCATTCCCTGAAATGCCGGTAGAAGTACTTGATAAAAGTCCTATATCACTATGGAATGCTGCACTTGAAGTCCATACAGGAAGAGTGTTTGAACACCTGATCGGACCATTTTACCTTCTTTACGTGCCATTGATAGGATTGTCTGTCCTGATTGTCCTGCTAAGCGGCTTCTTTATTTGGTGGCTCGCCTATCGGAAAAATGACAAGTAAATCCCTCCGCCGAATTTCCAGACAATTATGCGCAAAAATTCGAATGTAAAAATACTGCTAATATATTTCCAGTTATTGTAAATCAGTCTTTTACTTGAAAAATGAAACCAACTTTTGAAATATTTTCTATGGAAACGGCCGGATCATCCTGAAGGTATTTCCGGAGTTTGGAAATATATACATCCAGGCTTCTGCCTGAAAAATAGTCATTGCTTCCCCAGATGGATTTTAAAATGACCTCTCTTTTGACTATCTGTCCTGCATGCTGAATTAAAAGATGGATTACATCATTCTCTCTCCTGGTTAACCTTTTGCAACCACCATTGAGCCAAAGACATTGATTTACAAATTCATAGGTATATTGTCCGATCCGGATTCTGTCTGCTTTGTTTTCAGGTTTATTTTCAGTCCGGTTCAATATGGCCTGAATCCGGCAAAACAGCTCGTCTTCATCAAAGGGTTTCGTAATGTAATCATCTACACCAATATTGAACCCTTTAATTTTATCTTCTTTCATCGAACGGGCCGTAACAAAAATAATAGGGATATCTGCCTGTTTATCTTTGATTTTTTTTGCCAGGGTAAATCCATCCATTTCAGGAAGCATGACGTCGAGTATGATGAACTGGAAGGATCCTGCTTCAAATGCATTGCATCCGTCTGTTCCGTCATTGCAAAGAGTGGTTTCAAATCCTTTGGATGACAAGAATTCAGACATAAGGAAACCAAGGCTCTGGTCATCTTCTACAAGCAACACTTTGGTCTTATTCTCCATGTTCACCCTCTCCTGATGTTATGGAAAACTATTGAGAATTTGCTCCCTTTCCCGGGTTCACTTTCAACATGGATCGAAGCATGATGAGCCTTTAAAACTTCTTTGACGTAGTACAATCCGATGCCGAATCCCTTGGTATTGTGCTTATTGCCCGTAGAAATCCGGTAATATTTCTCAAAAATCTTCTTTTTCTCCTTTGGTGAAATCCCAATTCCTTTGTCAATAACTTCTACCAATATTCCATCTGCCCGTTTAACTGCGGTTACAGTGATATCAATCTTCTGATGCGAATATTTATAGGCATTAACGAGCAAATTCATCATAACATGAACAAGTTCGTTGTGATCACCATGGATAGGTATAGGCTCATCTCCAAAATCCCTGGTAATCTTTCCACCTTTTTGCTCCACAAGGAAATCGACAGAACGGATGGCTTCATCCAGAATGCCGGTCAATTCAACATCACCAAAATGATATTCAAGGTTATTCTGTTCTATAGCAGCAAGTTGCAGGATGTGATCCGATTGTCGTTGCAGTCGTTTGTTCTCTTCAATAATGGTTTCTGTATAGCGCTTAAGCTTCTGATTAGCTGTTACTTCCTCAGACTGATGTATCATTTTTGCAGCCAGGGAGATACTCGAGATAGGTGTTCTGAACTCATGGGCCAGGTTGTTGACCATCTCCTTGATATTCTTCGATAACCGAATCTCCTGAATGTAATATCTGATTAACAGAACAAAAGAAAATCCAATCATCAAAATCAGCAGGACAGAACCCAGAAACATCAGTCCCATCCTGTGCAGAAAGAAATTATACCTGTTGGGGAATACAACGCCTATCTCGGTATCCGACATTTTAAGAAAGTTCTCCAGGTTCAACCGATAACAGGAGGTACCGACCAACTGATCGAGATTATTAATTTTGAGTGTATCTTTCCCTTTGAATATGGCCAGTTCATAAGCCAAATCGATATCATACTGGGCTAGTTCTTCACGAATCTGGCTGTCGAGATTCTTCCAGACGTGTGGCGTCTTGTTCCGGGAAGCCCTGAATGAACTGTCACAGGAAATGCTTTTCTGCATGGATTGACACATCCCTTCATCTTTGCTGAGGGTGGCAATCGACTGGTTTAACGCAATCTTTACGCTTTTGTTGAACAGAGCTTCTTCAATTTTATAGGAATACATCAGCCAATATACCTGCAATCCCAGAAGAAAAAGGATCGAAAGCAAGGCAGTAAATACAGGAATGTATCTCTTAATCTGGCTCATGCGTGTAAAATTACTAACAAAATTGATTAAATGGAATTTTTAACAAAGCATTAACAACACCTTTTGTCGGGCGAATCATTTTTTTAGCTTATTTTGAATGTAAATAAATAATAAAATTTATTGTTATGAAAAAATTAGCCATTGTATTGACTTTCGTTTTTGGCGTTGCCATGATAGCACCAGCATTTGCTGCAGATCCTGTTAAAAAGGAAGCTGCTAAAACTGAATGCACAAAAGACGGCAAAGCTTGCACAAAAGACGGCAAAGCTAGCTGCAAAGCTGCAGGTGCTGATAAGAAAGATGGAAAAGCTTGCTGCGCAAAACCAGCAGATAAGAAATAATCCGGAATTTATTAGTGAAAAAGAGGCCTCAAGCCTCTTTTTTTTTGTCAGTTACAGAAGGGAATCTTGCTTATTTTCCTGGTCAGGCAAATTATTTGCATAGGTGATGAGGTTCTTTGCCATCCCGTTGAAGATAAACAGGTGAAAAGGATATTCAACATACCAGTATATTCTTCCTGCCAATCCGACGGGCCGGAAAGTGGCCGTTTGCTGTAGATACGGTTTTTTATTTTTCCGGATAATTTTAAATTCCAGCCAGGCCTCACCGGGAAGTTTCATTTCGGCATAAAGCAAAAGCCGCTTGTTTTGCTTGTCTGCCGCCAGAACACGCCAAAAATCGAGCGTATCGCCTGTATGGATCGTATCGGCATTTGTCCTGCCTCTTCTGAGTCCGACACCGCCCCAAAGTTTATCCAGGTAACCACGGATGTTCCACAACCAGTTGCCGTAATACCATCCTCGTTCGCCGCCAATCGACCACATATTGTTTAATACCTGATCCTCGCTGGTCGTGATCTCTTTTCTCTTTCTGTCCTTGTAACAACCGGCTGTTGGGATTTTTATATGCTCCAGGAGGTTATTGTCCTCGTAACTTGATACCAGTGAATCCTTCCAGCTGGAAACAACATTATTTTGTTCAATTCTCTGAAAGGCAAGTTTTACGGCTTCCTTGTATGAAATTGGCTTAATATTAAGCAGCTGATCAAGATTGTTGGGCAGAAAGACAGCCTCTGTTTTCATGCTGTCAACAAGATATTTAGCCAGGTGAAAAGAGGTCGAGGTAATCATGTAGAGCCAGTACGATGAAAAATTCGAGGCTGATAGCGGCACAACGAGAATGTATCTTTTCATTCCCCGCACCTCTGCAAACTGAAGAAGCATCTCCTTGTACGATAAACTATCAGGTCCTCCGATCTGATAAGTCTGATTGAAGGTTTCCTCTTTTAACAGTACTCCGGTCATATATTCCAGAACGTTTCTGATCGCTATTGGCTTTGTTTTAGTGCTAAGCCAGTTTGGAGCAATCATTACCGGGAGTATTTCTACGAGATCCCTGATAATTTCGAAAGAGGCACTTCCCGAACCAACAATTATCTCAGTTTTCAGGAATGTTACCGGAATACCACTTTGCCTCAGTACCACTTCTGCCTTGTTAGCAGGGCCGTTTATTTTCGAAGGCAGATCGCTGGTAAGGCTTCCAAGGCATATGATTTGCCGGATAGGTGTATTTTGGATAATCCGGATGAAGTTTCTGGCAGATGTTTCTTCCTGCAAGGCTGTAAAATCCGATTTCCTTCCCAATGAATTAATGAGATAATATGCTGCATCAATGTTAGTTAAGAAATTTGTAATCTCTGTTTCCCTGAGAAAATCGACTTCAAATAGACTGATGTTGGGGTGCTTGTAGATTGCACCGCCATGAAAACGGTCCTTGTCACGAACGCAACAAATTACCTCATGTCCCTGGTCTAAAAGAACAGGAAGTACCCTCTTCCCAATGTATCCGGTAGCACCGGTCAGCAGAATCTTCATGGATAATTCTCTTAATGACCTGATTGAAATGGAAATGTTTATTAGTAGACTGCCTTAACCCATTCTCAGAAATTTTATACCTGATCTCAAGTTCATAAGTTAAACTATCTCTTTTTCAATTCAAAAAGTAAATTAATTAAATGTGAAACAAAAAAAGCTTAATTTTCAAAGAACTACAACTGTTTTGAACAAATAAAAGCGAAATAATTGCAAAAAAGAAATATTAAACTTTATCGGACTGTTTCAATGATCACAGATAAATAAACTGTTGGTCATATATTTCGTATAACTTTATAATTCGGATCTTTGCAATCATAAGAGTTGATAATATTTAACGAAAAATGATGGCAGGTAAATTCAATTTATTTTGTGTTTTTGTTATCAAACCAAATAATTTATGATGAAGAATCCACCAGTTTACCACATTGATGGGAGATATTTATACTACACTTTTCTGGCCGGCGCTCAAAGAGTTCTTCAAAACCAGACTGAGATCAATAAAATCAATGTTTTTCCTGTCAATGATAAGGATACCGGGACCAACCTGGCTTCTACAGTCAGGTCTATAATGGATAATATTCAACCGGACAGGTCATTTACCACTACTGCCGGTGTTATTGCAGAAGCCGCTCTAGTTGGGGCCAGGGGAAACTCAGGAGTTATCTTTGCCCAGTTTCTTTATGGGCTCAGTATAGAAACCAATGAAAAGCATATTATTACTTTTGAGGATTTTGCAGAAATAGTCAGGAATTCTGTAAAGTACATTTACCAGGCGGTAGCTAACCCGGTTGAAGGCACAATGCTGACGGTGATAAGAGACTGGGCTGATTTTCTGTACAGCAGGAAGGAAGCTATGGCTGATTTTAACCAGGTTCTCCTCGATTCACTGGAAATATTAAAAACTTCGCTCCTTGAGACAAAGCAAAAACTGAAAATACTCAAGCAGCTAAACCTGGTTGATGCCGGGGCCAAGGGATTTGTCGTGTTTATTGAAGGTGTCACAGATCTGATACACTCCCGGAACATACGCAATTTGATGACTGATGCACCACAGATTGTAACACTGGTTCACAGTGAGCAATCACAGAATGACTCAATAGCGTTTCGTTATTGCACTGAAGCCCTGGTAAAAAATCTGACCATGGATCAAGCAACTGTCCAGGCATTTCTGCAACGTTATGGTGATTCTGCAGTGGTAGCCGGGGCAGCTAAAACAACCCGGATTCATGTGCATACCAACAACCCGGCAGATCTTTTTAATGAATTAAAGGATCATGGCACTATTACCTCTCAAAAGGTGGATGACATGGTGCGGCAGAACGAGGTTGTGAAGCAGAGGAAATGGAATATTGCGCTGGTTACAGATTCTGCCTGTGATCTTCCGCAGGAGTTACTCGATTATTACCAGGTACATGTTGTTCCTCTTAATCTCAATTTTGGCGAGAACCACTATTTAGATAAGGTTACCATTACTCCTGATCATTTTTATGATTTGCTGGATAGCAGTGCAGTTTTCCCGCACTCTTCCCAAATCAATGAAAGGGTCTTTACCAACCTGTATTCTCACCTTGCTTCACATTATGATGCAATTATATCCCTTCATCTTTCCGGACATTTAAGTGGCACACTGATTAACAGTCAGAATGCAGCTCTCAGGATCAGCAAGGAGTTCAACAAACCGGTACATGTATTTGATACCAGGAATTTATCCGGAGCACTTGGATTAATTGTTTTGCGAACTGCTATGGCGCTTGAAAAAGGTATTACAATAGATGAAATCCTCATTTCCATGGAGGAATGGATTAAAAATGCCCGCGTGTATGTTAGTGTTAAAACCTTGAAATATATGGTGAAAGGTGGACGGGTATCTAAGCCTAAAGGCTTAATTTCAAGAATATTAAATATTAAGCCCATAGTTTCAGTTGATGAGCATGGTAAATCGGTTTTACTGGGTAAGACATTCAGCCAGCATGCGAATGTTGAGCTGGTTCTGAAAAAAATTGAAGCGCTGAATGCACAACAGAAAATTTGGAATTATGTGGTTCTTCATGCGCACAATCCTGAAGGTGCCGGAGAATACAAGCGCAGAATGCAACAACTTACAGGGCAGGACCCGGTGGCTATCGTTGACATTTCACCGGTTATCGGAATGAATGCAGGGATTGGTGCAACTGCTGTTTCTATTATGTTATCCTAAAACCCAACCATGAATTTCTATTACATTTTTCTGCAAAACCTTGCCATTATTTTTGGTATGATGACAATTTTATGGTTAATCAGTGCCATTCTGAACAATGTCAGTATTGTCGATTTGTTCTGGGGCCTGGGTTTCGTTTTATCCTCAATTGTTTATTTCATTTTGACTGACGGAATTTCCTCCAGGAAAATATTGATCTTAATCCTGGTCACAACATGGGGAGTACGGCTATCATTATATCTTGCCTGGCGCAATTTTGGCAAAGGAGAGGATTTTCGATACCGGGAATTCAGACGGCAATATGGCGAAAACCGGTACTGGTGGATAAGCTATTTTCAGACATTTCTTTTGCAGGGCCTGCTGATGTGGCTGATTTCCGCACCTTT
Organism: Prolixibacteraceae bacterium; assembly: GCA_963663675.1. Lineage (GTDB taxonomy): Bacteria > Bacteroidota > Bacteroidia > Bacteroidales > Prolixibacteraceae > CAINVV01. The sequence goes on from OY760498.1 coordinate 1,688,890, forward strand.
GCTTGGTGCTCAGTACCTGGAGCCGCAGAATGAGCTTAACATCCTTGATTTTGCAGGCATTATTATTTGGACAATTGGTTTCATTTTTGAAGCTGTCGGAGACTGGCAACTGGCGAGATTCAGGGCAAATCCGGCGAAAAAAGGTAAAGTCTTAAGCACCGGCTTCTGGCGATATACGCGTCATCCGAATTATTTTGGAGATGCTGCAGTGTGGTGGGGTTTTGCACTTATTTGTATCTCAGCAGGCAGTTATATTCCGGTACTTGGCTCAGTTTTGATGACTCTGCTGATAATCAAGGTTTCAGGAGTCGCATTGCTTGAAAAAACTTTGAAATCAGCTAAGCCGGAGTATTTGGCCTATGCTGAGAAAACTTCGGCATTTATACCATGGTTCCCTAAAAAATGAAATTTATGGACTTCCTTACTCACAATATCTGGCTTATTCTATTTGTAATCTGGGGCATTCCGCTAACCTGGTTCAGAAGTAAATTCAGAAAATTGGTATACCAGACTGACAGCTGGATAATAAATATAAAACCTCTCTTCATGAAAGAAATTAAGGCCTTGTTTGGAAATATTTTCCCGGGTGACAAGAAATATCTTAGGATCAGGAACAACTACCGGATTTACCTGTTTGTTTATCTTTTGCTGTTCGTACTCTATTTCAGTTTCAGGACCGAGGCATCATCATCGCAACCGGGAAACTCAGCGACTATTGCTGTTGGGAGCCGGATTCCTTCTTTTGTGCTTAAAGATCAGAAAGGGAAATCATTTGATATTAATTCCGTATTGGGCAAGAAAAACCTGGTGATCTATTTTTATCCCAAAGATGATAGTCCGGGTTGTACCAAAGAGGCTTGCTCTTTCAGGGACCAGTTTGAGGTTTTCACTGAGGCTGATGCCGTAATCATCGGGATTAGCTCACAATCAGTAGAGAGTCATAAGGAATTTGCTGATAAGTACAAACTTAATTATACCCTGCTCAGTGATGATGAGGACAAGGTTCGGAAACTTTTTGATGTGCCAACCAATTTCCTTGGACTGATTCCCGGCAGGGTCACCTACGTCGTGAACAAGGCAGGTGTGGTTGTCTACCTGTTTAATTCGCAAATAAAAGCAGAACAGCATGTCAGTGAGGCTCTTAGAATATTAAAGGAGCTTAAGTGAGCATGACTATAAAATTTATTCTATTTGCGTTGTAATTCGCAATCTATTTTTAACGGGCACATTATATCCTTAGCTATTTTCAAATAAACAATGACAATCTTAGAGTTGCTGCTTCTGTTGTTTGCCTACCTGTCAGGATCCATACCTTTTGGTTATTTACTGACCAAAAGATCAACCGGATTAAATATTCTGGAACAGGGCAGCGGCAATATCGGATCAACCAATGTTGCACGGATTGCCGGGAAAAAAGTAGCAATCGCAGTTCAGATTTTAGATATGCTAAAGGGATTGATACCGGTCGGACTCGTATTTCTTTTGCAGAAACTCAAAGTGACGGATTTTCCCGACTATTTTATATTTTTTCAGGCATTTGCAACAATAATTGGTCACGATTTTTCAATATTTCTTCACTTAAGGGGTGGGAAAGGGGTAAATACTACCCTTGGTGCCACGGTTCTCATGGCGCCACTTTCAGTTTTTTGCGCTGTTGCCGTTTATTATTTCATTAAGTGGCGTTTCAAATATGTTTCAGCCGGATCATTGGCACTTGCCATTACGCTTACTTTTGCTACCGTTATTCTTTACCCGGATAATTACTTATGGGCCTACCTGTTTGCCTGCTCCTGCCTGATTATTATCCGCCATATTCCAAATTTGCGAAGGCTTCGTGCCGGTAAAGAACTTCACTAGATTGCCGCAGTTTATCGATTCCTTTTTCACTGAAAATTAAATTGGAATCATTACAAATTCCATTTATCAGTCTATTCATATTCAGATTAAATAAGAATTTCATATTTCATGGACTGTGGTGTTAATTGCCTGTAAATAAATAAACTAACTGATATTGGAATGAGTTGTATCCTGATTCATATGATCTTTAACACTAAAAATTATAATCAGAATCTATAATTGCAAACAATAACAAATTAAAGTTTGTTTAAAATTGACTTAAGATTTCTTCTATTCTGATTAGATTTACGTTAGATTAAAAAAATCCTTGAATTTGTTGTGTTCCAAGTGAGCGGCATCCAAAGATTAAGCCTGGATATTATTTTTTTATTCCGGGTAAAGTGTCAGTTGAAAATTTTAACTTTTATAACCTTAACCCGGGAAGCATGAGATTGAAAGACTCTACAATTCACCAGATAGTAATTTCAGTATTGGTTTTAGTTGTCATTTCTGTTATTTCAATTATGTTGTATCTGGGTTTTGATTATTATTCAACACCATTGCAGGAACGCCATTTTCATGAATTGAACCAAACTTTCAAAGCGAGCGGGATAGTAGGTCATGGACTGGGAATCGCAGGTTCTTTTTTAATCCTATTCGGCGTGTTCTCATACATGTTAAGGAAAAGGTTGCGAATATTCTCAAGAATCGGAGTTCTTAAACATTGGCTTGAGTTTCATATTTTTCTCTGTACACTGGGACCGTTTCTAATTCTTTTTCATACAACCTTCAAATTTGGAGGCATTGTTGCTGTAAGCTTCTGGAGTATGGTAGCCGTATTTTTGAGTGGTATCGTCGGAAGGTACATTTACCTGCAGATACCCCATTCAATTGAAGGGAAGGAATTGACTCTTTCAGAGATTGAAGATCAAAAACTTGCAATGAACAAACTGCTCAGGCAGTCCATAACCCTGGATGAAGGCATATATGAAATGATCGACAATTTTCCGGGACAATCTAAAATCAACAGCAGTTTCTGGGAAAGAAGAAAAGCCGAAAAAGTTACGATCAGGAGATTGAAGAAGGAATTGAAAAGTCAGCAAATTCCAAGAGATAAGGCATCTGAAATTGTTTTGATATTTAAAGAACAGCTTGGACTGAAAAAACGAATAGAGAGGTTGATGACCATGCAAAAACTCTTTGGCTATTGGCATGTGGCGCATCTTCCGTTTGCACTGATTATGCTGGTAGTTATGATTATACATGTTGTCGTGGCAGTTACATTTGGTTATAAATGGATCTTTTAGGTATGGAAGTAATATTTGAGAAACTGATAATTTATGTAGCCATTACAATTTTCATAGTTGTAATTATATTGATATACATTTTAAAGCAAAAGAGGGATTCCAGCATAGTTGAGGCTAAAATTGCCCTGGCAAAGGAAGAAGGAATGCATGAACCGGTGACGTTGCATCCTGTGATTGATGTAAATAGTTGTATCGGAAGCGGGGCTTGCGTCAAGGCCTGTCCTGAAAAGGACATCATCGGGATAAAGGACGGGAAAGCTACTATCATCAACGCTTCACGGTGTGTGGGACATGGTGCCTGCTTTCATGCTTGTCCGGTACAGGCTATCACTCTCTGTATTGGCACTGAAAAAAGAGGAGTTGACCTGCCTCATGTTGATCAAACATTTGAATCAAATATTCCGGGCATTTATATTGCCGGTGAAATGGGAGGCATGGGTCTGATCAGAAACTCGGTTGAACAGGGAAAGCAGGCAGTTGAAAACCTTTCAAGGAAAATTGACAAGAATGTAGTGTCTCAATATGACCTTATAATTGTAGGGGCTGGGCCTGCCGGCATATCAGCATCCCTGACAGCCAAAAAGAACAACCTGAGTTCAGTTACATTTGAGCAGGACAGCCTGGGAGGAACTGTATTTACCTTTCCCCGCTCAAAGATTGTTATGACCTCCGCTATGGATTTACCCCTTCACGGCAAGGTTAAATTTAATGAAACCAGCAAAACAGAACTTTTAAATCTTTGGAATGAAGTGATCGAAAAGAATCATATCGATATAAGAGAGAACTCCAAAGTTGAGTCCATTACCCCACACGATAAATTTTTTGTTGTCAGGACGTTAAACGGGGAAGAATTTACCTCAAGGAAGGTCTTGCTGGCTATTGGAAGGAGAGGATCTCCCCGTAAGCTGAATATCCCCGGGGAAGATAGTTTAAAGGTCGCTTACAGACTGCTTGAATCTGAGTTGATCAGCGGCCTGAATATCGTTGTTGCGGGAGGGGGTGATTCAGCCATTGAGTCAGCACTACTTCTGGCAGACAACAACCATGTCACCATATCCTATCGAGGCGAAGTATTTAGCAGGTTAAGACAAAAGAACAATGAGAAAATAAAGGTTGCAATTTCTGAAAATAAGGTCAATGTGCTGTTTAATTCTAACTTAGTCACCATTGAGGATAAACAAGTGAGAATAATTAATAATGATACAGGGGAAGAAATTGTTTTGAATAATGACCTTGTATACATTTTTGCTGGTGGAGAGTTGCCAACCCGGTTTCTCGAAAAGATTGGAATTCACATTACCCAAAAGTTTGGGGAAGCGATACTTAAACATGAGAAATAGTTTCAACATGAAATCGCGTACTAAAATGCGAATGATTCTTAAATATAAAATTGGAATAGTCTTTTATTTGCTTGTGTTTTCGCTGAATGGGATTGCCCAAATCTCACCGGGCGAACTTGCAGAGGTACATGCTCCTCTGGAAGGGATGGCAAATTGTACACAGTGCCATACGTTGGGTGCCAAAGTTTCCAACGAAAAGTGTCTGGATTGTCACAAAGAGATCAATGCACGTTTGTCAGAAGCCAAAGGGTTTCATGCTTCATCTAAAGTAAAAGGTAAGGAATGTACTATTTGTCACGGTGATCACTATGGCAGGAATTATGACATTGTTCATCTGGTGAAAGAAAAATTTGATCACAATGATACAGGCTATAAACTCGAAGGTAAACATGCAAAAAAGGATTGCAATGATTGCCATAAGAAAGATAATATTGCGGATCCACATTTGAAGAGTAAACGAATGACATATCTGGGACTGAATGATTTATGTCTGACATGTCATGAGGATAATCATCAGAAGACGCTTTCGTCAAGTTGCAGGAACTGTCATAACGCTGATTCATTTAAACCTGCGTCTGGTTTCAATCACACTAAGGCAAAATTTCAACTTAAGGCGAAACATGTTGATGTGGCTTGTGAAAAATGCCATGCGATAAGTGTCAGAAACGGGAAAAAGTTCCAGCAATTTACGGGTTTGCAGTTTAAGGAATGTAACAGCTGTCACAAGGATCCCCATGAAAATAAATTCGGCCAGAATTGTTCACAATGTCATGTGGAAGAGTCATTCAAAACGGTTAAATCAAATGGACAGTTTGATCATTCCAAAACCGGATTTCTGCTTACAGGCAAGCATTCTAAGGTTGCTTGTAAATCGTGTCACAAGAATAGTGTCTCTGCTCCGTTAAAACATGATAAATGTTTGGATTGTCATAAAGATTATCATAATAATCAATTCAAAAAAAGTGGTATTTCACCAGATTGTTCTGAATGTCATGATGTTGCTGGTTTCTCACAATCCAATTTTACCCTTGAACGTCATAACATGTCAAAATTCAGGATTGAAGGAGCACATTTGGCAACCCCATGTTTTGAATGTCACAAAAAAGGGAAGGATTGGAGTTTCAGAGGAATTGGCGAAAAATGCGTGGACTGTCACAAGGACATTCATAAGGATCAAATTGATCAAAAATATTATCCCGGAGCAACATGTGAAAATTGTCACAAGGTAGCTGCATGGAGTGAAATTAAATTTGATCATCAACTGACCTCCTTCTCGTTGGAAGGGAAACATGCAGCGACACCATGCAGAAAATGTCATTTTGAATCAGTAAATGAAGGATCAGTAAGTCAAAAATTTAATAAAGCCAGGAGGGACTGTGAAACCTGCCACCCGGATATCCATTTCTCCCAGTTTCAGGATGAAAAGGCGCTTTCATGTTTGAGATGTCATGGGTTTGAAACCTGGAAACCTGAAAAGTTTAACCATAACAATACAAGGTTTAAATTAGATGGCGGTCACAAGGATGTTGCATGCAATAAATGCCACAAAAGCGTGACCGTAGGGAGCAATAAATTCATCAATTACAAATTTAAAGAGATACTATGCGTTACCTGTCACTTACAATAATCATCCTTTTGATTACATTTTATGTAAAAGGACAAACATCGCCCCATGGAAAAGAATTCCATGTTGACTGTTCTCAATGTCATACTTCAGAAAACTGGAAAGTGAAGCCGGCTGCGATTCTGTTTAATCATGATAATACCAATTTTAAACTGGTAGGACAACATTCATTCGTTAACTGCAAGGACTGTCATAAATCACTTAATTTCAAGGATGAAAGGAGAAATTGTCAGGATTGTCACACCGATGTTCACAGCGAATCGCTTGGAAAAAATTGTGAAAGATGCCATACACCAAAGACGTGGATTATCAGTGAAGTGACGGCAATGCATCAGTTGACCCGTTTCCCCTTGTTGGGGGCACACCGTACGGTTAATTGCCGTGATTGTCACACATCTGCCTCCGTTTATCAGTTTCAGACCCTGGGTGTTGAGTGTGTCAGTTGTCACCGGAAGGATTACATGAATGCAATAGAACCAAACCATGTAACAGGCAACTTCTCTACTAATTGTCTTGAGTGTCACAGCGAAAATACCATCAGCTGGAAGGCCGGGTTGATCAATCATGATTTTTTTGCGCTAACCGGAGGACACAATATCAGTTGTGGATTGTGTCATACTACTCAACCTTATGGCAAAATATCAGCAGAGTGCAATACCTGTCACAACAAGCAATTTGTAACAACCCAATTACCGAAACATGTTGAGGCCGGCTTACCTGTCAAATGTGAGAATTGCCATAATATCAATGGCTGGAATCCCTCTTCCTTCAATCACTTGTCAACTGGATATGAATTACAGGGTGCGCATAAATTAATTGTTCAATGCTCACAATGTCACACAGGTAATGTTACCACAGCCCCTCAGACGTGTGTTGGATGTCATCAGGCACAATACAACACTGCACCTGGTCACACACTGAACAATTATCCCACACTTTGTACGAATTGCCATTCCCAGTCAAATTGGCTGGCCTCAAGTTTTGATCATTCTACTACGTCATTCCCGCTTACCGGCGCACATACGAATGCGGTCTGTACTGCCTGCCATGTAAATGGATATGTTGGCACCTCAACAGTTTGCAGCAGTTGCCATTTGCCGGCCTATAACAGTTCGCAGTTACCAGGTCACGTTGCGGCTGGTATACCGAAAGAGTGCGCAACCTGTCATACATCTGCATCATGGAAGCCCTCTTCCTTCAATCACTTGTCAACTGGATATGAATTACAGGGTGCGCATAAATTAATTGTTCAATGCTCTCAGTGTCACACAGGTAACGTTACCACAGCCCCTCAGACGTGTGTTGGATGTCATCAGGCACAATACAACACTGCACCTGGTCACATACAGAACAATTATCCCACACTTTGTACGAATTGCCATTCCCAGTCAAATTGGCTGGCCTCAAGTTTTGATCATTCTACTACGTCATTCCCGCTTACCGGCGCACATACGAATGTGGTCTGTACTGCCTGCCATGTAAATGGATATGTTGGCACCTCAACAGTCTGCAGCAGTTGCCATTTGCCGGCCTATAACAGTTCGCAGTTACCAGGGCACGTTGCGGCTGGTATACCGAAAGAGTGCGCAACCTGTCATACATCTGCATCATGGAAACCTTCGACATTCAACCATACAACAACCGGTTACGAATTAAAAGGGGCGCACATAAGTGTTGCGCAATGCTCTGATTGTCATAAGGGAAGTGTTACGGTAGCACCGCAGACCTGCATAGGCTGCCATCAACCACAGTTCGACATTGCGCTGAATCATAAGGTCCAGAGTTATCCGGCAGACTGCACACTTTGCCATACTCAAAATAACTGGATTGAAAATATTTTTAATCATGCTTCAACCAGTTTTCCGCTTACAGGGGCACATTCTGCTGTGCTTTGTGCAAAGTGCCATACGACATCTCTTCAAGGTACTTCAAATTTGTGTTACAGTTGTCATACAGCCAAATACAATGCAACTGTAAATCCCAACCACCTTGCAGCAAAATTTCCTACCAATTGCGAGATATGTCATTCCACGACTGCATGGACCCCTGCTACTTATGATCATGATGCTCAATTTTTCCCGATTTACAGTGGAAAACATCAGGGGAAATGGACTCTCTGTTCAGAATGTCACAATATTTCTACCAATTATGCAGCTTTCACGTGTATTTTGTGTCATGAACACAGTTCAAAAACCTCGGTGGACCAAGATCACAGTGGTGTGAAAAATTATTCTTATGCAAGTTCAGCTTGTTACAGTTGTCATCCCCGTGGCAGATAAAGATTTTTTTGCCGGAAGTATAGCTTTCATTCTGTCAAAGCCAGTGGGAAATTAAAAGATTCATGTTGTTAGAAACCAATTAATTGATGAGACTATTTTCGATATTTTTTTTGATGCTATTATTTTGCCAGACAATCTCTGCCCAGGAAAATAGAAGTGAAATAGATGGCGTGGTTTCCTTCCAAACTGCCCAAAATATCTACCTGAAATTTATTTCTGCTAAAGGAATAAAACCAGGTGATAAGATCTTCATCAGGCAAAATAATTCTCTTGTTCCTGTGATGCTGGTTGAAAATGTCTCCTCCGTTTCCTGTGTTGGTAAATTAATAGGGGATCAAAAATTAATAACCGGTGATAAAGTTATTGCTTTGGTTTCCAGGGCAGATGCTGTGGAAGAACGTGTAATTCTAGAAGAACAAAAGATTCAGGTAGTAGGTGATAGTTCCGGTATAACTGAAAATAAGCTGAAACAAACTGTTCCGTCCCGTAAAGAAAGGATTGATGGACGAATTCAGATTTCATCCTATACTAATTTTTCAAGTCTGCCATCTGGTAATAACACCCGGTTGAGGTATATCTATTCAATGAATGCCTCTAATATTTCCAATTCACGCGTATCGCTGGATTCCTATATCTCTTTTTCACATAAGCTGGATGACTGGGCACCAATACGGGAAAATATCTACAATGGTCTGAAAATATACGATATGAACCTGAAGTATGAAGCAGGGGAGAATTCAACATTGTGGTTGGGGAGGAAAATCAATCCAAAAATTTCAAGTCTTGGTGCCATTGACGGACTTCAGTTTGAAATTGACATGAAGCACTTTTACTGGGGGGCAGTTGCCGGTTTTCGTCCTGACTATAACGATTATAGTTTTAATAAAAATCTGTTGGAATATGGTGCATTTATTGGTCATGTTTTGAAAAATAAATACGGAGTGATGCAGACTTCACTCGCAGGATTTAATCAGACCAATGCAGGAAATACTGACCGAAGGTTCATTTATTTACAACACGATAATTCCATTTTGAAGAATTTGAACCTGTTTCTCTCATCGGAAATTGATCTTTATAAATTGGTCGGGGGTAAACCTGTCAATGATCCTTCTTTGACTAGTTTGTACATGTTGTTAAACTATCGCATTTCCAGAAAATTGTCCATTTCAAGTTCGTATGACAATCGCAGGAACATTATTTATTACGAAACCTTCAAGAACTACATTGATGTGATGCTTGCTGATGCAACAAGACAAGGGGTAATGCTTAGAATTAATTACAGGCCCTTTAATTTCATTAGCACAGGAGTTTCCTCGAGTTACTGGGACCGTCAGGGAGATAGCAAACCCACAACAAATATTAATGGCTATCTTACCTGTACACAATTGCCATTGCTTGAAGCATCGGGCACCTTGACTGTTAATGCCCTGCAAACCAGTTATGTGGCTGGGCAAATCTACGGTATAAGGTTTGATAAGGGATTTTTAAATGGCAAATTGAACTGGAGCCTAAGTTACAGGTTCGTGGATTATACCTACTTAACTTCAAAGGTTAAACTCCTTGAACACATTGCAGGAACCGATCTTTCGATGCAACTCACACGTAAATTATCATTTTCTGTCAGCTATGAAGGTACTTTTGAGAAAGAGAACCAATATCACCAGATTTATTGCAGTATTATCCAAAGGTTTTAATCGGTAGATATCGCAAGCCGTGTTTTTGAAATTGTAATTTTAACCACGCTGGTAAATTGTCATTCTTCCTTGCTGAATTTTCAAAAAAAACGTATATTTATTATCGTTTTTAAAGCTAACCCTCCCAGAATATAGTTTGTACTTCTTTTAAGCTTTTCTGATATCCCTCCCCCGGATTTGGTCTGAAAGGATAGTACCCTAAGAGCCGGACCAACAAAAAAAGTAAAAGGCCCTTTTTTATGTGATATTATGTTCTTATAGTATATTGTATTTCAGTTATTTAGCTTGTCTTAGGTCATTGTTGTTCAGGATTTCATTGAAGGCCTGCGGGATGAGATTATTTAAATTGACATTGTATGAACCTAAATATTAAATGTTATGAAAAAGCTGTCGCTATTATTTCTATTTGCTTTTTATTTTTCGGTTATTGGGTTGAATGCGCAGACCAAAGTTGAGAAAAGAGTTGAACAGGATGCCACGAGGCATGTCAACAATGATATTGACAAATCTGTTGACAAAGGCCTTAACAAGGTTGAAGATGGTGTGAAAAATCTCTTTAAGAAGAAAAAAGCTGCTCCTGATCAACCTGTTGTTAAGCCAGCCCAGGAGACTACCGTACCACAGTCGCCTGTCACACAAGCTTCCGCATCTGATTCAAAGCAGTCATTGCAAGCTTTTTCTAATTATGATTTTGTTCCTGGTGATAAAGTGATTCTGTTCGAAGATTTCAGCCAGGATGCTGTTGGAGATTTCCCTGCTCTCTGGACAACTGATGTGGCCGGTGAAATAAATACCTTGAATGTTGCACCGGGTAACTGGTTGAATCTGAATAGTACGGAGGGAACTTACTGGTTTATGAAGGACATTGATTTCCCTAAGAATTTTATACTCGAAATGGATATTGTTCCTAAACCGGCCACCCCGCGTTTTGCTGCCGATGTGGTCATTTTCGGTGAAGACAGTCACAGTGAAATGGACAAAAATGGCGATCCGGGAAGTTGCGGCTTGCATGTATCTATTGAAAAGAATATATGGGAAACCAAAGGATATAAGAAAGGTGCACAGGAGAAACTGACTGCTTCCTCGACAAATAATCTTGTTGTGCCGGGAAAGGTGAACCATGTTATAATTTGGGTTCAGAACCGTCATGTCCGAATCTATCACGCTGGCGGAAAAGTTCTGGATGTGCCTACAAATATCTACGATGGAAGTAAATTCACGCGGCTGTGTTTCAAATTATACAGGGGTGCATCTTCTGGATCTTACATTTCGAATATTAAGATTACCACAGCTGCTCCTGACACAAGGAATAAGCTGCTTACCGAAGGGAAACTGGTAACCTATGGAATCTACTTTGATGTCAACAAGGATATTGTAAAACCTGAATCCTACGGTACTTTGAACGACATTGCCAAAATACTGAATGAAGTTCCTGATGTGAAAGTAAAAATTGTTGGTCATACGGATTCAGACGGACAGGATGCAGCAAACCTTGATCTGTCGCAAAGACGCGCTGCTTCTGTGAAGAATGAGCTGGCGAAATCTTTTAATGTAAATGCTGATCGTCTGGTTACAGACGGGATGGGGGAAACACAACCGGTGGCACCCAACGATTCGCCTGTAAATAAGGCACTTAACAGGAGAGTTGAGTTTATCAAACAGTAATATTCTAAGATCAGGCAGGCTCGCTACGACAGGCATCTTCCATTTCTTTCCTTGGGATTTATTTCTCACTAAAATTAAGCAGCACATCAAGGTGTTGACGGATCTTTAACGTATTCAATTTTAGCGATTCAATACAATCAAAAACAAAATTATGAAAACTTTACTTTTGATTTTTCTATTTATGATCTCTTTGGTCTATGTAAATGCTCAGGTCCGGCCTGAGGCATATTTGAGTAAGCTGCCCGCGATTCCCGGAAATGTTTGCAGTGAAGATAACAAAGAGGCCAAGGACGCATTCATTACAAAAATTAATGAAATAAGTGATCAACTAAAAAATGAACTGGAGCGGCGGCATGATATTAACGAAGCAAACGTAGAGGCGAACGAACCGAAGATGATGGCTAATTCTATGAAACAAACAGGCGTTTCCCCCGAATTGATTCGACAGTTGCAGGCTCTTGAAAAACAGAGTAAAGGGGCAACCGGTGATCAGAAAAAAGCTTATGAAGCTCAGAAGAAAGCGCTGGCCGATCAAATGATGCAACAAAGTATGAATATGTCGATGGGTGAAGTCGAAAACGTGAAAAAGATGGACAAAGCCGGGCAAAAAGCATGGGCAACAGCTTATGCAACTGAAAAACAAGCAGAAGTGATGGCTGACCCCAAAAAATACCAGGATCAGAATGCCAAAGAAATGCAAAAATACAACCTGATTAAAAATCAGAAACAACTCAGCGACAGCCTCTCCGCTCAACAGAACAGATACTTGAAAAAATTTGCTGAAATAGATGAAGATGAGGCTGGGAAGAAATTATATACCAAAATTGAGGGAATAAGGAACAAGATTGCTGATCTTTATAATGAAACTGCGAAGAATGGAACGAGCCCGAATCAAAAACAATTGGAAGCATTAAGAGGCGAGATGTATAAAGCAAAGGTAAGTTACTGTAATATACAAAGTCCTAAATATGTTCAAGCACTGGCAGAATACAAATCGTTCGTCCAATCATCCATGTCTGCTTACTATCGTCTCGATAAATTAACAAACGAAGTGACAAAAATGCAAACTGGAGTGGATATCAGTCCGGAACTTGGTCAATATGGTCTGATTAATGTTTCAAGTTATATCGAACGGTTATTAGATGCCTACAAGTACAATCTTTACGGACCTGAAGACTTAACGATTGGATAGAATAGTAAGCAATTCTCCTTGACTTTAAAATGAAAACCAAAAATCGGATTTTATGAAATACCCATGAGAATATGTTCACTCCAACCGAATCCGCCGGCTTGCGGAAGGTTATTTCATTTGGCCATTGAAAAACAAATTATATACAGATGAAACACATTTTTCTGTTTGTCATTTTCTTCATTTTAAACCTCGTAATGGTTGCCCAGAATACCAATTCTGAAGCTACCCAGATTAAACAGCAAATGGCTACCATTAGGCGGTCTACCAACTGGAGTGATCCTGCAGCAGCTAAAGAGGCCAACGCTAAAATTGAGGCATTGGCGGCTAAACTTACACAGGCTCTTCGACAAAATAATTCCTCTCAGCGACAAACGCAAGTGAGCAATCAAACTTCCGGTGAAGCCAAAGTAAAGAGTGATTTGCAGCAAAAGATGGATGATTACAGCAATAAATTATATAGCCAGATGATGAAGATTGTCCGCGAGCGGGATGAAGGAAAGATGGATCTGGCTGAACCACTTCGGAAAGAAATTGTGCAGGAATACAAGGACGACGACGATCCCAAAATAAAATGCCGGGAATGGATGCAGTCGATGCCATACCTTCTTATCAACCTATCAACACCTCAGGTACAGGTGATCATTGATCAGATGGCCTTATTCAAGGGGATTAAAACACTTGTTGTTACCTGTGATGCCAAAGGTACACCTGTTGATCTGGAGGAAATCCTCCGGAATGCGGCAGGTTATCCGCTTGAGGAGTTGTATATTATCAACTTTGGAAATTCTGTTTCACACCTGCCATCGGAAATTGGAAATTTTTCAAAACTGAGTGCGCTGAGTGTTTACAATAACAATCTTTCTGAACTTCCTGCTTCGATATCAAAACTTGCGAACCTTACCTCCCTGTATGCCGATATTAATCCAATACAGTCGGTTAAACCGGTTGTAAGTTCACTCAATAGCCTGAAGAATCTGGGTATTGCTAAAACAGGAATAACCGAGGCGGAGATAAACCAGATCCGGCAGATTTTACCAAAATGCACTATTCTGAAATAAAATTCTGCAACAGGGGTATTACTTTCTAATACAATAGGCATCCGGCAAAAAAAACAAACAATAGACTATGAAAAACCTAAATTTTTTTATCTTGATTATTCTCCTTTTTTTAATTACGAATATACTAGCCCAAAAACCTCATTTTGCTGTTACCGCAGAATATGAGCTAACCAAGTACTCTTTGATATATATAGTCCCTTTCGAAAAGATAATGTCCAAATCTTTGAAGGATGAATTTCCATGTGCCGATGTGGTATCAGATAACGATATCAGGACCAGGCTTGGCGAAATGCGTAACATGGAATTGAATGGTAAGGATATTCCGGCAGGTATGAATAATATTGGCAAGGATTTACCCCATGATTACTGGGTATCTCTTGGCGTACATGATTATATCGATGGGAAAGTTCAATTATATGCCCGCTGCTACAAGTATAAAACGCTGGAATGCATTGCAAATGGAGGGAGTTTGGTGGCCTCTAACAATGAGAGCAGTGTTACTGACGCATGTAAAAAGCTAGCAAAGAAATTAATTGATGAATTGAACCAAAAGGAAATTTGCGCATTCAAAGGGCCTGTTTCAATCACAGTTAATTCGATTAAAGACTCAACAGAATTGATTGAATATGGTGTGTATTGCAATCAGACAGAGCAGCAATACCGTAAAAAAACGGTGATAAAAAATAGCACCCTTAGTGACTGGAAACTCCAAAGAAAAGGCATTTCATGGGCAGAGGGAACCATGACTTTTTCAAACAATGAGTCAACGAAAGTAACCGAAGAAGATGGATGCCATAAATGCAAAACGGGCAAAGAAGGCGGACGAATCTATACCAGTGAGAAATCACTCCATATAGAAGGAAACGGTATTTCGCACGATAGTTTCTACAAGGGTAAGCCGCAGGAAGACACACGAATTGAACTTGAATTTGTTGCGGACGGCACTCTTAAATATTATATTATTGCTAAAGGTACTTCACTTCCTGCAACTGGCGAAGAAAAATCCTTCGAAGAAGCCCAGGGGACATGCGACAATATTCCGCGCAAAGCAAAAAGCAGTCCCCGCGAAGTCAGGATTCCTCTGATGGTCGTATTTGGTCCTTATCCTGGCAAAATTACGGATGATGTTTTACAGCACAAGGAGTCCAAAGTAGTGACAAATTTTGACGGTGAGAAATCAACTGTAACTATTGATTTTAATTTGACTCGTAAGGGAAAATAAATAATAAGGTTAAAACTGATTTATCATCCTGAAGGAAATCTGGAGTTTATTGCTATTTTGGATTGAATCATATTTTGCTGGTATTAAAACAGTACCAGTTACCATCTGGCACAATTCAAAGTATCACTCAACATGAAAATGGTCAGGTCGCTCTTGCCACCTGTTGAAAAATGATTCAACCCTGAAGGTCTTAATGTTACTTCAAGGCCTCAATCCACCATTCAACGGTGATTGATTTTTTTATTCCTATCTCTTTGGGATTGAAATCTATAACGGGCATTTGAGAATCTGACTTGCTAAAAGCGTTTCCACGTGCGTACAACACATTCTCCTGAACCAGGTCTGATTCGTAGAACCGGCCCATTTCGTCATCCGTAAAATTTATTGATTTGATATTCAGTAATTTGACATTGGAGGCAGTCGCGATTGCCTCAGCTTTTTCCCTGGCGTCTGCAACAGCGTTGGCAATTGCCTTTTCCCTTAATTCCTTCTTCTGGTTTTCTGACAGAACAAAATCAAGGTTATATAGCATGGATACCGAGTCATTTTGAAGTGCAGACAGCATTTTTTTTGAATAATCTGCTGAATAAAAATTTTCGATCAAGAGAGAGGCATTCCCCTCAAATCCTGTCTTGATACTGCCATCCGACTGATAATCCTTTTTCTCTGAGATATTTAATTCGCTGATTTGTATTGTCTTTTTATCGATTCCATTTTTTACAAAGACTCTCTTTGCCAGGTCGGTCGCCCTGACCAGTTTTTCCTGGCATGGATTGTATTGATCAGATGATACTTTGATGGTGATTTTTGCGGAGAGGATTTCGGGTGTTTGCTTTAGGATAGCGATACCTTTGATAATCAGGGTATTTTCCCCGGATGTGATTTTTGTCTGGCCGAACTGGGGTGTTGCGAACAACAATAACAGTGTAATGAAAACAATTGCGCGTTTCATATCTGATGCTATTTTTGGTTTATATCTAGATCAATTATCCATGACAAAAGAAACAAAAAAATGGGGCTTCTGCTCAGAAACCCCATTTTTTATCTATTTAAATATCCTTTAAACATTGGCTTCCCTAATCTTTTTCAGATTTTTTCTCCTTCGGTTTTTTATACGGATGATGTAATCCATGTAATACAATGCAGGCACGAACAACAATGTAAGGAAAGTTGCAAAGCTCAATCCGAATATGATAGTCCAGGAGAGCGGCCCCCAGAATGCTACGTTATCACCTCCGACGTAGAGATGCGGATTGAAATGGGTAAAAAGTGTCTCAAAATTGATATTCAAACCAACAGCAAGTGGTACAAGTCCAAGAATGGTGGCAGATGCAGTCAGAATCACAGGAGTAATCCTGGTCTTGCCGGCCTGAACAATTGCATCCCTTGTTTTTAATCCCCGCTTTTTCATTTCATCGATAAATTCAACAATCAGGATACCATTACGGACCACAATTCCACCCAATGCGACAACTCCTAAACCTGTCATCATGATGACCAGATCCTGGTGGAAGAAAATAACCCCAAGCAATACCCCTATAATACTGAATACAACCTCACTCAGGATAATGATGGTTTTACTGACAGAATTAAATTGTGTTATCAGGATAAAGAATATCATTCCAAGTGCAATAATCATCGCTGTTGCCAGGAATCCTGCTGTTTCTGCCTGATCTTCCTGTTCTCCGGTAAGTTTGACGGTTGTGCCTGCATGCAAAGGATAGCGCTTGGCCAATTCTTTGATTTTAGGTACTATATCATTCGGCGAAAAGCCGGTCAAAACATTTGAATAAACTGTAATCACCCGTTTTTGATCGAGCCTTTTGATTCCTGCATAAGAAGTTGAGTAGTGTATTTTGGCAACTGTAGATAACGGAATGGTTCTTATTTGTCCGGAGTTCATATCCCTGTAAGTAATTACGAGGTTGATCAGTGAATTGATATTATCCCTTGTCAGTTTGTTATATCGCAAAGTAATTGGATATTCATCTTCATCTTCTTTGAATTTGGAGATCTCCTTGCCAAATAATGCGGTTCTAAGTTCCAGTCCAATCTGGGCAGTAGAGAGACCATCCCTTTGAGCCCTGTCCCGGTCAATATCAATCATGATTTCCGGTGAATTGAGTTCAAAGTCGGTTTTTAACTCTTCTACACCGGGTATATTCAAAGAATCCAGGTAATTGCGGAAACCATAAGCATCTGCAACCAGGTCTTCCATATGTTCGCTTGTGACTTCAATATTGATAGGTTTGCCGGTGGGTGGTCCCATTTTGGTTTTGCCTATGGTGATTTCCGCACCGGCAATATCACCGACTGATTCTCGAATCTTCTCCATGTATTGCGTTGTGGATATCCCGGTCGTCCTGGCCTTACTTTCCACAAAATTGACCGAAATCTTTCCTTTGTTGTAAGGCTTTCCAGCACTTGCAAATCCCTCTTCCTCGGCACCGATGGTAATGTTTGAAATGATTGATTCGATATCGGGGTTGTGCTCGCCAATTGCCTGATAAACTCTTTTCTCTGCTATCCTGGTAACGCTGTCAGTTACATTTTGATCAGTTCCACCCGGCATCTTTACGTAAACCATTACGTTATTCGGATCACTGTTCGGAAAAAACAACACTGTCGGTTTGACTATTCCTGTCAGGACAATGGTAAAGATGAAGAGTGCAGTCATTGCCCCAAGCATCCACAACGGACGGAAACCTTGCAAAACCCATCTGAGCTGGCGTTCGTAGGCAGCCATCAGTTTAGGCCATAGCACATCCTGGAATGACTTGATCCAGTACCTGATAGCATAGTGATAGAGGAAAGCCAGAAGAATTATGAATAGGATGAAGTTCCCTATTCCAAATGACTTGAAAAGGTAGAAAATTATTGCCAGGCCAAAGAATCCGAGTAATATTTTCTTGGTTTTTTTCCACTCACCCTTGTCTTCAAAATCGAATTCATGCGCCATAAAAGATACAGCAAAAACCGGATTAAAGATGTAAGCGACAAATAATGAAGCAAAGAGTGTAATAATAAGTGTTACTGGAAGATAATGCATGAATTGCCCTACAATACCCGGCCAGAATGCCAATGGAAAGAATGGTGCGAGGGTGGTAAGAGTTCCTGAGAGTATCGGCATAAATACCTCACCTGCTGCAAGTTTAGCTGCCACTCGTATGTCAGGATGGGTCTTGTGTATCCTGTGCGTATTTTCTATGACAACAATCGCATCGTCCACCACAATTCCCAACGCAAAGATAAACGCGAACATGACTATCATATTCATTGTAAATCCAATATTTGGAATGACCAGGTAAGCAATTGCCATTGAGAGCGGCACGGATAATCCAACAAAAAAAGCATTGGTAAAACCCATAAAGAACATCAGCACAATGGTTACCAGGATAAATCCTATAATGATCGTGTTGTTCAGTTCTTCCAGTGTATTGCGGGTTCTGACACTTTGATCACCCGAGATTGTCATGGTGATATCATCAGGAAGTTCTTTCCCTTTAACGCTTGCAACAATATCCTTGATTTGGTCAGAAGCATCAAGCAGGTTTGTACCAGCCTTCTTGATAACATTTAACGTGATGACGTTTTTGCCATCCAGGCGTGAAAAGCTCTCCTGATCCTTGAAATCATCCTTTACATCTGCAATGTCACTCAGTTTGACATAAGCGCCACCCGAAGCATGAACCACAATGTCCTTCACGTTCTGAACAGTTTCAAACTGTCCCTTTAACCGGACCGAATTCTTGGTTCCGTTCAGCGTCAGGGTACCACCGGAGATCGTTAAATTTTCGCGTGCTACAGCACCTTCGATATCTGCAAATGTGACTTTGGCTGCCTGCATCTTGAAAATGTCGGCATTGATCTGAATCTCACGTTCCAAAGCTCCTACAATATCAACACGGGTAATTTCCTTCACCCCTTCTACCTTGTCCTGAACGATATCTGCAAATTTCTTGAGTTTGTCGAGGTCGTAATTTCCGGAGATATTAATGTACATGACCGGAAATTCTGCGAGGTTGACATCCATGATCTGTGGCTGATCGGGTAAATCATTGGGTAAATCCTTTTTTGATTTATCCACAGCATCCCTGACACGTTGCTTAGCAGTTTCTACAGCAATATTGGGATAGAATTCAACCACGATGGAGGAATAATCCTGGACAGAATTGCTGGTAATTTTCTTGACATCAGCAATTGATTTGAGCTGCTTTTCGATCGGACGGGTCACCAGGTTTTCGATATCTGCCGGTGAAGTGCCGGGATATGGAGAATTTACTATAATATATGGAATTACAACTTCCGGAAACTGCTCCTTTGGAATCCTGTAATAATTCAGCAAACCAAGAATGGAGATGATAATGGCGAGTACATATACACTCGTCTTGTTATCAACTGCCCAGCTCGTTGCGAAAAATTCTTTAATAAAAAATTTATCTTTTGACATGATTGATTTTTTTGTCGATTATAAAATTACCGATGATCCTTCTTTGAGGTTCTGGAATCCTGCAGTAATTACCTGGTCCCCAATACTGAGTCCGGAGGTAACCTCTGCTTCACCATTGTACTCCATTCCAGTTACAATGTTTTTACGTACAGCGATATTCGTTCCTCCATCTCTTGAGATGACATATACAAATTTTCCGTCCCTGTTGGCCTGGATAATATTAACCGGGAGAACCAGTGATGCGTCATTGGAATAGTCTTTAATTTTTACATAAGCAATCATATTGGCACGGAGCTCAATTTTATTCGATGAAAATCTGCATTCAACTTTGAAAGTACGGTTTGACGGATCGATATAACGACTGGTGAAACTAAGCTTTGTCTCGATTTCTTCTCCCAGGTCAGGAAATCTGACAAATGCCTGGTTACCATTTTTAATCCTTGATGCAAAATTTTCTGATACTTCCGCGGTGATTTTCGCTGAAGACATATTGACGACCCGAATTGCTGAAGCAGGTACACCAGGTGAAGCCATTTGCCCGACTTTCAATGGAACGCTTTCAACCGAACCACTGATTGGGGACACTATATTGGCCATCGCGATCTGTTCTTCTAATGTCTGGATTCGTCTTTCAAGCGACTCCTTCGTACTCCTTGCCTGAAGAAACTGAACTTCACTTCCAATTTTCTTGTCCCACAGATTCTTCTGTTTTTCAAAGATGATTGAGGCCATATTAAGTTGCGTTTTCACTTCTTCAACTGATTGTTTCAGAACCTGTGCATCAAGAGTGGCAAGAATCTGCCCTTTCTTTACTAATGAACCTTCTCTTACATACACATTGGTGACGACACCTGCCATCTGTGGACTTACAGACACATTCTGATCTCCGTCAACAACGCCCTGTATTTCTACATAATGATAAAAAGGTGTTGTTGCTAATGTCTGGGCTTTCACCTGGACTGCTTTTTCAATTTTTTGCTGATCAGGATTTAGTTCAGCTTCAAGTTTGGAAATTTTGGCATTCAAAATTTCCTGTTGTGTCCTTAATTTTTCCAATTCTGCCTTTTTGTCTTTGCTGGGATTGCAGGCAACCAATGTGGCTAGAATAGCCAAAGTGTACAGTGCGTTTTTCATTTGTTTATATATTTTGTTTTTTTATTGCCTAAAAGAATACCCTAATAATCATTTTCAGTTGTTGTGAAAGTTTCCATATGGGTATTTCCTGCATTTATTATTTGCTGATTTCCTGGTTGATGTTGTATAGTTTTTCAAGTTTCGATTTTGCCGTGGCCAGGTCATAAATACTCTGGTAGTAATTTGTCAGGCTGGTGAGATATTGATTTTGGGTGGTTGTCAAATCCGTACTGGTAGAAACCCCGTTTTTATATTTTTCAACTGTACGTTGATAAATTTCATCAGAGAGATTCAGACTTTTTTTCTGAATTTCAAATTTCTCATATTTCAGTTTCAGATCTGTTTGAAACTGATCGGCCTGCATCATCAGGTTATTGTATACCAATTGCCTTGTATTCTTTAGTTTTTCAATTGTCAGTTTTTTCTGAGACACAACTGCCATTCTCTGTCCGCTGCTAAAGATTGGCAGTGCAATGTTGATTCCCAGAATATCCTTCATACTGAAATCAAATGAAGGTTTGTTTGCTTTTTCCGTATGTGTCCAGTATCCTGAAATTATTGGCATATAGGCTGCAATAGCATTTTTATATTCAAGTGTTGATAATGTAGCCTGGGTATTGATTAACCTGTAGTCTAAATTTTTTTCAATATTGAATGGCTGATTGATCATGGATGTAACTGTCTCAGGCAATGTGAAGTAATTAGTTCCAAGCTGATCGGTCAGCCGTACTTTGGCGTCCACATCCAGACCAAGGATAATCTTAAAAAGACGGTTGGCTACTTCGAGGTTTCCCTGCACCTGGTTCATGGCATTTCTCAGGTTGTTGGCCGTTAGCTCCAGTTGATCAACGTCAGTCTTTTCAACAAAACCTTGTTTATTCATCTCCGTAATTTCGAAGGCGGTTTTATGCACATTGTCCAGGTTTTTCTGAAGGTTCAATAGGCTTGATTCAGCAACAAGAATCAAATAGTATGTGTTGATCACCGATTCATTTACATCCTGGATAATTTTTTCATTGTTTTCATCAGCCTGCTGGTACAGGGTCTTCATCGCTTTTAGTCCGACGAGATAAGAACCGTTAAAAATCAGTTGGGAAGCGCTTAAATCAAAAGTGATATTGTTTTTAACCCCGAGTTCAATGGCCGGAGTACCAGGTCCCATGGTTCCGGGAGGCAAAGAAGGCACCACAGGGAGATATGAATAAGCAGACTTTGCATCGACATGTGGAAGTCCGATAGCAGTGGTTTCCCATATTTTTTTCCTGGCTATTTCCATATCCAGTGCGGAATTCCTGACAAGAGTGTTGTTTTCCAAAGCAATGCGCCGCGCTTCCTGCAGTGAAATCCGAAGTGAATCCTGTGCTTCACTTTTTAAACTTCCCAACAACAGCAGGGAAATGGTCGTCAATAAAATATAACGATTAGAAAATGACATGGTGATTATTTTTTTATTGAATTAATATATTCTATAATTTCTTTCTTTCTTGATTCGAAATAGGCAAGTCCGGCAGGAGTGGAGATTGCCCTGATATGATTTTCGAAGATTACCTCGAAAAGTTGAACGGAGTTTATATCCAGCATTTTACAAAAATCCGAATTGTGCAGTTCGATAAAGCTGTTGAGGTAAATAGTGGCAACAAGGTCGACATTAATATCATCCCGATAAACCTTTTCCTCAATACCCTGAAGAATGTTCCTTTTCATTCCGTCAAATACGTACTTGCGTTTCTTTTCTGAATAGGCCTCGTATACCTGGTGGAAATACTTCTCCATCTCAAAAAGTATGATGGGATTGTAACGTTTCATCTCTGCCTGTATCAATTCGCTCATTTTCAGCAGTTTTTCAATCGCATTTACAGGCAATTTATCAATATCAGCACTTAACTTAAGAATTGTGGACTCTTCATTTAATAGAACCAGTTCAATCAATTCCTCCTTGTTTCTGACATAGGTATAAAGCGTCTTTTTAGAGATACCCAACCTGCGGCTCAGCTCATCCATGGTTAGGTTTTTTAAACCATAGGCATAGAACAGTTCCTTGATTGGTCCAACCAACTCCTTAAACCGGTCTTTGTGCTCAAAAGAATTATCCATTTTCGAATTATCTACTTAAATTTTCAAAATGCAAATAACGGAAACATTTTACACTAAAAACGTTTCCTAATGTTAATTGTTTCTTAATTTGTATTATTTTTTTGTGTTTTTAACCTCAATTTTTTTAAGATTTTGTAAACCATTATCTTTGTACAGAAATAAAATGAGAGAATGGGAAGGATAATGGCCATAGATTATGGGAAAAAGAGGGTAGGAGTGGCCGTTACTGATCCATTACAGCTTATTGCGACACGTCTTGACACAGTTGATGCCAATGCGATCTGGAAATTTCTGGATGATTATTTTTCGAGGGAAACGGTTGATCTGGTATTGATTGGATATCCTGTTCAGCTGAATAACCAACCATCTGAGGCATTGCGGTTCATCAATCCCTTCATACAGGGATTTCAGAAGAGATATGGGATTAAGATTAGGCAGGTAGATGAAAGATACAGTTCCAAAATGGCATTTCAATCAATGATTGATGCAGGATTAACAAAAACACAAAGAAGGGACAAGGGTACAATTGACGGAGTAAGTGCAACAATTCTACTTCAGTCATTTCTAGAACAAAATAAGTATAACAAATTATGATATTGCCAATTTCAGTATATGGGGATCCGGTTTTAAGAAAGGTTGCCGTAGACATTGATCTCAATTATGATGGATTGAGCGAACTGATTGAGAACATGTTTGAAACAATGTATAATGCTGAAGGCGTTGGTCTTGCAGCGCCTCAGGTAGGTCTCTCTATCCGTTTGTTTGTTGTTGACCTTTCACCTTTGGGCAAGGATGAGCCATCCCTGGTCGATTTTAAAAGAGCCTTTATCAATGCCCACATTCTTGAAAGAAGCGGTGAACAGGAGCTAATGGAAGAAGGTTGTCTTAGCATCCCCGGAATACACGAGGAAGTTTACCGAAAAAATCTCATTAGAATTCAATATCTTGATATTGAAGGCAATATGCATGATGATACTTACACCGGCTATACCGCCAGGGTACTCCAGCACGAGTATGATCATATTGACGGAATCCTGTTTACAGATCATTGCTCCCCATTGAAAAGAAGATTACTGAAGCGCAAGCTTATTGAGATTTCAAAAGGAATTACAACTGCGGCTTACCGCATCAAAATCCCCAGGATCTGACAGAAAGGTTCTCGTGTAATTAAGTTTATTCCTTCTTATTTCATTTTTTGAACGGAATGCCTTAACTTGATGTGAATAATTCTTCACATGGTCCGTTCCGGCTCACTTTTATCGATCGCACCATTTCTCCGGTTGCTTTTCCCATTGTGTCTCGGGGTATTTTTTTCATCATACGAAAACCTGATTAGTCCGGTCACCCGGGTTCTTCTGATAACAATTGTATTCCTTTTTCTGACATGGTCCAGGGAAGGATCTTTTTATTTTCAGCCAGTCTGGTCTTTCCTGCTTATGCTGGTAATCCTTTTCTTTGGTATAATTCGTTCCTGGCAGGAAAGAATGGTATTCCCGAACCTACCAGAACAAACCAATTGTGTTGTGCTGGATGATTACCCAAAGGAAAAAGAAAAAACCTGTCAGGTAGTTGGTCAGATTATCAATTCGGACAGGAAGATTTTGATCTATCTTCCGAAATCCTCCATGGCACTGCAGGCATGTCCGGGAAATTGCCTTGTGTTTGACGGAATTCCTGAGATAATTGAAAATGAAGGGAATCCTTTTGAATTTGATTATCGCAGTTATTTGAATGACAAAGGAATAGGTTACCGGATTTTCCTCAAAGAGGGGAAATTTTTTATTTCTGAAAATCAGACGTACGTGAAATTTTACCACAGGGCATTGATTTTCAGAAAAATATTAATTGATCGGCTTGCCCGGTCAGGTATCAAAATCGATAATGTTCATTTGATCGGATCTATCTCCTTTGGTGCCAGGGATGATGTAGACAAGGATACAATTCAATCATTCACAAATACAGGGGTTATACATGTACTTGCAGTTTCAGGAATGAACGTGGGACTGATTTATATTGTCCTTGATTTTCTTTTTCGTTTTCTGAAATCCGGACGTGCCGGTTCATTCATCCATACTTTGCTGATGATTACCGGAATATGGGGCTATACCATCATTACGGGTATGTCTGCTTCCATACTCAGGGCAGCCGTCATGTTCACTTTCGTAATAGTCGGGAATAGCCTCAGACGGAATTCTAATATAATTAACTCACTGGCAGTATCTGCTTTTATTTTGATTGCTTATAATCCAGCAATTATCCGGGATGTTGGTTTTCAGCTTTCCTATGCAGCATTATTATCTATTGTTGTAATTCAGCCATATATATACAAACTGATATTTTTCAGGAACATGCCGGCAGACAAAGTCTGGTTGCTGCTCTCCGTGACTTTTGCAGCACAACTTGGAACTTTGCCTTTTACACTTCTTTATTTTCATCAGTTCCCTGTATATTTTTGGTTGGCCAACCTGATTGTTGTTCCATTGGTTACAATGATTCTTTATCTTTCAGTTGTACTCTTGTTTCTATCATTATTTTCAGGTTTTCTGACTTCATTCACAGCTAAGATTCTAGATTGGTCTGCCGACCTGGTGATGTTAACAGTTCACCAGGTGGGAAAACTGCCTTATTCAGTAATCAGCAATATTCATCCTGCCTTTATTCAGATGGTGCTTTTTGTTTTGACAGCTTACCTGTTTATTCTTTACTTCAGGCGACGAACAAGGATACTGATATACGGAGCATTAGTTTCTGCCATCCTGCTTGCAATTTCTGAAGGCATTTCTCTTTATCGACAGAAAACCAGGGAAGAGATTGTATTTTACAACATACAGGGAACCAGGGCGATTGCACTGACAACCGGCAGGCAGTCAATTGTTCTTTATGACCGATGTGATGATGCAGAGGAGAAACTGGGCTATTTTATGAGCCCGTATTTTGGGGAACGGGGTATCACAAACGCAAAATTCTACATGTTCAATGATTCACTGAGAATAAATGTCCGCAATGTTAGCATCACAGGTGATTTTATTTCATACAACGGGAAAAGGATATTTGTTGTACCGCTCATTGAAGGTGCAGGCCGAAGGAAGCAGTTGCCAGTTCTAGATCTGGTCTGGTTACGGAACAGCCGGATAAGTGAAACGGAATTCAATGATTTTAAAAATTGCGGAATCATTTTGTATAAGTCATCAGGAAGTAGAGAAAAGGAGGTTGAACATCCACCGGGGTCAAAGGTTTTTCAAATGAATCAGTCTGTGCTGTTTGAGTTTTCTTCGCCCCGGAAAACGGGCCATAAGGAATTTTCATGCGATTATTTTAACAGCAAAAATTAAGGGAACTCAAAATTGTTACTATTCAAGTAGTATTCCTTTCCCCTGTCGGATAATTACCGCCTCCCCGGAAGTACAATCGACGATGGTTGAAGGATTGTTGCCACCGTATCCTCCGTCAACAACCAGATCAACCAGGCTGCCATATTTCTCTTCAATAAGTTCAGGATCAGTAATATATTCTAAAACAACATCATCGTGGTGTACCGAAGTTGACAATACCGGGTTACCCAGTTCTCTGACAATTGCCCGAATGATATTATTGTCAGGTATCCTGATGCCGATATTTTTCTTGGAGTTCTTAAAAAGTTTGGGAACATTTGAATTCGCCTGCAAAAGAAAAGTGAATGGACCGGGTAGATTTTTTTTCAACAACTTGAAAATTCCGTTGGGGAAAGGCCTGCAATAATTGGAAATCTGGCTTAAATCATATAGAATAAATGAAAAGTCTGCTTTTTCAGGCTTTACATTTTTGATCCTGGCTACCCGCTCCACCGCTTTGGATTTAGTTATATCACAACCAATTCCATAGATGGTGTCTGTGGGGAAAATAATTACCGCACCATCCCTGAGCATTTCAACAATGCGGTCTACCTCTTTGGGGCTTGTATTTTCATCATAAAGCCGGGCCAGCATTATTCTACTTTTACAGGTTTTATTTTTTGAAGTAGTAAAATTAATTTTTTTCGCTTTACTTTCGTTTTGGATAAAGTGCCAAAAGCACTTAATATGCCGGAATTGTTAAATATTCTTTTTCCCAGACTGACAACTTCCGGTATTTCAGGCTATTTAAGTACTTTAGGTATACATTGTATGAACATCAAAAACCTTACAGAAGGCCCGATCACAAACCAGATTGTTCGATTGACGCTGCCAATTTTGGGCACATCCTTCGTCCAGATGGCCTACAACCTCACCGATATGATCTGGCTCGGCAGGGTTGGGAGCAATGCTGTAGCTTCGGTAGGTATTGCCTCTTATTTTACCTGGTTTGGAGTTTCACTCATGCTGATAGGAAGGATTGGCGCAGAAGTTGGTGTTTCCCAGTCACTTGGGGCACAGAATAAATCAAAAGCTGAACATTTTGCCACCAACGCTGTAACCCTTGTGCTCATTTTGTCTGCTGTATATGGGCTTTTTACCTTCCTTTTTGCGCCTGAATTGGTCTCATTCTTCCATATTGAGAACAACATTGTCGAAAAATCGGCCATATCCTATATCCGGATTATCTCCATTGGTTCATTACTCTACTATTCCAATCCCACTTTTACCGGAATAATCAACGGTACAGGTAATTCAAAACTGCCTTTCAGAATAAATGCCATTGGGTTGATTGCCAATGTGATAATAAATCCATTGTTGATTTTTGGAATCGGCCCTTTCCCGAAACTCGGATCTGATGGTTCTGCCCTGGCTACAGTAATATCACAGGCACTGGTACTTGTGGTTTTTCTTATCACGATTGGAAGAGGCAAAAGCGCACTGGGTAAAATAAGGTTGCGACTTACAGTTGAAGCTTCGTATTTTAAAAAGATATTCAAACTTGGAATTCCTGTTGCACTTCACAGCATCCTGTTCGCTTCCTTTGCCATGGCATTGGCCAGAATTATTGCACCATGGGGTCCAATGCCAATCGCGGTGCAAAGTGTTGGCGCCCAGATAGAAGCACTTAGCTGGATGACGGCGGGCGGATTCTCTACAGCACTCGGGGTGTTTACGGGACAGAATTTTGGAGACAACCGCTGGGACCGTATTTTCAAAGGATTTTTTACAACTATCTCGATTAGTGGAGCAATAGGGGTGTTGGTTACTATCTGTTTTCTTTCTTTTGGGAGGGAAATTTTTTCTCTATTCCTTCGGGAGGAGGAAGCTATTTCGCTTGGAATCAGATACTTGTCAATACTGGCTATCTCACAGTTTTTTATGTGTGTGGAAATTACCACAGGTGGAGTTTTCAATGGTATTGGCAGGACTATTCCGCCTTCCCTTGTTGGAATATCCCTAACCGGGTTACGCATACCGCTGGCACTTTTATTCTCCCAGCCACAATTTTTCGGAATTACAGGAGTTTGGTGGAGCATTACCCTTACATCTGTTTTAAAGGGAGTGGTCTTGTTCACCTGGTTTTATTTCATCATGAAGAATCATCCGCATTATATTCCAAATGGCAGAACCAGGATTCCTTTTATCAGGCTTTTACCTACCCGGTTAAGGCAAGAAGTGTTTGATACAAAAGCAGATACAAAGAATGAAAATTGATATAGTCAAGACTCTGGACGGCTCTGATACGCTCTACCTGGAAGAAATTGATGAACATTACCATTCGACTTTCGGAGCAGTTCAGGAATCGTTTCATGTATATATTGACGCCGGATTTAATCATTGCGATTTAAGAGAACTCAATATACTCGAAATTGGATTCGGAACAGGATTAAATTGCTTTCTGACATTGTTAGCTAATTTGGATTCGCTTAAATTTGTGAAATATTATTCCCTGGAAAAATACCCTCTCACAAAGGATATCTGGGGTCATTTGAACTATTGTGCGGAAGATGGGGAGGATAAACTTAAAATGTTTTCACTTCTGCATGAATCCAAATGGAATTGTGATATTTATATTCATCCCCGGTTCTTCCTGCACAAGATCCACGCTGATTTGTTGAGCTGGAACGTTGAAAATGTGCCTCAGTTTGACCTTGTTTATTTCGATGCATTTTCACCTGAGAAACAGCCGGAACTTTGGGACATTGCTGTTTTTGAAAGAATTTATCAAAAGATGAACAGCAATGGTATTTTAGTTACCTATTGCGCTAAGGGAATTTTCAGGCGGACTCTTCAGAAGTTGGGATTTCAGGTAGACCGGATACCTGGTCCGCCGGGAAAAAGGGAGATGATCAGAGCTATAAAATTATGACATTGAAATGAAAAAAAATTATTGCGATAGTACCGGACAAATCCGGATCGCTGTGTTTCTCATTGCTTCAATTATTGCAGGATTAGTATCCTGTACAGGGAATAAAGAACTTAAACCTCATAAAATTACCGGGGCTGCACAAGGTACTTACTATGCAATAACCTATTATTCCGATAATAATGAGAATCTGAAACCAACTATTGATACTCTGTTCAGAAAGTTTGACCAGTCCGTATCAAGTTATGTGCCGAATTCCCTTTTATCAAGAATGAACAGGAATGATACAACAGCAATCGCGGATGAGATTTATGAAACAATATTCAAAAAAGCAGCAGAAGTATCTGCTAAATCGGAAGGGGCATTTGACATTACTGTTGGCCCCTTGGTAAATGCCTGGGGATTTGGTTTTTCCAAAAAAGAACAAGTAGACCAGGCAATGGTCGATTCACTTCTTCCATTGGTAGGCTACCGGAAGGTCCAGCTATTAAACGGACGTCTTTTCAAGTCCGATCCGCGAATGCGCATCGATTTTGATGCGATTGCCCAGGGGTTCACTTCTGACTGGCTGGGCAGGTTCTTCGAGTCCAGAGGAATCAACAATTATCTCATTGACGTTGGTGGTGAAGTTTTGGGGAAAGGAAATAAACCGGATGGAAGATACTGGAGTGTCGCCATTGAAATGCCTGCCAAGAATGCTGATGATGACCGAAAGGTACAAGCGATCCTAACCCTGGAAAACAAAGCAATTTCAACTTCCGGGAGTTATAGGAAATATTATGAAGAAAACGGTGTAAGATATTCTCATACAATCGATCCGGCCAATGGCTATCCGGTAAGGCATAATCTGCTCAGCGTTTCAGTACTGGCCAATGACTGCATTACCGCAGATGCCTGGGCAACTGCTTTCATGGTAATGGGATTGACAAAATCAAAAGAATTTCTTATCAATCATCCTGAGTTGGATGCTTATTTTATCAGTGACGATTCCAAAGGCGGATTTTCCATATTTTACACTCCTGGGTTTGAACAGTTGTTAAAACCATTTCAATAATCATGGATTTGCAGTATACAATTTTTCATTAAAGGCACCCTAAAATTAGTAGGCAGAGCAACCGGTAAAATGGAAAATATTTGACATCATGTAAATTATCTTTGATCTTAAAAAACAAACCATTATAAGATGATTATGACGAAAAATAGTTATCTTCGCACCTTTTAGAATTATCACTCAATTTTTTATAGAAACAGTTATGCAAATTAAGAATTTACTACTCGTAATGGTTGCCGGCGTGTTTGTTCTAACATCATGCAACCCTTCCAATTCACAGCAAGTTACACTGAAGACCCAGGCCGATTCTGCTGCTTACGCGATTGGCGTTGACTTAGGTAACAATATCAAGAAAAACCTGCCAGGTGCACCGGGTGGAAAAGAGCTTGATCAGCAAATTATTTTGAAAGCATTTGCCACCATCATGAAAGGTGACTCAGGGCTTATTACTTCATCCAGTGCTGGTGCCCTTACTCAGGCATATTTTGTAAAAGCCCAGTCAATGGAAGGTGTTAAAAATAAAGAAGCGGGTCAGAAATTTTTAGCTGAAAACGGAAAACGTTCAGGAGTGATCACCACTGCATCAGGACTTCAGTATGAAATTCTGAAAGAAGGCAAAGGTCCGAAACCAGTCGCTGAGAACACGGTGAAAGTTCATTACCATGGAACAACAATCGACGGAGTTGTTTTTGACAGTTCAGTTGATCGTGGTGAACCTGTTACATTTGGATTGGGCCAGGTAATCAAGGGTTGGACTGAAGCATTGCAACTGATGCCTGTTGGTTCAAAATGGAAAATATTCATCCCATCTGAACTCGGTTATGGCGAACAGGCTGCAGGTCCAAAAATTAAGCCTAATTCAGTGCTTATTTTTGACGTTGAACTGCTCGGCATTGAACCTACTCCTGCCGCAGGTGCCGCTCCAGCGACTAAGTAATAGATCATATTATTGATATAGAGGCTTTAACCTCAGAAACAAAACCCGGAACAGATGAACTCATCTTCCGGGTTTCGTTTCGTGCGTTAATAATTTTGTTTTAATTGTCAAAGGGAATACCCATTTAATCATTTTCGGTTGGTCCCGGCAGTCAGGATGGGTATTTTATAATTTATCATTACCATGAGCTTTAAAGTAAAAGGAAAAGTCGTTGATATTTTGCCGGTTCAAACCGGAAGCAGTCCGAGAGGCGAGTGGAAAAAACTCGATTTTGTACTGGAAGTTCCTGATGATCAGTTTCCAAAGAAGATATGTTTTACACTCTTTAATGACAAAACGGAAATGATCAGGTCAACTGATAAAAATACGGAGGTAGAAGTGAGTTTCAGCCTTGAAGGTCGTGAGTACAATGGAAAATGGTACCACAATGTCAATGCCTTCAAAATTGACAGAATGGAGAAGTCCTCAACTGTTGGAGACCAGTTGGTACCCCCGCCATACAACGAGGAAGATTTCATGCCTGCAAAAGAAGGTGAAAATGATGATTTGCCGTTTTGATTGTATTCATTTTAACTTTCCTGTAACATGCAAAGAGCGCAAAGTTCAATACTTTGCGCTCTTTGCATGTTATATAGGCCCAACAAACAGGGTTTCTATATGAAATGATTCTATTTAATTGGGATCTGACGCTTGAAGTCTTGCTCCAGTGATATAAAGGTTTCAGTCCGGGCAATTCCGTCAATGGCCTGAAGATCAGTATCTATAATCTTCATTAGGTGCTTATTGGTTTTTGTCTGTATTTTGATAAAAATGGCGTACTGGCCTGTAGTGTGATGGCACTCAACTATTTCCGGGATATCTTTCAATTGTTTTAATACTTTGCGGTCAAAACTGGTCTTCTCCAGGTATATTCCCATGAATGCAGTAGTGTTGTATCCCATCCGGGATGGGCTCACAATGAATTCTGAACCGGTAACAACCCCCATAGAAATGAGACGCTGCACACGCTGATGTATAGCGGCACCTGAAACTCCGCATTCACGGGCAACTTCCAGGAACGGGACCCTTGCATTGTTGGTTATTAATTTCAATATTTTACGGTCGAGATCGTCTATCTGAACGGCTTGTTCTTTAAAATCTTCTTCTAATTCGAGATTATTTTTCTTCACGTTCCTTTCAATTTGTTATTAAATTGACAATATTTCTGCAAAACTATAATTTTTTCCTTCTACCGGCAAATTATTTTAAAATAATATCGCCATAAACACTTTTTGACCCTTCAAAAACAGGGAGTTTACCTTCCAGGTTACTTTTGTGATTTATCCGTTACCAATAATTTTTCTGAAATCACCGCCGGACGGGTTCTGGAAGACCTGCAAATCAAATTCACCTATCACTGCAAGAATATGATTTACTATTTCCGCCTGAATTGATTCAAACAGTTCAGATTGTTGCTCTTTACTGAAGACAATGTATTCTAACGGCAAACCCCGTTCGGTTGATTGCAGAAACCTGACAATCAATGTCATATTGCTGTGAGTGTTTGGGCTGGCCCATAAGAAAGCTTCAATATACGCCCTGAAAATGGCCAGGTTGGTTGGTTGGTTGCCAATTTGTTTAATCCAGCCGGGGAAAGAGGGATCGAGTGCCTTTTTTTGCTCGTCATAGCTCTTAATTACCGGAAACTTGGAAATGCGGTCGATTAATTCCTGGTTGCAAAATTTAATTCCGGCCATGTCAATAAATACAGATCGCTGAATGCGTCTTCCGCCGGATTCCTGCATTCCTATCCAGTTTGTAACAGGCTCAGATACAAGAGAGTAAGTCGGAATAGAGGTTATGGTTTTATCCCAGTTCTGAACTTTTACGGTAGTCAGCGAAATGTCAATGACTGTTCCGTCTACATTGAATCCTGGAACTGTAATCCAGTCACCGGGTTTGACCATTTTGTTGGCAGCCAGCTGGATACTGGCGACAAATCCAAGAATTGGGTCTTTGAAAACCAGCATCAGTACTGCCGCCATTGCTCCGAGACCGGCAAACAATGTTGCCGGGTTTTGGCCTACGAGAATGGAAATTAGGATGATGACAGCTATCGAATAGATAAGAATTTTGAGTAGTTGCATATAACCTTTGATAGGCCTCTCCTGTGCAAATGGATAGGTGTTGTATATGTCCTGAGAGGCATCCAGGAAACGGACCAGGCTTAAAACAAAGGCGAAGGTGATGTAAATTTTGGCTACGCCCCTTATCAGAACCGGCAGGGAGACCAAGTCCTCTGAACCGAAGTCAGCTGATGCATAGATAAACAGAGCCGGGATTAAGTGGGCAGCGGCATGAAAGACCTTGTGACTGAAAAGAACATCATCCCATTGAGTTTCTGTGCGGGAAGTCAACTTTTCAATAATCGTGATAAATAACTTGCGAAGAGGAAAAAAAAGAATTAGTGCAATAAGCGCCAGGATCAAAAATGTACCAATTGCTGCGAGATAGATGGCAATTTTGGGGTGTAACTGAGCATTGAGCAATTGTTCTCTTAAATAATCATAAAAAACTTGCATGGTCGAATTCTTTAATACTGTTCAGAAATACTTATTTTTGAATCGTTCGCAAAATTAATTAATAAGCCGGATTTTGGTCAATAGGAACATTACTATTGTTTGCTGGTTTTATTACTTTTTTGTTTTTGTAAGTTAAACACAGATAATGAAAAAAATTTGCAGCTTATTACTTTTCATTGTTCCGGCAATGCTTTTTGGGCAGGTGAAGTTTGATGATTATTTTACTGATGGTGTTTTCCGCTTCGATTACTTACTGACAGGGACCAGCAATTCTGTCAAAGTAACAGAGGTGATGCAAAAAAAGGAACCTTTTTGGGGAGGAACTGCTCAAATTCAAATTGATACGCAAAGTATGGGTAATTACCGCTTTAGTGTCAGAGATCTCGAAAGTCAAAAATTAATTTACAGACAGGGTTTTTCCCCCATTTTCCAGGAATGGCAGACCACTGCTGAGGCAAAAAAAATGGAGAGGGCATTTTACGGGGTGCTACGCTTTCCTTATCCTAAAAATAGAGCAGTGATTGAAATTGAGTATCTCAAAAGAGACGGTCAATTTGAAAAATTGTTTACAACTGATATTGATCCTTCAAATTACTTCATTAGCAGGGAAATACCATTGAAAAATGAATTCCGGATGATAAAAAAATCCGGGGATCCTGCCCATTCAGTTGATGTAGCAATTTTAGCAGAAGGCTACAGGAAGGAGGAGATGGGTAAATTTGTCAAAGATGCCGGACGATTAACCGATTCATTGTTTAGGGTCGAACCGTTTGCCTCCAATAAAAAGAAGTTCAATATATATGCAGTTGAAACACCTTCCACTGAGTCAGGAACGGATATACCCGGAAGAAACATTTATGTTAATACGTTGTATAACAGTACTTTTTATACGTTTAATATTGCCAGGTACCTGACAACAACCGATATAAGGACTGTGGCTGATCAGGCTGCGGCAGTACCTTATGATTATGTTATTGTACTGGTAAATTCAACGGAGTACGGAGGGGGCGGATTCTATAATAATATATCGGTTTGCACGGCTGATCATGCCCTGGCAGCCAAAGTATTTATTCATGAATTCGGTCACGAATTTGCCGGATTGGGTGATGAGTATTATACTTCTGAAGTAGCATATGAAGATTTTTATAATCTTAAAGTTGAGCCCTGGGAACCAAATCTGACTACATTGGTGGATTTTAAATCCAAGTGGGGTTCTCTGATCGACTCTTCAGTGCCGGTTCCGACGCCGAGAGGTGCAGGATATTCAACTAAAACAGGCGTGTTTGAGGGTGGGGGCTATATGGCGAAAGGTATATACAGCCCAATGGAAGATTGCCGGATGAAATCAAACAAACCGGACGTATTCTGTCCGGTTTGTCAGCATGCAATTACCAGGTCCATTCAAAAGAACACTGAATAATTTCGCAGCAGAGTACACATTGCTTTTGTTATTTTTCTTAATTCCTGCTTTCCGCTTTTAGCTCAATGCGATAGGCCAGCAGGAGACCTGCGCCACCGAACATGCAAATCATTCCGAAGTAGGATGCAGGTTCGTTCATGCCCGCATCTACAAGCAGTGTGGCAAGAAAGATACCCAGGCCAACGCCAACTAATAAGAGACCCCATCTCAGGATTCCTCCCTTTGAGGATCCTTTTACAGATTCGAATAATTTCGGATCCGCACCTTTTTCTATAAGAGCCATTCGCTCACGGTTACGGGCAGTTACAATTATGTATACTATGCCAAAAATCATCAGGAATACTCCAATTGGTACTAGAATTTCTTCCATTTTGTTGTTTTTTTAGAGTTTAACATTTGCTCATTTGACGCAGGTAAATATGGCCGGTTACAACTTTTCAAAAAAAAAACGAAAATAGCATTGATGCGTATATATTTTGTTTTCTTAAGTCGCATGGAATACCCACATATTCATTTTCGGTTGGATTGAAAATCGTCTTATGGGTATTTTATTTTAGCACAATTATTTCTAATTTTATGTCACAATAACCTTATATGTTGTTGTTGAATACAATATAAGGTTGCAAATTTTGGTATAAATAGTTTATCTTTTTGTAACCGAACGGCATTGTGCATAGTCTAATGTTTAGATGGAGGCAAAAAACGATGCATATTATATTGCTGAAGTGTTAAAGGGTAATTCAAATGCCTTTGCACCGCTTGTAGATAAATACAAACAGCTTGCCTTTTCCCTGTCCATGAAAATTATTAGGAACAGGGAAGATGCTGAAGATTCGGCTCAGGATGCTTTTGTCAAAGCTTACCGTTCGCTGGAAAGCTATAAAGGAGGTGCAGCTTTCAAAACCTGGTTTTTCCGTATTGTATACACGACAGCTATATCCAGGGTCAGGGGAAAACATAACAACCGCATTAGTCTTGAGGATTGCAAATTATCCGACAAAGATTTGATGGATGCAGAAAGGGCTGTTGGTCAGCTTGATGCGGAGGAGCGTTCTTACCAGCTTCACAAAGCTATGGATATGTTAGTCCCAGATGAAAGGGCTATATTGAATCTTTATTATTTCGAAGACCTACCAGTCAACGAAATTGCGGAAATCATGGAACTGAGTGAATCCAACGTGAAGATAAAACTCTTCAGAAGCAGGAAGAAGTTGTACGAACGGCTTCATTACCTGTTGAAAGGTGAAAATGCCTGTATGTATTATTAGGACTATATTTTTGATTAATAGTGAATTGTAATGAAAATATAATATATTTTCGCAAAAAGTATAAAAACATGAGAACACAAGATAATTTGGGTAAATACATGAAGGAACTTCCAAAAGAAGTACCTTCTCTTGAGTTCACCAGTAAAGTGATGGGTCGTGTTTTGGCAGCGGCAAAGAAATCGCCGGTTGTGTATCATCCACTGATAAGCCGTCAAATGTGGATGAGGATTTCGCTTGGGACAATCCTTATGTTTGCAGCGATTGCATTACTTCGCACCTATTACCCCGGAAATGAGAATCCTGCAGGATGGCAGTCACTCTACCGGTTTGATCTTTCTGTTGTCTTCGCACCATTTCTCAAAATATTCAGGGAAGCTAGAACTCTTTCTGTCACATTTGCCGGTGGTTTAATGGCTTTTTCACTTTTGTTGCTGGCGGACCGGATTTATTCCAGGCACCCTCATAGATGATTCTCTTCCACAAGAGTACTTCATTTTTAAGTTCTCCTGACTCATTTAAGACCAAATAGACATAATATTTGCCGTTTCTAAAAAAAAGATACAAAGAGATGTCGGATAATCGATATGGTTTCTATTTTTACAAAAAAAATGACTAACCATGCTCGACGTCCTCTATAACCGCAGAAGTACCAGGAAATTTAGTGATAAAAAGGTTGAAGAGGAGAAAATTCATCTGCTTCTAAAAGCTGCTTTGCATTCTCCTTCTTCTAAAAACAGTCAGCCTTGGGAATTTATTGTAGTTGATGATTCCTCTCTTCTGAGTCAGCTGTCGATGTCCAAGCCACACGGTGCCTGCCTTTTGAGACACGCTTCAATGGCTGTGGTGGTAGCGGGAGACAAAACCAAAAGTGATGTATGGATTGAGGATTGCTCTATTGCCTCCATCATTATACAGCTGGCTGCCGAGTCGCTTGGAATTGGATCCTGCTGGGTACAGATTCATCGCAGGTACCATGATGATGATCAGACAGCCAATGAGTTTATCAGTGAACTTCTTCAAATCCCTGATCATCTGGAAGTACTTTCCATTGTTGGCATTGGGTATAAAGCTGCTGATCGTCCGGCCATCAGTGAAAAGGAACTGGACTGGAAGAAAGTGAGCAGGAATACCTATGCCCTGATTAAGAATGAAAAGTACTGACAATCAAATGTTTGTATATTGTGTTTGATAGTAAGACTACTCCCTGACCTGTTCAACCAGGTACGATTCTTCATGCTGAGTAATATCAAGTCCCAGGCGCTCTTCTTTGGGTGATACCCTCATCGGCAGTATCTTGTTAGTCAGTACGTACAGCAGGTATGAACCACCGAATGCATATACCCCAACAATCACCAGGGCCAGCATATGGAACAGAAAAGTTTTGTACTCACCATAGAAAAGTCCTACACCCTGAGCAAAAACCGCAGTCAGTATCATTCCTATAATTCCTCCCATTCCATGGGCAGGGAAAACGTCAAGGGTATCATCCAATGATGTTTTTGAACGGTATGAAATTGCAATGTTACAAATGAAGGAAGCAAATAGTCCGATAAAAATTGCTGCTCCCAGGTTGACAAATCCTGCTCCCGGAGTGATGGCAACCAAACCTACCACAAGGCCAATTGCTGCGCCCATAGCAGTTGGTTTTCGGCCCATGGCCACATCAAAAAGAATAAATCCTATCATGGCTGCTGCCGATGCTATGTTGGTATTCATAAGTGCAACGGTGGCAATTGAGTTAGCTGCGAGTGCTGACCCGGCGTTGAAGCCAAACCATCCAAACCATAACATACTTGCTCCTAAGAGGACAAAAGGAATATTTGCAGGATGAAACTGTTGCTGGTAATCCCTTCTGGACCCGAGAAACATTGCCCCTGCGAGTGCGGCAAATCCTGCGGACATATGAACTACCGTACCACCAGCAAAGTCAAGTACGCCCCAATTGCGCAAAAAACCATTGGGGTGCCAGGTCCAATGTGCAAGCGGAGCATATATGAATATGGAGAACAGTGTCATAAACAGAATGTAAGAGCTGAATTTGACCCTTCCCGCAAATGATCCGGTAATAAGGGCGGGTGTTATGATGGCAAACTTCATCTGGAATATGGCAAACAAAGCTAACGGGATAGTGGGGGCAAGGGCTGAGTTAATGTTTCCACCTACCCCTTTAAACATAAAAAAGGTGAA
This sequence comes from Prolixibacteraceae bacterium, assembly GCA_963663675.1. GTDB lineage: Bacteria > Bacteroidota > Bacteroidia > Bacteroidales > Prolixibacteraceae > CAINVV01. The sequence continues at coordinate 1,727,449 of OY760498.1, forward strand.
AGGATTACCAATCAGTCCGTATTTTTCAGGCCCGATGCTGTCGCCGAAGGCAAGGCTAAAACCAAAAATAACCCAAATTATACTTACAACTCCCATTGCAATAAAGCTTTGAAGCATCGTTGAAATGATATTTTTGGGCTGAATCATCCCGCCATAGAAAAAGGCCAGGCCGGGTGTCATAAAAAGCACCAGTGCTGTTGATGTCAGCATCCAGGCAACATCCCCGGGAACAGTCTTTGGATCCATTTCAAATGGATTCTTTCCGGATATATACACACCAACCAAAGAGAGGACTAATAGGAGAAAAATGGATATTTGCCAGGATTTTTTCATCATTTGAGCGATTAAATTTTATATGTAAATTATTTGATACCCTTGATGTTTTTTGTCTTTTTTCTATGAAAACAGTAAATACAGACTCATTTGTCTATAATAACGAGGGTTTTTTTGACAAATTAATGAAATTACTTTATTTTTGTTTAAATCATTTTTTCAAAGGCTTCACCTCATAAATTTCAGTCATGACACTCAGAAATCAACTCGACGACACCGATCTTCAGATATTGGATATTGTAACCAAAAACGCACGGATTCCTTTCAAGGATGTTGCCACTGAATGTGGCATTTCCAGGGCGGCGGTACATCAGCGTGTCACCCGGATGATGGAAATGGAGGTGATTGTCGGTTCCGGATATACTGTTGATCCCAAAAAAATTGATTTCAGGACTTGTTCCTATATTGGCATTTTCCTGGAAAAGGGGAGTCTGTATCCTGAAGTGGCTGAACAACTCCGTTCGATAAGGGAAATAGTTGAATGTCACTACATTACCGGACAATATGCCATTTTTGCCAAAATATATGCCAGAGACAATGAGCATTTAAAGTCGGTTCTTAGTGAAAAGATTCAAAAGATAACCGGGATATCAAGTACCGAGACCTTTATTTCACTTGAAGAAACCTTCAAAAGAGAAGTTCCGATTTTCTGATCCTTCAGACAAACCAACCACTAACCGGAAATACCAACTACTCTGGGCGAAGAACGTTTTGCAAGATTAGTGAAAAAATTATATTTTTTGCCAGAATGATGCAAAATAATTGGGGGTAAACCGGAAATTCGCATAATATTATTGTAATAGGCCTGAAATTAATAGGTAAAATATTTTTTTTGCGCATATTTTGTGTTTGTTGTTAATTCTTAAAAAGCGTGGCTTTAAAAAAATCCGGGCAACATTCGAAATTTTCCAACTGGAGAATTTCGAAGTTACCCGGATTACTGCACGCAAAATTAAGGAAAGTTGTTATCGAGTACTAAACAGGCTATTCTATGTGCAATGAATTTGAGTTTTGAAAGCTGTTCCTGGATTTATAATTCACTTTCGGCGTAAGCCATTTCATTGTGTTGTGAGATATCCAGTCCAACAACCTCATCATCCGGTGTAGCCCGGATTCCCACTAATTTGTCGACTATCTTAAATAAAATAAAAGTCATGACTCCTGAGAACACAATTGTTGATATGGTAGCTATAGCCTGAATGAGGAACTGTTTAGGATTCCCGTAAAATAATCCACTGTAGGCAGACTGAACTGTTGGTGTGGCTAGTAAACCGGTTGCCAGTGCTCCCAAAATTCCGCCAATACCGTGAACGCCAAATGCGTCGAGTGAATCATCGTATCCGAATTTGTGTTTTATTACCGATACCATGAAGAAACAGGCAACGGCAACAAGAACTCCAATCACAATTGCTCCGGTTACGCCAACAAAACCGGCTGCCGGTGTAATAGCGACCAAACCTGCAACTGCAGCCGTACAAATACCGATTACGGTTGGTTTCTTGTTGATTGTCCAGTCGAGAATAATCCAGGTAATTGCGGCAGTTGCCGTGGCGACGTGTGTGGAAAGAAACGCGCTGATTGCCAGGCCGTCAGCAGCCAGTCCGCTACCTGCATTAAAGCCGAACCATCCAAACCACAGCAGTGCTGCTCCGGTCACAACCATTGGTATGTTGTGGGGAGGAGTAGGGTGGTTGTTGTAATTTCTCCGCGATCCAATCATAAGGGTCATTACCAGGGCTGCAATTCCCGCGTTAATGTGAACTACTGTACCACCGGCGAAATCGAGCGCTCCCAGTTTGAAAAGCCAACCGTCTGCGGACCACACCCAGTGTGCAACCGGATTGTAAACGAAGATTGCCCATAGAATTGAGAATAAGAGAAAACCCTTGAATTTAATTCTTTCGGCATAAGCTCCAATGATAAGGGCAGGAGTAATCACTGCAAACATACACTGAAACAAAATAAAAAGAAGGTGGGGAATGCGGGCAGTAGCCTGTGAAATATAGTAAGGACTAACATCGTTAGGGCTGATGCCATTTAAAAAGGCCCAGTCAAATCCCCCAATATAGGGGGCCAGGGCCCCCGAAGAGGAGCCAAAAGAGAGGCTGTATCCAACAATCACCCATTCCATCGTAATGACAGCAGTCAGAATAAAACTTTGCATCAGGATGTTCAGTACGTTTTTTTGCCTTACAAGCCCGCCATAGAAAAGTGCCAGGCCCGGTATGGTCATCAGCATGACCAGCGCAGTGGCAACTATCATCCATGCCGTGTTCCCCGAATCAATAAAAGGGGTGGGTTCAGCTGCAGGGGTGGCTGCAGCAAAGAGAAGAACTGGACTGATTAATCCGGCAAGTAGCAGACCGGTATATTTTATTGATTTTTTCATGTGTATTTAATTTGATTTTTAAAGGTAAACTGGAATAGCTTTGTAATCATTTTCGGTTGAAGTGCAAGATTCCACATGGCTATTTCATCTTTCTGTATTTTTTACTGATTTATACCGGTCATTTTTTATCGTAAAGTGATTCATCACCCAAGTCGCCAGTCCGAATGCGGATAGATTGTTCTATGGTAGAAACAAAGATTCTCCCGTCACCACTTTCGCCGGTGTAGGCCGACTGCAATATAGCATTGATTGATTTTTCGACATTTACATCCCTTACTACAAAGGAGAGATAAATCCGGGCAATAGAATTCACGTCATAGGCAATTCCCCTGAAAATCAGGCCCTGTCGTGCTGTCCCCTGACCCTTTACTTCCCACCAGGAAAGAAAGTCGATGTCCGCTTCATGAAGTGCTGTCCGTACTTCTTCGAATTTGGTTTTCCTAACAATTGCTTCAATCTTTTTCATGTGTATATAATTTAATTTTTAGTTTCCACATGGAATACCCATTTATTCATTATCGGTTTTTGTGATAACTTCCATGTGAGTATTTCATTTTGCATTATTTTTTGTTATAAAATTTCTTTGTTGAATTAGCATTTGAGCATCATTGGTTGGCAAGAGTAATTCCAACCACTATATTAAATTGTTCCGTTGAGGGATTCAAAATCAGTGCTCCGCTGACAGGTATTGAAAAAGTATCATTGATTTTAATTGCAGTACCTGTTTTGATACCAACATTGCAAAGATTAAAACTGGCATCCTTGGTGTACTGACCATTGCCGGCTCCGACAAATAAAGATACCGGACCTGCAGCATAACCTGCTTCGAGGTAAGTGTCCTCTGCGTTGAACATATAGGCGCCGGTCAGTGTAAGTTTGCCAAGTCCAAGATTCACCATTGGTTCGAAAAAGTGGGATGTTCCTGAGAAGTAGGGGGAAGTCTCACCGGGAAAGTAGTAGTCGGTCAGGTTTAAGGTTAATGATGATTTTTCCCCGAGAGCAAATGCATAACTGGTGAACAGGTCTGCCTCAGCTGCCACGTTGGTATCAAAGCAATAACTACCCCAGCCCCCGATAGTAAATCCCCCTTTGTTGTATTTGACGATTGGCTGCAATGCCGGACCGGATCCGAATTTTGTTCCACGCCAGACATAACTGCTGTATAGATCGAAACCTGTTGTCCATGGGCTTTTTTCCTGAGCGTTAATGTTAATTGTAAAAATTAACGAAAGTGCAAAGGCTAGTAATAGAATTTTCTTTTTCATGATTTTAAGAATTAAGATTAGTACTCAGATAACTTATTTTTTTGGGGGGTATCCCTGCAGAAACATAGTTTATTTTGAATGACCCCCTGTAAATTTCTATCGTTGGGTCAAAACTATGCGATTATTTTAATAGTTATATATAAAAATAGGGGGTGTTGTTGGAAATTAATAATTAATTAACAAATGGATGTTAAAAAATGGGGGTATAATCTGAAAAAACAATAAAATTTCAAACAATTGCGTGAAAAAATAGGGGGGGTGTAATAAAAAACAAAAAAGGACCAGATTTTCATCTGATCCTTTTTTGTTTGAATGGTTTTTGATACGTCAACAGATCAAAATCCTTTGCCTGACGGCTTCAAACAGGAGAATCCCAGCAGCGACAGATACATTAAGTGATTGAATGGTACCCAGTTGTGGGATTTTGGTCCATTCGTCCGCAATTTTTAACAGGGCGGTATCTATCCCGGTCTCTTCTGAACCCATTATTATGACCAGCGGTTGTGTCATGTCGCAGCTGAAATAGTTTAATTCACCTTTTTCCGTAGCTGCGATTACCTTTAGTCCTGAATTTTTGAGGAACCGGACTGTGTTTATGAGGCTTTTTTCGCGACAAACAGGAATGGTAAGCAAGGCTCCTGACGAGGTTTTAATAGCATCTGCATTGATCTGAGCGGCTCCTTTTTCCGGTATCAGTATCGCATCCACACCTGCAACTTCAGCAGAACGAGCTATAGCGCCAAAGTTCCTGACATCAGTTATGCGGTCAAGGATCAATATCAATGGGTTTTTCCCCTGCTCAAAGAGCATAGGGATGATCTCAGTAATTGGCTGGTAGGCAATAGGGGAGATAAAAGCCAGTACACCCTGGTGGTTTTTGCGTGTCACCCGGTTGATTCGTTCAATCGGAACCATCTGAACCGGAATTTCGAACTGTCTGACCAGTTTCATCAGTTCCTGAAAGAGTTCACCCTGCAAACCCTTGCTGATCAGAATGCGATCAATTTCTTTCCCCGAATTGATAGCTTCAATGGTGGAATGTAGTCCGAATACAAAATTCTTTTCTTCCATGGTCTGTTTATTCAGGTTTTTTGGCGTTCCATTTTTCATGTTCACTGTTTAAATCGGCCCATTTCTCCAATTCGCGGTCCAGCTGCTTTTTTATGGCTTCATATTTACTGAGAAGATCACTGTCAACTTTTTCAGGATGGTCACTCATGTAAATATCAGTGACAGTGATCTCATTTTCAAGTTTGGAGATATAGGTTTCTTCTTCGGCAATCTGTTTTTCCAACTTACTGATCATTTTATTGATCTCTTTTCTCTCTTCGAAAGAGACTGCAGCAGCATCCCTGACCTGTTCTTTTTTCTCTCGTTTAACTGGAGTATTGATTTCCAGTTCCCGGAGGGATTCCATTTCTTTCTTCCTGAGAAAGTCATAAATTCCACCCAGGTGTTGTTTTATTTTCTTGTTTTTAAACTCATATACCACATTAACCAGGCCGTCAAGAAATTCGCGGTCGTGGGATACCAGGATCATTGTTCCGTCAAAATCAGCCAGTGCTTTTTTCAAAATTCCCTTTGAATGAATGTCGAGATGGTTTGTAGGTTCGTCAAGTACCAAAAAATTTACGGGTTCCAGTAATAAACGTATCATCGCCAGCCTGGATCTTTCTCCACCCGACAGCACCTTGACTTTTTTATCCACATCTTCCCCGGAGAACATGAATGCCCCGAGGATGTCCCTGATTTTAGTCCGCACATCTCCAACTGCTATCTGATCAATGGTTTCAAGCGCAGTTAATTCTTCATCAAGCAAAGAAGCCTGATTCTGTGCAAAGTATCCGATTTTCACATTATGTCCCAGCAGTTGTTCGCCGGTACATTCCAGCTGCTGCATCAGAATACGGGCCATGGTGGTCTTGCCTTCCCCGTTCTTTCCAACGAATGCCAATTTTTCGCCTCTTTCAACTATCAGGTCTATATTTTTCAGAACTTCCAGGTTTCCATATGATTTGGAGACTCCGGTTGCTTTGAAGACAACAGTGCCTGATCTTGGGGAGGGTGGGAATTTGATATTCATGGATCGGGTGTCTTCTTCGTCTACTTCAATCCTCTCAACTTTATCCAATTGTTTTATTCGGGACTGTACCTGGACAGATTTCGTTGCTTTATAGCGAAAGCGTTCTATGAAATCTTCCGTATCCTGGATCATTTTTTGCTGGTTCCGGAAGGAGGCCATTTGCTGTTCACGCCTTTCTACCCTTAATTCCAGGTATTTGCTGTAATTTACTTTGTAATCATATATTTTGCCAAGGCTGATTTCTATTGTCCGGTTTGTCACATTATCCAAAAAGGCGCGGTCATGTGAGACAAGAACCACTGCTCCGGCATAATCTTTCAGAAAACGTTCCAGCCATTGTATGGATTCGATATCCAGGTGATTTGTTGGCTCATCGAGTAAAAATACGTTGGGTTTCAGAAGCAGTATTTTAGCAAGTTCGATCCGCATTCTCCATCCGCCGGAAAATTCAGAGGTAGGGCGGTTAAAATCTTTGCGGTCAAAACCGAGTCCTAACAGGGTCTGTTCGATATCAGCATGAAAATTGGTTCCACCCAGCAGGTGAAATCGATCATTTACTTCATGAAGTTCATCCATGATCTGGTGGTATTCTGCTGATTCATAGTCTTCCCTGACCGACAATTGGTTGCTGAGAAAATTTATTCTTTTTTCAAGAATGTGTATTTCTTCAAATGCCCTGGCAGCTTCTTCAATGACAGTACTGGTATCAGTAGTATCCATATGCTGAGGTAGATAGCCTATTTTGACATCTTTTGGAGCTACAACGCGACCTGAAGTTGGTATCTGATTGCCTGAGAAGATTTTAAGCAAGGTTGATTTACCGGCGCCATTCCTGCCAGCCAATCCAATCCTGTCCCGTGGATTAACAATAAAGCTGACTTGCTTGAAAAGTTCAAATCCGCCAAATTCTACATATAAATCTTCTACCGATATCATAATCAAGAATAACCTATGTTTAATGCAATTACAAGGACTGATTTTAGATTCGTGGACAGTGTTTTGTAATTTTCGGGTCAAAGGTAGCACAAAATAGGGTACCCGAAAAAAAACGCCGGAAGTAAAAACCTCCGGCGCTCTTCTTTAATGGATATTATGCGATTATGCGGGCATATCAGGTAATGACCAACCTTCACGGTAGTTGTGCTTAATCAGGTCAGCTGCAAAACCTTTCGCGCTGATTGGTTCACTGAATTTTTTGTTGAATGTCGGGTTTCCGTCATTGATAACAAAACCATCATCCAGGCAGAATTTGAATGTTTCATTGTCGTGGATATTGGTGAAGTTCATGTTTGGTCCGTCCCACAACAGTTCCTTGTTCAGGTCCTGAAGACGCACTGCCAGGACGCCCATAACTACCATTTCGTTGAATGGACCGGCCTGGGCGAAAGGAGAAGCCGTCTGAACCCTGCTTTCCGGACTTTCTTTGCATGCGCGTATCCAGTCTTGCTCATGGCTTGTTGTAACGCGCGGTATTGTTTTAGCTACATTTGGTACACGACCGGACAAAAGCCATGGATCTTTGCCATAACATCCGCAAACGATGCTGTCTTTTGTGCCATGGAAAATCACTCCGCCGCCATCATCATTCATATCGCGACCTTCCGGCCAGTTGGATGGTTTCATAGGTCTGAAACCGCCATCCATCCAGGTTACAGTTACTTCCGGGAAGTTAATTTTTATACCTTTTTCTTTTGGACGGGCAGGGAATACCATTTGAACAACCTCTGAAGAAGGTGGCGTATCGGTCATCAACAGGGTTGAAGAACCCTGAACTTTTGTTGGATAACCCAGTTTGAGGCCCATAAATACAGGGTGAAGAAGGTGGCATGCCATGTCGCCAAGCGCTCCGGTTCCAAAATCCCACCAGCCCCGGAATGTCCAGGGTGTGTACATCCTGTGATAAGGACGGAATTTTGCAGGACCAATAAAGAGATCCCAGTTCATTGTATCCGGCGGCCACATGCCATCCTTTGGACGTGCCAGGGCCTGGGGCCACAATGGACGGTCTGTGAATGCCTCAACTTTGGTTACCTCACCGATCTCTCCGTTCCAAAGCCATTCCTGGATCAGGCGAACACCTTCACCTGAAGAACCCTGGTTACCCATAGAAGTGGCCACATTGTGTTTAACGGCCAGTTTCGTCAGGAGTCGGGATTCGTAAACAGAGTGTGTCAAAGGTTTTTGAACATAAACATGTTTATCGAGCGTCATAGCATGAGCTGCAATAATAGCATGGTTGTGGTCGGCAGTAGCTACCAGAACCGCGTCAATGCCTGATGGCATTTCATCATACATCTTGCGCCAGTCCCAATACTTTTTGGCCTTTGGAAAATAGTCGAAGCAACGCTTGCTGTGATCCCAGTCAACATCGCACAATGCAACAATGTTCTCAGTCTGCATTTGTTTGAGGTTGCCGAATCCCATTCCACCGATTCCTACACCTGCGATATTAAGTTTATCGCTTGGAGCTTTGTGCCCCAAACCGGCGATGGTGTTGGACGGAACAACTGTAATTGCAGCAGCAGCGGCTGCTGATGTTCCAATAAAACCCCTCCTGGAAAGTTTTTTGTTTGGATTCATTGTAAATAATTTGTTTTAATTGTCAAACGGAATACCCGGATAATTATTTTCGGTTGAAGCGACAACTTCCTGCCTGGTATTTCATTTTTTGGTTTAATTGATATAGTTTAATCAGGCATATGCTGATTTATATGGTCTGACCTCCAAATTTAACGATTAAATTCAAAAGTAAAAGGAATACGCGTTATATTTTGGAGAGGATCAACTTATTTGTAAATTGCAGGTAATTAGTGGAATTTTGTTGCGAATCGTACTACTACTATATTAATAATTGAAAAACACTGATGGAAAAGACTTTGCTGAAAAAAATAAAGGCAGGGAAAACTGTTTTTGGTACTTGTATAACTTCTACAGCTCCCACCTGGCCTGCCATTGCCTTAAGGGCCGGATTGGATTTTGTATTTCTTGACACGGAGCATATACCCCTGGAACGAATGGAGATAGCACATATGTGTCAGACATTCAGGGCTATGGGTATTGCCCCCATTGTAAGGATACCATCTCCCGATCCCTATAAGGCTTGCCAGATGATGGATGCCGGCGCTGAGGGTGTGGTGGCTCCTTACCTGGAAAGAACAGATCAGATCAAAGAACTTGTCGGGGCCCTGAAATTCAGGCCACTTAAGGGAGAGCTCCTCGAAAAAGAGCTGGACTCACCTGCAGGCATGAACACTGTACTTAAACAATATCTTGATAAATGGAACGAAGGAAACATTTGCATTGCCAATATTGAGAGTGTACCCGCCCTGGAAAGGCTTGAGGATTTGCTCGCCGTAAAAGGGCTGGATGCAGTATTTATAGGTCCTCATGACTTGTCTATTAGCCTGGGCTTGCCCGAACAATATGATCATCCGGTATTTGAAAAGGCGGTAAAAAAAATCATTGCCACCTCCCGCAAAAATGGTCTGGCTGTGGGAATTCATTTTTCAGAGACACCGGAGAGGCAGATGCGATGGATAAAGGAGGGGGTAAACCTGATTATTCATAGTTCAGATCTTGCTATGTTCTCTCAGAGACTAATGCATGATATGAACATTTTGCGACAGTTCTCCGGAGATAAGAATGAGACCAAAGGTGACTATAATGATGTGATTTAATTTCAGGAACATAGTTGAATATCAAACTATTTTATTAATCAAATTAATTTTTACAGAATGAAAACTAAATTATTGCTGTTGTTGGTTGTTGTCCTGCTTTTTGGTGCAGGCAGGAGTGAAGCAAAAAAATGGACCTCATTGTTTAACGGGAAGGATCTTACTGGCTGGACTGTTCATGGTAAGGCAAAATGGAGCGTTGAAAACGGTGTTTTAGTAGGTGTTGGAGGCATGGGCCATATCTATGCTGATCCGGTCTGTACTGATTTTGAAGCGAAAGGAATGTTCCGGATCTCTTCGGATGAGGGCTCAAAAAGCAACAGCGGTTTTTATTTTCGCTGCAATCCACCTGAAAACAATATTGACGGATTCCCCCGTGGTTATGAGGCACAAATTTGCAACAACCAGGATGCCTATACCGGCTGGCTGTGGAAACCAGGGAAAGGGGTAGGTAAGGCTACTGAACTGATGACCAAGGATGGTGAGTGGTTTGAATATCGCATCAAAGCCATTGGTGAAGATATACAGTTTTGGATCAATGGTAAATCGGTCATGACATATAAGGACAGCGAATTCAAAACCGGACATTTTGCCATCCAGGGGCATAACCCGGGCATGAAGATCGAAGCAAAAGAACTGTATTACAAAAAGTTAAAGTAACGATCGGGTTATACAAACTGAAGTGCCCCGGATCACACAATTCATTGAATGAGCGGTGTTATCCGGGGCACTTTAATTGTTTTAACCGTAATTGGCTAGATCTTTGGCAATTCCCAGGGTGTTCTGTAGTTTGCCAGGATTAGTTTATCCGCTTCCGGGTCGTTTTTGAACGCCTGCTTCTCCCCATCCCAGTCTACCTGTCTTCCCAACCTGTAGGCGATGTTGCCGAGCGAGGCGATACGTGCGATATGAGCACCGATTTCTATGTCGCAATTGGGTTTTTGTCTTGTTTTGATGCACTCCAGGAAGTTTTTCACGTGCAGGTCGAGTCCCAGACCGGTGGCTGGCTGCGGCGGAACCGGCTGCATGCCTTCTTTTGCGGAGGTGCTATTTGTTTCGGGAATTACTTCCCATCCCTTGCGGTCGACGATCAGGGTGCCATATTCGCCGACAAAAGCGACGCCATGGCCGGTACCACGACCGTAGTTATCCCCGTATATTCCGATTGTATGGTCCCAGACGATGTTGAAATCGCCAAAATCGTATATAGCCATCATGCTATCAGGCGTTTCCATTGCATCTCCGGGGAAAGCGTATTTCCCTCCGGAAGCCATTACTGATTTGGGGACATACTGATTCATGCCATAAAGCGCATAATCAAGCAGATGGACTCCCCAGTCGGTCATCAGTCCGCCTGCATAATCCCAATACCATCTGAATGTGAAATGGAACCGGTTGATATTGAAGGGTCTCTTAGGTGCAGGACCGAGCCACATATCATAATTTACTCCTTTGGGAGCCTCTGTGTCTGGTTCAATTGGTATGGAACCTTTCCAGCCAACATAGGACCATGCCCGGGCAGAACGAACCCTGCCGAGCTTACCGCTATGAACATAGTCTACCGCATCTTTCCAGTGTGGATCGCTGCGTTGCCATTGTCCTACCTGAACTACCCGATTGTATTTATGAGCTGCTTTAACCATGATGTTGCACTCTTCAATGGTGCGTCCGATAGGTTTTTCGCAATACACATCCTTTCCGCTCTGGCAGGCATATACCATTGGGAGGCAGTGCCAGTGATCAGGTGTGCCGATTATAACTGCATCTATGTCTTTTCTGTCAATCACTTTTCGAAAGTCTTCATACAACTCAGGACGCTTTCCTGTCAGCTTTTCAACTTCGGCAGCACGCTGATTCAGAATATTGCTGTCGACGTCACACAAGGCGGCACAAACAACACCCGGTTGTTTGAGGAAAGCCGAAAGGTCATTGAACCCCATACCTTTACAGCCTATCAAAGCTACCACAACTTTATCGCTGGGCGCACAGGAACTCATTACATTGGGCAAAACTGCTATACCGGAGGCTGTTAGCCCGGCATCACGGATGAAATTTCTTCGACTGGTTGTCATGATCTGATAAATTAATCTGTTATATGATAATAAATAAAAGTAATGATGAACCCAAGTTGTTTTTAGAAGCCGTTAAATTTAAATAAAATGGATGAAGTAAACTGAGATTGACGGATGAAATTTTGGGCTATCTTCCTAAAATCGCTTATTTAAATACATTCGGAGTGAATTAATAATTATTCTAAATAGTAGCGGGTGAATAAGGTGAAAACTGGTGAATCAATAGGGCTGACAGCAATGCCGGATAAAACTTCTCTATCAAAGGACATGGTTCACCAGGTACTATTCAGAAATATGGTCAGTATGAAGGACGATTTCAAAATGCAGGCAGGTACAATGCTGACAATGGATATCCTGAAACAATTGGCAGTATCGCAATGTATTAAGACCAGGGATATAAAAGAAGCAAAGATGCCTAAACTGATTAGGAAGGTTCAACAGAATTTTTTGAAATATCTCTCCGGCGATCATGGTATTTTTCTCTCAAACCACTTATATTTGAAGGAAAAACATGAATCAGCTCGAAAAATACATTGAAAATAACGGGGAGAGGTTCCTGGAGGAGTTATTCGGACTAATCAGGATTCCTTCTGTCAGTTCGCTGGAACAGCACAAACCTGATATGATGAGGGCAGCCGGATATTGGGAAAATATTTTGCTGGAAGCGGGTGCTGATCACGCGGAAATTTTTCTGACACCCGGTCATCCGGTTATTTATGCCGAAAAGATCATTGATCAATCCCTGCCTACAATTTTGGTTTATGCGCACATGGATGTCATGCCTGTAGATCCATTGGACAAATGGCTCTCTGATCCGTTTGAGCCTGAGATCCGTGAAGGCAGGATATGGGCAAGGGGAGCCAATGATGACAAAGGACAGTCATTCATTCATGCTAAGGCATTTGAATACCTCGTCAAAACCGGCACTCTGAATTGCAATGTCAAATTTATGATTGAAGGTGAGGAGGAGGTGGGTTCCCCGAATCTTGGCCGGTTTTGTGAGGAACATAAGGAGATGCTTAAAGCGGATGTTATCCTGGTATCCGATACCGGGATGATAGCGAAGGATATTCCGTCCATTACGACAGGATTGCGTGGTCTGGCTTATTGGGAAGTTAAAGTGACCGGTCCGAACAAGGATCTGCATTCTGGACTGTTCGGTGGTGCAGTGGCCAATCCGATCAACGAACTGTGCAAAATGATAGCTAAGATGACGGATGATAAAAACAGGATTACCATTCCTGGATTTTACGATGATGTTGTTGAAGTATCAAAAGAAGAGAGAGAGAAACTCGCAAAGAATCCTTTCAACGAAAATAAGTACAAAGAGGCAATTGATGTCAGGCAACTTCAGGGGGAAGAGGGATATTCCACACCTGAGCGGACCGGAATAAGGCCGTCTTTCGATGTCTGTGGCATTTGGGGCGGTTATACAGGGGAAGGATCCAAAACTATTTTGCCTTCTGCGGCTTATGCCAAAATCAGTTCGCGCCTGGTTCCTGACCAGGATCATGAAAAAATTTCACTCTTGTTCAAAGACTATTTTGAATCCATCGCCCCGGAAACTGTCCGGGTAGAGGTAACGCTTCATCATGGCGGACAGGGTTATCTTTGCCCGATAGATCATCCGGCCTACCTGGCGGCTGAAAAAGCCTATTTTTCAGTTTACGGAAAGTTGCCGGTACCTGTCAGGAGCGGAGGAAGCATTCCGATAGTTTCGACTTTTGAGAAAGTATTGGGGATTAAAACCATTCTTATGGGTTTTGGTCTTGAATCCGATGCCATCCACTCACCCAATGAAAATTTTTATCTTGAGAATTTCTTCAATGGAATAAGGTGTGTTGTTCAATTTTACCATTTTTTTGGAAGATAATTCCATAAAAAATATACCCTAAACATTAAAAGCCGGATTTTAAGTATCCGGCTTTTTTATTTGAGAAAATTTAAAAACATCAAAAAAATTGGTTTTTTGATGATAAATGGTCCAAAAAATAAGTTTTAATGTTAAAAAAACATGAAATATTCAATTTATATCAAAAAAATTAGGGGGTTATTGCGAAAAAACATAATTTAGCAGAAAAATTTGAATTTATTATTTTCTAAAAACAATAGTTATGGCAACATTTAGATTTAAAGCGCTGGAGATTTTGATGTCCCGCAAGCCTGTTGAGGTCAAAAGGGAGGAGAACCTGACGTCCGATTATTATGGTATGCTGGTTTTTGATCGTCCAAAGATGAAAAAATACCTTTCCAAGGATTCTTACAAAGGAATTATTGATGCTATTGACAACGGAACTACCATTGATCGCAAAATTGCTGATCAGGTAGCCATTGGCATGAAGGCCTGGGCTATTGAAAACGGAGCCACACACTACACTCACTGGTTTCATCCTTTGACAGACGGTACTGCTGAGAAGCATGATGCATTCATCGATCATTCAGAACTGGGTGGTGTTGTTGAAAGTTTTCCTGGTAAATTGTTGGCACAACAGGAACCCGATGCATCATCCTTTCCGAGCGGCGGTATCAGGAACACTTTCGAAGCAAGGGGCTACACCGCATGGGACGTTTCTTCACCAGCTTTTATTGTTGGTACAACTCTGTGTATCCCAACGATTTTCATCTCTTATACCGGTGAGGCTCTTGATTACAAAGCACCGCTGCTTAAAGTTCTCAATGCTGTAGACAAAGCTGCCGTTGACGTTTGTCAGTATTTTGATAAAAATGTTACCCAGGTAACCGCAAATCTGGGCTGGGAACAGGAATATTTCCTGGTTGACGAAGCACTTTACGTTGCACGCCCCGACCTGGTTTTAACAGGCCGTACCCTGATGGGACACTCTTCTGCCAAGGATCAGCAGCTTGAAGACCACTATTTTGCATCTATTCCTGAGCGTGTTGCATGCTTTATGATGGATCTGGAGAACGAAGCTTACAAGCTCGGTATTCCGGTGAAAACCCGTCACAATGAGGTGGCTCCGAATCAGTTCGAGCTGGCTCCGATTTTTGAAGAGGTAAATCTTGCCAACGATCACAACCAGATGGTTATGGACCTGATGAACAAGATTGCCAGGCACCATGGTTTCAGGGTATTGCTGCATGAGAAGCCTTTCGCAGGAATCAATGGTTCAGGCAAGCACAACAACTGGTCGCTTTCCACAAACACCGGTGTAAACCTTTATTCTCCCGGGAAAAACCCAAAATCCAACATTCAGTTCCTAACTTTCATCGTTAATACTATCAAGGCAGTATACGATAACCAGGATTTGCTCCGCGCGTCAATTGTATCTGCGAGCAATGGTCACCGACTTGGCGCCAACGAGGCACCTCCTGCCATCATTTCCACTTTCCTGGGTACTGAGGTAGGTGCTATGCTTGACCAGATCGAAGAGATGGTAGGCGAGAAGAAAATGACCCCGGATGAAAAAACTGATCTCAAACTGAATATTGGTCGTATTCCTGAGATTTTGTTGGATAATACAGACAGAAACCGGACATCCCCTTTTGCTTTCACAGGTAACAGGTTTGAATTCAGGGCGGTAGGTTCTTCAGCAAACTGTGCTTCTGCCATGATTGCGCTGAACTCTGTTGTTGCAGCACAACTGATTCAGTTCAAAAAAGATGTTGATAAACTGATTGAATCCAATGTTAAGAAAGATGAGGCTATCTTCCAGGTTCTGAAGAGATATATTATTGAATGTAAGCCAGTCCGTTTTGATGGTAATGGTTACAGTGCAGAGTGGGCAATTGAAGCTGAACGTCGTGGTCTTACCAATATCAAGAGCGTTCCGCAGGCATTGGAGGCTTATCTGAACAAAAATTCAAGAAAAGTATTTGAATCCCTTGGAATTTTCAACGAGAAGGAACTTGAAGCGCGTGTTGAAGTTGAATATGAGAAATATATCAAGAAGATTCAAATTGAGGCCCGCGTATTAGGAGATCTGGCAATCAATCACATCGTACCTACGGCAATTGCCTATCAGACAACACTGATAGAAAATGTCAAAGGTCTGAAGGAGATCTTCGACGAAGCAGACTTCAATGAAATGGCTGGTGCCCGTAAAGATCTGATCAAGGAAATTTCAAACCATATTTCCAATATCAAATCAAAAACAAAGGAAATGGTTGAAGCAAGAAAAGTTGCCAATGTCATTGAACATGCAAAGGGGAAAGCCCTGGCATACGAACAGACAGTCAAACCATACTTTGATGAAATTCGTTACCACATTGATAAACTCGAATTAGTAGTTGACAACGAACTTTGGCCATTGCCAAAATACCGCGAACTTCTATTTACACGATAGATTTTGAATTTAGTTGCATTCAAAAGGCCCCCGGGATCTCTCGTGGGCCTTTTTGCTACTTGCTGAAAGGGTTATTTACAGGTTTTATTTTTCGTCTCTTCAACTCAAAAAAGGTTGAATATTGATCTGAATTGTTCCTGATATTTCTGCTGACAAGTATCACTTTTGAATCTTTCATCACTTTCCATTTGCTGTCCGGGATAATGAAAAGGGCCGAGCCTGATAATCCGGATATTTCCTGTGCATATGTGTTCCTGCCGGTTTTTTTGTATACAACCAGTGCCACCATATGAGAAGTAGTATCAGTTCCAAGATTCCAGGTCAGAGATCTGTACCCTTTCATTTTTTTCAGGACAGGCTTTACTCCGGAAATATTATTGCCCATCTCTCTTGCATAAACCTGGTTGTTGTTCAGCGAAGCCATAAAATCCCTCTTGAAGGAATCTGTTTTGTCCATTGTTTTTACCGACTCTGTGTAAACACTTACTTTTTCCGGTTCATCATGAACTATTGAACGGCGGTCGTCATCAATGGCTGCAACTGTGTTAAGGTGGTTATCACGCAGGTTTTTAACCTGGCTGTAGGACAATTCTGCAATGTTTGAGGCGCTGTAGAAAGCGAAACCCCTGACTTTTTCATTTTTTCTCAAATAATTGATCTGATCATAGAGTTCATTGGGTTTGCTCCAGCCATTTTTCTGCGAAGTGGACTTATACAGTGCCTGACCAATGTAAAGTGATTTTCCGTAGCTGTTATCACTCCACCATTTAACGAGTGAGGAGAAATCACCGAAATGGTTTCCTTTTTCCCAATAAAGCTGTGGAATTACATAGTCTATCCATCCGTTGATGAGCCATTTTCGGACATCAGCGTACAAATCATCATAGGAGCTTAGGCCTCGTAAACCGACTGAGCCTGCCGGATCGACACTCTTATTTCTCCAGATTCCGAATGGACTTATTCCGAGTTTAATTTTGGGATTGATTGACTGTAGCGTCTCATGCAAGGATTCAATAAATTGATTGATGTTATTTCTTCTCCAGTCTTTTAAGCGTTTGGGATAAAATGTGCCGCCAAATTTGGCAAAGCTTTTTTCATCACCGAATCTTTTCCCCTGGATAGGGTAGGGATAAAAATAGTCATCAAGGATAATCGCATCAACTTCGTAATTGGTCGCCACTTCAGCAATTACGTCCACCAGATGTGATCTTACTTCAGGAAATCCGGGATCGAGGAACATTTTTTTGTCAAATTCCCTGACATATTGCGGGTGTTTTGCGGCAAAACTGTTTGGATCCAGTTGATAAAATCCCGCATTTCTTACTCTGAAAGGGTTAAACCATGCATGGAGTTCCATTCCACGGAGGTGGCACATTTCAATCGTCCAGGCAAGCGGATCAAAAGTTGGTTTGGGCGCTTTCCCTTGTTTGCCAGTGAGAAAATAGGACCAGGGCTCGGTTTTTGACTGGTAAAAAGCATCAGAGGCTGCCCTAACCTGCAGAATGACAACATTTAGGTTGAATTTTTGAAATGATTCTATAAGATTTAAAAACTCTTTTTTTTGTTCTTCCACCGTTAACCCCGGCCTGGAAGGCCAGTCAATGTTGTTGACAGTTGCAACCCATACACCCCTGAATTCACTTTTCGACACGTCTTGTTGCCTTCCTTCAAAGGCAGTCCCTTCTGACGCTGAAAGTTTACGGAGTTGTTTCCCCAAGGTGATGAGGCACAAAATCATCAGCAAAAAAACAATACTGGCTTTATGGAATGGGTTCATTTACTTTTTTTTACCGGAATATAAAAGAATGACCAGTCAGAAGGTTGATTGGTCACTCAAAAATATCAGATTTAATCAATTATCATGGATAATATTTCACAAATGCCTCCATGGCCTCATACTCTGCCATTCCCAGCTGATCGTATAAACTTGCAGTTGAGCGGTTGCGCTCTTCAGCCCTTTGCCAAAATTCACGCTCGTCTTCTCCCATGAACATTGCGCCTTCTTTTTGAGACTGGTGCCTGAGGATTGCCTCTCTTTTCCTGGATAATTCAATCGGACTGATCGGAACTGCCATTTCAATCTCGTCAGCTTCCCATTCAGCCCATGCGCCACGATAAAGCCACACCCAGCAATCATTCATCCATTGCTTTTCCTTAAGGTGCTCAAGTGCTATGAATATGGCATCGAGACAAACCCTGTGAGTGCCATGTGGATCAGATAAATCGCCGGCAGCAAAGATCTGGTGAGGTTTAATCATCTGAACAAGATCCATTATTATTTTTATATCTGCCTCACCAATAGGCGCTTTGGATTTGAGTCCGGTTTCATAAAAGGGCAGGTCAAGAAAATGAATATTTTGGTCTGTCAGCCCGAAATATCTCAAAGAAGATCTGGCTTCCATTCTCCGGATGAGACTTTTTACTTTTCTAAGATCAGAAATATCAATGTCGTTGTCCTTTTTGTTCTTTATAAAATTAAGAATCTTATCATGCTGAATTTTGGCAGCTTCATTGCCATTGTCGTAATAGTCGATGTATTCCTGGTGAAAATCGAGAAAGCGTGTAACATATTCGTCTGAGACAGCAAAATTTCCCGATACCTGGTAGGCTATGTGAACTTCATGTCCCTGTTCTATCAGACGAAGCAGTGTGCCACCCATGGATATTACATCATCATCAGGGTGAGGACTGAATATTATTACCCTTTTCTTCTCAGGATTAGCTCTCTCCGGACGGTATGTATCATCGACATTTGGTTTACCCCCGGGCCATCCGGTGATTGTGCGTTGCAGATCATTAAAAACCTTGATGTTGATTTTATAAGCAGAACCAACAGTGGCCAGAAGATCACTCAGTCCGTTGTCATTGTAATCCTTCCCAGTGAGTTTTAAAATTGGCTTTTTTGTTTTACCGCAAAGCCATAATACTGCCTTTCGGATTAGTCGGTCTTCCGTCCAGTCGAGGCTGTCAAGCAACCATGGTGTTTTCATCCTTAGAAGCTGAAGTGCAGCCCCCTGATCGATAATGACTTTGGCATTGGAATGAAACTGAATGTATGAAGCAGGAACCCCGTTATTTGGTTCATCTTCAACCATCATTTTGATCATTCTCGCTTTTGTTTCGCCAAAAGCTGAAAGAATGATTTGTTTCGCATCCAGGATAGTGGAAATGCCAATGGTTATGGCACTGCGCGGCACATTCATAAAGCCTCTGAATTGCTTGGCCTCTTCCTGCCGTGTTATCGGGTCCAGCGTGATGATTCTGGTTTTTGTATTTCGTCCTGAACCAGGCTCATTGAAGCCTATATGGCCACTTCGGCCGATACCAAGGAGTAAAAGATCAATACCACCGGCTTGTTCAATTCTTTTTTCATAGACCCTGCAATAATCGTGAACCTCTTCCATTCGGATTGTCCCGTCCGGTATATGGATATTTTCGGACAAAATATCTACATGGTTAAATAAATTTAACCTCATGTAATGGTGATAACTGTGAATTGAGTGTGAAGACAAGGGATAATACTCATCGACGTTAAAAGAAACGACATTGCGAAAACTCAATCCTTCTTCCTTGTGCAATCTCACAAGTTCTGCATAAATCCCTAACTGGGTGGAACCTGTTGCAAGTCCCAGCACACAGTTTTTTCCTTCTTTTTGTCTAAGGATGATCAGGTCGGCAACTTCTCTTGCAACCGCAATAGATGCAACTGAACTTTCCTGGTAAATGAATGTGGGAATTTTTTCATATTTGGTCAATACATCCCTGTGGGTCAGATTGGTAGGCAAATGGTCCAATGAATGATCAAAGATTGGATTCTGACTTTGTAATTTGTTGTTGAGATTTATCACTGTTCTTGTTATTAATAGGTAATCTAATAATCCGGCAGACTGGAATCATGATGAGCTCATGTCTTAAATATACGCCAAAAATAAAAAAAATGTAATGGATTTTGGAAATATTCCCGGATAATCTCCTCAATCACGATCTTGTCATATTTTGGAAATTTGAACCAGCCTAAGTTGCATATTAACCTTGGGTAGGGCCTGGTAAAACTAATTATTCTTTTCTGTACACCTCAAGATGCAATATGACTTTATTAAGTGTATCCAGGGCATCAAGAATAGAGGAAACTGAATCAATTATGACTGACAATTTTCCTTTGTGTTCCCTCACTTTACACTTGGCCGGATTGTACATTATCCATTTCATCAGTCCTGAAAATTCTTTCGAATAATAGTATTTGGAAGTCTGATCTGAGGGCAGATAACAAATCATTTTTTTGTCCTTTATGATTAGCCTCTCCATATTTAGTGAAATAGCCTTCCATCGAAGTCTCACTACATCAAGTAATTCGCGTGCAGGTTTGGGAATTGGTCCGAAACGATCAGTCAGTGTATCTCCGAACAACTTTAGTGTTTCCTCACTTTTCAGGTCGTCGAGTTCACGGTACAGCAAGACTCGCTCCGATATGCTTGAGACATAATCATCAGGAAATAAAAGTTCCAGATCAGTGTCAATAGTGCAATCTCTGATAAAAGAGTTCGGTAGTAACCCTGCCTGTTGATTTTTTATCTCCTCTTCATCAAATACCCCTTGAAATTCATCATTTCTCAGCTCTTCCATCGCTTCATTGAGAATCCTCTGATAGGCTTCGAATCCAATATCAGCAATGAATCCGCTCTGTTCACCACCCAGCAAATTACCGGCTCCACGGATGTCAAGGTCCTGCATGGCCAGGCTAAATCCGCTACCGATATCCGAGAATTCCTCAATTGCCTGCAATCTCCTCCTTGCCTCGGCAGTCATTGCCTCCAACGGCGGAGTCAATAAATAACAATATGCTTTTTTGTTGGATCTGCCCACTCTGCCTCTTAGCTGATGCAGTTCACTCAAACCGAAATTATGCGCGTTATTAATCAGAATGGTATTTGTGTTCGGAATATCCAGGCCGGATTCAATTATTGTGGTAGCGATCAGTACATCATAATCACCATTTATAAAATCAAACATCACCTTCTCCAGTTTATCCCCCTCCATTTGTCCATGACCAACAATGGTCCGAACCCCCGGACAAAGCCTGTGAATGAGTTTTTCAAGTTCATAGATATTGTTGATGCGATTGTTGATGAAGAATACCTGTCCACCCCTTGAAACTTCATAGGTTATCGCTTCACGAATTACTTCTTCGTCGAAAGAGTGAACTTCCGTGGCAATGGGGTAGCGATTCGGTGGGGGAGTACTTATAATGGACAAATCCCGCGCTCCCATAAGGGAAAACTGCAAGGTCCTGGGAATTGGGGTTGCTGTAAGTGTCAGTGTATCAACATTTACCTTCATCTGCTTCAGCTTTTCCTTGACACTCACGCCAAATCTTTGTTCTTCATCAACGATTAATAGTCCTAAGTCTTTGAATTTAACCTCCTTACCGATCATTTTGTGAGTTCCGATCAGTATGTCAACTTTACCAGCTGCGAGATTTTCAAGGACTTTTTTGACATCCGCGGAATGACGCAACCTACTGATATACTCAACATTGCACGGGAAGTCCCGCAGTCTTTCCCTGAAAGTCTTGAAGTGTTGCAAGGCCAGAATGGTAGTTGGAACAAGCACCGCCACCTGTTTACTGTCGGTCACGGCTTTGAACGCAGCCCTGACTGCAATTTCGGTTTTACCGAAACCAACATCACCACAAATCAGCCGGTCCATTGGCATCAGCCTTTCCATATCCTCTTTGACAGACAGGGTAGCTTTGATCTGGTCCGGCGTATCTTCATAAATAAAACTTGCCTCCAATTCCTGCTGAAGATAGGTGTCAGCCATAAAAGCATAGCCTTTCTCCATTTTTCTGGCGGCATACAAGGCTATGAGCTCACGGGCAATATCTTTGACCTTGTTCTTGGTCTTGTTCTTCATGTTCTGCCAGGCAGCAGTTCCCAGTTTGTGGATAGCTGGCTCCTGGCCTTCTTTGCCTTTGTATTTTGAAATCCGGTGCAGGGAATGAATGCTTACCAGCAGGGAGTCATTGTCACGATAGGATAGACGTACAGCCTCCTGCACATTTCCGTTGACCTCAGTTCTGACCAGTCCTGCAAATTTTCCGATCCCATGGTCTGTGTGCACAACATAGTCACCTACCTGGAGTTTACTAAGTTCTTTGAGCGTAATTGCCTGACGGGAAGGTTTTTTTGTCCGAAGCTTGTACCGGTGGTATCGTTCAAAAATCTGGTGATCGTTGTAGCAGCAAATCTTCAGGTCATGATCAATAAATCCTTGTTGCAAAGCAAAAGGCAAAGAATCAAGCTTTTGTGGATCACCTTTGTCATCAAAAATGGCATGTAACCTGTCAATTTGCCTGGGACTGGACGATAAAATCAGGTTATGGTACCCATTGTGCCTGTTTTCCTTGAGATTGGCTCCGAGAAGATCGAAATTTTTATTGAAAACAGGTTGTGGAGAAGTATGGAATTCTGATTTTCTGTCATCACCCTTCTTGTTGGATTTTAATTCCACAACCGGGAATTTCTTTAGAAAACCTTTGAAAGAATCGCCGGAGAGAAAATTTTCCCCGGCAGGATCTTTTACTGTTTCATCTTCTTTATAGGGTGCAAGGCTCAGCTCTCCAATATGATTTATCAAAAAATTGAAGTCTCTTGAAACAAGAAGTGTTTCTTTGTCAAGAAATTCGAAAAAGGAGACCTTTTTCTCCTCCGAAAGGCCATCCTGGAGATTTGGGATTATGGAAATCTTTGAGTAGGGTACTTTGGAGATCTGGTCTTCTATATCGAAGGATCTTATGGATTCAACTACATCACCAAAAAAATCGATACGGTAGGGATCTTCGTTGGAGTAGGAGAAAATATCAACAATGGAGCCCCTGATAGAATACTGTCCGGGCTCAAAAACGAATTCAACCCGTTCAAAACCATATTCATACAAAAGTTCATTGACAAAGCTGATGGATAGTTTTTCTCCTGATTTAATGTGGAGGGTATGTTTTTGCAATCCGCTCTCTGATACAACCATTTCCATGATCGCCTCAGGATAAGTGACGATCATATATTTTTTTTCTTTGGCAGAAAGCTTGTTTAAAACATCAGTTCTGAGAATGATATTCTCATTGTCAATATGTTCATGCCAAATATTTCGTTTGTAGGAAGAAGGGAAAAATAGAAGGTCATTTTCTCTTCCAAGGGCATTCAGGTCATCATAGAAAAAAGCAGCTTCTTCACGGTCGTTAAGTATGAAAAGTGCCTGGTAAGGGGCCATTTCCCTTAGCACAGAAAAAATAACCGTAGTTGAAGAACCTGACAGCCCTGTAACAGATATATTTTTCCCGCCTGAAGTTGTCAATAACTCCTTTAAGCCTAAAAGGGAAGGATGGGAACGATATAAATGAAGAAATTCCGTTAATTCCAATTGGTTCTCCGATTGGTAAATAAATTGCTTTAAAATGGTCCTGCTGTACAGCAGACCGGCGAAGCTGACAGACACGGAGAATCCTCATCTGCGATGAATATTCCCAAACCGGTCTGTTTCTTATGATTCGGCGAAGTTACTAAGTTTTGGATATTGCACCTAACCTGAAATGCAATGTCATCGAATTTTGCTATTTTGGTTGACGATTGCAAATCCGAATGAATTATGGTTGATACGGATTTCTTAAGATATTATTTTATTGATTATAAGTTATATGAGCAGTATTGATCAAAAGGATTTTATGATGGATAAACTATTGTGGACAATTATCTTTGGATCTAAAATGATATTTTAGATTCCGGATAATTACTAGTTAAATCATGTGATAAGGCAAAAGAGGATTGTGAGATTTGAATGAATTGTTTACAAAAGATATGGATAGCAAATGAAGGTATTTAAATTTGGGGGAGCTTCGGTAAAGGACGCGGAAGGTGTTAAGAATATTGCGTCAATTATTTGTTCAGAGCCTGATCCGCTGATCGTAGTTTTGTCGGCCATGGGCAAAACAACGGATGCCCTTGTTGAAGTGACACGTAATTATTTCGACGGTAACGTGGAAGAGGCATTGGAAAGGATTCAAAGTCTCAGAGATTATCATTTTAATATTGTAAATGGTTTGTTTGAAACTGGTGATGATCGGCTTGAACTTTCATTAAACCAGGAATTTGATGCACTTACAAAACGGGTAACCATTCCGCCTTCATTAAACTATGACTTTGAATATGACCAGATTGTGTCAATAGGGGAGATGGTTTCAACTGAAATTGTGGCAGCCTACCTGAATCATTGTGGCAAGGTAACCAAATGGATAGATGCCGGGCATTACATCCGTACCAACGACACCTGGCGGGAAGGGGTCATCGACTGGGACCTTACCAGGAAACTTTTACCCCAGGCTTTCCAGTTTAACGGTAACATGGTTTGCCTTACTCAGGGATTCATCGGGGCTACTACTTTCAATCTTACCACAACCCTTGGCAGGGAAGGTTCGGATTATTCTGCCGCCATAATCGCCAATGTTATGGATGCAGAAAGCGTGACGATCTGGAAAGATGTTCCGGGAATCATGAACGCGGATCCGCACAGGTACGAATCAACGGTAAAGCTGGACAAGTTGTCCTATCGTGAAGCAGTAGAAATGACTTATTACGGGGCCAAGGTCATTCACCCCAAGACGATGAAACCATTGGTTGAGAAGGTTATTCCGCTGTATGTCCGTTCATTCATTCAACCGGAGAAGGAAGGATCAATAATTTGCCAGATCGATCACCCGATGGAGTACATTCCCGTATTTATCAACAAGGAAGATCAGATACTAATTACGATATCACCCAAAGATTTTTCCTTTATTGCGGAGGAGAGTATCAGTGAAATTTATAAACTTTTCGCGCAGCACCGGATAAAGATGAACCTGGTACAACAATCTGCGATGAATTTCTCCGGAGCGATTGACAGGCCGGAAAGGGGTTTTGAGCAATTAATAGATGATTTGAAAAAGAAATTTGTTGTGCATTACAATGAAGATCTTGAATTGTTGACTATCAGGTACTACAACAATGATATCATAAAGAAAATGACTGATAACAGAAAGGTTTTCGTTGAGCAAAGAACCAGGACAGCAGCAAGATTTTTATTAAGATAGTGACCTGATCCCGGGTCATGCTGAATTCTTTGGTTATATCCCGGAAGTTATTAAATCCGTATTCTGACCCGAATCAAATTTCCTGGTTACGCGAAAAGCAGAGTCTTTCTCCTTTTGTTTGTTCATAAAAAGTGCCTTTTCTTCCGGGTGATGAATTCTCGTATACCAGGTTGCCATTTACAAATGTGTGGCTGACATAGTAATAGAAAGACTCACCTTCAAACGGTGACCAATTGCATTTAGCCTGAATGTTATCTTTGGACACACTCCACTTACCGGCATCAACCAACACGATGTCAGCCTTGTAACCTTTGCGTATGTAACCGCGTTTTTCAATACCAAAGAGGTCTGCCGGGGCATGGCACATTTTTTCAACCACTTTCTCCATGGTTATTTTACCATTTCGGCTCATTTCAAGCATGGCAACCAAAGAATGCTCCACCAATGGTCCTCCTGAAGGCATCTTCAGATAGGGTCTCCCTTTTTCTTCCTCAGTATGAGGTGCGTGGTCGGTAGCAATGACATCAATTTTGTTTTCATTGACCGCTTTTATCAGGCTGGCACGGTCGTTGGCCGATTTAATAGCCGGATTCCATTTGATCCGGGCACCGTATTTCTCGTAATCTGCATCTGAAAACCAAAGGTGATGCACACACACTTCAGAAGATATTTTTTTGCTTTTAACCGGGGCCGATTCAAAAAGAGCAATTTCTGCCGCTGTCGAGACATGAAGGATATGAAGGCGGGTGCCAAATTTTTTAGCCAGTTCAACTGCTTTGGAAGAAGAATTGAAACAGGCGCTTGCATCCCTGATTTTCGGATGCTCACTAACGGGAATTTCTTCACCATACTTTTCAGTTGCAGCAGCGAGATTTGCCTGGACTATATTTTCATCTTCGCAATGAACTGCTATCAGCATTTTTGATTTCTGAAACAGCTCAGAAAGGGTTATAGGGTTGTCGACCAGCATATTACCTGTGGAAGATCCCATGAAAACCTTGATGCCGCAAACTTTTGAAGGATCAGTTTTGAGCAGTTCATCGAGATTATCGTTAGTTGCACCTATGTAAAATGAGTAGTTCGCCAGTGAGACTTCAGATGCACGCTGATATTTCTGATTCAGCAATTCCTGGGTTGTTGCCCGGGGCACTGTATTTGGCATTTCCATAAAGGAAGTGATTCCTCCGGCCACGGCAGCCTTAGATTCTGAGTATATGTCACCTTTGTGGGTAAGTCCCGGTTCCCGAAAATGAACCTGGTCATCGATGACACCAGGTAAAAGAAATTTCCCGGCAGCATCAATAACATAGGCATTTGCTAATGCGGATTCCGGCACTGCTTCCCGGTAAATTTTTTCAATGATACCATTACGGATCAGCAGGCTTGTATCACGCAAGATTTTTCCTTCATTTACTACTTTGGCATCTTTGATAATAATGTCCTTCATTTGAGATAATTTTAGCTATCAGGTTGACCAGGGAAAACTTCCTCGAATATTTGAACTCAATTGACAAAATTAGATTGATTCAAATCAGTTATGCGAACATTTGTTGCCGGAGGTTTCACTGGAAAACTAATTAGTGGTCTTTGTGTGTAGTTAAAAATAAGAATTAAATTATAATATTTTGATAATCAGGATTTAATGGATTTGTGTATTGTTCCCGGATCAATGCTGAAAATACATCTTTTTTACACTTTTTTTGCGGGATTTGAGAAATAGCTGGCGATTTTCATTTTTATAACACCCTTAAAAGCTTCACCGAAGATACTTCCGCTCATTTTGGATGCACCTTCTTTGCGGTCCGTAAAAACAATGGGAACTTCTACGATCTTAAAACCCATCCTCCAGGTTTTAAATTTCATCTCTATCTGGAAGCCATATCCTTTCATTTTGATCCGGTCGAGATCGAGCGTCTTAAGAACCGTGTCCCTGTAACATTTAAAACCGGCAGTTGTGTCCATGATGTTCATGCCGGTTACCAATCTGACATATTTTGAGGCGAAGTAAGACATCAACACCCTTTTCAAAGGCCAGTTGATTACATTAATGCCTGAAATATATCTTGATCCGATGGCCAGATCAGCGCCATCATCTGCACATGCCTTATATAAATTAAGGAGATCATCGGGATTGTGGGAAAAATCTGAATCCATTTCAAAAATGTATTTGTATTTGTTCCCCAAGGCCCATTTGAAGCCGGCGAGATACGCTGTGCCCAGACCCAGTTTCCCCTGACGTTCAACTATAAAAAGCTGATTTGGGAACTCCTCCATCAATTTTTTTACAATTCCTGCTGTACCATCCGGCGAATTGTCATCAACTATAAGTATATGGAATTGTCTTGGAAGGCGAAAGACCGTGCGGATCATCCGCTCAATATTTTCCTTTTCGTTGTAGGTTGGAATAATAATAATGCTTTCGGACACTTTTCTTTTATTAGTATGAATGTGTAAAAATAATACAATTGTGCTATTACTTAATTAAAATAGTCGGTCAGATTTATTTTTTTATTTTTTTTTGGTGGTTTAAGGAATCAGATTTTCAAAACGATAGCAGTCGGTTTGGTTCTTTTTTCAAACATTTTTTTGTATTGAGGTTGTTTAGGATAAAAAAAGGCTTTACATTTGCACTCCCTTTCAGAGCGGAAGATTCGAGAGATTTAGAAGTTTGGGAGGGAAAAGAGAGACAAGAAAGTTCATTGAAAGAAATTGAGAAGAGGTAAGAAGAGGAATAGACTAGGTTTTGGATTCGACCCGGGATTTATTTCGGGATATCGGAGAGAAAATAAGTAAAGCCTGAGGATCTGGGATATAATTAAAATTTTCTATACAACGGAGAGTTTGATCCTGGCTCAGGATGAACGCTAGCGGGAGGCTTAACACATGCAAGTCGAGGGGTATAGTAGCAATACTAGAGACCGGCGCACGGGTGAGTAACGCGTATGCAACCTGCCCTTTACAGGAGGATAGCCCGCTGAAAGGCGGATTAATACTCCATAAGATAGTACTGCTGCATGGCAGAGCTATAAAAGCTTAGGTGGTAAAGGATGGGCATGCGTGACATTAGCTAGTTGGGGGGGTAACGGCCCACCAAGGCTACGATGTCTAGGGGTTCTGAGAGGAAGGTCCCCCACACTGGTACTGAGACACGGACCAGACTCCTACGGGAGGCAGCAGTGAGGAATATTGGTCAATGGGCGCGAGCCTGAACCAGCCATCCCGCGTGCAGGAAGACGGCCCTATGGGTTGTAAACTGCTTTTGTGCAGGAAGAACGTACGGATCGTGATCTGTAGTGACGGTACTGCATGAATAAGCACCGGCTAACTCCGTGCCAGCAGCCGCGGTAATACGGAGGGTGCAAGCGTTATCCGGATTTATTGGGTTTAAAGGGTGCGTAGGCGGTTAAATAAGTCAGTGGTGAAAAGCTGCAGCTCAACTGTAGTCCTGCCATTGAAACTGTTTTACTTGAGTAACCATGAGGTAGGCGGAATGTGTAGTGTAGCGGTGAAATGCTTAGATATTACACAGAACACCGATTGCGTAGGCAGCTTACTAGAGGTTCACTGACGCTGATGCACGAAAGCGTGGGGATCAAACAGGATTAGATACCCTGGTAGTCCACGCCGTAAACGATGATAACTCGCTGTTGGCGATACACAGTCAGCGGCTTAGCGAAAGCGTTAAGTTATCCACCTGGGGAGTACGCTCGCAAGAGTGAAACTCAAAGGAATTGACGGGGGCCCGCACAAGCGGAGGAACATGTGGTTTAATTCGATGATACGCGAGGAACCTTACCTGGGCTTAAATGTGGAGTGACTGCCGAAGAAATTTGGTTTTCCGCAAGGACGCTCTACAAGGTGCTGCATGGTTGTCGTCAGCTCGTGCCGTGAGGTGTCGGGTTAAGTCCCATAACGAGCGCAACCCTTATGATTAGTTGCTAACAGGTCAAGCTGAGGACTCTAGTCAGACTGCCACCGTAAGGTGTGAGGAAGGTGGGGATGACGTCAAATCAGCACGGCCCTTATGTCCAGGGCTACACACGTGTTACAATGGCCGATACAGAGGGCAGCTACCAAGTGATTGGATGCTAATCCGGAAAAGTCGGTCTCAGTTCGGATCGGAGTCTGCAACCCGACTCCGTGAAGCTGGATTCGCTAGTAATCGCGCATCAGCCATGGCGCGGTGAATACGTTCCCGGGCCTTGTACACACCGCCCGTCAAACCATGGGAGCCGAGGGTACCTGAAGTCTGTGACCGCGAGGAGCGGCCTAGGGTAAAATTGGTGACTAGGGTTAAGTCGTAACAAGGTAGCCGTACCGGAAGGTGTGGCTGGAACACCTCCTTTCTGGAGACCAGGGGCTTGAAAAGTACCTTTGGTAAAAGAATTAGAAGCAATAGAATTTCTCTTCTGCCTTTTTTTAAATAAAATAACAAACAGATCAGTAACAGTCTCGTAGCTCAGTTGGTTAGAGCGCTACACTGATAATGTAGAGGTCCCCAGTTCAACTCTGGGCGGGACTACGAAGACTGGAAGAATTGATAAGTGCCGGCCTGGTGGCAAGCGACGAATAAGGAATAAAGAAGCAAAGGGGTTCGATTCCCCGCGGAACTACCTGCCTTTAAAAGGGTAAAGTTCATTGACATGCTGGAAGAAACGAAAAGAATAAGAAAGACGCTGGGGCGGATTTTCGAAGGGGAAATGTGTAGTTTAGGCTTCATATGGACCTGGTTAAAGCCGACACAGTAAGAAAGTAAGAAAGGGCGTACGGAGGATGCCTTGGCTCTCAGAGGCGAAGAAGGACGTGATAAGCTGCGATAAGCTGTGGGTAGGTGCAAATAACCGTTAATCCGCAGATTTCCGAATGGGGCAACCCGACACAGGCGACTGTGTGATCCCGTTATACGGGAGGCGAACCCGCTGAACTGAAACATCTAAGTAAGCGGAGGAAAAGAAAACAATAGTGATTCCCTTAGTAGTGGCGATCGAACGGGGAATAGCCCAAACCATAGGTGTTTCGGCACATATGGGGTTGTAGGGCTGCGAAATATGATATATTCTTGAAGTGGAATTTTTCTGGAAAGATAAACCGTAGGGGGTGAAAGTCCCGTACACGTAAGAGGATATAGAGTTAGCAGTACCCTGAGTAGGGCGGGACACGTGAAATCCTGTCTGAAACTGCCGGGACCATCCGGCAAGGCTAAATACTACTGAGAGACCGATAGTGAACCAGTACCGTGAGGGAAAGGTGAAAAGTACCCCGAACAGGGGGGTGAAATAGTACCTGAAACCGTGCGCCTACAAGCGGTCGGAGCCCTTTCGTGGGGTGACGGCGTGCCTTTTGCATAATGAGCCTACGAGTTACTCCTCACTGGCGAGGTTAAGCGCAAGTATGCGTGGAGCCGAAGCGAAAGCGAGTCTGAATAGGGCGTTTTAGTCAGTGGGGGTAGACGCGAAACCTTGTGATCTACCCATGGCCAGGTTGAAGGTGAGGTAACACTCACTGGAGGACCGAACCAGGGAACGTTGAAAAGTTCTTGGATGAGCTGTGGGTAGGGGTGAAAGGCTAATCAAACTGGGAAATAGCTCGTACTCCCCGAAATGCATTTAGGTGCAGCCTCGGTTACGAGTCTTGCAGAGGTAGAGCTACTGATTGGATGCGAGGGCTTCACCGCCTATCAACTCCAGACAAACTCCGAATGCTGCAAGATGCTCACCGGGAGTGAGGGCGCGGGTGCTAAGGTCCGTGTCCGAGAGGAAAAGAATCCGGACCATCAGCTAAGGTCCCCAAGTGTATGTTAAGTTGAATTAACGAGGTCTGATTGCAGAGACAGCTAGGATGTTGGCTTGGAAGCAGCCATTCATTTAAAGAGTGCGTAACAGCTCACTAGTCGAGCGATCGGGCATGGATAATAATCGGGCATCAAACATACCACCGAAGCTATGGATTACACATTTAGGTGTGTACTGGTAGGGGAGCATTCCAAACAGCGTCGAAGCCGATTCGTGAGGAACGGTGGAGCGTTTGGAAAAGCAAATGTAGGCATAAGTAACGATAAAGGGGGAGAGAAACCCCCTCGCCGATAGACTAAGGTTTCCTGATCAACGCTAATCGGATCAGGGTTAGTCGGGACCTAAGGGCAAGCCGTGAGGCTGAACCGATGGATAATGGATTAATATTTCCATACTTGCGTATACTGCGATGTAGGGACGGAGTAATGACACAGCCGCGTACTGACGGAATAGTACGTTAAAGGGGGTAGGTTATGAGATAGGCAGGTAAATCCGCCAATTGAGCTAAACCCCGACAGTACCGTGAGCCTTCGGGCAAGCGGATAGAGCTGGTAAGCGCTTCCAAGAAAATCTACTAAGCTTCAGGTATACGTGACCCGTACCGCAAACCGACACAGGTAGTCAAGGAGAGAATCCTGAGGCGCTCGAGTGAATCATGGCTAAGGAACTAGGCAAAATCGACCCGTAACTTAGGGAGAAGGGTCTCCATGCGAGAGTGTGGACGCAGCAAATAGGTCCAGGCGACTGTTTAACAAAAACACAGGGCTTTGCCAAATCGTAAGATGATGTATAAGGCCTGACACCTGCCCGGTGCCGGAAGGTTAAGAGGGGAGCTTATCTTCGGAGAAGGCTTGAATTGAAGCCCCGGTAAACGGCGGCCGTAACTATAACGGTCCTAAGGTAGCGAAATTCCTTGTCGGGTAAGTTCCGACCTGCACGAATGGTGTAACGATCTGGATACTGTCTCAGCCATGAGCTCGGTGAAATTGTAGTAGCGGTGAAGATGCCGCTTACCCGCAACGGGACGGAAAGACCCCGTGAACCTTTACTGCAACTTCACGTTGGTTCTGGGTAAGTGATGTGTAGGATAGGACGGAGGCTATGAAATGGGTTCGCCAGGACTTGTGGAGCCATCCTTGAAATACGTCCCTTTGCTTGCCTGGGGCCTAATCCCGGAAACGGGAGACATTGTGTGGTGGGTAGTTTGACTGGGGTGGTCGCCTCCAAAAGCGTAACGGAGGCTCCCAAAGGTACCCTCATGGCGATTGGTAACCGCCAGAAGAGTGTAATGGCATAAGGGTGCTTGACTGTGAGACAAACAAGTCGATCAGGGACGAAAGTTGGGCATAGTGATCCGGTGGTTCCGTATGGAAGGGCCATCGCTCAAAGGATAAAAGGTACTCCGGGGATAACAGGCTGATCGCTCCCAAGAGCTCATATCGACGGAGCGGTTTGGCACCTCGATGTCGGCTCGTCACATCCTGGGGCTGGAGAAGGTCCCAAGGGTTCGGCTGTTCGCCGATTAAAGTGGCACGCGAGCTGGGTTCAGAACGTCGTGAGACAGTTCGGTCCCTATCTGTTGTGGGCGTAGGAGACTTGAGAGGAGCTGACACTAGTACGAGAGGACCGCGTTGGACATACCGCTGGTGTACCAGTTGTTCCGCCAGGAGCACCGCTGGGTAGCTACGTGTGGCAGGGATAAGCGCTGAAAGCATCTAAGCGCGAAGCCCCCCTCAAGATTAGGTCTCCATTAAGGGTCGTTGAAGACGACAACGTTGATAGGCTGCAGGTGTAAAGGCAGTAATGTCAAAGCCGAGCAGTACTAATTACCCGAAACTTTCTACTGGGCAGAATTTAAGTGGCCAGGGTTTTATTACTTGAAGTAGTTTCTTCCGTATGTTAAGATATTGTGAGACAAAAGCTGAAAGCTTGCGACACGCTAAAGAGATTTAGGTGGCAATAGCGACGGGGTTCCACCTCTTCCCATTCCGAACAGAGAAGTTAAGCCCGTCAGCGCCAATGGTACTGCGTTAAGTGGGAGAGTAGGTCGCCGCCGTCTTAAATCAGGCCCCGGTTCATGAATTTGAGCCGGGGCTTATTTTTTTGACCCAATACCTGGTTAAAAAAAAGGATAAAGGATAAAGGATAAAGTAAGGAACTCCGAAAATGATCATTATGATCATCTTCGGAGTTCCTGTTTTTTAGAAGTTGATTAAAGGAATAAAGTCCGGGTGGACCTTTCTTTACTTTATCTAAAATTCTTCCGGTATTCGGAAGGAGTCATCTCCATGATATTTTTGAAATACAGGTTAAAATTGGCCAGGTTATTGTACCCGCTTTCGTAACAAATCTGTGCTATGGGTTTGTCAGATTCTGCCAGTTTTTTGGCAGCAATACTGATTCTTATCTCTTTCACATACTGAATGAAGGTTTTACCAGTTCTTTTCTTGAAATAACGGCAGAATGATCCAGGTGCCATGTTAAGCAGGTCGGATGCAGCCTTCAGGCTTATCCCTTCCTGTATGTTGTGAAATACATATTCATAAACGTCTTTGATCTGATCAAGATCTTTGAAATAACTGGTTGGGTATTCAGGTGTCAGAGATAAGGTCTCTTTTTCATCAATCTGGATCAATCCCTTGAATACATGAAGCAATTCAATGTAACTTTCAAGTCCTTTTAAACTGACCAGTCGCTCCATGCACTCCATTACATAGCTGATTTTTTCACCCTTGAAAAAAAGACCGCTGTTGCCCCTGTTTAATAGTTCTTTAACAGATTCAAGTTCTGGCAAATTAAAGAAATCTGAACCAACGATATTTTCATCAAAATGGATTACAATACATGTGGGTGGTGCATCGTCCTGACGATCAAGGATTTCCCAGCAATGTGGGAGGTCTGGTCCTAGTAATACCAGATCGCCGGGTTCAAAACCGGAAATATTGTTTCCCACGATTCGACGGCCGGAACCTGAAATAATCAAGTTCAATTCATAGTTTTTATGCGAATGGATCTTTGGATTATTTTCGGATAAATACAGTCGACGCGTTATAAACGAGTGCTCATGCGGAACGTTGATTTTTGCAAAAACAAATTCCATGATATAATAAATTAACCAGTGTCACAAATATAGCTAACAATATTTAATTATTGGGTTAAAAAACAATATGAATTGGATAAAATAATATTTAAAAGATATTAAAACATAATTTACTTTTGTACTTCACAAAATATTTCACTAAAAATATAGTTATGTTGTATCCATTAAAAGGGATAATTCCACCAATGATTACCCCATTGAAGAGTAATGACGAACTCGACCGGGACGGTGTAGAAAGGCTCATTGAGCATATTATCGGAGGTGGAGTCCATGGCATTTTCTTACTTGGAACCAATGGTGAAGGTCCAAGTCTGAGCTATCGGTTAAGAAAGGAATTTCTCAAACTATCATGCGAAGTTATCAATGGCAGGGTTCCTGTACTTGTGGGAATAACAGACTCAGCTTTTTCCGGAGCAATGGAGATGGCTCAATATTCCAAATCTGTCGGAGCTGACAGTGTTGTAGTTGCTCCTCCTTTTTATTTTCCGGCTAACGAGGCTGAGATGATTAACTATATTGAAAAACTGGCTGCCGCAACCCCCCTTCCTTTTGTTCTCTACAACATGCCGATGCATACCAAGATTAACCTGACCTTGCCTACCATTAAGCGTGCACAAGAGCTGGGATGTATTGGTGTCAAAGACAGTTCGGGCGACATGGCCAATCTTTACATGCTTATCGACGCATTCAGGGATGATAAGAACTTTGCAGTGTTTGCAGGTTCCGAACTTTTCACTTCTGATGCAATACTACATGGTGCGCACGGGGCAGTAGCCGGCGGAGCTAACGTTTTTCCGAAATTATTTGTAGACCTTTATAATGCATCGCTGAACCGCGACCTTGAGAAAATAGCCTATCTTAAAGACCAGATCATCTGGTTGTGCAAGACTATGTATGTGGTTTCCAACAGTGCAGCAAGAATTACCATTTCCTTTAAAACGGCACTTTCCATCATGGGCATCTGCAGCGACGAGATGGCTCTTCCGCTCCAAAAACTTGAAGGGCAAGATCGTGAGAAAATTGCATCCTATCTGGTTGAAATGAAAGCCAAATTTAAATAACTACGTTTTTGTTCATACTAAAGGGCTGTCCAATTGTTGAACAGCCCTTTTTATTTTGATCTGACTTTCTGATTCATAAGAAAGTCAGAAATTGAAAATCTCATCCAATGACAACTCTTCAAACCGACCTGTCTTTTTTAAGGCATTTATATCAAGCTTGCTCTTATCTCCTACCAGCAGATAGCTAAAGTTCTTACCTTTTAAATTCTTGTCAAAAAATGCCTGAACTTCTTTAATATCTGATTTTTGAGCTTTTTGATAGTAATCTTTCCGAATGTCGTAATCAATGCCGAGTTTTTTGTTTTTCAGCCAACTCATGAAAATATTGCTCTTGATAATCCTTTCAGTCTGAATGCTTTTTAATACACTCTCCCTGGCAATGTTGAAAGATTTATCATCAACAATCATTGTATTCAGAATTCCGTTCATGGCATGAATGGCATCCATAGTTTTGTCTGATTGGGTAAACACTGCTCCAAGTACATAAAACGAATCTGACTTGCGGGCAGGTGCCCAGTATAAAGCAAAGGCTGAATAAGCTAGTGCCCTGGCTTCGCGAATTTCCTGGAATACTACAGATCCCATTGAGCCGCCGTAATATTCATTGAAAAGCCTTGAATCAACCAAGGTCTTGCTGTCGAACTGATTCCCCTTTGACAGCATGAAAACATCGGTCTGAGACTTATCATAATTAACCAGAAATACTTTATTCCCGTCGGTCGTCTGTTCTGTAAATGTTTTTTCCGGTGGTGGAATCAAGGTTTGAGCCGGAATTGGATGTTTGGATTTCAGAACGGCGGCAAATGCATTCTGATCACTGGGACCGTAATACAAAACCCTGTGCGGATAGGAACAAAACTGCCTTATCAGGGTTGTCAATTCCTCAGGTCTAATTTTGCGGAGAGAGTCAGTCGGTATAATGTTCGTAAAAGGGGAGATTTTTCCGTATTTGCCAAAGTTACGAAGCGCTGTCTGAATGGCACCCTGATCCTGTTTTTGGTCCATCCTCTCTTTGACTATCCCTTCAACTAATTTGTCGTAAGCTTGCTGATCAGGTTTTGCATGTGCCAGAAGATTTTCCAGCAAGGTAATACCCTGTTCAGCATATTGATTCAGTCCACTCAGGTTGATGACCGACTGATCGGTACCAGCAGTTACCTTCATGCTCACTCCGATTTTGTAAAGTTCCTTTTTAAAATCTTCAGGACTTAATTTGTCAGTGCCAAGATAAGGCAGGTATTTTATAGCCAGGGCAAGTTTGGGATTATGGTTGCTTCCTATTTCGGAGAGGTAGTTTAAATCGAAAAGCTCATTGGTGGTATTTTGTATGTAGTCAAATTCAATCCGATCAGCCAGTGAAGTCA
Organism: Prolixibacteraceae bacterium; assembly: GCA_963663675.1. GTDB lineage: Bacteria > Bacteroidota > Bacteroidia > Bacteroidales > Prolixibacteraceae > CAINVV01. Next base: position 1,764,004 of record OY760498.1, read on the forward strand.
CTTTGATTGCTTGTGAATAATCAACGAAAACTGGTTCAATTGGTGTGACCGGTTCTTTTGCAAATTCTGTCAGGAAGTCTGATTGCACATTCCGTTTGATCTCAAGGGGAGTAATGGCAGGTTTTTCCACTTTAATGAGGTCTTTGGCGGTTCCGGTACGTTTATATACAATTACATAATTGTCCTTGTATTTTTCCCGCGCAAAAGCGCTGATTTGTTCCTTGGTTATTTTGGCAAGATTGTCGTAATAATTCAACTCGTCGGCTATGGATACTCCATTTATAAAGTCTTCAAGCAGTCCGTAGGCTCTTTCATTACTTTCATTCCGCTTTATTTTCTCAAGTTTCAGGTTGTTGATTGTCGCCTGGAGCAACCAGTCATCAAATTCTCCTTTTTTAATCTTTTCGATTTCTGACATTATGAGATCCTTAACCTCCTCAAGGGTCTGTCCCTTGCGTGGTGTGCCGCTAAATTCCTGGAATCCGTAGTCTTTTAGAAAATAACTGCCACACTCAGCATGAAGCACTTTTTGTTTCTGGTTGAGATCGAGGTCGATCAGCCCGGCAGTTGAATTGGTCAAGATGTAATCTATCATGTTAACCATCTGGCGGTCAGTCGATTTATATCCGTCAAACCGATAGGCGAACATGACTTGCTCCGCTTCCGGACCAACTACTTCCCTGACAACTGGTTGTGAAATCGGTTTTTCCTTAACCTCAGCAATTTTGGGTAATTCTTTAGATGGGAATTTTCCGAAAGTATTGTCAATCAGCTGAATCGTTTTTTCAAAATCGATATCACCACTCAGAACTATCACCATGTTATTGGGAACATACCAGGTATGGTAAAAATTCATGATATTCACGATGGACGGATTCTTCAGATGCTCTGGATATCCTATAACATCGCGGCCAATGGGGTTTTCTGGAAACAGGCCACTCATAAGTTTGTTGTTGGCGCGAACCTGGTCCTTGTCCTGGTACATATTGAATTCCTCGTAAACTGTTTCTAGTTCAGTATGGAAAAGTCGCAGAACAGGGTCCTGAAACCGTTCATATTCCATTTTAATCCACTTTTCAATTTCATTAACGGGAATGTCATTGATAAAAGCGGTCATCTCATAGCTTGTAAAGGCATTGGTCCCTTTTGCCCCTATCAGGGACGAGAGTTTGTCGTACTCGTTAGGTATCGCATAAGCAGCAGCTTTCTGGGAAATACGGTCAATCTCCTTGTAAATCAATTTTTTCTTTGCAGGATCATTTGTCGCCTTATGTTGTTCAAAAAGATTTGAGATGCTGTCTATCAATGGCTTTTCTTCTTTCCAGTTGCTGGTGCCAAATTTCCCTGTCCCCTTGAACATCAGGTGCTCAAGGTAGTGAGCCAATCCTGTTGTTTCGGACGGATCGTTCACTGACCCCGCATGGGTGGCAATCAGGGTAACAGCCCTGGGTTCCTCCTTGTTGACTGATAAGTAAACTTTTAATCCGTTGTTAAGGGTATAAATCCGTGTTTTGGTAGGATCGTTAGTGACCTCTTCATACTTATATCCATTTTTATCAGACTTTGTCTGGGTTTGATATGGTTGCTGAGCGCAGGAGATCAGAAAACCTGCAATCACAGGAAGGAGGAGAAGGTTTATTTTTTTCATTCAGTCCGGTTTTAAATATTTATGTAAATGTCGAAAAATATATTGAACAAATTGTGACTAACCATTGGTCCGGGAAAACTAAAATGTAATATCTCAATTTTGGCCTCAGCTGAGTTTTTTTAATCAAAAAATCTTCTACTTTTGTCATTCCTTATAAAATTGAAGAAAGGAGAGATGCAAGAGTGGTTGAATTGGCACGCCTGGAAAGCGTGTGAGCCTCTAAAGGGCTCCGCGGGTTCGAATCCCGCTCTCTCCGCAAATACAGGATGGCCTCGCGAAAGCGGGGCATTTTCATAAAAAAAAAACTCCGTCACAATTGGACGGAGTCGATACAGTTTACAGAAAAGCGGTCAAATCTTACCGGCTCATCTTCCTGTTTTTTATTTCTTCTGTAACTTCCTTTCGCAATTCAGCTTCAATCCGGTACAGTTTAACAATTTGTTTCGGCGAGAGTACTGTTCTGAATTCCTTGTAATATTTTTCACGCAGATCGATTATTTTTCTGGCACTTTCCAGTTGTTTAGTTACCAATAATTCTGCATCCACATCAGACAGACTGTCCGGATTTACTTTCATCAGTTTTGCCATCGTGCGAAAATCAATTCCAGAAATTTCTTCCTCATACCTCAGATAGATCGGACGAAACTTTTCAAAAGTTGACGGGTCAAGTTTAAAATTTAGCTGGATTTCATTCATTTTTGCTCGGGCCATCCGTTCTCTGAGAAAAGGATACCGTTTGACATTCTGTGAAATTCCATCCATACCGGCCAACATGATGGAAAAAAAAATCAGGGTGGTAAGTATATTCTTCATTTTCCCTTTGTATTATTGTTATTGGATTGATTCATTGATGAAAGGATCAGTTTTATACATGGCTGCTATTTGCTGCAATTCTTCATCAGTCAGATCAGTAAGTACATCTTTTAATGCTTCTGCTTTTTCAGGTACCTCGATTTTTTTAATGATTGCTTTTCCAATTGAGGTTTTTTTTGCTCCAATTACGGTCCCCTCTTTTGGCATTTCCGTGTTTGCCTGAAAAATTGGTTGCACAGCGTGAAGGGTGTCCTGTACAATCAGATTGATAGCAGGAGTTGAGTCAGACTTCCATATGAAATGGATTCCAGAATATACGAGCAGTGCAATTGAAGCTGCAACTGAAAAAATCAGCCTTCGAATATAGATTTTTCTGGAATTTTGTTTCCTTGTGATTGCTTTTTGAAGCGTTTTCTCAGAAAATGTCTCAAAAAAACCGGTTGGAGTTGTATAAGGTGTTTCCTTTCCGAATTGCCGGAATTCGTTGTATTCTTCCATTTGATTATTGTTTGTTTTGGATATATCAGACATGTTCTATCAAATATTTTTTTATTTTCTCACTGGCGAGATGATAGTTCGTCTTCAATGAATTAACATTTGAACCCATGATTTTAGCAATTTCCTCATAACTCAGTTCGTCATAATAGCGAAGATTAAAGACAATCTTTTGCTTCCCGGGAAGTTCCTGAATAGCTTTCTGAAACTTGAACAGGATTGCTTTACTGCTTTCCAGGTCAGTTCCTGATAGTTCCCCTGATACCTCACCATTGATTGGACCGTTCCTTTTTAATGTATATTTTCTCTTTGTGAAATATCTGGAACACTCGTTGGTAGCAATCCGGTACAACCATGTGAAAATCTTACTGTCACCTCTGAACGAACCCGAATGCTTGTATACTTTGATAAACGCTTCCTGCAGGATATCCTCTGCATCTTCATGCGAAACCACTAATCTGCGAATATGCCAGTATAGTTGTTCCTTGTACAATTCCATCATTATGACGAATCCCTTGTCCCTTTGATCAGGATACTTCAACATTTCTAAAATTGCCGCATCATCGGTTCCGGTCATCAATCACTTTTTTATTGTTTGGATGCATAAAATACAATAAAGTTAAATCTTGAAGGTGGAAATATTTGAATAGAGGTTATTTTTTTTTATTCTCAAAAAATAGGGAATCCAAATTTAACTTTCAGTAGTTAAATGCTTCTTATACGTATATGTTTAATTTTTAAATTTTAATTTATGAAACTGCTAAAGATCTTTTTTGCCTTAAGCCTAATACTTGTGGCATCCATTTCATGTGAGAAAAAAACCCTTCAGGCGACCATAGACGAGGTTATCCTTAGTCAGCAGGAGACGCAATCTGAGGAGGTCCTTGCGGATGTTGACCTGATTGTGGACGAAGCAGTAACACAAAATGCAACTCTTCTTAAATCCGGAACAATTGGAAGTTCTTCCTATCTGACCAGTTGCGCTATTGTTACATTAAATACAAAAGTAACTCCTCAAGTACTGACGATCGATTTTGGCACATCATGTACCGGTAAGGACGGAAAAGTCCGGTCAGGGAAAATAATTGTTACTTCCGTTGCCTTCAATACCTTTCCTTCAGTCAGGAATAAAACGTTTGACAATTATTTTGTTGATGGGAAGAAAATTGAGGGAAGTGTAATTAAAACCATCCAAAAAGACAATGTCAATAACATCCGTACCGCATCAATCCAGGAGGATATTACCATCAGTTTACCGAATAATGAAGGAATGGCGCATCGCACAGCCAATCTTACCAGACAATATATGTTGAACAACCTGGGTATACATGATGACAATCAGGTTAATACCTGGGGCACGGTGGAATTTACCCGTGTATCAGGTGTTAAGGTAACCAAAACTGTAGCTGGTGAAAATCCTTTGGTTTACAGCGCTGCCTGTCACCATATTGTTAGTGGTTTCGTTACAATCTCAACAAGTACCGGTCACAATTGGACCATTGATTTCGGAAACGGTGATTGCGACAACAAGGCGATACTGACAATTGGAAATAAATCAAAAGAGATTACAATTCGTTGACATACAATATATTATGAATTAATTTAAAATGCCATCCTGAAGATTCAGTGTGGCATTTTTTGTATTGCTTTTATCCAACCTTTGATTGATCGAAATCTCAGCGGCTTTTCTGTAGCGCCTTGTAGAAAATGTAACTGAAAACAACACACCCAATAACAATAAACAAATAGGAGAGGTGCGAACTGTATTCCTGCACCTTTGTCATGAGCATTTCTTTGGGAACTACTGATTCGAGGTAGTAACCGATGGAAGCAAGGATAATGTTCCACAGACCTGCTCCCAGGGTAGTATAGAGTACAAACCGACCTAGGTTCATTTTTGAAAGTCCTGCGGGTATTGAAATCAGGTGTCTTACACCAGGAATCAAACGTCCTGTGAAAATTGATATTGCTCCGTTTTTGTCAAAAAATGCTTCTGTTTTTTTGATACCTTCTTCATTGAGCATCAACATATGACCAAGTTTACTGTTGGCAAAACGGTAAACAATCGGACGACCAATAAAATCGGCTAATATATAATTGATTATAGAGCCAATTAAGGCTCCCAAAGTTGAGAAAAATACCACCAGATAAATATTCAGTTCACCGGCAGCTGCCTTGTATGCGGCAGGAGGCACGACCAGTTCAGAAGGCAGGGGAATTACCGAGCTCTCTATGGCCATAAGCAATGTGATTGTCCAATAATTGAGGTGGTCGAGGCACCACTGAATAAATCCGATCGATTCCATGAAGGGTTCTTTTGATAAACTGCACTTTTGCAAATGTAAACAATGCCTGCCAATTTCAATCTTCCCCGAAAGTTTTCGATTTTAAGTCTAAATTAAATTCGAATATTCGAATGTAATTTAGAAACATTTTAAATTCAACAGTTTAGTATCCTGAAACTTAATTTTTACCTTTAGAGTGAAGTTATGAATGAATATAACTATTTATGATGTATCATGGAAAAAAAGAATAAAACATCAGATTTACAGATACATACAGGCGTTGAAGTCATGCGTTGCTATCAGTGTGGCAAATGTACTGCAGGCTGTGTTCTTGCTTCTGATATGAATTTCCCTCCAAGTTACCTGATGAGGCTTCTTCAAACCGGGACAAAGCAAAATTACAACAAAATACTCAGTTCAAATTCTATCTGGCTTTGCCTGAATTGTGAAAACTGTCTTGGACGTTGTCCTATGGAGATTGATATCCCTAAGATAATGGACTATCTCCGTACTCAGGCTATTAAAGAAAACATGCTTCATCCGGATTCTAAGCCAATTATCTCATTTCACCGGTCTTTTCTTGATTCGATAAAGTACACAGGCCGGCTTTATGAAATGGGACTGATCGCAGCATTTAAAGCCCGCACCTTCCGGATGACCCAGGACCTTACCCTTGCTCCGGGAATGTTCCTGAAAGGGAAACTACACCTGTTACCCGAAAAGATCAAGGACAGGCGGAGCATGAAAAGGATATTTTCTCAGACTATTGAAAACGTTAAGACAGAAAATTAATGAAAATAGGATTTTACCCTGGTTGTTCACTCACAGGTTCGTCCAGGGAATATAATGAATCGGTTGTTGCTGTTGCGAAAGCATTGGATATTGAGCTTGTTGAGATCAAGGACTGGAATTGCTGCGGCGCTACTGCCGCACATTCTATGAATGAAGAGCTATCATTCTCTCTGCCTGCAAGGAATATTGCTTTGGCCGAAGAGCAGGGACTGACAGAAATAGTAGTCCCATGCGCCGCATGTTACAACAGGTTAAAGGTAACGCAGCACGAACTGGAAAATGATAACAAACGTGCCAGGGTTGCAGAGATTCTTCAGCTTCCTTACAAAGGACATTTGAAGATTATCAATGTTTTGCAGCTGTTGGAAGCCTATGGATATGAAAATATTAAGGCAAAGGTTACCAGTCCATTTGCTCACCAGGTTGCCTGCTACTATGGGTGTTTGCTTGTCCGTCCGCAATCTGTTCTGAAATTTGACCGGGTAGAAGATCCGCAAAGTATGGATTCAATGATAAAAATGATTGGAGGTACAACCCTGGACTGGGCATTTAAAACAGAATGCTGCGGCGGTGGTTTTTCAGTTTCCCGGACGGACCTTGTCGCTAAACTTTCAGGAAACATATTGAAAGATGCAGCAGGCCGGGGTGCTGAAGCGATTATAGTAGCCTGTCCCATGTGCCAGTCAAACCTGGATATGAGGCGAGGTGCCATTAACAAAACACTGCAGGTGCCAAGCAATATTCCTGTTATATATATTACACAGGCCATCGGTCTCGCACTTGGAATAGGGGCAAAGGAGCTTGGATTGAAACGTCATTTTGTAACCGTAGAATTGTAATTATATGTCAAAGATCGGAGTATTTATCTGCCACTGCGGTGAAAATATAAGTGCAACAGTTGATGTTGAACGCGTTGCCCGGGAAATCGGCCGGATGGAAGGTGTTGCGCATGCTATTGACTACAAATACATGTGTTCTGATCCCGGACAGACCTTCATCAAAGAGGCTGTTAAGAAATATGACCTGGACGGAGTTGTCGTCGGTGCCTGTTCCCCCAGGATGCACGAACCAACATTCCGGAGGGCATGTGCTGAAGCGGGATTAAATCCCTACCTGTGTGAGATGGCCAATCTTCGGGAGCATTGTTCATGGGTACATGAGAAAAGTGAGGAGACTACGGAAAAGGCTATCGATCTTGTAAAGATGCTGGTTCAGAAGGTGAAAAAGAACAAACCACTGGATTCGATCAAAGTTCCGATTACAAAAAAGGCACTGGTTATCGGGGGAGGGATCGCAGGTATTCAGGCAAGCCTGGATATTGCCAATACCGGTCACCAGGTAATCCTGATTGAGAAAGATCCTTCGATAGGCGGCCATATGTCACAACTGTCAGAAACCTTTCCAACCCTCGACTGTTCCCAGTGTATTCTGACACCACGCATGGTAGAAGTTGCACAACACCCTAACATTAAGCTATATACATACTCTGAACTGGAGAGTCTCGAAGGTTTTATTGGTAATTTTACCGCTAAAATACGACTGAAAGCAAAGAGTGTAAATTATTCAACCTGCACCGGCTGCGGAGCATGTATCCAGAAATGCCCGGTTAAGAAAATTCCAAGCGAATTCAATGCAGGCCTGGGAACAAGAACTGCTATTTATGTGCCATTTCCTCAGGCCGTTCCAAATAAGCCGGTGATTGATCGCATCAATTGCAACTACTATAAACGCGGAGCCTGTAAGATTTGTGAAAAGACCTGCCAGGTAGGATCCATAGAATGGGACAAAGAAGACGAAATTATAAGTGAACAGGTTGGTGCAGTGGTTCTTGCGACCGGATTTGATGTGAAGGGAACTGATTTTTTCCCGGAATATGGTTATGGAAAATACAAAGATGTTTTAACTGGTTTGCAGTTTGAACGTCTTGCTTCTGCATCTGGCCCTACCATGGGAGAAATCAGGCGGCCATCGGATGGTGCAATACCTAAAAAGATTGTGTTTATAGCCTGTGCCGGTTCACGGGATCCTGCCAAGGGTATTCCTTACTGCTCGAAGATTTGCTGCATGTATACTGCAAAACATGCCATGCTGTACCAACACAAGGTGCATGATGGCGAATCGACTGTTTTTTACATGGATATCCGTGCAGGCGGCAAAAACTACGAAGAATTTGTTCGCAGGGCTATTGAAGAGGATGCGGTTAATTATGTCCGGGGACGTGTAGCCCGGGTATATGAGAAAGATGGCAAACTGATTGTAAAGGGAGTCGACACCCTTCTTGGTGGTGAACAAGTTGAAATTGAAGCTGATATGGTTGTGTTGGCCACAGCAGGTGTAGCTAACAGGGGTTCAGAACAGCTTGCACAAAAATTGCATGTTTCCTATGACCCGTATCATTTTTTCGCGGAGGCGCATCCTAAGCTCAAACCGGTAGAAACCAATACAGCTGGAATTTTCCTTGCCGGAGCCTGTCAGGCGCCAAAGGATATTCCGGAAACTGTTGGAATGGCTTCAGGCGCTGCTGTGAAAGTGGCAGCTCTATTTTCCAACAACGAATTGGTACGGGAACCCGTGGTAGCCGTAGTAAACCGTTTGGCGCCCCCGCTTTACAGCACCTGCGTAGGATGCTTTATGTGCGAAACCGCCTGTCCGTACAATGCCATTGAGCATGAAGAAATAAGGGGCCGGGACGGTAGCCTGATCAAAACAATAGCAAAAGTAAAGGAAGGGCTTTGCCAGGGTTGTGGCACCTGCGTTGCTTTCTGTCGGTCAAAATCTATTGATATTCAGGGATATACTAATGAACAGGTATATGCTGAAGTTATGTCATTGTTAAACGTCTAATATCGGGGTAATGAGTGATAATACAGTTTTTGAACCTAAAATAGTAGCTTTCGTCTGCAACTGGTGTACCTATGCAGGTGCTGATCTTACCGGTACCAGCAGGTTGAAATACGCTACCAACGTAAAGATAGTCCGTTTCCCGTGCACCGGCCGCATAGATTTTCTTTTGTTACTCAAATCTTTTGCGCAAGGGGCAGACGGACTTATCGTTTCCGGTTGTCATCCCAATGATTGTCATTATACGAGCGGCAATTTCCATGCCCGCAGGAGGTGGATTGCTTTCCGTGCTGTTCTGGATTTAATGGGCGTAGATATACGTCGCATTCAGTACTCATGGGTTTCAGCAGCGGAGGGATCTAAATGGGCTGACCTGGTAAATAATACTGTTGCAGAGATAAGGGCACTCGGACCCTACACCGAATACCAGAAAGTTGCTGATTATTTAGAGAAGGAGGAACAAAATGGATAAGCTTAGGGAAAGAGCTGCAATCCTGTTATCTGAAGGTATTGTTTCGCTGGTCATCGGATACGAAGAGGGTACTAAAAAACCACGGCCGCTGTTTTGCCGGAATAGCGAGAGTACCAAAAAATTAATTTTTGACAGCCGTTGTTTTCATAACCTGGCAGTCTATATTACAAAGAGGGAACTGGTTGGTAATGATAGATTTGCCGTTACGGCTCCAATTTCAACTTTGAGGAGTATCATGCAGCTATATTCTGAAAATCAACTCAGTGAAGAAAAGTTACTGGTACTGACAGTCGATTTGAACGGAGAGTTAAGGGAATTTGGCAAATTCGATGAAATCTCTGCCTATGTAGAACAGTTTGAGTTAAAAAGGGGAGAGAGAGAACAGCAGATGCTTTCAAAAATTGAAGGAATGAGCCGCGAAGAGCGATGGCAGTTCTGGATTGGTGAAATGGCCAATTGCTTTAAGTGTTATGCCTGTCGTTCTGCCTGTCCGTTGTGTTACTGCTCCAAATGCGTCGTTGAAGTGAACCGTCCTCAATGGATCAATCCATGGCCTGCCCCATTGGCAAATATGGAATGGCACATCAACAGGGCCATGCATATGGTAGGCCGCTGTACTGCCTGTGGAGCATGTGGGGATGCATGTCCGGTAGGTATTCCTATTGATTTGATTACCAGGAAAATGATGGAGGATTTGGCCCCTGAATTCGGCTATATTCCGGGTTTGCCGGCTAAGAAGGGAAATGCGCTTTCTACTTGGAAACTTGATGACAGAGAGCAATTTATAAGATAATAGCGATGGAGACAAAATATATCAGCAAGAGCGGAATAGAGCAATGGTTTAAATCCATTGTTGACAGTAACAGGAGAGTATATGCTCCGGTAAAAGCGCGTGGGCAGGTTGATTTTCAACTTGTTAAAAGCATCGCAGAGGTTGCCGGGGAGTATATTCAGACTACGCAATCGATCAAGGCATCAGTTTATCCAAAAGCGGAAGTGCTCTTCTCGTATGAAAAAGTAAATGGTAAGGTTAATCTGACTGATTTTGACCGTGAAAGTGTCCCTGAAACTGTATTGTGGAAAGTACACCCTTGTGATGCAGCCGGTTTCAAACCTCTTTCTGCAATTTTTAACTGGGATAGTGCCGATAAGCTTCACAATGCCCATTTGGCAAAAACTTCAGTAATTTCTTTCAGCTGTGCCAACTCCGATGAGAGTTGTTTCTGTACCAGTGTTAACGGGGGGCCGGGAAATACATCCGGCAGCGATATTCAATTAACAGAACTACCTGATGGCGGGGCCATTGCTGAGGTATTGACTCCTAAGGGAGAGGTGCTTGTTGCCTTGCTTCCTGTTGTTTTTGAAGCTGACAGGGGAGAGGACAAGAAGAAATACCTTGTCGACCTTCCTGCAGAATTTAAATTGGAAGAAGTCAACGCAAAATTGAACAAGGCATTCAACAGCACAGTATGGAAAGAGCAATCCGAGCGTTGCCTGGGATGTGGCGCTTGTGCATTTGTTTGTCCAACTTGCGCTTGTTTTGATATACAGGAGGATGTCCACGGTTCCAAAGGAAGGAGAATCCGCTGCTGGGATGCCTGTGGATTCGGCTTGTTCACACTGCATACCTCCGGACACAACCCAAGAGAACATCAGAGCCAGCGCTGGAGACAGAGAATTCTTCATAAGTTTTCATATATGCCTGAACGACTTGCAGTTATAGGGTGTACCGGCTGCGGGAGATGTTCGCGTGCATGTCCAGTCGATATGAATATTCTTGAACACATCACATCAATTGCCAACCAATGAGCGAGAAAAACACATACCTTCCGTACCTGATGACCGTCGAAAAGATCACAAAAGAGGCGCCGGGAGTCAAAACATTCAGATTAAAATTCCAGGATGAGGCAGAGGCCGCCACCTTTGATTTTAAGGCCGGACAGTTCGGTGAATATTCTGCCTTTGGTGATGGTGAATCAACATTTTGCATTGCCTCGTCACCGACAAGAAAAGGGTATATTGAATGCACCTTCCGGGAGACTGGAAGGGTAACTTCAGGCTTATCGTCACTGGAGGAGGGAAGCACCATGGGTTTCAGGGGCCCTTATGGAAATGTTTTTCCACTGGATGAATGGAAAGGTAAAAACCTTGTTTTCATTGCGGGTGGAATTGCCCTGCCTCCCATGCGTTGCGTGATCTGGAATGCACTGGATCTTCGTGAAAATTTTAAGGATATCACAATTGTTTACGGAGCCAGGACAGTAAATGACCTCGTTTATAAATCAGAACTAAAAGAATGGGCCGACAGACCGGATGTCAGGATGGTCACTACCGTTGATCCGGGTGGCCAGACTGCCGACTGGACAGGAGAGGTGGGCTTTGTCCCGAGTATCGTGGAAAAAGTGGCTCCCTCGGCCGAAAACACTATTGCAATTGTTTGCGGACCTCCGGTCATGATAAAATTCACTTTCCCTGTTTTGGAAAAACTGGGATTTGGTGATGACCAGGTTTACACAACCCTGGAAAACCGGATGAAATGTGGTGTTGGCAAATGTGGTCGCTGCAATGTTGGAAAGTTATACATCTGCAAGGACGGGCCTGTTTTCAGCAAGGAAGAGTTGAATTTGATACCGGCTGAGGAATATTAATACTTCTTCTTATGTCAAAAAATACTACCCTCAAGGTTTTCAAACCCTTGAGGGTAGTATTTTTTGGAGATTCAGCGTAGATTTTTGGTCCTGCTGGCATCCAGACGGATAAAAATAAATAGAAGTACAGTAAATGACCACAGGGAGGATCCTCCATAACTGAAGAATGGCAGCGGTATTCCGATTACCGGGGCAAGACCGATGGTCATTGAAATATTTACTACGATATGGAAGAACAGGATGCATGCCACTCCATATCCATAGATTCTGCTGAAGGCTGACCGTTGTCTTTCCGCGAGAAAAATCAGTCTTATCAGCAGTGTCAGGAAGAGGAGAATAACAACTGTAGTACCAATAAATCCCCATTCTTCACCAACAGTACAGAAAATAAAGTCCGTGCTCTGTTCAGGAACAAAATTGTATTTGGTCTGTGTCCCTTTTAAAAATCCTTTGCCCAGTATACCTCCGGAACCGATGGCAATTTTGGACTGGTGAACATTGTAACCGGCACCCAGCAGATCGTTTTTTATGCCCAGCAGGTTATCAACTCGGTCGCGTTGGTGGGAAATCAGTATATTCCTGTAGAAATAGTTTACAGACAAGGTAATGGAGATGGAGAAAATGAAAAACAACAATACAAACCATGCTTGCCGGATATGCCTGGAGAGTCCGTAGATGATAAAAATTATTATGGTAATTATTGATGTGATAATAAGCAACTGAAAAGGTGTGGCATCGAAACCAACGATGTTCTTTAGGCCAAAAAGTCCTCCGTATAAGAATGATACAATGAGAAATCCTATAATCCCGTCTTTGTAGGATTGTCTCAGAATTGTAAATATGATAAGCGAAGCAATCACCAGTAATATTAAAATTTGAAACTGCGTCCATAAAAGTGCAAGAATAAACAGTACGATTGCCGTCAATCCGGCCACCAAAATAATATCCGGCATACCTTCCCTGTAGAAAACCAGAATAAAGGAGGCGAAAACAAGAGCAGAACCAGTATCGTTTTGCAGAATGATCAACAAGGCCGGTAACAAAATTATGGTACCCAGGACTATATATGATTTGGTTCTGCCCATTTTAAAATTAAATTGGCTCATGTATTTGGCAATTGCAAGACTTGTCGCGAATTTTCCAAGTTCTGCCGGCTGAAGGGCTACACCTCCAACCTCAAACCAGGCCCTTGCTCCGTTTATTTCTTTCCCAATGAACAATACGGCCAACAGTAGGAGCATCATCAATGCATAAATGTGATAGGAAAAGGCAACATAAAACTTACTGTCAACTATCAGGACACTGATTGCAAGGAATAAACCTGCCAGAATCCAGATCATCTGTTTACCATATTGTTGTCCAATATCCAGTATACTTTGGTGCTCTTCACTGTAGACTGCTGCGTAAATGTTGATCCATCCGAGCAGAACCAGCGCCAGGTAGATCATTATCGTAATCCAGTCGAGATTCAGTATTATGTTGTTTCCGCTATTCTTCATTCATCAAATTGTAATTCGTCAATCGGCTTTGTTTCACATTGTAAATCACAATCCTCATCAGTCTCCGCCACTCAGGTGCATGGCTGAGATCAGGTCGGCACTCAGCATGGCATCTTCAAGTGGTTTTCTTTTGGGAGATATAGAATCGTTTAGGTATTTTTCGATAATCAAACTTGCAATTGGGGCAGCATATCGGGCACCCCAGACTCCGTTCTCAACATAAACACAAATAGCAATTTTGGGATTATCCTTGGGTGCAAAGGCGACAAATGCGGAATGGGCTTCTCCATGCGGATTCTGTATGGTCCCGGTTTTTCCACAGATAGCGATACCTTCGACTCTGGCTGCAAGCCTTGCAGTTCCCGATTCAACAACTTTCTCCATACCATCTGTAATAACCTGGAATAAATACGGATTTGCTTTTGTAACGTGCTTTTCGAATGTGAGAATTTTCTCTGAACGGTCAAAGTCCACAACGCTGCGAACTACATGTGGTGCAATGTAATAGCCTTTGTTTGCAATTACCGAAACCATATTGGCCAGCTGAAGCGGTGTCAGAAGTAACTCGCCTTGTCCGATGGACAGAGAGCGGATAGTCATCACGTTCCAGTGACCTTTTCCGAAAAAGCGATCATAATAGGTTGTTTTGGGCACATTGCCTGCAGTCTCAGCATATAAATCTCCACCAATACGTTGCCCGATACCCAGATCTATCAAATGGTTTCGCCATACCTCAAATCCTTCCTCAGCAGTCGGGTATTTGTTGATAATTGCACGAAATGCCTGGAAAAAATAAGAATTACAAGATTCGCGAATTGCACTCAACAGAGGAAGGGGTGTTTCATGGTTATGGGTGCATTTTATAGGTGTTGAACGGGGACCGTTGCAAGAGTAACGGACGCTTTCTCCCAGGAGGCCCTCTTCCAGGCCGATGATTGCATTGGCAAGCTTAAAGGTTGATCCCGGAGGATAAGAGGATGTGATTGCCCTGTTAAGCATTGGCTTCAGCGGATCATTTAGCAGGGTGACATAATTTTTTGTTCTTTCACGGCCGACAAACATCCCGGGATCGAAAGAAGGAGAGCTTGCCAGTACAAGAATTTCACCAGTAGCAGGTTCGATGGCTACAATACTGCCAACTTTTCCTGCAAGCAGGCGTTCGCCATAGGTTTGCAAATCGGCCTGAAGCGTCGAGATAAGATTTTTCCCTATCACAGCCGCAGTATCCAGTTTTCCGTTCTCAAATGATCCTTTTACACGGTTATGAACGTCCACCATCATGTAAGAGATCCCCTTGACACCACGCAATTCAGATTCATAGGCCTGTTCAATACCCGACTTGCCTATATAGTCACCACTTTCATAATATTTGTCATCATCCACTTTCTTCTGATCTACTTCCCCAACATATCCCAGGATGTGGGAGGCTATAGTAGCCGGATATTGCCTCAGGGTGCGTGCCTGTATGTAAAAGCCGGGGTATTTGAACAGTTGTTCCTGCAAAACAGCATACCTGTGCGAGGATAGTTGCTTGATGATGGCAGAAGGTTTATACATAGAGTAACTCCGGGCTTTTTTAATCTCAGTTACAAGTTCCTCTTTTTCAACGCCTGCTATCCTGCAAAATGCCAGGGTATCAAAGGATTTCATTTCACGCGGAGTAACCAGAACATCGTAGGCTGCC
Source organism: Prolixibacteraceae bacterium (assembly GCA_963663675.1). Classification (GTDB taxonomy): domain Bacteria; phylum Bacteroidota; class Bacteroidia; order Bacteroidales; family Prolixibacteraceae; genus CAINVV01. Next base: position 1,779,181 of record OY760498.1, read on the forward strand.
TGGTTGTAAACAATCAGTTTGTGATTCCGGTCGTAAACCAATCCCCTGGCAGGGTAGTTGATCTGTCTTCGCAATACATTGCTGGCTGCGGAAATTTTATAGGATGAGTCTATTACCTGAATGTAGAAGAGGCGCACAACCATGATGAGTGCAGCCAGGCTGAATATGCCGATTAAAAGGAATTTTCTCTTGGAGTATGTATCCACTTCTCAATATTTTTCATTCATCCCCGGTGTACAGGGAATTCGTTCATTGTCAGGCAGCTGGTAAAACTGCAAATTAGTTAATAAAAATTAATACGAAAGACAAACACTGCACTATCCAATGAATAATTTTGTTTGTAGCTTCCTGATTCACAGTTCTTTTGTCTTCTATTTTCTGAAGAACAGGAACTGGCTGATAACTATCAAAATAATAGATAAAATTCCACTTAAAAAAGCTCTTGCCAAAGTAAAAAAGAAACCTTGAAAAGTAAATGCTTCAAGCATGAACAACACGAGGTGATGAATGGCAACAAAAATGGCAGTGTAGTTAATGAACCAGTTTAAACTCATCGTGGAAATTCTGGGCGCGGACACCGATTCACGTGTTTCTCGAGTGGAAATTTTGTTAAGAATACCCGGTCTTATAAAGCCAATTAATACACAAACGGCGCTGTGGACTCCCAACGTATTGGTGAAAGCGTCAATGGAAAGTCCAAGTATAAATCCAAGAAGTATCAACATCGCACGGGGCGTATCGTAAGGCAATAACAAAAGGAAAATGATGTAGAAGAAAGGGGAGATCATCCTGAAAATCAGAATATGGTTCAGTACCAATACCTGTAGCAGGACTACAACGACAAAGATTACTGAATATTTCAGAAAATTATTTACCATCCTTGTTCAATGATTCAAGTTGATTGACCTCTTTTAACTGCCTGTTTTCTACCAGTGCCACCTGGACAATGCTCTTGAAGTCAACAGCCAGGTTTACATCGATTTTATAAAAATTACTACCCGAACCCAGTGAGTAATCCGATACTATCCCTATTTCCAGCCCTTCCGGGAAACTTGAAGAGAATCCTGTTGTTACAACGGTATCTCCGTTCTGAACTGGCACATGGTACGGAATTTCATTCAGTTGCACTTTGCGGTAATCCTTGCCATTCCATGAAAGAGACCCAAAAAAGTCATTGCGCTTTATCTTGGCACTAAGCTTCCATCTCTCATTGAGGATGGATATGACTGTACTGTAATTATCGCCAACGTTGGTAACCAGTCCTACGACTCTGCCCGCTGAAATCACACCCATATCGGTTTTTACCCCCTGAATTCTGCCTTTGTTAAGGGTCAGAAAATTATGGCGCTGATTTACAGAATTGTTTATGACCCTCGCTGTTGTGAAGAAATAGACTATTTTATTCAGCGAATCGCGTGTCATCGCAATTAGCGGATTGCGTTCAGACAGGTAGCTGAAACTAGTATTGGATTTATTTCTTAACTGGTAATGCTGCAGTGCTGTGCGCAACTGGGCATTTTCTTCTGCAAGTTCGGTATTTGCTTTCTTAAGATCAAAAACCTGGAAAACACCGGCAAAATTTTCGTAGAGATAACCTGTTAATCCATTGCTTGATGTCAGAAACTTCGCATTTTGGTAATTGTTGTAACTTACTACCATCGAAAGCGAAAAGATTTCCAATATCAGAAAAAGGAATATGTAATGATACCTTAGGATTAACCTGAATAGATTCCTCATATATCAACAACCGTGCAAAATGCTTTTTGATCAAAAAACTTAACGCAGCAGGAAAGAAAATTTATCAACATTCTTAAGAGCTACGCCGGTTCCACGGGCAACCGCCCTGAGCGGATCCTCAGCAATTCTGAAGGGAATGTTGAATTTTTCATAAAGCCTTTTGTCCAATCCGCGCAATAATGCGCCACCGCCTGCAAGCCAAATGCCTCTCTTGTAAATGTCCGCGTAGAGTTCAGGTGGAGTATGTTCCAGGGCATTTGTGATGGCTGTTTCAATCTTTGAAATTGATTTATCCAAACAATGCGCTATTTCAGTGTAAGTTACATGTACATCAATAGGCATTGCTGTCATCTGGTTTGGCCCTTTGACGATCATATCTGCCGGTGGATCATCCAGCTCAGTCATGGCCGATCCGACAACTATTTTAATTTCCTCAGCGGTTCTTTCGCCAATTTTTACATTGTGCTGGTGGCGCATGTGTTCCATAATATCAGAAGTGAGGTCATCCCCTGCGATTCTGATCGATTTATTTGTGACAATCCCACCAAGGGAAATAACTGCAATTTCTGTTGTTCCACCCCCGATATCTACAACCATGTTTCCTTCAGGTGCTTCAACGTCAAGTCCTATTCCAATTGCTGCAGCCATAGGTTCATAAATCATGTAGACATCACGACCTCCCGCATGTTCTGCAGAGTCGCGGACGGCGCGGATCTCAACTTCGGTTGATCCTGACGGGATACAGATAACCATCTTGAGTGCCGGAGCAAAAAATCTCTTCTTTGGATTGATCATTTTGATCATTCCGCGGATCATTTGCTCGGCAGCGTTAAAGTCGGCAATTACACCATCCCTCAAAGGACGGATTGTCTTAAGGTTTGAGTGCGTTTTGCCCTGCATCTGCCGTGCTTTTTCCCCGATCGCAACCAGTTTTTCGGTTTTGGTATCGATGGTGACGACTGACGGTTCATCAACCACTACTTTTCCGTTGTGAATGATGATGGTGTTGGCTGTTCCGAGGTCAATTGCAATCTCCTGTGTTAGAAACGAAAAGATACTCATATAATATTTTTATTTTTTTGTTTAATATTTTCTTCTCAATTGCCCCGATTCATCGGGGGAATAGCCCTATTATCATTTTCGACTAGTACCAACTTGCAGGGATGGTATTTCTTGCGTGAATAATTTGTTTAAATATGCAGAATGTAAAACAAATCACAATACGTCTTCAGCAGAAATGTTATCAGGACTGATTCCTAGTGTTTGAAATGTCTGAATCCTGTTGTTACCATCGACATTTGATGGTTGTTGCAAAATTCGATTGATTCCTTGTCACGGATTGATCCACCAGGCTGAATGACAGCTGTAATACCGGCATTGTGGGCAATTTCAACACAATCGGGGAAAGGAAAGAAAGCATCTGATGCCATTACCGCTCCGTTAAGATCAAAATTGAAAGCTCCGGCTTTTTCGATGGCTTGTTTGAGAGCATCAACCCTGGATGTCTGACCAACACCGCTGGCAAGTAGTTGATTACCTTTTGCAAGAATGATAGTGTTTGATTTCGACTGTTTTACCAGGCGGTTGGCAAACAAAAGATCCTCTACCTCCCGTGCATCTGGTGAAGTAATGGTTACTGTTTTAAGATCTTCTGCAGTTTCCTTTTTTGTATCCCTGTCCTGAAGAATTATTCCATTCAGCACAGTTCTGTATTGGTAATCCTGAAGGCCCTCTGATTTTCTTACCAGGACAATCAGGTTTTTCTTTCCCTTGAAAACTTCAAGTGCCTCTTTGGTATAGGAAGGAGCAATGATTACTTCAAAGAAGATTTTAGCAGCCTCTTCAGCAGTTTTGTGATCCACTTCCTTGTTGGTTACAAAAATACCGCCAAAAGCCGAGACAGGGTCACCTGCCAGTGCAGCCTGAAATGACTCCAGAACAGTTGAGCGGCAAGCGCATCCGCAGGCATTGTTGTGCTTCAGTATGGCGAAAGTGGTGTCTTTGTACTCATCTATAAGGGCAATAGCCGCATCTATATCCAAAAGGTTATTGTAGGAAATTTCCTTACCCTGAAGCTGATCAAAAAGCTCATCGAAACTGCCGAAAAATACTCCCTGCTGGTGAGGATTCTCACCGTAGCGAAGTGTCTTTGACTGGTTGAAGCTTTTTCGGAACAAATCAGTGGAATTTCCGGCAAAATAGCTGTAAATATTTGTGTCGTAATGTGAGGAAGTAGCAAAAGCCTCCGCAGCAAATTTCCTTCGGTCTTCCAGGGATGTGGCACAATTTTGCTCATTGAGGAGATGCAATAGTTTGCCGTATTGACCCTGGTTGGAAACAATAAGAACGTCACGATAGTTCTTTGCAGCGGCCCTTATCAGGGATATACCCCCGATGTCAATTTTTTCAATGATATCTTCATCTGCAGCCCCAGATTTAACAGTTGCTTCAAACGGATACAGGTCAACAATAACCAAGTCTATTTCAGGTATTTCATATTCAGTCAGTTGTGCTTTGTCTCCTTCGTTTTCCCTCCTGGCAAGAATGCCACCGAAAACCTTTGGATGAAGGGTTTTAACCCTGCCGCCAAGAATGGACGGATACCCGGTCAATCCTTCCACAGAAGCGACCGGTAATTTGAGTTCTTCGATGAACTGTTTAGTGCCTCCGGTGGAATACAAAAGAACTCCTGACTGATGAAGCCTGGTCAGAATTTCTTCCAGTCCATCTTTATAATAAACAGAGACCAGAGCCGACTTTATATTTTTTAAATTACTCATTTTTAATCCCTTGAAAATTTTCCACAAAAGTAATAAAAATTGTTTTAACTTTCGGGTGAAATCAACCACTTGTATGTTATTTATAAGGCTGTTTCTGGAAAGTTTCCGATTTGCTTACAACTCCCTTGTGGTAAATCCGCTTCGGACTTTTCTTTCCCTTTTGGGCATCACCATTGGTATTTTTTGTATTATTTCCGTTTTCACAATCATTGATTCCCTGGAACGGACCATCAGAAACAGCATGGAGAAACTGGGGAGCAATGTTGTGTATGTAATGAAATGGCCCTGGGCACCTCCTCCGGGCGAAACTGAATATCCCTGGTGGAAATATCTGAATCGTCCGGTCCCAAAATTAGCTGAAGCCGAAGAGGTCAGCAGAAGGTCAAACCTGGCCGGAAGCGTGGTTTTTACCTACGGTTTTAACCGGACAGTCCAGTATGGAACCAACAAAGCTGAGAATGTTACGATTCTGGCCAGTTCCTCAGGCCTTATTGATATCTGGGCCTTGAAAATAGCAGTAGGCCGTCCACTCTCGGAAGAAGAAATGAATGGTGTAAACAATCTGGGGATGATAGGTTATGAGCTGGCAGCCCAGCTGTTCCCGGGAAGTTCCCCCGTTGGAAAGAGTGTCAAGATACAGGGATTTCAATTTTTTATCGTTGGCGTTTTTGAAAAGATGGGGTCTGATATGTTCGGAAGCAGCATGGACTACCGGGTACTTATCCCCGTAAAGGTTGCCAACCGAATGATTGATCCTAAAATGGATATCGGACAAAACATTATTGTTAAAGGGAAGGAAGATATTCCCGCTACCCGCCTTCTGGAAGAACTCGAAGGGATTATGCGGTCCATACACCGTATCAAACCTGCAGCTGAAAACGATTTTGCCCTTAACGAAGTAAGCCTTATTTCCGGTCAGTTGGATGGCCTGTTCAAAGTACTAAACCTCGCCGGATGGATTATCGGAGGTTTTTCAATTCTGGTTGGCGGGTTTGGGATCGCCAACATCATGTTTGTGTCGGTGAAAGAGAGAACCAAAATAATCGGGATTCAGAAAGCAATGGGAGCCAAAAATCGTTTTATTATGCTGGAATTTCTGTTTGAAGCATCGATTCTGTCTCTTATCGGAGGCACAATTGGTCTGCTGATCATCTACCTTGGTACCTTTATTGCCCAGAAAAGCTTCGATTTTGAATTTGTACTGACGGCTGGAAATATTGCTACAGGTCTGATTATCAGTATAACTATAGGACTTATCGCTGGGATGGTACCTGCCAGGTCTGCGTCCAGACTTGATCCGGTTACGGCCATGAACAGTTTTTAAGGGAAGCAAACCAGCCAGGTTCAGAGGTCTGCATTAATTCCCTAACAATCATTTTTTTTGTAATTTTGACTGTAAATGACAAAAATTCAACTATTTATAGCGGTCACAATTGACGGATTTATTGCAAGGGAAAACGGATCCCTTGACTGGCTGTTCGAAATCCCCACCCATACAGACCACGGTTATAATAATTTTATCAAAGGGATCGACACAGTTGTTATGGGCAGGAAAACCTTTGATGATTTATTGGGCTTAGGTATAGAATGGCCTTATGGAAATTGCATATCCTACGTGGTAACAAAAGATTTCAATTATAAAGTCAGCACGGTTAACTCCTTTGTCCTGGGTGATCTGAGTAAGGGTGCCATGGAAGGTTTGAGAATGAAAAGTTCAGCCAATGTCTGGGTGGTAGGCGGGGGAGAGGTAATAACCCAGTTTCTCAATTGTGATGAAATCGATGAAATGATTCTAAGCATCATACCGATCATGCTGGGGAAAGGAATCCGTTTATTTCCGGGTGAACCCAAAGAGTCCAAATTTGAACTGATTAACACTGAGCCTTTTGATACCGGAGTTGTCAACCTGTATTACCGCAGGAAATTATAGACCGTTACAAGCAGGCCTGAATCACATCAATTTTTCAATCTCGTTGGTCAGGGTAATGAACTCTTCAACCGATAATTGTTCCGGCCTGCGGGTAAGTGTTTTAGCATCAAGTTCATCAAATCGGGGAGTAAAGCTTTTAATGCTGTTGCGGAGCATTTTCCTTCGCTGGTTAAAGGCTTGTTTTACCACGGATTTGAAAAGCCTCTCGTTGCACCCCAGTGAGGTCCTTCCGTTAGCGGTCAATCTTACCACTGCAGATTTTACTTTTGGCGGAGGATCGAAAACATCCTCATCAACAGTAAAGAGGTATTCTACATGGTACCAGGCCTGCAGCAACACACTCAGAATGCCATAGGTTTTACTACCCGGACCCGTGCAAATCCGTTCTGCCACCTCTTTTTGAAGCATTCCCACCACTTCCGGTATTAATTCCCTGTTGTCCAGTACTTTGAATAATATTTGGGAGGAAATGTTATAGGGAAAATTACCAATCAAAGAAAATGGAATATCTGAATACTTGTTTTTCAGATCCATGTGAAGAAAATCACCTTCAATGATCCTGCCATTCAGTTCCGGAAGGTAGGTTTTGAGGTATTCGACTGATTCGCGATCAATTTCCACCACAGTAGTTTCATATGAATTATTCTGAAGGAGATACCGGGTAAGGACTCCCATTCCCGGACCGACTTCCAGTACCCTGGTACGGCCATTCAGGACCAGTGCCTCCACTATATCGCCGGCAATCCGGTGATCACGCAGGAAATGTTGTCCAAGACCTTTTTTTGCTCTTACCTGCATGTTGAAATTGGAATAAGGAAAAGTGAATAGTGAAAAATTAACCGTTGAACTGCTCAAAGGTATAAAAAAGTAGCAATCAGGCGCAGATTTTTGGTTACTTTTACGGCAAACAACGCTTTGTGTCAAAACTGAATCTCGAACTTTTCATTGCCAGGAGGATTTTTTCAGATCGTGAAAACAAAAAGAAATTTTCGCGGTCCATCATTTCTTTTGCCTTGTTTGGCATTGCCTTCGGACTTACCATGATGATTCTGTCTGTGGCAGTTGTTACAGGATTCAAAAAGGAGATTCGTGACAAAGTGATTGGATTTGGCTCTCATATACAATTGGTTAACTTCGATTCCAACTCTTCTTTCGAGACCGTACCGGTTAGTAAAAACCAATCATGGCTGCAAAAACTGAAGGATCTGGAGGGTGTACGGCATGTTGAGGTTTTTGCCACAAAACCCGGTATCATCAAAACAGATTCTGAGATGATGGGAATGGTTTTGAAAGGGGTAGGGCCTGATTTTGACTGGAAATTTTTTAGGGAGAACCTTATTTCCGGTACTATTTTTACGGTCAGTGATACCAGTATTACTGATAAGGTTCTGATATCCAAGCAAATGTCATTACTCATGAAACTTAAAGTGGGCGATCCCCTTTACAGTTATTTCCTGAATGGTGATAACAGCAATCAGCGGATGCGAAAATTTGTTGTATCAGGCATTTATCAATCCAGCCTTGAGGAGTTCGACCGTTTGTTCATCCTGGCAGATATACAGCAGGTTCGCCGGCTGAACAACTGGAAACCGGATCAGGTAAGCGGTTTTGAAATAACGATAGATAATTTTGATAAAATTGATGAACTTACAGAGAAGGTGAAGGATATTACTGTCCATTATTCCGAACAGGAATCTACTTTAATGAGACCGGTCAGCATCACTTCAAAATACCCGCAGATCTTTGACTGGCTCAACCTGCTTGATATGAATGTGTGGATTATACTGACGCTCATTATATTAGTGGCAGGATTTAATATGGTGTCAGGCTTGCTGATTCTGATCCTGGAGCGTACAACCATGATTGGCACGCTGAAGGCAGTTGGTTGCAGCAATAAAAGCATCAGAAAAGTATTCCTGTACCTCGCCTTCTTTTTAATCGGTCGCGGAATGTTGTGGGGAAATATTGCAGGTATAGGAATATGTATACTGCAATCATACTTCGGCATTTTCAAGCTGGATCCCGCTTCCTACTATCTCGAATATGTACCAATCAATCTCAAAATAACCCATCTTCTGTTCCTGAATGCTGGCACCTTGCTTATAACACTGGCCATGCTGATTATACCTTCCTGGTATGTCTCCAGAATTTCCCCCGGCAGAGCGCTCCGTTTCGATTAAATAAGCCGATATCCAATTTTTAGCGTAGTTTTAAAAGGTGTTTCCCTTTGCATGCAGCTTTTTTTGCAGGAAAGTAGAGGGTTTCAAAAGTTGAGTTTAAAGGAGGTTCCCAGAATGGAAATTTTCGCAGGATGTTTGACATTAACAGATTTATCCAGCCGATAGAAGAAATCGATGCCAATTTTCTTTGAAATTTTATATTCCGCTCCTGCAGTATATCTCCAGTCGTCAATTTCATTGCCATATGGGTTGTTTAACTGGTGCTGCATCTCAGCTGAGAGATACGGATTAATGGGGAATTTTCTGATATTGTATGCTAATTCAAGTCGGGTTCTAAGAACCATTTTTGGGTTATATAAAAAGTTCCCCAGTGCCTCATCCCGGTATGTGTTCTGAAATTTTTCCCTGAGAGAAATTTTGAACCTGTCAAATTTGTGAGCTGCAGTAATCCATGCGCCAAAACGGTTCCGGCCTTCCCAGTATCCGTCATGCTGATTGTTCATGTAGATGTATGTATAGAAAACGCCGGTCTTGAATGTTTTGTTAAAATCATAATTAGCTCCCAGAGTGGTCAGAGAGCGGTCGAAAGAGCTTGAATTGTTATTCATCCTGAGTTCTTCATCAAACTCCAGTTCAATTTTCTTTGTCAGCTTTTTAATAAGGTCAGCTTCCAAACGAATGCCGAAATCACTCGTTTGGGCAAAAATGTTGTTTGTAAAAAATATTAATACAATAGACAAAACAAGAGGTTTTAAGTATCTCATTGTTATTTAATTGTGTAATTAATTAATTCTTGTTGTGTGAATAATTCCGGACGATTGTTCCGGTTTGGGTGACTCTCTAATTTATATTTCAGTTTGGTGTAGAGCCATAATCCCTGGATCTGCTCATATTGTCTGCACTGTTGACTTCATTGCTCTCGTAATATATTTTTATATAAGCAGTATCTTTCAGAAAATCAATGGATCCAATTTCTACATTGGTCACTGTCAGGCCCGTACGCTCTTTAAGATCCTGGATCAGTTCCTCTTTTTTTTCGGGTTTTATTAATGCTATTTTCTCATAGATGACTGTCTTGCTGGAGATATGTTTGAGTACCCTGTTGCTCTCCATAAAGCCTGCCACTCCAATAAAAACAAAATTGGTCAGTCCAAGTTCTATATAACTGATATCCTTGGCGAGAGCATTGATGACGGAAATGCCAATGATCAAAAACAGGTAGGTCATTTCCCGGATTGGCATTGTATCGGTGCGATAACGTAATATTCCGAATATGGCAAAAAGACCAAGAGCAAAACCAACCTGAAGTTTTACTGTTTCAAGCATAAACAACAACATAAAGATGGTTGTGCTTGTTACAATAAAGGTAAAAAAATAGTCCCTCCTTCGGCTCTTAGGATAATACATCAGCCTTATTATAAGGCTGGTAACAAAGAAGTTGATGGCAAATCGGATCAGGAACAATATGAAACTGGCTGGATCAAAAGTAGTGTCATATACATTGAGTTCTTCAAGTGAATTCATTGTTGATGGAGGATTTTGTTGATTTGACGAATTTTTTGTTTATATAGGTTTCCTTTGATTTGATCTGATGTAAGGACCATTCCCAGGCAGTACTTGCTTAACCCTGAATCTTTAATCCGCATATCGCCAAAAAGTTCAGCCGCTGCCGATTTGAGTGTTTTATCCTGCTTAAGTTCAATAATTGCCAGGCTGCCAACTGGCAAAGATTTCCCGTTTAAGTAATTGTGATAGGATATATTCAGATCGATGGTGAGCCGTTCTGTTTTTCCGGCATTTACGAGAGTCATCCTGTTGAATTTGTTCTGCAATACTGGAAGAAGCTTATCTGCCTCAATACCGGAATTGCGGCCAATAAATTCAGATACATCTTTGTCGTTCAATCCGTTGACGGGCGTATAGAGAATCCTTTTTTTGTCTGTTCTTCCCTTGTTTGATTTGTATTTTATTTCCAGGTAACTCAGGTCGGATTCCACATATTTACGGACTCTCCATTTGAGCCGGTTCAGCTTTCCATTGACATGGGAAAGGAAAAAGATTAAATCCCTGGTATCCAGGTAGTCAGTTTCATATTCAGCAATTCTGTTGCCTTCTATTTCCTGAATAGAATAGTCATTTGACAGGCTTTTTATGATTGATGGAATGGCCTTGTCCGAAATGAGGTATTTCAGATCAGTTCTATTCATCAAACGGACCGCATCCATTTCCTGTAAAGAAACAGGTGGGAGGGAAGCGATGGATTGCTGCAATTTTAACAGACGCAGTCTGGCTCCCTCCTGGTGAACAGAATTTTCGGACAGGATGGCATTGACCGGTTCAAAGTATGTATCTGTTTGTTGCATAGCCTGTTATATGGAATTAGTATAAAGCATATTCAAAAATTTTCTCACTCCTGGTATGCCTGGCAGCATTTATTGTGTTCTCCCTTGTCTTGTTCCCGTAGGTATCGTATTCGAAAATAACAACTTTTTCAACCTTCCCTTTTGTATTATAGCGGGTTTCTTTGATGCAGTGTCTATTATTATCGTATTCAAAAACGGTCTTGTTTTTTATTTTTCCATCCGAAAAGTATTCAGTTTCATCCGTCTTTAATCCTTCCTGATTGAAGTTGGTAATGTGGTCGAGTTCCTTTTTTTTGTTTTCAACATTATAACCTTTAACTGACTTAATTCCTTTTCTTGGGACAACATCCTGAGCGGCAACATTATAAGCATCTGAAAATGTCAATAACAACAGTAAGTAGAATATTTTTCTCATATTTTTGATATTAACCATAGCCAAAAGTATGAATTTTCTCAGTTAATTCTTGTTACGGAACCATTTACTGTAAAAGAAGCATACAGCGTCCCTGCGGAATGGTTCCCCCTGAAACAATACCATTGGATACTGAACCGGTGGAGCTGCCCCCGGTATCAAAAAGAGAGGTGGTATCCTGTAGAATTTTAAATCTTCCAGCTAAATGCGGAGTGAAAAGGATACAATTAGTGACGATTTTGGTATTCTTCGATCAATCGGAGCACCTCTTCCGGTTGCACATCATTTTTTCCCCTGATCACAATTTGGGATTGTTCATAAAACGGGGATCTTTTTTCCAGGGCTGTTTCAATGAATTTCAACAGTTCTTCCCCGCTTTTGCCTGCAATCAAGGGGCGCTCTGTTTTGGATTTCAGCAATCTAAATGCAAGTGTTTCATTATCAGGAGCAAGGTAAATCGTGATGCCTGAATCATTCATCAGTTTCATGTTATCAAAAAAACAGGGGGCACCACCACCTGTTCCGATGACAATGTCCTCGAACTGGGCAACTTCCCTCAATGCCTGATTCTCTTTCAGTCGAAAGGCCGTTTCACCCTCCTGAGCGAATATGTCGGGGACTGATTTAAAATTACGCTCCTCAATGTATTTGTCCAGATCGATGAAATTGATGCCCATCAGTGTGGCAATTTTTCGTCCTATTGTAGATTTGCCGCAGCCCATGTAACCGGTCAGAAAAATTCTCATTACTCGAAAATTAATTCCATTTGATCCGGTTCGCCATCTTTTCCGGGCCTGATAATTTCAAAAGGGATATCATCAATCAGTTCCATTTCTCCGGTGTCAGGGATATCTTTTTCGGTAGTATCCTGTTCGGGAAGAATGGTTTCTTCTTCCTCCTCTTTAACCAGAGGTTCAATTTCATGGAAATTTTTGATTTCGAAGGTGGATAACCGCTTGCCTTTGGCTTTGTATGATTTTACGGTTATAAATTCAGCTACATTGATTATTTCCTTTTCGCGGCCTTCATGTGTTCCGCCGAATTCCATCTCAAACTGGGGATATTTTTCCCAGGTTATGCTTGCCAGCTTGTTGTCGGAGAATTCCCCAATAAACCTGCATTGTTTACCAGCATTGGGTTCAATTGTGAACCTTTTCAGGTAGTAGAAATTTTGTTCGGCATCAAAATAGGTTACTGAAGCAATTTTTGAAGGATCATATTTTGAAATGGAGAGGATATTTTTTTCAAAATGATTTTCAAGGTCATAAGTGTAAAGATGGAAGAAGCCGTCTTTGTCCACCACCAGGATCTTATCATCACCGGTGAACTCTCCGAGGTACAATCCCCTCGAGTCTGCATTGAGGCGAAGAACATCTTCATCAAACCAGATCTTTCTGCCACCCAGGGTTGATACCCCTTTTTCCTTCAGCGTAATTTTGTGTATTTCATTTTTGGATACAAGATTACCCATGGAGGCGCGTCCCTTGATAGCCAGTTCGGCCATGTCAATCTCATCGATCAGTTTTTTCAGTTTTGGCCTGGGCTTGAATGTGATACGCAGCACTTCGGCTTCACCGTTGGGATTGGCGCTAAAATAAAGGATTCTGGAGCCTTCAGTACCCATGGTCATGTTGTACTCTTTGTCGCGGGTCACGCCTGTTACCGCGAAACGCTTCATGTAATTGTATCCGCCTTTGCCATCCCTGTATACAAGGTTATAAATGGTGCGGTCGTTATTTTTCTCAAAAACAGCCACATGCAGGACATTTTTCCCGATGAAGGCTTTTTCTGAAACTTTGGAGATAAAATAAGTTCCGTCTTTTCTGAATACTATAATATCATCGATATCTGAACAATCGCAAATGTATTCTGCTTTTTTCAAGCCGGTACCCACAAATCCTTCCTCACGATCGATGTAAAGTTTTTCGTTGGCTACAACAACCTTGGTTGCTTCAATGTTTTCAAAGCTCCTGATCTCACTTTTCCTTTCGCGTCCCTTACCAAATTTAGTTTTAAGGCGTTCGTACCAGGCAATTGAATATGGGATGATGTTGTCTATATTCCGTTGTGTATCAGCTATTTCATTTTCAATGGAAAGGATGAGTTCGTCTGCCTTCAGGGTGTTGAATTTCAGAATCCGGCCCATTTTTATCTCCATGAGTCTCAAAATATCGTCCCTGTGAATCTCCCTTCTGAATTTCGGTTTCCAGGGAATCAGTCTTTTGTCGATGTGGGCAATGGCTTCATCCATGGTTGCAGAATCTTCAAAAGCCTTGTCTTTGTAAATTCTTTCTTCAATAAATATTTTTTCAAGGGATGAAAAATGCCATTGCTCTTCGAGTTCGCCTTTGTGGATTTCGAGTTCAAGTCTCAGAAGTTCCACAGTGTTGTTGACAGACCTAACCAGGATTTCGCTAACCGGCATGAAATGCGGTTTGTCGTCCTCTATTATACAGGAGTTTGGCGAAACGGAAACTTCACAATCCGTAAAGGCATACAGCGCATCAATGGTTTTGTCCGAACTTGTACCTGGGAGCAGATGTACGAGAATTTCAACATTAGCGGCCGTATTGTCGTCGATTTTCCTGATTTTTATTTTGCTCTTTTCAAATGCCTTGATGATAGATTCAATCACCGATGAAGTGGTCTTTCCAAATGGTATCTCTGTAATTACCAGCGTTTTGTTGTCCAGCTTCTCTATCTTGGCCCGTATTTTAACAGCGCCACCCCTTATTCCGTCATTGTATTTTGAAACATCCAGAAAACCACCAGTTGGAAAATCCGGGAATAATTCAAAAGATTCACCTCTCAATTGGGCAATGGAAGCATCAATCAGTTCTAAGAAGTTATGAGGCAGAATTTTAGATGCAAGACCCACGGCAATACCTTCCACACCCTGTGCCAATAAGAGAGGAAATTTTGCAGGCAGGGTGACCGGTTCACGGTTCCTTCCGTCATAAGACTGCTGCCAGTGAGTTGTTTTAGGATTAAAAAGTACTTCCAGTGCGAATTTGGAGAGGCGTGCTTCAATGTAGCGGGGAGCTGCTGCGCCGTCACCGGTATGGATATTACCCCAGTTTCCCTGGGTATCGACGAGTAAATCTTTTTGACCCAGTTGTACGAGTGCGTCACCAATGGAGGCATCTCCATGAGGATGGTACATCATAGTCTGGCCGATGATATTGGCCACCTTGGTGTATCGGCCATCATCCATCTGTTTCATGGCATGAAGAATCCTGCGCTGTACAGGTTTCAGTCCATCATTGACGTATGGAACGGCACGCTCGAGTATGACATAGGATGCATAATCGAGAAACCAGTTCTGGTACATCGACGACAGATAGATAATATGGTGCAGCTCTTTCTTTTCCCCCTTATCTTCCTTGTCATCCAAAAAATCCCCGGGCAAAAGTTCTCCTTCGTTCGCCATTCTTACAAATTTCTTATTTTAAATTGATACCAAGAATAACCAGTTCAAAATTGACGACATTTTTCGGTCAGTCTCAATGAATTGCATATAAGTTTAGATCTCATCTTTTTCAACATGCAGGTTTTCAATGATAAAATCCTGCCTGTCCGGAGTGTTTTTACCCATATAAAACTCCAGCATTTCGACAATCGACTCATTTTTATTTAAAATCACGGGGTCCAGGCGGATTTGCTCTCCAATGAAGTTTTTAAATTCATCCGGTGAAATTTCCCCAAGACCTTTAAACCGGGTAATTTCAACACCCGTTGCCAGCATTTTAACGGCAATATCCCGTTCCTGTTCTGAATAGCAATATTCGGTCCGTTTTTTATTTCGTACCCTGAAAAGCGGCGTTTGCAATATATACAAGTGACCTCTCCGTATTAATTCAGGGAAAAACTGCAGGAAAAAGGTAATCAGTAACAAACGGATATGCATTCCGTCTACGTCAGCGTCTGTCGCAATGATGACTTTGTTGTAACGTAGTTCATCGATGCCTTCTTCAATATTCAAGGCAGCCTGAAGAAGGTTAAACTCCTCATTTTCGTAAACGATTTTCTTTGTAAGACCGTATGAATTAAGGGGTTTGCCCCGTAAACTAAACACGGCCTGGGTATTTACATCCCTTGATTTGGTGATTGAACCGCTGGCCGAATCTCCCTCGGTGATAAAAATTGAGCTGTTCTCTTTGTTCTCGTGAGGAGTGTTATAGTGAACTCGGCAGTCCCTTAGCTTTTTGTTGTGAAGGCTTACCTTTTTTGCCCGCTGTTTGGCCAGTTTCTGAATGCCTGAAATGGCCTTTCTTTCTCTTTCAGATTCTTGTATCCTTTTTAGGAGGACATCTGCAGTCTGGGGATTTTTATGAAGATAATTGCCCAGTTCTTTTTGGATGAAATTCATCACAAAATTACGGACTGAAATGCCATCCGGTGATATATCCCTGGATCCAAGTTTCGTTTTTGTCTGTGATTCGAATACAGGTTCCTCGACCTTGATGCTGATAGCAGCAACAATGGAAGCCCGGATATCGGAGGCATCAAACTCTTTCTTGTAAAAATCGCGGATTGTCTTGATCAGTGCTTCGCGGAAAGCAGCAAGGTGAGTACCTCCCTGAACAGTATGCTGTCCGTTTACAAACGAATAGTAATCTTCTCCGTATTGGTTGCCATGGGTGATGGCGCTTTCGATGTCTTCTCCCCTGAGGTGGATAATAGGGTAGAGGGGTTCCTGTCCGATGTTTTCGTTCAGGAGATCATACAAACCGTTTTTTGAGAGGTATTTTTCACCGTTGTAGTTGATGGTAAGGCCGGCATTGAGGTAGGTGTAGTTTTTAAGCATAGCCACCACATATTCGTCTATGTAGTGGTAGGTTTTGAAAATATCCTCATCAGGGGTAAAAACCACAGTGGTGCCATTGGGCTCGTCAGTTGGTATTTCTTCATTGTCGATGGTTACATCTCCTTTGGAGAATTCAATGATTTTAACTTTTCCGTCACGAACGGATTTTATCGAAAAAGCGTTGGAAAGGGCATTGACAGCCTTTATTCCAACACCATTTAGTCCGACTGATTTTTTAAAAGCCTTGGAATCATATTTTGCACCGGTGTTCATCCGGGCAGCCACATCCATCAGCTTCCCAAGCGGGATTCCACGGCCAAAATCTCGTACTGAAATCCGCTGGTCAGAAACATGGATGTCAATTTTTTTGCCATTGCCCATCATAAATTCATCGACCGAATTATCGATCACCTCCTTGAGCAGCACATATATACCATCATCAGCCGCAGAGCCGTCTCCCAGCTTTCCGATGTACATGCCGGGTCTTTTCCGGATATGCTCTTTCCAGTCGAGTGTGCGTATCGAATCTTCTGAATAACCTTGGACCATTTTTGATGAGTTTGCACAAATATAAAAAAATAAGGGAGCGATAATTAAAATTCGCTCCCTCAGTAATGAACAACCGATGGTTAATAAATAAACCCGCTCGGCCCTTATTTAGTTTGGATCTTTAGTCTTGCAATTAGAGGAATGTTGTCATTTTTAATCACAGGAACGATCCTGAAGGAGTATTCATAATTTTTATTTCCGGGGATCGTATATTCAGGATGAGTTCTGGCCCCCCAGCTATCGTCGCCGCCGACACCCATCATCAGGTAATCGATGTTCAACGCTGTCAGGTTTCTCTCTTTAACATCGCATATGTGCCTGTTAACTACTTCTTTACCCTGGTATATATGACCGATGGTGCGCACCGGGGATTCGAAGTCCTCCATCAGGTTGTGGTGGGCCGTGATATTAAGCAACTGATCTCCGATGACCAGTATTCCCTCACCAAGATTGTTGGTGAGCGAAGCCCAGCGCACATCGGATTTATTGCCATTTTCCTGTGGCCTGACGTAAGGAAAATACTGGTCTTTTACTTTACCGGTGTAAAGACTAACCAGTGAGCCGCTTTTTCTGTCCCAGTAATTTTCCAGTGGTCCGCGACCATACCATTCAAGGTTTTCAAATTCTCTCTTAAGCTGCATCTGCATGCCCATCCGGGGCATTTCAGGCAGTTTGTCGGTGCCTGGGGAGTAACTGTTCCTGATGGAGACAGAACCGTCTGCAAATACGCGATAGAGACTTTCATAAGTAGCAGCTGTCTCACCTTTAAGTCCTGGCAAAGAAAAAGTAAACCTGATTTCAGCTTCAGAATCAGAAATTGCATTTACTTTATGGTCAATCAGTTGTCTTTGAGTACCTGCTTTTCTCCAGATGCGGCAGCGTTGGTCGAGTCCATTGCCAAAATCATTGTCTGTCGGTGCACGCCAGAAATCAGGCTCAGGACCTTTGCCATCTGCCAGCATCTCTATCCCATTGTAATTCATGCTGTTAATGACACCTTTCACAAGATCGAACTGTATTTTGAAATTCTTTCCTGTTAAAGTGGCTGTTGCAGGAGTCAGGTCCAGGGAAACTTTCCCATTAGGCTCAATGGTTGAAGCAGATTGTGAAAGCGGCAATGCAAATTGTTCATAGGCAACAATATGCCCCTTGGGTACAAGGTCTGTACCAGCCACGGTTTTTGCTTCAAGAATGATGAAATATTCCTTTCCAGCTTCAGGTACGATTTTGAAAGGAATCGTGGTTTCTTTAACAGATCCGGGTGCAGCAGCAAAATTTGTCAATGCTCCACCACTTATTTTTACCCCGTCAGCTTCTATGCGCCAGGCAAATTGCAATTCTTTCAGATCTGTAAAATTAAACTTGTTGATGATCTGAAATTTGCCTTTGTTGAGATCCAATGCTTTAAATCCAACATTCTGGTAAACTTTTTTGACTTCATACAGAGACGCTTTGGGATTTCTGTCAGGATTAACCACTCCGTTGCAGCAGAAATTTCCATCAGAGACGACATCCTTCGGACCAAAATCGCCTCCATATGCCCAAAATGGTTCACCCTGGCTGTTTTTTGTCAGCAGGCCCTGATCTACCCAGTCCCAGATACATCCGCCCTGAAGGGCATCGTACTTTTCAATAACATCCCAGTAATCCTGGAAATTGCCAACGCTGTTACCCATTGCATGGGCATATTCAACCATGATGAAAGGCCGGTCCTTGTGAGTCGTGGCATATTTAACCAGTTCCGGAATTCTGGAGTACATCGGGCAGACTATATCGGTATGCGCCTTCTGGCCTGCCTGTTCGTATTGTACCGGGCGGGTTGAATCAAAATTTTTGACGAAGGCATAGGTCTTTTCAAAATTGGTGCCATCACCTGCTTCATTGCCCAAAGACCAGATAATTACTGAAGGATGGTTCTTGTCCCTTTCAACCATATTCCTGGTACGGAAGAGGTGTGCCCCAAACCAGGTGGAGTCTTTGGCCAGCGATTTATTCCCGTAACCCATCCCGTGCGATTCGATGTTGGCCTCGTCAATCAGGTACATACCGTACTGATCGCACAATTCATACCAGAGTTCCGGTTCAGGATAATGGCAGGTTCTTACTGTGTTAATATTGAACTGTTTCATCAGTGAGAGGTCCTTCATCATGGTTTCCTTGTCGACGACATGACCGTTTACCTGGTGATGCTCATGCATATTAACCCCCTTGACATATATTTTGCGGCCATTGACGCATAGGTTGCCGTTTTTGAACTCTACTTTCCTGAATCCGATTTTACAGCCTTCTGTCTCAATAATTTTACCGCTTTGATCTTTCAGAGTTATAATCAGCTGATACAGATTGGGTTTCTCGGCGCTCCACACTTGCACCTTAGGCAGGATAGAAGCAAACTTGAGTTCGTTGAGGTTTGTGAAACAGACCAGTTTTGAACTTTTATTGAACACTTCTTTACCATCTTTTGATACCCTGGCTTCGACAATGACAGGCTGGTTGGATGGGGTGGAATTTCTGATCTTGAGATCAAGGTTAAATAACCCGTTTTGATATTTGGCATCGAGTGAGGCAGTGCTTCTGAAGTCGTACAAATGCACGCTATTTCTTGCCAGAAGGAAGACATCACGGGTAATACCGCTCATTCTGAAAAAGTCCTGGTCTTCCAGGTAAGATCCGTCACTCCACCTGAAAATCTGCACTGCCAAAAGATTTTTACCTTCTTGCAGGTAGTTGGTTATGTTGAATTCGGATGGGGTCTTGCTGTCTTCGCTGTAACCGACACGTTTACCGTTTACCCAAACGTAACTGGCCGAACCCGCCGCCCCGAAATGGAGGATAATTTGTTTCCCTTTCCATCGCGGAGAAATTTCAAAGGTGGTGCGGTATGAACCTACCGGATTGTGATCTCCCTGTATAGTTGGAGGAGTTGCCGGGTGAGGATAGGTGATGTTTGTATAGATAGGATAATCATACCCTTTAAGTTCCCAGTTGGACGGTACATCTATCAGATCCCATTTGGCATCATCAAAAGCAGGTTTAAAAAAACCG
The DNA here is from genome assembly GCA_963663675.1 of Prolixibacteraceae bacterium. Taxonomy (GTDB): domain Bacteria; phylum Bacteroidota; class Bacteroidia; order Bacteroidales; family Prolixibacteraceae; genus CAINVV01. Next base: position 1,798,984 of record OY760498.1, read on the forward strand.
TCAGGCCTGAGACCAGGATTGTTGACGAGGTTGAATTTCCATTTCCCGTTCAGGCACAGGTAAAATGGGGAGGCGGTGTAGTCGTTGACCGCAACCTTTGCTTCTTTGTCGTACGGGACAAAAGTCGCATGTGGAGCTTCCCGGTTAATTTCATTGATGCGCTGATTTTCCCATGCATTATTATATTCATTGTCAGATAATTGAGCGTAGCATACTCCGATTACAAAGAACGTCAGGATTTGGATGAACAAAAAAGATAATAATTTTTTCATTACTGATTCGATTAAAAAGTGAAATGATAACTACCGGAGGATAGTGAGAGTGTTACAGCAGAATTATCAGCATTAATTATTTTGATAAATGGATTTTTTTCAATTGGCAAGTTATTTTCTTTTATGCTTTTTGCAGGGAGAACCAAAGTCGCGGTACTGTTGGGCGGAATTGTGACTGAATATTCCAGTTTTTCCCTGTTTTTCGTCCAGCCTGAAATAATTGTCCCGTAAGGACCCGTGTGGGATGCTTCAAAATGATTCAGTCCTTTAACAAAATGAGGTTCCAGGAGAATATTTTTAAAACCGGGAAAGGCAGGATCAGGGCGTATTCCGCCAAGAGCTTTGTAAAACCAGGCATTTATTTCTCCGAACATAATATGGTTGAGCGAGATGTCGGACTTGGCATCGATAGGCCAGTTTTCGTACAGTGTGGTGGCACCGTTGACGATCCACCAACCCCAGGACGGATAAGTTTCCTGTGAAGCAATCTTGTAGGCAATATCTGCATAACCGTTTTCGCTGAGTGCATTCAAAAGGGCCTTGGTGCCCAGAAGGCCCACATCCAGATGGAAATTATCGGCTTCAACCCTTTTTGCCAGGTTGGCTGCTACAATGGCCTTTTTATCATCAGGAACAACATCCCAGAACAGAGGCGCAGCAAGTTCGGTCTGAAATCCTGAAGCATATATTCCTGTTGCTGAATTCAGAAATTTGTCATTGATGGCTTTTTTAATTCTTTCTGCCAGTTTGGTATAGTGTTCATAATCATCCATTTTGTTAAACATCTTTGCCGTGCTGGCCAGAATAATGGCATCTGTGTAATAATAACAAGAGGAAGTAAGTTCCCTGCTGGCCTTTGACCTGACGGGAATCCAGTCGCCTAATCCCCAGTCGGTTAGATTGTTTACACTAATCCGGTCAATATAATCAACATATCTTTTGATGTTGTCATACGTTTGTTTTAAAAGGCGGCTGTCACCGTAGAACTTGTAGACATTCCAGGGAATAATTGCCAGTGAGCTGGTCCAGTCAGGACCGTTTGCCCAGTCGTAACCCCAGCCCGAAGTGGGGATAATATTTGGAAGGACCCCATTCGGTTGTTGTTCATCACGGTGGTCGGCCAGCCATTTCTCATAGACTGTGATGCCGTCAAAGTTAAATAACCCTGTTTCTACGGATATCTGTCCGTCTCCGGTCCAGCCGTTTTTTTCCCTTTGCGGGCAATCAGTCGGGTAGCCGAACAGGTTGGACAGGTAAGAGTTGTTGGCAGCCCACCAGATTTTGTTCAGGGTAGGGTTTGAACTTTCAATCTTTCCTATGGCTGGTACGTCACTATGCATAAAGTAGCCGGTCACACTGTTTTTTGACAGTTCAAGCGGCTTATTGGCCGAGACTTCAATATACTGGAATCCCTTGTAGTTGAAATGGGGTGAAAAAGTTTCCTCACCATCTCCTTTTAGAGTGTAAATATCTGTTCCATAAGGATCTGAATTATCTGTCGGACGGTAATGAGCGTCGATGTTAGATTGGTCCACCCTGCCATTCTGGTAAAGCCTTTCGCCATGTTTAAGCCCTACCACAGTACCAGGAAGGCCTTTCATGGTAATTTTGCTTATTCCGGCAATGTTCCTGCCCAAATTGAAAACATAGAGAGAATCACTGAATTTTCGCATGCTCTGTGCCTGGATCGCTGTAGTTGCCCGGATTGGACTAAGCTGTTGTGATACAATGTTTTGGGATGGAGACGCCGTCAGTTTGGCATTGACCCATTTGGAATCATCAAAACCAGGAGTACTCCATCCCGGTTTTTCGAGGTTGTCATCCTGATGTTCCCCAGTATAGATACTGTTGAAAATAATGGGACTTAATGCTGTCTTCCAGCTTGTTCCGGAGGATATTGTCTGGACTGTTCCGTCTGCATAAGTGATCCTCAGATCCAGGCAGAATTTTGGCCTGGCCCGCCAGGGTGCCTTGTCGAAGTACCATACGGCTGTAGACTGAAGGTTGAACCATCCGTTTCCCAGTAGGATTCCTATGGCATTTTTCCCTTCCTTGAGATAGGGTGTCACATCATGAACAAGGTATAAAGTCCGGCGGTCAAACCTGGTGTACATCGGATCCAGCATGTGATCGCCGACTTTCTTTCCGTTCAGGTACAATTCGAAAAGTCCGCCAACTGCTACATAGGCCCTGGCAGAAACCACCTGTTTTTTCACATCTATCTCCTGCCTGAAATAGGGTGCAGGTTTCAGGGCGATATCCCTGGTGTCGGTGATCCATGCACCATGCCAGTTTTTTACCTCCATCATGCCGGTTTCAAAGGAAGCAACCGGATTATTCACACTTTCAGTGCCCTGTTGATCCCATGTTCTGATTTGCCAGTAATATTTTGTATAAGGATCAGGTTTTTTTCCTGAATAGATAATCAAAGTACTATCAGACAGTACTTTGTGTGTATCCCACAGATTTCCTTTTCCTTGCGCCACCATTGAAGAATCAGTACCTACCACTACCCGGTATGCTGTCTGGAGGGCTCCCATCCGGTTATCATCCAGTTTCCAGGATAACCTCGGATTCGTAACGTCAATACCAAGGGGATTTTCAAGGTGCTCGCACTGTAATTTAACAGGAACCTGTTGCGCGCTCAGGTTAAAAGCAAGAAGAAGCAATGGAAGTAAATAAATTCTCATCTGTTTAATTGAAAATTTGAATAATAATATCTAACATTTTAATTTAAGAATGAAAGTTTCCAGTTGTTTGGAACGATGTTGATCATAACCATTAAAACCCGTGACAATTATGGCTAAAAACAACAGAAAGATACCAGTGGATTTCCTCATTTTTTCGGGTATAATCAATCAAAATCAATTTTGCGGCCTGGTTGGTTTTCAGGCAAAGTCCGGTGAGTATTAAAGCATGCAAAGGTAAATATTAACTTGCATTTTCAAGGTCGATTTTGATCAGTAATTTTAACTTTTTAAGCTTTCCGGGTGATTTCCAGTATTGGGAAAGGCATATGTAAATATTTGAATGTGTTTATTTTGTCAGACTTTTTAGGCTTGCATCCCATTTTTATGTGTACCAGGATTTAAGTACTCCGTACAATATTTGATATATTTGCTTAATGGACAAAAAGAAGATGGGTTTTTTTGATAACATAGACCGCAAGGATTACAGGCCAAAGTTCGGCGGACTCGAGATACTGAAGTATCTTGGTCCCGGACTGCTTGTTACGGTTGGTTTTATCGACCCTGGAAATTGGGCTTCCAACCTTGCCGCCGGAGCAAATTTTGGTTATCTTTTGCTGTGGATGGTCACTTTTTCTACCATTATGCTGATTATGCTCCAGCACAACGTAGCGCATCTTGGTATCGCCACTGGTCTGTGTCTGTCGGAAGCCGCAACAAAATTCATCAGGCCGCGTTATTCAAAAGTCATACTATCCACGGCAGTTCTTGCCTCAATTTCAACATCGCTTGCAGAAATATTGGGGGGCGCCATTGCTTTGAACATGCTTTTTGATGTACCCATCCGTGCAGCTTCGGTCATGGTTGTCATTTTTGTTCTTATTATGCTGTTTACCAATGGATACAAAATGATTGAGAAATGGATCATTGCCTTTGTTTCTGTAATCGGTCTTTCTTTTATCTATGAGTTGTCGCTGGTTCAAATAGACTGGGACAGTGCCATCCATTCATGGGTAACACCCTCCTTTCCAAAGGGATCCATGATAATTATCATGAGCGTGCTCGGGGCTGTAGTTATGCCTCATAACCTGTTTCTGCACAGTGAGATCATACAGAGCCGGCAATGGAACCTGGAGGATGAAAAGACCATCAAGAAGCAGCTGAATTATGAATTTCTTGATACACTCATATCCATGCTGGTTGGCTGGGCAATCAACAGTGCAATGATCCTGCTTGCCGCAGCCACGTTTTTCAAGGCTGGTAAGGTAGTATCTGAATTGCAGCAGGCACAGCTGTTACTGGCACCTTTGCTGGGAGTTCATTCAGCGATTGTTTTTGCGGTCGCCCTTTTGTTTGCCGGAATTGCTTCGACGATCACCTCAGGCATGGCGGCAGGATCTATTTTTTCCGGGATATTCCAGGAACCCTATGATATTAAGGACAACCACTCGCGTTTGGGAATTGCTATTTCGTTCGTGGCAGCGTTAATCCTTATTTTTGCCATATCCAATCCATTCAATGGCTTGATTTACTCTCAGATGTTGCTAAGTATCCAATTGCCAGTCACCATCTTTCTCCAGGTTTATCTCACTTCATCTGAAAAAGTAATGGGAAAATACAAAAACAGCAGGTTCAATGCCATTCTTCTCTATTCCGTAGGGGCGGTGGTTACCATGTTGAATATCGCCTTGCTGATAAGTTTCTTCTGATTTTTATGGAAGACTTCCTTAACCAGAACTGTTCATTTTTAAGTATTGAATCGAATAATTTACCTGATCATGTATTGGAAAATCGTTGTCTTTTTGTCGCTTTTCAGTTTGCTGTCCTGTTCAAAAGATCATGACACCACAGACAATACGCAGCAATCTTCAACACTTTATTTTCCACCCGATGGTACAGGCATATGGGAATCTGTCACACCACAGTCACTTGGATGGAATACTGCTTCAATCCCTGATCTTGAGAAACTGCTTCAGGATAATGGTACAAGGGCCTTCATACTTCTGAAGGATGGTAAAATTGTTTTGGAGAAATATTATGGTAAAAATCTGACAGGACTGGCTGCCTTCAGTCAAACTGCTTTATGGTATTGGGCTTCAGCCGGGAAAACGCTGACCTCATTCACTGTTGGAATGGCCCAGGAAGATGAATTTCTTTCTATTCAGGATAAATCCTCCAAATACCTGGGAACTGGCTGGACTTCACTTCCAATTCAACAGGAAGCTCAGATTACAGTCCTTCATCAGCTTACCATGACCACCGGATTGAATGACGGTGTCCCACAAAGTCATGGCATAAGCCCCGGTGATTTAATTTACAAGGCTGTTCCAGGAACACGCTGGGCTTATCACAATGGTCCTTATACTTTGCTTGAAAAAGTTGTCGCCAATGCCACCGGCATGACATTTGAAACTTATTTCAAATCTAAGCTGACAGATAAAATTGGCATGGATGGATCATGGCAATGGGTAGACAGTGACCATGTTTACTTTAGTACAGCTCGTTCAATGGCACGTTTTGGGCTGTTGATGCTCAACAACGGAGCATGGGGGAGTAAAAAAATTATAACTGACAGCAACTATTTCCGTGAAATGGTAAATACCTCTCAGCAGTTGAACAAAAGTTACGGGTACCTGTGGTGGCTCAACGGCAAGGAGTCGTTTATGATACCTGAAACCCAGATTGTATTTCCGGGAAGCATTTCACCGGCCGGACCGGCTGATATGTTTTCAGGCATTGGTAAAAACGGGCAGTACGTAAGTATTGTCCCATCAAAGAATATTGTTTTAGTCCGTATGGGGGAGAGTCCGGAAAGTGTGCAAGTCCCGTTTATGTTTCTGAATGACATCTGGATTAAACTGAATCAAATAATCAAATGATCGGATTCACGGATTATTTCAGGAATTTTTCCCTTCTCTGAAGGTTCGTCAATCCGCCCAGCAGGAATACCACACTGCCAATGGCCAAAAAGATCCTGTTTTTTTGTGAAATCTGTGCCCAAACCATTTCATTCATTCGCTGAGGAATACTATAGGGGTTGTGCAAAACATTGTACTGTGTATTTTCCAGCCAATTGCTCATAAAGAGTAATGCGACACCAATGAGTATCATTACCACAGCTGTTCCGTTTCCGTTTTTCACGATTGTCGAAACCAAAAATGCCAGGCATCCGAGAAAGAAAACCGGAAACATCAGTTGAAAGGACATGTTGAATACCGGGTAAGGAGTCAGTCCGAAATAGCCTAGCCAGCAAAATACATACAAAATGGCCCAGGTAAGGAGAAAGATCATAAAAAGCCGGACCAGCCATACTTTGTAACGGTAATCAGGTATGCCGAACAGAATTTCAAGAATCCTGGAGTCCGCATCGTTCTGAATGCCAAAAACAGTAGGGTAGAAGACGAGCAAAATACCCGGTAAGAACAATATCCCGTAAACAGCAGAAGAATTGAACCCGGGATTGTTGAATACAAGTTGAATCGACAGTAACAGAAAAATTACCAGTGAGGCGAGAACAAACCAGAAAAAACGACCTGCAAAAATGATTTTAAGGTTGTATCCGGCCAGTTTCAGCAACAGATTCATATTGTTCTTAAGACTTTTCTTTAATATTGCTTTATCCATCTTCACAGAAATATCAAATATTACATTTTTGTATTGTAAGTTATGAATTATGAGCTATTTGATGCAAATTAACTCATAACTCATAACTCATTACTTCTTATTAAATCCCTTGAGTATGCAGAGATAGGCTTCCTCCAGCACGGGCTTGACTGAAATTGCATCCTCAGCAGGTTTCTCCACTGAAAGAAAGCGAATTTTGATCATGTCACCTTCACGCATATGATGAATTACCCTTTCTTTCATTGGGAAATTGTCGAAGTCCCTGGCTGGAATGGAAAACTGCCAGACGAATCCTTCAGCCAATTTTACCATATCGTTCGGATGACCGGTGTAGCAGAGTTCCCCGCGGTTTACAACCGCAACCTGGTTGCACGAACTCGAAATATCCTCGATAATGTGGGTAGAGAAAATGACGATCCGTTCGCGGCTCAATTCAACAAGAAGATTTCTGAACCTGATTCTTTCACGTGGGTCAAGTCCAGCGGTAGGTTCATCGACAACGAGTATTCTGGGCAAATGAAGTAAAATCTGCGCGATACCCATCCTTTGCTTCATACCACCCGAGAATCCGCCAATCTTTTCGTCTTTGCGGTCCCAAAGGTGCACCGAACTCAGAACGTACTCGATCCGATTGTGCCTGGCGTCCGTGTCAGTCAGCCCTTTAAGAATTGCCTGATAATCAAGAAATTCGTAAGCAGACATATTCTCATATGTACCAAATTCCTGTGGTAAATATCCTATAAGTCCCTGCAATTCCTCACGTTTTTCCTGTGTATCGATTCCGTTGATCCAGACTTTGCCATAGCTCTGTTCGTATATTCCGCAGATTACACGCATCATAGTAGATTTACCGGCTCCATTGGGGCCAAGCAAGCCTATCATTCCGGTATTGATTTCAAGTGAAACCCCTTTTAGTGCTTTAAACGGATCTCTTTTGCGTCCAATTACCGGCATCTGCTCAACAAGCTTGTAGAATATTCTTCTCAGTCGGGCAAAACGTCCCTTAAGCCTTTCAATATTCACGTTATCACGGTAGAGCCTACCTGCGGTGGTATCAACAGCCAGGATGAAATACCAGATTGAGCCAATAATTGTCACTGATACGATGTTTTCCCACTTAAAATAAAGGAGTATCAAAGTTAGCATTGGCAATCCCCAATACAGAACTTTGAAACCTGTATTCGCCAGTTTTTCCTTCCACTTCTTATCTTCTTTCTGAGCCCTGAAATTTAGAAATTCCGCAATTGGACCCCACATGCCGAGAATCATTAGGTAAGAAAGTACCGCAAAAACCAAGGCATATAAACTGTTTTCCAAATAGAAGAAGCTAAAGTAGATCATAAAGCCCAGCAATGGAATCTGCCAGATAAACAGGTCAAAATCAGTAATTTTTCTGTAGTTTTTGATGTGACCCGCCCGTTCTCTTATGTTTCGGTTACCTTTCCATTCCCTGGCAAAACGACTTCCCCAGTCGTAAATCTTAACCAGGTTTTCAATTTTAATGGTGATTTGCTTATTGGGGTCGATAACCGTCTCTTTTGCTTTTCGCAAGCTGTTCATGATAAACCAGGTGGTTCCGGGAACGAAAATGACGAGAGCGACTGTATCCAGCATTTTCCACAAGAAATCATCTACTTTCGTGTAAATCAGGATTAGGCCTGTTACAAATAGGATTATTTGAACGATTTTTAGTTTCCAGTTCAATTCTTTTATCCAGTTCAGCGATGTCTCAAGTCCGGAATAGAAAGTTGGGATAAATACCAGTGTAAGCAGCGTGCTTAAAGTCAAACCACCAATAACGGTAACGGCAAAAGGAGCTCCGATTGCACCTACATATTCATTATCCCCCATGGCCAGCGGTAACATAGCTGCGCTGGTGGCAATAGCGGTGATTAAGATTGGACGGAGCCTTGACATTCCAGCCATCATCAATGCACGGTTTTTCTTGTATCCGCGACTTCGAAGAATCTGGGTATAGTCGATAAGGATAATACCGTTGTTGACAACAACACCGATCAAAATCAAAAATCCAATCAGGGTGTTGGCACTGAATAGGGAGTTGTGTGTGAATATCAGTGCAAGGAATGACCCAATCGCAGCAAGAGGGATGGAAAACATCAGGACAAACGGCGTCGACAATGACTCAAATACTGAAGCCATTATCATGAATATCAAGAAGAAAGCAGCAAGAATCAAAAAGTAGAAATCCTTGAGGGTATCTTCTTCATGGATCACCTGAGTGGCAATGCCCGTAGGCAGATTATAGTTTTCAACAATTTTGTCAACCTCAGCCCTGTATGATTCAAGCAATTCTTTTGATTGCTGCGCTGCATCTACGAACCTGTAAACTACTTCTATCTGTTTCTCCTGGTTCACCCTGGTTATCGTTGCATAACCTGATGACAAAACAATATCGCTGATGTTTTGCAGTTCATGAAGACCTCCATTTGTATCCGCAATCGGAAGTGTCCTCAGGTCAAAGGCAGTCCTGTTCTTCTTGGCTTCTTCTGCAGTTTGTCCTTTTTTGGGCATCTCCTTGATAGTGATATCATACTGTTCGTTGCCCTGCTTATAGGGGATGGTTGTTACAATCTCTTTGCTGAAGGAGTTTAATTCTCCCGAAATGCTTGCAAGTGATACATCATATGAATTCATCAGCAAAGGATTGAACATCAGATGTACCTCAGGCCTGTTGTTGGAATAGCTTACCCTTACAGAATTCATGGACTCAAGTCCTTGCAGAAAGTACTGTAAATCAGAGGCTACATTCTTCATTACTTCAAAATCCTCCCCTTTGATGACAATGCGTTCCTGGTTGACACCCAGTCCCATCATCGACATGAAATTTCCTGATCCTGAACTGGTCATTGGCATTCCGCCTCCTATGCTGTTACTTCCTGTTGAAGAGGCGTCAGCAATATCAGTGGTTCCGCCCGGAACATTATTCACTTTATTTTTTACTTCATCACGTATTTGTGAAAGCGAGCGTTTTTTGATTTTCTTATAATCCTCTTTCAGTAAAACGGTGACTACTGCGCTCTCTGCCTGAATATTACTTGTAACATCCTGAATTTCTTCGATACCCTTGATCCGGTTTTCAATTTCACTCACCACCTTATCACTTGATTCGATCGTTGAACCTGTAGGCATAGTGACATTGATCCGGAAAGCGGTTGTTTTGACGTCAGTAAGGGTGCTCATACTTACTGCCAGGCAGATAAATATTGTCACAAAGAATACTACCACTCCTCCTACCACCGTTTGTGCCGGTTTTCTTAAGGAATATTTCAGGATCATGTGATATGCCTGAACAAGCTTGTTTCGGGTTGAAACCTGGGTGAACTCCATGCTTCCGCCTGCTTTCTTTTTCAGGAAGGTATAAGCCAGCATCGGCACCAGTAGCATTGCCACCGCCAGGGAAACCAGCAGAGTCGAAATGATTGAAATGCCAATGTTTTTCCCTAAAAGCTTAACATAAAAATTATCCGAGAAAAGAAATGGAAGGAATACGGTTGCTGTTGTAAGTGTTGATGCAAAGACTGAGCGCCAAACTTCAGTGGTACCCTGTATTACCGCCTCGCGGGGAGGTTTGCCGGTAGCACGGAGCCTGTAGATATTTTCCAGCACCACGACACTGTTATCCAGAAGTATCCCTACTGCCAGGGCCATTCCGACGAGTGTCAGGCTGTTGATGCTCACATCAGAATAGTAGAAAACGTTAAAGGCGGTAAGAACAGAGATGGGGATAGCCAGTGAAATGATTGATACAAGCTGTATATTTTTGAGGAAAATCCACAATACAAAGATAGCCAGGAGTGCACCGACCAGTGCAAGCTCACCTATCTGGTTAAGGTTCTTCTCCATCGTATCTGCAGCATTGTTTTGCACAGTTATCTCGATTTCTTTCTGAGCAAGGTCCTTGTTTAATTTTGCAATGACTTCCAGCGTCTTTTTGGAGAGATCGATCAGATTGGATTGAGCGTCGTTAATCAAGGTTATCGACACTGCATCCTTACCGTTTACCCTGGAGAGTGAGGTCTGCTCTTTGGTGCCGAAATAGACTTTGGCTACATCCTTCAACAATATTGGCCCATCAGCAATAACCAGGTTCTCTAACTGGCTCAGATCATCAAATTCTGATGTGACCTGCACCGCATACTTGAGGTTTGAACCGTACACGTCACCAGCATAGGCCCTTGTACGATAATTGGCAGTCAATTTGCTTCGAATGGTGGATGCTGATATCTTGTAAGCATCGCAAACATCCATATCTAATTGAATTTCAATGGTTTTCTCGTGACCGCCAAAGATGTTCATACCCGCAATGCCTTCAATGTTCTGAAGTTCGGGCTTGATTTTCTGGTCGGTGATGTTTCTGACGAGATCAACTCCACCACTTCCGCGAACCTGAAGCTGCATGAACTGCTTGGTAATTTGCTGAAGGTCAACTTTTACCAGTGTCACAATAAATTGCTCCGGTATTGTCGATTTTATCTGGTTGATTTTCTCCTGCAGCTTAAGGTAGGTATATTTGAAGTTGACATTTTTATTAAATGTCACCATTATAGTCCCTCTCCTGGATTGGCAGGAAGACTCCATGTCTTCAATTCCCTGCATGGATCCGATGACTCCTTCAAGCGGAATGATTGCCTGGCTTTCCATGAATTTCGGGTCAACCTCCTGCTGACAGGCAACCTGTACATAAAGCATAGGAAGTTCAGCATTAGGCATTAATTCCATAGAAAGATTTTTCCAGGAAACATAACCCAATAAGCTCACCCCGAGGAAGAGCATGCTGATCAATACCTTTCTTTTTATAATAAAGTCCATCCGTTTAAAATTGTTGGTTTAATTGTCCTGCACGATTGGTTTGTTGCTTGTTAACAGATCATAAACGCAAGGAATTACAACCAGTGTAAGTAAGGTGCTCGTAACCATCCCCCCGATTACAGCAAGCGCCATTGGAGACCTGAGCGATGCACTGTCACCAATGCCAAGCGTAAGTGGTATAAGGGCGATCACCGTTATAATACTCATCATCAGAATGGGACGCAACCGTTGCTGGCCTGCCTGGGCAATGGCCTGTCTCTTCTCTATTCCCTGTTCCCGCAACTGGTTGATCCTGTCAACCAATATAATGGCATCATTAACAGCTATACCTCCAAGCATAATGATACCGATAAGCGCCATCATGTTAAATGTCTGACCAAGAAGGAAAAAGAGAATAATTGTTCCGACAATAGCGAAAGGTATAGAGAGCAGAATTACAAAAGGATGTATGAGTGATTCAAATTTTGCTGCTAGAACCATGTAAACCAATACGATGGATAAAATCAGCGCGAATCCCAGGTTATCCATGGATTCTTTTCTTTTTTGTTCTTCCCCGGTAATTTTATAACGATAGTCCTGGGGCAATTCAATGGCTGAAATTTTCGACTCTATTTGTTTGGATATTTTATCGAGAGAGGCACCTTTTTTTAGTTCTGCCATTACTTTGCCGACCCTGATCTGGTTGCTGTGGAAAATCTCTTTAGGGGCAAGCGCTTCCTTGAGCGTAGCGACTTCTCCCAGTCTTACCACTTGTGTCCCGTTTCGGATAATTACATCTCCCAGTTCAGCCAGTCCAAGTTTTGGAAGGTGAATGGTGATATCACGCAATTCGCCGCCGTTATCATACTGACCGACGAGTTGCCCTTCAAGCTTTGCGGTAACCTGGGTTACAATGTCACTTACAGCCAGGTTATAGGTGCCAGCACGGAAACGGTCTACCATCACATTCACTTCGGGGTATCCTTCATCCATATTGGTGGTGAAGTTGTACAATCCTGGGATGTCCTGTACTGCCGCCTTTGTACGGTGAGTCAGTGTATCAAGAACAGCAAGATCGTCACCCCTGACTTCAACTACTACCGGGGCATCGTTGTTCCCGAGAATGCTTTGCAGTGCTGTCTCATCCTGGGTAAAACTTACTTCCATTTCCGGATTCTTTGCATACCATTCTGCAAGTGTCGCAATGACTTTGGTCGAACTGAATTTTTTATCCGGTTTCAGTATGACTTTTATTTCTGAGGTATTGTCTCCTTCGAAGATGGATTGATCAGTGGATGTAGTCCCTGAAGAAGGACCAATTCTCGAATAAACAGCCTGTAAATTATCGCCTACAAGTTGTTTGATCAACGCTTCCATGGATGCAGTTGCCTCTGAAGTCCGGGTTAATGTGGTACCTTCTTTCATTTTCAGGTTGATGGTGAATTCCTTGCTTTCAGTTTTAGGCATAAATTCACTGCCAATGTACGGAACCAGTAAAAACGACAACCCGAGTAATACCAGGGAAGCAATTATTACAGTGATACGATGGGGCAGGAGGTTGGTCAGAAAATCCCTATAACCTGTCCTCTTTTGAATGTTGATAGAGACACTTTTCCTGTCTTTGAAAAAACGGTGATACAACATCGGTATCAGGAAAATCGCTACGATCAGTGATGAAAATAATGAAAAGGCCACCGTCCATGCCTGGTCCTTAAATAAGGCGCCGGAGGCTCCGTGCATATAAACTATCGGCAGGAATACAACTATGTGGGTAATGGTTGCCGCGGTAATTGCACCGCCTACTTCAGCCGTTCCGACAATTGCTGCCTCTCTTGCAGACATTCCGTTTTCATGGTTTCGGAAGATGTTCTCCATAACCACAATGGCGTTGTCCACAAGCATACCAGCACCAAGGGCAAGCCCTCCCAGTGTCATTATGTTAAGGGAGAGGTCATTGAAGTACATCAGGTTGAAAGTTGCAACAATGGAAATTGGGATAGACAAACTGACGATAAGCGTGGTGCCGATCTGCCTCAAGAAAAGGAACAGTATCACAACAGCCAGTAAAATCCCAATATACATGGTGTTTTTTACTTCATCGATAGCACCGCGGATAAATGTTCCCTGGTTGGATACTACCGTGAATTTATAACCGGGAAGGGCTTTTTCAATGGTTTCAAGCGTTTTGTTAATTTCTTCAACTGCCTTGACAGTATTGTACTTGGTCTCTTTGTAAATTGAAAGAGCAATGCAACGCTCACCATTGATACGTACTATGTTAACAGGTTCCTTGTTTTCAAAACTTACCTTTGCAACATCTTTTAGAAATGTGGGGGCTTTCTCAGAAGTTGTGCTGCCAGCCACTGTCGATTTGTACCCGACAATAAGATTTTCGAAGTCCTCTTTCTGCTGTAAAAGGCTAACTCCTTTCACAACATACTGCAGGCCGGTTTCAGTGATTGTTCCGCCGGATATGCTTCGGTTGTAGGATTGTATTTTCTGGGAAAGCTGGTCGACCGTCAAATTAAAAGATTCGAGTGCATATGGGTCAGTGTCAATGCGTACTTCATTTTCTTCGGTACCAGTCAGCTCGACCTGTGCCACCCCTTCAATCCGGACAAGCTCGTTACGCATGTAGTTTTCAGCAACTTTCCGTAACTCATTCATGTCTTTGATGGTGGTATGCGACATACCTACGATCATAGCAGGTTTTGTATTTGGATCGTGCTGGGTAATAGTCATCTCAGTGATCTGGCTGTTCTGGGAAAAGCTTGTCAATGCCTTTTGAAGATCCAGGAACGCTTCATCCATGTCTTTGTTCCAGGCGTACTCTACTGTTATTTGCGCAGAACCGGTTTTGGAAATGGACGAAACCTGGAGCACTCCGCTCTGACGCGAGGCAACTGCCTCCATATTGGTTACGTAGAGTTTCTCCATCTCTTCAGGTGGTCTTTCCCCCGATTTGATTTCAACGAAAATTTTGGGTGAATTCAAGTCAGGGAAAAGATCTATCCCCAGTTTTTGATAGGAGATGACACCAAGTAGCAGCACACCCAGAACCACCATTGCTATGGTAACCGGATAATTGACTGCAAAATTTGTCAATTTCTTCATTAGAAAATTATTTTAGAATTTTGCCTGGAATGTCAGGTAACCTATTTTACGATCGTAACTTTTGCATCATCCCTCAGGGTTTCGAATCCCTTGACGACTAAGCGGTCTTCAGCTTTCAGACCCTCAATAACTTCCACTGATTTATCATTTTCCAGGCCTGTGGTAATGGTTCTGCGACGTGCAGCACCTCTGTCAACGATATAAACTGTTTTACCCCTTGCTCCGGCAACGATAACCTCTTTCGGTATGACAATTGCGGTATCTTTTCTGGCAATTTCAATGTCAGCCTTTACAAACATTCCGGGCCGTAGTTTAAGCTCAGGATTGTTGATGGTCATTTTACCCTGGAAAGTCCTTGTTTCTGTACTTATGACAGGTGAAAGTTCACTGATCTGAGCTTTTAGGGTATCATTCGGCATGGTATAGTTGGTGATATTAACCTCCTGGCCTAACTTAATGGTCGTCAGGTATTTTTCCGGCAAATTTACGTCCATCATCAGTTTGCTGTAATCCATAAGGGTTGCAACACTTGTCCCGGAATTGATCCTGGTGTTGCTGGTGATCTGAGGAATATTAACGATTACTCCGCTAAAAGGAGCTTTGACTTCAGTTTTCTGCTGCTGGATTTTTGCATCTTCGAAACTTGTTTTTGCCTGGGCCAGGGCGACTTCGGCATTCTTTAGTTCGCGATAGGTCACTCCGCCTTTTTCATACAAAGATTTTTGTTTTTCATCCTCAAGACCAGCAATTTCAAAATTCAGCTTTTTGGTATCCACCGATATGTTGTTGATGTATTCAGGATTTTCAAGCCGGACGATTACCGTACCCTTTGCAACGAAATCTCCCAGTTTGAATTCTCTTCCGGTCTTTGGATTTACCGCGGGAATGTAATTACCTGCCATTTCGGTGGTTAACACTGCCTGACTTGCTGCATTAGCAGTTCCGGTACTGTTAATATACTGGACGATTGGTCCTTTCTTAATATCAATAACGGACACAGGTACCGCTATGTCACTCCGTACATCATTTTGTTGGTTTCCGCAGGAAGCCAGGATTGGAAGAAAGAGGAGTATTCTCCACATTTTATTGATTTTCATTGGTATATAATTTTTAGTTTTATTTTAGTTTATTATTTAAGATCTTTGAATCTGGCTCTATTTGGATTCGTTATAAATAACTCTTCTTTCGGAGCTTCTTGTTCTTTAATGCAGTGATTTATTCGGGTTATTTACTCGTTTCCTTTGCTTTTATGTATTTTTCAGGTATAACGGCCTCGTTGGTGGAAAAGTCGAACAGTGACTGTATTTTCAAATTCAGCAATTCAAGCTTGTAGTTGATAAGAGCCTGGGCATAAGCCATTTTATTGTTGGATAACTGTACCTGGAACAGGTTCAGGTCCATACTTGTCAGGTCCCCGTTTTTAAATCTTTCCAGGTTGATGTCGTAAGTCAGCTGTGAGTTTTTCTGATTTTGGAGTGCTATATTAATCTGGTCTTTCAGGTTGCTCAGATTCCTGACTACCTGCCTGATATCGACTTTTATCTGGGTGTTCTGGTTGGAATAGTTCAGTTTCTGTGTATTGATAACAGCATCCTGGGCCCGTATCTGAGCCGCCCTTTGTCCCCAGTCGAAGATTGGGATGTTGAAGGTAATACCGTAATGCGGACTTTTTGTAGGCTTATCGTAAATCTTCCCAAGGGTTGGGTCGTCTCCTGAAACACCAATAGACAAAGTCATATCCCCCCTGAATTCATTCGATGCTATGATAGGCAGCATGTCGAACTGCGAAGTTTCAATGGATATTTGTCTCTGGCGTAATTCCATCCTGGAGGCAAGACCATGTTCGAGCGCTTTCTTGCCATCTACTTCAATAGGTGCCACTGAGATATCCGTTATAACAGATATTTCCTCAAAAATATCCAGTCCGATGTATTGTTTGAATTGGTCTTTGGCACTATCGAGGGAAACCCTGGCAGATGCCTTGCTTGATTGTGCGGTCAAAAGGTTTACCTCAGCCTGAAACAATTGTTCTTTGGCTGCCAGGCCTGCATCGACCTTGTTCTTGATAATGTCATAACTTTTCTGGGTATTGGAAAGTTCATCCTCCCTGATGGTCAAACTCATCTGCGCCATATAAACATTGTAAAAAAGCTGGGATACTGTTTTTTCCAGGGATAATCTTTGCATGGAATAACTCAGCATCGCATTCTCATTGTTCAGCTCCAGGGTTTTCAAGGCCGTTTTAGTCCTGTTATACGTAAACAGCGGTTGAGTCAGACTTAAATAGAGGTTATTAAGGAAAGCCTTGTTCTCTGTAGTATTGCCCTGAACATCAGATGTATTTGATTGCCAGCCAAAAGTATTGACAAGTGAGATTTTTCCATCCGTTGCCAGGATAGGCTGATCCACACGAAATGTTCCGGATGAATTGATTACTTCGTTGGTAAACCACTGAGAGGTACGGCTGTCAAATTTACGGCTGTTGCTGTAATCGATCGGGTTGACACTCAGCGCAAATTTTGATTTGAGGGCTGCACGCTGGGCGTTCAGGTTTTCCGTGGCTCTTTCAAGATTAAGCAGAGTACTTTGAATACTGGGACTATTTTGCACGGCTATTTCCAATGATTTTTCAAGCGTCAGGATAGTCTGGGCCTGTGTTTTGAATTGAAAAAGCAGAAGCAAGCACAATAAAAACAGAATTGATGTTGATTTTTTCATTTTACCGGTATGATTTTATTTTTCTTTTTCTTTAACTAGTTTAACGGCATCCGCGAAGATGAACTTGGCCTTGGTGTTATTCGTCAGTTCAATTTTTGCCGAGTCTGAGGAAAAGTGGTACGAACCTACTTCTATCCAGGTGCTTTCCCTTGGATCCGGTTTTAATACGGGATGGTCTACGCCATCGTCGTGTGTGACACTGAAATTATAGTCTTCCTCAGTTTGTTGCGAGTTGTTATCCCTGCGAGCCATCATAAATCGGATTTTAGGTATATACGCATACACTTTATAATAGCCCCCTGATTTTATTGGCACACTCCAGATTGCTTTTCTGTCTCCCGTTCCACCCTTGCAATAGTAGGCAGACCGTATCTGTTTGCCGTAGAATTGCTCATTGGTCGTCAGCGTCCATTCAACCTTTGGATTCCAGAGCTCCATTCCCTTGTATTTCAGGTCATCTTCCTGAACTTTGGGAGAAAACAGTCGTTTGATGAAACTCTTAGAAACAGGTTGTACCATCCTGAACCCGGGATCTTCATTATCAACAATTATTTCATTCGTCTCTGACCCGTCAGTGTAGGGAATAACCTCCTCTTTGTCAGCACCATCTCCCTTTGGATCAATCTCCAGTTTATCGAAACGTTGATTTAACGTTGAGGGAAGATTATGTGATGCATAGGTGTTAATGGTCATGGATCTTGGATCCCTGTTTAAAAGAAAAGTAAGCCGTTTGGACTCTTTGGCCCCGATAACAACGGTCTTCTCGATGTTTTCATCCGTTCCTCCTCCCATTCTCCGCGGACCTCTGTCGCCTCCGCCAAAACCGCCAATCCTGAAAGTAACTGTGACAGCGCCGGCAATAGATTCCGTATTGGTCAGGATAAAGGAGACAACAGTTTTGACTTGGTTGTCCTTTTGTATTTTGAAGGCCTTGGTATCAATAAGAATGTAGCCGGGCAAGGCAACAGCAGTATACCATTGCGGGAGGTACTGGTCAAGATCAAGTTGGAAATTGTTCCTCATCTCCTGATTAAGTTCTTCGACTGGTATAACCCTGAATTTACGGTTATCCAGGAAGCTCCTCATAAAATCATCAAACTTTTCCGGACCTACAGCACCTTTCATCAGTGCAAATAGGAAACCGCTCTTGGTTTGTATAACATTGTTCAGAATGTCAATGTCCTCCTGCTTTTCAAGTATGTCCGCAAATGACCTGTTCTGTAAAGCAATATTACCCTTTTCGTCTGCTGAAAGCCCTGTGACATTCCGCATAAAAAAGTTGCCACCCTCTGTCGCACTTTTTGAGAGATATGATTCGACCACCCTGTTGGTGATAGGATAAACCGGGGAGTAAATGAAATTCAGGTAATTGTAATAGTTTGGAAAGATGAAATAAGGGTTCAGAATATCCGCTGTATTAAAATTAGGCCCGCCTCCGCCTATTCTTATACCACCTCCACCACCAAACTGGTTGACTTTGCTGCCTAAAAAGGTATCATTTACAAATCTTTTCAGGTAATTAGCCTCTGTTTCGCGCGGGGAAATTGTCTCGTTATCATGTTGCATATTCCTTGTCGAAAACCATTTTGACAAGGCAAAGTTGGCACCATTCACTTTGTAGCCTCCTTCCGGCAGGTATACCGTTTCCGGCTGGACCTGTTCTCCGGCGCTTGTCCAGGAGTGGTTGAAAGAGCAGAATTGCACAGGTATCTCAATCAGTTGAAGTCTTTCAAACGGATACTCCCTGTGAATTTTAATCTCCCAGGATTTCTTCAAGTCACGGATAACCGGGACGATCGAGTCCGTTAATACCTTGAAATACTTGTCGAAAGTATTGTGTTTCTTCAGAAAACTGAGTGAATAATTAACCTTGTCCACCTGAACAGACCTGGTTTCGTATCTTCCAATTGCCAGCGAAATTTGTGTCAGAGGGTGTTCAGGAACAAAAAGGTTTGAGCCATCCGACTCTTCTGTTTTTTTACCCTGCGATAATACAGTAAGACCTTTTGCTGCCTTTACAGTCAAACGGTATTTGGAGAATTGGGTACTCAGCCAGTTCAATCCCTTGGATGAATAGCTCACGCCCGATGTAGGATACCAGCGTGTTTCGGGTGTCAGCAACAAGTATTCGTCAGTAACGAACGCATGCTTTTTATCAGTCACCCCATTGGGACTGGCCTTCCATTTTTCAAGCTGAAGCGGGGTTTGATCCAGGTAACAAAATGATTCATCTATCGTTCCCTTGTACTTGACGCTGATTCGGACAGAATCCCCGGGTTGTATGGCATTATCAGGTTTGATCTTTATTAATTGCATCTCCCTGGTAAACTGCCCTCCTGATACTTCCAGAACCGAAAGTCCGGGATTCAGTGTCAGCACAAATTCATTCATTGCCTCATTTCCTGCATTTTTAAGGGTCATCGCGGCAGTCGCGGCAATCTGATTGCCAAGGTGTTCCAGATTTATATCATACGATGTCACCTGCATAACTTTCTGGTTTGCATATCGATTATTCAGATTCACCATCTCGGTCCGGTGATTCTCTTCATTGGTGATAGTCCGGATATAAATGAAACCGAGGGAGATTCCGAATCCCAGGAACAGGACAGAACAAACCATTACCACTTCTCTCACATATTTTGACTGTGACAGTCTTTTTAAAAGCAAAATGGTTAGACCAATGAAACCTAATCCAAGGAAAAGGTATATTCCCCTGTGTATAAGTATTTTATCTAAAGAAGTAAAGCCGACAAATTCAGACCAAGACATGGGCAGTTTAAATGCCATGTAGTCAAATACATAATAAAATTCATTCTGAAGGTAGAATATGGTTGCCGCGATGTAACCCAGCAGTACAAGGAAAGTAACTGCCTGGTTCCTGATGATGGACATTAAAAAGAAGGAGAATCCCAGGATAAATATCAGGGTAGGCAAACTGATCAGCAGGAAATAATAAATATAAGGAAGAAGGATAAACCGGGTATTGGGAGATGCCAGATTAAAAATAGCAACCATCCCCAGTGCAATGGCATTCAGAACCACAAAAACCCAGATGTTTCCCAGGGTTTTACCAATCACATAATCGGCATTGGTGATCGGCCGCATATAAACTACCTCGGTGGTGTCCAGCTTTTTGTCCTGTTTCAAAAATTCAGAGGCCAAAAAGACGGCAATTACTGCTTGCGCCAGGTTAATGATGTACAGGTTGGTGAACGGAATCATGGAGGGGAGCGCTATCATGTCTCCATTAGGCATTCCAATCGAGGTTTGTGACACAAAGTTGTAGAAAAAGACAAAAACCAGTGATAAAATAGAAAAAATGCGAAAGAACCAACTCCTGAACAAGGTTTTGGATTCGTAGATCGCCACGGCTATAATATTGTTAATCGCTCTCATTTTCAGGTGTTTTTTGAATTCTTTCTGATTTGAATTTTAGAACCAAAGATTTAAATCTCAATCCATTTTTGGTTGAGTTCGTTTTCCATGAAATTGACGTAGGCATGCTCCAGGTTAGGTTCGATCTTTTCACCCAGGTATCCATTGATCTCTTTCGATACAACCTGAACCTCCCAGCCCTCTTCGGTCGGGATGGAAGAGATGATAGGATACTTCTCCTGAATTTCAAAATATTCAGTCTCGGTTGCTGTAATCTTCCAGACATTATTTTTGGCCAGCTCAATCAAATGTTCAGGCGCACCCTTATAGGATAGTACGCCTTTGTTCATCAGAGCCATATCTGTACAGGTGCTGGAGATATCGCCAACTATATGGGTTGAAAGTATGATAATCACGTCTTTATCACTTACCCTGGTGAGAAGGTTACGGAAACGTATCCTTTCTTCGGGATCCAATCCGGTGGTCGGTTCATCTACAATTATTAGCTTCGGTTCTCCGATCAGCGCCTGGGCTATACCCAGCCGCCGCTTCATACCACCTGAAAGATTGTTGGCATACCTGTTTCTCGCTTCGTAAAGACCAACCTCTTCCAGCATTTTTTCTACAGTTTCATTTCTGACCTTTGTATTGGTCAAACCGGCAAGGCGGGCAGCGTAATCCAGAAATTCGTAGGTTTTGAGCTTGGTGAAAAACCGGAAGTCCTGCGGGAGATAACCAAGCATCGACCTGATCTCTTTCCGGTCTTTCATCAGATCCAGACCGTCGACAAGCACTTCTCCTGAAGAGGGTTTCATCAGGGTTACCAGGATTCTCATCAGTGTTGATTTTCCTGCACCATTTGGTCCCAGTAATCCGAACATGCCACTTTCGATGGTCATATTCACATCCTTGATTGCATGATTTCCATTGCGATAAACTTTGTTGAGTCCTTTAATCTCAATTCTCATGAGCGCTTTATCTTAAGAGTTATATGGTTAGTAAACATTTACTGCAAATAATTACGAAACTTTGACAAACAAGTAAGTAAATGGTTTAAAGAATATTTAAAAAAGAAACCAATTAAAAACTCACACAAATGAATGAATATCATTTATGTGAGTTCGATTAAAAATTCAGGATTCGAAGTACCCCAAAATGCTATCGGATGATGTGATGCAACAGGTTAATTGTTGACATGAATTTCACTTGATTTGTCTTTTTTCAGTGAAATATCTTCAACCTGGCTCAAGGAGACACTTGAACTGTCTGTCACATTTCCACTTACCTTCTGAAGTTGAATCATAAACCGGGCATCCGATTTTTTAAGGTTAACTTTCAGTGAATCAACGCTGATGTCACCGGTATAAATATTGGAATGATTTTTTGCGTCGATTTCCAGATTTTGAAAGGAGATCTTGTTATTTTCTCCCTGGTGTATGTTTAATATGCAGTCATCCAGATCTATAGTTAAGCCGGGAGTGTTAAAATTTCCAAAGTTAAGTCTTGAATTTCTGGAAACGATTTTTTTCAAATCGCCGGTGGTATGAATCCATATAATCTGATCATTATCTGATTTTTTCTTTTGTCCATTTATAAAAAGCGTGTCTCCGTTTAGATGGAAATTCAATTCAGGAGCAACTGAATCCTTCCTGTATTGCAATTCGAGGTAAGTTGAATCACCTTGGATCAGTTCTACATTACCGCGGTCATTCAGACTAAGTACCCTGAAAGCCGGGACCGTTTTTTTGATCAATTTATAGTTAAGATTCTGAAAATTATTTCCTTTCACTCCCGATAACCGGATGTCCACAACCACAGCCAGTATGATCAGGGCAATGGATGAAAGCAAGGCGACAAATATTATTTTACTGGTTTTCATTTTGCAATTAGTTGTTTGATTCAAAATAGGGTTTCAGTTCTTCAAAAGTGACGCCAAGCATCCTGGTTTGTTTGACAACTACGGGAAGATCAATTTCGAAAAATTCTTTGCGCTTCCAGTCTCGGATAATTCCTACGGCTTCATTGGTTACATAAAACCCGATTCCCCGCTTGTTGTCTATGATTCCTCGGGTCTGTAATTCAGTGTAAGTGCGCATCACGGTGTTAGGATTTACGCCCATTTCCTGGGCAAGGTCACGAACTGATGGAACTTTTTCTCCAGGAGGATAATGACCTCCGATTACTTTCTCCGAAATGCTGTCGGCAATTTGCAGAAAGATTCCTTTGGTATTTTTAAATTCCATAATTAAACCTCCTTCTCTTTTAATTTGAACCAGGCAACAGACAGCAGGATTATGTTCAATATTGTTGACAATATTGCGGATACTTCAAGCGCTGTGTTTTTGTTGGAGATAAACAGTATCCGGTCGTCTGAAGGATGGTATTCCCTGAGATTGAATCCTTTAAACAACAGGTAGGAAAAGATTCCATATCCCGCGAGGATCAATGAAAAGGTTAAAATCGTTTTTAGCAATGGAGATTTCGAAAAGTGACTTGCTCCCGTAAATGAGGAAATAAATACAAACAATATTCCCTGGATGGCTAACAGCCTGGCCCAGCCTTCGAATTTTCCCTGGTTTTCCCATTCTGCTAAGGTGCCGCTAAATGAAAATTTGTAATTGGTTAATTCCGGAATAAATGAATGTACAACCAACCCTTCAATATTGGCAACAAGCCAGTAGAATAACGGCATTAGAAATATAAACGCGAAAATTCTAACCAGAATTTCAAACACAAATTTTTCAGCTGCTGAGGTGGGTAACATCAGGTAGGTCATGCTTTTTTCCTTGGAACGGAAAGCGGGAAAGGCAAGACTGGAATACATAATCCCCATAACGAAAAAGAGCGCTATGAAAGTGACGATACTATCTTTGTTGTCCCAATTTACGAAATGAGAATTGGACTGCATCAGGAACAGGGCAAAAAACAGGATTCCTGAAAAAGCAGCTAAGGTAATACCAATCAGCTTTTTGTTGATGATGAACGATTGTTTGCCCAATTGCATCAATCGTTGAAATGAAAAGAGTTGATTTGTTTGCATTGTATTATCCAATTTTTTTACCTTTTGTGATTGCATTAAAAAGTACCTCAATATCCACTGCAGTTTCCTCACCGTTGTGAGGCACCATCAAACGGTAACCTCCCGGGACGGCTTCGCTGTAAATTGAGCCAGCCTGTTCGTTTTCCGTACCAGTAACAAAGGAAACTTTTTGAGAGATCTCTTCGATCGTTTTTTGAAAAATCATTTTCCCGTTATCAAGGATAATGATCTTATCAATCAGATTTTCAACATCTTTAACCTGGTGTGTGGAAATGATGACCAGCTGGTTTTCGTCGAGCGATCCGGCAAGAATCTTGCGGAACAGCGCTTTGGATGGAATATCCAGTCCGTTGGTGGGTTCATCCAGAACAAGCAATTTGCATCTTGTTGCAAGGGCAAATGAGATCAGGAATTTCTTTTTCTGACCGTGAGAGAGTTTCTGAAGATTACTGACCGCGTTCATCTCGAACTCCACGAGAATTTTGTCCATCATCGCCTGGTCAAACCCCGGATAGAACGGAGCGTAGGCTTTGCAATAATCTGTGATAGAAACGGGTGGAAAATAGAATTCTTCTGGAACCAGGAATACGTCGCACAGCATGGGCACTTCGCGGTGTTGCGGTTTGTGACCGAGAACGGATAAATTTCCTGAAGTGGGATGAAGAAGTCCGGCCATCAGTTTGAGCAGACTGGTTTTGCCGGCGCCGTTCTTTCCCAGCAACCCGGTAATACTCCCTGCTTCAAGCTGTACCGACAGGCCGCTAAAAAGTTCGTGCTGCCGCGAATAAGCAAAATGGAGGTCTTTGATCTGAATCATAGAGTGGTGATTTAATGTTTTAGTGTACTACTTAACTAATACACTACAAATATAGTTCAATATTATTCAGATCACCAAATTATTTTCAGAAAAAAATAATAATTATTTTCGATTTTTGGTTTTCGATTTTGGAATAGGCTGCAACTATCAATATGTCAATAAGATAATTAGTGTTGAACCATTTGACGATTTGGTGCAATCCAAATACCACACGCGAAAATCCCCAATAAAAAAGGCCATCCTTTTGGGACAGCCTTTCAATATTTATCTCGCCTGATAATATTTATTTCACTTTCTGTACAATTGCGCTGAATGCAGCAGGATTGTTCATCGCAAGATCTGCAAGGACTTTGCGGTTGATTTCAATGTTGGCGGCCTTCATCTTACCCATGAACTGGGAGTAGGAGAGACCTTCTGTGCGCACAGCAGCATTGATACGCTGAATCCATAATGCACGGAATAACCTTTTTTTGCTTTTTCTGTCACGGTACGCATACTGGAGACCTTTCTCCCATGTGTTTTTGGCAACCGTCCAGACTGTACCCCTTGAACCAAAGTAACCCCTGGTTAGCGACAACACCTTTTTACGGCGGGCTCGTGACGCTACGTGATTGACTGATCTTGGCATTTCTAAAAAATTTAGGGCAATGGCGAACCAATTGAATGGATTCTTGGGAGCTCATTCCCCGGTTAATAAATGTAAATTATTTCAAGGAACCTTACTTCAACGCGAGAAGCCTCTTTACATGGGCTGTATCTACATCGGAAACCATACCCCAGTGGGTAAGGTTGCGCTTGCGTTTGGTGCTTTTTTTGGTCAGAATGTGACTCTTATAAGCATGTTTCCTTTTGATGCTTCCACTTCCGGTCAGCTTGAAGCGTTTTTTTGCGCCGGAATTCGTTTTCATTTTAGGCATCTCTGTCTAACGTTTTTAAATTATTTTTTCTTTTTTGGCGAAATAAATATGGTCATTCTCTTTCCTTCCAGCTTCGGAAGCTGTTCTACTTTTCCGAAGTCTTCCAGTGCGTTGGCAAAGCGGAGAAGCAATATCTCGCCCTGCTCATTATAAAGTATCGAACGTCCTTTGAAAAATACATAAGCTTTCACTTTTGCACCCTCCTGGAGGAACTTTTCGGCGTGTTTCAATTTAAAATTATAATCATGTTCGTCTGTATTGGGACCAAACCTGATCTCTTTCACAATTATCTTTACGGCCTTGGCCTTCAGCTCTTTCTGCTTCTTTTTCTGCGCATAGATGAACTTCTGGTAATCTACAATCCTGCAAACAGGCGGTTCAGCATTAGGAGAGATTTCCACCAGATCGAGCTCCATTTCATCGGCCTTCCGAAGAGCATCCTGAATTTTGTAAATGCCCTGTGGCTCAACATTGTCGCCAACCAGCCTTACTTCCGGTACACGAATCTGGTGATTGATCCGAAATAATGATTTCTCTTCTTCTTTTGGAGCTCTTGGCCCCTTGGTCCTGATAACTGCTATGGCTTTATCCTCCTATGATTTAGTTAATACACAACTATTTGTACAATTCTTCAAGAATGGATCCGACCTCTTTGCGAATCATATCTTTAAACTCAGACAACGAAACTATCCCCTGATCGCCTTCGCCCTGACGACGAACGGCAACAGTCTCAGTTTCGTTTTCTTTTTCACCTACTACGAGAAGATAAGGGATTCGTTTCAGTTCATTGTCACGGATTTTCCTGCCAATCTTTTCGTTACGGTCGTCAACGACGGTGCGAATATCGGAATTATTTAGATATTCTGAAACTTTTTGCGCATATTCATTGTACTTTTCGCTGATAGGCAAAACAACTACCTGTTCTGGTGTGAGCCATATCGGGAATTTTCCGGCAGTATGCTCAATGAGCACAGCACAAAACCTTTCCATGGATCCAAAGGGCGCACGGTGAATCATCACCGGTCTGTGGCGCTTGTCATCCGCTCCAATGTATTCAAGTTCAAATCGTTCAGGTAAGTTATAGTCTACCTGGATAGTTCCAAGCTGCCAGCTTCTGCCGATAGCATCTTTTATCATGAAGTCGAGTTTCGGGCCGTAAAATGCAGCCTCACCCAACTCGGTAACGGTATTCAGACCTTTTTCAGCACATGCTTCAATGATGGCACTTTCTGCTTTTTCCCAGTTTTCATCCGATCCGATGTACTTTTCCTTGTTGGACGGATCACGCAATGAGATTTGAGCTGTATAATTTTTGAAATCCAACGCTTTGAAAATTATGAAGATAATATCAATCACCTTCAGAAATTCTTCTTTCAGCTGGTCGGGCCGGCAGAAAATATGGGCATCATCCTGCGTAAATCCGCGTACTCTCGTCAGACCGTGCAGCTCGCCGCTCTGTTCGTATCGGTAAACGGTACCGAATTCGGCAAGCCTGACGGGAAGATCCTTGTACGAACGTGGCTTGTAAGCGTATATCTCACAGTGATGCGGACAATTCATCGGTTTCAGCATGTATTCTTCACCTTCGGTCGGTGTATGGATTACCTGGAACGAATCTTTGCCGTATTTCTGAAAATGGCCTGATTTTTTGTAAAGCTTTACATCTCCGATATGGGGAGTGATTACTTGGTCATATCCGAATTTTCTTTGCACAGTTCTCAGGAATTTCTCCAGCTGATCACGCAATATGGCTCCTTTGGGCAGCCACATGGGCAATCCCTGGCCAACTTCCTGCGAAATCATGAACAACTCCATCTCTTTTCCAATCTTGCGGTGGTCTCGCTTTTTGGCCTCTTCCATCAGGATGATGTACTCCTCGAGCAGTTTCTGTTTCGGGAAGGTAATGCCGTAAACCCGGGTTAGCATTTTATTCTTTTCGCTTCCGCGCCAGTAGGCTCCTGCTATATTTGTGAGCTTCAGTGCCTTGATGTATCCTGTGTCGGGAAGGTGAGGGCCACGGCAAAGATCTGTAAAGTTGCCCTGCCTGTACAAGGTGATGGTCCCGTCTTCCAACTCGGAAATCAGTTCCTGTTTGTACGGATCACCCTTTTCCGCGAAAAGCTTCAAAGCATCCTGTTTAGATATTTCAGATCTGATAATGGCGGATTTTGAGCGTGCAAGCTCCATCATTTTCTTTTCGATCTCGGTCAGATCTTTCTCAGTAAGAGTTTGTCCTTCAGGAAGATCTATATCATAGTAAAAACCGTTGTCTATGGATGGACCGATACCAAATCTGGTGCCGGGAAGATATGCTTCTATGGCTTCAGCCATGATATGTGCAGATGAATGCCAAAAGGTTTCACGCCCTTCCTTGTCATCCCAGGTAAACAACCTTATCGATGCATCCGAATTAATTGGCCGCATCAGGTCGCGAACTTCTCCATTCACGCCAATGGAAAGAACCTCTTTTGCCAGCCGGTTGCTGATATTTTCAGCTATTTCCAGCCCGTTGACTCCTGCATTAAACTCTCTTACAGAGTTATCGGGAAGTGTTATCTTAATCATCTTGATTTTTTTATGAAGGTGCAAAATTAGCGAACTTCCTCCGTTTCATCAAATCTATTTTGATCTTTATGAGGGAAATATTATTAAGAGCTGATTTTTTGATTCAATCTGAATTATGGCCCTCCCCGCAAGCGATTATTTTCTATTTTTGGATTCTATAATTTCAATTGCTGTAATATTCCTAATTCATAACTCATAATTCATAATTCATTGTACTTATGCTGAAAAGATATGGTTTCTTCCTGGTTTTACTCGTCGCTTCTTACACCCTTCAGGCTCAGAAGCTGACACTTGAGGATGTTGTCATCAGGAGAGCTTATGCTCAAAAAGATGTTCCCGGAATGGCTTCTATGAATGACGGACTGAGTTTTACGACTCTGGAAAACGGTGGCAAAGCAATTGTCAAATACGGCTATAAGACCGGTCAGAAAATTGCAACCTTGCTTGATATTACCCAGCTTAATCATGACTCATTAAAAGCTGTTACAGAGTACCGGTTTAGCAGCGACGAGAGCAAAGTTTTACTGATGACCGACAGAAAGCCAATCTACCGCCGGTCTTTTACTGCCAATTATTTTATATACAATTTTGTTACCAAAGAACTTAAGCGGCTTTCCAACGGTGGTGAACAGCAGATGGCAACATTTTCTCCGGATGGCGAGAGAGTCGCATTTGTCAGAAAGAACAACCTGTATATCAAGAGTTTAAAATTTGGGACAGAGAGACAGGTTACCAGCGACGGGGAGTTCAATAAAATCATCAATGGCATTCCTGACTGGGTATATGAAGAGGAGTTTGAATTTAATCGCGGGTTCGAATGGTCTCCTGACAGCAAGCAGCTTGCCTACATGAAATTCAATGAGGAGCAGGTTCCTTTGTACCATATGGCTATGTACAAGGGTCTTGCACCCGAGCACAATGAAAACAAACTGTATCCGGGGGAATTCAGCTTTAAATATCCGAAAGCCGGTGAAAAAAATTCCATAGTGCAAATTTGGGTGTACGACATAAAAAGCGGTCACAATATCCAGATGGAAACCGGAAAAGAAACGGACAATTATCTCCCCAAAATAGCCTGGACCAACAGTGGCAGTGATCTTTGTATCTTCAGGATGAACAGGCTTCAAAACAAACTGGAGCTGCTTTTTGCTAATCCCAATACAGGGGACAGCCGCCTGATTTATACAGAAAAGAACAGCAGATACATTGAAACCGATTACCTGGATTATTTTACTTTCCTCGAAGACAACAAAAATTTCGTCATCCTGAGTGAACAGAATGGTTACAAACATCTCTACCTCTATGATTTAAACGGGGTAAAAGTCAAACAGTTGACAGAGGGTAACTTTGATGTTATTAAGTTCTACGGTTACGATACCGTGAAGAAATTCTTTTATTACCAGGCTGCAGCAGTTTCACCAATGCAGCGTGAAGTCTACGGCATCTCGCTCGACAAAAAGAAAAAAGTTGTTCTTTCAACACAGAAAGGTACGAATGATGCCATTTTTAGTAAAGGGTTTAAATATTACGTGAACTCTTATTCAAGTATTACTACTCCGAATCTTGTTACGCTTCATGAGATTTCGGGCAAGCAAATCAAGGTACTGGAAGACAATTCAGTGTTAAAGGACAAGTTGTCCGTCATGCAGGTTCCACGTAAGGAGTTTTTTAAATTTTCAACTTCCGAAGGAATTGAACTGAATGGCTGGATGATTAAACCGCTTGGTTTTAGCGCTGATTCAAAATATCCGGTGCTGATGACACAATACAGCGGGCCGAATTCGCAACAGGTCCTTGATAATTTTTCGGTTGGATGGGATGCCTATATGGCCCAGCAGGGATACCTTGTTGTTTGTGTTGATCCGCGAGGGACCGGAGCCAGGGGAGAGGAGTTCCGCAAATGCACCTACGGCCAGCTGGGGAATCTGGAATCGAACGACCAGGTCGAGGCCGCCAGGTTTCTGGCTAAACAACCGTACGTCGATCCGGGGAAAATTGCCATCTGGGGTTGGAGTTTTGGCGGGTTTATTTCCGCGATGACTCTTTGCAAGGGAGGAGATCTTATTCACGCTGCCATCGCGGTTGCACCGGTTATCAGTCATTATTACTATGATTCTGTCTATACTGAGAGGTACATGGGACTTCCAAGCCAGAACCCGGGGGGGTACAATCAAAACTCACCCATTGCCCTCGTGTCAGGTATCAAGGGTAAGCTGCTGCTCGTTCACGGTACTGCTGATGACAATGTTCACTATCAGAATTCGATCGAATTTGCCGAAGCGCTTGTCCAGGCAGGTGTGCAATTCCGGATGATGTCCTACAACAACCGCAATCACAATATCCGTGGCGGAAATACGACAAGGCATTTGTATACCATGTTTGATGAATTTTTGCAGGAAAACCTTAAATGAGATATGAGATATAAGACATGAGACATGAGATAGGAGAAAATGATAGGAGTGACAAGAATAAAGTTGGCAATTTATTTTATTGATTAGCAATAGATTGCAATTGTACTGCAAGTTTCTGGTTTTAATCTCATGTCTCATGTCTTATAACTCATATCTTTTGTGACAGTTCTTCTTTTGTTTTTTAATTGAAAAGTATATATTTGCACCTCGTTTACCGCCCAGATGGTGAAATTGGTAGACACGCTAGTTTCAGGGACTAGTGACCGCAAGGTTGTGCAAGTTCGAGTCTTGTTCTGGGCACTTGGGTTAATTTTTTAGAAAGCACTTGAATCCAATGATTTAGGTGCTTTTTCTTTAAATAGAACGTCTGTTTGTCGTCTTAAATGCTTTTTTTAATTTTTCGGTTGAATAAGATTTTCTTTGTGAATCTTCAGGCTTTTAATATTTGTAACCGGCGATCAGATTTTATTTTTTACTACTTTAGTAGTGATCCTTCTTGGAATGATAATTAAAGGAATCGTTGGCTGAATAAATGAAATTCACACAAATATTTCAAAACCTATTAATCAATAAATTTTTCAGGTATGAAGAAAAAGAACTTTAAGCAGATGATTATTGCTTTCCTTTTATTGGCCGGCACAACTGCAGGATTTTCAGGAATATCCCTCACTGCAACGGCACAAAATCAGGATTCAAAAGGCGAATGGCGGCAACTTTTCAATGGGAAAAATCTTACCGGTTGGAAGCATGTTGGTCCGGGGGCAATGTTGTTAGAAGATGGTATGATCAGGGGAAAAGGTGGAATGGGCCTTCTCTATTGGGAAGGTGAAAAATTCGGTAACTGCGTAATCCGTGTAGAATGGAAAATGCGTGATACCAACAGCAACTCGGGTATTTTCATCCGCATTCCGATTGTTCCTTATGAAGAATGGATGCCTGTAAATTATGGTTACGAGGTACAGATCGACAATAAGCCGGAACTTTCCAAGGAAGATGATTCTCATTATACTGGTATGCTTTATTCCCTTACCTACCCAAAGGCTAAACCGGGAAAGCCCGGTCCGCAATGGAATACTACCGAGATAACCCTTGACGGTTTACGCACAATCGTTGTTGTGAATGGCGTTAAAGTCACTGATTATAAGGAAAGTGACCCGGTACCGGAGAAGAAATTCGATTTTGAACCTTCCCGCGGTCCGCGTCCTGAATTCGGATACATCGGTTTGCAGAACCATGGAGAAAATGATGTGGTATTCTTTCGTAAAGTGGAAGTTAAGCTCCTGCCTAAAAAATGATATAATATTTTAAACTGCCTATCGCGGCCATTGGCTGTGGTGGTGAAGGAGGGGCAGATTTCCAGGCAATATCCCGCACCATTACCGTTTGTCTATTGTTTCAATTTAAATAATATTGATTCAGGAATCGGTTGATAAAGGATATTATCTGAGCTGTAAGAGACTGAAAACGCCATTCCACCACCTGATTGAAAATACTCTGCGCGAATTTTATGTCTTCCGCCGGTGAGATCCAATGCACCACTCATTTCTTTTGCTCCGTGCTCTCCATCGTTATCAATTAGCAGATTATCATCGATGTACAACTTGCTTCCGTCATTTGAACTGATGTAAAATGTGTATTTCCCCGGTTTGTCAACTTGAATCCATGATTTAAACTGAAGGGCAAAACTAAGTTTTGGATGAGCTGTTTTTGCCAGGCTGAATTTATATATTTCTCCTTTTTGAGTTGGCTTCAGCTTTTCAAAATCCGGAAGTTTAACAAATGCGCCGGGGAAGAGTGTCCACTCAATGCCATTCTTTTTGGGATCGATATAATTGAATATTTCTTTGATCTGATTGCTGCCATGAAAGCCTTCGCGAAAAGCTTTTGCCCTGACAAGCGTATTCCCGGATATTTCAAATGGAACTTTGTAAACCGGAGATGATTCAGTGACCTGGCTTCCATCTTCTGTGTAATGGATCACAGCCTCCGAATCAGGACAGGTAATTACGACCAATAATTTATTTCCATTGGAAAGTATTGTATCATTGGGTGTTATTACAGGAGTGGAAACATAAGGTTCTGTTATTATCTTTTTCACCCCATTGGAGCTGAAAGAATAGCTTCCTGATTTGATTTCAAATACTGCGAGATTCTCTTCCCATTTGACAAACCTGATCCCATCAACTTTTGCAGTCGGCTTTCCGCCTTCTGTCACTTCTTCTTTGTCCAAAGTCGGTACATAAATGGTGGCGGTTGTATTGGCAGGAATAGTAATATTCCACACATATTTCCCGTTTTCCAGCTTCCAACCACTCTTAATTTCACCGTAAATTGATTTGTAAGCAGCATTCACATAGGTCAGATCACCCAAAACCTCGGGTTTCATTATAATGTGTTTAAAGGCCGGAATTTCCGGGTCAGCTTTGATACCGGCGAGGTTTTCATAGTACCAGATGATGAGATCTCCCAGGAGCATCACGTGATTCCCTGAATTCATGCCCGGATCTCCATGATCCCCGTTCCATAGTTCCCAGATGGTGGTGGCGCCTCTTTCTGCCATGTATCCCCAGCTGGGATAAGTTTTTTGGGCAGCAAGGGTGTAAGCGACGTCGGCATGGTTGTTTTCTGTGAGGGTCCGCATCAGCCATTGGCCGCCAATCAGGCCGTTCCCGACGTGACCGTCGTTTTCAGCCAGAATTTTCTGAAGCAGGTTGTCCATGATTCTGGATATGTACTCTTTAGGCACCAGGTCGAATGCCAGGGCAAGAATACTGGCAGTGCAGGTGTTGTTGCTGTATTTAATCTCAGTCGTATCCAAAAATTGCTTATTGAAAGCAATTTTCATCTTATCCGCAGTTTTGGAATATTCCGCAGCATCGCCGGATTTGCCCAGCAAAAGAGCAAACTTCTGCATCAACTTTAATTCATAATGAAAATAGGCTGTTCCAATGAATTCTGCATTGGTTATCCTTAACGGATCACCTGTATTGATTAATTTAACGTCTTCAGGGGGAACACACCAGTCGCCATAGGTATCTTTTGTCATTATCCCGTTGTTGAGGAACTGGCTCATGTATTTGATCCATTTCTGCATAGACGGGTAATTGGACTCGATTGTTTTAAGGTCTCCATACTGGCTGTAAAGCATATCGGAAGCGAAGAGATAGGTCCCGGGCCAGGTGGTGTTGTCACTGTAGGTTGGCCAGTATGTTGGTGCTATGTCAGGAAGACTGCCATTATCCTTCTGGGCGTCATACATATCAGTCACCCACTTGTTATAAAGATTTGAAATATTGAAGATATAGCTCTCTCCGGTACATTCGGCTGATCTGTCACCTAGCCAGCCCTGTCTCTCATCCCTTTGCGGACAATCAGTCGGAATGCTTCTGTAATTTCCCCTGATACCCCAGTAGGCATTCTTATAGATGCTGTTAATCAGTGGATTGGAGCAGGAAAATGAACCGGTTAAATCCAATGCATCATGTACAACCTTTCCCTTGATGGCTGATAGTGCCGGTACTCCCGGATAGCCTGTCATCTCCACAAAACGGAATCCATGGTAGGTGAATCGTGGTTCCCATTGTTCTTCTCCTTCTCCTTTCAAAATGTAAGTGTCTGTCACTTCGGCACTTCTGATGTTTGCCAGGAACAGGGAGCCGTCATCCTGCAGGGTTTCACCAAATCTCATTGTTATTTTGTCGCCCTTCTTTCCTTTTACTGAAAGGCTTACCCATCCGACCATATTCTGGCCCATATCAAAAATGCAGGTTCCCTTTTTCAGTTCCTTAACGGAAACGGGGGTGATTTCGTCCATGATCCTGATTGGCTCATTCGGCTGGGCGACAAGCTTTTCACCTGGTTTTCCGACCAATTCGGCATTGTTCCAGGCAGAATCATCGAAACCAGCTTTATTCCAGTCTTTCAGCTCCATCCTGGCATCATAATACTCCCCGTCATATTCATTGTTCCTGCGGATGGGGCCGTTGTTGGTCAGTTTCCATGAATCATCAGTGACAATGGTATCAACAGATCCGTCTTCGTATTTGATTTCAATCTGGCAGATTACTTTCGGAAATCCGAATGACCTGGTCTGTTCCTTTTCACCTGCACGGGGCGCGAAGAAACGGCCATTGCCGAGCATCACTCCGACGGCATTTTTACTGGCCTGCAGATACTTCGTTACGTCGAAGGTCATGTAAAATGATCTTTTGTTGTATTCGGTCAAACCCGGAGCCAATACCTGGTCACCGATTTTTTCACCGTTAAGATATAGTTCAAACAGTCCAAGTCCTGATATATAAGCAGTTGCGGATTTTATTTTCTTATCAACACTAAATTCATGTCTCAACATCCTGGCAGGCAGAACGGTATGGGCTTTTTTGGGATCATCTTCTCCTATTGCTTTTTCCAAACCGATCCATTTTGCTTTCCAGTCTGATTCATTCAACAAACCTGTTGTCCAGAAAGCGGTTTCACTCTCATGGGCATCCCCGTTCTGGTCCCAGATCTTCACTTTCCAGCTGTATTTCTTATTGCTTTCCAGTGGTTTCCCATCATACACGATATGAATGGACTTATCCGACTCAATCTTTTTGCTGGCCCAGATATTTGCATTTTTTTCATCCGGATTCATACTGCCGGATGTGACGAATAATTGAAATGCTTTTTGTGAAACGCCCCGCTGGTCTGACTGCAGTATCCAGCTGAATCCCGGTGTTTTAATATCAATGCCTATTGGATTCACTTTGTTCTCGCATTTCAGACCGGTAACAGTCACCTCAGTCTTTTGCGCGCAGGCACCGGCAATGATCAAAAGGATCAGTAGAGATAAGGCATTCCTTGTCTCTGCGGCTTTAGAATGTAGCTTCATTTTAGGTCAGTTTTATCGTTTGTGTACACAAGTCCCCAGGGTTTCCGGATTTGATCCATAATTTCTATAATTTGTATGGATTCTTCCAGCGGCATCAACGGTGATTCTTTAAGGCCTCTCCTTAAACATCGCATTACTTCTTCCGCTTCGTAATTGAGCGCATTTCCGATAATAGGTTCTTCAATTACCTCCATTTCCTGCCTGTTTATAAAAAGGGAAGCTTTGGTTGGCACCGCAAAAACATCATCTATTTTAATATATCCTTCTGTACCATATACATAGGCCTCATTCACGGCAGCTGTACTTAATGCAAAAGATAAATCCGCAATTTCACCCTTGTCATATTTTAAAACTGCCACACCCTGTTCGTCAGAGCCCCAGTCACCAATATGGGCGACCCCGACTGCCTCAACCGGGTTTTTCCCAAATATCATTGATGCAAAGGAGATTACATAAATCCCCACATCCAATAGGCTGCCTCCTCCCAATTCGGGATTCAGCTGGCGTGCTCCTGGTTTGAACAATCCGCGCGCACAACGAGATGCCCTGACCATTCTTACCTGGCCTATCTTCCCGTCATCAATCCAGGCCAAAACCTTTTTTACTAAAGGAACATGCCTGGTTATCATTGCCTCCATGAGGAATACATTTTCCTCCCGGGCAACACGAACCATTTCCCTTGCTTCAGCAGCATTGATGGCAAATGCCTTTTCACACAGTACGGCTTTTCCTTTCCGCATGCACATTACGCTGTTTTCGAGGTGAAAAGTGTGCGGTGTTCCGATGTAAACAGCATCAATATCAGGATCATCCGCCAATTCCTGGTAACTGGCATATGCTTTGGGTACCTGGAACTTCTCCGCGAATTCTTTGGCTGTTTCAAGATCCCTGGAAGCAACCGCAGCAAGCTCTGCATCAGGCAATATGGCGAGTGCACCGGCAAATTTTTTCGAAATGTGACCGGTACTCAGGATACCCCATTTGATCTTTCTCTCCATATATTGTTTGTCGTTAGTTCTCAAAGTGTCCGGATATTTAGAAATGTTCTAAATAATAAATTCCTATTTTATTTCCTCCTAATTTCATTCCCAGTAATATCTCTAATACTTTCTTTCCCGGGAAATGAATATGTTTCGTTAATTTTTTTCAGGGTTTGGTTGATTCCGGCTTAGTTCCTTCATCGCGAAATTGGGGTACAAGACGTCATGCACCTTTTCTACTAAGATTTCTTTAGGCACATTAAAGCCAGCCTTTAGCCTGATGTCTTTTGAGGAAGCGCCGATTCTGACCTGGTAATCACCACTGTCAGCAACCCATGAACTGATTCCGCTCCTGAACGAGGCCAAAGCCTGGCCGTTCAATTCAAAGGTAAGTTGCTGGCTTTCTGCAGGCTGAAGTAATTTTGTTTTAGCAAAACCTTTAAGTTCCTGGGCAGGTTTCTCCATTTCGGAGGCAGGGGCTGCCAGATAGAGCTCAACTACTTCTTTTCCGGCAACTTTTCCTGTATTCTTAACTGTAACGGTTACATTTACCTTCCCGACAAAACTTGTGCTGCTGAGTTTCAGGTCTGAATATTCAAAACTGGTGTAGGATAAACCATAGCCAAAATCGTAGGCAACAGGTACATTAAAACTATCATAATACCTGTATCCCACGTAAATACCCTCGCTGTAAAATGAGTTTACCGGATTGTCAGCAGGTTCACCCGGGAAAGATTTGGCAGAAGGATTATCTTCATATTTTATCGGGAATGTGTCCGGCAGTTTTCCCGAAGGATTGACGGCGCCTTTAAGCACGTCTGCGATGGCATACCCGCCTTCCTGTCCGGGCTGCCAGGCCAGGAGAATTGCATCGGGATAATCTTTCCAGCTTGCAGTTTCGCAAACACCACCGACGTTCAGGACTACCACCACTTTTTTACCGGCTGAATGATAGGCATCACAGACATTGCGAACCAGGTTGAGTTCAGTTACTGAAGTAGGGAAGTAGCCATTGTCGTAGCCTTCGCCGCCGCTTCGTCCCAGCGTGATAACTGCGATATCGGAGTTTGGTACCTGTTTCAAAATTTGTTCTTTGGTCATATCCATCTCTTCATGAAATGGAATCAGCCTTTTTTTGAAGTGAGCCGGAGCTTTTCCGTCTTTTACGCCGTTGTTTGCAAGCATAACCGGATTGTTGAAGTAATCAGGTACAAGATTTTTTTCCACAATGTCAGCATTAAAGGCATTGTAAGCGTCTTCAAGTTCTTTAATTATCTGAAAACCAGATGATTTAAGGCCATCATTCACACTAATTGCATATTTGTTACTCCTGATACCTCCACTGCCAGTTCCTGCTTCAATCAGGTAGTAAGCGATTTTACCAAATACGGCAACCGTTTTAATATTGTTGAAAGGAAGTGCATTCTGCTCATTCTTAAGCAGTACCAGGCCTTCGGTTGCGGCCTCCCTGGCAATTTTTGCATGTGATTCCAGGTCCGGTTTCATTGATGGTTTGTGACCCTTTGACCTTGGTGCATTCAGCTTGAGCTGCATGTTGTACACAAGGTTTTTGCTGAGGGTGCTTTCATCCAATGTCTTATCTTTTAGGGCTGCAGTAAGTTCTTTCACTTCCTCCATATTTCCTCCCATGAGCATGTTGTTCCCGGCTCTCACCTTCGCAACAGCACTTCCGTAACCATCAAAATCTGTCATGAAAACTCCATTGAAACCCCACTCTTTTCTTACGATATCATTTAAAAGTTCAGGTGTTTCGGCTGTATAATAGCCGTTCACCTTATTGTACGAGGTCATGATGCAAGAAGGTTTGCCCTCTTTGACCGCGATTTCAAATCCTCGAAGGTAAATTTCCCGCAATGCCCTTTGGCTGATGACAGCATTGTAGGTCCTGCGGTTGGTCTCCTGGTTGTTGGCTAAAAAATGTTTGAGGGTAGCCCCGATTCCGTTGGATTGAAGGCCTTTGACCATTGCGGCTGCTGCCTTGCCCGACAAAAGAGGATCCTCGGAATAATATTCAAAATTTCGGCCGCATTCCGGATTGCGGTGCAAGTTCAACGCCGGCATTAATACTACATCATAATCATATTCAAGTACCTCATTGCCAAATGCTTTACCTATATTTTCCATTAATTCCGTGTTCCAGGTTGCGGCCAGACATGTGGAAGTTGGGAATGCCGTTGTATAGGAATATTCTGTGGCGCCGGCAGGGTGGGGATCCCTGTTTATACCTGAAGGCCCGTCTGTAAGGGCAGTTGAACCGATGAGAAGCCGGGGTACAACCAGTTTTGAATTTTGATTGGCAATTATTATGCCCAAGCCTTGTTCAGTTGATTTTGCATCACCAGCCGGCAAAAATTTACCATCACCTACGGTTAAGCCAATTTTTTCATCTGCAGTCAGGGCTGCAACGACATTTTCAACGGTATCCCTGCCTAATTGGGTTTGTTTTTTTTCTGAACATGAGTTCAGTGCCACCAGGGACGTAATAAGGTACATCCCGCCAATTACCAGTCTTTGTATTCTCATTGATTTTGGAGTTAGTTTATTTGAATGCAGTTAATAGTACTTTCAAAGATACGAACCAATTTGCATTAAATCACCCATATATTAAACTTTGGTGAAAATTTATAGGGGGGATTGGCAGGCATATTCGCCTGTTCTGATGAAGCCGACAATATCCTGATTATTCAAACCCGAACCAGGCTTTCACAATTTCAGTTTTGTCATTCATTTCTGAACGATGTTTAAACTCGTTGGTCTTGTTGTTGTATAGATAGTCATCACGCCAGCATTTGTGATTGAGCTGTACTTGCCGTATTGCATCCAAAATAAAGTACAATTCCTCGTTTGTCATGGTTGGATGGAGTGAAAGCCTGATCCATCCCGGCTTTTGTGAGAGATCGCCAAAACTGATTAGCTGCGTGATTTGTTTTGATTTATCGTGGGAAACATCGAGTAAAAAGTGGCCGTAGGTACCTGCACAGGCACATCCGCCGCGTACCT
Source organism: Prolixibacteraceae bacterium (assembly GCA_963663675.1). Classification (GTDB taxonomy): domain Bacteria; phylum Bacteroidota; class Bacteroidia; order Bacteroidales; family Prolixibacteraceae; genus CAINVV01. The sequence goes on from OY760498.1 coordinate 1,838,204, forward strand.
GAACTCCGAACCTGTCATTCAGCAATTTGACAACTAGATTGAAATGGACATTTTCGATGTAAAAAGAGATAATTCCTAACCTGTTTCTTACATTATCAGCCAGGATGTGTAGTTGCGGGATCTTGGGCATCTCCTCAAATACAATTTTCACAAGTTCTTCTTCACGGATTCTCATCTGTTCAATCCCCATCTGAACTTTTAACCTGATACTGAGTGCAGCCCTGATGGTTTGAAGAAAAGGCGGAGTGCCTCCATCCTCGCGGGCCTCAATATCATCCACATATTTGAATTCGCCCCAGGGATTGGTCCAATCGACCGTGCCACCACCCGGATTATCAGGTACCGGACAAGTGTATATGGCTGAATTGAAAACCATTATACCCGGGCTTCCGGGTCCTCCCAGGAATTTATGCGGTGAAAAAAAAATGGCATCCAGCGCCTCCAGCGGGTCGTCAGGATGCATGTTTATTTCGGTATAGGGAGCGGAAGCCGCAAAATCAACAAAACAAAGTCCGCCATGTTCATGCATAATCCTGGCCATTTCATGAAAAGGAGTGGCTATCCCGGTCACGTTGGAGCAGGAGGTAAAAGAGCCGATCTTCATTTTTCGGTCCTGGTATTTTCCAAGTTCCAGGCGGAGCTGGTTGAGATCTGCCAGCAAATCTTTGTCCGGCATTAACTGTACAACATCGGCGATTGTCTCCAGCCATGATGTATGATTGGAGTGGTGTTCCATGTGGGTAATGAAGACAACAGGACGGTCCTCGGGGGCAATGGTATCCGGCCGGGCGAATTTGGCCATGGACCTGATACCAAGAATGCGCTGCAATTTATTTATTACAGTGGTCATTCCTGAACCTGCATTGATAATCACATCTTTAGGGCCAGCATTTACATGCTCCTTGATGATATGCTGTGCATAATGATATGCTTTGGTCATCAAAGTACCTGTCTCACTGGCATCTGTATGAGTATTTGCGACAAACGGTCCGAACTGGTTGGTGATTTTCTCTTCTATGGGCTGGTATAGCCGGCCACTGGCTATCCAGTCGGCATAAACGATTTTCTTTTCACCATAGGGAGATTGAAAGGTCTGGTTTATTCCAACAATTGATTCTCTGTATTTTCTAAAATATTGTTCCAAGGACCGGATACTGTTTGAGCTACAATTTTAATAAGAATTATTTGGTTATATCAGGATTTATATCATCTCAGGATATTATCGAAAAACCAGCTCAAAGTAATCTGGTTTCGAACAAACTTCAAAAATATCCAAGGACTAAAAATCAGACCATAACCTGAACAGGTTGGCAAAATTAACAGTATTCTTTTTCTTTCTGAGTATTTAATCTGATATTAATTATTGATAACCAGAAAATTAATTTCCCGGGTATCAACAAACAGGAGTTTAATTTGTCTCTGACAATGATCGTATACCTTCGATTGGATTGTGATGATTCACCCGGTCTTTAACCACCAGTGTGGTAACAGCCACTTCAGACTTTTTGATAAACAGCATATCATGTCCCACACATAATCCCATTGAAATATTGAGTTGTGTGTCATGTTCTTTCAAAAAATCGGCCTGACCTGAAGGATTACACATGATACTGTTGCTTTCACCACCCAGTAACTCATGTTTTTTGATTTTCCCGCATTTACAGTCAACACTGAAGACCTCAAAATCCTTCGAAAGGAATTGCTTCACGGCATCAGCTTCTTTGGGCATAGAAACACAATGAGCAATACCAATTCGCCTCAGGCCAGCTTTTTGTGCATAATTTCTGATCTCCTCCAGGCGATTAGATCCACGTACATAAGCTTCTTCAGCATTAGCCATGACTTCCAAATACTCCTGATCATATAAGTTTTTCATATTGTAATGAAATTATTTTGAAGCTGTTAGCAAAAATATCGGATAGGTTTTAAAACTGCCATCATCAATTTTTCGTTTTACGGTATAGCTTTCCTCAAAGCTTACATTGCAGAAACCTGTTGCAAGAAGCATTGCCTCAAGCCGTTCCGGATAAAATCCCGGATGACCATCAAATCCCTCACCATGAAAGGAACCATCTTCCGGATAAAGATCAGCAATAGCCAAAATTCCTCCGGGTAAAAGCATATGGTAAAATTTTTCAAAAATGGCGCTGATATTGTAAATGTGGTGTAGTACCATTTGATTAAAAATGAGATTGTATACTTTATCTGAATCCTCCTTTTCCAGATTAAAGCAAACAGGAAGAAGATTTTTAATATGTCTGTTTTGAATTTTTTCCTGCATAACTTTTACCATACCGGAGGAGCTGTCCATCATTGTGATATGTTCCAGTTTATCACTCAGGAGAAAACTCAGAATACCGGTTCCTGCACCAAATTCCAGTGCATTCATTTCATTCGTCAGCGGAAGTCTTTCCAGCATTTTTGATGCGATAGCCTGTGATCGTTCCAGATGAACAGGATTTTCATCCCAGGTGCCGGCCGCATCGTCAAAATTACTCATAGGTATTTTATTTGTTTATTAAGTTGCCATATGGAAACGAAGATCTGCAAAGTTAATTCTCCAAGAATCATTTTCAACAGTTATGAAAATTTCCTCTTGGGTATTTCATCTGATGGGGTATAAATTGTTTTGTATTTCAGGCTGCCATTGGGGCATGAAGCCACGCATTCAAGGCATTTGGAACAGGTATAACTGCTGCCGGGTACTTCAAGTCCTGGTTTGTACAGACTGTATTTCTGTGGCTCCATCGCCACGATGTAACATTTCTTGTCGCACTTGCCGCAGGTAATACAGGTATCCTGGTTTAAACTGATCCGAAAAAGTGAAAATTTATTCAGATAGCCTGAAATCCAGGCAATTGGACATCCAACCTTGTGGTATTGGTACATCTGCCTGATTTTCCCGTCAGGACTCAGGCTCATCATGATTTCCATGACCAGGCCCATCGGACAAACCCATCTGCAGAATACTTTGCCAAAGATAATACCCAGTAAAACACCTGCCAGCAAAACATACCAGAGCGAGATATGATACTGCGTTATTGCCCAATATGATGATATCCCCAAGGCTGCAAGAATGTAAAACCTGGAACTGACTAAAATCTTCAATATGTTTCTCATTAATAGTTAATTGTATAAGTCATTAATGTTTGGAATAATAATTTAAATTGGTTTATAATCCGGGCAGTCGTGGGAATTTGCCAACTTTTGTCCATTTCGAATAAACTCCCCATCCTTTTTTCATCCAATGTCCGACCACCGGCAGAGGAATTATAAAAGATTTTTTATCGTTTCGGAAAACAAATGCTGCGCCATTACCGGTGTCCATGACGCAAAGAATATTCAATTCGTTCTGGTATCCTTTTTTGTCACCCGGTTGTCCTTCTTCGACCAGGATATTATGGGCAGCGTTCCGACCCATCAGTTCAGCAATATGACCCTGCTTGGCTATCCATTCCGGCCCTTCTATTGCAGCAATATCACCAATAGCATAAACATCTTTGAGTCCATTGACCTGGCAAAAATTGTCTATTTTGATAAATCCGGCTTCAGTTAACGGCAAGTCACTGTTTTGAAGGACACTATGGCCCGCCGAAGCAGGGATAAACAATATCAGATCAGCTTCCAGTTTTGTCTGATCTTCAAAAACAACTGCGTTGGGTTCAAATTCAGTAATCTTCTTACCAAATCGTTTTCCAATTTTGTATTGATCGAACATTTTGTTCAGCATTGGCAGGGCATTTTGTCCCATCCGGGCACCCGGTTCTTCCATCGGAGCAAAGAAAGTAAGGTCAAATTTTTCTCTTATCTTCTTCCTTTTGAGCATGTTATGAATGTTAAACATCAATTCAAAACCGGGTCCTCCGCGAACAGCTGATTTGTCCTTTGGATTTCCACCAAATCCTATCGCAATTTTTCCATTTCCCTTTGCAACCAGTTGATCGATTCCTTCTCGGATAGCAAGTGATATTTCAGGTTTTCCACAAATTGACAGCGTATTTTCTACCCCTTTGTGCTTCATTTTATCCGCTCCAAATGCAACAACCAGGTAGTCATAACTCAGTTTCTGATTCGAACAGATGACTGTATGGTCGTTGGCATTAATCTCTTTTACTGTGTCAATAACTAATTCAAACGGGTATTCTTTCCGAATTTTTTCCAATGGAACTTTTACATCCTCAAATTCCGCATTTCGAACAGGAACCCATATGGAAATAGGATAGATATACAGAAAATCACGATCGGAGACCAATGTGACCTTAAATTTTTTGCTTTTCTCAAGTTCAATGGCTGTTTGCACGCCGGCAAAGCCGCCGCCTAAAATTAAAACATGCTTCATTTTCGAATTTTTTTAAAACTATGATTTTCCAGTAAGCCTGATTACTTTACTGCGTTGATCTCCTTGATTAAAAAATCTTTCGACTTGATACCCACAAACCGGTTAATCTCTTTGCCATCCTTAAACAGGATCATTGTGGGTATACTCCGGATGTTGTATTTGGACGAAACTGCCCTGGCAACCTCAACATTCACCTTGCCAACACTTTTGTTCCCGGTCAGTGCATCCGACACCTCGTTTAATACAGGGGCCATCATTTTGCAGGGAGCACACCAGGAGGCCCAAAAATCGACAAGAATAACGCCTGCTTTGATTTGCTGTTTGAAGTTTTGATCATTGAGAAGTTTGATCTTTTTGTGATCAGCCACAACCGGCATATTTTTCATCTTTCTGAAATTCCAGTAAACATAGGCTGCAAAGATCAGAAGGGCACTTAAAATAAATAGAATCCAGGAAATCATACTTTTTCTGTTTTAAGAAATAATTCGTTGATGTTAATTGCTATTTGTTCTTTGGATTGAATGCCGGAAGTGGCTTTCTCTACTTTCCCACCCTGGTAATAAACAATGAAAGGTATGCTGTTGTTAAGTTCAAGTTCTGGAATGTTCCGTAGAATAAGTGATTCAGGATTGTCAAATTCCATGTCACAGAACTTCACCTCACGATAATCTTTCTCCAATGTTTCGACAATTCTGTAAACATGAACACATGGAGGATCCATCCTCCCGCAAACCACCATAACCATTTCGTTTTCACCAATCATACTGCCAAAATCCCGGGCAGTTTCCAAATGGTTTAAATTTGTATACAACATAACCTGGTTGCATTAAATATTTCGATCCAAAGGTAGTCCAGCCCCATTGACCCTGCGAAAATCTGAAGGCTGCTGTGCACAACTTAGCAATTGATTTAGGACAATTATTTTCTTGATATGTATCTTTGCGATGACAGTCAATTTTACTGGTTGAAAATTTTCAAATGAATAAGTTACCTTAGCAGATTAAATTCACAACAGACAGATCATGAAACCCATACTTGAGACAGACCAGGAGTTTATTTGCAACATTCAGGCACCTTGTTTCCAGTCGCTGACTTCTGAAGAGGTGGAACTGGTAAGAGCAAGTAAAACACAGGTATTGTTTCGCAAAGGAGATCATCTGTCCAAACAGGGAGCTTTTGCCTCCTATGCCCTGTTCGTCATTAATGGATTAGCAAAACAATACGTTGAGGGTGAAAGCTCAAAAAATTTTAACCTGAGAATTATCCAGCCGGGCGAATTTGTCGGGCTGTCTGCTGTTTTTAACAAAAATACTTTTAACTATTCCTCTGTTGCCCTGACTGATTGCCAGGTCTACCTCGTAGAAAAAGATGCAATTGTGAAGGTCGTTCAGCAGAACGGTGCCTTTGGCTTCCATCTTATCAAACGTTATTGCGAGCAAAATGGGAATCTGATGGATACTTTGAGGAATGTTCTGTACAGGCAGATGAATGGTCGCATTGCAGATACACTGCTTTATCTAAATGATTTAAAAAGGGCATCGCCGGAAATCTTCCAGTTACTTTCTCGAAAAGACATTGCCGATTTTGCCGGCATCTCAACGGAAAGTTGTGTCAAACTGCTGAAGAATTTTGAAAAGGATGGCCTTATTGAACTGAATGAGAAGGACATAATCATTCGTAATCTGAATGGGTTGTCAGAAATAAGCAAAAAGGGATAAATCCTGCTTAAGTGTTGGTTAAATGACTGACTTAGAGATTGTAGGGCAAATACTGCGGGGAGACCGGAATATGTACCGGTTGATTGTCGAAAGATACCAGCCCCTGGTATTTCGTACTTGTATGGGTTTTTTACACAACCGCGACGATGCCGATGACCTTACCCAGGAGGTCTTCATTCAGGCGTATCAATCAATTGCAAAATTTAAAGGAGATGCTTCTTTTTCAACCTGGTTGTACCGGATCGCAGTAAATGCTTCTCTTAATAAGGTGCGCAAAACATCAAAGAGTTTCTTAATGCAGCAAATTGAAGTGGTTTTCGGTTCTGATAAAAAGAAGGATCCTGCAATTTCAGAAACAGATAATCCTGAGAATATCTTAATTGGTAATGAACACAAAGAATGGGTTACCAGGGCACTCAACAGCCTGCCTGAAAACCAGCGCACTGCAATAGTATTAAGTAACTACGATGATTTACCCCAAAAAGAAATTGCTGAAATAATGAATACTACAGAGGGTGCTGTGGAAGCGCTTCTTCAGCGGGCAAAAGCTAATCTTAGAAAAAAATTGTCGTCATTTCAGAAAAAAAATTAAAAATAGCCGTAGGAAAAATATAAGTTTTGTTTCTAACCTTAAAAGTCAATTAAAATGAACTGTCAATTATGCCAAAAAGAAATGGATGCCTACCTCAGGGGAAAACTGCCCGGAGGTTCCATGATTCAGGTTGAAAATCACCTGGAAATCTGCAGTGAATGTGCTGAAAGTTTCCGGTTAGTTAAACTTGCCACCAATGTCATCAATGAGGAGAAAGATTTGAAGCCAAACCCTTTCCTTGTGACGAAGATCATGGCAGGTATAGAAGAGGCGGAGCAAAAGCATGAAAGCAACATTTCAATTCCAATTTATCGGAATTTGTTCAAATCTGCGTTGATGACCGGTTCAATTGCAGCTGCAATGGTTATTGGTATCCTGATTGGTAACTTATATAAACCAGTACCAACGGTAAAAAGTTTTCCTGCCGAACTCGCTTATCTTAACGATGCAGCATTGGAGTCTGTTGATCTATTTTCTATTGAATGAATATTTTAAATATGAAAGTAGAAAACAAACACAACCTGATGGTTTGGGCAATAATTGTACTGGTGATAATTAATTTATCTACCTTAATTACCATCGCATACCATCAGCGTCAATCAAATGAATCAGAAGCGAGCGCAGCTGCTGATTCAAAACAACTGGAAGAAAATGCGGACAATTTTAACGGCCGATTTTTTCGCAATCAGCTAAATTTCAGTGATGAACAAATGGAGAAATTCAGACAGATTAACCCGCTCTTCAGGCCTAAAGTACGGGATGTCACGGTTGAATTAGCTCAAAAGCGGCAACAAATGCTGCAGGAAATGTCTTCTGCTAATTGTGATACGATCAGGTTAAATGCATTGTCAGATTCAATTGGGTATTTGCACAGCAACCTGAAAAAGCTCACTTACAGGTATTACCTGGAGATTAAGGGAATTTGCAACAATGAACAACAAAAGAACCTGGAACATTTATTCAATGATTTGTTTAACAACGATGTTTCTGTAAGTTCCCCGGGTCAGGGAGGACCACACGGCAGGCAATACGGCAGAAAGTTTAAAAATTGACAATTAACAATTTAAATTTTAAGGCAATGAAAACAAAAATTTTATTATTGGGACTTGTACTCCTGGCTTTTACAGAGGTTGTAAATGCCCAGAATCCGGTCGGAGGGAAGGGAAATGGTTATGGCCGGTGCAATGGCCCATGCAAAGGGGCTGCGATAGTTGATAACAATAAAAATGGCATTTGCGATTATTTTGAAAACCGCAAAGGCAATTCCTCAAGACAAAGGGGAAATGGAAATTGCAATGGAACCGGACAGGGCCAAATGCAAGGTAAAGGCAAAGGCAGAAACTTCATTGATGCTAATCAAAATGGAATCTGCGATAAATTTGAAGCTCAGAAGAGCAAATAGTTCATCCTCACTTTAAGGTGCCAAAGCACCCAAATTATTCCACAAGGCATTATTATAGTTTTGTTATTCAGTGTGTTGTAGTTAATATAATACTACTCGTGCGATAGCTATGCCCTGTTTAAAAGCAAGTTAATATCAAATATTTACAATTAGAATTGAAAATTATGAAAGCAAAGAATTTTATTTTATCAATGGTTGTTCTGGGAACTGTTATCTTCCTTGGAGCATGTTCGAAGGGAATGCCTGAAGCAGTTGATACAACATCGACCAATGTTCTGGCTTCAGACCTAAAAAGCGGTACCGTGCCCGGGACATGTGTCCTGACAGGAACAATTACTGATGTTACTATCCCCGCATGTGTTGTTACAGGGACTGTAAATGAAGCAGAAACAGCTGGTTTGTTGTATATGCGTGAAGAAGAGAAATTGGCCCGGGATGTGTATACTTACTTGTATACCAAATATAAACTGCCAGTTTTCCTGAATGTGTCGAAAAGTGAAACTGTGCATGTTTCTGCTGTTATGAAACTTATTGAAGGTTTCAATATTGTCGACAACAGCTCAGACGTCGCAGGAATTTATGTCAATACCCACCTCACAGAATTGTACAAACAGTTAATTGATTTGGGCAATCTTTCAGTGATTGATGCGTTAAAAGTAGGAGTCATGATTGAACAAGCTGACATCGAGGACCTTACAAATGAACTACTTACAGTGCAGAATCCTTCCATAAAAACTGTCTACACAAATCTGCTGGCGGCCTCTAACGCACATCTGAAAGCATTTTCATGGAATCTGAATGTTAGGGGAGTCGTATATCCATAACTTAGTCAATGGATTAACTCGAATAGATATTTCTTCCCCGACCGGGGAAATTGACCACTCCTGACCTGGATAAACTGCTTTTAAAAAGCATAGCCGGTAAAGTTGGTGAAACAGGTCACTGGTGGTCAATTCCATTGTTACAAAAAACAAATCAACCTGGCATTTTAACTTATGAATGCCCATCCATTGATCCCGGGTTCAACTGAAAATGAATATTGGCGTATTTGCTTCGCAAATCTTCGAGTGCATGCGGCCATTCAAAATATATTATATACACATGAAACAGAAATTTTCCTGGAAGAGCTTCGTTAGCTTTTCACTGGTTTGGACTTTATTAATCATATTCATTTCGGGAATTGTACTTTACATTGCTCCTCCCGGAAGGGTTTCGAACTGGACTAACTGGACATTGTTCGGATTTTCAAAATCAGGCTGGCAGGCTATCCATACCATTTTTTCTTACACGTTTGTTGTACTCTCTATTTTTCATCTATTCTCCTTTAACTGGAGAGTATTTTGGTATTATTTTACTTCAAAAGCTGTCCGGGGTATCAATAAACAGAAGGAGTTTTTTGGCTCGGCCATTTTAATAGCTTTTGTTTTTTCAGGCACTTATTTTAATTTTCAACCTTTCAAGGCAATTATTGATTTTGGTGAATGGACAACCGAAAGCTGGGAGATCAAGGAAGAGCAGGCACCTATTCCCCACGCAGAAATTCTTACAATCAGAGAGTTGTCTGGCAAATACATCAAAATGTCAGCGGACAGTATCCTCATGTTTATCCATCAGAAAGGATTGAAAGCTGACAGTATTGGGCAATCAATAATGGAAATCGGTGAATTGAACAAAATTACTCCAGCCAAACTCTATGCGATCATTCTCCCCGCCAATCATGAAAGCAATGGTGAAATCCGGGAAGTACCACAGATGCAGGGGTTAGGCAGAAAAACGATCAACGAGCTTGCAAAAGAACTGGGGAAGGATCCATCTGAAATAATTGAGGCCTTAAAGAAAAATGGTATAACTGCAACTCCTGATGATAAAATAAAGGTACTTGCAGATAAGGCGCGAAAAACACCAATGGAGCTTTTGGAACTAATCAGGTAATTGATAGACAATACATTGTATTGCGTGAATCCATTCAGGGTTTTAACATTTACACAAAAATATTTTAAAAGTGAAAATAACAGACGAAATAAGAATAAGTGACAATGGTTTTGTTTTTAATTCTAAAACAGGCGATTCCTTTAATGTAAACCCTACGGGGTTGGAACTTACCAGGATGATTGCACAGGGTCAGGATTTTGATACCATTGAACAACAATTTTTAGAAAAGTACGAGATAGATGACCTGACCTTTGAAAAGGACTTCTATGAGTTTTGTGCCCTGATCAAATACCATCAGATTACCTCACAGGAAGATCCACTTGATTTTAAATAACCCCCCAAGATGTCGAAAATAAAAATCACCATAGCCGTAACAGGGCTCAATAATACTGATAATCCGGGACCGGGAGTACCGGTAATAAGGTCTTTAAAAGAATCAAAGGAATTTGATGTCAGAATTATCGGATTGGTATATGAAACCCTTGAACCAGGAATTTACATGGATGGTTTATGTGACAAAATATTCCAGATTCCTTATCCTTCAACCGGTTCAGATGATTTAACAGACCGGATTGAGGAAATTCAAAGAAGTGAAAAAATTGATGTGCTGATCCCTAATTTTGATTCTGAGCTTTTCTCTTTTATGAAAAATGCAGATCGTCTTGGTAAATGCGGAATCCGCACTTTTTTGCCAACGTTGAAACAGTTTCAGGAAAGGGACAAAGACAAACTTCCGGAATATGGCGAAAAGTATGGAATAAAAGTACCGGCGAGCATCAACCTGGGTAGCTTGAGCCAGATCAATGAGATCAAAGGAAAATTCGAATATCCGGTAGTGGTTAAGGGTAAATTTTATGATGCCTATGTTGCCTGCGACATTGAGCAGGTAAAACAGGCATTTACGAAGATTTCTTCTAAATGGGGGTTGCCGGTAATTATTCAGGAATATGTGAAAGGTACCGAGGTCAATGTGATTGCTTTGGGGGATGGCATGGGTAACACCGTAGCAGCGGTGCCTATGCGTAAACAATATATTACTGACAAGGGGAAAGCCTGGGGAGGCATTACCTTATCTGACGACAAAATGCTGGACTTGACCAGGAGCCTGATAAGACAGACTCATTGGAAAGGAGGATTGGAGCTTGAACTCATAAAAACCTCAGCAGGTGAATATTATTTAATCGAAATCAACCCCAGAATTCCGGCGTGGGTGTATTTGGCTGTGGGCGCAGGGCAAAACATTCCGGAAGCCTTGGTTAAACTGGCTTTAGGCATAGAAGTTGCCCCAATGACGACCTATATTTCCGGAAAAATGTTCGTAAGGTTCTCTTACGACATCATCGTTGATTTGGAAAAATTTGAAGCGATTGCCATGAATGGAGAAATTTAACAAGTAAAAAATATGGAAAAATTGAAATATGTGAAGCCTGGAATGACGAAGATAAATGCAGGAATGCCAAGTAAATTCGGGTTACCGGTTAAACAGAAAATAATATCAGAAATTGATGGCATTAATGTTTCTTCTTTAATAAAACAGTTTGGATCTCCACTCTTTGTCTTCTCTGAAAAGACCATTCGTGAGGTATTTGGGGAGGCAAGGAGAGCTTTCGAAACCAGGTATCCCAAGGTCCAGTTTGCCTGGTCCTATAAAACAAACTATCTCGATGCCATTTGCAGCATATTCCATGATGAAGGTTCCTGGGCTGAAGTTGTGTCAGGTTTTGAATTTGAAAAAGCATTATCAAATGGTGTAAACGGTTCGCAGATAATCTTCAATGGGCCCGACAAAACAGAGGCAGATTTATCAATGGCAATAGAACACAACGCCTGTATTCATATTGATCATTTCGACGAGCTTTATTTGTTGATAAAAGTCAGCCGGAATTTGCAGAAAAAAGCAAGGGTCGCCATCCGAATCAACCTTGATGCCGGGGTATATCCCATTTGGGACCGTTTTGGCTTTAATTATGAGGATGGTGATGCTTGGAATGCTATCAACCGGATCATGCTTGCCGATAACCTCGAACTGATCGGGGTGCATACACATATTGGAACCTATATAATGGCACCTTCCGCTTATGCCATTGCGGCTTCCAAATTGGCAAATCTATATGTTGCTATTCACAGAAAATTCGATTACTGGCTTAAATACATTGATTTGGGTGGAGGATTTGCCTCCAAAAATAGTCTGAAAGGTGCTTACATGCCAGGTTCTGAAACCTGCCCGTCGTTTGATGAATACGCCGAAGCTATATCAAATGCATTGATTTCTTCGGAAATACCGCATGAAAACCTTCCTGTACTTTTTCTTGAAACAGGAAGAGCTTTAATTGATGATGCCGGCTATTTACTTACTACCGTGCTGGCCAATAAGCGTCTTCCCGGTGGAAGAAGATCGATGGTTATTGATGCCGGGGTCAATTTGTTGTTCACTTCTTTCTGGTACAATCTGGGCATATATCCTTCCAAAGAACTAGGACATCCGGAGGAGACTACAATTTACGGTCCCTTGTGCATGAACATCGATGTAATCCGTGATGCTATTGTTTTTCCACAGGTCAAGGCTGGTGATGAGTTAGTCATTGAACGGGTTGGTGCTTACAATATCACGCAGTGGATGCAGTTTATCAATTATCGACCCAATGTAATCCTGATTGATATTGACAGAAAAATACACATTATCAGGAAGAAAGAGAATCTCGAATCTTTTAAAAATGTTGAATCTAATCCCAAAAGACAGTTAGCAAAGTCAGATGGATAAAAGCACTAAAATACTTGCCGGGGATATTCTCAATTCAGTATTAAACAGTTATTCCCAAATATTTTTTTCAACTTCGAAAGTATTGGCTCTCCTTTTGGTGTTGATCAGTTTTTTTGATTACGGTGCAGGTATTGGTGGAATAATCGCTGTAATCATTGCCAATTTGCTGGCCTATTATTTGGGATACAACACCTATTTTCTAAAATCAGGCTTGTATGGGTTTAACAGTCTGCTGGTTGGATTAGGTATAGGATTGGCATTTCAGCCTTCTGTCGAGTTATATATCCTGGTTGCTATATCAGCAATTACCTGTTTTTTCCTGACCATCGTTTCCCAGGGAGTTCTCGGAAAATATGGTCTGCCTTTTTTGAGCATCCCATTTTTAGTCACCATCTGGATTGTCGGACTTTCAGGAGGAGAGCTGACAGTACTTAACATCAGTGAGCGTGGAATTTTCACCTTTAATGAGCTGTTCGGCCTGGGAGGTCATACCATGGTCAATTTGTATACCTGGCTGGATTCGATGATAGGATCCTCTTTCATACGGATATACTTCTTTTCCCTTGGTGCAATTTTTTTTCAGAAGGGATTGCTGGCCGGAATTATCATTGCGGCCGGTCTACTCATTTACTCGCGGATTACATTTGTGCTTTCCATCCTGGGATATTCGGTATCTTTCTTTTTCTATTTATTGGTTGGTATTGAGTTTAATTCACTGAATTACACATTCATAGGATTCAACTATATCCTTACAGCAGTGGCTTTGGGTGGGTATTATCTGATTCCCGGCAGAATAAGTTATTTGTGGATCATCGTTCTGTTACCTTCTGTCGTACTGGTAACAATCAGCTCTCAGCAACTGTTCAATCATCTGCATATCTCAGCCTACTCACTCCCTTTTAATATGGTAGTGCTAATGTTCCTGTACGCTTTAAAACTGCGTGTTAAGAGGCCCGGAGGCCTGCTTGAAACGCCAATACAGCTTGGAAATCCAGAGAAGAACCTCTATTTGCAATCGGGAAATTTGAAGCGATTTCCAACCAGATATCCCGTAGCTGCATCCTTGCCATTTTTTGGTGAATGGGAAGTGAGTCAAGGTCATAATGGTGAGATCACACACAAAGGAGCCTGGAAAGATGCCTGGGATTTCATAATTTCTGACAATAATGGTCAGCAATTTAAAGGAAGCGGAGATTTTGCTGAAGATTATTTCTGCTTTGGCAAGGCAATTGTTGCACCTTTCGACGGAACTGTGGTGGAAGTAATGAATTCCATTCCTGACAATATCATTGGTGATGTGAATACCAAAAACAACTGGGGGAATACGGTGATCCTTAAACACACAAATGATATTTTTTCAAAATATTCCCATTTAAAATACCATTCGATTGAAGTGAAGGACGGAGATATCGTCAAACAAGGGCAGGTGCTCGGTAAATGTGGAAATTCAGGTCGTTCGCCTTATCCTCACTTACATTTCCAGTTTCAGGCAACACCCTATATTGGTTCACCAACTTTGGATTATCCATTTGGACATTATCTTTTGAAAGGAGATAAATATACATTGGAAACTTTTTCATTTCCACAAAAAGGGCAGGTAGTTGCCAATCCTACAAAAAATGAACAGCTGGCCAGGATCCTCCATTTTATTCCAGGCCAACAAATCTCAGGGGAATATCTGCTGGAGACTGGTAAGAAAGGTGAACCTGCGAAACAAATAAAATTCAACTGGATTGTCAATACAGATATATATAATTCGACATTTATTCAATGTCGGGAAGATGGCTCGGTGGCTTACCTGTACAATGATGGCAATCTTCACTATTTCACGAATTTTACAGGGAAGAAGGAGTCACCACTTTATTGGTTCTTTCTGGCACTGTTCAAAGTTCCTCTTGGATTTGTTCCCAACAGTCATATCCATGACCAGGTACCGGTCAATATGATGTTTGGAGGAGCATTGAAATTTTTGCAGGATTTTATTGCGCCGGTTTACCTGTTTCTAAAAGCTGACTACTCAATGGAAATTGAAAAGGCCGGTGATATACTTTCCTCCGGAGATATAGAAATGATTTCGGAAATAAGAAAAAAAATAGCAGGAAGGGAAACCGGAAAATTTGATTTCTCTGTCAATCTAAAAGAAAGCGGGGGTTTTGATATTGAAATCCGATCTAACGATTTAAAAATTAAAATGATATGTCGAAACGAATAATCCTGATGCTACTCATTCTATTATCCTTCACCGCGGCAGAAGCACAGGAAAAATTAAATTATGTGGCCATTGACAAACAATCGTACGATCTTTTTCAAAATAAAAAATGGCCTGAATTGATCCAATTATCTGCTAAAGTCCGAAAATACGGTATTGATTTCTTTTACCTGCAAGTACGCACTGGGATTGCTTTCTACAACCAGGGCAAGTTTAGAACTGCCACCGGTTTTTTTTTAAAAGCCTATGCCAACGATCAATCGTTCGAATGGCTTCAGGAATATATTTACTATAGTCTGGTTTACAGCGGCAGGTATCCTGAAGCTTTAAAATATGCCTCACATTTTTCTACTGCCGTACAAGAGAAGATTGGCTTTAAAAATAGCGGAATTACACGCCTGGCTTATGAGGGCGGTTTTAGTTTTAATCCTGATTTCGATAACCTGAAATTAAGGGAATTCGGGCGCGAGGTCGATTTGGGAAATAACTATGGCTCAGGATATTTTCTCAGGAACTACAGTTTCCATTCATTTGATTTAAGTCACAAAATTTCTCCCTCACTGACTCTTAACCATAACCTTACTTATATAAATGTGAACCGTGAAACCGTTGTCGACTGGGGTAGTCAATCAAGTTCTCCGATCGGTATCCGTCAAATTCAGTATTTTATCAATCCGGTTTGGGTAATTGGAAAAGGACTAAATATTTCTTCCTCCCTGAATTTAATTTTTGGCAACGGTGATCTTTATTCAGGATGGTTAAACAGAGATTCGACTAAGTACTTTAATCTGTCAGATACAAAATACTCTGATGCAGTCTTTTCGATTGCCATTTGGTCTAATGTTGGAAATTTTTCTCCCGGTTATGAAATAAATGCAGGAGATGTGAACAATTCGAAATTTACCCAGATGTCTGCCTGGGTCACTTATTATCCACTGTCGAATGCCAGACTCTACATCACTCCACGGGTATATTTCAAAACCGGAACCGGGGCAAATAAATTTGGATGGAATGCTTTGGGTTTTTCCGGAGGAGTCCAGCTTGGAAAAGTTCACTTAAACGGACAGTACCTAATGGGAGATATGGAAAATTTTATTGAATCCGCAGGTTATGTGATCTCTAATTTTCCAGGTAAATCAGACCAAAAAATCATGGGTAGCTTCTATTTCCCGCTGGGAAAGAAATCTCAATGTGTATTGAGGTATATCAATCAGAATGTGATTGAGAAATACCAGGTTTATCAGGATGGCGTTATGGCCAATTATTTGGAATATAATTATTTAAAACAAACAATAACAACTGGAATATCATGGAATTTTTAAATAAGAGTATAGGAATTGTCGTTTTCTTATTGGTAATAAACAGTGCATTTTCACAAATCAACCAGGTCTCATTACAAACTGCATTCTCAAAAAGTTATATTTTAGAAAAAACCGGTGATTTTTCTGCAGCGCTTGAACCGCTTAAAAAAGTGTATGATGAATCCTCTTATGAATTAAACCTCCGACTGGGTTGGTTGAATTACAATGCCGGTTTATTTGACCAGTCTGTCATTTTTTACAGCAGGGCACAGAAGCTAAAACCCTATTCTGAAGAGGCTAGATTTGGTTATATTCTGCCATTGTCAGCACTTGGAAAATGGAATGAGGTGATAAAACTTTATGATGAAATACTGGAAGTTAGTCCAAATAATTCAGTTGCGCTGTATCGGCTGGGTCTGGTTTATTACGGGCGTAAGGACTACAACAAAGCCAACACTTTGTTGAAAAAAGTGGTCGACTTGTATCCATTTGGCTACGATGGATTGTTGTTGCTGGCATGGACATCCTATTTTTCGGGGAACACCAACCAGGCTAAAGTACTCTTTAATAAAGTGAACCTGTATAATCCGGGAGATAAGTCGGCCAACGAAGGACTTTCTCTAATCAAATAGCGCGATGGTGAAACGATATTCTTTGCCGGATCTGTTGAAAGGATTTGCCGTTTTCCTAATTATTCCCGTACATATCATGGAGAAATTCATGGATTATCCGGGTAGGGAAAGTTTATTCGGTAAGATCCTGTTGTTGCTTGGTGGACCAATGGCCGTTCCGGTATTTATGATGGTGATGGGATACTTTGTGGCATCAAGTAAAAAAAGTACGCTGCAGAATATCAGGAGAGGAGTATTTATTTTTTTTGCTGGAATATTACTCAACATAGGATTGAATTTTCATTTACTAATAAAAATCTGGCTGGAAGGCTGGAAACTGGATCCATTGCAGGCAATATTCAGTATTGATATTTTCTATCTGGCGGGTATTAGTATTGTTTTATTATCGGTTTTAAAAATTGTCGGCAGGGGTCAGCAACTGTTAACCCTGGTCCTCATTATTTTTGTCAGCACTACGGTGGCATACTTTAACAGGGTATTATTGGTTACCGATAGAAATTACCTCTTACCATTTATTGGTGGTAAATATTCCTGGTCCTACTTTCCACTATTTCCATGGCTAACCTACCCATTAATTGGATTTTTGTTCCAAAAGAGAGAGGCCAGTATCAAAGAATTTATCCAGCGACACCAATCACTCTTTAAGGCAATACTGTTTGTAGTTTTTTCCCTTGTTGTCCTGTTTTCAAGGTTTGGCGTGGAAACTACCATAAATCTCTCCGGGTATTATCACCATGATTTTTTATTTATCCTTTGGGCAGTAGGTGTTGATATTGTTTGGATATCAGTAGTTTGGCGGATTGCAATACGTTTTGAGGACTCTCCGCCAGTCGTTTTTTTAAGATGGCTGGGGCAAAATATCACCGTATTTTACATTATTCAATGGTTGATTATCGGAAATATCGCAACTGCTATTTATCAGACACAAGAGCTTTCCTCCTTTTGGTATTGGTTTGGGTTAATTTTTCCGGCAACTTTAGTACTGGTGGTTGTGTCCCGGAGAACTATCGTTTTGATTCAGTATTTCCGCAAGAATAGTTTCAAATTATTTTTAACCAGGATAACTCACTTTAGGTCGATTCATCCCCCTCATCATTAGTTTTTGGAAATATAATTTTGCTGTAAATTTAGTAAGGGAATTATTTTTAACAATTTTAACAGGTAAACCGCCAATGAGAATGCAAATGAAAAATGGTCTGACAATCCTTCTGTTTTTTGCTTTCAACTGTTCAAGCCCTAAGCCGACTATTCCATTTCAAATCGCAGTGGAATCTTACAAAATTAGTGGACTAAGCGGAAGACAATCATTTGCCTACGGACAGCATGACGGGAAATGGCTCATCCTCGGAGGACGAACTGATGGCTTGCACCGCAAGCAACCATGGGCAACTTTCGATGTCGAAGGACAAAATAAATCAATTACTGTCGTTGATCCTGTTGGCAGGCAACAGTGGTCAGCTCCTTTAACTGCCCTGCCTGAGTCCATACAGGAGCAATTAAGTTCGACAAATATGGAGTTTCATCAGGAGGGTGATTATTTATATGTTATCGGTGGATACGGGTACAGTGAAAGTGCATCCGACCACATAACCTATCCAAATTTAACTGCTGTAAAAGTATCAGGTACAATAAGTGCCATCATCAACGGGACTTCATTTAAAGATTTTTTCAGGCAGTTTAAGGACGAACAATTTGCCGTTACCGGGGGATATCTTAATAAAATTTATGATACCTATTATTTGACCGGAGGCCAACGTTTTACCGGCAGATATAACCCGATGGGACATCGTACCTATATCCAGAAATACACTAATTCCATCAGAAAATTCAGAATCACGGACGATGGAACTACATTGAATATCACTCATTACCATACTATTATCGATACACTGAATCTGCACCGCAGGGATCTTAACGTGATTCCACAAATTCTGCCGGATGGCAGGGAGGGGTTGACTGCATTTGCGGGAGTATTTCAGGTAAATGCGGATTTGCCTTATCTCAATTGTGTCAATATTGACAGCTCAGGATTTGAAGCAGACAACAATTTTAAACAGTACTACAACCATTACCACTGTGCTACAATTCCTTTATTCAGCGCTGCCTCCAAAGAGATGCACAACCTGTTCTTTGGAGGAATTGCTCAATTCACAGATAGTGCAGGGATACTTATTCAAAACGTCAACGTACCATTCGTAAAGACAATCGCCAGGGTAACACGGGATATAAATGGTAAAATGACCGAATATAAATTGCCGGTTGAGATGCCTGCTTACCTGGGTGCCGGCTCAGGATTTATCCAGGCCGACAACCTGCCGGAATATAAAAATAAGGTGATAAAACTGGATGAAATTAAGGCTGATTCAACCTTAATCGGTTATATTTTCGGAGGTATCAACAGTACAGAACCGGAGATTTTCTGGATAAATGATGGCAGCCAGAGTACAGCAGCCAGTGAAATATATAAAGTCTTTCTGATTAAGAACAATAAGTAAAAACAATCTGATCGGTTTTGTATTTTTGAGCAATATTAAACCAAATTTTGCTATATGATGACACGAATTATATTCCTTTTTGTACTAATTGTATTGTTAAATAGTTGTTCTTCAAAGGAACACCTGGTTTTTAATAATGTCCCGATAGACGGTCGTCTTGATAAATTTGCGAAAGAATTGACAAAAGGCGGATTTATCATAGCCGACTCAACAAAAAACGGAGAGATTATACTTAAAGGAGAATTCTTGCATAAAGATTGCACGATTAATGCTTTTGGTACAGATAAAAGTGACATGGTCTACAAGTTGATTGTCAGTCTGCCGGAAGAAGTTCATGATTCTCTTCAATCTGATTTTGGAAAGATACAAAACCTGTACACTTTGGAATATGGAACTGGATATAGTAAATACCAACAATATAAAAAGAGAGAGAGATTAGTGTATAAAGTTCCAGCGAGGGAGGTTATGGTGGGAGATTATACCAAATATATCACTGATTTGGGTGACATAACAGTTGAAGTTCAGGATGGTTATATTTCAATTACTTACCTGGATAAAATGAACTATGAGATTTGGAAAAGTGAAAAAGGGGAGGAGAATGCGAAATATTAATCATTTAACTCATAATCAGATTGTTAGTTCCTTGCCCGTATAGTTATAGAATAAATATGCCCCACACCTGTTGAGCATTTCCGAATATTTATCAATGCCTGTACAATGACAAGCACCAATTGATTCTGGTCTTAATTTATTAAAATAGTCAATGATATGTTCAAATTGCTCATTCGTACAATCTTTCAGGTGGAATCCTCCAAGGATTAACCCAACCGGCAGTTGAAAAAATCCTGTTGCAGTAGTGCAGATATTGGTTATTCCACAATGCGAACAGGCGGTGAGGATATGAATTTGGTTCTTGTGTCTTATTGCTAAAAACAGTTCATCGTCAAATTCATCCATAAGAAATTTGTTATCAACAATTTTGTGTAATCCCGCAAAATGAGTGTCGATTGGATAGGATACTGTTATTTGAGGCATAATGAAGACATTGTCGGCAATCTCAGTGATTTTGTCAATAAAAAAGAGTCTCTCCTTAAGAATATCATCCTGGAATAAAGTTCCGATAAAACGGTTCTGGTTTCTGTATTTGGGAGTGAAGATGTCCTTCTTTGCATACACCCTGGCTTTTTTGTTTTTATCAAGAAAGGGATATAAACCTCCTGTGTGGTCATAATGTCCATGCGAAAGTACTAATGTGTCAATTTCTTCAATATTGACACCCATTTTTTTGGCGTTTTGAAGAAACAATCCACTTTGTCCGGTGTCGAAAAGGATCCTGCTCTTCCCTGTTTCAATATAAATGGACAAACCGTGTTCGGCAAATAAACCTTGTTGATAGACAAGGTTCTCAATCAGAGTAATTATTCTCATAAACCAAAAGGTATTTTAAGGGTCAACGCTAAATTTCTACCCGGATTGTATAAGTTGACTTCTTTTAAAGTAGAAAGATGGTCCATGTATTTTTTGTCAAAAATATTGGTAGCGCTTAATCCGATAAAAATATTCTGGCTGCTCATTTTAACATTTCCCCCAATACTCAAATCAAAAAGGGTATAACCATTGGTTCTGGTTTCGTCAGGTGCCGCATTGTTCTGATTAAACGCTGTATTCGTGTTCACTGAAATAAATCCATTTTGAATAAACAACATTTTTCCTCTTTCAGCCCGGAGTTCGAATTTAAGTTTTTTTGCAGGTATGAATGGTAAATATTCACCATTTGTCTGCTTGCCAGTTACAGTTGACAAGGTAGTTTCGAAATGCAGCCAATGGATGCATTTGGGGTGAATGTGCACCCCTGCTTCACCGCCAAATAATGTTGAGTTGTTTTGCATGTATTTGTAGATGCTAATGCCTGAGGAAGTTTTGTCACCTGTTGGAGAAATAAAAATGAAGTGGTTGATCATATTATAGAAACCGGCCAGGTCAAAACTGAAATTTTCCCTGTGGAGATGCATACTTAGGTCGGTTTCATACGACTTTTCGGGAACCAGGTTTGGGTTGCCTACTTCGTAACGGGTTTCATGCTGACCATTCGAAGTTAATTCGGCTAAATTGGGCGTACGGAAAGCTGTAGCTACGTTTGCCCTAAGGAAAAGCACTCCCGAAACATTATAGGTTGCCCCCATTGAGCCGCTCACACTCCCGTAATTCTTATCAATTGCACCGCGATAACCGCTTGAGTCTTGTGGCTTGCCTATAGCTTTTGTTGAAATTGTTTTGTTGTCATAGCGGATACCTGTTTGCAGTTTTAAATGATTAAAAAAAGTGCGCTGTAGTAAACAGAAGCCTGAATAATTGTTGGTGGTTGCATCAGGTAACAATTTTGTTTCCCGATCGTTCAAATTTGTGTTGATTTGGTTCATGCCCTGGAAACCTAAAATATATTCCGATTTCGTATCGGACGGCAAATACAGTTTTGTTTCGTAGGTTAAGGTTGACAGGTTCATTTGTATCTCGTAATAATTAACTTCACCAAAGTGTATGAGTTCCGTATTCTGATAAGCCGAGTTTACGTCAAGTTTCATTTTTCCAAGGTAAATCTTGTTTTGAGATGAGAGCAGATCGGTATTTAACTGCTGGTAGAATATTTCATTTTTACGGCCTCGTTCGGAAATTTCTATAATTGCTTCTTCTTCAACAAGTCCAAGTTTTTGTTGGTTATGGTCATAAAATAATTTAAATGTTCCGGCCTTCCCGGCATATCCGGCATTCGCTTTTACCGAATATTCGTTGAATCGTGAATTTGGAGCAAAATCGCCACTTCCCTGCAAAAAATCGGCATTTGTTTTTTGGCCTATACGAATTCCGCCAAAGATGTTTTTTGATGTGCCTTTTATTCCTAAATTATTGGTCATACCGAGTGTGTTGGAGAATAGCTGCATATTGTAGTCGCCAGCTATACAACCAACAGGTGCAGGTTTTTCTTTGATGAAATTGATTACTCCTCCAATTGCATCAGAACCATATAATAACGAGGCTGGTCCTTTAATGATCTCAACATCATCTATACCAAATTCGTCAATTCCAAGAGGATGATGACTTGAATATTGGTAATTTTCGAAACGGACTCCATTGTTGAGAACCAGCACATCGTTCATTGACAGCCCTCTTATTACAGGTTTTGAAACACCGCTGCCTTTTGAAATCATATCAACGCCGGGCACCCTTGTCAGAACTTCTGCAAAATTTGGGGTTTGTTTATTGTTTAATGGATTTAGTCTGAGAACATCAATCTTTACGGCGTTTTCGTGTTGCGAGGATACTGTACCACCGGTTACCACAACCTCCTGTGATTCTATAACTGCTTCGGAAAGCGATATATCTAATTTGTTAGGACCTTTCTGAAGGATGACAGTTCTAATCTCAACATTATAACCTATATAGGAAAATTGTATTTTCAGTTTGTCTGCCGGAAGGTTTTCGATGCTATAATCACCGTCTTTGGTAGATACAGTGCCTTTGTTTTGTTCAGGTAGAAATACGGTAGCTCCTGCAAGCGGATGGCCGTATTGATCTGTCACCCTGCCCTGAATAAGGGTTTGGGCAATAGTTATATGGCCTGATAAACCCATCAGTAGCGTAATTAAAATACTTTTCATTTTGTTACTGGTAATGAATATTCTTCAATGATTTAAAGCAAAAGTTTTATATAAAATCATTTGCCCGGGGAGGACCGCGTAACAAAAATGTATGAGAACAAGGTTTTTCAACAAAAACAGTATTATAAGAACAGGTAAACCTCCTAAAAATCTCTTTTGCAGATATTTGAAAATATTTGTGCGCAGATGTAAAGTTTGAAAAATGAAACTTACAAATGGGACATTTTTCATGACAGACACTAAAATGCCTGCCGTTTTTCACAGTGCAGTCAAAACTGTGTTCATGCCTGTGGATTGTTTGAATTACCAAAGGAGATAAAAATATCCAAAGCAGGAATAGACGTAACACCGGTATTTAATTTTTCTCAATTAATAATGATTGCCGGTGACAATAATATAGAATAATCTCCGTATTTCAAACCCTTACAAAGAGGATACAATTTGAAATTTTTCAATGGTCTCCTTAATTTACTTTTCCCTTTTGTAAGGCCAGGCCATAATGCCGCCTTCCAGTACCTTCACATTCTTGTAGCCATTTGCCTGAAGGATTAATGCCGCTTCATAGCCCCGCAATGATATTTTGCACCAGGTTATTATTTCGATATTCTTATCTGTCGGCATTTCATCCATGCGCTTACGGAGTTGGCCCAAAGGAATAAGTTTTTCGCCAATGCCGAGCCGCATTAGTTCATACTCGTCAGGGTTGCGGACATCCAATAAAACATTAGGTTCTTTGGTTTTGAGTTTCTCCCTGAGCTGTTCGGATGATATTCCTGTAAAGCGACCTCTTAACTTGTTTTGCATGATATGGGCAGTGGCAATACTGTGGTCGATAGCCAGGGAATAAGGTGGTGCATATGGCAGGTCGGCATTAACCATATCCTCAACAGTCAGTTGGCCTTTTATAGCCATTGCCCAGATGGCAACCTGTTTGCTAACATCACCAGGACCAAGAACTTGCGCTCCAAGGATCCTCCCATCCAGTTTATCTGCAACCAGTTTGGTAATTAACAACTGACCTTGCATAAATCCGGGCTTGTCGAGACTGGCATTTACTACTGTTTCAATATTGGTAATCCCTGCTTTCTGGCAATTCTTCTTTGATAATCCGGTTGCTCCAACTCCATAATCGAAAACCTTACAGATTCCGGTTTGAATTGTTCCGGGAAATTTTGCTACATTTCCATCAATAACATTTTCGCCCGCAACACGCCCCTGCAAATTGGCCAAATCGCCAAAAGGGGCATGAACAGGATAACCAGTAATAAGATTGGGAATTTCAATGCAGTCTCCAACGGCATAAATATCAGGGTCGGCGGTTTGCAGGTATTCGTTGACAACCATTCCACCGCTCGTACCTATTGGCAAACCCGCTTCATTGGCCAGTTTGGTATTGGGTATAACACCTATTGCAATGACAGCCAGTTCACAGGGGATTTCAGTCCCATTTTGAAGTTTAACTGCAACAAGATTGCCGTTTTCACCCAAAAAAGCAGCCACACCATTTTCCAAAATTACATTGGCTTTGGTCATCACGTATTTTTCAACGAGTTTGGCCATTTTCTTATCAAGAAATGTTAGCAACTGAGGCAACAATTCGATGAGTGTTATTTCTATACCGGCCAAATGTAATGCTTCACAGGTTTCGATGCCAATTAGTCCGCCGCCAATGACTACCGCTTTCCTGATAATTCCTTCGTTCCTCACTTTTCGCAGATAATCTGCATCAGGTAAGGACTGCAAGGTTGTTACCCCACTTAACTCAATACCTGAAATCTGGGGTTTACGGGGAGTTGAGCCGGTAGCAAGAATCAACTTATCGTATTCGGCAGAACCTTTCATTCCAGAGATTAAATCAGTAAATTGTATAATTTTGCTTTTTCGGTCAATGGAAGTTACTTCGGTATTAACCCTGGTGTTAATTTTTTTGGCATTCCAAAAGAATTTTGAGTCGCGGACCACTCCGGCCGGAGAGCATAAAAGTTGATTGCGGTCATCAAAGAACCCTCCAATATAGTATGGATACCCACAAGAAGCCATCGACAGGTCGGAGGCTTTCTGGAAAATAGTAATTTCGGCATCTTCATCCATTCGGCGTGCTTTCGAGGCTGCTTTTGGCCCTGCCGCCGAACCACCAATCACGATAATTCGTTTTGTGCTCATATTATTGTCTTTACTTTGTGTTAATATTTAACAATTCATACAATAGTCCAGTAACATACCCAACAACCTCCCTGCAAATAATTCTGTGGTGTCTTCGCTCAGCGATATCTGTTTCTGAAACAAATTTTTTGAGTAATTCGGAACAATTGCTTGTACCATAATTTTTTTGCACCAGTTGATTTAACTCTCTCACTTTCTTATATGCCGTTAATTTTGTTTCGATGTCCTTAGGGTCAGTATTACCGTATTTAAGGCCCAGTACCATAAACCCTCCGGTTACTGCACCACATTTCTCCCGCAACCTCCCCATTCCTCCGCCAAATGTTGAAGCAATGAGTTTTGCAGTTGTTTCATTGAGTTCGAACTGACTGGCAAAAGTCAGTAAAACCGACTGAGAACATGCATAACCTTTATCGAAAAATGTAATGGCTGTATCTATCGTTTCTTGTTTTGACATGGTTTTTTTAACCATATACCTGTTCCTGTTTACTGTTTGTTTCTATCGCCTGAAGTACAAAATCCGGAGCTGTACATGGTTTCCAGTTCTCCCTGCGAACAAATGCCAATTCCGTTTCGGCTTCATTTATCAATTCATCCTGTTCGTTGTAGAGTTTATAGGTAAACCAAATCCGTACCCCTTTCATGGCTTTTAAGGTTGTTTTTACTTTTAGCAAGGCATCGTAATTGGCAGTTTTAATAAACCTGAAAGTCATTCGGATAACGGGAAGCATATAACCTGCTTCTTCAACCGAATGATATGAAATGCCAATACTTCGAAACAATTCCCATCGGGCTGTTTCATAATATCTTGCGTAATTTGAATGATGAACAGTTCCCATTTTATCCGTATCAGGGTACATCACTCTGAAAGTATATTCGTGCGCTAACATTCTGAATATTCTCTTTTAATACTTAACAGGTGGTCGGTTATTCGGTCAAATCCGGCTTTTACTTCACTATCCTTAAATAGTTCACCAGGTTTTCCGTTATCACAAATAGTGCTTATGGTTTCGTTCACAGGAATTTGTGCGATCAATGGGATATTGAAGAATTCTGACAAAAGCTCCCCGCCGCCCTGTCCAAATAGAAAATACTTTTCTTCAGGATGCCTGGTTGGGGTAAACCAGGCCATATTTTCAATGATCCCCAGTACCGGAACACCAATGACTTCATCTTGCAACATGCCAATAGCTTTTTGAACATCGGCAATCGCCATCAATTGAGGTGTTGTAACCACAAAAGCCCCGTCAATGAAAAACTCCTGGAGGAGGGTAATATGTATATCCCCTGTTCCGGGTGGGGTATCTACTATCAAATAATCCAACTCACCCCAATCCGTTTCGGTGAGGAGTTGCTTCAGCACATTTGAAACCATTGGACCTCTCCAGATAGCTGCCTGCTCCGGCTCGAAAAAGAAGCCAATCGACATAATTTTGATCCCGAACCTGACATAAGGCTCCATGACTTGCTTCCCGTTTTTTGCCGACAATACAGGACGTCCGGCCTCCTGCAGATTCATTAAAGTCGGAACGGAAGGCCCAAAGATATCCGCATCAAATAATCCAACTGAATTGCCTTCTGCTGCCAGCGCCATAGCTATTCCTGCCGCAACAGTTGATTTGCCTACTCCTCCTTTGCCTGATGCAACCAAAATAATTTTTTTTATGTTTGGTAGCTTAATTCTGGGAATTAGATGTTTCTGATCCATAATGTATTGTTTATAATGTTTTTTAATTAACCTATCCGGGTATTTTAGGTCTCAATACCTCTTCATTAATGCCGGGAAAGTTCGGGCGGACTTCTGAAAAGCTAACACCATAATATTTTCTCGGGATTGGTTTAATTTATTTTATGAGTGAATCTAACATATTCAAACCCTGTTATGTTTTATATTTTATGAGTGCGTCGTAAATGGAAATAATTTTTTTGCTGGTTTCTGATTCCGGCCTCCACTCAATGATGCTTTGGCAGTTGATCATTGCTTCAACAATTTGTGGATCGAAAGCAATCTTGCCAATTACCGGAATTCTGTTTTCACTGCACCATCTTTCAATCTTGTTGGAAACATGCTCATTAAGATCGTATTTATTGATCACAACAGAAGTATTTACTTTGAAATTAGCCGTAATTTCCAGGATACGTTTCATGTCATGAAATCCGGAATTGGTTGGTTCTGTAACTACAATGGCTTTGTTTGTACCAGTGACAGAGGAGATAGAAGGACACCCAATGCCCGGTGGACCGTCAATAAGGATGGTGTCAAAACCGGTTTCATGAGCTATTTTTCTGGCATTTTCACGCACCACGTTCACCAGTTTGCCTGAGTTATCCTCTCCGGGGGAAAGACGGGCATGTACCATTTGTCCATATCTGTAATTACCTATGAACCAACGACTTTTGTCGGATGGGATCATGTGGATGGAATTAGAAGGGCAAATTCTTGAACACAAATTGCACCCATCACAAGATATTTCAGAAATGGAAACCTGGTCATTTTGCCTGGAAATGGCTTCGAACCGGCAATAGGTCATACACTGCCCGCAATTGTTGCAAGTACTGTAATCAATGATGGCTTTATGACCTGTGATAAATTTTTCAATGCGATAATTTTCAGGTTGCAGTATAAGGTGGAGGTTACTACCATCGACATCGCAATCGGCGACAATCGTGTTTTTGCTGATGGTGGCCAATGCGACACATAAGCTTGTTTTTCCCGTACCCCCCTTACCGCTTAGAATAACTATTTCGTCTAACACTTTGCTAACTTTTCAATTGTTTCTAACAATGCTCTAAACTGGTGTTGATAACTGGGTATCTCCCGCACCAACAACAGTCCTTCAGAATAGATTCGGGCAATCTCCCTGTCAAATGGAATTTCCATTATCATGGGTATTTCATTATTAGTTAGCCAGTTATAAACCTCCTGATTACCCAATCCTGAACGGTTTATAATAACTCCGAAACGTTTTTTGAGCCGCTGCAAGGTCTCGACCGAAAGTTTCAGGTCGTTTAATCCAAATGGAGTTGGTTCAGTCACCAAAACAACAAAATCGGCATGTTCAACCGTGGCAATAAATGGACAGGAAATCCCTGGTGGAGCATCAAATATTGCCAGGTACCTGTCATTAACGTCTTTAATTGCCCTTTTGATGACCTGAACAGGTGAATAAACCCCGATATCAGCGCACGCTTCTATGATTTCAGCATGGCCGTTTAGGTACGTCGATTTGACTGTTCCCAAATGTTTCTCCGTTTCGGTTATTGCCCCGAACTTGCAAGCCACGGAACATGCCCCGCAATCATGGCATAAATCCTCAACAACCTTGATAAAGTGGTTAGCGGGAAGGTATACAATGGCATTGTAATTGCAGTACGAAAAGCATTTGCCACAAAAAGTGCAATGTTCAGGATTAATTACCGGTATGTTCTGGGTGACTGACTTGCTTAATAAAATTTCGCCTGAAATGAATTCAGCCACATTGGGTTCTTCTGCATCACAATCCACCAACGTTACCGGGATGCCAGCTTTTTGAATTGTCCAAAACAGATTCGTCGAAACCAGCGTTTTACCTGTTCCGCCTTTCCCACTGGCAATTGCTATTTTCAGGTTTGAATGATCAGTCATAATTCAGGCGGGTTGGCTCGTCAGAAAGCGTTGGTAAAATAGCTTCTTTCAGAAACTCAGAATTCCATGTAATTAGATTGCTGTGCGTAATAAAATATTTCTGAGGGATGGGATGTGTCCCAAGAACAACCTTCATACCATACTTTTCAGGAATAAACTTCCTGAAATGTTCCAAATAAGGGCAGGGAGGATAACCAACTAAAAATCCGGTGGCAAAATGGACATGAGTCACGCCATTTTTCTTCATTTCTTCGGGGGCATATTCGATGTTCCCTCCCGGGCATCCACCACAGGTAGTAAATGCTGTTAATTCAATCTCTTTGTTTTCGTACAATGAGAATGCCCCTTCACGGTTATGAAAAGCACGGAAGCATTTTCCTGCGGCACAACTTCGGTAGCGATCGCAAATAATGATTCCTATTTTAATTTCTGACACGATATTTTTTTTTGAATAATTTTCTTGTCTTGAGTACCAAATAGGAATTAATAAAGATTGGTAGTAAAGTCACAATTGTCGTTCGTGCAAGGCACTTCCAAAGACCCTTTTACTAATTGGGCGCCAATTCAAATATTGGTAACAGATTAAAAGCATCCTCAATATGCATCAAATTAGATAAAGTGCTAACTTTCTCATATGTAATGATTTTAGTTTGTTTAATATCTGTATTTAATGTTTAGCCCAAATATTTTGGCAGGCATAGCATACAACAATTACCTTACACCAATCAGGTCATTGATGGCAATTGTGATTGCCGTCGTGGTTGCAGTAGTTAGCAGTCAGGATAAGTTTGTTTTCAATAAAATCGCTGACCAGTTCTCTGGCTGCTTTTGTTGGTGCACCAACAAAAGCATTGATATTTTGCTGATTGAACAAATCAATCGCTTTTTGACCCATGCCTCCGCCAATCACATCGGTTACTCCAAACTCCGCAACCCAACGCGGATATAAACCCGGAATATGTTCGGGCGGTGTTATTTCTTTAATGTCGGTAATTTTATTATTTACTACCTCTACAATTGCAAATTGTTGGCAATGCCCAAAATGGGCACATAATACACCGTTTTCCAACGGAATCGCTATTCGTTTGTTCATCTGTTTTTTTAATTTAAAATTTATTAAAAGGAGGGTGTTATAATACCCTCCCGATTATTTTAATTGCCGCCCCTGAATCGGTTTTGCCTCCCCAATCCCCGACCAGGTCCACCCTGCCCACGCCCCAGGCCCTGGCCGGTTGTCAGGGATGAGTTTCTGTTCTGTAAAACTTCTTCGTCACTTTTCCCCTTGTTCCCGGGATGGCAACGACCGAGTCTTTTGCCTGACATTGGTCCTTCTCCTTGAGGGCCCTTTCTGTTAAATCCTGGCATAATAACCTCCTTTTAAAATGATTAATACTATTTTGGACCGCTTTTTAAGCGTTTACCTTCTCCCTGTCCTCCACCGGATTTTCTGCGCAAACCCATGCCTTTGCCCATTTTTTCACTGGCTTCCTCTGCAGGCACAGTTCTGCATTTACCCAATCCCCTTCCAGTTTGAGAACCTTTTTTTTCAGGACCTCTTCCATCCAGTTGTGGCATAATGTTCAGTTTATATGATTTGACATTTTTATAATTTCGCTGATCCTCTTTTCAGGATCATTTAATACTATCAATTGAATTTGAAGACTATCAAATAGGGATTTCACCTTAGCGCCGAATTCACCGGACACAACTTTGATTGCTCCTTTCGATGCTATTACCTGAACTGAAGCGGGTCCGGCGCCTTCAATATTTTCTTTGTTCTGGTTTGGAATGTACTCTGTGGCCTCCGTCTCTGTATCGTAAATCACGAAATACGAACATCGGCCGAAGCGCCTGTCTAAAGTCGCTTCCGGACTATTTCCTGTTGATGTGATTGCTACTTTCATTACGTATTAATATTTGCTTTGTATTGATAATTAAATGAGCATATGTTCATAACAAATGTAATGAACATTTGGAAATAATCACTGATTTTTGTAAATTTGTTTGGAAATAAAAAATACTGATTGAATAGAATTATCGTCCACACTGTTCAAATTGAACACATAATTCAATGAATATCAATAATTAAAACTACAAACATGGGAAAACAAGCAGTAAACATTTTAGAATTGGACGTGCCAAAATTACTCGACATGCTTAACGCCGCATTGGCTGAAGAATGGCTGGCCTATTACCAGTACTGGATAGGGGCCAGGCTAATGGAAGGTCCGATGCGCAGCGAAGTCGAGCCTGAATTATTGCTTCATGCAGACCAGGAATTAGGACATGCCTTATTAGTCGTCAGCCGGATCATTCAACTTGGTGGCACACCGATACTCAATCCTGAAGAATGGCCCAAACGTAGCCGTTGCACCTACGATGCACCCACTGATCCCTATGTAGAGGTGATTCTTGAACAGAATCTCAAAGGCGAGCGATGTGCGATCCAGCGCTACAAAGAAATTGCTGACTTTACCGGAGGGAAGGACCATACCACGCATGCAATGGCAACTACGATTCTCAACGAAGAACTTGAACACGAAAATGATATTGAAGATTGGCTTACCGATATCAGAAGAATGAAGGAAGAATTTAAGAAAATAAGAATGTAATTTAAAACTTGAAACAATGGAAACCTATCAGGAAGTGATGACATTACCACGAATTGGCGAACAAGCACCCGGGTTTAAAGCAGTAACAACTCAAGGCCCAATTAATTTCCCATCCGATTATAAAGGGAAATGGGTTATACTTTTCAGCCATCCTGCCGATTTCACGCCCGTGTGTACATCCGAGTTTATGACTTTTGCCACCATGGAAGCTGAATTCCGCGCATTCAACTGTGAACTGGTTGGTTTGTCGGTTGACGGACTTTACAGTCACATTGCATGGTTGCGCACGATTAAAGAAAAAATCGAATACAAAGGGATGAAAAATGTTGAAGTTAATTTTCCTTTGATAGAAGATATTACCATGGAGGTAGCCAAAAAATATGGCATGATCCAACCGGGAGAAAGCAATACTAAAGCCGTACGCGCTGTATTTTTTATTGATCCGAATGGAATTATCCGCGCCATGATTTATTATCCGCTTTCGTTGGGCCGTAATTTTGATGAACTGAAACGGGTCATTATCGCGCTTCAGGCAGCAGATAGTTTTGGCGTAGCTATGCCAGCCGACTGGCGCCCGGGCGATGCTGTGATTATTCCGACAGCCGGATCATGCGGTGTCGCAAAAGAACGTATGGAAACCAAGGAAGAAGGAAAGACGTGCTACGACTGGTTTTTCTGCACCAAAGAATTATCGGAGGAAAAAGTAATGGAAGCAATTAAAGTCAAAGGTTAGTCTTTGATCAGTTAATGTTTCAATCATTAAATATTTTCTAAAATTCTAACTGGTAGTGCTCATTTACATTGCCAGTGATAAAATCACTATTGTCCTGATGGATCCGCTGAATATGCCTGAAGCAATGAAAAACAGGCAGTTGGAAACAATTGCCGGCAGCGAACCATGGCCCTTGAATGTTGAGAAATTGTGTCATAATAGAGTTCATGAGTTAGCTAACCTTCAAAATGATAAGAACCATTTTCCGCATTATGACATTAATTAAGGAGGGTGATTTGTCTGAATAGACAAAACTCATTGATCAATGGGTTAACATTGTAATGATCTGACTGATTGTTTTCTCCTGATCTTTTAACACAATCAGTTGAATTTTCATGCTGTCGGTGATGACTTTAACTTTTGCACCGAATTCACCTGAAACTATTTTCGAAACTCCTTTTGAAGCAACTAACTGAACTGAGATAGGACCACATCCTTCGATATTTTCTTTGTTAATATTGGGAATATATTCTGTGGCGGCAGTTTCGGTATCATAAATTACGAAGTACGAACAACGGCCAAAACGTTTGTCCAGCTTGGAATCAGGGCTATTCCCGACTGATGTAATTGCTACTTTCATGTGAATATAATTTGTTTTTTAATTGCCAAATGGAAACCAGGTTCAGTGTAACTGAGCGATGATCACCAAAGCTAATATGCATGTTGTTTTTATCGTCCCTGATGATTATTTCCAAGTATGCTCATTTCATCATCTTAACATTTAATGATTTTCTCTTCATTTCCAATTGAATTATCATGGTATTGCTCAATGTCCTGTGAACCGCAAAGTGAACAGTTTTTAATTTTCTCTTCTTTCGCCGGATGGTTAAACCAACAACCACAATGGTTGCAGGCATACCAATTGCTGTCAAAATAAACCTTCCCGCCTTCGAAAACGATGGCTTTACCTTCAGTAAATGCCTGGGCAACTTTGCGGCGGGCACTTTCATAAATGCGTGTATAGGTAGGTCTTGAGATACCCATTTTTTGAGCAGCTTCCACATGTCCGTTTAATTCATAATCACTTAAACGGATTGCCTCATACTCTTCATAATTGATTACTACCGGGTTGTTTTCTTCCGGCATGCCAATCGGTCTGAATCCCTTGAAATGCGGGGGATTGTTCATCTTTCTGATTCTTTTGGGTCTCGGCATAAAATATGAGCATTTGATTAAAAATAATTATATGAGCATATGCTCATTATTCAATATTTTTTATTATCTTTGATTACGCATGATAAGTTTCGGAAATTAAGCATAATTAAAATTTAAACAAAATGAAAATCTCCTTTGTTAAAATGCTTCTCGTTATTCCACTTCTATTATTTTTAGATTGGATTGTAATGGTTGTCGCTGGCAGTTTTTCAAATATTTGCGGAGCCGGAGATGATTTTTTCTGCACCATTTATTGCTATTTTGGTATTGCGTTGTTAGGCTCAACGTTTTTATTTATTTTCTACATGGCATTTAAACAGATTTTTCATCATAGAATTGAAGTTTAAATTAATATTGAATGTTGTGGGTCTAATTGGTCAGAATGTAATTCAAATACCCCGTATCGGGAAAAGGGCGCCCGGATTTCGGGCATTATCCACGAACGGATCCATCTATTTCCCTGGTGAATGCAGTGGCAAATGGGTGATGTTATTCAGTCATCCTGCTGATTTCATTCCTGTTTCTTCCTCTGATTTAAAGATTTTTATTGCGTTGATAAACGATTTCAAAGAACTTAATTTTGAATTGATTGGTTTGTCGGTTGATGGTCCCGGCAGTCATTTTAAATGGTTAGGAGCAGTCGAAGAGCACCATGAGTTCAAAGACATTGCTTATGCAGGGGTTAATTTTCATTTGATTGCTGACACAAACATGGAGATTTCAAGGCAGTATGGTATGATACATCCCGAAGAAGGTCCCACAAAATCCAAACGAACCGTTTATTTCATTGATCCTGATGCAACTATCAGGGCAATGATTAATTATCCCTTATCTTCGGAACCAATTTTAGATGAATTAAAGAGTGTGGCGATCGCACTTCAAACAATTGATAATAAACAAGTACCAATTCATGCGAATCGGATTCCCGGGGATAAAGTCATGTCACATGCTGACGAATCGCACAGGACTAACAGGGATAGCATTGAAATTACAGATGAGGAACTAAATACCTGTGATTGTTTTTTCTGTGCAAGCAGCGGACGCTAACATCCCCCTTTTATCTTTGTTGTTTTCACAACCACTGGTTCGGTTGAATTTTTGAGTGCATCCACCAACATTTTCATATCAGCAGCTGCTTTTTTTCGAAAATTGTAAATGTTTACCTCTTTTTTGCTTGCATCCGACCCAGGTGCCTCGGGTTCGTAAAACATTTTCCTGAAATTCAGTGAAGATTCTGTGAGTAAATAGTTATCTGCTTTCCCAAGATTGATAGCCAGCAAATAACTTTTCTTTGCAATTTGCAGATCGTCAGCATAAAAATAGTTTGTTTTGTGTTTTTGATCAAGAATATTTTTCCACTGTCTGTCAATCAATTTATCAACCGGAATATTTATTGCAAAAGGCAAGTGGTATGCTTTAAAATCATCAGGATTTCTTACATCAATGATATTAATCCTGTAATAATTGTTGACAATTTCGTTGGCCAGCTTATCTGCCGGAACTTCCACCGAAGTTAGATCAGCATGAACAATTGTCCTATTTACCTTCGATTCAAGCCTGGTCCGGGCGTCTGGCATTAATGCAGTCACTGTTAACACCAGGAATGCAAATCCAACTGCTGAGGAATAAATAATCACTTTCTTTCCGGGTAAGTTTGATTGAATTCCATTCACATGATTCTCTATTAACCGGGTTAGATAAAAAGATATAAATGCAACTGATGTGAGAAGAAAGGCAAACAGAATTTTGGACATTCCCAGTTTTTCATTGATAAGAGCAGGCCCCCAGGCTTCCCCAAGATATATTTTCTCGAACATAGGATAACCTTCGGCAAATATTAATACCCCAAGTCCTGATCCAAAAACGAAGGCAAGACCGTCGAGTTTTCCAATTGAGGCTGCACAAACACTGGTTCCGGGGCAGAAACCTCCAATTATAAATCCCAGGCCCATGATGGCTCCCCCAACAAGTGCCGACCAAAGAAAAGTTGGATTGATGTAGATCAGGCTTAAATCCAGTATTCCAATTTGTCCAAACAAGAGAACACCAATCATTGCCGTTACTCCGGCAGTAAAAAACACTTTAAGGACAGTAAAATCGTAGCCGTAAAATAGTCCAACCAACTTCTTGGTTGAAGAAAAACCTGCCTGTTCAAGAACAAATCCAAACCCAATACCTGCAATAAGCGCAACGATCAGATTGAACTCGTTGCTGAGAATAAATGGTACTAATGGTCCCATATCAATTATTTTAACCAAAGTTTTCTAAATAAATAGGCAAAAGCATATCCGGATCCAAAAATGGCGAACATGGTGATGATTCCCCCAAACGACATGACTGCCATTCCGCTTAAGGCGGCCCCGCTGGTGCAACCGCGTCCAAGCTGTGAACCAAGTCCAAACAGGGCACCTCCAATAATGGCAGCAACAATTCGGGTGCCGTTTGTAATGTTAGGTCCCCGTTCCAGTTTAATACCTACACGGTTTGAAATTACACCGGAGAGGAAAGCCCCAATGATCACTCCAATCACCTCAAAAACAAGCCAATCTTGTAAAGGTCCATGTGGATGCTCTTTATTGTACGTCATTATAAAAGGTGTTTTTGCTGAATGTTCAGGAGCCACAGCTACTACCGTGGAAAGAACGACACTTTTTACAGCTCCACTTGCTCCTAAACCACGTCCGGTGACATATATCGTGGTGAGCAAAACAAGGCCGAGTAAAAATCCGGCCAAATATGGATTCATGTATTTCTGCGATTTCATGTATATTTAGTTTGTTTCTTAATTGTCTAATGGAAATGTTGTTCAGCGAAGCTGCTACCCGAATATTCATTTCCGGTTGGTGCTATAATTGACTCACGGGCATTTCAATTTTATAATGGTTTTTCCTTGTTTGTCTCGATCTTTCCGGGAATTTCTTTTTCGTCTTCATCAAACTCCTCAAACCCGGTAATCATCGCTTTTATATTGGAAGTTGGTGTTTTGCCCGTGGTGGTCATGTATACATGTACGACAAGAAAAATCATCAGAAGAATTGCTCCCATTGTGTGCCAGAAGGCAATACTTGCAAGCGGATAGTCTTCAATAACTATCAAATTGTTCTGATCGAAAGTTTTATACAGCAAATATAATATGCCTGAGATAATTGTCATTGGCACTAATACCAATTTAAAAACCAGATAAACAATACGTTGAAGTGGATTTAGCTTACTTAATTCTGACTTTTCAGTTGGATGATGTTCACCTTTGAAAATTCCGGAGATGTAGTACATGATCTGTTCCTGAAGTTTCCGGGTAGTAGGAATATACTGCCTCCATTCACCTGTAGTGATATGCCAGAAGATTGCCAGGATGATCAATCCAATTAATAGCCATGAAGCAGTCCGGTGAAATTCGACTGCTTTTTCGAACCCGAAAATATTGTATGCTCCATGGACCTCAAACCCGGTTAGCGCCAGAAAGATGACCAATGAGGCCTGAGACCAGTGCCAGAAGCGCTCAAAACCCTTGTATATATATACTCTTTGCATTTTCTTAAATTTTTTAAATCACAGTTAAAAATAAATTCACAAACTACTCATCCGGTTTATCTTCATCGTAACTGATAATCTGTTTTTCAAACTTATTTCTATAAATGTTACTTAAAATGCGAACAATGGCATGACCAAAAACGGCCATCAAAGTCAGAATAAACATCCAGTAACCTATGTTATCCTGAGTTTTGTTGGAATCACGCCCCGGAAGATAAAACCCGGTAAGTTTTGCCAGCCTCCCGCTGGTACGTGTATGGCATTCAGCACAACTAACCGATTGCTCTTTCGGTGAGACCATATGGTTTACTGGCCAGTACATAACCGTTTCGACAAATGCGTATTGACCACTGTATGCAAGGCCCGATTCCTTCATCCCGGCAGCAACAGCTTCGTCCCATTTAAAATCTTCCCAGAAAGCACTGTCACCTTCGGCCTCTCCATAAAGTTTTGGCTGTACCAGCCGGTTGTATACTTTGTCATAGATCTGGTCTCCAACGTGAATTTTCACCGGGATTATTTTTGATAAACGATCATGATGAGATCCGTTGAGTGTATTCATTTTTACAGGAATGGATTTAATGGTGTCACCCAGAATGTACTGATCTGCTGTACCGTTAAACCATATATAATCGGGTATTACATTGCGTTTCCAAACAAATGATCCTTTAATAGACATATAACTATGGTTGCCCAGTGAATCCTCTTCTTCGTAGGGTTTCCCATCCTTAAGCTTCCCGGCGTCAGACCATTTCCATGACATTTTTGTCGAATTGACTTTAGCGTAACGCGGGATGTGACAAGCCTGGCATGAAACCCTTGATCCGTGGCGATTAAGCACTTCGCTGAGGTGAGGAGTAGAAGTATGGCATTGTTCGCAGGTGGCCCGGTTGGTATTATCTGTGGATACTGAATATAATTTACCAATAATGTTGTGGTTTTTTGCAGTATGACAGGCAACGCATTCAAGATTCATTCCATTCGCTCCCATGTGTACATCGACTTCCCTGGTACATGAGTTTAGGGCGACATCAAGGTCACCATGTTTCACATTATTTCCTCCCCCTCCAAAAGAATGACAGGATCCGCAATTGCTTTTTCTTGGTGAACCTACACTAAGTGCCACATTTTCAAGATTTACCGTACGATCGGGATAACCGGCCATTGATGCTCCTTTCAGATATTCCTCGCTGTTATCATGACAGACCATGCAATCGACATTGCGTGCATTGTTAAAATCGTAATGGCTGCTGGTCATACCATAACCAATGTGGCATTTTGCACAGGATTTTTGGTTAGAATTAGTTCCCAGGCAAAAATTATTCATTACGTTTTTCTTTCCGGCAGATGAAATACCCCGGCCTTCAACATAAGTTGCCCGTTCCCAATTCCAGTGTGATGAAGCCATAACCTCCTTGTGTGTCTCAGTATGACAGGAAAGACACGCTTCAGTAACTTCCTGAGGGGTCTTGAAATTTTTTTGCAGAGCCGGAAGTTTGTTATGGTTAACTGAAGGCACAGGCTTTAAAGCAAACTTGTGCCTTAGTTCTTCGAGTTTAAGGTTGTAGTGATCCTCCTTTTGGAGCAGGTTGACCATTACCAATGTGATTGTTAATCCAATGATTACAAGTGAAATGTTTCGTAGCATAGCTATCTTGTGTCTTATAATAATTATGAGCATTTGCTCATAATTAAAGAATGCAAATATAATAATATATCAATATTGTATGCATGAGCTGAAAATATTCATTGGAAAAAGATTAAAAAAGTTGTTTAGTCGCTCCAAATCTTTTCTATGTATGAATAATGCAAAAATTTGGTGCCAGAAAAATTAATATGACTTGATAGAAGTATCAGGTTTATCCTATTAACAGCTTATAGATCCCTCTGGTGGTTAGTAAGATTAAGGTTCTAACTGGTAATTTATTCTGCGATAAATTTTAGTGGATTGATTCCAATTTGCTATCTTTATCCATTATGGTCTAAATAATTATAGTATGGCAAAAATCGTTGTTTTAGGTGCAGGAATTTCGGGGCATACTGCGGCAGCCTTTTTGAAGAAGAAACTGGGACATAGACATGAGGTTGTAGTTGTCAGTCCCGGAGCTTATTACCAATGGATTCCATCCAATATCTGGGTTGGAGTTGGTAAAATGACCATTGACCAGGTTCGGTTTAAATTGAAACCTGTATATGACCGCTGGAAAATAGATTTTCACCAGGCAAAAGCCACGGCCATATTTCCTGAAGGTGATCAAACTTCAGAGCGGCCTTATGTTTCCATCGAATACACCAGTGAAGAAAAGAGGGGTGAGAAGGTTTCCATTGATTATGATTACCTGGTCAACGCGACCGGTCCCAAACTAAATTTTGAAGCTACTGAAGGCCTGGGCCCTGGTAAGTATACCCATTCTGTTTGTTCATGTGACCATGCCGTGGCCACCTGGAAGGAACTTCAAACCTGCATTCAGAGAATGGAACAAGGTGAAAAAGTTAAATTCCTCATTGGGACAGGGCATCCGGCTGCTACGTGCCAGGGTGCTGCTTTTGAATATGCTCTAAATGTTGCTTATGAAATACGATCCCGCGGACTCATGCATATGGCTGAGATAACCTGGATATCAAATGAATATGAATTGGGCGATTTTGGAATGGGAGGAGCCTTCATTAAGAGGGGTGGTTATATTACGCCCACGAAAGTGTTCAGCGAATCAATTTTTGCTGAATATGGTATCAAGTGGATTAAGCGTGCAGGTGTATTGAAAGTTGAAAAAGGGGTGGCCCACTATGAAACGCTTGATGGACAAATGCATACGATCCCATTTGATTTTGCCATGCTGATACCTGCTTTTGCCGGTGTCGGAATGAAAGCTTTTAATAAAGAGGGTGAAGATATTTCCGGACAGCTGTTTGTTCCAAACGGACTTATGAAAGTGGATGCGGATTATTCCGGGAAAGCTTTTGAAGACTGGTCTGTAGAGGACTGGCCATCCGTATACCAAAGTCCGGCTTTCAAAAATATTTTTGCAACCGGAATCGCATTCGCACCTCCGCATCAGATTTCAAAACCGATGAAGAGTCCGAACGGGACACTTATCACTCCCGCGCCACCACGCACAGGGATGCCTTCAGGCGTCATTGGCAAAATTGTGGCCTTGAATATTGTCGATAAGATTTTAACAGGAAATACCGTATTTAAGCACAAGGCATCAATGGGCAAGATGGGTGCAGCATGTGTAGTTTCCTCAGGTTTCAGCCTATTAAAAGGCAATGCAGCGACCATGACCGTTTATCCAATTGTTCCTAACTGGGAGAAATACCCGGAGTGGGGCAGGGATATAAAATATACAGTAGGTGAAGCTGGCCTGGCAGGACACTGGATTAAACTGTTTTTACATTATATGTTTATTCACAAGGCAAAAGGATATCCGTTCTGGTGGCTGATACCAGAGTAGAAGAAATAGATTGAAATAAAGTTGAAATATCATGCGGATATTAGCTTCGCTGATCTTTGATTCCACCAGGCAATTAAAAACTAAATTATATACTCATGAAAAATATAGTTCGTGGATATTACGATGAATCCTATCCCCCGATTCCAACCCGTGCAACTCGCTTCTGGAGGCGAAATCTGATTTGGCAGGCCTGGCGTTTTGTTGTTTTAAACATTAAGATGATGCGCATTATTGTTGGCGGGCACTCTTAATTTTTAACACAACTTCATATATTTTCTGAGCAGGTGTAACCAAAAATACCTTGTCAGCCTTTACCATTTGTCTGAAATCCGGGAAAACAGGTTGTTTTTAATTTCTATTTAACCATGGATCCAATAAAATTGCTTATCCCAGTGAAAACCATCTGGACTCCAATGGTTGCAACGATGAGCCCGATTATACGGATCAGAGCGTTCATGAGATTAAACTTTGAAAAAATTCTTCCAATATTTTTGGCATAAATCATAACCAATAAGTTCACAGTCAAAGCGGCGATGATGGCTATTATGGTGATAACCTGACCATAATGTGCAGGAAATGTCACTGCTGCCGTAATAGTGGCAGGTCCTGCTATCATTGGCATAGCGATTGGTACGGCCGAAAGATCTGTCAGCTTGACATTTTGATCGACCTGGAGAAATGCTCCTTTCTGCAAACCTGTAATTCCATTGTAAAAAAGTACAACTCCGCAAGTGACTTGAAACGCATACAATTGGATATGAAATACATAATTAAATATCAAATGCCCCAGGAACAAGAAAAAAATAAGAATAATCAGTGCTGTAAAAGTTGATTTAGTGGATAAATATCTCAGTTCTTTGTCTGAGAACTGACCTTGCAGCGAGGTAATTACAAATATTTTTTGAATTGGGTTTACTAAGGCGAGTAGGGCGACAAAACTTCCAATTAAAAGCTGGATATCCATATGTGTCTGATTTTAAAAGATTTAATAGCTTATAAAATGACTATGTTGGATTGAAATAAGATCCCATTTTAAAATGAGCGCAATTATCTTCCACCAGACAAACAGATCAAAAAGCTCATCGTTTTTTTTCCAATAAAATTTAGTTGCCATCTTCCCGGGAAATTCAATAAAGGAGGCTCCCTTTTACACCTGGCAAATTGCAATGGATGATTATTTCAGCAGATTTATTTAGGACGTGAACCCTCTTTATCTTCAACCCTTTTCAAAATGGAATCAATACTCAGAAATGAAATTGCAATCAACAAAGGCCAACTGAGCAGCCATATTATTTGTGCGATCATGTCATTCAATTTTTAAATGTAACTTACAGTGAACTTAGTATATATGTGACTCATTTTTAAGCTCTTCCGCATCAATTTTCTTGCTGTCAATAGCCCGCCAGGCGATCCAGATGTAGGCTATGACAAGTGGAACAAGCAAGGAAACATAACTCATTACGGTTAGTGTATAATAACTGGAAGAGCTGTTTCCGATGGTCAGTGAACTCTGCAGATCGAAGGTTGACGGGTAATAGGCAGTATGATTGAAACCTGCAAGCAGGAACAATGCAAAAACAGTCAGAATTGTTCCGATGCCTGCTCCCCAAATTCCTCTTGTACTGCATTTCTCAAAACAGGTGATTGGCCTGATAATTCCGATCAGTACCAGGGCAACTCCAATAACCAGGAGAAAGGCAACTAATGGCATTTGAATGAGATTGTGCAGATATTTGAAGGCTTCCATCGAAACCTCTCCTGTTGACGGATTTACTGCAAAGCCTGAAGACAACAATGTCCAGATAACAAAGCCAAGGAAGAAAACAACAAATGGAATTGCATTAATCAGAAGATGTTTTTTTATGCGCTCCATCATGTCTGCATGTTTGATTCTGTTCATGAAATAAAGCAAGGCCAGGACCCTTGTTAAAAAGAGAACTGTGAGTCCCAACAAGAGGTTGTGAAGACTGAGTGCTGCTTCCAGTCCATGGGCGGGGCCTCTCCATTCAGATATTATGGGCATTTTATTGCCTGTCAGCAGGGTAATTCTGCTCATATCAACAGAAAACAGGGATCCTGTGAAGAAGGTAGCAACTGCTGTTCCAATCAGTAGAGGTGCTACAATGCCATTAATCAGCAAAAAGGTCTCAAAAGTCCTTTTGCCCAAAAAATTATTGACTTTACTTCTGTACTCGTAGGATACAGCCTGAATGATAAATGCAAACAGTATCAGTATCCACACCCAGTATGCTCCGCCAAAACTGGTGGAATAAAACAATGGGAAGGAGGCAAAAAAGGCTCCGCCAAAAGTAACAAGCGTAGTAAAGGTAAATTCCCATTTGCGTCCAAGAAGGTTGATCAGAAGTGTTCTCTCCTCATTTGTTTTCCCAATGGTATAAATCAGGGTCTGTCCTCCCTGCACAAACATCAGAAACACCAGTATGGCTCCTAAAAGTGAGACAATGATCCACCAGTAGTGCTGCA
Organism: Prolixibacteraceae bacterium; assembly: GCA_963663675.1. Classification (GTDB taxonomy): domain Bacteria; phylum Bacteroidota; class Bacteroidia; order Bacteroidales; family Prolixibacteraceae; genus CAINVV01. Next base: position 1,881,038 of record OY760498.1, read on the forward strand.
GTGAAATATATGGAATTGCATCGATCATGATTTCAGATTTTAATGGTTAGTTATCAATGATTACTTAAGTCTTCGGATGGACCCTTTTTTATACTAGCGGTCATGATCCGTATTTCAGCGATCAATAATGCGGTAAAGATGACAAAGAACATACAGAAAGTGATTTGAACTGATGCAGATTTTAATTGTGATACAGCAGCAATCGTTGGAAGAATGTCCTGAATTACCCACGGTTGCCGACCTACCTCTGCCACAACCCAGCCAAGTTCTGATGCAATGTATGCCAAAGGAATTGACCAAAGGGCGGTATAAAGTATAAACCTTTTCTTTTGGATGGTGTTTTTCATTGTCAGCAATAGCACCACCAAAAACAGTGCTCCAAAATGAACTCCAAGTCCAACCATGATGCGGAATGAATAGAAGGTGGTAGGAACATCGGGAACCAGTTCGTTGACATCTCGCCCGGCATAATAACCATATCCGAAATTCGGATAATTTGCTTCAAAACTTGCCAATGAGCTTTTTGCCAGCGAGTCGTCACCTGCTTTCTTTGCATTTCTGTATTCAGCCAGAGAGCGGATGGCAATCAGTCCTTTCTCAGATCTTTCCCGGATAGATGCAATTTGATGCTCCTGATTTCCCTGAACCAGGTCTTTTATCCCGGGAACGTAGGCATTCGGATCAAGAAACGCCATGTATGACAACATATTGGGAATTTCGATTTCAAATCTGAAATTTTGTTTTTTATGCAAGGTTTCATTTGGATCCGCTTTGAGTATTCCAATAGCAACAAGCGGTGCATTCTGCTGCCCGACGTACAGGTTTTCCATGGCAGCAAATTTCATGGGTTGATATTTTGCCATGTTTCTGGCTGATCCGTCACCTGTAAGTACTACAAAAGCTGTGGTTAGCAAACCAAAGACCGATGCCACGATAATGCTTTTTTTTGCCAGGTCATGTTCCCTGTTTTTTAGCAGGTACCAGGCGCTTACACCAATGACAAATATGGAGGCCAAAACATAACCGGATGAGATGGTATGCAGGAATTTATTGACAGCAACAGGATTTAAAAGTACCTCCCAGAAATTAACCATTTCATTTCGGACCGTGTCGGGATTGAATTTCATCCCGGCAGGATTTTGCATCCAGCCATTTGCTACCAGTATCCATAAGGCAGAAAGGTTTGATCCTATGGCAACAAGCCAGGTTGACAACAAGTGAAATTTCTTACTTACCTTATTCCATCCAAAAAACATTACGGCAATAAATGTACTTTCCAGGAAAAATGCCATAATTCCTTCAATGGCTAAGGGGGCCCCAAAAATGTCGCCTACAAACCATGAATAATTCGACCAGTTGGTTCCAAATTCAAATTCCAGGATAATCCCTGTAGCTATGCCAATTGCGAAGTTTATGCCAAACAGGCTCATCCAGAATTTGGTAATACGTTTCCACTCCGGATTACCGGAACGAACGTATAAGGTCTCCATAAATGCTATTATAAACGAAAGTCCAAGCGTTAAAGGCACGAACAACCAGTGATACATGGCAGTGAGTGCAAATTGTGCCCGGGACCAGTCGACAAGTGAAAAATCGATATTTTCCATAAGTTGTTATTTAGTAAGTTGTTCAAATACATGGTTACTTCGCTGTTCATCCGTTTTAAAATTGGATTTCAGGATATTTGGAAAGAAGAATAATTTCAGTACAAAAAAATTACAATCAATTTGATGATGATGATCGTCCAGAGTCTTCTGCCCAGGGTCATACTTTTAAAGCCCTGGTAATAAAACTGAAAGATATTGTTGAGAATTATCTTCATACTGTTGATTGGAAACATAAGACAATGAATCAGGGAATATCTAAATATCAATGACTGCACTGATGACTGCTACTATCAGCCGTATGACTGTCATGATGGTGGCAGCTTTCACCACTATCCTTTATATTTCCCAGCAAGTAGTGTTTAACAACTTCGGCCGAGTCACCCATACACCCTCTAATTACTGATATCCCTGAATTTTTTAGAACATTGATGGCACCATTGCCGATACCACCTGCCAGCATTACAGATACACCATCGGCCGCAAGTATTTCAGCGATATTGGATTTGCATCCGCATCCCTGCAATGATGGAATCCTCTTTAATTCAGTGATTTCACTGTTTTCCGAAATGAGGAAGATATCATAAAAACTACAATGGCCAAAATGGTCATCAACCTGATTATTGCTTTTTACCGGAACTGCTATTTTCATTTTATCAATAGTATAAAATTAATGATTTATTTTGATTAATTCGTTGTTGGTAAAAGAATTACAACCTTCGCATCTGATGTGAATCTCCAACCCGTCGATTAATATGATATATTTTTGGCATTTGTTTTTTATTTCCAGATACAAAATTTCAAAAAAGTACGTTGGTTAAGCCAGGCAGTAGATTTATGATTGACGTTACAGGATGTAAGAAATCATGATTAGCCAATTTTTTTTACAAATATAATGAACGTATGTTCAGAAAAATTCATTTCAAGATTAAAATGAGTCGAAGGGCAATCAATTTAGGTTTTATTCTGCCTTGTTATAGCGTGAAAACAGCATACAAAAAACCACAAAATTACCCGTGAACAAGCGGCAAGTTGTTAGTTAATTGTCTATAAGTGCAAATATAATCCGGATATTACAATTTACTTTATGTTCCGGTATACGACCTATCAGTCCCTGTATATCTGAGAACAGGGCATCAATGTGACCTTTCCCCGGTAACGGCATTTTCAAGAAGCACAACTCTTTCCTTGTTGTTGGTCTTAAACTGGCTAAGGTCATAACCTATATATGAAACTACCGGATGACAAAGTCCCATCACTATTTTTGCCGGATAATATGCTTTCCCTGAAAATGTTACATCCTGTACAAATTTGAACCATTTGTCGCCGGTAAAATGCTCTGTATTGTAATCTCCGATATAAAGGTTATGTCCCGGATTAAAGACAACCGGATAACAGCAGCATTCGATCTCCAGTGTCTGAATAGAGCTGCTGTGATGACTGAATTCAGAATAGATTCCAACATTGCAACACAGTACCTGAACATCCTGGCCTACAAAATGTTCACTGAATTTTATCCCATAAGCATAACCTCCTATGCGGATCAGCCCTATTTCAATCATAGCATGATTGTCGACTCCCGGAGTAACAAGTGCTATGCTGCCTCCATCCCGTGGATTCAGAGACTGGCTCATGGGAGTTTTAGTATCAATCAGAATATTGTCCAGGGAACATTTGCTGGCATACCTGAGATTGAGGCCTCCGAGCGAGTTGATGATTTGAGTTGTGTCACGTGTTGTGGTGGTTCTGATGCCCAGATCCTTAAAATATGGAGTCGTGTAGTTCCATTGTTTCCAGCCTTTACCATTGCCTCTGACCATGCCGATTACCGCACTGGCTGAATCATTGCTGATGATTGTAGACAATAGGATGGAACCGCTCTTTGAAGGCCCTGCAGGTACAAGACCCTGGGCTTCATATTCGGGAGCAGATTCCCCCTGAAAGGTTATATTCCTGGAATGTTCAATGTCGCTGAATGGTATATACAATTGTGAACGGCAACTCCCGTTATCTGCCGAATCCTTTACGGAACCTGCAATCAGATAGATTCCTGCCGGGAAGTAAACAATTCCCCCTCCATTACTGACTACCTTATTTATTGCTGATTGGATCGCTTTTGTATCATCCGTTTTGTTGTCGCCTTTGGCACCGAATTTCTTAACATTGTAAACCTTCATTTGATCAAGGCCTTTCCGGGAGCTGGCAATCAGATTATAGCCGGTTAGCATCAGCAAAAGCATAAAAGCAGGGTAAAAAAGAAATCTTTTTTCCATAATCAGGTATAATAAGTTAGTTGTTAGTTAATTGAAAAGTTCTCTAAAAATAGGTACTTTCTGTTGGCTTAGGTTTGACTCATTTTTTTAATAACTTCATTCGCCTGTTTATCAGTAGAATCCAGTTTTATAATTTTTGAGAAATAGTCAAGGGATCTTGATCTTGACTCTGCTGATTTTAGTTTGTTTGTCCTGTAAAACCTTTCATATTCCCTAAAGTAATAGTATCCAAGATATCTGTAACACTCAATGATCATTTTTTTATTGTTATCCTGTTCTCCTTTAAGTAAAATTAGGAGTGCGCTTTCATAGGCATCCTTTGCGCCTGAATTTTCGGCTTCCGGATCAAGTATTGCCTTAACCCTGCCTTTCCATAAAAAACCACCCGCATATGCATTATTTAGCTGATTGACAATAGTAAAGGCACTATCCGCTTTTAAAAAGTAAATTTTCATCGACTCCCTAAGAGCCAGGCTGTCGTTGAAAGGCACCTTGCGTTTTTTATGTGTCCGCAGAAGCGAATCATATCTTTCTTTCCAGTTATTCCCTTCAAAATAGTATTCCTTTCCGGCAAGGAATGTGGCGACTGTTTTATCTGCTTCCCTGACACCCATCAGCCTGTAAACTTCAGCGGCCTCGGCATGATTATTATTTTTGGATGCGAGTTTTGCCAGTTCTTCATAAATTTCGGTTTTACCCGGGTCAAGGTCAATGGCTTTTTTATAACTGACCCTGGCAAGTGAGTCATTCCCGGTTTTCACTAAAATCCTTGCAAAGTATAAGTAATCGGTTGGAATTATTTTTTTCGGTTGATGGATTGAGAAGAATTTGTTCATGATTTCAAGCCCTTTCTGATATTCTCCGGTTTCGTACGCAATGTATCCTTCTAACCGCAGCAGGACAGCTTCATTTTTACTGACTGAAAGCACCTGTTCCAGCAAGGCTGATGCCTCTTCATATTTTCTGTTAAAAAAGAGGAGGATTGCAAAGCGCTCCTTGTCGTCCGAGGTTATTTCAGTTCTGGACATATATGTCTGGTAAGCGGTTACCGCGTCTGCATATTCACCTGTGGAATAATACAAATCTCCAAGGTCTTTGTAAACCAGAATCTGCATGGGGTTTATTTCTACAGATTTCTTAAAAGCCTTCAGAGCATCTGTATAATTATTCATGAGAAGATTGACTTCTCCCAGTTTACGGTACGCCAGTGCATAGGTGGGATCAAAGAAAACAGCTCTTTCATAGGCATTTATAGCTTCTCCAAAGTGTTTTTTAAGTGCAGCAAGGTTACCTGTTATCAGATGAAGCCTGGCATTTTTTGGATCAACACTTAATCCCTGTTCCAGAAACAATCGAGCGGTTAACGTATCCTGTTTTGTGAGATTTATGCATCCTTCTGCAATATAGCAGTAGACAACCGGGTTTAATTTGTCGGCTCTCCTCGCACGGTCAAAATATTCTGATACACCTCTCAGATTGTTCTCCATTAAAGAAATTTTCCCCAGACCTACCCACGCAAATGGATTTTTCAAATCTAGTTCCAGCGCTTTCTGATAAGCGATTCTTGCACTGTCAACATTGTTTAAGGCCAGGTAAGTATCGCCGAGCCTGGTATAAACGGAAGCATCTGCCGGAGGACTTTTTAACCTTTGCTGGTACCAGTTTCTGGCCTTTGCATATTGCTCTTCCCCAAAATAATCAGGCTCATGCAGGATGTCGACCTGGGCCACTACATATAGTTTTGCAAATAAGAGGATAACAACAATAAAAAGCTTCAATCTCATGATAGAATCCTTGATAATGTGGAATAAAGGCAAAGATTTTATGATCTGAATATAAAACAAAATAATCATCATTTTCAACCTGTCGGCAATCAAGTGACAAATTTTGTTTACAATATCTAAGATGTTTAAAGTGCGGCAGATAAATTAAATATCAGGTCTGATATTTACGACTCTTGTAGGAGCTACAGCAGGCAGTATTCCTGATTTTAGGATGATTCGCTGACCCTTGTCACTTGCAACAAATGAAACCAATCCTGTACAAAGTCCACTGCGTGGTTCCGTATTGATCATATAAACAGACCTTGTCAAAGGGTACATATTGTCCAGCATATAGGCCTGGTAAGGTTTGTAACTGTTATCAGGGGTTGGTAAATCAGATTTGCTGAGCGCCATAACCCTGATTTTCTTATGAAAAGATAAATGCGCGGAATCGTTTTTGTTGCTGATCCAGCTGGTTCCGATAAAGCCAAGGACACCAGGGTGAGTTGCCGTATATTCGATGACGTCAATATTGTAGGTCATAGCAGCGGCATTCTTTGTTGAAAAGCCGCCTCTGCAGACTGAGTCAGCCAGAAAAGCCACAATCCCGGATTTTTCGTTGTCAAACAGAACTTTAATAGGCATCGGGGGTGAATTTGGATTCAGTTGGTTCCAGTCGGTGATTTTTCCGGTAAGGATATCCCTGACCTGATTCATGGACAGTAAAGAATCCCTGCAGGAAGAATGAACAATCAATGCGATTGCATCTGTCGCGACTTTCAGCTGTTTTGGATAAAGTTGCCGCTTCTGAATCAGGGTGATCTCATCAGTCCTTAGCCGGCGGGAAGCTATTATCAGTTGTACACTATCAGTAAGAAGGCGTTGAAATAATTCATTTTCAGGAATATACACTGCATTTATTTCAGCATACCCGTAAATTGCCTTAAACATCTCAATTTCAGCTTCCAATACCGGTCGAAATGTTTCGTCCACAGCGATTTTCACTGATCCGGAAACAGTAGTATTCCGGTAGGGATCACCTTTAAAAAACCGGCAACCACCTGCCAGAAGCGCCAATCCAAGAATTATACAGCAGAATCTCATTTGTAAATTATTTTCCCTTTTAAAAGCTTGATTTAAAATGAAGTAATCGAAACTGATACCTGTACAGATTGAACCATATATTGGAAAGAATATCCCAAATCATGGAGATATGCGTATTCCAGGTTAATTCAGGACAAAGCGGAAAGGCATTGTAAAACTGACCAAAACGGGTTGTCCCCTTTGTTTTCCGGGTGTCCAGTCCGGCATTTTTTCTATCACCCTTACTGCCTCTTCGTCGCAACCAAAACCAATAGCTTTGACTACCTTAACGTTGATGATTTTTCCATCCCTGTCCACTACAAAATTTAAGATTACAGTTCCCTGGATATTGTTTTCCTGGGCGGACATGGGATACCGGAGGTTGTTTTTTATAAACCTAAGCATCTCTCTCTCCCCACCGGGAAATTGAGGCATCTGGTCCACAACTGATAGAGGAACATCTGGATTATCAGCTACTTTTCCGTTGTCTGCATTAGCAGGCGGAGCAGAAACATCATCAGTTCCTTTGTCAAATGTAGTATTGCTGACCGCAGCCTTCATATCAAGAACTTCCTTTTGTGTCAGTGGTGGCTCATCAGATACCAGCTCATCGGGTTTGATATCAGGAACTTCAAACTTAACAGTATTCCTTAACACCAGGGGTGGTGGAGGCACCTCCTTCAGGATATTTTCTTCTTTAGGAGGTTCCAGCTTTATATCCGTGAATACTCTTACTGTCAATTCTTTATCGTCTGTGGTGTGAAACATCCGTTTGACCAGGAATGGCACGGTAAAGATCAAAACAAAGACTGTACTGGCAATGAGCAACGACTTGAGATGTCTTTTGTAAGAATTTGTCCTTATTTCATAGCCACCATATTCACGGTACCTTGGATCAAAGACAAAGTCACACCACTCCCTTGAAAACAAATCATTATTTTGTGCCATTCCCGGATGATGTTACAACGTTTTGTTTTGCAATTAAATCAAGGTCAAAAGGGGAAATTTCGGCTATTGCATATCGGTCAATGCTGCAGATGGCCATCTCGTCAAGTACATCGATAAGATTCCTGTAAACAGAATCATCAGTTGCCTTTATCAAAACGATTGGAGCATTTTTATCTTTCGTGATTTCGGTCCTGCGTTTCTCAAAATCATCCTGTGATAATTTCTTTTTTTCTTTTTCAATTTTTAAATTCCGGACCTTAACCATCACGTCAAAATTCCTTTGAATCAGGTAGCGACGCAATCCTGAAGGCGAAAAATTTGTCAGGTTCAAAACAGGATCCACATTATTCTCCCGGGTTCCCTCGTAATAATATACTTTGTTGTCTTTTCCCAGTAATATGGTGATGGCCTTAGATGCTTTTACCCTGGTTTGATCTTCCTGGTTTAGCTTGTCTTTTGATGGCAGTGCAATCTCCATGGTCTGTGGTTTGTTCAGGTTGGTAGCAAGCATGAAGAAAGTGATCAGCAAAAAACCAAGATCCACCATCGGGGTAAAGTCAACCTTGGTAGACAATTTTTTGGATCTGCTTTTCTTGCCTTTAATTCTATGATTTTGAGCTATTTCACCCATTTGAACAAATTATTTTATTTCAAAATCGTCAATAGATTCAAGACTGGTTATCAGGTTGTACCTGTTTTCTTTCAGATACTGCATGGTCCCCATCAGTTTTTTGATGACAGGATAGGCAGTATACTGGTCTGCTTTGATCGCGATCCGGTATTCAGGACTGATACTTCGCGCTGTGCTTACCCAATTTTTAAACTGGTTGTCCAGGGAATCACATGGAATCCCTGAGGATATTTCCGCATTTTCCCGTTCATCCGGCTTTAGGGAGAGAAATGTCCTCATTCTGTTCATCGGGACGCCGAAACTGTTGATAAGGCTGAATTCTTTCAGTTCATCCTGGTTAAACGTAATGTTATATTTTTCACCCATTTTCTCAAGCAGCAACTTTCGGTTGTCCTGTCCATCAATGCCGAAAAAGACTTTCCCCCTGGCATCGACTAAAACAAGCATGATGTTTCGCTCTGGAATTTTAATCTCGGAAATGGAGGAGGGTGTGACAATGGTTGTAGCTTCCTTATTTGTAAAATTAGAAGTGAGCATAAAGAAGGTTAGCAGGAGAAAAGCTACATCACACATAGCAGTCATGTCAATAACCGGCCTCTTTCTGTGTATTTTAACTTTTGGCATAGGGTTCTTTTGTTCAATTGACCTGAAAACTGGTTGTTTAATTCCAAAATATATTTTATGTCATTAAAAATCAATAACATATGCTCCTAATTGTCTGTTTCCCTTTTTCCATAGTTCAGTGCCTTGCAGCGAAGGTCTGAACAATACTGTAAGACGCTTCATCAATGGCATACGTCAGCTTGTCGATCTTTGTTGTAAAATAGCTGTAAGAAACCATGGCAATGGCTGCAGCCGCAATACCAAAGGCGGTGTTGACAAGTGCTTCGGAGATTCCGGTTGCCAGGGCCACGGAGTCAGGAGCACCGACATTGGCCAGTGCTGCAAATGAACGGATCATTCCAAGAACCGTACCCAACAGTCCCATCAGTGTGGCCAGTGATGAGATGGTTGCAAGCACTGGCAAATTTTCCTCCAGACCTGGTATTTCGAGTGAGATTGCTTCTTCAATATTTTTTTCAATATCCAGAATCTTTTGTTCTTTGGTCATATTGGTGTCTTTATCCATCTGTTCATATTTGTCAAGCGTCGACTTGGCAACGTTGGCAACAGAGCCCTGCACACGATCACATTCAGCTTTTGCACCTTTGATATCGTCAGCTTCAAGAAATTTCTCAAGCCTGGCAACGAATTTTACAGGAGCAATGTTTCCATGAGCTTTTTTGATGGTATAGTAACGTTCCAGGGTAAAAGTGAGAACGGTCAGCAACAAGGTCATTAAAATGGGCACTATATATCCTCCTTTGTAAATAATACCAAGAATATTTCCCTGTAGGGGCGAATTGTCATGGTTATTTCCCTGGAAATTGGATGGAGCACCCATCAGAAAAAAATATATTAGCAGGGATAAAACAAAAGCCACAGGGATGACCATCGCGGCAAAATGATATTGAATTTTTGCAAATGCTGATTGAGATTCCATTTTTATCGAATTTTAATGGTCAGATGAAAATTGCATTTAGTACGATTCAAGCAGGTGCTGTATAGGCCTGCCAATCAGATGAATAAATAAAGCTAATGAAGATTATATATAAATATCCCGTTTCCCATTAACAATTTCGCTGTAATCTTCTTTGAATTGGGAAAGCAGGCGGGGCCTGTGCTGAAAATATTCATTTCCATCTATTTCGGCCATTTCCTTTTTAATTAATTCTTCTCCGATGGCCTTGGTAGCTGGAGATGCATAGTCGTTAAGGTATTCCCGGTAGGTCAGAACAGCGTTAAGTTTGCAATATTTGCTTTCAACGCAGTGACTCAGCATACCCATGATGGTCTCCCCGGTTCGACCGCATCTGTAACCTGCTGTGCAAAAGGATGCTATATAACCAAGTTTGGCAACTTCCTTAATGACATCATCCAGGTCGCGGGGATCCCCGATGGTAAATTGCTCGCTTTCATCGTTGAATTCTTTTTTCTGGTCACTGTAGGCACCGATGCCAATTCGTGTTGAGGCGTCGGTCTGGGTGCAGCCCAACTGAAGGACCTCCCGTTTTATCGCTGCTTTTTCCCTTGCAGTAACTATCAAACCGGCTGTAGGTACAGAAAGACGGAGCACTGCGACCAGCTTTTTGAAATTTTCATCAGATACCTCATATTCTGAATTACTGCTCAACCATGAACCCAGTGCAGGGGTCATCCGCGGAAATGAAATAGTATGAGGCCCGATGCCAAATTGTCTTTCAAGATCGTGGGTATGCTGAAGAAGCCCCATTACTTCAAATTTCCAGTCATATAATCCGAAAAGAGCTCCTACTGCGACATCATCGAGACCTGCTTCAATGGCACGGTGAAGTGAATAAAGACGCCAGCGGAAGTTTCCTTTCAGCGTGTTGGGGGGATGTACTTTTCCAAATGTTTCGCGGTGATAGGTTTCCTGAAAAACCTGGTAAGTGCCTATGCCCGCCTCTTTCAGCCTTTTTAGCCTGGCAATGTCCATGGGTGCGGCATTGATGTTAACCCTGCGGATACTTGTTGGCTGACCGGATTTTGAGGCAATTTCCTTAACGGAATATACTGCCTTGACACATTCGGCCATATAATCCACATCGGTGGAAGGATGCTCTCCAAAAACCAGGATCAATCTTTTATGGCCTTCCCGCAAAACAGAGACGGTTTCTTTCCTGACTTCATCCATAGTAAGTATCCGCCTGACTTCCTGTTTGTTCTCGCTGCGAAATCCACAATAGGCACAGTTATTGACACAATAATTGCCGCAATACAACGGGGCGAAAAAGACAATCCGGTTATCGTAGACTTTCTTTTTTACTTCAAGCGCAGTCTTGTTGATTTCCAACCAAAGTTCAGGGTCCCTGACCTGCAGAAGTGCTGCTGTTTCGTCAGTATTCAGTGTAGTGACAGATAGGGACTTTTGCAGGATGTCCCTGATGAACCCCGGATCCGGATCCCTGTTACGATCCAGTGTGGAATAAATGAACTGTTCATCGACAAAATCTTTTCCTTCAATGAGATATTTATCAATTTCGTTTTGATTAATGACCCCATCTTTCCAATCCTTAATTTCAGAAAATCCCATGGTGCAATATTGAATTGCAAATATACCTAAAAAAGGCTTTGCTGACTAAATTCTTTCCCTGATTTGGTAGGATGTGTGCAATAATTTATGTGATAATTCTCCCGCGGGTTTCCCCAGAAAGTCATTGTAAATTTTAATTACTTCAGGATTTTCGTGCGATTTCCGGATAGGTTTGCCTAAATCTTCCGCATATATGGCCTCCGCCCTTTTCTTTCTTATTTCAGCATTGGTCGGGATAGGCTGGCCTCCGCCGCCAAGGCATCCCCCAGGGCAGGCCATCACTTCTATAAAATGAAATTCAGCTTTGCCAGTCTTTACCATTTCTATAACTTTTTTGGCGTTGGTCAATCCATGTGCAACAGCGCATTTTAGCTCAATTCCTTCAAGAAAATTCCATTCCCCGATTGTATTTTCAATTTTGACGCTGCACTGCCTGATTCCTTCCATTCCCCTGACAGGAGATACAACGAGATTTTCGAACGGAATTTCTCTGCCGGTAACAATTTCATAGACAGTCCTTAAGGCCGCCTCCATCACACCTCCTGTGGCTCCGAAAATAACCCCGGCGCCTGTTGATTCTCCCATCAGCCTGTCAAATTCCATCTCCTCAAGCTGCACAAAATTAATCCCGGCCTGTTTGATCATAATGGCCAGTTCGCGGGTTGTCAGAACATAATCCACATCGCGGTATCCGCTGCCATGCATTTCCGGCCTGGCAGCTTCGAATTTCTTTGCAGTACATGGCATTACGGAAACAGAAATGATTTTTTTAGGATCAATGTTCCTGGCTTTGGCGTAATACGTTTTCAACAAGGCTCCAAACATTTGCTGGGGTGATTTGCAGGTAGACAAATTGGGCAGATACTCCGGATACATGTGCTCGATGTATTTGATCCATCCGGGTGAGCAGGAGGTTGCCATTGGAATTGAAACGTTTTTATCTTTGTTGACGATTGCCCTTTTTAGCCGCATAAGCAACTCTGTTCCTTCCTCCATGATTGTCAGGTCGGCAGTAAAATCAGTATCCAGAACTGCATCAAATCCCAGTCTTTTCAATGCAGCTACCATTTTCCCGGTCACGCGGTTTCCAACCATATATCCCAGTTCTTCTCCCAGGCCGATCCTCACAGCTGGTGCGGTCTGAACAACAACATGCATTTCCGGATCCGAAATGGCATCCCAAACTTCCTCTATGTAATTTTTTTCAACCAGCGCGCCGGTCGGACAACGGTTCACACATTGTCCACAGTTGGTACAAACTACATCATTCAAAGATTTCTCATAAAAAGTTGAGATCTTCATCTCATGGCCTTTGTACGCAACTGAAACCGCATTCACCCCCTGAAGTTCCTCGCAAGTCCTGACGCAACGCTGACAACGGATACATTTGCTGTCATCCTTGACAATGCTTGGGGAAAAGTAATCGATTGTATGTTTTTTGTCCTTGTACAGTTCGATAAAATCCTGGGTCATTATTTTGTACTCTGAAGCCAGTAACTGCAGTTCACATTTGCCATTTTTGTAACATTTGGTACAATCTGAATTATGCTCCGAAAGCAGCAGTTCGATAATGTGCTTGCGTGAATTCCTGACTTTCAAACTGTTGGTCAAAATATCCATTCCTTCTTCGCATGGCGTGGCGCAAGCGGCCGTCAGCCTTTTCTGGCCAACAATCTCTACCATACAAACCCTGCAGTTTCCGGCTACACATATATCCTGGTGATAACATAATGTAGGTATTACCACATTGATTTTTTTTGCGGCGTCCAGGATAACGGTATTTTCATCTACTTCAACTTCTATTCCGTTGATCGTGATGTGTACAGTTTCGTTCATAATTTTGGATTTTGGCTTTTGGATAATGGATTATGCCGGATTCTGTATGTATAGTAAAATATTCAATCAGGTCTCCAATTTATAATTACCTATCTGAATTGAAGTATCTTATCTCTCATCTCTTATCTCTTATCTCTTAGTATATCATCTCTTCCCTGAAGTTTTCCACGATAGAGGCAAATGAATTGGCGACTGACTGTCCCAATCCGCATTTTGCGGTGTATTGCATGGTCTCACTCAATTTGAGCAGTTTATCGAGGTATGGTGCCGGTCTTTCTCCTTTTTTAACGGCCTTAATACCTGCCAGAAGTTGCTGACAGCCAATCCTGCAGGGAGTACATTGTCCGCACGACTCCTCCCTGAAGAATTCGAGGTAATTGTCCAGAAGGTTGTACATGGAACGTGAACTGTTGAATAACATCATTGAACCGCCTGTTGGAAGTGAAATACCGACTAATTTTCCCTGGTAGCCGATTGTTGTTTCATGAAACTTCTTCCTGGGAACTAAAAAACCCGATGCGCCGCCTACCTGTACCGCTTTTGTATCTCCGTCTCCGAATTCGTCCACAAAATCCTCCAGGCTCATACCCAGCTCAAGTTCATAGATCCCCGGTTTTGGAGTATCCCCTGAGACTGAAAACAGCTTTGATCCCCTGGAATACTGAACGCCCAGATCATAAAATTTCTTGGCTCCATATTTAAAAATGGTATAAGTATGTGCCAGTGTCTCAACATTATTGATGACCGTGGGCTTATTCCTGTAACCACTTACAGAAGGGTAGGGAGGCTTGTTGCGTGGTTCACCTCTTTTCCCTTCAAGCGATTCGAACAGGGCAGTTTCCTCTCCACAGATATAGGCACCGCTTCCCATGAAAATCCTTATACTGAAGTTGAGGTTGATCTTTTTGCAATAATAACTGAACTCATTAATGGCCTCAAGGAGGGGTTTTTCCAGGAATTTGTATTCACCACGCAGGTAGATAATACCTTCGGCCGCACCGATGATATATCCGCATACAGCCATGGCTGTGAGTACTTTGTAGGGAACTTTGGTGAGAATTTCCCGGTCCTTGAAAGTTCCGGGTTCTCCTTCATCTGCATTGCAGATGATGTATTTCTCATCCCCGGCGGCTTCTGAAGTCAGCTTCCATTTTAAGCCTGTCGGAAATCCGGCGCCGCCCCGGCCTTTTAATTCAGAGCTGATTAATTCATTGATCAGCTCCTGTTTGGGCCGGTTGATTGTTTTGTGCAAAATTCTTTCCCAGTCTGTATCATTGACAAAGATGAAATCGACCCTCTTCAGTAAAAGATGTTGCTCAATCATAACGTAAATATGTTAAGTTGAATGCTATAGCTCCTTCTTCAAATAATCGCCAAGTATATCGCGAACCTTTTCGGGCGTCAGTTCTGTGAAAACTTCATGGTTGATGACCATTGCAGGAGCCTTGTGGCACCATCCCAGGCAGTTGGTTTCCACCAGGCTAAATCTTCCGTCTGGTGTGGTCTGGCCAATGTCAATTTTTAGCATGTCTTTGATAGCCAACAGGATTTGGTTTTTACCTTTCATGGAACAGGAGATGGTCTTGCAGACCCTGATGGTATATTTCCCCATCTTCCTGAATTCAAGAAATGAATAAAAGGTGGCTGTACCATAAACTTCGGCAGCTGGAAGGTCCAGTTCTCTCGAGATTTCGGCCATCGATCGCCTGGAAAGGTAATTTTCGCGTTCCACTACTCCTTGCAGAATAGGTAAAAGACTTTCGCGGGTGCGACCATGCCGGTCGGCTAAATCGACAATCAGTTTGTGCAATTCCATAACGGTAAATTTAATGGATAAAAAATACCGGATTCAATCTTACTAAATTAAATCATTCATTTTGAGCTGACAAGTAAAGAAACATGTTTTATATCATATTATAAAACAAAATGTATAAAAATTTGAAATTTCTTAATGTTATGCAGATAATTTGTTGATTATTTGGTGAATTGGCATAAAAAAACCCGGCTAAACCGGGTTTTGTATTCAGACCATTGGGTATTTTTTAAATATTTCTGTCGATTTCATTAATATATCCACATAATGTGCTCTTCGATAGGCATATGGCTCCCTGCTTTTGTTCATGGACAGTTTTCCTTTGAATTCATCAATAGTTTTATATCCTTTGGCATCCATCCAGCCTTCGAGCGTTTCGAGCATGTTGGTTATATGAGATGCCTTGTTTTTGTAGATTGTACTGACAACCTGCACTGAACCGGCTCCGGCAAGAAGCATTTTGATGATGTCCCTGCCATCTGAAATTCCCCTGCTTGCACAAATATCGGCTTTAATGTTTCCATAAAGCAGTCCTGCGAAGCGAAGGGTGATCTGATAATCTTTTTCATGGGTGAGATCAAATGGGAAAAAGAATTCCTCATTTTCGATGTTAATCTCCGGCTGGAAAAAACGGTTAAATATCACTATGCCATTTGCACCCGCCTTGTCGGCTTTCGTAATAAAGTTTACAGGATTGGCATAAAAAGGAGAAAGTTTCACACTGATGGGGATTTTAACCCGTTTTCTCAATTTGCTGAGTATCTCAATCTGGTGGGCTTCAATTTTTGCGCTGTCGTTCTCAGCATCTGTGGGAACATCATAAAAATTGAGTTCAAGTCCTGCGACCCCTGTTTTTTCGAGCTGGACGGCATAATCCTCCCAGGACTGGTCATAGATGGCATTCAGACTTGCAAAAACTGGTATGCTGACACTTTTGATCAGTTTGGTTAGGTTGTAAAGATGTTCACCTGCACCGCTGTGCTTGATTTCCGGGAAAATACTTCCCATTTCTGCATTACGGTAACTGTATTCACCCACCTGATCATCGAGCTGAATCTGCTCAAGATTAATCTGTTCTTCAAAAAGTGAGCGGTAGACAATAGCGGCTACACCTGCCCGTTCAATTTTTTTAATTGCATTAAGATCTTCTACAAGGCTTGAAGCCCCCAGAATGATTGGATTTTTTAATTCAACCCCCATAAATTTTGTTCTAAGATCTGCCATAGTTTCCCTTTTTAATCACCTTGTCAATATAGTTAATTTTGCTTTATGCATGGTTACAAAGAAAAAAATACCGCGTGGCAGCGGTATTTTTTTATACGGTGACTCAACAGTTTTGTTTAGAAAATATTTTGGGAAATATCTGCTTTTTAAAAATAAATCAGAAGGTTCATAGTAAGTGTAACACCCACCATGACTATTGAAACCATTGTCATCAGTTTAATCAGGATATTAAGGCTCGGTCCTGAAGTATCCTTGAAAGGATCTCCTACTGTGTCACCAATTACAGCAGCATTGTGGCTTGGACTTCTCTTTCCGCCATAATTGCCTTCTTCAATGTACTTCTTGGCATTGTCCCAGGCCCCGCCAGCATTGGCCATAAAGACCGCCAGGATGAAACCGGTTACAGTACTTCCCAGTAAAAGTCCCATTACACCGGGGATTCCAAAAAGTACTCCAACGATAATAGGAATGAAAATTGCCAGAAGTGAAGGTAACAGCATCTCCTTTTGAGCTGCCTTTGTAGAAATCTCTACACATTTTGCATAATCAGGCTCTCCTGTACCTTCCATTATACCGGCTATTTCGCGGAATTGCCGGCGAACCTCGTCAACCATCTTGTGCGCTGCACGTCCGACTGCATTCATGGTCATACCACTGAAGAGAAAGGCTGACATACCACCAATAAATGCACCTACCAATACCAACGGATTCATGAAAGTTACATCGAAAGCAGCTAATATATCTATGAGTGTACCCGCCTTAAGTTGTGCTGTCAGGGGATGTTCGGGATGAAAATGAACCATTCCCATCCGTGCCTCTTCCAAAAATGAAGCAAGCAAAGCAAGAGCTGTCAGGGCTGCAGATCCAATAGCAAATCCTTTTCCGGTAGCGGCAGTAGTGTTGCCAAGCGAATCGAGGGCATCTGTACGTTTGCGGACCACAGCTCCCAGTTTGCTCATTTCGGCATTACCGCCTGCGTTGTCTGCGATAGGACCATAGGCGTCTGTAGCAAGAGTTATACCGAGAGTAGACAGCATTCCAACGGCGGAAATGGCTATTCCGTAAAGACCCATGCTGAAATCTTTCATGTGCCAGCCAGAGGCAAAGCCAAAAGAGAGAATGATAGCTGCTCCAACAATTAATACCGGGAAGGCAGTCGACATCATACCTGTTCCAATTCCGGAGATAATAACAGTAGCAGGGCCGGTGGTGGATGAGTCGGCAATCTTTCGTGTAGGGCTATAGGATGATGAAGTATAATATTCAGTGACCTGACCGATTCCGATTCCTGCAAGCAAACCTGCCAGCATGGCCATCCAGATCCCGGTATAGTTGGGCAGTTTCAGCCAGTAAAGAATAAACCAGGAAAGAATGGCAATGCCAAAAGCAGCACTGTTTACACCGATTCCAAGCGCTCTAAGCAATTGTTTCTGGGATGCACCCTCTTTGGTGCGAACCAGGAATATGCCAAAGATTGAAAGCAAGGTTCCTACCGAAGCAATAAGCATTGGGGCTATTACCGCCTTGAACTGCATGGTCGTTCCCAGCGCAGCAAAACCAGCCGCTCCGAGAGCTGCAGTGGATAGAACAGCGCCACAGAAGGATTCATAAAGGTCAGCACCCATGCCGGCAACATCGCCCACATTGTCACCAACGTTGTCTGCAATAGTGGCTGGGTTACGCGGATCATCTTCCGGAATACCGGCTTCGATCTTTCCAACCAGGTCAGCACCGACATCTGCAGCCTTGGTGAAGATACCACCGCCAACACGGGCGAAAAGAGCCTGCGTGGATGCACCCATCCCAAAAGTAAGGGTGGTGGTGGTTATTATATTAAGGTTGGATCCGTCAATCGTGTCAGCAGCAGGATATATCCAGTTTAGGATTACAAACCAAACAGAAATATCCAGCAGCGCCAGGCCTACAACTACCAATCCCATCACCGCACCACTTCTGAAAGCCACTACCAATCCCTGGTTCAATGACTGATTGGCAGCATGGGCGGCACGGGCAGAGGCATAAGTTGCTGTCTTCATTCCGAAGAATCCAGCCAGACCGGAAAAGAATCCTCCAGTGAGAAATGCAAAAGGCACGAAAGGATTCTGAATCTTCAGCCCATAAGCCAGGAATGCAAAAAAGAGCGCCAGGAAAATGAATACCAGCGAAACAACTTTATACTGCTGTCGCAGATAAGCCATGGCCCCAACTCGGACATGTTTGGCAATTTTTTTCATCAGGTCAGTACCTTCACTGTAACTCATCATGTCTTTGTAGAAGTAATAGGCAAAGAGCAACGCGATTACAGAAGTGGCAGGAATCACCCAAAAAATCGAATCAATCATGATTTTGTGATTTGTTAGTTATAAATTATAAAGTGAATACAGATTTGCAAAAAAAGACCGGCCGACTAACATTAAAATAAAATTTTATATCGAGACTGACAGTTTTTTTCAAAGCTTTTTTTCCATTGTACCAAAATCGGACTTAAAATTATAATGGTTTGATAACCTTTTAATTTTAAAAGGCAGCTATGAGGATAATTTAACAACTTCTTAACATTCGGGATAGTTTTATATGTTCTCCGGACCGTTCCAGAGGTGGTAGCTGAAATTGTAAGCGGCATTTAATCAGGTATATATACGGAAATTTAGTGTCGGTTCCATCGAAATGTATTATCAGTTACACACGCAAAACCTGATTGTATGCAAACAGGATATTTCCAAAATTAACAAATTTTCAAACATGGAGAGCTAACACAGTACATGATAAAAATCAATAATGTTTCAGGTAAATCAATGAAAAGTACCTGGTTAATTTCTTGCATAATTACTGGCAGTTCTGAGCTTCCAAACTGCTTAACTGGTTCTGCGGAGGCATTTACCGGTTCTTTGGCAAATATTTCAAGCAGGATATAAGTGATTGAAAAAATCGATAGTTTTATCATCAGTAATACGACTGTTAACAAATTCAACAATAACACTCCAATAACAATATGTTATTGGGGAAAACCATCTTAACCAACATGAAAATAAAATGGATAATCTTGTCTGTAGCTTTGGTATGCAGCTATGTGACAACCGCTATTGCAGCTGAAACTGCAGGTAAAATATCGCCGGAACGCTTGAAATGTGAAAACCTTGTCAATCCCATTGGCATCGATAGGGTGGTGCCGCAGTTTAGCTGGCAGTTGACCTCAATATATAAAAACCAGCAACAGGTTGCATATCAATTTATTGTGTCTGATAAGGAGTCATTGTTAGAGCGTGAAATTGGCAATTTCTGGGATTCTGGCAAAGTGTCTTCTTCAGAAACCGGCAATATTCCCTACCGGGGGAAACCACTTTCATCCGGATTAAAACTATTTTGGAAAGTCAGGGTCTGGGACAATACCGGAAATCCGTCTGCCTGGAGTAAACCCGCAGTATTTGAGATGGGATACCTTCAAAAATCGGATTGGCAGGCCAGGTGGATTGGAATAGGAGAGGATCTCCATCCGGATTCACTCATAACTGGTCCGGCACCCTTTTTCAGAAAAACAGTCAGTGTCTCTTCCGCTATTCTATCGGCTCGGGTAAGTGTTTGTGGACTTGGATTTTACGAGCTTTATCTCAACGGTAATAAGGTTGGAGATCAGGTCCTGGCACCGGCCCAGACCAATTATGATGTACGAAAACTTCAAAAACTGCTTTATTTTCATGATGATCAGTCCAGGCAAAGAGTGCTTTACAATACTTTTGATGTGACCAGCCTGGTGAAATCCGGCGAGAATGTGATCGGGATGATATTGGGTAACGGATGGTACAACCAGCGTGACAGGGCAGTGGAAGGTCGTCTGTGGTACAGCACGCCGCGCCTTATTTTCCAGATGGAGATTACCTTCCGGGATGGCAGTAAAAAGATTGTTTGCAGTGACAAATCCTGGAAAGTAACAACTGGTCCGATTCTTCATGATGCAATTTTTACAGGCGAATTGTATGATGCAAGACTGGAATTGGGTGAATGGAGCAAACCAGGATACAACGATCAAAAATGGCAGAAAGTTGCTGAAGTAAGAGCGCCCGCAGGCCAGCTGCAGTCCCAACTGGCTCCTTTTGATAAGGTAATCAGGTCTGTCAAACCTGTTTACCTGAGAAAAAATGACAAAGGCGCTTATTCTTACGATGCCGGGGAGATGATCTCAGGCTGGGTAAGGATGAAGTTGCACGGACCGAAGGGAGATACGGTTAGAATCAGGCATATTGAAGAGCTTGGCAGGGATTATAATCAAATTGACACCTATATTTTAAAGGGACTTGGCGAAGAAATTTATGAGCCGCGGTTTACCTGGCATGCATTTCGCCAGGTTGAAATCAGCGGACTCAAATACAGGCCTGAATCAGCGGATATTGAGGTGAAAGTTGTTAATACAGACGTCAAGACTGCAGGCAACTTTGAATGTTCCAACCCGCTTTTCAACAGGATATGCGAAAATTATGTCAGGACACAACTAGGGAACCTTCACGGCAGTATCAGCAGTGATTGCCCGCACAGGGAGCGGCTGGGATACACAGGGGACGGCCAGGTCGCAGTCGATGCGGCAATTTTCAATTTTGACATGACCCGTTTTTACCAGAAATGGTTTTTGGATATGGAGGATGCCCGAAATCACAAGACGGGGTATGTGCCTCATACCGTGCCGTTTGGTGGTGGGGGAGGAGGACCTGCATGGGGTTCGGGATATGTGATAATGCCATGGGCTTATTATCTCTATTATGGAGATAAGACCCTGCTTCAGACACACTATGATGGTATGGCACAATGGGTTGAATATCTTGGTACACGGTGCGATTCTTCCGGGATTGTGGTTCGGGAAGAACCGAAGGGCTGGTGCCTCGGGGATTGGGCAACCCCTGAAAAAATCAAACTGTCTCCCGAACTGGTTAACACCTGCTACTATTATTATGTTGCGGACCTGATGTCAAAAATAGCAGGTGTCCTCGGTAAAACCCCGGAGCAGAAGAAATTTGAAAAAATGGCTGTTTTGATCAGGGCAAACATCAACAGAAAATTTTACAATGTTGCTACAGGTGAGTATCTTGATGGCAAACAGGGAGCTAATCTGTTTCCGCTCGCATTTGGGATAACTCCAGATACAGAGAAGCAACGCGTATTTGAAAATGTCTTGAAACACCTCGAAATCAACAGGAATCACTTCGATACCGGCATCCTGGCGACCCCGTTGCTTTTGAAGGTACTGACAGATAACGGCCGCGCAGATCTCGCATATGTTGTTATGAATCAGAAGGATTTTCCAAGTTACGGCAACTACATTTTAGGAAAACAAGCTACCACTTTATGGGAAAACTGGGACGGGGGCAGTTCCCATTCCCATCCGATGTACGGAAGTGTTGTTGCATGGTTTTACAATACTCTTGCGGGTATTTCGCCGGACAGTAATGCTCCAGGATGGCGAAATTTTGTTGTTAACCCATTCATAGAAAATGATTTGACCTATGCCAGGGCAACTTACAGGGGCATAAATGGAGATATCACTTCTTCCTGGAGAAAAGAGGAGGGAGATTTGGTCATGGATGTTGAAATACCTGTTAACTCTGTGGCTACCGTACATTTTCCGACCAGATTTCCCATGAATATCACCGAAGAAGGAAAACCAATTCTCAATTCCGGGGAATTTAAATACGTAGGCACTCAACAAGGAAAGTCAGTCTTTCAGGCAGGATCGGGAAGCTGGCATTTCAGGGTGCAGATTGTCAATTAAAACACGCTGAAATACAGGTATTTACATTAAATTAAATTATTTATAGACTGAAATTAAAACTGAAGGGTTGTCATGATAAAGCAATTTATAAAATACCTGCTTATCGTCGCGGGAGTTCTGTTATTGACGGGAATTCTGTTGATAGGATCCATTGTCGGATATTTTAATTATCGTAACCATCAGTCTTTCGGACAGTTAAAAACCTCCGTCCAGCCCGGTAAAATTGGTCAGTATGTTCAGCCATTTATCGGTACAGGCGGTTATTTCTGGGTTTGCGCCAATAATTTCCCTGGTGCATCCATGCCTTTTGGAGTTGTCCGGTTAAGTCCGGATACTGAGTCTTCCATTTTTCGCAGGAAGGCTTACAATACTTCAGGATACTATTTTCCGGACAACAGGATCATGGGTTTTAGCCATACGAGGCTGAGCGGGACAGGAGCCACTGATGGCGGCCATTTCAGGATAATTCCTACTACTGAGGAAAACGGATGGGATACCTATCGAAAAGGGCGGTATTTGCCATTTAACCACAAGGATGAAAGAGCATTTCCCGGCTATTATGCGGTTCACTTTCTGAATCCTGATATTTTGGCAGAAGTTACTGCCACTTTGCGAACCGGTATTCACCGGTATACTTTTACCGGCCAGGGACAGCCGCATATTCTGCTGGATGTGTGCAGTATCCTGGGTAACAAGAAAGTGGAAGGGGGGAACGTCATTTTACATCCTGAAACAGGGGAAATTGAAGGGGAAGTGAAGACCTTTGGTACATTTTCAGGCAGGTATGGCGGGATAAATGTGTATTTCTTCGCCCGTTTCGACCAGCCATATTCAAAAGCCCTGATTAGTGATGGCTCTGCTGCTTTTCCCGGACAGACCAATGTTGCTGGCAAAAACCTGGGGGTTGATTTTTCTTTTGAACCTTCTGCCCGGGTGATTGGCCTGAGATTGGGAATTTCACATGTGAGTACTGCAAATGCCAGGCAAAACCTGGAAGAAGAAACTGGTCAGAAGAGTTTTGAAGATATTGTTGAGGCTGCAAAGTCAGGATGGGAAGAAAAATTGGCTTTGCTTCAGCCTGAATTTGATAATGAAAAAGACAGAATCATTTTTTATACAGCTCTTTACAGATGCTTTCAAATGCCAACTATTTTTCAGGATGTAAACGGCGAGTATACGGGTTTCGACAAAAAAGTACATAAGACGGAGGGATTCAATTATTATACGGATCTCTCTCTTTGGGATACATTCAGAACTCTGCATCCCTTGTATATGCTGATTGCGCAAAATGAGCAGAGGGATATGCTGGTCTCCCTGGTGAAAATGAAAGAACAGGGTGGTTACCTGCCGCGATGGCCTTCCGGTTGCGGATATACTGGCTCTATGCTGGGATCTCCTGCAGATATGGTCATTTCGGAATCCTGGCAGAAGGGAATCCGTGATTTTGACGTTAAAAGCGCTTATGAAGGAATGAAGTATCTTGCCCTAAATTCGCCTCCTGAAGGATCTCGTTTCGGTGGCCGGAGCGGAATTGCTGATTACAATAAATACGGATACTGTCCTACAGATAGGATGGACAAGGCAGTGTCCCGTACACTTGAGTATGCCTGGGCTGATCATGCCATTGCCATTCTGGCTGATTCGTTAGGGCTGAAAGAGGATGCAAGCATGTTTTACAAACATGCCGAATTTTATAAGAACCTTTGGAATCCGGCAACCAAATATTTTCAGTCACGCGATTCAAAAGGCAATTTTTCGAAACTGTTCAATCCTCTAAAACTTTCCTACTTTGATACAGATGGAAAGTATACCAAGGATTATGTTGAGGGAAGCGGCCTGCAATGGCGGTTCGCTGTGCCTTATGATCCGCAGGGTCTGATACAGCTGTTTGGAGGCAATGGTCCTTTTGTCAGGGAGTTGAATGATTTTTTCGAGAAATCCGATCCGGCCATGAGTGCATGGAATCCTGGTTCCTATTACTGGCACGGAAACGAGCCGGATATTCATTCAGCATACCTGTTCAACGAAGCAGGAAGGCCAGATCTTACACAGAAATGGTCAAGATGGATCCTGGATAATAAATATGATGTCAGTGCGGAAGGAGTAGATGGAAATGATGATGGAGCCACACTTTCTTCCTGGTACCTCTTTGCATCACTTGGATTCTATCCGATTGCCGGTTCCGGTTATTATGAACTCGGAGCCCCTTTGTTTAAAAGTGCAGTCGTTAAAATAGGAAACAATTCATTGAAAGTGACGACTGAAAATTTTTCGACCGAAAACATATACGTCTCAAAAGTTTGGCTTAATGGCCGGCTTTTGCCTGGTAACAGGATCAACCATAATGAGATATCCCAGGGTGGAACGTTAAAGTTTGAGATGAGCAACCTTCCGGTTAAAACGGTAAACTGAACTTCCAGGGGTTATACCCTAAAAACATTTTGCACATTAATGGTATATCAGGGCAATGATTGTAGTTGCCAGGCCCTGTCCTGCATTTCACTTTTGTGGACATTATACAAATATTTAATTTTTATAATGGAATATTAACCTTAAACTGTGTTTTTTTTCGTTTTCATCCAATAGTTTTTACAATATTTATGTATAATAATATCTGTCAATTTATTTTTTTATTTCACACCTAATTTATTATCTTTAGTTTCACAATAGGGTTGAAAATGAATCTGTTATACTTGCTTTTCATGTGACTGATTCTAACTTAAGCCTATATCGGACCAGCTGCGACCAAAAAACCTACTACGGTTTGATTTACTTCAGATTTTTGATTTTCTGCAACTCTTGAAAAATGTCTTTTGATCAAAGATTTTTTTATAAAGTTTTAACCTAATCAGAAACATTTATATATCTAGTAATCAACTAAATTCTATTAATTATGAAAAGACAATTACTCTTAATGTGTATTGTTTTTGCCTTTGGAATGACTCTTTTCCAGTCTTGTAGTAAGGAAGAGGAGTCTGCTGATCCGCCAAAAGCAGGAATATTTTACAGTGTTGTTGATAAGCAGGCAGCATTTACTGCTTTAACAAAACGTGTTGTGACCTGGAACTGGGATTTTGGCGATGGTATAACCAGTAATGAAGAAAATCCTGTTCATATTTATTCAGTAGGAGGATATTACAAAGTTTCACTGACAGGCACTTCTTCAACGGGTGAAACAGTTGCCACTAATGCTACCCTGGCAGTTGCACTAACACCATATGCATTGCTCACCGGTGACCGTACAGCAGCCGGATATGCGGGGAAAAAGTGGAAACTAACCTCCAACCATTCCACCAAAGATAAATTGGCTAACGCGGATGCAAACCTCACAGCTGCAGCAGGTACGCCTCCTGCTTTGCCGTCAGGCGTTTTCGGGACTGCTTTGGGCATGCCTGAAGTTTACGATGATACCTTTACATTTTATTATGACGGTAAATACGAGCACGATGTAAAGGCCGACAAAGCTTCATTTGCGGGACTTTTATACGAGATGCTTACCACTGGCGGTGCTGGTGTTGTAAATCAGAATGGCAAGGACTTTGGTCTTTGTACCGGTAAATATACCCCCCAGACTGGTGCAACTTTCACTTATGTTGAGAAAGAAGATTTTGCAGTTCCTTCTGTTTACGGACCTGGGGGTGTAGTCACTTACCCGGGTGTAAGCACACTAAATTTTTCAGGGACTGAATTTGTCGGTTTTATGGACAAGCAAAGGAAAGTGATCGTTCAGGAAATAACGGATAATTCGATGAGGCTAGTAATGTTTATGGCAGCAGGCCAGAGTTATTATCCATTAAACACCCATGCACTTGTTCTGACATTTGAAGTTGTTAAATAACTGAAAGGCAATAAATTGAGATTTAAATCGTAATTTATTGATAACCAGAACATTGCATTTGCCTTAGATATCCGGGGGTAAACAATTGCAACATTCAAAAATGATAACGTGGGTATACAATCAGGCTCTTAAAAAACAAAAAAATAAAGCCACACCAATTGACCATTACAAATCAAATTATACACAAATGAAATATATATATACAAAATTAACCATACATCTGGTTCCCGTACTATTTGCAATTGTACTGCTGGCGGGAACTACACAGTCCGGTTATGGAACACCGGGTAATCCGGGTACCCAGCAGGGTTTTGTCGTTACAGGCAAAGTAACATCTGGCGCCGACAACAGTAGCCTGCCTGGTGCAACCGTTTTGGTGAAGGGCACATCCATCGGAGTTATCACTGATTTTGATGGTAAATATTCCATTAATGTGCCAAATGCTCAGTCAACTATTGTTTATTCATTCGTAGGAATGGAAACGCAGGAGATTTCCGTCAATGGCAGGTCTGTAATGAATGTTGCCCTGGTATCCACCACTATTGGTGTTGAGGAAGTTGTTGTTACAGCACTTGGCATTACCAGGAAGGAGAAATCTCTGGGTTATGCAGTTGGAAAGGTCGGAGGAGATGAGCTGGTCCGGGTTGTTCAGGAGAATGCCATGAATTCGTTGGCAGGAAAAGTTTCAGGTGTTCAAATCAATTCAACAGGGGGTACCGGTTCATCGGTCAGCATGGTTATCAGGGGTGCTACCTCTTTAAGTAATGACAATCAGCCTTTGTTTGTTATTGACGGGGTCCCTATGGTCAATACGCTGAACAATATTTCCGGTTTTGGGAGTGACAACCGTGTTGACTATGGCAATGCCATTTCTGACATCAATTCGGATGATATTGAGAATGTTTCTGTATTGAAGGGCCCGAGTGCTGCCGCACTTTACGGGTCCAGGGCAGGCAATGGCGTTGTTTTGATTACAACAAAATCCGGAAAGAAAAACAAGGGAATTGTAGTGAATATCAATTCCAATACTGTTTTTGACATGCCTTATAAATATTACAATGTCCAAAGGAAGTTTGCCAATGGTTATTTTTCCTACACACCAGAGGATCTTCCTCCCGGAACTACCATGGTGGTCAATCCTGCTGAAGCTGCGGGGGCCGGAATACAATTGGACAAGGAATACTTTGCAGTACAATGGAACAGTCCAAGGGATGCAAATGGGGTACAGGTCCCTATCGAACTGGTTTCACATCCTGATAACATTGCGAATTTTGTGGAGACAGGAATTACATCAACCAATGGAGCATCTGTATCAAACAACAATGATGCAATCAATTACAGAATTGGAGTTTCCAACATGACCAGCAAGGGTGTTGTACCCAATTCAGATCTTTTCAGGAACAATGTGACTACTTCGGCGAATATCAAAGTCCGGGATAATTTTACGGTCAGTTCCAATATTAATATTAACAAGTCCTGGGCGAATAACCGGCCATCGAGCAACAGGGGAACAAATCCTTTACAGTGGGCATATGCCGTGCCCCAGAATACCGATATCCGTGACCTGAAAGATTATTGGGAACCCGGAATGGAAGGATTTGTCCAGAAAGTTCCTTACCAGGGAATTTACGACAACCCATATTTTTTGGCTTACGAAGTGAACAACAGTTTTGACAGGGACAGGATTTACGGTAACATCAAGGGCGACTGGCAATTGACAAAAGAAATTAGCCTGATGGGTCGTTACGCCCTTGACAAATTCACAGAGACGCGTGAATCGAAGATTTCTCCCGGGTATACCAAGGAGCCCAATAATGGTGCCTATGGTATCCAGAAGATTGATAGTTATGAAAGAAATGCAGATTTTCTTGCTACCTGCACGAAGCAATTTACTGATTTCAATGTAACTTTTTCCGTTGGAGGTAACTCGCTGTACAAAAAAGGTTCGACGATCAGCAATTCATCTATGTCTGGTGCAGGCTTAATCGTTCCGAATGTATATACAGTAAGTAACATTAAATCAGGATCTTTAAGCTATGGGAGCGGTTGGTCCCAAAAGGCCATTTACAGTGTTTATGGTTTGGCTAACCTGGGTTGGAAAGATATGATATTTATTGATCTTACAGCCAGAAATGACTGGTCGAGCACCTTGCCGAAAGAAAACCAATCATATTTCTATCCCTCTGCATCCTTGAGTTTACTTATCAATGAGATGGTCAATTTCGGGAAAAATGTTAACCTTATGAAAGTGAGGGGAGGTTGGGCCAAAGCCGGTAATGATACTGATCCGTACCAGCTATACAATACGTATGGAAATGCAGGGCAGTGGGGCGATGCAACGCGTTTGACCAAATCGGGTCAGATTCTGACACCGAATTTATTGCCGGAAGAGGCTACTTCTATTGAATTTGGCCTTGACCTGGGATTTTTCCAAAACAGGTTAAGGTTTGAAGGAACCTACTATTCAATCGAAAATAAAAACCAGATTTTAAGAAATATCCCTGTCGCAAGCTCTACAGGATCAGACGCTGTCAACATCAACGCCGGTTTAATAAAGAGTTCAGGCTGGGAATTTACCCTGGGCGGAACCCCGGTCAGGAGTAAAGACTGGAGATGGGATATCAGTGCCAATTTTTCCCGCAACAGGACAAAGCTCATGGAAATCTCCCCCGGAATCTCTGTGATTAAATTCTGGGAAGATGCAAAAGGCGGAGCCTGGTCATATGTAGGAGATGAAATTGGGGATCTTTATGATACTGAAATATTGACTGTTACTGATAAATCTTCTCCATATTATGGATACCCTATTTTAAGTACTTCCGGATTGGAATGGCAGGAAATTGAATTACAGGACACTAAAAATAAAATTGGCAATTACAATCCAAATTTCATTATGGGTATGCAATCTGCACTCTCCTGGAAGGGATTTTCACTGAATTTTACCATTGACTGGAGAAATGGAGGTCAATTTATCTCACAAACTGAACGGTACATGGCTGAGGACGGAAGTTCCGCAACCTGGTTGAGTAAACTGATCAATCCCGGTGAACGAACAGGCCAGGAGCTACGTGACTGGCTGGTTGCCAATGAAGATAAATTCATAAAAAACGGATTTCATGTAGTTGGCGGTCCTACCAAAGAGTATGGGGGATTTCGTGAAAGCTACAGTGGTACAGCGGTTAGCGACGGAACTTTCGTTCCTGGTGTCATCGAAGATGGTAAAGGTGGATATATTGAAGTTCTTGGAAACAACAACCCGATACCTTATAATCCTTATGTGGCTAGTTATGCATGGGGCTTTGCAAAACCGTCCATGTTTGATGCGGATTTCGTCAAACTCAGAGAAATTTCGCTTACCTATCAGATTCCCAAGAGTTTAATTAGCAAGATTGGAACATTACAAAATATTGCTGTATCAGTTTACAGCCGGAATATCATGCTATGGACCAAAGCCGGGGTGGGATTGGATCCTGAACGGGCCTTCCAGGCAGAATCTTCTACAGACGGGAAAAGAGGTACCCAGTTTAAGCAGGGCATTGAACGGTATAACGTTGACCCCTGGGTCATACCAATCGGCGTTAAATTAGACTTGACTTTTTAGAAATTATTAAAATCTGATATTATGTACACAATAAAAAATAAAATTACAGCAGTATTACTTCTGTTTGTGGTATTTATGTTTTCCTGCAAGGATCTTGTGGAGTTGAATATCAATCCGAACGGTGTGGATCCGGCCAAAGCACATCCCAATCTTTTAATGGCAACAGTTATAACATCAACCGGTTTGGGAGTTGTTAACCTGGGTTTTGGTGACCTGGCAGGTGTAATGCAACATACCCAGAAGGATGGATGGGGCGGTGGTCATGACAGTTATGAATGGACATCTCAGGATTGGTCTGGCAGTTATGGCATTCTTAGGAATGCGGAAGAGATGCTGAATAAATCAAAAGCAATGAATCTCGAATTTCAAACTGCTGTTGCGATGATTTTTAAGGCATACAATTTTGGAAATATCGCCGATTTGTGGGGAGATGCTCCATATTCAAAAGCATTGCTTGGAGAGCAGGGAGGAGCTAACCTGAATCCTGTTTTTGACAACCAAAAGGATATATACCTGGGAATCCTGGCTACATTGGATACAGCCAATACGCTGTTATCCAAAAATCAGAGTGAATACAAGGAAGTTAATTCGACTCAGGATGTTTTGTACAAAGGCAATGTTGCCCAATGGAGAAAATTCGCAAATTCACTTGCCTTAAGGTATTACATGAGAATTTCAGAAAAGGAACCGGCCCTTGCAAAAACCTGGATAGAGAAAATGGCCACTCAACCTGATAAATACCCGCTGATTCTTGATGCAGCAGATGATGCCAACTTCAATTTTATTGGCAACAGTTCTGGTGATGCCTGGCCATGTAATACCAAATATGACATAAGTGAATCCAATTACAGAAGGCTAAAAATGTGCTCAACTCTTGTAGAGAAGTTGCAATCTTTAAGTGATCCCCGTTTAGCAGTTTGGGCAGCCAAAGTGAAAATTCCGATTGTTGTTGATCCCACAAAATCAAATAATTATGATCAGATTGTCGATGGGAAACGTATTATTGCTCAAAATGTTGCTGATGCGTATTCTACTAAATACACTTCCTCCCCGGCCCCTGTAACTGTAGTGCCGGTAGACCAGGACCCTGAATACGTAGGAATGCCGCCTGCATGGTCACAACTTCCTCAGGCCTATAATTTATGCCCGGATCTGTCTCAGGCGCCCTATAATCCACATTGTTCCCATCTGAATGAAATTTATAAGGAAACAAATGGAACACATTTGAAGGCAAGGTTGCTTTCAGCCGCAGAAGTTAGATTTACACTTGCAGAAGCTGCTTTTAAAGGCTGGTCCGTTGGTGGAACTGCAGCAGATCATTATAAAGCTGGGATAAAGGCTTCACTGGATGCATGGGGATTAAGCAGTTCTTATACAACTTATATAGCCCAAAATGGCGTTGTCTATAATAACACTTTGGCACAGATTATAGAGCAAAAATGGATAGCAAGCTGGACAAGTGCTGCTGAAGCGTGGTTCGATTACAGGAGGACCGGATTACCAAATTTGCAGGCCGGAAAAGTTGTAAAGAAACCTGTTTTACCACTGAGGTTTTATTATGGCACAAATGAGTTACTCTATAATCCCCAAAATATTGCAGCCGCGATAAACAAACTGGTGACAACTCAATATACATCACCTGATGGAAAAAACAGTGCATGGTCTAAAACATGGCTGCAACAGGATACCAATAAACCGTGGTAAGTCTGTTATATACTTCTTTAGGTTAAGGGCATCCAACAGGGTGCCCTTTTCTGTCGGACCAAGGCTTAAATTTTAGTCAATAAAGATCTCCGTTTGAAAGATATCACTGTGAAATTATTGATTATTTGATTTTTAAGCCTGTAATATTCGAATGTCAACATCATAGATTCTTGATTTCCCGGTCGGAAAGGTGTTAGTTATAAGACATATGATTAACCGAATAATATGTATAAAAATGTATAGCTATCGCAAACACCTTACCAATCTATTGCTTAACTAATGAAACTTAATTAATGATGTGATGGTATTTTAACCCAATCGTATATTATTTTTCATAAATTGTAATTATTTTAAAAAAAATCTGCAAAATATCATCTGTTAAGGTTTTTTAACTAATATTGTGGGATTTTGGTCCAAATAATTAACTTTAGTACCGTTTAAGAGGTCTTTTGGAGTCAGTTGATTCTTAAATGTTTAAGTAAATGTTTGTTTTTTAATGCGCTGTTAATGAGTCTTTTGCAACTCTCCGGAATTATAATGGCCAACTGAATGTATGATTTTTGAATTAAAATGTGTCATGTTTGTTATATAATTTTAAATGTATCTCTATGAAAAACAAATTCAAACTAACGGGTCTGTTATTATTGGGGTTGGTTCTTTTTGTCACATGCCGGAAAGACACTCCTCTGCCAACAGCATCATTTACCTACTCAGTAACCAATAACGTTGTTACTTTTTTCCCTCAGGCAACAGACGTAACGAAATATGAATGGGATTTTGGAGACGGTAGTTTCATCAATGCAATACCTACTCCTACGCATGCATTT
The DNA here is from genome assembly GCA_963663675.1 of Prolixibacteraceae bacterium. Classification (GTDB taxonomy): domain Bacteria; phylum Bacteroidota; class Bacteroidia; order Bacteroidales; family Prolixibacteraceae; genus CAINVV01. Next base: position 1,913,095 of record OY760498.1, read on the forward strand.
GCCAGTTATGGTACAGACTATACGGTTAAACTGACCGTAATAGGTCCGGGTGGTCAGACGACAATTTCAGGTAAGGTTACCATTCCTCAGAAGACCAAAATGCAGTTGCTGACTGGCGGTTTAGCTGGCTCAACGAGTAGCAAAAAGTGGCGGTTGAGTATTACTGCACCATCGTTCCTGATAACAGCAGCTACAACGAATTTTTTACCGGTTGTTGCTGATTATCCTGGCAGTATTTTGGGTGCCGTTGGGTTGACAACAGTTTATTCTGATCAATTTGTTTTCAAAGCTGATGGAACACTTTCTATTGTTTCAAAAGGAGGCGGGATATTCGCTGGTTACGTTTATTGCGCGTTAAGCGGAGTTCCAATTGTGTCTAATTCAGCGGCAGCAGGTGCAGGTTTGGCTTATACCAAAACTTTTGTATCGCCTCCGGGAGCCACATTCAAAATCAATGAAGGTAAAAATTACGTCCTGAATACAACACTGGACGGGAAAACACCAGGTACAACAACCTATTCCAATGTTACTACACTTAGTTTTACCAACGGAGGCTTTCTAGGAATCAAGGATTTCGTCAGTGAGTGTATTGTTGCATCTCTTTCAGACTCTAAAATGGTGGCTAATGTATTTGTTTCCACTGTTGCGCCGCCGGCAACGTTGCTGGGGACACCTAATATGTGTTTGACACTAACATTCGAGGTTGCACCATAATTCTTTATTTATCAAAGGTTTATTTGGAGTAGAATCCTGTTGAAAGTATAAATATGAAAATCGAAATAATTACAACTAACAAAAATTACTTATGATGAAGAGAAAAATGCTTAAAGCAATATTTCTGTGCATTTTTATGGTTGTATCCAGCAGCCTCTTTGCTCAAAATGTTGTGACCGGTAGTATCAAGGATGATACCGGGGCAACTTTACCAGGTGTCAGTGTCGTGGTGAAAGGAACAACTATCGGCACAGTGACCGATCTTGACGGAAATTTTTCACTTACTGCACCGGCAAATGCCACTCTTGTATTCTCTTTTGTGGGAATGCAATCGAAAGAGGTGGTAATTGGAGGTCAGAAGAAAATTGATATATCACTGGTTTCAAATACGATTGGAGTTGACGAAGTAGTGGTTACTGCTCTTGGTATATCAAGAGAAAAGAAATCGCTTGCTTATTCAGTTTCTGAAGTTAAATCCGGCGAACTTGCCAGGGGTGGTAACCCGAACCTGGTAAAATCACTGGATGGCCGTGTCAGCGGGGTGAACTTCACTTCTACCAGTACTGATCCCGCGGGTTCAGTTTTCATAACGATACGTGGCGCTACCAGTTTAAATATTCAGAATTCAGCTGCTGCTAGTCAGCCATTGTTCGTTATTGATGGTATTCCGATGGGTTCTGCTTCAATAGACAGCAGGAATGGCGCAGACTTTGGTAACCTCTTGTCACAGTTGAACCCTGATGATATTGAAAGTATTTCAGTACTGAAAGGAGCCAGTGCAGGTGCGCTCTATGGTTCTGCTGCAGGAAACGGCGTTATCATGATCACAACAAAATCCGGTAAGGGTGGCAAAAAAGGAATTGGCGTAAACGTTAATACTTCCATGTTCTGGGATCAGCCATATAATTTCTATAGGACACAGACCGAATATGGTATTGGTGTACGTGCTTCAAGTGTACTTCCGGGTCAGGGTTATGACTGGGGTGCAAAATTCGCCGACTTTCCAAATTACCCGATTGATCAGTACAATACACTTACACAAAGGGTTGAAACAAGATACTTTACGGCTGCGAATGAAATTCGTATGAAGGAATTCATGGTAACAGGGGCTACCCGCAATTTTAATGCCAGTGTATCAGGAAATTACAAAGATGGTGCCTTCCGTTTTGGAATTGGTAAAATGACCAATATTGGAGTCATGCCAAATAACCGCACAGACCGTCTCAATGCCAACTTCAACGCAGAATACAATGTTACCAATAAACTGAAGGTTTCTGTTAACGGTAACTACATGGGCCAGTTCACGCCAAACAAAACATCAGCAAACAGTGATGTTATTGAGTTGCTGACCATGGAGTTCCTTGCTCACCTTCAGCCAATCAAGGAAATGCGAAATGTCTGGAAAACAGGTTTCGAGGGGATCAAGCAGAATTCTCCTTATTATAAGCCTGATGGTACTCCATATGCTGATAACCCGTACATGTATACCGACGCTGAAATCAATACCTACCGCAAAGACAACTTCTTCGGTAAAGCTCAGCTGGACTGGGAGATTTTGAAAGAGCTGAAATTCATGGCCCGCGTTGGTATTGACTACAATGGAGACAATTATGAATACAAACGCGCCAAGGACTTTTCCGATTCCAACATGAGGGACGGCAAATATTCTGTTTCTCAGGGTAACGGTTTAGGGGTTCAAAACGATTTGATGCTGATCTGGAACAAAGGCTTTAAGAAATTCACTACCAATGCCTCGCTGGGTTACAACTATTCATACAGCAATAGCTATTCCTACGACGGCAATGCTGAAAAACTGGTTAGGGCCAATGATTATTCTCTGAGCAATGCAGTAGCAGGAACATTGACCTCTTCAAGCAGTTGGGGAATTGGAAGGTCGCAAAGTGTATATGGTACCGGACAGCTTGGTTATTCGAACCAGGTATTTATGGATATATCAGGTCGTTATGACTGGGGTGGAATTCTTGAAGAAGATAAAAGCCATCATTTTTATCCATCATTGTCATTTAGTTGGTTACCGTCTACTACCTTTAAGCTTCCTGAAGCAATCAACATGCTTAAATTCAGGGTCGGAGTAGCACAGGTCGGCCACGGTATTGGCAAACCCAGAAGTAACAACACATTCAGTTTCAATCCTCTTGATTACGGAAGCGCCAAAATTGTCAACATTGGCGGAAACCTTGTGGATCCGAATATCAAAGCAGAGGTCACAACCTCCTACGAAGGCGGTTTTGATATCGCAGTTCTTGACAGAAGAATTTCCGCTGAATTTACAATTTACAAAAAAAATCACGAGAATCAGCAGGGTTATATCCCAACCTCACCCGGTGTAGGTTACACTGGTATGTTAACGAACGTAGGAACAGTTGAAGCCCAGGGATATGAATTCACCCTGAACTTCAATCCGGTCCGTTCAAAAGACTGGAACTGGGATCTTGGCTTCAACTTTACGAAAGTTGATTCAAAAATCACCCAACTTTCTGAAGAATACGTTCCTAACGGATACACATTCTATGGCCACGGTCCAAACCTGGCCATCAGGTTGGCAGAAGGTGAAAGAATCGGTACCTTATGGGCAGAAAGAACCTTCCAGAGAATGCCTGCTACCAGTAAATATGCCGGGATGCTGATTATTGCCGACAGTGGAACTGACTGGAAATATTCCACAAGCGAAGCAGACAGAAAATCCATAGGAAATTACAATCCTGATTTCATCCTGGGTATGAATACTTCCGTCAGATGGAAAAATCTAAGGTTTGGAATGGTTGGCAGCCTTAGACAAGGCGGACAATATGTTTCTGACATAGAGCGAAGGGCAGTTACAAACGGACACTCCCTCAGAACTATCGGTGACAAGGTTAACGGTCCCAGTGAATATGAATCAGGAGGTCGTGATGCAGCCACAGGAGGTTATCCATGGCCAAATGCCGCTGATATGAAATATCCTGTAATGGCTAACCTTGTTGCCACCTATGGCACCTATGGTACCAGCGTGAAAACAGATGACGCCACTTACATGAAAGGAGTATGGTTAAAACCAGGCGGTGATCCTAAGAATGATGCAGACTATATTGTGAATGGTGCTGATCCACTTGCAACTTTCTGGGGACTCCCCGGCCTGTTGCTGGGACAGGAGTTCTGGGCCTTCCCTCAAACTTTGCTTCGTGATGCAACAAACTTCAAAGTTAAAGAGGTAACAATTGACTACACTGTTCCTTCAAAATACACGAAGAAACTGAATATTGAAAATGTTGTGATAGGTTTCGTTGGCAGAAACATCTTCCAGTGGAACAAGGACGATGCCAATTGTGATCCTGAATCTGCCTTCGAAGGAATCGGTTCAAACCAGGGTATCGTTGGTAAAGCACTTCCTTCAATTGGATCATACGGATTCAAATTATCATTTGATTTTTAATCGCTAAATCTATTGCAATTATGAAAAAACAGATATTATATATATTCCTGCTTCTTTTCATCTTATCCGGTTGTTCAAAATATTCCCTGAGAGAAGATGAAATCCTTCAGAGACGTGATGTCTTAGAGTCTGCAGAACCCAATCTATTGTTATCCTCCGTAATTCAAAAGTCCGCTTATACTTATTCCGGACTTGGAGGGGTTAATTCCACTATTATTGCTGTTGCGATGCAGTATATGCAGGGTAATAGAAGCGCAGGTGACAACATCTATGAAGGCTGGCAAAAGCCCAAAGGCGAACTGTATTCAATTACAGCTCAGATAAAGCTGGTACAGGCCGCCATCGATATCGTGCATGAGAAAAAGCTGAAAAACTATGAAGGTATCTTCACAATTTTCAAGGCTTTGTTGTGGTCTGCTGCAACTGATATTTACGGAGACATTTATTATTCAGAAGGTCTCAGGGGCCAGGAAGGCATCCTTTTCCCGGTTTTTGATGAACAGAAAAGCATTTATCCTGCTTTGATTCAGGATCTTAAAAATGCTTCCCAGTTGCTGGCTGAAGGGACTGAACCCATTGATAAAACTTATGACCTTTTTTATGCAGGAGATAAGACCAAATGGGTAAAATTTGCGAATTCTCTTCGACTAAGGTTATTGATGAGGGCTTCAGCCAAACTGAACAATGCAGCCTCTGAAATAGCAGCTGTTGCAGCTTTGCCTTTGATGACTGATACACCTGATAATGCTTCCATTCCTTATGTAGGTGGTGACAGAACTTATTCATGGCCAATGGGTGCATTGTACATGGGTTATTCTGATAACTTCCTTCTTAACCGTCCTTCCAAAACATTGGTTGATTCACTCAAAGCTTTGAACGATGAAAGGTTGAAGGTTTGGGTTGCTCCGATCGAAAGGCCATGGACCAACACATTGGACTCTGTCAATATCAATACCTACACCGACCCGACCACCAAGGTAAAATACGGTAAGAGGACAATTGTACAAAAGGGATATTCTTATGATGTTTTGTGGCAGTATTTGGATAAAAACAATACCCAGATAAAGAACGTTTATCCTTTAATTCAGGATTCACTTACTTTGTATGCCGGATATCCTGCAGGTAGTTATATTGATGTACTGGGAGCCAATGGAAGTTATGAATTTCCTGATACCAAATGGAACTATAAAGTTTCTATTTTCTCTAAATTGTTAAATGAAAATTCAAATGCACTGCTGAGAGCATCGGTTTTGCAGGCTGATGAAGTGTATTTCCTGTTGGCAGAAGCAAATGTTAAGGGATATATCACCACAGGTTCTGCAGAAGATTATTACAAGAAAGGTGTTGAAATGTCTCTTAAAAGATGGGGAGAACCGTTGCCTTCCAATTATTTCAACAATGCCAAAGCTAAGTTTCCGGCAACTGGAACCACCAGCCAGAAGCTTGCAAAGATTGGGTTGCAGAAATGGCTCGGACTTTTTATGATGGGTTTGGAATCATGGGCAGACTACCGCAGAACAAATTTGCCAAACATCATGAAGAATGCCTATCTTGGATCTACCAATTACCAGTTCCCGCTACGATTCAGGTATCCTGAAACTGAAATGGCAAACAATTCGATCAATTACCAGGCTGCAATTGCCAAACTTGACAAAGGAGATACTGAATTTTCAAAAATGTGGCTACTTCAATAAAATTCAGGTGTTAAAATAAGTGATAAGAGCCGTGGAGCAAAATGATTGTATCAATCTTGCTTCGTGGCTTTTATTTTTCAAGTCTATTGTAACTTAACAATAATTAACGCTCAACCGAGTATGTGCAAATCGGTTTAATCCGATATTTACAACCTTTAATTTTATCCCGGACAAACAGGATTCATAAGTTTGTTACGGAAATTGTTTATAATTCAAGTCAACTAAAATGAGATTACTTTTACTGTCGATTCTATTCGCATTTGTTTTTTTTCAACCCGGATTTTCTGCCGACAACAAGAAAGTCACTCCGGAAACCGCCCTGCAAGCCTACCTTCACAACGGAGATAAATCCTTTAAATGGGAAGTGAAGGAAAAACTGAAAGCAGATGGTCTGACTTATTTCCGTGTCGAATTTACCTCACAAACCTGGCAAACTATCCACTGGACACACGATCTGATGATCATGGTTCCGGATGACCTTACATACAGCGACGCGCTTCTGTTCATTACCGGGGGAAGCAACAAAGACGAAAAACCCAATTCACATAAATTCAATGACGAATTGCCTGTCGAATTCGGACAGATGTGCAAAGTAAACAAATCAATCATCGCTGTTCTGTGGCAGGTACCCAATCAGCCGCTGTATGATGATCTTACAGAGGACGCATTAATTTCCAGGACTTTGCATAATTATCAGAATGACCATGATTTTAATTGGCCGCTTTTGTTCCCAATGACTAAAAGTGCAGTACGTGCCATGGATATTGTTCAGTCATTTGCAAAAAACGAGGTTCATAAAAAAATTGAGGGTTTTGTTGTTTCCGGAGCTTCAAAAAGAGGCTGGACCACCTGGTTGACAGGTGCGAATGATAAACGTGTTGTGGCAATTGGCCCAATGGTTATTGATATGTTAAACATGCCTGTCAACATTCCTTACCAAAAAGTGGTTTGGGGAGATTACAGCATAGAGATTGAAGACTATGTGAAACTTGGACTGGCTCAGCAATTTGGTACAAATCAGAGCAATGATCTTGTTACGATGATAGACCCATATTCCTACCGTAAGACACTTACGATGCCGAAAATGCTCTTCATGGGAACCAATGACCCTTATTGGCCTGTCGATGCTGTAAAAAATTACATCGATGACATTCCCGGAGACAACCACATCTGCTATACTCCTAATGCAGGTCACGATATGGGGGACAAGAAGAAGGCATTCTCGACCTTGAGCGCATTTCTCGGAACAACTGTTACTAAAGCCAAATTGCCCAAATGCGATTATACCTTAACAGAATCAAACGGCAAAATTAAGCTTTCTGTCAATACGACGGCCGATAAGCTTGTAGATGCGTCCCTGTATTCAGCCACTTCTCCAAGCCAGGAATTCCGGGATAAAAAATGGAGTTCTGTCGATTTGCAGGTTGCTAATCAACCAGTTGTTACCATAGAGATGGCTTATCCAAAGACAGGTTTTACTGCATTTTATGTTGAACTTACCTGTAAGGCACCCAACGGGGATAATTTCACACAATGCACCAGGATGTTTGTTGCTTCAGACAAGCAGGTGCTTCTTAGGAAGTTATGAATTATGAGTAATGAATTATATTAGCTTATATTTCTGATTGACTGTTGTTTATCTGTTGATAATTTAAAATATTGCATATTTTTCAGGTGAAATGGTTAGTTCCTTTTCACCGGTATGATGCTCAACAAATCTCATCCAAATAATCCCGGACATGAAAAAAGCATTGTTTATTTTCATCGGATTGGTTGTTACGCTTCTGGTCGTATTCTTTATTCTGACTGGATCCGTCAAGAATGAACCTTATATAACTTCTGCCTATTTCAAAAACACAATGGCACGCGTTGATAGCCTGAAAAAATCAGAAGTGGCTGTGTCTGATACACTCTATGCCGGATTCTCAAGGGTCAGCATTACACCGGGTATAAATAATGCGACTGATGATCCTGCCAGTGGTAAATTCGTTGTTGTACCACTTGCCGGATTTGGTGCCAGGAAAGGTAAGCCGGCAACAGGGGTTCATGACAGTATTTTTGTCAAATCGGTAGCCTTGAAGGTAGGCCCCAAACTGGTAGTTTTTGTCGGAGCTGATTTGCTGATCATGCCTCCCAATATTATCGATCTGGTTACGGCGCAACTGGCCTCCAAAGGCATTCGAAGAGATCAGCTGGTCTTCTCGGCAACACACACTCATTCAAGTGTTGGTGGCTGGGGCCCCGGCTTTGTTGGTGAACAGTTTGCCGGGAAAGCCAATCCTGCGATTCAGCAATGGCTGGTAAATTGCATTGTGAAGGCTGCTGAAGGTTCAGTCGCCGACCTTTCGAAATCACAACTGAGCTATGGCAGTTTCGACGCATCTACGCTTACCAGGAATCGTTTCATTGGAGAGCTGGGTACAAAGAACAACGATTTTACCTATGTTATTGTTGAACAAAAGGGAAAGCGGAAAGCCGTTATCGGTACATTTTCTGCACATTCCACCACGCTGGGTGACAAAAACATGGAATTCAGCGCCGATTATCCCGGTTACTGGGAACGAAAGATGGAATCAAATTCATTTGATGTGGCCTTGTTCTGTGCCGGGTCTATCGGAAGTCAAAGCCCCTCCGGCAAAGGAAAAGCCTTTGAAAGTTCAAAATATATCGGCGAGTCTTTGGCTGACAGTCTTTTAACTAAGATACCTTCAGCTGCTTTTCAGGAGAAGCCGTTACTCTCAACTGCTACCCTGAGGGTCACTTTGCCTGAATATCATGCACGACTGACAACTACAATCAATCTGTCAACCTGGCTTTCCAACAAATTAATGCCTGAACCTCAGAATGTCTTCTTTCAGGCAATCCGCATCGGGAAACTTATGTGGATATCAGCACCCTCTGATTTTAGCGGTGAATATGCATTGCAGATTAAAAACAACCTTGCTGTAAACGGTTATGAAACAGTGGTATCCAGTTTCAATGGCAGTTATATTGGGTATATAGTCCCTGGCAAATATTTTTACATGGATGAGTATGAACCGAAGTTAATGGGGTGGTTTGGACCGACTATGGGAGATTATTCAATGGACCTGATACGGCATCTGACCGGGATCGTGAGTAAATGATTTTTGCTATTGATGGTTATCATAAAATTAAGTGACACACGAAATTTCTTACACAGAGGAAGTATTACATAAAATGAAACTAAGAATGGTTTCGGAATTCCCGCTTCAAGGAGAATTCACTTGAGGAGAAAATGAATTACATAGAGATAAAATCGCTTGCTATTTTACAACTACTTGTAAATATTTGTTTTAACTCATAAAAATAGATGGCTGCAGTAATTTCTATGTATACTTTATTTTGGATTAGTAAAGAGATATTCTCTGTGTAATAATTTTAACAAGTCACTAAAACAAATGGTGCGACTCATTTTGTTCCATTTAACTTTCTGTTTTTCAATGGAATAATAAATTGTAAAAATGCTGAAACTACTACTTAAAATTGCCAAATATATTATTCTGACAGTGTTGGGGCTAATCCTGGTATTATTGCTTGCATTGTTCGCTAAACCTTTGTGGCACAGGTTTGTTTCATATCCCCGCCAACAGGAGCAAATTGAGGCCTTTCAGCTGAAGAAGAAAGATTGTCCATTGGTTACTGATCAAAAAATATTTAGGGGTGTACTTCACCTCCATAGTTATTGGTCGCACGATAGCAAAGGAACAATTTACGATCTGATATCAGCCGCGAAAAAGCGCAATATCGATTTTATCTTTCTTACTGACCATCCGCACGGCAATCAGGATACTTTCCCAAGGGGGTATAAAGGAATGTACGAGGGTGTTCTGGTTGAACCAGGCAGTGAAAAGCAGGGATTTGATGCCTGGCCTTTTGAATCAGGCGTCATTGACTGGAAAGCGGATAAGGATACTGTTGCTAAAAATCTGGTCAAAAGGGGAGGGATGGTGTTTTATGCACACACGGAAGAACCTCATAACTGGTCTAATGAGTGGTACCAGGGAATGGAGATATACAATTTCCATACAGTAGTCAAGGGAAAGAAATCAACCTTGCCCATTCTTTTCGATTTTATTGTAAATGGTTCCAAATATCGTGCGTGGGCCTATAATACCCTATTTGAGCGACAAACTTCCATTCTGGCCCGCTGGGACTCTTTGAACACCCACCGGAAGATCGTCGGATTTTCTGCTGTTGATGAGCATGAAAATGTCAATATAAGGGCGCGTTACCTGAAAGACGGACGGGTACAGTGGATGGGCCCGAATACCAAACCATTCGATACGGTCAAAGTATCATTCCGGAACCGGTGGATGTTTCACAAACCGGATCAGAATGGATGGATTTTCCGATGGATGATCGTAAATACCTATGAAACATCCTTTAATAATTCCGTCAACTATCTTTTTGCGGATTCACTAACAGTTCCCAATATCTCGAAACATTTAATTAGTGGTCATCATTTTACAGCATTTAAATTCCTGGCGGATGCAACCGGATTCTGTTTTTATGGTATAAACCAGGAAGGCAAAATGAATGGCATGATGGGTGATTCAATCAAAGTAAGTGAACTGAAAGAATTAATGGCCGTATCGCCGTTTCCAGGACGTTTTACCCTGAAGAAAGACGGTCAGGTTCTGGATGTGACCCCGGTTGAAACCTATCAGTATACTTTTGACAAATCATTACAGAAAGGCGCTTATCGTCTCGAAGTTGAAGTGAAACCCGGCAAAGAATGGTTGCCGTGGATATATACGAATCCGATTTATTTATACTAATTATTAACAACAATTCTATTAATCATGAAGTTCAGATTATTAACACTACTACTATTATTGATGTTATTTGGTGCAAGTACACATGCACAAACTTTGAAGGCCGGTGCTGCCATGCGTGACATTACTCCCGATCACCTCATACCTATTTCAGGAGGAATGGGAACACCTGAAATGCCAACCGGTATGCAGGGAAAGCTTACAGTCAGGGCATTCGTCCTGGAAAAGGGGGCCACCAGGATCGCTATTGTAGGTGTTGACAACATTGGATGGCCTGCATTTCTCGGCGACCGTTCACGCAAACTTATCAAGGGTATTGCCCCTGAGAATGTGATGATTGGCGTTACTCATGCGCATAGTTGTCCCGACGCCTATGGTTTTACTGACGAAAAAGGGAATACGGCAGCTGACATGAAATATCTTGAATTTTGCGTCAACCAAATTGCAGATGCTGTAAATGAGGCTGTTGCGAAACTGGAGCCAGCCTCAATACGTACAGCAGTCGGGGAAGCCAAGGGGAAAATTGCCTATAACTATTACGCGCCAAAATTGTACGATCCCCGCATGGGCGTCATCCAGGCAATTGCAACAACCGGTGAAAAAGCCGGCAAACCTATCGCTACACTTGTAAATTATGCTACTCACCCCGAAATTCTCGGTACCAGCCGGAAACTGATCAGCCCGGATTTGTGCGGACCATTGTATGACAGGCTGGAATCTAAAGTAGGAGGCATGGCTATTTTTATGAACAGCGCACAGGGAGGTATGGTTACAGCAGATACCAGGCTCGATAACGGAGGTGAAGCCAATGACTGGAATGAGTGTATAAGGATAGGCAACCTGATGGCTGATGAGGCGATAAGGATCATCGAGCCTGCAAAGGCCGATGTAAATGCAAATTTATATTGCACTTCCAGAACAATAAAGTTTCCTGTCGACAACGAGAAAATGCGTTACGTCCTTCAGCATTCACCACTTGCCAAAGAAGCAAAAAACAATGATTTTACTTCGATTACAACCCGTATAAACCTTCTTAACATTGGGAAGGCACAGATTTTGACTATTCCCGGTGAGGCATTGCCCAATATCGGGTTTTATGTAAAGAGAAACATGAAGACTTCACAGCCGTTTCTGTTCGGATTAACCAATGATGCATTCGGTTATATGCTTACCAAAGAAGATTTCAACGGATTTGAGCGTTACAGCTATGTCAGTCGCACATCGCTTGGTGAAATGACAGGATGCATTTATGAAGATGAAGCCATAAAGCTGGTAAAGGAAAGTCCGGTTCCTGCGAATTAGAAAATTCGGTATTAATTTGATTTTCATTTGCCAAATCGAAATGAATTTTAGCGTATATAATTGAATATCAGTGAATAAAATAGCCACAATTTGAGAATTAGATTTAATCAGGGTGGAGATAAGTGAATAATAATCTATCATAATTTTGCAGTTATGAGTAAATTAATCAAGCGTCGTAAATTTTTGGAAGAAGGTGCAGTTGTTTTGGCTGCAACTTCATTCCTCTCTGGTCCGGCAATGGCCGCAGATACAAAAAGGACAATTCAGCCATCAGGCAAGAAGAGACTGGCACTTGTTGGTACCGGCGACAGGGGAACCAGCATGTGGGGAAAACCTGTTGTTGAAAGCTTCAGCGACTATATTGAATTCGTAGGCTTTTGCGATATCAACCCCAAACGGATGGAAGCAGCAAAAGCGATTGTTGGGGTCGATGTCAGGTGTTATCCGGCTGAAGATTTCGATCTGATGATCAAAGAATGCAAGCCTCATATTGTAATAGTTACTACAACTGATTGTTTTCACGAGAAGTACATTGTAAGGGCAATGGAACTCGGATGCGACGTTATATCGGAAAAATCCATCGCGACTGAGGCAGAACAATGCCAGCGAATCGCTGATACAGAGGCGAGAACCGGGAGAAAAGTCTTTGTTGGATTCAATGTCCGACATATGATTGAATCCATTGAAATGAAGAAAATCCTGATGTCAGGTGAACTGGGAAAGGTAATTTCAGTGGATTACCACGAATTGCTGGATACTTCGCATGGTGCATCCTATTTCCGGAGATGGCACGGTAAAAGAGCCTATTCAGGTACCCTCTTGTTGCACAAGGCATCACATCATTTTGATCTGGTAAACTGGCTTCTTGAGTCAGAACCAGTTGATGTTCAGGCTATTGGAAAGCTTTCTTATTACGGGCACAACAATAATTTCAGGGGCAGAAACTGCAGAAATTGCTCATTTACAACACAATGCAAACATTACTGGGATATCACAAAAGATGCCAGGATGATGGCTTTGTATGTGAATTGTGAGGATGTCGATGGCTATCACCGCGATGGTTGTGTGTGGGACAATGAAATCGATATTTACGATACTTCCTCTGTTCAGGTCAATTATGACAACGGAACACAGTTTACCTACACCATGCATGCATTTCTGCCGTATGAAGGGCAAAGAATATCCTTTTCCTGTGAATTTGGAAGGCTGGATGTCAAGCTGAACTACAGTCAGCCATGGGAGGTAGATGGAACTTATGAATTCAGGTTAACAAAAGACAGGAAGACTTCAAGGGCCTGGGTTCTCAAACCTGGTGCCGGAGGCCATGGCGGGGCTGATCCGCACCTTCGTGATTTGATGTTCAAACCCGGTACAAAGGACGAATTCAACAGCCGGGCAGACAGCCGTGCGGGTATAATGTCGAGCCTCATAGGGATTGCTGCCCGACAGTCGATCGAAACCGGCCAAAAGGTCAGAATTGCAGACCTTGTTAAGTTCCCGAAGGTATGGCGTGGCTAACAAAGCAAGATATGAGATATGAGATATGAGACATGAGATATGAGACATGAGATATGTGCTCTGTGATTCTCTGTTTCGCCATTGCGAGTCTCTGTGTAATAATTAAATAATAAACCTATGCGAAAAAATATGATTAAATCACTTCTTGGAACTATTCTATTCTCAGTCGGAATGTTCGGCTGCGCCCCGTCTGAAAGCTATGTAAAACCTGTTCAGCTTACGAAAGGTGCCTATAACCACGATCTCGACAACAATGATAATTTTTCTCCGGACGGGAAGTGGCTGGTTTATGATACCCGGACCGCAATAGGCGGTATTGGCGGTTCCCCTTCTGTAGAACGGGTACAGCTTGAAACCGGCCGGGTTGAAGAATTGTTCGCAGTGAAAGACAACCAGTCATGGGGACCGGGTGCAGGAGCAGTAAGCTATCATCCTACAGAAGGAAAGGTGATCTTTATTCATGGCCTGGCACATTGTTCAGAGAAAAATCCATACCAGATGTGGAAAAGAAGTGGCGTAATAGTTGAAGATACTCATCCCAATGTTCCGATCTTCATGGATGCCCGTGACGTGACTTTTCCCTATACACAGGGTGCACTTAGGGGAGGAACGCATCGCCATGAATGGAGCAAAGATGGTAAATGGGTGGGGTATACCTACAATGATGCAATACTGAAGGCTCTGGAAGACTCTACTGGTAAAACTTTGAATTTAAGGACTATAGGAGTATCAACAAGGCTTAAACCTGTCAATGTCGATAAAAACGGGGAAGGCGAGAATGTGAGCGGGGAGTGGTACAGTGTATTGGTAGTCAGGGTAGTACCAAACCCAGTTCCAGGAAGTGACGAAATCAGCAATGCGGCATCCGACAGTTGGGTGGGCACTGGCAGTTATACAAACAAAGAGGGTAAAACGCAGGTTGCCAGGGCATTTCTTGGAAAAGTAAGAAATAAAAACAACCAGTCGGTTGACGATCTCTTCGTGGTAGATATCCCGGATTCAATCAACCAACCCGGAGAATTCGGCCCGCTGGAAGGAACTCCTGAAACTTTCCCTATGCCACCAAAAGGTACCGTACAGCGAAGGCTGACTTTTACGGCAGATACAGACCATCCGGGATGTGGGGGAGTGGTGAGGTCATCATCCGATGGCAGGTGGATTGCCTACCTGGCAGCAGATAAAAATGGCGTGCAGCAGATATTTGTAATTTCGCCTGACGGTGGAAATTCCAGGCAGGTTACCGAGCATCCTGCCGGCGTTCAGACCTGTGCGAGGTGGAGTCCTGACAATAAATCCATCTGTTACCAGACTGAGAACAGCGTTGTTATTTGCAGGGTTTCAGACGAGCCTTTTGAGAAACGATTCAAACGGATAACTCCTGTCAGTAAAGAAGAACTTTCGAATATTGTCTGGTCGAATGATGGTAAGACAATCGCTTTCAACAGGCCTGTTGCGGATGAAGCAAGCGGTAAAATCTATAAACAGATATTTTATGTGAGACTTTGAAGAAAGTTTAAGTTTTGCCTTATTTGGGACAACCAACCCAATGATTTCCTCCGATTACATTTCCTTTGTCAGATCATTCCGATGAAGTCTGCAACACCTTCACCGGCGCCTTTCGCAATAACCTGCACTTTGCCGGGGAGGTATTCGGGCGGATTGGGATCAACCAGGTAGATCGGACAGTCATAAGGAGCGAAATGAAATAATCCGGCAGCAGGCTGTACGCTCAGTGATGTACCAATAATACACAGAATATCAGCAGATTCAATGATATTTTTGGCTGTTTCAATCAGCGGTACTTCCTCACCAAACCAAACGATATGAGGCCTGAGCTGACTGCCTTTGGCACATTTGTCGCCCATTTTTATCTCTTTGTTGCCGATTGTATAGATCAGGGAAGGGTCTGTCGTGCTCCTGGCTTTTATTAACTCTCCGTGCAAATGTATGATATTTGTTGACCCTGCTCTTTCGTGAAGATCATCAATGTTTTGCGTAATTATTTGAATTTCAAGCGATTTCTCAAGTTCTGCAAGTAGCATATGACCCCTGTTCGGCAGGCAGCCAAACATTTGTTTGCGGCGTTCATTGTAAAAACGGAGCATTAATTCAGGATTTTTGCGCCAACCCTGAATACTGGCTACTTCCATTACATCGTACTCTTCCCACAGACCGTTTGCATCCCTGAAAGTACGGATGCCGCTTTCGGCTGACATCCCTGCACCGGTAAGAACCACAAGCCTTTTCATAAATATTTATGCTGAATTATATCGTTCCGCAATTACAAGCTGGGCGGTAGTTTCACGATGTACTTCCTACGAGAGTTGCTTTTCAAATTACTAAAATCCTGTCAACGAAGCACCGAAACCCTACTTGCGGGTATTTTGCTGTTTGCGGTTAGGGATATTTCACTTTTCCGATTATATATACCACCAACTAACTTATTTCTTGTCTCCCCTATTGGTCTCAATAAGAATAACTCCGTTAGCCCCTCTTGTTCCGTATATAGCAGCTCCCGCATCTTTAATAACATCAATACTCTTTACCTGAGAGGGCTCAATAGATTTCAAAGCATCCGTATTATATGGCGTACCATCAACAAGAATAAGTGCTGAATTATCTTTGGCGTTAATGGAGTTTATTCCACGAATTATTATATATTTATTGTCTAACACCTGTACTCCAGGGCATCTTCCCTTTATCAGCTCAAAAATATTATTGTATTGTGAAAAATGAAAATCATTTTTATTTAAACTGGTTATGGCATTGAGCCTATCTGCATCGGCCACATGGCCATAACCGATGGCAAATTCACGTCCTTTTTCACCCGGTTTTAGTTTCAGATTGATAGCTGCAAATTTGATTTTGTCGGTTAATTTCACATTCTGGTTATAAAATCCGTGGGCGGATACTTTTAATTTATCATTGTTTTTACAACTGATTGAAAAGTTACCCAAAGTATCGGTTAAAACTTCGTGGTTTGTACTCTGTGCTATTACAGATGCTCCGTTTAAAGGTATGCTGTCGAATGTTGTTACTACTCCACGAATCATTCTTTCCTGAGCACGAAGATTAATTGACAACATCAATGATGTGACGGTTAACAACATAAAAAAAAATATTGTTTTCATGAGTTAGAATTTTTAATATTATGAATAAATGTCAATATGATTCGAGCGGCAATTACGCTTACCGCTAACAACTGTAAATCCAGCCCGATTGTGTCAGAAAACTATACTAAAATACATCTTTTTCCTTAGTTTTAACTCACCATAACCACCTAAAAAGTATTTCATGAAAGACTACCCGGCATTAATGTAAACTGACATCTCTCATAATTCATAATTCCTGATTCATAACTCATAATTACCTCACTATCTTTACATTAAATGCGCCATTGTTTGTTTTGCCGTAAATGCTTAACCAGATTGGCAGGTACATTTCTGTGCCCCTGGCTTTCGAGATATCTCCCAGGTCCAGAATGTTGTTATCCTGCCATCCAAAGGAGATGAGAATTTCCTTTACCTTATCTTTTGAAGTAGCATCATTTCCACAAACAAAGATATTGTGGTCCCCGCCATTGATCATTCCAGGATTTACCATCAGGCCGCACCAGATTGTATTGAGGGTTTTTACAACTTTTGTACCAGGGAATGTATTCTGAATTTCTTCACCAAGCGAAGAAGTGTTTACGATTGAGAGGGTGACGGGGAATCCATTTGAAAAATCGAGCGGATTTGCAAGGTCTATGAGGATTTTGCCGTTCAGGTTGGATTCTCCTGCAAGTTTTAATGCTTCCAGAGAGGCGCCTCCGGAAGTGCAATTGAATACGATGTCGCCTAAGGCTGCCGCATCTGAGAAAGTTCCGATTTTGACTTTTCCCGGGTGTTTTGCCAAAAATGCTTTTGCTTTCTCGTTTCCCACAGTCCTGGAACCCATCATCACCTCGTGTCCCAGCTCAATTAATTTGGAACTTATGGTCTCTCCGACCATACCTGTTCCGAGTACTGCTATCTTCATTTTACTATCGTTTTACAGGTTTTTACATTAGTGTACATATTCCTTTAAACGATTTTGGACAGATATTGTTAAACAGATTTGGATTGATTAATCGATACTATTTTGTATTATATTCTAATTCGGGTAATTAAATGGATTGTTAACTGATATAAGTGGAAATAAATCGGAATAAGGCGAGATATATAGAAATCGAACTAAAGGAAATATGTATAAATAATATTCATTTTATAAAAAGTCTGAAGATCAGACAATTCCAGTCCTCAATTACTTTATCCTTTATCCTTTATCCTTTATCCTTTATCCTTTATCCTTTATCCTTTCATCCTTTATCCTTTCATCGGACATATTTCTCAAAGAAACCAGCGAGTGTGACCTTAAAATAGTCATTTACCCTTTTGTCGATATCCATGGTATGGGGCCATCCCGGTACCGGACAATACACATTGGGAACTCCCAGGCTGTCAAGTTTGTGCTTCAGCAATTCTGCCTGGCTCAGCGGAACCAGGTTATCCCTGGTCCCCTGCAGGATGAGGGTCGGGGGGCAGTTTCTGGAAACATAGGTAATCGGAGATGCCTCGACATAAAGCTGCGGGGCTTCCTGGTAAGATTTGGCGATAAATCCCGTGATAGTAGGATGATTTCTTGCATATTCCGTGGTAAAGTCGGTCGGACCATAAATTTCCACTACCGCCTTGATCTTTTTGCCTTGTTCGACAGAAGCCATCGCGGAATCCGGTTGAGTTCCGGGTTTCTTCCATCCATAACCTGCCAGCATGGCTAAGTGTGATCCCGCAGAACCACCTATGAGACAAATCCTGTCCGGATCATAATTGTATTTGTCTCCGTTTTGATAGAAAAAATTTACGGCATCAGTAATATCTTCCGCACAGGCAGGATAGGGAGCATCTTTGAGCAACCTATAGGATACGGTGGCAGTAACATATCCCATTTTTGCGAAATGAGTCAGGTAAACCAGGTAATCAGAACGTTTGCCGCTTCTCCATCCGCCTCCATGAATAAAAACCAGCAATGGTGCGGGTTTGACAAGACCTTTAGGCTGATAAATATCGAGTTGCAAAGACTTTCCGTTGATATTTTTATATTCTATGTTCTTAATTTCCAACACATTTTCAGGAACAGGCGGCTCTTTATCTATCATTGATTCCAGACCGGTGACCAGTGCCAATATTGTAGCATTTTCAAAATAGTATCCGGTCGGCGGATTTTCAGGATGGAGTGCCGACCAGGTCCTTGGAATCAGCATTAATACCGTGAGACAAATCAGAATAATCAATAAACCGTAAAGTATTTTCCTGAGAATTTTGGCAAACATAAATTTGGGATTATTATTGTTATTAAGATTAAATTAACGAACCATTGCAACTATTTACACTTTTGGTTCCCAGCCGTTTTCATAGGTTCTGCTCCATAATTTCTGGGCATCCTTGTCTCCGATAATATGTCCGTTTTTGGGATCGACGTGGATATCACGGCCTACGCGCCAGGAGATATTTCCCAGCTGCATGGCAACTACGCTTTTGAAACCAAGTTCCACATCACAGTTCGGACGTCGGTTTGTACGGATAGCATCAAGGAAATCCGCCACATGCAGACTGTCCAGTCCGAGGCTGGGACTTGCAGTATTCCTCCCCTGAACATCACTTTCGGCTACAAGTGATTTAACCTCATCAACTAGTTTGCCGCCGAGGTCATAAATTTTATAGCTGTCACCTCCTGTGTCGAGACTGCCTTTTTCTCCATAAAAAATGATACCCCGGTCTTCACCTTCAATCTTTCGGCCGTTACAGCTTCTGTTCTCCCACATCAAGGAGACACCTCCGGGATAGTCCATTGTGACGATTTGAGTGTCAGGAGTTTCCCAGTCATCTTTAAAATGATACCTGCCACCGACCGAAGTAACCCGGGTTGGGAAGTCAACGCCGAGGCCCCATCTTGCCACATCCACTTCATGGGTGCCATTGTTAAGAGCCTCTCCGGTGCCCCAGTGCCAGAACCAATGCCAGTTGTAATGGATCAGCCCGTCCTTGTACGGAACACGCGGGGCCGGTCCCTGCCACAGGTCGTAATCCAGCCAGACCGGAACCTCTCCGGGTTTGAGGAAGGTCTCCTTGCGCGTATTGGTGTACCAGGTTTTTGCGAGGTAAACGCGCCCAATTACTCCTTCATGGAGTTTCCGGATTCCCTGTGAAAGTACGGGCGCAGAACGGCGCTGGGCACCCATCTGCACTATCCTGTCATATTTTCGGGCAGCTTCAATCGCCAGTTCGCCTTCCCTGGGATTATGACTCAGAGGTTTTTCAACGTACACATGCTTACCTGCCTGGCAGCCCATGATTGTCAGGGGTGCATGCCAATGGTCGGGCGTTGCAATGTATATCGCATCAATTTTTTTGTCTTCCAGTACTTTGCGACAATCTTTTTCAGATTTTGGCGTTTCGGTCTGACCTGCTTTGGCGATAGAATTGATGGCTTTTGGCATGGCTCTTGAGTCTACATCGCAGACAGTAGATATAACAGTGTTTTTTTGCCTGGCAAACGTGCCGGACATACTGTTTCCACGTCCGTTCAAACCTATCATGGCTACATAAATCCTGTCATTTGCTCCGATAATGTTGTTGTAACTTTTTGCACTAAACCCGAATGCAGTTCCTCCAATGGCCAGTCCGGCCGAAGAGGCTGCAGTATGTCTGATAAAATCACGCCTGTCGCTCATAAGAGTATAATTTAGTTAAAATATTGTTTATAAGTAGCTTATCCTGATTTTCACAAGCCAGGAGGATCGGCAGAGCAGGTCTGCCTGAGGCATCCTTTACTGGCATAAAATTGAATTAATACTGGATTACCGTAAAATTAGCATTAATTCACTAGGATAAGCTCAAATTTCTTTTGATGGAGTGAATTTTAATCAATAATACCTGGAATGAATTTTAATGAATGATTTTGTAATACCTGGCCATCCAGTAAGGCAACAGGTATTCATCTCCAGCCAGACGGTTTCCGCCTCCACCATTTGAATCCAAAGCGAACGGATTGGTATTGTGCCGTTGCATTTCGCGCTCACCGGGTAAAAGCAAATCTTTGGTTGTTTGCTCACGGAAATTGGCAGGCAGGTAAACCAGGTCTTTCCTGTGCGAATTTTTGGTCGTATATCGGTCAAGATCACTACAATATTCCCTTAGGTGCCAAAGAGTTGATTCCTGATCGATGTCTCCGCTGACAGCATAAGTCAGGACATTCCACAAAGCATCCCTTTCCGGTTTTTCAATTTCCCAATGGTCGCGAGCCACCCATTTGTATTTATTCTTTAATGAGTCATTAAAGGCATATTTATCTAAAACATAGTAAGTTAAAAATGACATTTCATCATCCGAATGGTTCCAGGAATCACCCATAACCTCAGTTTGGTGGACAAACTCCGTTGTGCGCTGGATGGTTTTCATCGGAATCATGATATTGTGGAGGTATCCGTATTTGTCCATCATCTTGAAAGCCTCCTTTTTATAACGCTCCTTTCCAGTCAGGGAGTATGCCAGCTGCAACCCGGCAATAAGGTGGGCGCTGTTCAATTTCCTGTCGGAAACATAAGGTGCATAGGCGTTGACATATTCGGGATTCCAGCGGCCCCATTTGGTTGGTTTTCCGTCAATATCAACAAAATAGTAGTTGTTGTCCAGGATGTGTGTCATGATCGCATCGATGAAATTGGCAACCCTCTTTTTTTCTGCATCTGTTTTAGCAATGAATTTATCCATTACTGTTGCAACAAACAGATAACCAATGTATTCATCGCTACTGGTGGTACCTTTCCAGTCCCATTCCGGATCTTTTGCATGGCGCCATACTATAGTATCATTGATGATGCCACTTCTTTCGAAGGTCCTGGAAGGAAATCCTTTCAATGAATTTATTGAGAGAAGTCGTTCAAATGCTTCAAACGACTCCCATACATATCTTTTGGCTACCTCTTCACCGGTAGTCGCATATCTGAATGCCTGGCTGCCAAGATAAAGCGTTGTCCACAAGCCGTCGTTGTCGTTATCTGTGGCCTTTGCTGTAGAAAGGTCACCTGGAATGCCATACTCGATTTCGCATACAAATCCGTATCTCAAATGATACTTCCGGATATCATCCTGGATCTTTTTTGTTTTTTCAGCAAGAGTCGTTGTTTCGAACAAGATTTTATTAAGTCCGGAAGGGGACAACATATATACATTACCCGATTCGTCAGATTTCATGTCAATGATCCTGCTGTTATCCAGCCAGCGCTTGCCTTCAAAATAGCGATAACGGCCGGGTTCTTCACGATAGGCACCGTCGTTCGTGGAACACCAGAGTTTGTCGTTTACGTAAATCAGGTCGGATATCGCCGGGACAGGCAAATCCTTTTTCAGCTCTTTTATTTTTTTACCGGAGGCAGGGTCCAGGACAAGGTAACCAACCTCAGTGCCAACAAACAGTTTGTCAGTCGTAAATGCCATTGAGGTCAGTTTTTCACCCCTGAAGAGTAATTTCCATTCATTTTGGTTCAGTACATAAATGGAACCGGCAGACAGGTAATAAAATTTGTCTTTGAAAACATACCACTTCAATGGCTTTTCAACGGGTGCAACAACGTCTGATTCTTTCAACGACTTGTTGTAAATGGACACTTTTGAGTCGCCTGCGAGCAATATCCTGCCTGAATTGTTTACCAGGATATGCTGATAGGTATTTTCCGGAATCCTGGCGAATATGGTGCCAGCATGTGCATTGGTTAAAAAACGGTCAGAATATAAATAGTACAGGTATCCCTGGTTTTCCTGGATGGTAATATCAACGGGTTTCATATCAGACAGTTTCCTGTACAGGAGATCTTTTGAAATCGTGGTACCATTGAAATCACGGTATAAACCATTGTCAGTCAATACGTAAACATTGTTGTTGTAATCAATTTCAACTTTTATCAGCCTGGCATTTTTCAATTCAGGAGCCATGATATACTTGACTGATTCAGCCTGTTTAAATGGTTCATCTTTAACTTGTCCAACGGAGAGCACCGGCAGGAAAAGCATTATCCATACCAGGGAATAGAATTTTTTAATCAAACTCATAATAGTAATTTAATAGTGATGTAGTAGTTGTGCAATGTGTTAATTACCTGTTATTTAGTTTTATGTTGAAATACTGCAGGTTTTTTGTAAGCAGATCCGGACGCATTTGGTTAATCAACTAATTCGCATGCAATTTGGCAAGTTTCGATGACATTTTTTACTGTTTTCATTCCAATTGCTTATGGAATATTATCTTGGAGACACACTGTTGGTGATTGAAAACAACACTATAATTGCTATCTTGGTAGTGATTCAGATTCGCCTGATGAGTCCCTGAAATAGCCATGATGAAATGTTCACTACCCAAAAATGATTATATGGCTGTTCGCTTCGCTGATCTTCGGTTTCATCCGGCAATTAGAAAACCAAATATTTTCAAATGAAACCCAGACTAAGATGAGCCGTATATTTTTGTCAGTCACATTGTTACTTGTGTTTTTTAACGCCATGGCACAGGAAAAAACGGTCCATGAACTTCTGTCCAAAAGTGACCTGGATTTTTTGGCAGGTATTACCAGGGATGTAGTTGAGGCTTCGAGGATCTTACCCGGACAGAAGATTTCAAAGGATTTCGGAGCTAACCGGACCGGTGGTACCCTGATACGACCGGGAGGGCGGGATTGTTATCCCGCTTTCTGGATACGTGATTATGCTATGTCGCTGGAATGCGGTTATATTACTTTAGAGGAACAGAAACACATGCTGGTGCTTACTGCCTCTACGCAGTGCGACCAGACCTGGATAACAGATGCCGGGAGCATGGTCCCGCTGGGTGCAATCGCCGATCATATCAGGATCGACGACAGCAAGCCAGTCTATTTCCCGGGAACATACGACTACAAAGGTCAAGGCGGAAAAACTTTCGGATTGTTTCCTCCTTATTGTGACGACTTCTTTTTTGTTCATATGGCCTGGTTTTATGCAAAAAGTGCACAATCAGGCGATTTTATGACAATGGAGATAAATGGAACAAGATTGGCCGACCGGTTGGAAATGGCCTTCAGGGTTCCGCCTACCAGGCTGAATGGCGTATTGGTTTCTACAACTGATGATTACAGGGGTATAGATTTTGGTTTCAGGGATGTGATTACCATCACCGGGGACCTCTGTATGCCTTCAATTCTAAAGTACAGGGCAGCAATTGAAATGGCAGAATTGTTTGAAATGATCGGTAAAAAAGGGAAAGTACAGGAATACAGGAGTATAGCCGGAAGACTTAAAGGCGAGATTCCGGATAAATTTTCTGATAGCCGGGGAATGTTGCTGGCATCAACCGGAACAAGCAGCCAGGCAGATGTCTGGAGCACTGTTCTAGCTGTTCATTTTGGCATCCTGGAGGGTGAAAGACTTGAGAAATCATGCCGTTTCCTTGCTGATTCCTATAAAAAAGGCCTCCTGGCAAGCAGGGGTAATATCAGGCATATCCTTACAACAGATGACTTCAGTATTTCAACTGCCTGGGAAAAAAGCCTTGTCAAAAAAAATAACTACCAGAACGGCGCCTGGTGGGGAACGGCAACAGGCTGGGTTTGTGAGGCTATCGCAAAAGTCGATTTTGAAAGCTCACAAAAACTGGCCAAAGAATACATCGGGGACCTTCGTGCGGGTGATTTCAGGAAAGGTATTGAATTTGGCGCTCCGTGGGAGTGTTACAACGAACTTGCCCCACAGAACGCCGTTTACATGACAACTGTTACAAGTCCTTATATTGTATTTAAAAAATGAAAAAGGTGCGAACTGACATGTCAGAACCAGGTTTCTACCTGACTTTGGATTATCAATCATCCTGATCCGGAATAAAATTTGCCGCTGTACCAAAAACCATCAGCTCTTCCTAATATACAAACAGATTTTAATTGAGAGGGACGAAAAATCATCCCTTCAGGGGTGAAATTGTAAAAATCTTGACCGGCATAGCCCCATTTTTTGTCTTTTTTTTTATGAATTGATTTTTAGTTTTGCTAATAATTTTAATTCGGTACCATTTTTTTTCATTTCAGAGAGATATATAACCATTTAAAAAAGAAAATTTTGTATTAACATGGATTCAATATTCACGTAAAAACTGTACCGGTTTTAAGAATTGTGATGAAAACAAAAAATATTATTCGTAGTTTTATCCTAATCGTTGGACTAATCAGATTTGTGAAATTTGATGCAGGGGAAATCCTGTTTGTACGGGATCAAATTGCTTGATTTAATGCTTTTGATTTTTTCAATTAGCAGGTTGGAAGCATAATTAACCAGGATAAAAGCGAAGAGTTTATCGGATGAAAGTGCAGTTTTCAGAGTGAAATGTATCACTTTGAATTCTGGTTCATTCGTCAAGCCCTTATTAAATATATAGTTAATTCCGATAAATAATATACCTATGAGTGATAATATGTCATCAGAAGAACAAAACAATGCAAATAAAGCTAAGGAAAGCGCCGATTCCCGCCGGACTTTTTTCAAAAGGTTTGGACTGATTGGAGCTGCCGCTGCAGCAGGTGGAGCGGCCATATATACAGGTTTTGAATACCAGGAAACAAAACCGAACCATGATATGGTGAAAGTTCTGACACCAGATAACAAACTGGTGGAGGTACCTCGTGATCAGGTGAAGAACATCAAAGTAGATGTAGCCCGTCTGACTAAGATGGGCAGGGAAGGTTTAGCCGGCCGTCGTTGGGTAATGGTTATCGACCTCGCCAAATGCAGGAATGCACGTAAATGCATTCAGGCCTGCCAGGGCGCGCATCATCTGCGCCCGTACGAGTATCATATCAACACACTGGTCATGCAGGAATCTGAAAATACGGCCCCGTATTACATGCCAAAACCCTGTCAGCATTGTGATAATCCCCCTTGTGTTGCCGTTTGTCCGGTTGACGCGACATTCAAGCGCCAGGATGGGATTGTGTTGATTGACAACGAAAGATGCATAGGTTGTCGTTTTTGTGTGGCTGCTTGCCCTTATTCAGCTCGTATGTTCCATTGGGAAGAACCAATGATGGCTGAAGCAGACAAAGGGAAGGAGTACAACATCGAACTGAATGTTCCCCAGAAAAAGGGTACCATTTCCAAATGTCTGTTCAGTGCAGACAGGCTGCGTGAAGGAAAATTGCCTTATTGTGTATCTTCCTGTCCGAATGGAGTATATTATTTTGGTGATGAAAACCAGGATGCCGTTACAAATGGAACAACAAAAGAGACTTTCCGTTTAAGTGAATTGTTGAGTGCCAATGGTGGTTACCATCTGATGCCCGAACTTGGTACAAAACCAAGAGTCTTTTACTTGCCACCCAAAAACAGGTTGTTTGAGTTTAAAGATGAAAGAGAATCAAATACTTAAGGATTAAATATAGCAGATTATATCTGAGTTCCATCTGATTGATTATATAAACTTTTTTATGATATGAAGAAATATTTTTTGTTTCTGGGTTTTTTCTTCTTTGTAAGCATGCATTTATCGGCTCAGGAATGGACTGTCCCTGCAGATGAAGCAGGAAAACTCAGCCCTTTTGCTTTTTCTGATTCTACCAGGCAAGCGGGAGGAGTCCTTTATAACACCAACTGTAAGTCTTGCCATGGCGATCCGGGGAAAAACAATGTTGTTAAACTGGTGCCTCTTCCTCCGGATCCTGCGTCAGACCAGATGCAAAAAAATTCGGACGGGGCTATTCATTACAAGCTTACAAACGGCCGCGGACTGATGCCTTCATTTAAAAACACCCTGACAATGACTGATACGTGGAAGATTATTTCATTTATCAGGAGTTTCAATGAAAAATATGTGCAGGAAGTTGCCAAAAAAACGGATTTAGGTACCTCGTTTCAAAACGTAAAGATTTTGTTAACCTTTAATAAGGAGACTAACCAGGTAAAGGTAATGCCCACCTATTCAAAGGATAACAAACAACAGATTGTGGTTGGAGCAGAAATTAAGCTGTTTGTCAAAAGATATTTTGGCAATTTGATGATAGATGGAGTAAAAAACACTGATAATCAAGGTGTTGCATATTTTGATTTTCCCAAAAACCTTCCCGGGGATTCCCTTGGTATAGTACATCTTTTGGCCAAACCTACGGATGAAACCGCTTTTGGAGAGGCAAAAGCTGATACATCCCTTTCAATCGGCGTGGCAACATACAGACCCCCTTTAAATGAGCCCAGGGCGCTCTGGAATGTAGTTTCAAAAGCACCAATTTGGTTGCTGCTGACTTATTCCTTAACGGTTCTTGCAGTATGGGGTTTAATCTTTTATATATTACTTGAGCTCAGACGCATATTCAAATCCGGCGTAAATTAGGATTTTACCTTGAACATCAATTATTAATCAAATGAAGAGAATTACGATATTAAGTCTTTTTTTCCTGTTTGTCACGGTTTTACATGGCCAGACTCCTGTCAGCCCCGAAGTAGAAATCGGTATTGTTGAGAAACTGGGGCAGACAATCCCCATGGATCTGAAGTTTTGCAATGAGAAAAATGATACGGTTACAATTGGAAGCCTGATTAAGAGGCCGACCATACTGTCTTTTGTGTATTTTGATTGCCCGGGACTTTGCAGTCCTTTGCAGGATGGTATTGCTGATGTGGTTAGTAAAACCGAAATGACACTCGGCAAGGATTATGATATTATCACAATCAGCTTCAACACAAAAGACACACCTGAAAAGGCAGTTGAGAAAAAGAAAAATTTTGTTCAGAAAATCAAGGAAGAACAGCGGGGAAGCTGGACCTACCTGACAGGGGAACTGCAAAACATACAGAAAATTACCGAATCAGTCGGATTCAGGTTCAAGCCGACAGGGGTTGATTTTGCACACCCGTCTACCATCATTATTCTAAGCCCGCAGGGAGTTATAACCCGCTATTTGTACGGTGTTACATTTCTTCCTTTTGAATTGAAAATGGCCATTGGAGAGGCCCAAAAGGGTCAGGTTCGACCTACCAGCAATAAAATTTTCGAGTATTGCTTTGCTTATGACCCGCAAAGCAGAACCTATACTTTGCAAGTTACCAGGCTATTGGGGAGCTTTGTCTTAGTTTTAGCGCTGTTTTTTGTACTTTATTTATTCGTTTCATCAAAAAGAAAATCATCTAAAGCACCAAAGAATGACTAATTCAACTGCAACAGAACCACTTAATTATTTGAACCACAAAACCGGATTATGGTCGTGGCTCTCTTCAACAGACCACAAAAGGATTGGTCTTCTTTATCTGTACACTATCACAATTTTCTTCTGTACTGCTGCAATTCTGGGCCTTTTAATGAGGATAGAAAAGGCGGCACCCGGACAGACAATCATGGATGCGCAGACCTACAACGGAATGTTTACGATCCATGGAATCATCATGATTTTTATCGTTGTGATACCGGGACTGGCCGCCGTTTTTGGGAATATTTTCCTCCCAATTATGATAGGAGCCAAGGATGTTGCTTTCCCGAAACTCAACCTCTTTTCCTGGTATGTTTATATTACCGGTTCGATACTTGGCCTTTACTCACAATTTGCACACGGCCATTCACCGGATACCGGCTGGACATTCTATGTTCCTTACAGTGCTGAAGCCTCTTCCAATGTGGTGATTGCCCTGACTGCAGCATTTGTGCTTGGATTCGCCTCTATTCTCACGGGGCTAAATTTTATTGTCACTATCCACCGGATGCGGGCACCCGGCATGGGCTGGTTCAGAATGCCGCTCTTCCCCTGGTCACTTTATGCTACAGCCTGGATTCAGATCCTGGCAACACCGATAATCGGGATTACTTTGCTGATGGTCATAGCGGAAAGAACATTTCAGATTGGATTCTTTAACCCTGCGTTGGGAGGTGATCCGGTATTGTACCAGCACCTTTTCTGGATTTATTCGCATCCGGCAGTTTATGTTATGATTTTGCCTGCAATGGGGGTTGTGACTGAAATATTCCCGACATTCAGCCAGAAACCTGTATTCGGATATGTACCGATTGTCTTTTCCAGTATGGCAATTGCACTCGTAGGATATTTTGTCTGGGGACATCACATGTTTACCTCCGGAATGAGTTATGAATCAAGGTGGTTTTTCTCATTCCTGACATTCATTGTTGCTATTCCGAGCGCAATTAAGGTATTTAATTGGCTGTCAACCATGTACGGTGGGTCAGTCGATCTCAAACCGCCGCTGTTGTACGCTATCTCATTTATCTTTTTGTTTACAATAGGTGGTTTTACCGGTTTGACACTCGGCTCACTTGCTACTAACATCCAGTTGCACAACACAGATTTTGTTGTCGCACATTTTCACTACATAATTTTCGGTGGAATGGGGTTTGGCTTTTTTGCAGGAATTCACTATTGGTATCCGAAGATCTACGGGCGCATGTACAATTTCAAATGGGCCAACATTGCCTGGGGTTTTCTCTTTGTCGGATTTAACCTGCTATATTTTCCGCTGTTTGTTATTGGAATCCAGGGAATGCCAAGGCGTTATTTTGATTATGATCCTAAATTCCAGACCGGTGAGTTTCTTTCAACCGTAGGTGCTTTCATTCTGATAATTGGATTAATCGGAATGATTTCCAACCTGGTTTACCATGTTCGCAAAGGAGCCATTGCACCGGCAAATCCCTGGCATGGTGTAACCCTTGAATGGCAAATTCCATCTCCTCCGCCTCACGAAAACTTCGATGAAATTCCTGTGATCACTCACGATCCTTATGTCTTTGACAATCCACACACCAAATAAAAACCACGATTTATGTCGTCAACCGTACATTCAGAACATATAGACAGTGATACCGGGAAAATGGGAATGTGGTTATTCCTCTTTACGGAACTCTTTCTTTTTGGCGGACTCTTTATCGTTTACTCTGTTATGCGCTCTAAGTATTCGGAAGATTTTCACCAGGCTGCGCTTGAGCTGAACGCTTTTATCGGGGCAACAAATACAGTTGTGCTTTTGTTGAGCAGTATGACTGTCGCCATGTCACTCACCGCTATTCAGCAGAACAGGGCAGGGAAGGCCATCGGGCTGATTTTCATAACACTGATACTGGCAGGAGTATTTATGGTGAACAAATATTTTGAATGGGGACATAAGTTTGAACTTCATCTCTATCCGGGTTCAGATGTCATGAAAACTATGCCACATGGTGAAATTATGTTTTTTGGACTTTATTTCATGATGACAGGCTTGCATGCCCTGCATGTTATCATCGGAGGTATATTATTGACCATCATCATGTTTAGAATCAAATCCGGTAAGATAACCTCCGGGCATTATCTTTTACAGGAAAATGGAGCTTTGTACTGGCACCTTGTCGATTTAATATGGATTTTCCTCTTTCCGTTATTATACCTGATCACCTAGTTTGTAGGTTATTATATGCCTTGTACTGTTTCCGTATTTTGAAGATTCCCTGAAAGCAGGGTGAAATGAAAATGTTAAAATAAAATATCAGTAACCGAATGAACAACCACGATAATCATATATCGAGCGACTCGCTGAACTGGAAGGTCTTGATAATGTTGTTAATACTTACAACACTTTCCATACTTGCAATAAAAATTCATATTGGAGCATTTACAGTTGCGCTCGCATTGCTGATTGCTTCTGTCAAAGTAACCATTGTGCTTACCTATTTTATGCACCTTAAATTTGAAAATTTATTGCTGCGTTTGATGGTGGGAGGCGTTTTCCTGCTCTTTGCGATTGTTATTGCGATCACATTTATTGATTATTATTTCAGATAATAACCCTGACCATGGAAACAATACTCAATCAAGGGTCCAATTTAGCCGAAGCGGTAGACCGTGCCTTTATTTTTATTTTTGCTATTTCCTTTATTTTTACGATTGGGATAACTGCATTAATGATCTATATTCTGATCCATTTCTCACGAAAAAAAGTGAAAAATCCCAAACAATTTTCCGGGAATGTCAAACTGGAAATTATCTGGACTGTTGTTCCGCTCATTATCGTATTGTTGATGTTTTATTTCGGTTGGGTCGGATTTGCCCCCATGCGAAAGGTTCCTGCCAATGCCATGCCAATAACGGTTATCGGTAAAATGTGGAGTTGGGATTTTGATTACGGTAACGGGAAGGTCTCCAAAGAACTTGTATTGCCATTTGAGCGCAATGTCAAGCTGAACCTGGTATCTAAAGATGTCAATCACAGCCTTTTTATTCCCGCTTTCAGGGTAAAGGAGGACGTAATTCCGGGTTACAACAATTACATGTGGTTCCAACCAACCATGAAGGGAACTTTCGATATTTACTGCTCTGAATATTGTGGGCTTGCCCACTCTGCAATGACTGCCAAGGTAATTGTTCTGGACAGCCTGGATTTCAAAAAATGGCTTGCAGACCTGAAGGTAACAGGAAATCTGCCCGATCATCCTGGCCTTGTAATTTTAAAAAACAATGCGTGTCTTACTTGTCATTCGCTGGACGGCTCTAAAATTATCGGACCATCCTTTAAAGGATTGTACGGAAGAAAGGATGTTGTTGTAACTGATACTGGTGAGAAAGAGGTTGTTGCCAACGATGATTACATCAAAAGGTCCATTTTGGATCCCAATGCTGAAGTGGTTAAAGGATACAACAAAGGCCTGATGCAATCCTACAGCGGAAAAATTACTGACGAAGATATTCAAAAAATAATTGATTATTTCAAAAGCACCGTTGAGCAAGCAAAGTAAAATAACCTATCATTTTTCATTGATGAAACAGCCATGAGGAAATATTCACACCAACCGAAAATGATTATCCGGGTATTCCATCAGGCAAATAAAAAACAAAATTATATACTGATGAAAAGGCTTATCAGGGGCAGGCTGTCCCTGATGGTAACCTTTTCCGCACTCACCGGGTATTTCTTAACAGGAATTGCTCCGGGAGTGAATTTTATATTCTTGTTTGCCGGACTGTTCTTACTTGCTTCGGGGGCATCGGTGCTAAACCAGGTGCAGGAGCGAAAACAGGATTCCCTGATGAAAAGGACTGTTTCCCGGCCAATACCTGCAGGGGAGATTACGCCGGTGAATGCTGCCTGGATCGCGTTTTTATTCATCGGGGCAGGAGCTGCTATTCTTTTGAGGAACGGCTGGGTCCCGATGGTGTTGGGACTGTTGAATATTGTCTTTTATAATTTGATTTATACCCCCTTAAAGACGCGCAGCTGGCTTGCCATCATACCTGGAGCCCTTGTTGGCGGAGTTCCTCCTTTAATTGGCTGGACTTCTGCCGGATATGATTTATTTCACCCCCATGCGGTCTTTTTGTTCATTTTTGTCTGTTTGTGGCAGGTGCCTCATTTTTGGTTGTTAATGATCAAATATGGTAAGGAATATGAAAAGGCAGGTTTTTCCTCCATTTCAAAGGTTTTGAATGAAAAGCAGATAAAATCAGTAGTTTTTATCTGGGGTGTGGTTACCTCAATTTTCCTTATGTCATTCCCGATTTTTGGTTTTATTCTGAACCCGGTACTGCTTGTGGCTTTAATCGTCACCAACATTTTTTTTATCAGGTACTTCTACCGTTTCCTTTTCCAGGGAAAAAATTCACAAACCATACGTTATGCATTTATCCTGATAAACAGCTATGCGATGGTTGTTTTTATATTACTGATTGTCAATGCGTTGATTTCTTGAACAGCCCTTCTTTTATTCCTTGAGGTACTTCCTGATTACCAGGTATTTCAAATCGTCATCACCAACGTTGCTGATCCCGTGTTCACTGCCTTCGGGGCAATAAAAACTCGTGTTGGCACCACCGATTGTTGTTTTGCCATTCAGAAAAAATTTAGCCGTACCTTCCAGAACAAAAAATATTTCATCTCCTTTGTGCTTGTGTGGCGGGTGAGTTGCCTGGTGTGGACCGGCGACGCTCATTTTTACAGTTAATCCGTCCGGAAGAAAATCCTGCGGAATAAACCAGTACTGGTAGCCAACTGATGTTTTAACTGCCCTGTTCTTGTTGAACTGATTGATACAGTTATTGATGTTATATTTATTTCCTACTGAAGAAGCATTTTTAACCGGTCCCTGTGCAGAAGCGACTGTGGCAATACAAGTCAGCGTTACAAAAAGTAATGTCAATTTTAATCTCATATTATCTTGAATTATTATTATTTATTTTTCAAACTCATCTCTCATGTCATATATCTCATCTCTCTTTTTCCCTGATCTTCATCCACACACTCATTTCCCCTGAGCCCCTGTTGGCCCATGAATAATACGGAATAGCAGTTATTTCCGGATTTTTCTTGTCTACGGCCTGTCCTGTCAAAGATTTCAGGCTTCCACCTGAAGCCTGAATAACAGTAACCCCGTTCAAAAGTTCCGGCAGATACCTGGTTGTATATTTGTTACCGGGATTTAGTACAAGATTCAATACACCTGAATCCTTGTTGTCAGCCCATTCCGTGCAATAGACCAGCGGGCCCCTTTGTAAGGCCATTTTGCCGGCATCGTCAAGAACCAATGGATTGGCGATGAGTTCTCTCACCGGCATTGGAAGATTCAGAATAAGCTGATCCCCCGTTTTCCAATCCCTCGTTATTACAGCATAACCATGTTTTTGGATGAAATCCATTTTTTTACTGTTCACGGTGATGCCGACCTTTTCATGAGTATTGGTTCTAAAACGGTATAAATCAGTTGTAAATGCTTGATTTTGTGCCCATCCGGGTATACGGACCAACACAGAAAATTTGCATGAACTGGATGGATTGATATTCATTGTAATTTTCCCGTCCCAGGGATATTTCGTAATTTGTTCAAAATCTATTTTTCTGCCATTCAACTCAGTGGTTGCCTTATTGTTCATGAATAAATTGACATAAAGGGTATCAGGTTTCTGAGCATATACATACCCGGGAACGGATGGTATAAACCTGCAGATATTACTGGGGCAGCAGGCACACCCAAACCAGGCGCTTCGTTTCTGCTTTCCTGTTGATTCCAGTACATTGGGATAGAAAAACCTGTCGGCACTCAACGAAATTCCGGACAAAAGCGCATTGTAAAGGGTTCTTTCCAATACGTCAAAATATTTAGAATCCCCTTCGAGCAGAAACATCCTGTAATTCCACAAAACATTGCTGATGGAAGCGCAGGTTTCGCAGTAAGCAGACTGATTTGGAAGCAGATATGGATCGCTGAACCCTTCATTGGTCCCGGCAGAACCAATACCTCCTGTCACATAACATTTCGTTTCCAACAGGTCATTCCAGATTTTGTCTATGGCGTTTTTATAGGAGTAATCACCTGTCAGTGCTGATACATCGGCCATTCCGGCATACATGTAGGTAGCCCTGACTGCATGTCCGACTATTTTGTCCTGCTCAACAACCGGTATATGAGCCTGGTTGTATTCTTCGCCTCCCTTTCTGCAGTCGAGGAAAAATTTAGCCAGTTTCAGGTATCTCTCTTCACCAGTGATTCTGTACAATTTAGCCAATCCCATCTCAATGACCTGGTGTCCGGGATAATAGGCCAGTTTCCCGGGTCCGAAATCATGATCAACGAGGTTGGCACTTTTGATGGCCACATCAAGCAGGGTACGTTTTCCGGTAGACAGGAAATGGGCGCAGGCTGCCTCATACAAATGACCCAGGTTGTAAAGCTCGTGGCTGAGTTCAGGATCCTTTTCCCATCTCTTTTTCCCGACCCACGGATGCATATGGAGCGAATCAATGGTGCGGTTGGTGTAGAGATAGCCGTCTTGCTCCTGTGCCAGGGCAATGTAACCAATAATGGTATCAATACGGCTTTCAAGGTATTTATCCGGACTGGTCTGTAAGGAATAGCTGGCTCCTTCAATAATCTTGAAAACATCTGAGTCATCAAAAGGATATTCAGACTGAAACTTCCCGCTGGTTAATTTTCCTGCAATTTTGAAATTCTCTATCCGACCTGTCTTGTAGCACTGCGCGATAGCAATCGGGATAGTTACTTTCTGATTCAGTTCTATCCGTGGTGCCCAGAAATTGTCATTTACGATAACACTGGTAAAAATTACAGGCTGTATCGGGTAATCTTTCTTCAGGGCTTTCTGAGCATCAGATTTAGTGGCAAAAAGGCAAAAAACAGTACACAAAAACAGGGAGCAGACTATTTTCAATGAGATTTCCATTTACATGAATTTAGATTTTTAATCCACCTGGTTCTGATTTTTCCAGCCGTTTTAAAGATAGTTATCCTGATTGATTTTTGCCAGAAGTTTCTTTTTAAATAGTATGTTTTTGAAAAATTGATGGAGCCAAACAATTCCAAAAGTTGAGATATTTTAAGATTTTTTATGTACTTTCGGTCATGTGATTCAACTTATTACTCCTAAATAACAGAATATGAAGAAATACAATGTTGGCATTATCGGTTACAGCTGGGTTGCCGGCGCTCACATCGATGCCATAAATAAAACCACTTATGCCCAGGTGACATCACTTTATTCTTCACGCAATTTAAGTTCGGCAGAAATCAGTGCAAATCACGGATGCCCGATTACCTGCTACAACGACCTTGGGCAAATGCTTGCCAATCCGGATATTCATATCATATCTATATGTAGTTATCCTGAACAGCATGCCAATCAGGCAATTATGGCAGCGAAGGCAGGCAAGCACCTGATCATTGAAAAGCCGCTGGCACTTAAATGGGAGGATTGTCTGGCAGTAAATGATGCGGTGGTAAAAGCAGGAGTAAAGGTATGTGTATGTTTTGAATGCCGGTTTTCAAGTCAATTGCTCACTGTTAAATCTGTAATTGACCAGGGATTCCTGGGAAAGATCCATTATGGTGAGGTCGATTATTACCATGGAATCGGTCCATGGTATGGCCAGTTCCGCTGGAATACGATCAAAGCTGCCGCAGGGAGCAGCCTGTTGTCCGCCGGTTGTCATGCACTGGACGCACTTCTGCTTTGCATGGGTCATGAAGTTGAAGCAGTAAACAGTTTTTCTGCTTTTTCGTCAAATGAAGATTTTGCTAAATATGAATATCCCACGACTTCTGTCAGCATACTCAAATTCAAAAACGGCAGTGTAGGCAAAGTCGCCTCTGTAATTGACTGTCTTCAGCCATATTACTTTCATATTCATCTTGTTGGGAGTGAAGGCAGCCTCCTGGATAACAAATTTCATTCAACCCGTCTGGGTGGACTAAATAAAAGCAAATGGAGCAAATTATCCATGAAAATGCTTGATTCAGGCGACGTTTCAGACCATCCTTACCAAAATCAGTTTGAGACATTTTTTAAGGCTTTGGACGAAGGAAAGGATATGCCACTGACCAATCTCAAAGAAGCATTGTATACCCATGAAGTGATGTTTGCTGCTGATAATTCAGCCACTCAAAGCAGTCTGGCACGATAAACAGCATTTAATTCAGTTTTATGAACAATACCGTTTTGGGCATATTCGCTCATCCCGATGATGCAGAGATTATGGTGGCCGGGACACTTTCACATTTCAAAAATGCCGGATGGAACGTGCATATTGCTACAATGACTCCGGGTGACAAGGGATCTGCCGATCTTTCCAGGGAGGCGATCAGTCTTATCAGGAAAGCTGAAGCTCAAAAAAGCGCCTCATTGTTAGGCGGAACTTATCATTGTCTCGAAAATGAGGACATTTATTTCATGTACGATCGTGAAACAATCAACAGGACAACTTCACTCATCAGGAAGGTTAAGCCGGATATCGTTATAACAGCCAGTCCAGCTGATTATATGGGCGATCATGAAATTACCAGCAAAATTGTACAGACCGCCTGTTTCTCGTCCGGCATTAAAAACATGGAAATAAGTGAGGCCTGCCTTGAAAATGTTCCGGCACTCTATTATTGTGATCCGATGGATGGTGTGGACATTTTCGGAAAATCTGTTCAGCCGGCCATTTATGTTGATATTACTGAAGAAATGGATGTGAAGGAACATATGCTTGCCTGTCATGAAAGTCAGCGCAGCTGGCTCAGAACACACCATAAAATGGATGAGTACATTCTTGCCATGAAAAGATTCTCGGCCATAAGAGGAGCCGAAATAAGTGTTCCTTACGCTGAAGGTTACAGGCAACACCTTGGGCATGGATTTCCGCGGAATAATGTACTCATGGAGGTAATGGGCAGCTTTATTATACTGAATGAGGAATAATTCGGAATTTAAATACCAATAAACTATTAGCAATGGCTAGAAAATTAAGTATGCTGGCACCTGAATGGTGGGATTTTACAACGCTTGAGGACGATTTGCTCAGTGATGTGGCAAAACTCTCTGCCAATGACCTGCAACAGTTGTCCAGGGATGGATTTAAAGTTGTGTTCTATGATACACTGGAGGATTTTTACCTGGCTGAAGCTTTGGAATACATTACTTCATGGCAGCAGGCTACTGCTGATCAGCCGGTTGGAATATGCGGTCCTATCGGACCCACCGAACAGCTTCCGCTTGTTGCCAGGATGGTCAACGAGTTAAATATCAACCTTTCCAATGCTCATTTCTGGGGCATGGATGAGTGGGTGGTTGATCGAAAAGAAATGGCTGCCTCCCATCCTCTTTCATTTGAAAAAGCCGACAGGGAACTTTGTTTTAACCGTATCAGGCCTGAATTAAAAATGCCGGATTCCAACATGCATTTTCCCAAAGCGGATACCTCCGCATATATTAAAAGCTGGGATAGCGGTATCAGGTGCGCTGTGATGCAGGGTGGGCAGGGGGATACCAAACACTGGGCATTCAACGATCCGGTCAAACGCGATGGACTTTACAGGGATCAGCCTCCTGCACCCGAAGAATTCAGGAAACTTACAACCCGTATTGTAGATCTCCATCCCGTTACCTGTATGCAGAATGCACGAACCAGCGCGGGAGGGGTCGTAACGGGTATCCCGCGGCAGGCATTGACTGTAGGGCCTGTCCAGACCTGGAAGGCCGATAAGGTATCAATTTGGCAGGCAGGAGCACACGACAATGCCTTCGGTCAGCGGTTGACTGCTTTTATGATCAGCAAAAATATTATGGACAGCGCAGTACCGATGTCATTGCTTGCGGATCACCCCAATGTGCAGTTTAACTATTACAGGGGTGGTATCGGAGTCTGCGAAACAGAAATGCATTGAAAATTTTTCCCGGGACGTGGAAAAAAGGTAGAATATTTACCGTTTAACCCTTTTAATTAACTATATATCAATAAATTAAAATATTTCTATTTCATCCTTCTTACTCTTACATCAATCTTGCTGTCCTTTAGCAAGTCAACCAGCAATTTCGGATCTGTATCACCCATGTGGTAAGGATACAATATTGCAGGCATAAAGCTGAGGGCACCTTTAGCCACCATCTCAGGAGTCATGGTATATGGCAGGTTCATCGGCAGGAATGCGATGTCAATATTTTTCAGCTCAGCCATTTCCGGGATATTTTCCGTATCTCCTGCGATGTAAATTCTTTTGCCTCCGTAGCTTATCACATAACCGTTGCCGTTTCCTTTCGGATGATAGGGTATCCCATCGTGCTTGTTGACAATATTGTAGGCGGGTACGGCTTTAATGTGAATATCTCCGTACGACTTTTCCTGTCCGTTGGTTAGAACTTCTGCTGATTCGACTTTCCCGCTGCAACTCTGGCTGACTATTGTTTTTGAATCCGGTTTGGTAACAAGAGCAAGGGCATTTTTATCGAGGTGATCTCCA
The DNA here is from genome assembly GCA_963663675.1 of Prolixibacteraceae bacterium. Lineage (GTDB taxonomy): Bacteria > Bacteroidota > Bacteroidia > Bacteroidales > Prolixibacteraceae > CAINVV01. The sequence continues at coordinate 1,951,344 of OY760498.1, forward strand.
TGCTCATGAGTTACCAGAATCAGGTCCCCCTTGGGGAGGGTTGTATAATCGGCCTGCCCGGAGACCGGATCAACATGAATCACTGTATTTCCGGCTTTCAGCATTAGGGTTCCATGACCAATGAAAGTAATGACAAGTTTTCCCTTGCCGGTTTCGAAACTGTCTGTTTCAAATCTTTTTGCAGAATTGTTGTTTTGGCAGTAGCCTGAAAATGCAATTGCAAAAACCATGACAACTATGGTTAAGATTTTCATAATTAATACATTGAATGAATATTATTTATTCGATAGGATGATCCGCATATTATTTATACGAATTTAGTGTTAAGTTAGTTAAACCGGTAATACATCAAAAAAAATATATTTGAAAAAATGAGTAGTTTTATCCCTTGAATCGTATTATAAACTACTACTACAAAATGAGAAATCTATTTTACTTGCTGACTTTGGTCGGAGTACTTTTTTTGTACTCTTTTTCTCCTGCTGATAAACAGCCTGTATATCAGGATATTCCGTATTCGCAGGAATACAGCGTTAAATATTACGCCAAATCGGATTCCATTCACCTTCTTAAAGTGGGATGTGACAGAAACGGGGATATCAAAATTCTGACTTCAACCGGATTGTTCAAACCATATGACGGCCATTTTTTGTATTCTGGGACGCTTGAAAAAGACAGGTCGTATCGTCCATTAAGCGCGAAAAAGCTGACTGATCTGGTTATTTATAAGGACCAGTTTGTCTACCTTGATGACAAGGCTGTTTTAAGTAATGCCTGGGCGGGAAAGCTATTTTCAAAACATGGATTAGCTGATGCTAAAAATTTTACAGCCGGCAAGGACTTTGTTTTCCTTGTAACAAACGGCAAAGAAATCAGGCTGGTCAGTGACTCAAAGGTTGAATGGACAGGCAATTTTCCTGACAATGAGGTACTTTCAGTAAGATATGATCCAGAAACGAATTTCTTCTGGCTGTTGGGTAAATCACAGCTTTGTCTCTTTGATCCTGTAAAAAATGTGCTGAAACCGGTATTCAGCTCGGAAAATATGACCAGTTTTGATCTGAGTAAAGACAAGAAGACAATTTTTATCGGTACGGGCAACGGATACCTGAAATTTGATGCCATTTCCAAAAAACAGTCCGGAGCCATTATCCAGCGGGTACCATGTTCCAATATTACAGCTGTTGAAGAAGTTAACGGCCAGATCTGGTTCGGAACCAATGAAGGCGCTTTTCAGCTGCGTCAGGACGGCAAGTACAATTTCTACAATGGTGAAAGATGGCTTCCATCCAACCTGGTGTTGGATTTCGCAAAGGGAGAAAATAATTCCGTCCTTATTTTAACTGATAAGGGTATGACAGAACTGGTCTACAAGAACTGGACACTTGCTGAAAAGGCGGAATATTATGAAAAACAGGTCCGGTTGCGACACATCCGCAATGGTTTTAACTCTTCTTTCGACAGCATGGAGAAAGGAAATATTGCCAGCGGAAGACTGAGTGATTCAGATAATGATGGTCTCTGGACAACTATGTACCTGGCCGGAGAAGTTTTCAGATACGCTGTCACAAAATCGGAAGATGCATTGCAGAATTGCAGGGAATCGCTGGATGCCATTGAACGTTTGTATACCATCAACGGTCTGGTTGGTTTTCCATCCAGGTCTTTTGAACGCAGCGGCTGGATGAAATATCTTGGAGATTCCGACAGATGGAGAAACTCACCTGACCCGGAATGGGACTGGAAAACGACCACCAGCAGTGACGAAGCAATCGGGCATATTTTTGTTTTGGGGGCTATGGCCGAACTGATTGGTGACCAGGATCTTAAAAACCGTTCTATTCACCTGATTGATATACTTATGCAGCATATTGTCGACCACGATATGTACCTGATCGACTGGGACGGAAAACCGACCCTCTGGGGGAAATGGAATCCCGCCTATGTAAATTCCTTTCCTTTGAACATAGGTGACAGGAAATTAAACTCTTCCAACATTGTTTCCATGCTTCAGACAGCTTATCATTTTACACATAAGGAGATTTTCAAACAAAAGGCGTTTGAGCTGATGATCAAAGACGGTTACTACCAAAACCTGATGCAAAAGATGAATAAAATCGGGTCAGCTGATCCCAATGCGGATGAACACAGCAAGATGCTTTCAGGAGACTGGAACCATTCAGATGATGAAATGTATTTTGTTGGATACTGGGGATTGTACCGTTATGCTTTCAACGATACATTAAAAACGAAATTCAAGGAGTCCATTATCGACCACTGGCAGATAGAAAGGCCTGAAAAGGAGGGTGCCTGGAATATCTTTACTGCCTTGACGGGTACTCCTTATTTCGACTTGAATGAAGCTGCCTGGTGGCTGAGGGAATACCCGATTGATTTGATCGAATGGGTGATCATTAACAGCAACAGGAAAGATATTGACAAGATGGAGCCGAATTTCAGGATGCAGACCATCAGGGAGGTTTTGCCACCTGATGAAACACCTATCAGCAGGCACAACGGAAATATGTTCCACCTTGACAGAACCCATGGTAACGGAAATTCTGAAAGCAGTGCCGGTGATATCTGGCTGTTGCCTTACTGGATGGGTAGGTATCTCGGCGTAATCAGCGCTCCTGTTAACAAAAAATGATGATGCCATTCATTCTTTTCATGAGAATGGTTACTTTTGGGTAAGGATTTCTAATTATCCGTAATTTACTGATTAACAAATAAATAATTATGAAAAAATTTTCCCTGGTACTTGTATTGGCAGTTGTGGTTGGCTTTACAAATCAAAGTATGGGCCAGTCCGGAATCAATACGCTCACGAAAAAAGAGGTGAAAGAAGGCTGGAAATTATTATTTGACGGACACAACCCTACCCAGTGGAGGAGTGTAAACAAAGAGACATTTCCGGATAAGGGCTGGTCCATCAAGGAAGGATGCATGGTTTCAGGCGGAGGCGGCAGTATCGTTTCCAGGGTGGAATACGGTAATTTTGATCTCGTCTGGGATTGGAAAATGATGGATGCGGGCGGTAACAGCGGTGTTAAATATTTCGTCAAAGAGGGACCAAAAGACGCTCTCGGAATTGAATACCAGATGCTGGATGATGCAGGACATCCCTGGATGAAAGATGGCAGGATGAAAGCATTTGATTATCATACCAATGGTGCCGTTTATGAAATTTATCCGCCTTCACCCAAAAAAATAGACAAACCTATCGGTGAATGGAATACCAGCCGGGTGCTGTCAAAAGGAAAACATGTCGAGCATTGGCTCAACGGGGCTAAAATTGCTGAATATGAACGCGGCAGTGAAGATTTCAACACAAGGATCGCCAAAAGCAAATTCAAGGATGTGCCAAATTTCGGCCTGCATGATAAGGGGTTGCTGATGTTGACGGACCACGGCAGCATTGTGTACTTTAGAAACCTGAAAATCAGGGAACTCTAGAGGATTTTGGATTTCCGGGTAAAAAAAATGGTTGGATGAAGGTAATCTTCTTTCAACCACTTTTTTTGCCTGTTTTATCAATCCAATGCAGATCAGATCTTTGCCTGAACTATTCCAGAATCGAAATTTGAAAATCCAAAATAAATTTTATTTTCCTTCTATCCATTTAATGATTTTTTCATCATTGGGAAGTACCTTGGGCAGCACAACATCTGCCAGTTGACCCTTTTCATTGATAAGAAATTTCTGAAAGTTCCATTGAACCGGGGCGTCCATTAAATTGTTTTCAGCCTTGTTTGTCAGCCATTTATACAACGGATTAATATCACCGCCCTTGACTGAAATCTTTGACATCATCGGGAAGGTAACGCCATAGTTTTGCGTGCAGAATTCCTTGATTTCAGAATTGGTGCCAGGCTCCTGGGAATTGAAATTGTTGGCAGGAAATCCGATAATTACAAAATTCCTGTCCTTGTATTTTTCATACAGCTTTTCCAGAATGGCATATTGAGGTGTAAATCCGCATTTGGAAGCTGTGTTGACTACCATCACCTTTTTCCCTTTTAAAGATGACAGATCAAAGTTCTTACCATCAAGGGTAGTGGCTTTGAAATCGTACAACACTTTAGTTTGCGCTGAAAGTCCTGTTATTGTGAAGATTAAGCCGATTGTAAAAAATAATTTTCTCATATTTATAATCTTTCTAAATAATAATTTATTGTTTTATACGTTCCTGTAAAATAATGGTTACCATGCAGATTAATCAATTTCAATTGGAAATGAGATTTTAACAAATGTTCGCATTCGCATAAATCCGGGGCATTTTATTCATTTTTACCCCGTTCAAAATTTCGGGTGGTTGATAACTTATTGTAGACACGGGTTGCCAACTATCATTTTTCTCTTATTTTTGAAGTCGCAAAGGATTTCTTTCTGCATGGAACATTACATAGTCTCTGCCCGCAAATATCGTCCCGACACTTTCACCACAGTTGTCGGGCAACCTGCTATTACTTCGACACTTAAAAATGCCATCAGGAGTAATCATCTGGCTCACGCTTATTTGTTTTGCGGACCGAGGGGAGTTGGGAAGACCACATCCGCACGAATTTTCGCCAAGACAATCAATTGCCTGAACCTCTCGGCAGATACAGAACCCTGCAATAAATGTGAATCCTGCACCTCTTTCGGTGAAAACCGTTCCTACAACATACATGAACTGGATGCTGCTTCAAACAATTCTGTTGAGGATATCCGTTCTCTGGTAGATAAAGTGAGGATACCACCACAAATTGGAAAGTATAGCGTATATATCATCGATGAGGTACACATGCTTTCATCCGCTGCGTTCAATGCTTTTTTAAAAACGCTGGAAGAGCCCCCGGCGCACGCGATTTTTATCCTGGCCACCACCGAGAAACAGAAAATTTTACCAACCATCCTTTCGAGGTGTCAGATATATGATTTCAACCGGATCAGCATTTCTGACATCGAAAAATACCTTCAGGAAGTTGCTCTTAAGCAAAATGTATCAATTGAGCCGGAAGCGCTAAACATCATCGCCCAGAAAGCCGATGGCGCCATGCGGGATGCGCTCTCCATTTTTGACCAGGTCGTAAGTTTTTGCGGCGAAAAGGTGACTTACCAGGATACAATTGCCAATCTGAATGTTCTCGACTACGATTATTATTTCAAGTTGACGGATGGATTCCTCAAAGGGGATGTATCCGGTAATCTTTTGATATTTAATGATATATTATCTAAAGGGTTCAATGCTCATCATTTTGTAATCGGTCTTTCCCGTCATTTTCGTGACTTGCTGATCAGCCGAGATGTTGCCACTCTTCCATTGCTGGAAGTCGGCGGAGAAATAAAAGAACACTACAGGAAACAGGCTTCAAATTGCAGTGAGGATTTTTTGACTGCTTCCCTGATTATTGCCTCTGAATGCGATATCCAGTACAGAAATTCATCAAACCAGCGTTTTTTGGTTGAACTGGCACTAATCAGGTGCGCCCAACTGGTTGAGCAACTAAAAAAAAAACAATTGACGAGGCCATAAGCTGCTTGTTTTTTCTGCCGGTATTTAGCACGGACACTCCTGTTGTACAATTAGTTAATGAGGGTGTGATTCTCTCAGAAGCACCTGGAAAATCAACTGATGCTGTTAAACCAATTGAGATTCCGCCTGCCGATCCATTAAGAAAAACTAAGCGCGTTCAAATAGAACATCTTTCAATACCTTCAATATCAGGAATGTTGAAGGGCGAGCATTTGCCGGAAGTAGCCGAACCCGGATCCTCATTTTCCAGGGGGAAAGAAAGCGCCAGGGAACATCCTTTTGATGCCGGTCAGCTGATAAATGCCTGGAAGTCCTTTGCCGACAGCGTCGAGGCAGGCCAACTGAAATCGGCACTATCCGTGAGAGAACCGGTCCTGCTTGAAAATTTTTGCGTTGAATACCACCTCGACAACGAAGTTCAGAAGCAGCGTATCATCCTTGATCTTAAGCCTAAATTACTGGCTCATTTGCACAGGGAATTGCACAATGAACTGATAAACATCGAATTCAGCGTGACTGAAAATAAGGACGAGATCATGAACAAGCCTTACACGGATCAGGAAAAATTCAACACTCTATCCGCAAAATACCCGGTGCTCAGTGTGTTGAAACAAAGATTCGGGCTGGATTTTGAATAATTCCCCTTTTCTGACTTATTCAATTTCAGGTATCTTGTTACTCAACCATAATTTTATACTTTTATCGTTCCAAAAAAGTAAGATTCAAAACAGTATTATATGCAGAAAATTAAAGTACTTAACCCTGTCGTCGAGCTTGACGGGGACGAAATGACCCGAATCATCTGGAAGATGATCAGAGAGCAGTTAATTTTACCCTACCTGGACATTGATATTAAATATTTTGACCTGGGGATTGAATACCGGGACGAAACGAATGATCAGGTTACGATTGACGCAGCCAATGCCATTAAAAAATACCATGTCGGTATCAAATGTGCCACCATTACTCCCGATGAGGCACGTGTAAAAGAGTTCGGACTGAAAAAAATGTGGAAATCGCCGAACGGTACAATCAGAAATATCCTGGACGGAACTATATTCCGTGAACCCATCGTCGTGGAGAATGTGCCAAGGCTGGTTCCTCAGTGGACTGCCCCTATCATGATTGGCCGTCACGCCTTTGGCGACCAGTACCGGGCAACGGATATCGTTCTGGATCGCCCGGGTCAGCTGAAGCTCTCGTTCATTTCTGACGATGGCACTGTCAACGAAGTGCACGATGTTTTCCATTTTGAAGGAGCCGGCGTGGCGCTTGCGATGTATAACACCGAAGAATCTATTCGCGGATTTGCACACAGCTGCTTCAAAATGGCATTATCAAAGAAATGGCCGTTGTACCTGTCTACCAAGAATACTATTCTGAAAAAGTACGATGGTTTCTTCAAGGATATTTTCGAGGAGATTTTCCTGAATGTTTACAAAGCGGACTTCGACAAGGCCGGCATTACGTATGAACACCGGCTGATTGATGACATGGTTGCTTCTGCGCTAAAATGGAACGGCAATTTTATCTGGGCTTGTAAAAATTATGATGGTGATGTTCAGTCAGATACAGTTGCCCAGGGATTTGGATCACTCGGGCTGATGACTTCCGTCCTATTGACTCCTGATGGAGGCACCATAGAGGCGGAAGCCGCACATGGCACAGTTACCCGTCATTACCGCGAACATCAGAAAGGCCGTCCGACCTCTACCAATCCGATTGCTTCCATCTTTGCATGGACCCGTGGATTGGATTTCAGGGGAAAATTGGATAACAATCAGCCCCTCAGGGACTTTGCTGCATTACTTGAAAAAGTATGTATTGATACAGTTGAGTCCGGAAAAATGACGAAGGACCTTGCTCTTTCAATCTATGGAGATAAATTGACTTCGGACAATTATCTTACTACTGAGAAATTTATGGAAGCCCTGATCGATGAGCTGAACAAAAGAATGAAGTAAATCAGGTTCCCATAATTGATTAAGGTTTAGCAGGGTATATAACAATTAAAAAAAGAGTTTATGTTAAAGAAATCTATAGAATCAGCTATTAATCAACAAATTAATGCTGAGTTTCATTCTGCTTATCTTTATTTGTCCATGTCATCCTATTTCCAGTCAATCGGAATGGCAGGATGTGCAAACTGGATGAAGGTACAATACCAGGAAGAATTGGCTCATGCCACTCATTTCTTTGATTATGTTCTGGAAAGGGGTGGACGGGTTTTACTTACACCTATCGCAGGAGTAACTGTTGATTTCAACAATGTGATGCATGCTTTTGAAGAAACCCTGGCTCATGAGGTTCAGGTTACAGGTCTGATTAATAACCTGATGGATATTGCTATCAGGGAGAGTGACCATGCGACCAAAAGTTTCCTGCAATGGTTTGTCGATGAGCAGGTTGAAGAAGAAGCTAATGTAGAGCAAATTCTTAATAATCTTAAGCTTATTGGTGGCGAAGGCCAGGGTTTGCTCATGATGGACAGGGAAATGCAGGCAAGGGTTTTTGTCAATCCTTTTCCTGCCAAAGCCTAAGGCCGATTTTAACCAGTAATTTTTCGATTTTTGAATCCACAAATATTGATAAAAGATATTTGTGGATTCTCATTTTTGGCTTTCCCGGCAGGGTAAAATCAATAGATTGTTTTTTCGCTGAATTCAACATTTCAGTTACCTTTGCAGTTACAATTTTGATTTGTCAGTAATGAGGCATCAAATGCCATCATTTGGAATTGAAAATCATTGCTGTTAAACAGTTCCTGATACAAAGCCGACCTTGCTGAACAATGAGAGATCAGAATCTTGTACACATGAAATATCCATGAGACAATTGTCACATCAATGGAGAATGAATATTGGGGTATTAGCTTCGCTGAATTGCGTTTCCATTCGGACGAAAAAAACAGGATATATAAACAAATGAAAATATTGATATGTCAATTTTTGGAAATTTATTAAAAGGCCTTCTTGGCAGTAAATCAGACAGGGATATAAAGGAAATTATGCCTGTGATTGAATTGGTCAAGCAAGAATATGCCAGGATTACCGGTTTTACTCATGATGAACTGCGTGCTGAAACGCAGAGAATCAAAAAACTGGTAAGAGACTATGTTAAAGAGGAAGAAGATGAGATCGCGTCTCTGAAGGAGCGGGCGGAAAGTGGTGAAATGCCTATCGAAGAGGGTGAGAAGCTTTACAACAGGGTCGATAAGCTCGAAGAGATTATTACCAAGAAAATCGAAGAGGTATTGAATACCATCCTGCCTACTGCCTTTGCCATCGTTAAGGATACCGCCAGGCGCTTTTTCGAAAACCAGGAAATAGTGGTTTCAGTTTCTGATTTCGATCGTGAACTTGCCGCAACCAAAGATTTCGTGACTATTGACGGAGATAAGGCTATCTTCAGAAACAGCTGGATGGCAGGGGGAACTGTGCAGACATGGAACATGGTGCATTATGATGTTCAGCTCATTGGAGGTTACGTACTTCATACCGGGAAAATTTCTGAGATGGCAACCGGTGAGGGAAAAACACTGGTTGCTACATTGCCCGTATTTTTGAATGCCCTTGCGGGTCGGGGGGTTCACGTCGTTACTGTTAACGACTACCTGGCCAAACGTGACTCGGAGTGGATGGGGCCAATCTACATGTTTCATGGTATATCCGTAGATTGTATAGACAAGCACCAGCCAAACTCAGTCGAACGGCGCCAGGCCTACAATGCAGATATCACCTTTGGAACCAACAACGAGTTTGGTTTCGACTACCTCCGCGATAACATGGCCGTTGAACCGGCTGATCTCGTTCAACGCAAGCACCATTATGCGATTGTGGATGAGGTTGACTCTGTTTTAATTGACGATGCGCGTACGCCGCTGATTATTTCCGGACCTGTTCCTAAAGGTGAAAATCAATTGTTTGATGTGCTGAAATCACCTGTTGAACAACTGGTTAAAACACAGCGCGAACTGGTCAATCAACTTTTGGTTGAAGCAAAGAAAAAAATCAATTCATCCAACAAGGATGAAGCAGAGGAGGGGGCAATGGCTTTGTTGCGAGCCTACAAAGGATTGCCGAAATACAAGGCGACCATTCGTTTCCTGAGCGAGGAGGGCAACAAGGCTAAAATGCTGAAAACGGAGAACTACTACATGCAGGACAACAGCAAGAATATGCACATTGTCACAGATGTTCTTTATTTCATCATTGAAGAAAAGCAAAATTCTGTCGAATTGACTGATAAAGGTATTGATATCCTTTCTACCAACAATTCGGATACTGCCTTTTTTGTATTACCGGATGTTGGAGCTAAAATTGCTGACATTCAGAATGATGCCATACTTTCCAACGATGAGAAAATCGAGAGGAAAGATCAGCTGATGCAGGATTTTGCCATCAAATCTGAACGCATACATACTGTCAATCAATTGCTTAAGGCTTATACCATGTTCGAAAAAGACATTGAATATGTCGTTATCGAAAACAAGGTAAAAATTGTAGACGAACAGACCGGCCGTATCATGGAAGGCCGTCGTTATTCCGATGGATTGCACCAGGCTATTGAGGCCAAGGAAAGGGTTGTCGTTGAGGCTGCTACACAGACTTTTGCAACCATCACCCTGCAGAACTATTTCAGGATGTATCACAAACTGGCCGGTATGACCGGAACTGCAGAAACAGAAGCAGGTGAGTTGTGGAGCATCTATAAACTTGAAGTGGTGGTTATTCCTACCAATCAGCCCATTTCAAGGAAAGATTACGACGATTTGGTTTACAAGACCAAAAACGAAAAATATAAGGCAATCATTGAAGAAATTGCCCGTCTGAACAAGATCGGCAGGCCAATGCTGGTAGGTACAACTTCTGTTGAAATATCTGAATTGCTTAGCAGAATGTTGCAGATGAGGGGCATCAAACACCAGGTTCTTAATGCCAAACTGCATCAGCGTGAGGCGGATATTGTTGCCGAGGCCGGTAAATTGGGAACCGTGACCATCGCAACCAACATGGCTGGTCGTGGAACAGACATCAAACTGACACCGGAAACGCGCGCACTTGGCGGTTTGGCCATTATTGGTACTGAGCGGCATGATTCCCGCCGCGTCGACCGTCAGTTGCGTGGTCGTGCGGGTCGCCAGGGTGACCCAGGTACATCGCAGTTTTTTGTATCGCTTGAGGATGATCTGATGAGACTCTTCTCATCCGACCGGATTGTAAGTATTATGGACCGTCTTGGATTAAAGGAAGGAGAAGTTATTCAGCATTCCATGATCTCCAAATCTATTGAACGGGCCCAGAAAAAGGTAGAGGAGAACAATTTTGGAATTCGTAAGCGTTTGCTTGAATATGACGATGTGATGAACTCCCAGCGCGAAGTAATTTACAAAAAGAGGCGGCATGCATTGTTCGGAGAACGAATAGAGGTTGACATTCTCAACATGATTTACGATATGGGTGAGATGCTCACCCAGGAACACGTTCCCAATGGAAGTGAAGCCTTCGAAGCTTACAAAATTGACCTTATCAAAGCGCTATCACTGGATTGTCCTGTTGACGAAGAGGAATTCACAAAAATGAAAGAGGAAGATATTACAGACAAAGTATATCATGCCTCCATTGAAAATTTCTCACGTAAATCACAGATGATTTCAAGACAGGCCTGGCCTGTTGTGAAAAATGTCTATGAGACAAAATCGCATATCTACAACAATATTGTCGTGCCGATAACCGATGGGCATCGTCTTTTCAATATTGTTACGAACCTTGAAAAAGCCTACAAAACCCAGGGGCTGGATCTGGTCAAATCCTACGAGAAACAGGTAATTCTGGCCACTATCGACGAGCACTGGAAAGAGAACCTGAGAGAACTCGACGAACTGAGAACATCCGTTCAGAATGCCTCCTATGAGCAAAAAGATCCGCTGCTGATTTACAAACTTGAATCATTTAACCTGTTTAAGGCTATGATGGAGCAAATAAACAGGGGAGTGGTTTCAACACTGATGAAGGGCCAGATTCCGATCAGCGATGCAGAGCAGGTAAAAGAGGCCCCTTTAGCCAAACGTTCCAGCGACCGTTCACAATACCGTGAAGAAAAAATGGAAGCTTCAGGTCATTCCGGCGAGCATCAGGAGGAGCCAAGAGCTCCCCAGCCTGTCCGTCATGCGCCCAAAGTTGGTCGTAATGAGCCTTGTCCTTGCGGTAGCGGCAAAAAATTCAAGAATTGCCACGGCAGGGAGTGAGAAAAGAGATATGAATTATGAATTATGAGTTATGAGATGGCATAGAGCATGGAGTATAGCGCAAAGAGCTCATTATCAAGTGACTGTCTCTTTCATCAGCACATTAGCACATTAGCACATTAGCATATTAGCACATTAGCATATTTACTAATAACTATCGCGCAGTTGCACTAAGTATAATCATTAATCCTTTATCCTATGATAATGAGCACATTATTGTCCATTCAATGGAATATCAGTCCAGAGATATTTAGTCTGGGACCTATAACGGTCCGCTGGTACGGATTGATGTTTGCAGTCGGTTTTTTGTTGGGATACCAGATTATGTACAAGATGTTCAAATTTGAATCCTCAAATACTGAGTGGCTTGACAAATTGTTTATATACACCATTGTAGCGACTATTGTCGGAGCCAGGCTGGGACATGTTTTTTTCTATGGATGGAGTTATTATTCCCAGCATCTTATCGAAATTGTCTTGCCAATCGCCAAGGTAGGAAGCGGATACAAGTTCGTTGGTTATCAGGGTTTGGCCAGTCATGGCGGGGGGTTGGGAGTCATTTTGGCCATCTACTTTTATTCCAAAAATGTTACGAAGCGATCTATGTTCTGGACGCTTGACCGTTTGGTGATTCCAACCGCGCTGGTTGGCGCCATGATTCGTACCGGCAACCTGATGAATTCTGAAATCTATGGGGTGGCAACAAATCTGCCCTGGGGATTTATTTTCGAACGTAACCATGAAACTGTGGCCAAACATCCGACGCAGATCTACGAGGCATTGGGCTACCTTTTGGTTTTCATTACAGGGCTGTGGTTCTTTTTCAAATCCAAAGATCTTAAAGACCGCGCAGGTTTCATCTTTGGGTTTTCAATCACGGGAATTTTCGTAACCCGTTTCCTGGTTGAATTTATCAAGGAAAACCAGGAAACTTTTGAAGAGGGTATGTTGTTGAATATGGGACAGCTTTTAAGCATTCCTTTTATACTGGCCGGATGTTACCTGATGTACAGGGCTCTGAAGAACCCGGTTAAAAAGTATTGATTATTTTACGAAGAGCTATTTCCTAATTTATAATCTAAAAAATCTGTCTCTAAAAGGCAGATTTTTTTGTTTTTTACAATCATTTTCCGGTGTCCGTTAGCCGTTTCTGTTTTCCATTGTCTATTGTCCATTGTTCTAATTACTAAGATAGATATTCTTCATAATTCTCCCCAAAACATATATTTGTGTTTCTTAAATGATTGATATATAGCTATATATATTGTTGTCTGTTTAAAATATCAACACTGTATATAAATTAAACAGATGTGTTAATTAATTGAATGACAATAAGATAATCATGTATTTCAAAATGTGTGTTTAAATATTCAACACAATCAGGTGTTTAAAATTTAAATCAAGATATTATAAATTGTTTAAATTCAGGTATATACGCGTAGTATAAAATGATTGGCACGCTTATTGAAATTAGAATGGCGGAGATAAGTGTTTTGTTACCTGCTCCTGGATAAAATTTTCAGTCAATTATTTATAATATCTGCCATGAAAAACAAATTAATTTCAATGTTCGGGATGTCACTGCTGATGTTTGGTACAGCAACCTACTCCCAGGGTGGGACAGACAATCCCAAGGGAGCTCCGGAAACACAAACCGGAACATCTTTAACAACGGTTTCCACCTCCCCGGAACTGTATCACCTGGCAACGAACTGGGTGAATGCGTACAAAATGACTAATCCGTCTGAGCAAATCATTTTGAACCAGATCAACGATCCGAAGATGCAAAAGGTGGAAAATTTGAGTTTCGTTTCAGATCAGACGGCTATGGCACTTATCGGCCAATCAAAATGGAAGATGGTAGTTGGCCGTGATGTGATCGTTCCTGTTGTCAATACAACAAATCCTTTGAACAGTCTAATCAATCAGCAGGGTATTTCATCACAGAAATTTGCACTGATTCTCAGTGATCCGGATCAGAGGAACTGGGCTGCCGTTCTTGCCAATGGAGTGACTGCCCCGATCAACATTTATATTTTCAACAATGAGGAGGTTATTTCGGCCCTCGCGAGTTATACCAGGAACAATATTAACGCTGCCTCCGGAAATATGCTTCTGACATCGGATGAAGTTCTGAAGGCTGTTCAGAAAGATCCGATGGCAATTGGATTTTGCAAACTGAGTGACCTGAGAAATTCTGATCTGAATAATGAATATGCAAATATCAGGCTATTACCTGTTGATAAAAACGGGAATGGCCGTATGGATAATTTTGAAAAAATATACGGTAGTCTGGATGAATTCTCTCGTGGCGTTTGGATTGGTAAATATCCCAATGCCTTGAGCCGAAGCATTTATGCTGTTTCTGTTGTCAAGCCTGCCAATGAGAATGAAATCGCATTTCTCACCTGGATATTGTCGGACGGACAGTCCCTGTTGAACAACAATGGTTTCTGTGACCTTGCTGGTATTGAGAAACAGGCCGGAATGGCTTCGCTGGTAAGCCCTGCTGCCGGTGAAGTTTCAACCACCACATCGACTCCATACCCAAAATCATGGCCCGTTTTTCTGGCTGTATTAGCTTTGACAGGCCTGTTTGTGTCAATTTATATCCGCAGCAGGAAAAATGCGAAACCTTACTTGTCTGAAGAAGAAATACACATTGCACCTTTCATGATTGAAAATGCGATGAATGTACCCAAAGGCCTCTATTTTGATAAAACACACACCTGGGCATTCATGGAGAAAGATGGCAATGTAAAGGTCGGAATGGATGATTTCCTCCAGCATGTAACCGGAAAACTTACCAAAATCAGAATGAAAGATGAAGGTGAATTAATAAGGAAAGGTGAAAAAATTATGACGATTGTGCATGAGGGGAAACAACTGAGTCTTTATGCTCCGATCTCCGGAACAATTATTTCTCAGAACAGATCGCTTTTATCAGATTCTTCCATTATAAATACTTCACCTTATTCAGAAGGATGGGTTTACAGGATTGAACCCCGCAACTGGATGAGGGAAGTCCAGTTCATGCTGATGGGAGAGAAATACACTGAATTTCTGAGGGATGAGTTCGCCAGGTTAAAAGAGTTCGTAACTGCTTCAGCCAGAACTGATAATGCGGTTTACGCACATGTGGTTCTGCAGGATGGAGGAGAACTTACAGACCATGTACTCGCGGATCTCGGACCGGAAGTATGGGAAGATTTTCAAACCAATTTTATCGATACCTCCAGGTAGAACAGCATTCAAATGCATTCAAACACAATAATTAACCTTAATAAAATTAACCATGGGCTTTAATCGCCGAAATTTTTTCAGAACCTTAGGTGTTGCAGGGGTAACGCTCGCCGTGGGAAATAGTTTTGGGGCAGTTGCCAAAGATGACAAAAACCAAGTTGAATTCCAGGGAGTCCTTTATGATTCAACACGATGCCTGGGTTGCCGGGCATGTGAAAGAGTCTGTGCAAAGGAACACAATCTGCCTGAACCACAGGACGAGCTGAAAGCCGGTGTGATGCGTAATACCAGTGAGACGCAACGCTGTGCAGTCAATAATTACGTAACCTCCAAAGGTGAGGTATTCAGGAAAAAGCAGTGCATGCATTGCAATGAACCAGCATGTGCTGCAGCCTGTCTTACCATGGCAATGTATAAAACAAAAGAAGGTCCTGTAATCTGGAGGGGCGATAAATGTATGGGTTGCCGGTATTGCATGGTATCATGCCCGTTTGATGTTCCAAAATTTGAATACCACAGCACAAATCCTAAAATTCAGAAATGTGACATGTGTTACGACAGGATTAAACAGGGAAAAATTCCGGCCTGCGCGGAAGCTTGTCCCGGTGATGCGCTGACTTATGGAACCCGCAGGGAATTAATCGAGGAGGCCAGGAAAAGAATATTTGAAAATCCAAAAGATTATGTAAATCAGATTTACGGTGAAAATGTTGCTGGTGGAACCGGGTGGTTGTATCTTTCTTCTGCTCCTTTCAATGAGGTTGGATTTACCAGGAAGTTGCAGAATTCATCTTATCCGGCATTGACTAAAGGATTTTTGTATAGTATTCCTTCAGTCGATATACTTCTGCCACCACTCTTGTTAGGTATTTACGCTGCAACCAAAAATAATCACCATAAAGAAGAAGATAATGAATAATCGGGCCTACTCTATTGCTAAAGAAAAAGAACAAAAATTCAGATGGAAATTTTTGTTTGACGAATTAAAGCCTAAAGGCAAATGGCTTACCCCATTTAATATAATCTCAATTCCAATAATACTTTTGGGCCTTCTCCTGATCATAGTAAGATATTGGAAAGGGTTGGGCTCCATCACCAATCTTACCCAGGATACACCTTGGGGATTGTGGATCGGGTTTGATGTAGTTACCGGTGTTGCATTTGCCGGCGGTGCCTACGTGGTCACTTTTATGGTTTATATCCTGAATATGAGGAAGTATCATCCTATTGTAAGGGTTACTGTACTAAATGGCTTTCTTGCCTACGCATTTTATACAGGAGCACTACTGCTTGATTTGGGTCGCCCGTGGAATGTCGTTAATCCGGTAATCGGGAACAGTTTTGGCACGAGTTCTGTGCTGTTTTTAGTTGCCTGGCATTTTCTACTTTACATGCTTGCCGAACTGATCGAGTTTTCACCAGCTATTGCTGAATGGCTTGGATCCAGGCGAGCGCATAAGATTCTTTCAGGGATGACCATTGCAGCTGTTATCTTTGGAATCACGTTGTCGACTCTTCATCAATCAGGTTTAGGAGCACTTTATTTAATGGCAAAAGATAAAATTCATCCATTATGGTATTCCGAATTTATTCCAATATTGTTTTTGGTCTCAAGTATTTTTGCCGGATTATCAATGGTCATTTTTGAAGGATCCATCAGCCAGAAGGTTTTCTCCTATCAAATAAGCGAGAATCATCACAAGGCTCACAATGGTATCGTCCACAGCCTGGCAAAAATTTGTGCCGGGGCCATGTTTGCCTATTTTTTCCTGCAATTAGTCGTATTCATACATGACAAAAACTGGGATTACCTGAATACCCCGATGGGTTATTGGTACCTCCTGGAAATGATAGGCTTTGTCTTCATTCCCATGCTGCTTTTCTTTTACAGCTACCGCAAAAGCAATAATTTACTGATAAAAATTGCTGCCATCCTCACGATGGTCGGCGTGATCCTAAACCGGCTGAATGTAACTATTATCGGTTTTAATTGGGATTTACCGGTTCATTATGTACCTTCATGGATGGAACTTGTTGTTACACTGACTGTCATATTTACCGAAATATGGATTTTCAGGTGGGTCATCCACAGGATGCCTGTTTTAAGGGACTCACCTGAATGGGCGAGAGAAAATGAATAAGGATATTGAATAATTGAGAAATGGAAATGATTAGAAACATTTTAGCTTACGGAATCAATATACATACCTAAAATCAAATACCATGGAAGGATTTACTTACCACAACATTTTCGAAACGAAAGGGATTGAATATCTTATTATTGTCGCCTTTTTCCTCATTCTGATTCCATTCTGGATACTGCTCACCAGGCAGGTGAAAATTACCAAAGAGATTCAAAGAAAATTGGGAACGCTTACGGCCAGTGCCTTAAGAATTCCGCAGGGAATATTTTTCAGCCAGAACCATACCTGGACACACCTCGACAGGGGCGGAGTCGCCAGGGTTGGGTTGGATGACTTTCTTATGCACGTTACAGGTGAGGTCAGGATCAAAAAGCTAAAGAAATCAGGTGAACTGATAGAAAAAGGGGATTTCCTGGCAGACATCGAACACAATGGAAAATCGTTTAAAATTACCTCTCCGTTATCCGGAGAAATAATTGAGAACAACAATGCCTTGCTGGAGCATCCTGAACTGTTAAATGAGGACCCTTTTCAGAAAGGATGGATTTATCGGGTCAAACCATCAAGATGGGTTGCTGAGACGAGCTCATTCTTCCTGGCAGAAGAGGCAACTCACTGGTCTGCAAAAGAGATAGAACGCTTCAAGGATTTTTTGGCTGCATCAGTCGAAAGGTATACCGAGGATCCTTCACATCTTGTTTTGCAGGATGGTGGTGAATTGATCGACCATCCTCTATCTGAACTACCTGATGAAGTATGGCAGGATTTTCAGCACAGGTTCCTTGGCATAAAATCAAAATACCCGCATTTCAACAGCCTGGGTAAACATGAATACGGTCCTGAATATTTTTAATGTTTGGTACAGTCCTGATCAGGAACATTTAGTTTCATCAGTATATAATTTTGTTTTTTACTTGCCTGATGGAATCGAAGTTCAGCTAAGCTAATACCAACATATTCATTTTGGGTTGGTGGAAAAATATTCTCATGGGCATTTCAGTGATATATTTTGTAATTATTGAAGCGGTGTGTCCATCACATCGCTTCCTTTTTGATCATCCCTTATTTATTTTGCGCAATTAATTGCAAAACAGCTATTTTATCGAACAAAATTGAATATTTGAACGGTTTTTTAAAATTTTGCGATTATCTTAGCATATCAGTAACAATCCGTTATTCATTTGTACCATGGGATGGAGAAAAAAGATGTCCGAAGAAAAATATGTTGGGGGACCACTCATCAGTGGATACGTCAAATTCAGATCTTCAATCTATGGAAGGGTAGTTATAACCATCTTAATCTCTTCCTTCTTCCTGTTTTTATCTTTTGGCCTGATTTTCAGGTCGGTCAATGAAGAATACATGAAGTCTGTTATTCAAGAGAATGGCAACAACATAGGATATATCGTCCAGGGTGCATTGTACCGTTCCATGCTTGAAAATGACCGGGCCTCATTACAGGGGACACTGGATGTGATCAACACCATGTCCGGCATTGATGATGTCAACTTGTACGACAGCAAGAATAACCTGGTCTATTCCTCTATTGCGAATGATACGACCAACCACAGTGATCCTGATTGCATCAGCTGCCACAAAAACTTTAACGAAATGTTTTCTGCAAAGGAGAAGTCTTACAGAATCATTGATATCAACAGCGAATGCAGCATGAACCACAACAACAACAACTGCAGGCACTTACTGATTAAGTCTCCGATTCTGAACAGGAAATCCTGTAGCACGAGTTCCTGCCACGCACATAATCCGGAAGATGAGGTTTTGGGATCCCTCATCATAAAAATGCCGCTATCGGGTCTTGATCTTGCATTGAAAGACTCAACTACCAATTATTATCTGCTTGCATCATTTCTTACGGCTTTGCTCCTGTTGTTCCTGTTTTTCTTTACCAGGAAAAAAATTAAAAATCCACTGAACGCCATTATTAAGGCAAGTGAAGCCGTTGCAAAGGGAGACAGAAGCACCCGGCTGGAAATTACGCCTCACCAGTTGTCTGACATGAGAATGGTTTCCTATGCTTTTAATGATATGCTCGATAACCTTCAGGCAGCAACCAATGAGTTGCACAACTGGTCGCAGCAGCTTGAATACAAGGTTCAGAAAAAGTCGGAAGAGCTTGGCCAGGCCCAAAAGGAATTAATCAACGTTGAAAGAATCGCTTCACTTGGCAAGTTGTCTTTGTCTGTGGCACATGAAATCAACAATCCTTTATCCGGAATACTGATATATGCCAAATTGATCCAAAAACAGCTGGGCAATCAGGATTTGGATCCGGCTAAAAAGGAGACGATGCTTAAAAATCTGAGGCTAATTGAAAGCGAAACAAAGCGTTGCGGTGATATTGTCAAAGGATTGCTCGATTTTTCGAGGAAGGATCAGGATGGTTTTGAACCCAAACATCTCCAGGAGATTCTTGCTGAAACATATGAACTGATGATTCATCCCATGAAAATTGCCAATGTTAACTTTTTGTGCGATTTCTCTGCAAAACCGGATCTGATATATTGCAGCCCCAACCAGATCAAACAGGCATGCATCGGTATTCTGGTCAATGCCTCAGAAGCAGTGTCAGAAAACGGGGAGGTTGTTTTCAGGACTTTCATTCCGGATGAAAACCATATCCGGATTGATATATCTGACAATGGTGTAGGAATTTCAGAAGAGGACATACCCCATATATTCGAACCATTTTTCTCAACCAAGGAGAATGTCAGCGGAATAGGTTTGGGCTTAGCTATTGTTCATGGAATTGTACAAAATCACAAGGGGAAAATCGAGGTGAAATCTGAACGGGGAAAAGGAACCACGATATCCATAACATTACCTCTGATAAAGAATTAAAAATTAATTCAAATGGCCAAGAAAGTATCTATATTAATCGTTGATGATGAAGAATCAGTGAGGGATTCTTTGTACAACTGGTTTATCGAAGACGGTTACCGTGTTGAATGTGCTGAAAATGCGAAAAAAGCTTTGGGCATTCTCCAGTCCGAAGTCTTTGACATTGTTCTGGCAGACATTAAAATGCCCGGAATGGATGGGTTGGAGATGCTCAAAAGAATAAAATCATTGAGAAAAGATTCTATTGTGATAATCATGACGGCTTTTGCAACCGTTGATACTGCCGTTCAGGCTTTGAAAGATGGCGCTTATGATTACGTAACCAAGCCGTTCGACCCGGACGATTTGTCCCATTTAATACGCAATGCCTCCAGGGAAATTTCATTGGTTGAAGAAAATGAAATTCTGAAGGACCGTGTTGTATCTCTTGAAAATGTAGATGACATTGTTGGAAACAGCATTGCCATGCAAATGGTGTTCCATGAAATAGAGAGTGTAGCCAATTCTAATGCCTCTGTTATCATTACCGGTGAAAGTGGAACCGGTAAAGAGCTTGTTGCTAGGGCTATACATGCCAATTCGCCACGCAGGTTCTTTCCGATGATAAGTGTGCATTGCGGTGCCCTGACAGAAAGCCTATTGGAAAGTGAACTTTTTGGTCATGAAAAAGGCGCTTTTACAGGGGCCGTCTATAATCGGAAGGGAAGATTCGAAATGGCCGACAGCGGGACCATTTTTTTGGATGAGATAGCCACAATTTCGCCTAAAATGCAGGTCGAACTTCTTCGCGTACTGGAAACCAAAAGTTTCGTCAGGGTAGGAGGAAACAAGGAAATAAGTTCTGATTTCAGGGTTATTTGTGCGACCAACCGCGACTTGAAGAGTATGGTGGAAAAGGGTACGTTTAGGGAAGACCTGTTCTACAGGCTGAATGTCGTCAATATCCATGTCCCGCCATTAAGGGAACGAACGGAGGATATTCCATTGCTAGTTGATCATTTTATCAGAAAATACTGCCTGTCAATGAATAAACCACTGATGACCATTGATTCAGCTGCCTTGAAAAGGATGGAGGATTACTCTTTTCCGGGGAATATCAGGGAATTGGAAAATATGATCGAACGTGCCATAGTTGTTGGTAACGGGAAGAAAATCAGCGCTAAAGACCTTCCCCTTTGGAAAGAAGCTTCCAATCCTACCTTCGAAAGCCTGGACGATCTTGGTAAAAAACACATCTTTCAGATACTCAATAAATACGACTGGAATATCTCAGCATCAGCCAAAGCGCTGAAAGTTGACAGGGTGACATTGTACAATAAAATTAAGAAATACAATTTAAAACCAAACAAAGGATAACATATCAAATATTCCATTTTAAGTTTTTGTGCATGAATCCGGAGCAGATCATTTTAATATCGTTTGGGTATTTTGAGAAAGATCTTCTCAAAATGATCGTTCAGGACGTAGAACGCGAATTTTCACTTCCGGTTAAGACAAGATCCGGGCACATTGACCTAAGTGAATTTTATGATTCTTCCAGGAGACAATACAACGGTTTCGGCCTTCTCAAGGAAGTGGACAAAAAATATTCCTCAGACACCGAAAAAACTATCGGACTGTTCGATGTTGATCTTTTTATTCCAATTTTGACCTATATTTTTGGTCAGGCTTACCTGAACGGGAAAGTTGGTGTTGCATCGATATTCCGGCTTAGAAATGAGCGTTACGGACTAAAACATGACGAGAAAATCCTGATCGAGCGGTTCAGAAAAGAGGTGATACATGAACTGGGACACTGTTTTGGCTTAATCCACTGTCACGATCCATTATGTGTAATGAGATCAAGTACTTATGTTGAAGATATTGATCAGAAATATCATACTCTTTGCCACAAGTGCAGAAATATACTTTATCCAGGGTAGAGTTTGCGGTTGACTTATATAACTGGTTATGGATTAATCCCGGTACTATTTAAGATATTTATCGAACCAGTCGGTGAAAGCGCCAAGATATATCATGACATCCGGCCATAGCTTATGCGTCCCTCCCTGTTTGATCATCAGATCACAGGGTACATTCATTTCCTTCATTTTCTGGATGAATGATGTTGACTGCTGGAGAGGTATCAGTTCGTCCATATCGCCATGAGCGATTAAGGTTGGGGCAGTTTTGGCTGTAATATGATAGATCGGTGAAATTTCGCGCCCAATTTCAATCAGTTTATCCATATCTGTAATGATATCAAAATGTTTGGTCGCTTTGTTCCAGGTCCTGAATTCGAAAGCTGCCTTATAGTCTGACAGCAGGTCTGTTCCCATGGAAACCTTACCTGGGGTGCCGAAATTCAGGTAATCAGTGGGTGGAAAGAAGCAAGCCACGGCCTGAACATTGCCGGGAACCCTGTCAACAGGGTCTTTTGCATTCGGATCGGCTTCGTAACCGGTCGTACCCATTGTCAATGAAATAAATCCGCCCGATGAAAATCCCGTAATTCCCAGTTTATCAGGATCAATGTTGTATTTTCCGGCATTGTACCTGATAAAACGGACGGCACGGTGCACATCTGCTACGACTTCCATATTGTTGTATTTCGGTGCGGAACCATGACAGACTTCAAACACAGTATAACCTTTCATAAGAAAGGGCTGTGCGATTGAAGCCGACCACTCGATTGCCATGTCGAAACTAGACCTCACACCTGCGCTGATGGCAAGGATAATTCCGCGGTTATTGGATTTTGCTTTGGGTGTCAACACATTCATGGTCAGTGCCATGCCATCTTTTCTGCCATAAATGACTTCCTCCATGCTGCCAATAGCACTCTCCTTCGTTTGTGAATGCGCAGGAACGAGCAAAACAGCTAGTAATGCAATGATGATTAATCTTTTCATTTTCAGAACGTATCAGTAGTAATAGTTTTAATCAGAATTCAGAAGTGAAGTGAAATTTAATTTTCGGAAAGTCTCTTTGAGCCATATCAAGGATAAATGCGGAATCTGCAAGAAATACATCCCGGCCCTGCTTGTCTGTTGCCATTTTGTTGTATTTCCGCTTTTTAAAATCATCGAGAGTGGCCTTATCATCGCTTTCTATCCAACAGGCTTTGTAAAGTGAGATAGATTCCCAGCGACATTTGGCATTGTATTCGTGTTCGAGGCGGTATTCGATCACTTCAAACTGAAGCGCTCCGACTGTCCCGATTATTTTGCGACCATTCAGGGAACTGGTAAATAATTGCGCAACTCCTTCATCCATTAGTTGATCCACTCCCTTAGTCAATTGTTTGGAACGCATCGGATCGGCATTCTCAATGTACCTGAATATTTCGGGAGAAAAGGATGGTATTCCTTTGTAATGTAAGATTTCCCCTTCTGTAACTGTGTCACCGATCACAAAATTGCCGGTATCAGGCAAGCCAATAATGTCGCCGGGGAAGGCATTTTCTATAACCTCCTTTTTATCAGCCATAAAGGCTGTGGGACTTGAATATTTGAAGGATTTGCCAAGCCGGATGTGCCTGTAATTTTTGTTTCGTTCAAACATGCCGGAACAGATTTTCACGAAGGCAATCCTGCTTCGGTGGTTGGGATCAATGTTTGCATGAATCTTAAAAACGAATCCTGTAAATGTCTCTTCTTCAGGTTGCACCAGCCTTTCTTCAGCTTTTTTAGGACGGGGGGAGGGAGCAAGTTTGACAAATGTATCGAGCAACTCTTTCACTCCGAAATTGTACAATGCACTTCCAAAAAATACTGGGGCCAATTCCCCGTCAAGGTAATGGTAATGGTCGAAATCAGGATATACAGCTTCTACCATTTCAAGGTCTTCCCGGAGTACAACAGCGTCATTACCAATAAGTTTGTCCAGGTTCGGATCATTCAGGTTTTCAAATCTGATTCCTTTTTCTATGTCTGTAATACTGGGATTAAAAAGGCTCAGGCTGCTGTCAAAAATATTGTAGACTCCTTTAAATTCCGGTCCGTTGTTGATTGGCCAGCTCAATGGCCGGACCTTGATCATCAGTTGTTTTTCGATGTCGTCCAGGAGATCAAAGGTATCCCCTGACGGGCGGTCCATTTTATTGATAAAAACTATTACCGGGGTTTTGCGCATCCGGCAAACATTCATCAGTTTTTCTGTCTGGGGTTCCACTCCTTTGGCGGCGTCAATAACAATAATTACACTGTCTACAGCTGTTAGAGTGCGGAAGGTATCCTCCTGGAAATCCTGGTGGCCGGGCGTATCAAGAATATTTATTTTGTAGCCATCATATTCAAAACCCATCACAGAAGTAGCGACAGAAATTCCTCTCTGCCTTTCAATCTCCATGAAATCAGAGGTCGCTCCCTTTTTTATTTTATTGCTTTTTACTGCTCCGGCTACGTGAATGGCCCCTCCAAACAAAAGCAGTTTTTCTGTCAGGGTGGTTTTCCCGGCATCAGGATGACTTACTATACCAAATGTTCTGCGACGCAGAATTTCTTCTTTTAGACCCATTATTTCAAATTAGGCTGCAAATTTAGTGTAAAAACACGAAAGAGAATTCAATTTTGGATTTTGGATTTTGGATTTTCGAATTGCGCCGCTATCATACTGAATCACAATACCCATGGACCAGATAAAAACAAAAAAAGAGGCTGAAAGAATATTTTGCTTTCAACCTCTCTCTATGCCTCCCTAATCGAAAATCCAAAATTAATTTTCTTAGGATTCGATTATCACTATTTTTTCAATCTTATCTCCCTGGCGGATCGCATCAATTACTTCCAGACCCTCATAAACTTTGCCAAAACAGGTATGCTGACGGTCGAGATGTTTAGTATTGCTTCTGCTGTGACAGATAAAAAATTGTGAACCACCAGTATTCCTGCCGGCATGCGCCATGGACAATACTCCCCGGTCGTGGTACTGGTTGTTTCCGTCCAGTTCGCATTTAATTGTATAGCCGGGACCGCCGACGCCGGTGCCTTTTGGGCAGCCTCCCTGGATGACAAAATCAGGAATGACACGATGAAAAGTAAGGCCATCATAAAATCCATCCCTGGAAAGTTTTACAAAATTTGCAACTGTTCCCGGTGCATCCTCTTCGTAGAAATTGACTTTCATTACACCTTTAGCTGTATGAATCTCTGCTTGTAACATAATTTGATTTTTTGTTTTTGCAAAGATACCGCTTTCCCTAAGATATCTGTCCCATTTGCTTTATATTTGTCGGATATTCTTACATTTAATGTCCGGAATTAGAGTCCTGACAGCCGTAAACCATTAAATGCAGATCATAAAAACTATGAAGGTCCATTGGACAGGATCACTTTTCGTAATCATTCTATTCCTCATTCTTGGAGAAGGATGCAGTGTCACCCACCGGACCAGGCTGGCTGCAGCATCCTATGACAATGGTGAATATTATCAGTGTATTACATCCTACAGGAAAGTCTACAGTAAAACAAAAGGGAAAGAGAATAAGGCTGCCATTCAGCTCAGGATTGCAGAATCCTTGTACCGGATCGGTCAATACCGTCAGGCAGAGAGCTATTTTAAAAGCGCCATCAACAAAGATCCTGCCGACATGACCATCATTCTGCGTTACGCGGAAGTTCTACGCGCCAATGGCAAATATGATGAGTCAATTAAAAATTACAGGAAGTTTCTTCAGGCAAATCCCGGTGACGAAAGGGCTTTGAATGGTATAATTTCATGCAACACTGCGAAAGAATTGCTGAAGAGTAAGAGTCCTTACACGATCGAGAATGTTAAGGATATTAACTCCAGATGGTCTGACTACTCCTGCGTCAATCCAGGATTGGTTGAAACTGAACTTATTTTTACCTCGACACGTGAAGATGCTACAGGGAAAAAGAAAAGTGCGGTTACCGGGGAGTATTACGCTGATATTTACCGGTCAGTTTTCAACGCCGAAAAGAAAAAATGGGATCTTCCAAAGCGCCTTGAAGAGAATTTTATGGTCGACACAGGAGTCGATGAAGGAGCGCCAAATTTTGACAAAAGCGGAAACACTCTCTATTTTACAAGGGCTATAGGAGAAAAAGGTTCTGATGCCAGGGTTGGCATTTATGAATCCGCACTTGTAAGTGGCAGTTGGAGCAGGGCAGTAAAACTAACCATAGGAAATGACAGTTTACTTTCGGCTCATCCGTCTGTCTCTGCTGACGGAGAAAAAATCTATTTTGTTTCCAACAGACCAGGAGGTTTTGGAGGAAATGATATCTGGATGTCTGAAAAGATAGGGGAGAGCAAGTGGGGTGAACCACGTAACCTCGGACCGCAGATTAACACGCCGGGAAATGAAATGTTCCCTTTTATCCGTGAAAACGGTGAACTTTATTTCTCATCCGATTCGCATGTTGGATTGGGCGGGCTGGATATTTTCAAAGCTGCCCCGGATGAAAATGGTAAATGGACAGTTCAGAATATGGGTGTTCCGATTAACTCCGTCGGAGATGATTTTGCAGTCTATTTCTATCCCGGCGAGGAAAAAGGCTTTTTCACAAGCTGCAGGGATGGCAGCAGGGGAGATGACATATACTCATTTATTTTACCCCCGAAAACATACGGTGTGGAAGGCAGGATCTACAACAAGGAGACTGGCGAAATGGTTGACGGCGCTGCTGTCCGCCTCATCGGGACCGATGGCACCATGTTGCGGCTGAAATCCGAAAATGCATCCTTTAAATTCAAACTTAAGCCAGGTGTGGAATATTTGGTTACTGCCTTTAAAAAAGGATTTTTAAATGCCAAAGCTTCCATGTCCACTATTGGAATGGAAGAAGGAAAGAATTTCTCCGTCAGGATGGATTTAACTCCTGTGGATAAGCCAATTAATGTAGATAATATATTCTATCAATTCGGGAAATGGGACCTTTTGCCTGAATCAATGACAGCCCTGGACACACTGGTTTCGCTCCTGAAGGAAAATCCTACCGTAGCCATAGAATTGATGGCACATACCGATTGTATAGGTAATGATGCAGATAATCTAACATTGTCTCAGAAACGCGCTCAGTCGGTGGTTGATTACCTGATTTCCAAGGGGATTCAGCAAGGAAGGCTGCAGGCAAAAGGATATGGTGAGAAGGTACCTAAAACTGTCGATGCAAAAATGGCAAGGAAAAATCCGTTCCTGAAGAAGGGACAGGTTCTCGGTTGTCAATTTATCGAAGGACTGAAAAAAGAAGAAGAACGCAATATTTGTCACCAGTTAAATCGTCGGACTGAGTTTAAGGTTACCTCGTCCGAATACCGTGAGAAGTTCAGGGAACAGTAATAGAAAGGCTAAAGGCTAAAGGATAAAGGATAAAGTGCGGTTAACGCTTATCCATATTTTGCTGTAAATTTTTGTAATTGAATCACTTAAATTCCAAGTGAGATTTTGGATATGACGACTTTATCCTTTATCCTTTAGCCATTATCCATTATCCTTTATCCATTATCCTTTTTCCCGTTGCCTTTAGCCTTGCGCTTAGCTATATGGGAAAAAGTTCTTATTTTTGCCATCAGAATGAACAGCAATCAGAGATATATCCTGCGGGGAGTTTCCGCATCCAAGGAAGATGTGCACCAGGCCATCAAAAACATTGACAAAGGTCTGTATCCCAAGGCTTTCTGTAAGGTCGTGCCTGATATTCTCGGTGGAGATCCTCTCTGGTGCAATATTATGCATGCCGACGGTGCCGGTACAAAATCATCCCTGGCTTATATGTACTGGAAAGAGACAGGAGACCTTTCGGTATGGAAAGGAATAGCCCAGGATGCCATCGTGATGAACCTGGATGACCTGATCTGTCTTGGTGCAGTGGAAAATATACTGCTCTCCTCGACTATCGGGCGGAATAAGCAACTGGTTCCGGGAGAGGTGATATCTGCCATTATCAGTGGAACAGAAGAGTTTTGCAGTGAAATGCGTGATCTGGGAATTTCCATTTATTCTACCGGAGGCGAAACTGCCGATGTGGGTGACCTGGTAAGAACCATCATAGTTGATTCGACAGTCACCTGCAGGATGAAAAGATCAGATGTAATCTCAGCAGATAATATTAAACCGGGTAACGTAATTGTAGGACTCGCCTCATTCGGACAGGCTTCCTACGAGAAGGAATACAACGGAGGAATGGGAAGCAACGGTCTGACATCCGCTAGGCATGACGTATTTGCCGGTGTACTGGCAGATAAATATCCTGAAAGTTATGATCCTTCTCTTCCTGAAGAACTTGTCTATTCCGGCAGTCTGAATCTTACTGATCCGGTTGGCGCTAATGGCATGGATGCAGGAAAAATGGTGCTTTCTCCAACACGCACCTATGCTCCGGTCATAAAAAAAGTACTGGAAACCTGTCGCGAAAATATATATGGTGTTATTCATTGCTCGGGGGGTGCACAAACAAAAGTTTTGCATTTCGTTGATAATGTTCATATTATTAAAGATCAGCTCTTTGATATTCCCGAGCTTTTCAGGATTATTCAGCAGCAGAGCAATACTGAATGGCACGAAATGTACAAGGTTTTCAACATGGGACATAGAATGGAGCTATATGTCGATTCAGGAGTAGCAGAAGAAATTATCCATATTGCCGGGTCATTTGGTATTGATGCAAAAATTATTGGTCGTGTAGAACCTTTAGACGGAAAGAAAGTAACCATAAAAAGCCGTTTCGGAACCTTTGAGTATTAGCTGCTTCCCGGGGCAATACATTCGTTTCCATACATTTTTCAAAATTCACCATTCACCTATATTGTATAATGTCAGAAAATTCATTACTCGATAAATACGAAGGAATTAAAATACGCTTTGATGAGGTAAGTCAGCAGATCTCGGATCCTGATGTCATGAAAGACATGAAGAGGTATGTTAAATTGAACCAGGAATACAAGCAGCTGGATGCCCTTGTCCAGTCATTCACCCGTTACAGGAATTATTTGCAGAATATTGCTGAAGCCAAGGAGATACTGGAGAACGAAACAGATGAAGATCTGCGTGAAATGGCCAGGGAAGAGCTGGAGGAAGGGACGCAAAAAGTTACTGCCTTCGAGGATGAAATTAAAATGCTGCTGGTACCGGCCGATCCGGAAGACAGCAAAAATGCCATTCTTGAGATCCGGGGAGGGACAGGGGGAGATGAGGCTGCAATTTTCGCAGGTGACCTTTTCAGGATGTATTCTAAATTTTGCGACCGCATGAGCTGGAAACTTGAAGTGACCAATTTTTCGGAAGGTTCATCAGGTGGCTACAAGGAACTGGTTGCAAAGGTCACCGGCAAAGATGTTTATGGAATTCTCAAATATGAATCGGGTGTTCACCGGGTTCAGAGGGTTCCCCAGACTGAAACACAGGGGAGGGTACATACATCTGCATCTACAGTAGCGATTCTACCTGAAGCAGAGGAGTTTGATATAGACTTGAAAGACAGCGATATAAGAAAAGATACTTACTGTTCCTCCGGTCCGGGCGGTCAGAGTGTTAACACCACTTATTCAGCCATCCGCCTGACGCATATTCCTACAGGTATTGTCGTTACCTGCCAGGATGAGAAATCGCAAATCAAAAACCTGGCAAAAGCCATGTCTGAATTGCGCACACGTATTTACAATATGGAGCATCAGAAATACCTGGATGAAATTGCCTCCAAGCGGAAAACAATGGTTTCAACCGGCGACCGTTCTGCCAAAATCCGAACATACAACTATCCCCAGGGTCGTGTTACTGATCATCGTATCGGACTTACCCTTTACAACCTGCCTGCTATCATGGATGGCGACATTGGTGAAATCATCGACAGGCTAAGGGTGGAGGAGAATGCAGAGCGGCTGAAAGAAACTGAACTTTAATGAATTATGAATTATGAATTATGAATGATGAGTTATGAGTGAGGAAGCTTTGGGTTTTGACTTTGATGATTCAATTATTCTTTAATTAAAGCAACGGCAATTATGAACAAAACTGAGTTATTTGAACAGATAAAGAAGAAGCAGTCCTTTCTTTGTGTGGGACTGGATTCCGATATTAAGAAAATACCCGAGTTCTTGCTGGATACATCAGATCCCTTGTTCTATTTCAACCAGAAAATCATTGATGCTACTGCTGCATATACTGTTGCATACAAGCCCAACCTGGCTTTTTACGAATCGAACGGACTGGAAGGCTGGAATAGCCTGGGAAAAACAGTTCATTACATTCGCGAAAAACACCCTGATATTTTTGTGATCGCGGATGCGAAAAGGGGAGATATCGGCAACACCTCCTCCCTTTATGCCCGAACTTTTTTCGAAACCTACAATTTTGATGCAGTAACCATTGCCCCGTATATGGGGGAAGATTCAGTCACTCCTTTCCTGGGATATGACAACAAATGGGTAATACTGCTTGCACTTACATCAAACAAAGGCGCAGCCGATTTCCAGTACATGACTGATGCAGATGGAGAAAAGTTATTTCAGAAAGTACTGCGAACTTCCCAGCTGTGGGCAAGTGCCGGCAAAATGATGTACGTCGTGGGTGCGACAAAAGCGGAAGAACTCAAAGGTATCAGGGAAATTGTTCCTGAACATTTTCTTCTTGTTCCGGGTGTCGGCGCCCAGGGAGGCAGTTTAAGTGAAGTCGCATATTATGGAATGAATGACCAGTGTGGTCTTTTGGTAAATTCATCCAGGGCCATTATTTATGCCTCCAAAGGAATGGATTTCGCCGAAAAAGCCGGAGAAGCAGCGCTGGAAACGCAAATGGAGATGAAAAATCTCCTTATGGAGAAAGGTTTAATTAAGATTTAATCTAAAAAAAGTAGACCCTAAAAATCAAGCATTTACATAATTCTGAATTGATTACAAATTGCAATAAGATTCAAGATTAAAACGTTACAGAACGTTAAATAGTGTTTATTAGGGGATTTTTTAAGGAGATTTACTAATTTTGTCGTAATTAGTAAATTAAAATTGATAGCATGACTGTAAAAATGTTGACTTTGGTTCTGACTTGTTTGCTTCTTCTGGAAGGGAACATTTTTGGATCAAGCCCACAACAAGTTAAAGAGAAATCTAAAACTTATCCTTACCTGGCGTACCTTCCCAACGGATATCAGGAGTCTATCGGCAAAGAGTGGCCTTTGATTATTTATCTTCACGGCAGTTCCTGTAAAGGGAATAACCTGGAGCGTGTCAAGAAATATGGTCCTCCGTTTTACCTGGACCGTGGCATGCAGGTTGATGCCATTGTTATTTCACCTCAATGTCCGTCCAACCGTAACTGGGTCTATGGCGACTGGTTCGAATCTTTTTACAGGGAGATCCTGGCAAAATATCATGTTGATCCTTCCAGGGTGTACCTTACCGGTATGAGTCTGGGTGGTTTTGGAACCTGGAGCCTTGCATCAAGATATCCCCAGTATTTCGCCGCGATCATGCCATTGTGCGGTGGTGGCCGGCCGGATATGGTTGAGACCATGTCAGATTTGCCTACCTGGGTTTTTCACGGTGAAAAAGACAGGAAAGTCAAACTAAGCAGGTCGACTGAAATGGTAACTGCGATGCAGGACAAAGGATCCAGACCCAAGTTCTCTGTTTTGAAAGGGGAGGGACATGATATACATCACGTCTATGCAGAACAGAGTGTATACGAATGGTTGCTGGCACAGCACAAAAATGTCTATGATAAACTGGTCAGTTTAAATTTCTGGTCTCCGAGGACAGACTCAGTCATTACCAAAAGAAAGCAAGAAATAATCAAAGAGGTAAGACAATCTAATTTAGCTGCAGGAAAATTTATACTCAATACAAAATCGCAGTCACAGAACGAAACTACCCGGTCATTTTTTTATAATTTGTTCAGACCAAAACCTTTTGAGCAGTCTTCGATGAAATAAAATATTTACCGCATAATATTCAGTAAAAAGCCTGAAGTGTAAAAAAATGCACTCCAGGCTTTTTTTTGTTGTTGATTGTTGGAATATTTTTCCTTTAACCTGATGGTGTAACATTCTGATTTCAAAATATAAGTGGCATGCATTACAATATCAGGTCTCGAAAATTTTGATTTATTATTTGTGTTAAAAAATATAGTAAGACATATAACTGTTAAAATATCTGAATTAATAGTCTTTATTTGGTTGGTCTGACGATAACTTGACATTCAAATTTGCTGCCGATCAAAAATGTTTATTGCATTGATTCTAATAATGTGAAAATATTTTATATTTTCGCCGTGTAATTAACATCTATTAACTAATATTTTAACATCACATGTCTAAAAAAATCGTGAGAATGGTTTTGATGTGCCTGTTTGTCCTTGCGGCGAACAGTTTGATGGCACAGAATTCTATTACCGGTACGGTAAAAGATGAAACCGGGGCTCCATTGCCTGGTGCTAGTGTTGTTGTAAAAGGAACAACACAGGGCGTTATCACAGACGTCAATGGTAAATTCAACCTTTCAGTTCCTGCCAACGCGAGGCTCGTGATCTCTTTCGTTGGGATGGAGAGCACTGAAGTAAATGTTTTATCAAACAAAAGTTTCAACGTTCAGTTAATACCATCAGCAATTGGTGTTGAAGAGGTCGTTGTAACTGCACTTGGTATGAAGAAGGAAAAGAAGGCTCTTGGTTACAACATCTCCTCTGTTAATGCAGACCAGCTTGAATCCGGTGGCACATCCAATGCGTTGAAATCATTGGATGGAAAAGTGACCGGTGTTCAAATGAACAGTCTTACTTCTTCACCAACATCATCGGTAATGTTCAACATTCGTGGTGCTACCTCACTTGCCGGAATTATGAAAGGAAATAGCGGTAACATCAACAATGAAACCCAGCCTTTGATTGTATTGAATGGTGTCCCGGTCAGTTCAAATACTGTCGGAACTTCAGCAGGTATAGACGTTGGTAACTATATGTCATCCATCAATCCTGACGATATTGAAAGTATTTCAATTCTGAAGGGTGCCTCTGCTGCAGCTTTGTACGGATCATCCGCCGGTAACGGTGTCATTATGATCACGACCAAATCCGGTGCCAATTCCAAAAAGGGTCTTGGCGTTTCCATCAACAGTTCTCTCTCTTTCGACAAGGCATACAGTGCGCCTCCTGTTCAGAGACAATTCTTCCAGGGAGGAGAAGACGGATTTCCAATCACCGATGATAAAATTGGTTTAGGATGGGCTATTGATGATAATGTAAACAACCAGCCAACACAACAATGGAATATTTTGACACAAAAGTGGGAAGAAAAATTAATGACTGCCCGCGGTGACAAAAATCCTTTGCTTGCTTTTCTTGAAACCGGGGTTATGCTGGACAACAACATTGGTATTACAGGAAATTACGACAAGGGTAATTACAGGTTGAATTTTGGTAATATGACCTACGAAGGAGTTGTTCCTACAAACAAAACAATACGAAACAATATCTCTTTTGATGCCTCTTACAAATTAAATGATAAGGTTACAGTATCTTCTCAGGCATCTTATTCCCGTACATTCGTTCCTAATCAGTCGCACGTTTATGGTAAAAGGGAAGATAATCCGCTGGCACATGCCATGTCAATGCCAGTCAATATGCCTCCAATGTCTGAGTGGAGAGAAGCTGACACCTGGTTAACCGATTGGAAAGGTACTTATCAGAATACTCCTTACCTGACTAATCCGGGCGAACCTCGTTTGAACAGGGTAAACAGTAGTGGTTTTGACAAGGCAGTTGGTAAGAACGGACCTTATTTTGCTGCTGAAAATATTATCAGAACTTATGCTAAGGATATATTTTTCGGAAAAGTTCAGTTGGATTGGAAATTGAGCAAGCCTCTTACATTTACGCTGCGTTCAGGTTTGAACCAAGAAAATTTTGCCTTTGAACGCAAAACTCCATGGGGTTCTGAAAGATCTGAAAAAGGTGGATACGAAATGCAACTGTCCAATAGTATCAGTGTAAAATCTGATGCAATGCTGGCTTACAACAATTATTTCCTGGAAAACAGGCTTTCAGTGGATGGATTGGCCGGTTTCTCCTACAATTTCGGTGAATCCAATGCTTCAAGTTTTGGGGGTAGTGAGTTAACGACTCCAAATTCATTCAATTATGCCTCTTTACCTGCAAGTGTTAAGCAGGCTGCATCTTTCAGCAGGGGATATTCCAGTAGAAATTACGGTGCTTATGCAACGGTGACCCTTGGATGGCAGAGTATGGTTTACCTTGATTTATCCGGACGTAATGACTGGGTAGGTATCCTGGATCATGAAAAAGACCATCATTTCTATCCGGGTGCGTCTTTAAGCTGGATCGCTACTGAAACTTTTAAAGGTAAAGTAGAATGGCTTGATCTTTTGAAATTGAGAGCAGGTTATGCTACAACGGGTTACGGAATCGGAACCCCTGTAAATAAGAATGCTTTTGGAATTTCCGGTTCAACCTGGAATGGAATTACTATGGGTACAATTGGCGGTGCACTTGTTGATGCCAATATCAATCCTGAGCTTAACATAACAAAAGAAGGTGGTTTTGATTTTGGTCTGTTGAAAAACAGGATTTCAGGTGAGTTCACTTACTTCTCGAAAGATCACATCAACCAAATTCAGAACCTTCCTGTTGTAGCTTCTTCAGGTTTTAGCTCAGTACTTACCAACATGGGGTCAGTAGAATCAAAAGGTATTGAGGCTTCTATTACTGTAGTTCCTGTACGCACCAAAGACTGGGAATGGAGTGTAACTGCAAATGCAACAACATTTAACTCTGTTATTCAGGATCTTGACTCACGTTTTGCAGAGAAGTTTTACAGTTACGAAGGATCTGCAATGCTTTCACTCTTTAAAGGGTCAAAAGTAGGTGATTTATATGCTCAATACCCAATCAGTTATATTGAGACGGGAAAATACAAAGGGATGATGCTGACCGGTGTGGATGGTATTATTGAAGAGGCTGTGACTACAACAGACCATATCAGGAAGGCCGGTTACCTGGGCAACATGAACCCTGACGCTATTCTTGGTTTCAATACTGACGTCAGATACAAAAACTGGAAACTGAATGTTGTGACCAGTTATAGAATTGGTGGCGTATTTATTTCTGAGACACAGAAGATCATGGTGGATGATGGTATGGCAGATCTTAATAAGATTTATGCAGGCCAATACGATGATTACTGGACAGGTGGACGATGGAAGGGCGGTTTAGCTAACATGCCTAGCCCGGATGCTATGTTTACAGGCGCCGGATTCGAATCATACAGGGAGAAAATGCAGGAGATCATGGGTATGTATAACGGAGATAAAAGGTATTTCGGGTATTGGAATGCCGTATATATTGATCCTAACAGGGATCTGTCAGGTATGACTCCAACAGAAAAACTCAGCCTCCCGGATGATTATTATATCAAGAATGGTGATGATATGACCAAAACCATTATTTTGAATCCTTACGGAATGGAAGGAAACGAATTATGGAGCGGTGCCCAGTTCAGGACCCATGATGCAACAGTATTCAAAATCAAAGAGATAAATCTTACTTATACTTTTGATAAATCTGTAACATCAAAACTTCATATGCAGGATATATCTATCACAGCTTTTGCCAAGAACGTTATGTTCTGGGCTAAAAACAAGATGAATGAAGATCCTGAAACTGCCTTTAGAGATGGTATTTCCGGTATGGGTATTTCTCAGTTCGGCCTGCCTCCACTTCGTACGATGGGATTAAAAGTTGGTATTAACTTTTAATGAACTGTGATAATAAATATTAAAATTATAATGATTATGAAGAAGTTAATATTATATTTTACTGTATTATTGATGGTGGCAACGGGCATTTCCTGTTCAGACCAGTTGCGGATAGATGAAAGACAGACATCTTTTGACGTCAATTACTTTACCTATTCACGCTATCAGTTAACCACCGCAATTGTTGATATTGCTAAAAATTACGGTGTAGCTGCCAAAGATGGACCAAAAGGACAATGTGATTTGTACTTTATGGACTGTTATCAAGGCGATCAGGTCGCTGGTTTTTATACCAAGACCAGTCAAAACTGGGATATGCAGGGTATGAATCCTTATATTTCCTGCCTTCGCACCCTGGCTGCTGTTAAAGAACTGGCAACAAGTGAGAACAATTTGGCCAATGTGGCAGCTGCTGAAGTTCTGACATGTGTTGTTGGCGCTTATCTTACTGAAAAATATGGTGATGTGCCGTTCAGTGAAGCAGTACTGGGACGCAGTGGCAATATCTTTCCAAAGTTTGATTCACAAAAGGCTATTTATGAATATATGTTCGGGTTATTGGATAATGCTGTGAAAACATTGTCAGATGCTAATAGTCAGGGCTTACCCTCTAACCACGATGTTCTTTTTGCCGGCGATAAATCAAAATGGATAAAATTTGCCAATTCTTTGAAATTCCGCTTGATGGTTCATTCATACAATGCATTTAAAGCAGCCGGCAAAGATCTGGCTCCTGAAATGCAGAAAATTGCCGCTGGTTCCTATATGTCTGCAACTGCAGACAATGCTTCCCTGGCTTTTTCAGGTATCAATGAAGGTGAATCATGGTTCCTGCAAACCAAATGGGGCACAGGCAATGAATATTCTGAACAAAAGCCTACAAAATACCTGATCGATCAGATGAAGTCATTTGACGACCCTCGTATGTATGTGATTTTTAAACCAGTACTCACTCCAATTTCAAGTAAAACAGTTAAAACAACAGAAAACGTCAAGATTAACGGTTATACCTATGCAATAACCTATGATCCTGTAAGTGCTATCGATCCTGCTGATTTAGTTGTTCCTGGAAGGGATTTGAATGGTAATATCGTGAATGTACCTTATATTTTGGATGCACAATGGTTTGGTACACCAACTCCATTAAGTGTTCAGCTAATTTACGCAGGAAGCAATCTACCGGGCGGGAATAGTGTTTATGACAACCGTCGTATCACCGGTTTCTCTACATTGATTGCACAGCCTGCAGATGCACGTTTACGGGCTGTAATAATGGAATCAAGTGAAATGATGTTTCTGCTTGCAGAAGCCCGCAAGAATGGTTGGATTTCTACAGGTACAGTAAAAGATTTCTACGAACAGGGTATTAAGTTATCTTTTGACAGATGGCAAATTGTAAATGGTACAAAACCTGCTACATACATAGGTTCTGACCAGATAATTGAAGATTACAATGCCTATTGCGCTAAAGCCGGAGTGGCTTTGGACGGTACGGCTGCCGATCTTGACAAGATTGCTCTGCAGAAATGGTTATCTATGTTGCTTACCAATCAGACTGAAGCATTTACTGACTTTAACAGAACAGGCAAACCTGCCTTTATTGGCAAAATTGCCGCTTCATTCTCCGCGTATAATTATCCTTACCGTTATACTTACCCTCTGGATGAGGCAAGTAACAACAAGGACAATTACAATGCTGCCGTTACGGCATTGGGAGGAAAAGATCTTCCTTCAGCCAAGACCTGGATACAGAAATAATCCCGGATAATACTGTGAAAAAAGAGGCTGCACCAATAATGCAGCCTCTTTTGTTTGAAGTAAAGGGATTTATTGTTAACGATTGGATTGCTTCACTTTGATCACAACCACCAATGCATCTCAAACC
This sequence comes from Prolixibacteraceae bacterium, assembly GCA_963663675.1. Classification (GTDB taxonomy): domain Bacteria; phylum Bacteroidota; class Bacteroidia; order Bacteroidales; family Prolixibacteraceae; genus CAINVV01. The sequence goes on from OY760498.1 coordinate 1,988,945, forward strand.
AAAATGGGAGTTCTTCATTGTTACTTCTTTAATTACTTTTGATCTTTACTCCATCAATAATTTCTAAACAACAAAATGACTATCTCTGACCGTGATTTCAGCAATGAATTTATTTTTCAGGCGACCAGGAGCAGTGGACCCGGCGGCCAGAATGTCAATAAGGTTAGTTCTAAAGTTGAACTACGGTTCAATGTTGCAGATTCTCAATTGCTTGGTGAGGAGGAAAAGTCAATGATTTATGAAAAACTGGCGAATAAAATTAACAATCAGAAGGAACTCGTCCTGGTTTCCCAGAAGGACCGGTCCCAGATCAAGAACAAGGAAATTGTCATGGAGAAATTCTATGCTCTTATTGAAAAAGCCTTAACGACTGCGAAAAGAAGATATAGGACAAAACCCACCAGGTCATCCATCGAAAAACGACTGGAATCAAAAAAGGCTCAGGCCGCAATAAAAGCCAACAGGAAGGGTATTGACCTTTAAATTTTTTTACTACTTTCAACGGCTTAAAATTATCATCTGAATTCGACATCGGGCAAATAATTGAGAAGGATTTCTTGTTTTAGTCAATAGGGAAACGGAAAATTATTGGTGATCGGCAGATATTATATTTTTAGATTTATATGAATTTATTCTTCCGGTTACTTCTATTGTTGCTATTTTACTCTGCTGTCAGCAACGCACAACCCTCGGTAAAAGCTGTAATGGTCAGTAAATCTCCGGCCATTGATGGTCACCTGAATGATGAAGCATGGATCAGCGCTGCCAAAGTTGATCAGCTAGTACAACGGGAACCCAATCCCGGTAAACCGGTTTCTGAGAAAACAGAATTTCTGATCTGTTATGATGCCAATTTTCTTTATGTCGGGGTCAGATGTTTTGATGATCCAAAGAAAATCACCGCGAAGGAAATGGCCCGTGATGTCAGCCTTGGAAATGACGACAGGATCCAGGTCATTTTGGATACCTATCTGGATCATCGAAACGGCTATTGGTTTCAGATTGGTCCGCGCGGGTCGATAGGGGATGCTACAATCAGTGAAAACGGGGCTGTTTTCAACAAGGAGTGGGATGGTTTGTGGGAAGGAAAATCGAGAATCACTTCCGAAGGCTGGGAGGCAGAAATGGCAATTCCCTTCAAAACTATGGGTTTCGATAAATACAATCCAAACTGGGGTATCAAATTCATCCGGCATATCAAGCGTAAACTTGAAATGTCTTACTGGCCTGTGGCAAATGTAAACAGTTACAAATTCCAGGTTTCTGATGCAGGACTACTTGAAGGAATTCATGGCATTACCCAGGGAATCGGACTGGATATCTCTCCCTATGTAGTAGGCGGAATGAACACAAAAAAAGGTACTGACAGCAAGTATATTGGTAAAGCGGGAGTAGATGTTTTCTACCAGGTTACCCCGAGCCTTAAATCTTCGTTGTCAGTTAATACTGATTTTGCTGAAACTGAGGTAGACGACCGCCAGATCAACCTGACCCGCTTCAGCCTTCTTTTCCCTGAGAAGAGAGATTTTTTCCTGGATGGTGCCAGTATGTTTTCCTTTGGTATACAGGGAGATGATGCCAATTCTTATGGAAAGAGTATCATCCCGTTTTTTTCCCGCAGAATGGGTCTTGACAGTCTTGGATTACCTATCCAGATTAATCTGGCCGGTAAAATTACAGGCACCATCAATAAGTGGAACATAGGAATGATGTATGTGAACGACGATCATCCAAACGGAAATACCAACTTTTCCGTGGCCAGGATATCCCGTACTATCGGAGCTGAATCCTCACTGGGTGTAATTGGCACTTATGGAAATGCCGTATCAACGGCTCAGAATTTTGTGGGCGGCCTAGATTTGAAGTTGGCGACCTCAAAATTCAAGGGCAACAAGAACCTTTCCCTTATTTTGTTTGGATTGAAATCTAATACTAAGAATCTGACTGATAATGATTTGTCATGGGGTGGAACCATTTCTTATCCCAACGATTTCCTTTCGTTTAGTTTAGGATATCATGAGATCGGGCAGAATTTTGTTGCGGGTATGGGTTTCGTTCCCCGGACAGATATCAAGGAGGCCTATGGAAATATCCAGGTTGGTCCAAGACCAAAAAAGGGGAGTATTCTCCAGGTGCTTACAGGAGTGGGATTTAATCACATTGTCAATTTTGACAATATCCTTGAAACCAGGCAGGTAAATTATAACCCGGTTAAAATTCGCTTTAAATCAGGTGAGGAATTTGGGTATTCGGTCAGTGGAAACTATGAATACCTTGAAATGCCGTTCAAAATTTACTCAACTTATGTAATTCCTGTTGGAAAGTATGAATTTTACAGGCATGCACTAAGCCTGCTCACGGCAGGAAGCAGAAACCTGGCTGGTGATATTGCTTATTCCTGGGGCGGATTTTACGATGGCTCGCGGCAGGATATCAATGCAGGTATCAACTACAAGGTGATGGTTCCACTATTTCTGGGTGCCAGGTACAAGCAAAATGATGTGAATCTGCCTGATGGTAGCTTCATCACCAGGATCTACCAGGTAAATGCCAATGTACTGTTTAGCCCGGATATAACATTGTACAATTATTTACAGTATGACAACAATTCCAACACTGTCGGAGTACAATCCAGGTTTGCCTGGATTGTTAAACCCGGGAATGAAATCATCATTGCCTGGACTTCCAAACTTTCAAAACCGTTGGAACGATATGTCATGGATGAAAGTGCCCTTCGATTTAAGATTAAGTACAATATCCGCTTCTGATGTCGGTATCAGTACCCAAAACAGATTATTTTATTAATTATAGCTTTTCGAATTAATCCCTAACTTGTTGATATTTAACTTAAAATAATTCTAAATTATACTTTGCAAATATTAAATGTATGATTAATGGAATATGTATTTGCTTAACACATAGATAAATATAGATATATTAATATTATTTAGATTTGTTTTAAGTTCTTGATAGAAAGGGTTTTCACTGAATAGTTTTTCGATATAATTGTAACGGTTATAAATTTCACTTACAATCGCTTGAATCATAAATCATGCGGTGAGTTGAAATGATTTAAACTAAAACATTTATGCCGATGAAAAAATTAACATCAGTATGGAAAGTGACCCTGTTTATTTCCCTTGTAAGCTGGGGGTGCACGAAAACTACAGAAGAGGATTTGTCAGGATCGACAGGAGAGTTAACGGAAAAGGCCGGTAAGACAAGCGGTGTGGTGTTTGGAGGAAGCAGCACGTATGTTGTTTTTGCCTGGAATGACCTTGGAATGCATTGTCTCAATCCGACATATGATCAATTGGTGATTCTTCCTCCCTACAACAATCTAAAGGTACAGGTTGTAAAAAGGGGTAAAGTTCCTACAGTTGTAACAACTGGTTTAACGGTGTCCTATTCTATTGACAACAACACTTATTCTGCCGGTAAGGAGAAGTATGGCCAATTCTGGACTTACGCAAAGCAACTATTCGGCACAACCCTTGCATCGAACATGGGATTGGCCGGATATGGCCTTTCCGGCAAGATGAAAGCCGAAACCGGTTTTTTCAGCGCCGACGGAATTCCTGTTGTTCCAGTCTACGACAATGGAGTAAAAGATCCTTACCAACAGGCAACTATTACCGTTAAAGATGCTTCAGGCAAGGTAGTTGCCACCACCAAAGCTACCATCCCGACCTCCGACGAGATTAACTGCGCGAAGTGTCATGGTGCCAATTCTTTTGATGATATCCTGACCAAACACGACCGTGCGCATGGTACGGCCCTGATGTCCAGTAAACCCGTTCTTTGTGCCAGCTGTCACGGATCTCCGGCACTGGGAACCACCGGTCCCGGATCTTCGGGTAAATATCTCTCCCAGGCAATTCATGGTTTCCACGCTTCTAAGGGGGCAACCTGTTATGACTGTCATCCTGGTGCAACCACAAAATGCAGCAGGAGTGTACGTCACACATCTGCAGATGGTAACTGTACTACCTGTCACGGAGATATGGCCAACGTCGCATTAACAATTCAAAAGGGCAGAATTCCTTGGGCAAATGAGCCAAGTTGCGTAAGCTGCCACCCAAACGTGCCGGGAATAGATACCGGTACTGCTCTTTACAGAAACAGCCATGGTCATGGAAACCTCTTCTGTTCCGCCTGTCATGGCAGTCCCCATGCTATGGTCCCTTCACTTGTGGCAAAAGACAATTACCAGGAGTTGCAGTACCAGGGATCAACCAGGCCTGTTAAATCAATCGGCAGTTGTGGGGTATGCCACAAAAGCTCCCGTGGAGACGATGAAATTAAGGAGTTTGCAGAAAAACATGGTGGGTCATCTCCGAAAATTAAAATGGTTTGCCATACTTGTCATACTGAAGTCTCAAGTGAAACAGCCAAATGGCCCCACTCATATAAATGGAGGAACTCAGGCGGTAATTCAGCAGGGGTATCCGATTAAATTTCGAATGATACTATAAAAATGAACCCTCGCAATTAACGAGGGTTCATTTTTATAATATGGAGTTATGGATTAATACACAACAGAGATTCGGCTGGATTTTCCATCTTTTACAAAACTCTTCAGTTTAACGGGCCCGTTGACCTTAACAGGATTGGTATATAGCTGGCTGCCCAAAGTTGGTTCTGAACCATCAGTTGTATAACGGATTTCGAGGCCCGGGAACTGAACATTGGCATACAATATGCCTTCTTTTACAATAGCACCCGGGAGTGGAACACGATAGTTGTACCCGCCATTCATCAAACTCAGGCGTTGCAATTCCTTGTTTGCAAGGGAATTGGCCAGCCGGTTCCAGTCACTTGTTAACTGCTTTTCCCTTGCAGGCTTATTTTCAATGGTTTCCCATTTTCTCTCAGGCGACCAGGCAGTTTCCGAAAATGAGATCAGCCTCGGCAAATAGTAGTATTCCAGCATCTCTGGTCCTTTGATGGTCTCACTCCATATCTGGGCCTGCACTCCCAGTATATTTTGTTTTGCTTCAGCTTTTAACCTGACCTTGTTGACATATTCCTTGTCCGTATCGATTATTCTTCCCATGGAAGTTTTAGTAGTAGTTTTAAATAAGTCGAAAGGGGCAAACGCATAAGGTGCTTTGGTATCAAGAAAACCCGCCCAGTAATTTCCCGGTTCTTCCGGGTCTTTGTCATACGGAAAATCCAGGTAGAAATTGGAGACATCGCACAGTACCACCTTGTACCCGGCGTTGGCCAGTTTGTATCCCAGGTCTTCTGCGCCTTCCAGGTTATTCCAGAGGTAGGGGAGAAGTCCCTTGCCAACAAATTCCATGTTTGGAGTGGGCCTGCCTAGTGAATCAGACAGCAGCGCTGCCTCTTCCCAGCCACCGATATCCTTGACTCCATTGTTTTTCAGTATTACTGAGATTCTCCTGAAACAATATGCCTGCAAACTTTTTTCATCAGGTCTGATTTCAGGATGTTGAGCCAACAGCTTTTTAACCATCGGGGAACCGTTCCAGGCTCCGATGGCCACCTCATCCCCGCCGGTATGGAATATTTCCATTGGTACGCCGGCTCTTTCATACAACTGCTTTATTCCTTTAACCGCGGTGTCATAAAAGTGAAATACAGATTCGCGGCCCACGCATACTACATTGTCGTGGTACCCCTGGGCAGAAATATACCTGGAAGTATCGTCGGGATCAATAAGCCTGAATTCATTGGCTTCAGCCTCTTTTCCCTCTTTCATCAACTTTTGGTACCTGTATTCCATCGATTTGATCGCTGAACGCACATGTGCCGGGTAATTGATAACCGGAATTACCGTAATGTGCCTTTCCCTGGCATATTTTAGCATCTCAACAAACTCATCCATTGTGAAATAACCGCTTCCATAACCCTCCTTCTCATTGGCGTATGGCCCGCTTCCGTAGGAGGGATGGAGACTGGGATCGCTTATTTTTCCATGTTTCCTGCGGCTTCCAATCTCTGTGAGTTCGGGCAATCCGGGTATTTCAACCCTCCAGCCCTCATCTTCCATGAAATAGAAAAGAAAATGGTTGAGTTTGTAAAAAGCCATAATATCCAGCATTTTGAGTATGGTTTCCCTGGATTGGAAATTGCGTGACATGTCGAAATGAAGGCCCCGGTATGGAAATCTTGGACCATCAGTTATCTTCAGAGATACGGCATTTATGAGTTTATCATGTGTTTTATATTGTTCAACAGGAAGCGAGGCCAAAAAACTTTGAATGCCGTAGAATACTCCCGCTGCATCATATCCCCTGACTGAAACTCCTTTTTTGGAATCCGAAGTCAAATCGTAGGACTCCGTTTTATTCAGGTTACTGCTTCCGGATTGAAGGTTAAAAGCCGGAAATTTACCCGGGTTTCCTTTAATCAGTTGAAAATAAGTTCCTGTAAGATCTTTCAGTTTTTTACCAAGATATCCTGCTTCCATCTCCAGTCCTTCGCCATAAAAGACAGGCCAGGTATTATCAATACTAAATTTATCATGGCCCGCTTTGATGGAAATCGGAGTTGGCACGATGCATTGTTGTTGATTATCAGGAAGTAAACTCAAGGAAAGATTGTCGTTGTAACGACTTTCCGCTGTCGGGACAATTGTTTCATCATTCTCAGTACGTTTCAGTTGTTCAGGCCGGTTAAATGGTGCAATTGTTTGTTTCCCGACCGGAACGATACCAACTTCTTTGCCTTTCCCGTCATAAAACACGAAATATATTCCCAGGGCGGCATCAGTCTTTTTGATGTTAAAGCCTGTACCACAATAGGCAACGCGGATGGAATCACCAGGCAAAAGCTTGAAATTTTCTGACGGAACCATTTTAAACCAATCGCCATTGATGTGAATGACCCTTGCTACCCGCACCGAGTCTTCGATAAGCGGAGTTGGGGGCAATTGCGAGAAAAACATTTCCCATCCTTTGTTCCCAAGCGTCATTTCACTATGGTTACAAATGGTGAAGGCAGCAAGAACCTGGTTTTTACCCTGGTACAAATTGGTTATCACTTCCCATTTTACCTCCAGTTGTGATGATTTTGGCAGGGGAGGTTTCTTCACCTCCAGGCAACCGGAAAAAAGAAAAGAACAGCACATGATCAGTGCATAAGTGGATGATTTTAGCATTTTAAATTTGTTAAGTAGTTATATATTAATAGTTTAAATCTATTTGTCCAATATAGATCAATTTTCAGTCAGCAGGACATATTTTAACTCCGGTTAATTAACTTTATGGCGCATTCATCCTGGTAAAATTTGTTTTTCATGCTCCATGTTGAATCCCCATGCAGTGACTGTAATATTAATTGAAGATGTAATAACCTGTATCACTATAAGTTTAACCTGATAAAAATAGCGATTATGTATCATGTATTAATAAAATTTTATCCTGATAAATGTACTTTTAACGTTCCGATCAACCATTAACAACACTTCCAATTTTCTAAAAACTACGAACAATGACTGAAACAAAAAGATTGATTTCTTTGGATGCCATGCGCGGCTTCACAGTTGCCGCAATGATCCTGGTGAATTTTCCGGGTAGCGAATTATTTTCCTACCCCCCTCTGAACCATACGAAATGGAACGGTCTCACACCGACAGACCTGATTGCCCCGATTTTCCTGTTTGTGGTCGGGGTCTCCATAGCCTTTGCCTATACAAAAAGGCTGGGAATGGGATTGCCAAAGGGAGAGATGTACAAAAAAATCATATGGAGATCCGCTAAAATTTACCTGGTAGGTCTATTTCTCAACCTTATGCCCGATTTTAATTTTGCAGATCTTCGCTACACAGGAACCCTGCCCCGGATTGCATTGGTATTTCTGTTTTGTGCTGTACTTTTTCTTAACACGGACTGGAAAAAGCAGGCCTGGATCGGGGTTGGCATACTGGTTGCCTATTGGCTGGCTATGCTTTTCATTCCGACGCCGGGATATGACAGGCCAATGCTTGAGCCGGGAATAAATCTTGCAGCCTGGGTGGATACAAAATTCCTGCCTGGAACAATGTGGCAGAAAACATGGGACCCTGAAGGTATTCTAAGTACTTTCCCCTCATTTGTAACAGGCATAACGGGTATGATCGCCGGTAAGTTGTTGCTGAGTAAAATGGAAAAAAAGGACAAGGCTTTGTACCTGTTGGTGGGAGGTTTTCTGACCGTAATCCTTGGTTATTTATGGAACCTTCATTTCCCAAGCAATGAAAATATCTGGAGCAGTTCTTTTGTCCTGATTACTTCGGGTGTTGCTTCACTCGTGTTGGGTACTTCCTATTATATGATAGACATTCTGGGGAGGGATAAATTTACCTCTCCCGGGATTATTTTTGGTGCAAATGCTATTACTGTTTATGTGCTTGCAGATATTTTGGCGCTATTCTTCTATGGGTTAAAAATTGGCGGAGCTTCTGTTAATGAGCATTTTATGACTCTTTTTTCGGATATTGCACCTTCACCGCAATTTTGGAGCATGATTTATGCCATTCTTTTCGTCATGATCAATTTTATCCCGGCATATATTTTATACAGGAAAAATATCTTTATCAAGCTTTGATACCAGAAAATTATTGCGGGCTGAAGTGTTTACAACATTCACTTTAGTCCGCATTGGTATTTTATTTCTTACCATAACTGCGAATAATTTCCGAAGATGATTTTTTTCAATTGCTCTTCTTTAAGGTGCAATCCTTCGGATATAATCCTGTATATCATTTGAATAGAAATGTCAGATGTATCCGTTTCGCAAAAAAGGGAGTCGGTTGGAATCAGGCTGATGGAGGAATGAATTTTTGAGGCAGGGTTCATGATTGCTTTCCCGACAGAAAAACAGAATCCGGCTTTTACCAGTCGACCGGTAAGTTCCGGACTACCATTATATCCGTGTAATATTTTGATTACTTGATAATTGGATGTCATATCGATAACTTCTTCCCAGGCTTTCACACAATGGATGATAAGTGGCTTTTTGTAAGCTATTGCCTTTTGTAAATGAAGTTCAAACATCTCCTGTTGAAGTGGCAATGGCACCCCGCATAAAGTGTCAAGCCCGGTTTCTCCAAAGGCCAGCATCTGGTTATATTTCACCAGTTGATCTAATTTATTACTTAGAAGTTCAGACGTTAACAGATCTGCATGCCAGGGATGTAGTCCGGCTGAAAACGGACCTGCCGGAATATCCGATGTTTGGTTCATCAAAAGGTTGTACACGGAGATGACATCATCATCCGGTCTTAAATTGTGTGTATGAAGGTCGATATACGGTTCCACATTAAAATTCTACGGTTTTACCCAGCCGGTTGCTTTCGAGACAGGCTTCCAAAACCTTTATTGTCATAAGAGCCTCTTCCGGCTTGACCATCAGCGGTTCACCCTCGCGGATGGTATGGTACAGATTTGTATAAAACAGGGCATAATTGCCTGGAATAGTTTCGACTTTTCCTTCGTAATGCAAGCCATTTACGGAGGTATTGAGTTTGCCCCAATCACCCGAAGGTTCTTTTCCCCAACCTGGCTCGTCAGGTAATCGATTGATTTTCAACATATCTTCCTGTGGATCTGTCCCCATCTTCAAGAAAGAACCCTCTGTTCCGTGAATGATAAACTGGGGTCCCATTTCACGAACAAGGTAAGAGCATCGCAAAGTTGCCACAAATCCTTTGTAATGGAGCCGGATATTAAATTGATCTGTTGTCCGTCCGCCGGTACGCAGCACTGAAAGATGAGCAGTCACAGCGTGAGGCTTGCCAAAAAGTACCAGTGCCTGGTCGACAATATGAGGCCCGAGATTGAAGAGTACGCCGGTACGTTCATCGCCATCCTCCTTCCAGGAACCTTCCTGGATAAAATTCCGGTAACGGTCATAATGGCACTCATATTCTACGACCCGTCCCAGCATCTTGTTTTCCAGTAACTTTTGAACGGTTAAAAACCCGCCGTCCAGTCTTCTGTTCTGGTACACCGTCAGTGTAACCTTTTGTCGTTTGGCAATTTCCATCAGCAACACTGCATCTTCACTTCTTTTGACAAAGGGTTTCTCCACAACCACATGCTTTCCGGCTTCCATAGCCTGTTTAGCCATCTCAAAATGAAGATAATCAGGAGTATTAACAATAACCAGCTCAACCACGGGATCATGCAAAATCTTTTCAAATTCATTGACGATGGTGGCCTGCGGGTAAAATTTTTCAGAAATTCGGAGGTGTCTCTCCAGTATTTTATGAATTTTGAATTGGGGAAGGACCTTCAGGGAAGGACCATGAAATACCTGGCCTGACATGCCAAAAGAACAAAGAGCAGTAACAATAGGTTTCATTTATTCTGTAATTTTAAATGTCTTATTTATTAATCAATCTCATAACTCATAACTCTTTCACAGGTATTTCTTTTTCCTGAAATAGATCAGCATCAGTACCGAAGCAATTACGCAGACGATCCAAAACATGGGATAACCCCATTTCCATTCCAGTTCAGGTAAGAATTTAAAATTCATTCCATACACTCCTGCAAAAAATGTAAGCGGAATAAAGACTGCTGAAAAAATGGTCAGCACTTTCATGATCTCGTTTAATTTTAGACTGACGCTTGAAAGGTAAAGATCCATCATGCCGGAGGTCAGATCACGAAGGGTGTCCAGGGATTCAATTATTTGAACAGTATGGTCGTAAATGTTCCTGTAATAGATTTTTGTTTCAGGATGAAGGTAAACATGGTCAGATCGCTCAATCTCATTGATAAGTTCCCTGACGGGCCAGATTGTCCTGCTGACATATGCCAGCCTTCTTTTCATCCGGTAAATTGATTCCTGGTTCCCTGAACCGGGTGACAGAACCAATTCACTTTCTATTGTTTCGATAGAATTGCCTATATCCTCCAGTATTACAAAGTATTGATCAATTAAAATATCTGCGAGGGCAAAAGCCAGGTAATCGCTTTTCATCTTTCTTACTCTCCCTTTTCCGCTGAGAATCCGGTTGTACAGGGAATCAAATAATTTCGAATCCGTTTCGTGAAAGGAGAGAACAAAGTTTTTGCCAAGAATAATGCTCACCTGCTCTATGGTAACATCCCTGTCGTCAGGATTTAAAAGCAGGGCTTTAAAAATCATGAAGAGATATTTTTCCCTCTCTTCTATTCGTGGCCTTTGAGAGGTATTGGAAATATCTTCCAGTTCAAGATGATTGATCTGAAATAATTCACCTAGGCTGGTGATTAGCTCAACATCATGCACCCCTGTAACGCGGATCCAGATTATTTTGTCAGTTTCAAGCAGTGGTTTAAGCTGACTTACCTTCTCTATATTGTATTCGGTGACTTCCGTTTCATTGAATTCCAGCAGATCAATCCTGGTTCTTTCTTCCCGGGGGATACCTACGTACTGGACTGTTCCGGGAGGTGCATCCTTTCCTGATGCTCTTGGAACAAATTTTTTGACATCTAATTTTTTAAATTTGCTTTTGTTTTTCACTCGTAAATATCAATAGTAAATTATTGTATTTCAAATCGTTCTAATGGAACTCGCAAATGTTTTTACATCACCGGTAGTTATCCTGGCCATGCTCGTTTCATGACATTGACAGAAACAATGAAAAGAATACTTCGTATTAAAATTCAGAAAAAAATCATTTGTATACAGGTTAAAATTAACAAATCTTTGTGGGGTTAAAAATTTCTTTCAACTTTAATGCGTGAAGAAAAACTGACAGGATGTGTTTTGGCCCGATTTATGATGAAGAATATTTATTACAGTTTTAAGTAATTAAATATCAAATGGATTTATAGTTTGAACAGATCTGATAGAATAATAATTAAATACGATTATAACATGAACAGACTAAAATTTGTGCTCATTTTGTTGCTTGCAACAGGTTTTTCCAATATTTATGCCGGTAACAAAGAAGAGACAATCGTGCAGAAGCTGACCAAAGCAGATTTTTATGAAAAGATCATGAATCTTGATAAGAGTCCTGAATCATGGAAATACAGCGGCAATTTACCCTGTATCGTCGATTTTTATGCAGACTGGTGTCCTCCGTGCAGAAAGGCATCTCCAATCCTGGAAGAACTGGCCCTCTAATACAAAGGCAAGATTGTGGTATACAAAGTAAACACCGATGAGGAGAAGGATCTTGCCCGCGCATTTAAGATTCAGGGTATCCCCGCATTCCTGTGGGTACCCAAAGATGGCAAACCTACCATGAGCAGCGGTATTGCCAGCAGCACAGAAGAGACGAAGGCGATGTTTGAAAAGATGATTAAGACCGTCCTGCTTAAATAGACATGAGATATAAGACATGAGACATGAGAATGGCGCCAATCTCATGTCTTATGTCTTATGTCTCATGTCTTATGTCTTATATCTTAATTTACCATCGCCTGGTCCAGTTGCTTTACAATCGGGTCAACAGACAGTTTTTTGCCAACAGCCTCCTGCATCCATATTTGCGGGATTAGTCTGCCTTGCTTGTAGATCCGGTCGATCTCATCCGGGAATTTTTTGCCAACCAGGTAATCTTCTATCTGGAATTCAATAATTTGACCATAGGAATAGGCAGCAAGATAGAGCGGGTTGGATATCATATGTGAATAGATAGCCAGAATTGGCTGATCCCTGATTCCGAAAATGGGAGCAAAATATTTGTTCCATACCTCCTTTGAAATCTGAATGACAGCCTGTTTGAGCTCAGCCGATGTGGCATTTGGATGACTATACATCCATTTCCAGGTTTGCATATCTACCATGCCAACACCCATGATTTCCATTAAAGTCCAGGAAGTATCCAGGATGTCCAGGTTCTTTTGATTTTTACTTTGCCCGGATAATCCAAGAAGATTCAAATCGCGGCTTTGAAAAATAAAGGCAAGTGCTTCTGTAAAAGCAGTATTAGGAACTCCGTTCATCATGAAATAATCGACGTCGTAAAGTGAAATTGTTTGTTCAACATTATGACCAAATTCATGAACAGCAATATTATAGCCTTTATAATCCATTCCTGAAGAAGCGATCCTTGTACGCAGGTGTGATTTTTCACCTTTCATCCCGGCGCCCCAGGCATGCCCTGAACCACGCGCGGGATCTACCACAATCTTGTCTGCTAAATAGGTAGCGCGTTCTTTGCTCCAGCCCAGCTTGACCAGCATATTGGGCATATCATTCTTGAAAGCAGCAGGATCGGGATATTTCGTCGTAGTCATGCTGTTTAACTGTTCCTGTGGATATTCGCTCCTGGCCTTGAATCCATCGTACCAGATATCATAGGCTTCCAGGTTACGTCCCAGTCTGCCGGCAATAATCTGACCTACTTTTAATAATCCGGGAGATCTCAGGTATTGATCAAATAGGCCTTCAACTTCTTCCTGCGGGATCTCCATTTCTCCTGAAAATTTCCTTTTAATAAAGCTGTTCAATTCTGGCTCGTACGGATCAATTGCCTGTTGCGCATGAAAATTATTCAGTATTTGCTGGTATCTTGAATTGGGTTCCGGGGTGCAGACGATGACTTTGTCATTTTCCAGTACCTGGTTGCTGTAAGGTTTCCAAATGTAAGCCGGATTGTTGATAACTTTAGCCGGAATGTCCTGGTTGATAATGTGTAACATGACGTTATAGATCATTTTTTGCTTCTCGGGACCTTTGTCCTTGTCGGCATAATCCGCTTTAATTTCATCCCTTAAATTCCAGTGTGTGAGTAAAGACATGTTATCCGGAAATAGTTGTGCTCCTTCTTCAGACCGAAGCCGTCCCATCTGGATATTGTATTCGGAAATATAAAGATCAGCATCAGCTTCGGCTTTGGCCACTGCCTGGGTTAATTCTGCCGGCACCCTGGACACGAACTGATCGCCGATTCGGGCGGCGGCCCATTGTTCACGGCTCCAGCCTTTACCCATCGTTTCTTTCTCTTGCAAACTGTAATAGGGGAAATTGAGCGCGATAATAAAAGCAATTTTATTCTTGTACAGATCATCCTGGAGGTGTGCCCCAACCGAATATCCACTGAATATTTTGTCAATTTCCAACAGCTCTCCGTTATTCAGGTCAACATTCTGTTTGAGATCCAGCGTTAATTTGTTGAAATGGCCGGTAATTGATTCAAAATAGGATGATAATTTGTTAATCATCAGTGTTTTGCTTTTTGGATCGCTTATGAAATTAGCCTGGCAAAAGCTCATAAATTCTGCATCATCTCCATCCTCTCCGGTCCATAAGGAAGCAGCATGTTTCACTCCTTTTTCGATGTACTGTTTCATTCCATCGCCATGTTTAATTACCAGTGAATCAATGGTTTTCTGGATTACCATTGCTGTTGGTCCAATTTTAGTCATTGTTTTTGGTTCATTTTTTACATTGGTGGAGCAGGAGGCCAAAATAATTGCTGCAAAAAAGATAAGGTACCTCATTTGAATAATATTTGTTTTTACTGACATATGAATTGATCATAAAACACCGAAGGCATGGTGGGGTTGATAATCTGCTGATTATATTTGTATTGAAGTAGCTCACCATGTTACCAAAAATAATGAAAATTTGATTCTGATTTATCCTATAACATCCCGGTTATAAAATATCTGCTCCTTCTTTTCGTTTTTTCCGTCCTTGTATGCAATGGCGGAAAGAATTTTTGACCGGGAAATACCGGGCAGAAGGGCCCACCGCATTAGAAATTGGTGAATATGTCTACGTATATTTTGACAGATACCGCGAGCACAAATAGGGGCGGTGAGGACCAAAGACATGAAAGAGTGGGAAGTGGCTTCGGTTAGAATAACATTTCCGGCGGGTGTGAGACATGGAGCTGCCTTAAAGGTATTCGAAAAAACATTGAATCGATTAATTAAATTAAAATGAGATATTTACGATTTTCAGTGATTGTTATGGCAGTTATTCTGTCATCAACTGCATTTGCCCAAAATCCTCTTTCTGTAAAGGACCTGCGCTGCGAATCAAAGGTAAATCCGATGGGAGTTTCAGCAAACTCACCCGGTTTCAGCTGGATAATCAATTCATCACAGAAAAACGTCAAACAGGCTTCTTACCATATTCTTGTCTCGGATAGTCCTGGGAAACTTATAAATGATTCCGGTAATTGCTGGGATTCTCAGTTGACTCAATCCGACCAATCCATTCGTATCCCATATTCAGGTACAGCATTTAAAGCTGATACAAAATATTACTGGAAAGTTCGAATCACTGATCAGACAGGGAATAAGTCAGCATGGAGTGATATCGCATGGTTCCGGACAGGACTTACCAATGTTTCAGACTGGGGTGATGCCAGGTGGATTGGATACGAAAATATGCCCGATTCAATGGTGATTTTTCCGGGAATACATGGATCCGGCGATAAGCTTGGACCCAAGGGAGTTAAAAGAAGTGTTGTACCGCTTTTCAGAAAAGAGTTTGAAACCTCGAAGAAAATTGTTTGTGCTACCTTGTATATCAGTGGATTAGGGGAATACGAAGCTTCTCTAAACGGGAAAAAGGTGGGACTGGACTTCCTTTCTCCCGGGTGGACAGATTATAATAAGACCTGCCTGTACAATTCCTACGATGTAACACAAATGCTGCAACAGGGAAAAAATGTTGTGGGGGTAATAGCAGGCAATGGTTTTTACAATGTCAACCGCGAAAGATACAGGAAGCTGGTCATTGCTTACGGCTATCCGAAAGTTATCAGCAAGTTGAAAATTACTTATGAAGACGGAACAACTTCGGAAATCTGTTCAGGTACAGACTGGAAGTGTACGCCTTCACCAGTCGTCTATTCAAGTATTTATGGTGGTGAGGATTACGATGCCACGCTGGAACAACCAGGATGGAATCGTGCCGGATTTGATGATTCAAAATGGCAAAAGGCAGTTGCTGCCACTGTTCCGACAGGCAAAATGACTGCGGAGAGTGATTATCCTGTTACAATCAACCGTACCATTCCGGTCAAAAGTATTCAAAAACGCGATCCCGGCAAATATTTATATGATTTCGGACAGAATGGTTCAGGGATTATTGAACTGAAAGTCAGGGGTAAACGAGGTTCTGTGGTGAAACTCATTCCCGGAGAATTGATCACTTCCGGCAAGGAGATCAATCAAAACGCCTCAGGTTCACCCTATTATTATTCCTATACCCTTAAAGGGGATGGTGTTGAGGTATGGAGGCCAAGGTTTTCCTATTACGGTTTCAGGTATGTCATGGTCGAAGGAGCTGTTCCGGAAAAGGAAAAAAACGCTTCTGGGCTCCCGCAGATCGTGGGCCTTGAGATGTTGCACACCTGCAATTCTTCACCTAAAAACGGGGAATTTTTCTGCTCAAACCAGCTTTTCAACCGGATTTATACCTTAATCGACTGGGCGGTAAGAAGTAATCTGCAGAGTGTCGTTACGGACTGTCCGCACCGGGAAAAGCTGGGATGGCTCGAACAAACTTATCTCATGGGAGCATCCTTGCACTACAATTATGATCTGTATTCACTCTACAGTAAAGCTGTAAGGGACATGATTGATGCCCAGGCACCGGATGGACTGGTACCTGATATTGCACCTGAATACACGCAGTTTCAGGGTGGTTTTCGGGATTCGCCGGAGTGGGGAAGCGCTGCCGTTATCCTTCCATGGATGCTTTGGGAATGGTATGGGGATATTTCAATTGTAAAGGAGGCAATGCCGATGATGCAAAAATATGTAGCTTACCTTGGAACTAAAGCCACCGGTAACCTATTGACGCATGGGCTGGGCGACTGGTTTGATTACGGTCCAAAATCACCTGGTGAGGCACAATTGACGCCCAAAGCGCTGACAGCCACTTCTATATATTATTATGACCTTCAGCTGCTTTCCAAAATGATGAAATTGTGCAAAATGGATGCAGAGGCGGAGCATATTGGATTTCTGGCAGCCGATGTCAAGGCTTCCTTCAATGAAAAATTCTTCAACCGACAAACAAAGATCTATTCCACCGGAAGTCAGACTGCCATGGCAATGCCCCTGTGCGTTGGTTTAGTAGATGAAAATGATCGTGTAGAAGTAGTCAAAAACCTGGTTAGTTCAATTATCAATTCAGGTAAAGCCCTGACAGCAGGTGACGTTGGATTTCATTTCCTGGTGAAGGCGCTGGAAGAAAATGGCGGTTCACAGTTGTTGTTCGATATGAATTTCAGGGATGACCTCCCGGGATATGGATTTCAGTTAAAAAAGGGAGCTACAGCCCTCACCGAGTCCTGGCCGGCATTGGAAGAAGTTTCCAACAACCACCTGATGCTGGGTCATCTGATGGAATGGTTCTATACCGGGTTAGGAGGTATCAAACAGGATAAGAACAGCACCGCATTCAGAAATATTATCATCAGGCCAGAAGTTGCAGGAGATATAACTGAAGTTAATGCGAGTTACCTTTCACCCTATGGCAGGATAGGCAGTGCCTGGAAAAAATTGAATAATTACCTGGAAATGAGGATTGAAATACCGGCAAACACCGATGCTTTGATCGTATTTCCTGTTAAGGCCGGGTCGGAAATCACAGAGGATGGTAAAACGGTTATTCAATCAGGCACAACGGAAGGTAAATTTTGTTTAAGCACCGGTTCGGGAAGTTATATTTTTAGGATGAAATATCCTTGATATATCTGATTTGTTGAATTTTACGTTTTATGAATTTACTGACAACGGAACAAATAATTATTTTCAGGATATTTATGAACTGGCAATATCTGTTGATCCGTTTCTGACAGGTTTCGAAATGATTTACTAAATTAGCTAATTGAAACTGGTTTATATCAGGGAAAAGTACTTCACGCATATCATTGTTGATTTCTACGAGATTAGGTAATTATACGCGTAAAATAATTGAATTTTTTCAGATCATTTTATCAGGATTCATCATGCAAATAACTTACAAATGAGAAAGTTACTGTTTGTTCTTTTGATTTTTTCCATGACACTAGAGGTTAGTGCGCAGACAATTGCACCAAAAGGGATACTTCATTTTTTTGTCGGAACCTACACGGAGGAGAATGGCAGTGAGGGAATTTACAGTTATGGACTGGATCCTGTCTCAGGCAAATTACACAGCAATGGTTTGGCAGTTCTCTCAGAGAATCCTTCCTATCTTACAATGACCACCGATGGAAAACATTTGGTTTCCGTGAGGGAAATGTTGGATGAAAATAACAGCAAAATGGGTTATGTTGAACTTTTCAATGTAGATAAGGCGGGTAATTTGTCATCGGTAAACATTGTTTCCAGTGGAGGTGCTAATCCTTGTCATGTAGCTGTAAATGAGGAAGGTTATGTTGTTGCATCTAATTATACGGGCGGCAGTGTTGCCTTATTTAAGATTTTGCCTTCCGGTGAATTATCGGAAGCGTTATCTGTTTCCCGGCACACCGGATCCGGACCGGTTCTTGCCCGCCAGGAAACACCCCATGTGCACAGTTCCCTTTTCGAGCCCGGAGGAAAACGGATTTTTGTCGCTGATCTGGGTATTGATCAGGTAAAGGTTTATACCATCGATAAAAATTTTTACACTTTAAAGCCGTATAAATTTCCGGAGATCAAATTGGCCCCGGGAAGCGGACCCAGGCATATGGCTATCCATCCAAATGGCAAATTGTTATTTGTTTCCAATGAAATGGGGTGCAGCGTTTCTGTGGTTCAATTGGCTGAGAACGGGAATTTCAAAGTGCAGGAGACAGTTTCAACCCTGCCTCCGGAATATAAAACACCAAATACTTGCGCTGATATTCATCTGTCATCAGACGGGAGGTTTCTCTATGTATCCAACAGGGGGATGAATTCTATCGCAATTTTTTCTGTTCTGGATTCAAAAATTAATTTGATTGGCCATGCAGATACCAGGGGTGAAACACCCCGGAATTTTACGCTGAGCCCTGATGGTGATTATTTGCTGGTAGCCAATCAGAATACCAATAATATCGTGGCTTTTAAACGCAATGCCGAAACAGGGCTTTTAACTTTTGTGGATGAGATACCTGCATTTAAGCCTGTTTGCCTCTTATTCAGTAAATAACAATGATTATTCAGGCATTTTTGTGAAAACATCGGGCCATCTGGTTGATATTAATCATTCCCCTAAATAAAACCCCTTAAGCAGAAAGCAATTTCTGCTTAAGGGGTTTTAAAATTAACCCGTCAATAAATTTGTTGTCTGAAATGTCCTGTTACAGTCCTTTTACCGCAGCAAGCGCCGCTTCGTAATTGGGTTCATGGGTTACTTCCGAAACATATTCGACATATTTTACAATTCCCGCTTTATCGATCACGACGGTACCTCTGGCCAGCAGGCGTAGTTCCTTGATCCAGAATCCGTATTTCTGTCCGAAATCCAGATCCTTGTGGTCCGAAATAGTCTTGATGTTTTCAAGTCCTTCAGCCGCGCAAAAGCGGGACTGGGCAAACGGAAGGTCGCAGGAAATGGAGAGTACGACCACGTCCTTCATGTTATTGGCCTCAGCAT
This sequence comes from Prolixibacteraceae bacterium, assembly GCA_963663675.1. Taxonomy (GTDB): domain Bacteria; phylum Bacteroidota; class Bacteroidia; order Bacteroidales; family Prolixibacteraceae; genus CAINVV01. The sequence continues at coordinate 2,008,409 of OY760498.1, forward strand.
TGAACCTTCTGTTCTGGGCAGCACAAACGCCGGTGTCAATGGAAGGATAGATGGCTAGTATAACTGCCTTGCCGGCAAAATCAGACAACTTCACCGGAGCCAAACCTGCACCGACTGCTACAAAATCAGGGGCCTTGTCACCTACCTTGATCTCAGTACCAAGCAGGGTCAGAGGATTTCCTGCAAATGTAATTTTTACTGAATTTTCTTTCATGCGCTAATAATTTTGTTTTCTAATTGCCACATGGAATACCCTTATAATCAATTTAGACTTTTCCCGGCAATTCGGGGTGGGTATTTTGCATGTAATAATATTTAATAATTAAGCATCAACCTTCTAAAACCTGTAATATTTATAAGCCTTATAATTAATATGTTGAAATTTTTAATAAAATAATTTATATCTGTTTTCAGGTACTTGAGGATGCATACACATTACGGTTTTTAGTACGAAATTTTATGCAAATGGGTTCAACAATGAGTTCCAATTTGTAATGAATTCCATTAAATATCCTTATTTAGAACTGTTCTATTTCAGAAAAAAAGAAGGAGCCTTCCCTGATGGCATTTTCATCACTGTCCGCGCCATGAACGGCATTGGCGGTAAATGATTCCGCGAACAACTGGCGGATAGTTCCCGGCGCAGCGTTGGCAGGATTGGTAGCGCCGATCAGTTCCCTGTAATCCGCGATTGCATTTTCTTTTTCAAGGATAGCTGCCACAATAGGTCCGGATGACATAAATGATACCAGTTCTTCAAAAAATGGTTTACCTGCGTGGATGCCATAGAAAGCCTCGGCGTTTGCCCGGGTCATCCGGGTAAGCTTCATCGCCTTGATGCGAAATCCACGTTCAGAAATCATCTTAAGAATTGAACCTATGTGTTGGTTGCGCACGGCGCAGGGTTTGATCATAGTGAAAGTCAGATTTTGTGCCATTTTTTGAGATTTATCAGTTTTAAAAATTTGCACAAAATTAGAAATAAATCGACATTCCTTTGAAAATGATTTTATCCGGAATTTGTAAAATTAAAATCGGTGTATTCATTATTCCTTTTTGAAAGAAATTAAGTAAGCACTGATTAAACGAAGAATAGACTATTTTTGTGGTTTCAAACAGGATTCATTATGACCAACATCAACATAGATATCTGCCAGTCGCTTTTAAACTGGATGAACAAAGAAGTAAAAAAAGTTGTGATACTTACCCATGCAAATCCGGATGGTGACGCTTTAGGCTCTTCCCTTGGGTTGAACAATGTATTGCAGAATGCCGGTTTCAGCTCGACAGTAATATTCCCCACTGATTTTCCTCCTGTTGTTCCTTCTTTGAATGAGTACAAAGGCTGGTTCATATATGAACACCAGGAAAAGGAGTCTGAAAGGCTGATAAAGGAGGCCGATGTAATTTTCATGCTTGATTTCAATGATATCAATAGAGTTGGTAAAGTCCGAAAATACCTGGAATATCTGACGACAAACCTGGTGCTGATTGATCATCATCCACAACCGGCCATTGAAGCCAGGTGGTTGTTCTCAGATACCAGTGTAAGTTCAACGGCAGAGCTTGTTTATGATTTTGTTGTCAAAATGGGGTGGGGCGGGAACCTGGATTCGCTGGGTGCACAGGCACTTTTGACAGGAATTATTGCGGATACAGCTTCATTTAGCCACAACGCAAAAAGGAAGGAACTTTACCAGGCGGTGTCTGATTTAATAGGCCAAGGAGCTGATCAGTACAAAATTCATGAAGTTCTCTTCAACACAAATACCGAAGATCGCTTACGGCTCCTGGGATATGCGTTGTCTGAAAAAATGGAAGTATTACCACATTTCCATGCTGCCATTATCTCCCTGACACGAGAAGAACTTAAAAAGTACAATTTTAAAATTGGTGATACTGAAGGGTTTGTCAATTATCCTCTCTCAATTAAGGGAATAATTTTTTCCGCTTTTTTAATGGAGAATGAGGAAAAAATTAAAATATCCTTCCGCTCCAAAGGTGGATTTGCTGTGAATGATTTTTCTGCAAAGCATTTTAGTGGCGGCGGACATCACAATGCTTCTGGCGGGGAGTTGCGGGAATCGCTTGAGACTGCTGTACAGAAGCTAAAAGATCTGCTGTCTAATTATGCAGAGCTACTTGAGAGAGAAAGTCAAAAGGAGCTTTAATTTTTATTGCCACAGTTTTGGCTTAGGGTTAAATTTGGTTAATTTTGCGTTGATTTACCTGAAAGAACGGTCAAAAGTTGAGCAGGTCATTAACATTTTGTATCCTTGCACCCGGGTATTTAAAAGAGTGTCCGAAAACCAAAATATTCTACTGATGAAGTTGGAAAAATATATTTATCCGTTATTAGTTGTACTTGTTATTATTGCTATTTCTTCGTGTAATAAAACGACACTTCAGACTCAGGTTGAAACTGAAAAATACCTTCTGGATAAATATATCAACAGGTACCACAAGGGTTCCAGTCCAACTGAATCGGGGCTTTATTATTTTAATACCAAAGTTGGAACGGGCGATGACATAGTTTCAGGCGATTATGTGAAGATATTTTATAAGGGATACCTGATTGAAGACAATGATACAATGGGTATTCAGGATGGTACCATGTTTGATACATCAGGAGAATTCGAACCATTCGGTTTTACAGTCGGAAGCAGCCAGGTAATCCAGGGATGGGAGGAAGGAATAACCTACATGAAAGACGGGGGTGAAGCAAAATGGATCATCCCTTCTAAAATTGGTTACTCCGGAACCGAAATGGGAACAATTCCGGCTTATTCAACCCTGGTTTTTTATGTTAGGATCTACAAAGTGTACAGATCTACTGACACATTTAAAACGTATGAAAAGGTTCCAAAGTACCAACTGAATTGAACGGTCTGTTTTGATCAAGAAACTTATACCAGGATTGGTCCCCCTGCTTGTTTTTATTCTGGCTGACGAAATATGGGGGATGAAGGTCGGTCTGGTGGTTGCAGTATCAATCGGACTCGTTGAAATGCTGATTACCTGGATCCGCGAAAAAAGACTGGATAACTTTGTGTTGCTGGACATGATCCTCCTATTTTTCCTTTCAGCACTTTCCTATCTGTTTGAAAACGAAATTTTTTTTAAGGTCAAGCCTGCTATGATTGATGTGGTACTGGCTGCCCTGATTTCACTATCACTCTTTTCAAGGATCGATCCGCTCGGATCCATGTCTCAAAGGTATCTCAAGGGAATAAAGCTGGAGGGAGTTCAAAAAGACCTTTTCAGGAAAAATTTGTTTGTGATGTTGTGGATTGTTCTGATCCATACATTGATGGTTCTCTGGGCTGCATTTTATTTGAGCAAGGAAATATGGGCTTTTGTGAGCAGTTTCATGCTGTTTGTAATGATGGGGGCTTACCTGGGATTCATGCTGGTCCGTCGAAAGCTGACAGGAAGAAAAAAGACTGCTGTTTCAGATGATGAAGAATGGCTCCCAATAGTAGATGAAGATGGACGCATTCTTGGGAAAGCGCTCCGCTCTTATTGCCACAACGGATCAAGAACTCTTCACCCGGTCGTACATCTTCATCTGCTTAACGCTGATTCCTCACTTTTCCTGCAGAAAAGAGCCATTACGAAACTGGTACAACCGGGTAAATGGGATACCGCAGTAGGAGGGCATCTTGCATTCGGGGAAACAATCGAAGAATCATTAAAGCGCGAGGCGATGGAAGAGATTGGCCTTGAGGGCTTTAATGCTGTTCCTGCGATCAGGTACCGATGGGACTCTGAAATTGAGTCAGAACTTGTCTACAGCTTCATCACCTATGAAGGGAAACCTGATGCCCTATGTTCAGATGAAATATCGGAAGGTAAATTCTGGAAAATTAAAGATATTGAACGAAATATAGGGAAAGGAGTTTTTACTCCCAATTTTGAACAAGAATTCGGTCTGTTAAAAAAATCAGGACTGTTAAAGTACAGAAATTGAAATTTTTACAAATAAACCCTCAAGGTTTGACAACCCTCAAGGTTTGACAACCCTCAAGGTTGTCGTACCTTGAGGGTTTATGATAATTATCCCTTTCTGCAGATATTATTTTGAAATTTTCATTTCATTCAGCAGATATCCGGCACCAGCAAATTTGTCAATGATAAAAAGCACATACCTCATATCCAGTGAGATATTTCTGCATCTCTCCGGATCAAAAAGCACATCACTCATTGTCCCTTCCCAGCAACGGTCAAAATTGACGCCTATAAGTTCCCCATTGCTGTTTATTACAGGACTGCCTGAATTTCCACCGGTTGTGTGGTTGGAGGCGCAGAAGGCAATCGGGACATCACCGGCTGAATTGGTATAATCTCCAAAATCCTTATTGAGGTAAAGAGTTTTCAGTTTCTCCGGAACAAAATAGTCGGGGTTGTTCGGATCTTGCTTTTCCATAACTCCGGTAAGAGTTGTAAACGGTTGATAGTAAACCCCATCCTTTGGCTCATATCCTTCTATTTTTCCGTAGGTAACTCTGAGTGTGAGGTTGGCATCTGCCATTAGCCTCTGATCTTTTTTCATTTCAAGAATGGCAGCCATATAGGCCTTTTGTGTTTTGAGTATTGACTGGTTTAATTTTTGCCAGGCAGGCTCAGTAGTATTTGTGTAATATTCTGAAATAGTGGTATATAGTTGATATAGCTTATCTTTTTTAAGCTTTCTGAGGGCTTTCGAATCAAAGTTTTTAAGCAGCGACTTAATCTTAAGAGTATCAGAGAAAATTGATTTTTTATACAATGTTTGTACATACGAGCTGTTGGACAAATCTGATTTTTGGCTTACAATTTTGTCTGGCAAGTGTTTTGAATCAACTCTTGTAACATACATTTTCAGCATGGCCGGCATAACAATGGCATCTGTCTCATAATCATAGTCTTTCAGGTATCCTGGGAGGTAGTCAGTCAATGCCCGTTTCAGTTTGCGAAATTTAGCCGTATCACTGATGTTTTGTGTCATCTGGTCGAAACGAGAGATCAGTAAGGAAGCATCAGTACCGCGCAGAATAGCTTCATTGTACAGGTCATATGCTGCCTGGTATTCAGAAAGTTCGGAATAATAACGGGAAAAGTCGGCAAGCAGTTGTCCGTATTTTTTTTCTCTTTCAGTGTTTCGACTCACCCATTGTGAAAAAAGCGCCTCTTCCTTTTGTTTTGTTTCTATTGCGTTAAGGCGGATCAAACCTTTTGTCTCACCTTGCCATTTTTTCCACGCGTTGGATAATCCTGCAGCTTTCGAAGCATATTGAATTCTTACTTTTGGACTTACTGACATTTGTTTATCCAGAATATCCAGTTTAGCTGTCCTTACGTCCACTTTGTTGGGATTACTCTTTTCGATCAACAGCTGTATTGCCTGGGAAGGGAGATATTCCTGGGTGGTTCCAGGAAAACCAAAAACCATGGTAAAATCACCAGGTTTTATCCCGCTAATGTTGACAGGCAAGAATTTCTTCGGGTGATACGGAACATTTTCAGGAGAATAAGGAGCCGGTTTGTTTTCTTTGTTTGCATAAATCCTGAAAAGGGAGAAATCACCGGTATGACGGGGCCAAACCCAATTGTCGGTGTCTCCTCCAAATTTTCCGATTGATGCCGGGGGAGCGCCTACCAACCTGATATCTCGGAATACTTCATAAACATATGCAAAGTACTGATTTCCATAAAAAAGAGGTTTTACATCCACCACGTATTCAGATTTGCCCTTGCAGTTCTTTTTGACTGCCTCAATATTCACGGCAATCAATTTTTTCAGTTCATTATCCTCCATGTCATCTTTAGCACCCTTTAATACATCCTCTGTAACGTCATCCATCCTGACAAGAAATTGTACTGTCAATCCCGGGTTTGTCAACTCTTCCGACCTGTTTTTTGCCCAAAATCCATCCGTCAGGTAGTCATGTTCCAGTGAACTGTGTTTTTGTATCTGTCCAAAACCGCAATGGTGGTTGGTAATCAACAATCCATCGCCTGAAATCACTTCGCCGGTACAGCCGGAGCCAAACAGTACCACTGCATCTTTCAGGCTTGCATGGTTTACATCATAAATATCTTCGGCAGTAAGTTTGAACCCCATTTTTTGCATCTCCCCGATGTTGTACTTTTTCAGTAGGGTAGGGATCCACATCCCCTCAGTCGCAAAACTTAAATTTGAAAAAAGGAAAATAGCAAGTACGAAAAATAATTTTTTTCATTTTTTGATTCTGATATTTTAAAAGGTCAGCAATTCCTGGTATAAGCGCTGGATAGGCAGTCCCATGACATTAAAATAGGATCCTTCTATTTTTTCAATTGCCACATATCCTATCCATTCCTGGACACCGTATGAGCCAGCTTTGTCGTATGGTCTGTAATGTGTGAGGTAGTAGTCTATTTCTTCCGTGGTCAGTGTTTTGAACCATACATCGGTATGATCGCAAAAAGTCAACTGTTTACTGGCGGAAGTAATGCATACACCCGTTATTACCACGTGTTTTTTGCCTGAGAGCAAGTTTAGCATTTCAAAAGCATGGTCGTAGTCAAAAGGTTTCCCAAGTACCTGGTCTTCAATAAGAACAATTGTATCAGCGGTAATAAGCAGGCCGTTTTCTTTGAAGTCAGCCCTAAATGGCTCAGATTTTAAAATAGCCAGGTATTCCGGTACATCATAGACACTCATACTTGCGGGGAAGCTTTCATCCACCTCTCTGACTTCTATGGAAAAGGGAAGATTTAAGCCTGCAAAAAGTTCCTTTCTTCTTGGAGACTGAGAGCCAAGAATAATTGCATAGCCGGAGAGATGATCTGCCAGTCTGCTGTTTTTTAACTGACGGTTAACTTCTATTAAATCAGGTTTTTGCGTAGTCATCACTACATTCTAAAATTCGTGTTCTCCTTTTCCATACAGATGGCTATGTAGGCAATAATTTCCGGAAAATCAATTTGGGTTACCGTCTTGTTGCTGCGCTCAGGAAAAATTTTTCTGACAGGTACTTTGTGGTTCTTATTGAATGTCAAGGTGTAGAATTCAGACAAAGGAATTCCATCCAGGGTGGTTTCGGGCACTGTTACAATGTAGGGATTCTTGTTTTTGCTTTCCCATCCCGGTACAATCCACGGATTTACAGATGGATAAACTCCCAATTCCCGCTGAAGGGTTACTTTATTGCTGGGCAGTCGTTTTTTTCTTGTCCACCAGACATCTCTTACAGCTTCCATGGCTTTGTAACTGTCTTCCTTTGAAGAAACTGCTTCAAGTTCGACAAGAGTTTGTCTGATTATTTCTGTAACTGCCTGATTGTAGGGAAGTTCACTTTTTATGGCTTCCGAGGCAATCTTCATTCCCAACATATTGGAATAGGCATCCTCGACCGAGAAACTGGAAAATCTTTCCGGAACCAGCGGGACAGATGAAGCGCCAAACCATGAACTGATCTCATGCCATATGGAAAGGTCGTAAGCGATCCTTCCTGCAAGATTAATCACATCCTCCTCCTTCTCAGTTTTTGGGACTTTTATTACCAGTGATTTTTCTCCACCTTCAAAACCCAAATTGATAAATATCTCCCCGGATTGCTGACTTTTCTTTACCAGGTTATATAGATAGGCTGTCCAGTCGACCAGGTCCCGCAGGTGACCGAAATCCAGGAATCCTGCCCGTCTTGTATAAATAATCCCGTTGTTCTCTTCCTTGTTGCCGAGATAGACGTGTGGCCCTAGATTTTCAGGACTTGAGATCATAGTATACTTATAAACAGGAACTATTGAAACTTTCAAATCGGAACCGAGGGCACAACACACCCTGATTACTCTGGGCGGATGATTAAAGTAATCCTTTTCAGAAAACACAGGCGCTTTGGCATACAATGAATTAGCCTGCACAAGGAGAATGCAAAATATAATGATTCTAAATAATTTCATTCAAATAATTTTATGCGGGCAAAGATAAAAAGATTTGACATCACAAAATTCTGAACTTCAACTATTCTCACATAATAACATAATAAGTTTTTAAGTTTTTCTAAATTTATCCCAACTTAACAAACTACTGATCCAATGAAAAAACTACTTACACTAATGTTGATTTTTACTGTCAGCCATCTTAGTGGTCAGAAATCATTGCCACAACGTCTGGATCGTGCTCACAGCTATTTTGGACTGCATTTTGATTTTCATGCGGGACCCGATTGCAAAGAGGTGGGCAAGAATGTCGATGCTGCGATGGTCAACAACCTGATTGATAAGGTTAAACCAGACTTTATACAAGTCGATTGCAAAGGACATCCCGGTTATTCAAGCTATCCTACAAAGGTTGGCAATCCGGTACCGGGTTTTGTCAGGGACCAGTTGCGCATCTGGCGTGATGTAACAGCCGAGAGAGGTGTTTCGCTCTATATGCATTATTCAGGTGTATGGGATTCCAGGTCAGTAGAGCTTCATCCGAACTGGGCGGCAATTGGTGCAGATGGAATTCGTTCGAAAGAAAAAACTTCGGTTTTCAGCAATTATGCTGATTCATTGTTGATTCCGCAATTGAAGGAACTTTCATCGGATTATGGGGTTGATGGAGTCTGGGTGGATGGAGATTGCTGGGCGCATCAGCTTGATTACTCTGCAAAGGCATTGGATTTGTTCACAAAAAAGACCGGATTAATTGAGATACCCCGTAAACCGGGCGATCCCAACTGGAAGGAATTTCTGCAGTTCAGCCGGGATGGGTTTAAGGCCTATGTTACCAAATATGTCAACGAACTGCATGCGTACAATCCTAAGTTCCAGGTTGCAAGCAACTGGGCTTTCTCTACTCTATTGCCTGAACCGGTCACCATTCCCGTTGATTTTATTTCAGGTGATTTTTCCGCACTTAACAGTATGAACAGTGCAAGAAGTGAAGCGCGGTTTATCAGAAATCAGGGCAAACCATGGGATCTGATGGCCTGGGGATTTTCCTGGATTGGGAATGAAGAAGGAACACAAAGCGTGAAAACCCCGCCCCAGATTGAACGGGAACTGGCAACAGTAATTTCGCTTGGTGGTGGTGTACAGATCTACCTGCAGCAAAAAAGAGACGGTTCCATTTACAACTGGATGATTCCATTGTTGTCGGAAGCTGCAAAATTTTGCCGTGAGCGGCAACCCTGGTGCCAGGGTGTGACAGGTATTCCCCAGATTGGGCTGATTTTGTCCACTGATGCGCTTTACGCAAAAACAAACAGGCTTTTTGGAGGATTCGACAGGGAATTAACCCCGCTGAAGGGGATTTTGCAGAACTTGCTGGCATCACAGTATGTTGTGGATATAGTGGCAGAACATCATTTGAAAGATATCAACAAATATCCGTTGCTTATTTACCCGGAATGGGAAACTATAACGCCGGGTTTTAAAAAGAAATTGCTGGACTACGTATCTGCGGGTGGCAGTTTATTGCTGGTGGGACCCAATTCTGCCTCCCTTTTCAAAGAGGAACTAAACATATCCATAAAAACACCTCCGTCAGTAAAAAACAACGGGCTGGAAAATAATGGATGGATTGCTGAATTGATGTCGCTGTCCCAGGGGGTTGTACCTGGTGCCGGGGTCCGGTCATTTGGAAGATATTACCAGGCAGTCAATATGGACGGACCTTCCGAGATTGCAGCGACGATAACACCATACGGAAAGGGAATGTTAGCAGCTACTCACCTCGAACTGGGCAAAGCCTACACCAACCGTTCGGCGCCTGTAATGAGGGATTTCCTGGCATCACTGGTTAAAGAGATATTCCCCGAGCCGGCTGTTTCAGTAACCGGTTCACATTATGTGGATGTTACCCTTAACCGTAAAGGCGGGATGAAGATAGTTAATCTGATTAACGCCTCCGGTCCTCACGACAATGAAAAAGTAATGGTTCATGATGAGATTACACCATTGGGACCATTAAAAATTAAGATCAGGAATGAATCAAAACCAGCAAAGGTTACACTTCAGCCTGAAAATAAAATATTACCATTTACATATGATAAAGGATTTATTTACTGCACTTTACCTGAATTGGGCATTCATGAAATGATTGTATTGGAGTAAGATATTTTTGATCTTAAAGTGTTAACCTAATTTTTTTTTGATCGTTAAACCACTAATAACACATTAATTATCAGTTATGAAAATGATCAAAAATTTGAAAGCGGCATTATTAGCTCTTATATTTATTTGTATATCAGGGCTTTCCCAGGCACAGGAACTCGGAATACGTTTTGGAAGCAACTGGGGAAATAACGCTGCTGTTGATGCTGTCTTTGAAGCCGGAAAATTCAGCCGGATCCACGCTGACCTATCATTTGGCGGTGGTGTTTCAGCTGAAGCATTATGGGATTTTATTTACAGCCCGCTTGGCGGCAATGAATTTAGCTGGTATGCAGGTGTCGGAGCCTCTGCTTTTATTGGAACCAGCAACAAATATGATTACAATTCATCCTTTCAATTAGGAGTTCCCGGGGAAATTGGTTTGGAATATCGCTTCAAAAAGGCTCCCCTTGTACTTGGCATGGACTGGAGGCCTGTATTTGTAATTGTTCAGAATACCTCCCTGAATCCGGGTGAATTCGGTATTAATTTCAGGTATGTTTTCGGCAGATAGTTATAGAATATTATACAGATAATATAAATTGCCCGGTCAGAAATTGAAGTATTTCTGATACGGGCAGTTTTATTTCTGATATTTAGTGTAGTTACTGTTAGGAATATTTGACAGTAAGATAATTTTCAACACTCCTCATTGAAACTATTGTGCAATAAAACAAGTAAATTTGCTCGCTTTAAAAATAATTACGTGATTTTACTGACTCAAATTCAGATACAATGGCTCAAAAAGGAACAACAGCAAGCAAGATGAAAATTTACCTGCCACTTACAGTAATTGTAATTCTGGTAGTTGTTGGCACATGGTACTGGTACAAAGATTATTCCAGGTATATCACAACAGATGACGCACATATCGATTCTGACAATGTTCAGATCGGTGCCAAAATTCTTGGAAGGATCTCGTGTCTTTATGCCATTGAAGGGGATACAGTAAAGAAAGGTGCCTTGCTGGTTGAGCTTGACAGTATGGATTTAATTGCTCAAAAAGAACAGACTCAGGCCGTGCTTGTCCAGTCGCAGTCACAGCTGGAACAGGTAAAAGCCAAACTGAACTACGACAAGGAAAACATTAAAGTTTTTGAGGTTTCACTTGAAAAGGCCAAAGATGATTATGAAAGGGCCAAAGTCCAGGTTGCAGGAGATGTGATAACGAAAGAATTGTACGATCACCTTAAAAAGGCGTATGAATCTGCAAATGCCCAGCTGGAGGCGGCTAAAGTTCAACTTTCGGTTTCAAAAGCACTGATCGAAAGCGCCAAAGCTGCCATCGGGCTGGCAAATGCCCAGATAAATGTTACTGATACGCAATTGACTAACACAAAGCTTTATGCCCCTTTCGATGGTGTCATAGCTAAAAGATGGCTGTTGGCAGGCGACATTGTTCAGCCCGGACAAGCCGTTTTTTCACTGGCAGGTCAAAATCTGAGATGGGTTATTATTTTTCTGGAGGAAACAAAACTTGCGGATATTCACCTTAACCAACAGGCGAAATTCACTGTTGATGCCTTTGGAAATAAGGTTTTTATGGGCAAAGTATTTTCAATTGGCGCTTCTACTGCATCTTTGTTCTCGCTGATTCCTGCCAATAATGCCTCAGGAAATTTTACCAAAATAACTCAGCGTGTTCCGGTTAAGATATCCATTGATAGTGATGAAGACGGAAAAGATGTGAAAAATTTAAGTTTCCTGCCCGGAATGTCTGTTGTGGTTAAAATTTTAAAAGATAAATAATGCGGAATGTAACTCCTTCCCACAGGATAAGGCGTTTAATCAGAACCCGCGATTCAAAGTGGCATCCCAGTCACGATTTATACAAGTGGTTTGTCCTGGCAAATATCATGATTGGTACCTTCATGGCAGTGCTGGATGCAACAATTGTCAATGTTGCCTTGCCAAAAATGATGTCATCCTTTGGTGTCGGCCTGGATACCATTGAATGGGTATTAACAGCCTATATGCTGGCCCTGGCAGTAATGCTGCCTGCAGCTGCCTGGTTGGCAGATCATTACGGCTACAAACGGATGTATTTTCTTGGAATGTTTGTTTTTACCCTTGGATCCTTCATGTGCGGTATGTCTTCTGATGAAAATGTGCTGATTTTTTCACGTGTCATCCAGGGACTGGGAGCTGGAATCATTCAACCTTTGGGAATGGCCATAGTAGTCAGGGAGTTTCCGCCCAGGCAACGTGGCATAGCAGTTGGATTCTGGGCTGTTGCGGCTGCTGCTTCAGTATCTTTCGGTCCGTTGATCGGGGGTTATCTGGTCGATCATTTTAATTGGCAGCTTATATTTGATATCAATGTTCCTGTTGGTATCGTCGGGATGTTGTTTACCATAATTATTCAACGTGAAATGATTCAAAAATGGGGCGGAAAATTCGATATAGTTGGTTTTATTTCAGTTAGCCTTTTTCTTCCCATCATTTTGTACGCACTCACGGAAGGGAATGCAGCAACCAATTCTGAAGGTTGGCATGCCCCCTATATTCTTGCCTGTTTTGCCATTTCCATCATTGCATTTGCGGTATTTGTCACTGCAGAGTTTGTCGTCGAGAACCCGCTCATTGACCTGCGGCTTTTGGGAAACTACAATTTTGGTATAAGTACACTGGTCATGTTTCTGTTTGGGATTGGCATGTTTGGCAGCACTTTCCTTTTGCCTTTGTATTTGCAGAACTCATTGGGATATACAGCTCTGCAGTCAGGTTCTGTTTTTCTGCCGGTAGGTATTATCCAGGGAATTGTAGCCCCGATTTCAGGTTTTGTCAGTGGCAAAGTCAATGCCAAAATACCCATTCTGATTGGAATAGTATTAATGTCCTTCAGTTTTTACCTGAATTCCCATCTTTCATTTCTTACCGAACATGCAGCCATCATGTTGCCACTCTATCTGCGAGGAGTCGGTATGGGAACCATTTATTCTGCACTTTTGGCGGTTTCCCTGGTCGACATACCCAGGGAAAAAATGGCGCAGGCATCAGGTATTAATAATGTTGTCAGGCAGTTAGGAGGAAGTTTTGGAGTTGCCATACTCGCTACATTTCTCTCAACACGGGTCAATTACCATGCACAGATGTACGGAGGCGCGCTTGAAGCAAACTCTCCTGCATACAAGTCTGCTGTTAAGAATATCAGCGAATCGGTTGAACATTCTGCAGGCAGCTCGGTAACTGTTGCCAAAAAGCAATCACAATACATGATTGTGTCTAATGTTTCGCAACAAGCCTATATTGAGGGTATCAATGATGATTTTCTTATTGCCTCAGTCATAACGCTGATTGGCGGAATTCCTGTTCTTTTCCTGCGTATCCGAAAGAAAAAGAGCCCATTACCAGCAGAGGTTGTTCATACTGAATAGAAAATTCTTATGAATATTTGATATTCAATTATTTACTATTTTTTTCATGGAAGATTTAATTGCAAAGTCATGATATATCGTCATTTATTTTCTTTGTTAATCGTTTTTTCGACATTATCCTTCTTTACGAAAGAAGGGACCGGACAAGTTATTAAAAACGATTCGCTTGAACTTAAGCCTTTGATCAGCAGGGTTATACAGAGTTATCCAACTGTTCAGCAAGCAGTTGAAGCGCTGAATGCTGCAGATACCAAAATTGCGCTGGCGCGTTCGGCTTATCTGCCAAATGCAATGGTTGCAGGCAATTATTCGCATATCGGGCCCGTTCCGTCACTTACCATTCCTGATATGGGAAGTTTCTCACTTGCTCCGGTAAATAATATCAATGCTGCACTCAGCGTCAACGAGACCATTACTGATTTTGGGAAAACCAAAAAAAATATCCAATTTGAAGAAAAGAGCAAAGAACTGAACAATATCAGTATTAACCAGATCAAGCAGAAGTTGTCGCTTGTCACAATCGGATGCTATTACAACCTGCTCTATTTTCAGGAAGCTGCTGCCATAAAAGAGGAGCAACTATCTGCTTTACAGGAACATCTGAAAAATGTTGAGAAACAGGTAGCCACCGGTTCTGCAACTCAATACGAGATTTTAAGCACAAAGGTCAGGATTTCGACCGTCGAAAGTCAGAAAACGGATGTGATAACCTCCCTTAATTTTCAGAATTCCCTGCTTAATATGTTAATGGGAGAGTCTGCAACCAGCCAGCATCGTGTCCGAAATGTATTACTTTCTGATTTTGTTTCATTTGCAGAGGATTCACTGATCGCAGTGGCCCTTAATAACCGGAATGAGATGAAGTTTGCAGTGAAAAAAGTGGATGTCTCAAAAGCTTACCAGGATCTGGTGAAAATGCATGAAAACCCGGTTCTTTCTGCTTTTGCAAGCGGCGGATGGAAGAATGGTTATATCCCTGAGCTGGAAAAGCCAAGAGCTAATTATGCTATTGGTCTGAGTCTGCTGATCCCGGTTTATGATGCATCCCGGACGAAGTTAAATACACAGCTGGCAAGTTCAGCCATACAGTCCAACCTCTACGACGTTGATCTGACCAGACGAACCATCACAACGGAGGTTATGGAAAGTATCAATAACCTGAAAGCTGCCATATCAAAATCACAGCTTTTCGAAATGCAGCTTTCCCAGGCAAAAAAAGCACACGAACTTGCAGATCTTAAATTCAAGTCGGGTACCCTCACCAACCTTGATTTACTTGACGCCCAGAATGCGGAATCTGAAACCAGTCTGCAATTTCTCAAAGCAAAAATTGACAGGGCTATCTGTGCTTACAAAGTTAAAGCCGCCCTGGGTCTCGATTTGTATTAGAAAAGCAGGTTAATCAATGCATTTATTTTGAAAGATTTATCAATGAGCGCAAAATTTGTAGTTTTTCTTTTGCTGAGTTGTTCAGCATTCGCTGGATTTCCGCAAGGGCAGGAGAAAGCTCTCCTGAAAACATTTCATTCCATTTCAAGCCAAGACTTACTTGGAGATGCTTCCGAACTGACATCTGTAAAATATGGTGGCCGCCTGTCTGGTTCGCCGGGTTATTTGCAGGCAGCCGGCTGGGTTGCCGACGAACTTAGGAAGGCAGGGGTTAAACCCGGAATCGGGGACAGCACATTTTTTCAGAATTTTCCAAATGCCTACTGTATGGTGAATACCCCGGGAAGTGTCACCTTGTTGGAAAGCAAGAACAATTCTTCTAAAAAATATCATTTTCCTGACGATTTCTTTCCGGGTTCAAACTCCGCCTCAGGAGCTGTGACAGGTGAACTGGTATATGTTGGATATGGCATATCTGCGCCTGAACTGAATTACGATGATTACAGCAATATTGATGTCAAAGGGAAAATCGTTTTGATGGAAACCGGGGTCCCATATGGTGCAAATGACAGCACACAGATCAAATGGGAACCATACAGTTACCATCGTTACAAATTTCAACATGCAGTTGAAATGGGGGCAAAAGGGCTCTTGTATGTAAGCAAGATCGCAAACCCGAATACATCTTATATCAAAGGATTTATCTATGCACATGTTGGCGAGCCGGTTGCTGAGGAATTTTTTGAAGGAACCGGTGTCAGATATGCTGATATACACGCATCTATAACAAAGAACCTGCGGCCGAATTCCTTTTCACTGAATAAAAAAGTACAGATTACGGCCTCTACAAAATATTATCCTGACAGCCGTTCCTGCAATGTCATCGGAGTCATTGAAGGATCAGATCCGGTGTTGAAGAAGGAAGCAGTAATTCTCGGAGCTCACCTTGATGCTGTCGGGAGTCCGGGCTGTCTTTTCCCCGGTGCCCTCGACAATGCTTCAGGCTCGGTTGATATTCTGGCGACTGCCAGAGCAATGGCCGGTTCTCAAATCAGACCTGCCCGTACAGTCATTTTTATATTTTTCGGAGGTGAAGAATGTGGTCTCTATGGAAGTAAAAAATGTGTAGAAATGCCCGTCTGGCCTAAGGATAAGGTTGTATGTCTGATCAATCTTGATATGGTTGGCAACGGGACAGGCTTTTTACTGGCCGGAGGAAAGTCATATCCACAGATTCTCAGCCATTTTACCACTGCCAATGAAAAATACATTCACCGGGATTTCAACGCATCAGAAGTCCGTGCAACCTATGGAAGACCAAGAACTGACGGTGCAATTTTTGAAAAAGCCGGGTATAAAACAGTACATTTATATACCTCGGGTACGGTAAAAACGGTCTATTATCATCATCCGCTCGATAATACGGATGCCCTGACACCCGAAATCATGGAAGATGCTGCTAAACTTCTCTATCTTGGAGTACTTGATATTGCCAATGAAAAATAAAGGAGGAAGGCCGCAATTCAGAAACTTTCCACAGTTCCTGATTTTTTGAATTAACCGGATTTTATACTACTGGTAATAAGAATGTTGAAATCAAAACAGTTCTTTGCCTGACAGCAATCGCACATGGTGAATCTTTCAGGCGAAAGTATTGTTTAAGTTTGCTGATGATTTGTACGGAACTGTAAAATAGAACCTGGAGCCTTTTTTTACTTCAGATTGAACTGAAATTGTTCCACCCATTAGTTCAACAAGCTCTTTGGTAATGCAAAGTCCCAGTCCATTGCCTCTGATGGCATAGTTTAAAGCCAGTTCTCCACGATAAAAATTATCAAAGATTTTATTCAGTTCTTTCTTCGGTATTCCCATGCCTGTGTCCTCGACAAAGAATTCAACAACGCAGTCGTACACATTCATGCCAATTTCAACTGATCCTTCCAAAGTGTATTTTACCGCATTTGAAACCAGGTTGGTCAGTATCTGAACTATTTTATCTTCATCAGTTCTGATTATCAGGTTTTTATGTTGATCCGGGATGCTTACCTTAATTTTAAGTCCTTTGTTCAGATCGACCTTCTTAAAAATCTGAAAAACATGACCGACAATTTCCGCCGGAATACAATCATAAATGCTTAATGGCATTTTTTCACTCTGCAGGCGGGAAATAAGGATTACATCATCAATCAATTTAAGCAGATGGTTGGAACTCTTTTTGATTATCTCAGCATAAGTTTTTTTCTCATCGTCGGCAGCATCCAGCAACAAATTGGAAAAACCCATTATTGCATTCATCGGGGTCCTGATCTCATGACTCAGGTTATTCAAAAGGGCTGATTTTAAACGGTTACTTTCTTCTGCACTTTCTTTTGCTTCCAAAAGTTCTTTCTTTTTTTTCTGCTCTTCGGTGATATCCATCGCTACACCTACCAGTGCTACCAGCTTTCCGTTTTCATCTTTTATTGCCGAAGAAGACAACAGGACAGGGAACAGTGTTCCATCTTTTTTTCTGTTCATTATTTCTCCCCTCCAGCGACCATCAATTGTTTTAGGCAGAATATCCCGCACTTTGCTGTGTTCCATTTCCAGGGGACGCACAATATTGATATTTTTTCCAATCAGCTCGCTCTCAGTATATCCATAGGTTTCCAGGAACGAATTATTGACATAAATTATCTGATCTTCCTTGTCCGTAATTGAAATACAATCAGTTATGCTTTTGAGCGAATGAGCGAGAAGTTTGATTTTTTGCTTGATCTCTTTCTTTTCGGTGATATCCCGGAAAATTTCCATCATGGCTTTCTTTCCCTGATATATCATTCCCGTATGGCTGATCTGGTAGGTTTTTCCTCCCTGCACGCCTGATGTTTCGTATAAGTCTGTTTTGCCTGTCTGAATGCCCTTACGGAGCGGGCATTCTGAACATTGTGTTTTGTCATCAAGATAAATACTCCAGCACTTCTGCCCGACTGCATCCACCCGTAGATTTTTTTTGAAATACTCATTTTGAAAAAGGATGGTACCCTCTTCATCTACAATGTTAATTCCGAATGGAATAGCTCTCATGAGAGAATTATTCAATTCGATGCTCTCGCATATCTCCTTTTCAGTCAGTTTAATCCCCGGCATTTTGTTATCCTGACTGACTTTCCTGCTTGTATATTTCCCGTTTAATGGGGAACTATGATTGTATAATAATTCTTTTATTAAATCATTATTATGCTGAACTTCACTAACATTGTCTGATCTTGGACCTTTGATGTCAGATTTTTTGTTGTTTGCCTGAAAGTTATCCTCTGAAGTTGAACTGTTCAATAACTGGTTCCTCAGATTTTCATTTTCAATGACCAGTTCTTCATATGAAGGTTTTAAACCAGAGACAATTTCAGTTTTCGGGTTGGCCTTTGAAAGATTATTCATTCGCAATTGTCAGTATTAAATTGTTGAAAATCAGAATGTAAGTATGAAAATCTTGTGCAATTTTACATGCCTTGTTGTGAGCTTAGGCATATGCACGCGTTATATGTAATCAGATTTTGGTATACTCCTTCAGCCTTTTCTGAATGATTTATAGGAATCAACACATACAAATAACAACAAAAGGATATTTAATGTTCACCGATTGACGAACAATTAATTAAAAATATTACGAACCACCTAACTGGTCACTATCGATTCATAAATTCCACCAGTAAGGCAAGGCAGTTTTCTGTCCGTCTTATTAAAGAGATTTGATAATACCTCCCCCCCAGTATTGAACCAGAAGGGTTCGTGTGCCAAATTAATTTTAGTTGATTGTTTTCCGTATTTTTTTGGAATCTGCCAGGCTGAATTGCTCCATTCCATGCAGGTTGGCTAACTGTTGCGTAAAATCATCCACCTCCGCAAAAGAACGCAACAGTGGTGAAGTGTGCTGATATTTTAGCAAGAATAATTAAAAACAATTAAACCTGTTTATTCCGGAATAATTAGTTATTTCTTTTGTTTCCTAATATACACTTTTCTGAATTCAATATCCTTACCTTCAACCTGCAGGCCAATTGAACCCTTGTCAACGTTAACATGAGTCCCCTGGTTCTGATGAACCCCATTTACGTATACTTCAACGGTATTGTCAACACAGATGACTTCCATGGTATTCCATTCACCGATTTTTTTCTCAGAAGATTCTGCCAGTTTTTTTACTCCGCCCTTTGATTTGTTTATCCTTTCATCCATATCGATACCCTTCTCGCAGATGAAATCACCAGCATTCCCGGCGCCCAACTGGCATTCGATCCAGGTAAAGGATACGGAATCACGGGGCTGATAATGGATGAAGACACCACTGTTGGTCGCCTCAGCAGGCCATCGCCATTCTACGTGCAATTTATAATTGGAATAGGTCTCCTTTGTTCTCATATAACCCCAGGGATATGGGTTAAAATGAATGAGTCCGTTTTGAACTGTAAATACCGTTTTCGGATCAACTGTTGCCTTTCTCAGAAAAAACTCCCAGTTCGAGAGGTCTTTACCGTTGAACAATTCTATTTTCTTCTTTTCAAATTTAATGGAATTCTTATCCTGTTTTCCAGCGATCCGCGCCGAAGTTTGGAAAGAAATTGCCAGACATATAATCAACGACAACACAATCGGAAAGGAGATTTTTGTTTTCATAATAACAGGTTAATTTATACGTATTGAATCACAAGTTTTGTCAATTGGTTTTTGAATTATAATCAGGCAAATAAGGAAAGAAAATACAGAAAGTTAATTTGTCAGTACCGTGACCTGATAGTATCCTGACCCTAAAGATAGCAAGTCTTACAATTAAATTAATGACCTGGCAAAATTTATTTACCAGCACATACTGTGGACATCTGACTGAAAAATGGTGTTGTTGGCCGGGCAAAATTGTTGCTATCACAGATAAATGATTTCATGCTAATAATTATTCTAATTATTGTGAATTTTAATGTTACCACAAATAAATTGGTGGACAAAGAACCAATAATTAGTCATAAGTGTTTTGATTGTAATTTTGAATGTATTTGGAAGTTAACAATCAAACCAGAACGGTTTTTGAATATTATACTCTATATTTGGATATTGGAGTTCCGCAAACAAACTATTCTTCTCTCTGTTAAGGTCAAACCGGCACCTGGAAATTAAATCTGAACAGTTGAAAAATTTTGTCAATGAAATAGTTCAATACTTGTCTTGTGCACATGACATGGACCTGTCAATGTACCAGCCTTCCTTCCTGGAAAATTCGGTTAAGAAAAGGATGCGGGATACACCGGATATCATTTCCCATTTGATACCGGATGCCATGCTGCTTGACCAAATGCTGCCCTGTATCAATGGATTCGAATTCCTGACAACTATCCGGGCCTCCTGGCAGGCTGCACATATCCCTGAACTGAAACTGACAGCCAGTGCACTTACATCCGATAAAGAATCAATTTTGAATTACGGTTTTGACGGTTTCTTCCCAAAACTAATAGACGAGCCTAAATTTTTGACAATGATCAATGAAATTCTGTATGGAAAACAGGAAAATTAAAATATTAGCCATTGATGATAGCACCAATAACCTGATCAGCCTGAAAGCACTGCTTCGTGAGACTTTCAAAGCTGCTAAGATTTTTACCACCCTATCAGGAGAAAAAGGGATTGCCATGGCTGCTGAAATTGATCCGGATGTTATCCTTTTGGATATCATTATGCCTGGCCTGGATGGATTTGAAGTTTGCCGGCGGTTAAAGTCGGACGGAAAATTGTGCGAAATACCGATTGTTTTTATTACCGCGCTCAACAGTGACAAACAAAGCCGTATCCGGGCATTGGAGTGTGGTGCCGAGTCTTTTCTGTACAAGCCAATTGATCAGAGCGAACTGATTGCCCAAATCAGGGCCATGGTCAAAATAAAAGATGCAGTATTGCTCCGAAGGACGGAAAATACGCGTCTTGAGGAATTGGTAGCACAGCGGACGGCTGAATTGAATGAGGCTCATCTGAAAGAATTGAGTCTTTTTGATGAGTTGCGAAAGGAAAACGAAGGAAGGAAAAAAAGTGAAGAAGCGCTGAAAAGGAGCGAGGAAAGATACAAGAGCTTTATTTCCAGGCTTTCCGAAGGAATTTTCAGGCTTGAAAGCGATCAACCAATGAATATTCATCTATCAGCCGATGAACAGGTTGATTATATACATAATCATTTTTACCTCGCAGAATGCAATGAAGCTTTTGTGTCGATGTATGGGTACAATAATTCCGCAGAGGTAATTGGAAAATTTTATCTGGAATTCCAACATGGACGGAACAATCAAACTAACGTAGAAGCAGTTAAACGGTTTATACACCAGGGATACAAGGACGATATCGGTATAACTGAATTTGAGGATAGCACCGGTAAAAAAGTAATTATAAGCAACAACTCACTTGGTATTGTAGAAGATGAACACCTTGTACGAATCTGGGGAACCCAGGCAAACATCACTGAAACGATAAAAGCCAGGGAAATTCAGGATGTACTCTTAGAAATTTCCAAGTTTGCACTTACCAACGATCACTATTTCAGGCTGTTGGATAAGGTGAAAGAGCAACTTTCCAGGTTACTGGATTCTGAAAATTTTTACATTGCCTTGTACGATGAATCCAATGGTCTGCTGACGACCCATAGTATGAAGGACAAGATGGATAATATTGAATGCTGGCCCGCAGAAAAATCAGCAACGGGTTATGTTATAAAACACAAAAGGACTTTACTTGCAGATGAAGCAAAGATGGCCTCATTGTGCAGAAAGGGACAAATAGACATCATTGGCACACCTGCAAAAATATGGCTTGGAGTCCCTTTAATAGCCAATGGCAGGGCTTTTGGGGCCATTGTAGTTCAAAATTATGATAATCCGTTGGCTTTCACAGTAAAGGAACAACATCTTCTTGAATTTATATCGGGACAGGTGAGTGTGGCTATTGAAAGAAAGAAGGCCGAGCATGACCTGCAGGAAGCATTGATCAGAGCTCAGGAGTCAGACAGGTTAAAGTCAGCTTTTCTGGCTAACATGAGTCACGAGATACGGACACCAATGAACGGTATCATTGGTTTTACGGAATTGCTGAAGGACACTGCACTCTCTAATGAAGAACAACAAATGTATGTCAACATCATTCAGAAAAGCGGTGAACGCATGCTCAATGTCATCAATGAAATTATCGATATTTCAAAGATTGAAGCTGGGCAGGTAGATCTTCACATAGAAAAAGTGAATATCAATGAGAAGATTGAATATGTATACAATCTGCTCAAACGGGAAGCAGAGGCAAAGAATGTCGGATTGTCTTTTTATAACTCATTGTCAACCAGTGATTCCATTATTTATACTGATGAAACGAAGTTTTATTCAGTTATTCTCAACCTGGTTAAAAATGCCATCAAATACACAAACCAGGGAAACATTGAATTTGGTTATTATCTTAAACCAGCTGAATTTCCCCTGGTCGGGCGCAAAACAGAACTAACCTTTTTTGTCAGGGATACCGGTATAGGAATTCCGGGAGACAGGCAGGAAGCCATCTTCGAACGCTTTATCCAGGCTGATATTGCTGATGTTGCTGCCCGGCAAGGTGCAGGTCTGGGGCTTTCGATAGCCAGGGCATACGTGGAGCTGCTCGGAGGGAAAATCTGGGTCGACAGTGAACTGGGTTTAGGTTCAACTTTCTTCTTTACCCATCCCTATCATTTTGAATCGCAAGGAGTTGTTCCTGAAGCCAAAGGAGAGGTTGCGGCTAGTAATAGTTTGATTATAAAGAAGTTAAATATTTTGATGGTAGAGGATGACATGACCTCGGCACTTTACGTAAAGGCTATGCTGCGAGGAATTGGGCATATGATCAAACACGTTGTGTCGGGCATTGAGGCGGTGAATATTGTCCGGACTGACTCCTCCATCGATTTGATTTTGATGGATATACGCCTTCCGGAATTAAATGGCTACGAAGCAACAAAACAGATCAGGCAGATAAATCCGGATGTGCTGATTATTGCTCTGACGGCTTTTGCTCTATCGGGTGATCGGGAAAAGTCATTGGAGGCGGGATGTAACGGATACCTTGCAAAACCGGTGCGAAAGGAAGATTTATTGGCTTTGATTAGTAAACTTTTGGGAGAGCTAAATTAAAATCCTGTATATCAGGGAGTCTCCCGATGAACTTCCTGCGGAGAGCTTCATTCCAAAATATTACACACCTGTTAACCCGGCACAGCGGGTATTTTGCCGGTGGCGGTTTTTATTTTACCCGTGTTGCCTTCTTATTGCCATCAACGGTAAAGCCATTGATAATTCCGTTTAAATCAATTGTAAAACTATAGTCTGCCTTATATTCCGTAGTATAAAAGTCCAAATCCGAAGTAAAATACATCTTGCTTTGAATTGGACCATTTAGCCACAGTCCGTTTTCTTTTTTTATGATCGAAACGGAATCTCCATCGAGCAAATAATTACCAACATAGTTGTTTAAAATATCATCATTTAAAGTGATCGTTTTTTTTACTGCCGGATTGTAAAAGTCATCCCACTGGTAAACAATTGCCACACTATTAACTATTTCATTTAAAATACCTAAGTTGTCAGAATTAACCATTACAACTACTCCGTTGCCATATTTAATACTGCCTCTGTATTGACAACCAAAACCTTCATTTGAGCCACTGTGCTGAAAATATTTTTCGTTTCCTTTCATATTTATGAAAACCCCAAACGCGTTTATTTTATCTAAGTAAGGAGTTAGCCTTAACCTTGTCATTTCAGGAGTAAGCACTTTTCCTGATTTCCCATGAAATGAAAGTTGTGTTTCAATGATATACTTAGCCAGATCAGTTGGATTTGTCCATAGCCCTGCCGCTGCTTTTTCCGGATAAATATTGAATTTGCCTTCCTTCATTTCCTCGCCATATCGGTTGTATCCTGTTGCCAGTAAATATTGTTTGTCGGGAGGTGGTGGCTGCGTAAAAAAACTTTCGGTCATTCCCATGGGCTTCAATACTTGTGACCACATGAAATCTTCATACTTCTGCTTTGTAATGTCCGTAACAATCAATTGCGCGATTGTTATTCCTCCGCCTGAATATTCAACTTTTTTTCCTGGTTCATACATGGAACGGACAGCTTTCGAATTAGCAGGTCGTTTGCCATCTAATATTTCGCTTAATGTCGGTATACTATCGCCTTTGGCGTACCCCTTAAAACCATGTATGGTCAAGCCCGCCGTATGACTTAAAAGGTTAGCAGTGGTTATTTTTTTGTTAGAAGATAAAGAATCATACGGAAATTTCCATGTGGTTAAATAGTTGTTTATATCAGCATTTAAATCCAGTTTTTTGTCCTGAACCAATTTTAAAACACCTACTCCGTTCAACGATTTGCTTAGAGATGCTGCCTGGAACAATGTTTTTGTTGTTACTGCCCGATGTTCTGATATATCAGCCCATCCGTATGCCTTTACCCATTCAATTTTGTAGTCTTTAATTATGGCAATACTTAGCCCGGGAATTTTGTACCGAACCATTCGTTCTTCAAGGGTAAATTTCTGACTGTCCTGAGCCATTGCCCATGGTACCAGATTACTTTCAACTTGTTTAATTTTATCCAGAACCTCTTTCGGGTAAGAATTTGCATTTTGTGCTAATACGGAATTCCAGAGAATACAGAGCAATAAAATTGCCGTTACATTTTTCATTGAAGTGTTTTTTAATCGTAGAATTTTGCTCAAATTGCCACCAACAGGGCTTCATATTGGGTCGCGTCATTCATCCACACGAAGCCTTGGTTATTACCGCCAGTGATTTGACCGTGCTGATAGCAGATTAAATAATGGTTCATTCACATAGTAATTTCCTGTCGCAATTCGCTCTTTTTTAAGCAGTCCATCTGCTGCAAGTTTATTCAAATAGTTTGCAGCAGTTATCCTTGAAACCTTTAAATCGTTCACGATAAATTCAATTTTCGTATAAGGATGCTTAAATAAGTTATTCAACAAATCCTGGCTGTAAAATTTATAATTGTTTCTCAATTTGTGTTTATAATCCATCATTAACTCTTTGATTTGAATGATTAATTCAATCGTTTCTTTGGAAGTCATTTCGATCCCTTGGATCATAAATAACAACCACTCTTCCCAATTACCGTCGACCCGAAGTTGCTGTAATAGTCTGTAATAATCAGATTTATTCTTTAGGATATAATTACTTAGATAGAGAATTGGCAGGCATTGAAGTTTTTCAAAAATTAAATAAAGAATGTTGATTATTCTTCCGGTACGACCGTTGCCGTCGTAGAATGGATGGATGCTTTCAAATTGATAATGAATTATTGCCATTTTAACAATTGGATCATAGTCACACATTGACGGATCATTCATAAACTTCTCAAGATTTGACATTAATTGATTTATCTCGTTGATGTCTTGGGGTGGTGTATAAATGGTTTCTCCGGTTGATGAATTTTTAAGAGCTGTCCCGGGTAATCTTCTAAACCCGGCATTATTACCTTCTAATTCTTTTTGAATCTCAATGATTATATTGTTTGTAATAAATCCTTTGATCTGAATTAGTTCAAATCCTTTTTTCAATGCAGAAATATAGTTTTGAACCTCTTTCGCTTCAAGTGACTGGAATGAGGACAGATTTAATTCCGATTTGTATAAATCATCGTGTGTTGTAATAATATTCTCAATGGCTGAACTGTCCTTTGCTTCTTGAAGGCCTAAAGTATTGATCAAAATAATGTGATTAGGAATTGTTGATGCAATCACTTTTAATTCAGCCAATGCCGCATGAGCTGAAGGCAAGCTTTTAAGCACAGCCTTTGTTTCAACGTCAATAGATAATGGAAGTTCTGCTAATTTCCAATTTTCATTTTGATTCATACTGTGAAGGTTTTTGCGTTTTCTTTACGAATATACCTAATGCGTAAACAAAATTCAATTTTCTATACATTTGATGTGTCATTTGTAAAGAATGTAGACTTTCCTTTACACACTACGCAATTCCCATTGGCGGTAAGAAGGAAGCTACACGCAGGCGGATTGCGGGCGATTTAGCTTTCGCTGATCTTTGATTCCTGTCGAGCCAAAAGCAGCCTGGGCGGAAAGATGCACACTGTATACCTCTGCGGCAGAATCAGAGGGTAGCTGATGTATCAATTATCATAATTCGTCCACTGGAATTCCTCATTTTGCCTGGGACTCCCGGAAAATTTCGGGGTGAGGTAAAAAAAACGCCTGAAATACTATGATTTCAAGCGTTTCTGTGAATCTAATTGTTTGAACCAGAGCCACTCATGGGACTCGAACCCACGACCTGCTCATTACGAATGAGCTGCTCTACCAACTGAGCTAAAGTGGCAATGAAGCGCAAATGTAAAAAAATGTTTCGGACGGGAAATGGTAAAGTCTAATTTTCCCAGTCTAAAATGATTTTGCCGCAGTTTCCTTCTTCCATAATTTCAAAAGCCTTCTGAAAATCAGTATAGTGGAAGCGATGTGTAATAACCGGAGATATATTAAGTCCAGACAACAGCATCTTTTCCATTTTGTACCAGGTTTCATACATTTCACGGCCGTAAATGCCTTTAAGGGTTAATCCCTTGAAGATCACTTTGTCCCATTCTATCTGCGTTGTGTCGGGAAGGATGCCTAACAGGGAGATTTTTCCGCCATTGTACATGGATTTAATCATGCTGTCGAAGGCAACAGGAGATCCGGATACTTCAAGTCCGATATCGAAGCCGGCTACCATGCCAACCTGTTTCATGGCGGCTGAAATATCCTCTTTCGTCGGATCAATCACAAGAGTTGCCCCCATCTTCCTGGCAAGATCCCTTCTGTACTCACTAACTTCTGAACCCACTACATTGCGTGCCCCGACAAACCTGCATATTGCTATCGCCATGCATCCGATGGGTCCGCCTGCCCCCGTGACCAGTACATCTTCACCAATCAGGGGAAAGGAGAGTGCGGTATGCGTGGCATTGCCAAGCGGATCCATGACAGAGACAATCTCATCCGGAATCCTGGAATCAATATGCAGCACATTCTCGGCGGGGACACATACATATTCGGCAAAGCCACCATCACGGTTAACCCCGATTCCTACAGTGTGATCGCAGATATGTTTTCTGCCCCTGCGACAGTTCCGGCAAAAACCGCAGGCAATGTGACCTTCCACTGTAACCCGCTCTCCTATACCGACTTTCGTGACTTCAGTACCAATTTTAACGACTTTGCCAACATATTCATGGCCAATGGTCATGGGTGTTTTAATCGTTTTCTGTGCCCATGCATCCCATTTATAGATGTGAAGATCTGTGCCGCAAATTGCTGATTTACTTATCTTTATCAGTACCTCATTGACTCCCGGTTCTGGAATCGGAACATCTTCCATCCATAAACCCTTCTGAGGCAGACTTTTTCTGATTGCTTTCATCCTTTATCTTTTTTATCCTTTATCCTTTTTTATTGTTTTTCTAAATTACAAAGTAAATACTTTCCAAGTCCCTAATTCCTAATAAATATCACCCTTTTTTTCAAATAAATCCTGTCAGAAATAATACACCCCCTCCTGAACACTTTTCCCGATACGTTGAAGTTGAGTACTTTTATGCCACATTTGCAGGCAAGGGACAAAAATTGTAAATTGCTTGTGAACTTTCATTCAGATAACCGTAAAAGAGATTGTTGAACAATCCAAATGACTTCAGATGGGTAAATTGATGCAATTTTCAATGATTTTATTGTTCCTGCTTCAGGCAGGATTCTGCTTACAGGCTCAGAATTTCTCTTTCGGGATGCTTACGGATGTTCACTTTGCGGCGATCCCCGACAGGGGAACCAGGAAATACAGCCAGTCATTGGATAAAGTGACTCAATGCATTGATTCGATGAACAAAGAAAGGGTCAGCTTTCTGATCGAACTTGGCGATTTCAAGGATATGCCGGTTCAGCCGGACAAAAATGCCACACTGGGCTATCTGAAAACAATAGAAACCTTATTCTCCCGTTTTAATGGCGACCGATATCATGTTTTGGGTAACCACGATGAAGATTGTATTTCAAAAAAGGAATTTTATTCCATTGCCAAAAATACCGGTTTTGCCGGGGAGGAAACCTGGTATGCATTTAAAAAAGGTGGATACCATTTTTTAGTATTGGATGCCTGCTTTGATTCTACAGGGCGATCCTATGAAATGGGAAATTTCGACTGGAGTGACGCCAATATTCCGCCACAAGAACTTAAATGGCTGGAAAAGGAATTAAAAAATAGTGATTTACCTGTTATAGTGTTTGTTCACCAACTGTTGTATGGAAATTCAAAGGCTACCATTAAAAATGCGGGAATGGTCAGGTCCGTTCTGGAGAAGAGCAACAAGGTACAATGTGTATTTCAAGGCCATGAACATAGCGGCGGATATGAAAAGATAAGCGGAATCCATTATTACACCCTGAAAGGAATGATTGAAGGCAACTTCCCGGAGTCCAACAGCTTTGCCAAAGTCACACTTGCAAAAAATAAAATTCTCATCCGGGGTTACGGAAATGCCATTACTCAAACCCTGACTCTCAACTAACTCATAACTCATAACTCATAACTCATACCTGTGCTTAAGTTTCTTATCCTATTGATTTACATCCTCCTGATGCTGGGCATCGGGATATATTCTTCCCGGAAAATCCGAACTTCAGGGGATTATATGGTAGCAGGTAACAAAGGAAGTGTATGGCAGATTACCGGTTCATTACTGGCAACTATTCTGGGCAGCACCGCGATATTGGGTAGCTGTGACCTTGCATTTTACCAGGGATGGGCAGCTGCCTGGCTGCTTTTATCCGCTGCAGCCGGACTGTTATTGCTGGTCCTGGTAGCCCCGCTGGTCAAGCGCCAGGGAAAATATACACTTCCGCAATTGGTTGGAGATCTTTATGGCAAGGAAGCAAAAACCATTGCCTCCCTGGTGATTCCAATTGCATGGATTGGAGTCATAGCAGCCCAGATCATTGGCGGAGCCAAGGTAATGAACAGCTTTTTTGGTTTATCCTATGAAACCTCAGTTTGGGGAATTGGTATTCTGTTCATTTTCTATACAGCTGTGGGCGGACAGGTGTCAGTTATAAAAACTGATGTGACCCAGTCCTTTATCATTATTATTGGCGTGATTGCAATAGCCAGTTTTCTCTTCTTTGGTGCACCGGTTAGCTCCGATACAATGACGAAGCTGAATTTTCCCTTCAACAGCGCTTTCCATCCGTTGGACCTGTTCGTGTTATTTTTAACCTATTCAACTACTTTCCTGGTGGGACCGGATATCTATACAAGACTGTATTGTGCTAAAAATGAAAGTGTTGCACGAAAAAGTGTATTATTTACAGCAATTATTCTGATCCCTTTTGCTTTCCTGATTACCTACCTGGGAGTATTTGCAGCACACAAGTTTCCTGACTTTGATTTCAAACAGGGTTCATCATTAATCTCAGTTATGAATTATATTCTGCCGGATTGGGGAATAGGGCTACTGGTGGCAGCAATTTTGTCGGCGGTAATGTCATCTGCCTCCACAACACTGCTGACTTCATCTGTTATAATAACAAATACAATCAGAGAAGATCTTGATGCTGCTGTCTCAATAAGGATTACCAAACTTATCATGGCAGGTACGGGTCTTTTAAGCATTTTATTGTCATTGTATGTAACATCTATTGTTCAGTCACTGCTGATTGCACTGACCTTTTTCTCCGGGGCTTTCATCCTGCCGGTTTTGGCCGGTTTGCTTGGTTTCAGGAACAACAGGCTTCAGAGTAACCTGGCAATGGTATTTGGCGGCCTGGTTGCACTGGCTGGTAAGATTACAGGAGTATCAGGACATGGTACGGCAGGTAACCTGGTTATATTATTTGCTTTTATTGTTAACGGACTTTTGTTATTTCCGGGAGGCAGATGGTTAAAGCATTCAAAAGTTGCTCCCTGACTCATTAAGCAGTTATCTATTAAAAAACCTATTTTTGATTAAATTTTAGAAATTGGAACACTCACTTATATTATTTCACAATAATCAGCAGGTTTTCACCAGTGATGAACACTGGCTTTATCCTCTTTTTGAGGTGGAAACTTATTTGCGAAACTTTCCGGTCCCGGCTGATGAACTTTTTTTAAGGGATAAGATTGCAGGGAAGGCTGCTGCAGCACTGATTGCAAGGCTTGGAATAAGGAATTGTCACATTGAGTTGCTGAGTGAAAGGGCCATCCCCGTATTTGAGCATTATGGTATAAAATATACCTGTGATCAGCTCGTCGATCACATTCAGTGCCGAACCGAAGATTTGATCACAGACAAAATGAGCATGGAAGATACCTACCTTTTTCTGAGGAAAAGGGCTGGAAAAGTTCAGGGGACTACCCTAATGATTGATTCACTGAAAGTTGGAATTGCCGGGAAAGTGATTCTGGATAACCTGGATCTTGATTTAGGCAGGGGAGAGCAATTGGTGGTGGAAGGAGAGAACGGAAGCGGCAAAAGTACCTTGCTGAGGGCGATTTTAGGTTTGATACCACTCACCGAAGGAACCATCCGGATAGGAGAGGAGCTTGTAGGAAGCTCATCGTGGCATAAGAAAAGGTTTCAGACAGGTTATCTGAACCAGGAAACCGTCAAAAACAATTTCCCCATCACAGCCTCAGAAGTTGTTGCCATTGGTGTCAGCGGAATTAAAATTTCTGAAAGCGAACGTGACTACAGGGTAGAACTATCCATGCGTAAAACAGGGTGCTTCCATCTGCACAACAAACTCTACCACCAGCTTTCCGGCGGAGAAAAACAAAGGGTATCCCTGGCCAGGTGCCTTTGTCAGAATGCAAGGTTGCTGTTGCTGGACGAGCCAACATCGTATCTTGATGAAAAAGGAAAAGAAGAATTGGGGGAGCTTTTGTATGAATTAAGCAGAAATGAGGCTCCGACCATGCTGCTGGTTTCTCATGATTCCAACTGGACCGAAAAACTTAACTGGAGCAGGAAATCTTTGAAAAGCGGTAGATTATGGTAGAACTATTTACATACCAGCCAATTCTTCGGGGATTTATCGTGCTGATCCTTACAGGATTCGCATTTCCAATTACCGGTGTTTACCTGCTAAGAATGAATTTATTGCCCTTGCGTTTTATGTTGATGCATGGCGCCATCCTGGGAGGAGCAATCTCCTTGGCAATGGATGTCAATCCTTTTGCAGGCACACTGATTATCAATTTGTTACTGGTACTGCTCATGACGAGGATGTCCCGTTCATTAAAAGTTGATCCCGGACAGCTGAGTGCATTTTTTATGGTGATATCCATTTCAGTCGCCTTTATCTTTATTTATCGTTTCCAGGTACCTGCAAAAGATACTTTAAGCCTTATGTGGGGAAGTTTGTATACACTTAATAGTTTTGAATTCTTTGGGACACTGGTATTTTCGGGGATACTGATTTCCTTTCAGACGATCTTCCGCCACCAACTCAGGGCTGTTTTTTTTGACAGGGATATCGCTCAGACATCCGGTGTAAATGAATCCGTTTTCTATTATGCTGTTATACTGATTACTGCAGTAACGGTAGCCGCTGCGATGAAACTGATCGGAGCCCTGCTATTGGATGCTTTGTTGTTATTACCGGCTTTGATAGCATCCTATCATGCAAAGAGTTACAGGGGCATGATCCTCTGGTCGTCATTTTGGGGAGGACTATTTGCAACGGCCGGTTTCCTGCTCTCCCTGGTCCTGGAATTGCCGGCAAGTTCAACCATCGCTGTATTTGCATCGGTCGTTTTTTTATTCCTCATAATATTGAAAAGAAGATGAGAACAACTATAACTTTAGTGATAGTGTTTTTTTTACTGGCAGGGTGCTCAGAACCTGCCAAAATGGATTCAATGGTTGTGGCCACCAATTCCTGGACGGCAGCTTTTGCCAGGGCAGCAGGTGCGAAGAATATCGTTGTGCTGGCCCCCTTTGAGATGGAACATCCTTCCGAATATGAATTGAGAGCCGCTGATATTCCTGTTGTTACACATGCCAGGCTGATAATTTTTGCGGGATATGAAACAATGGTCAAACGCATACAGTCCGGTATGAATCTGAAGCAGGAAGTCCTTTTGAAGATAGATACCGATTACAGTATGGCTACTATTGAAAAATCCGTGATGGAAATAGCCCAGCGTTTGGGAACGGAAAAAACAGCCCTTCAAAATATTGATTCAATAAGACATACCCTGGCAGAAGGAAAGGCAAGGCTGGATCTTTCAGGAATGAATTCCACGCCGGTACTCGTCAATTTTTTTCAGCAATCGATCGTTAAAGAATTGGGATTTGAAATAGCAGGGGTTTTTGGTCCAGCATCACTTGAGGCAGGTGATATAGAGAGAATGACAAAGCCGGATTCAGGGTTAATAGTCGACAATGAGCACAATCCCGTGGGAATTCCTTTAAGAAAGGTGAAACCAGGTGTAAAATATATCCAGCTATTGAACTTTCCAGGGAAACATCAAACCATTACATTACAGGATGTTATAAGTTACAATGTGAAACAGTTGAGTCTGTCCGGTGACAATCGGAATCAATAAATCGAATCTTTTTTAACATTCCCTTAAAGTCAGGACTGTTTTTACCAAAATGCATTAAATTTGCAGACCAAAATTAAATTTGTTTTCAAGCTATGGGACGCGCATTCGAATATCGTAAGGCCAGAAAGATGAAACGTTGGGGAGCAATGGCCAAAACCTTTACCAGGATTGGGAAAGAGATTGCAATCTGTATCAAAACCGGCGGACCGGATCCGGTGTCCAATTCCCGTTTGCGGGTATTGATGCAAAATGCCAAAGCTGCCAGTATGCCAAAAGAGAATGTGGAACGTGCTATCAAAAAAGCTACATCCAAGGATCAGGCCGATTATAAAGAGGTAGTATATGAAGGTTATGGCCCTTATGGAATTGCCATACTTGTGGAAACGGCAACGGATAATCCTACCCGTACGGTTGCAAATGTTAGGAGTTACTTCACCAAGATGAACGGTTCTCTCGGAACAACCGGATGTGTAGATTACATGTTTGAGCGCAAATGTCAGTTTAAAATTACCGGTAAACCGGGCCTGGATATTGAAGAACTTGAGCTGGAGATGATCGATTTTGGTGTCCAGGAAATATTCACTGAAGACGAGTTTATCATCATCTACGGCGACTTTGAAGCTTTTGGGCCGATTCAAAAATATCTGGAGGAGAATAATTTTGAGATAATAAGTGCCGATTTTGAACGAATACCATCCGAAACAAAAGAATTAAATGAAGAACAGATGGCCGCAATTGAAAAATTGCTTGGCAAATTTGATGAAGATGAGGATATTACGAATGTTTATCATAATATGAAAGAGTAATAGGAAAGATTAACATTTTTTATATAAAAAGATTTGCAGATCGGTTTCAAATATGTTATAATTGCCTTGTAATTGATGTTCTCAATAAAAAATATTTAACGTACCCTTTCACACTTTGAAAGGTTATTTAGGTTAGGTTTAGGTTAGGTAAAGCAGGGAGGTTTTCATACTCCCTGCTTTTTTCTTTTATAAATCCCGATTTTAGTTAATTTTGGTGTTCTCAAACACATTACAATGTCAGACTTCAAACCAACAAAATACCATTTAAAGTCACTCTGCTGTGGCGCGGAATTTCCTGATACAAACTGGGAACTTCAATGCACACTTCCTCATCCACCAAGTCTCATCAGGGCTGTTTATGAAAAGAAAAATTTTGATCTGCATCCTGAATATCCCGGGTTGTACAGTTTTGCCGACTGGCTGCCCGTAGAAAGGATGCTTGAAGGCTCCGGTGCGCCCGTTACCTATCATAGCAAAGGACTTGCCGGGTTTCTTGGTCTCACAAATCTTTACATAACTTTCAATGGTTACTGGCCGGAGAAGGGAGCCTTCATGAAGACCGGTACATTTAAGGAGTGTGAAGCATTCGCTGTCTGTGCGAGAACCAACAATTCCAAAGAAGTTATGGTTGTTGCATCAGCTGGTAATACTGCGAGGGCATTTGCAAGGGTCTGTTCACAGAACAAAATTCCACTCCTTTTAACGATTCCCCTGGACAATATCAAAGCATTGTGGT
Source organism: Prolixibacteraceae bacterium (assembly GCA_963663675.1). GTDB lineage: Bacteria > Bacteroidota > Bacteroidia > Bacteroidales > Prolixibacteraceae > CAINVV01. Next base: position 2,042,450 of record OY760498.1, read on the forward strand.
TTGAAGGTGAGATTGATCCCTGTGTCAGGGTAATTGCCTGTGAAAAAGGAGGTGACTATTTTGATGCCATACACCTTTCTAACCTTGCCGTAGAAATGGATGGGTTTTATCCGGAAGGTGGAGCTAAAAATGTTGCACGTCGGGATGGTATGGGAACAACTGTATTATCTGCCGTTACAACAATCGGGAAAATTCCGGATTATTATTTTCAGGCCATCGGAAGTGGTACCGGTGCCATTGCTGCCTGGGAAGCCAATCTGAGATTTCTCGAAGACGGCCGCTACGGTTCCGGCAAAATGAAGCTGATGCTTTCACAAAATGCACCATTCCTTCCCATTAAAGAGGCATGGGATGCCTTGTCGCCGAATATATTGCCGATGGATGATGCGGTAGCCAGAAAACAGGTGGATGAAATCATCGCGAAGGTGTTGTCTAACCGAAAACCTCCTTATGCCATCAAAGGAGGCTTGTTTGACGCATTATCGGATGCAGGGGGTACAATTTATGCAGTTTCAAACAACGAAGCTGAAACCGCAGCTAATCTCTTCTTAAAACTTGAAGGGAATGACCTTGAACCTGCTGCTGCAGTGGCGGTTGCTTCCCTTATTAAGGCTGTCAAGGAAAATGCTGTAGACCCACAATCAATTATCATGCTGAACATTACAGGTGGTGGGCTCGAAAAATTCAAGAGAGAGAATTCTGTTAGTTACCTTGAACCGGAGAAGGTTTTTCCTTTGAATGCAGATCCTTCAGAGGTGAAAAATGAGATACTGAAAATGTTTTCCTGAATGATCCGGCCCCGGTTTATTCAGGAAATTCTTAGAAGTATTGTATTGTGCTGATTGATAATTAATTATAATTAATTATCAATCAGCACAATCATTAAGTCCATTACATTGGTATAAGTGGGGCCGGTTTTCAGTAATCCGCCAACTGCTTCAAAAAATGGATAGGCATCAAAAGTCAGGATGCTCTTCTGTATGTCAATCCCCAAATATGCGGCTTGTTGAAGGGTTGACCCATCACAAACAGCGCCTGTTGCGTCGGTTGGACCATCAGTGCCGTCTGTTCCTGCTGAAAGAAAAGTAATTCCATTCATCCCGGCAATTTTTTTTGCCATCATCAATGCCAGGTGCTGATTTCGCCCACCTTTACCGTTCCCGGTCGGCTTTACCGTTGGTTCGCCTCCAAATAAAAGTGCAATTCGTTTGTATCGCAAATCCCCCGAATAGGCTGTAATTTGTGAAAAGAGGTACTCAGCTACCTCATTAACATCTCCCGACACAACATCGGATATGATAAAAGCCTCATAACCTAAATTAACAGCCATGTTTTTCGAATGAAGAAGGGCTGTCTTATTATTACCCAATAGGCAATTCCTTGCATGAAGCAGGCAAGCATCCCCTTCTTTTACTGTTTCCGGAATAAATCCGGAATTGCCTTTCTTCAGGTAATCAATTACGGAACCTGGTATGTTTGGCCCAAGATTGTATTTGTCAAGCACCTGCAGTGCATCATTATAGGTGGATGGATCGGCTACAGTCGGCCCTGAAGATATGACATCAGGTAAATCGCCTATGACATCAGAAATGAGCAATGTTAACAGAGTTGCAGGATAGACAAGACGGGCAAGCTGACCTCCCTTCAACCTTGATATATGTTTCCGTATAGAATTCATCTCGCTGATGTCGGCTCCGGAATTTACGAGAACCTGGTTGGTGACTTTAAGTTCACCCAGGCTGATTTCTTCCGGGATATCGGTTAGCAGGGAAGAACCGCCACCTGAAATAAGCACAATGACTAAATCATTTGCCGTCGCTTGCTTAACAATCTGAACTATTTTTTCCGTTCCTTCCAATCCGCAGTTATCGGGTATAGGATGACCTGCCTCAGAAATATCAATCCGATTCAGTTTGACAGAATGACCGTATTTGGTAATAATATGCCCGCCTGTTATCCTTTGATCCAGTAGTTTTTCAACGGCCTGGGCCAGTGCTGCAGATGCTTTGCCAAATCCGACAACATAAATATGCTCAAAGGCATTGAGGTCATATCTTAAGTCCTGGCAGGTTAAAATAGTGGCCTTTAAACTTATGCCATTACTGACCAGATTTTCAGGGAGAACACTGTCTACTCCTGATCTGAAAATTTTTACAGCGATATTTTTTGAATCTGTCATAGGCGTCATCGGCTTCAAAACAAAAATAACTGATTTAGTAATCATTTCACATGTTTGATAAAAAACGAGTATTTTTGAACTTTATAAAATATTTTACATGTCGGGAGATAGCGGGTCAGTTAAAGCAGTCGTTTTTGCACTTGGAAGCAACATACTAATTACGATCATTAAATTCATTGTCTCGGCAGTTACCCACAGTGCCGGGATGATGGCCGAAGCCATCCATTCGGTCGCTGATTGCGGAAATCAAATTTTCCTTTTGGTCGGAAACAAGCGATCTTCAAAAAGACCTACTGAGATACATCCTTTTGGTTATGGGAAGGAAGAATATTTCTGGGGTTTCCTGGTGGCAGTACTCCTGTTTTTTGTTGGTGCTGCATTTTCAATTTATGAAGGTGTCCATAAACTGTTTCAGCCTGCTGAATTGCAGAATATCAGCTGGTCATTTATTGTTTTGATCGTTTCCATAATAATTGAGGGCAAATCCTTCCACGTTGCATACAAAACATTTTCAAAGACAAAGAAAGGAACAGGAATGTACAAGGCTCTTCAGGATTCAACTGATACAAACCTTTTTGTGATATTGCTCGAAGATTCTGCCGCGTTGATTGGTCTGTCCATTGTTTTGTTCTCAACAGCACTTGCCTGGTTTGTACATCCGGTGTTTGATGCCATTGGATCCATAATGGTAGGACTCCTTCTAATTTCAATATCTCTTTTCATGATCAATGAGCTGAGAAAACTGATCGTTGGAGAAAATATTCCAAAAGAGGAACGGGAAGAATTAAAAAAGATTGTTGTTGCTTATCCTCTGATTCACAATGTAAATTACATATCCGCCATGCTGATGGGTAAAAGCAAATTTATCCTGGTCATTGGAATTGACCTGGATGATGAAGCACGCGCAGCATATGTGGAAGATCAGCTGAATGAGATCAGAAACGCACTAAACAATAAGAATCCCAATATTCTTCGCATCTTTTTTGATGTGAGGGATCTGAACAGGGAGCAACAGGGTTCAGTTTCTGATCAGGCAAATTAATTTGCTATTTATTATTTTGCGGGCAGGTAGATCGGCAGATCAATCCAGGCTAGACCGACATCCCTTTTCATATGGCTTTTGACTCCTTTTGGCATTTCTGCCTCCGCATTGCCGTCATAAAACACTGCCAAACGATTTCCGTATTGCACGACAGAAGGAAGCCCGACAATGTGTTCAGACCATTTGGAACCAGAGGCATCAAGAACTACAGCCTTGTTTTCCGGGTTCCAGCTGTTGAGGTCTTTTGACCAGTACACCCAAATGGCGTCGGTGTACTCAAGATTATCTTTTAGTCCTACATGGTTGGTAAAGAGAAACCATGTTTTTGAAGATTTATCAAAATAAAGCGAACTGTTCTCAATCTGCTCTCCGGGTGGCAGCATCGGCTTTGCGTCAATTGCCCAGCTACCGTCAAGATTTTTGGTTCTTGCGATGCTGATCGTTCGCATGATTTTGGGCTTTCCCGTTGACGCTGAGAAGAACATCAGGTATTCGCTACCGTTTTTTATGATTTGTCCAGGACTTGTAGTGGCCTCATAATAAGTACCTTCCTTCGGTTCAAAGGGTGTAATTTCATAACGCTTTTCCCAGGGTCCCGAAGGTGAGTCACTTTCTGCCTTCATGGTAAGATAGGGGAAAGCAGGTACAAAGTCAGGTTTTTTTGTGACATTGGGTGTTCCCAGGTAAAACATATGCCACTTCTTACCATCGAAATAGGTAGTCCCATAAGATGCTGATGCACAATCTTTTTGAGATGAGATTCCAAAATCCAGAATAGGTCCTTTCCGTTCCCAGTTCACCAAATCCCTGCTTACTGCCAGGCAGGCAAGCCAGCCTTTTGGCCCGGCGCCATCATAATGCATATAGTATTTGCCTTTGTCTTCCCATACCCATATATCCCTGGCACCCAGGTAATCACAGCTGTCTGGACTCATGCCGTGTTTAAGGACTACTCCATGATCTCTGGCTTCAAGGCGAAATTTGGCTGAGGGCCTGTTATCAGGATAGCTGATCTTTACCTCAGATGGAATTATCCGGGTCCCGTTCCCTGTCCTACGGCTTTCTGCACTGACAGTATACTGATCTAAAATCAATATCAAAACTAGCAATATTAGCCTGAAGGTTCCCTTTTGCATGGTAAATTATTGGTTATCAATAAATTAGAAATGAATAATCCACAATTTTCCATTATTCACAGGTCATAAGGTGTAATTATTCTAAATAACAATTATTTTTTGACCGAAAATTTATAGATGCATGTATGGTAATAAGTTTGATCCGGCCCAAGAACTACCGAAGGAAATTTGGGTTGATTAGGAGAGTTGGGGAAATGTTGTGTCTCCAGGCATAAACCGGTACGGTAACCATAGGATTTTCCCTTTTTCCCGGGGTAAATTCCATCGAGAAAATTTCCTGTATAAAATTGTATCCCAGGCTGATCGGTAAAAACCTCCAGCATCCTGCCACTTTGTGGTTCAAAAACAGAGGCCGCCAGTGAAACCGCTTGATCTGCTGTCTTTTTCAATACGAAATTCATATCGTATCCCATACCATACTTGATTTGCTGATTGTCACTGTCAATCCTGGCACCGATAAGGGTTGGATTTCTGAAGTCAAACGGGGTATTTTCAACTGCCATGAAATCCCCGGTAGGAATTAAAGTTGAATCAATCGGTGTGATGGAATCCGAATTAATCATGAGCAGATGATCCAGGATATTTCCATTGCCAGCTCCGTGCAGATTAAAGTAACTGTGATTGGTCAGGTTGATTATGGTCGGTTTGTCACATTTTGCTTCATACTGGATGACCAGGGCGTTTTCGTCAGTGAGGCGGTAAGTCATGTTTACATTCAGTTCCCCAGGATATCCTTCATCCATATCAGGCGAAACCAGTTTACACTGGAGTTCATTTTCACTCTTTTGAACAACATCCCAGATTTTCCTGGAAAAGCCCTTTATTCCTCCGTGCAGAGCATTGGCGCCATTATTTTGAGCCAATTTGTACTGTATGTCACCCAGTGTAAATTCACCTTTGGCTATTCGATTTCCATATCTTCCAACAGCGGCCCCGAAATAGTTCTCTTTTGCGTTCAGGTATCCATCGATGCTATCCTGACCGAAAACGACATCATCAAATTTTCCATTTTTGTCAGGAACCATCCAGGATACGATACGTGCGCCATAATTGGTCACAATAATTTCCATCCCATTTTGGTTCTTTAAAGTAAAGAGTTTAACTTCTTTCCCGTCAATAATTTTATTGAAGGCCATTGGATTGATTGTTGGGGGAGGAGTTTTTCCCGTACAGGAAATAAACAGGAGCAGAATAAGAAAATAGAATAATGATGTTCTCATGATTTTATACTATGAATAGTTTGAATTTATACGGCGGGATAATCTGATAACTCAAAAATATAAATTAATCCTTCACATAGTTTTTATGCAACGATTTTTTTAAACAGGATCAATATCAGTTCTTATTATTCATGGATTTATTAAGTTTGCGTTTCGTTATTTTTTGAGTAAAAATTCAGGAATACAGAAGCGGCCTGCTGCCGTGGTTTTTAAGAAAAAATAAACTTTTTGTTATGAAAATCTGGATTGTAATAATGGCATTTGCGGTAGTAATAGCCTCCTGTTCCACCGAAAAAAAAGAAATCAAAGAGATGAATCCATTTTTTGAGACTTACAGTGCCCCATTTGGTGTCCCGCCATTCGATAAAATCGAAAACAAACATTATCTGCCTGCCTTTAAGGAGGGTATGAATCAACAAAACAAGGAAATTGAGGCGATTGTAAACAATCCTGAATCCCCGGGTTTTGCCAATACAATTGAGGCTTTGGACAAAAGCGGTGACTTGCTCGGAAGGGTTAGAACGGTTTTCTTTAACATCAAGGAGGCCAATACCAACGATTCCATTGATCAGATTGCTGAAGTGGTGGCACCGATGCTATCTCAGCATTCGGATGCCATATTTATGAATGACAAGCTTTTCAGCAGGGTAAAATCAGTTGAAAATCAAAAGGAAAAATTAAACCTGGACAGGGAACAAAGCCGCCTGCTGGAAGAAATTTACAAACGATTTGTGAGGGGAGGAGCTAATTTACCATCAGACAAGAAGGAGGAATTCAAGAAAATTAACACTGATCTCTCCTTGCTTGAACTTAAATTCGGCAATAATCTGTTGGCTGAAACCAATAACTATAAAATGGTTATTGATAAAAAAGAAGATCTGGCCGGATTACCCGAGTCTGTTGCAACTGCAGCAGCTGATGAAGCCAAAGCAGACAAAATGGAAGGGAAATGGGTTTTTACCCTTCAAAAACCAAGCTGGGTACCATTCCTGACATACTCTTCAAACCGCGGTCTGCGTGAAAAGCTCTACAGGGCAATGTTCAGTCGTGGCAACAACAACAACGATAATGACAACAAAGCGGTTATAAACAAGATTGTCAATCTGAGACTTAAAAAAGCTAACCTGCTTGGTTTTGAAAGTTGGTCTGCTTTTATTCTGGATGATTGCATGGCCAAAAATCCGAAGAATGTTTACGATCTGATAGCTAAGGTGTGGACTCCCGGACTCAACCGTGCAAAGGAGGAAGCAAAAGACATGCAGGATATGATCCAACGTGAGGGTGGTAAATTTAAGCTTGAAAGCTGGGATTGGTGGTATTATTCCGAAAAAGTCAGGAAAGAAAAATATGACCTGGATGAAGAACAGGTTCGGCCATATTTTGAGCTGACCAACGTAAGAGAAGGTGCATTTGCTGTAGCAAACAAGCTTTATGGGCTCACATTCAAGCAGATACATAATATGCCATTGTATCATCCTGAATGCCAGGTATTTGAGGTTAAGGACCGGGATAGTTCCCTTATTGGTATTTTGTACATGGATTTCTTCCCGCGTGCTTCAAAAAAGGGAGGTGCCTGGATGAACAATTACAGGGATCAGTACCATTATGAAGGCCAGCCGGATGTTAGGCCGGTAGTTTCTATTACCTGCAATTTCTCTAAACCAACCGGGGATGCTCCCGCATTATTAAGTTATGATGAAGTTGAAACATTGTTTCATGAGTTTGGTCACGGACTGCATGGATTACTTTCAAAATGTCATTATAAAATGTTGTCCGGGACAGCAGTTGCAAATGATTTTGTCGAGCTGCCTTCGCAGGTGATGGAGCATTGGGCCGCACAACCGGAAGTACTCAAGATGTACGCAAGGCATTATAAAACAGGCGAAGTGATTCCACAGACCCTTGTTGACAAAATTATCAAAGCCGGTAAGTTCAACCAGGGATTTATCACTACTGAATTCCTGGCGGCAGCCATTTTGGATATGGATTATCATACAATAACAAAAGAAGGTGACATTGATGTGGAAAAATTTGAAAAAGCATCGATGGATAAGGCAGGTCTGATTCCTGAAATTATACCAAGGTATCGCTCTACCTATTTTAATCACTCATTCCCGGGTGAATATTCCAGCAGATATTACAGTTATCTTTGGGCTGAAGTTCTTGATGCTGATGCATTTGAAGCATATCTTGAAAAAGGAAACATCTTTGATCCGGAGGTTGCCGGCTCATTCAGAAAAAATATCCTTGAGCGTGGTGGTACGGAAGAAGCTATGAAGCTCTACGTTAATTTCAGGGGTAAAACTCCGGGTATCGAACCTTTACTTAAAAACAGGGGATTAAATTGATTTTGTCAGATTAGCGTTACATGATAAACGGGATCCGCACCTGCGTACTACTCTTTTTGCTTTTTATCAATTCTGCCTTTGGCAGGAAGGTCCATCTATTTTGTACTGATGATCCTCAAAAAGAGCCATCAGTAACAAAAATGGTAAACAGTGACTATTGGTCGGCCACTGATGCCCTTGGGAGAAAACTGCCCGGAGTGGAAGCCACCGGATCACGCCGTAATGGCAAAAAAGTTGCAATTTTTTACTGGACCTGGCACAGTGAACCCTTTGTCAACTATGGGACCGTTGGAAATGTCTCTGAGATACTGAAAGAATTTCCGGAAGCGCTAAAAGATACTAAACACCCGGTCTGGGATAGAGGCAAGGGGAATAATCATTTTTGGGAGCAGCCATTGTTTGGATATTATCGTACCACAGATCCCTGGGTTTTGAGGAAACATGCCGAAATGCTTGCAGATGCAGGAGTTGACGCAATTTTTATGGATTGTACCAATTACCCGTTTACCTGGAAATCATCTTACGATGAGCTACTGAAGGTTTGGGACAAGGCCCGGCAGGATGGTGTAAATGTCCCGAAAATAGCGTTTATGCTGCCTTTCGGACCGGGAAAGAATTCATATGAGATGATAAAAAATCTGTATGAAGATATTTACCAGCCCGGTAGGTACCCGGATATGTGGTTCATGTGGGCTGGTAAACCAATCATCATGGCTTATCCCCAAAGCATTCCGAACGATTCGGACAGGGTCAACCAGGCGATGCTTTCTTTTTTTACATTCAGGCCCGGACAGCCTGATTATGTAAATGGTCCGAACAGGAAATATGACCAGTGGGGCTGGCTGGAAAATTATCCGCAGCATAAATATATGGAGAGAGCCGACGGAACCTGTGAGGAGGTAACTGTTGGAGTGGCCCAGAATGCGGGGCCTCTCACCAATGGTCATTGCAGCGCATTTAATCTGCCCGGGACCTTTGGCAGGAGCTATACTTTTATGAACGGGCAGGATATGCGTCCGGAGTCATATTTGTATGGTCTTAATTTCCAGGAACAATGGGACAGGGCAATCGCCCTGGATCCTGACCTTGTTTTTGTGACAGGCTGGAATGAATTTGTAGCCGGAAAGTGGGAGAAAGGGGGTAGCTGGACAGGTGAGCCATTCTCTTTTGTAGATGAATTCGACAGTGAGCACAGCCGCGATATTGAACCTAACAAGGGTTGGGGGAACAAAGGTGACGTTTATTATTATCAGTTGATTCAGAATATCAGGAGGTTCAAGGGAATGGATAAGCAGGCAGGTTCATCTGCTCCTAAGACCATCGTGCAAGGGAAAACGGATGAATGGAAGGATGTGATGCCAGATTACAGGCATTACAGAGGAAATACCATGCACCGTGATCATCCTGGGCATGCAGACACCAAATATATAAATACAACAGGGAGAAACGATTTTGTGGATGCCAAAGTTGCCAGAGACGAAGATTGGATATACTTCTATATAGAAACAAATCAGCCAATTACCAGGCCAAAAAATCAGGACCACTGGATGTGGCTCTTCCTGGATACTGACAGAAACAAATCTACCGGATGGGAGGGTTATGACTACCTGGTTAATTTCAATCCCCCTGAAAACGGGATTTCCCGGTTGGCAAAATGTGTCAATAATCGCTGGCAATGGAACCTAACCGACAATTATTCCGTTACAGTGAAAGAGAATACAATGACACTTAAAATTAAAAAGAGTTCACTTGGGATAATTGCTGATGCAATAAATCTTGAATTCAAATGGAGTGACAATATGCAGGAAACCGGAAACATTATGGATTTTTATGTGAATGGCGATGTTGCGCCGGGTGGAAGGTTTAATTTTGTTTATTCTACAAAATAAGAATTGAGTCGATTGAAGAAGAGGAGTAACACATATGTAATTATCCTTTTGGTTACTGCGTTAGCCTGGCTTTTTGCCAACCAGGCAATGAACAGCCACGCTCATATTCTCAATGGAGGACAAATTGTCAGACATGCGCATCCTTTTACTCAGGATAAAAATTCGCATAGTCCTTTTCAGTCACACAAACATAGTTCTTCAGTTGCATTTTTCCTGGACCTGATTACCAGCCTCAATATTGATTCGTTCGAATCAGTAAAATTTTTCCTGATTTTTTTAACTTTTCTGGCATCAGTTCCTGTAATTCAAGTTGTTCTACCTTATCAACCCTGTTACTCATTTGAGGTAGGCCGTGCTCCACCCAGGCAGCTCTGATCTTTTTGTGAATAGCTCACAAACTGATTTCATGCGTATCCGACTATGTCTGATACATCTACCGGTTTAACCTTTGGATTGGCTCATTATTTTTGCCGGCCAGTATTATTAATCAATCAATTATGCGCTACATCGTATCGCATATTTCCCTTATCAATAAATATTGAAATGAAATTCATTTTTCTTTCTGTGTTCCTGTTTGGCAGTTTTCTTGCCCAGGCACAAATAACACTGAGCATGCAGGATGCACTTGCCCGGGCAATAAAATACAATCCTCATTACCAAGCTGAAAAGTACAATGTTGAAATAGCCAAAACCGCAATAACAACAGCAGGTTTGCATTTGAATCCGGCATTGAGCTTGTCATCAATAGTTATTCCCTCCTCAAAATTCTATGCATCGGGAACTGGTTTTTTTTCGCCTGAAAACAAACAGATGAATTACCAGGTTTCCAAGGTTTTCCAGGTTGGAGGCCAATTGAAATACAAAGTTCAGGCCGCCGAATCGGATTTGAAGATTGTCAGCTCAAATTTAAGCCAGTATGAATGGAATCTACGGAGCGAAGTCGCTTCAAAATGGCTGGATGTCTGGTATGCAGATGAAAAACTGAAGCTAATAGGACAGGCAAAATTAAATTCAGATACTTTATTGAAGGTCAATAAGATTCGTTTAAAAAACCAGGTAATAACCACAACGGAATTTTCACGGACACAAATAAACGAGGAACAATACCGGTTAATGTATTTGAGTGCACTGCAGACCGTCCGAAGTGAAACCAATAACCTTGCTTTGCTGCTGGATGTCAGGGACACTATTCTGATCGACAAAAAGGAAGATTGGTTTCCGGTCATGATAACTCAGAATTATGATTCGCTCTTACATTTTGCACTGGAAAACAGGAAGGAGATCCTGGTAAGCAAAAATCTTCTTGACAAAGCAAAGATTGATATTTCCCTTCAAAAAGCCATTTCAAAACCTCAGCCGGAGTTGGGACTGAATTACAGTCCACAAAACAGAGTGCCATATGTAGGAATGTCTTTATCCATCCCGTTACCGTTTTCTGACAGGAACCAGGGAGAAATTGCAAGAGCGAAGATTGCAGCGGATCAGGCTGATTTACTGATTAATGCATTTATTCTCCAGGTTAAAAAGGAGGTTAGGAATTCTTATGATGAGTATTTAACCAATAAAAATAGCTGGGAAAGGTATAAGGAACTGAATATCGCTTCTGAATCGGTACTGCAGACCGTTAAAATGAGTTATCTGAAAGGAGGAACAACTATTCTTGACTACCTGGAGGCAGAAAGAACGTGGTTCGAAATGCAGAATCAATATTACGAAGCAATGTACAATTACAGGAAAAGCTATTTGCAACTTTATTTTACCTGTGACTATTCAGGGATATAATATCCGGATTACCGTACCCGGGAGGTCATAATAAAACAATTTTCCAAAATTAAATTATCCAATTATCCAATAATCTAATTACAAAACAACACATTATGAGAATAAAAATTGTTTTTAGCCTTATATTATGGCTCATTGTAATGGGGTGTAGCACAAATCAGGGGCCAAAAATTGCAGGTAAATTGGTGACAGAACCGGACCCAGCCGTGAAAGAGGACGGTAAATTCATTGAGTTTCCTGAAAATTCAAAAAGAACTGAAATTTTCAAATCTGTGACTGCGGAAAACAAGAAGCTAACTTTAAGTTTTTCTGCTCCGGCCAATGTAGTGGGCCGGGTTCATTTGTCCGACGGATCAGCGAGGCATAAAATTATCTTATTTGATACTCCTGACCTTACAAATGTTTATTCTGCCTATCTGCAAAATATTACATTGCTGAAAACAACCAAAATAAACTTCGACCGTGTCACAGATCTTTATAAAAACGGTGCAGCCACAGGCAAGGAATTAAATGATGTATCTGCAGAAATGCTCAACATAGAAACCTCACTTGCATCGAGTGAAGCACAATTGCGTGAGTCGGGCCTGAATCCGGAAAATCTGAACAATGCACCGATTGGAACTGTCTGGCTTATTTGTGATATGCCTGAATCAGAGTTAAATACAATCAAGAAGGGTCAGAAGTACCATCTGCTTTTCCCCAGCTTTCCAAATGAAACTTTTGTGGCAAATATTGATATCATCGCTGATGTCATGAACAGTCAGACCAGAAAAATAAGGATTCGTTTGTCACTTTCTGACAGTAAGAACAAGATCAGGCCTGGCATGTATGCCCAGGTAAATTTTGAAACTCCGCACGAAGGGTTAATGGTTCCCAAAAAGGCCGTCATCAGCGCAAATGCACGCTATTATGTTTTCATCAGAAAGAGCAATGTTCTTTTTGAAAGAAGAGAAGTTTCAATTTCCTCTGAAACAGGAGATTACATTGAAATTGCAGGAGGGGTAGAAGCAGGTGAACCTGTAGTATCCGAAAATGTCTATTTGTTGAAGGGTATAAATATGGGCATCTAATTTAATTAGCAATGAGCAAGATAATTACATTTATTCTTAAACATAAAGCCATAGTTCTGATCCTGGCATTGTTTCTTTCAGGAGCCGGCGTTTGGACCTGGTCACAGTTGGATGTGGAGGCGTATCCTGATATTAGTGATACAGAAGTAGGGGTAATTGCGCAATTAAACGGCCTGCCGGCTGAAGAGATGGAACAACAGGTTACCATTCCTGTCGAGAGGGCGTTGAATACTGTTCCCGGAGTCATATCGAAACGATCCAAAACAATTTTTGGATTATCAAAAGTGTCATTGACATTCAATGACAAGACAGATATTTATCTTGCCCGTCAGTTGGTTCTTGAAAAATTGAGGGATGCTGATATCCCGGATGGAGTGCAACCGGTTCTTACGCCAATGACAATGGCTATGGGTGAAATTTTCAGGTATGTAATAGATGCCCCCGATAGTTGTTCTATCTCCTATTTGAGGGAGTTGCAGGATTATGTGATCATTCCCAAAATATTGCAGGCAGAAGGAGTTGTAGATGTTTCAAATTTTGGTGGGTTGGTCAAACAATTCCAGGTGATTATCAAGCCTTTGATGCTGGAAAAGTACAACTTGAAAGTACAGGACATTGCCGATGCTATTGCAGTAAACAACAAAAGTACAGGGGGCAATTATATTCGCATAGGATCCTCGCAAATGAATATCCGTGGAATTGGCAGAATCAGGAAAACGACTGATATTGAGAATATTGTAGTGGATAATCGCAATGGTGTGCCTATTCTCATCAAGGACATTGCCAACATTGAAATAGGAAACTTGCCTCCCACAGGCATCCTCGGGTATGTGGATAAAGAAAAAAATTCTGCCAGAAGTATGGGCATTGAAGGCTTGGTGCTTCTCAAAAAATTTGAAAACCCTTCCAAAACAATGATCAATGTTTTAGAAAAGGTTGATGAATTAAACAATATTATTTTACCCAAAGGTATTAAGATTCAGACATTTTACGACAGGACTGAACTGGTCACCCTCACCATTCATACAGTTGCCAAGACTTTGCTTGAAGGCATGATAGTGGTACTGATTATCCTGACATTGCTACTGGGTAACTGGCGGGCCGCTGCCATTTCGGCCATTGCCATACCATTTTCCCTTCTTTTCGCATTTATCTGTATGTATTTCAATGGTATACCTGCCAATCTCCTGTCATTGGGGGCAATCGACTTTGGAATCATAGTCGATGCTTCCGTTGTAATGGTGGAGGCCATATTTCGAAATATAGCCTTCTCCAATGCAGCAGATCGTGAACTAGGGATGGAACCAATTGTAATTCGTTCGGCAAGGGAGGTACAGCGGCAAATCCTTTTTACCATCCTTATTATCATTGTTGCCCTGTTACCTATGTTTACCCTGCAGAGAGTTGAAGGCAGGCTGTTCTCGCCAATGGCCTGGACTTTGTCATTTGCAATCGTGGGATCCATGATTTATGCGATAACAATAGTCCCGGTTCTTTCGTCCTATCTTTTTAAGACTGACTCGCATGAGGGAAAAAATTGGTTGTGGGACCAAATTCAGAAAATCTACAGTATCTCACTTGGCTGGGCGCTCAGAGTACCAAAAACTGTAATGATAACAGGATCACTTGTTATTGCACTTGGACTTTTCGCCGGATCGAAACTGGGTACAGAATTTCTGCCGGAACTTGATGAAGGATGCGTTTGGGTGAGGGTATTTCTTCCCTCTGGCATATCTCTCGATGCTGCCAACCAATATCCGGCTATTTTAAGAAAAGAACTATCTGATTACGATGAAGTTAAGGGAGTAATGACCCAATTGGGCAGAACGGATGATGGCACGGATCCTTTTGGTCCCAATAGGATAGAAGCGATGATTCAGCTTAAACAGCCATACTCCTCCTGGACCAGCAAACGAACGAAAAAAGAGTTGGTGTCCAACATTAAAAACAGGCTTGAATCGACTATTCCGGGTGCCTCGTTCACCATTACACAGCCCATAATTGACATGGTGACTGAAAATGCAACAGGATCATCTTCAGATCTGGCCATTTTTGTAACCGGCAAGGATCTTGATACACTGCGTGTTTACGCCGAAAAAATACTGAAACTGACAAAATCCGTCAACGGAGCGTCTGAAACAGCCATCGAACAGGAGAAAAAACAAACACAACTTGATGTTGAGGTTGACAGGACCAAAGCGGCCCGTTACGGCGTTAATGTTGAGGATGTTAATGCAATTCTTGAGATGGCGGTCGGCGGTTTGCCGGTTAGTTCTCTCTGGGAGGATGAACGAAAATTCGATATCGTACTACGTTTTTCAAAAGAAAGCCGCAAAACCCCGGAACAAATTGGTAAAATCATTATCCAGACAAAATCAGGATTGAGAATACCTCTCTCCCAGGTGGCGGACATCAGGTTGTCTGAAGGGCAATCCATTATTTCACGGGATGACGAACAACGGCAGATCACTGTTAAAACAAATATCAGGGGAAGAGATCAGGGTGGTTTCGCAAATGAGCTGAGAAAGAAAATCAAGGATCAGATCAAATTGCCAAATGACTATCATTATAATATGGGCGGGCAGTTTGAAAATCTTCAAAGGGCAGAAAGCCGTTTGCTGTTTATCATTCCCGTTACTTTGCTGTTAATATTTTCTATTTTATTAATCTTGTTCAATTATCAGTTAAGATCAGTCGTAATTGTCATGGTAAATATTCCTTTTGCCGTAGTAGGAGGGATATTAGCGCTGTTGATAAGAAATATCAATATAAGCATTTCTGCAGGAGTGGGTTTTGTATCACTGTCAGGTGTTTGTGTAATGGCTGGTGTTTTATGGGTAAGCTATTTAAATAAACTTTTAAGTAAAAAAAGTTTAACGATTAAAGAGCTGGTTTACAATGGTTCCATAGTGCAGTTCCGTCCTATTTTCCTTGTGATGCTAATCGCCATAATCGGACTTATTCCTGCAGCAATGAACACAGGTGTGGGGTCGGATGTTCAGAGGCCATTGGCTACCGTGATAGTCGGTGGATTAACTGTGTCACTCTTACTGACTGCTTTTGTGACGCCGGCACTCTACTACTTGTTGCACAAAGATCAATATTCAAAAAAATAGCTTAATAATTAGAGAATTGTGATTACTTTGGAACAGGACACAGTGAATATCCAGTAGATAATACAAGGATTTACTATGTAATTAATTGATATTTAATAAAATACAATGAAAAGACTCATTGTATCACCTTATTATCAACAGTTTTGGTATTAATTTTTTTACAGTTTAAATCAATGAGTAACAAAACGAAGATAGACAAAACGACTGTCAGGGAATTGGATATTCCAAGATACCTGGGTACCTGGTATGAGATAGGCAGGTATGCGCACTCCTTTGAAAAAGATCTGGTAGGTGTTACGGCAACCTACACACTGAAAAATGATGGAAAGATTGAAGTGCTCAACCAGGGCTATTACAAAACCCTGGATGGCCGGCTTAAATCCGCCCGGGGCAAGGCAAAATTATCGGATCGGCCTGGACAACTGAAAGTATCGTTTTTTCTCTTCTTTTATGCGGACTATAACATCCTGGAACTTGATCAGTCAGGATATCAATGGGCTTTGATAGGTAGTTCTACTCCCGGGTATTTGTGGATACTTGCCAGAACACCTTCCATTTCACAGGAATTGTATGATTATATTCTGCATAAAGCTTCCAACAGGGGTTATGATACGACCAAAATTTATAAAGTTCCGCAACAATTTCAGGATTTATAATTCTTGATGTTCACCTTTATGCTCAGAAAGTGATGATTCAGCATTTGTTGTGGTTACCTTTTTGATTTTTGCACCGGTTTTAGATTTTATTTTGGCTTCGGGTAGCTTTTCTCTTCTGAATGGCGGGAAAAATAGCCAATAGATTCCTCCCAGAGATATAAATGCTGATAAAATATTGAACATCAGGCTTAATGCAACTGCAAGTTCTTTATTCAGGTGCATTATTTGAGCCAGATATACAAACACTAATTCCCTGGCACCGACTCCGCCGATAGTTATTGGTAGTGCTGTGGCTATCGCTGAAAGGAAAAACAAGAAGAGGTATTCTGTTATTTCAGTTGACTGGTGAAAGGCGAATAAAATCATCATAGCAGAGAGCAGCTGAACAAATTGCAACATCATGGACCATCCGAATAATCCGGCATGAATAGGTACAAAACTTTTCAGGAAGATTCTCAGCACAACATAATAGAACAGGTACAGCGCAGGCATCAGCAACCAGCCGATCCAGCCAATTTTAAATTCATCGCCTGAAAGAAAGTAAAGCACGATAGTAAGCATGCCTACTGCGACAAGGCCTGCTATCCTATTGACCAGCATGGCCCCGATGTTCTTTTTAACGCCATTCTGGCGATATTTGTTAACAAGATATACTTTGATCCCATCACCCCCTATACCACTGGGAAGAAACAGGTTATAAAACAACCCCAGCCAAAACAATTTAAGATTTAAAAGGGGTGTCAGATGTGCTCCGGTGCTTTTAAAAGACAAGTTCTGTCTGAATCCTGATAGTATGAAAGAGAGGGTAATCAGGAATAGGGCAGCAATCAGATACCACAAATTTGCGGTGGAATATAGCGATAATACCTCCTTGAAGGATATTTTGGAGAAAACCCACCAGATTGCGGCAGCTGAGCCTCCGAACTTGAGTATATTGGATAAAATTTTTTTTACTTTTTCCGGCACAGTAATTACTTTTTGGTTGAAATAGCCACAATTCAGAAATCTCTGTTCAAAAAGAGAGTAATTCCTGAGATCCGGCTATTACATTTGACCTTTAAAAAACAAACTCAGAAAATGAGAAACAGGCAGCAAAAGTACAATTTATCAGATTCGGATAAAAATCTTTTGTCTGTAAAGATAGTAGCAGATGTACCATAAGGAGAACCAAACAAGAGAGGATACAGCGATATCAATTGCCAATTGCCCTCCCCAACTGAAAAACAGGGGAACGAAAGGCTTGTAAATTTTCGAAATCAGTTCTGCACCGCCAATATGTGAAAACAGGTAGATGAAAAGCGGATTCATACCGACAATGGCAAAGAATTTGGTCCCCCTTGTAACTTTCATCACATCAATCATCCAGTAGGACAGGCCAAGGGCAATGAATGCCCATCCGCCGCTAACAATGACAAACGATACGGTACATATTCGTTTTATAATCGGAATCCAGGGATCCATGGCATAACCTGCTAAAACCAATGCAATTCCTATCAAAAGCAAAATCTTAACTTTTTTCATTGGAGGCCATCCGTTCATCAGGATCATGCCGGCAATAACTCCCCAAATCGTGTGCGAAGTAGTGGCAATGAAATTGATTGAAACCCAGTGCCCTCCGTTCATTTGACCGAATATGGCGACATCAAACCATGTCCCGAAATTGTGATCAGCTACGAATGGCTGGTTAAATCCCTCAACAGGCCACAGCTGATACAGGAGGTAAGAGAGCACCAACATTCCAAAAGATACCAGGAGCTGCCATTTTACTGCTTTCCTCATCATCATGAAAGCAATAAGGGTGGTCACAGAGAGTTGCACCAGTACATTGGTGAAGCGGTATTCTATTTTTCCTGGACCAATGCAATAAAGTGCCCAGCCAAGAAACAAAAGCAAAAACGATCTTTTTAAGGTATGCTGAAAGGTTACCATCCAGCTGTCACCCCTGTTCCATCGTTTGTTAAATGAAAAAGTCATGGAAACGCCAACGATAAACATGAAAAAGGGCTGGATCAAATCCCAGAAGTGCAATCCATTCCATGGATGATGTTGCAGTTGATTTCCAATAATGGAAACAATTGTGCCATCGAAATACGGATCTTTCAGATTTCCGAAAAGTTCGGCAAATTCGCCTATAAGCAGAAACATAGTTACTCCCCTGAAAAAATCCACGGAGAGAATTCTGTCATTTTCCTTTGTTAAATGGGAAACGTTAGTCATTCTGTCAATAGTTTAAGTAGTTAAATAGTATCGGATTACCTGATCAAATTTAAAATTTAATTTAACACGTAAATAGTTAGTTTTTATTTACCATCCCGAATTGAAAATCTACAAGGCTAATTTGAGGAAGTTTTGCTTCTTTGGTGGAGACAATTCCCGGTCAGGGGTAATTCATCCGATGATCATTATTGTTTAAAAGTTATATTTCACTGATAATTTTACCATCCTGACTGATAATTTCAGTTATTTTACTTCCTGCAGAATTCTGTTTTCATCAATAAAATTATCTTTGCTGGCGAAGTTTTCAGCGTATAAGTTCTATTTATGTTTGAAATGCTTTTCATTTCAGAATTAAAACAAGACAAAAAATGAACTGCTCATACCGAAGCATCATGACCTATTGCGAATGATAGGAAAGTATTAACTACGCTGATCTTCGATTCCATGTGGCAAATAAAAATCAAATGATATACACATGAAAGTTTTTCCCCTTATTCTGGCAATGACTCTGATTTTAACATCCTGTCTTAAGAAGAACAATCAACCTGACATTGATGACCAGATCATTCAAAATTATCTTGTAAAAAATAATCTGACGGCAATAAAAGATCCTTCCGGACTATATTACATTATGACACAGGAGGGAACAGGTCTTTCCCCTGACATATCACACACTGTTGAAGTTAAATACCAGGGAAGATTGATTGATGGTACTGTTTTTGACCAGACAGAAACCGATAAAACCTTTACCTATGCGCTTTCCGGTCTGATTTTGGGTTGGCAGATTGGAATTCCGATGTTGAAAAGGGGCGGAAAAGCCACTTTCTTTATTCCCTCCTCCCTTGGTTATGGTAGTACTACAATGGGGCCGATTCCTTCCAATTCAGTGTTGATATTTGACATTGAACTGATTGATTTCAAATAGGCTGGCAAATTTGTTATTCGCGTTCAAACATCGACTTCTCAGCTCCGCAAATAGGGCAGGTCCAGTCATCGGGGAGGTCCTCGAATCGGGTACCCGGATCTATCCCTGAAATTGGATCGCCTTTCTCTGTTTCATAGGTATAATGACAAAGCTGGCACTGCCACAACTCATTTATTGCATCTTTGGCTGATTTCTCATCATGAAGCCTGGCATTATCGATATACGTTGGTGCATTTTTAGGAGAAAATCCTTTTAATACTTCCCGGTAGTAATTGTATGTCAATGATTTGGTGTCAGATTTAATCGTGTCAGAAGCAATTACTTCGCCAATAAATAACAAGTGACTTCCAACGTCAAATGTTTCAGTTAACTTACAATCAAACCATGCCACACATGAATCTGTTACAATAGGGGAGCCGCTATCCCCGATAAAATAATTTACACCCCTGAATTTATCCGTTTCCCTGGTGCTCCTGAACCCAAAATCTCCTATTAGTCCCGTAGACGCTCTCTCACCAAGGACTGAAAATCCAAATGCTCCGCTTTTCTTTATAATGTCAGCAGTGAAATTGTCCTTGTTGCAACTGATACCAAATTTAGGAGGTTGAGAGGTTACCTGGAAAACGGTGTTGGCAACATATCCGGATTTTGTATCTCCGTGCTTTGCACTTACAAGGTATAGGCCGTAGGATATCTTAAAGAATGTTTCGAGGTTAATCATGGTCTGTCTGTGTTATTGCTGTTTCTATTGTGTTTTTAAATATAATGGAATTCACGGATATACGATTTATTTTTTTTACAATCATTTCAATTTTTTTTATATATAACTTATTTGCAGGGCTTTGAAAATATGATTGTGCCTGCTTTTGTGTTATAAAACATATTTAACTCTAAGGGATAATTTTTAACTTTGTTCGTTATCGTACACGGAATTACTGGAAATCACATATATTCATTTTAAATTTTAATAAAAATGTCTGACAGAAGAGAATTTATTCAAAAATCAACCCTGGGAGCAGCTGCACTGACTGCAGGAGGGTTGACATTCAGTTCAAAAAGTTACGGCCGGATTATCGGGGCCAACGATAGGGTTAACGTTGCCGTAATCGGGTTCTCAGATCGTTTTAACAGTGCCTTGTTTCCAAGTTTCAATGATCATGCCAAGGATCAAAATTTTCAGTTTGTAGCTCTTTCGGATCTTTGGAACAAGAGGAGGGAAGATGGCAAGGCATTCATGAAAGCCAAAGGCGGCTGGGATGTAGAAGTATGCCGGAACAATGATGAGTTGTATGAACGAAAAGATGTGGATGCGGTTATTATCAGTTCTCCCGATTTCGCACATGCCTCCCACCTGGCAGAAGCAGCCAATCACAAGAAGGATGCATATTGTGAGAAACCTTTTGCCGAGACCATGGAAGATGCAAAGGCAGGTTTGAATGCTTGTAAAAAGAATGGCACGGTTGTTCAGATCGGATCTCAAAGGAGAAGTACTGCCAACTATATTGCTGCCAATGAATACTTAAGATCCGGAAAATTTGGTGATATCGTAATGGTTGAAATGAGCTGGAATGTAAACCAGCCTGGCCGTTGGAGACGTGTTGAAACAGTCAAGCAGCTCAGGGAAGCCGATACAGACTGGAAACGTTTTCAGTTGAACCGCCCACCGGCAGAATGGGATCCAAGAAAATATCTAGAATTCCGTTTATTCTGGCCCTATTCATCAGGTATTCCAGGTCAGTGGATGTGCCACCAGATTGACACAGTACACTGGTTTACTGGTCTTGCTCATCCACGCAGCGTAGCTACCAACGGTGGAATTTATCAATGGAAAGACGGCCGGACCAATGCTGACACTCTGACTTCCGTATTTGATTATGGGGATGATAAAAAAGGATTCCAGGTAGTTTATACCTCCCGTTTCAGCAATAGCGCTGGTGGAACGAAAGAGTTGTATTACTCAAATGGTGGTATGCTGAACCTTGATACCAATAAGGTGACTTCAGAGGGTGGTTTAAAGGAAAGGGAAGCGTCTGCCATGGGATTGAAAGCCAACCTTCTCGAGCCTTTTGAATTGCCAAAAGTAGCTATCACAACAAGTGCCAATACCCTTAAAGATCCGGAAACTTCCGCACATATGCTGAACTGGATGCAGTGCGTAAGGTCACGTGAAAAAACTCATGCTCCGATTGAAGCCGGTTACAGCCATGCTATTGCTGTTATTATGGCAAATGCAGCCTATCGTACCGGTTTGCGCGCCACTTTTGATGAAAAATTGCAGGAAGTAATCTGTGGAGGAAAGGTATTCAAATACTAGTCATTCAAGGACTTGAACAGATATAAAAAAGCTCCAGGGTATATTTCCCGGGGGCTTTTTTTATCTGCATGCGAAGGTCAATTCAATAAGCTCAAAAGCCTTGAGGTTATTCTTCTGATCAGACAATCCTGTCTGTAAAAATACCAAGTATGTTTTCTCCGAGCAGTTGAAACAATAAATTGTGCCTGAGACCTTTATCCCCTTTATAACAGATTCGTACAAGATCTTTTTAGACTCCATACTACCGAAATGGCTGTCTTCAATAGCTGTAAATTCAATGCCTGAATCTTTGTAAAGATCACTCTCTTTCATGTTCTGCATCTGCACCAGTAAGGCTTTTACCGGATTTTCCATATTATTTATGGTGACAAGCGTAAAAAGTCCTGAGGCTTTCTTCCCGGTACTTTCAGCAGAATAATAGTAACCCTTGCCAGGAAGTGATTCATCGGAAATTGTCTTCCAGGTTCCTGGTAAAGAAAATGAAACGCCGTTTTTCAGGTAATTGAACTCTTTTTGCTTCTCCTTTGCATTAGCATGGAAGACGAGCAAAAACAATAAAAAGCACCCGATTATACTCCATAATCCTGTTGGGGGGGGAAATATAACCGGGTGTTTTAAGTATTTATTGATTGTCATTATTCATTGGCTTTGAAATGTTCCTGGTTCTTGTCAATTATCATTCTGTACCATGAATCTGGATATGCAGGATGAGAAGGTTGTTCAGGCAATTTCCCAAATTCATTTCTTTGGAATTTCCCGTCCTTTTCAAGCATAACATTGCCATCTTTGTATTTGATCATCAGGTAGTGACCCAGTTCTTTCCAGTCTTTGACTGTAGTTTCAACCTGGCTGACAGAATAGGCTGTCAGGGTTTTGATGGCATTCTCTTTATCCCCCTTGTTCCATAATTCAAGTGCCTTTGCATCGATTCCAGGCACACTAGCCTGAAAATCCTTCTCCTTGCGCGACTGAACTTTCTGAACATCCTTGATCATGTCATTGTATCGCTGGTAGCAATAATTTGAAACAGTATTGAAAATCCAGAAGGCAGAAGTTTCTGACCATGTCAGAAAATCACCGTTACCGACTTTTATTGAATTGGGTATTTCATTGATGCCGCAATAAACCGGCATGTAACAGGTTGAATAAGTGTCATCGACTCCGAACCAGAAAATTCCGCCAATTGGATCAGGTAACTGAGGGCGGCACTGGGCTACAAATGAAAAACCGGTCTGTTGTGTAGAAATGGCCCTTTCGTGGCAATAGGTAACAGAATCGACTTTCCAGGTCATTGGACGCCAGCGGTAAGGTAACTGAAATGGCCCGGCTCCTGGGTCTTTGGTCATATCCAATACTGTTCCTTCAAAATGATCACGCATAAGGCTGATGACATTATCCAGGGTCAGAGGTGCGTCTGGTTTGATCCAGAGAGGCATTCTATTGGTAGCATATTTGTTTTTGTCATAGGTAATTTTCCCCATTACATAATCCTCATATTTTCCCATCTGTTTGTTCACTTTGTTGAATCCGGCCCAGACCCGGCTATCGCAAAACCGCGCTCCGCCAAATTCAACCGGGGCATAAGTGTCTGAAAAGCTGAATTCACTGTTTTTCCCGTTAAACCAGCCTTTTTCCCTGGCAAAAGAAATAACATCAGGTGCATACAGGCATTCTGCAGGCTTGTCAAGGGGAAACTGGGTAATTCTTGCCTGGTTGGCATGGCCGGAGATATATCCGTCAGGAATTTTCATGGCAACCCAAACGGCCCCTTTTTGTCCGTTACCTTTTCCAATCATTTCAAGAATCCAGACTTCCTCTTTATCTGCTATTGAGAAAGATTCTCCGCTCGAAGCATATCCGTAATCTTTGACCATTTCAGTCATGACGTTAATTGCTTCCCTCGCAGTTTTGGCCCTCTGCAGCGTCATATAAATAAGGCTGCCGTAGTCTACAATGGCTCCTGCCTGTGAACCAAGTTCTGTCCTGCCACCGTAAGTAGTTTCGCCAATGGCAAGCTGGTGCTCGTTCATGTTACCTACTACCTGGTATGTATGGGCAACCTGCGGAATTTTACCCATGAATTTGCCGGTATCCCATTCATATACGTCAACCAGGGAGCCTGGTGTGTAATTGGCAGAAGGCCAATAGTATAGCTCACCATAAAGCGTATGGGAATCTGCTGCATAGGTGATCATTGGAGTTCCGCCAACTGTAGCTCCCTTTGAAATCAGAAAATTGGTACAGGCACTTGCCTGGTTCAATTGTATAACACTGATAGCTAAAACAATAATTATCCTGATGTTTTTTATCATCTTAAATTCAATTTTGATTTTGACAAAAATAAAAAATATGTTGATTTAATAAGGACGTAATTTAGGACAAATGCCCTCATTTATAATGAGTTTTATCATATATTTTGAAATAGCCATGAGAATATGTAGACATCAACCGAAAACGATTATGTGACTAATAGCTTCGCTGATCTTCGATTCCATTTGGCGATTGAAAAACAAAATATTTGCAAATGAAACGTAGTATTTTTTAAAGATAAAAGCTTGCTCTGTAAATAGCAACGTTTTTCCTTTCATCCCCGACTTTCAGTCGAAGTGTATGCTTTATTCCCGGTTTCAGCCTGCTTTTATCAATAATATAACTGAGCATGTTTGATTTGGCATCATATTCAAACAGAACCCAATTGCCGTCAATTTCACCTTCGTAAGAATCAATACCGGATAGATTGTCTGTAATCTTAAAATCGATTCTGGCCTTGTTAGTCAAGGCGTTATTCTTTATGCTTAAAGGCCTGATAACAGGAGGAATGGTATCAGATACTACTGCAAAATCACCAAATTCCCTGGGATGTGTTGTTATCCATCCGTTAGAAAATTCGCCACCCATTGGAGAAAGGCCTCCGGCCGGTTTCACCATCACCACCAGGACCTTGCTTTGCAGCGGTACAGGAAGTGGCAGGGTTTTAATAGCAAGATTGTAAGGAGCATGGACTGGAATATATTGATTATGAACATGATGAAGTTTGGACAAAAACCTTCCATTCCTGTCGGTGGCACTATATATAAAATTGACATTATCATATAGTGAACCTTCAGGTATATCAATTCTTACATCACCTGTTTCATATTTGTTGGGTTTGTCGAATATGAACTTCCTGCTAAATTCAGTTTTTTGAACTGGAAGGCTAAATGACTTGGATATTAGTTTGAAAGATAATATGGTGGTATTTTTAAACGCATCCGATACAACAATTTTAACCGTATGAGGCTTTCCATCCGTGAGTTTTAAAATACCTCTTGTCTCATTGGACTGGCAGATCTCCATTTTATTTCCGGGTTGTAAAAATAATCTGTGAATCCATCGTTTGCTTTTTATCAGTTCTTCATAATCAATATAGCTGTTGACATAACGGCCCTGATCAAATGCAAGATGATCAAACCTGACTGTATAAACAGGTTCCTGGTCCAAAAAGAGTTCAGCTGAAAAGATTCCACATTTGTTGCCTGTGCCATTGAAGTCATCATCTGATTGAATGCCTACTCCTATATCTCCAAAAACCTCTACAGGGATTTGATTTTTCAGCCTGGTGCTCTGATTTGCCGGAGTAGTCTCCAAACGCATTTTGAATCTGCTTTTGTTGACAGAACTGTTGTCAGATACAGGATATAAATAGAGCGATAAAATGCGGGGAGAACTTTTATCGGAAATGCCGGGAAGATAAAACAACGGATTTTGCGGTTTTTCGGATACCGTGTTCCTGATCTCAAAATGAAGATGAGGTCCGCCTGAACTGCCTGAATTACCTGACCAGGCAATGATTTCTCCTTTTTTGAACGACAATAATCCGGAAGGTAAAGTCAGGTTGACAGCAAATTGCTTTAAATGGTACTGCTGCGCATTTACGTAAGCTTCAATTTTAGGATTAAAGCGCAAAAGGTGTCCGTACACGGTGGTGTTTCCGTCCGGATGAACAAGATATAAAGCATTTCCGTAACCGAACGGCGAAACTGAAACCCGTGCCACTGATCCATCTTTTACAGCATAGACAGGTTTACCAGTCTGTCCGGAAGTTCGAAAATCCAGTCCTGTATGAAAATGGTTTCTGCGTAATTCTCCAAAACCTCCAGAAAAAGAGAAGGGGGATTTAATGGGAGGAACATAATCTGATTCCTTTTTAAACTGTCCGAAAAGAGGATTTGAAAGTAAAAAAAGAACAAAAATACCGGGCCAAAGTTTTAGCATACCATGAATAAAATCAAAGTTGCTAAAGTAGCAAACTTTGCTTCAGGGTCCGATAATGCAGGGGTTAATATTTTGGTATATTGATTTTAATATTAACTTTGTGACAGTAATCCTTGAACATGACAGAGCGCGAAACTCTTTTATTACGAGAATTTAAAGATAAACTCGATCAGTTGATTGGCCTGCATCAGAAGATGAAAGCCGAACGTCAGGTACACATAGAAGAGATAAAACGCCTTAATGAACAGATCAACCTACTGACTATATCAAATCATGATCTGGCCAAAAAAGTTGAGGATTTGAAGTTTGCTAAATCTTTGGCCGGAGCGAATGAGGATTCGCATGAAGCCAAAATCAAGATAAATAGATTGGTGCGGGAGATTGATAAATGTATTTCACTTTTAAATAAGTAATCCGCCTGCTATGGATGATAAGCTTTCGATTAACATTAATATAGCCGATCGTATGTATCCTCTTCGGATTGACAGAAAAGAAGAGGAGAATATCCGGAGAGCAGCGAAGATTATCAACGATAAAGTAGTTCAGTACAAACAAAGATATCCGTCAAAAGACATACAGGATTGTCTTTCAATGGCAACTTTGCAATTTGTGATTCAAAAATTTGACAGCGACAAGCAAATGGAATATTCGCCTATCGTTGAAGAATTGGAGCACATGAACGACTTTCTGGCAGAGTATATCGAAAAAGAAAGTATACTGTAGTTATATTGTCATATTTCACCGCATCTTATTCTCTTTTATTGGTTTATACTGGTAAATGAGACTGGGAGTGCGGTTTTTTTTTAATTTAATAATTATATCTGTATGGTCACAACACTCATAGTAGGTTTGGTTGCAGTTCTGGCCGGAGGTACAGGATCTTACTTTTTGTGGGATTTCCTGTTAAACAACAAAAGCCGGAAGTTAATCAAGGAAGCCGAAATTCAAGCTGAAATAATAAAGGAGAAAAAAGCTATTCAGGCTAAAGAGAAATTCATTCAGTTGAAGGCAGATCATGACCTATATATCAACGAACGAAATCAAAGGGTCGTAAGTGCTGAAAATAAACTAAAACAAAGGGAAGCAATTCACCTTCAACGGAAAGAAGAATTACAAAGGAAGATTAAGGAATCTGAGACAGCCAAGCAGGAGGCAGATTCATTGAGGGAAACGTTGAACGCGCAACTGGAAATGATTGAGCAAAAGAACGAAGAACTCGAACGCATGCACAAAAAGCAGATTGAACAACTGGAAGTTGTTTCCGGTATCTCCGCGGATGAAGCTAAAACGCAACTGATTGATTCATTGAAAAATGAGGCAAAGACTGAGGCAATGTCCTATATCCAGGAAATTATGGATGAAGCCAAAATGAATGCAAACAAAGAAGCTAAAAAGATCATTGTCAAGTCCATTCAACGTGTTGCCTCAGAGACGGCTATTGAAAATGCCGTAACAGTTTTTCATATTGAAAGCGATGAAATCAAAGGGCGTATCATTGGCCGTGAAGGCCGCAATATCCGTGCACTTGAGGCTGCAACCGGCGTTGAAATAATTGTTGATGATACACCTGAAGCAATCGTTCTTTCCGGTTTTGACCCCGTTCGCCGTGAAATTGCTCGTCTTGCACTTCACCAGCTGGTGACGGATGGCCGGATTCACCCTGCCAGAATTGAGGAAGTAGTCAATAAAGTCAAAAAGCAGGTCGAAGAAGAGATTATTGAAACCGGGAAACGGACAACAATTGACCTGGGTATTCACGGGATGCATCCTGAACTGATCAGGTTAATTGGGAAAATGAAATACAGGTCTTCCTATGGACAGAATCTGCTTCAGCACTCCCGTGAAACTGCTAATCTGTGTGCTATCATGGCTGCTGAGCTTGGATTGAATCCTAAAAAAGCAAAACGGGCCGGTCTTTTGCACGATATTGGCAAGGTGCCGGATGATGAACCGGAATTACCACACGCAATTCTGGGTATGAAACTTGCGGAGAAATACAAGGAAAAACCGGATATCTGCAATGCCATAGGTTCTCACCATGAGGAGGTTGAAATGGAGACCCTGCTCGCACCACTCGTACAGGCCTGCGATGCGATTTCAGGTGCCCGTCCGGGTGCCCGCAGGGAAGCGGTCGAATCTTACATCAAGAGGCTGAATGACCTTGAAAATATGGCGCTTTCATACCCGGGCGTAACCAAGACCTATGCAATTCAGGCTGGTCGTGAACTCAGGGTAATTGTCGGAAGTGATAAAATGACTGATGCTGAGGCTGAAAGTCTTTCTTATGACATTGCCAAAAAGATTCAGGATGAGATGACTTATCCCGGTCAGGTAAAAATTACCGTAATTCGTGAGACCAGAGCTGTCAATTACGCGAAATAGTTTAAGACGTAAATAAATAAGGACAAGGCCATCCGTTTAGGGTGGCTTTTGTCTTTAATAGCCTTCCATTAAAGCCAGGATATCTTCAGTTAACAGAAGCCTTTCCTGGTCGCCTTCACTGGTGTAAACCAGGTACATGAGACTCAGTAATTTTTTTATGAGGCTTATGTCGGTTTCTATCCTGGTAACCACTTTCCCGTATTTCTGAGACTTGTCATACAGGAACTGAACCTCTTTTGGACTGATTACAGATCCTCTGTGTGCGACATTAATGTAAAAAAGATACTTTTCCGTTGTAGTTCCATAAGCCAGTGAGGTAGCCAGGTTATCCTCATACACAAGCAACAGCTTATTGGCGAGCATAATAGGAACCAGATCGAGGCGGAAGTTCCTGGCAATTATGAGATACAATACCGTAAGGGAAAATACATCGCCTGTTTTTGAGAAGAGAAGTTTATCCAGGATTATATTTTCTGCACTTGGAACATCATTCTCCTCGACATCAAAATTGTTGATTCTAAAAAGAATATGGTTGATTACCGCAACTTTCTCAAGGGAGGTCATTGATTCCGTTATTTCGAGCCATGCCTCGCGGTAGATTTTCTGGATACTGCTCTCTATTTTTTCCCGGGAGATATTTGGATGGTGAACGGATGATATTAATATCCAGCCATCCAACAGGGTCCGGTTCTCGTTGTTGATCCATAATTTCATCTGATCGACGACAATCTCCCTTTTCAAATAAGTTATAATATCCTCAAGTTTTTTCAGATGTTCTATTGTTCCGGCAGACTGTATCGCATTTTCAAGACTTGGAAGTACAACTGATCCCAGCGAAAGTAGCTTATCTTTCACTGATTTGTAGACCAGCTCATCCTCATCATCAAGAAGAGAAATCAAGGCATCCAGTTCCGGATCGTTATTTGTCATATCAGATTCGATCTAAAACTTTTTTAACTAATTGGATCATCACTGGTTTATAATCTTCGTTAGCCTTTTTTGAAACCCTGTTGGCAATGATGATGCAAACCGTCAACGCCTTGTGTCCCAATAATTTGCTAAGGCCGTAGATAGCAGAACATTCCATTTCATAATTTGTTATTCGCTGACCTTCAAACCTGAAAGCTTCAATTTTATCGTTGATCAGGGGATCCGCGATACCTAACCTCAGTTCACGTCCCTGTGGACCATAAAATCCCGGTGCAGATATGGTGATTCCGGCAACAAATTCATTGTCGATAATCCTGTTAAATAACTGGCTGTCAGATTCAACGACATACGGGGAGGGCAGAAGCTGATTCCAGTCGACATATGATTTGAATGCTTTCTCAAACGGAAGATCCGATACCTCATTCCTTCCGTTGTAAAAATTCAGAAGGCCATCGAATCCAATGGCCTTTCTGGAAGCCAGAAAAGCATCGACAGGAATATCACTTTGCAAACCTCCTGATGTACCAATCCTGATTATATTCAGGGAGCGGAGTTCCTTCTTTACCTGCCTGGTTTTCAAATCAATATTTACCAGGGCATCCAATTCATTGACAACGATGTCTA
Source organism: Prolixibacteraceae bacterium (assembly GCA_963663675.1). GTDB lineage: Bacteria > Bacteroidota > Bacteroidia > Bacteroidales > Prolixibacteraceae > CAINVV01. The sequence goes on from OY760498.1 coordinate 2,072,534, forward strand.
TGTTGTCGGTTCCAATTCCTGTCGATAAAACGGTTATTCTCTTTTGTCCGTAAAATCCTGTTGTAGAGACAAATTCGCGATTCTCAGTTACTGATTCAATTTTATCGAAAAATGAGGAAATCATTTTTACCCTGCCGGGATCACCAACCAGGATGATGTTCGATGCCAATTGCTCCGGTCTCATGTGGAGATGAAATATGGTTCCGTCCGGATTGATGATTAACTCTGATGGTTCGATAATTCTCATGATATATTTTTTGAAGTAGTTCAAAGTTAAAAAAAAGTAGGATGATCCTTAATATTTTTAATTTTGCAACAAAAATTTAGCTGATTATGATTCAAAGAATTCAATCATTGTACCTACTTATTGCTGCTATTTTCGTTGTAGTACTTTTTTTTGTGCCACTTGCAGGTCTGTCCGGCAAAGAAGGTAACCTCTATTTAGTCTACCTGTCTGGGGTTGTCTCAGAAGGTTCGCTTAATGGTGCAGCAAACCAGAAATCATGGCCCCTGTTGATCTATACCTGCCTTGTTTTGGTACTGCTGGTATGGACCATATTCCGGTATGGCAACAGAGCTATTCAGCTAAGGCTTTCTTATATTGCCATTTTGCTTCTTATTGGATTGACAGCCCTGATCTATTATTATGTCTGGAATAGCCAGAATAGCCTGGGAGGCATTTATTCCCTGAAAATATATTTCAGCTTTCCTTTGGTATCAGCAGTCTTTGTGTACCTGGCTGTCAAGGGTATAGCCAAAGATGAAAAGCTCATAAAATCAATCGACAGAATTCGCTAGAAATAAACAGACATTTTTTCCGCAATGGCGGAAAGGAATAGCTCATCCTCCGCCGTAAACGGTGCATAAGCATGTGAATCAATATCTATTTCAGCTACAAACAAACCGTTTTTCAGAATCGGGACGACAATCTCACTTTGTACCTCCATACTACAGGCAATGTAATTGGTTTGTTCTGTAACATCCTGTACAATCATTGACTTTTTACTTTCGGCAACCTGACCGCAAATACCCTTTCCAACCGGAATATGCGTGTGTTCGGTCGGTTTACCGTCAAAAGGCCCCAAAATCAGCATATTAGACTCTGAGTCAAGCAGATAAAAACCTACCCAGTCATAATGTGGGATGTTGGTTTTTAAAAGCACGGCAGTTTTTGACAACAATGTCATTAAAGAAGGTTTCTCTGCCTCTATTTCCTCAAACTGTCTCAGAACTGTCAAAAAAAATTGCTCCATTGTTCCTGCTTATTTGATTTTGATTTCGTTCTCGTAGGTAATTTTTTCACAATAATAACACTTCATTTCAATGGGTTTATCATTGATAATTTGAAACCGTGTGCTGACACTCTCAGCGTTGGTAATGCATTTTGGATTGAAACAGCGAACAATTCCTATTACCTGATCCGGAATTTGAACTACCCGCTTTTCAACGACTTCATAGTTCCGGATGGTATTTAGTTTGGCGTTGGGTGCAACCAGGGCAATTTTGTTGACCTCTTCGTCTTCAAAATAGCGATTGGCAATCTTTATGATGGCCTTCGTACCCATGACCTTGCTGTCAAGGTTATTGCCAAATGTTACCATGTTCTCAACTTCGTCCAGCTTCAATATTTGAACCACTTTAAACAGTGCCCTGGTTGGTATATGGTCGATTACGGTACCATCTTTTATGGCACTGACATTTAACTGCTTTTCCATATTATTTGTATTACTGAAGGTTTAACAAATGAGAAATGATCGCCATCCTGGTAAAGACGCCGTTCCTGGCCTGTGTGAAATAGTAGGCCTTCGGATTGCTGTCAACATTGGTATGAATCTCGTTGATTCTGGGTAACGGATGTAATATTTTCATATTCGGTTTAGTATTTTCCAGCATCTCATTCCTGAGAATATATACATTTTTAACTTTCTCATATTCAACAGGATCTATAAATCTTTCCTTCTGAACACGTGTCATATAAATGATATCTGCCTGACTGATGATATCATTGAATTCGAGATGTTCAAAATAGCGAATGCCTTTTTGCGAAAGAAAAAGCTTATACTCGTCGGGCATTGCCAGTTCCGGAGGAGCAATAAAATTGAAGATGGGGTTGTTGAACTGCGACATGGCCATCAGCAGGCTGTGCACTGTTCTTCCGTATTTCAAATCTCCAACCATGAAAAGATTGATGTCATCCAGTCTGCCCTGAGTTTTCATGATGGAAAACATATCGAGCAATGTCTGACTCGGATGTTGATTTGCGCCATCCCCGGCATTGATGACAGGAACATCAGCTACTTCAGCCGCGTACCGGGCACTTCCTTCCAACGGATGACGCATAATGATCATATCTGCATAATTACTGACCATTTTGATAGTATCGTGCAGTGTTTCACCCTTTGATACACTGGACGAATTAGAATCCGAAAATCCGATGATTTTACCACCCAGCCGATTGATGGCCGTTTCAAAGCTTAGTCTGGTCCTTGTTGATGGTTCAAAGAATAGAGTTGCAATCACTTTCCCTTTTAACAACGACTGAGAAGGATTTGCTTCAAATTTTTGTGAGAGCTCCATGATCTTCAAATAATCCTCTTTGGTAAAATCGGTGATTGAAATTAAACTTTTTTGGCTCATAATCAATTATTTAGAATTTTATTTTATACTCCGGCATTGCTTATGGGGCAACTACGCCCTCAATCTTGGCCAACTTCGCTTTGATTTCCTCCAGTTTGGCAGATCTGACTTTTATCCTGATCATGCTCTGCAGATCAAATTGTGTGTTAATTATTTCCAGTTGTTCTTCCTTGATCAGTAGCATCAGGTTGTTCATCGCTGAATAATCAAAGATTATATCCAATTCGTGCTCATATGTTCGATTGACAATTTCTGCATTTGCGATAGCATCGAATGCGGCCTGCCTGTATGCCTGAATTAGACCGCTAACTCCTAACAGAGTTCCACCAAAATACCTTATAACAACAATCAGCAGATTTGTCAGCTTTTTGGACTGTATTTGTCCGAAAATAGGCTTCCCGGCAGTTCCTGATGGTTCACCGTCATCATTGACCCTGTATCTTTCGTGATCAATTCCGAGACTCCATGCATAACAACAGTGCCTTGCCGAGAAATGTTCTTTCCTGATGCCGGTCAGTATCAATTTTATTTCTTCTTCACTACTGACAGGATACGCAAAAGACAGAAACTTGCTGCCTTTCTCTTTGTACAATCCTTCGGATGGTTCTGCGATCGTTTGATAAGTATCTAATACCATCGTTTATGTGTTGAAATACAACCATGAACTGCCCTCCCGACATGTCTTGACCAATCCGGAATGATTATTTTGGTTTTAGTTTCGCTGACCTTCATTTTCATGCGGCAAAAAACAATTTCTTTACACATGAATTTTTAAATAAAAAAAAAGCAAACTTTTCAGTCTGCCTATTCAAAGATTACATTTTCAATTTATTTTCGATCTCATCTATACTCAATCTGAAATTTTTATCCATCTCTTTCAGGTTGGATACCGTTCTGCAGGCATGAAGAACAGTTGCGTGATCCTTACCACCTATCTGGGATCCTATTGAGGCCAGGGAAGACTGGGTAAGATTCTTGGAAAAGTACATCGCAATCTGCCTTGCCTGTACGATTTCCCTCTTTCTCGTCTTAACTGACAGTGAATCAACGGGAATGCAGAAATAATCAGAAACAACCTTGGAAATATAATCGATCGTCAATTCTCTTTTGGTATTGTTTACCAGTTTATTAATCATTTTTATCGCCAGATCGAGCGTAATCTCCTTTTTATTGAGGGTTGCCTGCGCCAGCAGGGAGATTAAAGCTCCTTCGAGTTCCCTGACATTGCTGTTAATATGCGAAGCGATATATTCAAGTACTTCTTCGGAAATAACAATACCATCCTTGTAAATTTTCTTCCGGAGAATATTCATCCTGGTTTCAAAATCCGGTACCTGCAGATCAGCTGTCAATCCCCATTTGAAACGTGAAAGCAGGCGTTGTTCCATTCCTTTCAATTCAATGGGCGATTTGTCAGAAGTAAGGATAAGTTGTTTGCCTGACTGATGCAAGTGATTGAATATGTGGAAGAAAGTCTCCTGTGTTTTTTCTTTTCCGGCAAATTCCTGCACATCATCAATAATCAAAACGTCAATCATCTGGTAGAAATGCAAAAAATCGTTCCGTGAATTGTTGCGCGTGGCTTCGGAAAACTGGATAAAAAACTTATTGGCATTTACATACAAAACAATCTTATCAGGAAACCGCTCTTTTACCTCGATGCCTATTGCCTGGGCAAGATGGGTTTTCCCCAGTCCCGAGTTACCATACAACATCAACGGATTAAATGCGGTTCCTCCTGGTTTCTGAGCAACAGCATAACCGGCACTGCGGGCCAGCCTGTTACATTCACCTTCAATAAAATTGTCGAATGTATTGTCTGATTTTAATTGTGAATCAATCTGAATCTTCTGGATGCCCGGAATAACAAATGGATTTCTTATTCCGCTCTCCTCAGATGGCAGCATTGCTGAGACAGGCTTATTTTTTAAGTTGTTATTTTGATTGGTGGGTAATTTTATGGTATAAGGTTTATTATTGACACTGTTATTGTTATCTACAACAACGTTGTACTCAAGTTTTGCGCCTGTTCCCAATTCTTTTCTTAAAGTCTTTCTCAGGATATCAATGTATTGCTCTTCGAGGTATTCATAGAAGAAAGGACTCGGGACTTGTATTGTTAGGATATTGTTCTCGAGTTTTAACGGAACAATAGGCTCGAACCAGGTTCGGTAACTTATGTTGGGTACATTGTCTTTGATAATCTTCAGACAATTTTCCCAGATTAATGCGTGATCTTTCTCCATTTAGGTTGCGGTAAAAAAAATTAAAAACTTCAAAAAAATAACTTCACTTCGATTTTTTGGAAAAAGACTCCCGCTAATTAAAATGCGTAATACAGTCCATCATCTAATTGTATATAAATCAATTTAATACTTTTGTTTAAAAATCATAACCGCCTGATTATCAGCGATATAGAATTTATATGAGGCCAAAATGTTGATGTAATGTTACTTCGACATATTATCAACCTCTAAAATTTTTGATGTTTTATCTTTTGTCGGATGACAAAAAATCTAAAAAATCATCTCTTTTTCGTTGGGTTAAATTAGTTAAAAAAGATTAATCCAAAATTACTTTGAACAAATTTTTAAGGCTTTTTTCAGAGATATTTCTTCTTTGTTCTGATATGCCTTTAAAGATGCCTGAGGAAAAGATAGTTGCACTTTATTTAGAATCGTTCTAACTTTATCATAAGATTTATCCTCCCCTGCAAAATACAAAAAGCCGGATTTGTTCCTTTCTTCTGTAATATTGCTTAGCCCTTGAAAAACCGGCGAATTTAGTGGTAATTGAACGGAAGAGCTGAATAAAAAAACTTTAAAGTCGATAGTTTCATTTGTCTTATAGGAAGCTCCTGGAGCAAGATAAACTTCTTTTCCGAAGTCAAATGCTGAAACTTTCAGATAGCGGTGAGGGTTTCTCTTCAGATCGACAAGTAACTGGTTCAGGTTAGTACTTGATTCGGTTAGGCTGTTGTACAAAGTTGAATCTTTAACAAGCAATCCAAGCGACCCTTTGGCATCATTAATATTGGACAGAACAGTGTCCAGCCCTGCAACTGCCTGGTTGATATGGTTTAAAGTGGATTTTAATTCGGATGGACTGATCGAATCACTGATTGTAGAAAAGTTATTCAGTATATTCCCCAGCGCTTTTGAATCTTTGTTCAGATTATCGGTAAGCTCTTTAATACTGACCACGGATGAAGAAAGATTGTGCTTTTGTTCGCTGACAACTCCACTTAAATCACGGGAGATTTGTTCCAGGTTCTGCATCGTCAGGCTGATCTGCTCGATACTTTTATTGATGCCGTTCCTGGAATCACTGTTCAAGATAATTGCTACAGCGGATACAATAGAATCAAGTGAAACGATAAGGCGTTCCGCTTTAGCTTTGATCGGTGCAATCTGCTCGGAGACCTGGCTGATGATATCCGACTCAATTTTGGATTGAATGGTGTCATTGTGCTTGTAAAAGCCGGTAGAATGACCAAGATTTAATTTAACAACCTTTGATCCAAGGAGATCGCTGCTGGCAATCTCAGCAACAGTACCAACGGGCAAAGGGAATTTGTTGACAACTGCAAGTTTGACAATCAGGTCACCGGAGAGGTCTTCGGCAAAATAGATCTCCCTGACATAACCGATTTTTAAGCCATTGAGCTGAACAATGGTGGATGCTTCCAGTCCGCCCACATTTTTGTATCGGGCAATGTAAACTTTTTCAGTGCGGAATATATCTCTTCCCTTCAAAAAATTGATTCCCCAAACTACTATTATAAAAGTGACAGCCAGAACAATACCTATTTTTGAGGCTTTTGAAAATTTTACAATCTGCATATTGCTTTATTCAGGTTTTCAGTGAATCACTCAACGCTCAACCGGGTTTTAATTCCGCCGGTATTCTGAACAATAAGCAAAGGTAAAGAGGATTTAATTCAAATGAGCTATTATTGACCACTAAGTTTTGAAACAGTGTTATTTTTTCCCGGAAGCACCCCAGAAATATTTGACCTGGCCGTTACAGAAAGAGACGATAAAAGCATCTGGAAAGCGCTTGGTTACTGCGGATAAATTCGCTTTTGTCTTCTCAAATGACTCTGTTTCAAAGCAGAAATATTTGTATTTGCCATTTTTAACTACCTCTCTAACTGGCTTCAATCCATCAAAAATCTTAGAGTCGGTATCAATTCTCTTGCTGAAAAGACCTATCTGGACTGCATAAATTGTATTATTCTCAACTGATTTAATCTCATTGACTTTGTTTTCTGTCGTTTTGTTATCGATTTTTTTGCCCTTATCGGTTATATTTCCGGTTGATTTTATCCCGACTGGTTTTTCATTGATTCTTCCCGATATTTCAGAATTTTCGGAATTTGATTCAGTAGAAGTTGCCTTGTTCTTTTGCGATGCAGTATCAGGATTTACGGAAGCAGGAGATGATGGTGCCGGTTCCGGACGTTTGTCAGCTGTTTTTGTTTCGCGGACCTTAGGCTCAGGCCTCTGGGCTTTCGCGTCAATTCTGTTTAAGTAGTTAGACAATGATTCATAGATAGATTTGCTTATTTCGCTCCTGCCTTCATCTGTTAAAAGGAAGCTGTTCTCTTTTCTATTGCTTAAATATCCGGTTTCAATTAAAACGCTGGGCATTGCAGTCTCCCTTAAAACAAGGAATCCGGCCTGTCTTACATCACGGTCATTTCTTTGTGCCTTGGTTTTAAAATTGGACTGCAGGATGGAAGCAAACCTGAGACTTTGATCCAGGTGGGTATCCTGTATTAACTCAAACATAATATATGATTCGGAAAGATTGGGGTTAAAGCCCTCATAACGAGTTGAGTAATCATCTTCCAGAAGGATTACACTGTTCTCTTTTTTGGCTACATCAAGATTGTCCTCTGTTCTGTGCAAACCAAGAACATAGGTCTCTGTTCCGTAAATTTCCGGGCTTTTGCAATAATTTGCATGAATGGAAATAAAAAGATCTGCATTAATTTTGTTGGCTATCTGCGCTCTGTCCATCAGGGGTATATAGTAATCCCCATCCCTGGTATAGACAATTTTAACATTTTTCTGATTGTTCTTAATGAGTGTACCAAGTTTTAGGGCTATGTCCAGCACGACATTCTTTTCTTTTGCCTTTCCCACTACAGTACCGGGATCCTTACCTCCATGACCAGGGTCAATTACGATTGTTGTAACAGGTTGAGCATCTTTTTGCTTACCAAAGGCAAAAACATTGAAACTTGATAAAACTATCAAAAGGCCAAACAATTTGATTCTAAAAAGACTCTTTTCAATGACTGCCATTTGTTCTGGTATAGATATGGTTGTACTATTGCAAACCTTTACAAAAATAGAAGTTTAAATTATTTATCAATGAGCCCTTTTAGTCCGGTACTATTTTTTACTTTTGCTAATCAGGCCGGAGTAAAAAAATCAGGATTAAAAAACGGCCTAATTCTCTAGATTTGGGCACGATACGAATATTTAAATATACTTTTTTACTGATTTTGTTTTGGCAATCTTTTGTTTTTGCTCAGGAACCGGTTCAAAACAGAAACAGTGAGAACAGGCAGGCAAAATCTGGCTTAGACTTGTCTAAACAAATCAAAAAATCCGCAAAGGACTCATTAGCAGCTTTAAAGAAGGACACAATCGCATTGGATACCCTTCACCTTAAGAATGTTGGAAGCGACTTTGATGCTGAGGTACAATATAAGGCAGATGGAAAAATCAGCATCAACAACACCAGCAACAAGATTTACATGTTTAAGAATGCCCAGGTTAAGTACAAGGATATTGAACTTAAAGCTGACTATATTGAGTTAAACAGGGACAGCAACCTTATTTATGCAACCGGGAAACCTGATTCTACAGGTACAATTGCGGGTAAGCCTGTATTCAAGCAAGGGGAGCAGGAGTTTGAAGCGGATGAAATCAGATACAACTATCTTACAAAGAAAGGTATAGTGTATGGTGTGGTAACAGAACAGGAAGGCGGATACATACACAGTGGAAAAACCAAGCTGGTGAATGATTCCACCTACAATCTGAAAGATGGCAAATATACCACCTGTGATGCAGAGCACCCGCATTTTTATCTCCAGATGACAAAAGCCAAGGTTCTTTCAAACAAAAAGATTGTAACCGGGCCGGCATACCTCGTGGTGGAAGATATGCCAATTTATTTCTTGTTCATTCCGTTTGGGTTTTTCCCGAACTCCCCCAAATATTCTTCCGGCTTCTTGATGCCGACTTATGGTGACGAAGTCAACCGTGGCTTCTTTTTGCGTGACCTTGGTTATTACTGGGCCGCCAACGATTATTTTGACCTCGCTTTGCGCGGCGATATATTCTCAAAAGGATCAAGGGGTCTTAAGTTACATACCAATTATCGTCTCCGTTACAAATTCAGCGGAGGTTTTGATTTTAACTATTATAAGAATGTATTTGGGGAACAGGGATTGCCCGATTACAAAATACAGAACGATTATGCCATAACCTGGAACCATTCGATGGATTCAAAAGCAAGTCCCAATCAGACTTTCAGCGCAAGTGTAAACTTCTCCACAAGTCAGTATGACCAGAACAATGCCTATTCTACACAAAATTACCTGACAAATACGAAGCAATCCAGCGTCTCTTATACCAAACGCTGGGAAAACACACCCTTTACCATGTCGGCCAACTTCCGGCACTCTCAAAATAGCCGTGATACAACTATCAGCCTCACGTTGCCGCAGATGACTTTTAATGTCAACCGCTTATATCCATTCAAATCCAAAAATTCCGGAGGGAAAGAAAGATGGTATCAAAAGATTGGTATGAGCTATAATTTTGACATGCAAAATTCGATCAACACAAAAGAATATGATTTATTTAATTCAAGCCTGACCAAGGACTGGCAGAATGGAATAAGACAAAGCATCCCGGTGAATACCTCCTTTAAAGCTCTGAAATTTATAACAGTCAGTCCATCATTTAATTACAATGAGAGATGGTACTCTCAGCAGATCAGGAAGGCATATAACCCTGAGAAGAAAATTGTTGAAGTGACGGATACCCTCTATGGTTTTACCAGGGATTATGACTTTGCAATCAGCGTTGGTGCTTCTACAAAAGTTTACGGTAATTTTATGCCAAGAAATCCAAAATCTAAAATCAAGGGCATCAGGCATTTGATGACCCCAAGCGTGAGTTTCAGCATGCAGCCGGATTTCAGTAAGCCTGGTTATAAAATGTATGGAGACGTTGAATACTTTGATGAAAAGGGAACTCCTGTATCTTTGAGGTATCCTTATCATGAGGGAGGAATTTATGGTACTGCCAGTCAGGGGCGCTCAGGTTCCATCGGCTTTAATCTTAACAATACGTTAGAAATGAAGATGCTGAATACCGACGATAGCTTATCCAAAGAGAAATACAAAAAAATCAAGTTACTTGATCAGTTGTCTCTTGCAACTTCATATAATCTTGCTGCTGATTCACTTAACCTGTCGAATTTTAACCTGTCTGCGAGAACAAAGGTAAAAGATATTGATGTAAACATGGGTGCCATCATGGATCCGTATGCTTTTGAAAACGGACACCTGATCAATGTTTACGAGTGGGACAGGAATAAAAAATTAGCCAGGCTGACGAGCGCGAACTTGTCGTTCGGGTATAGCTTCAAGTCAAAAGAGAAAAAAGACGATTCAAAAAAGCCTGTTCAGCTTGGTCCGGATGGTAAGCCAATTGAAAAATCTGAAGATCAGAAAGTTATTGACAACGCGAGAAAGAATTATCCGGACATTCCTGAGTATGCTGATTTCCGGATGCCATGGGATTTTCGTTTTGATTATACTTTCAGATACAATCACCCTGATCCGAAAGCCGCACCAACTATTAACCAGACTGTTGAATTTAGCGGCAATGTCAGCTTAACGAAAGGCTGGCAGATCGGAGCCTCTTCCGGTCTGGATATACAGAAAATGGAGGTTTCCTTTACCCAGTTTAACATTTTCAGAGACATGCACTGTTTCCAGATGTCTATCAACGTAGTGCCTTTTGGATACAGACAAAGCTACAGTTTTACCTTACGTGCCACAGCGGCAATGCTTCAGGATTTAAAACTGAACAAACAGGATAGCTTCTATGATAAGCAGCGATAATTGGAGATAAAACCCAGTTTAGCTCTATGATTCTTTAAAGGAACAGTTCGCACCATTCATTGAAGCGGGTTAGGTTCTGTTCTCCGAACCTGGAAACTGATTTTCTGACATCCTGCAGAGACTTTGCTTTCCGGATATCACCACTCTTGGAGTAAAATTTATCGGCAAATGCAATGATTTGTTCTTCTACTGTTTCAGGCAATAAGTCTCTTTGGGGTAGTGGTAATTTTTTCTCAATGATTTCTTCTTTGATATTCCAACCCCCGTATGCCTTTCACAAACAAGTCCATGTTCGGGAAAACCAAGCGAAGTAAGCAGCTCACAGCCAAGATAGCCATGAGCCAGGTAGGGATAGTCGCCAAAACAATAAAGGTTTGGTGCGTTCGTCATAAAAATGCCGATATCATGAGTCAATGCTGCTTCCTCAATAAAATTCAGATCCGGATTTAATTCAGGATGGTTGATGGCAATATTCAACGCTTTGTCGGCTACTGCCCGGCTATGGCCATAAAGAATATGGTAAGCCTTTGATTTTGGCTTATAATATTTTGAAATTAAAACAATTGGATCTAAGGTACTCATGATCGGTTGAAGGAGATTTGTGATAGAATCTGCACTCAAAGATGCTAAATAAAACAAAAGAATTTATATATTGGTTTTTCAGGCATGCAAATTGTTTAGATTGTCGGTTAATCACTATTTTTAGGCCTTAATTAAATAAATTCCACGATTATGGAAATGGCTTAAGTTGAGATCATCTTTAAATGATGTTACTTATACTGATTCCACAAGACTGTTAAGACAAATTACTGGCGGATGAATAAAGAAATATTGAAATCCTATCCCCGAAGATTCAGGTGCGGAATTGCCTCTCTGGAGAAAGGAAAAAACGATAAGGGTATCAGGCGTATAGAAAAAAGTATTGAATCCGGCTTTAAGCCTGGAATGATATTTCTTGATCTGTTTGCAAACAGTCACTCTGTTAAGGATGCTATTGAACAGTTTCAGTCTGATTACGAAAAGGATTTCGTTAAAGCATCACTTGAAATAGGTATTAAGTATTTTGAGGGCATTGACAGGGTGCAGTCCTACACTGATTCAGTAAAGTTTTTCCTGGAATCAGCCAGGGCAGGCGGAATTGAGGCTTGCAATTATATTGGAAGCATGCGGGAAAAAGGTGACGGCCTGCCGCTGGATATGAACAAGGCATTTGAATGGTATGAAAGAGGCGCTGAACGCGGGGATAAAGCTGCAAAATACAACTACGGACGTTTGCTTTATTCAGGTGAAGGCGGGTATAAAGACTCCAATGAGGCAGTTGATTACTGGTATGCTTCTGCTAAGGAAGGATATCTGCCTGCTGTCTATAAGGTTGGAGAGATATTCGAATTGGGTCTGACGGTTCCGGTAAGGTTGGAGAAGGCATATGCATGGTATTTAAAAGCGGCAAATGAGGGATACGAACCTGCCTTTCAAAAGGTTGGCCTTTTTCTCTATGAAGGAAAGGGAGTTGAAAAAGACATTCAGCAGAGCCTTGAATGGCTTTCCAAAATTGAGGGGACGGTAACTTCTGATGTTGCACTCAGATTGGGCAAGATTTATTTGATGGGTATTGATGCCGAAAAGGACCTGGACAAGGCAAAATCTTTCCTTGAACAGGCTGTACAGGCCGATTACAGTGAAGCCATTTACCTGATGGCCAAATTTAAGGAAGAAACCAACCAGGAAGACTACCTTGAATTGTACCAGAAGGCTGCTGACAGGGGATTTTCTGAGGCACAGGAGGCTTTGGCAACCTATTATCTCAGGCAATCAGACTATTATGGCGTAGATATGCTGAAAAAGGCCGCCTCCAACGGTAGTGCCGAGGCAATGCTCCAAATAGCCAAAAGGTATGAAACGGGGGAAGGAGTGGAGAAAAACCTTAAGATGGCAGTTGATAATTATCGCAAAGCTGCGGAAAAGGGCAATCTTGAAGCTCAGTATCAGTATGCAAGCATTTGCCTGGCAGGGGAATGGATTGAACGGGATAAATACTCCGCAGGTGATTATTTTAAAAAGGCCGCCGAAGCAGGACATCCAAGAGCCTGTTATATTTTAGGACTCCTTCATGAGAAGGGGGAGACCTATTGGTCTGACAAGGACAAAGCTTTTGAATGGTATTTAAAAGCGGCGGAAAAGGGTGTGCCGGGTGCCATGTTTAAAACCGCCGTTTACCTTGAAAATGGTGTGAAAGTTGAAAAGGATATGAGTGAAGCCCTGAGATGGTACAGGCAGTCTTCTGCGGCAGGTTATGCAAAAGCGGCTTTCAATCTTGCAGTTTTGTTTGAAACCGGACAGGGTTGTGAGCAAGATCCCCAAAAGTCTGTTGAACAGTATGAAGTTGCTGCCAATGCCGGAATTGCGGAAGCTATGAACAACCTCGGTAATGTTTACCACCAGGGGAAGGGAATAAAAGTGGATCTTCAGGAGGCCTTCAAATGGTATACCAGGGCTGATGAATCAGGTTTCATGCTAGGTTCCTACAATTTAGGCGTCATGTGGTACTTTGGTGAAACCGGGGAGAAGAACTTTCAAAAGGCATATTTCTATTTCAAAAAAGCGGCAGATAAAAATTACGCGCAGGCACAATATAACCTGGCGGGAATGTTGTATTATGGTGAAGGTACTGAGGAAAATAAATCTGCAGCCATGCAGCTCTTCCGTAAATCTGCCGAGAACGGTTTTGCTGCCTCGTGGATCAGTCTGGGTGAATTTTACACAACCGGGGAGGTCGTTGAAAAAGATATCGAGAAAGCGATTGAATATTTTAACCTCGCTTCAGATCATGGATTGGGAGAAGCTGATTACCTGCTTTCCAAAATATACGAATCTGAGAAAGGATACCAGGATACGGCCAAATGTGAGCAGTATCTTGCCCGGTCGGTAGGCAGAGGATATAGTCTGGAGGACAAATAGAAAGAATCCCCGCAATTCAGCGTTACGGGGATTCTTTTATTGGTTCATTTCAATCCATTTTTTTGCATTCACAAACGCTTCAACCCAGGGCGTAATCTGATCATTCTTCCGGTCTGAAGGATAAACTCCCCACTGCCATGGATAAATGGCCCGTTCCAGGTGTGGCATCATGGCTAAATGACGTCCATCAGCAGAGCAGATCGCTGCAGTATTGTAATCAGAACCATTTGGATTGCCGGGATAATTCTCAAAGGAATATTTTACCGGAATCAGGTACTGGCCCTCATTTTCAGGCATTGAAAATTTGCCCTCTCCGTGTGCAACCCAGACACCAAGCCTTTTTCCGGCAAGTGATTTGAGCATAACAGAGTCATTATCTTTGATATCTACATTTAAAAATGCAGATTCAAATTTATTAGACTCATTGTGAAGCATTTTAATTTTCTCTTTTTTCTCAGGATAAATCAGGTCAAGCGCCACCATCAGCTGACATCCATTGCAAATTCCAAGGCTTAAGGTGTCACTTCTTTTGTAGAATCTTTCTAAAGAAGCTTTTGCTCTTTCATTGTACTTAAATGCTCCTGCCCAACCAATGGCTGAACCCAGGACATCAGAGTTGGAGAAACCTCCCACAAAAACGATCATTCTGATATCTTCGAGCGTTTCGCGGCCTGCGATAAGGTCCGTCATGTGGACATCCTTGACATCGAAGCCGGCAAGATAAAGGCTCCAGGCCATTTCCCTGTCACCATTTACACCTTTTTCACGAATAATGGCAGCTTTGATTCCGGACGATTTACGTCGTTTTGGATAGATTGCCATGGAGGCATAATCGCCAGAGGATTGTCCGAAGTCAAAGGAAAGAGCATTTTTTTTATAGTTATTTAAACGACTCAATGCCAATTCTTTACCACATTGTTTCTGATCCAGGAGATATGAGGGTCTGAACCATTTTTCCCTTAAATCATTAATAGGGAAGATGTAATTCTCAGAATTATTCTTTAACCGGATTACTCTTTCGGCTGCCGGTTTCCCGATAGGGATGCAAGCCACTTTATTTTGACGAAGGCGTTCTTCAAACTTGACAGAATCATCTACCTGTACTACTACTCCAGGATTCTCGCTGAACAGCACTTTTACATCATCTTTTTCTCCCAAAAGTGTTAAATCGATTTCCAGTCCTGCCTCATTGTTTGCAAAGCACAACTCTAATAGGCTGACTATCAGTCCTCCTGACGAGATGTCGTGACCACTGACCACCATGTCAGAATTTATGGCTTCCTGCAATGTTGCAAAGACATTTGCGAAATATAGCGGATCTGTTACCCTGGGGGTTTCTTCTCCCAGGGCGGAAAGGACTTGTCCGAGAGAACTTCCGCCCAATGCCATCGGTGATTTTGAAAAATCAATGTAGTATAATTTTTTAGTGGAATCATTCACTAAAACCGGTTCGACAATCTTTCTTAAGTCTGATACTTCACCGGAAGCTGATATAATGACAGTTCCGGGTGCGTAAACAACTTCATCTTTGTATTTTTGGGTCATTGACAGGGAATCCTTTCCCGTTGGTATATTGATTCCAAGTGCACAGGCAAATTCTGAGGCAGCTTCAACTGCCTGATACAGACGGGCATTCTCTCCCTGGTTCTTTGCGGGCCACATCCAGTTGGCAGAAAGGGATACGCCTCTGAGGCCATGAGACAGGGGGGCCCAAACGATATTGGTCAGCGCCTCTGCTATGGAAAGCACTGAGCCATACTCAGGGCTGATCAGACCTGCTGCAGGAGCATGTCCGAGTGAAGTAGCAATACCTTTTAGTCCCTGGTAATCAATGGCTACAGCGCCAAGGTTATTAAGTGGAAGCTGTAATTCTCCGGCACATTGTTGCTTGGCAATCTTCCCGGTTACAGAGCGGTCTACCTTGTTGGTCAGCCAGTCCTTGCATCCAACGGATTCGAGTTGAAGAATCTGTTCTAAATAATTAATTATTAACTCTTTAGAATATACTACATTTTTATATTTTGCATCAGATGTCTGGTCTTCCAGCACTGTGCGGGGAGGTTTGCCAAACAGTGTGGCCAGTTCCATATCAATGGGACGGTCACCGTTCTTCCGGTTGACGAAAGTGAACCGATGGTCACCTGTTGTCTCACCGATCACATAAAACGGAGAGCGCTCACGTTCGGCAATCCGTTGGATCCATTCCAGATTTTCCTGGCCTGTTACAAAGCCCATGCGTTCCTGGGACTCATTGCCGACAATTTCTTTGGATGACAAGGTCGGGTCTCCAACAGGCAGACAATCCACAAATATTTTACCGCCAGTCTCTTCAACCAGTTCCGAAAGGCAGTTCAGGTGTCCTCCGGCGCCATGGTCATGGATTGAAACAATAGGATTTTTACCGGATTCTGCCAATGCCCTGATGGTATTATAGGCTCTTTTTTGCATCTCAGGGTTGGCGCGCTGAACTGCATTCAATTCTATGTGGCTTTCAAATTCCCCCGTATCAACTGAGGACACAGCACCGCCACCCATCCCGATGCGATAGTTGTCTCCTCCAAGCAAAACTACACTTTCGCCTGCTACCGGCTTGCCTTTCAGACTATCCTCCTTCCTTGCATAGCCGATACCGCCTGCCTGCATAATGACCTTATCATAGCCAAATTTCTTCTGATTTTCAGCATGTTCAAAGGTCAGAACCGATCCGTTGATCAGCGGCTGACCAAATTTGTTGCCAAAATCAGATGCACCGTTGGATGCCTTGATAAGCAGCTCTTCCGGATCGTGATACAGCCATTTCCTGGGCGCAATATTCTGCTCCCAGGGCCTGTTCTGCCCGTCATTTCTGGAATAGGAGGTCATATATACTGCCGTTCCTGCTATAGGATAGCTCCCTTTTCCTCCGGCCATGCGATCCCTGATCTCTCCCCCTGTTCCGGTGGCTGCACCGTTAAATGGTTCTACCGTTGTTGGAAAATTATGGGTTTCAGCTTTTAGTGAAAGAACAGTTTCGATATCAGTTACCTGGAAATAATCAGGTTGATCAGATGTTACCGGAGCAAACTGCTCTGCTTCAGGGCCTTCACTGAATGAGCAGTTGTCTTTGTAGGCAGATATTATGGTGTTTGGGTTGGTCCGGGTCGTTTTTTTAATCATTTCAAACAAGGTTGACTTTTTTTCAACCCCGTCAATGATAAAAGTTCCGTTAAAAATTTTGTGCCTGCAATGTTCCGAATTGACTTGTGAAAATCCAAAAACCTCACTGTCAGTTAGTTTTCTGTTGATTTTTACTGCAATTCCCTCCAGGTACTGTATCTCATCATCACTAAGTGCGAGACCTTCCTCTACATTGTAGGCAGAAATATCATCTATGCTTATAACCGGCTCAGGCAGGTGGCTGATGGTAAAAACTGACTGATTCAGACCATGGTATACAGCCTGAAGCATTGGATCAATTTTGGTTTCACTGTTGGAAATGCAAAATTCTTCTATCCTGTCAATTCCGGCAATTCCCATGTTTTGAGTAATTTCAACTGCATTGGTGCTCCAGGGGGTGATCATTTCTTTACGTGGACCAACAAATTGCCCTTCAAGCTGGTCTGCACCGACCAATTCAGTTTCACCGAACAGCCAATTTAGTTTGTCTATATCTGTTTGATTTAATGCGATTTGTGAATTTACAGCAAGAATTTTGCCGGACTCTTTGAAGAAGAGGATCATAGGGCAGAATGTTATGATTTTACGCTGCAAAAATAGATAAAATAGTTAAGCAGGTGTGCCTTTGGAGCAACCAATAATTAACAGTAGGCAGTTAATAAATACCGAACTCTTATTTTGCTTCGTCACCAGGTTTCCATTCTGTCACCCTGATCAGATTTGGGAAGGCTTGCGGTTTGAAAATGGACTGGTCATAAAATACGCGGAGGCATTCCTGGATTCCCTCAGTCACGCTGGGATGAGGATGGATACTTCGAAGGACTTCCTGAAGGCGTATATCATTGTTAATCAGGTAGGCAATGGAAACAATGAAGGCAGAAGCCTGCGGACCGGCAGCCCTCATTCCCAGGATCCGGTCGGATCCGTCATTGCTCACCATGATTTTCACAAAACCATTGGTGTTTCTCATCGCAATTGTCCTGTTAACCAGTTCGTTGGAGTAATAAGCAGCTTTGTATGGAATACCTTTGCTTCTGAGCATTTTTTCATTGGCACCTACAGCCGCAAGTTCCGGTTTAAAAAACATCAGGGTTGGCATATGGGAATAATCCAGGATGAAGTTGGATTTTCCGAAGATAGCCTCCACAATATAGCGACCCTGTTCTTCAGCTACCCCGTACAATGCTTTCTGACCGGTTACATCACCGGCAGCAAAAATATTGCACTCTTCCATATTTGAAAGTGAGCAGGCTTCATTAATTTTCAGGTATCCTTTGATGTTGGTTTCAATTCCGGCATTTTCGAGTGAAAGACCGGCAATATTCGGATCTCGGCCTATGGAAATGAGTATGATATCTACTTCTACAACACTGCTGTGTCCGTCTTCATAATCCAGTACCACCTCAAGGTAATCGTGTTTCTTTCTAACAGTTCGAAGATTTGCAGTCTGATGAATGATAACCCCGTTTTTCTGGAGGTTTTGGGAAACAAAATCACTTACATCATCATCTTCAAAAGGAATCACACGGTGGGTGCGGTCAAGCAGGTGCACCTCCGTTTGCTTGAAATTGGAAAAGATTGTAGCAAATTCACAACCAATGATGCCTGAACCTATGATCATCATCCGTTCCGGGAAACTGTTCAGGTTGAGAATCCCATCTGAGTCGATAATTTGTTTTTGGTCAATTACTAGGTCCGGGTGGGGGCGAGGTGACGAACCGGTTGCAATAATTATATATTCTGCACTAATTACCTCAATACCAGCCTCACTCTTGATTTCCAGCGTATGACGATCGAGGAATCTTGCAAATCCCTGCTTATAGGTTATTTTTCCCGGATGTTTGTCATCGTCTGAGAAGGTTTCAATCTGAGATAATATTTGATTTTGCTTCGTTTTAGCGGCTTGTAAGACTGTCTTTTTCACCAGTTTGTAATCAACCTGCAACCCGGATGCCCTGTAGCCCCGGTCAACAGCGGCTGCAACAGCGTAATCAGCTGAAAGTTCCCACATGGTCTTTGAGGTGAGTGGCCCGTTCATGATTCCATTGCCACCCAGGTGTCCGGCTTCAATGATACAAATGCTTTTCCCAAAGTCGAGGGCACGCATGGTTGCGGCTAAACCTCCTGGTCCACTGCCAATTACTGCAAGATCAAACTGCTTCATAATGATTATTTGATGGTGGTAACAATCAATTTTCAAATTAAGGGAAAAAAACTGAGATCCGGACATATTATTAGCATTCCGGATTTGGGAGATACAGTTAGCCATAATCTAAATCAATTTAATATTAAATATTCACCCGTCAGTGAAGGCAAATTTTCTGGCAATATGTAATAATATTAGTTTTGCAGCCATCAGAACTAACGTAAAGTATTAATAATGAAATACCCATGAGAATATCAACACACCGACAGAAAATGAATATGTTGGTACCCCTTGTGGCAATTTAAAAATCAATTTTATACATGAATCTAATTAAGTATACAACAGCCGGGGAGGCAGTCAAAATCATCAAATCCGGAGACAGGGTTCATCTTAGCAGCGTCGCGGTTACCCCGCATAAGTTGATCAAAGCCATGGTAGAGCGTGGCAGGGCGGGCGAAATTTATGATGTCAGGATTCAGCATATTCATGTTGAAGGTCCTGTGGAATATGCCAATCCGGAGTACGAGGGAATTTTTGATGCTCAGCAGTTTTTCGTTGGCGGGAATCTTCGAAAACAGACTCAGTCAGGATATGCGGATTACATACCTGTGTTCCTGAGTGAGACACAGAAACTGATTCGCGACGGTTACCTGAATGTCAATGTGGCAATGATCATGGTTTCTCTGCCCGACAAACACGGATATGTTTCATTGGGCACTTCGGTTGATGCAACGCTGGCCGCAGTTGAATGCGCTGATACTGTGATCGCTCTGGTTAATCCAAATGTTCCAAGAACCTGGGGTGATGCCATGATAAGGGTAGATATGATAGATATCTTTGTCGAAGACGATTCGCCTATCTACGCACATAATATTGAGCCACTTACAGACATGGAAATTGCAATCGGCAAAAATGTTGCGACCCTGGTAGAGGATGGAGCCTGTCTCCAGATGGGAATAGGAGGAATTCCTAACGCAGTTTTGGCACAATTGGGCAATCACAAAGATTTGGGTGTTCATACTGAGATGTTTTCTGATGGCATTTTGCCTTTGGTAGAAAAGGGTGTCGTTACCGGAAGGAGAAAGAATTTTGACAAGGGGAAAATGGTTGCTTCATTTTTGATGGGATCAAAGGCTCTTTATGATTTTGTGGACGATAATCCGATGGTTGCCATGATGGATGTTTCTCATACGAATAGTGTAGCCGTGATCCGTAAACTGGACCAGGTAACTGCTATCAATGCAGCGCTGGCAATTGACCTTACCGGACAGGTTTGTGCCGATTCTATTGGGATAAAGCACTATTCAGGAGTTGGCGGACAAATTGACTTTATCAGGGGTGCCGGATATTCAAAAAATGGAAGACCTATTATCGCTATGCCTTCCGTCACGGAAAAAGGATTATCGAAAATTTCACCAACTTTGATTGAAGGTTCAGGTGTTGTTTCAACAAGGGCCAACATTCACTGGGTTGTTACAGAGCAGGGTGTTGTTAACCTTTACGGAAAAACTATGCAGGAAAGAGCCAGATTGCTGATATCCATAGCACATCCTAACCATAAGGAAATGCTTGACAGGGCTGCATTTGACAGGTTTGGACCGCATTACAGGTTTGTCGCCAAAGAATATAACCAATAAAGTATATTATCATGAATGTTTCGAAAATTGAACACATTGGCATAGCAGTTGAAAGTCTTGAAACAGCAATTCCCTATTATGAAACACTTTTGGGCTCAAAATGTTACGCGATTGAAACGGTAGCAGACCAAAAGGTCAAAACAGCATTTTTCAAAGTCGGTGAGACAAAAATTGAATTGCTGGAAACAATGGATCCAGAAGGTCCGATCGGAAAATTTCTTGAAAAAAGGGGGCAGGGCATCCACCACATCGCTTTCGCTGTGGACAATGTAGATAGCGCGTTAAAAGAAGCTGAAGTTTCTGGTATACAATTGATTGACAAACAGGCACGAAAAGGTGCGGAAGGCCTCAATATCGGTTTTCTCCATCCAAAATCTACTTTTGGAGTGTTGACGGAATTTTGTGCTGAATAATAGCTGCTTGATTAAAAAAAGAACAGCGCAATGAGACAATCTCTGTTGCACTGTTCTTTTTTTGTAGATTTCGATTTTCAGAGGTGCTTTCTCACAGCATAAGAAAATCCGCTTTCATGGTGGGGGAGAGAAATCAGAAATTTTTCTTTCAACTCTTCTGGTGAATTACGCACCACATACGACAGATGCGTAAAATCAAGCATTTCCAGGTCGTTGAAGTCATTTCCGATGCCAAGGGTCTCTTTGCGCTTTATTCCTGTTAAATGGCAAATTTCAGCAATGCCGTGGGCTTTCGAGATTCCCTTTGGGAAGATTTCCATCCACAACCAGTTATTGTCGAGGGGTGAAGTAGTCCTGATGATGCTCAACTCGCTGAACTGGTTAAGCAGCTCCGTTTTTACCTTGTCAAACTGATCGCTTTTCTTCGGGAAGAACAGCAAAAGCTGAGAAGAGTTGTATTTTTGGCCGGGTACAATCTCTTCTGAATGTCCCATTTTCGAATGCACATCCACATACCGTTCTATCTCAGGGCATTCGTGGTTTTTCCACCAGTAGAAATTGTGGTTATCCGGAAATATATCGGACACCTTGAAATTGTACTTTTTTTCAATCAGGTATTGTATAAGCCGCGTTGTAAGTCCTTCTGTAAGGTCGATTGCCCTTATGATTTCCTGCTTTTGCCAATCGATAATGCCTGCACCCGATGAACATATGACATAATCAAACGGATCGGAAGGTTTCAGGGCTTTTCTTACTTTGAACAGGTTTCTACCGGTTGCAGCTACTCTGCAAATGCCTATTTCTCCAAGCAGATTGAGGGTTGACAGATCTTTATCGCTTATCGAGTGGTCGTTTTGGAGCAGGGTGCCATCAAGATCGGTAATCACCATTTTCAAATCAGTCACTGTTTTATTCTTCATTTACAATCGAAAATTTGTATTAAGAAGTAGACGAATCGTGCTATTTAATTAATAGTCAATTAAATAATACTCATGGTTCCTGGAATCATAATTTTCTGACCATTATTTACTTCTGCCGGCAAAGTTCGCCAAAGTTTGGATGTATTATCAGATCCCGGTTATTTTTTTTATTAAATGACCGGCAAAAGTACAAGTCTCCCGTTAAAAACAGCTTTGATGGAATCCTTGAGATATTGAAATGCGACATTTTAATATGGGTAAAAAGCCCTGTTTTTCCGATCCAAAATCAGGAATCGAAAAATCTTACTATTTTTGCTGGCAAATAAATCGAATTTTCTATGTTAAAAGGTATTTTGGCTATATCCGGTCAACCCGGATTGTTTAAAATGTTGTCTGAAGGTAAAAATGGAGTTATCGTCGAATCACTCCTGACAGGAAAAAAGCAAACTGCTTTCGCAAGTGCTAAAATGAGTACCCTTGAAGACATCGCAATATACACCACCAACGAAGATTTTCCGCTGAAAGAAGTTTTTAATAAGATATATTCCCAGGAAAACGGAGGCCCTGCCATCCAGTCCAGTGCACGGCCTGAGGAGTTAAAAAAGTATTTTGAGAAAATTCTGCCTGACTACGACCGGGAAAGAGTTTATGTTTCCGATATAAAGAAAGTAATTACCTGGTATAATTTGTTACAGGATAAAGGATTACTCAATCCGGATGAATCTGATACCGGTGAAGGGAAGAGTGAACCTGAACCTGAACAGGAAGGATAAGGGATAAAAGATAAAAGAAGCCTTTATCACAATCCCAGCAATATTTCCTCAGGGTCTTTACCGTTAAACAACAGTCTGGCCGGATTTTCAATATTCTCTTTAACTTTTACCAGGAATCCCACAGAATCTTTTCCATCAATGATGCGGTGATCATAGGAAAGGGCTATGTACATCATCGGTCTGATTTCAACTTTGCCGTTGATGGCAACGGGGCGGTCTTTGATGGCATGAAGGCCCAGGATTGCACTTTGGGGAGGATTGATAATTGGAGTCGACATCATTGAGCCAAAAACACCTCCATTGGTGATTGTAAAGGTTCCACCTGTCATTTCCTGAACCGTAAGTCGCCTGTCACGGGCTTTCTCCGCCAAATCCTTGATAGCTAGCTCGATCTGGGCAATATTCATTGTCTCTACATTTCGGATAACCGGAACCATCAGACCTTTCGGACTTGAAACTGCTATTCCGATATCATGGTATTTCGGTGTAATTATATCTTCACCGTCAATCATCGAATTGATCGAAGTGTGCTGCGAAAGAGCAAGGCTTACGGCCTTCGCAAAGAAAGCGTTGAATCCCAGCTTCAGTCCGTATTTTTCAGTAAACGATTTTTGGTACTGAATTCTCATTTCC
This sequence comes from Prolixibacteraceae bacterium, assembly GCA_963663675.1. Lineage (GTDB taxonomy): Bacteria > Bacteroidota > Bacteroidia > Bacteroidales > Prolixibacteraceae > CAINVV01. The sequence goes on from OY760498.1 coordinate 2,095,962, forward strand.
ATTACTTTGCTCATATCCACTTCATTGAAGGTGGTGAGCATGGCAGTTTCATTTTTAACTGCAACCAACCGCTGACTTAGTTTGCGTCTCAGGGGTGTCATGGCCACCCTTTCTTCAGCCCGGCTGGCAGTTATCGTCTCAAATACGGGAGCAGCCCAGGCTTCTGCAATCTGTTCCATATCTTTTCTGTTCAGTCTCCTGATACCTTCCAGTACATCTTCAACCTTCATTCCTGCCTGCTCCATGACAGCTTTTGCTGTAGGAGTCATCTTAACAGATATTTCTGATTCTTTTGCTTGTGTAACTGTCATTGCAGGGGCCTTTTCCTGACTATCAGCCTTTAAGACAGGTAATTCTATCGTTTCTGTGATTGGTGTAACAACGATGGCTGCCTTCATTTCACCCTGCGAAGAAGCTTTGTCCGTATCAATAGTACAGGCTGCGCTACCAACTGAAATACGTTCTCCCTCTTTTACCAAGATATTGACTTGTCCTGAAGCAGTGGCAATAAGTGACAAAGTCGCTTTATCTGACTCAACTTCGGCGATTTCCTGATCTTTACGCACGATTGATCCATTATCGACCAGCCATTTACCAATTTCAACTTCAGAAATAGACTCTCCGGGGGAGGGAACTTTAATATCTACAAGCATATTCTTTAATTATATTATACATTTTACTATTGTGAGCGGAAAACTGGCGCGATAAGTAATAAAACCAGCCTCGTCCAATGGCTTTTTATTAACTGAATACTGAATTCAGGATGCGTTCGAGTCTTTTCTTGTGCTTTTCGACCAAACCTGCAGCAGGACTTGCGCTTTCCGGCCGGCTTACAAGCTCAAGATTCAGTTCCGGATATTTTCTGAAGAGATAAGGCCAAACACCCATGTTGGCAGGCTCATCTTGGACCCACAAAAACCTTTTAGCTTGGTTGTTAGCATATATTATCTCACGTACTTCTTCAGATGGAAAAGGAGATAATTGTTCGATCCTGTGAATCGCGACATCCATTTTACCCAGTTTTTCCCTTCTTTCCATTAATTCAAAATAGATCTTGCCGGAAGTAAATACAACAACCTCTGCTTTCCCTTTCTTTACTTCTTGGTCCTCAATCAGCTTTTCAAACTCTCCACGGGTTAATTTATCAAGCGAAGAAACTACCTTTGGATGGCGCAATAAACTCTTCGGAGTAAATACTATCATTGGAATGCGCACATCTCCAATTACTTGTCTCCTTAGCAGGTGAAACAGATTAGCCGGGGTAGTAGGAACAACCACATGCATGTTGTAGTTGCTGCACAAAGACAAGTACCTTTCGATCCTGGCGCTGGAGTGCTCCGGACCCTGTCCTTCGTATCCATGCGGAAGATACAGAACCAATCCATTCATCAATCCCCATTTCTCACCTGCAGAGCTGATATACTGGTCAAAGATTACCTGCGCCACATTGGCAAAGTCTCCAAACTGGCCTTCCCAGATGGTCAGTCCCTTGGGAAATGCCATCGAATAGCCATATTCAAAGCCCATCACGCCATATTCGTTAAGGGGAGAATTGAGGACAGAGAATCTTGCCTGATCCGGGGATACATGCTCCAGTGGGAAGTATGTTTCGCCCGTATCTTCCAGAACCAGTGCAGAATGACGGTGAGAAAAGGTGCCTCGCCGTGAGTCCTGGCCACTTAACCTGACCGGATATCCTTCTTCAAGCAAGGATGCATAAGCAAGTAATTCGCCTAAAGCCCAGTCAACCTTATTGTTTGAAATCATCTGACTGCGTTCTTCCATCAGTTTGACAATCTTGCTGAAGAATTTCTTGTCTGCAGGAAGATTATTTATTTTTCCAGCAAGGTTAACAAGGGCAGTTTCCGAAATAGCGGTTGGCACTTCATATAATTCGCAGGGATCAGGAAATCTGTATGGTTTATATTCATTGACAAGGAAACTTTTGATATTGAGCTTATCAATCAATTTGCTCGCTTCATAATTTTCCTCCAGTTCAGCGTCAAATTTCATAATCTCCTGTTCCACTTCTGTTTGCAACATTACACCGCTGTCGATAAGTTTTTTGGCATAGATATCGCGTGGATTCGGATGCCCGGCAATGATCTTGTAAAGGTGAGGCTGTGTAAACCGTGGTTCATCACCTTCATTGTGACCGTATTTGCGGTAGGAAAGGATATCAATAAAGACATCTGAATGAAAGTGCTGCCTGAACTCCAGTGCAAGTTTAACAGTGAAAATAAGAGCTTCAACGTCATCTCCATTAACATGGAAGACAGGTGATCGGGTTACTTTTGCTACATCGGTACAATAGGTGCTTGAACGGGCTTCCAGATAATCAGTAGTAAATCCTACCTGGTTGTTTACTACCAGATGCAGAGTTCCTCCCGTTTTGTATCCGGGAAGCAGGGACATCTGTACAATCTCATACACAATTCCCTGACCTGCAATTGCAGCATCGCCATGAATAATGATCGGTGCAATTTTGCCGAAGTCATCATTATAGTCATGATCAATCCTTGCCCGAACCATTCCTTCTGTAAGTGCACCCACCGTTTCGAGGTGCGAAGGGTTGGGGATCAGACTCAATTTTATATTTTCGCCATTATCGGTCGTAACAATATTTTCAAATCCAAGATGGTATTTAACATCTCCAAGTGATATACCTTCTTCATAGTCAGTAGCATAGAATTCTTTGAAAATGTTTTTGTAAGGTTTTTCAAGGATGTTGGCAAGAACATTCAACCTACCCCTGTGAGCCATACCTACAACGAACTCTTCAATACCCAGACTGGCTCCGTGCACAATAATAGCGTCAAGTGCAGGGATTAGCGCTTCAGTGCCCTCCAGCGAAAATCGCTTGGCTCCGACGAATTTCCTGTGAATAAAACTTTCAAAACCTACTGCTATGTTTAGATGGTAAAAAATATGCCTTTGTTGTTCAGGCGTAAAATATTCACTGTTCCTGGAGCCTTCCATCCTGATCCTCAGCCAGTCGATCAGTTCGGGCTGACGCATGTAAAGAAATTCGGCTCCGACTGATTCACAATAAGTAGCTTCCAGGTGGGCAACAATCTCTTTAAGCGTGGCGTTTCCGATTCCGATCTCTTTACCGGCATGAAAAACAGTATTCAGGTCAGATTCTTCAAGTCCGAAGTTTTTATAATCAAGAGTGGGAGAGTAGGTTCTTCTTTTCCTTACCGGATTTGTACGGGTAAAAAGGTGGCCCCGCTGCCTGTAACCTGTTATCAGGTTAAGTATCTTGAATTCCTTCTGAATTCTGTTTTCGTCAGCAGTGGAAACAACCGTTTCCTGGTACGATTTTCTGGCCAGTTCAAAACCTTCGAAAAAATTGCGCCAGCTCTGTTCTACATTACCCGGATTTTCAAGGTAATTCCTGTATAACTCTTCAACAGCACTGATTTCCTGGTTGCCAACAAGGGAAAATTTATCCATACAATGATATTATTGATGCTTCTTACGTTGGTAAGGTAAATTTGTTTGCCAATAGTGATGATTTTGATAATATATCTCCAACCATAAGAATCAAATGTACGAATTTGCCACGATTTGGCAAAGAACTGAAAAAGCGGAAAAAAAGAAACTTAATATTGCCCTTGCTACAGGATTCAAAACTGTCAGAACCAATAAAATCCACTTTGTTTTTCAGAAAAAATGAGCATTTTTAGTAAATAAAATTCATTATCACCGTCACAGAGGGAATAACCTATGAGCCAGTCACATGAATGTTTCTTGAAGGAGATAGCCCATTCACTTTACCAGATTCATGGGCAGCGAATAGCAGATCTAACTATTGTATTTCCTAATCGTCGTGCCGGCCTTTTCTTTACCGAGTACCTTAACAGAACCATTACAGGGCCTCTTTTTTCACCTGAAATTATTACTATCCAGGAACTGTTTGCCCATATTTCTCCATTGTATTCTGAAGATCCGCTTCAACTTATTTTCAGGCTTTATAAAATTTACAGCAGGCTTAGCGGTTCCAAAGACAGCTTTGATGAATTTTACCTGTGGGGAGAAATGTTGTTGCATGATTTTGACCAGGTTGACAAGTATAGGGTGGATGCTGAATTATTGTTTACGAATATTACGGACCTGAAGGAGATTGATGAACACTTTAAGGACTGGAATGCGGATAGAAAAGATGAGATAACGCTTTTCTGGAAAAGCCTGAACAGCGGTGACCAAAAACAGGATCAGAAGGAATTTACAAGGTTGTGGCAGGTACTTTATCCCGTTTACAAACAATTTAAAGAGGAACTTTACAGCAACCAGATTGCTTATGATGGAATGCTTTTCCGGGATGCAGTTGAAAATCCAGGTACCATTTTTGACGACTATTTATCTGAAAGAGTGTTTGTTGTAGCAGGATTTAATGCACTTAACAAATGCGAGAAAGAACTTTTCCATCTATTGCGGTCAAAGGAAAAGATTTCCTTTTATTGGGATTACGACATATATTATCTTGATGACAATATCCAGGAAGCCGGCCATTTCATGCGTGAAAATCTGCAACTGTTTCCGCAGAAAGATATTCCTTTTGCTACAGACTGGCTGAAACCGGAACGGGAATTCCGAATATTCCACACACCTTCTCAAATGGGACAGGCGCAAATCGCTGCAAATGAACTTTCCCTGCGCGCAGGTGAGATAAAGGGCTTTGATGATACTGCGGTTGTCCTGTGCGATGAAGAACTACTGATGCCTTTTCTTTCTGCCCTTCCCGTAGAAATTTCAAAGGTTAATGTGACTATGGGTCTTCCTCTGAAACAAACACCCTTGTTCAGCCTGATGAACCTGCTGATTTCTTTGCAAAAGGCCAACAAAAGAGAGGCGGAATCCAGGCTTTTTCATTACAAAATTGTCATAGATATCCTAAACAATCAGTTGATTCAATCAGTATATCCTGCTGAATGTAAATCTATTACTGATAATATAGTACGAAAGAATCTATTGTATGTAAAATCTGGTGAAATTTGTACTAATGAGCTGTTCAGCAGAATATTTGTTTATCATGATTCAGTTTCTGATCTTCCGGACTATTTTCTTGCAATTCTGCATGGACTATTCCTGTTCTGGGGGGAAAAAAGTGGTGAAAACTATGCTGAGAATTACCAGGAATACATTTACCAGATCTACCTGGCTGTTAATAAATTGAAAAATATTCTTTTCCAGGAAGGAGCCGAAATAATGGGTACCAGGGATTTTCTGTCCCGGGAAACCCTCTTCAAACTTATGCTACAGTATCTTAATACTCTGAGTGTCAGCTTTGAAGGGGAGCCGCTTGCAGGCTTACAAGTGATGGGTATTCTTGAGACGAGGTCACTCGATTTTAGAAATCTTATCTTACTATCTGTCAATGAGGGTATTATGCCCAAGGAGAATACCTCCGGTTCTTTTATTCCTTATAATCTTCGCAGGGGGGTGGGGCTACCCACCATGGAGGAACAAAATGCAATGTATGCTTACTATTTCTATCGGTTGCTTCAACGGGCTGAAAACGTGACAATAATTTATAATTCAGGCAGTAACGGATTGAAAACGGGCGAAAAAAGCCGCTTCATATACCAGTTGCAGCTGGAATCCTCCTTCAAAGTTACAGAGACCGGGATTGAAAACGCCATTGATCCGGTGCCCAATTATCCAATTACCATCGAAAAGAAAGGTAAAGTAGCTGAGGTTTTGGAGGGCTTTCTGAAGAACGGGAAAAGAATTTCACCTACAGCACTGGACCAGTATCTCCATTGTCCCTTAAGCTTTTATTTCAAGTATATAGCGCATTTCGAAGAAGAGGATTCCGTTACGGAAGAGGTTGATGCCCGGATGTTTGGCAAAATTTTTCACTCAGCGATGGAAAGACTGTATGCACCATTTCTGGAAAAGACTATTGATTCGGCCACCTTGAAATCACTCTCTGTGAATGACATTACCATCAACAATGCTTTGCAGGCCGCATTTCATGAATTGTTTTTCAAATCGGAGGGAGACATCGACAATTTTTCACTTTCGGGTCGAAATATACTCGTATATGAGGTGATCGGAAAGATGGTAAGACAAACCATCCTTGTTGACAGCAAAAAAACACCGTTTATATTGAAGGGATTAGAACAGAGAGCCGAGACGACTATTGGGATCCGTGGTGGTACTGATGCTGTTCGCATAGGTGGAATTATTGACAGAATAGACAATTTGAGTGGGGCAACCGAGATAATCGACTATAAGACAGGCACTACCGAACATGTATTTGATAATGTGCAGGATTTGTTCGACCGGGAGGCGAAAAAAAGAAACAAAGCTGCCTTTCAAACACTTGTTTATGGGTGTATCTGGGATAAGATGCATCCGGAATCTTCACCAATTTATCCTTCAGTTTATGCATTGAAAAACATATTCAAGGAAGAGAAAAGCCGTCTGACCATTAAAAATGATGGTTTAAGGGAAGTGAACTACGGTCTGGTTAAACACCAGTTTGAGCCACTCCTGACAGATTTACTGGAAGAAATTTTTAATCCGGATTTTGCTTTCAGTCAGACAAGCGTGGTGGAGAACTGCAACTATTGCAACTTTAGTTCAATTTGCGGTAAGCAATCTCTTCAGTCGTGATCGAGCATGTCAGGCCTGATTTTTCTGGTTCTTTCCAATGCCTGTTTCAGTTTCCAGTCGTCAATCAACTGATCATTTCCGGACAGTAGTATGTCCGGAACTTTCCAACCTTTGTATTCGGCAGGCCTTGTATAAACAGGTGGTGTGAGAAGACCATCCTGGAAAGAATCAGTCAGGGCAGAGGTTTCATCCGACAAAACCCCGGGAATCAGCCGTACAATAGCATCTGAAACAATAGCGGCAGCAAGCTCGCCTCCTGTCAGCACATAATCGCCGATTGAAAACTCTTTGGTTACCAGATAATCGCGAATGCGCTGATCAATACCCTTGTAATGACCGCACAATATCAACAGATTTCCTTTCATGGATAGCTGATTTGCATCCTGTTGAGTAAACCTGGCGGCATCAGGTGTGAGGAATATGACTTCGTCATAACAGCGGGCCGATTTAAGTTCAGAAATTGCTTTATCAATAGGCTCGATCATCATAACCATGCCAGCGCCTTTGCTGAAAGCGTAATCGTCCACCTTTTTGTGCTTGTCAGATGCCCAATCCCTTATATTATGAATGTAAATTTCAGCAAGTCCCTTGTCTTTAGCCCTCTTTAAAATAGAATGATTAAAAGGACTTTCCAGCAATTCCGGAACTACTGTAAGTATGTCTATCCGCATAAAACTGATTTTTGACAAAGGTAAAAAAAGTCTGTCACTCACAGATTCCTCCCAATTGGGCTTCATTTGTAAAAATTTCCAAAAATATGTTACAGAAACTGTTGAGGTTAACGGGTAAATATCTATTTTCGTGCCAAATATATAATGTACATCCTGGCTTAGTCGCCGTAATGAATATGCTGATGAAATCTAACGAATTGAATACTCCTGTCCCCAAGCCAAAAAAAGAAAAAAAGCCGGTAGCTGATCTGCAAAGTGTTGATACAGGCCTTACTTTGGATCCAGTCCCTGATACTGAGGCGGAACCGGCTGTTGCAGAAGTAATGATTGAAGAGAGTGCAGAAACTCCAGAATTAACTCCGGAACCTGCAGTGGTAGCAGACGAAGTTGCTATAGGGGAAATTCCTGGTGAAGAGGTTGTAACAGAAGAAATCCCTGCTGAGGAGGTAAAGGCTGTTGATACTGTTGTTCCGGAACTCGCCGAAGTTATTGTGGCAGAAGTAGTTCATGAGAGTGAAGCTGTTTTAATCGATGCAATACTTGAACCACAGCTCGATCATCTTGATGAAGAGGATGACCCCTTTCATGATGATGAACCAGCAGGAGAAGGTCTGCCAATACACGATTACTCTTCCTACAACAAGATCAACCTGATCAATACACTCAGGAAAATTATCAGCGAAGGGGATGTAGATGTCATTAAACCTCATGCAGATGCCATCAAATCATGTTTTTATAAAATCAGAAATCATGAAATTGGTGAGCAAAAGGCCGCATTTGTAGCAGAAGGAAACGACGAGGAACTTTTTGTCCCGGAATCAGATCCGTTTGAACAGGAATTGAAAGATCTATTCAGGGAGTATAAAAATCTAAGATACGAGTCCAACAAGAAGCTCGAAGCTGTAAAAGAGGAAAATTATTTCAGGAAAGTAGAGATTATAGAAGAGATTAAAACACTCGTTAACAGTGAAAATTCATTGAACAATACTTTCCAGTTATTCAATGAATTACAGTCGAAATTCAAATCCATAGGTCAGGTACCACAATCAAAAGTGAAAGATCTGTGGGAAAATTACCATTACCAGGTTGAGCGTTTTTATGATTTTGTAAAGATTGATCGTGAACTCAGGGATCTTGATTTAAAGCGCAACATGGATCAAAAGATGTTGTTGTGCATCAAGGCTGAGGAGTTGGCAGTCAATATGGAGGATCCACTCACTACTTTCAAGGAATTGCAGAAACTGCATGAGTCATGGAGAGAGATAGGACCGGTTCCAAGAGACCACAAACAGGAATTGTGGGATCGTTTTAAGACAGCAACCTCTGTAATCAACAAAAGATATCAGCAGCATTTCGAACTTGAGCGTTCCGCCCAGAAGGAACAACTTCTGAAAAAAATTGAGCTGTGCGAAAAGGCTGAAGAGCTCTCTGCTTTCGTAAGTGACAATCCACGCGAGTGGAATGATGTTACCGAAAAAGTCATTGCCCTTCAGGAAGAGTGGAAGAAAACCGGTTTTGGCCCCAGGAAGGAGAATTCAAAAATATGGGATCGCTTCAGGGCTGCAAATGATACATTCTTCCAGAATAAGCGCAGCTTCTGGAATAAGAGCAAAGAGCATCTGCTTCAAAATCTCGCATTGAAAGTCGAGATCTGCGAACAGGCAGAAAAGCTGAAAGACAGTGACGACTGGAAGGCTACAACCGACAGGCTGATCACCCTTCAGAAGAAATGGAAAGAGGTTGGTCCTGTTCCCAGGAAACAATCAGAACTCATCTGGAAACGATTCAGGACTGCCTGCGATGAGTTCTTTAACAGGAAACAAACTCATTTCTCGGGTGTTACAGGCGATCAGGATGAAAATCTCAAAGCAAAGAAATTACTTGTGAGCGAGATTGAGGAATTCAAGCCATCAGGGATTGCGAAAGATGATTTGGCCGCACTGAAGAAATTTCAGGATCGCTGGGCAGACGTAGGTCATGTTCCTTTCAGGAAAAAAGAGGAATTACAGAATAAATATCATGAAGCGATTGATAATCAGTTCAGTAAAATAAAGATGGATGACCAGGACTTGAACCTGATTAAATTCAAGTCAAAGATCGAACATCTTGCTTCTGTTCCAAGGGGCTGGTCCAAAATAAATACGGAACGTGATCGTTATGCTCTAAGGTTGAGGCAGTTGGAAGGAGATATCAATACACTTACAAATAACGTCGGATTCTTCGGTACTTCTGAAGGTGCCCAGTCTCTTGTCAGAGGTGTGAATGATCAAATCGAAAAATTGAAGATACAAATTGATCAGCTCAAATCCAAGATGAAAATCATTGATGAGCAGGAAGAGATCAATTGATTGCCTACCATATTACAGGACCCGTTCCCTTTCAGGAGCGGGTCTTTGATTTGGAATATGTCCGATTTTTTGAGAACAGGTTCTGCCTTTCCGTTTTTTATTCTTTACTTTGTACCAGTTGAGCTGAATATGGGACAAGGCTTAAATCATAGGATGGAATTTGATAGATGAGGATTTTAATTTGCTGCATTTCAGTACTTTAATCTCAATATTTTAAATTTAAAAACCCTTAAAACCAGGAAGATTTTGTCTAATACAAAGTACATTTTTGTAACAGGAGGAGTTGCTTCGTCCTTGGGGAAAGGTATTATTGCCTCTTCCCTGGCCAAACTTCTACAGGCAAGAGGATATAAGGTAACTATCCAAAAACTTGACCCTTATATCAATGTTGATCCGGGAACCCTTAATCCATATGAACACGGCGAATGTTTTGTGACAGAGGACGGAGCTGAAACAGACCTGGATCTTGGCCATTATGAGCGTTTTCTGAATTCACCGACTTCACAGGCAAACAATGTTACAACAGGAAGAATTTACCAGTCTGTGATCAATAAGGAACGACGGGGTGATTATTTGGGGAAAACCGTACAGATTATTCCTCATATTACAGATGAAATTAAACGTTACATCAGATTCCTCGGCAGCAAGAAGAAATTTGATGTGGTGATTTCTGAAATAGGGGGAACCGTCGGTGACATCGAATCTTTACCTTATATAGAGGCTGTGCGCCAGATGAAATGGGAGTTGGGAACAGATGCCCTGATTATTCACCTTACCCTTGTTCCATATTTATCTGCTTCAGGCGAATTAAAGACCAAACCAACCCAGCACTCAGTGAAACAATTGCTGGAAAACGGGGTGCAACCGGATGTTCTTGTTTTGCGCACAGAGCATCAGCTAACCCCTGATTTGAAAGGAAAAGTTGCGTTGTTTTGCAATGTCAGCAAGGAATCAGTCATCGAATCGATTGATGTTTCAACCATCTACGAAGTTCCAATCCGGATGAAAGAAGAGAAGCTGGATGAGACAGTATTGAAGAAACTGGGTTTGCCACTGGGAGCTGAACCAGATTTAAAAAGTTGGAATGAATTCCTTTATAGATATAAAAATCCCAAAAAAGAGGTTAAAATCGCCCTCATTGGTAAATATGTTGAATTAAAAGATGCGTATAAGTCTATTGCTGAAGCTATTATACATGCCGGGGCCACAAATGAATGCAGGGTTAAGGTTGAGTGGATCCATTCTGAAAAGATAAACGAAGAAAATATTGAAAAAAAATTGAAGGGTTGCCAGGGGATTATTATTGCTCCCGGTTTTGGCCACAGGGGAATTGAAGGTAAAATTCTGGCTGCAAAATATGCCCGTGAACTTAAGATACCCTATTTCGGCATTTGCCTGGGTATGCAGATCGCTGTCATCGAATTTGCCCGGAATGTTCTTCACCTTGCGCATGCAGACTCGACTGAGATGAATCCTGCGACCGAATTTCCGGTCATAGACCTGATGGAAGAACAAAAAGGCATTACAGACAAAGGGGGCACCATGCGTCTTGGTTCCTATGATTGTCTCCTGAAAAGGGATTCCTTTTCCTACGAAGCGTACGGGAAAACGAAAATATCCGAACGCCATCGTCATCGTTACGAATTCAATAACCTCTATTTGTCAAAATTCGAAAAAGCTGGAATGAAACCAACAGGTTTCAATCCTGATACCAATCTTGTCGAAGTAATTGAAATACCCGGGCATCCATGGTTCGTGGGAGTTCAGTTTCATCCCGAGTACAGGAGCACCGTGCTCCAGCCGCACCCACTTTTTGTTGCATTTATCAAAGCGGTTATAGATAATTCTCAAAAACACACACATTAATTTATGGATAAAAATACCATTGCCGGACTTGTTCTGATATTTATTATTTTATTTACAGCCAGTTATTTCAATAAACCATCAGAAAAAGAGATAGAAAAACTCCGGCTAAAGAATGATTCAATCAACCTTGCAGAAACAGCCAGGGCAAATGAAAAAATAAAGGAGGCTGAACAAGCTGCCGTCCAGGTGAGTTTGACTCCTGCCGATACAACTGTTGCAAATACTGAACTGACCAACCTTTATGGCGTCTTCGCAGTAGCGGCCAAAGGTGAAGAAAAATTTGTGACCCTTGAGAATAACCTTATGAAGGTTGTTATTTCAACCAAGGGAGGTAAAATATTCTCAGTCGAATTAAAAGACTATAAGAGATTTAATGGCAAGCCTCTGGTACTTTTTGAAGGTTCAGACAACCGGTTTGGCCTGAACTTCTTTTCACAGAACAAAAGCATACAAACAGATCAACTTTATTTTCAACCATCTGTAAATGAAAGTGTTGTTACGGTTCCCGGTGCAAATGTTCCCAAGGGCAAGGAAGGGCGTGAGAAATACAACAAGGAGGTCGCCGGCGAATCCAAATCAGTTTCAATGCGCCTGGATGTGGGTAGCAATGTTTACATAGAATATGTTTATACCCTGCGAAACAATTCTTACCTGGTTGACTTTGACATCAATACTGCCGGGTTAAAAAAGGTTGCCGGCGCTAATTCAGAATTTGTCAATTTCCTATGGAGCAGCCTTATGCCCAGGCAGGAGAAAATGTCCAAGTTTGGTGAAAACAATCATTCAACAATTTACTATAAGTTTGATAAAGATGATGTTAACTCATTAAATACATCAAAAAGTGAATCCAAATCATTGACCACCAAAGTGAAATGGGTTGGCTTTAAAAACCAGTTTTTCTCCTCCGTCCTGATTGCTGATCAGGCATTTCAAAATGGTCAGATTTCTCAGAAGAAAAAAGATACAGATTCTTCCTATGTTGCGGAGATGACTGCTGATCTTACTATTCCACTGGATATTAAAGGCAGCGAAACATTTCCTGCAAAAATTTACTTCGGACCGAACCAGTACAATACCCTGAACCAGTATGATCTTGGTTTGGAAGAGCAGCTCTCTCTTGGCTGGACAATAATAGGCTGGGTCAACAAGTTCATTGTAATTCCTGCATTTGACTTTTTGCGTCGTTACATCGGTAATTTTGGACTTATTATTCTGCTCCTGACAATTTATATCAAGTTGCTGACATTGATCTTTACCTACAAGTCTTACCTGTCATCCGCAAAGATGCGGCTCTTAAAGCCTGAAATTGAGGAAATTCAAAAGAAATACGGTGAAGACAAAAAACTGGAATCCCAGCAGGCAGTAATGGCTTTTTACAAGAAAGCGGGAGTTAATCCGCTTGGAGGCTGTCTTCCAATGGTTCTTCAGTTTCCAATTCTTGTTGCGATGTTTTATTTCTTCCCTATTTCAATCGAACTTCGTCAGCAAAGCTTTTTATGGGCACCGGACTTGTCCACCTATGATTCAATTATGACTTTGCCTTTTACAGTTCCTTTTGGATTCGGCAACCATGTGAGTTTATTCTGTCTCCTGATGACCATTACGAATATTTTCTATGTAAAATACAACAATGAGATGACAGGAGCCGGTACACAGCAGATGCCCGGAATGAAAACCATGATGTACCTGATGCCGGTGATGTTTTTGTTCATCTTTAACAGCTATGCAGCTGGATTAAGCCTTTATTATTTCTTATCTCTCTTACTGACATTTGTACAAATGTACATTTTCAAGAAGTTGATCAATGAGGACAAGATCCACGCACAGCTCAAAGCCAAGCAAAAAGTACCGGTTGTTAAATCGAAATTTCAGTCGCGCCTTGAAGATATGGCAAAACAAAAAGCCCTGGCTGATAAAAAGAAAAGATAAGCTTAGTTGAAATAAAAAAAGCGCCACGCGGCGCTTTTTTTATTTCATGCAGGGGAGGCCATCTTTTTGCTTAATGCAACCATCTTAATCGCTGTATAGGCTGCTTCTTCACCTTTGTTACCCAATCGCCCGCCGGCCCTGTCGATGGCTTGCTGCTGGTTTTCGGTCGTCAGGATACCGAATATAAATGGTATTCCATACTCAAGATTTAATTTAGTTGTGCCATAGGTTATTGCCTGACAGATAAAATCAAAATGACGTGTCTCTCCCTGGATGACACAACCTAGCAGTATAACTGCGTCTACATCAGTGTTTTCGGCCATTAATTGTCCGCCAAGCGTTAGTTCGAAGGTACCCGGGACCTCTTCGATGCGAATGTCTTCATTGTTAGCGCCATATTTGACCAATGTATCAACTGCACCGTTTTTTAATGAAATTGTTATCTCAGGATTCCATTCAGCATAGACTATTCCGAATTTCATCCCTTTTGCATCCGGAACTTCATGATTCACATGGTCAGATAAATTAACTGTTGCCATAATTATCGTGTATAAGATTATTGATATTAATGCAGATCAAAATTACCTATTAATGCGAAAAGACGGTACTTCTACCGCATTTATTCTCTACTTTTAATTTTTTTACCTTTTGATAATTACCGCTAATGATAAAATTCAATTTGCTCTTAGTTGTGCTAATCCTGTGTGAAAGTGCATTTGCCCGGGATCTGTCATTAAAGTTGGTTCCAGGATATCATTACAGTTCAGCCGACTCAATCAAGACAGGCTTTCCGTCCTCCGGGAGACGGTGTTCCAATATTAATCCATTTATTTTACCCGTTTCGCTGATCAGTTCAGGATTGATGGTTGAATTTCTTCCATCAAATACAGTCTTCAGCAAGGAGAGGATTCAACAACATGTTCAAGTCCGCTTGAATGGTTTCAGGACTTCAGCAGATAATTACCTTCAGTATGCGCCCCTGGTTGCCATGTTTGGATTAAAATTTGCCGGCGTAAAAAGCAAAAGTGATTTGGTCAACCAGGCTGTGATTGCGGTAAAATCAGAAATTTTGATGACTGCCGTTGTGACCTCCATGAAATATTTCATCCACGATATGCGGCCCGACGGAAGCACTGACAATACCATGCCTTCAGGGCATACTGCCCAGGCATTTGTTTCAGCAACCCTGCTGGATATGGAATACCGGGATACGTCACCCTGGATAAGCGTTGGCGGTTACCTGTGTGCGACCGCAACGGCATTTTTTCGCGTGGCAAATAACCGCCACTGGGCATCAGACGTATTGATCGGCGCGGGGATTGGCATTGCTTCTGTCAAAGCAGTTTACCTGACACACCATTACAGGTGGGGAAAAATGCCGGCTGGAGTATTGGTGCCTGCCATATATCCAAATGGAGGAGGGGTCTCATTTGCGATGAAATTTTAAAAGAACAGATTCAAATACAGGTACGCCAGTCAGCCATTTAAACTTATTTAAAGCAAAATCTGCCGGGAATAATGCCTGATTTAAACCGGTCTTTCTGAACACCTGATTTGTCGAAGCGCGAAATCCATCCTGACTGCTGATAATCCAGCGCATCACTGACATAAATATCTCCGTTGGATGGATCAATACCCAAACCGTATAACAGTTTGGCATTCAATGACAAAATAGGCTTATCCGGTAGTGTCTGAGCCAGGACAGACATTTTGAAGACTTCGTTGCCTGAGAGATACCAGAGGTTTTCTCCATTCCCGTCTATCGTTAGTTTAACCGGCTTCGCACCAGCAGTAAAAACCAGGCTCATGTCCACTTTCTCCGTGTCCGGATCTATACGTTGTAAAAGGGGACTGCTCTTAGACTGGCTACCGGTAGAAGCCTGACACAATACCCAGATTTTTCCGAAACTGTCCTTTACAATCCCGCAGGGCTGGTCTCCGGTCGGAATCTCAGTTTTTACCTGATCCGTATTAAGGTCAATTACAAGCACCGACTTGTCTCCCGACCAGCAGGTCACGAAAAGTTTATACCCGGTCTGGACCATTTCCTCAGTTGAAGGATGGGAAGGGCAGGGGATAACCCCTGAAACAGCGTTTGTCAATGGGTTGACAATTGTAATTTTACCTGCGTATAAATCTGATATATAGGCTTTTTCGTTGTTTACAAAATGCATATACCTGGGAGAGGTAAGGCCAGTAATCTTTCCCGTATATTTTCCTGTTGCAGTGTCGATGACATAAATTTTGCCTGAATTGTTTACCACGATATAGCCGCTGGATTTCCATATTGACATGGATTGGGCGACATCGCCAAGAGGCAAACTGTTGACCCTGTAGAAGAGGTCATTCTGAACCTCTTTTCTAAGTGTATCATAAAATGTCAATGTAGCGTTCCCATACATGAAGTTCCCTTCATTCACCACAAAAACTCCCCCGGCAGCGAGGTTAATGTCTCCCTGCTGCATGTGTTCCCGGATCCACTGATCGTCTTTCATGCAGCCCGCCAGTGAGACCAGCAGCACGACAAGCATCGCCTTCAGGGGATTCAGGGTGTTTTTCCTAAAAATCATAGCTCAAAATGAATTGATAGTTTCTTCCGGGCATTGGCCGTTGTAAAACAGTCCTGTATTGTTCATCGAATATGTTCAGGATTTTGCATTCCACTTTCAACCGGTTGGCCTGCAAAGGAACCAGGATACCCAACTGCAGGTTATTCATGAAATACGGGTAGAGGTAATCAGAGATCGTTTCACTGCTATTGGCTGTCGTGGTGTATCTTTTGCTGTAATAATTCCACATCCAGTCCAAATAGAATTTCGAATACGAAAGGTGAAAATTCAAATTGGCTGAATGCAACGGAATATAAGGTAACTGCTTACCAAAGGCAGGACTGTTCCCGGTTTGATTCAAAGTGCTGGTAAAGGCATAATTTGCTTT
Source organism: Prolixibacteraceae bacterium (assembly GCA_963663675.1). Lineage (GTDB taxonomy): Bacteria > Bacteroidota > Bacteroidia > Bacteroidales > Prolixibacteraceae > CAINVV01. The sequence continues at coordinate 2,112,337 of OY760498.1, forward strand.
GATTTCATAGCGAACAGTCCTGTAACTGCCATTCAGTGCAATGTTCGCTTCAGCGCCGCTGCTTCTGACTTTTTCAAGGTTGAATGGTTCCCAGTAGCCCTGGAACGTTGGAAGCCAGATGATCCAGTTGTTTATATTGGAATGGAAAAGGGAAATTCCAGCGTGCAGCATGGCATTTCCCAGCAAAAAGCCGTCGGAAACATTAAAATCAACTTGGGCGCCTTTCTCAGATTTGAGATCGGGATTTCCTCCCGGAAGGTAATACAGGTCGTTAAGGGTGGGGGGATGACTGTTATAGGCAATAGAACCTTTGAAAATCAGTTGATTGTCAGAAACAGGCCGGTAACTTAGGCTTAAAAGCGGCAGCAATGCCTCATGTTCAAAATCAATGACGGATTCGCGGAGCAACAGAACCGCTGTCAGGTTTGGATTCAGCCTTGTTTCCAGCTCACCAAAAAGGGAATTTTCACTCCTGCTTTTATTGTATCCGGCTGACTGACCGGAAATCATCCTGTTTTCCGTGTCTGCCTTGTACAAGTTTGCCTCCAGGCCTGCTTCACTGGTAAATGTTCCGTTGATCTGATACCTGTAAGTTAATTTGTTGACAAAAGAGAGAATTGCTGCATCTGCATCGATCACAAGCTGGTCAGATGCCCCGTTTACCCTGTTTTCAAGGCTGTAGGAAGAGTTTTGCAGGTTAATCGCAGATAATACCGACAATTTACTCCTGGTGCCAAATCGCTTCCATTCGGCCACAGATCGCAGGGCATTCTCGGCCTGCCTGTTGATATTCGCAGAACCTTCACTTTCGTTGGTCTGCAATTGAGGAATGCTCCGTTCATTGTGCTGGAGCCAGGTTTTCAGGGAGATAGTCTGATTTGGAGCAGAATGAAGGTAAAGTTCCTGTAAAAAACCCCAATTCAGGTAATCAGCATTCCGGTTCTTTTCCCGGTTAAAGATGTAAGCACCTGTGATCGGGTCAATGGAGGCATTCAGCTTGTTCGTGTAGGAAAAGTCATTGGCGGAGGAGTTGTAAAAAAGTGCACTTTTTGACTGGATCTTCCTGTTTCCGTAACTAAGTTGAAGATATTCATCGAAGGTTTTGTAGCTGCCGATTCCGGTGAGTAGCTTTCCTGAGCGGGTATTACCCCAGTCTGGCTGGTTTACCAGCTGAATTGTCCCGCCAAGTGCACCTGATGACTCGCCGAGCGAGGAAGATCCGTGCAGAAGTTTCACATCATCGGTAAAATAGACGGGGATAAGGGAAAAATCGACCATCCCAAGCATGGGAGAATTAAGTTCGAGCCCGTTCCAGGTGACTTTGGTATGCGATGGTGCGGTACCGCGAAAGGATGCAGTAGCCATCGCACCCCGTCCGTACTCCTTGATAAAGATCGGTGTGTTTTGGGAAAGAAGCTCTGAAAGCCTTACTGTGATTGACTTGGAGAGTGAGGCTGAGTCAATTTCCGACTTAGTTTCATTGAGATTTCCCGGCAATCTCCGGCCATCAATCTGAATAGGCTGCAATCTTATCGTATCTTTAAGATTCTGGGCATTTACAGGTGCGGACACATGGAAAAGAAGCCAGAACAGACCCGGCAGTAATCCGGTGTACCTCATTGATAGCTCTTTTTGTCCAGCAATTGAATATCGGCTGCACCACTCACTTCCGTGGAAACTTCATTTAACCAGCCGGCAATCTGAAATACGCTGCTCTGGACCTTGATAAAACTGATTTGTGTCAGATTGGCAGGTTGGCCGGCAGCATCCACTGCCATTGAAATATCAAGGAAATTTGCCTTTGACTTCGCATTGTAATCCGTATTGTCATAACATTCAGCGTATCCGTATTGAAACAGACCTGACCGGAGCATCCAGAGTTCAATTGCCGGGTCTTTGGAAGTGTTCACATAGGCATCCGGCAATTTGTCACCATGGAACGTAACTGATGTTTGGTCCCCGTAACCGGCCCACCACCAGTTGGCTGCTTCAAAACCCGGTACCAGGTTCCCAGATTTACCTTTGTTGTCTTTCCAGGTGATACTTCCCCCTGATATCGGCTTGTAATAGGTAACCTGGTAATTATGAATGGTTTCAGTATTATTGTACTCACTCCCTTTGACCTGGTACCATGTCCCGTCATTGGGCAATCCGTCGTTATTGCTATCTGCCATAACGTACACTATGCCAGGCTCTGATGATACCGAAGGCTGTGTAAAAACTGCCAGGTCAGGTCCATTCGCGTTATTTACCGGGTGATCAAACCCGGCAATGATATAGCCTCCCCACCCACCAAGCGATGTAAATGATTTGCCATTGATCCATGGTTCTCCGATAAAATCATTCCCGGTTGCCCCGGAAGGAATGAGCCCGGCATGCTGGCCCGGACCATACTGGTAATCAAATACTTTGCTGACATAAGGAGAGAAACCTGGTTTTAAACCGGTGCTTACGGATTCAGTCAGGTCTTTGGTACATGCAGACAGGGAGATAATTGCCAATAATAGCATTATCTTCATTACTGAATCCTTCTTTACATCCAGGAGACCCAATGAAAATATTGTTGGCACAATCAGAAATTCATCTTTTGAAACCACGGCAATCTGTTAATTTACAGGTTCTTTCTAAGTCAGACGGGAATTAACAGACATTTTTAAAGTGTCGGCAGGCTTTTATCCCGAAAGCTTAAGTTGCAAATGGCTGGTCTTCTGACTTGTCCCGATTCCTGACCTCCTTCCCGTTCATTGGAGAATAAACAGTGGATTACTGGTCAAAAACATACTATCCCTTGCGGGATCGGGCTTACAGCAGCGGGAACTGTCCCGGATTTACACCGGGTTCCCAATTAAGCCGTGCGGCACCAATTCAGTACAAACTTAGTGAATATATTTCTGTATTAAGCAAGGAAAGTTGAACATAAATATTGTACATCATTTTTAGAAATAAATAGTAACCGGAAATATGGTTTGCAGCAAGGTCGTTGATGAAAAAAGTTCTGGTTTCTGTCTATCTTTGTAAATAGTTCAGACGAAAATTGAGAAATCTGGGCTGAAGTATATTAATTAAAACTTTAATTAAAGCATATTAATCAATAATAAATGAACAATTTAAAAGAAATTAAACCGGAATTGATCTGGCATTATTTCAGTGAAGTATGTAAAGTACCCCGGCCATCAAAGCATGAAGAGAAGATGATTGATTTTCTCTTCAGTTTTGCCGTGGAACATAAATTGGAGGTCAAAAAGGACCATGCCGGAAATGTCGTCATCAGGAAACCCGGTTCGAAAGGCCTTGAAAATTATAAAGTGGTTGTTTTACAGTCACATATGGATATGGTATGCGAAAAGAATGAGGGGACTGTTCATGATTTTTTCAAGGATCCAATTGTTCCATTCGTAGAGAATGGCTGGGTCAGGGCTGCCAATACCACGCTGGGAGCTGATTGTGGTATTGGGATAGCCGCATCGTTGGCTGTTTTATCGGATAAAGAGCTTGTTCATCCTCCTTTGGAAGCATTGTTTACTGTGGATGAAGAAACAGGATTAACCGGTGCAAACGCCCTGCAGCCCGGATTCCTGGAAGGAAAGATCCTGCTCAACCTTGATTCTGAAGATGAAGGGGAGATATTTATTGGCTGCGCCGGTGGAATTGATACGGTTGCAACTTTCAAATATGCTACTGATCCGGTTCCTGCAAAAAGCTTTGCGTTTAAAATAACTGTTTCAGGTCTCCAGGGAGGGCATTCAGGTGACGATATCGAAAAAGGAAGAGGAAATTCAATCAAAATACTTAATCGCTTTCTGTACCAGGTAGTTGATCTTTGCGAATGCCATATTGCCTATTTTCAAGGTGGTAATCTTCGCAATGCCATTCCACGCGAAGCGGCTGCTGTCGTCGTGGTACCGGGTTCAAAAAAGGAGCTTTTGACCATTGAACTGAACCATTTCAGGGCTGATATGGAAAACGAACTGTTCAAAAAGGAACCCAAATTTAAAATTGCGCTTGAAAGTACCGATTTGCCAGAGCTGGTCCTGGATTTTGAGAGCCAAACTAAGCTTATCAATACGCTTTATGCCCTTCCGCATGGGGTTTTATCCATGAGTTTCAGAATGCCGGGCATGGTGGAAAGCTCTACCAACCTTGCCAGTATCAGGTTTAAACCGGGAAATGCAATAGAAATAGTTACCAGTCAGCGAAGCGACCAGGAATCAGGAAAACAAGATGTATACCAGATGGTTGAGTCTGTTTTTACCCTGATGGGAGCCGAAGTTGTCCGTGGCGACGGCTATTGCGGCTGGACTCCGAATCCCTCTTCGTATGTTCTGGATGTTTCACGAAAGCTTTATGAAGAGCTTTTTGGGGTGAAACCGGTGGTGCGATCCATCCACGCAGGACTTGAGTGCGGACTGTTCCTGGAGAAATTTCCGGAACTCGATATGATATCTTTCGGACCAACCCTGCGCGGGGTACATTCACCCGATGAAAAGATTGAGATTGCATCCGTGGATAAATTCTGGACCTTCCTTACGGCATTGCTGCCTAAGCTGGCTTAAGCAAAAAAAGAGTGAAAAACCTGGGTTTTTCACTCTTTTTTTTAGTTACTGTTCTTTACAGAGTCACAAGAAAGACTTTTTTCACTCCGCCACGCATGACATCTACCGTAATGATATCTCCGGGGGAGTAAGCCCTCATCCTGGCCATGTAATCATAAATACTTCCTACTTTTTTGCCATCAATGGCCACAATGATGTCTCCTTTCTGTAATCCGGCTTTAGATGCCGGTTTACCTGGTGTTACACCATCAATGCGCATACCTTCTTTTTCAGTGCCTGCAAAATCGGGAATAACGCCCAAAGCGACCTTTAAATCCGTTCGGGTTTGGTTCCCTTGTTTTGGACCGCTTTCCTGGTAGGTCAGTTTTTTATTGCGATTGGCAGCTTCCCTTATTAAAAGTGCTGCATTCTCCACGATTTTTTGTTCCCCGGCTATGTTGATCCTGTCGTAGGTATCTCCAGGCGTGTGATACTGGTCATGAACGCCGGTTGTAAAATATATTACCGGAATGTTCTCACCATAGAAAGAGGCATGATCTGAAGGGCCATATCCTTCCTTCGAGATTTTAACGTTAAATCCCCTGACAAGGCTGTCTATCATGGCCTGGGATTCCAAAGCAGTACCAACGCCACCAATGGTCAGATCCATTGCAGAATCAAGCCGGCCTACCATGTCAAAGTTGAACATGACATCGGCTCTTTTCAGGCTGAACGGAGGATCAGAGACAAATGCCTTAGAACCAATCAGACCGAATTCTTCTGCTGTGAAAGCAACGAAAATAATAGGTCGCCTGTTGTTTTTTTCGTACGAGAATTTCTCTGCCAGTTCAATGACAGCGGCAACTCCCGAGGCATTGTCGTCGGCACCATAGTGTACAGCAACTGTATCGGGCATCCTGGATCCGGATCCAACCCCACCGTAACCGAGATGATCATAGTGCGCTCCGACAACAATATACTCTTCCGAAAAGTTTGGATCACTTCCGGGAACCATTCCAACAATATTTTGTGTCATGGTAATTTTGGGCAATACTGAGGCTTCACCCCTGACAATTAGATCGGTGGGTTTAAAAAATGGTTTTTGTGATTCTTTGATTTTGCTTTCTATTTCATTGAAAGTAAGTTGATTATCCAGGATTTTGTTCGCAGTTTTCTGGGCTATTTTTAATACCGGAACTGAATAAGGAGCACTGTTCTTATCGAACATGGCTGTTTTAGCTGCGCCTTTGGTATTGAAATCAGGTGTAACAATAAGGATACCACCAGCGTGATGATCTATAGCATTCAAAACCTTGGTACGAACATCGCTGTATTTTTTTGCCTCTTTATTGTTCTGAAGATGTGATGGTAACCCGTCAAATATAAGTACCCAGTTGTTATCTGCCTGCAGATCCTGGTAATCATCCCATATGAGACTGTCAGATTTGATGGTCATTCCATATCCGGCGACAGCCAGTTTCCCGGAAAAAGATTTATTGGCAGAAAAGAATAGTGGTTCATAATCTGCCCCAAGCTCAAATGATTGCTTTGCTGAGGATAAATGGTTTTCAGTACCAAATTTAAACCCTGTTATCAGCTTAACCGGTTGGAATCCTTTGTTGTATAACATCTTAATCCCCGCCTTGCTGAATTTTGAGGCGATATACCGTGCTGCAAGCAAGTCTCCGGGTAACCCTGGTTTTCTGCCCTGTAATTCATCCGAAGCCAGCTTCGATATAGAAGCGGAGAGATCTTGGTTGATAATTTTAGGTTGGTATTGAACTGCACAAGCCGAACAAAACAAAGCTGTAAAAAAAGAGCTTTTTAATAGTATATTCATCTGTATATATTTTATTTTTCTCTAATCAGATGGAATCGAAGATCAGCGAAGCTAATACCCACTTAATCTTTTGCGGTTGATTCCGACAAATTGGTATGGGTATTTCATAGGAATGTCTTATAGGAGGAAAAGTTGGAAAGGCAAATATAATGATCTCTCCCTGATTTTTAATATTCATTGGTGAACAGGATCAATGAATAATTAGTTTATTTGTAAAAAAAGGTACTGTTATAAATTTTTTTTTTGGGAATTTATTATGAGATTATTTCATGATCGTTGTAATTGGTTGGCCATTGGGGTACTAGCATTGCTTACTTCCTGTGTATCAATGGGTAAAATTTCCATACAGGTTACAGTTCCCCCCAAGATGGCAGTACCTGATGAAATACAGAGTCTCGCTATAATGAACAGGAGCATGACAAATGAATTCACGGATTATAACGCGGATTCACTGGAGGTTATGTTTATCAAAAAGAAACTGGCCCTGGATGACATTTTTCTGGATAGTATTGCTGCCGATACAACGATTAAAGTACTCGGTAACTCATTGTATCAATCAGGCCGCTTTGATGTTGTGATTCCTCTGAAAAGAAATATCGCCAACAACAACGAATCTTACAAGGATCTGTCACCATCCCTGAGTTTTGACCAGGTGAAGCAGATATGTACCGAATTCAATGTGGACGCCTTGCTGGTGCTCGAAAATTTTAATGAAAAAGTGAATACGGTCTTTAAGATGTCTGCAGGCAACTTGTTCACGGATGCAGGTTATTCAAATGTCTCTACCGCCTATGTACAGGTGGTTTATCAATCCAAATGGAAGTTATACAAGCCCCTGGAAAAATTGAAGATGGCTAAGTTTGAAGTTCAGGACACGATATTCTGGGAAGGGACCGGCGTAACTTTGCAGGAAACATACGAAAAACTGCCTTTGATAAAAGAGGCACTGATCGGAGGAGCGATTGAAAATGCGCAAGATTTCGCTGAATACATATCTCCCGGGTGGAGGCCTGATCAGCGGAGTTATTATATTACAAAAAATGTTGATGCAGACAAGGCAGTATCTTTTCTGAGGAAGAATGAATGGAAAGAGGCTGAAAATATCTGGATGAAATATGCAACTTCTGCTTCCTCCGCTTTTCGGAGCAAGATAGAATACAACCTGGCACTGGCAGCTGAAATGAACGGTAATCTCAACGAGGCTGTTGAGTGGGTCAGAAAATCCTTAAAGTCCGGATATTCTGCAGCTGCTGAGAATTATCTCAGTATATTAAACAAGCGTTTGGCAAATAACTGACATATTTGCTACTTTTGCCCAGGTTTTTGGGAGGTATAAATCACAAAAAGCATATTTCGGCAATTTACCTCCCCAAACTGGTATAGGATATTAAAATCAAATTATAAACAAATGAGATTATTAGAAGGAAAGACAGCTATCGTTACTGGCGGAAGCCGTGGAATTGGGAAAGCGATTGCCGTATTGTTTGCACAAAATGGATGCAATGTGGCTTTCACCGATCTTTTTTACGATGATATTGCCAAAGAAACTGAAAATGAACTTAATGCCTTAGGTGTTAAGGCTAAAGCATATGCTTCTGATGCATCAAAATACGATGAGACGTTACAGGTTGTTGATCAGATTGTCATGGATTTTGGCACTGTTGATGTCCTTGTTAACAACGCCGGAATTACCAAGGATACTTTGTTGATGCGGATGACCCAGGAACAATGGGATGCAGTAATCAATGTCAACCTTAAATCTGTTTTTAATTTCACAAAAGCTGCCCAGATGACGATGTTGAAGCAAAAGGGCGGATCTATCATTAACATGAGTTCGGTGGTTGGAGTGAGCGGAAACGCGGGGCAGTCAAATTATTCCGCTTCAAAAGCCGGAATAATCGGATTTACCAAATCGATTGCTAAAGAGCTTGGTTCCAGGGGAATACGTTCAAATGCTATTGCACCGGGCTTTATCATCACAGAAATGACCGCTAAAATACCTGAGGAAGCCCGCAAGCAATGGGAAGCATCCATTCCAATGAAACGTGGCGGACTGCCTGAGGAAGTTGCAAAAGTTGCACTCTTCCTGGCTTCAGATTTGTCTTCTTATGTTTCCGGACAGGTCATCAATGTTTGTGGTGCCATGAATACCTAAGAAATCACGCGATATTATTATGGAAGGGTGGCTTGGTGTCACCCTTTCTTTTTTGCCAAAGCCAGGACTATGGAAACCGTTTTGCGTTCTCCATGCCCTCTGCTCGTTATTCCCTATTTTTTTATCATCGTCAAATTCCTTATTTTGGCTACTGTTTTGAACAGGTACAAATTTTTTATGTGATAACTTGATTGTGGCTAATTTAAATAAGATCAACGGATTGGTAATTGTGTTAACTGCCTTTTTTTTGGCGGATTCTTACATCGGTTATACCCAAATACATGGTTTCGGAACCGTTAAAGCAACTTCCGGACTAAATGAGACAGAACTACGGTCGGCAATGGAGGATGCGTATTTTAAGTTTTCCGGTCTCAAGGAAGGGAAAAATGCTGATTACATTAAGGAACTGGCCAATGTTGATCCGGGAGTTTTCGGAATTGCCCTGGTAACCTGCGATGGGAAGGTATATCTGAAGGGTGACAATACAACCATGGTATCCATGCAAAGTATTTCGAAGGCTTTTGTGACTGCCATGGTCATTGAGGAGTACGGGCATCAGGCGCTGCAGGATAAAATCGGAGTGGATGCAACAGGATTGAAATTCAATTCTATAATTGCTATTGAAGAGCACAGAGGAAAAGAAATCAATCCGCTTGTAAATCCCGGTGCCATTGCTGCAACCAGCCTGGTGTCCGGAGCAGATTCTTCAGCCAAATGGAGAAATATTCTAAATAAATTAAGTGATTTTGCCGGCAGGAATCTGTCCATAAATAGACCTGTCTACTTAAGTGAAGCGGGTGATAATCTTCGTAACCAGGCTATTGCACATTTGCTGCTTGCGTATGGAAGAATATATTTTGATCCGGTTCAATCTACGGATTTGTATACAAAACAATGTGCCATCAATACCACCGCAAAGGATCTGGCAATAATGGCTGCCACCCTTGCCAATGGCGGAGTTAATCCGGTCACCAAACTCAAGGTTGTATCACCTGAAACTGTAATGTATACCTTGCCAGTGATGGCAACTGCCGGATTGTACGATGACTCCGGAATCTGGTACTTCAATGCAGGGGTGCCTGCCAAAAGCGGGGTGGGAGGTGGACTGATCGCTATAATTCCCGGTAAATTCGGAATTGCTGTTGTTTCACCACCTTTGGATGAAGCCGGAAACAGTGTGAAAGGGCAAAGCGTTATCAGGTACATTATCGAACGATTGGGTGTGAATCCGTTTCTGATTAAACCTTTGCAATAAAAATATATTTTGCAGTCAACTGTACTTAAAATAGTTAACAAACGAATATCAATCAATATAATAACAGTGATGCAATGAAAATCACGCTTCTTGGTGAACCACGTTTTACTTCACCTGTCAAACACCCTGTCAGTGATGTTGTAAGGATACCTGAGAACATTATGCAGTATACTGATGGTTCTGAATCTGAACCACTACTTTTTGAGTTGGCCGGTCCAAGAGAAAAGCTCTTTTTTGACCCAGCCCGAACCAAAGCAGGTATCGTGACCTGCGGTGGACTTTGCCCTGGACTGAACAATGTCATCAGATCAGTGTTTTTAGAACTACATCATGCATACGGAGTAAAGCAGGTGCTAGGATTTCGGGATGGCTTCAGGGGGCTGGATCCGGTTCGTGGAAAAGAGCCTGTTGTGCTTACCCCTGAGATGGTGGATGACATTCACAGGGATGGCGGAACCATTCTTGGCACATCACGCGGTCCGGTTGATATAGGTTTGGCTGTTGATAACCTGATTAAAAGAGGTGTAAACATACTCTTCACCGTTGGCGGTGACGGAACCCAGCGCGGAGGAAATGCATTGTTCCATGAAGCACGAAAACGTGGCTATGAGCTTTCCGTCGTTGGAATTCCTAAAACAATAGACAATGATGTGGCTTTTGTTTCCCGTACATTTGGTTACCTCACCGCAGTTGAGGAGGCCAGGAAAGTTCTTGATTGTGCACATACAGAAGCACATAGTGTCGAGAACGGAATTTCACTTGTAAAGCTCATGGGGAGAAATGCCGGTTTTATTGCTACAGGAGCAACCGTTGCCAGTCAGGATGTGAATTTTGTCCTGGTGCCGGAGATCTCTTTTAAACTTGACGGGCCAAATGGTTTTCTGGCTGCTCTTAAAGCAAGGATTTTGGACAGGTCTCATGCACTGGTTGTGGTGGCTGAAGGGGCTGGGCAGGATTTACTTGATCAAAACGATGTTGAACGCGATGATTCAGGTAATATAAAACACAGTGATATTGGTCCTTATCTTCGTGAAAAAATCGAAGCATATTTCAAGGCAGAGAAGATACCTGTTGTACTGCGTTACATAGATCCAGGCTATCTGGTTCGAAGCAGTCCGGCAAACTCAGAGGATTCAATCCTCTGCGATATTTATGCACGCAATGCCGTGCATGCCGCGATGGCAGGGAAGACCGGTCTGGTAATCGGATATCTTCACAATCAGTTTATTCATGTACCCATAGATATGGTTACTTCCCGTGTTAAGTCAATGGATCCTGATGGCTTTGTATGGCATTCTGCCTTATCAGCAACCGGCCAGGCAGAAAAATTCTGGTAATATCCCGTTTTCAGGAAGTGACTTGCATTCCTTACATACCACATCTGAAATCATAGACACTTAAACCTGTTTACCGGATTTATCCCGTGAATTTTATAAGCTCACCGTTATGCGGTAAAAATAGAATTGGTAATTTAAGTAAAGTCTCTGAAGGTGAGTATTTCAATCAGGACATTTTAATGTTTGAATTATAGAATACATAAAATAGTAAAAGTGAAGGTGCTATGAAGTATTTTGCAATATCTGCCTGAGATAAATTATTCTGGGGACAATGCCATTGTGTTTAAAAAAAAGTTTATATTTGGTATATAAAAAATTTAACTTAAACAATTATGAAACATTTAGTTCTGGTTTTTGTCCTGGCTCTTTGTGTTTTCTCTGCAAGACAAGCAAACGCTTCGTCTTATTCTGTAAATGAGCAATCTGTCGACAAGCTTTTTGATCAAGCGATTGAAACAAGTATGTTTTCAGCCAATTCAACAGATCTTACTGCTGGCGTCTCTGGTTTTCCTTCAACAGCAATGGCAGGAAAGGAAAAAGATGCCGTAGTTGCTATCGTTCTTGATTTTTTCCTTGGCGGGTTAGGGATTCACCGATTTTATTTGGGCACCGAAGTGCTGACCGGAATTGGTTATATCTTAACTTGTGGTGGTATCTTTGGTATTGTTCCGCTAGTTGACTTCATTGTGCTGATTATCAATTATAAAGACATAAGTGCTTATACCAATAATCCTAAGTTCTTCATGTGGAATTAAAATTGGATTATTTAAATAAGGTGCCTGTTTAGATTAAAAAAACAGGCACCTTGTTTTTTTGTGATTTATGAAAATATTTTTTCTAAGAATATTCCTGCTTTTGGTTACATCATTCCTGCATTTTGCTTTGAATGCGCAACCGGGCACCTATATATCACTGAATCAGAAGACGGATGTTACGGAGAATAACAAAAAGTTATCCAATGAGGTTGATATATTTTTTGATAACAACAAAAAGATTATCACCAAATATTACCATGCAACGAAGAATTTCATTATTATATCAAACTCTTTGGGTGAAATCAAAACCTATTATCCAACCACCAACGAAGTTGCGTACAATCAAATTCGCGAATTGTCCTCGAAAAGGAATCTTATCTACTACTTTGCCAACAATTTGACTGATAATCTGGGACTTTCCGATGAAGGTTTTAACTTGAGTTCAAATACTTTTGAAGATAAGTACTACGTGACCATTTGGAAGGCACCGTCAATATTGAAAGGGATCGAAAAGGTTAAAATGGTTTTTGAAAACAGGCTCCCGATCTATACAGAATATGTGTCTCTCAAGGGTAAAGTAATAAAGAAAATCTATTATACTAATTATAAGGATTTTATCCAGTTCAGACTTCCTCTGAAAATTATCGAAATTAGTTATTTGCCTTCTGGAGATTCAATCGTTACCCGAACTCTTTTTTCAAATGTAAAAGCTTCCCCGTCGGGTGATGATGAGTATTTTAATTTCAAAATTCCTGAAAATGCAAAACCTCTTGATGTTCATAAAGACAATTAGTTTTGGATTATTTTTTTTGGTCTTTAAGTTTGGGGGTTATGCACAAACCATTAATTTGTCGGAGGATCTTTTACTGGTTGAATCTGTCATGAAACAACAAGTTCATCATACAGCAAAGAATTTTTATATATTCAAAAATCAACCAAAAACGTTAAAAAACTGTAATCCAATTAGTTTAGTTTATGGCGGTTCTTTGTATGTTTATCAGAATTTTATTTCTCAACATTTTTCTTCTGACTGCCTTTATGATCCCAATTGCTCGGAATTTAGTAAAAAAGTAGTCAAAGAATATGGCCTGTTAAAAGGAGGAATGCTGACAATTGACCGGTTGGGCAGATGCAACAGAATTGCTGCCACAGACCTTAGCCTGGATAGGATGAATTTGAAGACACATCGGTTTAGCGACCCTATAAATCGATATAGATGAAATACATCTGTTATTTTGCTTTCCTTTTTATTTTTCAAACCGGACATGCTCAAAATAGAAGTGAACTTCCTTTTATTGAACATTTGATAAACAAAGGAAGTTACCATGAGGTATTACATGTTATCGACAATGATTCTTTTGATTATTGTCAGAATCAGATGGATTCAGTGTATTACTATAAAGGATGGGCGCATTATTCGCTGAAGAACCTGGAACAATCCACAAGTTCATTTTTAAATGTCAGGAAACAATCTTCATTCTATTTGAAATCAATATTTTTCGCAGGATATAATCAGATATATCTCAAAAATTATGTTGAATCCGAAAAAATTTTGGGCCAGGTAAATAACCTTAACGAGAGAATTTCCTCCCTGGTAAATTTTGAGTTGAGCGGAATTGATATGTTAAAAGGTGAGTGGGCGCGGGCAAACGAAAAATTACAATTGGTGAACCGGAATGATGCAACAATAAATCAGCAGGTTTTAGCGTTAATGAATATCTGCAGGGAACAACAAAGTCATAGATTAAAGTCTCCCTTTTTAGCAGGAGTTATGTCGGGATTAATACCAGGTTCCGGGAAGATTTATGCCGGAAGGACAGGTGAAGGAATTGCCTCGATGATTACCACCACCGGACTTGGACTGATAACCTGGGAAAACTATCACAAACAAGGGTTTAACAATTTACAGACTATTTTCTTTGGAAGTATATTAGCTGCCACATATATTTCAAATATTTATGGATCAGTTATTTCTGTAAAAATCATTGAAAATGAACATAAAGATGTCGCATACAATCAAATTCTTTTCCAGCTCCATATTCCTTTGCGCAATTTTTTTGAATTGTAGCGCCAGTGGGATCAAGGGAGATAGTTTATATGTTTCAGGCAAGTATTTTGAAGCATCTATCGAATATGAGCGGATGATTTTTCATTCTGAAAATCCAGTTAATCTGAATTTTTTCAAATACAAAAAAGCATTGTGCTATAAGCAGTTAATGAACTTTGAACAGGCAATAGAAGAACTTCAGTCGATATATTTCCACAATGATAAAGATTCTTTATCTCAACGTGTATATTACCAGCTATCGCTTTGTTATTACCTGAATCAGAAACCTACTAACGCATTGTGGAAGATTGATGAATATCTGAATCAAAATGCAGATACTTCTTCGTTTAGGCTTTTTTTACCACTTAAGATTCTTTGTTTAAATGAAACCTTCAGGTGGAAAGAGTCACAGAAATGTTTTATACAGTTTATTCAATTGCAAAATTTCAGTCCTGAGAAAAGTAATGAAACGATACAAATAGTAAATGAACTTTATACCAAGAAAAATCTTCCTCACATCAGGTCGATAAAAAGAGCAGAAAACTGGTCCCGTTTCATTCCTGGTGCAGGACAGATATATGCTGGCAAGACGGGGGAAGGCATCACCAATCTTTTATTAAATGTAACAATACTTGCGTTTGGTGCTTATGAAGCTCTTAACGGATTTTATATCACCGGTTATCTTGGAGGATTAGGCATCTTTAATAAGACTTACCATGGAGGAATTAAACGCTCAGGAATTTTGGCCTCATGGAAAAGCAAAGAGCAAATTGTCAGTTTTAACAGCAAAATCAATGAGCGAATCAGGTCTTGTTTGAATTAACGATCTAAAAATATTTCATTTACGCTTTTTTATGCAAAGACAGAATTATTTTTTAGGGTTATTCTTTTTTTTCTTCACTTATTCCGCTTTTAGTCAACCCTCTGAGCAGATTGATGAAATAGTAAAGAAAATTTATAATCTTGAATTTGCAGATGTTGAAAATAGATTGGAAGGTTTAATAAACACAGATCCACGGATAGCAGGTTACCTAAAATTCGATTTTTTGTGGTGGAAAATGATCTCTAACAAATCTGTTGCCAGTGAATTGGATTTTGCCAACTACAAAAATGCTTATCAGGATAACATAAATATAGGAGACAAAGATTTCAACAAACTAATCTATTATTTATACCAAATCAGATATGATAATCTTAAAAATGTAGGTTTTTCGAAATACTGGACAGCGTTGAAATGTCAGGTATTCATTCAAAAGATAAATGATGGAAATGCGGCAAATTTGAGACCACTCGAAAGAGCAATCTTTCAATTGATAGTAGAATTTGATAAATGTTTGAAATACAGTCTTATAGATGAATTTAATTTTTTGTCAACTCAAAATGAAAAAAAGCTTCTTGTTAGTTTGGATAAAATAGAAAAGATTGATAATGGGAATTATAGTTCATTTCTTACTATAAAAAATTATTTTTTGGGTAAAATCTATTTGGAAATTGCGCACGATTCAATAAAAGCGTATGAAAAATTTTCAAAATTGTCTGAAGAATTTCCTGCTAATGGCGTATTAATTGATATGAAAAACAAATGCAGATCGAAACATTCTGTTACTGGATAATCATGACAGATGAAAAAAGCCGCATAAATACGGCTTTTGCTAATAATTATTATGTAATAAATTGATTATGAGAGCATTATAGGAATTTGATTCCTAAAGAAACGCAGAATGAGTTTACTTTACTTGTAAAATAGGTGTTACTAACTTTATCATTCATACCCCAGGAATAGCGCAAATCAACTGTGAAGATCAGGATATCCACGCCTCCTCCTAACTGATAATCCCAGGAAGAATTATTGATATTGTAACTCAGATTATGTGAACTGTCATACCCCGTGGAAAAGGAAATTGCAGGACCTGTAAACAGGTGAAGGGATGCAACTTTAAGATTGAGCAGGTTGAGACCCAGTAATGCAGGAACCTGAATCGATTTCATATTAATGGCATCTTTGGAGTTATCTATAGTAATTTCTCCTTTATTTGAAACAAAAAGAAACTCCGGTTGGAAATAGAGTCTCGTTCCACCAAACCTGCCAAAAGCGCCAAAATTATAACCACCCCTGGAATCAGCAGAAAAGGAACTGGAACTGGTCGGAAAGGTTGACATGTTGATACCACCTTTAATACCAAGGTCAAAAGTAGCAGCAGAAGAAACAAAGGCCAGAATGGCTAAAGCAAAAGTTATCAATGATTTTTTCATAGCTGTATCTTTTAAGTTTATTATGACTACGAAAGTTACACAAAAAAGTTTACAGGATACCCTTTTCCTTGCAAATTAACTGGTATGCTTCATTAACTTTTTTAAATTTCTCATTAGCTGCTTGTTGCACTTCTTCGCCAAGATAACTTACCTTGTCGGGGTGGTACTTTACCGCCATTTTGCGATAAGCTTTTTTAATATCTTCAACAGTTGATGATGGGGTAACTTCCAGAACATCATAAGCCCAGTCCGTTTTGGGGATAACCATGGCTTCAATAGAGGTATAATCAGCAGGGGAAATTCCAAGTTGTACTGCAATGTGATGAATCAGTTTAAGTTCCTCCGGGTGAATCTCCCCGTCAGCTGCTGCAATGCCAAAAAGAAAATGGATAAGTTGCAGGCGGGACGGATAATCCATGTAAATTTTAATCTGATGGCATACATCCGTAACCGGTACCTTTTGTTTTGTCAGGTCTTGAAGAATTTTCAGGGCATTTTTTGCTCCTTCTTCGCCAAAATTGGCTTTAAAGAACTCTTTAATATAGTTCAGCTCGGATTTCATGATTTTTCCGTCCGCCGTGAGTACCGCTGATACCAATACCAAAAGGCTGAAAATGTAGTCATTGGGGGTGGTTGGCATACCTCGCTGGTAGGTTTTTGATGCTGCATCCGACTTATCGGATAAATCGAACAAGGTTCCCAACACAAATCCCGCAAGGGCGCCTATCGGACCGCCAAGGGTCCAGCCTAATCCGCTGCCAATCCATTTACCGAACATGACTCTTTAATTTTAAAATTTTATCCAGTTCCAATATTTTAGGAATAATCATTTGATTATCATTGTTTTCAATCACAAAATCTGCTAATTTTATTTTCCGGGAGTCAGCCATCTGATTGAGCATCCTCCGTTTGATTGCCTCCTCACTTACATGGTCTCTTCTCATTACCCTTTCAATCCGTTCCTTTTCATCCGTCATTACCATGATAATGTAGTCAAAACGGAGATAGCTTCCGGTTTCAAACATAATGGCAGCCTCATAGAGCAGGTAGGGGCAATTTGAATGTAATTCCTTCCACTTTTCAAACTCTCGGTGAACTGCAGGATGAATTAAAGTATTAACTTTTTCAAGAAGCATTTTATCGTTGAAAATGATCTCTGCCAGCCTTTTGCGGTTCAGAAAACCGTAGCTGTCATAAATTTCAGCACCGAAGAGTTCTGTTAATGAACGCTTAATCTGTGGATCTTCATTCTGAAGATTTCTGGCAACTACATCAGCTTGAAAAACCGGGACTCCAAGAACACGAAAGACCTTGCATACCGTCGATTTACCGCTTCCAATTCCGCCTGTTATACCAACTGTCAACATGGTACATTATTTTTCGTGTTCAAGAATAAATTCTACCTCTTTAGGCGAATAGCTTGCTGACATTTCAATTTTGGCCAGGCTTTCGAATGTCACAGGGAGCCGTGGTTCACTCAACGAAATCTTTTCATAATTTATAGTGGCACGAAAAGAGTTGTAATCCAGTTTTTTATACTTGCTCAGGCCAATACGGCAGGTCACCTTGATTTTGCCGGGGAATGTCTTCAGAACAATTTCCTCTGGTTTGTTGATGACAGTTATCGGGACTTCAAATGTAACTTCTGTGTTTTGCTCTACGGGAAGTGAGAGTTGTACTTCCCGGATGTCAGATTTTATACCCGGAATCGCATGAAGAGGCACAGTTTCAACCACTGAATGAGATAATCCGGAATAGTTTCGATAGATCGTTGATACAAATTTCAACGTATCCAGTATGTTTTTAGGTCCGCTTACAATGATTGAATCAGGTGTTGTAAATGGTTTATTTTCAAGAGAATACTCGTTTTCAAAATTGAGTTTCAGATCAGGTTTTACCTTGATTTTTTTTGAAATAATCTTGTTGAAATTAAATACCAGAGAATCAGGTTTAATGGATAGAATTCTGATCTCACTGCTGATTTGCTTTTCAATCTCTTCTTTATGAGCATCTGTTGCCACAGAATACCGGTATTTGCTTCCTCTTTCCAGTGAATTGTCGACCATTTCACCAACATTGATCTGAATGGGAGAAAAGGCCAGCCGGAGTTTATAGCTGAGAAGGGTATAGCCGTAAGCATCTACCATCAAATCAAAGTTTTGCGGGAGAATTCCGGTAAGTTGTTTGTCAATCGGAAATTCAGTGTACCTGACAGGTACGCTTATTCTGCTTGTATAGCGCTTTTCAAGGCTGTTTAATAACCAAAGAAATGAGGACAGGGCCAGGCATACCAAAAATACAATTGCTTTGTAATAGCTGAAGTTTTTGACTTTGCGTTTCACAAACAGGAATATTTTCTTAACCCGGATCTGCTTCATACGAAAGAGACTACGTCATTGAATAAATAAAAATGGCCGGTTGCCCGGCCAGATTATTATTTCGCTACCGGTGCATCCGACATATCTTTCAACAAAACACTTTTGTCAACTTTTAGCTTCAGATTAGGCGCAACCTCCAAAAAGACAACCTGATCCTTAATCTCTTCAATTCTTCCGTAGATGCCACCTGAGGTAACAACTTTATCTCCCTTCTGGAGTGCATCGCGGAATTTTGCTGTCTCTTTCTGACGTTTCATCTGCGGACGAATCATGAAAAAGTAGAACACGACGATAATTAATACCAATGGTAAAAACATCCCCAACATGCTTTGTTGTGGTTGTTGCTGGGCAATAATAAAATTTAATGTACTCATTTTTATTTATTTAAATCAACGTTAATATTTTTGTTTTCAACAAAAGCCCCGATAATTAATGTTTTTGTCTGACCTTCCGAGGTCTCCACTTCAACCGTTTTGATCTGATTGCCCCATTCCCCTTCTGTATTAAATATTACTTCAACAAAAGAGGATTGAGCAGCTCCGACTTCCTCATTGTCGTACCTGACTGTAAGACATCCGCATGTTGGCGCTACTTTTCGCAGCCGGAGGGGACTTTCTCCAATGTTTTTGAATTTAAATGAAAAAGATACTGTTTCCCCTTCTTTCAAGGATCCAAAATTATGCATTTCTTCGCTAAATTCAATCTTGCCGGTATTCTTTTTTTTCTCTGAACCTGTTGAAAGCGAAGGTTTCACAATCGCTGATGGTTTATTGTGACAAGCTTCAATTCCGAAAGTAATCAACAGGAAAAATATATAGAAATATTTTTTTTGCATACAACGATGAAATACCAGGGCAATAAATAGGTAAACGAGGTTCAGTCTGCATCAGCCTTCCAAAAGTCCACGGCCGGCCTTGACAATTTTTTGCTGCTCCTTGAAGTCTTTGGTAATCCTGTCCAGGACACCGTTAATGAAAATACTGCTTCTTTGCGTACTGTAGTATTTGGCAAGTTCAATGTATTCGTTCAGACTGACTTTGACAGGAACTGAAGGAAATTCAGTCAGTTCGGTCAGTGCGAGTTCCATGATCAGAATATCCATTGTTGCCACCCTTTCAACATCCCAGTTTTTGGTGTATGCCTCTATTGTTTTACGGTTTTCATCACTTTTGGCAAGGGTTTTTCTAAACAGGTCAACTGTAAATTCTTCGTCCTCTTCATCTTTGTAAAGTGATGACAAATGGTCGTTAACATTGCTGTCCTCCTTGAATTTTTTCAAAGTTTTAATTACCATGGATACCACGAAATCCAGGTCATCGTTCCAGTAAATGCTTTGCTCTTCAAATTCGTTGAAAACGAACTCGTTTTTGAGCAATATTTCGGCAAAAAAATCTTCAAAAAATCTTCTGTCATTTTGAAAATCATCCACATCAGAATCAAGATAGTTTTTGTAAACATCTGATTCGGTCATAACCTGATAAATCCTCTTTACCATCTCCTGGGTATTAACCCAGTTGACCTTGTTCTTCTGAATATAGGAAGTTAAGTCCTTGTTATTTTTGAGTTTGCTGATCAGGCGGTTCGAGACAAAACGCATGTTTGGATTGAGTTCTTCTTTTGTAGGAAAATTCTTTTGTTTCCTGATCTCCATCATTTTTTCTGCGTAATCGCACAACTCAACAGGAAGCATCAGCAAAAGATGGTACAGATCATACGTTTTTTGAATACTGAAATGCAGTTCCTTTTCGGATGAACTGATAGCCTTGTCAGCCGATGAAACATGGGCATAGAGTATTTGCAAAACCTTCGTTCGGATGATCCTTCGACTAATCATACACTGTAATTTTTACCATTAAAATGCAAAAGTACAACAAAAAAGCGGCTTATCACGTTTTAAGATAAATGTACCTTAAGGAGAGCCACAAGATTGTCGATGTCTTCATCGGTAGTATCAAAGGAGGTCATCCACCTGACTTCACCTTTTGATTCATCCCAGTCGTAAAAAAAATACTCCTTTCTTATCAATGGAATAACTTCACGCGGAAGGATGGCAAATATACCGTTTGCCTCCACTTTCTGCGTAATTTTAATGGCTTTTATCTCCGAAACCATGTCTGCCAGTTTCTTTGCCATTCTGTTTGAATGTGAGGCATTTATCTTCCATATTTCATCTTGGAGGTAAGGAATGAACTGGGCCGAGACGAATCTCATCTTGGAGTAAAGCTGGGCTGCCTGTTTGCGGTAATATTTGGTATTGACGGCCAAAATGGGATTGAAGATCAGAACTGCCTCTCCAAGCATCAGTCCGTTTTTAGTGCCGCCAAAAGAGAGTACATCAACCCCCGCATCCACTGTAAATTCCCGGAAATTCATGCCAAGTGATACTGCGGCGTTAGCTATCCTGGCACCATCCATGTGCAGGTACATTCCGTGCTGATGCACGATATCCGCAAGATCACGGATTTCTTCTGCAGTATATATTGTCCCCATCTCTGTTACCTGTGATATGCTGAGCATTCCAGGCTGTGAGTGGTGCTCGGTATTAAACCCGTGCAATTTTTTCTTCAGTTCGTCAGGAGATACTTTTCCGTTACCTGAAGGAATCGGGATCAGTTTACTACCGGTGAATTTTTCGGGTGCTCCACATTCATCTGTATGAATATGAGCTGTTTCGGAACATATTATGGCATGGAAAGAGTGGCAGATTGATTGAATGGAAAGTATATTAGCCCCGGTGCCGGTAAGAGTAAAAAAGATTTCTGTTTCTTCTCCAAATTCTTTTTTGAAAAGTATTTTGGCTTTTTCCGTATAAATATCATCACCGTATCCGACTGCGTGGTCAATGTTGGATGTTTCGATGGCTTTCAGGATTTCCGGGTGTATACCTGAATTGTTGTCACTGGCAAAACCTCGTTTGTTCATAAAAATCAAATTATAGGAATTGTTACTTTTTTGGTGCAACAAAGGTAGGGTTAGTTTTGTTTTTTCTTATATTAACAGCATAAAATACTTTTATTTAAGCATGACAACCACAAAGGAGAAACCGGTAGTTAATATATTCTGGATGAGGAGAGACCTTCGGCTGGATGACAATACTGCCTTGTTTCATGCCCTTAAAACCCGTGAAAACGTTTTGCCAGTATTTATTGGTAATCCTGATATTTTGGCCAGAAAAACCATCGGATTCGATTACCGCATCAATTTCGTTTATGATACCCTTTGTCAGATAAAAACCGAACTTGAAAAATTTGGTTCTTCGCTCTATGTTGCTCATGGGCAGCCCATTGATGTCTTTAAGGGCCTTGTGGAAAAATACCATATCTGCAGTGTCTACTGCAACCGTGATTATGAACCATATACTATTCGCAGGGATGCTGATATTGAACGCTTTCTTAAAACCTGGCATGTAGAGTTTTTAACTTACAAAGACCATGTTTTATTTGAGAAAGAGGAGCTGGTCAAGAACGATGGCAAACCTTACACTGTTTTCACTCCATACAAAAACCGGTTTCTGGATAAACTGAACAATGATGTTGTCCGCCCGTTCAGGACATCCCTTTATTTTCACAACTTTATAAGAATCAAGCCTTTTGAGATGCCTTCAATTGAAGCTCTTGGGTTTCAAAGAGCTTCAATTGATTTTCCGCCTAAATCACTCGCGAAAAGTTTGTTGGAGAATTACGAAAAAAACAGGGATTTTCCTGCTATGAACGGAACTTCAAAATTGAGTCTTCACTTACGGTTTGGCACAGTCAGCATTCGCAAAATCACAGCGCTTGCGATGCTGCATTCACTCACTTTTCTGTCGGAGCTCATATGGAGGAATTTTTACAGCCAGATATTGTGGTATTTTCCCCATGTTGTCACGAAAGCTTTCAAACCTGCCTATGACAATATTCGATGGGAGAACGATGAGGATCAGTTCCAGGCATGGTGCGACGGCCTTACCGGGTACCCGCTGGTAGATGCAGGGATGAGGGAACTGAACCGGACCGGATTTATGCACAACAGGGTCAGGATGGTGACAGCAAGTTTTTTATGTAAACATCTTTTGATCGACTGGAGGTGGGGAGAGGCATATTTTGCTAACAAGCTGAATGATTATGACCTGGCTTCCAACAATGGAGGTTGGCAGTGGGCCGCAGGTTCCGGTTGTGATGCTGTTCCTTATTTCAGAATATTCAATCCTGAGTTGCAGGCCCGACGTTTTGATCCTGATTTTACCTACATCAAAAAATGGGTTCCTGAATATGGGACCGACAGTTATCCAGGCAGGATAATTGATCACGTCTTCGCTAGAGACAGGGCTATAGCAAGATACAAGGAGGGACTGGCTTTTGCAGGTTAGAATTCAACAATTTTTACCTGCCTGTGGTATTTTTTCAGGTAACTGCGGATAATGATTCGCGCATCCCAGTTGTCTTTGTGTTTCCGGACACAATCATTAAGTGTCTCATAATTAATACTTAATGAATCCGTGGAAATGTAACCAAAACCTATGTATTTTCCTTGTGCGACTTTGATTACTGCCATTTCATCTTTGTTTCTTCCTTTTTCAAGAACGAAAAAATTATCAGAATGAAACAACCAGGGCTTTATTACCTCTTGTACCCGTGCGTTATAAACTGATGGTTCCTCTTTCCCTTCACAAGCTCCCAGGCAACTACCGAATCCTGAATTAAAGCAGCCGTTTGGACGGTCATCCAGGTGACACAATTTTTTGCACAAGGAATATTTTTCGGCCCTTCCATGCAAAAAGTCGATTGCTTCCTGGTAAAAATTGAAAGCAGTAAGTGGCAGATCTTCCTCTTCAATCTTTTTAACCTGCAGGTGCAGGTACCCATTTTCATCTTCAAATGAAAATATGCCGAAATTATTCGCAGGCCGTCGCAAAGACCTGTTGTAGCGGGGCACGTTGGCCTTGATTTCCTCAGATTCCAACAGCAATGCAACAAGTTCACTGCCAGTCACTTCATGGCCGATAGAAGCAACCCTGTCACTCATTTCCATCGCCTTTTTTGTGAGCCGGTTATTTAAATGAGAGATAATCCGTTGGTGGATGTTTTTGCTTTTGCCGATATAAATCAGTTCATCTTTGGAATCATACAGGTAATAGACTCCGCAATTGCCCGGAACGGATGCAATGGTTTCTTCCGAAAGATTTCCCCTGCGTGAAGTGAATAAATCCTGATCAACCGTTTCGTTTTGTCTGAGAATCATTTCGAACAATTTCACGGTAGCAAGGGCATCACCACCTGCCCGGTGCCTTCCTTCAATCGTGATGTTCAAATCATTGCAGATATTGCCAAGGGAGTAGGAGGGAAGCCCGGGAATCAGTTTCCTGCTGAGGGTTACAGTACAAAGCGTTTTGCGTTTATAATCATATCCAAGTCTTTTAAATTCCTCTCTTACAAATGAATAATCGAATGATACATTGTGCGCAACAAATGTTGTGTTGGCAGTGATCTCGACAATTTTTTTTGCGATTTCGTAAAATTTAGGTGCAGTTTCAACCATTTCATTTGTAATTCCGGTGAGTCTGGTAATATTGTAGGGAATATTGCATTCAGGATTAACCAGTGATACGAAGGAATCGATGATTTGAGATCCGTTGTAAACAAAGATGGCAATCTCGGTAATTTTCCCGTTTGAAGGCGAAGTTCCCGTGGTTTCAACATCAATGACTGCGTAATTCATCTGTAACAATTTTATAACGGATCAGGTTTCCAGGAGGATCACCCGGACAAATTTATTTTTTCTGTACGATAAAACCCAGATTTAAACGCAGGAAATTTTTTGGAGGATAACCTTGCATTTCACTTCCTGAGAGGGAATGCCGTAAAAAGATTATTGTTACCTTTGCAGCTCTTTAACGGCCCCATAGTTTAATGGATAGAATGGAGGATTCCGGTTCCTTTGATCTGGGTTCGAATCCCGGTGGGGTCACATCTGCCTCTGTAATCAATTGATTTACAGGGGTATTTTTTTGAGTATAAACAGTTGATATATTCTTTTAGAACAAAGAGATTTAACCCAAAATTTAATTTCAAATAATTCAAGTCAGTTCATTGAACGATTCAAAGTGATACTTCCCAGTTCATAACGGTAAACTTCGTAAAATTTGTCCTGCCAGATGCGGTGATTAAAAATTATTGAATTCACTTTTAAATATGAGTGTTTATCTCATTTGTAATATATTTGACAAAAGAACTACCGCGTATCCGGTTAATTCTTTGAGTTATCTTTATCATTAAAAGAGTGAATCATAAAAAATAAGACTTTTATCAACCTGTCATTTATAAAAAGTATGTTTTTAAAACTAATGATTTCCGTCCTGACAAGCTGCCTTTATTCAAGTTTTTTGTCTGCCCAGGTTGTAACTGAGGACCTGACCCGTTACGTAGATCCGCTGATAGGTACTAAGGAGATGGGTCATGTGTTTCCGGGGGCCTGTGTTCCATTTGGAATGGTGCAACTAAGTCCCGATACCGACACCATCCCATATGCCGTAAATGGAAAATATACTGGAACTGTTTATCGTTATTGTGCAGGATATCAATACAATGACAAAACAATAGTCGGCTTTACCCATACTCATTTAAGCGGTACCGGGCATTCAGATCTTTCGGACTTTCTTGTAATGCCTACCGTTGGCAAAGTTCAGCTTAATCCAGGAACTGCTGATAAGCCCGAAAGCGGTTACCGTTCCCGGTTTAGTCACGAGACAGAGAAAGCGGAGCCCGGTTACTATCGTGTCAGGCTTGATGATTACAATATTGATGCAGAAATGACCGCGACAGCACATACAGGTTTTCATCAGTATACCTTTCCGGAAAGTAACGATGCTCATATCATTCTGGATATGAATCATGGTATATATAATTATGAAGGGAAAGTATTATGGTCCTATATTCGCGTAGAGAATGATACTTTAGTAACAGGGTATCGTATCACAAGTGGTTGGGCAAGAACCAATTACATCTATTTCGCCATGGTCTTCTCAAAACCGGTCAAAAACTATGGAGGTAAAAATGATGAAGACCTGGTATACAAGGGTTTCTGGCGCAAATTCGACCAGGAGCATAACTTCCCTGAGATGGCAGGAAAAAAACTGCGGGCGCATTTCGATTTTGCAACAAAAGCAGGTGAAAAGATAAAGGTTAAATTTGCCATATCAGCCGTCAGTACTGAAGGAGCATTGAAAAACCTTCAGGCAGAAATCCCTCATTTTGATTTTGATAAAACGCGTACTGAGGCCAATACCAACTGGCAAAAAGAACTTAGCCGCATAAAGATTGAGGCTTCTCCAGAAAAGAAGAAGACTTTCTATACCTCACTTTATCATACTTTTATCAATCCAATTGAATATATGGATGTGGACGGAGAGTACCGGGGATTGGATCACAATATTCACCAGGCAAAAGATTTTACAAATTATTCAGTGTTCTCTTTGTGGGACACGTATCGGGCCCTTCACCCATTGTTCACCCTGATTCAGCCTCATAGGGCTTCAGATATGATCAATTCGATGCTGGCGCATTACGATCAGAGTGTTCACAAGCTTTTACCAGTCTGGAGCCATTTTGGAAATGAAAACTGGTGTATGATTGGTTATCATTCGGTTCCGGTTATTGTTGATGCATGGATCAATGGCATTCGCGGGTTTGATGGTAAACGAGCGCTGGCCGCCTGTGTCGCATCAGCAACGAACCGAAATTACGGAAACCTGGGTGATTATATAGATTTAGGCTACGTGCCCTATGATTTAAATGCGGTCGGGTCTTCCATGACCCTTGAATATGCTTATGATGACTGGACTATTGCACAGTTGGCCAGATCGCTTGGTGATACTGTTATTGCCGGGCAGTTTGAGAAAAGAGCCAATAACTGGAAAATCCTGTTTAATGAGCACACCGGATTTGTTGGGGCAAAAGACCGCATGGGAAACTGGAAAACACCGTTTGATCCCATGCATACTGCCAACGAAGGATTTATTGAGGGAAATTCATGGAATTATTCCCTTTATGTTCCCCAGGACGTGATGGCCTTAATCGGGAAAATGGGTGGTAATAAACGGTTTGTAGCACATCTCGATTCATTGTTCACAATGTACATGCCGGATAAATACTTTGCCGAAACCGAGGACATTACGCGTGAAGGACTGGTTGGTTGTTATGTTCACGGGAATGAACCGAGCCATCATGTGGCTTATTTGTACAACTGGGCCGGTCAACCATGGAAAACACAAGAGCGGATCCATCAGATTGTAAACACAATGTACCTCAATAAACCCGATGGTTTGTGCGGAAATGACGATTGCGGCCAAATGTCGGCCTGGTATGTTTTTTCGTCAGTAGGATTCTATCCAGTCTGCCCGGGATCAGGTGAATATGCAATAGGATCACCGTCAGTCAGCCAGGCAATTGTTCATCTTGGCGCCGGTAAGAATCTGATAATCAAAGCACCTAATTTATCTGAAAAAAATATCTATATCAAATCAGTAAACCTGAATGGGAAACCTTTGAAAACAAGTTTTCTTTCGCACAGTGATATATCACAAGGTGGCGAGCTGATTTTCGAGATGAGTAATCACCCGAACAAAAGTTGGGGCGTTAATTAGTTCATAGTTCATTCCGTTTTCCTCAATTTTTCAATTCATGTTCAATATATCTCTTTTGTTTAAAAGATACTTCAAAATATTGAAGATCAATACTTATACCATAAAAGATCTCGAAATTGTTGGATGAATATTGCTTTACCGAATTGATAAATGAAACTGTCAATACGGACTCTTTGGGTTTATTTACCAATATTGCAAACTTCTTTACGATCCTGTAAACAGGATTTTTCTTGGCTTCTTCAACGCATATTTCAAAGTCACTTTGTTTAATTTCAAAGTCACAATCCCTGAAATCATAAATTGTATTGAATGAGGGATTGTATAATGGGTGTTCATTGCGAAGATTTATTTGTACTAGCAGGTCGTTGATTTTCAGTACGACTGAATGGTACACCAACACCAATTTTAATTCAGCAAGTACTGTGAACCGAAGTTGACCTTTCATAGTACCATTTAAAAAATAAAAAATAGTGCATAGCTTTTCTGAAAATATTTTATTTTGAGGTTAAGTTTAAGATAAAATCTAACTAAAGAGTGCCGGAATAAAAACCGGTAGTCTCCGAAAACTTTAAATATTAACAGGAACCGAATTCGAATTTTTCCTTAGACCATACATTTTTGTATAAAATTGTCGTGTTGTTTGAATTGGCTGATCCCTGAGTTGGCATTATAAATTTGCGGGTCTGAAAACTTTTATCTATCTTTTCTTCCTCCTTTAACCGGGAAATTGAGTCATTTAAACCGATTATTTATGAAATGCAGGTATTCATCAATACTGCTTCTTTTGATGCTTGGAACAGGTCCATGCGCAGTTACCGCGCAGGTTCTCAGTGCGAAGGATATAGTCAGAAAGTCAGATGAAAAATTCAACGGGGAGAAGAGCAGCTACAGTGTGATGTCGATGACTATTATACGGCCTGCCTGGCAAAGGACTATTGAATTCAGGAACTGGTCTCTGGGTAAGGAATATGCGCTTACCCTGATAACTTCTCCTGCCAAAGAGGCAGGACAATCATTTTTGAAAAGAGGCAATGAAATGTGGAGTTGGAATCCATCCATCAGCAGGCTGATAAAACTTCCTCCCTCCATGATGTCGCAAGGCTGGATGGGTTCGGATTATACCAATGATGATATTCTGAAGGAATCTTCCGTTGTAAACGACTATAGCCATGAAATTGCCGGCGAAGAAATCGTTGGCGGCCGTTTATGCTATAAAATTAAAATGACTGCCAGGGAGAATGCTTCAATTATCTGGGGAAAGCAGTTAAGATGGATCGATAAAAAGGAATTCCTCGTTTTAAGGGCAGAGTTGTATGATGAAGACGGATACCTTGTAAGGACTGAGACCGGATCTGCCATCAAGGTTATGGATGGGCGGACAGTGACCTCAAGAATAGAGATGGTTCCCAAGGAAGAGCCTGAAAATAAAACTGTTATTGAGATTCGGGAGATTAAATTCAATATCCCTATAGCGGAAAACTATTTTTCGCAGCAGAATATGAAAAGGAAACTCTGATATCGTTAAAAAATGCATGATACTGACAAAAAGATGGCATGAGAGAAGAATTTAAAATTGCCTGGAGAAATCTTTGGAGGAACAGGCGCCGTACCATAATTACCTCGTCATCAGTATTCTTTGCAGTCTTTTTTGCTGTGATCATGAGATCTTACCAGCTTGGTAGCTATGATCACATGATTACTGGTTTTATTGAGTCTTTTACCGGTTACATACAGGTTCAGCATGTAAAATATCAGGATAATCCATTGATTGATAATTCATTCGAATACAATGATTCGATCGCTTCAGCCATAATGCATGTTGACGATGTGGTATCTGTTACTCCCCATATTGAATCTTTCACCCTGGCTTCAAATGGCACACAAACAAAGGGCGTTGCTGTCATTGCCATTGACCCCGTCAGGGAAAGGAAATTTTCGGATCCGGAGATTAGAATGGTTAAGTACAGAATCACAGATAAGGCAGTTAAACTATTTAAAGAATCCGGATACATACCGGACGGTCTCCTGAAAAAAGTGACCAACAACCTTGGAAAGTCTTACTCATCTGTTGCAAGGTTGCGAATGGAACTTGGACTCTCTGACAAGGAGGATGAACTGTTCCTGCCAAAGATTCTTAACGCTTCGGAAGTTTCAAACGGCTACCTGGCAAATGATGATAATGGGATATTGGTGTCTGACAGGTTGTCCCGGTACCTGAAAGTTGCTGTTGGTGATTCAGTAATTCTGATTGGGCAGGGGTACCACGGAATCTCCGCAACGGGGATATTCCCGGTCAGGGGAATCATAAAAATGCCATCTCCTGATATCGACAATAAATTGATTATCATGACAATACCAACAGCTCAGAAATTTTTTGATGCTGATGGCAAAATCACCTCGCTTGTTGTCAATCTCACAAATAAATCAGAACGGACCATAAAACGAGCTAAAGCCGGGATTAATTCCCTCCTGCCTGATAAAAATACGACAGCCAAAACCTGGTATGAGCTGAATCCAATACTTTATCAGCAAATTCAGGGTGATAGTCAGACCGGGATGGCAATGCTCGGACTTCTTTACTTTATTATTTTCTTTGGCATATTCGGGACAGTGATGATGATGGTATCGGAGCGCAGAAAGGAATTTGGCGTACTGGTGGCAATTGGAATGCAGAAACAGAAACTTAAAAGGATTGTGACAATTGAAATGATGCTTTTGGGTTCTATTGGTCTGATATGTGGCATGTTAGCCAGTGTGCCGTTAATCATGTATTTCTACTGGTACCCTATATTGCTGAAAGGGGAACTGGGAAATATGATGGAAGACTATGGATGGGACCCGGTAATGCCCTCCGCCTGGTTTGGACCTTATTTTTACTGGCAGGCCGCCATTGTGGCGTTGATGGTTTTACTGGCGACCATTTATCCTTTGCGAAAGATAAATACCTTGAAAGAAATTGAAGCGCTCAGAAGCTAAAAATATACTGCAATGATCTGGTCAATAGCCTGGAAGAATGTATGGCGCAATAAAAAGAGAAGCCTGGTTGTTATCGTGGCGGTGACTCTTGGCATTATTGCCGGTGTGCTGCTTGTCGGCATCATGGAAGGATGGGTGCAACAACGCCTGAATGATGTAATATACAATGAAGTATCTCATATTCAAATTCATAACAATGAATATATCAAAAACGAGGAGATCAACCTCTCCGTCACCAATTTAGAAAAGTTAAGTCAAAGCCTTGATACCATGCATGAGCTTGCTGGATGGGCCAAAAGGACCAAGCTCATTGCCATGGCAATTACTCCATGGGCAAATACTGGTTTAAAAATTTATGGAATCGACCCTCTTAAAGAAAAGCAGGTAACACAAATCTACAGTAAAATTGTACCTGAAGGAGGAAAATACCTTGATGTTAATAGTCCGGGCGATATACTGATAAGCGATAAAACCGCTGAAATACTTAAGCTGAAGCAATATATTGTTAAGGACAGTACAATAGACATTCTCGGAAGGGAGAAAGTCCCGGCAACCATCCTTTCAAAGCTTCAGAATCTAAAAGATACCAGGTTCAGATCAACGGCCGAATTTAGGGAAGTATTGCGTAAAGTATTCAATAAGAGGGAACTGGATAGTTATGGTCCTCTTATTATAGAAAAAACACTCGATTACAGGATCAGGAGTAAGGTTCAGATTGCACTATCAGACAGACAGGGCACCCCGGTCCAGGGAATATTCAGATTATGTGGTATTTACAGAACAACAAACACCGGTTTTGATCAGACTTCCGCTTTTGTAAATGCTGGTGAACTGGCGAAACTCTACGGAGGCAATGAAATCCTCACCCATGAAATCGCCATATTGCTCAAAAACCCTGAAGATGTTGATACAGTAAAAGAAAAGCTGACCCGGATAGCAGGGGATAATTCAGTCAGGTCCTGGAAAGAAATTGCACCGGATGCAGCCATGATGAATGATTTTATGATCATATATTATGTTTTTTTTATTGGAATAATCATGTTTGCTCTTGCTTTTGGTATCATCAATACCATGCTGATGGCAATCCTTGAAAGGACCAAGGAATTAGGTATGCTCATGGCGATAGGTATGAATCATCAACGGATTTTTAAAATGATCATGCTGGAAACGATATTTCTGACTTTCGTCGGTGCGGTGGCAGGCATGCTTTCAGGATGGGCAATTGCCTCCATACTTGGAAATACCGGCATCTATTTTTCAGCCTGGGGTGAGGGATTTGAAGCCATTGGTTTTGCAGCAAAAGTGTACCCTGTGATTAAAATTAAACTGTTCATATTCATCACGGTACTGGTATTTGTCACAGCGACGGTTTCTTCGGTTGGGCCTGCCCGCAAAGCTCTGAAGCTCAATCCGGTGGATGCGCTCAGAACAGACTAGAATAACCAGACGGAGTAGTCATAAAACACAATAGATTAAGATGAAGGTAATTGAATTAAGGAACGTCAACAAGATTTACAATTCTTCAGAAGTAAAGGTTCATGCTGTGAACGATGTGACCCTGGATTTTGTTGAAGCAGAGTTTGTTGCCATTGTCGGACCTTCCGGTTCAGGCAAAACCACCCTTCTGAACATGATAGGTGGGCTGGATATGCCGACCTCCGGGGAAATAATCATCGACGGGACTAACCTTTCCAGGCTAAAATCCTCAGAACTTATTGATTTCAGGCTGAGAAATATCGGATTTGTATTCCAGTCTTACAACCTTATTCCGGTTTTGACAGCGAAAGAAAACGTTGAATTCATCATGACACTTCAGAAATGGCCTGTAAAAGAAAGAGATGAGCGGACTATCGAACTCTTAACGGCTGTCGGACTTGGCGACAGGATCAACAGCAGGCCTTCAAAGCTCTCCGGAGGCCAGCAACAAAGAGTGGCAGTGGCCAGGGCACTTGCTTCAAAGCCCAAATTCATACTTGCTGATGAACCGACAGCCAATCTTGATTCCAAATCAGCCACGACACTTCTTGAAATTATGGAAAAACTAAATCACGAAGAGTTGATCACTTTTATTTTTTCTACCCACGATCCGCGGGTCGTCAAAATGGCACATCGCGTTATCACACTTGAAGACGGAAAAGTAATTTCAGACGACATAAGGGAGCTTCCTCCCGAGATTTCCAAACAGTCAAAATAATAATAAAAAGATGTTATTGTCAATCAGATCATTACTATTAATCCCATTTTTATTTTTTTCGTTCAAGGGAATTACCCAAAACAACTCTTTCCTGGTATTGGGAGATTTACATTATGACCTCCTGGAAGACCATGACATGGAATGGCTTCGAACCAAGCCCGATGATCTCAGGCAGGTGACGGAAGAATATACAGTTTACACGAAAAATAACTGGACTGATTTTATAGGCATTTTGAAGCAGAAAGTTCTGAGCGAAGGATCTGCCATGAAAGGAATTGTACAACTGGGTGACCTTTCAGAAGGTTTAGCGGGTTCAACAGGAAAAGCCAGGCAGATGGCAGAAAATGCGATGAAAGCTGTTGAAAACGCCAATATGAAGGTTCCGTGGATACTCGTAAAAGGAAATCATGATATAACCGGCCCCGGGGCTATTGAAGCATTTCAGGAATTTTATCTTCCGATGATTCGCCGCCAGACCAAAAACCAGGAAATCAGGAAAGCCTGTTATTCCTATACTGTTGGCGATGTTCAGATTACCTGCCTGGATCCGTGGGACAAACAAACTGATATGGTTTCTTTCCTTGAAAAGGAATTTTCTTCTTCCAAAGCTAAATTCAAATTTGTAGCTATCCATGAACCCGTCATACCCGTTACGGAGCGGTGCTGGCATATTTTACGGTCCGATACTGCAAAACGTGAAAAATTGCTTGAACTTATTGCCAAAAACCATGCGATTGTTTTATGCGGCCATTTGCACAGGTATTCAGTGGTCTGCAGAAATACAAATTCCGGACCTGTTGTACAGGTAATGGTCATTAGTGTTGTCAAAGACAGGAAATACATCACACCTTCATATGAGATTACTGAATATGGCC
This sequence comes from Prolixibacteraceae bacterium, assembly GCA_963663675.1. Lineage (GTDB taxonomy): Bacteria > Bacteroidota > Bacteroidia > Bacteroidales > Prolixibacteraceae > CAINVV01. The sequence goes on from OY760498.1 coordinate 2,145,554, forward strand.
CTTCACTGGCATCCAATGTACCCGATTGGCAACCGGCAACTATGGAGACCAGGAAAGCTATTTTAGCTGAAGAAGCTAAACATGTTACTTTTTACAAGCAAACTGATTTGCCCGGGTATGCGCTTTTAAAAATTAACAGTAAAAATGGGAGTGTTAATTTGGAATATTATGCCGCTTTTGGAAAACAACCCTATGACAAAATTGACCTGACAAAACTAATGAAATAATCCGGTTCGCATTAATATATATCTGATAAATAGTGTTTTACGACAACTTATTTGTCAAGTGTTATACTTCCGGGTAATTCCTTCAATCCGTAAAACTGGTGCTCAATCCTGTCAGGATACACCTTTACAACCATGAATCCGGAAGGAGCATCTCCATGCGGCATTCCGACAGCGCTTGTTGTCACAACATCAATGTCTCCAAACTTTGAGACCGCATTTTTATGATAGTGACCTGAAAAAACAGCATTGACTTTTTTGGTTGCGAAAAGTTCCAGGTATTTCATTCGTTTGTCTTTTTCAATATTGAAATAGCCATCCGGTTCATCATAACTGTTGATGAAAAATGAATAATGGCCGAAAAGTATTATATGGGAAGATTTTTTGTTAATGGACAGTGAATTTTCCAGCCAGTGATATTGTTTTTGTTCAGCATCAGTGTTATTGCTCTTAATAATCCCGGAATTAAGGCCAATGAAGAGTGAATTTTTATGAATAAATGAAAACCTGTCATACCCATAGGTGTGGATAAATGCTGCTATACTGGAACTGTCCGGTACGTTTCCGATATCATGGTTTCCGGGGACCAAATATACCGGAATATCTGGATTGATATTCGTAGTTATTCTCTTAAATTCCTTAATTTGCATGGTATCAAGCCGGTCATTTACAAGGTCTCCCGTGATCACAACAAAATCCGGCTTTAACCTGTTGACTCCTTTTACCGCCTCTTCGTACAGTTGCGTTTCCTTCCCGAATCCTTTGTTGTTTTCATACATACCAAACTGTGGATCAGTAATTTGGATAAAAAACCAAGGCTTTGAATTGTTTTTCTGTGCAGTTCCAATCCCTGATGAAAAAACAAACAACAATAAGAGAAAAGTAATTCTGAATGATTTCATTTTCTAAAGACGAATAAAAATTAATATTCCTGCAAAATAAGAAATATTGATTTCAATTGATTCATTCATCCTACTTTCCAATTCCGTACACGATTCTGAAATGATAACCATAAACAGCAAACTGGACGGCATCCTTCATTAGTTGAGGTCTTTTCAGCAGGGTCCACATCAGTAATTTCCAAAATTCGCCTCTTCCCTTGTTTATTATTCCAATAATTATTACCGTTTTAAATAAACTACTGACCAAAGAAAAGCGAACTTTCTTTTTTACAGCATAGAGTTGTTCATAATTGAGAAGAAACTGACGAACCCTTTTGTAATAGGGCTTGATTGAATATATGTTGTTAATCAGTCTGTTGTATCCATCCAATAATTCACTTGGATTCATTTTGGTAATGAAATTCATTGAAGCATCTGTATTGTTGCCACTCGAAGAATTAATCAGCCTGTTTTCAGATTTCAATCGTTTGTACAGAGCTGTATTTTTGGGTGCATGCAGTATGCCAACCATAGCAGAAACTATACCGCTTTTCTGGATAAAATCAATCTGCTTCTGAAAAACAGAAGGAGTATCCGAGTCAAAACCGACAATAAACCCGCCGGAAACAGACATCCCTGCTTTTTGAATTTTCTTTACACATTCAAGCAAATCCCTGTTCCTGTTCTGACCCTTGTTACAATCCTGAAGAGAAAGCTCATCCGGCGTCTCAATCCCAATAAATGTGGAGACAAACCCAGCTGCGACCATCATTGTCAAAAGTTCATCATCATCAGCAAGGTTGATAGAGGTCTGTGTTTCAAATGTAAACGGAAAATTATGATTTTGCATCCATTGCATCAGAGCTGGCAACAGATTTGTCTTGATTTCATGTTTGTTGCCGATAAAATTATCATCCACAACAAGAACGGGACCGCGCCAGTTCAGGCTGTATAAGGCTTCCAGCTCAGCTAAAATCTGATTTGTTTGTTTCATCCGTACTTTGTGTCCCAGTAGCGTGGTAATCTCGCAAAAATCACAAGCAAACGGGCATCCTCTTGTAACCTGGATGTTCATAACCACATAATCCTTTCTTGACAACAGTTGGTACTCTGGAACTGGTGTGGTAGAAATGTCAGCAAATTTGTCGGTATTATATATTCGCTCAGGCACATTTCCAAGGGCCAGATCCGCGAGAAAAGGTGGCAGGGTAATCTCTGCTTCATTCAGGATAAAATGGTCAATTTGGGGATAATTATCGTATTCCTGGGTGAAAAGCGGACCACCTGCGACCATTTTTGCTTTATATTTAAGACACTCTCCAATTACCACCTCTACTGATATCTTTTGGATGGACATTGCACTTATGAAGACATAATCAGCCCATTGAATGTCGGTTGGCTTAAGCGTAGTAACATTCATGTCTGTTAATCTCTTTTCCCATGTTTTTGGGAGCATTGCTGCGATTGTTATCAATCCCAACGGAGGTACCGTGGCCTTTTTGGAAATAAAACGCATAGCATGCTTAAAGCTCCAGAAAGAATCCGGATACTTCGGATAAACCAATAATATTTTCATTGTTCAAGCATTAAAGACTCAACAATGTACCATCAGTTTACCGTCAAGTTATTATAGAATTATAGAAAAAATTTATAAAATTCACACTTTTTTATTCACACTTCTTTTTTGTACTTGAGTTTTACTCCCAAAAGCCAATGATACTGTAACCGCCAGAACCCGCATTTTCCATTTGTAACATTATTTGAAAGTATGGAAAATCCAGTCGGTTCAAGGAGTTTTCATTTGCAGTTTTGAGAAAAGACATATTCCATGCCGATTTCAGGTACCATACTTAGGGACTTGTTGCCGGGCTAGTATTCAATCAACTATCACCGAATTAATTTCTGAAAGTGTTAAATTGATTAGTCAGGCCGGCATATATCGGGGATCAGGATTGTCTCGCTTTCCTCTAAAGACATCATGGCATTTATCAGCCTGGCACCTTCAAACAGGCACAAATCATCCAGAGTGATGGAAATTGGCTTTATCAGATTCATTTGGATATAATACTCTCTCCTGGTTCCGCACAATAGCGGATATTCTGGTGTGTACCATTTCCCTTCCTTCAGAAAAACTATATTGGTAAAACTGGTATCCGTTACCAGGCCATTTTTGATGATCAGGATCTCATCCGAATTTCCCCTCATTTTCAACTGATTGTTAAGTTTATCCCGGTTCTTGAACTTGTAATCGTATTCAATGGAATCGTCTATTACCAATTTCAAACTTCTAATTGGTTTTAATTTATAAATCACATATTCAACTTCTTCAATTTCTTCTGAATAAGTGACCCTGCACTTTAAAATAGTATTTTTCAGATTTTCCGGCACGGTGAGAAGTTGAATCAATGAAATCTTATCTGTCCTGTTAAAGAAATGAAGCCTGGAACGATTCATCCGCTCTTCATGCAATGGTATCCTTTGAAAGGCACCTTTTTCCCAGCAAATGGTTTCAATTAGTTGCAACATAAACTTTGTCAATTAATTCCTGGTATTCCTTCTCAGGATCGCTGTTGTTCGTAATGCCCCCTCCACTCCTGAAGTATAGCCTGTTTTTGTTCTTTTCAATAAAACGGATCATTACAGCCGAATCCAGGCTTTTGCCATCAAAAATTCCAAATACTCCTGTATAATAACCTCGTGGATCTTTTTCAGTTTCCCTGATTATTTTCACCGTGGAATCTTTAGGCGCACCACATATAGATCCGGCAGGAATTAAACGGCTGATAATGGTTCCGAGATTTGACTGATAATCCGGATCAAGGTTACCCGTTATTTCTGAGCTTACCTGGAGAAGCATTTTATCATGTGTATTGATCTTTTCCAGGTACCTGTATTTTTCAACTTTCACATTTTGAGCCACCATCGACAAGTCATTGCGTATCAAGTCTACGATAGTTGCATGTTCAGCTTTTTCCTTCTCGTCGGCCATGATTGTTTCAGCTGCATTTTCCGTTGATGCATCAATTGTTCCCTTCATGGGATAGGAAGAAATTTTGCCACCAGCAATTTTCACAAAGCATTCGGGAGAAAACAGGACAAACTTGTTCCTGAATAGTAATTTATAGGACGCCGAACTTTTTTCAAAGATTCTTCTGAGGCTCCAGTTTGTCTGTATTTCTGTTGCAAAGGTCAGGTTAATCAGGAAAGTGTTACCGAACCGGATCTGGCTCAATACTTTGTCAAACGACATTTTATAGGTACCAAAATCTACAGGATATTTGACAAAATGAAGTGGTTTATTGAGCAATATCCGGTCATCATAGTTGCGTAGCCCTTTTACTGAATAATAAATCCCTTTCTTCGCAGCACTTTCAAGAGGTATTATTATTGGATCATCTATCTCAAAATCAATGACAAATAAGAATGGAATACCTTCCTGACCCATCCTGTTCATCTTCCTTATAAAATTTTCAAATTTTACTTTCATAACTCATAACTCATAACTCATCTCTTGCATCTATTTTCCCAGAATCTGATTCAACTTAGCTAGATCCAGTATTTTGACACTTTCTCTGGACCAGGTTAAAATTCCCTGATTCTCCATTTCCAGGATTATTCTTGAAAGGGATGGGCGTGTTATCCCAAACAGTGCAGCCAGGTTTGTCTGCGTTTTTTCTATGGTTATCAGATCGTTGGCGCCATTTTTCATCTGTTGTAAAAGGAAATAGGCTATTTTTTCCCGGATTGTTTTAAGAGACAGAAAAGTGATCTTACCGGATAAAAACTGTGCCTTTCCGGAAACGATGTTGATGTAATTTACCATCACCCGTGGTTCCAGAGAAAGCATGGAAATGAAATCCTTTTTGGGGATAACCAGGATCTTCCCATCGGTTATGGCACTTAGATATACAGGAAACCGGCTTTGCGGACCGAACAGAAATGCTGCTGCAACCATTTGTGGTGAATCCAACTCTTCAATTTTCAATGAATTACCAGCAAAATCAACCATTTCACCCTGAAGTCTTCCACTGATCAAAAGTATTGCTTTATCAACATTTTCGCCTGCCTGAGCGAGCATTTCCCCACTTCTAAACTGCTTGAAATAATGATTAATACGTTGGAACAAAGTAATTAATTCCTCGGCTGATAATCCCCTGAAAAGAGGAGAACTCGATAAGACATGGTACATCTGAACTAAATTTTAGATAATGTAACAAATGTTACATTTAAAATTAAAACTCTGGTATACTTTTGAAACGAAATTAGTATTAATAATGTTTAAAAGGTCAAACCTTTTTGACACTCAAATTTAAAAATTCGTTTTATGAAGCGTGATATTATAAAGATTGATGAAGATAAATGCACCGGATGTGGTGATTGTGTGCCAAATTGTCATGAAGGAGCGTTACAAATCATAGACGGCAAGGTAAGGCTGGTAAGCGAACTGATGTGCGATGGTTTGGGCGCTTGCATTGGCCATTGTCCAGAAGGAGCTATTACAATTGAACAGCGGGAGGCAGAACCGTACGATGAAAATAAAGTTATGCAAATTATGGTTGGAAAAGGGTTTAATACAGTTGTAGCACATCTGAGACACCTTAAGGAACACAATGAAACCACATTTTTGAAGCAGGGAATGGGCTATCTTATACAAAATGAAGCAAAATTGAGCTTTAAGGTTCAGGATGTTAAAAATGCTGTACATCAGACTGTTGCTTCTGCGACGAGCTCAGGTTGTGGTGGGGGTTGTCCTGGTTCGCAGACTGTTGTCTTCGATCCTTCAACATTAAAACCAATGGGACAGGACAAAATAATTTCTGCTGCATCACAGCTAAGGCAATGGCCGGTTCAGCTTCACCTGATTAATCCGGCTGCCGCCTATTTTCAGGCTTCAGACCTTTTGGTCGCATCCGACTGCTCAGCCTTTTCTATGGGCGATTTTCACTCTAACTGGTTAAAAAACAAGTCATTGGTTATTGCCTGCCCTAAATTGGACCAAGGCAAGGAAACCTACCTGAAGAAATTCATTGATTTAATCGATGGTTCAAAGGTAAATACGATCACTGTACTGATAATGGAAGTACCCTGTTGCGGTGGTTTGCTTCAATTGGTTGAGATGGCTGTCCGGCGTTCGTCAAGAAAAGTTCCTGTAAAAGCTGTCACAGTTAGTATAAAAGGAGAGATTATTGATGAACAATGGGTTTAATTAAACCATGTTATATAGTTATAAAATAGTTATTTAGTACAAAAATATTCAATTATGGAAACAGGTAAGCTTTTTAATCTTGCCAAAGATATCGAATACTCAAAAGATGCAGTAGTAAGCAAGACAATTATCAAAAAAACTACTGGAACAGTAACTTTATTTTCCTTTGATGCCGGCCAGGGACTAAGCCCACATGTGGCTCCGTTTGATGCTTTGGTGCAGATTCTGGATGGTGAATGTTCCTTCTTGATCGAAGAAACCAAATATCCTATGGTCATAGGTGACAGTATAATATTGCCTGCAGGTAAAATACATGCTGTTGAGGCAGTTAAACCTTTCAAAATGCTACTAACGATGATTAAAGTCTTAGACATCGGTGTACGCAGGGCTGATTGATTTCGGCTAACAGGTGTATTCGCAGCTAAAAACCAGCACTTCAGGCCCGGACATCTGACCAAATATCCTTCGTTTTGTATATCTTTGTTTTTTAATTTCAATACCGATTACTGTCTAATTCAACTGGTCATTACATCAGATTTCTGGTTGCAAGGATTTCGTTATACCGGTTTAATGCAGTATTTGTTGCAACTGAAAATGGACATGATCCTGCATTCACCCTTTGAATTGTTTCAAATTTACTGAATCCAGTGAATTATTTTTTTTGTAGGAACTATAATATTTGCATATCAAATACCAATCCTGATGCGTCGGGAACAACTGAAAATGATTTTGCGGGAATTAGAAACTCTGATCTTCGAATCCATTTGACCATTGAAAAACAAAATTTATAGTATATGAAACGTCTGGGTACATATTTAATACAGGGAGTATTGTTGGTTGCACCCCTGGCAGCAACGGTATATATTGTTTTCTTCCTGTTCCAGTTTACCGATGGTTTGTTAAGTGCCTACCTGGAAAAATATCTTAATCTGAAGATCCCCGGATTAGGGATTCTGATAATTCTCCTTTTCCTGATTTTGCTTGGAATAATAGGAGAAACTATTTTTGCCCGACCAATTAAGTTCTTGGTTCGCAGGATTCTGGAACGGGCTCCGTTGCTAAAATTGATCTACAACTCTGTAAAAGACCTGTTTTCTGCATTTGTCGGCAAGGAGAAAAAATTTCACCGTCCTGTGGTTGTCCTGGTCGACGAAAAAAACGATTTATGGAGAATGGGATTTTTGACGAATGAGAAAATGAATGAGATGGGACTGGATGGAAAAGTGGCTGTCTATTTTCCTTTTTCATATAATATTTCAGGTATTCTCTATGTTGTTCCTGCAGAGCGGGTTAAGCCTATGAACATTTCACCGTCAGAGGCTATGAAGTTTATTATTTCAGGCGGAGTATTAGAGATAGATTTATTGCAGGATAAGTTTTTAACAGCCAACTGACATTTTTGCATCGATAATCTTTGGTGCAGTTTTTGTGCTGTTTTGATTAATTGAATTTAAAAAACTAAATTATGATTTGGATAATTTTTATTGGTTTTGCGTTGGCCAGCTGGCTGGTTAGCTATCAGTTGAAAAGAAGGTTTAAAGAGTATTCAGATATACCAACCTCAAACGGGATGTCCGGCAAGGAGGTTGTTGAAAAAATGCTGCGGGAAAATATGATTTATGACGTTAAAGTCCAGTCGGTTGAAGGAGAGTTGACAGACCATTACAATCCTGCCGATAAAACCATTAATTTGAGTGAATCTGTATATTACGGCAAAAATATTGCAGCGGCTGCAGTTGCGGCTCACGAAACCGGGCATGCAGTTCAACATGCGCAGGCTTACGCGTGGCTTGGTATGCGTTCAGCCCTGGTCCCGGTAGTCAGTTTCAGTTCGAGGTATATCCAATGGGTACTGCTGGGAGGAATACTCTTGATTAATACCTTTCCCGCTCTTCTGCTTTTTGGTATATTTATGTTTGCTATGACAACGCTATTCAGCTTCATAACACTTCCGGTTGAGATCAATGCGAGTAACCGAGCCTTGGTATGGATAAAAACCAGTGGAATTGCAACTTCTGAAATGCATGAAAAGGCAGAGGACGCCCTGAGATGGGCAGGATACACTTATGTTGTTGCTGCTTTGGCGTCGTTGGCAACATTGCTCTATTATATTTCCATCTATATGGGTGGCAGGAGAAATTAAATTTTAGTTTACTTTAATGCAACGAGATTTGAATTTCTACCGGTGACGGACGCAGATTAAATTTTATCAAATTCTCAGCGAAAAAAATACAAGCGCCTTTTCAGAATTTCCATGAATTCTGAAAAGGCGCTTGTATTATATATCACAGAATGTGGCAGTTACCATAACTGATGATTAAATAGGAGTGTGATTTAATACAATATTATACTATCTCAGAAAATTCATTCCGGTAGAAAGCAGGAATTGATTTATCAACCAACGTTCAAGAAATATATCGAGTGGCATCGTATGCAATAATTGGGTGTTGCGCAAATTTCCATCAGACTTTTGATAGATGTGTATCATCACGTTTATCTGCTCTTAACTTGCACACAAAGGTATTTCCTAAAAATCCACTTTATTTAAGTGATTGATATTCAATTGCTTTCATGAACATTAATTACATTTGTAATCATGTGTTACAAATGTAATATTGTAGTATTTGTACTAAACAGGACTGGAGTTGATGAATCGGTCTGCTATCGGAAGTACAGCATTTCTTACCTGATTAAAAAAAAACGTTTCCTCAGGGTGTGTATATCTGGTTTTTAATTGCATAAATTACTAATTCAGCAGTGTTTTTACTGTTAGTTTTCAGTAGCAGGTTAGCGCGGTGTTTTTCAACTGTCCTTTTGCTTATGAATAATTTATCCCCGATCACCTGGTTGGAAAGCCCCATACAGATCAGGTGAAGGACTTCTGATTCCCTATCTGAAAATTCACACTCAATGACTCTTGTTTTCTTTACCTGCTTAAGATTTTTCAGGATGTTTTGCATCAATTCCTGAGAATAATAAGTTCCGCCCTGGGAGACAACCTCAATCGCAGTTTTAACTTCTTGAATATCAGAATTTTTTAGCAAAAATCCTTTGGCCCCTGACTGAATCATCTGATCGAAATATTCCTCTTCTCCATACATAGTCAAAGTGATGATTTTCAGTTCCCGGTTGATCAGCATAGCTTGTTTAGCCGCATTTACGCCACTGATATCGGGCATTTCAATATCCAGAAAAATGATGTCAAACAGTTCTGTTTTAATTTTTTCCAGAAATTCTTTTCCATTGGATGCTTCACCGGTTACCTTAAGTCCTGGAATATTGTCAATCAGCATTTTAAGGCCATTTCTGAACAGATTATGATCATCTACCAATAGAATATTCATGGGGCAAAATTAATGGTCAAAAGTAGCCATAAATGGTTTAAATGGCCTGCTTCTGCGTTATTTTCATTTTAGCAACCTATTGGGATTGAAAAAGAAATACTGATTCCTTTCCCCTTCTCAGAACTATACTCAATTGTGCCATTCAGTGAGGTTATCCTGCTTTGAATATTTGAAAACCCCATTCCTGTCTGGAGTATTTTTTTCGTATCAGAAAGATCTATGCCAATTCCATCGTCTTTATAATTGCAATGCAATTGTTCTCCATACTTTATTAAATTGATTTCCACGTTGTTGGCATTTGCATGTTTGATTGTATTTGTAATAAGCTCGCAAATGACCCTGTAAACCACTACTTCTGCATCATTTTCGAACCGCTGCTCTTTGATGTTGGTCGAAAAATCAATCCATAAGGTATTTGTCAGGTTAATTTTCTGAATGAAATTGTGAATTGCCTTAATTAAACCAAAGTTTTCAAGTATATGAGGACTAAGATTGTTAGAAATCTCCCGGATACTTTTAATTGCTTCATTTATTGCTGATTCAGCATTGCGAAGAATGATCAGGGATGTACTGTTGTCGTCTCTTCGTGGTATTGAAGATAGTGACATTTTGACTGTAGAAAGGATAGGCCCAAGTTCATCATGCAGGTCTTTGGCAAATCTCTTTCGTTCATTTTCTTCAGCCCGGATAATTGCATGAAGCAAAGTTTTTTCCATCTCCCTTTTTTCTTCTTCTACTTTTTTCATATACCGGAATATCTTCTGAATCAGAAACAGTCCGGCAGCGAAAAAAACAGAAGCTGTAACACCCATCCAGGTAAATAGTTGCCGGTTAATCTCAGCATCAGAAATCAATGGGATCAGCTCAAGGAATCTTCTGATAGCCAATAAGATAAATCCTGTGCTGATAAGCATCCACGACAGATTATATTTTGTTACCCGGGTTAACCTGATTGAAATAATTGCTGCGAAAATCTGCAGGATCATTGCTCCAATCAATGATAGTTGTATAATCATAGTAATTTCCCTTTCTGATAAGTTAGTCAAATCCCTATAATCCTTTATCTATTAACTTCTTACGCTTTTGCTTGGTTTACCAGTGGCGCGCGCTCAAATACAGCATTTCTGTCAAAAATTAAACGGTAAGTAACATGTGTTTTGTATATGGATCCGCCAATAAATTCAGCAACTTTCATCATTACAGGGTTAAAATCGCCAATCCAGTTCAATTCAAAGGTTTTATAGGGAAAAGTGGGCTTCATTATCTCTTTTTGAAAGAAGAGTACCAGCGCACCTTCAACTCCTTTGTTCTGGTATTCAGGGATGACCCCGAAAATGCGCCCGATAACCCTGTCAACCCTGTGGGCCGCCTTAAGGTCCCAAAAAAAACCGCAACTTGTTGTACCAGTTAAATTTACCATTGAATTTTTTTGTAATTTGTCCAATATCCGGCATCATGATGAAAAAAGCGATTGGCTCCCCTTTGAAATAGCCAAAAATTACCAGTCTTTCATCCAAAATAGGTTCCATAGACTTGAGAAGGGTTAGTGCTTCCAGTCCGGAGATGTCCTTCGTGCCTGAGAATTTGCTCCAGGCCTTGTTGTATATAGCTTGAAAATCAAAGGCATATTTGTCATTTCCTTTCTCAATCAAAGTAAAATGATAATCCGGATTGGATAAAATCCGGCTGGCAGTCCGGTGCATGACCGGATGAAGGTCGGTCACATCTTCAAAAGTACGTTGATAGGTATATTGATTGAAATAGTTTTTAAAACCGTATTCCTCAAAGAGATTTTTATAATAAGGAAAGTTGTAAGGCATATTGAACACCGGCTCATGAAATCCATCAACCAGGCATCCCCAAAAGGTATCCCTTATTCCGGCCGGATTGATTGGTCCGTCAATAGCCTTCATCCCATTTGCTGACAACCACTCTTTCGCTTTATCGAACAATAGAAAGGCAACTTCTTTATTATCAACACAATCAAAAAAACCTATACCACCGGTTGGCCTTTCATATTGCGTGAAAGATTCTTCTGAGTAAAAGGCAGCAATTCTGCCAATACATTGATTATTTTTTTCATGAATAGTCCATCTAATGATTTTTCCACCCTTCAATCCCTTGTTTTTTCGAGAGTTAAAGATTTCTTCAACACTTGTATCCAAAGGTCTGAACCAATTTGGATCATCCCTGTATAAATTGGAGGGAAAATCAATGAATTCCCTGATTGCACGTGAATCTGTTACTTCATGAATTAAGTATCGGGATGATAGGGACATTTGGTGATTTTGAGTGTAAAGAAAAACCAAAAGTAAAAAAACCTCTCTGTTTAAGAAAAAACTAATTTGTATTCCCTGCTTTCCTGGTTCATTAATCTTGCTATTTTGGGGATTTAGAAGTATATTTGAGTAAACTAACTCTATTCTGATGAAGCGAAGAATTTGGATTCCGTTGCTGGTAGTTGCTGCAATTCTAATTATTGGAACATCACAGTACCCAAAACTTTATATTGCCACAGGTTATGGCGCAAAGTGCATGGCTTCAGGGGTATTTGTTGCCGGCAGGGATCCTGAATTGATTTTTTCAAATGATCTGGACTATTCAATTGTAAAATATACTACAAACAAAGTAGATTACCAGGAAAAGAGTGTAACCACTTCATTATTTGGTCTGGCGAGACAAAAGGCAATATTCAGGGAGGGTTTTGGTTGTTTTTTGGTTGATAAATCTGAAAAAGGCGAATTTCTGGTTTCACCTGCAACCGGGGTGAAAATAACCACAGATTCTTCATGGAAAAAGACCTGGCCGGATGGTGACCTGAAATCTGACACCATTTTCCCTGAATTGGATTCTGAATTACTTCAGAAAGAAGTGGATGCTGCCTTTGACAGTGCAGGTACCAGGGTGAAGAGAACCGCTGCATTGGTAATAGCATACAAGGGGAAACTGGTTGCCGAACAATACTGGAAGGAGCAGTCCATCACTCCTGATACAAGGCTCTGGGGCTGGTCCATGGACAAGAGTATAATCAATGCAATGATTGGTGTTCTGGTGAAGCAGGGAAAGCTGTCAGTCAATGCAATAGCTCCCGTAAAGGAGTGGCAGAACGATAGTAGAAGGGAAATTACATTGAACGATTTGTTGCACATGAGCAGCGGATTAAAATGGAATGAGGACTACGGGGATATTTCTGAAGCTACCAATATGCTTTACAGACAGCGAAATTGCTATCAATCTGCAATTATTGCACCTTATGACAAAAAGCCGGGTACAGCATGGAAATATTCCTCCGGAACAACGAATATCTTATCAGGAATTATAAGAAATACGCTGAACGATGACAAACTTTACTTTGAATTCCCTTATTCCATGATATTTAGAAAAATTGGGATGAACAGTATGATTTTTGAGACTGATGCCAGCGGATATTTCGTTGGTTCCTCCTACGGATATGCAACAGCCAAAGACTGGGCCAGGTTTGGACAGCTTTACCTGCAAAATGGGGTATGGAAAGGTGATAGTATCCTTCCTAAGGAGTGGGTCAGATACAGCACGACTGCAACTCCGGCGTCGAAGGGCAGGTATGGAGCACAGTTCTGGCTCAATCGCTCAGGCGAATACCCTGATGTTCCGGCAGATATGTTTTCCTGCCAGGGACATAGGGGCCAGATGATTTTCATCATTCCTTCCAGGAATATTGTTGTTGTCAGACTCGGATTTGAAGATAATAATTTAGACTACAATCTATTATTGAAGCATATTTTGAGTGCATTCAAAGTATAAACCAGTTCTTTTCAACGATCGTTCAATAGAAAGATCATTGCTCTTCAACCTTTTTATATATTTTTGTTTGCTATGACAACCAAAAGAACCGTTTTTTTACCCCCTGAATGGTATCCGCAAAGCGGTGTTATGCTCACCTGGCCTCATAAAGATAGTGATTGGTCTGAACTACTTAATGAAGTAGAAGAGTGTTTTGTCTTAATAGCCAATGAGATATTAAAAAATGAAAAATTATTGGTTGCTTGTCCTGATCCTGCCTCAGTTGCCGGGAAACTGGATAAGAATCTGATCCAAAATTTAATCCTTGCAGAGTTGGATTCCAATGATACCTGGGCGAGAGACCACGGTGCAGTTACAGTTTTGGTGGATGGCAGGCCTGTTTTGTACGATTTTCAGTTTAATGGATGGGGATTGAAATTTCCTGCCCGTCTGGATAATCAACTGACTTCCAGGTTATTTAAGATGAATGTCTTTTCCAGTGGTGTCGGATACGAAAACAGGATGAATTTCGTGCTTGAAGGTGGTAGTTTTGAAGCCGATGGTGAAGGAACACTGCTGACTACGGAAGAATGTTTGTTATCAGTGAACAGAAATCAAATAATGAATAAAAAGGATATAGAGTCATATCTTATAGAAGTATTTGGTATTCAGCGGGTATTATGGTTATCGTCGGGATATTTGGCAGGTGATGACACTGACAGCCATATCGATACATTGGCCCGGTTTTGCAATGAGAAGACCATTGCATATGTAAAATGTGACAATCCTTCGGACGAACATTATAGTCAATTGTGGCGAATGGAACAGGAATTAATGTCATTCAGGATGCTAAATGGAAACCCTTATAACCTGGTCGATTTGCCAATGGCGGATTGTATCAGGGATGAAAAGGGCACCAGGTTGCCTGCAACCTATGCTAATTTTCTCATTATCAATGATAAAGTATTGGTTCCATTTTACTCTACGTACAAGGATGAGATAGCCAGGAAAAAACTTCAGTCAGTTTTTTCAGACAGGGAAGTTATTGGTATTGAATGCTCTACCTTAATTAAACAACATGGTTCCCTGCATTGTGTTACAATGCAGTTTCCTTCAGGGGTATTGTGATTTATAAATTCAAAGATTCAAAAGAAAGACCATTATGTTAAAAGCAGCACTCATTCAACAGGCCAACTCTTCGGATTTGAACCGAAACAGGGAGAAACTGGCCGGTAGTATCAAAAATAGTGCAGCAAATGGCGCAGAACTTGTTGTTTTGCAGGAATTGCACGATTTGCTCTATTTCTGCCAGACTGAAGATACGGATTGTTTTGACCTGGCAGAGCCAATTCCCGGAAATGTGACGCAATTTTACAGCAAACTGGCATTGAAATTTAATATTGTGCTTGTGACTTCCTTATTTGAGAAAAGGGCATCTGGATTGTATCACAATACCGCCGTAATTTTTGACAAAGACGGATCAATTGCCGGAACCTACAGGAAAATGCATATTCCTGATGATCCCAACTATTACGAGAAATTTTATTTTACCCCGGGAGATCTTGGTTTCCGGCCTGTCCAGACTTCAATAGGAAAATTGGGAGTGCTTGTATGCTGGGATCAGTGGTACCCGGAAGCTGCCCGGTTAATGACCCTGGCGGGTGCACAAATGCTGATTTACCCCACAGCAATTGGCTGGACTGCGAATGATGGAGAAGCTGAGCGCCAACGTCAACTGGAAGCCTGGGTTACAATACAAAGAGGCCATGCGATTGCCAACGGTTTACCTGTACTGTCTGTTAATCGCACTGGCTTTGAAGCCGATAGTTCAGGTAGCACACAAGGTATTGAGTTCTGGGGAAATAGTTTCGTGTCCGGACCGCAGGGAGAACTCCTATCGGTTGCTCCCCAGAGTGCCGATTCTATTCTAATAGCAGAAATCGACCTTGATAATTCTGAAAATGTCAGGAGGTGGTGGCCATTTTTAAGAGACAGGAGGATCGATGCTTATCAGGAAATTTTAAAACGTTATCTTGATTAATATGGAAAATCTATTTTTGAAGTACATGAGTGAACGGCTGGAATTTAAATCTGCCAAACACTTACATCAGGGACCTGTAATTACCATCTCAAGGGAAAGTGGATGCCCAGGGAATGAACTTGCCGAGATGCTAACGCATAAACTTAACCAAACTCTGGTTAAGCAGGGCCTTCCGCCAAAATGGAGATGGTTTAACAAAGAGATTTTGCAAAAAGCTTCAGAGGAACTTAAAATGAATCCGGGTGACGTTGAAACTTACCTTAAAGCACAGGAAAGCGGGGTTTTACAGGATCTTGTCAATTCATTTACCGAAACCTATCATGTCAGAAATGCAAGCATAAAAAAGGTCATTTACGAAGTGATTAGGAACCTTGCAATGAGCGGTCATGTCATTATTGTTGGTAGGGGCGGGGGAACAATTGCCTGGGATATTCAGAAAGCCCTCCATTTGTATCTTGAGGCGCCACTCTCCTGGAAAGCAAATGTAATAAGTAATCAAAAAAATATTTCTGTTAGTCAGGCAAGGAAATATGTTCTTGAAAGAGATATGCAACGGGCCAGGTTCAGGGAAAATTATCGTGTTAAATATTCTGACGAGATTTTCTATGATGAGAGGTTTAACTGCAAATCGTTTACGAAGGAACAGTTATGTGATCTTGTATTTCATGCCGCGGAATTAAAAAGACTGATTTAATTGATTTTTAATGTGAAACGAACCTGTTTAATCCCTTACAAAGGGCATGAATAGACTAATTGTGAGTACGATACGAACGTTCTGAATTGTCTGAATTTAAACCAAGCTATTTTAGATTTTAGTGTGAAAAAAAGTGATGATAAGTTCGGATACCTGCAGACTTATGCCAAATACTTCAGCATGACCTTTCAGATGATTGTTCTGATTGTAATGGGAGGATTTGGGGGTAGAGCCCTCGACAACCTGTTCCTTTTCAACAAGCCGGTTTTTGCCGTAATTTTTATAATACTTGCCACGGTTTTATCTCTGTTCCTGTTTTTCAGAACAATTCTTAAAAAATAACATTTGATTTATAATTATATGATTAACAATGATTTGCGTTTTTTTATAAAGAAATTTGTATTGTTTTGCCTCGTATTGACAGGTATGTCCCTTCTACTATTTGATTTAGTTCTGAAGGATCTGTACCTTAAAATCTACCCGGTTCAATTTGCATTGGTCGCGTTGGTTACATTTCTCAGCCATCTTAGGTTAATGAAATCTTTTGACCAGAATATCAGAAGATTCAGTACAACCTTTCTTTCAACCATGTCTGTGAAATTGTTAATTTACATGGTATTTATCATAATATATCTGCTAATTGACCGAACGAGGGCTATAAATTTCGTTTTGACATTCCTTGTTCTCTATTTATGTTTTACCACTTTTGAGGTGATACAAATTTCAGATTTTTTGAAAAAAAATAAGAAATCTTCAAATTATTAAGCTAAATTTGACGCACAAAAATCCGGAAATGTTGAAAGTTGTGAGAATATTTATAATCCTCTTGGCGTTGCTTTGTTCCAACCTTTTAACAGTGAGGGCAGAAGAAAATATTTCTGCAGGCAAAGAACATGCTGTTGAAAAATTTAACGCCAGTAAATTAATTATGGAGCATATTGCTGATTCCTACGAATGGCATATTGCGAAATTTGGCGAAACTCATGTAAGTATTCCTCTGCCTGTTATTTTATATAGTAAAAACAGTGGATTTCATGTTTTTATGTCAGGGAAACTTCACCATGGTACAGCATCTTTCCAGGGATTTCATATCGGAGGTGAAGAATCAAAATTCGCCGGGAAAATAGTTGAAACGGATACCAGTGGCATTGAAGTCAGGCCTTATGATATTTCAATAACCAAGAATGTTGCATCACTTTTTATAAGTATTATTTTTCTGATGTTGATTTTTCTATCTGTAGCCAGAAGATATAAAGAAGATTACAACAGGCCGCCGAAGGGTATTCAAAGCTGGATGGAGCCACTGATCCTTTTTATACGAGATGATGTGGTCAGGGCTTCAATAGGCGAGGAAAAGTATCAGAAATACCTGCCTTATCTTTTAACAGTTTTCTTCTTCATTTTTCTCAATAACCTGCTTGGTTTAATACCAATTGTACCAGGTGGAGCAAATCTTACGGGCAATATTGCTGTGACAATGGTATTAGCGCTTTTTACTTTCGCCATTATACTATTCAGTGGATCAAAAGACTATTATACACACATTGTCAATGCACCCGGAATACCATGGTGGTTGAAATTGCCAGTTCCACTGATGCCTATTGTTGAAATCATGGGTGTGTTTACCAAACCTTTCGTACTAATGGTTCGGCTTTTTGCCAATATTACCGCGGGTCATATCATTGCACTGGGATTTTACAGCTTGATATTCATTTTTGGAGAAAAGAGCCCGATTGCCGGTTATGGCGTATCCATCGTTTCTATTGCGTTTACAATCTTTATGGCATTACTGGAATTGCTGGTAGCATTTATCCAGGCTTATGTATTTACCCTCCTTTCGGCATTGTACATAGGAATGGCTATTGAGCAGCACGATGAACATGCGGAGAGAAGTCATTAAAAATATTAGAATTTGGAACAATTATTTATTAAAATATTAGTATTCTGCAATTTAATAACTTTAAAAACGAGTTAATATGTTTACATTAGGAGTGATTTTAGAAGTTGTAGCCAATGTTGCATTGGCAAAATTGGGAGCAGGTATAGGAGCAGGCTTGGCAGCTATCGGAGCTGGTATTGGTATTGGCCGGATCGGGGGTGGAGCTGTAGAAGCTATCGCACGTCAGCCTGAAGCAGCAGGCGACATTCGTTCCAACATGATTGTATCTGCCGCTTTGATTGAAGGAGCAGCTTTTTTTGCCATGGTTATCTGTTTTTTGATTCTTTTCGTGTAAATCGGAAGAGGATTTTACCTAATTATTTTATTCATCAATAAAATTTCAATCCTATGGGTCTGGTAATGCCTGATTTTGGCCTGTTGTTCTGGATGGTTGTATCATTTTCTCTTCTAGTGTGGTTGATGAAGAAATTTGCATGGAAGCCAATTTTAAAATCACTTACTGCTCGTGAAGATTCTATTGAAAAAGCCCTCCAGTCGGCCGAGCTTGCAAAACATGAAATGATTAAATTACAGGCAGGGAACGAAAAGTTACTCAAGGAAGCCATTCTGGAAAGAGAGAGAATTGTAAAAGAGGCAAGAGAACTTAAAGATTCAATCGTTCGCGATGCTAAAAATCAAGCCGTAGTGGAAGCTACCAAGGTGCTGGAAGAAGCAAAAGCTTCCATTGCCAGAGAGAGGGCAGAAGCAGTTAACGAAATGAAATCAGTGATTTCTTCATTCTCACTTGAGATTGCCGAGAAGATACTGAAAGAACAACTCTCTGATAATAAAAAGCAAAAAGATTTGGTGAAAAATTATCTGGAAAACATCAAATTGAATTAGTCTCTGACTTTTTAAGACCAATAATTCATCAAAAAAGGAAAAATTGAACGAAAGTAAAATATCAGTTCGGTACGCTAAAGCATTATTTTCTTCTGCTACTGAAAAGAGTTTGCTTGAGATAGTCAAAAAAGATATTGATCTTTTATTGAAGCTTTTACAAACTCAGCCCCGACTAAAAGAATTACTGGCTAGTCCGGTCATTAAAACAAAGGAAAAGCGTGTTTTATTGGACAAAATATTCATGGTTCAGTTCAATAAACTGACGATTGATTTCCTTCACCTGGTTCTGGAAAATAACAGGGAGGTATTTCTGCTGGAAATGTGCCTGAATTTCCAGACCCAGTACAGTAGACGGACCGGAATAAAATTGGCACAATTGACTACAGCTGTTGAACTGGATGCAATTCAGCTGAAGCAGTTCAATGAATTTATCCAAACGCATTTTGGCAGCAAGGCAGAAGTATTGACTAAAGTTGACGAAACACTGCTGGGTGGCTTTATTTTGAGGGTCGAAGATCATCAGTTGGATGCCTCGGTCACTAGCCAATTGAAAAAGTTGAAAAGAGAATTGGTAAATGTTATAAAAAATTAATAGAAGATTATGGCTGGATTGAAACCTGCTGAAGTATCTGAAATATTAAAACAACAGTTGGATGGTTTTAAAACCGTTGCCGAACTGGAAGAAGTTGGTACAGTTTTGGAAGTTGGTGATGGTATTGCCAGGGTTTACGGGCTTTCCAATGTTCAGTCGAACGAAATGGTTGAGTTCGACAGTGGCGTAATGGGCATTGTACTGAATCTGGAAGAGGATAATGTAGGATGCGTTTTGCTTGGACCAACTGAGAAAATTCGGGAAGGTGACAGCGTAAAGAGAACCAACAGGATTGCTTCCATTCAGGTTGGTGAGGGACTATTGGGCAGGGTGGTCAATACGCTTGGCGAACCTGTTGATGGCCGGGGACCTGTCACGGGAACTCTTTATGAAATGCCGTTTGAACGCAAAGCCCCAGGTGTAATTTACCGTCAACCTGTTTCTGAACCTCTGCAAACCGGTATTAAGGCAATTGATTCCATGATTCCAATAGGAAGAGGCCAGCGTGAGTTGATCATCGGTGACCGTCAGACTGGAAAAACAACAATTGCTATTGATACCATTATCAATCAAAAAGAGTTCTTTAAAAAAGGCGCGCCAGTATATTGTATTTATGTTGCTATCGGACAAAAAGGTTCAACAGTTGCCAATATTGCCAAAACTCTGCAGGAACATGGTGCCATGGATTACACTGTCATAGTTATGTCAACTGCCTCAGATCCGGCTGCCTTGCAATTTTATGCACCTTTCGCAGGAGCTGCCATTGGCGAGTTTTTCAGGGATTGCGGACATGCCGCATTGATTGTTTATGATGATCTTTCCAAACAGGCTGTTTCCTACCGTGAAGTTTCGCTTTTGCTTCGCCGGCCTCCGGGCAGGGAAGCATATCCGGGAGATATTTTTTATCTCCATTCCCGGCTTTTGGAGCGTGCAGCCAAAATAAACGGGACTGAATCTGTTGCAAAACAAATGAATGATATACCAGAGTCTATCAGGCATCTTGTAAAAGGTGGCGGTTCCTTAACAGCTCTGCCAATTATTGAGACACAGGATGGAGACGTTTCAGCATACATCCCGACCAATGTTATTTCAATTACGGACGGTCAGATATTTCTGGAATCGCATCTTTTTAATGCTGGTATCAGGCCGGCTATCAATGTTGGAATTTCAGTCTCCAGGGTAGGAGGTAATGCCCAGATCAAGGCTATGAAAAAAGTGGCGGGTACTTTAAAATTGTCACAGGCCGAATTCAGGGAACTGGAAGCATTCTCCAAATTCGGGTCAGATCTTGATGCTGCTACCAAATCAGTGCTTGAAAAAGGTTCGCGAAATGTCGAGATTCTTAAGCAGGGAAGTGCATCGCCAATGACGGTTGAAGAACAGATTGCTATTCTGTTTTGCGGTACCCAGGGATTATTGATGAGTATTCCTATCAGTAAAGTTAAGGAATTCGAGAAGGAGTACCTGCTCCTGCTGACTACCCAATATTCCAGTGTTATGCATCAATTAAGTCAGGGAATTCTGAATGACGAGATTATCGCAACACTTGAAGAGACTGCAAAAAAGACAGCACAAAATTTTGCTTTTTAATGATAAGTACGGTGATTCAAAAATAGATAGATGGCGAATTTAAAAGAAATGCGGCTTCGGATTGTATCGGTTAAGTCGACACAACAGGTAACAAGGGCTATGAAGATGGTTTCTGCTGCCAAATTACGTAAAGCGCAGGATGCCATCCTTCAGATACGTCCTTATGCAGAAAAACTGCATGATATCCTTGTCAACCTGGTCGATCAGCTGGGCTCTTCTGAATTTGACAATAAATATTCTGAGCACCAGGAAACAAAAAAAATTTTAATTGTTGCTATAACCTCAAACAGAGGACTTTGTGGTGGATTCAATTCGAATATTGTTAAAAAAATTGAAGAATTAGTTAACACAGATTACTCAACTTTCTTTGACAGAGGGATGGTTGATATTCTCGCCATTGGTAAAAAAGGTGCGGATGGACTGAAAGCCAAGCATATTCCTGTCGCCAAAACGCTCCATCAGTTGTATGATGTACTTCAGTATGAGGATGTTGAAGAAGTAGCCCTTGGACTTATGGATGCCTTTTCCAATGGGGAATATGACCGTATCGATCTGGTATATAACCAGTTTAAAAATGCGGCAATCCAAAAAATGGTTGTTGAGCAATTTTTACCGGTTGAGATCAAGAAAAACGGTATTGTAGATACAGATACTCACCATTATGTGAACAATTACATTTTTGAGCCAAATGTTCTCGATATAATGGCCACTATAATTCCAAAATCGCTGAAGATTCAATTCTTCAAAGCGCTGCTGGATTCAGTAGCTTCTGAGCATGGAGCAAGAATGACCGCAATGCATAAGGCAACTGATAATGCATCAGAACTGGTTCGTGACCTGAATCTTCAGTACAACAAAGCACGGCAGGCTGCCATCACAGGTGAAATCCTTGAAATTGTCAGCGGAGCTAATGCATTAAATGGATAACAAAAAATAATCTTATTGATCAGCTTTTCAGTTCAAAAGTGATTAAAAAATCAGCAAATATTTCAAATTTTGAATAATATGTCTCAATCCACAGGAAAAATCATACAGGTCATCGGGCCGGTTGTCGATGTAAGTTTTGAAGAAGAAAGTTCGAAATTGCCCAAGATTTACGATGCATTGGAAGTCAGGAGAAGTAATGGTCAGATCTTGATTCTGGAATGTGAACAACACGTTGGGGAACACACTGTCCGAACGATCGCTATGGATTCTACCGATGGTCTATCCAGGGGTATGAAGGTTTATGCAACAGGAAAAGCAATCTCTATGCCGGTGGGCGAACAGATCAAAGGAAGGCTCCTGAATGTGATTGGAGAAGGAATTGATGGTATTGGAGCAATACCAAAGGACCGAACCTATGAGATTCATAACCAGCCGCCAAAATACAAGGATTTATCAACCGAACAGGAGATACTTTACACCGGGATCAAAGTAATCGATTTGCTTGAACCTTATTCAAAGGGAGGTAAAATTGGATTATTTGGAGGTGCAGGTGTCGGTAAAAC
Source organism: Prolixibacteraceae bacterium (assembly GCA_963663675.1). Lineage (GTDB taxonomy): Bacteria > Bacteroidota > Bacteroidia > Bacteroidales > Prolixibacteraceae > CAINVV01. The sequence goes on from OY760498.1 coordinate 2,168,160, forward strand.
AGTGTTAATCATGGAGTTGATTAATAATGTTGCCAAAAAATATGATGGACAATCCGTATTTGCAGGGGTTGGTGAAAGAACCAGGGAGGGTAACGACCTGCTTCGAGAGATGATTGAATCTGGCGTTATACTTTATGGTGATGAATTCAAGGAAGACATGGCCAATGGAGGATGGAACCTGTCCCTGGTAGATAAAACCGTACTTTCGAAGTCAAAGGCAACCCTTGTGTTCGGTCAGATGAACGAACCACCGGGTGCTCGTGCCAGGGTTGCATTGTCAGGTTTGACTGTAGCCGAATATTTCAGGGATGGTGATAAAAAAGGCGGCAAAGGAAATGATATTCTCTTCTTCGTAGACAATATTTTCAGGTTTACCCAGGCAGGATCGGAAGTTTCGGCACTTTTGGGACGTATGCCATCCGCTGTAGGATATCAGCCAACATTGGCAACTGAAATGGGATTGATGCAGGAGCGCATTACATCAACAAAGTATGGCTCCATTACCTCCGTTCAGGCAATTTATGTGCCTGCTGATGACCTTACTGACCCAGCGCCGGCTACGACTTTTTCGCATCTTGATGCGACTACTGTTTTGAATCGAAAAGTATCTGAAATGGGTATTTACCCGGCGGTTGATCCTCTTGCCTCTACTTCAAGGATTCTTACTCCGGCTGTTATCGGTGACTTACATTATAACACAGCACTGAGAGTCAAGGAGTTGCTACAAAGATACAAAGAGCTGCAGGACATTATCGCTATTCTTGGTATGGACGAGTTATCTGAATCAGATAAGTTAATTGTTCACCGCGCCAGGAGGGTTCAACGTTTCCTTTCTCAGCCTTTCCATGTAGCTGAAGCTTTTACAGGAATGAAAGGGATCTGGGTTTCAATTGAAGATACAATTAAGGGCTTTAACACCATTATGGATGGTAAGGTGGATCAATATCCTGAAACTGCCTTTAATATGGTTGGAACAATTGAAGAAGCCATTGACAAAGGTGAAAAATTACTGGCCCAATCCAAATAATTGATTTTGTAAAGATCTAATAAGAGAGCTATGTTTTTGGAAATTATTACGCCCGAGAAAAAACTTTATTCTGGAGATGCTGAGATAGTTAAACTTCCCGGTACCTCAGGATATTTCGAAATATTGCTGAATCATGCTCCCATCGTTTCTACTCTGATTGCGGGAAAAATTGTGGTAAAGGATTCCAAAGGAGTCGTTACCAGTTTTGATATTAATGGAGGAGTAGCTGAAGTTTTAAATAACCATGTCATTGTCCTTATTGATTCTTCAGGCATGGCCTGAGATTTCATAAACGAAAATAAATTTTTGAAATGGGAAAAGTCCTCTTAATTGGTGCTGGTGGCGTTGGAGCAGTCGTAGCTCATAAAATGGCAGAGCTTCCGGAAGTTTTTACCGAGATATTGTTTGCCAGCAGAACAAAATCAAAATGCGATGCAATTGCAGCAAGGATTGGCAGCAATAATTTGACGACAGCACGGGTTGATGCGGATGACGTTAGTCAACTCGTTAAGTTAATCAACTCTTTTAAACCCGATATTGTTGTAAATGTTGCACTTCCATACCAGGACTTAACAATCATGGATGCCTGCCTTGAAACAGGTGTTGCATACCTTGACACTGCAAACTACGAACCTTTGGATGAAGCTAAGTTTGAGTATAAATGGCAATGGGCATACCGTGAAAAATTCGAAAAAGCAGGTTTAACTGCTATTTTGGGCTGTGGTTTTGATCCGGGAGTCAGCGGTATTTATACTGCTTATGCAGCAAAGCACCATTTCGATGAAATTCAATATCTTGACATTGTTGATTGTAATGCCGGCAACCATGGCAAAGCTTTCGCTACAAACTTCAATCCTGAGATCAATATCAGGGAGGTTACACAAAAAGGCAAGTATTGGGAAAATGGTGAATGGATTATGACTGAACCACATGAAATACATCTTCCGCTCACCTATCCGAGAATAGGAGAAAAAGAGTCCTACCTGATATATCATGAGGAGTTGGAATCTCTAGTAGTTAATTTTCCGACAATTAAACGAGCACGTTTCTGGATGACTTTTGGCCAGGAATATCTCACACATCTGCGTGTCATTCAGAATATTGGGATGGCAAGCATTAGGCCGGTCAACTATGAGGGGAAAGAAATCGTTCCTATTCAGTTTCTGAAGGCCGTCTTGCCTAAACCTGAGGAATTGGGTGCCAATTATACAGGTGAAACGTCCATTGGTTGCCGTATCAAAGGACTGAAAGATGGAAAAGAAAAGAGTTATTATGTGTACAATAACTGCAGTCACGAAGCAGCTTATGCAGAAACTGGTACCCAGGCTATCAGTTTTACTACCGGTGTTCCGGCGATGATTGGTGCCAAGATGTATCTTGAAGGGAAATGGAAAAAACCCGGAGTCTTTAATGTCGAAGAATTTGATCCGGATCCATTTATGAAGGATCTAAATATTTTCGGACTTCCCTGGTATGAATTAACTGATATTGATCTGGAACTTGACTAGGTTAACCGCCACTTATTTATAATTTTTGAAAAGCCTGGAATCATATTCCGGGCTTTTTTGTGTATGTACATCACTCCAGAAAAATCATTCCTGGATAAGTAAAATAGCAATTTTGATAAGTAAAATGATCAATTTGATAAGTGAAATGGCCTCTTGGAAAATTTATTTTGCAAATAAAGTAATTTATAATTAACATAATATATTCTTATATTAAATTAATTATCTGTATGTTATGTTCATTTTAATTTAGAATTCATAGTACTCTCATAGTATGTAAAGTGTAGGTAAATTTGGAAAAAATTATGTTTTTGATATCTTTGATTAGTTGTTTGATAAACAATAATGGTTGTTTGGTAATTAAAAAAAGAATATTCAAAAATATGACAACTTTACAATTCCAAAATTCTCTTACAGGCTTACAAAGCAAAATGTTCTTTTTTGCACTTAGCTTAACCAGCAACACAGATAAAGCAAATGATCTGGTACAGGAGACATATCTGAAAGCCCTGACTTATCAGAATAAATTTTCTTCAGAAACCAATCTGATGGCCTGGATTTATACCATAATGAAAAACACATTTATTAATGAATACAGGAGAAATGTAAAGGCCCGGAGTACGATTGAAACCCAGTCCGACAAATTGCATATCTCTTTTTCCAAAGATGATTTCTATCCATCTGTCGATTCCATTCACTCAGCCAAAGAAATTCAAAAGAAAATAACTATGCTTGAGGAAGAATTAAGAGAACCTTTTGAATTATTTTTAAATGGATATAAATACAAGGAGATCGCCGAAAAGCTGGATCTTCCATTGGGGACAATCAAAAGTAGAATCTTTTTTACAAGGAAAAAATTGAGTGCCTGTCTTATTGATTATCTTAACTGATTTCCGTTCAATTTAATAACTAATTTGTCTGAATTATAGTTATTTATATGATTTTTTATTTAAAAGTCGGCAATCGGATAATTCACTATTTGTAGGAATTTCACCTACAATAAAATCATCTATTTCGGAAATTGTTTGACCGTTTTCCTTATCCCCCTTAAACTCGCATGATGCTATCTTTGTTTCTTAAGCTTCAATAAGAATAAAGAAAACAATGAGGGCAAAACTGGCTGCAGGAATAGTATTCATCCTATTTGGATGCTTTTTCTCAACTTTTGCTCAAAGTACAGCTTATACCTCTGTTTATGCTGAAATTGTTGATATTGAAGGCATTGAAAAATCAGCTGATGAGTCCATTAATGAATTCAGCCCATCCCAAAACAGCATTAATGTGGCATTGATTGGTGAAGAAGGTATCAAAGATCTGTATATTGAACCACTTCATGAAGAAAGCTGTCCACTGGTAACATTTAATATCCAGTGTGGTTCTAAACGCATTTTTTTTATGGCACTGACCAAAGAATCTGATTCTGAGTCTAAAAAACAATTCAATTCGCTGAATTTGAATGTATTAAATAATTTATGTGCCCTGCCGGATTCAGAACAGAAAAATTCAGTCTTAGTAACAACAGGATCAACGCTGATTTTTCCGATTAATCTTCAGAAAGGAGTTATTGATGTGCAAAACCCCTCTCATGTTACTCTAAATTTTAATTGAAATTTCCAATTATATTCATTATGCCATCATCGTCCAAACAGAATATCATTTTGATTAAAACTCCCAACGGAGAGTATGAAGCTTGGAGCGACTTAAAGAAATCCTGCATAGCCCATGGATGGCCTTACTATGCAATAGCAAAAAGAACCTTACCTCTGGTTACAAAAGATGGTTGTATTATCCACCGGATCTTCATTCAGTAATCGATTTTTTCCTTCCGATAGGTATTGGAAAAATAAGTAAACTCTGGTTCATTAATTTCAAAATGAATGATTAAAGCCGATAATTTCCATGACACATTCCTATAAAAATTCCGACCAGGAATCTTCAGATATTGATGGAATTTGATACATAATTCTCCTCCCATAATTTGATCCCTAAGTATTGATAACAGGCAAAAAAATACCGCCGTAAATTATTGATTTACGGCGGTAAGAAAAATGTGACCCAGCTGGGGCTCGAACCCAGGACCCCATCCTTAAAAGGGATGTGCTCTACCTGCTGAGCTACTGAGTCATCCTTGTAATACCCTTGTTTTTCAAAGGCACTGCAAAGATAAACCAATTTTTTAAATCACCCAATACTGTTAAAAAAAAATGAAAAATTGATGATTTATTTTGTATTATACTGAATATCAGTAAATTATAAAATGGTTTCATTTCAAGATATTTATCCGTCAAAAAGCACTATTTTTACAATTTAACCTTTATTATCAAAGAGCAAAAAGAATTATTAACTAATTGTCAATGAACGATAAAGTAGTTGTAATTACAGGGGCTTCCTCCGGAATTGGCAGGGCTCTGGCCATTGAATACGCAAAACGCGGTGCGTCATTGTCTTTGGCTGCCAGGAGAATTCACCTCTTGAATGAGCTTAAAAGTGAATTTCCCGGATCTGATATTTTGACGGTACAAACAGATATTACAATTGAAGGTGACTGTAAAAACCTTATTTACGCTACAATTGAGCGTTTTGGTCGTATTGATATTCTGATAAACAATGCCGGATTATCGATGCGTGCTTTGTTTGATGAAATAGAACTGAAGAGTTTCAAACAGGTAATGGATGTAAATTTTTACGGAACAGTTTATTGTACAAAATATGCTCTTCCATACCTGATCAAATCCAAAGGTTCCCTGGTTGGAATTATTTCTGTGGCAGGGCACGTTGCATTGCCTGCAAGATCTGCCTATTCGGCTTCAAAATTCGCCGTAAGAGGCTTTTTGGATACAGTTCGATTGGAAAATTTGTATTCAGGCCTTCATGTTCTGGTTGCTGCACCAGGATTTACGGCATCTGAGATTAGGAAATCAGCATTAACTGCTGATGGAACCCCCCAGGGCGACACTCCCAGGGAGGAGGAGAAGATGATGAGTGCTGCCGAATGTGCTCTCCTTGTAGCCAATTCAATCGAAAAAAGGCAACGGTCACTGGTCTTGACATTCGTTCTTGGGAAAATGTCGGTATTTCTGGGAAAATTTTTTCCATCGTTAACTGACTGGCTATCATTCAGCCTGATGGCAAAAGAACCTGATTCTCCATTGACAAAAAAAATTCCGGAAAAGATTAAGTAATATCACGTGATTTTGATTGTCAAATACCGGTAACCTGCAGATAAATAAAGAAGACCAGGGCGATGGCGATTACACCGAGCCCAATAACCCTGTATAACCAGTACAACGAATTTATTGTAAACTTGTGCCTGAACCTGTTGGCCAGGCCCGTAAGAAAAATCCACCATATTACAGAACCAGTAAATATTCCTCCTATTGTCAGTAATGCTTCCAGTGGTTTTGAAAACTGCAAAACGATGCTATTGCTGGTAAATATTGCTATAAATACAAATACAGAAAGGGGATTGGAAAGGGTAACCAGGAAGGTTGTAAAAAAATCCTGAATGTGTGATGAACCCCTTCTTTTATAAGCCTGAATCTGTTGAGTGGGATTTGACCTGAAAATGTATATACCCAATATAACAAGTACAAACAACCCAAACAATTTAAAATATAGTTCATATTGCCTAATAAAATCAATAATTATGGATAAGCTGAAACCCGCAATTACTGCATACAACGTGTCAGCAGTGGCAATACCTATACCGGAAAAAATACCGGATTTCCAGTTTCTGTTAACTGTTCTTTGAATACATAAAATACCAAGTGGACCGAGGGGAATAGAAACTGCCATTCCTGTTAAAACACCCTTCCAAAGCAAATTTATATCCATATTTGCAAAAATAGGGAAATTATTATTTAAAGTAGTATTAAACTCTTTTCCTTAAACATTGCACATATAAATGGCTATTTTTAGTCATTGTTCTTTCCGGATAATTTAAATAATTGGATGTCATTAAAAATTAATTAAATGTTGATTTTGAAAGTTTAGCAGACAATACAAAATGATATATAAACGCAAATTATTAATTAAGAATTGAGTACGGTCGGAGAATAACTGCCCGGAGGAATAGAAATCCCATGTAAATTAGCTTGATTGATCTTCATTCGCATTTGACCATTAAAATTCAAATTATATAAAAATGAAAGCAAAAATTTATTTGATTCTTTTCTTTATGATTTTCACTCAAAATACTAAATCACAAACTGTTATGAAACTTTGGCCTGAAGGGACCCCTGGTGAGGTAGTATGTCCCAAACCTGAGGAGACTTTTGAGGGGCGCAGGGTTCGGTATGTATCTGAACCTACGCTTACTGTATATCTTCCGGAAAAATCAATTAACACAGGTGTCGCTGTCATTATTTGCCCGGGAGGAGGCTATAGCATAGAAGCTATGGACCACGAAGGTTATGAGGTTGGGGAATTTCTTCAGAGTAAAGGAATAACAGGAGTGGTGCTTAAATACAGACTTCCCTATGGCCATTCTGAAATACCGCTACAGGATGCACAACAGGCAGTGAGATTTGTACGATTTCATGCCGAAGATTGGTCAGTGGACCCGCGGAAGGTTGGCATCGCAGGATTTTCTGCCGGCGGACATCTTGCATCAACACTTTCAACTCATTTTGATCCAGGGAATAAGGATTCATCGACACCTGTGGGTAGGTTAAGTTGCCGGCCGGATTTCTCAGTACTGCTTTACCCTGTTGTAACCTTTAAAGAGGAGTGGGGTCATATGGGGTCAAGAGAGAATCTTATAGGTAAAACCAATGACTGGAGAATCATACAGAATTTCTGCAATGAATTGCAGGTTACAAAACAGACGCCACCTGCATTTATTGCGCTCGCGGATGATGATACGGGTGTTAAACCCCGTAACAGCATCGAATATTACCTGGCGCTCAAGCGCGAAGGAATACCTGCGGAGCTACACATTTTCAAGGAGGGAGGACATGGGTTTGGTATGCATAAAACAGGCAAAGCCCATGACCAATGGCCTCTTATGCTGGTCGAATGGATGAAAGCCATGAAATATATTAAATGATGGATCGTGAAGAAAAACCCGCATTTAATTTCTGTCCAAAGTGCGGCGCTTCCGAATTCATAACCAGGGATTTGGGCAGATCTTTCAAATGCAGGATGTGTAGTTTTCATTACTATATAAACAACTCTGCAGCAGTAGCATGCCTGATTCTTAATGAAAAGGGTGAATTATTGCTCACCAGGAGGGCAGTAGATCCTGGAAAAGGTAAGCTTGATTTGCCAGGAGGATTTGTTGAACCAATGGAAACGGCAGAAGAAGCTGTAGACAGGGAAATTAAAGAAGAACTTAATATCCAAATTACTAAGAAAACATACCTGGTTTCATTTCCAAATTTATATTCCTATTCGGATTTTACCGTACCAACTGTAGATTTGGCTTATGTTTGCGAGGCAGAGCATATGAAATCTTTGAAGCCGGGAGATGATGTGGCATCGATTGAATTTATTCTGCCTGAAAATATTGATTTCAAAGATTTATGTTCACAAAGTATGATACAGATCATCCGGTATTATGTTGAAAGATGTTCAAATGGAAATGCCGGTGAGACAATTATCACAACAACCGAAAATGGGTTATCCGGGTAATAGGTGTACTGAACTTTATTTCCTGAAGGCAATTAAAACACGAAAATTATTAACGAATGAATCTTTATGAATAAAGTTTCTGAAGTCATCAATAGAATTACTTCCGTGAGATCTTTGATGAAAGTTAAAAGGATTGATGCATATCTAATCACAGGTGCAGACCCGCATTTGTGTGAATATCCGCCGGAATACTGGAAAACCAGGGAATGGATATCTGGTTTTACCGGTTCATATGGTAAGGTCCTGGTTACCCGGGATAAAGTATTGCTTTGGACAGATTCCAGGTATTTTCTGCAGGTTGGAGAGGAGTTGAGCGGAAGCGGGATAATCTTAATGAAAGAGAGAGTTCCTGATGCAATAAGTTTGACAGAATGGATCACCGGCAACATGATCCCCGGTGATACTTTAGCGGTAGATGGTCTGACCATTTCTGCCGCTGATGCATCAGAACTAAACGAAAAATTAGGTGCGAAGGGCCTGGTATTTCGGAACGATATTGACCTGGTAACCCCAAACTGGAAGATGCGGCCAACCTTGTCAACTAAACCTGTATACGAGCATCCGATTGCTTTTGCCGGAATTTCCAGGACCGAAAAGATTGAAATGGTCCGAAAGAAGCTTAAAAACAATGGAAAAGATTCCATGGTTGTTTCAATGCTCGACGATTTAGCCTGGTTACTTAACCTGAGAGGGGATGATATTCAGTACATACCACTTTTTACAGCCTATTGTTACCTGGACCATAAGGATGTCTGCCTGTTTATTGAACCGGGTAAGATTTCCGAACTTACTGGTATGTTGGCAAATGAAGGGATTCAGGTTGAATCCTACGATTCGTTTTTTGACTATTTGAGCCGAACAAAGGACCAAAGAGTGCAAATAGACCCTGTTCGCACCAATTCTCTGGTCGTAAAGTCTCTTTCAAAGTCAAATAATGTTGGCTTTGCACCCTCTGAAATAACACAATTAAAATCTGTCAAAAGCTTGCATGAAATAAATTGCATCAGAAACGCCCACAAGAAAGATGGTGCAGCACTTGTCAATTGTTTGTATTGGATCACTCATTCCATTGGTAAAGAGAGGATTACAGAAATGACGATAGGCGAAAAATTGGATGAATTTCGTAGCCGGCAGGATTATTTCAAAGGAGCAAGCTTTTATCCCATAGTTGGATTTGGCCCGCATGGTGCAATTGTACATTACCACGCCACTGAAAATTCAGATGTGGAAGTTAATCCTGGTAATCTACTGCTGATTGATTCAGGAGGACAATATTTGGACGGGACAACAGATATTACCCGGACAATTGCATTAGGGATTCCTACCCAAAAACAAAAAGAGGACTTTACAATATGTTTAAAAGGCCATATATCACTTGCGAATGCCATCTTCCCTGAGGGAACCAGGGGCTATTCGCTGGATCCATATGCACGTAAGCCATTGTGGTGCAATGGAATAAATTACGGACACGGTACAGGGCACGGAATCGGGTATTTTTTGTCTGTACATGAAGGTCCGATGAGTATCAGGGCAGAATTTAGCAACGAACCTATACGCGAAGGGAATATAATTTCCAATGAACCGGGTATTTACAGGGAGGGAGAATATGGTATCAGGGTTGAAAATGTCATTCTCTGCAAAAAATTTCATCCAGGTGACTTTGGGAATTTTCTCTGCTTTGAAACAATTTCACTTTGTCCGTTTGACCCTAAATTAATTGTAAAGGAACTACTTAGTATTGAAGAGATTAACTGGATAGATTATTATCATCAAATGGTTTTCCGGAACATTTCGCCGTTTATTCATGAACCTGCGGTACTGGACTGGTTGAAATCGCAATGTGCACCACTCAATGAATCTGCCTAATCCAATACAAATGCTGAATTTTACCAAATGTTTAATGATAGGATTAATACTTAGCAGTATAGTTTTTATTCCTTATTTGTCAAAAGCACAGTATTTTGTTGCAGGACAGGAACCTGCAGGCATTAAGTGGCGCCAGATCCGGACTGAAAATTTCCAGATCATCTATCCCGCTGATTATGAAAATCAGGCTCAAAATGTTGCTCATGTATTTGAAAAGGTATACAATTTTTCCGGGCAGAGCCTGAATCATCGTCCGAAGAAAATATCAGTTATTCTACATAACAGGACGATAAAATCAAACGGATTTGTTGCCTGGTCGCCATCAAGGGTGGAACTATATCCAACACCTTACCAGGATATGTATGCCCAGGACTGGATGGAACAGCTGGCAATACATGAGCTTCGACATCATGTCCAGATCGATAAAATTGAATCCGAGCTGCCAGCAATTTTTAGAATATTACTGGGTGAACAGGCTGCTTCATTGGTAGTTGGCGCCTATTTGCCTTTTTGGTTTCTAGAAGGTGATGCTGTTGTCTCCGAAACTGCTTTCAGCAATACAGGAAGAGGCCGGCTTCCATCATTCTCTATGGAATTGAAAGCCATTGTAGATGAAAAAGGAATCTATAGTTTTGACAAAGCTTACCTGGGTTCCTATAAGAACTGGATTCCTGACTATTATCAACTTGGTTATCAGATGGTTTCAAATATCAGAAATCAGAATGGGGGAGAGGTTTGGGGCAGTGTACTCCATTACATTGCAAGGCACCCACTGGGACTGAATTCCCTTTCCCGGGGTCTAAAACTTGCAACCGGCAAAAATCAGGATGAACATTACCGTTCAATCATGAACAACCTTAAAAATACGTCACCATTTGGATTTAATGCGCAGGAAGATAATTACCAAAATCGAAAATTTGCAGTTAAATCAGACAAATTCTATTCGTCTTACAGTTATCCTCACATGATGAATGATTCTTCCTTCATTGCTTTAAAGACATCATTGGATAAAGCACCTCGTATTGTTCTGATTGACAAATATTTAAAAGAGAAGAAAATATTTGAACCCGGAAATATACTGGAAGAATCAATGAGTTATTCGGATGGTAAAATCGTTTGGATTGAGTCGCAGCCGGATTTGAGGTGGGCCAACAAGGAACGCTCACTTCTGAGAATTTTTGATATTCAAAATAAGACCATATGGGAGAAGGTTTATGATGAAAAATTACAGGCTCCTGCTATTTCACCTGACGGAAAAACAATTGCTGCCGTCAAATTCAACGACCAGAATTATTGTTCCATAATATTGATTTCCAGACATAAAGGTGAAATTATCCAGGAATTCAAAGCCTCCGGAAATAATGTTTTTTTTACTCCGTCCTGGTCGGCAGATGCAAGTTTTTTATACGCTGTTGAACTGGGATCCGGGGGGAAATCCCTTGTTAATATCAAGTTGGCAACAAGTATTCTGACACGCCTTACAAATCCAGCCTCATTTGAAATCAGAAAACCGGTACAGCAAAACAACCATTTGTACTATGTTTCAAATTATGGCGGGAAAGACGAGGGATATGCTCTTGACCTCACTACAAATAGAAGATACAGAATTGTTGCCGCAAAATATGGGATAAAAGATATTCAAAGTTCAAGGGATGGCAGGTGTTTAATCTTTAGCGATTATACCTCAGACGGCTTTAAAATTGTCCGAAAACAGAGCTCAGAGTCTAACTGGACTGATTTTACTGAGATTAAGCGATTTCAGGACACACTGTCGGGGAAGTTGACAGCACAGGAACATGGCGTGATCGATTTCTCATCTTTGGATACATTGAGATTTCCCAGTGCAAAGTATCGGAAGTTTAAAAATTTGATCAATATTCATAGTTGGGCACCTGTGTATATTGATGCTGAACAGTCGACTGTAAATGCAGGATTTTCAGTCAGTTCACAAAATAAATTAACCACAGCTATTACCCAGTTTGGTTTCAATTATTCAACATTGAATCAAACCGGCAAATGGATTGGAAAATTTCAATATTCCGGCTGGTACCCTGTACTATCATTTTATGGGGATTATGGAAAAGAGAGAGACAGTTACTACCAGATCATCAGAAGAACCGACTCAAATGATGTTGTTACAGGAGTAGATACCATTGCAGTAACTTATTATCAGAAAGTTATGAATCTAAAGCTTGACGCAGCAATACCATTTAATTTTTCTCACGGGAAAATGTATCGATTGTTTCAGCCGGAAATGCAAATAGGTTATTCTCATTATTGGGAGGACAAATCAATTGCTTCCGAAATATTCAGTGGAAACTATATACCTCTGACTATCAGGCTTTATGCATACAATCTAAAACAGCAAAGCCACCGGGATATACAACCGGGCTGGGGCCAGGTTGTAGAGTTTAATTACAGGAGCACTCCATTCGGGGATAAAGAGTTAGGTAAAATAGTATCAGCAGAGGGATCCATTTACCTGCCAGGATTTGTGCCCAACCAGGGGATGAAATTTTATTCCGGTTACCAGCAAAAAATTTCACGGGATCATTATTTCAATGATCTGGTATATTATCCAAGGGGATATTCCAATATTGAAAACAACAGGCTGATTACTCTCAGAAGCGATTATGCGATACCACTGTTTTCTCCCGACTGGCATTTATGGCATCTTTATTATTTAAAGAGAGTTACAGTAAGGTTGCATTATGATTATGCCAGGGTTTCCGCTCTTATTCATCCAACAGGCAGTACAATAGAAAAGACGATGAGTTCCACCGGAGCTGAATTATTGACAGAATGTCATTTTCTGAGATTCATCGCGCCGGTAAAAATAGGACTGAGAGAATCATACCTTATAGAACCGGGTTCATTAGCATCAGAATTCATTATTTCCGTGAATCTCCGGGGAATATAGTTTGCAGCCAATTCTAAGACGCTTATCACCGAAACAGGATAAAAAATATATTCAACTATCTATTTTTTCCATTAATTACTTTTGTCAATCAGTCGCAAGCCGGATAATCCATAAGATATATTTATAAATTTAAATTGACAATGTAGTTAAAATCAATACGTTAAGTAAATAAGATAAACTATTGAATCAACTATAAATTAACAGATGTCAATTTGTGATTGATTTTAATGAATGTTTTGACAGAAACTAGCAGATAATAAGCTATAAACCAGTCACATATGAACATTTATTAATCAATTGATTCACTTGGTTGCACAAGACAATTAAATTTATTCGGAATACCATTAACATATGTAACATATATGTAGTTGACAATTGTAATATCTGATCAAAATAATACTGTTGTAAAATGTAAACTAATTTATTACATTTGTCTGACAAACCTTTGTTACAGCGATATGAAAGACCGTATTTTACAATTTTTATCAGCTGAGAAGATTTCGCCAGCCGAATTTGCAGACAAGATTGGCGTTCAAAGATCCAGCATGTCACATATTTTAAATGGCCGGAATTATCCGAGTGCCTCATTTATCCAAAAGATGTTGATGGCTTATCCGCTAATCAATTCCAGGTGGCTGATGATAGGAGAGGGCAAGATGAATATTGGTCAAGAGAAGGAAGTCTCAAGGTCACCGTCTGTCACAGAAATCCAAATTTTGCCTGAAACTGTTGCTTTATCTGAAAGAGAGAATATTGTTCTTCATGATACTGAAAGATTGAATCTTACAGATCCTTTATCTGCTGACCATGAAATTGAGGTTGTCAGTTCTGACCTGCAAAATTCCTCTGTAACCGGAAGTTTTACTGCTCCCGGTAGAAAAAACGAGCTGGATGCCAATGCTCCGGAAACGTCTGGAATGAAATCGAAAAATGATTTGAATCAATCAGCAAAACCTGTGTCTCCGGTAATTCTTAACCATGAAGAGAAGGAAATAGAGCAGATTCTGTTCTTCTATAGAGATAAAACTTTTAGTTTGTACCGACCTTCTTAACCCATTTTGCCTATATTTGCACTTCATTCACCGGATTGTTTTACGGCCTTATTTTGATACTCCCGGTGGGAGAAGCTGTATCGCAACCGAAGCAAATACTGAGATTTTCCGATGAAAAAAACAGTGCAAAACTTACTGGTACTATCAAATAGACGTTTAAACAGAGATCAGGCGGTCCTTGAATTAAAATCTGCCGTCACGCTGGAAGCTATTGAACCGGGTCAATTTGGCAATATACTGGTAGATAAGTCTGCCAATATTTTTCTAAGACGCCCATTTTCAATTTACCAGGTGAATCACGAAACCAATACCATTTCATTTTTAATAAAAGGTATTGGAGAGGGAACCAAAACATTAATAAATACGAAAGCCGGGGATTTCCTCAGCGTAATTTTCCCTTTGGGTAAAGGTTTTAATAGTCCTGATAAAAAATCAAAAGTGATGCTTGTTGGAGGTGGAGTTGGAGTTGCTGCCCTGATGATGCTGGCTGAAAATTTAAAAAAAGAAGACCACCAGGTTGAGATACTTCTTGGTGCAAGAAGTGCTTACGATCTCGTGGAACTGGATACGTTTGCCAGGTTTGGAACAGTTCATACCACAACTGAAGATGGTACAAAAGGCACCAAAGGATTTGTTACAGACCATTCACTGTTCAAAAATGATATCAAAACATTTGATAAAATATATACTTGCGGACCTGAACCCATGATGAAAGCGGTTGCAGGAATAGCGGCCCAATATAATATTTCGTGTGAAGTATCCCTTGAAAATACGATGGCTTGCGGATATGGGGTCTGCTTATGCTGTGTAACAGAAACTGTGATTGGTCACCGATGTGTTTGTACTGATGGACCGGTATTTGACATAAAACAATTAAAATGGCAGAACTAAGCATAGATATTGCCGGACTAGATTTTAAAAATCCGGTAATGACAGCATCAGGAACATTCGGTTATGGAACAGAATTCGATGATTTTTTTGATGTTGGCACCCTTGGAGGATTCGTAGTCAAAGGAACAACGTTGCATTCACGACAGGGTAACAAATATCCCCGCATGGCGGAAACACCATCTGGAATGCTTAATGCAGTCGGATTGCAGAACAATGGTGTTAAATATTTTATTGATCATATTTACCCTGGTCTCCTAAAATATAATACAAACATTTTTGTGAATGTTTCAGGCTCAACGGTCAGTGAATATATCAGATGTGCAGAACTATTGGAAGATCTGGATCATATTTCCGGAATCGAGCTCAACATTTCATGTCCGAATGTTAAGGAAGGCGGAATGGCATTCGGAACAAGTTGCCCGGCAGCTGGAGCTGTTGTCAGCTCTGTAAGAAAAGTCTATAGTAAACACTTAATGGTGAAGCTCTCACCAAATGTTACCAATATTTCTGAAATAGCAGCTATCGTTGAAGGTAATGGCGCAGATAGTATATCACTGATAAATACGCTGTTGGGAATGGCAATCAATGCAGAGAGCAGAAGACCAGTATTATCCACCATAACCGGCGGATTATCAGGTCCGGCCATAAAGCCGATTGCGCTTCGCATGGTTTGGGAAGTATCAAAAGTTGTTAAAGTTCCCGTGGTGGGCATGGGAGGAATTATGAATACTACCGACGCAATTGAATTTTTCCTGGCTGGAGCCTCAGCAATACAGGTTGGTACGGCAAACTTTATTGATCCATTGGTAACTCAGCATATTCTCACTGGCATAAATGATTATCTGGACAGGCACAATTACAAATCAATAAAAGACATTGTTGGTTGTTTACAAATGTAATCATTGTCAATATTTTAATCCACGATTTAATTTACAAATGTAAATAACAAGTGTATGCTCCGTTATTTTTATAAATTCACTTTTGTATTATTAATTATATTTTTTCTTCCGAATTTCTCTGGATTTCAACCTTCTATTGTAAAGAAAAAGGTAGCTTTTCTTGAAAACAGAAGGATTAATAACTTGATAATTAAGAAGATAGTCGACTCTGAATATACTGATTTGTTGGATAAAAGTTTCGAGAAATTCAGGGAGCAGAATTATCTCAAAGGATTGGGTGTTGCAATTGTAAAAGATCAGAAGTTGATTTTTGCCAAAGGCTATGGTTACGCAGATGTTCAGGCAGGCATTCATGCTTCTCCGGAACAACTATTTCGTATAGCCAGTGTTTCCAAGCTTGTGACCGCTATTGCAGTCATGAAACTGGTTGAGAGTGGTAAAATTAAACTCGACAGTAAAGTTTTTGGCAAATATGGGATTCTTAACAACCAAAAATACCTTAAAATTAAGGATAATAGACTGACAAACATAACTATACGCAATCTTTTAAATCATTCCGGAGGATGGACACAGAGATATGGTGATATTGCATTTCTTCCAAAAATTGTTTCTGAACAGACTGGTGATCCCATGCCATTGAAAATCGGCTCTTATTTGAAGTTTGTTACTGCTAAAAGACTTCATTTTGAACCTGGTTCATTGAGTGCTTACTCAAATCTAGGATACATGATACTTGGAGAGGTTATCGCAGTTTCATCCAAAACCAGTTATGAAAAATTTGTCAGGGACAATGTTCTGGCTCCGGCTCATATATATGATATGCAGTTAGGTGGAAGTTTTGAAAATGAAAAGCAGCTTGAAGAGGTAAGATATTATCAGCCCGAAGATGCGCCACCGGCCGAAGCATATGATGGAAGCGGCAGAATGGTACCAAAGGTTTACGGGAGTACGAATATGGCGTTATTAGGCTCTGCAGGTGGCTGGATATCTTCTCCGGTTGATTTAATGAAACTGTTGATTGTTATAGACGGAGATCCGAGGGTGAAGGATATCATATCAAAACAAAGCATTGCCGAAATGACGCGTGTTGACCAGGGTGGCCTTGATCCACTGGGCTGGCGAAGCACCAATGAAAACGGCGAATGGTGGCGTACCGGAACACTTCCGGGTTCTTCGGCGCTTGTCAAAAGGGAGCCGAACGGAATATCCTGGGTAATGATTACAAATACTAGTAATTATAAAGGCCCACGCCTGGCCATCGAAATGGACAGGGTTATGTCGAGGACCCTCAAAAAGATAAACAAATGGCCTGATTATGACCTGTTTGATTTTTTTCCCAAATAGCTGATTTTCTTTGTAGTTACTTTTTGCAAGGGTAATGTAAACCTTCTTTCCATTATTTCGTATATGAACCCGCAGAGCGTTCATAACAGCTCTCTTTATAAGTACTACAAATAAAAAACGTATGTCGGATTTTGAGGTTTTAATTCCCAAATTGGGTGAAAGTATTCAGGAAGCAACTGTTACTAAAATATTTGTTAAAGTAGGGGACACAGTTCAGGAAGATGACCTGCTCTTTGAAGTTGCAACTGATAAGGTGGATTCAGAAATTCCCTCACCGGTTTCAGGTAAAATTAAATCTATTTTGTGTAAAGTTGATGACTTGCTTGCAGTCGGAAAAATTGCTATGATCATTGATCTTATTGGAACTAGCAGTGAAACAGCTTCTTCCATAGTGAAGGAATCAGTCAATGAACCAACAACTGAAGTTATTTTACATGAGACAGAAAAAGTAAAAGCATTTGAAAAGTCAGTTTCTGACAGGTTTTATTCTCCGCTTGTTAAGAATATCGCCAAAAAAGAGGGTATACCTTTGGGTGACCTTGATAATATTGAAGGAAGTGGTATCGGAGGCCGTTTACAGAAGTCTGATCTGCTAAAATACATCGAAGCAAGAGCTTCAGGTTATTCGAACAGACCTTCGCAGTCAACGTTAGCACCACAGGCCTCTCCGGTACTTGAATCTTCTCCAAAACCCAAAGTTTCAGTGTCGATTGGGGCAGAAGATACAATTATGGAAATGGATAGGGTTCGAAGATTGATTGCCAATCACATGGTTATGTCAAAACAAACAGCACCCCATGTCACCTCGTTTGTTGAAGCAGATGCAACTGAAATGGTCATTTGGCGCAACCGTAACAAGGATGCATTCCAATCCAAATATGGAGAAAAGCTAACATTTTTGCCTTTTTTTACCGAAGCTGTTGCCAAGGCCCTCACTGAATACCGTATGATTAACAGTTCGGTTGACGGTGATCGAATTATATTAAGAAAAAAAATCAATGTAGGGATTGCGGTAGCCACCAATAGCGGGAACCTGATGGTGCCCGTTATTAAAGATGCAGATGAAAAAAATCTGTTGGGATTGACAAAGGATATCAATCTTTTTGCAGAAGCCGGACGCAATGAAAAATTAACTCCCGATCAGCTGCAAGGTGGTACTTTTACAATTACTAATTTCGGTTCCTTCGGAAATTCAATGGGAACTCCAATAATTAATCAACCTCAGGTTGCCATTCTTGCTATTGGGACCATTGAGAAAAAGCCTGCTGTTATAGAAACTATTACCGGGGATGCCATTGTTGTCAGGCATAAAGTATTTCTTTCACTTTCTTATGATCACAGGGTGGTGGATGGAATGCTTGGTGGGAAGTTTCTGCGCCGTATTGCAGACCTGATTGAAGACTTCGATCCGAAACGATCTATTTAATTGAAATACGCTATTTTTCTATATATGAATAATTTACACGATCTTCCTATTCCTACGAAATTTTCTATTTTACAGACTGAAAAATCTACTTTGCAAAATTGGTACCACCTGATGGTTTTAGGCAGGATGCTGGATGAGAAGGCTCCCAATTATCTCAAGCAGGCAATCGGCTGG
Organism: Prolixibacteraceae bacterium; assembly: GCA_963663675.1. Classification (GTDB taxonomy): domain Bacteria; phylum Bacteroidota; class Bacteroidia; order Bacteroidales; family Prolixibacteraceae; genus CAINVV01. The sequence goes on from OY760498.1 coordinate 2,186,895, forward strand.
TCTTATCATGCTCCCTATGCCGGACATGATGGTATTCAACTTGCTATCGGACAAATTTTTGATAAGAGTAAGGATCATTTGTTTCCTTATTACAGGGACCTGTTGACTAATTTATCAGCAGGTCTTACTGCAGAAGAAATCATTCTCAACGGAATTTCTAAAGCGAATGACGTCAACTCAGGAGGCCGTCATATGTCTAACCATTTTGGAAAGCCTGCCTGGAATATTCACAACGTCTCTTCAAGTACCGGAAATCATACGCTGCACGCTGCCGGAGTTGGCCGGGCTATCAAGTATTATAAAAGTGACGGGGTCTCAATTAGTTCCCAGGGAGAATCTTCTGTAAGCGAAGGGTATGTTTATGAAGCAATCAACGGAGCTTCGACAGAACAGTTGCCTGTAATTTTTGTATTTCAGGACAATGGTTATGGTATTTCGGTCCCGAAGAAGGATCAGACAGCCAACCGTAAGGTCGCTAATAACTTCCTGGGTTTTAAGAACCTGAGAGTGATTCATTGTAACGGGAAGGATGTTTTTGATTCGATGAATGCCATGGTTGAAGCCAAAAAGTGGGTTATTGAGAATCAAATGCCTTGCATTGTGCAAGCCAATTGTATCCGTATACACTCGCACTCCAATTCGGACAGGCATGATCTTTATCGAAATGAAGTTGAACTGAATTATGTACGTGAATACGATCCTCTTAATAAATTCAGGCGTCTGCTGCTGAGATATGACAGGTTTACAGCTGAAGAGCTGAATTTAATTGACGAAAAAGCCAAGGAAGAGGTAAAGCAGGCCCATCAGTTTGCATTACATTCTCCAGATCCGGATCCTGCAGGAATTTACAATTTTGTTTACGCAACAGCTTATGAGGCAGCTAAATATCCTGATGGAATTCAGAAAAATGATAAGGGTACAAAGAAAAAGCTGATTGAAGCAATCAATGAGACGCTGAAAACCGAGTTTACTTTGAATCCGGATACTTTTATCTGGGGCCAGGATATCGCCAATAAAGAAAAAGGTGGAATTTTTAATGTCTCAAAAGGTCTTCAAAAAGAATTCGGCAAGCAACGTGTATTTAACGGGCCTATTGCAGAAGATTTTATTACCGGCACTGCAAATGGCATGTCCAGGTATAATAAAAAAATCCGCATTGTCGTTGAAGGTGCGGAGTTTGCAGACTACTTCTGGCCGGCAATGGAACAATTTGTCGAAATGACACATGAATACTGGCGAACAAACGGTCAGTTTGCTCCCAATGTCACCATTCGCCTTGCATCAGGCGGTTATATTGGCGGTGGACTCTATCATTCACAGACAATTGAAGGCTCGCTGGTTTGCTTTCCAGGTATCAGGATTGTATATCCCTCTTTCGCAGATGATGCAGCAGGATTACTAAGAACTTCATTGCGTTCAGAAGGACCGACTTTGTTTCTGGAGCCAAAAGCTTTGTATAATTCACCTGTTGCGTCCGCTATTGTACCTGATGATTTTGAAGTACCTTTTGGAAAAGCAAGGATACGTCGTGCCGGAAAGGATATGACCATTGTTACCTATGGTAATACAACACATTTGTCTCTCCTGGCAGCTGAGAAGTTGGCTAAAGAGGGTTATGAAGTGGAAGTTCTTGATATCAGATCACTGATACCCCTTGACAAGGAAGGTATTGTTGATTCTGTACGGAAAACGGGCAAAGTTTTAATCGTACATGAAGACAAGGTTTTTGGCGGTTTTGGCGGAGAATTGTCATCTATAATCAGCGAAGAAGCCTTCGAATTTTTGGATGCTCCAATTCGCAGGGTTGGATCGGAATTTACACCTGTCGGTTTTAACAGGATTCTGGAATCAGCCATTCTCCCTGATGAGAAGAAAATCCTTGATGCAGCCTTAAAGTTGTTAAAATATTGAGCAGATGAAAAAAATAGCAGTCGTATATAGTTTTAACTCAAATAAATCAGCAAAAATTGCCTCAAAAATTGCCGAGAGTTTCACCAATTTTTCTGTTGAGCAACTTAATGTAGAAAGTTGTAAGGGAAATGAATTTCTCTTGTTCGACGGATATGTGTTAAGTGTACCCACCTGGTTTGACGGTGAACTTCCGAATTATTGGGATGAAATTCTGCCGGCGTTGGAAAATATGGAATTTAACGGTAAGAAATTTGCACTTTATGGCTTGGGAGACCAGAAAAATTATCCCGAGAACTTTTGTGATGCAGTGGGTATACTTGGGGAATTCTTCGAAAAAAGAGGCGGAAAGATAATTGGATATACCTCACGTGAAGGATACTCTTTTGAATCATCGAAGGCACTGAAGGATAATGCCTTGACTGGATTGTTGCTAGATCAGGAAAATCAGTCAAAACTGTCGGATGATAGGATACATAAGTGGGTCAATCAATTGGAACAGGAGTTTAACTGAATTTAACCAATACTTATTGAACAGTTTTTTTAATCTTTCCATACAATAATTAGATTCAGCGGTGATCAATTACATTCATATTGCCGTTTACAGAATCCGTTTATTTAAGCGTGTTAATCATTCTTTTTCATGCGATACACAGATATAGATAAGGGTAACCATTGTTACTCTTATCTTCATTTCAGCTGATTCGATTTTTTATTCATATTTCATACCTTTGGCCTCTGAAAGCGATAAGAATGAACTGTATTCATGATTAAACTGATTAAAGTAATCCTTCTAATTATCCTGGTAGGAATTGTCTACGTTCTTGCAAACGAATATTCTTCCTACGACTACCTGTATCCTGCCTACCATATAAAATATGATGAGATCCGGATTAAGGATGCAAAATCCATCCTAATTCAGGATTATTCTACTTTACTCCCTGTAAAATACAAGGGAAGCATTGATTTCGATACCATACCCGAGGAGGAACGCAAGCAGCTCTTTATTAATTATATGCTACCCGCGATTGTTATTGAAAGAGACCGTCTTTTCAGTATACTCCAGCGCATTGATTTCATTGAGAACCGAATGATTAACAAAAGAGCCATCAGGGCAGAAGATCTGCAGTTTTTCAAGCAGATGATGCAGTTGTACGATGCGAATTCCATTAAAGACCTGAAAGTTAGGCTGTATCCTCATCCTGTTAGTCTTGTTTTGGCACAGGCCATTTTGGAATCCGGCTGGGGTACATCCAGTCTATTTTCCAAGGCTAATAATCCTTTTGGCATAATGTCATTTTCTGCTGATGAACAACGCAGAAAAATCATAAATCCTGATCGATCAGTTTTTTTTGTGCGAAGCTATGATGATATTAGTCAGGCAGTTGAACATTATTACTATTTTACTGCAAAGTTAGCATCCTATGAAAAATTCAGAAAAAAACGGTGGGAGAGGGGCACCACTGCTACTTTGGTAAAATTGATGAAAAGTTACCATGAAACATCAGGATACACTGCTTTGGTTGAATCCATCATCAAATCAAATGAATTAGAAAAGTATGACAATATTGTAATCAACAAGGATTATTTTAGTTATAGAAAGGATTATTTCCAGTTGATACGTAGTTATATAATCGATTATTTGTAACAAATATGCAAATTATTAATTATCAATTATTTAACAATATCTTAAACGAAATATAGCCGATATATTTTAAATTTGGAGTCATATAAATTTTTCACATTCCAGTGAATAAATAATATAAGTTATTTAGAATGAAGACAAGAATGAAATCAAAAAAGAAAATTGCCATTGTAGCACACGACAATAAGAAGAAGGATATGGTCGAATGGGTTAACTACAACTGGAAGGAGCTTGCTCAGCACAGCTTGATCTGTACTGGTACAACCGGAAAACTAGTTGATGAAGCGTTGAGGTTAAAGTGTAAGGAAAACGATGCTGTTCCGCCAGAAGTCCTCAGGTTAAAATCCGGACCGTTAGGTGGTGATCAGCAATTGGGATCCATGATATCTGAAGGAAATATTGATTTATTATTTTTCTTTTGGGATCCAATGCAACCTCAGCCACATGATGTAGATGTGAAAGCGTTACTGCGAATTGCCGTGATGTATAATATTCCGACAGCTTCAAACAGGTCTACAGCTGATTTTATTATTTCATCACCATTGTTTCACCAGCAATATGAACCTATTGTAACTGATTATTCTGATTATACTTTCAGAGATATCTAATTACTATTGATCTTTTCAGCGTACAATCAGGTAATATAGCCTGATAATGCATTATTTAAGAGGTTCTTAGCTCAAATGGAAATTACCTTTATTAAGCCGCATAAATTCTATTAAGATACTTTGTCTTATAATTAATATTATGTTAAATAGAATAAGGGGAGAAAAAGGAGTCAAAATAGACTCCTTTTCATTTTCATTTTACTGTTTATTCATTTGTTCGAACTTATCCATCATTTTCAGACGATAGTATAAATTCTTCAACTGGTCTTTGATATAAATATCTTTGGGATTGTATTCGACTGCTTTCTCAAGATAAGGAACAGCTTTTGAGAATTCTTCATCAGATTTTTTCTTTTCTGCTTCAAATTTTGCCTGCTCATTAGTTGGAACAGCATTTGCAACGTCAAACTGTTTCACGCCACGATTAAAAAATATAACACCAATATTGTAATATGCATCTGCATAGTCAGCTTTTACTTTGATAGCCTGTTCGTATTCTTTAATGGCATCATCCTGTCTTCCCATCTTATCCATGGCAATTCCTTTTGCAAGGTAGAACGACGGATTATCCTTTTCCTTAGCAATAGCTTTATCCAGATATAGTAGGGCCTCCTCGGATTTTCCAGAAGTAATGTAATAGTTAATCAACTGTACAAGAATGCTTTGATCCTCAGGATATTTCTCATATGCCTCTTTCATGATCTTAACGGATGTTACGGTATCTCCTTTTTGCTGATAAGCGCTAACTATCTGTGAATAAGATGATCCTGGATTGTAGCCGTACTTTGCAGTCAATGTAAAATATTTGATTGCTTTATCAAGCTGTTTCCCATTCATGGCTGCAAGCCCTGCGTTGTACATGATCGCAGTATCCAGTGTATTGTCAGCTTTAAAAAGCGGTGTTGCCTCAAGATTTAAAATTTTCTCAAAATAGTCACTGGATTTTTCAAACTGATTTGCCTGAAATGCCTCAATAGCAGCATTTGAAAGAGTCGGAATAAAACTGCCTAACAGCTTAATTTTCAAAGCAGGAGAACCACCTTTCGGGTCTAATTCAGTCGCTTTCATGAATGATTTGTAGGCTTCTTCAAGTGGATTTTCTACCAATTTTTTGTATTTTTCATCCTTTGACTTGTAAATCGACTCACAAATTTCTCCTCTTACCTCCCAGGTTTCAGTCCAGTTAATTGTTTTCTCTGCCTTTGGGTTAGCCGGATTGATAGTCTCCTGAATTGTTTCCCATGCCTTGTCCAGTTTACCATCAGTTTTATAAGACTCAGCACTGCTGACTTTTCCTTTTTGAGCAAACAGAAAACTGCTTGCAGAGAGTAGGATAACTACTAAAAAAATCTTTTTCATCACGGACAATTTTTGATTTTAATTTTAATTAATAATTAATTGAGATTTTCTTCTCCTGTCTGATTCTCGTTTGTTTCATTACCTTCTGAATCGGCATCAATTTCAGTTATAACCTCTTCAATTTCAGTTAATTCAACACGTGCCACTGAAGCAATGCTGTCGTCTTCCCTGAGGTTGATCAATTTCACACCCTGGGCTGCCCTACCAGTCATCCTTATCTCCCCTACCGGAAGCCTGATTGTTACTCCGGCTTCGGTTATTATCATCAGGTCGTCACCATCTGTTACATTTTTAATAGAAACGAGGGCTCCGGTTTTTTCAGTAATATTAATGGTTTTTACACCTTTCCCGCCCCTGTTGGTCACCCTGTAATCTTCTATCCGGGACCTTTTACCATATCCGTGTTCAGAAACAACAAGGATATTATCTTCTTCATTAGCAACACAAACCATTCCAACCAATTCATCTTTTTCGCTTCCAAGAGTTATACCTCTTACTCCGGATGCTGTACGGCCTATTGCGCGTGCATGGCTTTCATGGAATCGAATTGATTTACCAGACTTGACGGCCAGCATTATTTCATTTTCACCATTTGTCAGCTTGGCCTCCAGCAACTGATCATTTTCCCTGATCGTTATCGCGTTAACGCCATTTTGACGTGGTCGTGAATAAGCTTCAAGGGAGGTTTTTTTGATAGTCCCTTTCTTTGTGCAAAGAATGATGTAATTGTTGTTTATATATTCTTCGTCTTTCAGAGATTTTACATTGATATAAGCACGAACCTGATCATCAGGTTCAATGCTGATAAGATTCTGAATGGCCCTGCCTTTGGAAATTTTAGTACCTTCAGGTATTTCATAAACCTTCAGCCAGAAGCATTTACCTTTTTCAGTGAACAACAGCAAAGTATTATGCATCGTGGCTATAAACATATGCTCCAGGAAATCTTCATCACGTGTGCTTGAACCTTTCGACCCGATGCCACCCCTGGACTGTGTCCTGAATTCTGTCAGTGGAGTTCTTTTAATATAACCCATATGGGAAATGGTGATAACCATATCCTCATCGGCATAGAAGTCTTCAGGATTGAATTCTTCGGATGCGTAAACAATTTCGGTCCTTCTTTCATCTCCATACAAACTTTTTATTTCAAACAGCTCGTCCTTGATAATTTGCATTCGCAATGGTTCGTGGCTTAATACCTCCTTGTACCAGTTGATCATCTTATTAAGTTCGATATAGTCCTGGTGTATTTTATCACGTTCAAGTCCAGTAAGTTTCTGCAAACGAAGATCAAGTATGGCACGAGCCTGAATATCATCCAGTTCAAAATTCTCAATCAGGTTATCACGTGCCTCGTCCGGAGTTTTAGCAGCCCTGATAATGTTAATAACAGCATCCAGATTATCAATAGCGATTATTAATCCCCTGAGAATATGAGCTTTCTTCTCTGCCTGATCCAAATCATATTGAGTACGCCTGATAACTACTTCATGACGGTGTTCAACAAAGTAATGAATCAGATCCTTAAGATTCAGCATTTGAGGCCTTCCCTTCACCAGGGCAATATTATTTACATTAAATGCGGTTTGAAGAGCCGTAAATTTGTACAGTTTATTCAAAACCACACTGGCCATTTCTTCACGCTTAATGTCAATCACTATCCTCATTCCTGAACGGTCAGATTCGTCATTGATATTGCTGATACCATCAATTTTCTTTTCATTGACCAACTCGGCAATTTTAATGATCATCTCTGCCTTGTTGACCATATATGGGATCTCTGTAATGATCAGTTTTTCCCTGCCGTGTTCAGTAGTCTCAATCTCCGCACGGCCCCTGACAACTATTCGTCCCCGGCCGGTTTCAAAAGCCTCCCGGACACCGGCATACCCGTATATTATGCCACCTGTCGGAAAATCAGGGGCTTTTATTTTGTCAATCAGTACATTAATAGACACCTGAGGGTCATCAATGTAAGCAATAATGGCCTCAATTGTATCCGATAAATTATGCGGAGGCATATTAGTTGCCATACCAACCGCAATTCCGGATGTTCCGTTAATAAGTAAATTCGGAAATTTTGTCGGTAAAACAGTCGGTTCTGACAAGGATTCATCAAAATTTGGCTGGAATTCAACCGTATTTTTTTCTAAATCTGCCAAAGCTTCCTCCGCGATCTTCTTCAGGCGGGCTTCTGTATATCGCATGGCAGCCGGACTGTCACCATCTATGGATCCAAAGTTGCCCTGACCATCGATCAGCGGATAACGCAAAGACCATAATTGCGCCATACGAACCATTGCAAAATAAACCGATGAGTCTCCGTGAGGGTGATATTTACCCAGCACCTCCCCCACTATTCTGGCAGATTTTTTATATGGTCTGTTTGAAAAATTACCTAACTCGCTCATTCCGAATAACACCCTGCGGTGAACAGGTTTTAGCCCGTCACGAACATCAGGCAGAGCCCTTGAAACAATGACTGACATTGAATAGTCAATGTAGGCTGTTTTCATCTGCTCCTCAATATTAATCGGAATAATCCTTTCTATATCAGACATATGGATTTAATTTGTATTCTTAATTGTTAAAAAAGCAACACAAAAATAAGCATTTTAAAGTTAACAAGGGAATAAGGACCTGATAAAATCACCGTAATTTGTCCGGTAATCTCTTCACTTTATAATTGTGACAAATTGGCAAGAATGCCTCATAACTGCATAATATATTTTTTTTTACGGACCACAAATGTAAACTAATCATTGATAGACATTTATGACTTTTATCACCTATATGGTCCATTAAATAACAGGAAAGCAAATGCGTGTTTTAATTAAATTTATTTGTTATTTTGTTAAAGGAATGATTTTTGATGAAAAGTATATAAAACGAAGTGATGGACTCAAAATTTTCTCCGAGAATTAAGGATGTATTAACATATAGCCGTGAAGAAGCAATCCGACTCGGCAACGACCATATAAGTACCGAACATTTGTTTCTGGGTATTCTCCGCGATGGAGAAGGAATTGCCATTGATACAATGAAACAGCTTGGGATCGATTTTTCCAGGATGAAAAATGAATTGGAATTGCACCTGAGGAAAAGCTCCTCTTTACCAATGGATGCCTCAATTCCCCTATTAAAAAATACTGAAAGGACCTTGAAAATTGTCTTTCTTGAAGCCAGGTCCATGAATGAGGATACAGTCAATACCGGTCACCTGCTTCTTGCCATATTAAAAGAGAAAGATGGTATGGTGTTTGATTTATTCAAGAAAAATGACCTGAATTATGATGATGTCAAGACAAAAATCCAGGAACTATCCAGAATAGAAAACAAATCAGATTTCCCGGAAGAAGGTGATGATCAGGATGATATGTTCGGGCGCAGCGGAGGAAGCGGTGCAGGTTCTTCCCAAAACCAGAAAGGAAATGCAAATCCCAAGACAGACACTCCTGTTTTGGATAATTTCGGCATTGATATCACCAAGGCTGCTTTGGAAGGCAGTCTTGATCCGATTGTTGGCCGTGAAAATGAGATTCAAAGGATTGCGCAGATTCTAAGCAGGAGGAAGAAAAACAACCCGGTTTTGATTGGAGAACCCGGTGTGGGAAAATCAGCGATTGTTGAAGGCCTTGCTCTCCGTATATCGCAAAGAAAAGTTTCCAGGATTTTATTTGATAAAAGGGTTATAAGTCTTGATCTTGCCTCTATAGTAGCCGGGACAAAATACCGAGGACAGTTTGAAGAACGCATGAAAGCGATTCTCAATGAACTTGCCAAGGTTGACAATATTATTCTGTTTATCGATGAAATTCATACGATTGTTGGTGCCGGAGGTGCTACGGGATCACTCGACGCTGCCAATATGCTGAAGCCAGCCCTTGCAAGAGGTGATATTCAATGTATTGGCGCAACAACCCTGGATGAATACAGGCAACATATCGAAAAGGATGGTGCATTGGAGAGGCGTTTCCAGAAAGTACTGGTTGAACCTACATCCATTGAAGAAACTATTGAAATACTTCATAATATAAAAGAACGTTATGAAGACCATCACAATGTAACTTATACCAAAGAAGCAATTGAAGCTTGTGTCAGGTTGACAGCCAGATACATCTCCGACAGACATTTGCCAGACAAGGCTATTGATGCATTGGATGAATCCGGTTCAAGAGTCCATATATCAAACATTTCAGTTCCTGAAAGGATCATCAAGCTGGAGGAAAAGATTGAGGAGGTTCGTGCCTCGAAAATCCTTGCAGTGAAAGGTCAAAACTTTGAACTGGCGGCCAGCTACCGAGACAACGAAAAAAACCTGCTCAGCCTCATTGAAAAAGAGAAGGAAATCTGGGAGAAAGAGCTGGAAAGTCATCGGGAAATTGTGGATGAACCTCAGGTGGCGGATATAGTTGCCATGATGTCAGGCATTCCTGTGCAAAAAATTGCCCAGGCTGAAGGCAAAAGGCTGCAGGTGATGTACAATGATATGAAAAAGAACATCATCGGTCAGGATGAAGCAGTAGAAAAAATCACCAAAGCTATACAAAGGAACAGGGCGGGATTAAAAGATCCTAACAAACCAATAGGTTCATTTATATTCCTGGGGCCGACTGGTGTCGGTAAAACTCAGTTAGCCAAAGTTTTAGCTCAATATTTATTTGACACCACAGACGCTTTGATTCGTGTTGACATGAGTGAATACATGGAAAAGTTCTCGGTTTCAAGATTGGTTGGTGCTCCTCCCGGATATGTTGGCTACGAAGAAGGGGGTCAGCTTACCGAAAAAGTCAGAAGAAAGCCTTATGCGGTAATATTACTGGATGAAATTGAAAAGGCACATCCTGATGTCTTTAATATCCTGCTACAGGTAATGGATGAAGGCCGCCTTACAGACAGCCTGGGAAGAAAGATTGATTTCCGGAATACTATTCTGATCATGACATCCAATATCGGAACAAGGCAATTAAAGGATTTTGGGCAAGGTGTCGGGTTTAATACCAAGACATCTCCCGAAGATGAAAATGAACACAATAAATACGTTATTCAAAAAGCTTTAAAACGGGCATTTGCACCTGAATTTTTGAACAGAGTAGACGACGTAGTAATGTTCAACTCATTAGAGAAGAGTCATATAAATCAAATAATCGATATTGAACTGAAAGGTTTTTATGATCGTGTGGAAGCCCTGAAATATAAATTGTTTATTTCACCTGAAGCCAAAGATTTTATCGCAGAGAAAGGTTTCGATCCACAGTTTGGTGCAAGGCCACTTAAACGTGCCATCCAGAAATACCTGGAAGACGAAATTGCAGAAGTAATAATTGGCAGTGAAATCAAAGAAGGAGATACAATTTCTGTCAACCTGAATGAAGCTAAGGATAAAGTTGTTGCCAAAATCATCGCAGCATCGTCTGATTTGCCGCAATCACTGGACAAAGCAGATCAATCCGTTGAAAATCAAGGGTAAATTATTATTTGTCAAATTTCTTGGCCTCATTCCAGTAAACATCCATCTCTGCAAGATTCATATCATGCAGAGATTTTCCTTTTACTAGCGTCTGCTCCTCCAGGTAGTTAAATCGCCTGATAAATTTCTGATTGGTCCTTTCAAGGGCACTTTCCGGATCTATACCATATAGCCGGGCTGTGTTGACTATGGAAAATAAGAGGTCTCCAAATTCTTGTTCCATCTCCTTCACACGCCCTGCTTTTACTTCAACTTCGAGTTCAGCCAGTTCTTCCCTTACCTTGTCCCATACCTGCTCCTTAAACTCCCAGTCAAAGCCCACTCCCCTCACCTTTTCCTGAATACGGTTGGCTTTTACCAATGCTGGGAGTGCCATTGGCACTCCCTCCAAAACTCTCTTATTTCTACCTTTTTCTTTGAGTTTCAATGCTTCCCAGTTTTGTATGACCTGGGTAGAATTTGCTACTTCAGTTGTTCCAAATACATGAGGATGGCGATATATTAATTTATCAATCAGATGATTAATAACATCACCGATATCAAATTGGCCTTGTTCCTCCCCTATTTTTGCAAAAAACACAATATGCAGCAAAATATCACCTAACTCCTTTTTTATTTCCTGGGTATTATTTTCAAGAATAGCATCACCCAATTCATAAACTTCTTCAATCGTTAACTTGCGCAAGGTTTCATTTGTCTGTTCACGGTCCCACGGACATTTTTCGCGCAGTTCATCCATGACAGATAGCAACTTGCCAAAAACCTGCATTTTTTGTTCTTTCTCCATATGTAACTTAAAAATTTCAGAATAATGAATATCAATAATTTACCCGCAAATTTCCAGAATAGTGAATCAGATTGGATTGTTTTATATTTAGTAAAAAAGTACAATCTGCTTTTGTTTAACTACTGCCTGAGTGCATTGTGCTAAGATACACTTTTAGACATCTTGATAATCCATACCTTATTGCTGGAAACGGTATTAAAAAAATATTTATTTTGCATAAAATTCTATTTCGGAATTTGTAACCTATGATCGAAAATTCTTTTGAACTTGAAGGCATCGAACCAGCTGATTTCTATGGAATCAGAAACTCAAAACTGGATCTGATCAAAAAATATTGTCCAAACTTATCCCTGGTTGCAAGAGGAAATACGCTGAAAGTTAAAGGTGACCAGCAACAGGTTACCATTTTTTCCCAAAAATTTCAGCTTATGCTGGAACATTTTTATCGTTTCAACACACTTTCAGATGAAACGATTCATCAAATCATGGTAAATGACCCTGAAACTTCAGATCAAAGTATTCTTAACAGCAGCGACGTACTGCTGTTTGGGAATGGCGGCAAACCCATTAAGGCGAGAACACTCAATCAAAAGAAACTGGTAGAGAGTTGTACTGATTTCGATCTGATGTTCGCCATTGGCCCTGCCGGGACAGGTAAGACGTATACTGCTATTGCGCTTGCAGTTAAATTACTGAAAAACAGAGAGATAAAAAAAATAATTCTTAGCAGACCAGCTGTTGAAGCAGGTGAAAATCTGGGATTTCTGCCCGGTGACCTTCGGGAAAAAATTGATCCATACTTACAACCACTCTATGATGCATTACTTGATATGATTCCGGCAAAAAAACTGGAAGAGTACCTGAAGGATGGCATAATACAGATCGCACCTCTTGCTTTCATGCGGGGAAGAACTCTTAGCAACGCTTTTGTTATCCTGGATGAAGCCCAAAATACGACAGTACCCCAGTTAAAAATGTTTTTAACAAGGATGGGTCTGAATACTAAATATGTAATTACAGGCGATGTGACCCAGGTTGACCTTCCGAGAAAACAACAGTCCGGTTTGATTTTCGCCCTTAGAATTCTCAAAGGCATTGAGGGAATTGCCACAGTTTATTTTGATAATTCTGATATTATAAGGCACAGGCTGGTTAAAGACATCGTTCTGGCATACGACAGGCATGAAGAGAAATTGGACACCAGAAGAAATGATTAAAACAACAATTATTAATTCAAACTATTATGAATAAAGCTATTACTTCAACAGATTTTACTTTTCCAGGGTTGAAAAGTATTTACAAAGGGAAAGTCCGTGACGTTTACAACATCAAAGATGAATACCTGGTGATGATTGTTTCAGACAGAATTTCCGCCTTTGATGTAGTGTTACCCAAAGGTATTCCTTTCAAGGGACAAGTATTGAATCAGATTGCTACCAAATTTCTGGATGCAACCTCAGATATTGTTCCAAACTGGAAAATTGCCACACCTGATCCAATGGTTACCATCGGACATCTGTGTGAAACGTACAAAGTCGAAATGGTCATTCGCGGTTACCTGACCGGACATGCATGGCGAGAATACAATTCCGGTAAACGGGTTTTATGCGGGATAAATCTGCCGGATGGTATGAAAGAAAATCAAAAATTTCCTGAACCGATCATAACCCCCACTACCAAAGCGATGGAAGGTCACGATGAGGATATTTCCAGGGAGGAGATTATTGAAGAGGGACTGGTTTCAGCTGATGAATATGCAATATTGGAACAATATACCCGTGCTATATTTGAAAGAGGAACCGAAATTGCATCACAAAAAGGACTGATCCTGGTAGACACAAAATATGAATTCGGGAAAAAGGACGGTATTATTTACCTGATCGATGAAATTCATACACCTGACTCCTCCAGGTACTTTTATGCTGAAGGATATGAAGAACGGCTGGCCAAAGGTGAAAATCAGAAGCAATTATCCAAAGAGTTTGTAAGACAATGGCTGATTGAGAATGGTTTCCAGGGAAAAGAAGGACAATTAGTACCATTCATGAGTGATGATTTTGTTGAACAGATATCTGATCGTTATATTGAGCTATTTGAGCATATTACAGGAGATAAATTTGTAAAAACGGAACTGGCAGATGTCAATGCCAGAATTTATCAAAATATCAGTAATTTTATTGAAAACAAATTGTAAGTAACTGAATTTCAATAATTATATACTTAACTATGCAAAAAAAATACGGTTTATTTTTGATTCTTTTCCTTATTTTAGGATCATCCCTTATGGCGCAGAATGCTCCTGATCAAAATACCATTGTTTCGAAAGACGCCCAGGCTCCCAGTTTCAAGTATGAATATGAAAAAGGTAAGACGGCTAAAATCAGTGATTTAAAAGGGAAGATTATTTTAATCAATTTTTTTGCCACATGGTGTGGTCCATGCAGAACGGAGTTACCAAAAATTCAGTCCGAAATTTGGGAGAGGCACCATGATAATTCAAAATTTGTCATGCTTACTTTCGGACGTGAACATAACTGGCAGGAGGTTATCAAGTTTCGGGAAGAACAAAAAATTGCCTTCCCGTTGTACCCGGATCCCAAAAGGGCTGTGTACGGGTTATTTGCCAAACAGACTATTCCTCGAAGTTTTCTCCTGGATGAACAGGGAAAAATTATATACATGTCGACAGGATTTGAGCAGGGACAATTCAATGAGTTAGTCAAATTGATTGACAATAAGTTATAAAACTCAAAAATTCCGATAGTGAAAGAGCCGTTCTGACAGGGGATCAGAACGGCTCTTTTACACTAACCAAAACTATAAAAAAATGCTCGACTCTTACAATGCAAATATGCATAGCAAATTAGTTAAGCCGTTTCAATGGAACATAAATAATGTTAAATGATTATGTTTCATTTTCCCAATTTTAAAATCATTCCGGTTTTTACCCAAATCCCCGGTTGTACGACATTACCATAGTCATAGTAGATTCTGTTTAACAGGTTTGATGTCTCCAGAAAGACAGTGAATTGATTTTTGGTCCAGTTTATTTTACTGTCAATCAGCCAAACAGGCGCATAATTTATCTCTTTGCCATATTTGCTCCCTTCCCATAATGTAAATGTCCCGTTTCTATCCTGGTAAGATACAAGCCAACTTGCATCCAGGTGCCGGGTTATTTTGTGTGTCAGGCTAATATCAATTTTATGTTTCAGGTAATCAAGGAGATATTTTGAGATATAGGTACCCGATTCCTTGTCTTGTGTGAGATAGCCGTAAGAAAAGTCCAATGAATGAATAAACAACTCTTTCCCGAAAAGAATGGAAGGGTTGATTTTGGCAGTCATTTCTATGCCCCTGGTATTTAGGGTCGTAATGTTTTTCGCATACCAGACAGATGCGTCCGGTTGCCTGACCCAGTCAATCATATTCTGCCCGAGCCTCACAAAAACTGATACATTCGATGACAACCAGTGATTGCCGTATTTTAAACCTGCCTCCACTGATTGTGCCTCTTCAGAAAGAAGATCCGGATTTCCTATGTTGGTAGCACTTTTGTAGTAGAGGTCAGTAAACGTTGGAATCCTCAGAGATTTATTGTAAGAGGCATACAATTTCAGAAGTGCCGAAATCCTCCATCCTATGTCAATTCCAGGGTAAAGTATCCATTTTCTGCCTTGTGAGGAGTTCCAGTTAGCCAATACACCTCCGGATATATCCAGGGAGCCAAAATGGTGTGAATATTCACCAAACAGACTGATATTGGAACGGTTGTCCGCATGATTAAACTGAATACCGCTTTCACCCGGAACATCTGTAGGCAGGCTCATTTCCCTGCCAAGCACAGTACTCCAGATGTTTTCACTTCTGAAGTCAGTACCGAAAGCTATTTTGCCGAATCCTGCATCAAACCAACCGTTCATATTGGCACCATAAGTGTCAGTCAGGTGGTAATTGTGGATAGTGTACCAGGATGGCGCTCCTTGAAAATCCCGGAAAAGTTCAAACCTATCCTGATTTCTTCGCCAATAAAAAGAAGGTGTTAAATGAAATTTGCCGTTCTGGATTATCTTAGCAGACACAAAAGTTGTTTTAATCCGCTCATATTGATTGGGATAAACCGGTGTATAAAAATCGTTGGCACCAAATCCCCTGTCGGTATATCCACCCTGAAAATCCAGTTTTGCAGTTGGCAACTGCCAGTTACCGTTATAGTACACATTTCCAATTTTAAAATCAGTGTTGGTTAATGCACCATCAGCTCGTTTGTAATCTGCAGAAATAGTATTGGTTAAATTGCCAGTTTTGACAGACTGAAATACGGATCCGTCAAAAAAACCAAATTGACCTCCACTTAAACGGCCAGTGAATGAATTTGATGGTGATCTGCCTGTGATAATGTTAATCGCGCCGCTGAAGGCGTTTGGACCGTAAAGCCGGGAGGCTGGCCCTTCTAATATCTCAATTCTGTCTATGGCATCAAAACTGACCGGAATGTTCAGGTTGTGGTGACCTGTCTGTGGATCATTCAAAGGTATTCCATTGAGAAGAATTAATACCTGATCGAATGAACTTCCCCTGATGCTTATGTCGGATTGTACCCCGTTTCCTGATCTCTGCCTTACATCTACGTTGGCTGAAAATTTCAAAAGATCCTGCAGGTCGTGAACAGGTGCTCCTGCCAACTGTTCCTTGCTAATCACCTGAACTATCCTTGCTGTCTGCAGAAAAGATACAGGCACCCTTTGTGCGCTCACTACTACCTCATCTATCTCTACTTCCTGTATAGGCCTGATGGTGTCGTTTGATGATATTAAAAATAGCATATCAGCTGATGCCGGAAGTGCGAAGAGCAGGTATATTGTACTTAAAACAGCTATTCGCACAATTCTGTGCAGGCTGGAGAAGACAGAATAGCCTTTTCGGCCCCATTTTTTAAAGGTGAGAATAGTTGTGTGCGATGATGTTAAACGATCGTGACTCATATTTAAAAATTAAAATTAAAGTGTCCAAATTTATTCTTTTTATGGATTGAATTGTCCAATTTTGTCAAAGCGAAAAAATTAGAACACTAATCAGACTAAATAATAATTCTAACTTATGAGTACAAATCGCAGGGAGTTTATCAGAAAAGGCAGCATGGCCGGTGTCGGTATGGCCGGTCTGGCTGCAATGGGCAATGATTTATTTGCTCAGAAAAAAGAAAAATCAAAAAAAGAAGTCCCAAGGGACGAAGCTATTGTCAGGGTCGGATTTATTGGAGTAGGTGGCCGTGGTCAGGGACATGTACATGATTCAATTACTGTTGGCGGAATCGAGATTGTATCAATTTGTGACATAAGCCCAGTATCTATTGCAAGAGCAAAAGAAATCGTTGCAAAGAACGGCATGAAAGAGCCAAAGATTTATACGGGTCATGACCATGCCTATGAAGAGATGCTTAAAAATGAAGAACTTGATGCTGTTATCATCGCAACTCCCTGGGAATGGCATGTTCCCATGGCCATTGCATCCATGAAAGCTGGAGTGCCTTATACCGGTGTGGAGGTATCGGCCGCAAATACGCTGGAAGAGTGTTGGGATTTGGTCAATGTGCATGAAGAGACCGGTAACCAGGTAATGATCATGGAGAATGTATGCTATCGTCGCGATGTTATGGCTATTCTCAATATGGTTCGTTCCAATCTTTTTGGAGAACTTTTGCATTGCAGGTGCGGTTATGAACATGATTTGCGTGGTGTTAAATTCGATTTGCTGAAAAACGATCTTAAAATTGGCAAAGAAGCCCATTCTGAGGCAATGTGGAGAGGTTTGCACTCGGTTCGCCGTAACGGAGATTTATATCCGACCCATGGACTGGGACCCATCGGAACCTACCTGGATATCAACAGGGGAAACCGCTTCCTCACTATTTCGGCAATGGCGACAAAATCGAGAGGTTTGCATGATTTTGTCAATGATCATGTTGCCAAGGACAGTATTTACAGGAATATTCAATTCAATTTGGGTGATATTGTAACTTCCATGATAAAATGTGCCAATGGTGAAACCGTCATTGTAACACATGATACCAACCTGCCACGCCCTTACTCACTCGGATTTAGGGTGCAGGGCACCAACGGGCTCTGGAGAGGAGAAGGATCAGGAAGCTGGACAGATCCTGCACAGGAAATTTATGTTGAAGGCCAAAGCCAACCACATGTCTGGGATCCGGCAGAGGGCTGGCTGAAAAAATACGATCACCAGTTATGGAGAGAAAAAGGAGCACAGGCTGAAGGTGCAGGCCATGGAGGAATGGATTTTATCATGCTGAATGACTTTTTTAATGCCGTGAGAGGCAAAAAACAAGTTCCACTGGATGCCTATGATGCGGCAGCCTTGAGCGCAGTATCTGCCCTGTCTGAGATGTCAGTTGCAAGGGGAGGTTCTTCTGTAGATTTCCCGGACTTTACTAGAGGGCAGTGGATCAAGAGAAGGCCGGCCTTTGCTATGGATACCCAATTTCCAATTAATGAGGAGAGAGCACTAATTAACAATCTGTTTTGATAACAATTTTACAATCGGTTCATTTTGCTGGTTAAATAATAAAAGGGAGTCGAAGGGCTCCCTTTTATTATGATTTATCTTTCAATTTAACTAATCAGACAGTAGTTTAAATGAAAAATTATTAGATTAATATCTTGATGAATAATGAATTAACACAGTCTAGGCTACTCGCTTTTTGTGAAGATCGTTTTATTTGCTATCAATGGACGGGCCCAAAAAGAAAGAAACAGAAGATAGGACAAAGTAACGTAGTTAAAGAGCATCCCAGTTCTCAAACCAAAATGGTCGGCCAAAAAGCCAATGATTAGGGGTGTTATAGCCCCTCCCATAATACCGGAACAAAGTATCCCGGAGAATGATCCATGATGTTCAGCTATAGAGTTCATACCGAGTGAAAAGACTATTGACCACATAACAGAGGCACAGAAGCCCATGGCAATAAATGCATAAAATGAAATCTTTGGATCGCTGGTAAAAAGTGCTGTCGCAAGACAAGTCATTGAACCAATAATGAAAACACGTATGACAAGCTTGCTGTCAATAAGTTTTAACAGTCCCAATCCCAGGATACAACCTATGGTCATAAGCCCCCAATACCACTGAACAGCCTGTGCACCTTCTACTTCCGGGCGCAGTCCATGGTATGTTCTCAGAAATTCTGAAATCCAGTTTGCCACACCCTGTTCCGTTCCAACATAGGCAAATATCCCAAAAAAGAACATGATAACAGTCTTATTTTTAAGCAGATGAACAATTGTATCCCAATTGCCGGTTTTCTCATCTTCTTTTAACTCGACTTTAGGGAATTTAGAGAATCCCACCACGAAGATCATGAGGAATGCAATGGCTGCAAAAACCCAGTAAATTGATGCCCATGTAAGGTTTGCAGGAACGAGGCTGCCAAGTAACTTCACAATCCCGGCAGGTGAACCTTGAGGGCCCAATTCAGATACCAAATATGAATAAAGCATTGGACTGAGAAATGAAGCCCCCCCAAAAAAAAGCTGGGCCATCACTGAGTTAAAAGCAAAATGCTCTTCGCCTCCTGATACCCTAAGCAGTGGATTGATTGCTACCTGCAAAATCGCCATACCGGCACCTATGAAAAAGAGTGATCCAAGCATGACACCAAATTTTGGTACAAGCCCAAAGATCAATGCACCCGCAAAAGCGGAAATAAAAGCCAGCATCATCACCTTTTTTTCTTTGAACCGTTCCGTCATCAAACCGGCAGGTATTGACATAACGCCGTATGCGATAAAGAAAAACAGTGGCAAAAAAGCTGCCATTGTGTTACTGGCATGAAAATCATCTTTAGCAACAGGCAATATTGCCCCTAAAATATTGGTTAGAAAAGAGATAACAAAAAAGACGATAAAGACCAGAAAGACCATGTAATAGTTACGTCTCATAATAGGAATTGGGTTTATGCTTGAAATTTAACACTTTATATTCGGAATCCTTGAGCAAAACGGCCCTTTCAGAAAATATTGACCGGATGTATAACTCAGACTTCCTTATTGTTGTTTGATCATAGGCAAGGCAGCAGCTCCAAAAATTGCCGAATTCTCCAGTTCTGAAACATCTATTTTAAGGTTGGCGAGAACGCTGCTGTAGGCAAAGTTCTGCAAGGCATGAAACATGGCATCCTTGAAAAAATCAAATGATTGTGATACAGAGCCACCTAAAATAATTACCTCGGGATCGTAGGCATAAAGGATTGATTTTAATGCTTCACCCAGGTGAAAGCCATATTCATCAAAAAGCTGAATTGCTTTTATATCACCCTTTTTTGCCTTGTTGAAAATGTCAACGGCAGATACTTTTTTCTCATCTGTAAAAAACTGTCCGCTGCAATAATATTCCACATTGTGTGACAGGTAGGCTACGTTGCCAAATTCTCCTGCCCCACAATTGGATCCTTCATACAATTTGCCGTTGAAAATCAATCCGCAACCCAACCCGGTTCCAAGAGTAATTCCCACGATATTTTTGTAAGCCAGCGCTTTACCAAAATATTTTTCTCCCACAACAAAGCAATTCGCATCGTTGTTCACGTACACAGGCACCTTGTAACGTGATTCCAGCAACTCTTTGAGAGGAACAACCTTCCATGACGGAATGTTAACGACGTCGTAAACAATTCCTTTTTCCACATCGACTACAGATGGCACCCCCACCCCGATGGAAACAGTTGCACTATCTATACACCCATCAATAAGGGCATATATTTTATCCATTACTTCCTCCACGTCGCCCTTTGAAGGAGTTGAAACTTTAGTGAGATGTACAATTTTGTTATCGACAATTTTACCTGCACGGATATTGGTGCCGCCAAGATCGACTCCGATTAAATTACTGGTTGATTCCATTAGTAATAAAGTAGTAGTTAAAAGTGTTCTGCGATTTGTATCGGTAAAAATAAGAAAAAACTAACCAGCTGATCTGTGTTTTTGAACCGAATCACTATATTTAACCCTAAACCTCAAATTTTTTAAATGGAAGTAAAAATTGAACCGAGTTGGAAAAATCATTTATCAGAAGAGTTCGAAAAACCTTATTTTATTGGGCTGACTGATTTTATCAGACAAGAATATGCGACTAAACAAATTTATCCTCCCGGGAAATATATATTTCATGCATTTGAGAAATCACCTTTTAACCAGACAAAAGTGATAATTCTTGGACAAGACCCCTATCACGGGCCTGGGCAGGCGCATGGTTTGTGCTTTTCAGTACCTGCCGGGGTGGAAATACCTCCCTCCCTGCAAAATATCTATAAAGAGATCAGTCAGGATCTTGGAGTACCGCCTGCATCAGACGGCAATTTGGAAAGATGGGCATCGCAGGGCGTTTTACTTTTAAACGCCACCCTGACAGTGCAGGCAAACCGTGCAGGATCACACCAAAACAAGGGTTGGGAGCAATTCACCGACAAGGTAATTCATTTGCTCGCCGAAGAAAAGGAGCACCTGGTATTTCTTCTCTGGGGATCTTTTGCACAAAAAAAAGGTGATTTTATTGACAGGAGTAAACATCTGGTGCTAACTTCACCACATCCCTCACCTCTGTCATCCTACCGGGGATTTTTTGGCAACCGTCATTTTAGCAAAACGAACGATTACCTGGTAAATCATGGTATTACACCTATTAACTGGTGAACTTTTGAATGATTTTTTCGGCTTCCATCAGTTGGTCCGGTTTACCCAGATCCATCCAGAGACTTGATTTGTCATGGTATCCATATATTGCATGATCCTTAGCCAGTCTGAGGTACATCTGGATGATGGAGAACTTTCCTGTTTCAGTTATCATAGGGAAAATACTTGGCTCTATGATCTGAATTCCACTGAATGCGAAATTTTGAAGGTTTTTTTCCTCACTTGTCAGTTTTTCCTCGCCAGTTTTTATATTTCTCCAGCCAGACAAACGCATGTCAGGATTAAATAACAGGTAGCGGTCGGTTTCCCTGCTTCTGACAGCCAGGGTGGCAATACCTTTCATTTTACGATGATAAGCCAGCAGATCGGCTAAATTAAGTGAACAAAGCACATCTACATTGTACAATAAAAAAGGCTCAGAGGTTCCAAGTAAATTTTGAGCCTTTAGGAGAGCTCCGCCAGTATCGAGAAGAAGATCAGACTCATCCGAAATGGAAACCGGCAAGTTGAAATTTTGGTTTTGGTGTAGAAAATCGACTATTTTATCTCCATAGTGATGAATATTTAAAATGATTTCCGACACTTCCAGCTCACTCACTTTTCTGATGGCTCGTTCAAGAAGCGTGATACCACCCAGTTCAACCAATGCTTTGGGCTTGTCAGAAGTATATTGCTGTAACCTGGTACCCAGTCCGGCGGCTAAAATGAATGCCTTCATTTAGATATGACGCTTAAATTATTCAGATGCACTGGTTTACACAACTTATCCTCTTTTCTGGATGCCCTCCCACATTTTTTGCATTCATAAACAGGATTTTCAGGCTTTTCGTAATCTTTCTTTTGGCACTTTTTCTTACTCATCTCATTCTATAAACGTAACACAGATATTACGAAAGTTTGTACCAGAGGTAACATAAATAGCTAATTATCCTGCTCTCTGTGTTGTAGAACTATCCTGACAGGGAATTTATCCTTCAGGTGTGCCGCCATTCGTTCCGCATTATATACTGAGCGGTGCTGGCCACCCGTGCAACCAAACTGAACGGTAAGATGAGAAAATTTCCTTTCCAGGTAACGATTCACACTATGGTCCACGAGGCTGAATGTAGCTTTTAGAAAATCTTCAACCTCAGGGTAAGATTCAAGATAATTGATTACATCCCGGTCTTTACCCGTAAGATTTTTGTATTCAACCAATCGTCCCGGATTTGGCAGAGCCCGGCAATCGAAAACAAAGCCTCCGCCGTTACCGGAAGGATCCGCCGGAATGCCCTTTTTATAGGAAAAACTGGTGATTGATACGGTAAGTTCAGTTTCAGAGGATGCAATGCTTTTTAAAACTTCAGATTTTGGGAGTGAGTTAAGTACCCTGGAAAGTTCATTTAATTCAACAGGGATATCCAGTTTTTTCATCACTACGTTCAAATTCTGCAAAGCAAAAGGAATACTTTTCAAAAAATGGGTTTTCTTTTCATAGAAGCCGCGGAATCCGTAGGCTCCCATGGCCTGCATCATTCTTATCAGCACATAGCCGTAAAAGTATTGTTTAAATTCCTTGCGGTCAACGCCGTATATTTGCTGAAGCTGGTTAAGATATTCTTCAATCAGTTCTTCACGTATTTGTTGCGGGATGTCAGCTTTGGCATCATAAAGCAAGGAAGCCAGGTCGTATTGCAGGGCCCCTCTCCTTCCCCCCTGGTAATCAATGAACCAAGGTTCTCCATGACGTAGCAGGATATTTCTGCTTTGAAAATCCCGCATCATGAAGAAATTACTTTCCGCTTTGAGTAAATAATCACAGAAAGTGACATAATCATCTTCGAGAGCCTGTTCATCAAAGGAAACTTTTGCCAGTTTCAGGAAGTAGTACTTAAAATAATTGAGGTCCCACATCATCGATTGGCGATCAAATGCTTTCCTGGGATAGCAGAGGTTATAATCAATCTCCTTACCTGCAGTGATTTGTATTTTAGGAAGCATCCTGACCACTTTCCGGTAGGCATCAGTTATTTCACCTGAAAAACCCCTCTGGGTGCGGATATCAGACAAGAGTGAGAAAAGTGTCTCATCACCAAGGTCTTCCTGCAGGTATATCCCGGATGTAGGCTCATAGGCAAATATTTCAGGTACATTGATATTCATGGCGCGAAGATGTCGTGAAAAGCTAACAAAAGCGTTGTTTTCCTTATCATCTTCATTCCAGGTTCCGATGACATGAAAATGCATGCTTTTCATCCGGACATATTCACGATAAGAACCTGAAGGAGGCAGCATTTCGAGAGAAGTAACCTCTTCCATAAAGCGCGTCTGAAACAGTTCGACCAGTTTTTGTTCCGTTTGTTTGTTCACCTATCTATGTTGTTTGGTTGCAGCCTGAATTTCCTGCAAAATCTTGAATATTTACAAAAATATTAAAAAAAAGCTGCCCCAATGTTTGAGACAGCTTTTTATCAGTTTTTCAAAAATAATTTTGGAAACTGTGAAGTTTGAAATGGGATTCCTATTCGGCAACGACTTCGAATTCCAATTCAACCACCACTTCACGGTGAAATTTCACCTTGGCGATATGTTTTCCAATTTCTTTGATAGAATCTTCCTTGATGGTGATTTGTTTACGATCGACCTCAAATCCTTTCTCTTTCAAAGCCTCAGCAACCTGAATGTTGTTGACAGAGCCAAAAATCTTACCAGTAGAGCTGGTTTTTGCACCAACTACTATTGAGATAGTTTTTAAAATCTCGGCTTGTTTCAACGCTACTTCCTTGAGTTTGGCTTCTTTATGAGCACGTTGTTTCAGGTTCTCTGAAAGGACCTTTTTTGATGACGGTGTGGCCAAGATAGCCAGTTTCTGGGGGATCAGGTAATTACGGCCAAATCCGTTTTTGACAACAAGCACATCGTCTTTGCTACCCAGATTTGCAACATCCTGAAGCAGAATAATTTCCATTTTCGTACCTCCTAATAATTATTTTAACAAATCTGTTACATAAGGCAACAACGCGATCATTCTTGAACGCTTGATAGCCTGTGATACTTTACGTTGGTATTTCAAAGAAGTACCTGTAATGCGGCGTGGTAAAATTTTACCTTGCTCGTTGAGAAATTTTTTCAAGAATTCAGGATCCTTGTAATCCACGTACTTGATACCGTTCTTTTTGAAACGACAATATTTCTTCTTTTTTACTTCAACCGAAGGTGGAGTAAGATATCTGATTTCGCTGGAATTTGTGCTCATGACTAGTTTTCTGTTTGAGTTTTTGCGTTAACTTTTTTTCTTCTCTTTTCGCTGTACTCAGCAGCATATTTCTCCAGTTTCACGGTAATGAAACGGATGATACGTTCGTCACGGCGAAACTCGATCTCGAGTTTTCCAATGAAGGCAGGATCAGCTTTGAATTCCAGGAGTTGATAAAACCCCGTAGATTTCTTTTGAATGGGATAAGCCAATTTTTTTAATCCCCAACTTTCTTCATGAATCAATTCACAACCATTGGCTATGATAAGATCCTTGAACTTTCCTACCGCTTCCTTCATCTGAGTATCAGACAAAACGGGAGTAGTAATGAAAACGGTTTCGTACTGGTTCAACATACTTTTTAAATTTACATTCAACAATTAATACTCTTAATTTGAGTGGCGCAAAAATAGACATCTTTTCTCTTTAAACCAACAGGACTTCAAGTTTTTTTGTGATTCATTCACTGAGTCATATATTATTGACTCTCTCTGATGATTTTATGATGGCTGAAAATGCCTGACTTTAGCTGATGGAGGAGATTTTGATCTTATCTGACCGGTGTATATAAAAACAAAAAGAGCCGGTTTGAAAAACCCGCTCTTTCGATAGTTTAGATAGATTAACCAATTTAGTTTTAGTAAAAGTCGATAACAACAACGTTTCATTTCATTTCATCGACTAAATTAAATATTTTTATTAAAAAATGTTAAGATTATTGAAGCTTCATTCAGAAAATGTTAATTAATGCTTTCAATTATTTTTTATATATCAGATTATAAGTCTATTATGAATTCAAAATCAAAAAATGTTTTACAACAGTTTTTCACTAACCGATCTTTCTGTTGTACAATTATCAACAAATGTCCATCCATCTGTCCAAAATTCAATTTAACCGTTTCCTGTATAAATTTCAAAACTTTCAATTACAATTTCCGAATAAACCACTTCTTATCTTTGAATAATCATATATATTACTATTACTTTGCATTTATAAACAGATAAATCAACAACGTGGATATTTTAGGTGATTCGTCATTATTGAACGGAGCTATTCTGTTCAGCCTGCTGGCATTTTTGTTCATTCTGACGATGCCGAAAAGATATGGATTCCTGATCACTATATTTTCGGTATTTTGCACCGCATCAGTAACCAGTTGGCTGGCGTTCAATGCCCTATTTCATAAAGCCATCCTATTAACCATTCACTTTGGTAGTTTGGCAGGAGATATCCTGATAAAAATTGACGGACTTTCTTCCTGGTTCCTGCTAATCATCAACTTCACAGTACTGACGGGTTTAATTTACGGTTCAGGATACCTGAAAAGCTACAGTCTTTCCGAAGCCAGAATGAGGTTACACTGGATTCTACTGCTCTTTTTTCACTTGTCGATGTTATTTGTCTGCATGGTTCAGCATGCCCTTGCCTTTCTCGTTGTCTGGGAAATAATGTCACTTACTTCAATGCTCCTCGTTCTTTTTGATCATGAAAATCCAAATACATTCAAGGCAGCCATTAATTATTTCGTTCAAATGCATATTGGCGTTACACTGTTGACAGTTGGATTCATTTGGGCATATTATCAAACCGGTTCATTCAGTTTCGACGCACTAAACTCCTATTTTTCATCAGGAACAAATTTGTGGATGTTCCTTCTTTTATTTGCAGGATTTGGAATAAAGGCCGGATTTATACCTTTTCACAGCTGGTTGCCACACGCACATCCGGCAGCACCAGCTCATGTTTCAGGCATAATGTCGGGAGTAATTGTCAAACTGGGCATTTATGGCATATTCCGGATTATTACCTATCTGAAGAGCGATTTTCTTCTCCTTGGAGAAATTGTCCTGACCATTTCCATTCTTTCAGGATTGTATGGAATACTCAATGCGGCTGTTCACAGGGACTTTAAACGAATGTTAGCATACTGTACCATTGAAAACATCGGAATAATCGGCATTGGAATGGGTATTGGACTTATCGGAATAGGAACCGGTTCTCCACTGATGTATTATTTAGGATTTGGCGGTTCACTTCTTCATGTACTGAATCATTCCCTTTTCAAGTCATTGCTGTTTTATTCGGCAGGTTCTGTCTACCAGCAAACACATACCCAAAATATGGAAAACCTGGGAGGACTTATTAAATCAATGCCCCGGACAGGAATAATTTTCCTAATTGGAGCACTTGCCATTGGCGGATTGCCTCCATTCAATGGTTTTGTATCCGAATTTATGATTTACAATGGTTTGATTGCGGGTGTCCAAAACTACAACATCAGCCAGATCATACTTTTTGTACTTTCTCTTGCCGGACTGAGTGTAATCGGTGGATTATCAGTACTTACCTTCACTAAAGCTTTTGGAACCATTTTTCTGGGTCAGCCGCGGACCGAACTTCACCATCACCCGAAAGAAGTCTCTTCAAGAATGCTTGCGCCACAGTTTGTAATTATCGCCGTTATGCTCAGCATTGCATTCTTTCCGCAGCTTTACATGAGGACAATAGCAGGAATACTGGATTTCATTCATCCTGTTCAGGCTGATCCTGGCATTATCGACCAACTCATTAACACTTCATCACGTGTAAGCTTGTATTCTGCTATTCTTGTCGGAATTATTGGTACTGTATGGATAATAAGGAGTATAGTCCTGAAAGGGAAGCCGGCAAGGAGAGATGTTACCTGGGGATGCGGTTACGTTGCACCCGGAAGCAGGCAACAATATACAGGTAAATCTTTCTCCAAGCCTTTGGGAAAAATATTCAATACATTACTTATAGAAAAGAAACAATTCGAAGAGGTGAACAAAGGTGAAATATTTCCTGAGAAAAGATCATATATATCGCATTACCAGGACTTTTTTGAACACAATCTGATTCAGCCCATTACAAGGCGAATGGTTTCCTCCGCCAATTATTTCAGCTTTATTCAGAATGGCAGAATTCAGTCTTATGTGTTGTATGGCATTATATTTATTCTCACGGTTTTCATACTATCGGTATTCAATATAGTATCATGACGCTATTAACTGTATTTTTGTTAATCCCCCTGTTAGGGGTCCTGCTTATTCCCTTCCTGGGAGTAAGGGGAAAAGGTATTGTGACGCTTGTTCTTTTGTCCTTGAATATTGCAATTTCCTCTTATCCAGGTATTTTGAGCCTGACGGGAGAAACTGTATCATTCATCCTTCCCGGGAGCTTTGCAACAGGGCCAATTCCAATCCGAATTGATGCTTTATCAGGATGGTTTATGCTGATTGTTAATTTAATATTCCTGACCGGGGGCATGTATGGTTATTTTTATCTCAAAGCATACAGGAAGCGGGAAAATAGCCTGACGCTGCACTATATTGTCTTTCTTTTCCAGCATGCTGCGCTGATTAGCATCTGTGGCATCCAGAATAGTTTTGTTTTTCTGATTGCCTGGGAAATACTGGCGCTAACCTCCTTTATACTGATAATTTTCGAACATGAAAACCAAGTGACCATCAGAGCAGGAATTAATTATCTAATCCAGGCTCATTTCTCAATTGTTTTTCTGATGCTTGGATTTATATGGGTTATAAATAAAACTAATAGCTATGATTTTCAGGCTATTACAACTTACAGCGCTTCACTTCCAGGACCAGCTTCATTGATCCTGTTCCTGGTTTTCTTTGCGGGATTCGCAATAAAGGCCGGATTTGTACCGTTCCATACCTGGTTGCCTTATGCACATCCGGCAGCGCCATCTCATATTTCAGGAATGATGTCAGGTATTGTTATCAAGACAGGGATTTATGGATTATTTCGTATTTTATTGGTAGTCAAGACAGATTATGTAATGGCAGGATATGTGATTTTGATAATTTCTGTACTATCAGGTTTGTACGGAGTCATGCTTGCCATTATTCAGCACAACCTTAAAAAGCTGCTGGCATATCACAGTATAGAAAATATCGGGATTATAGGAATTGGGATTGGAATCGGATGCATCGGTCTGGGTTCCGGGAATCAGTTACTTGCAACACTGGGGTTTGCCGGTGCTTTGCTTCATACACTCAATCACGCACTTTTTAAATCACTGCTATTCTATACTGCCGGCAACGTTTACCAGGCGGTACATACAATGGAGATTGAAAAACTTGGAGGTCTCATAAAAAAGATGCCTCAGACTGCCCTGCTGTTTTTGATAGCCTCACTTGCCATTTGCGGTATTCCTCCGTTTAACGGATTCATTTCAGAATTCATCCTGTATACAGGTTTATATCATTGGTTATCAGGAGGCACATTATTTTCCATGCTTGCCGCGATATTTTCGGCGATAGGACTTGCAGCCATTGGTGGACTTGCAATAATTTGTTTCACCAAAGCATTTGGCGTCATTTTCCTGGGAACAGAACGTTATTCCAACGTTGGAAACCCGAAGGAAGTCTCATTTGCTCAACTATTTCCAACCTATTTGCTTGCCTCAGTTATCATCATGATAGGGATATATCCGACACTGTTCATTCAAATTCTTTCCCTGCCTGTCAGCCTTTACACCGGAACACAATCGTTATTGACAGAACCGCTGCAGGGTAAGCTTCCGGAAACGTTACAGTCTGTCAGTAAAGCTTCCTGGATATTAATTTTACTTATTGCAGGCATATATATGGTGAGAAAGTATGTTATCAACCATAGTATCCAAAAAAAAGGATCCACCTGGGGATGCGGCTATTTAGCACCTACCGCCCGACAACAGTATACTGCAAGTTCATTTGTGAGAACATACAGCAAGCTATTTGGACCTGCCCTGCTTGTTGATAAGGAGGAGGAAATTCTGCAGGGTGTTTTTCCCGGCAAGGTCAAATACCATACCCATGCTTACGACAAGGTTGAAAAATGGCTGATTGATCCTATTTTGAAGCTAAACAAGAACTTTATGGGCCGGTTTGTCTTTTTCAATAACGGAAAGCTCCAGTTTTATATTTTGTACGGGATTATTTTTATAATTACCGTACTCAGCATTCCGTTAATATTCAGAAATATTGGTTCCTTCATTGAAATATTAAAACAATTGTAATCATGCTGAGCATCTTAATGATACTATTGGCCTCCGTCTTTTTTACCGGTGTTGTTATCCGGACAAAAAGTATCGCATCAGGCCGTAAAGGTCCAGGAATATTTCAACCTGTTCGCGATGTAATCCGTTTGTTCCGCAAAGGAGCCGTTTACAGCGAGACAACCAGTTTCATCTTTCAATTTGCGCCAACCGTTTATTTTGCATCAGTCCTGATGGCAATGCTGGTAGTCCCTTTCGGCAGATCACAGGGTGTATTGAGTTTCAACGGAGATTTCATATTTTTTGCCTATGTTCTGGCATTGGGAAAGTTTTTCAGCATTATCGCTGCACTGGACACCGGCAGCAGTTTTGAAGGCATGGGAGCCAGTCGTGAAGCGCTGTATTCAATGTTTGCGGAACCTGCCTTCTTTATCCTGATGGGTTCACTCGCGTTGCTTTCCGGCCATACCTCATTCCAGGAAATTTTCGCTTTTCTGCACATCGGATCACAAATCAGCTACGCGCTTGCAGCGCTGGCAACCTTCGTACTCCTGATGATAGCCATGATCGAGAGCAGCAGGATGCCAATTGATGATCCAAAAACTCACCTCGAGCTTACCATGATCCATGAAGTTATGATATTGGACAACAGTGGATTCGACCTGGGATTGATACTAACGGCAGGGTATATTAAATTTGCTGTATATGGAGCACTGATAGTCAATCTTTTCATCGGCATCATACCATTTCAGTATGCTATTCCTGCATTCTTCGTGATTCAGTTTATGATGGCTGCAGCAATTGGACTGATTGAATCTTTCATGGCCCGTTTCAGAATGAGCCATAATCCCCAGTTTATTGTCGTACTAACTTCGGTAAGCCTGTTAATCTTTTTCGGGGTCCTACTGATTCTGCAAAAATTCATTTAATCGCGCCAAGCATCTATAATTATGATACATGTACTTTTAATCATCTTCATCATCACCCTTTTCTACATGGCCATTGCCAACAGGCTGATGACATACATCAATGTTCTGGCCCTGCAGGGTGTGCTGCTTTTTTTCGTTGTATTTATTCAGTTGAGTGAGATAAATCCTGTCAACCTGGCCTTTATCCTCCTGGAAACGATTATTTTCAAATCATTGGCGGTACCTATTTTCCTGGGCTACCTGTTAAAAAGAAACAATATTACCAGGGAAGCTGAACCCTTTTTACCCAATTTTGTATCACTGGTTATCACAACTTCCATTGTGGTTGTCAATATATTGATTGCCAACGTTATTAAGGATGATCATCTCGACAAGATATTCTTCGTTGTTGCGCTTTCCACCTTGTTTTTTGGACTGTATCTCATTGCCACAAGACGGAAAATCATTACGCATGTTATGGGATATATGGTCATTGAAAATGGCGTTTTTGTGCTATCCCTGGCCATTGGGAATGAAATGCCTTTGCTGGTAAACCTTGGAATCATGCTGGATATTTTCGCCAGCGTGCTCATTCTTGGCATTTTCATGAACAAGATCGGAGATGTCTTTAAAGATGTTGATGTGGACCAGTTAAGCAATTTAAAAGATTATTAATACAAATACCCGGAATTCATGGTTATCATCTATTTATTAGGGTCCGTTGCCATTGTAATTAGCCTCTTTTTCAGCAGGAACAAGCAGTTTGTATATTCACTCATGGCTACTTTCCTTGCTTTCCAGGTACTGTTCACTACGTATGCCTGCGGGCATTTTGGCCAGACAGAATCTGTATATTTCACCTTCGACTCCCTGGGTATCCTGCTATTGGTTACGTTAAGTGTTATTGCTATTCCTGCCGCGATTCACAGTTACATTTATATTGAAACACATGCAGAGCCTCCCCGTTCAAGGTCGTTGTACCTTGCTTCAATGATTCTGCTGATTATGGCGATCAGTGCGGGTTATCTGTCTAATCATATTGCAGTAACCTGGATATTTACTGAAATTACGACACTGAGCGCTTCCGCACTGATTTATCATCACCGCAACAAACTTGCGCTGGAAGGCACCTGGAAATATGTATTCATTTGTGCGATAAGCATTACCTTCATTTTCATCGGAATACTATTTCTAAGCCTGTCGCTGCAGCATGCAGGATCCGACGATTTGTCATTTTCCAACCTGCTTGCCAGGAGTGAAGAACTTAACCCTGTTTGGCTCAGAATGGCCTTCCTGTTCATATTTACCGGCTTTACGGCCAAATTGGGTTTGGTGCCGATGTTTACAGCAGGTATTGATGCAAAAGATACTGCCCCTGCCCCTGCCGGCGCCCTGATGGCCAGTGTACTTATGAACCTTGGATTTGTCGGGATTTTCCGCTTCTATATTGTGATTGCCCGAACTCCTCTGTTGCATTGGGCACAACTCGTTGTCGGAGCAGCTGCATTTCTTTCACTGTTTGTGGCGACAGTTTATATGCTAAAAGTGAAAAATATCAAACGGATGCTTGCCTACTCCGGTATCGAACACATGGGAATTGTCATGCTGGGTGTTGCAGCGGGAGGTATCGGGTATTATGCTGCTGTACTGCACATTATTCTGCATGCATTTGTAAAGTCAAGCCTCTTTTTTCAGTACAATCAACTCTACAGGGTATTCCAAAGCAAAAGCATCAACCATACAGGTAATTATTTCAAATACAATCCAACCGGAGCAATGGTATTGCTCCTTGGATTTATCAGTTCGGCCGCAATGCCGCCGTCCGGGTTGTTTGTAAGTGAATTTCTGATCTTTAAATCATTATTTGACGCCCGGCAAATAATTCTGTTAATCGCTGTTTTATTACTGTTGACAATGATCATCTGGGCCTTTGGAAAAAATATTTTTAAAGTACTCTTTGTTCCGGCAGAGGACTTTGACGACAGAAATGTTCGGCCAACAAGTTCCTGGGAATCACTATCCCAGTTCCTGTTACTGGCAACAGCAGTTTACCTGGGATTAAACCCTCCTCCTATTTTTGTTGAACTGTTGAAAGAGAGTATCATCCTCTTACCTCATTGAATATGCAAACGCTGAAAATAAAAAATAATCAATCGGTCCCGGTCTCAAGGATTCCGGTATCCGGCTATGAGGAATTCTTTGATCTGAACGCCGGTTTGACTGAAGGACAATCCGAAAGGCATTGCGTTAACTATTTTGGTTACCGGACTGATGGACAGATTAAATTAATATGCTGTATAGCTGATGACAATGAGCACATCATTCATCTCTCTTCTTGCCTGGTACATCCTGAGTCTCAAATTAAATCATTTTCTGCGAGGCTTTTATGCTTTGAAAAATTTGAACGTGAGATACATGAAAATTTTGGTATTCATTATACTGATCATCCCTGGCTAAAACCGGTTCGATATGCCATCAATCGTTTTGATCAGGGGAAGGGAATTGCCAGTTATCCGTTTTATTCAATTGACAGTGAAGAACTTCATGAAGTTGGAGTCGGGCCGATCCATGCCGGTGTGATAGAACCGGGGCATTTCAGATTTATTTGTAATGGTGAACAGATCCTTCACCTTGAAATTCAGCTAGGCTATCAGCACCGGGGTATTGAGACATTATTCTTACAGAAATTCCAATTATCCCAGCTTGCCACCCTGGCGGAGAACATCGCCGGGGATACGTCTGTGGGCCATTCTACCGCCTTCGCACAACTATGGGAGAGCTTGTCCGGGTTTGAAACCAGCCGTGACATTGATTTTTCCCGTACCCTGGCACTGGAACTTGAAAGAATTGCCATTCACACCGGTGATCTCAGTGCGCTTTGTACTGATATTGCCTATCAGTTAGGAAGTTCTGTCTATGGACGCTTAAGAACGCCTATTGTCAATTTCATGCAGGAATGGTGTGGTAACAGGCTCTCAAAAGGGTTGATCAGGCCGGGTGAAAACAGGTTTCCGTTCACACCATCCCTGGCCAAAAGGCTTGCCGAAGTTTTGGATACCTACGAACCGGATTTTGTAGAGATGAATAAGCAATTATTCAGCCTGCCAAGCGCTTTGTCGCGCTTTGAACGTACCGGTGTCGTCTCCTTTGAGGATGCATCATCCATTGGCGCTGTAGGAATGGCGGCTCGAACCAGCGGTGTAAACAGGGATATCCGGTCATCTCATCCCCATAGTTTGTATCCTGAAATCGACCACGAAGCAAAGGTAAAACATCATGGTGATGTCTATTCGCGCGTCCAGGTAAGGAAAAATGAGGTAATCCAGTCAATAGGGTACATTCGCAAATTGCTTGTCAATATACCGGAGCTATCCGAAAATAAACCGCTCTCCAACCCGGGAGCAGACCTTTTTGCACTTTCGCTGGTAGAAGGTTGGCGGGGTGAAATCTGTCATTGCTGTATCACCGGGAAAGAAGGGGAAATTATTCATTACAAAATCAAGGATCCATCCTTCCATAACTGGCTGGCCCTCGCCCTGGCGGTAAGGAACAACGAAATATCTGATTTTCCGATCTGCAACAAGAGTTTTAACTTGTCGTATGCCGGGCATGATTTGTAGGCATGGAGATAAAAAGGAAATAGTTGGTTGAATTTTGTAGGAAGGTATACTTCGAATTGAAAAAAATTAAATTAAAAAAGATGATATGCTGGACAATTTAAAAATATGGTACCATCAGGGCAAGCAGTTTATCCCGGATGTCAGAAACGTCGGCGTTCCCGGGATATTTCGCGGCCGGCCGGTGATTTCAACCGAGACGGTTGATGTTACGACCCTGATAAACTGTTGTCCGACGGCCGCAATTTCCGGATCTCCTGTCTCGATTGACCTGGGGAAATGTACCTTTTGCGGAGAATGTGCCAGGCGCTTTCCTCAAAAGATAGTTTTTACGACTGATTACAAACTTTCGACCAACGATAGGATGCGGCTTATTATAAAAGAAGGTTCAGACTCACCTATTAAATTAGACAAAGAACTGATACCCAAATCATTCAATTCTATATTTGGTAAATCTCTTAAACTCAGGCAAGTATCTGCCGGAGGTGACAACAGCTGCGAATGGGAACTAAACGCGGCGAACAATGTGCAATTCGACATGAGCAGGTTCGGAATTGAGTTCGTAGCATCACCCCGCCACGCGGATGGAATAGTAATAACGGGGCCAATAACTGTCAATATGGCCGAGCCCCTGCAAATATGCTACGATGCAATACCCGACCCAAAAATGATCATCCTGGCAGGTACAGATGCAATTAGCGGCGGTATTTTTGAGGGAAGTCCGGCACTTGACCGGAGTTTTTTGGATCGGTACAATGTTGATCTCTATATTCCAGGAAACCCTGTACATCCGCTGTCGATAATCAACGGGTTGCTGAGCCTTACTGGAAACGATAGTTAAACAGATACATAACTGATCGTATTTATAGTTAATACCGGAATTTAATTACGTTGGCGGATGCAACCGCTTAAAGAACCAGGAACGAACAGCTTTCATTCTTTCCAACTGGTTTGCAGGCACCTGGCGTTTGCAGGTGGAACGTTCCAGACTGTTAACCGGAGCTCCCCAACGGATTTCAACTCCGTCGTTTGGGTTGTATGCCATCTCAAATGCCTCCTTTCGCTTTAAAATCTCACTCATGGTTAGTTTTTGTTCGGCGCCGTTGGTTCGTATATAGGTTATCGACAGCTCAGATAACTTTTTGGCTAGCAGTTCATCCAGATTCCTTTTAATATGCTCGGGTGACTGAAGCATTGGTAATTTATAGTCTTCCGGGGAACGAATTATCCTTGAGGGAAAATCCAGCACGGCATCCATGGCGATCAGGAGCCTGAGATCTCGGTTGGGAGTTGAATAATCCTCCCAAATGCCGCCTGTCTGAAAAATTCCATTGGCATTTCCAGGCATTGGTATCACTGTCCCGGGATGTGATTTCATATATGCCTCACCGTTGGCTACAGAAGTAACCCTGACTGTAAGTTGCTCATAGAGAGCTTGAATCAGATCCATAAGAGCAGTTTCGGGGTCCAGGGGCTTTGGATTTATGATCCTGTCCATCTTGTGATAGAAGACCGCGCTTTCCATCCCTTTTTGCTGCAGGGAGAATGGGGTCATTCCAGGAGTGGAACCGATCTCTTTTGAACTAATCAGCCGATATTTGCCCTCCTTTCTGATGATCGGACGGAAGGCTTTGAATCCGGGCTCTCCTACGACTTCACTGGTATTGAACAGAAAATTCCCCTTCCAGAACCTTTTAATGCCGACTGTACCATCCGGTTGGGCATCTACTGAAAGAAGAACCCCCGGAGTACGACTATTCTGAGGTACCTGGTTAACCAGGATAAGTGTATGTCCGTAAGGATCAGCGAAAACGATTCCGGGGCGCAGGGCTTCAGAAGTTAGTGGCACAGGATAATAATCGGAGTTTTCATCACTCAATGCCGTGCGTGCAGTGCCTGAATGGACGCCATTAGCAACCATTCGCATAAAAACGTTGAATTTCCTCGTCGGAGTACCGGAGATTTGCGTATCGTTCGTAATCCATTTCCCGGTTCTGGGAGCTTTACCAAGATAACCACGGTCGCACTCGTGAAAGCCAAATGGCAGTCCAAGTTTCCAGGCAAAATAAGCCCTGAGGAAAAAAGGATTGTCTGCACAATCAGGCTGCATCAGCACCCCGTTTTTTTCAACCGGGTTATCTTCATTCATTGAAAGAAAGTTGTAAAGAAAGTTGCGATCGCTGTTTTGAGTCACCTCGTGCAAAGCTTTCCAGGATGCGCGTTCGTCAGCATCGCAAAACAGGGCATTGACCCATGCCGAATAGAGCTCTTCCCTTGCTGCATTCCACCCCTTCTCTGTCTTCCAGACTGCCTGTGAAGCGGGCTGTGCAGGTTTGTCCGATACAACAAAATCCAGGTAACCCGTAGTTGTGGCCCCTGTTCGAATGGCAACCATGTACTTTCCCTTTGAGTCGGCCTTAAACTCATCAATTCTCCAGAACGGCAAACCGTTTCCACTCCTGGTCTTAACAGATTGAATCGTTCCGTCAGGAGTATTTATAAATAGTTTAGCTTTCAGTATGCTTTTGCTTCCGGTTGTCATTACCCTGAAAACCTGACCGGGAAGTGGGTTTTCAGGTGATACCAACACAGCTGTCACATTATGGGTGCTGTCACGTTCAACGGTCTGATCCTGCGAATCAACCGCAACTTTCTGACCAGACTTATCCTTCGCTCCGGTAGAAGGATCTCCGCAGGAAGTTGTAGCAAGAAAAATTAGAACAATGTAAATTGCTCTGTAAAAACAATTTATGCCGGAGACCATATTTGATTTTCGAGAATTCATGGTACTCCAAAGATAAAGTAAAATGGTCAACTATTAATCATTACTTAGAACCATTCAACGGTATTAATGTTTTTCTGGTAATTGTAGTGAATGGATTTTCAAAAAAGAGAGTTTATCCCAGTAACCACGCTGAAAAACAATTTTATCATGGACAATATGGAAGAAACCGCATCCTCTTAATCCAAGCGGATCCTTCCATTCCAGGATCGCCCATTCCCCGTCTTCGAAAATATTTTCCGGAATACATACCATTTTGGCGAGAGCAAATTCCTTCCGGAACATTTCTAAAATCTCGGCATTCCCTTCTACCGGCTCATTGGCAACCTGGTGATTGACAGCATTTTCTGAGTAAAATTCAGCAACCAGTTCCGCATTCCCCCGGTTGAATGCTTCGATCCATTGTAATAATAGTTCTTTAGGCAACATAAGAATCTGATTAACAGCCTAAAATTTAGTGGATTATTCATTTATCAGTTCATCAACAATTCGAATGGCATCAGCAATGCATTTATCGCAAACTGATTCAAATAGCCCTTTGTCTTTGGCAGATTGAAATCCTTCTGCCGTTTTGATATCCCATTTCAATAATTCCATGCAATTTGTTGACTGATGGATCGATGTAAATTTTTGGTCGAATCGCTGAATCATTGAGTATGATTCATTTTTCAGGCTTATATTATCCGTAAATTTCTTTCCGTTGTACACGCCAAGGACCATAAATGCACCGGTAACAGCCCCGCATTTTTCCTGCATCCGGCCCATTCCGCCTCCAAATCCAACAGACATGTTTAATGCAAGATTTTTATCAATATTTAATTCGTCTTCAAATGCAGCCACCACAGACTGGGCGCAATTGTATCCTGATTTATGCAAAGCATTAGCTTTTAATATTATAGATTGCATAATTTATTGCTGACAATTATTATTTATTAACCGTTGAACTCTCTCACTGCATCAAACATGGCCACAATATTTTGTGGCGGCACATCTGAGAGAATGTTGTGAACCGTGTTAAAGACAAAGCCACCATTGCTGTAAAATGCTTCAAGATTTTGAGTCACATGTTTTTTAACCTCATCGGGAGTAGCCCGGTTCAAAACACTTTGGGTATTGACTCCCCCACCCCAGAAAGTCAGGTCCCTGCCAAATTCAAGTTTCAGCTTCCGGGGCTCCATGTTGATTGCATTAATCTGTATTGGATTCAGAATTTCAAATCCAGCTTCAATCAGATCGGGTATCAGCTCATAGATGCCTCCGCAACAATGCAACATGGTGTGCGCCTTTGAATTGGCCTTGACAAATTCGCACATCTGTTTGTGGCGGGGCAGAAAAAACTCCTGGTAAGTTTCGTTGGGAATAAATGGTCCGGTGTTAGTACCCAAGTCATCGCCAAATTTCAGGATATCAACGATATCCCCAACTGCAGCACAAACTTTGGCCAGGAATTCCATGTGACGTTCCATCAGGGCATCCAGTAGTTTATGTACCTGACCAGGTTCCAGGTAAAGATCCATGAGGAAGTTATCAATTCTGCGCAGAAATGTTCCCCATTCGAATAGATTACAGCCGACTCCCAAAAGCAGGGCTTTGTCTGTTTTTTGGCGAAGCTCCAGCGTCTTTGTACGAAGCATCTCCCAAAACCCGGGTTCATCAATCCAGTCATACGGTGTAAACCCAAATCCTCCCCAGATGACGCGGCTCATATCATCGCCTAACCTGTCATAATTTGCAGGGTATCCCTCTTTGTACGGGAATATCAACTGATCGAAGAAAGTGGCTCCCTGGGGCATTTTCCCAATAAATTCGGCTGTTTTTCCCTGTACATGCCATGATCCGTCCGGCTGCCTGACCGGATTGAACCATTTCGGATACAAAGCAGGCGTTCCGCCAATCAGTTCCAGTTCCTGCCAGTAGTCTTCCGCGGTATTAAACTCACGTCCGATGTCGAGAACATCCACTCCGAAATGATCCAAAAGCACCATTTCTGGCTGCGTAACTTCCTGAATCACATCATACACTTTATTTTTGAGATGCCCCATACCCAAATAGTTAACCAGGTTTTTATAGGCAACCACTGAAATTCCGGAGCTTGGCGTAGCTCCGAGGTCTACAGGGATGCGGTCAGGCTGTTTGTGCTGAATGGCTGCAAGAATACGTTCACGTGAGTCCATATTATTCATTTAATTTTCGTAACCAGATTATTGATTATTGTAAATATACAATGTTTTCAGTTGCTTGGTAACTGAATGATCCACAGTGGCACTGAGGTGGAGGACATTTAACATAGTGTTGTCAAAATCGGCTGCTAAATGGTTCAACAATTTATCGTCCTCCGGGTTTGGCTTCCCGTATTCATCTTTTGCACGAAAAAAGAAACCATAGGACATTGCCTGAAGGATCAGATCGTACGGCATGCTGTTTTCGACTGCCCTATGAATGGCACCCATAAACCGGTCACCATCAGCAAGTTTCCTGGCAAGGTCCTGTCCAACCCTGAAGACAGTATCTTTCAAAGCTTTGTTGCGGAAACGGGCTATCAGATCATCAGTGTGAAGGATCAGGTCTTGCAGGGTAAAATCGTCAGGATAGCACTTCAACAACGTATCAGCAGATTGAAGCATAACATTTCGGGTGAAATTTAAAACATTCTGATCTTCAAGTATTTCATACATGTAGATACTGTCCGGATGAAGAAAATAGCCGTAATAAGCCGCCGTAGCATGACCGAGATTGTGTATGAAAGCCTTGCGATCGACCCATGCCTTAATATTCGATTTGGGTGACAATCCTGTCACTTGCGGAATAGGAGATCTGAATCCTTTCATATCCAGAATCAGTGTGTTATAGGGTTCGGCAAAGACCATGAGTGGATCCTTTTCCATTTCGGCAACCGGCATAATCGGGACCATTTTACCAATACTGGTTTCGATTAACCCAACCAGTCTGTCAAATGGATAATCAGCAGGCAAATATGGTATAAGTCCTGACCTTACAAACTGTGAAGCATCCAGCATGTTTTCGGCTAATATGATATCAAGCGGGGACTGAGAATATTTATTATACCTAGTTATCAAACCTTTGGCAATAACTGGCAACACTTTGGAAAGCGCATTTTTGCCAACATTTACCGAAATAATTCCTGCGGAAGCTACTTCTGCCACAACTTTTTCCACCTCAAAAGCCAGGATGGCACTGACCCCGGGAACATTGATTTCCTGTTCTGTATCTCCCTTAATGACAACGGGATAAGAGCCCCTTTCATTGAGTTTAGCCACCAGCTCCCGATCAACATCAACGAAAACAACTTTGAAGCCGGAACATCCAAAAAGCTGTCCCAGAAAAGACCTGCCAATCTTTCCTGCTCCGAAAATGACTATTTTATCTTGATTGATTTCCAATTTGCAATTTGTATTTTTTGTAGTAAGGCTTGATTCTGTCCAGTTTTTCACCGGGCTTCGATTCATGGAACATTCCACCCACATAAAAGCAGGTAAAACCACCTGAAACTACTCCCCAGGAAATGGCTTCCGACAGGTCGGGCTTTGACTCTTGTTGCTTCAACTGCTCAACCAGTGAATACAATATACCTCCCACAAAATTGTCTCCACAGCCTGTTGTATCCCCAAATTTGTATTCTTTCACTTCAACTGATATCTGCTGACAAACCGGAATTTTTCCCAAATCCACTGGCATAAAAACCCTACCATCCGACCATGCAAACAAATCTTTTGATCCGTTGGTAATGGCAAAAGCTGATAGTCCGCTATTTATAAAATAGTTACATGCATCGTCAATATTGGATGAGCCACTTAACCGAAGCGCTTCTTCGTGGTCAGCAATCAGTAAATCAATATATTGATACGATACTGGCCCCTCACCCATTGGCCAATTTTTCCCCGGGTTCATTTTTTCATTTCTGAAATCGAAAACAGTGTTGACCACCGTCAGCGCCTTTTGCACTTTCGATTTTTTCAGCAATTCACCCAAATGATCATGAAGTGATGGTACGAGAGCTGTTCCGCCGAAAACGACTATATCAGAACTAAAGAAATCATTCTTCAGAGAATCCGGAAGAAACGAATTAGCCGCACCAATCGTATTGACAAACATCCTCTCTCCATGACCGTTGTCATAACCGGGATCCGAGAAAACGAAAGTGGATGGGGTATATCCGGCCACCAGTTTGTAGTCCTGCAGGATAACAGGTGTTTTTTCCAATGCATCCAAAAGATAGTGACCATTCTCATCAGACCCTCCCCGGCCATAAAATCTCACCTCACAATCATTTTTACGTGTTAGCTGGGCAAGGTGGATCAACGGAACAATGGAGGGCCCTCCAATATTGATTTTATCATGCGATTTGTCCTGTGTGATGATACTCAGCAAACTTTCAAAGGGTTTGCCTGCAAATTTTACAAAGTCCTCAAGGAAAACCAGTTGCCCAGGGACTAGTCCTCCGTCACCCCTTTCCTTAGATAAAAGTTGTTGTATGGAATCAGAATTAAAATCAATGTTGTTGTAAAGCACATCAACGAGGCAACAGCCAACACCTGAAACTGCAATAGATTTTTTATCGGATTGAACAGACATCTGTTTTTTATATATTAATTCAGAAACTTTTCGTAATCGCCTACAAGTAAATGTATTGGCATTTCATCCTCTTCAATCACAGGAAACCGGCCAATCTCCTCAAGAAAGCAATTGTCGGAGGCATCGTCATTCACTGCACTCACTTCACCGACCAACACAGTACCTTTTCCGGTCTCTCCATAAAATCGGTGGTACATTCCCTGTTCCAGGGTAATACTCTCCCCCGGCTTGAGAATCACCTTTCCTCCGGCAGGGACACTACGGCTGATTCCGTCCGTCCTGAACTTTACTTCAGTGGAATCAAGACTGTCGTCTGCCTTTGAATTGTAGAGCTCTATCACGAGATTACCTCCGCCCCGGTTGATGATATCTTCCATTTTTGACCAGTGGAAATGCATCGGAGTCTCCTGGTTTTCCTCTACAATCATGATTTTTTCAGCATATGGTTTTCGGTCAACACCCAATTTGCCGTTTCGGATCGTAAATAAAAACAGTCCCCTGGTATTGAAATCCCCGGAACCAAAGTCAGTGATATCCCAGCCGAGAAAATTATTGCGTATTTCAGCAGTGTCGTCCAGATTTTCTTTCCATTCAGATAATGACCAGCAGGCCCATGGTGGCAGAATGAAGTTTTTCTCTGCCATAAAATTCTTTGCTCTATCAAGAATCCTGTTTATTTCACTTCTTTTCATTGTATGTTCTTATTATTTAGAGTTTTGCAATATCTCATAACTTATATCTCATCTCTTATCTCTCATGTCTTATATCTCATCTCTAATTTAGAGTTTCTTTCAAAAGTTGTTCGTAAACAGACGGGTCATTTGCCCAGTTTTTGTTCGGTTTATCTCCCATTTGCAGTTCGAGAACTCCTCCTCTCACAATTTCGGTATGTTTGATCCAGCACCTGTTAAAATCGCTGCCGTTCAGCTTGGCAGACTGAATGTATTTGTTCTTCTTTGAACAATTATTGGCAATGAGTCTGAATTTCTTTCCATCCTTCAGGCGGATTACCATTTTTTCGAAAAACGGAGAGCCAATTGCATACAAACCTGTGCCAGTGGTGACAGGATAAAATCCCATCGCCGAGAACATATACCACGAACAAAGTGCGCCACCATCCTCATCACCTGAAAGCCCCAAAGGACTGTCATCGAACCACATATCCATGATTTCCCGGATTCGTCGCTGTGTTTTCCAGGGTTTACCGGCATAATTGTACAAATATGGCACATGGAAAGAAGGCTCATTCCCTGCCGGAAACATTCCGTTAAGTCCTGAAGCATCAGGAAATTGACCCATGAACTGCCATTTGGCATTTTTTGTCGGTTCATTGAAAAGCTGATCCAGGCGGTCTGCAAAACGGTCATTTCCACCCATCATACCGATGAGTCCGGGAATATCATGCATGACATTAAAATTCCAGATCCAGGCATTGTTTTCTGCAAAATAAGCCCTGCTGCCGAACCCTCCGGAAAGCTGGGGATCAAAAGGTTCAACCCATTGACCGTTGGCCATTTTAGGTGACATAAAGCCGGTTTTTTCATTGTACACCTTCCGGAAATTTTGGGAAGTCTGCATGAAATATT
The DNA here is from genome assembly GCA_963663675.1 of Prolixibacteraceae bacterium. Lineage (GTDB taxonomy): Bacteria > Bacteroidota > Bacteroidia > Bacteroidales > Prolixibacteraceae > CAINVV01. Next base: position 2,230,127 of record OY760498.1, read on the forward strand.
GATAATCAGCATCTTTCTTCAAAGCTTTGGCCAATTGAGCCAGGCACCAGTCGTCGTAACTATGTTCCAGGGAAAGCGCAACTGCCTGCCTGCTTTCAAAACCATCCACCAATGCCACTGTTTCAGCGCTGTCCTTTGGAAGTGCAGGAAACCAGCCATTTTTTCTGTAGAATGAATCTAAAGAACAGGCGGGTCCGGTTCTCCATGGGACCATCGTCGCTTCCATTGCATTTTTTCTCAACCCCTCGTATGCTTTTTCTACCTCAAAATTGCGGTTCCCTTTCTGGTAATTGTCCCAGATCAAAGGGGCTGTATGAAACCCGATCATGGCAGGGAAATCTCCATAAAACTGCGGGAATGTGGGCATCCAGCCATTCTGTTCATACATTTTCACGTACGAACCGACCATATCTGCCTGTTGATCAGGATCAAGAAGGATGCCAAGCGGATGCAGGCAGCGGAAGGTGTCCCAGAGCCAGTCGTCTACAAAGAAGGGCTTTCCTTCGTCAGGATGAACTTTGTTGTCGTAACCGCTGTAGTACCGTCCATATTCGGAAATATCAACCATGCGTTCCATGGCCCGGTAAAACGAGGTATAAAAGATCCGCAGCTGCTTTTCGGTTCCGCCTGAAACCTGAATCCTGTTGAGCGCCTGTTTCCAGATTTGCCTGCTTTCCTCTTTAATAGTTTCAAAAGAACGGTCGTCTGTTTCTTTGTGAAGATTTTCCCGGGCTTGTTGTTCGTCGATATAGGAAATTCCAATCCCTACTGAAATAATTTTCCCTGAAGTTTTGAAGGAAACGGCTGCTCCTGCACGATTTCCTGAGATATCCTTTGTGTCAAAGGCAATTTGCGCACCCTTGAAATAGGAGGTTTGGAAGGGAGTTTCAGAAAATTCTGCATAAAAGTATTGCCTGGCATGCTGGAATTCTTCCCATCCCTGGATAGAATTCGGAGATGCCGAAGCGAAATAAGCGTTGCCATTAGCCCTGAAAACTATATTGGACTGACCAGGCACTTGAAAGTTAAACCGGTAAAGAACTGCTCTTTCCGTAGTCGTCCAGTCAGCGACAATATCCTTGTCTTCCAGGATCACGCGGTGATACCATGGATGCACCTCTTCCTGGTCATGGTCGTAAACGGCTGCATTGAAATTGATGTCTGTTGAAACCTCCCCGCAGGTCGGCATTAATTCAGTGACATTGCCCATCCTGTATGCCGGCATATTCAAGCCAAATCCGTAAATTTTATCGGATAAATAGCGGTCTTCCAGTCCGGGTTTGGTTACTGGAAACACCCTTACCATGCTGTGCGGACGGTGTACCGTCGGTTTTTTTGTTGTCAGCAGCGGTGCGACACCTCCGATGTTCGGATCCACATAAATAGTCACGTCTTTACTTGAACAGGAATATAAAAGCACAAGTAAAAGCACGGATAATATACGCATATTATTCATTTTAAAGACTTTACAGTATCTTAAGACAGTTCTGTCCATGGATTTACGCATGTGGGAGGATGAAGTCGGTCCACGGTGATCCTGGTCCGAAATATTAAAACTGAACTTCAATAAATTTCACCTCAAAAGGATGAAAATGAATGGATGAGCCGGCGGCACCAACTTTTTGTCCTATTGCATTTACTACATACATTGCTTTCACAGGCCTTCCGGTGACCAGTGAAGTAATGGATACTTCTCCCTCCTTGCCATCCAGCTCCCTGAAATGCAATTTAACAGCGTTGCTGCCTTCCGTAGCCGGCCTGCTGTTAATCAGTAAAACGTTGGAAGCTCCTGCAATTCTGAGGCATTGACTGACCGGATCTTTCAATTCTGGTTTTCCTGCAGGAAAGGTACGGGTCGGAAACATATTCCGTTCACCCCACCCAAATTTTGTTGCAAAAGTATTGGTAGTATCTGCCGAAGAAGTCATCTGGTAGGTCCAGCTAAAACCACCTTCCTGGTACGCCCTGAAATTGGTAAACCAGTAATTATTCATTACCCAGGAGTACAGCCATGGTTTGCCGGGTTTGGGATACCGTTCGAATTTTCCCATGTTAAAATCGCTGAACTGCCAGAGCGGTATCTCATCGCTTACGACAACAATCTGGGCAGATTTACTCCTAACCGAGACAAAATTCTGAGCTACATTCCAGTCTGAGGATGATCCGGGCAACTGTTCTCCCTGCGTAAGTGTGCCGCCAATGGTCTCAAATACTATCCTGGATCCCGTTAAGGCAAACGGAAAAGCGACATATAGTGCTTCCGGATTTGTAATAATCTGTTTATGTGCGGTATATCTAAATTCAATTTTCTTGACATTTTTATAAAGCCTTATTTCCATGTCCATTCCCTTTGGCGCATTTTCTGTTCCATTATCCATGCCTGCCAGGTCAGCCTTTATTTTCATGCTTTCCCAGACATTCCCAACTGTGCCGCTCTCAATTTTGATGTTTGAAACAGAAGAATGAGCAGGCTTGTACTGGTTTCTTCCGGGTAATGTTTCATGAATCACCTGTCCGATTTTCCAGGGATTCTCCGGATCTATCAATTCAAGCTTCAACTCTTTGTCATACAGGCTATTCAATGCAGCAGCAGATTTATCTACCTGAAGGCGGTAAAATTGATTTTCCAGCGTTTTCACTACTTTTGATGGACTATCCTGGGTAGCAGGCTGATCCAATACTTCAATTTTCAAGGTTTTTACGCCCAAAGCCGGTATGTCATTTACTTCCATCTCCCAATAGGCGCCTTCTGCCCGTTTGTGAATCAGCTGAGCCTTCACTTCGGAACCGTTGGAGAGATCAATAATCCTGGTCTTTTTATTTACAGGCAACACTTCAAAATCGACAAAAAGCTTGACGCTTCCTGATCTTTGCCAACCCAAAGAATTAATTACGTGAATAACAGGAAAGTCAGCTTTCCTCAAAAAAGGCTGGTATCTTGCCAAGGCCTCTTCGTGGAGCAATGTCTGCATTTTGACCGCTTCCCATGCATAGGCACCTTTCTGCAGCCACTGGTGGGCCGTATTTTCAGAATATGGATGGTCGATACTTTCATCGGCGCCAAAAGTGTGTTCGTCGTAAAAAATGGCATTTTCGGCGATATGGTCAATTTCTGATGACAGGTTTGGATTTTGTTCTCCTCCCATAATTGAAACCATGGCAAAGAGGCCCTCGTCTACCTGCTTCATATTCTGCATTTTGCGAACTTCAGCTGTTTCGCGGGAAGCCGAACCTGCACCATCTGTCCACCAGTCAAGCCAGGCTTTCTGATAGACCGGCAACCTGTCAGCATAATTTTTCTCTACATATTCGAAAAATTCGCTTGCAACAGAAAGTTTCAGTTTAGGGGTTTCATACTTTTCATTCCAATCCTTAACCAACTGGCATGCGGCTGTTGAAGGCGGAGCATTGTCAGTAAAATATCCTGAGAACTGAACCGCTATCTTGTCGAACGGATATTTCTTGGCATCCAGGTCAGCGAGATGACCCAACAGTCTTTCCGCCTTAATTGCCTGGCTCTCCATGCCCATGAAGTTCCCTGTCATGTAATGATCTGCCCTGAAAGACAACAACTTTTCTCCTGATGGTGACTTCCACCAGAAACAGGTGGGAAGATCAAACGGCAATATAGACCTGGTTTCGTTGATGCCCATATCCAGGTATTTCACCCCTGTATTCTTAAAATAATCGGGCATACACCAGGCAATTCCGTTGACATCATTCTGCATCACAGTTTTGACTGGTATTCCTGCATCTCTGATGGCTTGTAACGGGCGAAGAAAATCGGTCATCAGGTTTTCGTCAGAGGTTTCTGCCATATTACAGAACATTCCGGTAACCTCTATTCTACCTTCAGCAATTCTTTTTTTCAGTCTTTCAATTTGTGATGATGGCCTGGTTTTCAGGTATTCCTTGACTACCCAGGCAGACTCGCAGGTCCAGCGAAATTTGGCATCTTCCGGAAAATTATCTGTTTTATCGCAATAATCAAGTGCATAATCTATATAACGCTGGTGCTCAGCGAGTATTTCAGACTGTGGCCTGGTATAACCGATATCTGTATGAGCATGTTGTACAAAGAATATTTCCCATTTTTTAGGTGGTACAATTGTAAATTTCGTAGTAAGAGGTCTGCCTTTATCAATTAATGCCGTGAAAGTGGTCTTTTTTTCCCTGGACACGGCCGGGATATTAATCAGAAAACTGTTGTTTCCTTTCTTAACCTCTTTTTTCAGGACTTCCTTTCCGGCTTCATTAACAATAAGTTCGCCCGGTTTATCAGCCTTATAACTCACAATAACCTGCTGTAAATTGCGGTTGCCTTGTTTGAAAAGAACCGGTGCATTTTTAAATATTACCGTCTCTACGGCTTTGGTTTGGCCAATGGCAAATTGAACAAGCAAAAAGAGAAACAGGGTAAGAGTAAATTTGGTACGTTGCATTTTCATAGAGAGTAGTCTTAGTGGTATCAAATGTAATCAGATACAAGTTCTAATCAAAATAATCACGACGGCTTTCGTTGATACTTTCAAATTTTTGCATTGCCCGAATATTTTTATATTTGATCTCTAACGAAGCATTTAAACTGACTACTTCCTATGAACGCTATGCCTTATGTAATTGGTGCCCTTGCCATTTTAGCACTTGCTTACAGGCTCTACTACAGCTATATAGCCACCAAAGTATTAATGCTGAATGATGCAATTGAAACACCATCATTCAGGCTGTTTGACAAGCACAATTACTATCCAATGCCCAAATGGGTGGTTTTCGGACATCATTTTGCGGCAATTGCAGGCGCCGGACCATTGGTTGGACCGGTACTTGCAGCGCAATTTGGTTTCATGCCCGGTTTTGTATGGATGCTGGTAGGGGCTGTTCTGGCCGGCGCAGTTCATGATGTTGTGATCCTGACTGCCTCGGTGAGACACGATGGAAAGTCCCTGGCTGAAATAGCAAAAATTGAAATCAGCAATTTCAGTGGAGGAATAACCTCTGTTGCGGTACTTATCATACTGATAATTGCCCTGGCAGGATTAGGGGTCGTGGTAGTCAATGCTTTGGCTGAAAGTTCCTGGGGAACCTTTACTATCGCCGCCACCATTCCAATCGCCATTTTCATGGGATTATGGATGTTTAAATTCAGGAAAGGCAAAACTGCGGAGGCAACAGTGATGGGCGTCATCTTGCTCTCTTTGGCAGTCATATATGGCAAATATGTGCCCGGCTCTCCTTTCGAAAGCTGGTTTGCCTTCGACCGAAAGTCACTGACCATCCTGTTGGCCGGTTATGGTTTTTTTGCCTCTGTATTGCCGGTCTGGCTGTTGCTATCACCAAGAGATTATCTGAGTTCTATCATGAAGCTAAGTGTTATTGCCATGCTTGCAGTAGGCATCATATTGGTAGCCCCGGAGATAAAAATGCCCAATTTCACACCATTTATTCATGGAGGCGGACCAATTATTCCAGGGACTCTTTTTCCATATCTCTTTATCACCATCGCCTGTGGTGCAATTTCAGGGTTTCATGCGTTGGTAAGCTCGGGAACTACACCTAAAATGATTATGAAAGAGTCTCATATAAAGCCAGTTGCAGTTGGATCTATGCTGGCTGAAGCCATGGTCAGCATACTGGCCCTGATAGCTGCAACCAGTCTTTTCCCACTTGATTATTTTCAGATCAACGTTTCACCTGAAAAATTTGCCCAAATACTGCCACAGCTTCATGAAATGGGATTTCATCAATCCAATCTGACTGAACTATCAGCTGAGGTTGGTGAAAAAATTGCAGGCCGTCCGGGTGGTGCCGTTTCCCTGGCAGTTGGCATGGCCCAGATATTCTCCAGTCTTCCGGGACTAAAAGGACTCATGTCCTACTGGTACCATTTCGCCATCATGTTCGAAGCGCTGTTTATTCTGACCACAGTTGACGCCGGAACCAGGATTGCACGGTTCATTCTGCAGGAATCAATGGGAAAAATTTATTCACCGTTTGCCAGAACAAACTGGATCCCGGGAAATCTGATTACAAGTTTCCTGGTTGTATTCGCATGGGGATATTTTATCTATACGGGTACTGTTTCTACGATCTGGCCGATGTTCGGCGTTGCGAACCAGCTGTTGGCAACCCTGGCTCTTGCCATCGGAACAACATATCTTATCAACCATGGCCAGAGGAAGAATATGTGGATTACCCTGATTCCTATGGCCTTTGTTGGTATCACAACCATTACCGGCGGTATTTTGAACCTGTTCAATATATATTTGCCACAGATAGCCGTTTCCGCTACAAGGATCCAGGGAATTGTCAATTCAACCCTGACCGCAGTTATATTAATTTGTGTGCTTCTCATCCTGGCTGATGCCGTTTCAAAATGGATGAAACCAAGCCGCTGAACATCAATTAATGCGGCAAAAATCAAGCAATGTAAAACAATTCACTATTTTTGCGGGCTTATTAACAGCTTGTCTAAATGAGAAGTATAGCATCCATCGGGTTACTGGTCCTGTCCAACACTTTTATGACGTTTGCCTGGTACGGCCATCTTAAATTCAAGGATTTCAAGTGGTTTGATGCACTGGGACTTTTTGCCATTGTTTTAATCAGCTGGGGCATCGCCTTTTTTGAGTATTGTTTCCAGGTACCTGCCAATCGAATCGGTTTTGAGGGGAATGGCGGACCATTTTCACTGATGCAACTTAAAGTGATCCAGGAAGTTGTTTCGCTTACTGTTTTTGTGGTTTTCACCCTGCTGGTGTTCAAAACTGAGTCCTTCAGAATGAATCACGCCATAGGATTTTTTTTCCTGATCCTGGCTGTCTACTTTATTTTTAAAGCAGATTGATAATCAGTTGCGGCAAAAATCCCAATACAATCATCAGTACCGAACAAAGAATGATGTTGATCTTGAAATTGATACCCGACTCGATTTTATGCTGTGGTTCACCTTCAGAAAAATAGCTCGCCAGTATAGGTTTGAAATAGAAATAAATACTGATCATCGAACCTATGACGGCCAAAATGACCAGCCAGATATACCCGCCTTCAGCGGTCAGAACAAAAAGATTGTATTTGGCCATAAAGCCTGCAAGTGGCGGAATACCAGCCAATGACATCATAGCGATTGCCATGGCAAAGGCTTCCACGGGATTATTTTTCGCCAGACCCCTGAATGCAGGAATAAAGAAGGTTCCCCTCTCCTCGCGGATCAACATCAGCACTGCAAAAGCTGTAATGGTAGCAATCACGTAGGAAAGCACGAAAAACAACAGTATACCGGCCGATTTTGGTCCCAGAACAATCATTGCCATAAGCAGATAACCAGATTGTGCAATCCCGGAATAAGCAAACATTCGCTTCAGGTTATCCTGGTAAACGGCTGAAAGGTTTCCTATGATTATTGTCGCAACAGCAATAACTGTCAGTGTATTAACGATCTGCGGATGCAAAGAAACAAATGCCACTGAGACCAGTTTGTAAAAGGCTGCTGTACTGGCAACCTTTCCGGCAGTTGTCATGAACGCCGTTATTAAGGTAGGAGATCCCGTATAAACGTCGGGTGACCAGAAATGGAATGGTACTGCAGCAATTTTGAAGGACATCCCGACAAAGATAAGGAGCATACCTGTGATGAAAATCATGGGTACACTTCCATGGCAGGACAGAACATAGGCATTGATGGCTTCCAGGTTAAATGAACCGGAGACGCCATAAACCAAAGCTATTCCAAAAAGTAAAAAGCCTGTCGCAAAAGAACCGGTCAAAAAATATTTCATCGCGGCCTCATTGGAAGCAATATCGAATTTTTTACTTCCGGCAAGTACATAGAAGGATATTGAAAGTGTCTCGAGACCAATGAAAAAGAGAATCAGGTTACCGAAAGAGGCCATAATTATTCCTCCGATCAGGGCGAACAATATCAGCGCGTAGATATCTTCAAGGGGGCGTTCCACTCCCTTGTAATAGATATTTGCGAACATGAAAATCAGAATTGCGATGAGAATCAAGACAGAGCTGAATGCAATGCTGAAATTGTCGGCAATAAACATTTCATTAAAATAATGGACGGATGTATCCCATTCAGCTATATTCAATACCATCGTTATGATTAGTCCGACAAATATCAGCGGCAGCAACACTTTTTTCATCTTTCGTACACCGAAAAACATGTTTAAAACCGCTAATATGGAAAGCGCCACAATTGCCTTCATCCTTTAAAATATCAGTTTATATCTTCAAATTATATCAATCGTTTCAATGATCTTCAAATTATCATTACGACAATTCAGAATAGTTTTCACTTTACTGTAAAGCCAGAATATTTTTCACAACCGGCTCTGCAATGCCCAAAAACAGATGCGGATATATTCCTATCCACAAAATTACAGCAACTATCGGAATGAGTACCACCATTTCCTGTTTTGTCAAATCTTTAAATCCGGCCGTTGCGTCCTGTACTTCACCATACATTGTCCTCTGGTACATCCAAAGCATATAAACAGCACTTAAAATGATTGTCAATCCAGCGACAGCTGCCAGGTATCCGTTGTATTCGAATAGTCCGAGCAAAAGCAGAAATTCTCCAATAAAACTGTTGGTAAGAGGCAGCGAGATACTTCCCAATAGAATTATCATGAAAAATGCAGCGAAAACCGGCGCCTGCTTTGCTATCCCTCCCAAGGAACTTATTTCACCGGTATTAGTCCGGCGGTAAATTACTTCGTAGCAGAAAAACAGTCCCACAATATTAACACCATGCGAAATCATTTGAATCATAGCACCTTCCAGCCCGTTAAAAGTACCGGAAAATACTCCGGCGGCAATAAGTCCGACGTGGGCAAGCGATGAATAGGCAATAAGTCTTTTAAGCTCGTTCTGGCGTATGGCGATTACCGAAGCATACACAATGCCAATAACAGACAGTATTATTGCATAAAGCCCTAATTCATGCAGTGCATCAGGAAACAGGGGCATGACAAACCGCAGTAATCCAAAGACACCCATTTTAAGCATTATACCTGCCAGCAACATCGTTCCCTGGACAGGAGAGGTAAAATAAAGGTCAGGTTGCCAGGTATGAAACGGGAATACAGGAATTTTTATGGCAAATGCCAGGAAAAAGGCAAGGAAGAGCCATCTTTGTGAAGCAGGGTTCAGTACAACCTTGTAAAAGTCAGCATAAGCAAAGGAATGGGGCCCCGGAGTCTGAACATACAGGAAGACAATGGCTGCCAGCATAAATAGTCCGCCAACAAGTGTGTACATGAAAAATTTAAAGGTGATGGCTCTCGCATTTTCACCTCCCCACAGGATTGCTATAAAAAAGATCGGAATAAGGGCAATTTCCCAGAAAACATAAAAAAGAAGTATATCTGTTGATGTAAATACCCCAATTAAAGCCATTTCCATCAACATCATCAGGGCGTAAAATGAGTTCCGCCTTTTAATTTCGCTTCCGAACCCGGAATATATGATCAAAGGATAAAGGAAAGTTGTAAGCAACACCAAAAGCATGCTCAAACCATCCAGCCCATGATATAAATTAATTCCTAGGTAGTGGAATATGTCAGGGTGATAGACAGGATATCCTGCCGGATCACCAAGGTAATTAAATAACATTGCAACCGAAATCGCAAAAGTGAGCAGCGATCCGGACAAGGCAACTTTTTTATTCAGCGCAGTGTCGTCTTTCATTGCGAAAAGAAGCAATGAAAATACCAGCGGCACAGAGAGGAGAAATCCCATTAACATCGTTTTTATTTATACAGGTTAAAGATTAGGATCAGAATAATACTGACGACCATGAAAAAGAGATAGGCGCCAACATTACCGGTTTGCACATAACGAATGTTCTTCCCTACCCAGACCACAAAATTTCCGGTCTGGTTGACAAACCTGTCAATTATTTGTAATTCAACGACATCATGAAGAAATACCGATAATCTTGCCACCGGTTTCTGAATAGCCGATTCATATAACTCGTCGACATAAAACTTCCGGTAAATTAAATTTTTTACAAAGGACCTTTCACCTTCATCCTCTATAGCAGACCCTGCCCTGCCGTAAAGCGACCAGGCAAAGTATATTGTGCCTATTATCAGAAACAAGGGAACAATCATCAGCAACAATTCTGTCTGACCGCTCAATGCTTCTGATTCGTGCATCATTCGGGATTCGGGGGTGGCAAAAAGCGGAGACAGGAATTCCCTGATCCTGTCGTTGCCGCCCAGCAGATGTGGAACGCCAAGAAATCCTCCGGTTATTGAAAGGAAAGCCAGTACAGACATTGGAACGGTCATGATTTTGGGAGATTCATGAACATGATGCCCTGAAGCTTTGTACCCGGATTTATTCCCCCAGAATACAATGAAAAGCAGCCTGAAAATGTAAAAAGAGGTCATAAGGGCGGCCAGCACGGATAATATCCATAAAAGGTAACCGGAGTGAAATGCACCGGACAGAATCATGTCTTTTGAAAAGAACCCGGAAAAAGGCGGAAGTCCCGCGATAGTCAATGATCCGATGAGAAACAGCCAGAAAGTTACAGGTATTTTGTCTTTTAGTCCACCCATTTTGCGTATGTCCTGCTCCCCTCCCATGGCGTGAATCACACTTCCGGCAGCGAGGAAAAGCAATGCCTTGAAAAAGGCATGGGTGGTAAGGTGAAACATGGCTCCGGTAAAGGCACCCGTCCCCAATGCGACAAACATGAGTCCCAGCTGACTAACAGTCGAATATGCCAGCACCTTTTTTATATCGTTCTGAAACAGGGCGATGCTGCCTGCCAGAAGCGCAGTAGCGATACCTGTAACGGATATTGTCGTCAGTGTAACAGGAGCCAAAATAAATAACAGGCTGGATCTGGCCACCATATATACACCGGCAGTTACCATCGTTGCCGCGTGGATAAGTGCGGACACCGGGGTTGGACCGGCCATTGCATCCGGAAGCCAGGTAAACAGGGGTATCTGGGCACTTTTGCCAATTGCGCCGGCAAACAGCAGGAGGGTAATTAAGGTTATTGAGATACTTCCCACCGGAACGGAGGAGCTGCGGTCAAATATATCAGCATAGCTTAATGTCCCGAACTGCCTGATCAACAGGAACAGCGCCAGCAGAAATCCAAGGTCTCCAATGCGGTTCATAATGAATGCCTTTTTTGCAGCGTTGTTGTAATCCTGGTTTTTGAACCAAAATCCGATCAGGAGGTAAGAACTTAAGCCCACACCTTCCCAACCTATGAACATTATCAGGTAGCTGGCTCCTAACACCAGCAAAAGCATGAAGAACACAAATAGGTTCATGTAGGAAAAGAAACGGTTAAAGCCTCCATCATCCTTCATATACCCAATAGAATATACATGGATAAGAAAACCAACACCTGTCACAATCAGCAGCATCAGCACGGAAAGCCTGTCGACCAGGAAGGCAAACGGGATGGAAATATTGTTAAAACTGATCCAGCTGAAGATGTCAACTGTCCTGCCCGCAGCACCCGATGCAAGCTCGTTAAACAGGAAAAGGGATAACAGAAATGGTATTAAAACCATTGCAGATGCTATTATCCCGGCATTAATACCTTTTAATCTCCTGAAATTAAGGCCGGTCAGGAGGAAGCCGATCAGCGGAAATAAAGGAACAAGCCAAATGTGCTCAATCATAAAAATTTCTCTTTGTGTTTACCACTTCAATTTATTGAGAACGTTAATGTCGATGGTATGGGTCGACCGGTATATCATCACCAGCAATGCGAGGCCAATCGCGACTTCAGCCGCCGCAACAACCATGATAAAGAATACAAAAATCTGTCCGGCAGGATCATTCCGATAGGCTGAAAATGCGGCCAAAAGTAGATTGGCAGAATTCAGCATCAGCTCTATTGACATAAAAATGACCAGCGCATTTCGTTTGACCAAAACCCCTACTACCCCGATGGAAAACAGCGCGGAGCAGAAAAAGATGTAATAATCAAGAGGAATGATTTGTAGGTTTTGTATTGCAGTGGGCATAAAATCCGATAATTAGTTAATTGTTCTTCTGAATAAATTCATTGATCAAAGACTCAGCTTTTTTAAAGTCTGATCGTTGTATATACAGATCTACTGAGGTGGGTGTTCCACCCATAAATCCGACTGAAATACCTGACACATAGTCATTCTGAATGATGGATCCGACTCCGATCTCTTCTAATTCTTCCTTCAAAAAAATTACGGCAACCTCACTGCCTGTAAATACCCTGATCAATTCACCGCCTTTGTCCATTTGTTTATAATTAGACTTATTATAATTAATATATATCTTTCTTTCCGAGCATCACTGCTCCGACCATAGCGGCCAGGAACAGGATGGAAGAGAGTTCGAAAGGCAGATAATACTCTTCAAACAAAACCTTTCCAAGGTTTTTGACCAGACCGATCTGGTTCAGGGAAGGATCAGCCACCAATTTCAGGTCGTAGGTTTTAAATACTGCTATGAGCACCATCAGCAACAATCCTCCTGCAATGGCAGAAGCGATCTTAGCCAGCCTTGATTTGGGAAATTCTCCCTGGATATTCAGATTCAGCAACATCACGGTATAAATAAACAATACCATGATGGCACCCGCGTAGACAATGATATGAACTACTGCCAGGAATTGAGCATTCAGCAGAATATAGTGGCCACCAATGGCAAAAAATGCCAGAGTAAGGTACAATACACTGTGCATGGGCTTTTTTGATATAAGTACCTTTAAGGCAGCGTAAATTGCAATAAAAGATAGAATAAAAAACAGATACCTCGAAAATGTCATGTTATTTATGTATTGTATTTGAGGTTATTGTCATAAAATTTCTTGTACTAAATATTGTGCGATTGATTTTTATCCTTTTTAAACCTGAGAACTTCTGGTGTCTGCCGGAGACTGATGTCGACTCTTTTATCGACAGGTTCCACCAATACATCTTTCCCATAAATAAAATCACCCCGATGCAAATCTGAAGGAACGATCTCATTGGTCAGGAAGATGGCCTCTTTCGGGCAAGCTTCTTCGCATAATCCGCAGAAAATGCAGCGAAGCATGTTTATTTCATAAATTGAGGCATACTTCTCTTCACGGTAGAGGTTCGCTTCTTCCGGTTTTCGCTCTGCTGCAATCATCGTGATGGCCTCAGCCGGACACGCAAGCGCGCACAAGCCACAGGCTGTACAGCGTTCCCTCCCATCATCATCTCTTTTTAACACATGTTTGCCCCGGTAAATCTCAGCGATAGGCCTTTTGACCTCAGGATACTGGATTGTGGCACTTTTCTTAAAAAAATGGCTCATTGTGATGCCGAATCCCCCTAAAATAGCCGGCAGGTAAATCCGTTCAGCAAAAGTCATTTTCTTGTTGGAAACGACTTTACTGCGACCGGACAATGAACCTGTTTGATGAATGACTGACATATTTACATGTGATTTTTTATCATGATAACAAACCCGGTTATCAGAATATTAACAATAGCCAATGGCAACAGGGATTTCCATCCCAGGCGCATAAGCTGATCATAGCGGAATCGCGGTAATGTCCAGCGAACCCACATGAAGAAAAATACAAAGAATGCAATCTTAGCGAAAAGAACTATTGATCCAATGATTGTCAATGCGTTATGCGAAAGATTCAGATCGTCCATGAATGGAAAATTATAACCTCCGAAAAACAGGGTCACGATCATCGCAGATGAAATGAACATATTTATGTATTCGGCGAAAAGATAAAAACCCAGCTTCATACTACTGTATTCGGTGTGATAACCGCCAATTAATTCGGTTTCGCACTCCGGAAGATCAAATGGAGACCGGTTACATTCGGCGAATGCACAAATCAGGAAAATCAGGAAGCCCAACGGCTGGTACAAGACGTTCCATGCCATGCCATGCTGTTGTTCTACAATCGTTCTAAGGCTCAATGTGCCACTCATCATCACAATGGTAATGATAGACATGCTCATTGCCAGCTCATAGCTGATCATCTGGGATGCGGCCCTCACAGCGCCAATAAGAGCATATTTGTTGTTGGAAGCCCAGCCACCGATCATGATTCCATAGACACCCATAGACAGGATCGCGAAAACATAAAGAACTCCCACATTGACATCTGCCACCTGCAGGCTGTATTCAGTACCACCTATTATGAAGCTGTTTCCCCAGGGAATCACGGCACTTGTAAGCAGCGCTATCATCATGGTGAGCATGGGTCCCAGAAGGTACAGGAATTTATCAGCATTAGCGGGCATAAACTCCTCTTTGTAAAAGAGTTTAAGTCCGTCGGCCAATGGTTGCAGCAGCCCAAAAGTACCCGCCCTGTTCGGACCGAGGCGATCCTGGAAAAAGCCGGCTACTTTCCTTTCGAGCAATGTTGAATACATCGCCACAACCAGGCTTATCAGCAGAATGACCGCAGCCAGTACCAATTTATAAAGGATGTAATTGCCATCCATAATTACATTTGTATTTCGTTAGTATTACCTTTCTCAATCTCTTCCAGGCTTACAGTCCTGTTTTCCAGCGGAACGATTACAGACGGCTTTTTCGCCGCCAGGTAATGATTCTGACTGATGACAGATGCCCGTTTAATGTTCCTTGGAGATTCGATGGTCCAGTCTGAAAGTTCCTTTTTATCGAACCTGCATTCATTGCATATAAACTCCTCTACTTCGCCGAACTGATCTTTTCGACCTGTAACCCGGTAAACGTCATTTCCTCTCATCCAGGCAGTTACTTTCCCTGAACATTTGGTACAGGAACGGCTGGCATTCATCGGGTTCAGAAACCATACGCGGTTTTTGAAGCGGAAAGTCTTGTCTGTCAAAGCTCCAACCGGGCATACATCAATCATATTGCCGGAAAACTCATTGTCGATATCTTTTTTGATGTAGGTGGAAATTTCTGATGCATCGCCCCTGTACAAAATACCATGAGATCTCTTATCAGTCAGCTGATCAGCAGTATACACGCACCTGTAACATAGTATACAGCGATTCATGTGTAGCTGGATTTTGTCACCGATATCAATCACTTCAAATGTTCTTTTAGACTCCTCGAACCTGGATTCCTCCCGGCCATTGTCATAACTCAGGTTCTGAAGATCGCACTCCCCGGCCTGATCGCATACGGGGCAATCCAGGGGATGATTGATCAACAAAAATTCAACAATTGCTTTCCTGGTTTCCAGTACTTCAGGGGAGGTGATATTCTGAACCACCATGCCATCGGCAACAGGAGTCCTGCAGGAAGCAACCAGTTTGGGCATTGGCCTTGGGTCCCTGGCAGATCCCTGGGCTACTTTCACCAGGCAGGTCCGGCATTTGCCCCCGGAATCCTTGAGTTTGGAGTAATAGCACATCGCAGGAGGAACAACCGCTCCGCCAATCAACCGGGCTGCCTGAAGGATCGTAGTCCCCTCCTCTACTTCAATTGTTTGATTATCAATTGTTACCGTTAACATTCTTTCTGTTTATATTTTGCAGATAGTTAATTACCAAATGTTACTATCGTAAAACGTGAATCCTGTCATTCAATCTTTTCATGCGTTGGATAACGTTTTTATTACCATTTGTATCACAACTTCATACTCATTACTTTCTTGACCGGACCGTGTTGAATATTTTTCACAATTTCCGGGTTTTCGACATGAAACTCAAATTCATGCCTGAAATGCCTGATAGCGCTGGCGACAGGCCATGCTGCTGCATCACCAAGCGGACAAATGGTATTACCCTCTATCTTGTTAGCAATACTTACAAGCAGATCAATGTCTCTTGTCCTCCCCTGACCGTTTTCAATACGGTGAAGGACATTTTCCATCCATCCCGTACCTTCCCGGCAGGGAGAACACTGTCCACAAGACTCGTGATGGTAAAAACGGGCCAGGTTCCAGGTATTGCGGACAATACAGGCGTCTTCATCGTAGACAATGAAACCACCCGATCCAAGCGCCGTACCACTTACAAAACCACCTTCAGCCAGTGATTCATACGTCATCATCCGGTCTGCACCTGCGGCGGTTTGCAATATCAGATCCTTTGGAAGTATTGGCACCGAAGATCCACCGGCGATTACCGCCTTCAGCTCTTTCCCGTTTTTTATTCCACCGCAATATTTTTCACTGTAGATGAATTCACGTACACTTAATCCCAATTCAATTTCGTAAACCCCCGGATTATTTATGTTTCCGCATGCAGATATCAGTTTGGTACCGGTACTTTTACCTGTACCAAATTTTGCATATTCGTTTCCCCCGTGGTTGACAATGAAACCTATATTGGCAAGTGTTTCAACATTGTTCACTACAGTAGGACATCCATACAACCCGACAACAGCAGGAAAAGGAGGCTTTAAACGCGGATTTCCGCGTTTGCCTTCCAATGATTCAATCAGGGCGGTTTCTTCGCCGCAAATGTAGGCTCCAGCGCCGGAATGCACATGAATATCGAGATCGAAAGTGCTTCCCTGTATTTTTTTTCCAAGAAAGCCGTTCTGATAGGCTTCTTTAATGGCTTCGTTCAGTATTCCAATAATGTACTTGTACTCGCCCCTGACATAGATATATCCGGTATTTGCTCCCAGCGCATAACAGGAACAAATCATCCCTTCAATCAGCAGATGCGGGATTTTCTCCATTAAATACCGGTCCTTGAATGTGCCAGGTTCGCTTTCATCGGCATTGCAGACCAAATAGCGCGGATTACCCGATTTTTTGTCAATGAAGCTCCATTTCATCCCGGCAGGGAATCCTGCTCCCCCGCGACCCCTGATTCCGGAAAGCTTCACCTCCTCGACAACCTCATCAGGAGTCATTCTTTTCAATGCCTTCTCCACAGACAGGTAACCGCCGGTTGACCGATACACTTCAAAGGAGCGAATTCCGGGTACGTCTATATTATTTAGAAGAATTTTTCTGTCCATTTTGATTTTTCAGGCTTTTCAACGTTTGCATTCTTTGATAAATCAGCCAGGATTGTATCAATTTTCTCTTTCGTCAAAAACTCATAAAATTCAGTATTTATTTGCATTACCGGGGCTGAGCCGCATGCTCCCAGGCATTCTACCGCTTTTAGAGTAAATAGTCCGTCAGGTGTTGTTTCACCTGTTTTAATTTTCAGTTTCTCCTCCAGATAAGACTGAATTCTTTCTCCGCCACAAATGGCACAAGGCCCAGTCCTGCAAACCTCTATCACATTTTTGCCTACCCTGTCAAGGTAGTACTGTGAATAGAATGTAGCCACTTCATAAACTTCAACAGGCTGTATATTAAGCAGTGAGGCGACATAATCCATTACATCAACGCTCAGGTAACCTTCAAATTCCTCCTGTGCTATGTGCAGTAAGGGCAGCAAGGCAGATTTCTCCCTTCCTGCAGGATATCTCGCAATAATCTGCCGCACTTTTGACAGTGTCCTTTCTGAAAAGGCAACAGCGATATTGTTTTTCCCGTGAAGCGGATGATTTATTCTTTTATCCAACATTTTTAATCCTTAATATTTTTACAACACTCTTATTATCAAGTGACAGAAAATTTTTATTTGCAAATTGTCCTATGCATCCAGTTCGCCGGCAATGACATTCATACTACTCATGGTTAGTATTGCATCAGAAAGAAAGGATCCCTGGATCATTTCAGGAAATGCCTGGTAATAGATGAAGCAAGGACGTCTGAAATGAAGCCTGTATGGAGTTCTGCCACCATCGCTTACCAGGTAAAACCCAAGTTCTCCGTTGCCACCTTCTACTGAATGATAAACTTCCCCGACCGGGACATCAACTTCACCCATAACGATTTTAAAATGCCATATAAGAGATTCCATTTTACTGTAAACTTCTTCTTTGTCAGGCAGATAGAACTCCGGCACATCCATATGATAACTACCTTCCGGCAAGTTTTCCAAAGCATTCTTTACCAGCTTGATACTTTGCCATATCTCTTCCTGCCTGACACAAAACCTGTCGTAGGTATCGCCGTTTGTACCTACCGGGATAGTAAAATCAAAATCATTGTAAGATGAATAGGGATTCATTACACGAACATCATAATCAACTCCTGCAGCCCTTAAACAAGGACCTGTAAAGCCATAGTTCAATGCACGTTCCGCTGAAATTCCCCCGACGTTGATGGTACGATCCATGAATATCCGGTTGCGGAGCAACAAATTCTCAAATTGCCTGATTACCTTCGGAAGATTGTCTATAAACTCCTTGATTTTTTTAACTACAGAGGGTGTGAAATCCCGCTCGAAACCACCGATTCGCCCAAGGTTGGTTGTGAGGCGGGCACCGCATATCTCTTCGTAAATTTCATAAATCTTTTCTCTTTCCTGGAAAAGATAGACAAAGCCTGTGAGCGCCCCGCTGTCAACGCCAATGACGCTGTTACAGATTAGATGGTCGGAAATTCTGGCCAATTCCATGACTATTATCCGCATGTAATCGATCCTTTTCGATGTTTCAACACCCAAAAGCTTCTCGACCGTCAACTGCCATCCAATATTGTTGATTGGCGAAGAGCAATAATTCATTCGGTCTGTCAGGGTTGTAATCTGGTAAAACGAACGTCTTTCAGCCAGTTTTTCAAACGCTCGGTGGATGTACCCTATTGTCTGTTCCGTTGAAACAATTGTCTCACCATTCATGGTGAGAATATTCTGGAAAATACCATGCGTAGCCGGATGCGTGGGACCCAGATTCAGTGTACTGAAGTGTTTGTCGTAATCTTCAGGCCTGACTAATAGATGCTCTTTACCTAAATGTTCCATAAAATTTATCTTCCGAAAAAACGATCGTCCTTATCTGTCCTTGTTTGATCTTCAAGCGGATATTCTTTCCTGAGGGGGAAGTAATCGAGGTATTCAACATTTAATATTCTGATCAGATTCGGATGATTTACAAATATGATACCGAAAAAATCATATGTTTCACGCTCCATCCAGTTGGCAGCTGAAAAAATTTCAGTGATACTGCTTATTTCAGGTTCCCCTGTGGAAGTAAAAGTTTTTACCCTGATGCGGGTATTTTCCGGTAGATTGTGAAGGTGATAAACAACTCCAAGTGACAATTCACGTTCCGGATAATGTATACCACAAAGGTCTGTAAGAAACTGAAAACCGAGATCGTCCTTCAGAAACAGGATAAAATCAATGATACAATCCTTTTTAATGGTGACTGTATAAATATCTGAGCTATCATCTACAGATAATATCTTCTCCGGGAATTTCTCCTGCAACCTGTTTTGAATTAATTTTGGCTCCATGGTCTACTTAATTCCGTATTTTTCCAAAAGTTCGCGGTATTCCGGTGAGTATCTTCTTCTCAGGGACTCGTTACCTACAAGTTCCTGAATTTTCATAAAGCCATCAATGATTTGTTCAGGTCTGGGCGGACAGCCCGGCACATAAACATCTACGGGTACCACTTTATCAATGCCCTGAAGGACGCTGTAAGTATCAAAAATACCACCGCTGGATGCACAGGCACCAACAGCCAGAACCCAGCGAGGTTCGGCCATCTGCTCGTAAACCTGGTTGACAATTGGGCCCATTTTTTTGGCTATGGTTCCCATCACCATCAGCAAATCGGCTTGCCTTGGTGAGAAACTTAGTCTCTCTGAGCCAAAACGTGCCAAATCATAATTGGCACCCATAGTGGCCATAAATTCTATTCCACAACACGAAGTAGCAAAAGGCAACGGCCAGATTGAATTTTTTCTGGCCAGGCCTACCACCCTGTCAAGTGTCGTCGCAAAAAAACCGGGTGCCGAATATCCCTCCGGCGGATCAACTTTTATATATTGAGACATGATAACTGCTTTTTAATTTAATTATTCGTCATTGCTCCATTCCAGGGCACCTTTTTCATAGATGTAATAAAAGCCAAAGAGAAGCAGTGCAACAAACAGTAACATTGCAAAAAACTCCCTCCATTCCATGGTCAGGAAGTTGATCGCCCAGGGATAAAAAAAGATTATCTCCACATCAAAAAGTACGAACAAAATGGCAACCAGAAAATATTTCACCGAAAACGGAAACCTGGCATTGCCTTGTACTTCGATACCACACTCAAAATTCTCATCTTTACGCAAAGTCCTGATTCTCTTTCTTTTGCTGGATATAAAATGTGTTGCAAACATCGTAAGTGCGACAAAACCAAAAGCCACCACAGACTGAATCAGAATTGGCACATAATCAGCAGGTATATATATATTTTCACTCATTAAAATTGTGATTTTTCAATATTTCGGTGCAAAGTAAATTAACAAACGAACGCCGGCAATTGTTCCACACCATGCTATTCTTCATTTTTTACTACGAAAAGCAAAAAAAATGGTTTAACTATTCAGTAGATATTCTTTTTAATTGTTGCTTCGGATATTCCTCATCCGGCTTTATTGAACTTGCCATTTGGTAATAGAATCTGGCAACAGCAAAATTTTTCTGAGCCATGGCGTCATCCGCTTTCTTGATAGCATCGAAAAACTGAGCATCTGTTCCTGACACCCCGGATGTTGCGATTACTTTTTCAACAACTTTCAGTTGTTCCAGTGGATAATTTTCCCAAGGCAAAATCTCATTTGCCTTCTGGTAGTAAAACCGTGCAGAACTGTACTTCTTTGCCTGCAAATCGTCGTTCGCGCGCTGTACATATGAGGCATATTCCCGCATCTTATCCGCAGTTATATTGCTGTCAATCATCTTTTTGCAAACATCAATTCTTTCAAGTGCGTATTTATCGGCAGCTTTAAATTTCAACGCCTCCTGGTAATAGAATATTGCAGCTGTCCAAAGGGATTTCTTATAATTTGCATCCCCTGTTTCAATATTTTTCAGATAATTTCCCTCTCCCTGCAACTTAACCTGCTCTTCCACCTTCTTTTGAGCCAAAAGTCTTTCTGCCTCAAGCCTGGCCATTATTGAATCAATTTCAATAATGCGGTCTTTTGGATATTTCTCAATATCATTGATTCTAATGGCTTCCTGGTATTGTTTTTTAGCATCCGGATAAACCTTGGTATTGAACAACTGATCCGCTCTGGAAATGTAGTCGTTGTATTTCTTTTGCTTCTCTGCCAACAATCTTTGTTCAGCTTCTTTGCGTTGATTTTCTGCAATTAACAGTTTCAATAATTTTTCTGTCTCAGCCAGTTTGGAAGTTGCAACCGGATCACCAGTCTTAATTTTCAGGGCTCCTTTAAAATTATCAATAGCCTCCTGGTATTTCACAGCTGTTACATTTGCGTCACCGGCAGCGATAAGCCGTTTGTACTCCTCCTCAAGTTTTGCCTTGTCGGCCAGTTGTTTTGCCAAAAGCTGCTCGGCATTGGCCAGTTTATCCGTGGCAACCTTATCGCCCGATTTGATAACAAGCGCTCCCTTGAAATTGTCGATAGCCTCAGGATACTTCTGTCCTGTTACATTCTGATCACCCGCAGCGATCAGGCGATTGTATTCTGCCTCCTGCTTTGCCCTGTCGGCCAGGAATTTAGCCTGCAGCTTTTCTGCATCAGCCAGTTTTGAGGTGGCAATCTTGTCTCCGGATTTGATAGCCAGGGCCCCTTTGAAATTATCAATCGCTTCAGGATACTTCTGACCGGCAACATTCTGGTCTCCACTGGAAATCAGACGGTTGTACTCCGCCTCCTGCTTAGCCTGGTCGGCCAGACTGGCGGCTAAAAGCTGCTCGGCATTGGCCAGTTTATCCGTAGCAACCTTATCGCCCGATTTGATAACAAGCGCTCCCTTGAAATTGTCAATGGCCTCAGGATACTTCTGCCCAGTTACATTCTGATCGCCTACAGCAATCAGGCGATTGTATTCTGCCTCCTGCTTTGCCCTGTCGGCCAGGAATTTAGCCTGCAGCTTTTCTGCATCCGCCAGTTTTGAGGTGGCAATCTTGTCTCCGGCTTTGATAGCCAGGGCCCCTTTGAAATTATCAATCGCTTCAGGATACTTCTGACCGGCAACATTCTGGTCTCCACTGGAAATCAGACGGTTGTACTCCGTCTCCTGCTTTGCCTTGTCGGCCAGACTGGCGGCCAAAAGCTGCTCGGCATTGGCCAGTTTATCTGTGGCAACCTTATCACCCGTTTTGATAACAAGCGCTCCCTTGAAATTGTCAATGGCCTCAGGATACTTCTTCCCTGTTACATTCTGATCGCCCGCAGCGACCAGACGATTGTATTCTGCCTCCTGTTTTGCCCTGTCGGCGAGGAATTTAGCCTGCAGTTTTTCTGCATCTGCCAGTTTTGAGGTGGCAATCTTGTCGCCGGATTTGATGGCCAGGGCACTTCTGAAATTATCAATCGCTTCAGGATATTTCTGACCGGCAACATTCTGGTCTCCAGTGGAAATCAGACGGTTGTACTCCGCCTCCTGCTTAGCCAGGTCGGCCAGACTGGCGGCTAAAAGCTGCTCGGCATTGGCCAGTTTATCCGTAGCAACCTTATCGCCCGATTTGATAACAAGCGCTCCCTTGAAATTGTCAATGGCCTCAGGATACTTCTGCCCAGTTACATTCTGATCGCCTACAGCAATCAGGCGATTGTATTCTGCCTCCTGCTTTGCCCTGTCGGCCAGGAATTTAGCCTGCAGCTTTTCTGCATCCGCCAGTTTTGAGGTGGCAATCTTGTCTCCGGATTTGATGGACAGGGCACCTCTGAAATTATCAATCGCTTCAGGATACTTCTGACCGGCAACATTCTGGTCTCCACTGGAAATCAGACGGTTGTACTCCGCCTCCTGCTTAGCCTGGTCGGCCAGACTGGCGGCTAAAAGCTGCTCGGCATTGGCCAGTTTATCCGTAGCAACCTTATCGCCCGATTTGATAACAAGCGCTCCCTTGAAATTGTCAATGGCCTCAGGATACTTCTGCCCAGTTACATTCTGATCGCCTACAGCAATCAGGCGATTGTATTCTGCCTCCTGCTTTGCCCTGTCGGCCAGGAATTTAGCCTGCAGTTTTTCTGCATCTGCCAGTTTTGAGGTGGCAATCTTGTCTCCGGCTTTGATAGCCAGGGCCCCTTTGAAATTATCAATCGCTTCAGGATACTTCTGACCGGCAACATTCTGGTCTCCACTGGAAATCAGACGGTTGTACTCCGCCTCCTGCTTAGCCTTGTCGGCCAGACTGGCGGCTAAAAGCTGCTCTGCATTGGCCAGCTTATCCGTGGCAACCTTATCACCCGATTTGATAACAAGCGCTCCCTTGAAATTGTCAATGGCCTCAGGATACTTCTGTCCTGTTACATTCTGATCGCCCGCAGCGACCAGACGATTGTATTCTGCCTCCTGCTTTGCCCTGTCGGCCAGGAATTTAGCCTGCAGCTTTTCTGCATCTGCCAGTTTTGAGGTGGCAATCTTGTCTCCGGACTTGATGGCCAGGGCACCTCTGAAATTATCAATCGCTTCAGGATATTTCTGACCGGCAACATTCTGGTCTCCACTGGAAATCAGACGGTTGTACTCCGCCTCCTGCTTTGCCTTGTCGGCCAGACTGGCGGCTAAAAGCTGCTCTGCATTGGCCAGCTTATCCGTGGCAACCTTATCACCCGATTTGATAACAAGCGCTCCCTTGAAATTGTCGATGGCCTCAGGAAACTTCTGTCCTGTTACATTCTGATCGCCCGCAGCGACCAGACGATTGTATTCTGCCTCCTGCTTTGCCCTGTCGGCCAGGAATTTAGCCTGCAGCTTTTCTGCATCTGCCAGTTTTGAGGTGGCAATCTTGTCTCCTGATTTGATGGCCAGGGCACCTCTGAAATTATCAATCGCTTCAGGATATTTCTGACCGGCAACATTCTGGTCTCCACTGGAAATCAGACGGTTGTACTCCGCCTCCTGCTTTGCCTTGTCGGCCAGACTGGCGGCTAAAAGCTGCTCGGCATTGGCCAGCTTATCCGTGGCAACCTTATCGCCTGATTTGATAACAAGCGCTCCCTTGAAATTGTCGATGGCCTCAGGATACTTCTGCCCTGTTACATTCTGATCGCCCGCAGCGACCAGACGATTGTATTCTGCCTCCTGTTTTGCCCTGTCGGCCAGGAATTTAGCCTGCAGCTTTTCTGCATCTGCCAGTTTTGAGGTGGCAATCTTGTCTCCGGCTTTGATGGCCAGTGCACCTCTGAAATTATCAATCGCTTCAGGATACTTCTGACCGGCAACATTCTGGTCTCCACTGGAAATCAGACGGTTGTACTCCGCCTCCTGCTTAGCCTTGTCGGCCAGACTGGCGGCCAAAAGCTGCTCGGCATTGGCCAGTTTATCTGTGGCAACCTTATCACCCGATTTGATAACAAGCGCTCCCTTGAAATTGTCGATGGCCTCAGGATACTTCTGTCCTGTTACATTCTGATCGCCCGCAGCGATCAGGCGATTGTATTCTGCCTCTATCCTTGCCTCCTGATCCATACCCAGAAGGTCAGATGTCAACTCCTTTAATTTGGATTTTAGGAATTGGTCGTTTTTTCGAAACTGCAATGCTTCCTGATAACACCGGATGGCGTCTCCAATCTGATTCTTTTTTTCAAATTCGATTGCATCAGCCAGTTTTTTATTAAACAGCTCATCTTCATGAGTTTTCAGGTAGTTATCAATCTCTCTTTTTATGTCCTTGTCATTAATGTATACATCCGAATCAAAATTATCTAGTTTTCCATTCGGAGAATAACATATTTTGCCAATTGTCTTTCCCTCAAAACTCATGGTTGCATCGGCAATTTTCCTATAAATAGTTACGACTACAGGTAAAGGGGGAAATATGCTGTCTTTCTTCCATACCGCCTCGGGAACCATTGTGGATATCTCAATTTCTTTGGGATAATGAGAATCTTTGGCTACACTTAATTTATACTCAGTAAAATATGTAAGGTCAAAATCAAACTTACCGCTTGCAGTAAGCGTGACATTATAATCTGTGGTTTTGTTGGTTAGATTGACCAGTGAGACAATGGTTCCGGCAGGATCGCCTTTATCCACCCTCACCTGACCCGAAATATGAAAAAAAGCGGAATTTTTTTGTCCGACAGTACCAAATGTGAAAAGTAACAATAACTGGAGCAGAAAAATTTGTCGGATGGCTTTTAAAATCATGCTTTGAAGATTAATTAGGCAGTATTATCTATCATACGCAATATTACAAAATTGATTCAATTTTACCCTCAAATAATTTGCTTTAAATGGATTTAAACAACAACTATGGAATGATGTTTATGTTTAATGACCATACCCTCTGCAGACCTGTTAGCTCATGCTATCAATTCATACAGAAAAAAACTCACAACTGTAAATAATTTTTCTGTATATTATTTGGAATCAGATAATTTGGAGTTGAATATGCCATAACTAAAATAGAGAAGCAAGCCGATAACCAACCAGACGCCAAACCTTGTCCAGTTAGTTATTCCCAATTCACTCATCAGGTAAAAATTTGTCAGGAGTCCCAGTACAGGTATGAATGACCAGGATTTCACAATAGCTAGTATAGTGACAGTTGTGGCAGTTACAGCAAACAGCAGATAGGGTAAGGAATGCACTGAAAATTTCGTAATAAAACCTAAAATGACTGTAAAACCCGAACCAGTGATTGAAACGATCCAAACAACAACAATTAAAAATGGAGGTAGAAGATACCTGCTGTTAAGGTAAGGTACAACAAAGCCATTTTCATTCCTGGCCTTATTACCTTTGGGATTCAGTATGAGTATACCCCCGGAAACCAGAATGAACGCAAATAATGTTCCAATACTTGTCAGATCTGTCACTTCGGTAAGATTCATAAACAAGGAAGGCAAGGCAACAATTATCCCGGTTACAATGGTTGAAAATCCCGGAGTGCGGTATTTGGGATGCAATTTCGCGAAAACTGGCGGCAGCAGCCCGTCCCTGCTCATACTCATCCAGATACGGGGCTGACCAAGCTGAAATACAAGTAACACACTTGCCATGGCAACAACGGCACTAACAGCAATAATTCCGGAAAGCTTTGCGAGATGCAATTTGGCAAATACAAATGCCAAAGGATCAGCAACGCCCAGCTGCCCGGAGGGAACCATCCCGGTTAACACCAGGCTAACAAGCACATACAGGATAGTAGTGATCAGAAGTGCATAAAACATAGAGCGAGGAAGATCCTTCTTAGGATTTTTGCATTCCTCTGCAGTAGTCGAAATTGCATCAAATCCAATATAGGCGAAAAAGACGCCTGAAATTCCTTTTAGTACCCCTGGTATCCCATTCGGCGCAAAAGGTGTCCAATTATCCGTATCAACATAAAATGCTCCGGCGATTATAACAAGGATCAAAACTCCGATTTTAAGTAAAACCATCATGTTATTGGCCCTTTTGGATTCCCTGATACCAATGTAGCACAGCCAGGTAACAGCGACAACAATCATAAATGCGGGTATATCGGCAATTATGCGGAAATTGAACAACTGCGGGGCAGAAGTCCAGGCATTGTATGCTTCATTTAAAACAGGATTTAAATCAGAAGTTGAAACACCGTTCTGAATCAATTGGGACGCTTCATTGTAACCTCTGAAGGCAGTCAGGTAATCTGTTGTGAAAAATGCGGGTATATGTATACCCAATCCACCAAGGAAACCGGTAAAATAGCCCGACCACGAAATTGCCACTGCAATATTTCCGATTGCGTATTCCATTATCAGGTCCCAGCCGATGATCCAGGCTACCAGCTCACCAAAACTGGCATATGCATAGGTGTAAGCACTACCGCTGATAGGTATTGCAGAAGCAAATTCAGCGTAGCACATAGCGGAAAGCCCGCATGCAACAGCTGTAAATACAAAGAGTAATGAAACCGCTGGACCGCCGCTCGCTGCGGCATTTCCAATCGTGCTGAAAATACCCGCCCCAACTATTGCTGCAACACCTAACGCTGTGAGGTCAACCACACCAAGAGTTCTTCTCATCCCTGTGCCATGAATGGCATGATCTGAAGAATCATGCATAATCAGCGAAATGGACTTTTTTCTGAACAGGTTGCCGGTTTTCACTCTAAAAAATTTTATTGAACGCACGTAAATTTCCAGTTAACATTTAGGCCCCAGGTGAGCTTTTGCGCACAAGGTCTCCATGCGAAAATCAGCATAAGGATCTGTTCGACATATGGAATCAGATCAAATCAATCCAGTACATAATTTTATTTCCTGAATATCAAATAGTTGAAAATAATTTTCCATGGAGAACGCTGGTCCTTGTACCAAGTATGAATTGCCTCCAAGATAAACAGGATAAATGTGTTGCCAAATACCGGGCTAAAAAATTAATCGTTCTTTTTTGATTCTATCAGTCTACCGCCTAACCTAAGCAATTCTATCTCCGATTGTTTGGCCTGAAACTGTGCCGCAATGAGACTATTTTCTGCTTCCAGTTCAGACAGCTGGATGTCCCGGAGTTCATAATCGCTCATCTCTCCCACCCTGAATCTTTCGAAAGAAATTTTTGAGGTGTGTCTTGCTACTTCCAGGTTAGCGGTTTCAAGTGTAACAAGTTTTAAATTGCTCCGATATTGAACATAAGTTTCCCAAAGCAAGGCTTCAGTGTTTTTTAATATCTGTTCATATTCAAGCTTTTTGGATTCGGTCTCAATCCTTGCATTGGCAGTTGTTCTTTTCTTGTTAAATCCATCGAAAACCGGCATTGACAATGTCAGTCCTACAACAGGTCCGCTGTTTACAATTTTGGCAGATGATCCAAAGTTGTAGGTCGACTGAGACCAGTTATAGTCACTAAAAAAATTGATTACAGGATATTTCGGGGCGTGGGTCAGTCTGTAATCCAGCAGAGAAATGTCTACTGATTGTTTTGCCATACTTATCTGACTGTTTACATTTCCCAGGACTTCCTTTAATGAATTATAATCCAATAAATTATTAAACTGTATTGAAGAGGTGACATCAAAATCATATCCTGTTTCAAACACCAAAAGAGTACTCAATTTTGATTTTGCGCTGGCGAGGGCGACATTCTGGCGTAAAAATGAAGCGCTGTCAGCATTCAGGTCGGTTGATGATTTTAGAAAAGCAAGTTCTGATGTCGTACCAACCTGCAGTTTTTTCCTGGTCAGTTCATAACGGCTATTGGAAAAATCAATGGCATTCTGCATGACCTGGATGCTGTTCTTTAATTGCACGACAGCAAAATAGGATGTAATGATGTCGGCAATGGTATTTTCAATTGTCGCGCGCATGGCGGTGTTTTGAAGCGCCTGCATAGAACCAAGTTTGTCTTTTCTTAGAAACATCTCCAGCCCGTTGAACAATGTCCAGTCGAGCGTTGCAGCCATATTCATCGTTCCTGTTTGCTCATTGTCAATTCTGGTGGTCACACCGGAATTGTCTTCAGTATTTACAGAGGAAATATTTTCTTTAATACCCCCGTTTATATTAATACTGGGCAGGAAACCGGCGTTACCAGCTGTATTATTATTGACTGCAATTTTAGTGTCATTTCTTGCTATCTGTATTGAAAAATTATTTTTGAGTCCAATTGCTACGGCATCTTCAATACTAAGTTTTACAGGCTGTCCTTGAGCCAGATAGCAAATACTGAAAAGTAAAAATATCTGAATAGAAATTTTTTTCATTCGAATTTATTTTTCAAAGGTCGTTTGAAAATCAACCGGACAGCCTTTTTCAAAATGAATGACCAGCCGTATTATCTTCAAATATTTGATTATTTTGATTTCCCAATAATATTTTGCTATTCTTCTATATCTCCTTCAAGATCCTCTTCTTCTTCCTCGAAGTTAATTTTACCTGATATCATAGTATAAAGCGCCGGCACAATATAGAGCGTCAGGACCAAAGAAAACATCAAGCCGCCGATAATGGCAATTCCCATCGGCACACGGCTTTGGGCTGCAGCTCCCAATGCGAGTGCAATAGGCAGTGCTCCAAGCATGGTAGCAAGACTGGTCATCAGAATAGGACGCAGACGCAGTGTAGCAGCTTCAAGCACAGCTTCCCCGATGGGAAGACCTGCGAGTTTTTTCTGATTGGCAAACTCAACAATTAAAATCCCGTTTTTGGTCACAATTCCAATTAAGATGATGATTCCAATCTCACTGAAAATATTGAGAGTCTGGTTAAACATAATCAGGGAAATAAGTGCTCCCGCGATAGCCAGTGGTACAGTTAGCATCACGATAAAAGGGTCGCGGTAACTTTCAAACTGTGCGGCAAGGACGAGAAAAATCAATATGAGGGCAAAAACAAAGGCATAAACCAGGCTGCTCGCGCTCTCATCCAAGTCCCTTGACGAACCGGCCAGCGAAGATGAAAAGCTTTCAGGCAAAACTTCATTGGCAATTTTCCTCATCTCTTCAATACCATCACCAAGTGTAAGTCCAACAGCCGGTTGTGCAGAAATTGTTGCGGATACATACCGGTTAAACCGGAAAATGGTTGGAGGATTACTTTGATTGGAAACTTTTACGACATTCTCCAGCTGGATAAGCTTTCCTGCGCTATTTCTGAGATAGATGGAGGAAAGATCAAGGGGATTGTCCCGGTTTGAACGTGAAGCCTCCCCGATTACCTGGTATAACTTGTCCCGAAGAATGAAATATCCGTACCGCTGCTGACTGAAATACAACGAAAGATTTTCAGCAATATCACTGATTGTGACTCCCATAGTTTTTGCGCGATCCCGGTCGATATCAATCCTTAATTCAGGTTTGTTGAATTTCAAATCTACGTCAACTACCTGGAATGCCTTATCATCCATGGCTTTCTCCATAAATTGGGGTAATTTAGCCCTAAGACTTTCAAAATCAGGCGCCAGGATAACAAATTGAACCGGCAATCCGCCTTTTCTTGATGTAGCAATAGTTTGCTCCTGTGTGGCATAGGACCTAGCAAAATTATTTCTTCTCAAAATTCCATTGAGCCAATCTGTAATTTGCTGTTGTGACCGTTTCCTTTCACCAGGATCAACAAGTCCGATCCGTACAAATCCGGAATTGGTTCCACCCATTCCTGTCATAATCATCAGTGAATTTTTTTCCGGAATAGTATCCACCATTTCGGCCAGCTTATTCATGTACAGACTCATTGACTCATAAGCAGTTCCTTCAGGTGCGGTAGCATTTATCCTGATTCGGCCTTTATCTTCCATCGGGGCTAATTCCTGCGGAATAATCCTTCCAATCATAATAATAATTACAAGTGAAACAAACATGATCAGAACAGCTATCCAACGATGCTTAATAAAGGCTTTAAGTGAGTTATGATAACCAGTGGTCATCCATTCAAAAAAGCGTTCCGTGCTGTGGTAAAATCCTGTCTCAGTGGATGTTTGTTTGAGCATCCGGGCACACATCATCGGGGTGAGCGTCAGCGAAACAAAAGCTGAAATCATAACTGATCCGGCCACTGTTACGGCAAATTCCCTGAAGAGCCGACCCGTAATGCCACTCAGAAACATGATTGGGAGAAAAACGGCTGCCAATGTTATGGTTGTGGAAATAATGGCGAACATGATCTCTTCTGATCCTTTGTGTCCTGCAACCATAGGTTTTTCGCCCTGCTCGATTTTTTTATATATATTTTCCAGGACCACAATGGCATCATCCACCACGAGTCCCGTAGCCAATACTATTCCAAGCAGGGTAAGAAGGTTGATGGTAAACCCGGCCAAATACATGATTCCAAAAGTAGCGATCAGGGAAATCGGAATGGCCAGGACCGGAATTAAAGTCGTGCGCCAGTGCCTGAGAAAAACAAATATCACCAGTACGACCAACGCAAAAGAGAAAAAAATCGTCTCTTCAACTTCCTTGATACCTTTCCGGATATTTGTCGTAGTATCCAATATGATATCCAGTTGCAGATCTTTCGGAACCTCAAGCTTTAATCTTTCAACTCTTTTATAAAACTCATCCGCAAGGGCAATATGGTTAGCTCCCGGTTGTGGCTGAATTCCCAGAGCGATCTGCTGAACGCCGCCGTTCCCTTTAAAACTGCTTTTGAGTGATTCGGCGGAAAGAACTGCCTTGCCGACATCTTTTAAACGGATCAATACACCATTCAGCTCCTTGATCAGCAGGTTGTTAAACTCATCCTCGGTGGTTAGCCTTCCCAGGGTTCTAATGGTCAGTTCTCTTTCGTACCCTTCAATCCTGCCGGAAGGTAACTCCACATTTTCACGCAGGAGTGCAGATTTGATATCTGCAGGAGAAATCTGGAGAGCAGACATACGGGCGGGATCCAGTTCCAGGCGCATCGCGTATTTTTTCTCGCCGTAGACCCGGATATCGCTGACACCCGGAATTGTTTGCAATCTTTCTTTAAAAACATTGATACCATAGTCTGTCAATTCAAGAAGGCTCCTGGTTTCACTCCTCACAGCCAATACGATAATAGCATCGGAGTCTGCGTCAGTTTTAACCACAACCGGAGGATCACAATCCTTCGGCAAACGGTTCATGGCACGTGAAACCCTGTCACGAACATCGTTTGCGGCTGCTTCCATGTCTGCATCAATATTGAACTCTACGGTGATCCTGCTACTCCCGTCACTGCTGGAAGAAGTTAATGTGCGGATACCGGCGATACCATTGATAGACTCTTCAAGTGGTTGTGTAATCTGCGTGGCTATAACGTCCGCATTGGCTCCTGTATATCCTGTTGAAACAGTGACAATTGGAGGATCAACACTCGGAAATTCTCTCAGACCAAGCATTTGGAATCCCACAAAACCAAAAAGTAGCAATGTTATGGAGAGTACAGAAGCTAGTACCGGACGTTTAATGCTTATTGAAGCGATATTCATGTCGTAAATTTCAGTATTGGTTACTTGTCCTCAATTCTAACCCTTATTGGCATGCCTTCTTTAATCTGCAGCAGTCCAGTAGTAACCAACGTATCATTTTCAGCCAACCCTTCTGTTATTTCAACCTCGCTCCCAGTCCTGTAACCGGATCTGATATCAACAGCTTTCGCTTTACCTTTCCTGAGAACATAGACCTGTTCACTGTCCATCAAAGGCACAATTGCCCGGGCAGGAATCATGATACAAGGTTTATCAGGGAATAACTTGAGGTTAATTTTGGCAAATGCACCGGGATACAAAGTCCTTTTTGGATTGGGGCACAACGCCCTGATCCTGATCGACCTGGTTGAAGCATCAATTTTTGACTCCAATGCATAGATTTTAGCAGTGAAATGGTCTTCCCTGCCATTGATGGTGAAATCGATCTCCATATCTTTTGCCAGGTTGGGAATAAATTTTTCCGGGACCGAAAAATCAATTTTCACCGGATCTATTTGCTGTAAGGAAGTTATAATTGTTGAATTGGAGACAAATGCGCCCTCACTTACCATTCTTAATCCAGCGGTACCATTGAAAGGTGCGCGTAGTTCAGTTTTGGATATCTGTGCTTTGATCAGATCCTGGTTCGCTTT
Organism: Prolixibacteraceae bacterium; assembly: GCA_963663675.1. Taxonomy (GTDB): domain Bacteria; phylum Bacteroidota; class Bacteroidia; order Bacteroidales; family Prolixibacteraceae; genus CAINVV01. The sequence continues at coordinate 2,262,558 of OY760498.1, forward strand.
CAGAGTGTTAAAATTATTTTCGGATATATCCAGTTCTTCCTTGCTAATTCCCTTAAACTGGTAAAGTTCTTTTTTACGGTCCAACTCTTTGGTTGCTAATTCAATTTGTAACTGATTGGATCTCAATTGGGCCTGCAAATCTTTGTCAAACATTTTAACAAGAATAGCTCCCTTGGAAACATTACTTCCCTCCTTGAAGAAAATTCCGGTTACCTTAGCGGAAATTTCAGGCCTGATATCGATTTCTTCGTTGGCCATCAATGTACCAGTGTAGGTATAAATGATGTCCAGGCTGGTTTTCTTAAGAACCTGGCCATCCACTGTGAGTACAGCAGCTCTTCCTTCTCCTGTTCCGCCACCCTTTTTCACTCCTTTGTTACATGAATAAAGAAAAACAGAAACAAAGACAAAAAAGATTGCCCAATTTAAAAATTTCATATTTTGTTGATTTAGTTTCAGTTAGCTAAAATAAAAAGAATCAATCTTTTTACTTTACCAGGCCATAATAGCAACGAACCGGAGAGTCCACTTTTCCTTCGGCAACTAATTTCTTGATCAGTTTGTCAACATCTTTTTTATCAACACCAGTGGCATCTGCTATTTCGCCACCTTTCATTGGCTTACCAGATTTTTCTAAAGCTTTGATAATTGCGTCTTTTGGTTCCATAATGGTAGAATTATAGTTTTGATAGCCTGTTAAGTAAATAATGATCAGCCAATACCAGTGCCGCCATTGCCTCAACAATTGGAACTGCACGGGGTAATACACACGGATCATGCCTTCCCTTGACATTTACGACGGCCTTGTTTCCGCCGGCATCCACTGTATCCTGTTCTTTAAGTAAGGTAGCGATGGGTTTGAATGCCACCTTCCAGTAAATGTCTTCTCCATTGGAGATACCACCCTGAACACCGCCTGAATGGTTGGTTAGGGTTCTGATCCCCTTATCCGATGGTACAAAAATATCATTGTGCTGTGAGCCGGAAAGTTTAGTACCATCGAAACCCGATCCGTATTCGAATCCTTTGACAGCATTAATGCCAAGCATCGCATGTCCCAAGTCGGCATGAAGCTTGTTGAAAACGGGTTCTCCCCAACCGGCAGGAACTCCTTTCGCAACACCGGTGATTATGCCGCCTACAGTATCATGATTTCTGCCGGCTTCCTCTATTCGCTTAATCATCAGTTCTGCTGTTTCCGGATCAGGACATCTGACAATGGTGTTTTCAGTCTGACTGAGATCCAGATCAAAGTATGGTTTTTGCACCTCAATTTCACCGACCCTGGAGACAAATGCCTGGACTGTGATCCCCATGGAAGCCAGCATCTGTTTTGCAATTGAACCAGCTACCACCCTTGCAATAGTCTCACGGGCAGATGAACGTCCGCCGCCCCGGTAATCCCTGACACCGTATTTTTGATCGTATGTGAAGTCTGCATGTGACGGACGATACAAATCCTTAATGTTGGAATAATCAGCCGAATGCTGATCTTTGTTCCTGATAATAAAACCGATAGGTGTTCCGGTTGTTATTCCGTCAAAAATACCGGACTGGATTTCTACCTGATCAGACTCCTGCCTGGAGGTAGTTATATGTGACTGACCGGGTTTCCTGCGGTCCAGATCTGCCTGAATAAGGGCAACATCAATTTTTAGTCCTGCAGGACAGCCATCAATGACTCCGCCAATCGCAATGCCATGCGACTCACCGTAGGAGGTAAGTGTAAATATTCTTCCGAATTTGTTCAAGTTGATAGGTTTTAAAAAAGGCTAAAATTATTCAACTTTTCTTTTATTTCTTGTTAGATTATATTCTAATCAGAAGGTTTAATGAAAAAATAAAAAAACCCGGATTAATTATCCGGGTTTTTTTATTTTAATAAATGATGGGCGCCATTAGCTGCATCCGCAACCACTACCACAACCTCCGCCTGATCCGCCGTCACCGCAACCGGAATCACCGCAACCGTCACTGCCGCAACTGCTTCCGCATCCGCATCCACCGGTATTGTATGCAGCATTGAGCTCATCTTCAGTAGCTTCACGAACCTCCAGCACTGTACCTGTAAAGTGTAAATCTTCTCCGGCAAGGGGATGATTGAAATCCATTGTAACAACTTCATCCTTAACTGAGACAACAATACCATCCATACGCTGACCGTGTGCAGACATCATTGGAACACTATTGCCAATTGTAAGAAGCGCATCATCAACTTTGCCATCAACTTTGAAAATGTCGAGTGGCAATTCAACGACTGCCTCTTCATTAATTTCACCATAACCACTGACAGCAGGAATTGATATTTCAAATTTCTCTCCTGACTTTTTTCCTGTCAGCTGCTCTTCAAAGGCTGGAATCATCAATCCGGCACCATGAAGAAAAATAAGGGGATTCTCTTCGGTTGCCGACTCAAATATATCACCATCCTTACCATCCAACCTAAGGTCATAGGTCAGGGTAACCATACTATCTTTCGAAACTGTACTCATTACAATATGATTTTAAATTTTTAAGGTGCAAAGAAACGGTATATTTTCTTAGCAGCATAATTTGTTACGTTATTTTAATAAAAAAGTTAGCGTTACAGTTAATAATGCAGGATTTTTCCAAAGATGACAGCTCGATTTCAGCTCATTATAAATGACAAAATTTAGTCCAAGACTGGCTGCAATCAAAAACATTGTACAATCCGGACTGCCTTTTCTTTTTAATTAATCTCACTTAGGAAGGGAGCAACCTGCGTGCTTGCTAAAGAATTACCTGGCTATTTACATACTTGATATTATCCAAACAGACATAAGTTGGTGTATTAATACCATAAGTACCAGTATCAGAGGAAGAAAAGGTAAAAGATATTTTAAATACCCTGCCCAGTGAGGTCAGGTCGAAGGTAGTCCACTTCGTAACAATATAGTCTTTTGATGAATCTGCAGACCTGAAATCTGCCAGGTAGATATCAATGCTGCCGGATTTATTGTTGTTCTGGTCGAAACCAATCACTGTAACTTTGAACCAGTCCGGATCAGTACCAGTTATCCCACCAAATTTTCTGGAATAGGCATCACCGTTTTTCATGGACAAACCGGCATAGGTACCGTTACAAAGATCAATTGATTTAGGCTCGAAAAAACCACCTTCCTTCAATGAGGCAAAAATATCCGCACTAAAAGAGGGATAAAAAATGGCAAACTTGTTCATTTGATTGGACGGATCTATGACACTGTACTGATTTTCATAACCGGAGGTTTTCACATCGTTTTTTTGGGAATAGGAGAATCCGGACCATGTTTGCCAGGCAGCTGCATACTGATTTTCAAATTTCAGTTCAGAACTGATAAAAAATCCTGTTCCATCTGATCCATTCCAAAACCCCGAAGCCGGAACCGATAAAGATTCGAAATCCACAGTTTGAAATCTATTCTGCTCGGCTTTCTGACAGGATGTCAACAGTATGGCCACACAAACCAACGTACAAGGAAATATCAATGAATTTCTCATAATTAAATTATCTGATTAAATAAATTTCAATACCGTGAAAAATTTTGCACAACATTATCGCTATATATCCCGATAGCGAATAATCAAGTGAAATTGGCAGGTCTTCTGGCTCGCCCGGTTTTCTGTGCCTTCCCGTTGACAACAACAGTGGCTTAGATTCAGAAACCTCATGTGTGGGCTTACAGCTGCGGGTACAGCTCCGGAATTTCACCGGATTCCCTTTTTGATTCATCTTCGACGTAAATGAAGAAGATGAAACCTTATTTCAATGCAAATTTATCTTTTTTGTAAATACCAGGATGACTCCGGACGAAATTTTAGCCATAAATAAGCAAGAAAGAAGAATTAGGCGAATGTTGGGGATTCACTTTTTTTTGTTTCGAGCTGATTTGGAATGATTTCTCCCGAAGTTCAAAAAAACTGTCAATTAAAATTGTCCCCCTTAAACATGCAATACTTATTAATGATTCCTTTCAATAAATTTGCTCCACTTTTTTGTACCTTTAATGCACCAGAAAGGATTTAAATTATGACCCCTGAAGAAGCAAAAAAAAGAATCACAAAACTCCGCCAGGAAATTGAACAACATAACTTTAGCTATTACAATCTCAATCAGCCATCGATATCGGATTTCGAATTCGACCTGTTGATGGGTGACCTTATTGCCCTTGAAAACAAATATCCGCAGTTTTTTGATCCTAATTCTCCGACTCAAAGGGTCGGAAGCGATATATCCCAGGAGTTCCGGCAGGTAACCCATCAATACCCAATGCTTTCGCTTTCTAACAGCTATTCAGAATCTGAGATTCTGGATTTTGTGCAAAGGGTAGAAAAATTTTCAGGTGAGATACCGGATTATGTTTGTGAACTAAAACTTGACGGTACCTCCATCAGCCTGACCTACCGGGAAGGCCTGCTGATACAGGCAGTTACAAGGGGTGATGGTGAAAAAGGAGACGATGTCACCGCCAATGTCAGAACCATCCGTTCGATCCCGCTTAAACTCATAGGCGATTATCCTGCATTATTTGAAATACGCGGTGAGATTGTCATGCCATTTTCTGTATTTGAAGGATTAAACCAGGAACGCGCCATTAAAGGCGAACCTCTCTTTGCCAATCCAAGAAATGCGGCTTCAGGAACTCTAAAAATGCAAAACTCATCGGTTGTAGCCTCACGCAGGCTGGACGCCTATTTCTATTACATTTTGGGTGAAAACTCTCGGGAAGATGGTCATTACGAACTGTTACAAAAGGCTGCAGCCTGGGGTTTTCAAATATCACCTCATACGGAAAAATGCAGGGATGCAACCGAAATAATCCAATATCTTGAAAAATGGGATAAAAAAAGGGGCGGACTGCCATTTGCTACAGACGGGGTGGTGATCAAAGTCAATTCAAAAAGAGTTCAGGATGAACTGGGGTTCACGGCAAAGAGCCCCAGGTGGGCCATTGCCTATAAATTCAAGGCAGAAAGGGTGTCCACCAGGTTGTTAAGTGTTGATTTTCAAGTGGGAAGAACAGGGGCAGTGACTCCTGTAGCCAACCTGGAACCTGTATTGCTGAGTGGTACTGTTGTCAAAAGAGCTTCACTGCACAACGCGGATATCATTCAGAACCTGGATTTGCATGCCGATGACATTGTATATGTTGAAAAAGGAGGTGAAATCATTCCAAAAATCGTCGGGGTGGACCATTCATTACGAACCGGGTATGTTCAGCCAATCAGGTTTATCGAAAACTGTCCGGAATGCGGCACCCCCCTGGTCAAAGAAGAGGGTGAAGCAGCCTGGTACTGTCCCAACGAGGAGGGTTGTCCGCCGCTGATCAAAGGAAAAATTGAACATTTCATCAGTCGTAAGGCCATGAATCTTGACGGGATTGGCAGTGAAACCATTGATTTACTTTTTAACAAAGGGTTAATTCATGATGTGGCAGATCTCTACTCTTTACAGAGACCTGAGCTAGTCGCCCAGGAAAGAATGGGAGACAAGTCTGCAGACAGAATTTTGGAAGGTTTACGAAAATCAACTGAGGTACCGTTTGAAAGAGTGCTTTTTGCCTTAGGAATCCGGTATGTGGGTGAAACAGTTGCCAAAAGAGTGGCCAAAGAAATTCGCTCTATAGACCAACTGCAAAAATCTGATTTGGCCACACTACTCGCAATTGACGAAGTTGGCGTCAAAATTGCTGAAAGTATCCTTGACTGGTTTTCAAGGCCACAGCATCTCGACCTGATAGAACGTCTTAAAAAATTCAACCTGAAATTTGAGTCTGAAAGTATGTCAGTTGAAGGATCAACCGGGAAGCTGAAGGGCCTTTCAATAATTATTTCAGGTACGTTCAAAAAATTTTCACGTGACGGATTGAAAGCTGACATAGAATTACATGGCGGGAAAAATGTGTCATCCATCTCCCCAAAAACAAGCTATCTTATTGCTGGTGAGAATACTGGTCCATCAAAAATGGAAAAAGCAATTCAGTTGAAAATACCGGTTATAACAGAAGAAGAGTACATTCAACTTACAAATTGAAAGTTACCAAAACGATTCCTGTGAACAAAATATCAATGATTTTTATTACGAATACATAACTTTGCGCCAATGTTGAGCAGATTATTCAATTCATACATTAAAAAAAGGCTGTTTCTTGCATACAGGAAACAAAAAAGAGCAGTTAAAATTATTACTCTTGCTGATGCCGGTTCGGTCGGTATTCTCTGGAATCCGGCTGACGAGGAAAGTATAGAAACATATGAAGCGCTACGGAAAGTCTTGAATGGCAGAGGGATAAAATCATTCGGATTAGCATACATCAATTCCAAAAGAGAAAAAGAAACTTTGGCGACAGTGTCAAATTCCTGGCTGATCAACAATTGCAATGTCAGCTTCTTTGGCAGGCCAAAAGGTGGCGACGGACTCCACTTTATGCAGCAGGAATTTGATATCCTTATTGATCTTTCGATCAATAAGGCGGTGGCGATTCAGTACATTCTGATTCATTCGGCAGCAAAGTTCAAAGTTGGCTGGAGATCGGAAGATCCAAATTTATATGATCTGGAGATTGATGTGACTGCCAACCCGAAATGTCGCTATTTAATGGAGCATATCATCCATTATCTTGAAAAACTGAATGAGAACTACAAATAAAATGCAAAAAAAATTTCGGGGTGCCGGAGTTGCACTCATCACACCATTTGATTCAGAGTTACAGATAGATTTTGAATCTTTAGGTAAACTTGTTGATTCCCAAATTGATAACGGAATAGATTTCCTTGTGGTACTAGGTACGACGGCAGAAACAGCAACGCTGTCCCATCTGGAGAAACAATCCCTGATTGATTTTGTAACAGAGCGGACCGCCCGCAAAATTCCTGTTATGGTTGGTGTGGGCGGCAACAGTACCTCTGAAGTCATTGATCAGTTGCATTCACTTGATCTGGGCAAGGCAGATGGCATTCTGTCAGTAGTTCCATATTACAACAAACCTTCCCAGCAAGGAATTTACATGCACTTCATGTCCATAGCTGCTGCATGTCCTTTGCCGTTAATGCTTTACAATGTTCCCGGACGTACCGGTGTCAGCATGAGCGCCGAAACAACTGTAAGACTGGCTTATGACGCTGAAAATATAATCGGTACCAAGGAAGCTTCAGGTAATTTTGGTGAAATAATCAAAATTTTAAAAGATAAACCTGACAAATTCAGTGTAATAACCGGCGATGATAGTCTTATTGTACCAACAATTTCGCTGGGAGGTGAAGGCGTTATTTCAGTGGCAGCCAACCTGGTTCCCAGAATGATCGCCTCCATGACTCATTACGCGTTATCAGGTAATTATCACAACGCTGCAGCTATTCAACTTGATATACAGCCACTTGTGGAAGATCTTTTCGCGGAAGGGAACCCTTCCGGAGTTAAAGCTGCAATGAACACAGTCGGAACTGCTGGAAATTATGTGCGGTTGCCGCTCGTCCCGGTCAGTGAAAATCTTTACGGCAAGATCGCTGAAAAAACAAAACGGCTCTTCTGAATAAGCCGCTCATTTTCTGCCCTGTGGATGGTAAAACTTCAGGGCTTCGGGCAATTTTTCTGCAATTTTAGCAATTCTGTTTTCATCCAAAGGATGTGTACTCAAAAACTCAGGTGTTGTTGAGCTGCTGTTCTTGGCCATGGCTTTCCAGAACTCTATCCCCTGGCTTGGGTCATAACCTGCCATTGCCATAAAATACAAGCCCATTTCATCCGCCTCATATTCATGTTTTCTTGAATAAGGCAACATGTAACCAAGCTGAGATCCAACTCCGAATGCGGCCATTGCCAGTTGCTGGGTCTCCGCGGGTTTTTGGGCAAGTGCAACAGAAAGTGCAGTGCCTACCCCCTGGGTTATAAGTTGTTCACTCATTCTTTCGCTGCTGTGGCGGGCAACAGCATGCGCTATTTCGTGGCTCATGACGACAGCCACCTGGGCATCATTCTTCATCAGAGGCAAAATACCTGTGTAAACGACGACTTTCCCTCCCGGCATGCACCAGGCATTGACACTTTTATCTTCAATCAGGTTGAATTCCCATTTGTAGCCATCCAGGTAACCGGATAAGCCTTTGTCCCTGAAATATTTTTCCACCGCACCGGCAATATTGCCTCCTATTTTTCTTACACGTGCAGTTTCAGTTTTATTAGCAGAAACTTTGTTTGATTTAAGGAACTGATCATACTGTGTTAAACTCAGTCCCATCACTTCTGATTCGCTGACCAGGCTCAGTTGCTTACGGCCGGTCAGAGGAACAGTCGCACATGAAACAAGTATGAATAATGCAAGTGACAGTGCAACTTTGAATGATAAACCTGCAAAAGTCTTCATCTGATAATTATTAATTTTTTTCGTCCGATAGAATTATCAACGCGGATCGTCGATTCGCAAAGGATAATATCATCACTGTTGATGATTTACCACCCTGCTCAATTTATTTATTTGTAAATTTTGTGCTGATTTGACAGCAATGTGTTATAAAGCAGTGAAGCAATGGTCATTGGACCAACTCCTCCCGGTACTGGCGTGATAAAAGAACATTTTGGCGCAACTTCATCAAACTTTACGTCTCCCTTCAGTTTAAAGCCTGATTTGGTCTGAACTGAAGGAACCCGGGTAGTTCCCACATCAATGACAACAGCACCTTCTTTTACCATTTCTGCTGTTAAAAACTCCGGTTTACCAAGAGCGGCAATTATAATATCAGCACCCAGACACACCTCTTTCAAATTTTTTGTACGACTGTGACAAAGGGTCACAGTACAGTCTACTCCCTTCTGGGACAACAGGATACTCATCGGACGACCTACAATATTGCTCCTGCCAATCACCACGCAATTTTTTCCTGAAGTTTCAATCTTGTACCTGCGAATCAGCTCCATAATACCAAAAGGAGTGGCCGACACAAACGCAGGCATTCCGGCAACTACCCTCCCGACATTAACCGGATGAAAACCATCAACATCTTTTTTGGGGTCAATTTTCTCGATAACTTTCTCTTCAGCTATATGTTCCGGCAACGGTAACTGCACAATGAAGCCATCGATCTCAGGATTGTTATTCAGCGAGTTAATGCTTTGAAGCAACTCTTCTTCACTGACGTTATCTTCAAACCTTATGAGTGTTGAATTAAAACCAACCGCTTCACATGCTTTCACCTTCGCCGCAACATAGGTCTCGCTGCCACCATCATGACCAACAAGGATGGCCGCGAGATGCGGAACTCTCCTCCCTGAAGCTTTTATTTGTTCAACTTCAGTAGCTATTTCTCTCTTTAATAACCCTGAAATTTCCTTTCCATCTATCAATACCATAATCAAAAAGTGAATAGTGAATAGAAAACTTATGTCATTGATTAACGTCGCTGTCCTTTACCCTGTGACATCATCTTCTTCATATTGGCACCGGATGATACCATTTTCATCATTTTTCTGGTGTCCGCAAATTGCTTCAGGAGCCGGTTTACCTCCTGAACAGAGGTCCCTGAACCCTGGGCAATCCTTTTTCTCCTTGATCCATCGATCAAGGCAGCATCAGCACGTTCTTCCTTCGTCATCGAATAGATAATGGCTTCAACATGTTTGAATGCATCATCCTCAATATCAACATCTTTTAAAACCTTTCCCATACCCGGAATCATGCCGGCAAGTTCCTTTAGGTTACCCATCTTCTTGATTTGCTGAATCTGCTTCAGAAAATCATCAAAATTAAACTGATCTTTTGCAAGTTTCTTCTGAAGTTTCCTTGCTTCTTCCTCGTCGTATTGTTCCTGGGCTCTTTCGACAAGTGAAACGATATCACCCATTCCAAGAATCCTGTCGGCCATCCTGCTGGGATAAAAAGCGTCAATGGCATCCATCTTCTCACCCATACCCACAAACTTGATAGGCTTGCTGACTACGGAACGGATAGACAGGGCTGCTCCTCCCCTCGTATCACCATCCAGTTTTGTCAGAACGACCCCGTCAAAATTCAGCCGGTCGTTGAACTCCTTTGCTGTATTAACGGCATCCTGACCGGTCATTGAATCCACCACGAAAAGGATTTCGCCTGGATTTACAGCATTTCTGACAGCCTCAATCTCCTTCATCATCATTTCATCAATAGCCAGTCGTCCGGCAGTATCGATGATGACAACATCGTAACCCTTTAGTTTGGCTTCCCTGACTGCATCCTTCGCTATTTTTACAGGATCTTTTGTTGTTTCGTCAGTGTATACAGAAACATTGATTGCAGCACCCAGAACCTTTAACTGTTCAATGGCTGCAGGCCTGTAAACATCACATGCAACCAGTAGCGGGTTCTTTCCCTGCTTCGTTTTCAGGCGATTAGCCAATTTTCCTGAAAAAGTGGTTTTACCAGATCCCTGTAAACCGGACATCAGTATTATGGCAGGTGATCCTTTCAGGTTAATGTCAACCGCCTGGCCACCCATTAATTCGACAAGCTCATCATGAACGATCTTCACCATCAGCTGTCCCGGGTTAAGGGAAGTAATAACCTGCTGACCAATGGCTTTGTCCTTTATTTTAGAGGTAAAGTCTTTCGCAATCTTAAAATTGACATCAGCATCGAGCAACGCCCTTCTTACCTCTTTTAATGTTTCAGCAACATTAATTTCCGTAATCTTACCTTGTCCTTTCAACAATTTGAACGACCGTTCCAGTTTATCCGATAGATTTTCAAACATATTAGAGTTGTTTTTTTAACGCGTACAAACTTACATGAAAAAAAAAAAAGTTAACAGGCTGAAGTAAAAATTTTGTTGATTATTCGATATTTTGGAACTGCCGTGTAACGGGAGAAATGATTCAGCGTCTTATTGTCATAACTGATTCAATCGTTTCTATGAAGATTTTGCGCTTTGCTTCATTTTTGTTGCTGTTTATTTGCTATTCTGCCTATTCAGAAGAACCTGTGAAAAAAATGTACCTGGCACAAAAATGTTCGTCACCTATTACCATTGACGGAATACCTGACGAAACGGCCTGGAGCGAAAAATGGGAAAATGGATTCGTTCAAAGAGAGCCTTACGAAAATTCAAAACCAACACAGGAAACAAAATTCCAACTCCTGTATGATGATGAATTTATATACGTAGCCATCAAAGCATTGGATACGGCCCCCGACAGTATCGTGAACAGACTTTCCAGAAAAGATAAAATGGACGGTGACATGGTTTCCTTAATATTGGACAGCTACCACGATTTGAGAACAGCCTTCATGTTCACTGTTTCAGCTGCGGGGGTCAAGAGTGATGAAATCATGTCGGAAGACGGCGCTGTAGAAGATCTTACCTGGGATCCAATCTGGTTTGTCAGGACAAAAATTCATAGTTGGGGATGGTGTGCTGAAATGAAAATACCACTCACGCAATTGCGTTTTGAAAAAAAATCAAAAGAGGTTTGGGGATTGGATCTGGTTAGATTTTTATTCAGGAAGAATGAAATTTCGCTATGGCAACCCATCTCACGTACTCAACCCGGATTTGTCAGCTTCATGGGAGAACTGGCCTTCCCCGGTGAACTGAAACCCCGCAGGCAGGTAGATCTTACTCCCTATGCCACTTCGAGCCTTAACACTTATCCTAAAGAAGAGAACAATAATCTTGCTTCAGGCCGGGACACAAAGCTAAATGCAGGTCTGGACGGGAAAATTGGAGTCACCAACAACCTGACACTCGACTTCACTATTAATCCTGATTTTGGTCAGGTGGAAGCAGATCCCTCCCAGGTAAACCTAACTGCCTATGAGACTTTTTATGTAGAAAAGAGACCATTCTTTATCGAAGGGAAAAACATCACCCGTTATCCGTTAGGGTTTGGCGACGGAGATTTATCACTGGAACAATTGTTCTATTCGAGGCGGATTGGAAGAAAACCGCAGTATTCCCCTGACCTGGCTGATAATGTATATGCAAAGGAACCCGGCTTCACAAGCATCCTTGGAGCTGCTAAACTGACAGGTAAAAGTTCAAAAGGATGGTCGGTTGGCATTATTGAAAGTGTGGGAGCCAAAGAAACTGCCTTGATCGATTCCTCAGGATACGCGCACAATGAAACGGTAGAGCCGCTCACAAACTACCTGGTTGGAAGAGTTCAGAAAGATATCAACAAGGGAAATACCATTATCGGAGTAATGGGGACAAGCACCGATCGCCAACTGGAGGGGAATCAGCTTATTTCCCTGTTGCACAAGAACGGCCGTTCCGGGGCATTTGACTTTAAGCAGTATTTCAACCATAAAAACTGGCTGGTACAGCTAAATACAGTGTTCAGCAATGTAAACGGAAGCAAGGAGGCAATCGCTGAAACCCAGACATCATCTGCCCACCTTTTTCAAAGGCCGGATGCCACCCATCTCACGTTTAACGAAAACAGGACTTCCTTATCGGGCAACGGCGGAAATTTTCAATTGAACAAAATCGGCGGAAATTTTAATTGTATGGTGGCAGCCATGTGGAAATCCCCCGGGCTGGAAATTAACGACATAGGATACCTTAGATCGGCAGATGAGATTTACCAGGTTTTCTGGTGCGGTTACAGGTTCACCAAGCCTGCAGGCCCGATGAGATCTGCAAATATTAATTTTAATGAATGGTACGTCTGGAATTATGCGGGAGAACATCTTTCTACCGGTAGTAATGTCAATGGTCACATACAATTCAAGAACCAATGGGCGCTGCATAGCGGGTTTAACCTAGGTTCGCAATCATTGTCTGTCTCCCAGTTGCGGGGTGGTCCGGCTATGCTTATTCCGGGAGATAAATCACTTTGGTTTTTTGTTGAGTCCGATGTAAGAAAAAAAATCTCATTGCAATTTCAGAGCCAGCATTCCCGTTCAAATAATGGATCAGCAAAATACAATCAGTTTTCTCCGATAATCCGATATCAGCCTATTAATATGCTGGAGTTTACTTTGGAACCATCTTATACTCACAATACCAATGAGTTACAATATATATCCGATCAAAATTACGGAAACGAAAAAAGATACATTCTGGGTTCCCTAAATCAGCAGATACATTCATTTTCAGCCCGTATCAATGTCAATTTAACCCCCAACCTGACCATTCAGTACTGGGGACAGCCGTTTGTTACTTATGGCAAATACACTCAACTGAAGATGGTGACGCAATCAAGGGCCTCTAAATATGAAAACCGCTTCCATATTTATGATTCAGCGCAACTGGGGGAACCTGATGCTGACAACAACTATAATGTCGATGAAAACAGGGATGGAACCCCAGATTATAAGTTTGAAAATCCAAATTTTAATTTTAATGAATTTTTATCCAACCTGGTGTTAAGGTGGGAATATGTCCCGGGATCTGTAATATATTTTGTATGGTCGCAAAACCGTCAATATAAAACTGAGACAGGAGAATTTGACCTGTCACACAACCTTGACGGTCTTTACAATATCCAAAAGCCAACCAACACCATCATGTTAAAACTCTCCTACAGGTTAGCATTACACTAAAAAACTGGTTCTCAAATAAGTGCAAAAATCAGATTAAAGTGTCCCAATTAACTTATACAATATTCAAATTACATAAAAATAATTCGTATATCACTGATTGAATGCAAATTAAGTGCTAAATAAAAAATAACACAAATCATTTTTTGAATTAAAATATAACTACCTTTACATCGGATTATTTACCATTAAATAAGTTTTTTAAAATTATGAACATTTTCGTAGGAAGCCTTCCATTTAGTTTGGAGGAGGCAGAATTAAAAGGATTTTTTGAGGAGTACGGTGAAGTAACTTCAGCCAGAATTATTACTGACAAATTCTCCGGAAGGAGTAAAGGTTTCGGCTTCATTGAAATGCCGAATGCAGAAGAAGCTCAAAAGGCTATTGAAGAATTAAACGGTGCAGAAGTTGACGGACGTACAATCGTTGTAAACGAGTCCATCGAAAAACCTAAAGACGGCACAAGACGTCCAAGCGGCGGCGGCGGCGGTTTCAACCGTGGTGGCGGCGGTGGCGGTTTCAACCGTGGTGGCGATCGTGGCGGTTTCAACCGTGGCGGTGGTGATCGTGGTGGTTTCAACCGTGGCGGCGGTGACAGAGGTACCGGTCGCAGGTCCAGTTATTAAGCAGTCGGACGCGTCGTAGCAGATAGGCTACAGTTTGAACTATTTTTGTGCTGAGTTCGTGTATGAAAGATTATAACTTGACTTAACAGCCTGATAATTAATCGAGATTGAAGCACAACACTTAGATAATCCAAACAAAAGCAGAATCGTTCCAAAGCTTATTATAGCATTTAAGAGGGCTCCTTACAGGAACCCTCTTTTTGTTTGATATCAAAAATAAAAAATGAATAACAAAATATATTCTCCCGCGGTAGAGAAGGGAATCCGTAACTTGGGATTTGAATCATTGAATCCCATGCAATCTGAGATGCTTAAAGTCTGCAAATCAGCAAAACAGGTTCTGCTTTTTTCTCCTACCGGCTCAGGAAAAACCGCCGCATTTCTTCTGCCAATCCTGGAGAAAGTAAATTTGCAAAAACCGGGCATTTCATCCCTGGTACTGGTTCCATCAAGGGAACTGGCACTGCAAATTGAACAGGTTTTTAAAACAATGGGGACAGGTTACAAGGTCGCAACCTGTTATGGAGGACATAAGGTAAAAACTGAACTTAATAACCTGACTGAACCCCCTGTACTTTTAATAGGAACTCCTGGCCGTATCAGCTACCACCTGGAAAGAGGAAACATCCGTTTTGAAGCTCTTGCCGTTTTGGTCGTTGACGAATACGACAAATCGCTTGAATTTGGTTTTGAAAGGGAAATATCTTCGATTTTAAGTCATATTCCTGAACCGGAACAGTTGATTCTCACTTCGGCAACACAATCTGTCAATTTGCCCGATTTTATGCAAATAAATCAGCCTGTAGTTCTTGATTACAGCAGCAACCTAAAGCCATCCGGATTGGAAATAAAGATAGTAAGGTCGGAGGAGAAGGATAAACTTGCTCTGCTACTGAAGTTATTAAAAAACACGGATGATGGCCTCACGCTCGTTTTCTGCAACCATCGTGATGCAGTGGAAAGAATCAGTTACCTGTTAAACGAAAACGGTATCTTTCACGACACATACCATGGCGGATATGAACAGGCCCAACGTGAAAGAGCACTGATTAAATTCAGAAACGGAAGCACTCCAGTCCTGGTTACTACCGATTTGGCATCCAGGGGACTGGACATTGAAGGGGTAAAAAACATCGTCCATTATCAGTTGGCAGGGAGTGAGACAATATTTGTGCACAGGAACGGACGTACTGCCAGGATGGAAAATGAAGGTACAGTCTGGATTTTGTTGTCTGCAACTGAAAAAATACCGGATTATGTGCCTGAATACAGCGTTGAAGAGAAAATACCGGAGAAAAATGAGACATGTAGAACGCCTTATTATTCAACCCTCTACATTGGACTTGGGAAAAAAGACAAGATCAGCAAGATTGATATTGTAGGACTTCTGATCCAAAAAGGCAAATTACAAAAAGAAGAAATCGGGATGATAAATATCCTTGACTATGAATCGTTTGCAGCCATTCCTGTATCAAAAATCAGGATGGTTGTCAAGCAGCTGGAAAACGAAAAAATCAAGAATAAAAAGGCAAAAATAGAGCAATCAAACTAACATCACATCAGGAGCACCATTTTAAGTTTTTGCGGCAGAGCACGATAAAGAGTTATAGCATCGGTTTTTGTCATCGTTATGACAATTTTAGGCTCAACAACATCACGATTAAATGAGGTCAGGGATTTAATAGATTTTCCGGTTTCCCTTTTAAGAATACTGGTTCTTAAGCTGTCGATCCGTGCTTTATCTTCTCCTTCACTGATTTCTGATTGCCGGATAACCACTTGCAGGTCGCGGTCAAAATTCATTACAATGTAAACATCCCCGGTTCTGCGTGGTGCAGGGAGTGCTTCTATTTTGTTTGCTTCAATTGTATCTTTGGGAGCCTTTTTAACAAGAAACTGCACTCTTTCAATGGTAGCATCCGCACGTTTCAGCACGAATGGCTGTGCTATCCAGCGAAGAAATGCTTCTGTATGAAACATTTTGATTGAATTGCTTATCCAAACCTTGCTGATATTGCTGTCGTGTAGCGGAATCCCTTTCATTTCGAGCCTGGCAATCTTATTAATCAGATCAAGGACGAAATAAATAGAATCTTCAGCAGAGAGATTGTAACGGGATCTTAGTATAGATTCAGTTTTCTTTAACTCAAAATAGTTTGCAAGATCAGCTTTGCTATAGGATTCGGCTACGCTGGTATCCGGTTTTTTTTGAGCCTTGTTGTCAGGTTTTTTAGCCACTTTATCTGTAGCCTTCTTTCCAGCATTGTCGGCCTTGTCTGATTTCTTTGCAATATTGTCAGCTCTGACCTCTGTTTTTGGCAAAACAGCATCAGGCAAAGGATTCCTGGTTGCAACCGGCAAAATCACGGTTGTGGTCAGAATGTACATTAAGATCAAAACCAATATGGAAGTGATTGTCCAAAAGAGAGATTTTTTTGCCATACCGATTGATTAGTAGATAAACACTTTTGCTCCTTTGTCAAGGGTGTTAAAAATAACTTCAAGATCCGCCGCACCAAGTCTGACACAACCGTGTGTAACCGGCAAGCCCAGAAATCGCTGGTATAAGGTTCCATGAAGCATATATCCATCTCCAATATTTAACGCATAATCACCAAGCGTGGCCTCGTCGTACCTCTCTGAAGAACGCGCAGAAGGAGGTTTTAATCCTTCCTCAATAAATGCCCAGTCGGGTTTTGTCCAAACCGGATTTCTTCTTTTCAGCTGCACGGTAAACATTCCCTTGGGGGTTTTAAATGGTTTCCTGGTGCCATTAGGATAAATCAGTATTTCATCTTTACCCGTAGAGCACATACCTGTTCGTATGGTATCCTTTGAATTGCGCAGTACAAACCTGTTCTCGGATGTATTGACAAGGATATAAGGTTTATCGGGCATCAGATCATCCAGCTTGCGTTGCAGCAATGCAATATTGGATTTACTGATCTGAATTTGCTTATCAATGTTCTTTACATCTAACTGCGTAGAGGTAAACCATGATTTTACTCCGAAGGCAGCATTTTGATAGGCTGGAGTAAACAATACTATGGTAGGTATCCAAAAGCACAGCAGGACAGGAATGATCCAGGGTACATATTTCGTAAACCAACTTTTCTCTTCAGTTTCCATGGCCTAAAAATATAATTAATTTAACAGATCGGACAATGATACAGTTGAACCTACAATAGTAACGGGTGAACCGACAGAAAGTTTACTGAAGAGCTCATCAATTTTATCATCGGACAGTGCAACACAACCTTTGGTCCAGTCGACACCTTTACCTCCATTACCATGAATTTCAATCAGACCGCCTATAGCCCGACTCTTGGGTATCAGACCACTTCTCCTCCTCTCAGCAAATTCTGCACGATCTTCCGCATTCGGATAGTTTAGCATCATTGCCTTGTAATAACCTGAATCCCTGGAACTTTTCTTACGGGTTATTAAATATCTTCCTTCAGGAGTAGCATTGTCTCCGGCATAAAGTTTATCGCCAATCCAGTTTTTTCCAAACTCAACATCATACTCCCTGGTAAGTTTCCCGTTGTAATACAGGAATCCCTTGTGTTTGATCTTATCCACAACAAAAGCATAGGATTTTGTTGTGGCCGAAGCAGCTATGGTACTTGCCACCCATTTTTGCCATTGTGGAAAGTGGGAAAAATACTCTTTAAGATGAACATTTACCTCATTATCAGCATAACTGATACGAGCCTTCCCTTCATTTAACTTTTTATTCGCTAAAATAAAGTCACCCTTTTCGAAAGCGTTCAAACTCTCCTCCACCGAAAGTTTTCCAAACTCATAATCCTTCCGGGTCTGTATGGTTAAAGGCAATTTAATAAAGAAGTCGTGATAGCTGTCCAGTTTTTTGCGCAGCATCTCTGTCTCTTTAAGAAAACGGGCTTTCTGTGTACCTTTGTTTGCACCGGATGAATTTAAAGCCAGTTCAGCCTTAAGAATCGCAAGTGCAATCAGTTCCCTGGATTTTGAATATTTTCTTTGAAAAAATAATTTTTCGTTTTGCCTCTTTACTTCTATCAGTGCATATTTGTAATTTGTTTCTGCAGACTGGTAATATTCAGGAGCATAAACGTCAGCATTCACATTTTTTCCTTTGGTCATCACCTCACGGCATTTGGTAAAGTCTTCCATTGGGGGTTTATCCATGAAAAGTATCAGCAGAACCAATACAATCAGGGAAAGCATAGACACAATCCCGAGGTAAAAAAATGTTTTTTTCAAAAAACCTGATCTCACGATAATTTAATTTTGCAGGATATCCGGCAGTAGATGACCTGTTTTGAACACAAGCTAAAAAATATTTCCTTTAACGAAAAGAAGGAGGCTGATTTGGATACTGACGCAAAAGATCAACCATGAACTTAAAAAAACCCCCGGAAATATTCCGAGGGTTATTTCATAAAGAATTTTAAGAAATTCTCATTACTTCTTTCCGCCTTTAGCCTTAGCGATAACGTCTGTCAACTCAGTGTTGATAGCTTTAGCTTTCTCAACGGCTGGTTTAACTTTCTCAGAAAGAGTTAAGATATCGTCGTTGTTTGTCAAACCTGCAGAAACCTCAGTTAAAACAGTTTCAACAACTGCGATTTCCTGACCGATAGCTTCAACAGCAGCTTTGCCTTCTTTGCCTTTAGGAGCTTTTTTCAGCAATTCCTTGTCAGCAGCGATAGTAGTTGTCAATTCAGCAACGGCAGCAGTAACTTCAGCTTTCAAAGCTTCTTTTCTTGCAGCTGTTTCTTCTACTGCTTTGTTAGAAAGAGTAGTAACAGAAACCAAAGTTGTTTTGGCAGCATCATAATTTCTGAACAATGCAAATTTTGCATTTTGCTCTTCAACCTGTGCAAGACCAGATTTCTGTGCATCAACGGCAGCCTGGAAGGAAGCAGCAACATAACGATCAGCACCTGCTTTTTTAGCAGCTTCGATAGCAACGTTTGCAGCATCGATGTCAGCTTGCGGAACTTTAGCACAACTTGCTAATGTAACAACGAGAATACTTAAAGTAACCAGTTTTAATAATCCTTTTTTCATAACTTTGAAAAATAAATGTAATTAATGTAAATCAATGTTTTTGTTCAAACAATTTTAACTTTTAGACGCAAAGGTTTCTTAAAGTCACCGCAAAAATATATTTTTTTTTTCAATTACACTAATTATCTTTACAAATACTTCAATAAGAACGTATTACGAATATTAAAAAATGATTAACAAATTGTCAGTGAATGATCTTCCTGATGTTGAGATCATCAAAAAGATCAAACACGAACACAATACTAACCTCTTTGGAATACTCTATGTCAGGTATTCCGGCAAAGTTTTTGAGAAATGCAACTCATTATTGAAAGACCCCGTGCTTGCGCAGGAGTTTGTTCAGGATATTTTTTGTAAAGTTTTTGAGAAATTGTCTGATTTCAGGGGAGAATCCAATTTCTCGACCTGGCTTTATTCCATCACCTATAATCATTGCATAGAATATCTGCGCGTCAAGAAAAAAATGAACTACCCCGACTGGAACAGTTCACATGAGTTGCCAGATGTAATTGACGAAATAGACGAAAAAGAGATCAACAGCGACCGCCTGATGCAAATCATGGATATGATCCACCCTGAGGAAAAGGCGCTGTTAACGATGCATTACATGGAGAACTTCCCAATTGCCTATATCCAGACGGCTTTAAAAATCAGTGAAAGCGCTACAAAAATGAGATTAAAAAGGGCACGGGAACGGGTCGCCTATCTCTACTCCCAAAAGTACAAGTAATATTTTTAATTACTGGTTTTGTGACTTTTCTGTGTTTATTCGTCAAAAAGGGTAAACCATAGACTGGTAAAAATCATTTGAAAACTTTACATAACAATGGTGACATACCATATATGAAGGAACTCTTTCAAAAATTTATCTTCAGGATTAGCAGTAATTCGCCGGGCAGCAGGGTATTGAACAACTTCAAATCCCACTTTCCGGATGCTACGAATATTGATTGGTCAACAGAGAAGGAGGGTGTATATGAAGCCATCTTCAGGGTGAATGGGATAGAAATGATCGCCTGGTTCGAAAAATCCGGCAATTGGCTGAAAACAGAGACCAATTACACACTTGGCATGCTGAATCCTGATATCCGGCAGAAATTAGAGTTGTATGGTCAGATTATGAGTTCCATTCATATTGAAAGAGCCAGCGGCGACAGTGAATATGAATTTATTATCAGGGATAATTTTCAGGTCAGGCATGTTTTTATTACTGATAACCTTGGGAACATTCGGGACAGGCAGAATTTTGACGAAAGCACTTTAAGATAAGAGATAAGAGATAAGATATGAGAGATGAGAGATGAGACATAAGAGGAATCTTGTGTCTCTTTTTTTAATTAAAATTAACTGTTTTGTATCTCGCTGAACTCCAGTAATTTAATGTTTCTAAATTTCAGTTTTGTGTCTCATATCTCATCTCTCATATCTTATCTCTCATTTTCATGTCTCATATCTCATAACTCATATCTTTAAAATTCTATTTTTGTCTGATAAATTCTTCGATCAGACTCCCCATGAAACGTATTTGTTTGGCCTTCCTATTGATTTTCACCGGTTTTACCACATTTTCCCAGCTTAATACAGACCATTACTTTTATATAGCCCGAAGCAGGATATATTTTGGAAATTACGTCAGTGCCATTGAAAACTTCAATATTGTTATCAAACTAAAACCATATTTGCCGGAGCCCTATTTTTACAGGGGAATGGCAAAACTTTACATTGACGATTTTCGCGGTGCCAAGGCAGACTTTGACAAGGCCATTGAGATTAAGCCATTCTATCCCGAAGCCTATATGTACAGGGGGATGGCAAATTATGAAATGAAGAATTACAAGGAATCCCTGAATGACTATTCCAACGCACTTGAGTACAACAAGGATGATCCGAATATTTACAACAACAGGGGTATAACCCGTATTGCCATGGAGGATTTCGATGGAGCTATAAACGATTATACCAGGTCCATTGAGCTAAAGCCTGCAACTGCAAACACTTATCTTAACCGTAGTTCAGCCAAACAGATGAAGGGTGACCTTGAAGGTGCCATCAAAGACTGTGATGCAGCAATCCGTATCAGACCTCACTTCGCAAGTGCATATCTTGTAAGAGGCATCGCCAGATTTGAAAAAAAGGATTACGCGGGAGCACTGAAAGATTATGATCTTTGCATACGGCTCGATCCAAAAACAACATCTGCTTATGTGAACCGCGGAATCGTCAAACATCAGCTCAGTGATCTGAAAGGGGCCATCCGCGATTATGACATGGCCATCCAGCTGGATCCTAACATGGCCAATGCCTGGCTGAACAGAGGTATCGCGAAGGAATCGTTGAAAATCCCGGGTTCCGAAAAGGATCTTGCTATGGCAGCTGAACTGGACCCCAAATTTGCAGCTTTCAAAAAACGACTGGATGCAGAGGAGGAAAGAGAAAAGCAAAGGAGACAATACGGCTTTTATCTGCCTAACCCGGGACAGAACCCGAACCAGGTTCAGAACAACCAGCAAGGGAACAACAAATCTCAGCAGACCACAGCACAGGTTGCAGGAAAGGCAGCCAATGTTCAAAACAACACTACGGCAGCTTCTCAGAACAGCAATGCATCTGCAATGCCAAATAACGCAACTGCAACAGCAATAAACAACAGCACAACCGCACCTGATACCACCGCCTTCAAACAGGAAAATAAAAGCGGTCCGGTTACCCAGAACCGCAAAAGAAGAAATATTGTCGTTGCGGAGGATGGCAAAGTCTCCGAAACAGATATCAAAGACGGGATGGTGCAAAACAGAAACGTGAAAATTGTGATGCAACCTGACTTTATTATCTCAGTTTTCAACAAGGATTCAATCGATTTCACCCGGTTACAGTATTATAATTTGGAAGTTGAAGCACTGAACACAAAAAACAACAATGATCCCTTCCTGATAATTTCCAATAAGCCTTTTGCCTACAGGACTATTCACAAGGAATCATTTAAAAGATTGCTGGAAAACTCGAACACCGAGATTTCTGCAGGGAAGAAAAATTCAATTGCATGGCTGAACAGGGGTATAATTTATGAACAGTCTGAAAATTACAATGATGCTATCCGGGATTTTACCAAATCGATTACGGTTGACGACCGGAATATCCTGGCCTATTTTTGCAGGGCCAATTCCAGGGCCAAAATGGTCGATGCCATCCGTGCCCAGGGTTCTCTTCCTGAACCTGAAATACTCAACTTCTCAGGAAACAAGACAACCATCGAAAATAAAAACAATGAAGTTAAAATCCTTGATTATGAGGATATTATACAAGACTATGAATCAATTCTTTACATGAATCCCAACTTCATGTTTGCCTGGTTTAACATGGCTAACACCAAAGTAAAGAAAAAGGATTATCTCAATGCAATTAAAGATTATTCAAAGGCAATAGAGCTGGAACCAGATTTCGGAGAAGCCTATTTTAACCGGGGACTAACAAGAATTTATCTTGACGACATGGAAGGCGGAGCCCTGGATCTCAGCAGGGCCGGAGAGCTAGGCCTATCTGAAGCCTACAACGTGATTAAAAGATACTGCAACTAAATTGAAAAATTCCTGGCTTAAAACATAATATAACCGGCAATGTCCATTCAACCCCTGGCAGAAAGATTAAGACCCGTTGTGCTTGATGAATTCATCGGGCAGAAACACCTGGTGGGTGAAGATGCTGTCATCCGCAAAATGATTGCCTCGGGACGTTTGTCTTCTTTTATATTATGGGGGCCACCGGGAGTAGGCAAAACTACCCTGGCGAAAATCATTGCCAATTCCCTGAATCGTCCTTTCTATATTCTAAGTGCCATTAATTCAGGAGTTAAGGATGTTCGTGATGTCATTGAAAAAGCAAAAAACAACCGCTTTTTCAGTGCGCAAAATCCCATCCTTTTCATTGATGAAATTCACCGTTTCAGCAAATCGCAACAGGATTCACTTCTCGGCGCAGTTGAACAGGGCGTTCTTACCCTTATCGGGGCCACCACTGAAAATCCCTCATTTGAGGTCATCTCTCCCCTACTCTCCCGCTGCCAGGTTTATGTACTGAAATCGCTGGAAAAAGAAGACTTACTGGTTCTGCTGGACAGGGCTTTGAAGACTGATACAGATCTGTCGAAAAAGAATATCACAATTGAAGAAAGTGAGGCCCTGCTCCGGTTTTCAGGGGGCGACGCCAGGAAACTGCTCAACGTACTGGAACTTGTCATCAATTCCATGGAAAGTGATGAAATCATCATTACCAACGAGATAGTCACGGAAAAACTCCAGGAAAACCTTGCCTTGTATGATAAAAACGGTGAAATGCATTATGACATCATCTCCGCCTTTATCAAAAGCATCCGTGGAGGAGATCCTGATGCAGCCGTTTATTACCTTGCAAGAATGCTGGAGGGCGGAGAAGACATCAAATTCATTGCCCGCCGTTTGCTGATCCTCTCAGCCGAAGATATAGGCCTGGCCAATCCCAACGCTCTCCTGCTTGCGCAAAGCACATTCGACGCGGTGCACAAAATCGGAATGCCCGAATCAAGGATCATTCTCTCCGAATGTGCCATCTATCTTGCTACATCACCCAAGAGCAATTCGGCCTACTCAGCCATTGATGAAGCACTTGCAGAGGTAAAGCTGTCAGGGCATCTTCCTGTACCCCTGCACCTTCGCAATGCCCCCACCAAACTGATGAAACAACTGGGATACGGTGAGGAATACAAATATGCCCACTCTTTCGAGGGTAATTTTGTCCTCCAGGATTTTCTTCCCGAAAAAATCAAGGAAAAAAGATTTTACAAACCACAGCAAAATCCTACCGAAGAAAAAATCCTGGAAAGACTCCGCACCTGGTGGAAGAACCGTTTTTAGTAAGCCTGATACCCCGATTTATTTCCATTACCTATTTCTACCTATTTCCTTGTTTTTCAATTTCTTAAACCGTCTTAACAAAATTTAACTAACATCTTAGTGCTAAAACTAATTATTTAGTTGTATATTTGATCTGTACAAACCGTTTTGCGCAAAACACTAAACAATTGAAAATGGAAAATGGACAATGGACAATGAAATTCGACAGTTGTTGAATGATCAATAGATGAAATAAAAAAAGCCTGAGACACAAGGCAATATAAATCTGATAAATAAATAAAAATGAAGGAACTTACGCGTGCTGAAGAGCAGCTGATGCAGATTCTCTGGAAACTCAAAAAAGGATTCGTCAAAGACCTGATCGATCATATCCCGGAACCGAAACCGGCTTACAATACGGTTTCAACATTTATCAGGATCATGGAGAAAAAAGGTTTTGTCGGTCATACTGCATACGGCAAAACGCACGAATATTACCCTCTGATCACCAAGAAAGAGTACACAAAACTGTACATGAAGAGCTTTATAAAGAATTATTTCAGCAATTCATTCCAGGAGATGGTCTCCTTCTTTGCCAAAGAGGATAAGATGAGCATATCAGAAATTGAAAAACTTCTGCAGGATGTTAAAAAAGATCTGGAAAAAGAAAAAAAATAAGCTGATTAAATACGGGATAAAATGAAAACAGCTATCATCAATTTTATTTTCGAGTCAGGCATCAGCCTGTCAATCTTCACATTAGTATATCTGCTGTTTCTTCGCAAGGAGACATTTTTCCTGCTCAACCGGATCTTTTTACTGGTGTCGCTGGCGATTTCCTTTGTGCTTCCATTTGTGCATTTCCGGTTGATGACAGCTCCATCCACCAATATGATCGGTGAAGTCACTGTCACAGCACCCGGCTACCAAAACCTGTTGCAGACTGTGACAGTTTATGGATCGAAATTTTCGTTTGCCGTAGAACAAACTGTGCAGTCAATCGGCTGGATCAAGCTGATTTATCTTTCCGGAACAGTTATTTTTACTTTGCTCTTTCTTTACAGGCTGATACAGATCACGTTGCTGATACTTAAAAACAAAAGCGAAACTAAAGACGGACTGAAAATTGTCAGGATTGACAGGGATATCACCCCGTTTTCCTTCTTCAATTTTGTTTTTATCAACAAGAATCAAGCTTACGGCCCGGGAATGAAAGAGATGTTTGCCCATGAGTCAGAACATGTCAGGCAAGGCCACTCCTTCGATGTTATTTTACTGGAACTGGCCACTATCCTACAATGGTTCAACCCGTTTATCTGGCTGCTGAAAAGGTCAGTCAGGGAAAACCACGAATTTCTTGCCGATCACGGCGTACTAAAACCGGGTATAAGCCCGGCAGCCTACAGGCTGCTGTTATTGGGCAGCTCTTTTGAGCAACAGCCGGTTATTGCGAACAATTTCAATTATTCACTAATTAAAATCAGAATTCAGATGATGACGAAAATAAAATCCTCCAGAACCGCAGCCTTAAAACTCTCAATGGGTATACTGGCTACTGCCGCGCTTCTTATGGTTTTTGCCTTTGACGGAACGCAAACCAACGCGCAGGAAAAGAAAACTACCGGTAAGACGACCCAGGCTGCCACAAGTACTCAGCAAAAAACAAATCGCAACAGTAATGCCAATAATACTGGTACCAAAGACCAGGTCTTTGTGGTGGTAGAAGAGATGCCTGAATTTCCGGGAGGTGAAATAGCTTTGAGGGAGCACTTAGCCAAAGCAATCAAATATCCGGAGGATGCCAAGAAAGCCGGAATACAGGGTAAAGTGTTTGTTACCTTCGTTGTTGACAAAACAGGCCATGTCGTGGATGCCAAAATTGCAAGAGGCGCCAGTCCAAGCCTCGACAAAGAAGCGCTCAGGGTAACTGAAAGCCTTCCAGACTGGAAACCCGGCAAACAGAGGGGTGAAAATGTAGCTGTATCATACACTATCCCAATCCAGTTTGCTTTAAAATAATGCAGCCAAACAACAATTCAGGAGGGTGTCTTAAAAATTCATTTTAACCGCAGAGAGCGCAAAGAAGGCGCAAAGTACACGAAGTTAACCTATTGATATTTAGTCGCTCTGCGTCCTCAGCATAACTCTTTGCGTTCTCTGCGGTTTGGTTTTATTACTTTTAAGACACCCATCATGATCTATTTTATTCCGGATGTCAAAGCTTCTTCTCATATTAGTTCTGATTGGAATCCCCTACCATTCATTCCCCCAGGATTTGGACCGTTTGATACTGAACAATGAGTATGACAGGGCTTTAAACCTGATAGACAGCAGTTTGGCGAGAAACAAAAATCAACCGGAGTTGTATCTCAAAAAAGGAATATTACTTCAACGAAAATTTGATTATGCCGGGGCTTTGTTCAGCTTGCAAAAGGCGTATCAGCTTGATTCACTTAACAAAACAACCATCAGCGAACTCGCGGATGTGAATTCAAGTCTCGGCAATTACCGCCAGGCCCTACCCTACTACCAGGCTCTTTATCAAGCCGATACCACAAATATTGTCAATTCTCTGAGAGTGGCCCGGGCCTGGTTCAACGTCAAATCCTACAGGGAACCTTACCGGATACTTTTATCAGCTTATAAAAAAGACAGTTCCAACCTCTACATAAACAAGCAACTGGCAATATCCGCGATGCGGTCCGGACACGACAGCCTGGCAATTGCCCTGTTCAATAAAGTAATATTTCAAAATCCTTCCGATCTGTCGAATTTCACTAACCTTACCCTGATCTATCAGAAAAAGGAGCTCTACTACAAATTGACAAAAACCCTGGAAATGGCTATTCAGTTCTTCCCGGAGGAAACAAACTTACTACTCCGGCTGGGTGATGTACATTATGCGAAAAGAGTTTACTCCAAAGCAATACAACCCTATGAAAAATACCTTTCCAAAGGTGATTCAGCCCCTGATGTGCTGAAGAACCTCGGTATCAGCTATTATTATGAAAAGCGGTTGAAAGAAGGCATTTACCTTCTTGACAAGTCATTGATGCTTAAACCAAATGACCCTGTGACCGGACTGTTTCTCGGCTTATGTTACAAGGAACTGAATGAATTGGATGAAAGTATCGGATACTTGAATTTTGCGGCTAAAATTGCTGTTCCTTACTACATGTCAGATATTTACAATCAGCTCGGGAATATTTACATCCAGAGAAAAAAGTACAAAAAGTCGGTGGAATTGCTGAAGAAGGCTTATCGTGTGGATACCACCAAATCCGAAATACTTTTCAAAATCGGGAACACCTATGATGTCTGGCAAAAAGACAAATCACAGGCCCTCAGGTATTACAATTCCTACCTGAAATACCCGAAAGACAGTTCCGAAATGCATCAGAAACTCACTGAATATGTGCTGGAACGCAAGTCGAAACTAGGTAAGTAAACAGCTCTTACTTTATATCCTTCAGATCATACGGGGTCTCCTGGTAGACGTAATAGTTGAGCCAGTTTGAAAACAGCAGGTTGGCATGCGATCTCCAGCTTAATATCGGACGGTCATCAGGGTTGTTTGCCGGGTAATAATTTTCCGGTTTGTCGATAGGCAGTCCCTTTTCCATATCCCGTTTGTATTCACGGTCCAGGGTTCTGAGCGAATATTCGGGATGGCCTGTGATAAATATTTGCCGTCCATTTTCTGCAATGGCCATATAAACCCCGGCCTTTGCTGATTCTGAAAGCAACTGAACTTCGGGAACATTTTGAAAATCAACTGCTTTAACCTCAGTATGGCGGGAATGAGGAGCTCTGTATATATCATCAAAACCTCTGAACAAAGGAAGCTTTTTGTCTCTGACGGTATGGTCGAAAACGCCAAACATCTTCTTTTCAAGAGGAAATTTCGGAATTCCGTAATAATGATAAAGGCCGGCCTGTGACGCCCAGCAGATAAACATGGTCGATGTGACATGTTTGTGTGCCCAGTCAAAAATCTCGCAGATTTCCTTCCAGTAATCGACCTCTTCAAACGGAAGATGCTCAACCGGGGCACCGGTAATAATCATCCCGTCATATCTTTTCTTCCTGATTTGGGAAAAAGTCTGGTAGAACGCATCGAGATGGTCCTGCGGGGTATTCTTCGGAGTGTGCCCTTTGATTTGCAGAAAGTCAATCTCGATTTGAAGCGGCGTATTGGATAGCAACCGAAGCAGGTCTGTTTCGGTTGCTATCTTTAGTGGCATCAAATTAAGAATCACGATCTTCAGCGGACGAATATCCTGGTGTTCGGCTCTGGTCTGATCGATTACAAAAATATTCTCTTCCCGCAGCAAATCGATGGCTGGCAAGCCATCTGGCAGATTTAATGGCATAATTCAAAATTTAATGGAACAAAGTTCAAAAATAACTTAAATCTTATCCAAAGCCTGTGAAAAATCGGCAATAATATCATCAATGTGCTCAATACCCACAGAAACTCTCAGTTGTGCTGGCTTAACACCGGCAAGAAGTTGCTCATCATCACTCAGTTGCGAATGGGTTGTCGCTGAAGGCTGAATAATCAATGTGCGCACATCACCTACGTTGGCAAGGTGGCTGACCAGTTCAAGATTATTGACAAGTTCCGTGGCATTTTCCTTGCTTCCTCTGACAGTAAATGAAAGTACGGCACCTGCACCTTTCGTGAGGTATTTTTGAGCTAATTCGTAATTTTCATCTCCTTTCAACCCCGGGTAGTTGACCGATTCAACTTTAGGATGCTTCTGCAGCCATTCAGCCAGTGCAATGGTGTTCTGAACATGGCGCTCAACCCTCAGGGAGAGTGTTTCAAGGCCCTGGATCAACTGAAACGAATTGAACGGGGAGATAGCAGGACCAAAGTCGCGAAGTCCTTCAACCCTCGCCCTGATGATAAAGGCAATATTCCCGAAAGGGCCGTCTGCACCGAAAACATCCCAAAATTTAAGTCCGTGGTATCCTTCCGAAGGCTCAGTGAATCCGGGATATTTGCCATTCCCCCAGTTGAAATTGCCACCATCGATGATTACGCCGCCAATGGATGTTCCATGACCTCCAATCCACTTGGTGGCTGATTCAACCACAACATTTGCACCATGCTCGAGCGGACGGAAAAGGGCACCGCCGCAGGCGAAGGTATTGTCCACTATTAAAGGCAAATCATGTTTTTTCGCCAGAACTGCAAATTTCTCAAAATCAGGTACATTGTAACTTGGATTTCCTATGGTTTCAAGGTAAATAGCCTTGGTTTTTGCATCTATCAGCTTTTCAAAGCTGTCTGGATTAAGATTCGCGGCAAAACGCGCCTGGATGCCGATATTTTTAAATGTCACCTTGAACTGGTTATAGGAACCGCCGTACAAATAGGGTGAAGTGACAAAATTGTCACCTGCTCCGGCAATATTCGTGATGGCAATAAACTGTGCGGCATGACCGGACGACACTGCCAATGCTGCGACCCCACCCTCCAGGGCTGCCATCCGCTTTTCAAATACATCCGTGGTTGGATTCATCAACCTGGTGTAGATATTGCCAAACTCTCTCAGTCCAAAAAGATTGGCAGCATGTTCTGAGCTTTTAAAGACATAAGAGGTAGTCTGGTAAATCGGAACTGCCCTTGAAAGGGTGTCCTGATCAGGCGTGTGTCCTGCATGAACCTGCAGCGTTTCAAATTTTTGTTTTTGTGTACTCATCGTGTAGAAATTTAAATTGTATTTGTATTTGATTTATTAATTATTTCTCGAAAAATTCCCTGTGAATTGCCCTGACGGCAGGAGTTCTGTCCTGCGTCTGAACAAGGTAATAACTTACTATGGGTGAGGCACCTGAACAACTCATCAGCACATTGATGCTTTCTGAGGCCAAAGCCGTAAATATCCTTGCCGCGATTCCGAAATTATCTGTAATTCCGTGTCCTACAGCGGCTACAATGGAAATATCATCTTCGACCTGCAATTTCCCAACAGCGGTCAATTCAATAGCGCTGACAACAGCAAAGGCATTCTGAAGGTCTTTTTTTGCCAGTAGAATATTGATGGATATCTGTGATGTAAGAACCGAGCTGATGTTGATTCCCGCAAGATGCAGAGCAGTAGTAACTTTGGCCAGAATTCCTGGTTTGAGTCCGACTCCCGGTCCCTTTAATTTGAGCAATCCAAAATCATCGCTGAAAGTCACGCTTTTGATCACTCCCTTCTGGACCGATTTTTCCCGGCTTATGATGGTCAAAGGAGCAGCCACATCCAGGGTACCGTAAATATTGAACACGCGAATGGGTATATGCGGATCAGTAAGTGGCTCCACTGTCCTTGGATGCAATATTTTTGCGCCAAAATAGGCCAACTCGGCAGCCTCGTTGTACGACAATTTTTCTATCAGGACAGGCTTGCTCACCAGTTTCGGATCGGAACTCAGAAATCCGTTGACATCTTTCCAGATATCCAGTGATGATGCACCCACACAACGGGCCAGCGCTGCTGCTGCATAATCACTGCCTCCCCTGCCGAACAAAGTAGTTTTCTGGTCTTTTGATACACCATAGAAACCAGGAACGACAAATATCAGATCTTCGCTCAACGAATCGCGGACACTGATTGTAGACAAATGAAAATCGGCTGAGGCATTCCCATATTCGCCATCTGTAAAAAGGCCTATTGATTCGGGGAAGCTTACCCTGGACTGAAGTCCCTGTGACAACAGAATACTGTTCAGGAAAATGGCAGACAATCTTTCACCATATGAAAGTACATGATCTTCAAGGGCTTTTGAGGCGTCGCCGGTAAGTGCGATGCCATGCAGATAGTTTTTCAGTTCCTCCAGCTGATCACCGAGCAGTGTGAGTGTTTCTGCCAGGAGCTGCTCATCTTCAATAAAATGAGTCAGAATACCGGATTTGAGTTCCAGCAGATACTGGACCGTTTTTTCTGCTACGTTCTCATCATGACGGGTTTTTTCGAGCGCTTCAATCAGAAAATTTGTGACACCATGAAATGCAGAAACGACGATGATCAGAGGTTGGTTGTAATTCTTAACTACTTGAATGATACGATGAATCTCTTCCTTACTCCTAAGATTAGACCCACCGAATTTTACTACAATTTTCGGCATAGCTCAACATTTAAAATTAAAACTTGATGGAGTTTGTCAGTTCTGACACAATCTGGAAAGCCTTCAAACAGGTTTGAGCCCGTGAGAAGGCTATTGCATAAACATAGACATGGTGCGCATAGATGACATAATGCCTTTGGAAACACAACAAGGCTGTTGTATTTCTGTGAGTGTGCGAGCATTTGTAGAAAAAAAGTGATTCATCCTGCGTGATTAAATTTTCAATCTGTGTGCAAACATAGGATATGAAATTTACAATTCCAAATATTTTTGAATCATTCTAAATAAAATTTTCAATTTTCCTGCCTGAAACCATTTTTATTCAGCTTATATGCTGCTTAAAATTCTTACACAGAGTATTAATAAATCCAATATGATATTTTAATATTATATTTTCAATTAATAGTAAGTTATTCTCTGTCTTATAAATAAAAAAGGCACTTTATTGATCCTGCTAAATTTGTAGTTTTGCCATTTAAACCAAAAGTTCCGGATTATGAAACGATATTTTATCATTCTGTTTGTCACAGGCTTCTCCATGGTTCATTTTTCTTGCCGGGAGGAAGTCAGAAGGCCGGAAGTGCAGGTTATTCCGCAGCCTGCCTCATTAACCAATATGGAAGGCACCTTTGCAATCGGATCACAGACCAAAGTGCTGATCAACAGTGATAGTCCGGAGATGCATAAGGTCACAAATTATTTGCGCAGTCATTTAGAATCATTCTATGAAATTGAAACCAAAGTATCCTTTTCAGGGTCCCCGGAAAAAAAATCGGTATTCATCAAGATGAACACCGGGTTAGCCCTGGCCAGGGAAGCATACCACCTGACTGTTTCACCCAAGGGAATTCTGCTGGAGGCATCTTCTGCCAACGGATTGTTTTATGGCATCCAGACCCTGTTGCAGCTAATGCCACCGGTAAAACAAAAACTGTCAGTAGTGGTTCTTCCCGCGGTAGAGATCAATGATACCCCCCGGTTTTCCTGGCGGGGATTGCACCTTGATGTGGGACGTCATTTCATGCCAAAGGAGTTTGTGCTGAAATACCTGGATTATATGGCCCTTCACAAGTTCAACACATTTCACTGGCACTTGACCGATGACCAGGGCTGGAGAATAGAAATCAAAAAGTACCCCCGGCTAACCGAGGTAGGATCGGTCAGAAAAGAGACGCTTGTTGGCCATTACGGCAGTAAATCATACGATGGAACACCTGCTGGTGGATTTTATACCCAGGAAGATGTCAAAGAGATCGTTGCCTATGCTGCAGACCGTTTTATCACCGTTGTACCTGAAATCGAGATGCCGGGCCATGCACTGGCTGCCCTTGCCGCCTATCCCGAACTCGGCTGTACCGGGGGACCCTATGAAGTCGGAACGACCTGGGGTGTATTTGATGATGTCTATTGTGCCGGGAAGGAGGAAACCTATGCATTTTTGCAGGATGTACTCACAGAAATAATACCCCTCTTCCCCGGTGAGTACCTTCACATTGGCGGGGATGAATGTCCGAAAACCCGTTGGCAAAAATGCCCGCTGTGCAAGCAGAAAATGAAGGAAGAAGGCCTGAAATCCGAACACGAACTTCAAAGTTACTTCGTTCAGCGGATGGAAAAGTTTCTGAATGAAAATGGTAAAAAGCTTATTGGCTGGGATGAAATACTGGAAGGCGGATTAGCCCCCAATGCGGCTGTCATGTCATGGCGCGGAGAAGAAGGTGGCATTGCAGCTGCCAGGGAACATCATAATGTTGTTATGACACCCGGAGAATATTGCTACCTGGATCATTACCAGGCAGATCCAAAAAATGAACCGTTAGCAATCGGTGGCTTTTTGCCACTTAAGAAGGTATATAGTTATGAACCTGTGCCTGCAATTCTGCCGGAGGAAGATGCCAAATACATAATGGGCGCCCAGGGCAACGTTTGGACAGAATATATGAAGACTCCCGAACAAGTTGAATATATGGTCTATCCCCGTGCCGCGGCTCTTGCAGAGGTTATCTGGTCACCCAGGGGTTCAAGGGATTTTGAAAATTTCAAAGTCCGGTTGAACCGGTTATCAAAATTGTACGATATAATGGGTTTAAATTACTGTAAAGCAGAGTTTAAACCATAAAAAAAGCCGGCAAAAGCCGGCTTTTTTTATGGTTTTGTGTATGCAAATTATCTTACACTGATCACCAATACTTTTGAAAGGCTCCAAAATTCCGCTGAATTGAGAATTACCAATTCTTCCGCAGTTTTTGCACCTTCAATCTTATATGAACTGGCAGGATGAGTACTAACAACAGTGGCCTTTTTCTTCATGATTGGGATGCTCTTGATGGTTGTGACATCAACTTTGGTAAGCAATGATTTGTCAATATTGTTGTTAACATCCTTAGCAGTACCGAGGAAACCCTCTTTCGTGATTATACCCTTGTCCTTCAACTCTTTTACTGTTCCGATTACGTAATAAGCAGTATTTAATTCAGCTGTTTTGTCTTCAATGACTTTTTGTTTTGCCATATTCTCACTACTGAGGTTAGACACGTTCGTACTCAGACTGGAGACTTCAGTTGTCAGATCCTGAACTTTAACATTCTGTTTATTAAGCTCCTCCTTAAGACTTGCCATTTGACCGTCTTTTTCAGTAATCTGTTTGTTAAGGTTCTCAATCATCTTTTCCAACTGCGCCACATGGGCATTCGATTTTTTCAGTTTGGATGAGAGATCGGCAATCAAAAGCCTGTTTTTCTGTAAAAGAGAGTAGATGTAATTAATATCACTTTGGATTTGCTCTTTGCGATCACCTTTGATTTCAAATCCACCTTTGGCCTCTTTATCAATTATTTTCTCTTTTTGTTTAATAGAGTCAAGATTAGACTGAATAGCATTAAATGCATCCACGAATTCAACCAAATTTGCATCTTTTGAACTACCGGCCATCATCAGACTGTCATTCTTTGCCTTAAGCCTGGCTATTTCCTTGCGGTTACATCCAGTAGTGGCAAACACAACTGCGATAAGCAACAGAAAACTAATTTTTCTCATGTTCAATATTATTTAATTGTGTAATTATCCTTCCCAATAAAAGCAACATGTGCTTAAGCAAAAAGGTTCGGTGCAAATTTACGAAATAAATTGCAAAATTTAATTACTTTTTCAACGAATCTACCAATAAGTTAAGCCAATGGTTGAAAATCACAAACCAATCATTATCGAAGCAATATAAATTCATGCCTCGAATGGGCCTAAAAAGGCACAAAAGTGTTCTTTCTGAAGAATCTGGAATAAAACCGGATGGCCCGGATTATTCATCAACGATCTTATGGGTAAGCATCTCCTTGATATCGTTGAAAATAACGGAGGATTTTCGCACCGATACAGGAATTTTCGCACCACTTTTCAAGAGGACATAACTCTCTCCGGATCTTACAAATTTGCGTATGTAGTAGATATTGACTAGATAAGATTTGTGTGTTCTGTAAAATTGATTATCCGGAAGATAGGTTTCCAGCTCTTTGAGTGATTTTGAAACAACAAACTCTCGTTTGGCAAAAGTATAAATTGTGGCATAGGACTGGTCAGCAGCGCAAAATTCAATATTTCTGGAATTTTCCATCATGAAACCGCTCTCAACATCAAAAATCAGGTTTTTCCCTGGAGCTTCTGCCGTGCACAAGGCATTGATCCTGTCTTCAAGTTCCAGCTGTTGTTGTTCGTACCGGATCATTTTATCAATTTTCTTGATAACACCCTGCAAATCAAGAAAATTAACTGGCTTAAGAAGATATCCGGCAACTGATTTATTGATGGCATCAATGGCATAATTGTCATGACCTGTTACCAAAACAATCTTGAGTTTTTGGGAAAGTTGCAGATTAAAAATCTCCATTCCGTTTCCATCAGGCATTTCAATGTCCAGGAAAACCAGATCCGGATTTGTATTTTTGATTAAATCAATTCCCTCTGTAAGATTGCTGGCTTTTCCAACAACTTTCAATTGGATGGATGTGAAATTGTTCAAAAGGGAGGCTAGTAAATTCAGAGCCACCAGTTCATCATCAATAACTACAACTGATAACATAATAATTTAGGTTTTTAACAATTCACTCGGAGATCGTTCAGGTACCATCTTTAGATAGATTAACAAAGATGAGAAAATATTATCAAACACACAAGTCATTTATTGATACATGATTTTTCTTCTCTCTTTCAGTTCTTCATTGGATATATAATCGTCATATTCGGTGATCTTATCTATGATTCCCTTGGGAGTCAATTCGATAACACGGTTGGCAACTGTCTGAATAAATTCGTGGTCATGAGAAGCCATCAGAATGTTGCCCTTGAAGGTTATCAGATTATTGTTAAATGCCTGAATGGATTCAAGATCAAGGTGGTTGGTGGGGTTATCAAAAATCAGAACATTGGCATTTTTGAGCATCATCCTTGAAATCATGCACCTCATTTTTTCACCTCCGGAGAGAACGTTGGTCTTTTTATATACCTCGTCACCTGAAAACAGCATTTTTCCCAGGTATCCGCGCAAATAAATTTCGCTTGAATCATCGGAAAACTGCATCAGCCAGTCAACCAGGCTCAACTCATTGGTAAAAAAGTTCGAATGATCAAGCGGCAGGTAGGAATGCGTAATGGTCTGACCCCAGTGAAATGTCCCTGAGTCAGGTTCTTCGAAACCGTTGATAATTTCAAAAAAAGCTGTCATCGCCCTTGGATCCTTTGACAGGAAGACGATTTTGTCGTCCTTTTCAACATTGAAATCCAGGTCTTTGAACAAGACTTCCCCATTTGCGCTCTTGGTCAGTCCCCTGATTTCAAGAATCCTGTTACCGGTTTCGCGATCCGGCAGGAAGATAATTCCGGGATATTTCCTCGTAGATGGTTGAATTTCATCCACATTCAATTTCTCCAGCATCTTTTTCCGGCTGGTGGTTTGCTTGGATTTTGCCACATTGGCGCTGAACCTGGAGATAAATTCCATCAACTCTTTCCGTTTTTCCTCTGCTTTCTTGTTCTGCGCCTGTTGTTGGCGGAGAGCGAGCTGACTAGACTGATACCAGAAGCTGTAGTTGCCTGCGAACAGCTGCACTTTTCCAAAATCAATATCAACGGTATGCGTACAGACTGAATCTAAAAAGTGGCGGTCGTGGGATACAATCAACACGGTATTTTCATAATTGGAAAGATAATTTTCCAGCCACATAACTGTTTCAAGATCAAGATCATTGGTTGGTTCATCGAGCAGCAGGTTGTCCGGCTTGCCGAAAAGCGCCTGGGCTAGAAGTACGCGTACCTTTTCTTTTCCGCTCAAATCCCTCATCAGGCGATGATGAAAATCTTCCCTAATTCCAAGACCGCTTAACAGCGATGCTGCATCGCTTTCTGCATTCCATCCGTCAATTTCGGCAAATCTTTCTTCCAGCTCTGCCGCCCTTAAACCATCGGCTTCCGTAAAATCGGTTTTTGAATAGAGTGTATTTTTCTCGTTCATGATCTTCCACAATTCCTCAAAACCCATCATCACAGCATTCAAAACTGTAGATTCTTCATAACCGTAATGGTCTTGCCTGAGGACGGATAAACGTTCTCCGGAACCAAGCAATACATCACCTTTTGTTGAAGCCAGGTCTCCGGCTATAATTTTCAGGAGCGTCGATTTTCCTGCACCATTGGCACCGATAACGCCATAGCAGTTTCCAGGCATAAATTTCAGGCTGACATCCTGGAAGAGAGGTTTTTTGCCAAATTGAATGGAAAGATTTGAAACAGTGATCATTTTTATTTATTTTATATCCGCTCTGAACGGAAAAATTACGGACTGCAAAAGTACACTTTTTCAGCCGATAAATTATCCGGCATGATACGGAGTTTCCGGAATGATTAACTGCGGGCTCCTAACTGATATTGCTATGAACGTAACCCCTGTAATTTTATGACGCTGCTTTGATTAATAATCACAATCATCTCATAAACTTTCATAAATTTGTGCCAGCAAAAATCTGACGAATAAAATATGAACTTTAAAGATCTTGCCCGTAGAAGATATTCAGTAAGAAACTATCAATCAAAACCAGTTGAAGCAGACATCCTTACCGGTATTGTTGAAGTTGCTCTTTTAGCCCCATCCGCTGTAAACTTTCAGCCCTGGACATTTGTCATTGTTACTGATCCGGCGCTTCTTGGTCAACTTCATGACTGTTATCATCGTGACTGGTTTAAATCTGCTCCGGTATGCATTGTAGCGATAGGCGACCATGAAAATGGGTGGCGCCGTCCGACAGATGACAAAGATTATACTGAAATAGACGTTGCTATTGCGATTGATCATCTCATGCTTGCTGCAACGGAAGTCGGATTGGGTACCTGCTGGGTGTGCCATTTCAACACGGAAAAATGTGCTGAGTTATTCAACCTGCCTCAAAATTTTGAGCCAATTGCACTCATACCTGTTGGTTATCCTCTTTCAGATAGCATTCCTGAGAAAAAAAGAAAAAATATTGATCAGGTTGTTTCCTGGAACAAGTTTGAGCGCCAGGCTAATCAGAAATTTTAAAAGAATCGGCATCAAGGTAGGCAGGAAATTTTTTCCTGAATCTTTCCAGCTCCTCCAGTGACAGGCTGATTGTTTCCACGGTGTCGGACTGATCTGATAATTCAATGATTTTCTTTCCTTTAGGATCAATTACCATACTTCCTCCAAAATGGACAATTCCTGATCCATCTTTTCCTGTACGGTTAACACCAACTGTATATAACTGATTTTCAATGGCTCTGGCACTTAATAGGGTTTGCCATACACTTTTTCTGTTTTCAGGCCAGTTGGCAGTAAAAAGCATCAAATCTGCCTCTTTGACAGTTCTGCTCCATACTGGAAACCGAAGGTCATAGCAGATAAAAAGGACAATATTCCAACCACAATAGTTGACAATGACTCGTTGTTTCCCGGGAGTAAAATACTGATCTTCACTACCTATTGAGAATAAGTGCCGTTTGTCATAGCTGAATATTTCGCCTTTCGGAGTGACAAACAGGAACCTGTTAAAATACTGATTGTTTTCTTCGATGATCTGGCTTCCGGCGATGGCTGCCCCGGTGACTTCCGCCTGTAACTGCATCCATTTCAAACTGTTACCATCCATTTTTTCGGCCAGTTCCCTGGCATTCATGGAAAAACCGGTGGTAAACATTTCCGGCAGCAGGATCACGTCTGTTTTCCCTTTCAACGGACTCAATAATTGGTCCAGTTTCAATCTGTTAGAATTCGCATCCTCCCAGATAATGTCATATTGCACCAGTGAAATTCTGAGCGGATCCATTTTTGAAAGATTTAAAATCAATTAATCCAGATCATCTCCATAGTTCATTCCTTCCGGATTGCGACCTATAATTCCATGGTCCTTGTACCATTGCCTGATCCTTTTCAGGTCAGCCTGAAGGTCATCTGTCAGCTCAATCTTCTCCGTCCAGCCGATCTGTTTACGTCCCCAATCGAAAAATGCCATGTATACGGGTATATTGGCAGTCCGGGCAATGGTATGAAATCCGCCTTTCCACTTGGAAACAGATTTCCTGGTTCCTTCAGGGGCAATGGCCAAGTGCATAATATCGCGGCGTTCGAATTCAGAAATGATCTGTTTGATCAGGCTGGCTCCTTTTGAACGGTCAACGGGAATACCTCCCATCGCACGTACAAAATATCCCATTGGCCAGAAAAAAAACTCTTTTTTGACCATAGTATTGGACTTACCACCAACTGCCCTGTAATACATGAAAGAGATGATAAAATCCCAGTTGGAAGTATGCGGAACACCCAATACAATAGCTTTGGGCTCAGGAATAACGCCACCGACGAGTTTCCAACCAAACAGACGCATCAGAAATTTACAAATACTCCGGATCATATCTAAGCATTAATTTGACACAAAGTTAATCAAATAATAATTTTCGCATCAGCAGGTTTACAGGGTTGCCGGTCCTATTGACAAGAATCAGCGCCACTGCCTTTGCAGGCATGCTCAATCTTGCTATTTTTGCGATGAATTGAATTGATCCGGTGAAACCCTCATAAACTACTGTTCACAAGAAGCGATGTAAATTACATTGAGGGTTCCACGAGTAGTTTCTGATATTCAACTATTTAATAATATCAATTACGAGTGAATATTTATCCTGAAAATTTCGAAAATAAAATTGGTTTTGACAAGGTCAGGGAACTTCTGAACAGCCGGTGCCTCAGTGAACTGGGGAAAGAAAATGTGGCTGACTGCAGGTTTTCAACTGATCCGGTACTGATTGAAAAGGAGCTGGATGAGACCATCGAGTTTCAGAATATTATCCGTGATGAATTGAATTTCCCGACCGGCTACTTTATTGATATGAGGCCTGTCCTGAGAAAATCCAAAATCCAGGGTACCTTTCTTGAAGTTTTCGAACTTTTTGATCTGAAAAGATCCCTTGAAACCCTCAGGGCGATAGTTTCATTTTTCAGGGAGAAGGAGCAGGAGACTTTTCCGCGTCTTTACCAGGTAATCAGGAGCATTCATGTATTTCCATTCCTATATGAGAAGATAGACCAGATCCTGAGCAAAAATGGGACAATTAAAGACAATGCTTCTCCTGAACTGGTAAAAATACGAAAGGAGATACTCGCCCTGCAGTCAGGTGTATCGAAGATAATGGCCAAAATTCTGAAACATGCACAGTCAGAAGGGCTTGTGGAAAAAGATGTTACTGTTTCCATTCGTGAAGGCAGGGCTGTAATTCCTGTGTTATCAGCCAATAAAAGGAAGATGAGGGGTATTGTGCACGACGAATCTGCCACAGGACGGACCTCCTATATTGAACCGGAAGAGATCGTTGAAACAAATAACAGGATAAGAGAGCTGGAATCTGCCGAAAGACGTGAGATTGTAAGAATTCTCACAAAATTTACAGATGAATTGCGGCCATATGCTGACGAACTGGAACAATCCTATGAAATTCTCGGTGTCCTGGATTTTATAAGGGCAAAGGCTTTATGGTCCAACGAGAGCAAATCAGTCAAGCCATTGTTAGTTAACTATCCTGAACTCAACTGGCTGGATGCCAGGCATCCGCTGCTGGAAAGAAACCTGGCGCGTGAAAAAAGAAAAATCGTGCCACTCAATATCAGGCTGACCAAAGATGACAGGATATTGCTGATTTCCGGCCCCAATGCAGGAGGAAAGTCAGTTTGCCTTAAAACAGTCGGCTTACTGCAGTACTGCCTGCAGTGCGGCGTCCCTGTTCCCATGCATCTCGATAGTGTAACTGGTATTTTTGAGAAAATATTTATCGACATTGGAGATAATCAATCGCTTGACAATGACCTGAGTACATACAGTTCACACCTGAGCGACATGAAATTTTTCGTCAGGAACTGTAATCCGCAGTCACTGGTACTGATTGATGAGTTCGGAACAGGCACAGAACCCATGCTCGGTGGCGCAATTGCAGAGTCTATTCTTAATCGGATCAATAAGTTGCAAAGTTATGGCGTTATAACAACACATTATACCAATCTCAAGCACTTTGCTTCCTCGGTATCCGGGATAGCGAACGGGGCAATGCTGTACGATTCCAACAGGATGGAACCGCTGTTCCAGCTTCAGACAGGGAAACCCGGAAGTTCCTTTGCCTTTGAGATTGCCCGTAAGATTGGCCTTCCGGAAGATATTTTGCAGGAGGCGACGGAAAAGATCGGCAAAGACCACATCGATTTTGACAAACATCTCCGGGATATTGTCAGGGATAAGCGCTATTGGGAAACCAAACGTCAGAATATCCGGCAATCAGAGAAAAAACTGGAGGATCTTACTGCCACTTATGAAGAAAATCTTTCGGAAGTCAGGAAACTAAGAAAAGAGATTCTTGACAAGGCCAAAAAGGAGGCAGCGGATATCCTGGCATCATCGAACAAGATGGTTGAACAGACCATCCGGGACATCAAGGAAGCGGCTGCTGAAAAAGAGAAAACCAAGGAAGCACGTAAAAAACTGGAGGATTTCCGGAAGGTTGTCAGCACAGCACTGAACTCTGAAGATGAGTCGATTGCAAGGAAGATGGAAATAATAAAACACCGTGAAATACGCAAAAAAAACAGGCCTCACCAGGATAAACCGGAAAAGAATATAGCTGAAGTCTCACCTAAAATCACAGAAATTGAAGCGGGCAGCTGGATCAAACTGAAAGATCAGGAAACTCCGGGTTTAGTGCTGGAAATAAACGGAAACAACCTGGTAGTCGCTTTCGGACAATTGCGGTCTGTGGTAAAGCGAGACCGGGTATCTGTTGTCTCTCACAACGAAGTGAAGAAAACGAAGGAAAACTATACCACAGCAAGGATAAACCGTGAAATCAATGAGAAAAAACTGAGTTTTAAGCCAAGAATTGATGTACGAGGGATGCGGGCCGATGAGGCACTGCAAAATATAAGGGATTTCATAGATGAGGCTATCATGGTGGAAGCCAATGAATTGCATATCCTGCACGGAAAAGGTAATGGCATTTTGCGTGAAATGATCCGTGCTTTTCTGAAGTCCGAACCCGCAATCAAAAAATTCCGGGATGAACATGTGCAATTCGGAGGGTCGGGGATAACTATTGTGGAGTTGTGAGTGGATGGGGATGCCTATAGGACCTACCTGGAAGAATGTGCTAATGTGCTAATGTGCTAATGTGCTAA
Source organism: Prolixibacteraceae bacterium (assembly GCA_963663675.1). Classification (GTDB taxonomy): domain Bacteria; phylum Bacteroidota; class Bacteroidia; order Bacteroidales; family Prolixibacteraceae; genus CAINVV01. The sequence goes on from OY760498.1 coordinate 2,304,451, forward strand.
TGGCCGGAAAAATGAGTGCGCGGTGATTAGAAGAGAATATACTGGTAAAGAAATGTAAGACAATACAACAGAATGAGAAATTACGGTAGGAAAGATACAATCAATAAGATAATTTTTGGTGTGTCTTTTTTTGTGGTCCTGTTATTGGCAGGAGTTAATATATCCTATGCACAACATGTAACACCGGTCAATCCCGGCGGTGTTCCTGATCCGCAACTGAGCCAGGAAGACAATAATTTTCTCGACAGGCAGGCAGCGGTATTCCTCGACACAGTGAAGGCCGTTGTTGCAAAATTTCCGCCGGTTACCAGGGAAGGTAAGGAAAGAGGATATGCCAAACTGCTGCTTGATGCGGTTTTTCATGAAAAATTCGCAGCATTCAGGAAGCCAGCGCAGGATTTCTTTCATTCACAGTGCGATAAGGCCATAAAAGAGCTCGAAGAGACGAAAATCACCAGCGGTGCCAGAATTTGGAAGATTTATGACATGGGCTTTATTGTGCGCACAAAGTCTGTGACAATCGCATTCGACCTGGTAAGCGGTGTGACTTCCGGTTCAGTTGATTTCGCTCTTTCAGTCAACGAACTGGAGCGCCTTGTTGGACAGTGTGATGTTCTTTTTATCAGTCACAAACACGAAGATCATGCCGAAAAAGCTGTTGCTCAAAAATTTATACAATCCGGGAAACCTGTAATTGCACCTGAACAGACCTGGAAAAAAGATTCCATCTTCTCTCGTATACTTCATCCCGAACGGAGTGCTGAAAAAGTTCACCAAATCAAATTAGCCGGCAATAAAACGCTGAAAGTTATAATCTATCCGGGACACCAGTTAAAGGGAACCGACAACAATTGCGCACTGGTAACCACACCCGAAGGAATCAAAATCGCCCATATCGGGGATGAAATAAATGAAGGTGATTTTATGGCTGATTTCGAATGGATAGACCAGGTGTCAAAAAATCACAATGTGGATATCCTGATGACAAATGCCTGGACAACTGATATTTTCAGAATTGTAAAAGGGTTTGATCCGAAGCTGGTATTACCAGGACATGAACTGGAGCTTGGCCACACTGTCTGGGACCGCCTTCCGTACTGGGGTGATGATGCCTATCTCAAACTCAATTATGCTGAATTAAAAAAATCGAAATATCCTGTCGTTGCCTTGATCTGGGGTGAATCCTTTGGCTACAGGCAAGACCAATAACGGAAAAAGGAGAGCGGAGAATGGGAAATTGAAAATTATTTGATTTTCAATTTATTAGCGCTATATTTAATATGTAGTCGGATTTACATCCCTCCTCAAAAAATTCTACTATGTTAGGTCTTAGGATTATAATTTTTAATTGATAATATAATCTCCCTCGGGTATCACGACCACCATCCTGGTGGGATAACATAAATAGGAAGCTTTTGTGTTTACATTTGTCACTTTCCACGATTTTTTCAATATTCCCGAGGGTGAAAACTGTGCAGATGTGCCCGGAGGAACAGATATTTTCAATTTAATATTTCTGTCCGGCGAACTTTCCCATTCGACCTTTATATCCCCGGTAGGTGCATGATAAACTGCCTTTACTGAGCTGAGACCTTCAACGAAGGTGGGCGCCACGAGGAATTTCTTAAACCCGTAATCACCTTCCTGAGGACGTATTCCGGCAAGCCAGCGGTAATACCATTCAGAAACACTGCCAAACATGGGATGACAGTTGGAATAGGTATTGTCACTTTCCTTCCAGGTCTCCCAGATTGTTGTAGCTCCTCTGTCGATCATGAAACCCCACCCCGGGTATGCAGTACTGTTGACAATCCTGAACACTTCATCCGTATGTCCGGTCATGGAAAGTGCTTCAAGAATATATTTGGTACCGAAAATTCCGGTAGTAAAATGTCCCGAAGGCGCATTTGCGACAGCTTTTAACAGAGAATCAGCAGCCACATGAATTTCTCGCTGCGGAATGATATGATAATAAATCAAGGTCGCAAAAAGCGTTTGCCTGTTGATGGGATCCGGAACAGGTTTGCGCCAGAACAAATCCAGCAATTTAGCAGTAATTGACTCCTCCAGTTGTTTAAATTTCAAGGCATTTTTGTCGTCGTGCCTGTATTCTGCGAACATTCTCATAATCCTGGCACAATCAAGGTAATGGGTGGTACCAATCAGTTGTACAGGAACTTTTTCGAGGGATTCATGATCACTTAAACCCTTGTCAACAATTCCGTCCGGATGCAATTTGTTCACTTTTTTCATCCAGTCAAGGTCTTTCCTGTACAATTCATTGACAATAGCAGTATCACCATAATACCGGAACAATTTGTACTGAGTTGTGAGATAAGCAGATTCCCAACTGATTCCGCAGTATTTTATACCAACATAAGGAGCAGTGTCGATAAAAATTGAATCCTGCATGGCATCCACCCAGTCGTAAATAGTTTTACGGTAAAATGACTGCATGTCAAAGTTGCAAATGTATGCCTCGCTTGTGGCATTCAAATCGCCGCCATACCCGAATTTTTCCCTGGCCGGACAATCGGATTGGACTGAAACCAGGTTATTCAGGAACGTTTGGAGGCAGGCCCTCTGAATACTGTTTACAAGATCTGATGAACAAGTGAAACTATTTGGGTTTTCCACCCCGGTATGAAATTCAATACCACTGATATCATTCTTTGCCGGCAGATAGTTTAACCCCGTAATTTCAATGTACCTGAATGTATGAAAGGTGAAATGTGGCTGATAAGTAATTTCAACATTTTTCCCGAATATATAACTATCAGTCTGCCAGGCGATATCAGGCGACCCAGGACCGCCATTGCCTTTTCTTTTGATCTGTCCTGCCACCGTCGTCATCGGATTGAGCGAGCCGTTGTCATACAGACGTTCCCCAAACCTGAAAACTATTGTATCACCGGACTTTCCTTTCATCTGAATTTTAAACACGCCTGTCATATTAACACCCATATCGACAATGGTTGCTTTTCCTGCCTGACGAATATCAACAGATTGTATTGTCCTTGAAACCTTTACATTAGGAAAAAAGGATAGCTGCAGCTTACCGCCCGGACCATTTCTGAGTGGTGCTGCCTTCCAGTGTATATCCTCCCTGTAACCGGGAATGTCCCAGCCTGGAACTTCCTTGCCTCCATCGTAGACCTCACCAAGGTAGACAGAGTTTCGAATGACCGGACCTGGCGCCGCTTTCCAGTCGGAACCGGTACCTATCACACCTTTTGAACCATCTGTGTATAAAATGGTTAGATTCGCAATGAACTGAGGCTGTCCGCAAGGCAGATAGTCGCGCAAATTTCTGCTTCCCCACATTCTTAGCGGCAACAAGTTATAAAAACCATTACCCAACATGGTGCCGACAACATTATTGCCTGCCCTGATCATCGATGTTACATCGTAATCAGAATAGTAAATCCGTTTTGAAAAATTTGTCCAGGCAGGTTCCAGGAGATCATTCTCAATTTTTTGTCCGTTGATGGATGCCAGGAAGTAACCGGCAGCAGTAATCGACAAAGTAGCTTTCTTGACTTTGCCCCTGACGGTAAACTCCTTTCTGAAAAGTGACGCCGGATGATCACCGAACATCCCTGAATCTGAGGTAAATGTCTTCTCAGGCTCGCCAATCCATTTGGCCCCTGCAAAAGCTGATGAACCTTCATTGCCCTGATGCTGTGCTGCCAGCTGGTAAGCCGGAAGCGTTATCAGAAGCAACAATGCCGTGGAAATCTGAATTTTTGTATACAAGCTCATTGCTGAAAGGTTAAATGGATTAAAAACCGGATCATGTCTCAAAATTTCGAATACAAGCTGAATGGTAACCTACTGATTATAAATGCAATCAACCCCCACCTGCGTGAGACATACACCATCCTTCTCTTGTTCAAGATGGCTTTTATAATTTGAGCTGAAGCTTTGGCAACAGGGATTACCCAAAACAGCTCCTCCCCTTTTGCCATTTTAGTGTCAACGAATCCGGGCCGGATGTCCGTCACATAGACCGGAAGTTTTTCTTTTCGGGCCTTTATTTGTAATGCTTCTAAATAATTAATCTGGTAGGCTTTGGATGCGTTGTAGGACGGAGAACCGGCTCCTCCTCTCAGTCCGCCGATCGACGTAATAGCTGCTAATTGTCCATAACCCTGACTTTTAAAGAGATTGAATGCACAGTCAACAATAGCAGTAAATCCGGAGACATTGGTCTCAATTGTTTTCTTCTCCGTATCAAAATCCAGATCGGCGTTAAAATCTCCAATCCCTGAACTAAGTATCAGCCAATCAACCTGTTTGAGATTACTAAATATTCTTTTGAGATTGCTTTCAACATGAACGGTATCGTTAACATCCAGTGTTTCAACCATTGATGTGTCAGGGAACCTGTCATGAAGTTCTTCCAGCAAAAACGTACGGCGTGCGCACAGCACAACAGTATCGCCAGAAGACAATAATTGCTCCGCAATTTCCCTGCCAATACCGGAACTTGCGCCAATGACAACCGTTTTTCTCAATGAAGCCTTCATAAACTATCGTTCCTAAAACAGGAGGTATAAACTTTGAGGATTCCATACGTACGTTCTAATATTCAGCATATTAATAGTGATTTATTCGTATGAATGGATAAATTATAGTTGTTCAGTTCCATTTAACATCATCGTTAGACCTGATGCCGTTTGCCGGAAAAGGATGTTTGGCATCGAATGGATACAAGGATTTTTGCTCTTCAATGACGATCATATCCTCTTTTACAGTACCATCGGGATTCATTGCTTTGGAAAGATCGAGGCCCAGGTATTTTGCCAGAAATGGATAAGCTGCAATTCTTTTATTCAGGTCATATCCATGTTTATCATTGGGAAGATGAACATTTTGCACCATGTCAGCCTTGCCGTAAAACTGATAAACGTACTTCAGGAAAGGCAATTCGACTTCAGGATTATTTTTTGTCCAGTCAGCGCCATCGGATACCAGCAGCATCGGCCGAGGAGCAGTACAAGCAGCAATTTCAACATTGTTAGTCTGATAACCAACATCTTTGTGGATTGGCATACCGCTTTCACAGACACAGCCACCAAAGAAATGTGCTGAGACCATCACAACCGGCACTGAAACCTTGACCCTGTTGTCGATAGCTGTGAGCAGAAAGGTCTGAGTCCCGCCTCCTGAAGCGCCAGTACAGGCAATTTTATCAGGATCGGCACCCATCTCCAGGATAAAATCAAGGCAACGGATACTGTTCCATAGCTGAAGCTTTAATGCCTGGGGATGATCGTGTTTCCATCCCAGTTCTCCCATTTGTCCATAACCGACCATGTCATAACCGAAAACCATAGCTCCCATTCGCGCTAAAGCAGCAAAGCGTTTCTGGGCATCCGGCCTGTATCGTCCAACATCACCCGGTTTGGTAAAGTGCCCATGGGGACTAATGATTCCGGGTAATTTCCCTTTGGCATTTGTGGGCATGTACAGACTTCCTGTAACGTAGACTCCGGGAAGGCTCTCGAAGGCGACATTCTGAACCTGGTAGCCATCATAGACACGTTTTTCGCCAATGATAGGATTCAAAGGACATTTCACAGGAAATTTCTCAAGACCGGCACCTTTAAGTATGTGTTCTTTGATCAGTTTCGCACGTTTCTCCCATTCATTTTTGGTAGTGTATTGTTGCTTCTGTGCTTCCAGAAAATCTGCACCCTCTTTCTCTGTCCAGTATTTTCCTACACACAACATATTCTCCTGCTTCTTCTCATTCTTTTTGGCCTCCTGTGAATTGGCCGGAAAGGTAGAAAGCACCACAACGGCAGCGAAAATTAATTTAATCCTGAAGTTCATCCTGGTAAAATGTTTTAAAAGTTAACTGGCCTGGTCCGGAACGCAATTTTTACAACTTTTTATGTCAAAAATCATCTGATCCGGTCAAAACCCTGATGACAAATGTTGTTTGGAAGGTTCCAAAATAACAAAAAAAGTTAGAATCAGGATTTAATCCAGCAATTTATTTTGGGGCCGGATCGGTTCCAGTGACTTGATAATAAAATTCTATTTGATTCAAACTGAATTTTTTGACAAAATAATATTAGCAAAGGATAATATTCATTAATAATATTGAATCTGAATAAGGGTTTAAAATCCCTATAGTATTGTAATACTGATGTATCGTTGATACATTTACAAAAAAAAAAAAAAAAGTAGCTCTATGAAAAAATTGGCCTCAATTCTGTATATTGTCGTATTTCTTTGCTCTTTCTCCTTTGCACAAGGAGTTACAAAGTGGCGGGGTACCAATTCGTCGGGTGTTTATACCGTAGAAAAACTGCTTCCACAATGGCCTGCTGAAGGGCCAAAGATCATCTGGTCATATGAAGGTATTGGACTGGGGTATTCATCCCCTGTAATTGCCAACAACAAGATATACGTCACAGGAATGGTTGAAGGACAAGCTATTTTATTTATTCTCGATTTAAATGGCAAACAACTGCAACGTTTTCCATATGGTGTTGAATTTGTCCAGAGTTATCCCGGTTGCAGGTCTACCCCGACCATTGCAGGCGATCTTGCCTACCTGCTGACTGGGAACGGGAAACTCGTATGCATGGACCTCAAATCCGGCAAACCGGTTTGGGTAAAAGATTTTCTGACCCAAATGGATGGATCCAATATCACCTGGGGCATAACTGAATCAATTGTGGTTGACGGGGAAAGACTTTTCTGCACTCCCGGTGGCAAAACAAACAATGTGATGTGCCTGAACAGCAAAACCGGCGAAACAATCTGGAATTGCTACGGTTTGGGAGAACTATCAGCCTATTGCACCCCTTTGCTTATAAATTTACCAACCCGGCAACTACTTGTGACACACACTGCAAGCCACGTTTTAGGTATCGATGCCAGGATCGGTAAATTACTCTGGAGCTTTGAACATCCCAACGAGTGGTCTGTTCATCCCAACACTCCGATTTATAATGATGGTGCAATTTTTGTTTTCAGCGGATACGGGCAGGGAGCCGAGAAGCTAAAACTAAGCGCAGATGGTGGCTCCATTACGAAAGAATATGCCGTAAAAAGTTTTGATAACAGGATAGGTGGCGCTGTATTGCTGAACGGCTTTGTGTATGGATCCGGGGATCAGTCTGACCGCGGGTGGCAGTGCATTGACTGGAAAACCGGTGAACAAAAATATTCCTCTACGATTTTTGGCAAGGGTACGGTAATTGCTGCCAATAACCAGCTGATCGGATATTCTGAAAAAGGAGAACTGTTTTTAGCCGATGCAAATCCTTCAGGTTTAAAAGTGAACGGAAAAACCAAGGTCACGATTGGCACTGATCAGCACTGGGCCCAACCTGTCATCGACAATGGTGTTTTGTATGTTAGACACGGAAAAGCCCTGATTGCCTATAAAATCTCTCAATAACTACAGTCTTGGATTTGATCCTGGAATTTCAGAAAATCATGTTAAATTATTAATATAACATTTTATGAATAAGCTTTCTATAATCGTTGCACTTACCATTATGATCCTCAATGCAGGGGCTCAGCCAATTCAGTTCCGCGGACCTCAAAGAGACGGAAAGTTCCCTGATACAGGGCTGATGAAGAGCTGGCCTGTCGGCGGCCCCCAATTGTTGCTTAAAACTGAAGGTATAGGAAAAGGATTTTCATCAGTTGTCGCCAAAGACTCGTATATTTTTGCTACCGGCATGAAAGATACCCTGGATTATCTCTCCTGCATCAATCCTGACGGAAGCATAAAATGGCAGGTTTCCTACGGCCGGTCCTGGGTGAAGTCTTTCCCTGATACAAGAGGCACACCAACTATCGACGAAAACCGCATTTATGTTGTCAGCGGAACCGGTGAACTAAGCTGTATCAGTGAGAAGGATGGCACTATTATGTGGAAGATTAATGTGGACAAAGATTACGGAGCTGACTGGCACAACTGGGGCGTATCCGAGTCACCGCTGGTCCTGGATAACAAAGTAATTGTCACTCCAAGTGGTTCCAGAACAACAGCCGTTGCATTTGATAAAATGACCGGCAAGTTGCTGTGGCAGAGCCCTTCTGCCGGAGGCCAGCGTTCCTACGCATCCCCATCCGTTTTCCAGTATGGAAAATTCAGGTTTGTACTGGCAGTTACCACCCAATACCTGGTTGCAGTCGACCCTGAAACAGGCAATATTGCCTGGAAATACAAATATTATGACGAGAAAAAATACAAAGATCCCGGCCTGATCTGGACCAATATTCCGACTTGTAAAGGACGCGACATCTTCCTCACCATGGGATATAATTATCACAATGTCATGCTTCAGATGAACGAGGATGGTACGGGTGTAACTGAAAAATGGAGTAATGAGGTACTGGACAACCACCATCATGGTGTCATTGAGAAAGATGGGTATATTTACGGTTCAAACTGGGAAAACAACAGCAAAGGCAAATGGGTTTGCATGAACTGGGAGACTGGTGAGACCAAATATGAAACCGAATGGTTTACAAAAGGTGCTATTGTCTACGCGGACGGACTCCTCTATATCATGGAGGAGAAATCAGGAAACGTCGCATTGTTGAAACCCAACCCCGAAAAATTTGAAATCATCAGTTCTTTCAAACTCAATGGAGGTAGCGGACCATTCTGGGCTCATCCATGGATTGCAAACGGCAAAATGTATTTGAGGCATGGCGATGTATTGTTTGTTTACAACATAAAAGCCTGATAGATAGTGATTTGATCTCCATTGGTAATATTTTCGTGCTTTTATTCCGATGGGTTCCGGCCCGGACGAATCCAGATATTACAATTTGCGGGCAGTAATTCTCGCTGAAAAAAGTCCAGGCATTCTGGAAGCCTGACATTTACAATAATTATTGAGTATTCACGGTAATCAGACAAACAATTTATTCATTCGTAATTAGCATTATTAATTTGTTGAATATCAGAACGTACTCCTGAAACCACCGATGATTGTACATTCTATCTTGGGTAAGACAGTTCATGAAGGTTTCACATAAATTTGTAAAAGAAAATTGAAAAAAGAGATACAATACGCGATATGGCTGATCCTTGCCACTCTTGTGATACTACTGTTCTGGTGGTTATTAAAGGATCCGACCAGGATGTTTACTGAAAGCATACCCGGAGGAGACAATCGGGGTGTCGACTCTCTGGTAAGCCAAAATGTCAATATCGGGGAAAATTTTCAGCGTTTCGGTGATTCTCCGTCCGACTCAAAAGCGTCCTGGACCAATTTCAGGGGGGTTAATTACGATAATATTTGTGTAAATTCCGTTCCGTTAAAGAATAGCTGGTCAGGAAATCAACCTGAAATCAACTGGTCTGTTGGATTGGGTGAAGGTCATGCCGGAGCGGCAATTTACAATGGGAAGGTGTATGTCATGGACTATGATGAAGAAAAGCGGGAAGATGCTTTGCGGTGTTTTTCACTCAAAGATGGGAAAGAGCTCTGGCGCCGCTCGTACCTGGTGAGCCTGAAAAGGAATCACGGTATGTCGCGGACCGTACCCGCGATTTCAGAGGAATATATTGTAACAATCGGTCCTCGTTGTCATGTGATGTGTGTGAAGCGTGAATCGGGAGATCTCGTCTGGGGTTTGGATATGGTGAAGCAATTCAATACAGAAGTACCACTCTGGTTCACAGGCCAGTGCCCGATGATTGATAATAACAGGGCCATCATTGCTCCGGGTGGAACTGCCATCATGGCGGCAGTGGACTGTGCCACAGGAAAAATCCTATGGGAAACACCCAATCCGGGGAACATGAAAATGTCACATTCTTCCATAATGCCCTGGACCTTTAAAGGCAAAAAAATGTATGTCTACAGTGCGGTAGGAGGCGTTATAGGTATTTCGGCTGAAGGTGCAGATGAAGGGAAGATACTTTGGCAGTCGTCGGCCTGGAATCACGCCGTTGTAGCTCCGGCACCGGTCTGTTTCCCTGATGGAAAAATATTTTTGAGCGCCGGATATGGTGCCGGGAGTATGATGATCCAGGTTTCTCCTCCTGAAAATGGCTACACCGTTAAGGTGCTCAAAGAATACAGTCCGAAAAACGGTTTGGCCAGTGAACAGCAAACGCCTGTTGTCTGGAACGGACTGATTTACGGAATTGAGCCCAAGGATGCCGGCCCATTGCGCAACCAATTGATATGTGTCAGTCCGGAAGATGTGACAAAAATTATCTGGTCTTCAGGCAAGGATGGCCGGTTCGGACTGGGTCCCTACCTGATTGCAGACAATAAAATGTTCGTACTGAGCGATGACGGCACGCTGACCATGTTAAAACCGGACGGCAAAAAATATATTCAGCTGGCGCAGAAAAAGCTCTTTGACGGTAATGATGCATGGGGCCCGATGGCTATTGCAGACGGAAAGTTGGTTCTCAGGGATTCAAAAACAATGTATTGCGTAACTTTAAACTGAGAGTTTCGGAAATAACCCCGTTTTAACAGTTAACTAAATCATTTTCAGATGAACAGGAAACAGGTTAATATCGTTTTGATCATTTTGTCACTTGCCATAGTTTTCATTATTGCAAAGGATTTTGTTGGGAAGAAAGCAGGGAAAAATATTGAAAATCCCTATAAATACGATGTGGATGAATACAGGAAAGTTGATACAACTACTGTATTGTACAAGGAGGTCATTACTTTTCCCGTCAATGAGGAAATGCTTGCAGGTATTGCTGTATCAGGAAAACTGATTTATATCGTAACTATAAAAAATCTCCTGACATTTAATTATTCAGGGAAAGAACTGGCCAGGGTTGAACTGCAGGATACCGCCAACTGCATAACCACCGGGCCAAACAATACCATCTGGATCGGTATGCTGCATTCAGTATCTTCGTTTGATCAAAAGGGAAATCTTCTTAACAAATGGAAATCTTTTGGCGAGCGTTCTGTAATTACTTCCCTCGCCGTAACTGATAAGGCTGTTTATGTGGCCGATGCGGGCAACAGAATTGTATACCAGTGCAATACGAATGGTGACGTCCTGTTAAAAATTGGTGAAAAAAATGAACTCAAAGGAGTCCCCGGATATATCATTCCTAGTCCGTATTTAGACCTGGCCATCGATGACAGCGGTTTTTTATGGGTAGCCAACACTGGCCGTCATAGTCTTGAAAATTACAATAAGGATGGATCAATTCGCACATCCTGGGGAAAAGCATCCCTGAAAATTGACGGATTCTGCGGATGCTGCAATCCTGCAGAATTCACTATCCTCCCGGATAATTCCTTTATAACCAGCGAGAAAGGGATGCCTCGCATTAAACTTTATGATCAGCATGGAGTATTTAAAGGAATTGTCGCTTCGCCCGATATGTTCGACAATGGCTTCCACGCACCTGACGTTACCGTCGATGCGGAAGAAAGAATACTGGCACTTGATTACGACAGGAAACAGGTAAAAATTTTTGAAAAAAAATAAGATGAGTACAGACAGAAGGGATTTTTTCAGAAAAATAGGGCAAATAAGTTGTCTTTCCGTTATCATAGGAGGTACTGGATACTTGATCTCCGGGAACAGGATAAGTCTGAATGACTGCGGTGCAAGTCAGTTATGTAATCAATGTAAGAAAAACGAAACCTGTTCACTGGATGCTGCCAGGGAACATAGAAAAAATTCAAACCCTGCATTAAGTACAAAGAATAAGTAAAATGGCAGAGAAGCTGGAACCGAAGAACAATGACAGGCGCAAGTTCATCCGGAGCGGGATGCAACTGGCTCTTGCAGGTACGCTGATTGGCGTATCCGGCATGTCGATTTTACGGTCGACAGCCAAAGGTATGGTATGGCAGATCGACCCTTTTAAATGTGTGCAGTGCGGCCGTTGCGCCACGGAATGCGTTATGATGCCTTCTGCGGTAAAATGTGTCCATGCATACAATCTATGTGGCTATTGTGACCTGTGTGGCGGATACCTGAAACCGGATCCGAATGCCAGGAGTACTGCTGCCGAGAACCAATTGTGCCCGACAGCAGCCATACAGAGAAAGTACATTGAAGATCCGTACTATGAATATGTCATCGATGAATCACTTTGCATCGGGTGCGCCAAATGCGTTGCCGGCTGCACCTCATTCGGAAACGGATCCCTGCATCTTCAGATTCGCCACGACCGTTGCAAAAACTGCAATGAATGTGCCATCGCCCGTGTTTGCCCGGCAGAGGCATTCAGCCGCGTACCTGCTGATAAGCCTTATATGATCAAGGGAGGTTGGAAAAAGGAGGAGAAGAAAGGATGAGTTATGAGTTATGAGTTATGAGTTATGAGTTATGAGTTATGAGTTATGAGTTATGAGTTATGAGTTATGAGTTATGGAATTGGATTTGAAAGATTATGCATTAAATAAGATGATCCGACATATTAAATATATATTGCTTTTACTGGTGTTCACCGTAAGTTCTTCTACCCTGATGGCTGCGGAAGCACAGCAGAGATTTCCAAAACCGGAATTTGCAACGGGATATGCCCAGCCCAATACAACGGCTCCAGGTGCCAGGTTTCTGACGCTGGAATACCTGGATGTATTGGTATTACTGGCAGTTCTGTCGGTTCTGACCTGGTTTGTACTGAAGAAACGTTCCAGGAGAGGGGTCTTCTGGACTTCCATATTTTCGCTCCTTTATTTCGGGTTTTATCGCGAAGGCTGTATCTGTTCAATTGGTTCCATCCAGAATATCGTGCTTGGAATTGTCGATCCAACGTACACAATTCCGGTTACCGCCGTCCTGTTTTTCCTTATCCCCCTTGTACTGGCGCTTTTTGCAGGCCGGATATTCTGTGCAGGTGCCTGTCCGCTTGGAGCCATACAGGATTTATTCCTGATTAAACCCATTGAACTACCCAAATGGATACAAAAAGTTCTCGGCATAATTCCGTTTCTTTACCTGGGGTTAGCAGTATTATACGCTGCTACCAAATCAGAGTTTATCATTTGCAGATATGATCCTTTTGTAGGTTTTTTCAGGCTGGATGCCCCTTTCCATATGTTGGTCCTGGGCAGCCTGTTTCTGTTGACAGGAATATTTGTTGCGCGTCCCTATTGCAGATTCTTCTGTCCTTACAGCGTTTTGCTTGGATGGATGTCGAGATTCTCATCCAAACACATGACCATAACCCCCTCAGCATGTATCCAATGTAAACTGTGCGCCAACTCCTGTCCTTTCGGAGCTATTGATGAACCAGTTGTAGAATCAGGCAAACGCCGCACCAATGTGAGAAGAATAATGACCTATTTCATTGTTCTTCCATTGTGGATTGGCATTGGAGGATTTGCAGGCTCTAAAATGCATGTTCCTTTGTCGGGTTTCAACCGTACCGTCTATCTTGCCGATCTGATCATCGAACATCCGGAAGTTAAAAATGATCCCAACAACATAGATGTCAGAACTTTTATGAGCTCCGGAAAATCTACAGAACAGCTTATTTCTGAAGCAGTTGCCATTCGGAAGCAATTTTATACCGGGGGATGGATCCTGGGCGGTTTTATCGGATTGATTATCGGAACCAGTCTCATCGGATTGTCTGTCTTCAGAAAAAGAGAAGACTGGGAACCAAATAAAACCAATTGTCTGAGCTGTGCGAGGTGCATGAGCTATTGTCCGGTCAAGGAGTGAAAATGAATTAGAAGTTAAGAGTAATGAATTTTGAATGAGCATGGTGCCTGGAAAAGGGAAAAGGGACTGCATTGTGATAAAATATTTCTAAATAAAAGTGAACTGAAATAAAGGTTATGATTAATTTGAATCTTTCAGATAAGGATAAAAGCAGGATCTCACAGAGAATCGGGTGGGCATCCGCTTTGTTTTCACTGGTAATTGCGGTGTTGCTGATTGCAAATTTCGTACAGACCAAATTGAATGATCCAATCAACAATAAAACCATTCCGGCATTGGTGAAACGGCTGAGTCAGAACCCTTCGGATGATAATCTGAAACAGGAGATCAGGGCATTCGACCTGATGGCAAGAAAAGCCTACTTCACAAGTCAATGGCAGATCCGGACCGGAAGCTACCTTCTGATTCTTGGTGTTTTGATTACCATTCTTGCCGTACGCGCAAATTTGTCCTTTACCGAAAGGCTCAACGAAATAGACCGTATCGAACATGTCAAGGGACTGGACGAGCTAATGGCCAGGAAATGGGTGATTTATACCGGAAGCGGACTCATGTTTCTTGCCCTGCTTTCCGGATTCCTTTCCAACAATTTGCTGAAAGAATACAAGGTGGATGAAACTGGTGATGTTGCAACAGAGAAACCTGTTACTAACACAGAAAATCCTCTCCCCCAAAGCAATGTTATTAAGATTGATTCTACACAATTAGCAGCCAAAAGTGCAGAAATCAAGCCGGCAGGCGCCGCTGACACAACTTCTGCCAAACCCTCCGGAACACAGGCACAGGATGTCCTGTCACCTTCAGCCCCTGCCTTTCCAACAACAGCAGAGTTAAAAGCCAATTACCCTTTCTTCCGCGGACCGGAAGGAATAGGCGTGGCCTACCAGAAAAACACCCCTGTCGACTGGAACGGGACCGACGGGAAAAATATTATCTGGAAGGTGAAAGTGCCAAAACCTGGCTTTAGCTCTCCAATCATCTGGGGTAACCAAATTTTTGTCACCGGAGCGGATGCCCAGGCACGAATGGTTTACTGCTATGACAGAAAAACCGGTAAATTATTATGGGAGGCAGCTGCTGACAATATCCAGGGATCTCCGGCAGGTATGCCAAAAGTTACCTCAGATACCGGCCTGGCTGCGCCAACGATGGCCACAAACGGCAGGGCAGTATTCGCCATGTTTGCAACCGGCGACCTGATAGCGCTGGATATGACCGGCAAACGTCTCTGGGCCCGAAACCTGGGAGTTCCTGACAACCATTACGGCCATGCCTCATCTCTGGTCGTATACAAGGGTAATTTACTCGTTCAATACGATACCAACAAATCGGGTAAACTGATCGCACTTTCCGTAAACAGCGGTGAAACAGCCTGGGAAACAGCCAGAAAATCGAAAATAGCCTGGTCCTCCCCCGCCCTGGTAAATACCGGATCACGGATGGAGGTAATACTCTCCTCTAATCCTAATATCAGCAGCTACAATCCGGAAACTGGTAAAGAATTGTGGTCAATAGATTGTCTTTCTGGTGAAGTTGGCCCTTCGGTAGGCTATGCTGACGGAATGGTCTTTGCCGCCAATGAGTACGCAAAACTGGTGGGAATTAAAATTGGAGCAACCCCGGCCATTGCCTGGGAAGCAGATGAATTTCTGCCTGAAGTTTCAAGTCCTTTGGCTGTAAAGGGATTTCTTTACATCGCGACATCTTATGGTGTATTTGCATGCTATGAAGCCAAAACAGGGACAAAATTATGGAGCCAGGAATATGGTGACTCTTTTTACTCATCCCCGGTTTACGCGGATGGTAAAGTTTATATCACAGATATGTCCGGTAAAACTCATATTGTAGGACTGTCAAAAGAATACCAGCTGATCGGAACTCCCGAACTAGGCGAAAAAGCGGTCTGCTCACCGGTGTTTGCGGACGGCAGGGTATACCTTCGCGGGATGAACCAGCTATATTGTATCGGATCAAAATAAACGGAAACAACCAGGTGGACGAAAAAATAGCAATATATCAGGCAGTAGACCAGATAATTCAGCAAAGAGGACGTGCAGCAGATGCGGTTATACCCATTTTACAGTCTATCCAGCAGAAATACAACTATTTGCCCGAAGATGCGCTGAAGTATGTCTGTAAAAAAACAGATATCACACCGGATCAGATCATTGGTGTCGCATCATTTTATTCTCAGTTCAGAATGCGGCCTGTCGGCGAACACATCATCAAGGTATGTGTAGGTACTGCATGCCATGTCAAAGGGGCCGACCATGTTTATGATTCCATTCGCCGTCATTTCAAACTTGGTGATAATGAGGATACAGATGCTTCCAGGAAATATACTCTTGAAAAAGTATCCTGCCTGGGATGCTGCACGCTTGCCCCGGTAGTTCAGATTGATGAAATCACTTATGGCCATGTTGTTTCTGAAAAGGTGGAAAGTATGCTGGCTGATTTTGAATTGCATGCCGAAAACTACATAGCTGAAAAAAAACTTTTCCGAAGCACAAAAGGCAGGGAAATCCAGGGTGAAATAAGAATAGGTCTTGGCTCCTGTTGTGTTGCCTCCGGAAGTGAAGAAGTAAAAAAGGCTGTCGAGGACACCGTTTTGGAAACCGGTATCAAGATTAGCCTGAAAAATGTTGGCTGTGTAGGGATGTGCCATCAGGTTCCGTTGTTAGAGGTCGTCCCTGCTGGCAAAAAACCGATTTTATACACAAAAGTGAAACCCGGGGAAATTCAGGAAATTTTATCCAGCCATTTCCAACCACCGGGTCATTTAAAAAAGTTAACCAACAACATCTATCACTTTTTTGAAAAAGTGCAGACCAGTACTGTCTGGGAAGGTGTTAAGAAATATGCGATTGATGCCCGTGAAAAACAGGTAACTGACTTTCTTGACAGGCAAATACCGATTGCTACAAGATACCGTGGTATCATTAATCCGCTTGATTTGGATGAATACCGCGCACACTATGGATTTGACGCACTGAGAACATGTCTCACCAAATTGTCACCGGAACAAATCATTCAGAATATCCAGGACAGCGGACTACGTGGCCGGGGTGGTGCAGGTTTCCCAACAGGACTGAAATGGCATCTTGTTGCAAATCAGCACTCTGAAGTCAAATACCTGGTTTGTAACGGTGATGAAGGAGATCCCGGTGCATTTATGGACAGGATGTTGCTTGAATCCTATCCTTACCGCGTGATTGAAGGTATTTTGATTGCAGCGAGGGCAGTCAGGGCGACCCACGGTTATTTTTATATCCGCGCCGAATACCCGCTCGCGGTAAGGCGCATTCGGCAGGCACTTGCTCATTGTCGTGAAAATAACCTCCTGGGAGACAACATCATGGGTTCAGATTTCTCCTTCGATCTTACTATTTATGAAGGAGCCGGAGCATTTGTTTGTGGCGAGGAATCTGCCTTGATTGCCTCCATAGAGGGGAAACGAGGATTCCCAACCATACGTCCCCCTTTCCCTGCCGAGAAAGGCTTATGGGGTAAACCCACACTGATCAACAATACGGAAACTTTTGCCCAGGTCTCCTACATAATGCTGGAAGGATCTGATAAATTTTCATCCATAGGCAGCATTAAAAGCAAGGGAACAAAAGTTTTTGCATTAGCAGGCAAAGTCAATCGCGGCGGCCTCATCGAAGTACCAATGGGTATTACGGTCCGGCAGATCGTCGAAGAAATCGGCGGAGGGGTCCAGAACGCAAAAAAATTCAAGGCAGTCCAGATTGGCGGCCCTTCAGGAGGATGCGTTCCACTTGAATTGTATGATACTCCGATCGATTATGAATCGCTGCTGGAAGTTGGTGCCATGATGGGATCAGGCGGACTTGTGGTTCTTGATGAAGACGACTGCATGGTCGATATTGCACATTATTTCCTTTCATTCACCCAAAATGAGTCATGCGGCAAATGCACTTTCTGCAGGGTCGGTACCCGTAGAATGCTGGATATCCTGACAAGGATCAAGACCGGAAAAGGTTCAGAAAAAGATCTGGATGAGCTGGAATATCTTGCAGGCTGGACGAAAAAAGGCAGTTTATGCGGTTTAGGGAAATCTGCTCCCAACCCGGTGCTTTCTACCCTGAAATATTTCCGTCATGAATACATGGAACACCTCAAGGGAAAATGTCCGGCCGGAAAGTGCAGTGATCTGATACAATACCAGATTAATGACTTGTGCATAGGATGTACCAAATGTGCGCAAAAATGTCCGACAGATGCAATTCTCTTCAAGCCCCATCAAAAACATGAAGTCATCACAGATCTTTGCATCAAATGCAATGCCTGCAGGGAAGCGTGCCCCGTTAATGCTGTTGACGTCTTCTGATCTGATAGTTACAGGCTTAAGCCCAAAAACCGACTGTTATAATTGATTAATGAGACCATGGTAAAACTTACAATAGACAACCGCTCAGCTGAATTTGAAACAGGCACAACTGTCTGGCAAGCAGCAAGATCCATGGGTATACATATCCCAACCATGTGTTATCTTGAAGAAACCGGTCACATCACTTCCTGTATGGTGTGCCTGGTAAAAAATACCAGGAATGGACAGTTATTTGCCTCCTGTTCCACCCCGGTAAGTGAGGGCCAGATCATTGTTACCAATGATGCTGAAGTCATTGAATCCAGGAAGACAGCACTTTCGCTTCTGCTCAGCGAACATGTGGGCGACTGTGAGGCACCCTGCCAGCTGGTTTGTCCTGCACACATGAATATCCCATTGATGAACAGGCTGATAGCAAAAAATGATTTTACCAGGTCACTGGAGGTTGTCAAAAGGGATATTGCACTCCCCGCTATTTTGGGACGTATCTGCCCCGCTCCATGCGAAGCCGGTTGCCGTCGCAAGCAGGTCGACGAAGCTGTTTCCATCTGTCATCTCAAACGGTTTGTTGCGGATGAAGATTTGAAAAGTGATCAGCCATACCGCCCTGTGCCAAATACGAAAACAGGCAAAAAGGTGGCAATATTAGGGGCAGGTCCTGCTGGATTGTCAGCTGCCTGGTATCTTCAGCTGAAAGGTCATAAAAGTGTGATTTTTGAGAAAAACAATGTACCGGGTGGAGCCCTCACCCAAATTGACAAAGATATTCTGTCTGATGAGACCATAAACCTGGAAGTCAGGGAGATACTTGCTGCCGGCGTCGAACTCAGGTTGAATGAAACGATCGATTCCGGCAGGTTTGAAGTGTTAAGGCTGGAATTTGACGCCGTCGTTGTTGCAACAGGAACGATTACTGGCGATAGCTTTGATTTCGGGCTTAATAAAAGCAGTAACGGCATTCAGGCAGATAAAAACAGTTTCCACACTTCCCTGCAAAAAGTTTTTGCTATAGGAAATGTGCTGCGTAATTCCAAAATGGCGGTCCGTTCTGTCGGACAAGGCAAGGAAGTAGCCGCGGTAATTGATCACTTTTTCAGTACCGGGGAAATTAAAGGATATCCTGCACGCTTCAATTCCAAATTTGGATTACTAACCGCAGAAGAATTTCTTGAATATCAAAAAGACTCAGAAACTTCTCCAAGGCAAAAATCTGACAATGATGGATTTGCAAATTCGGCTGCAGTTCTGGAAGCCAAAAGATGCATGCATTGCGACTGTAGAAAACCCGAGTCCTGCATTCTGCGCGAATTATCTGACAACTACCAGGCTGACCAAAAACGTTTCAGCAGCAGTGTAAGGAAAAAAGCTGAGAAAATTATTCACCGGGAAGGTATTGTTTACGAACCTGCCAAATGCATTAAATGCGGCATATGCGTAAAACTTACCTCTATCCACAAGGAAGAATACGGATTAACCTTTATAGGGCGTGGATTTGACGTGGTGGTAGGTGTCCCGTTCAACGAAATGATACAACAAGGGCTAAAGAATACCGCGCAGATAGTTGCAAAAGCCTGTCCGACAGGTGCGCTTGCAATTTTTGATACTGAAGAACAGCTGAAATTATAATTTCTTCATTCCAACCCTGTTCAGATAACTAGTCCTGGCCAACTCAGGATCTGCATCCAAAGGGATGTATAATATGGTCTTGATATCAATAACAACCGCTTGCAATTTTGACAGATCAGGGGAAACGAAGCTGGCCGGCTTCTTGTCATACGATGGATTTGCCATTTTTATTATGATTTAATATTATTTAAAGCGCATGTTCTGTGGAAATCTCAAACGATTTGAGAAAGTGTCAGCAAAAAATAAGGGTGAGTAAACAGACACAATAAGACAGAATTTCTCAAAGATACGTCAAATAATTCGATTTGGTGCATAAATATGATATAAACCAACTCCTTGTTCAAACAGATTGGTATTTTTGTAGGTTAAACAATCAACCTGATTACTTGTAATTTTTACTTTCAATGATAAAATTGCCCGGAAAAACTTTCTCACCTGAAACAGCTTTGCATAGCAAACAAATCCGTGTAAGGATTCTGTTTCTATTTTTCATTACAGCATGTATGTGCTTCGGGGAAACTGGTTCGCTGTACGGACAGCAGGACTGGACCATATTTCGGGGCAACCAGCAACTGACCGGCGAAACTTCCCAAACATTGCCGGAGAATCCTCATCTTTTGTTTTCCTTTCAGACTGGAGATGATATTAAAGCAGCCCCGGTGGGTGCAGGTCAGAGTATTTATTGCGGTTCAACTGACGGAAACATGTATGCCCTTGGTTTTGACGGAAAACTGAAATGGAAATTCACTTCAGGAAATTCCATCGAGGCGCCAGCTCTGTTAATGGATGGCTCAGTGGTATTTGGCACGCTGGATGGATGGCTGTTTCGCCTTGATGCAAAAACCGGCAAACAGCTGTGGAAATACAAAACCGACAACCAGATAATGGGATCTGCGAACTGGTACAAATCGGGTTCAAAAATCCGGATTTTGGTCGGAAGTTATGATTATAACCTTCATGCAGTCGGGTTCTCAAAAGGAGACAGTATATGGCGCTATGAATCAGATAATTATATAAATGGGGCCCCGGCAGTCTACAAAAATTTCGCGATATTTGGCGGTTGTGACGGATTTTTGCACCTGGTAAATATTGAAACAGGTAAGGTCTCCAAAAAAATTCAACTATCAACATACATTGCTTCATCCCCGGTGGTAGACAAGCATCTTGCGTATGTAGGGGATTATGAAGGCGCATTTTTCTGCATCAACCTGGATGAAGGAAAAATTGCCTGGACTTATCATGAACAGGGGAAAAACCTACCATTCATCGCTTCCCCTGCTTTAAGCGGTAATTTTGTCGTCATAGGTAACCAGGATCGGTTTCTCTATTGTTTTGATAAAACAACTGGCAAAATAGTGTGGAAGATAAAAACCAGTAACCGTATCGAGTCATCATCCGTAATAGCATCCGGGAAAGTGATCACCGGAACCATGGACGGGACCCTTTACATTCACGACCTGGCTACCGGAAAGGAGCTTTGGAAATATGAACTTGGGAGTCCGGTTCTTGGTAATCCTGCAGTTATTTCAGGAAAAATCGTTGTTGGAGCCGGAGATGGAAGGATATATGTATTTGGCTAAATAGCCGGGTTAATTAAATCCATTCACGATCAATTGTGAGTACCTTCTGATTTTCAATAATATAACAAAGTTGTTGACAAATGAAAATTGCACATATTATACCAGGATCCGGAGGTAGTTTTTATTGCGGAAACTGCCTTCGCGACAGCAAATATGTCAGCGCTCTGAAGGAATTGGGACATGAGGTAATCAAAGTACCCATGTATCTTCCTCTTTTTGATGATGCGCACGATCTCAATGATGTCCCGGTTTTTTATGGGGCTGTCAACCTGTACCTCAAGCAAAATTACCGGTTCTTCAGACATATGCCGGCTTTTATTGAACACGCTCTTGATTCAAAGAGCGTACTGGGCCTGGCTGCGCAAAAGGCAGGATCGACAAGGGCCAAAGGCCTGGAAGAGATGACACTTTCGATGCTGCTTGGAGAAGAAGGATTGCAGCATGCGGAACTTGAAAAAATGGTCGACTGGCTTGGCCATGAGGCAAAACCTGATGTGATTCACTTATCCAATGCACTACTATTGGGACTTACCCACCGCATTAAACAAAAAATGAATATCCCAGTAGTTTGTTCTTTACAGGACGAAGATGTATGGGTGGATGTAATGAATGATACCTATCGCAAAGAAATATGGACGCTGATGAGTGAGCGTGGCGCAGAAATTGATGCATTTATCTCTGTCAGTGATTATTACGCCTCTGAAATATTAAAAAAGATGAATATCCGGGATGAGCAACTGTCCACTGTTCACCTTGGAGTCGATACATTTGATTACTTCCCGAAAACTATTGGCTGGAAAGAACCCGTAATTGGATACATCTCAAGAATGTGTGAAGAAAACGGTCTTGGCATCCTGGTAGATGCATTTATCCTACTGCACCAAAACGCGAAATTCAATGATGTAAAATTGCAAATTACCGGAGGGAAGACTGCAGATGATTTGCGTTTTGTCAAGGAATTGAAAACCAGGCTTAACAGTGCCGGACTTGCGGGAAAAGTGATGTGGGACGAGGAATTCGGCGGAGAGGAACGACAGATTTTCTTCGATTCTGTCAGGATAATTTCAGTACCGGTCCTGAATGGTGAAGCGTTCGGGTTATATTTGCTGGAAGCCATGGCTTCCGGAATTCCCGTGGTGCAACCTGCTCTCGGAGCATTCCCGGAGGTGGTAAATCTCAGCGGTGGCGGTATCGTCTATTCCCCGAACGATCCGGCTCACCTCGCTGAAGCGCTGGGATCGGTTATCCTTAATACAGAAAAACTGAATGAATTAAGTGTTGCCGCTCTTTCAGGAGTCAAAAAACATTTTGACATTTACAAGCAGGCCGAAAAATTGGTGGACATTTATCAAAAGGTGTCAAAACGGTACCAACCCGCTGAAGATGCCATCTGAAAGCAAAATTAAACTGAAAAAGTTACATCAAAATGATTTTAAAACTGGAACGAATCTCTAAATCTTATACCAACGAAAGTGGTACAATAGAACGCAAGATTCTGGATGAGCTGGACCTGATAATAGGAAGAGGTGAGCGGATTGCCATCATTGGGCCGTCAGGATCAGGTAAGACTACCCTGCTAAACCTTATTGGAGCACTTGACAGGCCAGATTCAGGCAGTATCATATTCGAAGACAGGGAAATCAGCAAAATCAATGAAAAAGAGCTGGCAACTTTCAGGAATACTAAAATTGGTTTTGTATTTCAGCTTCATCACCTGCTTCCCCAGCTAACATTGGTGGAAAATATCCTGTTACCAACACTTACGGATAAGAAGCTTCAGGGAAATGAAACCATCGTACGGTCACAAAAACTGATTGCCAGGCTAGGTCTTACAGGACTAACACACCAGAAACCTTCGGAGCTTTCAGGAGGTGAATGTCAGCGGACAGCTGTTGCCAGGGCGTTGATTAACCAGCCTTACCTGTTGCTGGCAGATGAACCGACCGGTGCACTGGACCATCAATCCGCATTGAACCTCGTAAAATTGCTGGTGGAACTCAGCAGGGAAGAAAAAATGACATTGGTCGTTGTTACACACTCCCTCGAAGTTGCTCGCGAAATGGATATAATATATAAAATGGAAGATGGCAGACTCGCCGGCGTTGACAAACAAGAACTCACACAATCTGTTCAAAATCAGGCATAAAAAGAATATCGCAATACAACGAAAAGTTTATCTGATAATCTCCTCTTAATTTATATCCATGTCTCTGACCAAATTTTTGCTAAAATCTATCTGGCATTACCGGAAACTGAACCTTACGGTAGTCTTTGGCGTGGCCCTGAGCACAGCAATTCTTCTGGGGGCGCTGATTATCGGCGATTCTGTCAGGTACAGCCTTGATCTGGGTACCATTCAGCGACTTGGCAGCACCTCCAGGGTCATTTCTGCCGGAGAGAGGCTTTTCAGAAAACAACTGGCTGCTGAAATCGCGCTAAACAGCAGTGTTAAAACTACGGCCTTATTGCGTTGCAATGGAATAGGCATCATCGATGGCGGTAAATCACAATACAACCAACTGGCAGTCTGGGGTATTGACTCTACCCTGGGGGAATTTGCCGGTAACTCCCAATCTTTTCAGCTAACTGGTAATGA
The DNA here is from genome assembly GCA_963663675.1 of Prolixibacteraceae bacterium. Classification (GTDB taxonomy): domain Bacteria; phylum Bacteroidota; class Bacteroidia; order Bacteroidales; family Prolixibacteraceae; genus CAINVV01. The sequence goes on from OY760498.1 coordinate 2,328,257, forward strand.
GGCTGCTATAAACGAAAACCTCGCTGACCTGGCGGGTCTGAAAACCGGGGATGAATTTCTGCTCCGGGTGAATAAACTCAATACTTTCCCTTCCAATACTCCATTTGTTTCGGCCGAAGAGACATTCGTCTCATTCCGGGTAATTGTTAAAAGGATTCTAAAAGCAGACCAGCTTGGTAATTTCAACCTACGAAATATCCAGTCATCCCCGCGCAATGTGTTCATTAACCTTGATTGGCTAAACGGGCAAATGAAACTGAAGCAAAAATCCAATGTCATCCTCGTTACGGAAGGAATGGGGCAAAAGGATTTGATCCTCAGGCTTCAACAAAGCTGGAAGCCGGAAGACCTTAACCTGACAATCCGGGAAAATCCGGTTTATAATTATACCGAGGTAATATCAGACCGCGTATTCATCGAACCCGGCATAGAGCAGTTCTGCACTTCCAAAATACCGGGCAGTTATCCGGTTTTCACCTATTTTATCAATGGTTTTTCTGCCGGACAAAAAGAATCACCCTATTCATTTGTCTCTTCCTGTGATACTTTAACCGGTCAGCAGATCATAATCAGTAAATGGCTGGCTGAGGATTTAAAAATTAATGTAAATGACAGCCTGAAACTTACCTACTACGAGGTGGGACCACTACGCAGGCTGATTGAAAAAGACACCTGTTTTATTGTCAGGAAGATATACAACCTGGAAGGTAAAATGGCAGATCCGGATCTAATGCCTGTTATACCAGGACTTTCCGATGCAAGCAACTGCCGTGACTGGAAAACAGGTGTACCTGTTGATTTAAAGAAGATCAGGACGAAGGACGAAGATTACTGGAAAAAATTCAAAGGGACTCCGAAAGGGTTTATATCATTGCAGACAGCCAGAAATTTGTGGGGCAACAGGTTCGGACAGGCAACTGCAATACGAATTGAAGGTCTCAATAAAGCATCCATGCAGCAAACCATCCTGGGTGGAATAATCCCTTCACAAGTGGGATTCGATGTTATTGATGCGAAATCTGATGGCATGATAGCTGCTGCCAACGGAGTTGATTTTGGACAGTTATTTATCGGGCTGAGCTTTTTTGTCCTGGTGGCTGCTTTTTTACTGGCATCTCTCCTGTTTAGACTGTTTCTAAACTACAGGAAGTCTGAAACTGAAACTTTAACCGCCATTGGCTTTTCCTTTAAGACAATCCGCAAATTACTGTTTTTTGAAGCAATTTTGTTGGTTCTAACAGGCATAGTCCTGGGAATTCCGCTGAGCATTGCCTATAACCAACTGATACTTATTGCAATCAATTCGATCTGGAATGACATTGTCCGCACTTCTATTGCCACCATACACATACAACCCGTTTCGATAATTGGAGGTGCATTTTCGATTATTGCCATTTTTTCTCTTATCTTCTTCCTTGGCCTTCATCGGTTTCTTGGTTATTTGAAGGTCAGCCATCGGAAAAAGGTACCCGGAACAAAAATCCCCAAGGGTACTCTCCAACTAATTTCCGGACTAATCCTGATCATGCTTTCCGTTTCAATCCTGCTATTCTTTGGATTCAACAAGGGTGAGATCAATCCTGATCTGTTTTTTGCGAGTGGATTTGGATTGCTGCCTGGCCTCATTTTGCTTTTCGATTACGTTCTCAGGAAAATAAATACAGATACCCGCAACCGCACCTTTACCTTCAAATCTCTTATTATCAGGCGTTTTTCCGGTGCAAGAAAAAGAACACTTATGGCGGTGAGTTTTTTATCTGTCGGAATATTCCTGGTAATTGCGACAGGCCTTTATCGGAAGGATATGACAATTCATTCGGAATTATCATCCTCCGGAACAGGAGGATACAGTTATTATATTGAGACAACATTGCCTGTACTTTTCGAACCAAACAGCAATACGGGTAAAATTGACCTTGGGTTACCACAGGAAGCCCAGGTGGTCTCTTTTCAGGTCCAACCCGGCGATGATGCCAGTTGTCTCAATCTGAACCGCATATCAAGGCCGAGGATACTGGCATGCAATCCGGATCAGTTTGACGAAGCCCAGGCTTTCACCTTTGCGACCCGCACTGAAGAACTGGATGTTAAACACCCGTGGATGTCACTTAACCAAAAACTACCCGGCAATGTGATTCCTGCTATTGCAAATCAGTCGGACATCCAATGGAGCATGGGAAAAAAAATTGGTGATACACTTCTTTACAAAAATGAAGCAGGGGAAAATTTGAGACTCAAATTAATCGGAGGTCTCGAAAATTCTGTCTTCCAGGGTAATGTCATCATTGCGGAAGACTTTTTTGCAAAAGACTTCCCTTCCGTCAGCGGCTCAAATATTTTTCTGGTTAAAGCGTCGCAAAGTACTGTAAACCTCAGCGATTTTAAAGGGGAATGGCGTCGTTACGGCGCCGTGATCACGGGGACATCCGATCGTTTACAAACTTTCAACAGGATAGAGAGTACCTATCTCAATATTTTCCTCATGCTTGGAGCGTTGGGATTATTAATCGGAACTGTGGGACTAGGAATTCTCATTTTCAGGACGACCCTGGAGCAAATCCCCGAATATGCTCTTATGCAGTCAATTGGGTTTGAAAAATCAAAAATTTTCAGGTTATTGTTAACAGAAAAATTGATGGTTATTTTGGCCGCAGTCATCATCGGATCAGTTCCGGCAACCATTAGCGCCATCCCGATACTCCTTGCCTCACAACATTCCGGCCTTTGGATATGGCTCCCTGCCGTAACGTTTATCGTTTTGTTAAGTGGTTTCCTTTCTGGAATTCTTGCTCTAAGGCTGGCTTTGAAAAACAATTTAATACGGTCACTGTTAACGGATTAATTACCTGTTTGTTTTTCGGTTTCTGATTGCGAATTCCTAGTACTAGTCACTCAAATTATCGCTACGGCTCACTGTGTAGTGATCAGCAGGAATTATTCACTCATTTTTGTATTGATTTCATTTTTGACTGTGTTAACTAACGGGATATGTGATCAAACATCTTCAAAAGGAGAAATGAATCTTACACTATCCATCCGCAACCGTATCAGTGATGGCGCAAATGAGTGGCAGGACGAAAATCCGGTTAATTACAAATAATTGTTGCGGATATAAATTAAAAACCGGTTGTCCCATTCATGTACAACCGGTTTTTAGTTTATGGTAAGGTGTAAAAAACAGGCAGGAGAGATCATTTCGATATTGTCAGTTTAAAGGATAAGGCAAAAGTCGTCTTCCCCGGTTGCACGGCGATATCAACCAGCCTGTAATAAACCATATAAGTGTTTACCGGCAATTTCCCGATCAGTATGGTATCATTCGCCATTACACAGGGTGCCATAATCATACTGTTGTACTGTTTCTCAATATCAATGTTGTTAAGGCTTCTTTGAACCCCGATGAACTTGTTGTATTTGCAATCCTGGTAAATTACCAGCTTGATATCATCAGCTGAACCAGGATTATCAGGAAGAATCTTCATATTGTATTTCTCCAGTTCTGAAATTGAGATTTCAGTAACAGCAGGAGAAATGACATTCTTTGTACAGGAATAGGTTGCCAATGCAATGAAGAACAATATCCAAAGTAAAACTTTCACGATACTCAGTTTAACAAAAAAAGACGGATAAATTATCATCCAGGTTGTGTGAGAACCTGATTTGTCAAAGTTAAACACAATTTGAGGCGATGATCAGAAATTATCCACTTTTCAGGATAATATTATCATCCAATTTTGTAGTTTAATCACAAGTTTAATTTTTGACAGAAAAACACCGGAAATGAGAAATTTGATATTTAGCTTGTTCATTCTTTTGCTTGCAATTCATGCAAAAGCCCAGGAATCTCAAAAGTATGCACTTGTTTTGCATGGGGGCGCCGGAGTAATGTCTGAAAAGACAATGACTCCTGAAGCACAAAAAGAGTACCTGGCAGTGTTAAATCGTGCGCTTCAGGTTGGTGACTCAATCCTCGCCTCGGGAGGAAGCTGTATGGATGCGGTAGAAAAAACTATTAACATCATGGAAGACTCACCTCTCTTCAATGCCGGGAAAGGAGCCGTTTTTACACACGATGGCACCATTGAACTGGATGCTTCCGTAATGGATGGAAAAACACTTGGTGCAGGAGCAGTGGCCGGCATAAAGGATGTTCGCAATCCTGTTTCTCTCGCCCGAAAAGTTATGGAGAAGTCGGAGCATGTTTTACTTACAGGAAGCGGAGCCTCCCAGTTCGCAGTCGAACAAGGATTTCAGCTGGTTCCAAACAGCTATTTTCATACAGAGAAGAGATACAGACAGTTGCAGGAATTACTCAAAAAGGAACGTGAAGCCGGCATCAACGACAAGCACGGAACTGTCGGATGTGTTGCCCTGGACCGTTTTGGAAATATTGCAGCGGGTACCTCTACCGGTGGCATGACAAACAAAAAATATGGCAGGATCGGTGATTCTCCTATTATCGGGGCAGGAACCTACGCCAGCAATGCAACAGGAGGTTTTTCCTGTACCGGTCATGGAGAATATTATATCCGGCTTGGATTTTCAAGGGACATTTCCGCCCTGATGGAATACAAAAAGCTTGGAATCCGGGATGCCTGTCAGCAGGAAATACAGAAACTGACCAATTTGGGTGGAACAGGAGGGGTAATCGGCCTTGACAAAGCCGGAAACATTGCCATGGAGTTCAATACGGAGGGGATGTTCAGGGGATATATCAAATCAAATGGAGAGAAAGAAGTCGCTATTTTTAAATAAAACTCTCAGTTAGAGACTGTTTAATTTATTACACAGAGAAAAACTTACAATTAATCTAAATTATAACCATTAAAGAAATTTCTGCCCTAATGGATTTTTAAGAGAGAAACCACTGATAAACAACGATTTGGAAAATCGCCAGCGATTTTCCTCTCTGTGCAACTCTTTTTTCCTTAAGGGTATTTAAATTAAACCTACAATTTCATGGTCCTACATTGTATCATTTTGAAGTAATAAATTCTCTGTGTAAGAATTTAAACAGCTACTTAGAACGTTGATAGTTGATAGTCAAAAATCGAAAATAAAAAAACCCGGAAACATTGTCCCGGGTTTTCAATTACATAATTTAGCTTATAACTTGTATAGAACAGGTTTTCCCAAACCAACTGCCTCAAGGGGCTCAAGCTGGGTTTTGGCATCACCAACAACTACAAAGTACATTTTGGCAGGATTAATGTATTTGTCCACAATCTGAAGTTCTTTTTCAACTGTCAGTCCCTTCACAAATGCTTCTTCCTTCTTGATGTAATCAAATGGCAAATTATAAGATGTCATGGTATTCAGCATTCCCATGAGGCCGTACAACGTTTCAAACCTGAGTGCATTTCCTTTCAGAAGGCTTGATTTGGTAAAATCAATGTATTCCTGCGGGATGGTCGACCGGTATTTTTCCATTTCCGTTTTGAAGATAGTTACTGATTCAACGGTGGAATTGGTCCTGACTTTGGAGGTAGCCACGAACTGTCCATAATCTTTTGCTCCGGCAAAGCTGGATCTTGCACCATAGGTAAATCCCTTTTCTTCCCTGAGTATCATGTTGAAAATACCGTTGAATGAACCGCCCAGCTTATAATTCGCTACTGTGGCAGCATAAAAATCAGGATTGGTTCTTGCAATAGATGGAGCACCAATTGAAATCACAGATTGCTTTGCACCGGGAACATCCACAAAATAAATCTGGGATTTATCAGGTGCGGCAGGCACTTTGATGACAGGAATTTCAACTTTTTTGGCATCCCATTTTGAATTTAAAGATGCCAGGGCATCCATAACACGTTGCTGGCTTACATCACCTACAACCAGTAATTTAGAAACGGACGGAGATATATTTTTGGTGTAAAAGTCTTTCAGATCATCTATTGTAATGGAAGCTACAGAAGCCTCGGTTCCGGATACATCAATGGCCAGGATATTATCGCCGAAGATCAGTTTATTAAGCGCCTGGTTAGCAAGATAATCCGGGTTTGCTGCATTCCTTTTAATGCCATTGATGATTCGGCTCTTTGCCAGGTCGAACTGCACCTTGTCCCATCTCGGTTCAAGAAGAATCTCTTCAACAAGAGCCAAGGTCTTTTCGAAATTTTTGGCTAAACAGCTAACGGATATGGTAATAGCATCATCTCCTCCGTACACTCTGATGGATGCACCCAATAGAGAAATAGCATCCTCCAGTTGTTCAGGTGTTTTGTTTTTAGTTCCTTCATTCAACATGGAAGCAACAAGGCCTGCTACACCGGCTTTGTCTTTTGTATCAAGTATATGTCCACCATCAATTGAGACAGAATATTGAACCAGTGGCAGTTCAGACTGCTTAATACCCCAGATTTTCAAACCGTTGGACAATGAAGATGTCCATGGCTTAGGGATCGTAACTTCAGGATCCGGTCCTGAGGCAGGTTTTACAGAGCGATCCAGTTTGGTTTTGGATTTGACAATTTGCTCGGCAGCAACTTTCGTATCCTTTACTTCGGCAGCTTTTGTCACATCTTCTTCAACTATGCCGGCATCGACAGATCCTTCTGCAACCAGTCTGACGTCTCCTTTGGGTACAAAACTGGTTTCAACAAATTTTTTCCCTTTGATGTATTTCTCATATACAGCTTTCACGTCCGCCATCGTAACTGCCTGGGTATTGGCAAGATCCTTTTTGTAAAATTCAGGATCCCCAGTATAGATGTTGTATTCGGCCAGTGTAAATGCCTTGTTCTGAATACTTTGAAACATATTATAGAAACTTGTTTCATTGCTTGCCTTAATCCTGGTAAGATCCTCTTCAGAAAATCCATCCTTTTCAAATTTGGCAAACCCTTCAAAAACTGCTTTTTCAACCTCCGTGAGGTTTACTCCCGGATTGGCGGCCACTGAAATGTAAAAAGCCCCGGCAAGTTCCTGTGACCTGTTGCTTGCAGAGACGCGTGAAGTCAGTTTTTTATCCTTCACAAGAATAGTATACAGGGGAGATTTCTTGGTTCCGGCCAGAAGCTCACCCAAAAAATTAAGAGCATAAGAATCCTTGGAATAGTCTTCCACTGTTGGGAATACCATGGTCAGCATCGGTGCTTTGGCAAAATTGTCCTGGTGGTAAAGCCTTACTGTTGCAGGAAGGCTCACAGGCATCGGATTCCTTTTTGCAATATTTTCCCCTTTGGGAATTTCGCCGAAATACTTTTCAATCATTGCTTTAACTGCCGGAATATCAATATCGCCGGCAACAACCAGTGTGGCATTGTTCGGGGAATAGAATTTATGGTGAAATGCCTTCACATCCTCTACCGTAGCATTTGTAAGATCCTTCATGTCACCGATTACAGTCCAGTTGTAAGGGTGCCCCTTTGGGTAGAGAGTCTTTAAGACAAGCATTTGGTTGAACCCGTAAGGTGCATTGTCATAACTTTGTCTTTTTTCGTTTTGAACCACGTTCTGCTGGTTGACCAGTGCAGATTTCGTTACAGTATTTTCAAGATATCCCATACGGTCAGATTCCATCCACAACGCCATCTCAAGTGAATTTTTCGGGACCACTTCATAATAGTTGGTGCGGTCCTGACTGGTGCTTCCGTTTAATGAACCGCCGGCTCCCTGTATATTTTTAAAAAACTGGTCTTCAGGAACATTTTCAGATTTCTGAAACATCATGTGCTCAAAAAGGTGCGCGAAACCGGTCTTCCCTTCTGTTTCCCTGCTTGAACCAACATGAAAATAAACCGCCACGGCGGCAATTGGATCGCTTTTGTCCTGGTGCAATACAACGGTCAGACCGTTTTTAAGCGTATACTTCTCAATCGGAATAGATAACCCTGTATCTTTGGCACAAATAAAAGATGGAATTAAAGCAAATGCCATCAATAAGATGAAGAAAATGGAAAGCTGTTTTTTCATACGAAATAAATTAAAATGACTAAAATGAACTATTTTGAAACTGTTAGACTAAGGGGATCATATTTAGTTTAAATATATGTATAGATTGTTAAGATACTATAACAATAAATAGTCAATAACATGATTAATATCACGTTTTAGTGCACTTTTCAACACTTTAGCCTTCGCAACTTATTTTTCCTTATTTTTTGTAAATTTACACTTTCACGTCAACTCTATTAACTACAAATTCATCAATCATGACTATTGCATCGCAACGAAAGTCGGCAATTGTAACGCCCCTTTTTATAATCTCTTTTGTTTTAGCTATTTCAGTTTCCAACGCACAAAACCGGGATGGCAAGCTGCTGCAAGGCGAAAAATGGCAGAAATTCATTGTCGAAAATGCCAAAGCAGATTTTTATGTATCCCCTTCCGGGAACGATAGGTGGAGCGGCTCACTGGCTGAACCAAATAGCACAAAAACGGATGGCCCGTTTGCGACGCTCGAACGTGCACAAAAGGCTGTAAAAGACTTAAAGTCAAAAGTATATTTCCCCAAAGATCCCCCGGTTGAAAAAAGGTGGATTGGCTCCCCTCACCCGCTTGGAAGGGGAAAGGATATTCTTGTTCTGGTTCGAGGCGGTCACTACTACCTGACTAAACCGCTTCAGTTTGAGCCGGCTGATGCAGGAGAGCGTGTAGAGACAAACCTGCCAACCGGCGCTTTTGAATATCATAAACTGAAGGACCACTATGTTACCTACGCAGCATTTCCGGGTGAAAAACCGGTAATTTCAGGAGGTCAGCCGGTGAACGGCTGGTCATTGAAAAATGGAATCTGGTCAGCCCGGTTGGAGGCCGATACAGTCAGCATGTTCCTCGTTGAAGGAAAAAAACGGATTCTGGCGAGAAAACCAAACTCGGGTTATTTTATACCGACCTCCGTTTCGAAAAATACCAGCGAACTTACTTTCAAAAAAGGTGATCTGGAAGCCTGGAAAGATCTGACCGGGAACAGGGTAATTATGTTGCTGCGATGGCACACCGGGATAAACAGTTTCAGTAAAATTGATGCAAAAAGTGGTACAGCTTATCTCAAAACTCCCCAGGAAGGTGTTGTTATTGTCCCTCCAAGATATTATGTGGAAAATTTAAAAGAACTGCTCGATACTGCCGGAGAATGGTATTTCGACCGCAAAGCGAAAGAACTGAGTTATATCTCAGCTGACAAGAATGTCGATATAAACCTATTGTCACCATCAGTAGCTAAAATCAACCAGCTGGTGATGGTCAGGGGAGAAAAAGGCCATCCGGTCAGAAATCTCAGGTTCTATGACCTTACTTTTGAAGGAGTGCAAGCAGGAGCAGCTGCCGTTTCATTCGAATTTGCGCATGCCTGTGAATTTGTGGACAATACGGTTCGCTCATGCTCAGGGACAGGAATTTCAGTACGTGCAGGTTGTTACCAGGCTAAAATTCTTGGGAATACAATCGAATCAATCGACAACGGAGGTATCTACGTGACAGGTTCTATTAAACCTGTCTGGCAAAATGAGGTCGATTACAACAAGGGAATTCAGGCGAATTCCGCAGGTGACAGTCCGAAGATTATCCGTGAAACATTGATCTCCTTTAACCGGGTTTCCGATTGCGGAGGCATTGGCATTTTAGCCAACAATACTCTATCTACAACTATATCACACAATTATGTTACAAAGACACGTGGCAGATATGGTATCGATGTGGGTGACTGGGCTAACCAGGAGGATGCCCTTGATGGCAATTATATCGTCGAATACAATCATCTTGATGATGTTCAGCAGGATGCGGATGATTCAGGTGCAATTAAAACTTCGGGAATGGTCTTCAATTCAATTGTCAGAAACAACCTGGTACACAACGTACACGGCGGTTTCTTCAATGATAATGTGGCGTTCTGGTTCGACAACATGTCTCAGGGCTGGATTACTGAAAACAATATTTATTACAGCCTGGAACAGGGTGAAATGAAATATTGCGCTGCCCAGCCTGAGGACAACACCTACAGAAACAATTTCAAAATTGAAAAACCTGCCAACGCACCGGAAACAATTATTGACGGACTTCCGGATTTTCAATATGACAATCTTCAAATCACCCCGTCCGGTCAGCCTTCAGGCTCATATGCAGCCGGAAGTGTTATCCAGTTGTCTGCCAAGGTGTTCAACTATGGATCTACCGGAATTGCACCGGTAGAAATTTACCTTGATGGAAAGGTTTACGATAAAAAATTGTTCCCTGTCATCAAAAACAATAGCAGAGTCATAGAATTTCAGCTGAGAATCTATGATGCCGGAGAACATATGCTCTCAATTGGCTCTACACCTCACCAAAAAATAACGGTGGTGGGCATCAGGCCATCAGTAGTTTTTGAAAACTTCAAACTGTCGACCGACAGGTGCCTGGCAGGAGAAAAAGTCACACTGCTGGCTTCCGCCCGAAACCTTACAAACCAGAAACAAAATACGGAGGCGATTATATACCTGGACGACAAATCCTTGCTAACAACAAAACTGAATCTGAAAGAAAATGAGTCCCAGGATATCCGTCTTGATCTTGAAATCCCGACAGGCAAACACATTGTAAAAATTGGCAATAGCGCGGTAGCCGGTATTTTGGTCCAGCCGAAAAGCATCCTGAATCTCAGTAAAATGAAAATTATGGAGTATGGCTCTCCAAGATCGAAACCTTATCTGATCGAAGCGGATGCACAAAATAACCGTTTTAAAATTGCAGCAAGTGGCTCTGACTTTTATCATGCCGAAGACTCCTACGCGGCGGCTTATGTAAGGGGAATCAAAGGAGATTTCGTGGCAACGGTGAAAATAAACCAGTTTGGTGAGAGAACCCACGAATGGTTCAGAAGCGGAATCTTTGTCAGGAACGATATCTCCAAAAGCTTTGATGTGCAACCAGGCAGCAAGGGCTCGGTATTGCTGTTCGGTACCCCGGGACGGGCAGGAATCCAATATGACGAATTCGCCAATGGTTGCATGCACAAGGCCAGCAGTCAGAACCTTCCCGAACACAGTAAAACACCATTATACCTTAAACTGGTGCGCCATGGAAACAGTTTCAGCGGTTATGTAAGCCTCGACGGCGTCAACTGGATCATTGAAAGACATTCTGTGGATATCCCAGGGATCAATGATGCGATAGACCTCGGACTTGCAGCCGGCGGACCTGATACAAGACAATACTGGGTGGAATTTACAGACTGGAAAATTGAAGTTGCACAATGAGTGTATCAGAGAAGGAAATAAGACAAAGAAAAAGACGAAGGCTGGCATTACTTGTCATTATTTTAATTCCGGTGTTACTGACATCCAGAATTTTCAGGCATAAAAAAATTGAAGAAACGAAAGCTAAAATAGGTTTTCACGAAGCTGCCTATGACCGGCAAGGGAAACTTCTTCCCTGGATCACCTGGGAAGACGCGATGAAAACGGAAATGGAGTGGTATTATAATGCCCCTTCAGGAAAATCCGGATACCCGGTCTATTTTTACTCAACTTTCATTGATTCAAGCTATAAACCCTACAAAACAGATATAATTCCCTGTACGCAACTTGGCATGGGAATTATATCCTATCTCAAATATTGGGAATATACTGGCAGGAAGGATAGTCTTGCCTTAAAATATGCGGTAAGAATGGGTGAATTCCTGGTTAAGGAAGCATCAACCCCGGATATCGGATTGTACCCGTTGTTCCCCCGGTCGACCGGAAATCACTTAGAAATTCCATTGATTAAAAGTTCACAGGGAGATGCGAAATATGGCGAACAAGTGATTGAACCCGACAAAGGCGGCATCGCGGGCTTTGCCTACCTCCAGCTTTACAAAAAAAGCGGAGATGAGAAATGGAAGCAAAGTGCAGTACATATTGCTGAAGTCCTGGTTAAAAATATGCGCGAAGGCAATTCTTCCAGGGCTCCCTGGCCCTTCAGGGTTGATGCGGTTTCAGGGAAGTACTGGGGTGAAAGAAACGGTAACATGGCCTTTATACTGAGGCTCTTCGATGGTCTGACCGAACTCGGCATGAATGAATTCACTCTCCCGAGAGCTAATCTCTGGAAATGGATCAGGGATATTCAGCTGAAAGCGCCTGAAACGAAGGCAGAATCATTGTGGATACAGTTTTTCGAAGACATGACCGAAGAGGACAACAGGAACTCATGGGCTCCCCTTGAAATGGCCAGGTACTTTATCGAACAAAAAGACAAACTCGATCCGGAATGGAAATCCATGGCAAAACAATGCATTGATTTCGCAGTAAAATACTTCGCTATAACACAGCCCGGAGGTGTTACCCTTATGGGAGAACAGGATTCAGACAAACGTCCCTGGGGCGGCGCATGTTCCAAACTGGGAGGTGTCGCTGCACTGTTCTATGCTGCAGGCGGTGGCGAAGAATACCGCGAAATCGCACTGAGAAATCTAAACTGGGTAACCTATTTTATTGACACGGATGGTGGTCCTGCGGCGATGTGCGATTTGAAAGAGTGGAGAAAAGGATCATGGCAGGAAGATTGTCATACCGATGTTGTCCATAATTTCATGGATGCGTTGAATGCGGTTCCTGAATTCAGGTCCAAGCAATAACTAACAATATATCAACACATTACACCACCAGTAATTATTTAGAATCATTGTATTCAATCACTATTACTACAAAAATTTGAACAAGAACAATTAACACAACAAAATGAAGTATTCAATCAGTAAGAAAAAAATCCTCTGGTTTGGCATTTTGCTCCTTCTTACCTGCCCGCTGGCCGCCCAGGTCGTGGATTTGAGCAAGGCAGCCATCATAGCCTCCAAAAACATTCCTTCTCCGGTGAGGGAAACTGCCATCAGGGTATTAAAGGAAGAAGTCGCGCAACGCACAAATATCCAGCTTAAAGAGTCTGATAAGATTGGCAATCAGCCAATTATAGCGATAGTATTGTCATCTGAAACAGAATTGGCGGGGAAACAGGTACCTGTCAGTATTTCAGATGAAAAACCTGAAATGAATCCTGAAGGCTTCCGCATTGCTTATGATCAGTCCAATGGAAGCAAAATCCTTTGGCTGATAGCAAAGGACCAGAGAGGAGTCATTTTTTCCATTGGCCAGTTACTTAGAACAGCTGATCTCACACGGGGTAAAATCTTCTTTGATAAGAAAAACGAGATAGCTACTTCTCCTCAATATCCGATCAGAGGGCATCAGATCGGGTACCGGAATACGGCCAATTCATGGGATTCCTGGACCATGGACCAATATGAGAAATACCTGCGGGAACTGGCATTGTTCGGAACCAACAGCATCGAAAATATTCCCTTCCATGATGGGAAAAATAACCCGCTCATGAAGTATCCCAGGGAGGTGATGAACAACAAAATCAGCGAAATCTGCCACAATTACGGTTTGGATCACTGGGACTGGATTCCTGCTGATGTGGACCTTTCCGATCCCGTCAAGTTCAAGGAAGAAGTTGCAAGGCACGAGGAGTATTACAAGAATTGTCCATACCTGGATGGCGTATTCTTTCCCGGTGGAGATCCAGGCAGTAACCACCCCAAAGATGTCATGCCATTCCTGAAGGCAATAACCGAAAAATTAAAACAGTACCATCCCACAGCTACGATGTGGATCTCCTTGCAGGGGTTTAGTGATGAGCAGGTCGATTATTTCTACCAATATCTGGACAAATACAAGCCTGACTGGCTCACCGGAGTAGTCTCCGGACCAAGCAGTCCGGACCTGGCAGCAACCCGTTTCCGCCTGCCGGCGAAATACAAACACAGGCATTATCCTGATCTCACGCATACGGTTCGTTGCCAGTACCCTACCCTGAATTTCGACCAGGCTTTCGCACTGACAGAAGGCAGGGAGGTAGCCAATCCGCAACCTTCCTATTATGCAAAAATACACAACCGTTTTGCACCGTTCACAGATGGTTTCCTCTCCTACTCCGACGGCGTTCACGATGACGTCAACAAAGTGACCTGGAGCCAGATGGCATGGAACCCGGATAGACCTGTGCGCGATGTCATGGTCGAATATGCCCGCTTCTTTTTTGGTACAGCAGTGGCAGAAACGGCCGCCGACGGCATCCTGGCTCTCGAACGCAACTGGGTGGGTCCGATCGGGGAAAACGGTGGTATTACCGCCACCTGGAATTTATGGAAAGGAATGGAAGCGCAGCATCCGGAACTGAAAAACAACTGGCGGTGGCAGCTCCTGGTGATGCGTTCCAACTACGATTATTTCCTCAAAATAAGGAAAGCTTATGAACAAAATCTTGAAAAGCTTGCCAACCAGGTCCTGCTGAAAGCTCCTAAAATAGGTTCTGACAAGGCGATGGCACAAGCCTTGGAAATAGTCGAAAGAGCCGATAAAGAGCCTGTAACCAATGAATTGCGCCAAAAGATTGTCGACTATTGTGCGGCTCTGTTCCAGTCTGTTGGACTGCAAACCAGCGTGGAAAAATACAAGGCCAGTGGCGCGGAACGCGGTGCCATCCTGGATTTTATCGATTACCCGCTTAACAATCGCTGGTGGCTGGCCGATGAATTCAAAAAAGTGGAGAAAATGGCAACTGAAAAGGAAAAAGTCGCCAGGCTGAATATTATTGCCACCTGGGAAAATCCGGGAGACGGAAGTTACTACGATAATGTATCAGATATCTCCAAAAGCAGTCATGTATTGACCGTTTCAGACGATGCCACGGATGTGGCCTGGTGGGATAACGGGATGAGCCGTAAGCGATTGTCAACGCAGCTATTCCAGAATTTTCCTTTACTCAGGTACAATGACCTTGATCCCAACGGCAGGTACATGATCCGCATCGCGGGATTTGGGGAGGCTTTGCTGAGAGTCGACGGCGAACGAATTGAACCGACCCTGTATAACAAGGGATACGAGGAATTCAAAGAGTTCCCGCTTAATCCAAGGTTTGTCAGTGACGGGAAAATAGATGTCACTTTTGACCAGCCAGAGGAATCAACCCTTAACTGGAGACAAAGATCTAAAGTTTCTGATGTCTGGCTGATTAAAATGAGCAAATAATTATTGAAAATGAGATCATTACAATAATATTAACCTATTAATCCGATCTTTGTAAAGCTGCCCTCACAGGTGGCTTTACTTTTTGTGGCCATCTTTCGTCCGTGTTCCATTTGCATATTAGCACATTAGCATATTAGCAAATTCCCCCCTTCACGAGACTCTCAATCAGCCCTTCGCACGCATCCTCCAGCAAATCTATCACCAGTTCATAATCTTTGGTATCCCCGTAATAGGGATCAGGAACATAGGTATTTTTGTAATGGGTACAATAATCTGTCATTTTGCAGATCTTGGCCTTCACCAATCTTCCGGAAACCATTTTTTTGAGATCTGCAATGTTATGATCATCCATCCCGATGATAAGATCAAATGTGTCAAAATCTCTTTCCGGCCTTACCGGCCTTGAAACGGAGGTAAGGTTATAACCTCTTTTAGCCGCTACCCTTTTCATTTTTGGAAAAGCGCCTTCACCTGCATGATTTCCTATAGTTCCTGCCGAATCACACGAAACAACATTCTCCAGGGAATATTTTTCAATTAAATGGGTAAATATCCCTTCTGCAGCGGGTGATCGGCAAATATTGCCCAGGCAAACAAATAATACCTTCATAGTGATTGTTAAAAAAACAGAACAAAGAAAAGAATAAAATGTCTTTTGCATCCCATTTTGTACTTTAGCCGTATAATTTGGAATGGGAGGTTTCAAATCATTCATTGACAATGCTCGGCTTTCAATTATAAATAATTTAAACCGGAAACCATGAGTCTAATCGGAAACGTTATCTGGATAATTTTTGGTGGATTGCTTGCCTGCCTGGGTTATATTTGGGGAGGATTTGTCCTTTGTCTGACCATCATCGGGATTCCCTGGGGTATGCAGTGCTTCAAAATCGGAATAGCCACTTTGGCACCTTTTGGAAAATCAATTCGGTCCAATGGAGGTTCCATTCCCGGAATTTCCTTCCTGCTAAATCTTATCTGGCTGATATTCGCCGGAATCTGGATCGCGCTGGGACATCTTTTCTTCGGTGTATTATTGTCCATCACTATTATTGGCATTCCGTTTGGTATTCAACATTTTAAATTAATGCGTCTTAGCCTTTATCCATTTGGTTATGACCTTATGTGAAGAAAGTTATTGGCAAAATTTAGTTTAATGAGATAAATAGAAATAAATTGCATTTCCACCTATTTCAAAAAATTTCTATCTATCTCATAACTCACAACTCATAATTCAATAATGAACCTCGATATAATTACCATTGGCGATGAAATACTGATTGGCCAGATAGTTGATACCAATTCAGCCTGGATGGCTCAAAAATTAAACGACGAAGGCATCAACGTCAGGCAAATCATCAGTATTTCAGACGATCCGGATCATATTACTGAAACATTTGCTGAATCATCAAAAAAAGTCAGCGTTGTTATTGTGACCGGAGGACTCGGGCCTACCAAAGATGATAAGACCAAAGATACCATCTGCGCTTTTTTCAATACCCGGCTTAAGACCGATCCTGCTGTTCTGCAAAATGTGGAAGATCTGCTCTCGTCAAGGGGAATAGCCCTGAACAGGCTGAACCGCGACCAGGCACTGGTTCCTGAAGGCAGTATAGTTTTTCAGAACAAACTGGGAACAGCGCCCGGACTGCTGCTGAACAAAGATCATTGTCATTTTATTTTTTTACCGGGCGTTCCGTTCGAAATGAAGTACCTGATGGAATTTGAAATTTTGCCTTACCTGAGGAAAAATTTTCAGACATCCACGATATTCCACCGCACTGTTTTAACGCAGGGAATCCCGGAATCCATGCTGGCAGAAAAAATATTAGACTGGGAAGATGCACTTCCCCAATACATTAAGCTGGCCTACCTCCCTAGCCCTACAGGTGTGAGACTACGCCTTTCAGCACGCGGAAAGGAACAATCGGAAATGGAAGCAGAAGTTGAATATCAGATCGGTCTGCTCCGGAAACTCATTCAACCCAACATTTACGGGTATGATGATGATTCTCCAGCCGGAAGCATCGGTAAACTCCTGACTGACAAAGGATGGACAATTTCTACGGCCGAAAGCTGTACCGGTGGCGCCATCGCAAAGCTTTTCACTTCAAACCCGGGCAGCTCTGCCTATTTCAAGGGGTCAGTCGTCGCCTATTCAAATGATATTAAGATTCGCCTGCTGGAGGTGAATAAAAATTTACTCGCCAATCATGGAGCGGTTAGCCGTGAAGTGGTGGAGGCAATGGCCTTAAACGCATGCAGAATACTCGAAACCGACTTTGCCATCGCATCTTCAGGGATTGCTGGTCCTGACGGAGGTACCGTGGAGAAACCGGTAGGATCTGTCTGGATTGCAGTAGCACGCAAAGACAAGGTTCTGTCTCAACTTTACAATTTCGGTAACGACCGTGAACGGACTATCGCCAGAACCGGTCAGACTGCTATGTTTATGCTTAGAAAATTAATCATGTCCGTTTAAATCAATGCAATAAATACTTTCAGGAATGTCAGTATATAAAAATATTTGATAATGAGAACTTTAGTTAGTAAATATTCTTTGCTTTCTTCCAATTAAATAACAAATAAGATACAAATGAACATTAAAAAAACAGGTATGATTGTCGCTGCTGTCCTGGCGGCTGTGCTCCTGGCAATGATAGTTTTGCCCATGGCTTTCAAAGGTAAAATCGTGGCAAAAGTTAAACAGTTAGCCAACGAATCGCTGTCAGCAAAACTGGACTTCAAGGATGTCGACATTTCTCTTTTCAGAAGCTTTCCGCAGCTCGACATCAGGATCAATGAATTAACAATCAATGGAATAAATGAATTTGAAGGAAAGACGCTGCTAAGCATAGAAACGCTGTCAACCTCAGTATCAATTTCTTCCCTGTGGAAGAGTGACGGAATGAACATTTCTGAAATCCTCGTTAATAATTCGCAGATCAATTTGATGGTCAATCCTGACGGCAAAGCCAACTGGGACATCACAAAAACATCATTATCAGGCACTTCAAAAGATGCAAAAAGCCAGATGAAGATTGATCTTACAAAGATTGAACTGAACAACACAGGACTATCCTACCGGGATGACCAGTCAAAAATGCTGGCAGGTATTAAGGAGGGGAACTTTCTGCTTTCAGGTTACCTGAAGGGCAGTGACAGCAAACTGAATTTTAGCGGGAAAACCGATAGTATTAGTTTAAACTACAATGGTAATCAGCTAGTTAGCGGGATGCATATCAGCGGAGAAGGTGAACTTCAGGCAAATTTCGACCAAAGGAGTTTCAAATTTTTAGGCAACAAATTCATGATCAATAAGTTGCCCTTGGAAGTACAGGGAACTTTCTTGATGAATGAAAAATCTGACCTGTATGACCTTGCCTTTGAATCAAAGGGATCCAGCCTCGAAGAACTGATCAGTTTTCTGCCACTGGAACAGCAAAACAAGCTTAAATCAACAGAGAAAAGCGGCACTTTATCTTTCGAGGGAACAGTCAAAGGAAATTACACCGACAATTCATACCCGGCAATAAAAGCCGATTTGAAGCTGACCGACGGACGCATTAAATATCCTTCATTGCCCAACGAAATAAGCAAAATAGCCATTGATGCCAAATTGTCCAAGCCAGAAGGAATGATGGATTCTTTGAAAATATCCATCGGAAAATTCGAGGCCTATCTGGCCGGACATCCGGTCATTGGGAACCTTTCGGTCACTACACCTGTAAGCAACCCTGTCCTGGCAGGAGATATCGTGGGGGAAATCGATTTTTCAGCTTTGAAAAATACCATACCCGTCGATTCGATGGAATTGGGCGGCATAATTAGCGGGAACATTCATTTCAACGGCCCTGTTTCTGCCATTGAAAAAAATGAATACGATCTGTTCCGGACCAGCGGAAATCTTTCTCTCAGTAATTTCACCTATCGTTCACCTGCTTTCCCTGAGACCCTGGGGATTCAGTCTGCCGGCTTTGTTTTCAACTCAAAGGAAGTTACCATCTCATCCATGAAGGGAAAATTGGGCATGAGCGATTTCACCGTGGATGGCTCATTGTCAGACTACTGGGCTTATCTGCTTAAAAATGGGACCATTAAGGGCAATATCAAGGTGAAATCATCACAGTTGGATATAACACAATTGATGAACGGAGGTACCCAGCCAAAAGATTCAGTGGGGCACAGTGATCCCTTTGTCATTCCCGCACGGATAGACATGACCATCCAGGCAGATGTTGACAGGATGAATTATAGCAGGATGGATATCCGGGGAACCACCGGCAAACTCATCATCAAGGACCAAAAGCTGAACCTGGATCAGCTTTCCATGAACATGCTGAAAGGCAGGATGGTATTATCCGGAGATTATTTTGCCAAAGAAAAATCGCCTGCAAATTTCAATTTTAAAATTGACATGAAGGATTTTGATCTGCCAACTGCCTATCAGTCAGTAGGAATGGTGCGTCATTTCCTGCCCATCGCCGGAAACAGCAAGGGGACATTCTTGTCCGGACTTACGCTCAGCGGAACGCTGGGAAGGGATTACGCTCCAAATTTCGCGGATCTGAACGGCAGCGGCATGGTTTCCATGAAAAATCTTGAACTCGTGGGCAACAATATGTTTGCAGAAATTGGCACCTATTTCAGGAAAGACCTTTTTACCAATGTGAAAGTCAATGATTTTGCTTCGAATATTTCCATTACAAAAGGGGCATTGTCTATTTCCCCGTTTACAACCAAAATCGCCAACCAGGAGGTCACTGTTTCAGGAAATCAGAGTCTTGCGCTCGACCTGAACTACAAACTCCGTTTCAATGTCAACAAGAGCGATTTAAGTCAGGAGGTGACAGGTTTTATCGGGTTTGTTCCCGGAACAGAAAATATTGAAAAACTGCCGGTTACAATCAACCTTGGAGGAAATATTACCAAACCTGACGTCAAAGTCGATCTGACAGAAGCCAAAGACCTGGTTGCCAGGGAATTTAACAAAAAAGCAAAATCGACTTTGGAGGATGCCGCAAAAAAACTTGGACTGGATAAATTATTTAAATAAAATACTGAATATAAGTATATTATAATTTTTTCAATCAGGATGAATATCCTGGTATTTCTTACTTAAAATACTCAAACATTCAAAAATATGAAATACAATGAACTTGGGAAAACCGGGGTCCTGGTTTCTGAACTTTGCCTTGGAACCATGACCTTTGGTGGCAAAGGGTATTGGCAGGCAATTGGCCAGGTACCGCAGGATGAAGTGAACCAGATAGTTAAAACAGCAGTAGACAATGGCATAAATTTCATTGATACTGCCAACGGGTATTCCGAAGGATTATCGGAAACCATGCTTGGAAAAGCCGTTTCAGAACTGAAAATTCCGCGTCAGGAGCTTTTCATCGCGACAAAAGTGAGGATACGGATGGGTCCCGGAGCCAACCAGGTTGGGCTGTCACGCCTTCACATCATGGACTCAGTCAACGACAGTCTGCAGAGGATGAACCTTTCGCACATAGATTTGTTGTATATCCATGGAGTAGACCCGATCACTCCCCTGGAAGAGACGATGCGCGGTCTGGAGGATGTAGTAAGGTCAGGGAAAGTCAGGTATCTGGGTATAAGTAACCACCCGGCATGGATGGTCATGAAAGCAAACAGTTATGCAGATAAAATGGGCTGGTCCAAATTTGTGGCATCTCAAAACTATTATACCATTGCGAGTCGCGATATCGAACGCGAAATTGTCCCGATGGCATTAAACGAAAATATAGGAATCATGCCCTGGAGCCCGTTGGCTGGGGGTTTTCTTTCCGGGAAGTACACCCGGAACAACGAAGTGGCCGGAGACAGCCGCAGGGATACTTTTGATTTTCCGCCGATCAACAAGCAAAAAGCTTATGACCTTATCGACCTGATGGCGGAAATAGGTAAAAACCACAACGTTACAGTGGCAAATGTTGCCCTGAACTGGGTAACAAGGCAACCTGGCATGACGAGTACCATTATCGGGGCCAAAAACCTTCAGCAGTTGAATGATAATATATCTTCCGTCAATCTGAATCTTACACATGAAGAACTGAATAAACTCGATGAAGCAAGCGCCCTGGCACCTGAATATCCCGCCTGGATGATTGTCCGACAGTCGCAGGGACGTTGGCCGGGCTGAAAAGAAATCGTACCTTTGTAATATATTTTGAAAAACTAATACTGATTGAGAAAGTTGTAATATGAAGATTGCGTTAATAGGATACGGAAGAATGGGAAAAGAGATTGAGCAAATTGCGGTAAGTCGCGGTCACTCAGTCGTTCTGAAAATTGATGTAGACAATCAGCATGACCTGACAGTTGAAAATTTAAAAAAGGCCGATGTGGCCATAGAATTCACGCTCCCTTCCACAGCAATAAAAAATTATGGTATATGTTTCGACGCGGGTGTTCCGGTTGTAAGCGGAACAACCGGCTGGCTTGAGAAGAAGCCTGAGGTTGAAAAGGAGTGCCTTTCCAAAAATGGTTGTTTCTTCTATGCCTCAAATTTCAGCCTGGGTGTAAATATCTTTTTTGAACTGAACAGGAAACTAGCCCGGATGATGAGACCTTTCGACCAGTATGATGTTTCCATGACAGAGATTCACCACACACAGAAACTTGATGCACCCAGCGGAACTGCCATTACCCTGGCAGAAGGCATTATTTCAGAAAACGGATCAAAAAAATTCTGGACGATAGAGCAGCCAAAAGATAAAACTGAACTTCATATCCTACCGGTAAGGAAAGACCCTTACCCGGGATTGCACAGCATCAAATATGATTCTGAAGTTGATTACATTGAAATAACTCACAATGCTTACAACAGAAAGGGATTTGCAATGGGCGCTCTTTTGGCCGCTGAATTCTGTAAAGGTAAAAAGGGAATCCTCAACATGTCTGATTTATTAAAATTATAAGTAAAACTATATGTTTAAAAACGTTTCAAAGAGCCAATGGATTCAATTTGGCATAATAGGAGGTTTGTACCTGTTGTGGGTAATATGGCTCCGCAATTTTTGGTGGTTATTGGGATTAGGTGTTATTTTTGATATGTACATTACGGAGAAAGTACACTGGACATTCTGGAAAAAGAAAAACCCGCCATTGGGAAGGCAGACAAAACTGGTTGAATGGGTGGATGCCATTATTTTTGCTGTCATAGCAGCAACTTTTATCCGTTTGTTTTTTATTGAAGCATATACCATCCCCACGTCCTCAATGGAGAAATCAATGATGGTAGGCGACTATCTTTTCGTCAGTAAAACCGCCTATGGGCCAAAACTTCCCAACACCCCCATAGCTTTTCCTTTCGTGCACCATACGATGCCGTTTACTGCATCAACACGTTCATTTTCGGAAATCATTCACAATGATTACAAAAGACTGGCTGGATTTGGAAAAGTAAAGAATGATGATGTTGTCGTATTCAATTTTCCGGAAGGAGACACGGTCGCCACCAACCAGCAGGAACGCAGCTATTATGAAATGGTCAGAAGTTATGGCCGGGAACGCATACATACCGATAAACGTACCTTTGGCGACATTATATACCGCCCTGTTGACAAAAGGGAAAATTACATCAAACGTTGTATTGGAATTCCCGGCGACTCTGTAAAACTCGTCAATGGCCAGGTGTATGTAAACAACAAACCCCAGAAGGAGATTCCTGGAATCCAATACAAGTATCTAATAACTATTCAGGGTAATTCGCTCAATTCCAATGCAATGGATAAACTGGGAATTGGTCCTGAAGATATTGAAGGTTCCGGATCCAAAATGATTATTTCGTTAACGTCTGAACAGGTAAGCAAAATGGACGGCATGAAATTCATCACCTCCAAAGAGAGAATTACATGGCCAAAAGAAGACCGCGATCCCAACATTTTCCCCAGCAACGAACAATACACATGGAGTCTTGACAACTTCGGACCTATCTGGATTCCTAAAAAAGGAACAACGATTCAGCTCACTACCCGAAATCTGCCCCTTTATCGCAGAATCATAGATGTTTACGAAGATAATGACCTTAAAGTGACTGATGGCGTTATTTATATCAATGGAGCTGCTGCAAAGGAATATACCTTTAAAATGGACTACTACTGGATGATGGGCGATAACCGGTATAACTCTGCCGACTCAAGATTTTGGGGCTTTGTACCTGAAGATCACGTAGTTGGTAAAGCGTCATTCGTTTGGCTGTCATTGGACAAAAACAAATCATTCCTGTCTAAAATCCGCTGGAATCGCTTCTTTATGGGTGTAAAATAAAAATAGCGCTTTCCCGTTATGGAAGACGGCATCAACAGGGTGATTCTGAGCAGCGCCTACCTGGCACCTGTGCAGTATTTCACAAAACTAATAATCTATGATGAGGTATGGATTGAATTGAGGGAACACTTCCTCAAACAATCCTACCGTAATCGGTGTATCATACTGACAGCCAATGGTATTCAGAATTTGTCCGTACCGGTTGCGGAGGGATCCAACTCAAAACGTATGATCTGTGATGTTGCCATTTCCTATGACCATCCATGGCAAAAACTGCATTGGAAAGCGATTATTTCGGCCTACAACAACGCCCCGTTTTTCGAATATTATTGCGACTGCCTTGCACCTTTTTTCCACGAAAAAAGATGGAAATTTCTCACAGATTTCAACCTTGAAATTCAATCGGTGGTATTGGAGGAACTTAAAGAGACAAGCAACATTAAGCTGACTGATGATTTTATTGGTTTAGGAAATTTTCCTCAGGTTACAGACGATTTCAGGTATTCCATCCACCCCAAAAGCAGTCGGCAGGAAATCGATATTAATTTTAAACCCCTGGCCTACATGCAGGTTTTCCAGGAAAAATTCGGATTCACCCCCAACCTGAGCATCATTGACCTGCTTTTTAATGAAGGCCCGATGGCTTTACAGGTTCTTAAGGATTCGGTGCAGGAACAGGACCAACAACCATAGTTGACCTGATTTGAATTGTTTTTTGAAGTAGTATGTAATCCGGATTTCAGTCGTTAGTCTGGATAATCCTGCGCATCAGCCTCATTTGGTGAGAGTATCTGCCTGTATCAATGTTGAATATCCCGAAGTGGTCGATGTTGTCGATCCTCACTTTACCGGAAGAGTGAATGATTTTGTTCTTTTCCCAGATGATACCGACATGAACGATTTTTCCGTCTTCGTTGTCAAAAAATGCCAGGTCACCCGGCAACGCTTCCTCCACAAAAGTAATATTGTCTCCGATCAGTGCCTGCTGATGGGCATCCCTTGGTATCTGTAACCCAATCATTTTGTAGAGAATCTGCGACAATCCGGAACAATCCACACCGAAAGGTGATCGTCCGCCCCACAAATAGGGAGAATTAAAATATTTCAACGCATTTTCAATGAGCACATTACGGATATTTTTCTTCACCGGAAGGATGCGGTCCCCCTGTATCGTGTAATATTCCTCTCCTAACCTGAAAGTATTGCCGGCTGATTTGTAAAAGGGCAAAGAACTGCCGGCGACAATCAGAAAATTGCTGTAACCTTTCTCCGGCTGAATGATATTAAATGGATTCGTCGTTACAATCGATTGTTGCTGAGACAATTGATTGTATGTCTTCTCCGGGATTTCATTAACCACTTTTTGATCAATCCAACCTTCATAACCATCAAAATCAAGTTTGACTTTGCACCACTTCTTAGTCTCATCAAGGATGCTGTAGTGCTCTCCGAAAAGAATCTGGGTGCACATTTCACTAGTCTCGCTGGGATCAGTACGTACTGGTACAATACTCAGATTAGAGATTCCGTATCTCATTAAAAAATTACTATTTTTGATTCATTCCAAAGATAGAAATTTATTGCGTTTTGACTTAACAAATGTCCTTGATTGTGCAATCTTCCGGGATTATTGTAAACTTTGTCCTTACTGCAGGGAACAAGCAGCTTGGGGCATTTAGAACGAATGCCGAAAGAAAATAACTGAGCGAATAAAATGAACCGGAAAATACAAAAGTGGAACCAAACGAAACGAGGTCACAGGATCTTTCTGGCTACCATTTTTATTTTGACCGGGATCGCCCTTTATTTCTCGTTGCCTAAAGAAGCCCGGTTCAGGTATGAATACCAGAAAGGAAGGCCATGGATGCACAACACACTTTATGCCCCGTATAATTTTGCCATTCAAAAATCCGAAACGGAATTTCAGCATGAAAAAGACTCTTTGCTAAAAGAGCAGGTTCCATATTTCGTTTTTGCCGACTCTGTTTCACAAGGCGAGTTATTGCTCCTGGATAAAAATATCGAAAGTTTAAGCCAGGCGAAATCAGGCAAATTTGTGCCAGTAAGCCTCCTGAAACTCAGGTTAACCGGAATATACAACGATCTCTACAGCAAAGGAATCATCGAACAGCATTTTATCAATAATCCTGCTCTGTCAAAGAAAGGGACCATAAAAATTCTGAAAAATAACATTGGAAAGGAAATCAATCTTTCCGAAATATACACCCTGAAAAGTGCCTATAATGAGGTGAGCATCAAATTGGATGAGCTGAAATCTCTTCATCCGGACTTGAAGGAGTGCCTGGAGAATTTTATACCGGAGAACTATCTCGCGTCCAATCTTATTTATGACCAGGTAAAAAACAGGCAGATCGAAGCGAAAGTACTTGAAGATCTGTCAGCCAACCACGGAATTGTCCAGGAAGGTGAAAGAATTGTTTCCCAAGGGGATATCATATCTCCGGCGACATTTTCAATACTCGAATCTCTCAGGACCTCTTACGAGAAGAGCCGGGGAGAAAACTCCAAATTCATCCTGGTCGTTTTGGGGAGAATAATGCTGATTATAGTTCTTCTTCTGACTCTTTACTTGTTCCTGCAGAATATACGCAGAAAATTAATACGTTCAAAAAGGGATGTTTCATTTATCCTGGTTACCATGACCCTGATGATCGTTATCTGCTCGCTGGTAATCAGGTCCGGAACTTTTGACATTTACATAGTCCCGTTTACTGTACTTGCACTAATAATCAGGACTTTCCTCGACACCAGGGTGGCAATATTCGTCAATACCATCGCAACACTTATCGTTGGGTTTATGGTTCCCAACGGCTATGAGTTTGTATTGCTGCAGATCCCGGTCGGAAGCATTGCTGTAATAAGTCTGAATAAAATGCAAAAGCGCGAACAACTGCTTGTGACAGCCCTTCTTATTTTTGTGTCCTATTCAGTCATTTTCGTTGGTTTCTCTCTGATCCAGGAAGCCAATCTCACTGCAGTTGAGTGGCTGAATATCAAGTACTTCGCAATTAATGCTGTCCTGACACTGATCACCTATCTGTTGATCTATATTTTGGAAAAACCATTTGGCTTTGTTTCAGATATCACACTGATTGAACTGACATTTTCTAACCATAAACTGCTGAAAAGGCTTTCGGTGGAAGCTCCCGGAACTTTTCACCACTCATTGCAGGTGGCCAACCTGTCGGAAATGGCTATTTCCAAGATTGGAGGTAATTCACTCCTGGTCCGTGCAGGAGCCATGTACCATGATATAGGAAAAATCGCAGATTCAAATTATTTTATTGAAAATCAATCAATTGGAATTAGCCCGCATGACAATCTTTCTAACGAGGAAAGTGCCGCGATCATTATCAGCCATATCGAAAAAGGCGTAGAACTTGCCAGAAAGCATAAGGTTCCTGAGCAGGTCATTGATTTTATCCGCACACACCACGGAACGACCAAAACAGGCTATTTTTACCGTAAATCCAGGATTGACAGTGGTGACCAGGAAATTGAGGATAAAAAATATACCTATCCCGGTCCGCTCCCCTCTACGCGGGAAACAGCAGTTGTAATGCTGGCTGACAGTATTGAAGCAGCATCAAGAAGCCTGGTCGTTAAAAATCCGGAAAATCTGCGAAACCTGGTGGAGAATATCATCCGGCAGAAGGTGGAAATGGGACAGCTGGAATATGCGCCTATCACCTTCAAGGATATCCGGATTCTGAAGGATTTGTTTCAGGAAAAATTGATAAATATATACCACGTCAGGATGAACTATCCGGACAGTGAAACAAAAACGTAAATGTATTTTTAAAAATGAAGAAGATTAAATTGAATGCCGCTTTAGCGATTTTGCTTATTTTGCCTGTTTTTGCGATCCGCGCCCAGGAAAAAAAAGACTCCGGTTACCATTTTACCCTGGTCAGGGAATTGCCTCATACTCCTGTAAAAGATCAATACCGGACTGGTACCTGCTGGTCGTTTGCAGGAGCATCCTTTATTGAATCAGAATTATTGAGAATCGGAAAGCCTGAAGTTGACCTGTCTGAGATGTTCCTTGTTAATCACTGTTACCTGGATAAGGC
This sequence comes from Prolixibacteraceae bacterium, assembly GCA_963663675.1. Taxonomy (GTDB): domain Bacteria; phylum Bacteroidota; class Bacteroidia; order Bacteroidales; family Prolixibacteraceae; genus CAINVV01. Next base: position 2,355,636 of record OY760498.1, read on the forward strand.
CGACCGTTATGTCAGAATGCAGGGAAATACCAATTTTGGGGACGGCGGATTACTCCACGACATCCTTTATGTCATGAAGAATTACGGACTGGTACCCGAATCAAGCTATCCCGGATTGAATTATGGAGAAAAAAAACATGTCCATGGAGAAGTTAGTAATGTGTTAAAAGGTATAGTTGAATCTGTTGTTCAAAACAAGAACAGGAAAATCTCAACGAGTTGGTCAACCGCCTTCAGAAAAAGTGCAGAAGCTTATTTTGGTGAACTTCCGGAAGAATTCAAATATGACGGGAAAAAATATTCGCCAAAAACCTTTCTGACAGATTTTGCAGGAGGAATTAATCCGGACGATTACGTGGAAATCACTTCGTTTTCCCATCATCCGTTCTATCAGCAATTTATATTGGAAGTACCTGATAACTGGCTTTGGGAGAAGATGTACAATGTACCGCTGGATGAAATAGAACAAACTATTGACAACGCCCTGGAAAAGGGTTATACCGTTGGCTGGGCTGCGGATGTCAGCGAGAAAGGTTTTGCAACCTCACAGAAAGGCATTGCCGTTGTTCCGGAAATAGACAAGGAGGATATGAATGATTCTGAGCTTAGAAAATGGGAGAAACTATCTGAATCAGAGAAAGATAAACAACTTTACAAACTGAATAAACCGGGCAAGGAAAAACTTATTACGCAAGAGATCCGCCAGGCAGCCTTCGATTCCCAGGAGACTACAGATGATCATGCCATGCACATTGTAGGTACAGCAAAAGACCAGAATGGCACAAAATATTACAAAATCAAAAATTCGTGGGGGCCTTACAATAGCTATGACGGATATTTCTATGCCTCAATTCCCTACATCAGGTACAAAACAACAGCTATCATGGTAAACAAAAGTGCAGTACCTGGCGAAATCAGAAAAAAACTTAATTTCTGACAAACTATTACGAAGATCTAAATGAATAGAATTTTTTTAGTAAATATTTCGTTCAAAGCAAAATAATAACTATTTTTGCAGCCGATTTCCGTACGCAATCTCTGGCAGCAAACGACTGGACACTGTTTACATTGCGTTCGTCAAACTAGTAAATACAATTGTAATGGATTTAATTAAAATTGCTGAAAATGCGTTTTTAGCAGAACAAAAAGAGTTCCCGGCATTCCACCCTGGTGATACCATCACAGTAAGGTATAAAATTGTCGAGGGTAACAAAGAGAGGATTCAGAACTACAAAGGTACTGTAATTCAGATAAAAGGAACCGGAACTACAAAGACTTTTACTGTTCGCAAAATGTCAGGAAACGTTGGTGTTGAGCGTATTTTCCCGATGAGTTCACCATTTATCGACGGTATCGAAATTAACCGTATGGGTCATGTTCGTCGTGCAAGGTTGTTCTATCTTCGCAGCCTTACAGGTAAGAAAGCCCGTATCAAAGAGAAAAGATTTTAATCAAAACTGGTTGACAAAAAAGGTTCTCAAAAAGAACCTTTTTTTTTGCCTTTGCATTTACAATTCGTTCCTCCGGCAAAATTTTCCTAATTTTGGGTAAACCATTGGCTATGACTCCGACAACCAAACAAAAAATTTATACGACAAGGTGGTTTCTCGACTATGGGATGATCACGATTGGTTCATTTGTCATGGCGGTCGGATATGTATATTTTATCACACCGCATAAAATTGTTCCGGGTGGAGTATACGGCCTTGGAATCATTGTCCACTATCTTTCAAAAGGGATGGCCTTATGGCCGGATGGTTTCCCCATCGGTCTTTTCAACCTGCTGGTAAATATTCCCCTCACCTGGCTTGGCATGAAAATGCTTGGTCCCCGTTTCGGTGTTAAAACAATTTACGGTTTCGTCTCGTCCTCCGTCTTTATGGACGGAATCACCCTGATGAGGGAGGTTGGAGATGCTCCTCTGGTCCAGGATGTGCTGTTATCCTGCATTTTTGGAGGCGTACTTACTGGAATAGGACTTGGATTGATATTCAAGTCCAAAGCCACCTCAGGAGGCAGCGATATTTTGGCCATGATTATCACCAAGTATACGCGAATTCCAATTGGCCAGATGTTGATATGGGTGGATACTGCCATTGTATTTATCGCATTGGCTGCCTTCAAGGACTGGCAGATACCGTTATACAGCATCCTCGTAATTTACATCACCGGCCGTGCGGTAGACCTTCTGCTCGACGGCGCCAACTACAACAAGGCGCTGATTATTATATCCGACGAACATGAAAAGATCCGCGAAAAAATCGTTTTTGACCTGGAACGCGGAGGTACTTACCTGAAAGGTATCGGCATGTTCACAAATGCGGAAAAGAGTGTGATATTTACCGTGGTCAACCGCAGGGAGGTAGCAATTCTGGAAGAACAGATCGCAGCAATTGATCCGCACGCATTTATTACAATCATGGATGCAAATGAAATTTTGGGAGAAGGTTTCCGATCGCTCAAACACAAGGTTGAAGACTGAAATGTCAAATATTGTGTTACAAATTTAGTTTTAAGTCCTAATTTCTGATGTGATGTTGCATATCATCAGGTATCTCAAAAGATATCTCAACCACCCCACTGAAAATACCGTCACAGTACCATGGCGATTGCCTGATTAACTTTTTGATACCCTTTTTTTCAATGGTATAAACATTGGTCTGAGGCACTTTCAACATGGAAAGTAATTTCGTTCGGGAAGGTTCAGGATGACATTCAATCAAACTTGATCCAATGGAGACTCCGCTGTCGTCATATTTCGAGAAGGCTTTCTTTGACCTTTCATTCATGTATACAATAACCCCGTCGAGGTCGCATATCGTAATTGCAGCGCCATCCTCATCTAACCAGCTGTTCATTCAGAAAATAGATTTATCCTTTGAGTGCAAAGCAACGAATCCAGTCAATTTCAAACTCGTGCGGCAACAATTGTTCATTCACTTTCCCGTGAAGTGAAGTGAGCAAGTTAAAAAACAATGCTTCACGTATATTGAGGATATTCCGGTAAACTTCGTGGCCATTTATTTTCCATACAAGCTGATTTCCAAATAACTCAAGTCTAAAAATATGGAAGTGATTGTCTTTCAGTCCACTAATGTTCAGGTATTTATTGGAAGCAGCACCATGCTTTTCGAAGATACCCATCCCAACGCCATTTTTATTGCTCCGAAAGAGATCAATCTGCGGAAAAGGTCTCTCTCCGGTTAAAGAAAAAGCAGAAACGATGGTTGCATCTCTTCTGAACCTAACTTTTGCCTCAACAACACCCTCTTTCATCCTGAAATAATCTGCTGTATTCAAAATGGAGGAAGTATAGTCATGCTCTTTGGGAATTAATCCAACAGAGGGATTCCAGACCTTGCCTGTAACTTTCTCCTTTTTAGCAAGTAATGAAAGTGTATTATTCCTGATCTGAATATTCTTAACACCATGGAACGACTGCATTTCACCTTCCTGTGAAAAACTTGACCCAGACAATTTGAAACCCCACCAATTTTCGGGCTGCCATCTCTGAGTATTCAACTCCTTTTCTGTGAAATTTTCGTCCAGAACAATATCCCATTTATCAAAAAATTCAAGAGCTTTGATCTTTTTCAGCTTTCTGTATTCAGCCATGAATTTACTCTTGTCCAATTCATTGAACTGCTGCATTATCCGATAATCATCACTCTTAAAAAACCTTTTCTTGTCTTTTAGATAGGCTACCTTCTTGAGGAAATCTGATTCATTGATTATTCCATTCAATTCCTCAAACCGCTGCAAGTCCCTCGATCCGGATGCTTTTTCGTAATTTATATAACGTTCAGAATGCTTGAATCTATTCCAAAACCTGATATCGTCACTTTTCCCCAGTCGAATAAACTCTTCATAATCAGCATAATCCTGACCATTACGAAATTCTTTTTCGTTCTGGCCGGCTTTTCGTTTTTTGAATTCCTGGGAATCTGTTTTTTTATGAAGGTCATTGTATCTTTTCAGATCGGATCCTTCCGCAATCCTGTTATAACGCTTCAGGTTGTCTGATGCCGCAACCTTCAGATAATTTTTTATCAAACCGGATCTTGAAAGTTCCTTGTGCTCAGAAATTAACCTCTGTTGTTTACTTCCTTCGTAACGAAGATTTTCGATCTCCCGCTTTTTTTGCTGGAAGGAATCCGAGTCTATGAGGTCTTTCAATTCCTCATATTGTTTCAACTCATCTGATCTTTCCATCTGAAGCAGGTCGTCCCGCATTTTGATCAGGTTTTCCCATTTTGCGTCCAGTTGATCTGCGGTTGAAATCAGTCCTAAATTGTATTTTAGACGAAAAGTGATAGACATGGTGGTTGAATTAGTTAGAGAACAAATTTAAAATAATCCTGATAAAATTGGTTAATTTTGACAAAAAGAGTTTAAATGATCCAACTTCCTGAACCTTTTAAAATAAGGATGAAAATGATTTTGGGGCCGGAATACCCGGCATTCAGTCAATCACTCTCTTCTGCAGTCAGTCATTCTATACGGATCAACCCGAAGAAGATCAGGAAACCAGAGCCTCATATTTCAATAAGCCATTGTTCTACTGGATTATACCTCCATAAACGACCGATATATACGCTCGATCCTCTTTTTCACTCAGGGGCATATTATGTCCAGGAATCGAGCTCCATGTTTCTTGAACAATTCATCTTATTGCGCAACAAGAAAAATTTAAAAGTACTGGATTTATGTGCAGCACCCGGTGGCAAATCCACCCATTTATCTTCGCTGCTTTCCGATGACAGCCTGTTGGTCAGTAACGAAGTAATCCATTCCAGGGGACAGATTTTATCGGAGAATCTCAAAAAATGGGGAAATCCGAATGTAGTAGTAACTTCCAACGATCCCAAAGACTTTTCGCGCTTACCCGGTTTTTTTGATGTCATCGTAGTCGATGCACCCTGTTCCGGGGAGGGACTTTTTCGCCGGGACGCTTCAGCCATGGATGAGTGGTCAGAATCAAACGCGAGCCATTGCGCCCTTCGCCAGAAAAGAATACTGGCAGATGTATGGCCGGCTCTTGCTGAAGGCGGTATGCTCATTTATAGCACCTGCACTTACAATCCTGAAGAAAACGAGGAAAATATTGCATGGCTTTCCAACTTTGCACAAGTAGAAGCCATTTCACTTCATCTGCCGGAAGCCTGGGGCATCAGAACAATAGATGCTGGTAAAATTCCGGGATTCCGTTTTTATCCACACAAAGTCAGGGGTGAAGGTTTTTTCATAGCTGCGGTACAAAAAAATGAAACCGTGACTGGCAAATTGAATGCCAGGAATAAAGCCTCACTGGCCGTTGCAGGCAAATCTGAAATGACTATTCTGGGCGACCTGCTAAAAAACCAGCCTCTTACCCTGTTGAAGTTTGAAGAAAGCCTGCTGGCTATGCCGACCTCACTGATTTCAGCATTTGAACAGATAAAGTCCAACCTTCGGATCATTCACGCGGGGGTCAGGATTGGGGAAATTGTCAGGGATAACCTGAATCCGGCACATGAACTGGCTGTCTCCCCTATTTACAATAAATCACATTTTCCACAGGTGCAGCTAACTCTTGAACAAGCACTCTCGTACCTCAAAAAAGAAGATTTCCAGTTAACCTTTCAGGAAAAAGGATGGAATCTGCTGACATACAACGGTCATTCGATCGGTTGGGCTAAAAATATTGGCAACCGTTTCAACAACAGTTATCCCAAAGAATGGCGCATCAGAATGTCAACAACTGATTTTACCGGTAACCGGTTGCTGGAGGAAGCAGGAAAATTCCCGTTTGAGACAAAAAACAAGTGAGTTATGAATTATGAGTTATAAATTATAACTATCTTAATATGTGATACTTAGAATTTAGCCCGACATTTTTCCCATTCCTGGTCCCAAAGTCATTCAGTCATAAAGTCATACAATCTCACAGTCCCCAAGTCTCCAAGTCATAACTCATAAGTCATAATTCATAACTGTGCCTCAGTCCATCCGCTCTTTGTAGTCCTGAAAAGTAAATTCCCTCAACAGCTTAAAACCTATCTCTTCATTCCAGATACCGATTGAAGGATGAGCTACTCCGTTGAAAGAGGTAGTTTTAACAATGGTGTAATGTATCATATCCTCGAAAAGAATGAGATCTCCCGGCTTCAGGGGCTCATCAAACGACCAGAATCCCATGTAATCACCTGCCAGGCAAGAATTTCCACCCATTCTGTATGCATGCTTTCCGGCAATAATATCCTGGCTGGCTCCTCTTATCCTCGGTTGATAAGGCATTTCCAGGCAATCGGGCATATGGGCTGTAAATGACACATTCAGAATGGCAGTTTTTATGCCTTTGTTCTCCACTACATCTACAACAGTTGATAATAGAAATCCGGTTTCCCAGGCAAAAGCGCTTCCCGGTTCCAGGATGACCGTAAGATTTTTCCACCTTGATTTGAAATCTTTCAATACACTGATTAGATGGTCGGTGTTGTAATCATTCCTTGTCATCAGGTGACCACCGCCAAAATTTACCCACCTGAGTTTTCCAAGAAACCGGCCAAACCGGTTCTCAAATGCTTCGAGGGTTTTTTCCAGGTCATAAGAGGAGGATTCACACAAGGTATGAAAATGAAATCCATCGATACCTTCCGGAAGCACATTTCCAAGCTGGTCGGCTGTTATTCCAAGCCTGGTACCTGCTGCACAGGGATTGTACAACTCTGTCTTCACTTCGGAATATTCAGGATTTACCCTGATACCTGCAGAGATTGGTCGCCCGATAGAATTGATTCTTTCCTTGAATTTTTCGAACTGAGCCAATGAATTGAATGTAATGTGTGATGAACAATCCAAAACTGTCTGAAAATCTGAATCTGTAAAAGCCGGCGAATAGGTATGCGCCAGCGTTTTCATCTCTTCATAAGCTAGCCTTGCTTCATTGGCGCCACTGGCCGTTGCGCCAGAAATATATTCCCGCACTATCGGAAAAACCTTCCAAAGCGAGAAGCCCTTGAAAGCAAGAATTATTTCGACTCCGGCCTCCTGACTTACCGACCTGATTTTTTCAAGGTTTTTCCGCAGCAGTGCTTCTTCGATTACGTAACAGGGACTGGGTATGTGGTTGAGATCTATTGCCATGTCTGGTTAGAAAAATTTTTAATTTGCAAATGGCCTGAATTGAGTCCATAACAGTTCATGTTTTTGAACAATCTTAAACTCAAAATTATAAGCCCGGATAGAGAACACCTCTGCAAAGATAAAACTTCTTGACCAAAACAGCTTATCAACCAGCCATGTACTTCGACGCAGTCATTCACTGTTATTCCACAATTCAGAAAACTGAATGTTTTGCCCAAATAGCTTTACTACACCGACATTAGAGGGAACGACCTGAAATTTACCCGGAGTTTGAAATTAATGACTCTGGCGGTGTTGAAAAGCCCAAACACCGTTAGAATTTTTAATTTTCAGAAACCTATAGCGAGCACAATCATTCACTTCAGTACAATTGCCTTAACAACCACCCTGCCGGCATGCTCATTGACTGCACGAATGATATCATTTCGCATCATGAAAAGCTCATTTCTCACAATGGATGAGTTTAGATGCACATACAGGGTTTCTTTCTGAATATAAATGTTGGTTGTAGTCCGGGCAATGGGCTTTCCGATGATGGATTCCCATGAGCTCACCACATCAACCTCAGCCAATTTCCGGTCAAACTTCGACTCTTTCAGGAAACTTCTAATGGCACTTCCAAGTGAATGAATCTCACTTCTTCTCATCTTTTTCGATTATGTTGTTGATGGCACCTTTCTCCACGAGGAATATCCGGAAATCTTCTCCGCCAGCTTCCCGTAAAATGCCGTCCAGGTGCTCGCGGTTGGTGTCCGTGATAAATATCTGTCCGAAATGATCGTCTGAAACAAGTTTGACTATCTCCTCCACCCTGCTGCTGTCAAGTTTATCGAAAATATCATCCAGCAACAGAATTGGTTTTATATTGTTAATAGAGCGAATAAAATCAAACTGGGCAAATTTCAGCGCGATGAGGTAGGTTTTATTTTGCCCCTGAGAACCCAGCCGTTTGATCGGATAACCTTCAAGTTTCAGTTCAAGGTCATCCTTGTGAATTCCCTTGGTAGTAAACTGCAGAAGACGATCCCTGTGAAAGGATTCCACCAGTAACTGGTCAAAATTTTGGTCATTAAGCTGAGAACTATATTCAAGGGATACAATTTCTTTACCACCAGATATCAGGGTATAATATTTTTGAAAAACCGGAAGGAGTTCCTCCAGGAAACGCCCTCGCTTAACGTGAATCTTTTGCCCCAGCTGGACCAGTTGTTCGTCCCAGACCGCGAAGATGTCCGGGTCAATTCCAGACTGTCCGGCGTATTCCTTCAAAAGTACATTCCGTTGCTGAAGGACCCTGTTGTATCTTAACAGCCATTCCAGGTAAGTGCGGTCATACTGAGAGATAACACTGTCCATGAACCGCCTGCGCTCCTCACTCCCACCTTGTATCAAAACAGAATCTGCCGGTGAAATCATCACAAGTGGAAGCAACCCGATATGATCAGAAAAACGCTCATACTCTTTTTTGTTCCGCCTGATCTTTTTTTTCAGGCCATTTTTGAATCCACAATGAATCTCCTCAAGGTAGCTGTTCAAATCATATTTACCCTGAAGAGCAAAATAATCTTCTCCGTGACGGACATTCTGTGAATCAGGGTTATTGAAATAACTTTTACAGGAGGAAAGGTAATAGATCGCGTCTAGAAGGTTGGTCTTGCCAACTCCGTTGTTGCCAATAAAGCAGTTAAGTTTCCTTGAGAAAGTCAGGTAGGCCTCTCCAAGGTTCTTATAGTTTAATACAGAAAGCTCGCTGATAAACATCCTACTTCATTTATCATGCAAATCTAAGCCTTTTTTGGCAAGTTTTGCCGCGAGTTTGAGACCAAAATTGGAAATTAAAAGTTTAACGATTCTCAAAATGACTGAAAACCACAAATAACATTTGCATATTTTCCAATTTGTTGCGTTCGTTTGTTAAAAACAATTATTTTTGCACTCGCATACAAAATAGCACCCATTTAAGCGAACTGAAATCTATGAGCAAACAGAATACCACTAAACCCAGCGATAACCTGAAAGAAGTCGAACACGCATTGACAACAGCTGAACTTTTTTTTGAGAAAAATGCGAAATTAATTTCCGTCATATTTGGCGCAGCGGTTGTAGTTGCCCTTATTTTGCTTGCTACACATCGCTTCTATACCCTTCCGCACGAAGCCAAAGCCAAAGAGCAAATTTATACAGCAGAACAATATTTTGAAAAAGATTCTTTTAACCTGGCATTAAACGGAGATGGCAATTATCCGGGTGTCCTTGACATCATCGACAATTATGGTCGTACACCGGCAGGTAATCTGGCAAAGTATTATGCCGGAATCTCTTACCTGCACCTTGGGAAATACAAGGAAGCCATTGATTATCTGGAAAAATTCAAAACTGATGACCTGCTTCTGAAACCAGTATCCACCGGAGCAATCGGTGACGCATATGCTGAACTTGGCAACAAAGAAAAAGCGGTTAAATATTACCTTGATGCAGCTGATGCAAATGCAAACAATTTTACAACTCCAATCTATCTGCTGAAAGCAGGCAGAATGTACGAGTTAATTGGCAACAAAGAGAAGGCTCTTAGCACCTATAAATCTATCAAAGAGAAATACACCGACAGCAACGAGGGACGCCTGGTTGAAAAATACATTGCCCGCCTCGAAGCAACAAACTAAAAATATTAAACTATCCAGAAGCCTTGCCATGCCGGTGAGGCTTTTTTTTTGTATTTTTATAGTAGAACTATTATTACACTGGAAAGAAATTCTAATATTTGGTTTTCTTCGAAAACCAAATATTAGAATCATTTTAAATTATCAGCCATGACACAATCCATTTTGATTCATCTTGCTACCGGCTTTGAAGAGATCGAGGCTGTAACCATCATTGATGTGCTCAGACGAGCAAATCTGACTGTAGTGACCGTTTCCGTAACCGGTAATCGGAAAGTTACAGGCGCTCACCAGATTCCTGTAGAGGCTGACCAGTTATTTGAAGAGGCCGACTACAGCAACGCGGCCATGTTGATTCTGCCCGGTGGGATGCCAGGAACATCCAATCTGATGAACCACCTTGGACTAAAAGAGCAATTGAAAAACTTCAATGATAAAAAGAAACCAATCGGTGCAATTTGTGCGGCGCCGATGGTGCTCGGCTCATTGGGAATCCTGAAAGGAAAAAAAGCGGTTTGCTATCCGGGTTTTGAATCAAAACTGACCGGAGCAACAGTTTCACAATCCCCATTCGAGACAGACGGAAACATAACAACTGGCAGAGGCGTTGGCGTTGCTCTCGACTTTTCACTTGAGATCGTAAAAATCCTTAAAGGAGAACTTCTGGCTTCGGAACTTCGAACCGCACTTGTCATGAACTAACAGTAACCAAATTATTCAATATCAGTTAATGTTTCCGATACGATAAATAGCTAAAAGTGCCCAGGCAAATTCAGGTGCACTTTCTCAATGCCACAATTTATGAATGCACTCGCCCTTAAAAATGAGATCACTGAGTTTTGCCAAAGCCATGCCGATGATACAATTGTTAATAAGTATGCCAGGTATTACAAAGAAGGTAAGGATGGTTATGACGCTTATGGCGTTTCTACTGAATTGATTCTGTCAAAAATATCGGAACTCAACGGTAAAAATCAGGTTAATCTGAAAGTGTTGTTCGAGACAGCGCCCGCCCTGCTTAAGAGTGGAAAACATGAGGAAACATTTTTCATCCTGCTGCTCGTTGAAAAACAGCTAAAAAATCTAACTGAGGAAAATTTTGAGGATATAAGCGAATGGTTTGAATACGGGATTACGAACTGGGCACAATGCGATACCCTTTGCCTGAAAATTATTCCCTGGTTCTTTCTTAAACAACAGGTCCCACTGCATAAATTGACCAAATGGCAAAATTCTTCCTTAAGGTTTCAACGTCGTGCAATTCCTGTCACCTTGGTTAAATTGCTTAAATCAACCAACGATTACTCTCCATTTTTCAACCTGATAACACCATTAATGATGGATCAGCAACGTGTGGTTCACCAGGGACTGGGCTGGTTTTTGCGGGAAGCCTGGAAAAGGCAGCCGGATCAGACAGAGAAATTTTTAATGTTATGGAAGGATCGGGCAGCAAGGCTGATTCTTCAATATGCAACAGAAAAAATGACAAAAGAGGAAAAAATTAAATTCAGAAAAATTAAGTCCAACATTTCTAATTGATTATAATAATTTAATATTCAATCATTTGACAAATATTAGTCCTTGCTTTTCAGAATCAATTCCAAATAAAGTATCCAATTGTAATATTAACACATCTAATTTTATGCATATTTTACTTTCTTTGCAAAAAAAATAAATATGCTTAAAAAGATTAAAAATAAAGTTGTCAGTATTGTATTCCTGGTTCTGGGTGGATTAGGCGGATTTTTATACTGGAAATTTGTTGGATGCAGTACCGGCACCTGCCCTATTACCTCCCACTGGCAGGCAAGCACATTATACGGTATGATTATGGGCTGGCTGATCGGAGATATGATTTCATCCTTCATCGGGAAAAAGGATGCAGCCTGATTATTCGACATCCACTTCCAACATATTCCTTGTTTCAGGAGATATTTTATAGCGGTCATCCAGACGTACTCCAATAATCCATATAATCTCCTCACCGTTGGTCAAAAGCCAGGTTTTTTCCTTGTCCGTCAGACTGAATTTTTCGTCCACAAAGAAATCACTGAGTTTTTTCATACCCTTCATCCCCAATGGCTGGAAGTAATCTCCCGGTTGCCACTTTCGGAGAATAAGCGGAAACTGAACTTTATCCTTGTCAATAAGCGCTTTGTTGGGAGGAGTATGCAATTTAATGGAATCATCTCTCTTAAATGAAGAGATTTTCAGTTTCACAGGATATTCAATTCTTTGGCAATTTCCCTCGAGATAATATCTTTTTGATGTAGTCTCCCTATTTTTAAGGACAAGAATTACATCCCTGTCAAGAACAGCACGGTGAGAAGGTGAAAAAAATTGCTTGCCAGACTGGCCATCAAGACAGTTAATCATCTCATCCACAACATCTCCGTTAAAATAATAGGGCTTGAGAATTTCAAATAGGTAGGTAGACAATGGATTCAGCATTTTAAGCTCCACCAGTGATATTTCAATCTCTCCGGTCGCTCTGTGCTTAACAACTCGTTCCGTCGCACGATCAATCGCCTGGAGGAAGATCTGGTAGGCATCACTCAGATGAGAAATGGTATCCTTCATCCCGGCCCTGAAAGATGGATTCAGCTCTTCCATAAGCGGAATCACCATGTGCCTTATCTTATTTCTCTGAAAGTCCATCAGGAAGTTGGAACTGTCCTCCCTGAAATCAAGATTGTGTTCACATGCGTAGGTCTCAATCTCCTTTCCATGAGCAAATAAAAGAGGCCTGACAACCTTGCCATTGACCGCCTTCATCCCGGTTAAACCCGAAATACCTGTACCCCTGGAAAGATTAAGGAAAAAAGTTTCAGTCTGATCATCCATGTGATGGGCAACAAGAAGCCAGTCATAATGATGCTTCTTCCTGATTTCTTCAAACCAGGTATAACGCAGATTCCTTGCGGCCATTTCAATGGAAATACCCTCATCTTCAGCAACTTTGAATGTATCAAAAGATTTGCTGTAAACAGGTTTATCGTATTTTGATGCCAGCTCTTTTACAAAAGTCTCATCCTGATCGGACTCTGCTCCGCGCAATTTGAAGTTACAATGCGCTATGGCAAAGGCATAACCGGCATTGAATAGCAAATCTGCCAGGACAATTGAATCTCTTCCTCCACTAACTCCTACCAGCAACGTGTCGTGAAGCGTGAAGAGATGCCTTGACTCAATATAATTAATAAATCTGTCGATCACCCGTAAAACAATATTAGCAGAATATTACAAATCAGCTACACTTGTGGCAATGGCAATAATTACCCTGCAGGCATTTTCCATCGATTTGGTGGGAATGTACTCATATTCGCCGTGGAAATTATGTCCCCCGCCAAATATATTGGGACAAGGCAATCCCATGTAGGAAAGCCGGGAACCGTCAGTTCCTCCTCTTACGGGGATAATCTTCGGCTCAACATTACAGGAAATCATTGCTTTTTTTGCCAGGTCGACAATAAAAAACGAGGGATCAATTTTTTCTTTCATATTGAAATACTGATCCTTAATTGTAATTTCAGCAATCTTTTCGCCAAAGGAGAAATTCAAGTTATTGATCATCTCTTCCAGAAGGGATTTCCTTACCAGAAATTTTTCCCTGTCAAAATCGCGGATAATAAATTCAAGTTCTGTCCTGTCGACCCGGCCCTCGAACTTAATCAGGTGGAAGAAACCTTCATAATGCTCCGTCTTTTCAGGAACCTCACTAACGGGAAGACCGGCAAGAAATTTATTTGCCACCAGCATCGAATTACGCATCTTATCTTTGGCAGAACCAGGGTGAACATTGATTCCGTGAAAAACAACATGAGCAGAGGCTGCATTGAAATTTTCATATTGCAGCTCTCCAAGCTCACCCCCATCAATAGTGTACGCAAAATCGGCACCGAATTTCGGAACATAAAAATGGTCTGCACCTCGTCCAATCTCCTCATCAGGAGTAAAAGCTATCCTGATTTTTCCGTGCCTGATCTCCGGATGAGCCAAAAGAAATTCCATGGCAGTGACTATTTCGGCCAAACCTGCTTTGTCATCCGCCCCAAGAAGAGTTGTTCCATCTGTCACAATCAGGCGCTGTCCGGTATATTTCAATATTTCAGGAAATCGTCTGGTCGTAAGCACTATATTTTTTTCAGCATTTAATACAATGTCTTCACCATTGTAACAATCGATCAATCCTGGACGGATGCCTTTACCCGAACAATCAGGACTGGTATCCATATGGGCTACAAAACCGACTACAGGCACCGATTGATCAATGTTGGAAGGCAAGGTAGCCATAACATAACCATTCCAGTCGATTTCAACCTCAGACAATCCGATATGAACCAGCTCGTCGGCAAGCATTTGGCCAAAAACGACCTGGCCCTCTGAACTTGGAGAATGATTACTGTCCGGGTCGGACTGTGTATCATAACTTACATAATTAAGAAACCTGTCGACCACATTTTTTTCCATAGTAATTGCCATTGTCTGAGGTGTAAATATTAATATGACAATGCGAAAAGTACCCTTCGGCTTGAAGGTTTACCCGTTACCATACACTTCCCTTCTTCCATTTCACCATCAAAAGGGATGCAACGGATCGTTGCTTTTGTCTCTTCCTTAATCAATGCCTCAGTTTCGTTGGTCCCGTCCCAGTGAGCCAGGATAAAACCGGGCCTGGTCTGAAGCTGTAGTTTAAATTCATCATAAGTGTCAACCTTAAAGGTATTCTCTTCCCTGAATTTAAATGCCTTATTGTATATATTTGACTGTATTTCAATAAGTAAGTCATCAATCAGTAGATCAATGCCTTCCATCTGCTCAACTTTCTTCTCTAAAGTATCACGGCGTGCAACCTCTACACTTCCGTTTTCGAGGTCACGTGGCCCGATAGCAAGTCTGACAGGCACTCCTTTCATCTCATATTCAGCAAATTTCCAGCCTGGACGTTGTGAGTCACGATCATCGTATTTAACACGGATACCTCTTTTCTTTAATTGGTCAACTAAAACCTTTACTTTTTCAGAAATCTGGTCCAGCTGGTCAAAATTTTTGTAAATTGGGACGATAACTACCTGAACTGGAGCAAGTTTAGGTGGAAGAACCAATCCGTTGTTATCAGAATGAGCCATGATGAGGGCACCAATAAGCCGGGTTGAAACGCCCCAGGAAGTTGCCCATACATATTCAAGTTTCCCTTCGCGTGATGTAAACTGAACGTCGAATGCCTTGGCAAAATTCTGGCCCAGAAAATGTGAAGTACCCGACTGCAGAGCTTTTCCATCCTGCATAAGTGCCTCAATACTAAATGTTTCAAGTGCCCCTGCAAATCTTTCATGTTCTGTTTTCGCTCCTTTGATGACAGGGACAGCCATGTAATTCTCAACAAAATCTGCATAAACATTGATCATCTTTTCCGTTTCAACCAATGCTTCCTCCCTGGTTTCATGTGCGGTATGACCCTCCTGCCATAAGAATTCTGCAGTACGCAGGAACATACGTGTACGCATCTCCCATCTGACAACGTTGGCCCACTGATTGACCAGAATCGGAAGATCACGATAGGACTGAACCCAATTTTTGTAGGTACTCCAGATAATGGTCTCAGAAGTTGGACGAATAATTAATTCTTCTTCCAGTTTTGCTTCCGGATCAACGATTATCCCCTTACCGTTGGGGTCATTCTTTAAACGATAATGAGTTACAACTGCACACTCTTTGGCAAAACCTTCCACATGGCTCGCTTCTTTGGAGAAAAATGACTTTGGAATAAACAGCGGGAAATAAGCATTTTCATGTCCGGTATCCTTAAACATTTGATCCAGTGCCGCCTGCATTTTTTCCCATATTGCATATCCGTATGGTTTAATAACCATACAACCCCGTACCGCTGAATTTTCAGCCAGATCAGCCTTGCTGACCAGATCATTGTACCATTGCGAATAATTTTCCTCTTTTGATGTAAGTTCCTTAGCCATTTTACTATTTTGGTATGATATTTGCTTGTATTATCATAAGATTTCGAATGCAAAAGTAAGGAAATTTGAAGGATTTATAAATAATAGGAGGAACAAAACATGAAAACGAATGTTAAACTATTAATAGCCATTGCCCTTATGGCTACTGCCTGTTCCACAGGATCAAAGGTCACCTCCGGCAACTATTCAGACGATCTCTATTTTACACCCGGGGATGCCAGGCCTGCCGCACCTCAACCGGCCAAAGAGGTTGCAAAACCTCAGCAAAGGAGTACTGTAGCCCTGCAGGTTGAAGAGAACGAAAAGGGTAAAGTAATCAACAATTATGTCGTTCCCAAAAGCAGCAGAAAAGATAACAACGCATATTACTTTGAAGACCAGCCCGCATATTCTGATACTTTAGTGGAGTATGCCAACGACAAAGAGCAAGTCACCGTCAACAATTATTATGAAGGTGAAGCATTGGATTATTCAACCAGGATCAGGACATTTTACGATCCGTATTTCTATGATCCATTTTGGGATCCTTACTGGAGTATAGGTTTTGGATTAAACTACGGATGGGGATATCCAAACTATGGTTATGGGTGGGGTAATCCTTATTACAGCTACGGATGGGGTTATCCATATTATGGATATGGGTGGAATTATCCCTATTATGGATTTGGATGGGGCTTTCCATCCTATGGTTATGGTTATGGTTGGGGTTATCCTTATTCTGGATGGGGATCTTCCTACTATGGCGGCGGAAATTATTATGCAAATTCTTATTACGGACCTCAAAACCATACTGGAAGGCGCGGAGATTCCAATGCTGTCAGATATGGTATGAATACACAGAAAAGTGGAAATATTTCCGGAGCTGCTTATGGAAGGCAGGGATTCGGCTCTGGTGCCGGTTCATCTTCTACCAGGTTGTCCAGGGACAATAATGTTGTGGGATCGGCTACCGGTACCAGGTCAACTTCCGGTGCTTCAAATGCAACCGGTACTTCATCAACAAGGCTCTCACGTTCGGCTGACACCAAAGGAGGTACAATTTCACAACAAAGACAAGGATCTGTCAATGCACAGCGAATTCAGGGAACCAGGGGAGAGACTATTTCAAATCTCAGACGTTCAAATAATATCCAAAGCAATGGTGCAGTCAATCAATCAGGTGCAACAACAAGATCATCCTCAACAACAAAAAATTATACACCAACTTACAACAGGCCACGGATGAATACTCAGCCGTCCTATAATAACAACAGTGCAACAAGACAATATACAACTCCTCAAAATTCGCGGAGCAGTTCACAGTCCAGTCGTTATTCAAGACCTTTGGGCAACGGAGCCGGTACCAGCAGCGGATATTCAAGATCCCAATCATCCGGAAGCTACCAACGTGGCTCGGCAGCAAGTTCTGCAACCAGATCGTCACAAAGCGGCAGCTTCAATAGTGGCAGAAGCTCCTCACCATCAAGGTCTTACGAATCAGCTGGTTCAACCAGGAGCTATTCCCCTTCACCTTCATACAATAGTGGTTCAGGTGGCGGACACAGCGGCGGCGGCGGTTCAAGTAGCGGTAGTGGCAGTGGTGGTTCCAGAAGTAGCGGTGGTGGTGGCCGTCAAAGGTAATTAAAGTCAAATTTAATATCTTCCATCTTTAGGTGGTGAGACAAATCTTATGCCCCTATTTTAGAATAGTTCCAACTATATGCTAAATAATTAATCCCCTTAAGAGAGAAGATAATGAATGTTGACCAATTTCTGATCTCAAAAAATAAAAATCTCATAAAGATGAAAAAACTATATTTTACGCTCGTAACGCTGATTGGACTAATGTCCGTAGCATCAGCGCAATATGTTGACAATGCACTCATATTTTCGCAACAGTATTATGGTTCTACAGCCAGGTTAAAAGCCATGGGTAATGCCTTTGGTGCCTTAGGTGGAGATTTTGGTGCACTCAGCATTAACCCTGCAGGTATTGGTATCTATCAGAGAGGAGAGGTTTCAACAACAATGAGCCTCCTCAATCAGACCAATACCGAAACCTCTTACCAGGGCAACAATTACCAGGATAACAACAATAACTTCAATTTCAAAAATTTCGGTTATGTTTCTGTAGTTCCGATGCATGAAAACAGTTCAGGTTTAGTATCCCTGAATTTTGCCTTGGGATACAACCGGGTTGCAAATCTGAACAGTTCTTCGTATGTCAGTGCCGACAACATTCCATATTCACGTATGGATGCGTTTGCACAAAATACAAACGGGATAGTTTATACAAATTTGGTTTCTACAGATACTTATGACCCTTATAAACAAGGTATTCCTTGGGAAAGTAAACTGGCATGGGAAAATTACCTGATTGAAGTAACAAATCCCAATTCAGGCGGCGACCAGTACAGTACTTTCCTTTTTAGTGATGAAACGGTAAAACAACTTGAATCAGTTTCTCATGAAGGATTTATCAACGAATACGTGGCTTCCTTTGGAGCCAATTTCGGTCACAAGTTTTATGCCGGTATGACTTTGGGAATGCAGGATCTATACTATGATGAAGCAAAAATGTACAGTGAAAGCGGTGCATGGGGGAAATTTGATTATACCAACGCTGAAAGAACTTCCGGAATCGGGTACAACCTCAAATTTGGTATCATCTTCCGTCCTGTTCCAGTACTGCGGATTGGAGCTGCCATTCATACGCCTACCTATTACTATATGAAAGAGAGATACAGCTCAATAATGAGTTCAAATCTGGTTGATGTCTATCCTGAGGCAAACGGAGCTCATTATGAGGAAACTCCGGTTGGAACCTATGAATATAATTACAACACTCCATTGCGCGCCATTGGCAGTATTGCGTTGCAATTTGCAAAAAAAGGCCTACTATCACTTGATTATGAATATGTTGATTATGCCAATATGAAGTACAGGCATGGCAGCGACGGCTACCAGTTTGGGTCGGAAAACGGTAACATCAAGGAAATATACCAATCAACCAGCAATATCAGAGCAGGTGCAGAATACCGGATTACTGATGCATTCAGTCTCAGGGGTGGAATGGAATTTCTTGGAAACCCATATAAATCAACATCTTTTGGCACTTCCCAACCCAATGCAAATTACAAATTCAATTCATATAGTGGTGGAATCGGCTATCGGGCAGGAGTATTTTCCGCCGATCTGACTTATAGCCTGGGCGATAAAACAAATTATATGTATATGTACCAGGTAGACGGGATTAATGTTGAGCCTGTAAAATACCACACCCGTATGAATGAAATCTTATTTACATTTGCAATAAGGATGTAATCCGGCATTATTCCTGCTCTTTCAGTATCATCCCGGCTCCTACAACATTATTGGTTGCTTCATCAATAAGAATCAAACTTCCTGTTTCACGGTTTCTGTTGTAAGAATCGAAAAAGATTGGCTTGGTAGTTTTAATGGATATTTTGGCAATCTCGTTCAGACCAATGGTGGTGTCATCATATATTTCCTCCAGTGTGTTGATATTAACCTTGTAGGCAACATCCGTAACAACACATTTCATTTCGTTTGATGTGTGTTTTAACAGATATTTCCCGCGGTGCTGAAGTGGTTTATTGCTTAACCAGCATACCATTAGCTCAATCGCCTGACTTTGAATAGGTTGATTTATTGCATCAACAATCATGGATCCCCGGCTTATATCAATTTCATGAGCAAGCCGGAGGGTGACAGATTGAGGAGGGAAAGCCCGTTGAAGTGTTTCAGCGCCAAAATCAATGCTTTCGATGGTTGTTTTTTGTCCGCCGGGTAACGCCACTACCTCCTGTCCTACTTTGAAAATTCCGCCTGCCACCCGGCCTGCGTACCCTCTGTAATCGTGGTATTGGTCAGACTGCGGACGAATCACATATTGAACGGGAAACCGTGGGTCTTTAAAATTATGATCACCACCTACCGGAATAGCTTCCATCAGACCTATAAAAGTCATCCCCTTGTACCACGGCATATTTTGGGAGGGATCAACAACATTATCTCCCAGTTTCGCACTGATTGGAATAAAATGAACATCATTGTTTCCAAGTTTGCGGGCTACCTCGGTAAAATCTGTCTTAATGGTTTCAAAAACTTCCCTGGAAAAATCAACCAGGTCCATTTTATTGACACATACCACAACATGAGGAATTTGCAAAAGTGCTGCAATGTAAGCATGTCTGCGGGTCTGCTCAATGACTCCGTTGCGTGCATCTATTAATATTACGGCCGCATTGGCAGTCGATGCTCCGGTGACCATGTTCCTGGTATACTGAATGTGTCCGGGAGTATCTGCAATAATGAACTTTCTTTTCGGAGTGGCAAAATAGCGGTAGGCAACATCGATTGTTATCCCCTGCTCCCGTTCTGCCCTGAGTCCGTCGGTAAGCAACGCAAGATTGACTTCTTCCCCACCCCTGCTGATGCTGGCTCTTTCGATGGCTTCCATCTGATCTTCAAAAATGGCCTTACTGTCATACAACAATCGGCCGATCAACGTACTTTTTCCATCATCAACACTTCCGGCGGTGGTAAACCTGAGAAGTTCCATATCCAAATATCCTATTTCCTTGCCGGAAGGCTGTGTTTTTGAAATATCACTCATTCTGCTTCAGTGTCAAATAACTTTATAAATAAATAATAAATTATGATTAAACATCAGCCTGTCATACAACTGCATTACTCTCATAACTCATAACTCATAATTCAAAAATACCCTTCTTTCTTCCTGTCCTCCATGGCTGCCTCCGATCGTTTATCATCAGCACGTCCGCCACGTTCAGTCACTCGACTTGCAGCTACCTCCTGGATAATTTCTTCCAGGGTATTAGCTTCAGAAAGAGCAACCCCGGTACAGGTAATATCACCAATAGTACGGCACCGTATTCTTTTAACCTCTGCTGTTTCGCCGGGTTTTAACTGCATAAAGGGAGCCGTTGCCAGCCATACCCCGTCCCGGCAAAAAACTTCTCGTTCATGGGTAAAGTAAAGGCTGGGCATAGGAATATTCTCCATCAGGATATATTGCCATACATCCATTTCAGTCCAGTTGCTGATCGGAAACACCCTGAAATGCTCTCCAATATGTTTCTTTCCGTTAAAGAGGTTCCACAGTTCCGGACGCTGGTTTTTCGGATCCCACTGGCCAAATTCATCCCTGTGAGAGAAAAACCGCTCCTTGGCCCGTGCTTTTTCTTCATCACGGCGCCCACCCCCCATGGCACAATCAAATTTCATTTCCTCAATTGCATCCAGCAAGGTGACAGTTTGCAATACATTCCGGCTTGCATTTACCCCTTTTTCTTCAACTGCCCTGCCTTTGTCTATTGAGTCCTGTACATATTTGACAATTATTTTTGTACCTGTCTTTTCAGCCAGTTCATCCCGGTAAGTAAGTGTTTCCTCAAAATTATGTCCGGTATCAATATGCATTAACGGGAAAGGAACTTTAGCCGGGAAAAATGCTTTCCTGGCAAGAAAAAACATGACAATCGAATCTTTTCCTCCGGAAAAAAGCATCACAGGATTTTCAAACTGAGCCGCCACTTCGCGAATCACAAAAATCGACTCTGACTCCAGCTCCCGAAGATGGTTAATGGTATGTAAGTCCATAAAAACAATATCAGATTTTGATTCATTGTTGCCGGTAAGTCCGACAGAATAAATGAGCCACAAAATTAATCAATAAGATGAGATTTCCGCAAGATTTGTCTTCCCAATCAAAATTACACGCTACAAACGACCTGCATAAAAATTTGTCAGGCTTTTAGTGACATGGCATACTGTTAACCGCGATGAATCGCATGAAACGTGCTGTTTCATCCTTAAATCTTCGATCTCTTAAAATGAAAATGTTTAGAAAAACCGGCAGGCCACATTTTACTATTTTATCCAATGTAATCATCATTTAAAGTCTTTCTGAGTATTCAGCCCGGCAATAAAAATAGTTTAACCGCAGTGTATTTCTTTTGAAACATATCTGTAACACCATTAAAACAATTTTGCACCGTAAATGAACTGATAACCTGCATATGTATTTATTAAAGGAACTGCGAAAGAGCGACATCATTATCCTCACCACCTTGACAACTTTAGACAATCCTGAAATCCGGCAATCCCGAAAGAAATACTCAAAAAAGATTTACCTGGGTATATTGTTTGGCATTCTATTTTCTCTGTTAAATTCCAACACCATTTTTGCTGCAAATGGGAGTATCGAAGGTACTGTTTTCGATAAAAAATCTAAAGAAACCCTGGTTGGAGCACAGGTAATGCTTGAAGGCACTACCATCGGTGCAGTAACAAATTTCGACGGTCAATTTATCATAGATAATATAAAACCAGGAACCTACAACATAAGAGTTACATATATATCTTATAATCAGGTATTAATTGAAAACGTTGTGATTGCCGCCAACAAACGGAACCAGTTTAAGGTTGAAATGGAAGAAGCGACCATTAGTCTTGGCGATATTACAGTAACTGCAACCAGGCGTCAGGGGTCTGATGTTTCTGTTATAAATGCCATTAAATCAAGCCTGATTTCCTCCAACGGAATATCCAATCAACAAATTCAAAGGTCCCAGGACAGGGATGCGTCGGAAGTTGTCAAACGCGTGCCGGGGGTAACCATTGTGGATGACCGCTTTGTTATAGTGAGGGGTCTGGGACAAAGATACAACAGTGTATGGCTGAACAATGCATCCGCACCAAGTTCGGAAGCAGACAGCAGGGCATTTTCATTCGACATCGTTCCCAGTTCCATGATCGAAAACATGATGATTTACAAAACACCCGCGCCAGAATTACCGGGCGATTTTTCGGGAGGATTCATCAAGTTGAGCACGAAGGATGTTCCGGAGTCCAATTCATATTCATTTTCACTGGGAACATCAGTGACACCAGGTACTACATTCAATGATTTTTACAAATACCAGGGTGGAAAACTCGACTGGTTGGGATTTGATGACGGAACCAGGAAATTACCTGTTTCATTTCCGGCTGATTTAAGAGAGGTCGGAAAAAACGACCAGGTGCTGCTCGGTCGTATGCTGAACAAAAACTGGGTTGCAACTTCAAATACAGCAGTTCCGGATCTCCGACTGGCTTACAATATGGCCCATCGCTTTCACATAAAAAAAATCATCCTTGGAGAAGTGACCTCAATAAATTATTCAAATCTGAAGTCTTACGAACACGTGGAAAATAATAATTATGGCGTTTACCGTTTTGATATTGATCAACCAGGTTATGATTTTGCGTTCCAGGATAAAATTTTTAAAAACTCCGCCAAATTAGGCATCATGCAGAACTGGAGCGCTTTCCTTGGGAAAGGAAATAAAATAGAGTTCCGTAACCTGTTTAACCATATTGGATATACCAAAACTGCCATGAGGGAGGGAACGGAGTTTTATAGCAACTCAAAAATCAAGTCTTATGAATATGGATTCATGAGTAGAAATACCTATATGGGGCAACTTACCGGAACACATTCATTGAATGAGAATAAAACAAAAATCGACTGGATTGCCGGTTATTCAAGGGCAAACCGTGATGAACCGGACTTGAAACGCATTAAACTCAATTTGAACGAAAATACTACCGATCCAAATGATGGAAAATATTATATGGTATTCCCTGTGAACCCGCTGACTGCAAATGCAGGAAGAGTTTATATGAACCTCCTGGAGAATGTTTATTCTGCTGCTGCAAACCTGGAACATACATTCAGCATGATGGATATCAATCCGACGTTCAAAGCTGGTATATATACAGAGAAAAAAGTACGTGATTTCAGCGCCAGAAAATTGGGATATGTAGTTTCAAACACCGGCATGTACGATACAAGAATTGGATATCTACCTCTGGACCAAATGTTTAATAACGAAAACATCAATACAACAACAGGTATAAAACTGGATGAAGAAACCAGCAAATCAGATTCATACTCAGGAAGCAACAATCAATTAGCCGGCTATCTCGCACTTCAGATCCCATTCACCAAAAAATTGTCCGTCTATGCAGGAATCAGGGGAGAAAAAAACAAACAACAGATAGAGAGTTATGACAGGTTTCTTCAGCCTATTACAATTACCAATGACACCTTCAATATACTACCCTCACTCAACGCTGTTTACATGTTCAACGATGAAAACCTGGTGCGTGTAGCTTACGGTAAATCATTAAACAGACCAGAGTTCAGAGAGATAGCTCCTTTCCCATTTTATGATTTTGAAAACAATGCGGTTTATTCGGGGAATCCAAACTTGAAAAATGCCAGCGTAAACAATGCAGAAATCAGGTATGAAAATTATCCGTCCAAAAACGAAATATTTTCATTGGGGTTGTTTTACAAGAAGTTTCAAAATCCAATTGAGGTAAAATACCTTCAAACAGGTAGCGGCCTTGAATATAGTTATCAAAATGCTGACCAGGCAGTAAATTATGGAGTTGAAGCAGAAGTAAGGAAATCTCTGGGTTCTGCGGGTATCTGGGAAAAATTAAACGTGGTATTGAACGGTGCCCTGATAAAAAGTGAAATCAATTTTGCCAACAAAGTCACAGAAAAAACGCGTCCCATGGCAGGCCAGTCTCCTTACATTCTTAACGCTGGCATTTTTTACAGCGATGAGGAGAAAAGCCGCCTGATGATAAACCTCTTGTACAACGTCATCGGTAAAAGAATCCAGATTGTCGGAATTCCCCAGCAAAACTCATGGGAGAATATTCCTGATGTTTATGAAATGCCAAGACATTTGATCGATTTTGTAATCAGTAAAAAAATTGGGAAATACGCCGAACTTAAATTTTCGATAAAGGATCTGCTCAATCAATGTGTTGTTTATAAACAAAAAATCGACACCAATGTTGATATGAGCTACTATACAGGAGGCAGTTCGAACGTTAAATATTTCAATCGCGATCAGGTACTAAGAAGTTTCCGGCCGGGAAGCAGTTTTTCTCTTGAATTAGGATTTCGGTTCTGAAAATCATTGAACCGAATAATCTATTTTCTATATAATAAAAATGGCAAATCATTATAAATGAAAACTTTAATTAATAACAAAAATTTTATTCCTATGAAACGTTTTATCTCTAATCTGATTTTATTGTCTGTACTGCTCCTGGCAGTAGCTACTTCCTGTAAAAAGGAAACTCCCATCGTCAAAGTTGCAGGAGTTACTCTTGACCAAAAAACTGCAATTGTCAGGATTGGTGCTCCGCTTAAACTCACTGCATCCATAACACCATATGATGCAAATAACAAAACATTAACCTGGTCAACCAAGGATGCAACAATTGCTACCGTTGCCGCAGATGGAACTGTTACCGGTGTTGCACAGGGAAGCACCGAAATAACAGTGACTACCATTGACGGTATGTTTACTGATAAAAGTACTGTTTCTGTATTCCCGTCAGCAGGCTCAACAGTTACGCTTGCAGGAAATATCACCTCAAGTATTACCTTGAAATCCGATATAAATTATATTCTGGATGGTTGGGTGTATGTAAAATCCGGCGCCATCATTACCATCGAACCCGGAACTGTAATCAAAGGGAAAGTTGATACCAAAGCCTCCCTGGTGATTGAAAGGGGAGCAAAAATCATGGCAAATGGCACAGCAGCCAAGCCTATTGTTTTCACATCTTCAAAACCTGCCGGATCACGTGCAGCAGGCGACTGGGGAGGTGTAGTGCTGTGCGGTAATGCGAAAATCAATGTAACAGGCGGTGAAGCTGAAATTGAAGGTGGTTTGGGAGCCAAATATGGTGGCTCTGATGACAACGACAGTTCTGGTTCTATGCAATATGTGAGGATTGAATTCGCTGGATATGCCTTTATGCCTGATAAAGAGATAAACGGACTGACATTTGGCGGTGTTGGCCGTGGAACAGTGATAGATTACATCCAGGTATCCTATGCAAATGACGATTCGTACGAATGGTTTGGCGGTACAGTGAATTGCAAACACCTCATTGCTTTCAGCGGATTAGATGATGAATTTGATACTGATTTCGGGTACAGTGGTTTTGTGCAATATCTTGTCGGGTTGCGCGATCCCGCAGTAGCAGACATCTCAAAATCTAACGGATTTGAATCTGACAACGATGGAAGCGGTTCCACAAACATACCTACTACCAACCCGAGATTTGCCAATGTAAGTCTTTACGGACCTCTTGCGACACCCACAACTGTTATTAACCCATTGTTCCAGGCATCTATGCATATCAGAAGAAAATCAAATCTTGAAGTTTACAATTCAGTTTTTGCAGGTTGGCCAGTTGGCTTGTTACTAGCTGATCCTAAAGGTAATGGAGGATCAGGTGCCATGGTTAAAGGTTGTATCCTTTCCGGAATGACTGACAACTACGGTGGTAATACTGCTGGAGAAAAAGGTTTCTTTGAAGATCCAGCAAAAATTAACAGGACTGTCACCCTCAATTCAGATCTTAAGGTGAACAATCCCTTTAACCTGACAGCTCCAAATTTTCTGCCCCTGACAGGCTCACCGCTCTTGACAGGAGCAGCGATTTCTCTCCCAGCTGGATTGGACCCTACCGATTACATTGGTGCATTTAAGGCTACTGACTGGACTTCCGGATGGTCAAACTGGACACCTAAAACTACTGCTTACTAGCTATTATTGAGTTCCTGAGAAAAGGCCGCTCATTTGAGCTGCCTTTTCTTTTAGACAACTCATAACCGAAATTGATCGTATTTTATAAACTATATTTGAGATGGCAAAATTAAAGAATCAATTCAGGGTAAATCAATCAATTACGAATTATTGGCAAAAAGATCAACCTTTCGTACTTCATGTTAGGTAATCTGGTACTTTCCATTTGAATTTTGAAAAACAAATTTTTTACATATGAAAAAAAATCTATTGCTTGTTTGCTTCATTTTCCTGGCCTCACTTGCATTTTCGCAGGAAATTGTGAATGTTGATGGCAAGTATTTCAAAAAAGGTATGCTATATTCTGGCGTACACACTGAATATTATAACAACCATCATCCCAAAACAATCCTGAATATTTCGAACGGGGTGCTGGAGGGTACAGTGACAATATTTTTTGAGAATGGAAGGAAACAAGAGTTGCGATCATACAAAGACGGCAAAAAAGACGGAATCTGGATTACCTGGGATGAATCGGGCAATAAAACAGCCCAGGCAGAATACAAAGAGAACCTCAAGCACGGAGATTGGTTTATCTGGTCCAACAACGGTAAGCCATTGTACGAATTGCACTACGAAATGGGAATGAAAACCGGCATATGGAGAATTTATGATGACTCCGGCAAAGTTATAAGTGAGAAAAAATATTGATTACACTTTCTTTCGTTACTGTTTATTAATTGCATTGTAATAATCCTGTAATCGATTTGTAACAGCGATTGGAGATATTTGCAGTATACTAAAAAAAACAAAATGAAAAAGGTACTATTAACATTGTCATTGATTTCGGTTGTTGCCTTATCTTTTGCAGCCAATAATGATAAAGTTGCAAATAAAGATAAATCCACAGTGGCAACTTCCTCATCTACGGCATCTTCAGTTTCAATTTCCGGAAGAGTGATCGATCTTAATTCAGGTGAAGCCCTTGCCGGGGTAGAAGTAGCAATTGAAGGTCAATCAAAAAAAGCGCACACGGATTTGGATGGCAATTTCAAGATAGACAACCTGAAGCCGGGCGAATACAATGTGATCGCTTCCTATATATCATACAATAAAAGTTTTATCGAAAAGCTGGAAGTTGTAAAATCCAACCAATCACTTGACATCAAATTACAGTCTGCAAATTAAATTAAAATTATAAGTCAGTAAAAAAACGGAGTTGCATTTACGCAATTCCTTTTTTTATTTTAATATCTAAGGCCTGTCCCTCTCATAGAATCGAAGATAAGCTAAGCTGCTGTCCATGAGGATTATATTCATATCAATTGGTGATAAGACAAATCATGGCAATTTCAATTGAGTTAAAAAATAAAATTTTTATGTCTATTTTGTATAATTATAGCATATGGTTTATGGAGAACTGTTTATAACTGAATCATGGGTTAATTGATTTTTTTGAGTAAATTTCAATTCAGACAAATCAAAAAATAAAAATATGACAACGAAGAGCAATTTCAGGATTTTGGTCGCTGAAGATGAAGAGGATATCTGTGAAATTCTTCAGTTCAATCTTGAAAGCGAGGGGTATCAGGTCGATGTCGTTCATTCTGCAGAAGATGCATTGAAGAAAAAACTGAATGTTTATGACCTGTTTCTGCTGGATGTAATGATGGGGAAAATGACAGGATACGGACTGGCTCAAAAAATGAGAAAAGAGATGGATATTGACTCTCCCATTATTTTTCTTACCGCCAGGAGCAATGAAAACGACATACTGACAGGTTTTTCTGTCGGAGCCGATGATTATATGGCAAAACCATTTTCTATCAGAGAGTTGCAGGCAAGGGTTAGTACAATTCTCAAAAGAACCGGTAAAAAAGAGGCTGAAAACAATGACTCAATTATGGTTCTCGGAAGCATTGCTCTCGACAATAAAACCAAACGTCTGATAATTAATGACAGAAAGATTGAGCTTACGAAAAAAGAATTTGAGATTCTTCTTTTACTGGCCAAAAACCAGGGCCGAATTTTCTCAAGGGAGGAAATTCTTTCCAGAATTTGGGCCGATGATGTTATCGTTACCGACAGGACAGTCGATGTCAATATAACCAGGTTGAGAAAAAAACTGGAAGAGTATGGTTCTTATATCAGGAACAAGGCTGGCTATGGATATTATTTTGAGATATGAGCTTCTTTAAAAATAAAATAAGAATCAGGTACAAGTCGATCAGGTGGAAACTATTCGTCAACTATTTTCTGCTATTTGTGGCCTTTCTGTTGTCTGTACTGATTTACCAAAGTATTCATGAAAAACATTTCCGGGTTTTACTGCTCGAAAACAGACTGGAAAGTTATACAGAAATTGTTGATAAATATATACAACAGGAGAATCTTAAACCTTCAATGGAACTGGCACACCTGGATTCATTGAAAAGACTTCTGATACCTTCTCAAATAAGGATAACAGTATTCGACCTGCAAGGTGATGTTCTCTATGATAATTTGGTTTCTGAATATCAGAAATTAGAGAACCATTTTAAAAGGCCTGAATTTCAGGAAGCGCTTTTTTCCGGTTCCGGATACAATATCCGGCGCTCTGCCACAACAAATATCGATTATTTCTACTACGCAAAAAAATACAATGATATATTAATCAGGTCTGCAGTTCTTTTCAATATTGAAACGAAGAATTACCTGAATATAGACAGAGCCTTTATGCTCTATTTCCTTTTCCTGTTTGTGCTCTTTGGCATTCTTTTAAGACTGATTACTCATCGGATGGGGGATTCAATCGCCAAATTAAAAGACTTTGCCCTGCGGGTTAGAAAAGGGCAAAAGATGGACGATGATCTGCAATTTTCAAATGATGAAATTGGAGTTATCGGACACGAAATCAGCAAGCTTTTTGAACTGGCGAATAATTCTAAAGAGGAGCTTTTGCTGGAAAAGGAGAAACTCATCAGTCACCTTTTTGTTTTGAAGGAAGGTGTGGCATTTTTTTCCCCCCGTAAGAAAATTATCCTGAATAACAGTCACTTTATTTTCTATATCAATGTTATATCGGAGGAATCAACAATAGCAGCTGAAAAAATTTTTGATCTCAATGAGTTCAGAGCAATAAAAAAGTTTGTGGATGACGCTGTTGCCGATACGACCGTTTATAATCTCAATGAACTTCCGAGGCTGGAATATTCAGTTCTGCGCGATGGATCCCATTTCCAGATTCAGTGTATTATTTTTCAGGATCGAAGCTTTGAAATTGTGATCACCGATAACACGCAGCTTATGAAGAGGAGTATGATGAAACAGCAGATTACTTCCAATATTTCACACGAACTTAAAACACCGATCGCGACGGTAAAAGGATACCTTGAAACTTTGCTGCACAATCCTGAAATGGATCCAAAAAGACAGCAACATTTTATCAATAAGGCATTCAATCAATCAGAAAGACTCACACAACTTGTAAATGACATTGCAATGTTAAACAAGATTGAAGAATCATCAGACTTATATCCCAGGGCAAGAATTGAAGTAAAAAAGCTCATTGATGAGGTGATCGAAAGCTTTAATGATCAGATTCAGCAAAAAGCAGTCACGGTGTATACAAATGTCGGTAGCGATGTCATTGTAAATGCCAATTATTCGCTTATTTTTTCCGTATTCAGAAACCTGATGGAGAACTCACTGAATTACGGAGGAGATGGTATAAAGATTGAAATGTCCAATTACCATGAAGACAACAATTACCAATATTTCTCTTTTGCAGACAATGGTCCGGGAGTCGATGAGGAACATCTTCCACGCATTTTTGAACGCTTCTACAGGATTGATTCCGGTCGTTCGCGCAAACAAGGTGGAACCGGACTCGGTTTGGCAATTGTTAAAAATGCCATCCTAAGTTTTAAAGGGGATATTTCAGCCAGGACCCACAAAGGCGGTGGTTTGGAGTTTATCTTTTCCTTGCCAAAATACAAGGGGTAAATATTCTAATTTTTGGGCTATTTTTGCCAAAATGAAATGAACATGAACGGGAATCAACTGACGGGGTAAAAATGTTCCTTTTTCGAATGGACTTCGCTGATTCCCGATTAGCTACGCAGAACTTCGTTGCCACGCGGCGATTTAAAATACAAATTATATACTCGTGAATTGGATTCAATAAGCAGATGAAACAAAAAATAAAAGCGCTGAACGAGAAATTAGCACAAGCTGGTGCAGTCGAACTTATCACGTATTTTCTAAAAGAATACAAAGGTGAAATTGCCCTTTCTAGCAGCCTGGGACTCGAAGACCAGGTGTTAACTGAAATGGTTTGCTCGATAGACAAAAACACCAAAATATTTACACTTGATACTGGCAGGTTATTTCCGGAGACTTACGACCTGATTGACCGTACCAATAAAAAATATGGCATCCTACTCCAGGTATACTTTCCGGAGGCAGGCAAGGTGGAAGAGATGGTAAAATCAAGAGGTATCAACCTTTTTTATAATTCTATCGAAGACAGAAAAGCGTGCTGTCATGTTCGAAAAATTGTGCCGCTACGCAGAGCGTTCTCAGGCCTGGCGGTCTGGATATGTGGGTTAAGAAGGGATCAGTCAGTAACCAGGGCCGCCATGCAACCCATCGAATGGGACGAAGTCAACGGCCTGATTAAGCTGAATCCTTTGATCGACTGGACGGAAGAACAGGTTAAAACTTATATTCGTGATCATAAAATTCCCTACAATCCCCTGCACGACAAAGGCTATCCAAGTATTGGCTGTCAGCCTTGTACAAGGGCTGTTATGCCCGGAGAAGACCTCAGGGCCGGCAGATGGTGGTGGGAATCACCTGATTCCAGGGAATGTGGATTACATAAAAAATGACCGGCAAAACCGGTCATTTTCTATCAGAATATTCAAGGCAGATTAATCATAAATATGATCGGGATCAGCCTCATCAGGACAATTGCCTTTCGTGTATTGTTCCATTGCCCTTAAGCTCATTCCCATGGAAGAAAACCCTCCGTCGTGGAATAGGTTTTGCATGGTCACTTTCTTTGTAAGGTCCGAGAACATTACGATACAATAATCGGCACATTCATCAGCAGTGGCATTTCCCAACGGTGACATGCGTTCAGAAAAATCCAAAAGACTGTCAAACATCTTGATTCCATTCCCTGCAGTAGTAGGTGTTGGAGATTGTGAAATGGTATTGATACGAACCCCCTTCTCACGGCCATAGATGTATCCGAAACTGCGGGCTATTGATTCCAGCAACGCTTTGGCATCTGCCATGTCGTTGTAACCGTAAAAAGTACGTTGCGCTGCCACATAGGAAAGTGCAAGGACTGAAGCGGTATCATTCAATGCATCCAGTTTACGCGCACTCTGAAGTACTTTATGAAATGAAAGCGCTGAAACATCAAGGGTTTTGGCAAGGTAATCATAGTCGAGGTCACTGTAATGCCGGCCTTTGCGAACATTTGGTGACATACCAATGGAATGCAGTATAAAATCTATTTTCCCCCCGAGTACCTCCATTGAACGTGAGATAAGGTTTTCCAGGTCTTCAAGATTTACCGCATCAGCAGGTATCACTATTGTATTGCATTTATCAGCCAGAAGTTGGGTATCCCCCATGCGAAGTGCGATGGGAACATTGGTCAGGGTGAATGTTGCACCCTCTTCATAAGCTCTCTCAGCGACTTTCCATGCGATTGAATGTTCATTCAAAGCACCAAAAATAATTCCTCTTTTACCTTTTAACAAATTGTATACCATACTATTAGATATAATTTACTCTATAATTTAAATGATTGATTTATTGAGTTTATCACTTCCGGGTGTAATTTCCAATGTCCTGTAAGTGAATTGCCTGCCTGAAATTGCGGAAGAATTCATCGATTGTACTGCCGTATCTTTTTCAAAGTTTTCAATCTCATTAAGGATCATACGTGAATCAGAAATTTCTGTTTCAACTTGAGTGCTAATCAAACTGAAAACGAAGAAACGAGCCGCCTTCCTGAAACATCAGAATATGTACAAATCTGAGAAACAATCACTTCAGCAATTCGGTAGCATTAAGTCGTGCAGCATCTGAAATACTCTCACCACTGAGCATCTTGGCAATTTCTGAAATACGGTCATTGGGAGAGAGTAATTTCAATCGGGTGATGGTTTCGGTATCGTTGTCTTCTTTGTAAACAAGATAATGGTTATCGCCTTTGGCGGCTATTTGAGGCAAATGGGTTATATTGATCACCTGCATATCCTGCGATATATCTTTTAGTATATTTCCCATTTTATCGGCTGTTTCACCGGAAATTCCAGAATCAATTTCATCAAAAAGAATGGTTGGCAATGCCTTGGATTTAGATATCAATGCTTTTATGGAGAGCATCAGCCTGGATAATTCACCACCTGAGGCCACCTTCGAAATTTCATTAAGCTCGCCGTTTTTATTAGCTGTAAATAGGAAATTAACCTCATCCCTACCATATTGAGACAAGTTTAGTCCGGTTTTAACTTCTGCCCTGAAGCGTGAATTGGGCATGCCAAGCAGAATTAATTGTTCTTCAACTTTCCTGCCTATCGGTATTGTGGAAGCAATCCTTTTTTTCGACAAAAGATCAGCCTGTTTCATCAGGGCATCTTCATATTCTTTAACCCTGGTCAATAAACCGGAAATTATTTCATCGTTGGAATAGACATGGTTAATCTTAAACTCAAATTCGTTGCGAAGTTGGATTAGCTCCTCTTCGTTAGTTGCATGATGCTTTAGCAAAAGTGAATTGATAAGGTCCAGTCTTTCATTGAGAATCAATATCCTACCCGGATCCACATCAATTTTTTCGGATGAAAATTCTGCTTCAGAATTTATATCACTGATTTCCAGGTATGCGCTATTCATCCGCTCAGACAGTACTGCTGCCTCAGGATAATATTTTGAGATCCGGTTCAATACATTAATTGATTCCCTGATTCGGGTAAGCGCATTATGTTCCTCACCTCCCAGCAGGTTGGTCACAGACAACAATGCCATTTTAATCTCCTCAGCATGAGTCAATAGTGACAATTCATGCTCAATAGTTTCCTGCTCACCGATCTGGAGATTTGCGCCGGAGAGCTGTTCAAACTGGAACTGGATGTAATCCAGCTCCTTGCGCAACTGAATTGCCAGGCCTTCAGCGTTTGAGAGTTCTGCCAGCAATGATTTATACACTTTGAATCTGGCCTGATAATCTGAAAGCAGAGCACTATTTCCCGCATAATTGTCGAGTACCATCAGCTGAAACAAGCGGTTCCCCAACTCAAGGCTCTGATGCTGAGAGTGAATATCAATCAATCTGACCCCAAGATCCTGAAGTGTTTTTAAATTCACCGGAGTGTCATTTACAAAGGCCCGTGATTTTCCGTTTGGCGCAATTTCCCGTCTGAAAATAACCTGGGTATCATAATCAAGGTCATTCTCTTCAAACAGAGTCTCCATCCCGTATCCATCGACTTCAAATACACCTTCCACAAAACATTTGCTTTCCTTATCCTTTAAAACCGAAGAATCAGCCCTCTGTCCAAGAATCAAGGAAAGAGCTCCTATCAGAATTGATTTACCTGCACCGGTTTCGCCGGTAATGATAGTTAAGCCGGAAGTAAAATCCACATCCAGTTCCCTTATGAGGGCATAATTTCTAATCTGCAGGCGCTTTAACATTTCTGGCTACCAAAATTTTGTTAGGATATTGAACAAGAGCTGATAATTAATTTTCAAACCGGTCGTGAGAACGCATTTTTCAGCTAATATCAAATTGACAGTTTTTACGAATCCGGTCAGTGATTGTTACTTTAGAATATTTTCTGCTGCATGATTTTTTCATACTTAGCTGAGTTGGACGGGTCGCATTCGGACAGTACGGTCATAACCCTGCTCTTTTCATCCACGCTCCCTTTAGAGAAAAGATTAACAATCTCATCAGACTTGGCATCAAAAAAGATTCTATTGATATAAGTATCAGGTCGTGAGCGATATACTTTCTGCATATTTCGGATCGCATCTGCAATTTCCCCTCTTCCTATATCAGGCTTCTCAGCCATCAAATCCAGTCCAAGACGGTGGTAACGGTACAAAAGATCCCTGAATGGACTGTATGCCTTATTAGTCACGTTATCAATCAACCAGAACCTGTTATACTGGCCTTCAAATGCGCGCCAACCCTTTTCTCTTGCATTCTGGGATTTATTTACTATATCCCTGGCTTTTTGAAAATAAGGAGTACCTCCCATCGGAGAAAAGGTATCATAATCAAAACCAAGTATCACATAGGCATAATATGCCAGGATGTTTGTCAGGGCATTTGTATTGGAGGTCTCGCTGAAATCAAGAGGTTGAAATTCGACATAGCGGACATCAAAATCATTGTCTTTGATATTCAGAACAGGTGATTGATAAGAGGAATTGAAAACAGGCCTGTTCAATTGTACCTGAATAGTACCTTTGAACTCGTCTGCTCCGATCTGGTCGGTAATCTGAATGAACATTGTACAAATAATCCGCTCATCATAGGAAAATTGATGATCAGTCCATTTCCTGTTGTTCATAAACTCAGAAATATCATTTCGCATCGTTTGAAAGATCTCCTTGTAGGTTCCTTCAATCCTCGAGCTGGAAACGCTGACATTGCATTGCAACTCCTGTCCTGATAGTTCAAACAGGCTGCAAAACAATAAGAAAGTCAATAGAGTATATCGCATAAACATTAAAATGTTTCCTAAAAATAGACAATCTATTCCAAATGCGAAACGTGCCTACAGGTAAAATCAATCAAAGGATAAATTGTCAAGGTCCAGCATCTTATTGACAACATCAATGGCAACCTCATTTTTGGATTTCAGATCATAAAGGTAAATTTTTTCATCCCGGGTTATTATGGTGACCTTGTTGGTATCATGTCCAAACCCGGCTCCCTCTTCCCGCAATGAATTAAGAACTATCATATCCAGGTTTTTCTTTTTCAGTTTCGAAAACGCGTTGCCAAGCTCGTTGGAGGTTTCCAGGGCAAATCCTACTAAAATCTGGTCAGCTCTTTTTATCCTTCCCAATTCGGCTGCAATATCTTTGTTGGGTTTCAATTCCAGGCTCATGTTGCCATGCGAACGTTTGATTTTATCCTTTTCAGGACTAAGTGGGGAATAATCAGCGACAGCGGCGGTCATTATTGCACCATCGCATTTTTTAAAACACTGGATGCAAGCATCATACATCTGGTCTGCTGATACCACATCGATCCTGCTTATTTTGGGATTTTCAACCTTCAGGTTAACCGGGCCACATACCAGAAAAACATGTGCCCCCAAATTAGCAAGATGTTCTGCAATGGCAAAGCCCATTTTACCTGTCGAATAATTGCTGATGAACCTCACCGGATCGATTCTTTCATGAGTAGGTCCGGCAGTAATCAGGTAGGATCTATTCAGATTTTTTTTTTTACTGAGAAGAAATCAGATATGATTTCAACAATTTTTTCAGGTTCCTCCATCCGTCCCTTTCCGGTCAGGCCACTGGCCAGTTCGCCAAAAGCAGGTTCTATGATTATATGCCCGTATGACCTAAGCTTGTTAAGATTTTCCTGTAAGGCCGGATGAGAGAACATGTCCATATCCATGGCAGGAGCGACCATAACAGGACATCTTACAGAGAGATAGGTTGTTACGACAAGATTATCACAAAGACCGTTAACCATTTTGCTTATTGTGGTAGCTGTAGCTGGAGCTACAATGAAAAGATCCGCCCAAAGCCCCAGGTCTACATGGCTGTTCCATGCACCGCTGGCCTCAGAGAAAAAATCACTCAGCACCGGTTTTCCGGAGAGTGATGAAAAAGTAAGCGGGGTAACAAACTCTTTTGCTGCCCCGGTCATTAGAACCTGTACTACAGCTCCCTCCCTGACCAGACCGCGCAGCAGGTATACCGCTTTATAGGCAGCAATGCTGCCCGTTATACAGAGAACAATCTTTTTCCCCTTTAGCGGCATTTTTAAATTATTATTCAGAAATGATACTATTTTTTCTCCTTGGCAGGATTACGGTAATATATCAAACCATCTTTGAACTCTTCGTAAGCAATGAGAACCGGTTTGGAGAGTCTTTCATAATAACGCGAAATTTCTATCTGTTCACGGTTTTCAAATACTTCCTCCAGGTTATCGGAATAGGACGCAAACTCCTGCAACTTTTGATTTAACTCCTCTTTTACTTCAGCATTGATCTGGTTGGCCCTCTTGGCAATCACCATCAAAGATTCATAAATGTTGTCAGTTGTAGAATCCAACTCGCTTAGATTGCGAGGGACAGTTGTTGAAGCTGCCTTAACTTTTCTGTAATCCATAATTTTATCTCTATTTCTTAATTTCTTCGTCCTTCAGATTCATCATTTTCTTTGTATTAGCAAAGAATTTATCGGCTTCCTTCCGGTATTTACTATTAGGGAATTCATCGACAAAAGTATAATACTCATCGAGTTCCGAATTCAGCCTTTCACGTTTTTTTTCTTCAATACTGTTTTCTCCAAGCAGGTACTTGGATTTTAACAGGTAAAACATCAGCTCCTCACGATATTTAGAGTCGGGATACTCTTTTAAACTGTTTGCGAGAGAAACTACCGCAGCCCTGTAATCACCAAGATCATAGTACAATCTTCCGTTCATATAAGACTTTAATACGAGTTTTTCACGCAGTTCGTCAATCAGCTTATTCGCTTCAGCAACTCTGTTGCTTGAAGGAAAAATATTGATAAAAAGCTGAAAAGCATCAATAGCATCCTGCGTTGTTTTCTGATCCAGTCGTGGAGCGGGCGAATCAAGGTAGTAACAGTATCCGATCAGGAACTGTGACTCCTCTGTAAATAGACTTCGTGGGAACTCTTTGATTAACTGCCTGAAATAATGACCGGCCATAAGATAATCCTTCTGTCCGTAGTTACTCTTGGCCAGATAGTAATACACCTGGTCAGAACGGTTGGTTCCCCTGTAAATGCTTACCAATTCAGCATAAAGCTGTGACGCCTTGCTGTAATCTTTCTTATCGTAATATTCACGGGCTTTCTTGAGTTTGTACTCATAGTCAGTACTCTTGACTATCTTTTGATATTCTCCACAGGATGAGGCGATTAACAAGACACCTACAACAAAATATGTTCTTAGTTTCCGAATCATGGTGCAAAGATAAATTTTTTCTGCATTTATAAAGTATCAGAAGTGCCTCTTTTGGCTGTATTAGTATTTTTTAACCCTCTGCAAAATGCTGCTTTCCTATTTATGCGTTTTGTCATTTGCCGTTACCCAAAATAATCTTTAAATTTGCAGGCTTTCAAAAACGTATTGCATCACTACATAAAGTTAACTACCGTGGATATATTTGAAAAAATTAAGACTGACAAAGGCAACATTGGTCAGTATCAGAAAGAAGCACATGGTTATTTTTCATTCCCTAAGCTGGAAGGCGAAATTGGCCCAAGAATGAGATTCCGTGGAAAAGAAGTACTTAACTGGAGCTTAAACAATTATTGCGGATTAGCCAATCATCCGGAAGTACGTCAGGCAGACGCTGAAGCAACAGCACAATATGGCCTGGCATACCCGATGGGCGCACGGATGATGTCTGGCCAGACCAGCAAACATGAAGAGCTTGAGAAACAGCTTGCAGCCTTTGAGAGCAAAGAAGACGCATTTTTACTTAACTACGGATACCAGGGAATGGTTTCCATCATCGATGCAATTTGCGGACGAAATGATGTAATAGTCTATGATGCGGAAGCACATGCCTGCATTTTGGATGGCGTTCGTTTGCATATGGGCAAAAGGTTTGTCTATCAGCACAATGACATGACCAGCCTGCGCAAACAACTGGGCCATGCCACCTCACTGGTACAAAAGACCGGCGGAGGAATCCTGGTTATTACAGAAGGAGTTTTTGGAATGGCAGGTGATCTTGGTCAGCTTGATCAAATCGCAGCCTTGAAAAGTGAATTTAGTTTCCGTCTTCTTGTTGACGATGCACACGGGTTCGGAACCATGGGTAAAACCGGTGCCGGAGTTGGCGAGCACTTTGGGGTGCAGGACCAGGTTGATATGTATTTCGGAACATTTGCCAAATCTATGGCAGGTATCGGTGCATTTATAGCTGCCAAAGAAGAGGTTTGCGATTACCTGCGTTACAACATGCGTTCACAGACTTTTGCCAAATCACTTCCAATTGCGATGGTAATTGGATTATTAAAAAGGCTTGAACTTATAAAAACCCAACCTCAGATTCGTAAAAATCTCTGGACCATCGTGGAAGCCCTCCAAAGTGGTCTGAGGAATGAAAATTTTGATCTCGGAGTCACCAATTCCCCTGTAACGCCAGTTTATTTGTCCGGAAGTGTACCTGAAGGCACTAATGTCGTAATGGACCTGAGAGAAAATTACAATATTTTCTGTTCTATCGTGGTGTATCCGGTTATCCCGAAAGGGCAACTGTTGCTGAGACTTATCCCGACATCTTCCCACACCCTTGAAGACGTAGAGTATACCATCAAAGCTTTCTCAGAAGTCCGCAAAAAACTTGAGGCTGGCAAATATGTAGCATCAAAAATTGCACAGGTTTCATAATCATCCTTATACCATAAAACAAAGGGTATCCGCTTCGGATACCCTTTGTTTTTATATAATATTGTCAATCAATTTATTACATGATAATTTTTGATGGATAATACTTTGCACAGTCTACTTTATCTTCTCAATCCAGATATTTCTGAAACGAATTTTAGAACCTTCAGCTTGTAATCCGATACTGCCCCTGGTCATAGAACAGTTCACAACTCTGTTTTGAAGCAGTCCATTTACTGTTACCTCCACAACCGGTCCTTTGCAAACAATATCGTAACTGTTCCATTCACCCTCTTTCTTTTCATTGGATGGATGCAATTTTACGACAATAGGTTTAACTTTTTCTGTTCCAAAATAAATACTATCCCCGGCAGTTGCCTGCTCACCGGTAGCATTAACAATAAAGTCTCCGGCACTTCCATGTTTCAGCTGGCATTGATAATGCTGAGGCCACAGTTTATCCGGACCGTTGGTGTGAACAAAAACACCACTGTTGATCGGCTTTTCAGGATAACACCATTCTACATGAAGATGATAGTTTGAAAATTCTTTGGTCGTTCTAAGGTACCCCATAGGAACACCAACAGTCTCAATGACTCCGTCTTTTACATAAAAATATTTCTCCGGAGTGACTTTCGGATCATTAACAAAGATCTTCCAGCCATTCAGGTTTTTGCCATTAAACAAAGACTCTTTCTTTTGAGCATATCCGGCAATAGATAAAATAACCAGGAATAGAGCAAGTAATTTTCTCATTTGATTACAATTTTTGGTTAAAAATATACATAATACTGCGGAATGCCGGTATTACATGGACTTTTAGGATGTATAAAATCTATGAACTGCCCTTGACTAAATTAATTTTCAAATGAGTTAAATTTTACCGAATGCCTGTTCGAGATCGCGGATCAGGTCAGCTTTGTCCTCAATTCCAATTGAAACCCTTACCAGGGAATCCTTTATGCCGGCCATCGCTCGCTCTTTGGCAGTAATGGATGCGTGGGTCATCAAAGCAGGATGCTCAATCAATGACTCGACGCCTCCCAGACTTTCGGCCAATGTAAATAAATTAAGGCTTTCAAGAAACCTGACCGCCTCCTTCTCCCCTCCTTTTATCTCAAAAGAAATCATTCCGCCAAAACCTGTTGCCTGCCGCAACCCAAGTTCATAGTGAGGATGACTTTTCAGTCCTGGGTAATATACTCTCTCAACTTTGGGATGGTTCTCAAGGTATTCTGCTATAAACAAGGCATTTGACTGGTGTTTTTCCATCCTTAATGGCAGGGTTTTCAAACCCCGCAATACCAGGTAACAGTCGAAAGGTGACGGAACAGATCCCAGTGCGTTCTGACAAAATTTCAATCTGTCGTATATCTCTTTGTTGTTCAGCATGATAGCCCCGCCTATCACATCACTGTGGCCGGCGATATATTTTGTAACGCTATGCACTACAATATCAGCGCCCAGCACGACCGGATTCTGAAAGTAAGGAGAAAGGAAAGTATTGTCTACTACAACAAGAAGATTATGACGATGGGCAATTTCAGAAACAGCTTTAATGTCACAAACCTTCAGAAGCGGGTTGGTTGGAGATTCAAGCCAAACCAGCCTGGTCTCCGGCCTGATGGCATTTTCAATTAACTCCGGGGAAGTTGCATCTACCAGATCAACCTTTAAACCATAATTGTTGGTCCACAAGTGAAACAAGCGTTTTGTACCACCGTACAGGTCATCAAATCCTACAATATGGTCACCCGGTCTTAGCAAGGCAAACAACAGTGTTGCCTCAGCTGCTAATCCGGAAGCAAATCCCAATCCGTATCGAGTATTTTCAAGGGATGCATACCTCTCCTCCAGAGCTGAACGGGTAGGATTCTGGCTTCTCGAATATTCGAATTTCCCGGGGTTTTTGACCTCTTTTCTGGCGTATGTTGATGACAGGAAAATTGGAGCTACAACTTCGTTTTTGCTCCCTTCTAAAAACTCAGGAACCTCACCAACATGTATGGCCCTGGTATCAAATGAATAATCGTCAGGTGACATGGAAAAGAGTTATGAGTTATGAGTTATGAAGGTAGGCATTCTTAATGTTTCTCTGATAAGTACCTTTCAGCATCCATTGCGGCTTTGCAGCCTGATCCGGCAGCCGTAACAGCCTGTCTGTAAAATGGATCCATTACATCACCACAGGCAAAAACACCCTGGACGTTTGTCATGGTTGTGACTCCGGCAGTCTTTATATATCCAACTTCATCGGTCTCAAGCCGGTGCTTAAAAATATCAGAATTAGGTTTATGGCCGATGGCCAGGAAAAAACCGTCAATTGGGACTGTAACCTCCGTTTCATTTGCTTCACCCATATTTTTCGTCAGGATAACCCCTTCAACAACACCCTGGCCAATTAATCCTTTGGTCTGATGCTTCCATAGGATTTCGATATTCGATACTTTCAGAACACGTTCCTGCATTACTTTCGAAGCACGAAGCTGATCACGCCTGACGATCAGGTAGACTTTGCGGCATAACCCTGCCAGGTAAATTGCTTCCTCACAGGCGGTATCCCCTCCACCAACGACAGCCACATCTTTACCACGATAGAAAAATCCATCGCAAGTAGCACATGCTGAAACTCCGGATCCTGCATATTTCTTTTCGTCAGGGAGTCCAAGATACTGGGCTTCTGCGCCGGTTGCAATAATTACAGTCTCCGCTTCGACTACCTTACTACCGTCAATGGTGATTTTGTGCACATCCTTTCCAAATTCTGCCCCTGTCGCCAAGCCCCAGCGAACATCAGTACCAAACCTTACAGCCTGTGCCTTAAGATCTTCCATCATCACCGGGCCCGTCACACCCTCAGGGTATCCCGGGAAATTCTCCACTTCCGTAGTTGTTGTCAATTGGCCACCGGGTTGCAACCCTTCATACATAACAGGCTTAAGATTAGCACGCGCGGCATATATGGCAGCCGTAAATCCGGCTGGTCCGGATCCGATAATTAAGCATTTCACTTTTTCAGCGTCACCTTGCTGACTGGTTACCGGAGCCTTTGGGCCCTCCGTATTCAAAGGTTTAAAGAATTCCATATTGATAATTATTTTTTTATCAAAAGTAGTAGAAATCGATTACAACGGCAATAGTTGCTAGTGTAAATTATTATTTATTTTTTAAATCCCGATTAAATTTGGGATTACAAAAAACAGGAGTTATTTTTGCAACCGCTTTCAGGATATACATCTAAATCGGAAAGCAGGCAAATTTCGGGGTGTAGCGCAGCCTGGTAGCGTATCCGTCTGGGGGGCGGGGGGTCGCAAGTTCAAATCTTGTCACCCCGACTATTTGAAAATCAAGGGGTTAGGCCTAAAAGCTTAACCCTTTATTTTTTTAATCCCCGTCAAATCCCCGCTTTTTAAACATGTATTTCGCTCTTTTTCAATTGCTAATAAAATAATAATCTGATTATTGGGACTTTTGAATTCACATTGGTCTCCTATCTCGATTGTAAATCCCCCTACATGATTGTCGTCAATTAAAAAAAGGGAGCAAATGCCCCCTCTTTTATCCATTTTTAAACTATTAGCGAATGAAAAGCCCCCCTATTTTGCAATTGTCTTAAATGACCAGGTCGGGCTGAAAGCAATCTTATTCCCGTCGTACTTGGCCACTACGTACCAGAAATACAGTATGAAAATTAAAATTGGATTACTCTACATAAATAAACTTTTCAATAATTGAAATATCTCTATCAACAACATTGACAGTTCCACTAGTATTATGTAATATCTCTATTAATCTTTTCTCTTTATATTCAAATCCTTTAGTTTTATATTCTTTACCATTTATAAGTTGAAGCGTTATTTCATCTGTTCGATCAAAATCCCTGTAAACCAAGATCCAGGTGTCAGTGGTATTTTTATCGGCAACTG
Source organism: Prolixibacteraceae bacterium (assembly GCA_963663675.1). Taxonomy (GTDB): domain Bacteria; phylum Bacteroidota; class Bacteroidia; order Bacteroidales; family Prolixibacteraceae; genus CAINVV01. Next base: position 2,398,581 of record OY760498.1, read on the forward strand.
TAATAGATTTTAAATTAGGATTAAAAGTTTTATCTGAGTAAGAAACGATATAATCAATCATCGAGTTCTTATTATCCTGAAGTTTCAATGTTATTTTAAAATCAGGGATAGTTTGATCAACCTTAATCCATAATTGAGAACTTCCGGAATCAGTTGGAGTATCGGTCTTTTTACAAGAAAAGGCGATGAAAATGACTAAACCCAGGCAAAGCAGTTTCGTTTTCATTTTAAGTATATAAAGTTGTCATTTAAAACTACCAACAGGGCTCACCGTCGTTTGACGGAAAGACCCTGTTTGTTGTTTTATTTGTGAGCCAGAAAAACCGGAAGATGAAAAAAATACATTTCCGGTTCTTAAAATGGTGTCGTTTAGTTTACTGGAACATCCCTAGCATCAACCGTGATATCTTTATCCTGAATATCCATTGTGCCGCTATCGTACCAACCAATTTTGTTAGTTCTCAGTGTTAATGCCAATCCATGACCTAATTCAGATGCAGGTGTGGTTACAATAATAGTAGCAGCGTCAACATGAATTTTGATTGTAATTGTACCCAAAATTTTAGCATCTAAACCATCATATACAGTTTGAACGCCCAATCCTGTTACAGCCTGGTCAACAACATTTACAGTATTTGAATACGTATATGTTGGCCAATCAGTTGTAGTTGGACCTGAAGTTGTAGCGGTATTATCAACATTAATTATGCCTTTATCATAAGATACGGTAAAACTCATACTGGTATATCCGGGTAATGAAGTCAAAGCATCGGTGTTTAATGTAAGAACATCACCTAATCTCCGTCCCATGATAGTAACTGGGAAACTGGCGGCATGAGGTAAACCATCCCAAATACCTAAATAGGCAGGTTTATTAGAAGCATCAAGTGTTTTAGCAACCATACGAATCTGCATTGCCGGAGTGTAGTTAGAATATACGCTAGTAGATGCGGGAAAAGATCCAGGATTATTACCAGGAGTTGCCCAAAAAATAGCAGGAGCTGATCCAGGTAAAAACTCAGTTCCATCAACAAGAGCGAGAGTCGGTGCTGTTCCTTTGTACATGTAAAGATTGCGGGTTACAGCTGTCGGCGCCGATTTGAGAGTAATGTCGCCATTTTGGATGATAACTTCACCAGAAACGGTAGAGGCATAATTAGGAACGATTACATCATCTTGTTTCTTATTACAAGACGAAAACATGATTACTGCCATAATGGCAACTGCGAAAACTAAACTTAATCTTTTCATAATTTTTTGTTTTTTTAGTTGTTTATAAATGTGAAAAATGAACCCTATATTGTATACTCTAATAAAGGCGTAAGAAATGATACTGGTAATTGAATTGTTTTTTCATACTATAAAATGTTAAAGTTCAGGAAAGTAAGACAGGATTATTCCTACTGCCTTTTTTAAAATTCAATTGGTTATAATGACATTTTTACTATCGGAGTTAATTATGCTGTCTCCGGTTATTCCGTTTGAGAAATAGGTCCCACCCATGGTGACCTTACGGATAGCTTCTTCAAGTTCGTTGATACCGGTTGATTTCAGTACAAATCCTTTGGCGCCGAGGCCGGTCATTTTACAATAATTCTCTTCAGTCCCAAACATAGTGTAGGCAATAATCTTTAAGTCCGGCATACGTCCCATCGCTTTTTGGGTCGCTTCAATCCCGTTCATATCAGGCATGTCAATATCCATTATAACCAGATCGGGTGCCATGTGCGAGAGAAGTTTGATAAATTCATTACCATCAGATGCCTCACCAATTACCGTTGCGATATTCTCAATTGTAAGCAGGGATATTAAACCTTTCCGGAAGATCAGGTGGTCATCGACTATGATTATATTTGGTTTGAGGTACATCGCACTCTAGTAATTTTTTCTATAATAAATGTACTACATGGAGCAATGGACAAAGGGGGACCAGAAGGCGTATTCTACTAAGCCAAAAGGACTATTTTGAATAGGTATAAAGGAGTAAGAGGATATCCGCCAAAAGGAGTAGTGCTTCGGATATGATCAACAAATATGGGAAAATGGACACAACCAGATTAATGTTCAAAATGCTATAATCATCCACCTGTCTGCCAATCAACTTTTCACACCTCCACCATTTTGTTTTTTATGGCGTAAAGGATTAACCCGGGAGTATTTTTGCACTTTGTTTTTTCCAGCAATTTCGACCGGTGGCATTTTGCTGTCTTTGGGCTGATAAAGAGTTCTTTCGCTATTTCTTCATTGGTTAAACCGAGACAAATCCGTTGCAGCACATCTAATTCCCTGGTCGTAATAGCTTTATTTTCAATGGTTTTAACAATGTTTTTACTGCCAATGTTTTTTATGATCTTTCTCAGAAGTTCGTTCGAAAAATAGCTTTCACCTGCCATGACATCATGAATAGCTTTTTCAAGTTCGTTGATGCCGCTCGATTTCAGGATAAATCCCTTTACGCCAAGGTTGACAATTTTATAATAATATTCTTCGTCCCCAAACATTGTGAAAACAATAATCTTTAAATGGGGTATCAGTTTCATGGCCTCTTGGGTCGCTTCAATCCCGTTCATAGTAGGCATGTCGATATCCATTATAACCAGATCGGGTTTGAGGTGCGAAAGAAGTTCTATGAATTCAAGGCCATTGGATGCTTCACCAATTACTGTAGCAATACCCTCAATGTTAAGAAGGGATTTTAAACCCTGCCGGAAGATTAAATGGTCATCTACAATAATTATATCTGGCTTTTTCATACATTTTGAGATCAGAATTCAAAAGTAATTATTTTAAATTACAACAATCTGGTAATCGACACCCTCTCCCGGTTTGCTGAACATTGTGATCTTTCCTCCAATGTTTTTAATACGGTTCAATAGATTAAACAACCCTAATCCGTTATGATCTGATAGCTTTTCTTCATAATTAAAGCCAATACCATCATCGGTATATCGTATCTGAAGTTCACTTTCGCAATCATTTAGCGTGATAGTAATGTTGTTGGCCCCCGCATGTTTTATGGTGTTGTTGATACATTCAATGATGGCACGGTATAAGGTTGTTTCAATTTCACTATCTAATCGCCTGGCGACGTTGCTTTGAATTGAAATTTTGATTGGAGAAGATTCTGACAAGTGATCTGCAAAACCCTGAATAGCAGAGGTTAATCCAAAATTTGCAAGGATATGCGGACTCAGCCTGTTCGATATTTCTTTCACAGTTGCAATTGATTCCTCGAGTATCCCTTGTGCCTCTTTAATAATTTCGTCCTGCGATTTATTGCTTTTGGGCCTTTGTGACCATTGCAGATATAGCTTTATGGTCGACAGCAATGGCCCTAAACCGTCGTGTAGTTCTTTGGAAAAATAAGCCCTTTCCTTTTCTTCTGTCTGGACAATCGCTTTGATGATGTTTTTCTGAATTTGTATTTTCTCTGAGATATCCTGTACAGTGCCCATCCACCTTTTAGGTTGACCGGTATTATCGTATATCCCTTCTGCCTGTTCATGAACGCTGCGTTCTGCCCTGTCAGGCAGGATTATCCGGTGATCAATGCTAAAAAATGGATGCTGATCCCACGCCGATGTTATGGCTTCCTGCAAAAGCGACTGGTCATCAGGGTGTACACAGTTGAGAAAACCTTCAATCGTAGGTTTAATTTCGCCTGGAGCGAACCCAAATATGCGGAAAGTCTCATCTGACCACCACAATTTTTGTGTCATTTCTTCAAATGTCCAACTGCCAATATGGGCGATTTGCTGGGCTTTGGCCAGTGACGATTCGCTCTCACGCAGCGCCGCCTCTGCCAGTTTGCGTCTGGTGATGTCATGAGCAACAATAAGCCGGTAATTTTCATCCTGTACAATTATATTCTCTGCTGATAACAAAACATGTTTGATGTCACCGTTCTTTGCTTTTAAACTGACTTCTGCATTCGCGATATTCCCATTATTATCTGCCTTTTTTAATAGGACATTTATTGATTCGTCAGAAAAAATACCCAGATCTGATTCTGATGTCCCAATTACTTCATCTTTATTATATCCGAGCAAAGTGTAAAATGCTTCATTTACCTCAACGTATTTATTGTCGGCCAAACATCTTAAGCCACAGGCCGAAGGACTGAGATAAAATATTTTCGAAAACTTTTCTTCCGAAAATTTGATTTTGGAAATGTCTTTTGTAACGTAAAAAATTACTGTTTTGCTGTCCCACAATCCATGCGATGCTTTTGATTCAACCGGAATCTTAACACCCGATTTAGTAATAACCGGCAGATTACAGGTATCTGATATTCCGCTTAAGATTTCACCAACTATGACCGCGACTTCATCATGCAGTTCAGGTGGATAGACCATGAGAACTGATTTCCCGGTAATTTCTTCCGTTGTGTAGCCCAGACGATCAATAACTGTATTGTTGGTATGAATTATATTTCCTAGTTCATCCAGCACAAAGAGAAAATCATCTATTGTATTGAAAAAAGTTTCATAATTCTGACGGGTCTTCTGAATGGCAGCATTCGATTCCAATAATTCAGAAGTTCTTTCATTCACACGATCTTCGAGCTCTTCATTTAGATGCTGCAGTTTTTCTTCCGTCTTTTTGCGCTCAGTGAAATCAAGAAAAGAAGCGTAAGTCCCAGTGAATTTACCATTCTCAAAATCTGGCGTTGCTGTAATAATAAGATCCTTTTTACTTCCGTCTTTTAAAACTATTTCATGTTCAAAAACGCTGCTTTCCCCTTGACGACGTTTCTTCGATTCGTTTTTTATTAATTCAATATTGCTGTCGGAAAGAAAATTCTTTAAACATTTTCCCCTTAATTCCCCAATATTTAACCCAAATATTTCTTCAGCTGCCCGATTTGCAAAAACGAACGTTTCTTCGTCGTTTACAAAAACAACACCTTCACCTATATTTTCAACTAATGAACGATATCTCTCTTCGCTTTTCTTCAGATCCTCTTCTGACTGCTTACGTTGGGTGATGTCCTCATGGACTGAAATCAATACTTTCCCGAATTGTGAATGATCGTAAAGTGAAACCTTCGCGTAGCTCCAAAAAGCTGTGCCGTCTTTCCTGATATTGTTTACTTCTCCATTCCAGAAACCATTTTCCAACAAATTATCCATGATTTCTTTTACAGTCTCTTTTGGACTTTTAGCTGCAGGGGCATTGACTACTGAGACGTGTTTGTTCAGCATTTCACCTCGCTCGTAGCCAAACAGTTCATCGAATTGTAAATTTGTATAGACAATTTCACCATCCTCCAATCTGACAATGTAAACAGCCTCAACCATATTTCTCAATATCTCACTTTGAAGGCGCAATTCTGCATCTCCCCGCTTCCGTTGTGTGATATCCTGAATGGTTGACAGATAGTACAATATTTTATTATTCGCATCGCGAAACAAGTTAATATTAACCTCACCCCATAAAATATTGCCATCCTTACTGATGAATCGCTTTTCAAAATAAAAAGATTCTATTTCCCCGCGTAACATCTGTTCACCCTCCTTTATTCCGAGTTCAGTATCTTCGGGATGGGTGATATCTAAAAATGTTTTCCTGGTCAGTTCATCCTCCGTGTAGCCGACAAAATCACAGAAAGCCGCATTACATCTGATAAAATATTTATCAGGACCTACTATAACTGATCCGACAGGTGACCGATCAAAGAACATGTAGACTTTGGCTTCAATCGCTATGACAGTATCATTGGCCCTGGCTATTTCGTCATATGACTCTTTGAGTAGTTCATTATTTTTGATAATTGTCTGCTTCTGATCGAAAAGGTCAAGAAAAACTTTAATTTTACTTGTCAGGATCTTATTATTCACCGGCTTAAAGATAAAATCAACAGCCCCGGAATCATATCCTTTAAAAACGTCTGTTTCGTTGAATTCGCTGGCAGTCAGAAAAATAACCGGAACTTCGTTGCCAGCCCTTTCTTTGTTTAATTCTGTTGCAAGTTCAAATCCATTCATCCCGGGCATCCTGACATCAATGATCGCCAATGCCAGTTCAATACCACGGGTTTTCTGCAGTGCCTCCTGACCGGAAAGTGCATTTATAAGATTAACATTGATTTTCCTGATGATGGCTCCAAGTAAAGCCAGATTCACGCGATTGTCATCAACAATCAAAAGATTTGGAAGGTGATTCATATGACCCTGTCGAAAAATGCAATATACAAATTAATTGATATTAATCGCAATGTTAAATTAGGTTTCTTCTCTCCAAACGGCAGGTGGAGAAAGCATAGCTTCTCCGGACACCTTTACCAGCCGGCTTCGGAATGGATATCCTTGCCCGGTCACACTCCCGTTGATGCAGATAAAAACGTTCTTAATCACCTGAAGGAAGATCCTTTCGGCAGGCAGGTTTCCTTTTTTAAAGTTAAAACGGAAGAAGGAACTACTCTCGACGAATGGATGGTCACGGCCCACGCAGCCGTGAATCGCGCAAATCCGTTTACAGGCAGATCGGCAGGTTGAATATCCGGAATTTGGCTCCGGGAGCCGAAGAGGTCGTCAAATGGGAATTCTGCGATACCAGCCGGGTGGCAGCACACGGATGGAGGAGGGTCTTCAACGCTTAGCCTGGTGTTCCGGTTTCCGGGTGAAATAGTGTAAACATAACTTCTAACAACTCCTGAACATGACCAACCCGTCTTAATTTTAGATGCCTGGCATAAAGAACCATGAACTGACATCATGAATTAGGGTAATTCCCAAAATCCTATTCTATGATCCTCCCGTCAGAATAGTAACATTTCCCGGTCCAGGTATCAATATAGGTAAGTTTTTCCAGGGGAGCATACCTGCTAGAACAGTACTGATGATTTATAAATATTAATAAAACACAGACAATGATTGAGATGCCCAAAATCCAGGCAGCTTTAACAATGCTCTTCCCCAATTGATTATTTTCACCGGCATTCTTTTCAATGGAGCTCTTTTCACTGGAGCTCCTTTCTGTTTCTGCCTCTGTTACCTTTACTACTTCTGCCTTACTTTTCTTTACAGGTTTTGATTCTATTTGAACGGGTTCAGGAATCAGGCTACGTCTTTTCTTCATCAATTTGGCGATTCCCCAAACAAATAACACAAGAAATAGGGCGGAGAGCAGAACCATTATTGTCAGGTAAAGATTCTCTCCTACCCAACGGTAGGCATTGGTAATTATCTGCCCATTTGCTCTGCTACCGAGAGCCAGCACGGGAAACAGGTTACCTATCATAAAAATAAATGAGAAAGTAAAAGCAAATTTCAATTTCATAATGGGTTAATTTGATTGTTGAGCCTGTAAACCATGCAATTGGCTGATGCAGCAACAAATATATGAAATTGGTAATGAATTAACAATTAATGTAAATATAATCAGTTTATCTTTCTCAAATTAACATAATGCTCTGATAACTGCTTAATTTTTTTGAGTTTCGATAACAGTGGCACAAAAATCATTCATTTTACCATGTGCAGGAATTTTGAATTCTGCCGGGTTATAAAGGTTATTGCTGTAGGCAAAAATACAACCCCCAAATTGAGACGGTAAATGATTCAAAATGAAAATTCTTAATCATTCTTCTTTTTTCTAAATCATTAAGAACAATATATAAATGTTAAGTCGCTGATATATAACAATTTAATACAATTTCAGATAACTCATTACTTTTCCAACCCTACTATTCATCTGCAATTCATGTAAGTGATTTACCTACATCAAAATAAGATTTTCCGAACCAACTTTTACCTTTTCTCTTATATCCCCTGCATTTCAGCAAAACTAATTTTACACAAATTATCAATGAATGGATCATCGGAATATTTTAGACTGCAGATGACTTACAGGCAATTAAAAAGGAAATTGGGTAAAGAACCATTGTACATTTACAGTGAATATAAGGAATGTGCGATGAGAACAGAAATCGTAAATGGTGAGACTGTTTATTTCATAAAGTTCAAAGACAGACATGAGATCAAGGCAATTTATAGCAGTAAACTTGTAGCAGAGGCTCTTCTTGGTGATCCGGAGATTATTACCCCGGAAGAATATGAAAGATATTGACCGGCAAATTTCCTGATCATACTGATCTCAATAGCATATCGTATACAACCTGGCCGAAATTTCAGCTTTCAATGATTCATTTCAGATGGTCATAAAATGAGGTTGTCTCAAAAGCCAAATAAATAAACCACAGAGGACACAAAGTAATTTCGCAGAGTTCACAAAGAGATTAAATATCAATATCTTAACTTTGTGAACTTTGCGCCTTCTTTGCGCACTTTGCGGTAAAAACGGACATTTGAGACAACCACATTTTTTATCGGTTTCTCAAAAATGAGAACATTTTAGATCAGCCTAAATTAATTGGAAAAATTTTGTAGCTTAAGCCCTGTTTAAAAATCTCAACTACTAACTATGAAGCAGGTCATTTTAGCTTTCCTGTTGGCGCTTTTCATTGGCCGGTCAGGCAAATGTGAAGTGCCGGTATCCGGTTCAACATCTGATGTTTCTGTCAGAAAATGGGTGGAAAAACACTTTGCCAAAGGAGAAACTCCCCCATTTTCCTTCGTCTACGGTGGTAAGAATTCGAACGAATTCATAAAAGATTGGCAATTTCGCGCAGAGAAACTTAAGTCCGGGAATCCTGACAAAGATGAGACTGTTTTTACTTACACCGATTCAAAGAGCGGATTGCAGGTTCGTTGTTTTGTTACCTGTTTCAATGATTTCGAGGCTGTTGAATGGGTTATCAGGATGTCCAATACATCCGGTCAGGCAACACCTCTTATTGAGAAAGCTGCTGTAATCGATGAATCGTTTTCTGCAGGTACAACCGGCAGTTTCATCCTGCACCACAACAAAGGAAGTAATGCTGACAGAAGTGATTTTCAGCCAATTGACGAGACGTTGCAAGCTGGTAAAAACATTTACCTCACCCCCACCGGCGGGCGATCATCCGACACGTCCGCATTTCCATTTTTCAACCTGGAAATGCCCGGGAACCAAGGGATTATGGTTGCGGTGGGTTGGACAGGAAAATGGTATGCAGATGTTGTACAATCCGGAAGCCAGTCTGTAACACTGAAATCAGGGATGGAGAAAATGCAGTTGTCACTATATCCGAATGAAGAAATCCGAACCCCGGAAATTTGTCTTCTTTTCTGGAAAGGTGACGACCGAATGATCGGACACAACCGTTTCAGGCAATTTATTCTGGCACACCATTCCCGTAAAATAAATGGTTCCTTCGCGGAATATCCGTTATCCGGAAGTTTTGACTACGGCGACCCTGCCCCTTGCGGTGAATACAACTGTCTGACAGAGGAATTTGCCATCGCTCTGGTAAAAAGATATCAGCAATTCAGGATATTACCCGAACTTTTCTGGCTGGATGCAGGCTGGTATACCGGTTGCGGGTGGGATAAAGAGAAAGGGGGATGGTGGGAAAATGTCGGAAACTGGTCGGTTGACAAAGAACGATTCCCAAACGGACTGAGGCCCATTGCCGATGCTGTACACGGTGCAGGAGCGAAATTCATGGTCTGGTTTGAACCTGAACGTGTCAGGCCGGGCACCCAGCTCGACAAAGAACATCCTGAGTGGCTCACTAAATTAAAAGGAAGAGATGATTTCCTGTTTGACCTGGGAAACAAGGATGCCAGAATATGGCTTACTAATCATATTTCAGATATGATCAGAAAGGAAGGTATTGATTATTACCGGCAGGATTTCAATTTTGACCCTATGCCCTACTGGGAAGCTTCCAACAGCCCGGGCAGGATAGGAATTCCTGAAATAAGACATATCGAAGGCCTGTATGCTTACTGGGACAGCTTACTTGTCCGCTTTCCCAAATTATTGATAGACAATTGCGCCAGCGGCGGAAGAAGAATCGATCTGGAAACGACCTCACGAAGCGCTCCTTTGTGGAGAACCGATTACCAGTATGGTGAACCCAATGGTTACCAGTGTCATACGTATGGTTTGAATTTTTACCTCCCGATTCATGGAACTGCTATCTATAAAACTGACAGTTATACCTTCCGTTCAGGACTCGGTGGCACTGCAGTAATGAACTGGGAAATTACTGGCCGCGAATCTGAATCAATACCTGCCATACAAAAAAGAATCAAGGATTACCTGGGACTCAGGCCTTATTTCTATGGAGATTATTACCCGTTAACTGCATCCAAAACTACAATTCGCGACAATTCATGGCTGGCATACCAATTGAACCGGTCTGAAAAAGGAGACGGTATTATACTGGCATTCAGACGCAAAGACTGTTCCGAGGAATCCATCAGGATAAAACTCAGGGGCCTCGATCAGAATGCCACCTACCAATTAAATTTCGAAGATTATGGGCTTCAAATGGGCAAAAAAGGGAGTGAACTGATGGATGGAATTGATATCTCTATTCCGCTTAAACCGGCCTCCCTGCTTATTCGATACAATAAAATATAAGGAATGTTTAGATTGATTCTATGTTCGGCAATCATGCTGTTTTCACCATTGGTGTATGCTACTGAAAAATCCACACTTACAGCCAGCGTTTCCACCATAGACATTACTCCCCCGCTCGAAATGAAATATACACTCGGCGGATACGGCGAAAGAATGAATAAACCGGCCAAAGCAATTCACGATCACATATTGGCTAAAGCACTTATTATTAAACAGGATGATAAAAAATTTGCCATTGTCACACTCGACCTCCTGGGATTACCTTCTAATGTAAAGCCTGAACTGATCAAAAGAATCTCCGGAAATGGATGGAAACCAGGGAACGTCATGCTTTTACCCAGCCACTCTCACGGCAGCCTGGAAATGGAGGCTTTGAACAATAAAAATACCCTAAACATTCCACAACTAGGTATTTACCAGCCTGAACTGCTTGCATTTTTGATTGACAGGCTGGAGAAATTAATGAAAGAAGCCGACCAAAATTACAAAACAGTAAGAATCGGAACGAAAACCAAAATTGCAGAAGGACTCAACAGAAACAGGAGAAAAGATCCCTTCATTGACAAAGACCTTATAGTTACAAGGATAGACCTGGCAAACAATAAGCCATTAGCTGTTTTGGTTAACTGGACCGCACATCCGACTTTCATTGGAGGGGAGGACATGCAAGTGTCTGCCGAATGGCCCGGATATCTTCAGACAGAACTTCAGAGGGTAATTGGCAACGACGTAACGGCGATGTACTACAATGGTGCAGAAGGAGATATGTCTGTTGTCTTAGATGATCCGGTTAAAGACCATTATCAGAAAATCCAGGTGTATGGCAAAAAAATTGCCGCAATTGCTTTTGATCTCTACAAGGAGATTCATCCTGAAAAGGAAAATAGGTTCGATTTTATTTCAAGATCCATCCTATTACCCGAACATAAGGCTCATCCATCGTTTATGAAAACTGGCGGAGAGGAATACGGAATGACCGAAAAAACTGTCAAAATTGTGATGGATATGTTGTGTCCCGAGTCAGTTGAAATCACTTCAGTCAGGATAGGTAATCTGTTAATTGCCGGCGTTCCGGGAGAAATGACAGCCAATTTGGGTCGCAAAATAAAGGAGTCTCTAAAAACCGGCGAGGTTCCAAACATATCTATTGGTGGTCTTGCCAACGAATGGATCAGTTACATACTGGATGAGGACCAATATATTCATGGTGAGGGTTATGAGTCCAGCATGAGTTTTTTCGGACCGGATTTAGGTAAAATACTCTCAGATCAGATTATCAGTAATGCCGGCCCTCTCCTGCTTTCGAAGTAAAACAGATTCATATTCAACATCTTGCGTAAGCTAAAAGATCTCAAACAAAAGAAATATATCTATTTATATCTAAAAAAATGAAAAAGCAGAATCTACTACTTTTCACCCTCCTCCTTACCCAGTTTTCCGGCTCATTGGCAGGCATGATGCCTTCTGCCACTTCCGGACCAAAAGATTCTCTACTGCTGGAGAACATTTTCCCTTTTCAGCAGCAGCACTGCCATGGATCGACCATTGTCGAATTGCCCAACATGGATTTGCTGTGTGCCTGGTTTCAGGGTAGTGGCGAGCGCACCTCCGATGATGTTGCAATCAAAGGTTCCAGGTACAACCATAAGACGCATAAATGGGAAACCCCATTTGTCATGGCCGATGTACCCGGCTTCCCTGATATCAATCCAGTCCTGTTTATAGACTCGAAATCAGAATTGTGGCTGACCTGGTATACGGTAATGGCATACCAATGGAGTACCTCATTGCTAAAAACCAGGATCAGCAGCAACTATATGCAAAAATCCGGGGCGCCAGCGTGGAAATGGCAGGATGTAATCCACGTCAAAGCCGATGGCTCACCAACAACAGGCATTGGAGAGAACGACCCCTTCGTCCATACACTTGTGAAAAAATTTGACGCATATTTTCAGTATTTGCAGCGACAAGGCAATTCTGCTGACACCGCCAAAACACAAATTCTAATGAAAAACCTGGAAAGAGCAAGAAAATTTTACCTTGACCTGGCCAGGGGATCCAATTTGGTAAGCGACGGAACTGATGTGAATGAGAAGGGAGAAAAAATCAGTAAAAAACTTGGATATCCCCTGATGCGCAGAATTGGATGGCAAACCCGCAACAAGCCGCTTATACTTGGAAACAGAATTTTACTTCCCCTTTACTCTGATGGGCTCAACCTCTCCCTTGTGGCAATAACTGAAGATTTTGGAGCAACCTGGTCGTTCAGTGAACCAATTTTGGGGGGCGGAGCAATTCAGCCAACCCTGGCGCTCAATAAGGATGGTTCTATTACAATGCTGATGCGCGACAATGGTCCGGCACCAAAAAGGTTAATGAAGAGCGTTTCGAAAGACAGAGGGCTGACCTGGAGCTCAGTGGTTGACACAGAGATCCCCAATCCGGGTACAGCAGCTGATGTGGTTGTTTTGAAAAGCGGTAACTGGGCACTTGTACTCAATGACATAGAGAGCGGACGGTACAGACTTTCAGTGTGGCTTTCGACAGATGAAGGACAGACCTGGCCCTTTCACAAAACAATAGTTAATGGCAAGCCAAACAGTGCTGTCAGAGGTCACTATCCGGCAATTATACAGGGTAAAGATGGAATTATCCATCTTTCATATACCAATCAGGTGGCCGGTCCGGATGGAACCTCTGAGGTTAAAAATATTGTCCATGCTGCTTTTTCAGAAAACTGGCTGAAACAATGAATCAGTAAGGAAAAGTTAAATACAATATTCAAATTTTCCAGCATACCAGGCTGTTATAGCTTCATAAGTGCCTTTTACAAATTCTAAATTGCAGAATCTAATTGACATTTATCAATTAGTATGTATATTTGGATCATATAATTTAGTGTTTTATGTTAGACGAGAAGGAGAAATCCAGGTGTGGAGATTGTTTGGAATGCAAATACGAATGTTGTTTTAGTAACCAGCAATGTGGTGATTCACATATTTTCGGAATCCTCGCTTCTGATGAACTTCATATGTTAATGGACAACAAACGTCAGATTCATTTCAGGCCCGGGGAAACCATCATGAAGCAGAATACTCCCCTCACCCATCTTGTGTGTATTAAGAGTGGAATGGCCAAGGTTGTCTCAGAAGGACCGAAAGGGAAAAATCTCATTCTCCAGATTATTAAGGATCACAGCATTTTTACCGGCGGAGGCGCCATCACTGATGATTTCAGACATTTTACAGTCGCAGCAGTTACGGAGATTGATTGCTGTTTCGTCGATACCAGTCGTTTGTACAGTTTACTTACCAAAAACAGCAGTTTTGCCATTGAACTTCTCAAACACTGCAATACCCAGCACCTGAAGATGCTGACTTCCCTCATCAATCTCAGCCACAAGTACATGCCAGGCCGTGTTGCCGACACTCTTCTCTACCTGAAGAATATCATTTTTGAAACAAATCCATACAACTTTATCCTTTCCAAACAGGAATTGGCGGATATGTCAGGTATGACCAAGGAAAGCTTTATCAGAAGTTTGAAAGAGTTTGAAGATTCAGGACTGATTCGCCACACCAGGAATTCCATTGAAATACTTAAAGAAAGTGAGCTGACAGAGATCAGCAGAAATGGTTAGCCCAATATCAATTTTACCACAATAAGCTTATTAACAATATCATACCAGAACGATTGTTTAATTTTTAAACATGTTTAAAAATTAAACATTGCAAAGTGCATATTATTCAGGTGTGGATCATTTATCAAGGGATTTAACATCAAAAAAACACTTGAAAGGCACACTCCGGACCATATTTTGATCTAAATCTTTCTTGTTGCTTTTTTCACATCACCGGTGATGACTAAAAAAAAAGCACTGTTTTTAACTAATCCAAATACAGATTCACAAGTTTGATTCGTATTTAGCCAGGTCCAATTTAAAAATGGTTTAAATTCATTTATCACACATCCAGTTGTAAAAAAATATATTGACTTCAGGCACCAATACCAAATTATCGCATTTTTCGATCATTTCACTGCATTTTTAATACCAATAATCGAATATTTGGTATAAATTTGGAATACACCCCCACTCAAAATAACCACAAACACCATTATTTTCATTTCTTCACTATTTATAACAATACTGGATAATAGCTGCCAAATTTCAATATTGACATATATCAATTTCTCAATTGATATACATATCCACTTTTCGAGATTTATACACAAATATATCTGTCAATCTATCAACATATTTCTATTTGTATGAGGGATTTACAATTTTTAACTTTACCATCGTGTCTAATCAGACTAATTGATTAATTAATTAGAAAATACTGTTTTTATATTAAAATTTGCAAAATCTATGAAACTACAGAAATTCTTTAAGCTAGCTATTTTTGCTCTTGCCTTAATGGCTTTTGGTGCTGCCTGTGTTAAAGAAGGCCCTCCCGGAAAAGACGGTGCTGACGGCGCTACGGGTGCTGCCGGCCAAAATGGTACCGATGCCAATGAAACATGTAAAATGTGTCACACTCCGGCAAAAGTAGATGCTATTGCTGTTCAGTTCCAGCTGTCAAAACATGAATTTGGTGCAGCCGCGGAGGAAGAAGCCGGTAATACCACCTGTGATGTATGCCACGAACAGGAAGGTTTCAGGGATGTAGTGAAAAGAAATGTTCCTGCCACATTCTCCCTGAATACAACGACTGGTAAATATGTGAACGATTATGTATGTTCCACCTCAACTGCTTATGGAACTCTTGGTTGCAGAACATGCCACAGTTCAATACATGAAACATACACTTCCACTGACCTTCCAAAACTGACAACGGTTGCCGCAGTTCCTATGACCATGTGGGGTGGCGCCAAAACTATTAACCTGCCAGCCGACGGAGGTTCTTCCAATCTTTGCGTAAAATGTCACCAGCCGCGTCCTTTCAATTTTAACAATAGCAAGAACCCTGCCAATACAGGAAATGTTCTGGACTATGCATCTCTGGTAAGCGCTCCAACCGCAACTTTCTTCGACGGAACTTCAGCAGCAACTATCGCACAGGCTAAAATAATTCCTGGCTATCGTACCCACACCCATTACGGAACTGTTGGAGCTATGTATGCCGGAACCGGTGGTATTGAATTTCCAGGAACTGTTGCTTATGCCAGTGCTATACACAAAACTGCCGCATCATGTGCGGATTGCCATATGGCTCCAATATTTGGAAGCGCAGGTGGTCACTCATTTAAAGTAAGAAGTGCTTTGGAAGGTTCCGGATTGACAACCTCAACCACCTGGAACTTTAACGGATGCAATGTTTCTGGTTGTCACGCTGATAATCCTGTCAATACTTCCAATGCAAAATACTGGGTTAACCCAAGAGCCGACATCAAGGCAAAACTGGATCTTCTGGCTTCAAAATTACAACTTAACGGTGTTGAATTCCTGAATAAGAATCCAGATAAAGCATCAAATCTCTGGGCAGGTGTTACAACCAAAAATTATGACGGATACCTGAATGTTTACGATCCGGCAACCAATCCGACAGGAATGGATAATAACGGTACATGTTTCCAGAATGCCAGCCCTAGTTCGTCATGGACGGCAGAACAAAAAGCAATCAACGCTGCATTGCCGGTAATGAAACTTACCAATGCCCAGTTTGGTGCAATCATCAACTTCCAGATGTGCTTGCGTGAATATAGTCTTGGTATTCACAACTACGATTACTCAAAAGCATTGCTTGCGAACTCTATCGCCGTACTTAACTAGTATGTACAAATAAACCCGTATAAAAAAGGCTTCTCGTATTCAGAAGTCTTTTTTATATGAGTTGAAAAAAATCTCCTCCATGAAAAAATCAAATATTTATTTTCTTCTCTTTGTGATTGGGCTGCTGCTCAACGCTTGTACCTACGATTTCATCGCAGAAGAGGAGTTGCCACCGGTAGATCCCAATGTGGATGTTTTGTTTTCGACACAGATCGCTACGATTTTCACCAGTAACTGTATTTCCTGCCACAAAGCTGGTGGTCAGGCACCGGATCTTACTGCTGCAAATGCATACAACAGCATCAAAAACATGAATCTTACCAATACATCGGCTCCGGAAACCAGTGTTATCTATACAGAACCCAATCCAGCCAATGCCAGTGTACACAACTGGAAGAAATACTCGGCTGCTAATGCGCAACTGGTATTGACCTGGATACAACAAGGTGCAAAAAACAATTAATCAGGAAATCTAAGAATTCAAAAAATGAAAAAAACCTTTATATTCCTCATTTTAAGTCTTTTGCCCTTTACCTACCAATTTGTACAAGGTCAAACAGACTCAACAGCGACCGAACCGGAAGTTGTTGTAAACAAACCGGTTCGATTTGTCTGGGAAAGTGGCTACCTGATTGATCAGCAGACTTCCAAAATCTCACCGGTTCATACCCTTGAAGCAGTTATTCAACACAAATTTGGCCCAATGGGGAATGGCTTCAAGGATCTGTTCGGCATCATGGCTCCAGCTAACGATATCAGGCTGGCACTTGACTACGTAATAGCAAAAAACTGCCAGATCGGCTATGGCATCCAGAAAAAGAACATGTACAGCGATTTCAATGCCAAATGGACTCCATATGAGCAGATGAATACAGGCATGCCTGTTTCTATCGCTTTCTACGGCAATGTTGGTATAGACGGAAGAGATAAGGACCTTTGGGATGCAAGTCAGTACTACCATTCGTCAGACTCAGAAGCATATACCAAATATGATTATCGTTTCAGCAACCGTCTCTCCTATTTTGCTGAGGCAATTGTAGCCAGAAAATTCAACGATATGTTCACGCTGCAGGCAGCCATAAGTTTTTCTCACTTCAATACAACTGCATGGCACCAGGATCATGATAAAGTAGGTTTGCACCTGGGGGGCAGAGCCAAGGTTTCTCCACAAGGGTCTATCATTTTCAATGCAGATTTTCCTTTGCAGATATCCGGCATGTCAGAACAGCCCAATTTTGACATTCACCCAGAACCAAATATTGCATTCGGTTATGAAGTGTCAACCAGTACCCACGCTTTCCAGATGTATGCCAGTACTGGCCAGACCTTATTGCCACAGGACATGATGTTGAACAACAGGCAGAAAGTAGCCTGGGAAAACCTCTGTATCGGATTTGTTATTACAAGATTGTGGGGATTTTAACAAATTCAGCCATGGAGTATTTATTCATTTGAATTTAAGATGATCTGAAAAATACAATTATTAAGAAGCCACAATCAAAATGATGTGGCTTCTTAATTTTTAAATAATACGGCAATTAAATCAATCTAAATTCAATTAATCGAAACAAACTATCCGAACGTTAATTAATTACATTAAAATATGAATTACGCGGTTAAGCTGATCAAAGGACTCTTACTGGTATTTTTGATATCCGGAGTTGTCTCACTAAAGGCAGAAGAAAAGGCAGTAACTACCCGGACCGACAACCAAAGAACCAATGATAATTGCTTAAAGTGCCATGCAAACAATTATTTCATGTATGATAATACTGTTGCAGGCAAACAGGTAAAACACAAGATGGAACCAGGGATGAAAATAGATACCATCCTGTTCTATGAATCCAATCATAAAAATTTTAAATGTACAGACTGCCATTCTGAAGATTTTGGCAAATGGCCTCATTCACCTGAAGTCAGGATGGAGCAGAATATGATCTGCATCGACTGCCATGGCGGAGACGAGAAATATGCCAAGTTCCAGTTCGAAAAAATTGAGGCTGAATTCCAGCTGAGTATCCATGCCACCAAGCATGCAGAATCATTCACCTGCTGGACCTGTCATGAACCGCACACCTATAAAATCAGTGCAAGAAATGACACTATTATTAAAAATATAATCGCCTACGACAACAATATTTGTCTTAGCTGCCACAACAACATCAACAAGTTTGAACTGATCACCGATAATGCAAAGCCAAATATCATAGCCAAACACGATTGGTTACCCAACCAGTCCCGTCACTTCAAGAATGTTCGATGTATAGAGTGCCATGCGCACGTTAAGGATTCATTGCTGGTAGCACACAATATACAGCCAAAAGAGAAGGCTGTAAAATTGTGCCAGGAATGCCATTCAAAAAACTCCATTCTCCTCAAATCACTCTACGAGTATCAAATAAAATCAAAAACTGCCTGGCTGGGATTTGACAATGATAAAATTCTCAGTACTACTTATGTCATTGGTGCCAATAGAAATGTTTACCTGAACAGACTCAGCATCGCTTTATTCCTGCTTGTTTTGGCTGGAATCACCATTCACGCCATACTCAGAATACTGACAAAAAAATAAAACTATGGAAAATAACAAACTATATCTCTATCCGGGATTGATCAGAATCTGGCATGTTATCAATGCAATATTAATCATCCTGCTTATTGTCAGTGGCTTGAGTATGCAGTATTCTGATCCAATGAATCCTTTTATCCGTTTCGACCTTGCTGTCAGTATGCACAATACCGCCGGGTTACTTCTGATTTTTGACTATATCCTGTTTATATTAGCCAATACTATTTCGAAAAACGGCCGTCACTACAGAATTCAGCTCAAAGGGCTTACTGACAGACTTATGGTACAGTTTCGCTACTATACATTTGGCGTATTCAAAGGTGAATCTGCACCATTTCCGGTCACTAAAAAATTAAAATTCAATCCAATCCAGCAAGTAACCTATCTCATTACAATGTACATCATGATGCCCCTGATATTCGTAACCGGATTACCGATGCTGTTTTCAGGAGCTTTCATTCAACAGCTGCTTGGAACCAAAGCATTCTTTGTAACAGATATCCTCCATATCACGGTTGGGTTCCTTTTATCAATATTTTTAGTAATCCATCTCTATTTCTGCACATTCGGGGCCAAAGTCACCAGTAATTTCAAATCCATCATTACCGGGTATCACGAAGGAAACCACTGAAAAGAGTTATGAGTTATGAGTTATAAGATAAATGGTTGGTGGTAGGAGAATAATTTGGAAAAACGCTTGCAAACATCTAAAATAAATTTCGACATGGACGATTCATCAAATGAAAAAAGAAACAACCGAAGAAAATTTTTGAGGATGAGTTTTCTTACGGGACTTTCAGCGGTAGCTTCAAAAGCAGGATTCGCCGATATCCCTGTGGACCCGGAAGGCGAACCCGGTGAAATGGTCACATTACTTTCTCCTGACGGTCAATTGGTTAAGGTTGCAAAAGAAAAGATCAATTATATGGAAAAATATATATCACCGGAAGCTTCCCGGCAGGGCATTCCCCACAGGAAATTCGTAATGGTAATCGATCTTGCAAAATGCAAGAATGCAAGGGCTTGTGTTGAGAAATGTCAGAAAGCACATCATTTGCCACCCCACCAGGAATTCATGAAAGTCTACCTGATGCAGGAGACAGAAGAATCCGCTCCCTACTGGATGCCCAAGCCCTGCTTTCACTGTGATAAACCGTTGTGTGTAAGTGTTTGTCCGGTCGGGGCAACCTATAAGAGATCAGATGGTATTGTTCTGATTGACAATGAACGTTGTATCGGCTGCAAATTCTGTATGACCGGTTGTCCTTACTCAGCCAGGCAATTTAACTGGTCAGATAGTCCGTCATTGCACGTGGACCAGCCCTATTCTCCGGAGACTAGCGTACCCGGTAAAGAGGGAACTGTCAGCAAATGTGACTTTTGCCCGGATATGATCCGTGATGGCAAAATGCCGCACTGCGTGACTGCCTGTCCAATGGGTGTCATCTATTTCGGTGATCAGCTTGAAGATATTGTTACCAATGGTGATGAGACCATCCGGTTCTCTGAGTTGATAGCTGCAAGGAGCGGATACCGCCATCTTGAGGATCTGGGCACAAAACCAAGCGTTTACTACCTCCCTCCCGTAAACAGGCAATTCCCGGTTGAACGAGGATTTGACCATGGGGATGAAATGAACCAGCGTTACAAAGATGTACCCTATGTAAAAAAAATGAAGAAATAGCCATGAGAATATGTTCACACCAACCGAAAATGATTATGAGGCTATTCCATTTGGCAATTGAAAAGCAAATTATCAACAAATGAAAATCTGATCAGGATATGGAAAACAATAATAGAAAACAAGAACTTCTGAAAGAGTTTCTTCCACAACTGGAAAAGACAAGTTTCGCTTGGTTTGCATGGATGGGTTTTCTGCTTGCAGTGATATTTTTTGCCATTTATGCACTGATACTGCAGATTGTTAAGGGTCACATCATCACGGGAATGCGGGATAATGTTGTTTGGGGAATCTACATCGTAAATTTTATCTTCTTTATGGGTATCAGTTATGCCGGCGCCCTGGTCTCTGGTTCTATGCACCTGTTCAAGACCAGCTGGCGGGGACCCATTCTGAGGATAGCAGAATTAACTACGATGATTGCTTTGAGTATTGGCCCATTGTATATCTTACTGTGTATTGGCAGGTTGGACAGGCTGCCCTATCTTTTTATTCACCCACGCATACAGTCGCCAATTACCTGGGACGTTATCGCTATCAGTACTGACCTTGTCGGGTGTGTGATTTATCTGTACCTCTCCTTTATCCGTGATTTTGCCCTGATGAGGGATTCTAAGGACATCAGGTTACCAAAATGGCGAATGAAAATTTACAAAGCACTCGCCCTGGGTTACCACGATACTCCAACACAAAGAAAACGGATCAAGAATGTAACGGATATTATGTCAGCCATGATTATTGCCATTGCAATAATTGTTTACTCGGTCCTGGCCTGGATTTTCAGCGTTACTCTTCAGCCCGGCTGGCACAGCACCATCTTTGGTCCATACTTTGTAATTGCAGCGGTATTTTCCGGAGCAGGTGCGATAATTATCCTTATGCGTGTGTTTCGTACCGCCTTTCACCTTGAGAATTACATCACCAAAAAGCATTTTGTTGGTGTTGGCCTGATCTTGATGGTATTGTCCATGTTTTTTGCCTATTTTACATTCAGTGAATACCTTACAAAATGGTATGGGTCAAAAAAACTGGACGATGATCTAATAAAAATACTTTTTACCAAATATTTCTGGCAATTTGTTTTCTCAAACTATGTCGGAACACTATTGCCTATAATAATCATGGGAATTCCCAAATTCAGGACAATAAATTCCATCACTTTTGCCGCAGTTGTGGCAGTAATAGCACTCTGGATAAACCGGTACCTGATAGTAGTTCCTACATTGGAAACTCCGTATATGCCAATACAGGATACCCGTCCGGAATGGATTTTATATTCAGCTACGTGGATTGAATGGGCGCAGGTTATAGGAGGAGTGGCATTGTTTAGCTTCCTGTTTACCCTCGCGGCTAAAATTGTTCCAATTATCCCAATCTCAGAAGTTGCCGATGCTGAACATGAAATGAGTGAGGCGATAGCCAAAGTTCAGATTCAGCCTGCACCGGCCCTGATTAGTCCTGTTGAAGTATTTGTTGAAAATAAAATAGCTGACAATGAACAATAAAATCAACACAACTAAAAAGAGCCTGGTTGTCGTGATTCTGATGATTTTGGCCATGCATCTCAATGCACAGATCGCTACCACGCTTGAGCTTAAAGCAATAAAATCCAATGATGAAAGCCGGATTTACGATGTAAAAATGACCGGTGAAAGCGAGGCGGGTGTTGTACCTGTTTTTGAGGCCAAAATTGACTTTTTCACAGCGGCTGAAGGTAAAACCGAATTGCTTGGAAGTGTTGTAACCCAAAAAGATGGAAAAGCAACGCTTAAACTCGAAAAAGGAACTCACTACCTGGCTGGCAAAGATGGTGTGAATGAAGTTAAAGCTGTATTCACCGGGCAAGGAAAATTAAGCAGCTCCGAAGCATCAGTAAAATTCAGGGATCTTAACGTTCTAATTACACTGAATGAAAAGGATTCGACGAATTCAATCGTGGTTAAAGCCTCATCCTTAGGTCCGAACGGTGAAGCGATCCCTTTGAAAGAGACGAACTTTAACTTATATGTTCAGGGACTGTTCACAAAATTAAAAATTGGTGAGTGCTTTGTGGATGGTGGTGAAGGATCATTCGACTTTCCAAAGAACATCCCGGGAGATGAAAATGGAAATCTGCAAATTTTCGTCCGGCTTGAAGAAAACGAAGTATTCGGTGATGTTGAGAAAATTGAGAAAGCAAAATGGGGAAATCACCGTACAGGTTTCGTTGAACCGGAACGTTCTTTATGGACTTCAGGCGCACCTATCTGGATGATTACCACACTGATCATTCTGCTTGCAGGAGTTTGGTCTCATTACCTGTATGCAGTAATCCAGATGATAAAAATCAGGAAAGAAGGTAAAAATATCGACCAGAATTAGAAAAAAAATCGCTATTTTGGTATAATATTTGATTCCAATTAATTATCTATTTCAATCATTTTAATTTAAACTGTTTTTGTATGAAAAAATTTCTTTTTGCAGCGTTAACCATTGTATTTGCTATGGGTCTGTTCTCGTTTATCGCAGCCGAGAAAAAACCATGGGATGTTCCGGCAAAATACAAATCAATGAAGGCTCAGAAAAAAGGTGATGCGGCAAGTATTGCCCTGGGTAAGACCCTTTTCACCAAGTACTGCAAATCCTGTCATGGTGGTTCCGGTAAAGGTGACGGAGCCAAAGCTTCATCATTAAAAACAAAAATGGAGGATTTCTCAGCTCCTGCATTCAAGTCTTTACCTGACGGTACAAAGTACTTCATGTCATTTGTAGGCAGAGACGAGATGCCCAACTTCGAAAAGAAAATTGTTGATGAAGAAGAGCGCTGGGCAGTTGTCAACTTCATAAATTCACTCTAAATCTTATCATAATTATAAAAATAGCAGTAGGATCGCCTACTGCTATTTTTTTTATGTATGGTGATGAAATATAAGCTTTTCAGACAGAAAAACTCCTGTATGCCCCGAATTATCTATGTAGAAGGAATTTAAATTAATATCCTATTGTAAAAAGTTTCGTTTTGATAGTATCTTTGGTATCGAATTATATCGATTATTCAATATTAATTTTAACAAATTTATCATGAAAAAATTACTGTTTGCTGCATTTACCATCGTATTTGCAATGAGTGTATTTTCATTTATCGCGTCTGAAAAGAAAGAAGCCTGGAATATACCTGCCAAGTACACTGCGATGAAGATTCAAAAGAAAGGCGACAAAGCGAGTATTGATTTAGGCAAGACGCTTTACGTTAAGCATTGCAAATCATGTCATGGCTCCGCAGGCAAGGGTGATGGAGCTAAGGCTGCTTCACTAAAGACTGCGATGGATAATATTGCTACTCCTGCTTTTAAAGCATTGCCTGATGGCAACAAATATTATATGGCATTTGTTGGCCGTGGTGACATGCCTAACTTTGAAAAGAAAATTGTTGATGAAGAAGAGCGTTGGGCAATAATCAACTATCTGAATTCACTTTAATAAATTCTGAATTCGCATAAAAAAAGCAGTTGGAAATTCCAACTGCTTTTTTTATGCAGTTTCGATGCCAGAATGTAGAATATCTACAACCAATATTTAATGGTGTTTCTGGCAATTATCCATATACCAAGATATGGAATGTTCCCTGCCGGCAACCAACTCTCCCAATATTTTCTGATCGTCCCAAACACTGTGATAGCTGCAGCACTGATCAAGGGCGAGCGATAATAACAACCACTCCTTGACTGCCTTCATAGTAAGATTTTCGATATCGAATGCCTTAATCATTTTAAGGTATTTTGGCCCAATCATATCGACATTGGGCAACTCTCTCTTAAGTATCTCCCTGGTTGTAAAAATATGATCTTCAACCTGAACGAACTCATTTTCGTCCAGCGTTACCGAAAACGTAAATGTTTTTTCTGCCATGGTACACCTCCTGAGATTAATTAGTTTGATACCACAAGATAATAAAGTTTTTTCGAATATTACAATAAAATAATTTAATAATTTAATAATTGTCCACAAAAAACAGGGATCAAAGGGACTAAACTGTCTTAGAACCTTATAAAAACACAAATGGGAACAAATCTTTGTAAATTTGTTCCCATCCGTCTATGGCAAGATTACTTGCATTGGCGTCAGGCTACGGTTATTGTGGCTGGGTGCTCAATCAGACGACTCTTTTACAAGCCGTGTCATCTCTCCTACCCGTGCCTTCAGACTAAGTGGTTTAAGACTCAGCCTTCCGACTGTCCTTTCGGGTTCCTTGCAGATCCCTTCCAGAACTGAGCGTTAACACAATTACTGATTCATCGTCCTTACGAACACATTCTCCATTTTGGAAAAATTACCTTGCGGTTAATCCTGAAAACAGGAACAAAAGAATCACTTCTTCATCAAATTCAGATTGTATTAACTCAACCTTTGAAAGAACGTTGGCTCTTAGCCGGCTGTCGGTCTTCACTGAAAGTATCACTGATTTCCCGAACTCTTGCTTTAAAACCAGAGAATTATAATTCTCCAGGCATTTTCGAAGCTCAATCATAAACTTCTTCCTGCCATTTGCTTCAAAGCGGCCTTTTATGGCTCACCTGATATTTCAAAGATAACGATTGAAGTGGCCGAATTGCAAATATTTTTTGTTAAAAAAACGAACAAGGTATCAACTTAATACTTCAACACTTGTTGAAAGCTGATTTGAGGTTATACTTTCAGGATAGTGGAAGGAGGACATTCTAATTGGTTAATATTTACTAAGAAATTGATTATTAATTGGATTAAATTATGATGGATAATTGATTAATTCGCAAAAGTGAGATTAATAATATGTTATGCATAAGATATTCAATTATAAAACTGAATTTTCACAATGATTTATTAATTTAAGATCTGTTTTGACGAATGAAAAACAGTACTGTCTCCTGTACCCTGATTTAATTTAATCAAATCAAACTAACTTTCAGATCAAAAATGAACAACATATGAGACATTAACACACCAACTGAAAATGAATATTAGGATATTCAATTGGGCCATTGAAAAACAAAATAAATTCAAATGAAACACCAATACAAACCGCTGTTGCTTCTTTCACTGATGTTCTTCATGGTTGGGTCGTTATTTTGCATGAACGACATATTGTTGCCATCCCTGATCACCAATTTCAAACTGAATTACACTCAGGCAACGATGATTCAGTTTACCTTTTACCTGACATACATTATCTTTCCGATCCCTATAGCATGGATGATCCACAAATTCGGTTATAAAATAAGCCTCCTGACTGCTGTTTTAACTTGTGCCATAGGAAGTGCCTTCTTTTACCCGGCAAAAATATTTGACTCATATCCCCTTGTGTTAACCGCAATATTCATCATTTCCACCGGCCTGACAATCATCAATGTGGCGGCAAATCCATTTGCCTCCCTGCTTGGGGATCCGGAAGGCGCACATCAACGCATTAATTTTGTTCAGGTCTTTTCACGTATCGGTTATGCCGTAACTCCTGCTGTAGCGACAACGTTGATCTATACACAAACGGGCGGAATCCGCTATCATTTCCCCTACTTATTACTGGCTGCAATTTTGATGATGGTCGCGCTGCTGATGTTCGTATCAAAATTGCCATCAATGAAACCTGAGGATGATGAAATATTTTCACTAAAGGGAATAATGCAGGAAGGTTATTCACACCGGCACCTTTTTTATGGCGTTTTTGCCATGTTTTTTTACATGGGTGCCGAGGCTTCGACCTGTGGATTCTTCATTCCCTATCTCAAAACTGTTTTGGGTTTTACGGACCAGAAAGCAGCCAGTTACCTGACTCTTTATTACGTACTGACTGCTGTGATGGGAATTATGGCAGTAATCATGCTAAAATACGTGAAAGCTCACAGGCTGGTAGGTTTTTTTGGCATTGGAATGATTGTGTTGTACACCCTGTCCATTTTGTTCAATACAGGATACAATGAATACATCCTTGCCGGATTAGGGTTGTTCCTTTCGATCATGTTTCCCACTATTTTCAGCCTGGCAATAGAGGAAATTGGTTCATTTACAGGTAAAGGCTCAGCCCTGCTGAATTTCGCCATAGTTGGCGGATCGGTTTTCCCGCCTATTCAAGGCATAATAGCAGATAAGCATGGCGTGCAGGTATCCTATGTCATCCCATTGATCTGCTTTGTTATGGTTACCATTTATGCATTCTGGTTTACCAGGGAACCGTTGCTAAAGCGGAAAATGAGGAAAGCCGGTATATGAATTATGAGTGATGAATTATGAGTGATAAGTGATGAATGATGAGTTTTTTAAGATGAAGGATCCGATAAAGACATACGATGCCCGCTGGGAAGTGAGCGAGTTTAGTGACATGGAAGTGCTGCGTCTTTTTGAAGCAACTTTCGGCTATGCCCGGCTGATTGGTGCAGACACCCTGGTTTTCGCGCGGGATGCGAGACTTGGATGCGCTAGGGTAATGGAAATTGGGATTGAGGCAGCAATCAAGTACGGGTTCAGAGTATTTGCCTGTTTTGATCCGATCAGCACTCCCATGTCTTATTTTGTGGCTATGCAGACTGCTGAAAATCATCCTGACACCATAGGCCTGACGATCACTGCATCACACAATCCCAAACAATATATCGGGATAAAATATACAGTTCCGGGAGTAGAAGCAATAGGTTATGATTGCGGTCCGCTGAATGGACTCACGAAGGTCAAAGAGCTGTACCGTTCAGAAACATTCACACCTGAAGTAAGGAATGGTGGATCTCTGCATATAATAAATCATCCGGCAAAGGCCTATATACAATACACAATGGATCTGGCAGGCATTAAAAACAATGACCTGCAAGGAATAAAAATTGTTCTGGATGCTTTCAACGGTTCTGCCGGTCCTGAACTTTTCCAGGCATTAACTATTTGTGGCGCTGAGGTTATCCCACGGAGACTTGTCCCGAACGGTGATTTTCCAACAGGATCGCCCAATCCTACGAGCCAGAATAAAATGGACGATGCGGTATTCCTGGCCGGGCAGATAAATGCAGATCTAGTAATCGGTATTGACGGAGATGGCGACCGGGTCGTTTTTGGGGATCAGAAAGGAATCTTCAGTGCAGGTTTCGTCATGATA
This sequence comes from Prolixibacteraceae bacterium, assembly GCA_963663675.1. Lineage (GTDB taxonomy): Bacteria > Bacteroidota > Bacteroidia > Bacteroidales > Prolixibacteraceae > CAINVV01. The sequence goes on from OY760498.1 coordinate 2,426,170, forward strand.
CCGATTCTAAAAAGTATCCTCTCCAAAGATCCGGATCCCCGCAGAAAAAAAGTGCTGTACGATCCTAAAGTAAATCCGCTTGCATTGACAAAATGGGCAGAAATGCATGCGGATCCGGTATTGTACAGAAACGGGCATTCACAGATCAAGGGATACATGAAAGAGATAAATGCTCTTTCAGGAGCTGAGGAATCAGGTCATTTCTACCACAAACTGCCCATTGGAAATTTAAATGTTTCAGGAGAGAACTCCCTCTTTACTATCCTGTTACTGCTTCAGGCTGTAAAAGAACAAAAAGGGATTATCGCTCAGATCAGGGAAATGCAGGACCAAATTTATACTTCAGGCGAGTTTAATTTTCAGTTTTCGGACGACTTCCAGAGAAATAAAGCCATTGAGGCTGTGATAGCCCTTTTTAAAAATGAAAATGCAGTAATGTCCAACCAATCAGAAGATGGCATTGACCTCGAAGGCACTGTTGTATACAAAGGAGTTCACATTGAAAATGGCACTTTTACTATCGACACCTTATGGTACTCGGCCTATGTAAGGTCGGCAACCAATGAAAAAGGGATTGTCAGAAGTTATATTTCTGCCTGCAATTCAGTGTTTGGAGGAATAATCAAAAATAAAATATATCAGATTCTGCAGGTTGAATTTGGAGGGATTGAGACGGAGTGATAAAATAATGAGTTAGGCTGTTTGTTGCAATTCACGAATTAGAGTCAGAAGAAAAATAACTTCAAACAAAAAATAAATATGAAGCTTTTAGTTACAGGGATGAATGGATTTGTAGCAGGAAGTATAATCGCCCATGCAGGAAAAACCTGGGAAATACATGGTGTGGATGTTACAGAACCTTTTGGTTTGCCCGAAGAAGTTCATTCGTACAAAATTGATTTACTCGATAAGGATCTGGTAGCTGACTTATTCAATCGGATTAAGCCGGATGCTGTAATTCATACAGCCGCCATTGCAAATATTGATGTATGTGAGAACAACAAGGAACTGGCGTGGAAAGTTAATGTTGGTATTACTGAAAACATTGCAAAATTGTGCAAAGAAAACGGCGCAAAGATGATAGTTTGTTCAACTGACTCAGTTTTCGACGGGATCAAAGGATATTATACAGAAAAAGATGTTCCGCATGCAATAAATTACTATGCTGAAACAAAAGTCGCTGCTGAAAAAATAGTGCTCGCTTCATCTGAAAAAAATATAGTCGCCAGACTTGCATTAGTGATGGGACTCCCCGTACTTGGGAAAGGCAATTCCTTCCTGGCAGATACTATTGAAAAATTGGGAAAGGGAGAATCAGTGAAATTTCCTGAAAATGAAATTCGCACTCCGGTAGATGTGGTAACGTTAGGATCAGCACTGGCTGAACTGGCAGGATGCAGCTACGGAGGTATTGTACATCTTTCAGGAAATACGCGGATCAACAGGTACGAAATGGCTATCCAAATCGCAGAAAAACTGGGCTATTCAAAAAGTCTGATAGAATCTACTGATTCCAATTCCATGCATGGCAGAGCACCAAGGCCAAATGATGCCTCAATGGATAATACACTGGCAAAAAGATTATTACAAACACCCTTTCGGACTTTAGCTGAAGGGTTGGAATTAACTTTAAATTTTAAAATTAAGGAATAAGTAAAATGAGCAGCATTAAATTTGATTTAGAGATAAAGTTTGGCACTCAATATGGAAAAGAGGAAGAAGAAGCTGTATTGAGGGTCCTTCGCAACAATGCCCCTACGAGTGGTGATGAATGCATCGCCTTCGAAAAAATGTATGCGGAATACTCCGGGGCCAAATATGCCAGGGTGTGCAGTAACGGAACCACCGCTCTTTTTCTATCTATGATTGGTGTTGGCATCAAGCCGGGAGATCGTGTTCTCACCACTCCGGTCACCTGGATTGCCACAGCAGCAGCCCCGGTCACTCTGGGCGCTGAAGTTGACTTTGTCGACATAGATCCGGTTACTTATAACCTGGATCCCAATCAGCTTGAAGATAAACTGACACCGGGCACCAAGGCCGTAATTCCTGTACACCTATATGGACAACCCTGCGAAATGGATGAGATTATGTATCTCTCGCAGAAATACAATTTTGACGTAGTGGAAGATGCAGCTCATGCCATTGGTGCCGAATACAAAGGAAAAAAAGCAGGCACAATAGGAGCAACAGGCTGTTTTAGCTTCCACGAACAAAAAAACATTTCAACCTTGGGTGAAGGAGGAATGGTCCTTACAAATGACAAGGACATTTTTGAACGAATATCACTTTATCGTTCGCATTGTACCAGGGTACACGGCAATAGTACAAAATACTGCAAACTTGATGAAACAGTTTTTCCTGTAGGGAAAAAATTCTGGTGGCAGGATTTTGATGACTGCGGATACAATTTCAGGATGACAGACATACAGGCTGCAGTGGGAATTGAACAGTTGAAAAAGGTAGATCAACTGAACCAGCGACGCATTGATAATGCCGCATATATGACTGAAAATTTGATGGATGTACCAGGTTTGACTTTGCCAACCGTACTTCCGCATAACAAGCATGTGTTTCATCTTTATCCTGTTATGGTTGATCCGAAAGAGTTCGGAATGAGCAAGGAAGATCTTATTTATGACTTGCTGAACAAGTTTGGTATCAAGGTTGGATTTCATTACATCCCATTGCATTATTCCACCGCTTTTAAAAACAGGGGTTTCAAAAAAGGTCAGTTTCCAAATGCAGAAAAACTTGGAGAACAACTGATTACGCTACCCATCAATCCTCGCCAAACACCTGAAGCACTCGAGTACCTTGTTAAAAGCATCAAAGCAGTGCGCTCCTAAAAAATAGCCGGGTTATGGACTTCATCAGCAAAATCACTGACTTAAAAGCAACCGGTACTTTCTTTTCTCCGGATAAGCCTGTTTATATATCGAGATCTCCGGGTCGTCTTGATTTAATGGGTGGCAACGATGATTATACCGGTGGACTGGTCTTCGAGTCTACCATCCGGGAAGCAACCTATGCGGCAGCTCAATTTAACTCCATTCAGAGAATTGAGCTCAAAAATATAACCGCGGTTGAAGCCGGCTGGCAAGGCTCAGTCCTTGTCAATTGGGAAGATATTCCCGATGAATCTACACTAAAAACATTTGCAAACAATTCAATATCATTACGCTGGACGGCGTATGTGCTTGGAAACCTTTTTTACCTGAGAAAAAAATATCCTGATAAGGTCATCGGAGGTATTAAGCTTTTTATGGAATCGACGGTTCCTCTCAACAGGGGAGTAAGTTCGTCGGCTGCCATTGAAGTCGCGGTCATGAAAGCCGCAGCAGCAGCCTATGGGATTGATCTCAAAGGAACAGAACTAGCCCTGGCATGCCAGTGGGTGGAAAATGTCATTGCTGATTCCGCCTGTGGTATAATGGATCAAATTGCCGTTGTTGCCGGAAGAGAGGGTCATATATTGCCATTGGTTTGTCAGCCATGCCTGCCTGAAACGCTTATTCAACTGCCGGATGAACTGCAAATATGGGGAATAGACTCCGGAGTAAGTCACCAGGTTTCCGGCATTGAATATGAAGCTGCCAGGGCTGCGGCTTTTATGGGTTACAAGATGATCTGCGACCATGAAAATATACCTGTTACATTGGATCAGAGCAGTGATATAGAAAGATATACAGATCCCATCTGGAATGGGTATCTTGCGAATATGTCCAGTTCTGTCTTTCATGAAAAATATGAAGCCCTGTTACCTGAAAATATAGACCAGTCCGGATACCTGCAACAATATATGGTTCATGTAGACCCGTTTACTCCGCTAAAAGAAGGAGTAAATTACCATGTAAAAGCCAATACGCGTTATGCGGTAGAAGAAAACCACAGGGTTCAGCTTTTTTCGGAACTCTCAAAGGGTGCTTCACTTTCCCGGTCAAAACGATCCTACATTCTGATGGGAGAACAAATGTACCAATCCCATTATGCCTATACTGAATGCGGACTTGGATCGGAGGCCACCGATTACCTGGTGAATTTGTGTAAAAGCGAAGGAATTGAAAAAGGCATTTTCGGAGCCAAAATTACAGGTGGTGGTGCAGGTGGGACTGTAGCAATCCTGGCAGGAAAATCTTCCGGGAAAACCATTGAAAAGATTTTTGCCCGGTACAAAGAAGCAGGTTATGGTGATCCTTACCTTTTTGAGGGAAGCTCGGACGGAGCAGATGCATTCGGAATAAAAGCCTGCTGATTTTTATTTCTGAACACGAGATAAGGAAAAAGATCATCTAAATATTGTGCATTCAGATTAGTTCACCTTGTTGCACCTTATAATTCTGAATTTAATTATACGTTCTCCTGAACTGGTTTTTACATTAAAATAGGAGTCGCAATATACATCATCATAGTATATTAAGTAATTTTATTGACTAAACTAACGACAGCAAACTATGAACCGAACCTTTTTTGTATCCCTGTGCTTCGTTGTAACACTTTCGTCTATTTGCGGAAATATATACGGACAAAACAGTAGAATTAACCTTTCTCAACTCTGGAAAACTGACGTAAAAACGTTCCTTGAAAATAGTCCTGTTTTGGTTCATCTGACAGGCAGTGATGAATCGCAGGTTGTTGTTGCCGGAAGAGAAGATTTGATTGCACTGGACAGCAACGGTAAAGAGATCTGGAGATATCGTAGTCCGGGAAGGTACATGATGTCACCTTCTGTTCTCGAATTAAAAGGCAATTCCCCATACATATTTGCCACCGACAATCTGGGCAATTTAAGATGCCATGATTATCAGGGTAAGATTGTTTGGGAAACTAAACTGTCAGCTGCCTGTACCTGGTCCGCTCCGGCTTTGGGGGACTTAAACGGTGATGGCAATTATAGTGTTATACAGGGAGATGAGTCAGGAACCATTCATGCTTTTGATGCCTTGTCCGGAAAACCTCAATGGAAATCAAGCATAAAAGGCAAACCTTCCGGGGCAGCCATGGGTGATCTGGATGGTAAAAAAGGACTTGAAGTAGCCTATTTATCTACTGAAGGAATATTGTCTGTCCTTCATTCCGACGGATCCCCATTCTGGGAAAGAACTATTGGCGGCACTAGTCAGACATGGGGAAATGCCGCTCCTGTAATTTTTGGATCCTCCGAAGGAAAAACAAAAATATTCGTCGCTTCAGGAAATGGTGAAGCGTTTTGCTATTCATCAACCGGTAAACTTCTGTGGAACAAAAGTGTCCGGGGAGCAGTTGCCTCTACCCTCTCAGTTGGTGATATTGACCAGGACGGGATAGCCGATTTGTTTCTCATTACCCAATTGGGTGTTATTTATCGGTTTTCAGAAAATGGCGATCTCCTGTGGAACATTGATATGCAAGGAAGAACACTGGGATCTGGTTCAATTGCTGATTTGAATGGTGACGGACGACTTGAATATATGTACTGCACTCAGGATGGCCACCTGCAAGCACTTGATTTTCAGGGAACAACAGTTTTTGACTATAATTTCGGACACCGGACGATAAACGAGACGCCGACATTTGGCGAAGTTTCCAAAAAAACTTCAGGATTAGAAATGGTAATAACAGGAGGAGAAAGCGGATTGGTTTACTGTTTCAAAACTACTGCACCCGTCAACGGAAAAAAACAATGGATCACTTACGGAGGAAGCGATACCAGGTGTAATTACTGGAACAGTCTCACCTCAAAAAGCCAGTTAAGTATTGTTCCTGCCAATCTTAACTGGAACGAACTATATTTAGGTGAGGATGTCTGTTTTGAGATTTTTAATCCGGAAGCTACAACCGGAATGATATCTGTTGAAGCATCATGCATCCATCCTGACGGAAAATTCCAGTCAGTTACATCAAAACTGGTTGGTCACCACAGTAAAATTTATCTACCGTTTACAGGTATGGCTCCGGGAAAATATGATTTTAAATGGAAACTTTCACTTCCTGACGGTAAAATGATACTTTCAGGAGATAAATCTATCAGTCTGAATCCATTTCTGAACGAAAAATCATTGATCCGTGCTGTTTCAAGCAGATTATCCAAATTAGGCAATAAAATTTCCACACAAAACAATGAACTGGCTGAAGCACTGATCAATGAGGCGGAGTGCCTGGAAAGACAGTTCAGATTTCTTCACCCTTTGCAGGAAAGCGCGCTAGCTGGTGGATATCCTGATAATGGCGAAATTATACAGAAAAGCAATGAACTGACTAAAAGAGCTAAAAAAGACTTTAAAATCGCGGAACTGACTGAAGAATCACTCTCATTGAAACCAAATACAACATTACTTCCATTCGAAGGTGCCCTTTGGGAAAACAGAGAGAGAGACGAGGCTGTTCCTGAAGTTGCTGCAAATAATATTGTCTTGTCACGAACAATGGTAGCAGGAGAGAACGAGCCATTTTCGGTAAATTTGTTCAACCTCGCAGGTAGATCAATAACAGCCAGAATTCAGGCAGATTCCATACCTGAAGGGTTAAAGATTACATTTCACCATTCCGTACCAACTGTAGATGCACTGGGTAAACCATCCTGGGATGCATTGCCTGAAATAGATGAGAGCAAGACAATATCTGTTCCATCTTTTTCCACTGCTGAGTTATGGATCAACCTGTCAGGTAGCGAAGGTTTAAAACCGGGGCACTACAAAATTCCAGTCATAATTCAGTCTCTAAACGGATTCCATGTTCAGAACGGACCAAAAAGCCCTCAGGATATTGATCTGCAGGTATCTATGGTTGAAATTGATCTGGAAGTCCTGAATTTCAAAATGGCACCTGAAGGAGCGTTTCGGCTCTGCGCATGGGGTGCATACGATAAGCCTTCAATCAGGAACCTGCTTGATCATGGAAATAATGTATTTGTTGTTCCACAGGGTAAATCTACAGGAGACCAATCCATGATTGATTTTTCCGAACAAGATAAAGTCATCAACGAACTGGCTGGTCACGATGTTTTTGTTCTGCTCTCAGGATTGCCCGATATGGTCAAAGACTCCGAACTTGGAAATGCTGCACTATCCACTGAATCAGTATCTACCCTGAATAATTATCTCGAAAGACTTACTGCGCACCTGGCCTCTAAAGGTATTGACAAGAAGCATTTCGCATTTTATCCTTACGACGAACCGGGTGGAATCGGGTGGACAATTGTTAATAAGCTGGTTGCATTTTCAAAGTTGCTAAAACAGAAGGATCCGGAGCTACTGGTTTATATGGATGGCGGAGGTGAAGCGCCAATGTTCAGCGCAATGCAGCCTTACATAGACGTGTGGTGTGTCGGTTACAATGCCTTGCCTGAAGTGAGTCCCGTTATGGATATCGTCAGGAAGGATCCGGGAGGAATACTCTGGTCCTACGATTGTTCTTACTCATTTGCCAGACCAATGGGGCCCAACATCAAGAATATAAACATCATCGGACAGTTCCGCATCTCGGCTTTAGCTGCTTTCAGATGGGATGCCGCCGGGATTGGTTACTGGTCATACAACCTGGGTGGTAACATGTGGGGCAGGACAATGTTCGAATATCCACTTGTATACAAAGGCACAGGAAAGCCAGTCAACTCCAGGAGATGGGAGGCTGTCAGAGAAGGAATTGAAGATTACAGGATTGTAACGAACCTAAAAAAATTAATAACGCAGAATCCCGCTTCCATTTCAGCTGATGCCAAAAATAGAATTGATAAGTTGCTCAAGTCATTGACTGAATTCATTGATCAAAGTGATGGAGAAATGAAGCTGGGTTTAAGCAGAAAAGTGCTGGATGTGACAAATAGCGAGGAAGCAATAATTAGGTTACGGAGCGAGATGATGGAGTGCATCAAACAGGTTTCTAAATAATTTCAAAATTTCGTGTCCCAATCAGAATTGGAATTGTGGCGTCTAAAAACAGATCAAAAATTAATTCAGAAAGTCTCACAACAGCTTGAGAAGACCTGTTTAGCCTCATTTGATGAATCCATAGGTGTGCTCAGAAAAAAGATTGAACTATCGGTTCGAAAAATAGTATTAATAAAAGAATAATGTAATTTTGTGAAAAATTTATCGCAATGGATTCAATCGATTGGAAAAGCATAGGTTTCGGATATAGCAAAACAGATTACAATGTTCGCAGCTGGTTCCGTAATGGAGAATGGGGAGAGCTGGAAATCAGCGACTCTGAAGTGATTAATATACACATGGCTGCGACTGCCCTGCACTATGGGCAGGAAGCGTTTGAGGGGCTGAAAGCATTCCGCGGGAAGGACGGAAAGATCCGTGTTTTCAGAATGATTGAAAATGCCAGGAGAATGCAGCGTTCTGCATCAGGAATTATGATGGCCAAAGTTCCGGAATCTTTGTTCACGGAGGCAGTTAGAAAGGCAATAATGTTAAATGAGAGGTTTGTACCACCCTTTGAATCAGGAGCATCGCTGTATATCAGGCCATTATTGATTGGTACAGGGGCACAAGTGGGGGTTAAACCCGCCGACGAATATCTGTTTATGATTTTTGTAATGCCCGTTGGCCCCTATTTCAAAGAGGGTTTTAAACCTACTGACCTGGTTATTTACAGGGAATATGACCGGGCAGCCCCACTCGGCACAGGAACATACAAAGTTGGAGGAAATTATGCCGCCAGTTTGGTTTCTGGTCAGCGAGCGCACGAAAATGGTTTTTCTGCTGTATTGTACCTCGATGCCAAAGAGAAAAAATACCTGGATGAATGTGGACCAGCTAATTTTTTTGGTATAAAGAAAAATAAATACATTACACCAAAATCTTCCTCTATTCTTCCATCCATCACGAACATGAGTCTAAGACAATTGGCCAAAGATATGGGGTTGGAAGTTGAAGAAAGAGCTATACCAGTTGAAGAATTAGCCGAATTTGATGAAATCGGCGCATGTGGAACTGCAGCTGTCATTTCACCCATCAAAAGAGTTTACGACTCCGATCTTAATAAAGAATATCTCTTCGGAAATGAACCGGGTAAAATCAGCCTTCAGCTCTATGAAAAATTGCGGGGTATCCAGTACGGAACTGAACCTGATCCTTACGGATGGACCGATATTATAGAATAAGAAAAGAAGCCGTCTCGAAAGCAAATTGAGGCGGCTTCTTTTTATAATCTCATTATCATCAAGGTTTTATCTTGAGCAGTCTCCTGCTTTTATCTGGGACCAGGTTGGGTTAAATTTATTCTGGCTTATATAGGCATTTCCTGTTAAAGACATATTTTTGAGCGCACAATAACCCGACAGCAAAGGATTGTAATAGATATCAACGTTACTGCGGACATTTCTTAACTTATCCAGCCCATCGAGTGAACTTAATGAGCCATTCTCAAGTATTACCAATTTCCCGGCGATCGCTTTTTGTTTGGTAAACCCGGCAAAATTGAGCAGTTTGGCATTGTCCTGAACAATCAGGTCTCCACCTATACTGTCCAGAAGAGCAAATCCATACATTGACAGAATATTGTTGCATTCAGATATGCGAACATCCTTCTTAATGTATTTGACACCTTCCAACCCATTGAAAGTATTCAGGCTTTCAAGCTTATTAAGTGACAGAACGCCTTTAATGGTATCAATTTGGGATAAACCGGCCAAATCCTGAAGATTATTACAGGAAACAATGTTTATATCAGCATTTACACAAGGCAGTTTTTCCAGTCCGGATAAATTGGACAGCTTATTGCAATCTATAATTGAGATAGAGTTTATTGTATCATTCAATGTAGCGAGATCACCAAGGGTAATTAAGTTCGGCAAAGAGGTCAGGGATAAATTTCCTGTCACTTCCAGAAGACCGGGGGCCCCGGTAAAACCGGCGAATAAATTGTTCTCAAGCAGACTCAGGTTTCCGCCGATCGACGTAAGAGCCGACAATCCACTAAGAGAAGTCAAAAGCGGATTCTGAGAAACAGTCAATGATCCGGTCATCGCAATCAGGTACTGAAGTCCGTCAAATGAAACAAACAATGGATTCCCGCTGACAGACAGGGATGAAATTCCCTGAATCCCTTCCAATCCCCTACAGTTGATGAATTGTGGATTTCGATCAATAATAACTGAACCTTCGATTATATCAATAGCAGCCAATCCCGCAAAGGACGTCAGTTTAGGACACGCCGAAACCTGTAAACTTCCGGAAATAGTCTTCAATTTGGATAGAAAGGACAAATCCTGGTTCGGCACTTTGTATATTGTTACCGAGCCCATAACCTCTTCCAGGTTGGCAAAATATTTTGCATAATCGATTGGATCTGAAGATGCCAGCGTGAGACTCCCCCTGATAGTATTGTAATTTCCGTCGAGAAACCTTTGCAGCGTGGTATCATTCCCACTGGAATAAATACTAATACTTCCATTGAATTGGTTTGCCGGAATTTCTTCGGTTGTGCTATCAGAAGTACTGCTTTTCTTGCAGGAAAAAATTGCAATGATCAGTGCAAAAAATAAAACTAAGTACAGTAAATTATTTTTTCTCATTCAACAGAAAATAATTTGTTTTTTTATGTCTGTTTGAGAACGACCCGAAAATTATTCTCAAAGTATGATCCTGAAAAACCCGGGTGTTCAATCTGAACCGTCCGTTAAGATTTTAGTAAATCCCAAAAACATCCTGACAAAGAAAGGAAAATTTAAGGATATAACCTTGATTTAATCAATTAATACAACTCAAAATCCTTGTTTAATTGGCTATTTTGAAAGCTCAAGCATTCTGAGAATTGGCTTTCTGGCTTTATCAATAACATCTTCCGCCAAAATAATCTCAGGTTGCTCGTATTGTAGAGCCAGATATAACTTTTTCAGGGTATTTAGTTTCATAAAACTGCAATCATTGCAACCACAGGTCGAATCGATTGAAGGTGCAGGAAGGAAAATTTTGGAAGGACAATGCAGTTGCATCTGGTGTAAAATTCCACTTTCCGTTGCCACAATGAATTTTTGCGAGCTAACGGAAGATACATAATTCAGAAGTGCAGTTGTTGAACCCACAAAATCTGAAACCAGCAAAATTGGCCTTTCGCATTCCGGATGAGAAATTAGTTCAGCATCAGGATGTTCCAATTTCAGTGCAATAATTTTTTCAAGTGAATATTTCTCATGTACCATACAAGCACCGTCCCACAGAACCATACTCCTGCCGGTAACGGAATTGAGATAATTCCCCAGGTTTTTATCTGGTGCAAAAATAATCTTCTGATCGGCCGGGAAGGATTCTACAATCTTTTTTGCGTTGGATGAAGTTACGATGACATCAGAAAGTGCTTTCACTTCAGCGGAACAATTAATGTATGAAATTACAACATGATCCGGATGCCGGTTGACAAATTCTGCAAAGACATCACCGGGTGTAGAATCTGCCAGCGAACAACCGGCATTCATATCCGGCACTAGCACCTTCTTTCCGGGATTAAGGATTTTTGCGGTCTCAGCCATAAAATGGACTCCGACAAACAGTATAATATCAGCGTCAGTTGCCTGGGCCTGCTGGGCCAGCGCGAGAGAATCACCTAAAAAATCAGAAATATCCTGCAATTCAGGGGTAATATAATAATGGCCCAGGATCACAGCATTCTTCTCCCGTTTAAGTCTGAGAATTTCAGCTTTTAAATCAACATCCGATCCGATAGGGAGATCAACAAAACCACACTTATCAATGACACTACGATATGAATTCTTCATGCTGATTCATTTGTAAAAAATTTGCTTTTCAATGGCCAAAAGGATTAGCCGCATATTAATTTTCGGATAGTGTTAATATATCCTCGTGACTATTTCCTGTAAAGAAGTTGCAAAAGTAGAAAATCATCTTAAAAGTAAATCAATGCTTCACTAATATTAACAGAATCTTATGTTTAAGAAAAGATAGCAACTGTTACATTGGTAAAAAAATGTTAATAAAATAGCTTAAAAAGTTAATAATTATTTTACTTCATATAACTTTCGTCATTGAATTTAATCATCTGCTATTGTTATATTTGGAAACATTTCAAAAAATGGCAGATAATAGCTAATCGTCTGATCAGGCGAAGTATCAATCAGTTTATTTGCTAATAAATGTTAAAAGGCAATTAATTTTTAGGGATAGTAATAGAATAATAATGTGAAACTAAATTTATCATTAATGAAAAACAACTTTCTTAAGCTCTGTTTAATCCTGGTACTGTTTGCAGGAATCTTTGCATCGGCCATGGCCCAGGTAACAACCTCCGGGATAAACGGGAAGATTACCAGTAACAATGAATCTCTTCCTGGAGCAGCCATTGTTGCCATACACATTCCATCCGGAACACAGTATGGGACAGTTACAAATGCTGATGGTCGCTATAGCCTGCAAGGTATGCGCACCGGCGGACCATACAAGGTCACCATTTCTTTTGTCGGTTATGCAAATGAAAATTTTACGGACATCAACCTGGCATTGGGTGAATCATTTGTATTGAATGCATCTTTAAAAGAGTCTTCAGCAACCGTTGCTGAAGTAACCGTAGTCGGTACAAAACCTTCTCCCTATAACTCTGAAAAAAATGGTGCATCCATCAATGTCAGCACCCAACAGATAGCAATGATGCCTACTGTAAACAGAAGTGTCAACGATGTAACACGACTTACTCCGCAAGCCAACGGGAACCAGATTGGTGGTGGTAACTACCGTCAGAATTATATTACCGTTGACGGAGCCCAGTTCAACAATGCGTTCGGAATCGGAACCAACCTTCCTGGTGGAGGATCACCTATATCCCTGGATGCCATCGACCAGATTTCTGTAAATATCACACCGTTTGATGTAAGGCAAAGCGGATTCATCGGGGCATCGGTCAATGCTGTAACACGTTCAGGCAGCAACGAATTCAGCGGTTCTGCCTATACCTTCATGGCCAGCGACAAGTACAAGGGAAACCAGGTAGGAAATGCCAATTTCACCAAAAACAAATCAGAATATAACATGATAGGTTTCCGTTTGGGCGGACCAATCATTAAAAATAAACTTTTCTTTTTCGTCAACTACGAACAGGAAAAAAATACAGTTCCCGGTCCGACAAAAGTTGCAGCCACACCCTCTGCCCCTGCTAATTACACAAACAATATTGCACGGCCTACTGCTGCAGATATGGACATGATGAGCAAATATCTCATGGATACCTATGGCTATGAGACAGGTCCTTACCAGGGTTATTCCAACGATAGTCCAGCATCTAAATTTTTAGCCCGTATTGACTGGAATATCAGCCAGAACCACAAATTCAACATCCGGTACAGTGAAACCAAGGCTAAAAGTCCGTCAACTGCAAGTACCTCTACTTCTCCCTTCTCACCAGCACCCTACAGTGGTAATCGCAATGCTATGGATGCTCTGTCTTACAAAAACACCAACTATTTCCAGGAAACAAATTTCAGTTCTTTGTCAGCCGAGTTGAACTCATCTTTAGGAGGCGGAAAATTCCTCAACACCTTGCGTTATACTTATTCTTTCCAGAATGAACCGCGTAGCACTGACGGTAAAACCTTCCCGTTTGTTGATATTTTGAAAGACGGTCTGGTATATACCTCGTTTGGAACCGAACTCTTTTCTTATGGAAACCTACGCCAGGTAAAAACTACGACCATTACAGACAACCTTTCCTGGACAATGGGTAAAAACAATTTTACTGCCGGACTTCAGTACGAAGCCAACAAGACAAAGAACGGCTTTATGCGTTTCGGAACAAGCTATTATGTATTCAACTCATGGGCTGATTTTGTTGGTGGAGCTAAACCTTCAAACTTCGGTATCACTTTCTCAAATACACCGGGATATGCACAGGCATTCCCAAGCTTCGACTTCGGACAGTATACAGCTTATCTCCAGGATGAGATTGCTGTCAATTCAAGGTTAAAGATTGTTGCCGGTCTCCGTGCTGACCTTCCTACCTATTCGCAGCCGGCAGAAGCCCATCCTATTATAGAGGGTATGACTTTTGGCAGCAATAAGTACAGCACCGCTACACTGCCAAAATCAAGAATACTGATGTCTCCTCGTGTAGGATTCAATTACAATCTCAAGGAAGACCGCTCACTGGTATTGCGCGGTGGTACAGGAATTTTCACTGGCCGTGTTCCGTTTGTATGGATCGTAGGACAAGTAGGAGATGCTGGTATGGTACAAACCACTATGACCTACTCAGGCTCAGCCAATACCCCCGGTCCGTTCAAACCTGAAATGAATGCCTATTATCCTGCTAACCAGCCCACTACAGGAACTCTTGTTCCGGGTACGTTCACCATTATATCTGACGACTTCAAAATGCCGCAAACCTGGAAAAGCAGCCTTGCACTGGACGCAAAACTTCCATGGGGTTTGAAAGGAACAATTGAGGGAATTTACAACAAGGACTTCAATACAGCATTTTTTGTCAATGAAGGCCTTAAAGGCGGGGTTCCATTAAATATTGCAGGATATCCTGACAACCGGATTATCTACCCTGCAAAAGTTACAGACAGATATTACCAGTTTCATACCAATGGTGTTGTACCAGCAACAACCGGTAAAGAATCCGGATTATCACCAATTGTCCTTGAAAACAGGAAACAGGGTTATTATTACTCCTTTACTGCCAAACTTGAGAAATCATTTGACCATGGATTCACCGGAATGGTGGCCTACACCCGTAGTGAGGCTAAAAACCTGGTGGATGGGAGCGGTGATCAGGCCTCTTCAGCGTGGAACGGTAATGCTAACGTAAATGGTGCCAACAGTGAGCAATTGAGCTATGCAAGCTATGTTGTTCCGGACAGGCTAATTGCTTCTTTATCCTATAAAGTTGAATATCTGAAATCGATGGCAACCACCTTCTCAGTGTTCTATGAAGGTTCTTCCCAGGGTCGCTTTTCCTATGTATATTCAACTAATGTCGTTCGGGATGGTGCTGGTAACAACAACCTGATCTATGTACCAAAAAATGCGTCTGAAATTACTTTTGTTGACCAGACAGTTAAAAACGCAGCCGGGGCCTCCGTATTATGGACAGCGGCAGCACAGAGTGAAGCATTCTTCAAATATGTGAACCAGGATAAATATCTTCGTACACGTGTTGGCAAATATGCTGAACGCAACGGAGCATTAATTCCATGGAGAAATAACTTTGATGCCAAGATCATGCAGGAATTCTTCGTTAAGGTGGGAGGCAAACGCAACACCATCCAGGTTAGCCTCGATGTTTTGAACGTTGCCAACCTGATCAACCATAGCTGGGGTATTGCAGATTTCTACAATCAGAATAATATTCTGGTGCCTGCCAACAATGCAAGCGTTGTTGCCGGCGGTACAGTCAAACCAACATTCAAGCTTAACCCTTACAATGGAGACATGATTCAGAAGACTTACCGTGACTATCTAAGTTATAGTTCAACGTATTCCATGCAACTTGGAATACGTTACATCTTTAACTAAACAGATAAATTAATTGAGATTCAAAAGGAGGGTACCATGCGGCACCCTCCTTTTTTTAGATATAATCATTAAATTTGCCGGTCGATAATAAAACCGCATCATGGCTCAAAAACCCTCCATACCAAAAGGAACACGGGATTTTTCACCCGTTGAAATGTCTCGCAGGAACTATATTTTTGATAAAGTTAAAAGTGTTTTCAGACTCTATGGGTTTCAGCAAATAGAAACACCCGCCATGGAGAATCTTTCCACACTGACCGGAAAATACGGGGAAGAGGGAGATAAACTTCTTTTTAAGATACTCAATTCCGGAGATTACCTGTCTAAAGCCAATGAAGCGGATCTTATGGCAAAAAACAGCAATAAAACAACCTTTCAGATTGCTGAGAAGGGGTTAAGGTATGATCTTACCGTTCCCTTTGCCAGGTATGTTGTTCAGTACCAGAGTGAAATCAATTTTCCATTCCGTCGTTTTCAGATACAACCGGTGTGGCGCGCCGATCGGCCTCAAAAGGGAAGATACCGCGAATTTTTCCAGTGTGATGTGGATATTATCGGATCTGATTCTCTTCTCAATGAGTACGAACTGATCCAGATTGTTGACAGAATTTTCACCTTGCTGGGAATAAATATTACGATCAAACTGAACAACAGGAAGGTTTTGGCCGGAATTGCCGAGACTATTGGAGAAACTGAAAGAATAATTGACATCACTGTAGCCATCGATAAATTTGATAAAATCGGAATTGAAAAGGTAAATGAGGAGCTGCGTGAAAAAGGAGTATCTGATGCAGCCATAGAAAAACTCCAGCCAATACTGAAACTGAAAGGCAATAATGATGAGAAGCTCAACCGGATTGAACAGGTTATTAAAGGTTCTGATACAGGTAAAAAAGGCATTGAAGAGCTAAAAACAATCTTTGCATACCTGCAATCCGGAAATGTCACTTCAACTGTAGAACTGGATCTTACGCTGGCCCGGGGTCTGAATTATTACACCGGGGCAATTTTTGAGGTGAAGGCCAATGATGTTCAAATAGGATCAATAACAGGCGGTGGCAGGTATGATAACCTGACCGGGATTTTCGGATTGCCTGACATCTCAGGTGTCGGCATATCTTTTGGAGCTGACCGGATTTATGATGTAATGGAACAACTTGATCTCTTTCCCAAAGATCATACCACTTCAACACGGGTGTTATTTGTCAATTTTGGTAAGAAAGAGGAGCTTTATTGCCTTCCCTTGCTGGAAAATCTTCGCAAAGCCGGCATTCCAGGTGAAATTTATCCCTCAGATGACAAAATGAAAAAACAGATGAACTATGCGAACAGGAAAGGTGTTCAGTTTGTTATCCTGGCAGGTGAATCTGAAATTTCTGAGGAAATTGTTACAGTAAAAAACATGGAGAGTGGCGAGCAGTCCCGGGTAAAAGCCAACGAGCTGACCGGGTATATTGAGAAACAATGATCCGGCCTGACCCATAAAAAAAGGCCGCAAAGTGTTTGCAGCCTTTAATTATTATAACTCTTGTTTATTTGGTGGACCTATTCAGGCCCTTATCCATATCCTTATCCTTGTCTTTGTTACTATCGTTGTCATTCTTTCTCATCTCATGCATCAGGTAGGACCTGAACTTTCGTTCAGCACGATAAAGTTTGACAACCTTTTCTGCCGTAAGTATTGCCAAAAATCTAGCATTGTATTCCTCCATTAACTTACTCTCTTTCAAAGGAATAGCCACTATTTCATTGGCAAGTTTACGATAGTATTCATCATTTTTGACAGTTTTGTCATCAGCTTTGTCTTCGAGTTCCCTTTTACTGTCCATCAATGCATATCGTTCCTTTTCCAACTGATTGTATACAGGCCAGAATTTTTCACTCTCCTTAGGTGTCAATCCTACATATTCTGTAATAAAAGCAACCTTTTTACTTCTGATTACTTCAATCATTTTGGGATCCATCTGTTTCTGGGCAAAAAGCTGAACTGAAACTATCAGAATCAATATACTTATCAATGTTTTTCTCATGTTATTTATTGGCATAAAGAATTTCTAAATCCGAACATCTTGAAGCCAGGTAATCGGCCAAATCCTCTTTTGGCATCTTTGATGCATCAAATTCATCCATTTCTGTAAAAGCAGAGAAGAAACTAACTTCTGAAATCTGCGATTCAAGTGTTGCTGACAATGTCTCTGATCGTTTATCCAAAGGTAATTCTCTGTCAGCCTGCACCTTTGCATAGGATATCTGCTGTTGTTTTACAGACGTGCTGAGATAGACACTTAGTACAATTGCCAAACCTGCGGCCAGCCCAATTACTGGTCTCAGATAGAACATAATATCCCTTTTGCCGGATGCAGGACGTACTTCTGTATCCATTCGCATCTTCAGGCGTTCACCGAAAGATTCAAAATATCCTTCCGGAACACTATAACCCGTATCCATTACTGGAAAACCCGGATTCTTCTCAATATCTTCTTGTTTCTTTTTCATATTTGCAATCATTACTAAGACGAATCAAAAGACAAAAGGTTTAATATATGTAAATATTATTCCTCTCCAAAATGGGCTTCAATTTTTTTTACTGCATGGTGATAGGAAGCTTTCAATGCACCCACTGAGGTATTTAGAATCACCGCCATCTCTTCATATTTCATCTCATCATAATATTTCATGTTAAAAACCAGTCTTTGCTTTTCCGGGAGTTCTAATACTGCCAATTGCAATTTTTTCTGCAATTCTTCTCCTTCGAAATGACCATCATTTTCAAATCTCTCTACAAGATAGTCAGAAACTCCGTCAATTGATGTAACATTCCTTCGCTTTTTTTGCTGAAGAAAACTAAGTGATTCATTTGTGGCAATCCGAAATAACCATGTAAAGAGACTCGAGTCCTCACGAAAACTGCCGATGTTATTCCAAACTTTGATAAATACGTTTTGCAGCAGGTCATCCGTGTCATCATGACTGACTACAATTTTACGGATATGCCAATAAAGACGCTGCTGGTAACTATTGACCAGCAGTTGAAAAGCCTTTTCTTTCTTGTCCTCTTTCCTGAGGTCGGAAATTAAATCCTTGTCTTTATCAATCATTCCTTTTAAAACACTGATAATGCTATAAATGAACCTAAAGAAAAGTAGTCTGAATTTTACACCCCCAAAAGAGTACACTGCTACCGGTCCTTCTTTAAATCTTGTCGAAAAAACCTGCAGGTATGGAAGTCGCCTGGATCCTATCCTCAGACACTTATTTCTTAATCCATTTGACAAAGTTAACGACTCAAAGTTTAAAATAGTACCTTTGCGCAAAATATAGTAAGTAAAGTTTAGAGATGGCCCTAAGATGCGGAATAGTAGGACTACCCAACGTTGGTAAGTCGACCCTTTTTAATTGTCTTTCCAATGCGAAAGCTCAGTCAGCGAATTTTCCTTTTTGCACCATAGAACCTAATCTTGGTGTAATAACCGTACCTGATAAAAGGTTAATACGTCTTGCAGAGATTGACAAACCAAAAAAAGTAATACCCACAACAATTGAAATAGTTGATATTGCCGGACTGGTTAAAGGAGCAAGCAAAGGTGAAGGTCTTGGAAACCAGTTTCTGGCCAATATCCGTGAAGTGGATGCAATAATCCATGTTATCAGATGCTTCCAGAATGACAATATCATTCATGTGGACGGATCCATCAACCCGGTTCGCGACAAGGAAGTGATAGATATTGAGTTACAGCTGAAAGATCTTGAAACAGTTGAGAACCGAATCGCTAAATTGCAGAAGCAGGCCAAAGTAGGAGGCGACAGGGCGGCGCAAAAAACTGTATCAATTGCAGAAAGGTTAAAGGAAGTCCTTATTACCGGTAAATCTGCACGCACACTTGCCTTGACTGAAGAAGAAGAAGAACATATCCATGATTTTTTTCTGCTCACCCGCAAACCGGTGGTATATGTTTGTAACGTGGATGAAGCCTCAGCTGCAAAAGGGAATAGCTATACTGAAGCCCTGAAGGAAAGTATCCAGGACGAAAATGCGGAAATCCTGATCATCGCTGCCGCTACTGAAGCAGACATTGCCGAACTGGAAAGCTACGAGGAAAAACAGATGTTCCTGGAAGATCTTGGACTGGATGAACCCGGTGTAAATAAGCTCATACATTCAGCTTACAAACTTCTGAATTTGCAAACCTATTTTACCACCGGTGCGGATGAGAGCCGCGCTTGGACTTTCGTAAAAGGAATCAGGGCACCAAAGGCAGCTGGTATTATCCACAGTGATTTTGAAAAGGGATTTATCCGAGCCGAAGTGATCAAATACAACGATTATGTGACACTGGGCTCAGAATCAGCATGTCGCGATTCCGGCAAAATTGCCATTGAAGGGAAAGAGTATGTTGTGCAGGATGGTGATATCATGCATTTCCGGTTCAATGTCTGATCCAGGAGTTATTTTCTCTCCAGTACCGCTTTAACGGCAGAATCAATATCCGGATACCGGAATTCAAAACCACAATCCAGTAGATGTTGCGGATAAACAAACTGTCCACTCAAAAGCGCCACTGCCGCTTCTCCGTAAACCAATCTCAGCGCTGTTTCAGGTACAATAAAAAATGCCGGCCGATGACATTGTTTTGCTAATGTCTTGGTAAAAAACTTGTTAGTAGTATACTTTGATGCAGTAAGATTGAAAACACCACTGCACTGATTATTTTCAATCAGAAAACTGACAGCCCTGCAAATATCGGTGTAGTGGATAAATGAGAAACCCTGCTTACCAGAACCAATCCTTCCTCCCAGGCCGGCATTGAACAGTGGATACAGTTTCTGCATAATTCCGCCATTCTCACCTATTACCATTCCAATGCGCATTACACAAACCCTGATAGTAGAATTTTCCAGCGGTTTCAGACAATTTTCCCACTGCCTGACCACATCGGCCAGGAAATTAGTGTCAAAAAATCGGGAATCCTCCTTATGGATATGGATGGAATCATAAATACCTATGGCAGAAGCTGATATAATTACGGAAGGGCGCTCGGCAGAAGATAAACTTAAAACTGCCTCCACCAGCAAATCAGTAGTATCTATTCGGCTTGAGAGAATTTCTCTTTTATTTTTATCACTCCATCTTTTAATAACGGGTGAACCAGCCAGATTGATGACAACGTCAGCAGATTTGATTAACTTTGAAATCCGGTCAGGCCCTTCACTGAGATCAGGTCTTCGGATCAATACAATTTCATGGCCCAAAGAAGAAAGATGTGTGGTGAGGTGTCTCCCAAGAAAACCGGTTCCTCCTGTTATTGTTATTCTCATGCAAAATTTAATGTTTTAAATCCAAAAGGCTAATGTCCGGGATATATTTCATCCTGAAAGGTTTTTCCCAAATCATGGCCATTTCATTTTTTACCTGTAATTTTGTATCTGTTGTTAAATTATTGAATAATTCCGGATGTTGGTAGCAAAATCTAAAAAACCTGTTGCTCCTAAGAAAAAAAGATCTTTTTGGGATGCTTTTCGCAGCAAAGGCAACCAATCAACCTGGAAATTTGTCTTGCTCTGGGTATTAAAGATCTCTCTGTTCGGTTTTTTTTTACTTTCATTCCTGTTTGTCCTGGTCTATATCGGAACTTTCGGTGAACTCCCGGATGCCGAAACACTGATAAAAATCAAAGAACCGGTAGCATCGGAGGTAATGTCACAGGATGGCAAGGTACTTGGAAGATACTATGTTGAAAACAGAAGCAGCGTCACTTTTAAAAATATCTCACCCAATGTAATTAATGCCCTGGTTTCGACTGAAGATGCCCGGTTTTACGAGCACCGGGGCATCGATGAATGGGCTGTGTTAAGGGTGTTTGTCAAAACAATATTTCTGGCCAACCGAAGCTCAGGCGGAGGGTCTACCCTATCCCAGCAGATTGCAAAAAATATTTTTGGCCGGGAAAACTGGGGCCCTCTTACACTCCCGGTTAGTAAAATCAGGGAATCAATCATTGCCTATCGACTTGAAAAATTGTATGCCAAAAATGAAATTCTGACACTCTATCTCAATACTGTTCCATTTGGTGAAAACACTTTTGGCATTGGTACCGCTTCTGAGCGCTATTTCAGCACAATTCCCTCCAAACTGACAATTCCGCAGGCAGCAACACTTGTGGGACTTTTAAAGGCGAATAATGCTTATAACCCAAGGCTTTATCCTGAAAAATCACTTCAGCGAAGAAACACGGTGATCAGGCAGATGCAAAAATACAACCACCTTACTGCATCTGAAGCCGATAAATACTGCAAGGAGCCTTTGGGTCTGAAATACAACTTCCTGACATACAATACCGGGCCTGCTCCTTACTTTCGTGAAATGATCAGGCCACAGCTTGAAAAATGGTGTGCGGAAAATGAAAAAGAGGATGGCGCTCCCTACAACCTTTATACTGATGGTTTAAAAATCTATACCACCATAGATTTCAGGATGCAGAAGTATGCAGAAAATGCGATGAAACAACAGATGAAAGAGCTCCAGTCTACTTTTGAAAAAGAATGGAAAGGTGAGGCTCCATGGGGAAAAAACAACGATATAGTGATCCGGGGAATGAAAAGATCAATCCGTTACAAGAGACTCGTAGAAGCCGGAAAGGGCGACAAAGAAATTGACCGGATTTTTAAAACACCAACCAACATCAAATTATTTGGCTGGAATGGCGATCACACGGAAAGAATAAGTCCGATGGATTCAGTTCGCGCTTCTCTGAAACTGCTCCATTGTGGATTTATCGCCATGGATCCCAGAAATGGCAAGGTAAGGGTCTGGATTGGAGGAAATGATTTCAGATATTTTCAATATGACCACATCCTGTCAGCCAGGCAAGTCGGATCTGCCTTCAAACCGTTCATTTATGCTGCAGCGCTTGAAAACGGGCTTCCCCCTGATAAATACTATGCCAACCAGCAAATCACCTACAGTGATTACCAGGATTGGACACCGGGTAATGCAGACAACGAATACGGCGGATATTATTCCCTTGAAGGTGCGATTTGCAAATCTGTTAATACCGTTGCAGTTCAGGTACTTATAGAAACAGGTATTGCAGAAACGATCAATCTTGCCCAAAAAATGGGAATCCGTTCTGACATCCCGAGATTCCCTTCAATTGCATTGGGAGCTGTTGATGTACCCCTCCTGGAAATGGCAAAAGCATATTGCTGTTTCGCCAGCGAAGGTCAGACAGTCGAACCTGTTTACATGATCAGAATCGAAGACAACAAAGGAAATGTGTTAAAAAAATTCATTACTGATTTTGTTCCGGAGCAAGTATTGACAGTTGAAAATGCCCGTATAATGAATCACTATCTTGAAGCAGTCGCAAAGGAGGGTACCGGTTCCGCCATCAGGACACGCTACAACTTACCAGGTTCCTTTGCTGGAAAAACTGGTACAACCCAAAATTACGCGGACGGATGGTTTATGGGGTACACTCCCACTCTTGTCACCGGTTGCTGGGTTGGTGCGGAAGAGCCCCGGGTACATTTCAGATCGCTTGCACACGGCCAGGGAGCCTACATGGCATTGCCCATTGTGGGAGGCTTTTTCAGGAGTTATTACAATGATCCTGCTTTTGCCTCCAATGCAGGAATAGCATTTACAGCGCCAACACCCGAAAATCTGGCACTTCTGGATACCCCACATTTTGCAGAAGAGCTCAAAACAGCGAAAACCGGTTTCTGGGATGTATTTAAGAGCGACAAAAGAAAGCAAGAAGATCTGAAAGAAAAAAGTATTGAAAAGGCCAAAGAGAAGAATCTGCCCAAAGCAGAGCCAACACCCAAAAAAGAGGAAAAAGAAAAGCCTTCTATCTGGAAGAAAATAAAAGATGCCTTATCTAAAAAAAATGAGTAATGAACAAACGGATTTTCCCACAGTAGAATTTGTAATTTGTCATTATTCAATCTATTGAAAAAAATATGCCAGTCTTAAAAAAACAACATGACCCTATTGGACAAGCAGTACATGATTATTTACACGGTATTACCGGCGATGTAATTCTGGTAAAAACAGATATCGCAGAGGATGAAACCCTGTCACCAGCCTATTTTTTCAGATCATTTGACCATATGCCTGTTCAGGAAAAAGAGGCACTTACAAGATGTAAGGGAAAAATTCTGGATATCGGTGCAGGCGCCGGAGCCCATTCCATCTGGCTACAAGACAACGGAATGGATGTTGTTTCAATTGATATCTCTCCCCTATCCTGTGAAACAATGCGTGAAAGAGGATTAAAAGAGGTAATCTGTTGCGACATTTACTCCCTGACTGACCGCAATTTTGATACGATCCTGCTGTTGATGAACGGTGCCGGCGTGGCTCAGACAATAGCCGGACTACCGGTTTTGCTGAATCATTTGAAACAACTTCTCAATCCGGGAGGCCGGATCCTGGCCGACTCATCCGATCTTCTTTACCTTTTTACCGATGAAAACGGAGAAAGCTGGATCGACATTGCATCAGACACTTATTATGGGGAGATGGTATACCAGTTGAGCTATAAAAATGTGAAAGGGAAAAAATTCCCATGGCTTTTTGTAGATTCTGATACTTTGTCTGATTATGCAGAAAAATCAGGCTTCAGGGTGGTAAATAAGATCACAGGTGAACATTTCGATTACCTTGTTGAACTCACCTTAACATAAATATCAGATTATTAGCAACATTGCTTATAATATATTGTCCGAAAAATACCAATAAATCTTAAAATAGTAAAAAGTCTGCAATATCCGCTACAAATGGCTGCCAGAAAAAAAATAACAGTATGCATATGCAACGGTGTGACAAAATCAGAAATAGTAAGGATACTGAAAAAGGGTGCCATAAATCTGGAAGAAGTCAGAAAATTTACCCTTGCCTCATCCAGTTGCGGAAGATGCAAACCAGAGGTAGAAGCCATTCTTGATGATTATTTGAAAGAGAAAAGCAGACCAATGCAACAAAAAATAAAATTTTGAAATTCGCTGATAGCTCAATGTTTTTTTAATCTTAATTCTTGGACAGCGAATCAGATTTTTAAAACGATGTACTAAATTAATTGATAATTTTGCTTAGCAATTATTCCAAAATCATTATAAATATTATTTATCATGGCTAAATTGAACCAAGATGCACTGGATTACCATAGCAATGGCAGACCGGGCAAGATTTCTGTTATCCCAACCAAACCTCACGCCACCCAGCGTGATTTAGGTTTGGCCTATACCCCCGGTGTCGCGAGTCCCTGTCTTGCTATTAAAGATAATCCGGACGACGTATATAAATATACAGCCAAAGGAAACCTGGTGGCAGTAATTTCAAATGGTACCGCCGTTCTCGGACTGGGAAATATTGGTCCGGCTGCAGGAAAACCTGTAATGGAAGGTAAGGGTCTGCTATTTAAAATTTATGCGGACATCGACGTTTTTGATATTGAACTTGATGCCCTTGATCCCGAACTTTTCATTCAAACTGTAAAAGCGCTGGCACCTACCTTTGGAGGAATCAATCTTGAAGATATAAAAGCCCCTGAGTGTTTCGAGATAGAAGAGAGACTTAAGAAAGAGCTGGATATTCCAATTATGCATGATGACCAGCACGGAACTGCCATTATCTCATCTGCCGGACTGCTTAATGCCGTTGAATTGGCCGGCAAAAAAATTGAGGACGTTCGAATCGTTGTGAATGGCGCCGGTGCTGCAGCTGTATCATGTACACGCCTTTATATTTCTCTCGGAGCCAAAAAAGAAAATGTCCTGATGTGCGACAGTAAAGGTGTTCTGCACAACGAAAGAAACGATCTGAACAGTTCCAAGATGGAATTTGTTCGCAATACTCCTTGCCGTACTCTTGCAGATGCCATTGTTGGTGCTGACGTATTTATCGGCTTGTCTGTTGCCGGAGTACTTACCCAGGATATGGTCCGTTCTATGGCCGTCAGCCCTATAGTTTTTGCCCTTGCAAATCCCGATCCTGAAATCCCATACGCCGATGCAAAAGCATCCAGGGATGACCTGATTTTTGCAACCGGACGTTCAGATTATCCCAACCAAATCAATAACGTTCTGGGATTTCCGTTCATATTCAGAGGTGCTTTGGACGTAAGGGCCAGGACCATCAATGAGGAGATGAAAATTGCCTGTGTCAGAGCCTTGTCAGCATTAGCCAAAGAGAAAGTTCCTGAATCAGTCTTAACCGCTTATAATGCCCGAAATATAGTATACGGAAGGGAGTATTTCATTCCAAAACCAATGGATCCGCGACTTATCACCCGTGTTGCTCCCGCTGTTGCCAAAGCAGCCATCGAATCAGGTGTCGCCCGCATTACTATCACAGACTGGGATGCTTATACTGAGGAATTAGGTCATAGGTTAGGATCGGAGAACAAACTGATATCTATGATGGTAGATAAAGCCAAACAGGATCCTAAAAAAGTTGCATTCCCGGATGCCAGCGATTATGAAGTGCTTAAAGCAGCCTACATCGCATACCAGGAAGAGATAGCCACTCCGGTTCTGATTGGTAATGAAGAGAAAATCAGAAAATTGATTGCTGAATATGAACTTGACTTCGGTGACGTTGAGATAATTGACAATAGGAACCGGCCAAACGATTTGCTTCGCCGCAAATATGCCGAAATTTTGTTTGAAAAACGCAAAAGAAAAGGTATGACCCTGGAAGAAGCAGTTGACAAAATGTTTGACAAAAACTACTTTGCCGCTGTGATGCTCGAATGTGGTGATGTTGACGCTGTCGTTTCAGGCTATTCCACCCGTTACGCGGATGCCATCAAACCAGCACTCGAAATAATAGGCAAAAAACCAGGGGTAGCAAAAATTTTTGGTATGCACCTGATAATCAGCCAGAGAGGTACTTATTTCCTTGCGGATACAACCATCGATTCTGCACCTGATGTGAATGACCTTGTTGACACTGCAGTCCAGGTATCCAAAGTGGTAAGACAGTTTAATATCGAACCAAATCTTGCAATGCTCTCTTATTCCAATTTCGGATCAAACCACGAAGCCTCACCAACTAAAGTAAGGGAAGCTGTTAAAATCCTCCACAGGGATTATCCTGATATGATAGTAGACGGTGAAATGCAGTTGAGCGTCGCAGTTGAAAAGAGAATCCGCAATACGATGTATCCCTTCAATAAACTTGCTGAAAAAGAATGCAATGTATTGATATTCCCCAATTTAAGTTCAGCAAATATCGCCACTCACAGTCTTCAGCACATTGCAGGATGCGAAACATTGGGACCGATCCTCGTCGGTAACCGCAAGTCCATGCAGGTCATGCAGATGCATTGCACCGTGCGTGATGTATTAAACATGATTGCAATTGCAGTCGTTGATGCTCAAAATCTTGAGGCGTAATTTTGTTTTTTTTACCAGACCATATTTAATAACACAAATCAGTAAAGGGATAGTTTTCAACTATCCCTTTTTTTTAAATTCGTAAGTCTTAGCTTCAAGTGAAAAAAAGATGGAGAAAAAAATCTATTTTAGGACAAATCTTCATTTCGCCGCAAATGCTTAAGTTTTTTGGATGCATATTATTTATCACTCTGACTGTCAACTGTTTCGCACAATCCTATTGGCGCATTCAAAATGAAAATGGAGAAGAACTCCTGTTGACCATAAAGATCAATCCGGAGGACATGACCTTTGAGGCACATACACGCAAAGATGCATTGAAGGAATTGGCAGGAAATATTGCATTCGTATTAGCTAAAACAGCAGGTAAGCTCAAATATTCTGAAATAGTACATAGTGAAGGAAAAATTTCCTACCTGGCAGATACCGTTTTTTACAGCGGGAACTTCGATTATCTTGACAAATCTTTCCCACTTAAAGCAAAAAGCTGGAACAATAATTTTAGGGGGATACTTACCGACAACCGGAACAAAACACATCAGTTAACCGGAGTCAGGGCTAGCTCAGATATGCAGCTTGAAGACTACTCTTCAATTATTATCAAAGCCTTTAACCTTACAGAGAAACTTTATTGGGACAAAAATCTGCAGAATTCTGATGAATGGATTACTTTCAAAGAAAAAGTCAATGATTTTAAGTCAAAAATTTCGGACGATTACGAGCTGGGTGCAGTTCTTTTTTGGCTCAGTAAAAAAGCTTTCTTTGCTCCTTTTGAAATAAAACGTATACCGAAAAGAGACAATGATCCAAAACCTGAAAAAAATTATTCTGCCCGCCTTATAAAACCGGGAATTGCTTTGCTTGATCTTTCCGATCTGCCGGAAGACAAATTCCTGATGGATAAATTATTTCGTGAAATTCAGGATGAAGAGTATACATCACTTATACTGGACGCCAGGGGAAAAAAAAATCTAAAACTAGGTACTGCATCGTTGCTTGCTGAGCATCTCACCTTGCTGCCTGCTGACTGGGGAGTATATCTTACAAGGAAATGGTTAGACTACAACACTGATATTCCAAAATCAGCTGATTACTCTAAATTGTTTAAAAATGCAATTACTCTTCTTCCCGGCAGTCAGAATATTTTTGAGGAAAATGGGCGATACCTCAAGCCGTTACCGGCGCAGTCAGTATTTTTGGGAAGGATATTTGTGCTTACTGACCAACGAACTTCCAAAATAGCTGAAGCACTGTCGATCTGGCTTAAAAACGACAAAATAGCCACCATCGCCGGACAGAAAAGTTCAGGTCAACCCATGCTCTATGAATCAATAAATGTCAGTAACACATTCAAAATCAACCTTCCTACAGCGCAATATTTTGATGCTTCAGGAAAGAAATGGATCGGAACAAGTGTAGAACCAGACATTTTAACTGAAGAAGATGCTCTCAGTGCAGTACTAAAAGCATTAAAACCCAAAAACTAAAAATTCGGAAATAAGCTTTTTAATTCAGAATCACAAGGTCCCCGTCCCTAATTTCCGAAATTTTTACATTTAATTTTAATCTCCTATTATCGTATTGATAATCAGAAGAATCCCTTAATGCAACATTATTGAAAACTACTGATGAAGGTTTTTGTTCCATGTGAACCGAAAAAAGAAACGATTTTTTGGAATCCTTAATCGAGAGAACAAGCCTTTTCGGCTGGTTAACCATTGATACAGTGGTACTTCCACTGTTATCAGGATAATAAACTGTAAATTTGTTATCGGCACCTGGATAAATAAGCCAGGTTAAATATCCCTTGTTGACTTCAGATCCAAGCCCGGAATAGCTTCTTTCAATATTCAGCGGTATTATTGCGCCCTCCCTGATATAAACGGGGAATTCATCCAACGGAAATTCCCTTTCAAATGTTAAAGGTCCGATAACCGGAATTTTATCATTGAAAAAATACCTCCATTTCCCGGACGGCAATGTTACTTGATTATTCATTTTGTCGCGGTAAATTGGGGCGACAAGGAAATCTTCACCGAATAGATAGTGATATTTACCCTTTACGGGTTTTTGCAATACCCTTCCACCCTGATGTCCTGAGACAACATAAGAATACATGTAAGGGATCAGTTCAGTGTGAAGCCATGAGAATTTCCGGATCACGTTCAGTTCCTGAGGTGTACGATGCCAGAGGGCTCTCTCTCCATGCCCGCCATTAAGGAACAATCCACAGAATGTTGACAGTTGGGTCCATCTTATATACAAACGCGGAGGTATTGTTTTACCTGAAAAACCCGCTACATCAGAACCGATAATATTGTATCTCAATTCAGCAGCAGCCAGGATATTTTGAATAGCCATCTCGATCCCATCAATGCCATTCATGGCAATATCCTTATTTTGTTTGTCTTCAGCGGTTACCTGGCCTGTTGATTCCCAGGTATGTTTCTGATCTCCTACCCAGGTAACGGGTGCGGCATCAAGCGGAGCAAATCCTTCCGGGTGAGGCCAACGGTCCACCGATCTTGCGAGAGTAACAAATTCAGGATTTCGGGTCAGTCCATGGAAATATTCATCCCTGTAATAATGATCCATATAAGTCCTGGTAGACATGAGGCCGGATTTTGTCTTTTTGTACAAAAAAGGAACCGGACCAACCAATGTATAAAACAGTGTCGCGGTGCCGTCCAGCTTCCAGCCATCAATACCAAGATCAAACAGAGGTTGCTGAAGTCCTCTCCACCATTTCATTGCATCCGGATTGGAATAATCAATGAATCCGCCTTTACCCTTCCACCAACTATTTTTTTCACCGGATCCTGCCAGGTAGCCTTTGTCGGAAGCTTCCCTGAAAAAAGATTCCGACTCCTTAATCCGAGTATCATTGCTGTAACTATTGACCATGTTGGTCGTCCATAAAACAACACGATACCCTGTATCCTGCAATTTGCCAAACCATTGCTTCGGGTGTGGGTATCTCAGCGTATCAATCTCATAATCGTTGTACCGTAAACTCCACGGACTATCAATGAGGATAGTCCTCACCGGAATATCATATTTTGCATAACCGGCCAGAAGAGTGTCAACCCTGTCGGCTGTATTGACATCATCCTCCCAAAGCCAGCATTCCAGTGCCCAGGCAGGGGTTAACGGCGGATTTCCGTGTCTTTGCTGATTAAAAAACATTCCCCGGAAGGGATAAGCGAAATAGAAATAGTATAAAATCAGCAAAATGGCAGATGAAATCATCAGAATTCGTAACCAACGATTGCGTTTACGTTTAACAGTCATTATTTGATGTAATTAATTGTGAATGTAGTATTTGATATGCCTGAAAATTACCTGATCATTTCCAGTCCGAAAATAAGCACACCGGTATTGACGAGTGTATGGACCAATGCACTATAGAATACATTTTTGGTTTTAATGTAGGTATAACCATAAGCCCAGCCGGCAAGACAGGCTAAACCAATGTAAATGATCGACTTGGCATGATAATGTACCAATCCGAAAGTGACGCCTGTAATTGCAAGAGAAGTGTAAACACCAAAACCATATTTGCCTGATTTTTCAATAAAATAAGCAGCGGTAAACATAATTACCGTCATCAGTGCCGGAAACCATTTCATTTTACCATCCAGCGTATATCCCACCAAAAAAGCGCCCGTCAGCAACAAAACAAATCCTATCATCCAGAAAATCATCCACGATTTCCCCTGGGCAATTCTTTTCGCCAGCATATTCTGCAGGATACCACGAAAAAAAAGCTCTTCAAATAACGCAGTATGCAAAAAAGTGCCAATCATGGAAAAAATAATTGATTTGAACAGAACGTCAAAGGTTTCACTGTAGCCGATAACTGCAATAAAATCAACCGATCTACCAAACAAAAAAACAAAAAGGTAATAGGAAGCCCAGACAAGTACAGCTGTAACAAGCGATTTCAAGTTAAGTTCAAGAACAAATCCGACATCCCTGATACCTCTAACTACCGCAAATGTATAGGCACCAGTCAGAATGATCATAATATGAGACAATGAATCAAATCCGCTGCCATTGGCCGGAACATCACTGTTCTGATCAATACTGAAAAAGGAGGTCGGTAAAAGAGCCAGCACAAATACGGTAAAATCAAGCCAGCCTATTTTTCTCTGAGGATCATTTCGCAAAGCAAATACAGCAACCGGAAAATAGACAATGTAAACAAGCAACCAAGGGTTTCCATCCAGGATATTTTGTCCGTTTTGCAACAGATAGACCAGGTACAAAATGAGCATTCCGGTTGGGAACATCAGCACATTGTACCTGTTTTTACTTATCCATAGCTGAAACGCATTTATTACCGACTTGCGTCCCGTTACAAACTGCGCAAAGTAAAAGATTAAAAAAAAAGGCAATGCCAGCAAAAATTCAGATAACGTGCATTTTCCATAAACATAAATGATAAAAAGCAGCGTAAGAACAAAGGTGATCAATGCACCTTTCATCAAGTCAACGGACAAAGCGTTAGCGACACCTGATTTTTGTGTTGTCATGTTATTAGTAGTTGAAATAAAACGGCACGAAAATAATCACCCTCCCTTTAATAGCAGGGCAAATATACAAATAGCAGTGCAATAAGTGTGAAATACTATGCTAATCAGGACCTCAAAAAATGATTTCAATCAATATTTTTAGCAAGCGTATTGATAAAATCTCTCCTGAGATTAAATATCCTTTTTAACCGCTTCTTCAAGAAAAATTTAAATTTGATTGCAACAGCAAGGTCCCGGTAAAACTCAAACAGGTTGTAGGCAATTTTCCCGACAAAAGGCATGAATATCAATGATATAAGTGCTGCTACCAGAGAACCCGAAAACAGGAGAATTAAACCGCTTTCAACCAGGTAAAAAACCGGGAACAGTACCAACCCAACAGCGAAATTAAATGAGCTGATAAAAGCCTTATCCTTTAATTTACGGGTAATGAACAACCGGGGAATAAAAAACGGAAGTGCATTAAAGATAAATCCTAAAAGAAAGAGAGGCAGCGACAATAAAAAGGCGATTATTTGTACCAATAAAAACTGGTAGGAAGTTATTGACCCTTTGATAACCTGATCGTCAGAAATACCGGATTTTTTTAAATCCCGAACATATAAACTCACCTTTTCCCGGATTGAGTCGAAAATTTCAGGTTTACTGTTTTCAAGTTGTTCAACCTCTGCGATTAATTTCTGTTCCGCCTTAAAAAGCTGAAGTACAGGTTTTTTGCTGAAAAATTTCTTTTTCGCGTAATCTTTGCCGGCAATCGTCCTTATATCCTCATAATCAGAATAAAATTTCTCGCTGTTAATCTGTATCACTAGCGGTTCGAGATGTCTGCAAATGTCGTCCCGCATTACAAGCATTGTATTTTGCGGATTTTCGGCATAACGATCCTGGTATCTGTCGACTTCTACAGGTTCACCATATTGAACAATAACTGTCCTGTTAAATTTCCAGTAATGGTCATAATATATACCTACCGGCACCAACATCAGGTTAAGCTGAAAATTGTTCTTCTCCTCAGCCTCCAGGGCAATGCGAGGAATCGCTTTTTTGTGACTCAGCATTTGTCTTCTCCCGGAATGTGAGGCTTCCGGAAAAAGTGCCACGGATTGTTTGCTTTCAAGGACCCTGGTAACAAGATCAAAAACCTGCTCATTGTTTGCCAGGTTTTCCTTGCCATCCCTGATGCGATATACAGGGCTCATTTTTAAAAACTTAAGTATGGAACTGATAGCTTTACCTTTGAATACGTCAGCCCTTGTGAGCCATAATGTCTGCAACTTGTTGGTACAGACAAGAGCCATCGGGTCCATCAGGGCATTCTGGTGGTTTACTGCAAATAGTACGGGTTTATCTTTGGGAATATTCTCAATGCCTGTAACAACTATCTTTTTGTGCGACAACCAATAAGCAAAACTTACATAAGTTCTTAAATTTTCATAACCCTGAGACCACTGTATCATACTTCTTTATTAAAGGTTTTCGAGACCAGAACCAGGCAATTCCAAGTCCACTAATTATATGCCATATACCCCACCAGGCAGCAATTACAGCCATCCCGCCCAGTTCCATTTCTGGCGGAAAGATTTTGGGATTGAACATCAATGCTAACGCCAGTCCAGAATTATGTATCCCCGATTCAATAGTAAGAGTCCTTCTATCCTGATATGGCAATCTGGTTACGGTACTGAAAAAATATCCGGTGGCCAGTGCCATAATATTGTGAATCAGTACAATTAAAAATACCAGGTGAATATTGTCTTTGAATTGGGCAAAATTGGCAGACAACATCGCGACAACCATAAAGACAAAAAACAACAAAGAAGCCTTATTGATTGGTTTTTTGATCTTTTCTGTAAAAACAGGAAATTTTCTTGCGATCAAAACTCCCAGCAGTACTGGAATGCCAAGCAAAATAAAAACTGTCTGAAACATCTGGTATTTGTCGATAACCAATGGTCTCAGCAACCCTGCTGCATGTTGTGCATTATAAAAGTTAACATACATTTTTCCCCAGAAGGCAAAATTAAAGGGAGTTATAACAATTGCCGCGCTGGTGGAAATCGCGGTCAGGCTGACAGCTAAAGCTACATTGGCTTTTGCCATCGAACTGATAAAATTTGAAATATTCCCTCCAGGACAAGCCGCGACCAAAATCATTCCCAGTGCAACGGTAGGTGTTGGATTGATAAGCAGAACCAATAAAAATGTCGCGGCCGGCACTAAGACTGCCTGGCTAATAAATCCCATAAAAGCTGATTTTGGATTTTTAACAATCGCCTCAAAATGTTCTGCCTTGATATCAAGCGCCACTCCAAACATGACAAAAGCCAGGGCAATATTTAGGAAAATAAGGTTTGATTCCGAAAAATTCAGTCTCACCTTATCGAGTAATTCCATTGAATCGGTCATGGGATGAAAGATAATCGATAAAATGTTTTTCTAATTATGTTAAACGGATAGCCGGATTATCAAATCCGGAGAGTCCAGCCTTCACGGTAATTGGTTTTTATCAGTTCACTGGCGAATTGCTTTGCATTCAGCTCGATCTTTTTCGGTTCTGCACCTGGAATACCGTTGGTTACGGTAATTTTATCCTCATCTGTAAGATTGGTAAAAATCATATTCGGGCCATCCCATTTTAGCTTCTTACTTAATCCCTGCATACGAACAGCAAGGTTTCCCATCACCACCATTTCGTTAAGTGGACAAGCATATTCAAAATTGGAAGCAGGTAGAATCCTGTTTTCCGGAGATTCTTTGCAAGCCCTGACCCAGTCCATTTCATGACTTGTTGCTACCCTTCGAATAGTCTTAGGCGGTTTGGTAAGTTTGGCAAATTTATCTTCGGGTAACAATTTATAATTACTGCCGTAATTTCCGCAAACCAGCTTTCCTTCCGTACCATGAAAGATAATACCGTTCTTTCCCTGGCCAAGTTCGATGCCATCCGGCAAACTGTCCGGACGTGCCGGGACTAATCCACCGTCATACCAGGTAACCTGCACAGCAGGCATCAAAAATTTACCAACTTTTTCCCTGGCAGGGAACTGGTAACGAATCATTGAAGTGTTGGGAGCACTTTCGTTGTTAAAAGTTGACGAAGAAGCTTCTACTGAAGTAGGATGACCAAGTTTCAGCGCTGCATAAACCACATCCAGGACATGACAGGCCATATCACCCAGAGCGCCTGTGCCAAAATCCCACCAGCCCCGCCAGTTCCACGGATGGTAGGCTGAATGATAAGGACGCATTGGTGCCGGTCCAATAAAAAGGTCCCAATTGATATTTTCAGGAAGCCACATTCCCTGTGGGGGGCGTGTCAGGCCCTGCGGCCAGATAGGACGGTCGGTCCAGGCTTCTACCTGTTCAATTTTACCAATCGCGCCACTCCAGATTAATTCACAGACATCTGCGACATTGTCATTGCTGTGACCCTCATTTCCCATTTGGGTCACTACCTTGTATTTTCTGGATGCTTCAAGCAGTACCCTGGACTCGTATACAGTATGGGTAAGGGGCTTCTGAACGTAAACGTGTTTTCCCATCTGCATGGCAGCAAGTGCACACACGGCATGTGTATGGTCTGGGGTAGCAATTACTACTGCATCAATATCATTGTGCATCTCTTCCAGCATAACACGGTAATCCTTGTAGCGTTTTGCAGCAGGATACTGTTCAAAAGTCTTTGCCGCATAATTCCAGTCGATATCGCACAGGGCAACTATATTTTCGGATTTCATATTTCTCAGGTTAACCTGACCTTTCCCTCCTACCCCGATACCGGCAATCCTGAGTTTATCGCCAGGAGCCATATGTCCCATTCCGCTAACAGTTTGTCCGGGAAGAATAGTCAGACCCGCAGCGGTAACGGCTGACGAGCCTATAAACCCACGACGTGAGATGTTCTTTCTGTTTTCCATGATTGATAGTTGTTTAGTTTTAGTCAATGTTTTGATTAACAATCTATTCATAAATATGAAAATAGTCATCGGATGATATTCCTGTCTGCAAAACCCAAATATTCAGTATAAATATAAAAAAATTTATCAGTGTTGAATAATATATTACCTGTGTATTCAGGGGATCACTTCGGCTACAACAAAAGTACTGCCACCAATAAATATCAGGTCATTCTTTTCTGCATACATTTTTGCGTCCTCCAGTGCAGACTGGACATCTTCATAGGCGGCACCATTCAATCCAAAAAAAGAAGCCATCTGCATAAGCTGTTTTTCGGACATTGCCCTGGGAATCCGGGCTTTGGTAAAATAGTAAATTGCATCTCTGGGTAATAATGCCAGAATTCCGGCAACGTCCTTGTCGTTTACCATCCCAAAAACAATATGGAGCTTCTTGTATGGAATCTGTCTAAGTTGCGCCACAACCTCCCTGATACCGCCCTCATTGTGAGCAGTATCACAAATAATTCTTGGATTTGCCCCTAAAGTCTGCCATCTGCCCGATAACCCGGTCAAACCGGTTACATTTTCAAGACCCTTCCTGATATTGTCTTCAGAAACAGCCCATTTCATATGCTGTAGCTTTATAATCGTGCTCAACAATGTGCAGATGTTTTTTGACTGGTACATTCCCATGAGATCAAGTTCGAGATTTTCAAACACTGTCCCGTTGCTGTCCTTAATATTGAACAACTGTTTCTGATCGGCAGAAATCATAGAATAATCGGCTCTCAGCAACTGATCGGCAAAAAATAGCGGTGCATTTTTTTCCCGGGCTTTTCCTTCAAATATCATGGAGGTCTGCGGGTGAGTCTCGCCAATGACAACCGGTACTCCATCCTTGATAATGCCTGCTTTTTCCAATGCGATCCGGCCAAGCGAATCACCCAAAAGAGCTGTATGGTCCAGGCTGATATTGGTAATAACCGACAGCACAGGTTGAATGATGTTGGTTGAATCGAGCCGGCCGCCCAATCCGGTCTCAATTACGGCCACATCAACTTTTTCAGCTGCAAAATAGTCAAAAGCCATGAGGACAGTCAATTCAAAGAAAGATGGCTCCAGCGAAACGGATTTGTTCCTTTCCAAAAAACGCTCTACAAAACCTGTCACAAAATCTTCCTCAACCATTTTACCATTGATCCTGATTCTCTCACGAAAATCCTTCAGATGTGGCGAGGTGTACAAACCAGTTTTGTATCCTGCTTTCTGCAGAACAGCAGCCAGCATATGTGAAACAGAGCCCTTTCCATTGGTTCCTGCAACATGGATGGCAGGGAAATTATGGTGAGGATGACCAAACATCTTGTCCAGTGCAAGGGTATTGTCCAGATTACCCTTATATGCAGCAGGACCTTTTCGCTGGTAATAAGGCAAATGTTCATACAGATATTCGAGGACTTCCTGGTAATGCATACAGTAAACTTTACTAACAAATTGTAGATACAAAGATGTAAAAAAACAATAGTCCAAAATACCATCGCATTGTTTTAGTACTATCTTTAAGCGTCGCCGAAAAGGTAAATTTCAGTTAGAGGAGCCTGAGCAGACAAAACCGGGTCATTTACCAGCTTTAGAAGACAGGATGCCTGGTATAGTTTTAATTAAAAACATTCTTAAAAATGAAGAGACCAAAAACATTTATCCTGGATACCAACGTCATATTACACGACAGCGAATGCATATACAATTTTGAAGACAATGATGTGGTGATTCCAATCACCGTTCTCGAGGAGTTGGATAAATTCAAACGTGGTGATGATCAGATCAATTTCCAGGCAAGACAGTTTGTCAGAATACTTGATGAAATCGTTGGCAAAAATCCTATAGACAAGGGAATATCATTGGGACAGGGGAAAGGAAAACTTTTCATCACACTTGGAAAACCTTACTCCGAACAACTAAAATCTTCTTTCAGGGAAGATATTCCCGATCACAGGATTCTGGCTATCGCTGAATATCTGCGTGACAAGCATACCGCAAGAAAAGTCATCCTGGTAAGCAAGGACGTCAATTTGAGAATAAAGGCCAAATCCCTGCAGATTGAAGCTGAAGATTACAAAAATGACAAAGTAGAGGATATTGAGGTATTGTACCAGGGCATCAGGGAGATCAAGGATTATGATGACCAGCTTATTGCACGGCTGTACGAGACAAATTTCCTGTCGGTTGAAGAATCGGGGATTGATAAGACCCCCTTCCCCAATGAATTTTTTATACTGAAAAGTCCGCATGCGAGCGTTCTGGCGCATTACAATGTTTTCCGCACGAGGCTGGAAAGGGTGGATAAAAAGATCGCGTTTGGCATCAAGCCGCGCAATGCTGAACAGACTTTCTCATTGCAGGCTTTAATGGATCCTGAAGTTAAGCTCGTAAGCCTTACAGGCAAGGCAGGAACGGGTAAGACGCTGTTGGCACTTGCTGCCGCGATCGCTCAGCACAGCATTTACGACCAGATCATGCTTGCACGACCGATAGTAGCGCTTAGCAACCGCGACATCGGTTTCCTGCCGGGCGATGCCGAAGAAAAGGTATCACCGTATATGCAGCCATTGTTTGATAATCTTGCCGTTATCAAAAGGTGTTTCGACAACCACACCCACGAACACCATGTGATTGAAGATCTTCAGAAGGACGAGCGGCTTGTAATCTGTCCACTTGCGTTTATAAGGGGCCGAAGCTTGTCCAATTGCTATTTTATCATTGATGAAGCCCAGAATCTTACTCCTCATGAGGTAAAAACAATCATCACCAGGGCCGGAGAAGGCACTAAGATGGTATTTACGGGTGATATCCAGCAAATTGACTCTCCATACCTGGATATGCAATCAAACGGACTCGCTTATCTTACCGACAGGATGAAAGGACAGGACATCTTTGCACACATCAACCTGCTTAAGGGCGAAAGAAGTTACCTGGCTGAACTGGCCAGCGACCTGTTGTAAGTATTTAAATAAGAGCTCTGTGCAGCAAATTTTAATTTTACATTTTGGTACTTGGAATAATTTATCAGAACCGAATAAATTCACTATTAAGAATAATTCCAAACTATTCCTTATTTTTGTCGGTTTAACAATTACAGATGGAGTTTAAAGACAAGAAAGTTGCATTTGGCACACTGGGATGCAAACTCAACTTTTCGGAAACATCAACCATTGCCAGGTCTTTCCAGGAGCAGGGATTCAAAAGGGTTGATTTCAGGGAACATGCTGATGTTTATGTAATTAACACCTGTTCGGTTACTGATTCGGCAGACAAAAAAAGCCGGGCGATGATACGCCAGGTTACAAGGCAAAATCCGGCCGCTTTCGTTGTCGTTATAGGTTGTTATGCACAGCTGAAACCCGAAGAGGCCGCTTCCATCGAGGGGGTTGACCTAATATTGGGGGCCAATGATAAATTCAATATTACAAAATACCTCGAAAATCTCAACAAGCACGAATCCAGCGAAGTACATAGCTGTACCTTCAAGGAAATCACTGAATTTCAGCCTGCCTCCTCATTCGGTGACCGTACCCGCAGTTTCCTGAAGGTGCAGGACGGATGCAATTATTTCTGTACCTATTGTACCATTCCCCTCGCCAGGGGTAAGAGCAGGAATCCTTCTATCGAAAGCCTTGTACTGGAGACAAAAAAGCTGGCTTCCTTAGGTATCAGGGAGATAAATCTCACCGGAGTCAATATTGGCGACTTTGGGAAAACTACCGGTGAAACTTTTTTGGGTCTGCTGCAGGCCCTGGACCAAACGGAAGAGATAAACAGAATAAGAATGGGGTCGGTTGAGCCCAACCTCTTGAGTGACGAGATCATAACTTTTGTCGCTAATTCGAAAAGAATAGCACCACATTTTCATATCCCATTACAGGCAGGCACGGATGAAGTGCTCAACCTGATGAAACGAAGATACAGTACCGCTCTTTTTCAGCAACGGGTTGAAGCGATAAGGGAACAGCTTCCTTTTGCTTTTATCGGAGTGGATGTTATTGCGGGGATGAACGGAGAAACACACGGTCTTTTTGAAAGAGCTTATCAATTCATTGAAAGTTTAGATGTATCCCAACTTCATGCTTTCCCCTATTCTGAACGTGCCAATACGCAGGCACTCTCTATTAACGGGGTCGTACAGGTATCGGAACGCAAACAAAGAACTCAAAAGCTCATTCAGCTTTCAGATAGGAAAACGGCACTGTTTTATCAAAAAAACCTTGGCAGGACAGCCTCTGTATTGTTTGAGAACAATCCGGGGAAAAAATCCACAGACGGGTGGACTGAAAATTATATAAAAGTTGAAGTACCATATCAGGCAGAACTACTGAATCAGACCCGGAAAGTGAGGTTGAGAGAGATAAACAGTAATGGAATTGTAGCAGCAGACTTACTGTAAAAAACCATTGTTCCCACCACAGGAAATCACTATATTTACCGCAAAAACCATGAACCTGGAATTAATCTGCAACGAAGTTATTGCAATTGCAAAAACAGCTGGAGCATTTATTGCCCGCGAAAGAATCAATTTCGATATAAACTGTGTTGAATTAAAGGGCAAAGCCAACTTTGTCTCCTATGTCGATAAAAAATCTGAGGAGATGATTGTGGAGGCACTCCGGGTACTGCTTCCCGGATCGGGTTTTATCACTGAGGAGGGAACCGCTTTTGAATCAGGCGAACAATACCGTTGGGTGATAGATCCTTTGGACGGCACCTCCAATTTCATTCATGAAATACCTCCTTATGCAGTAAGCATTGGTCTCCTTCAAGGCAACGAAATTATACTGGGTGTAGTCTACGAGATTACGCGTGATGAATGCTTTTATGCCTGGAAAGGAAGCAAATCGTTTTTGAATGGCAAGGAGATCAGGGTTTCTGAGGTTGCTTCGACTGAAAATGCCTTTATTGTCAGCGGATTCCCCTATGGCAATACAAAATACATGGATGAATTTGTGGAAACAATTAAGCATTTAATGGCTAACTCACAGGGATTAAGGAGAATAGGATCTGCAGCAACAGATATGTCATATGTTGCAGCGGGCAGATTCGATGCATTCTGGGAAATTGGCCTGGGTCCGTGGGATGTTGCCGCCGGTGCAATTATCTTAAGACAGGCAGGTGGTTTGGTTTCAGATTTTCGCGGTACGGATGATTTTCTTTTCAAAAGTGAAATTATCGCGTGCAACGGTAATTATTACAAAGAATTTCAATCGATCATTGAAAAATATTATTGCTTGAAGCAATGAATCTACAGGCAAAAGTTGGTTATTATTTATTGAAGGCTTCCACGTGGTTAATTCAGCTCTTCCCGCTCAGATTTCATTATTTTGTTTCTGATCTTTTCTTCATATTTGTCTATTATATAGCCAGATACAGAAGAAAAGTAGTCTACGAAAATCTGAATAATTCCTTCCCGGAAAAATCCAGGAATGAAATTAGCCGGATCGCACAGAAATTTTACCGTAATTTTTGCGACAGCCTTATAGAAATTCTTTATTTCGACCGGATCTCTGAGAAAGAAATCAAACAAAGACTTACAGTTCTAAACAAGGAATTAATTGAATCATATATTGCAGGAGGGCGTAATGTTATTCTGGCAATGGGTCATTATAATAACTGGGAGTGGAACTGCAGCTGGCCATTACATTCACAGCTTAAGGGATACGTAATCTACAAAAAGCTGACCAACAAGAGCTTTGATCTTTTCTATTACAACATGCGGTCAAGATTTGGCCTGACTCCCCTTGAAAGAGCAGAATGTTACAGGCAGCTTATCTCGGATTCCAACAATGGGGTATTATCAATTTCAGTTTTTTTAATGGATCAGACACCGCGAAAACATGAAATTCAATATTGGACTAGTTTTCTCAACCAGGACACTCCCGTTCTGACAGGTACAGAAAAAGTTGCCCGTAAAGTTGATGCTGTCGTTCTTTTTTGTCACATCCGGAAAATCAGGAGAGGATATAACAGGCTGGAATTCTATCCAATAGTAGAACATGCAAGGGATACAGCACCTTTTGAAATCACAGAGAAGGCAACAAGAATGATTGAAAAGGAAATTACCGAATGTCCGGAATTATGGTTGTGGTCGCACAAGAGATGGAAACACAAACGTGTATTATAAGAGAAAATCTGTATTATGAGTCCTGGAAATAAAATTTCCATCGTAATCCTGAACTGGAACGGAAGCAGTTTCCTCAAAAGGTTTCTGCCTTCTGTCATTGCCCACTCGAAGCGGGATGCGGAAATTATAGTTGCAGACAATCACTCAACGGATGACAGCAAATTGGTGATAGAAACAGAGTTTCCATCAGTTACTTATCTCCAGTTGGAAAAAAACTGGGGCTTTGCTGAAGGTTACAATCGCGCATTGACATCCATTGATTCAGACTATTTTGTGTTACTGAATTCTGATGTGGCTGTATCTGAAGGATGGCTTGAACCGATGTTGAAAACAATGGAATCCAATTCTTCCGTTGGAATATGCCAGCCAAAGATTCTTAGTCTGAGCAGTCCGGATGAATTCGAATATGCCGGTGCATCCGGAGGGTTTATTGACCGGTTTGGTTATCCTTATTGCCGCGGAAGAATATTGCAGGTTGTAGAAAAAGATATTGGACAATACGATCTACCCGTTGCCGTTTCATGGGCTTCCGGTGCCTGTATGATGATTCGGTCGTCTGTGTGGAAGGAATGCGGAGGGTTTGATGCTGATTTCTGGGCACATATGGAGGAGATCGATCTGTGCTGGCGGGCCAGGCACCTGGGCTACAGCGCTTTTGTTTGCCCGCAGTCCGTAGTATTTCATGTTGGCGGTGGAACGCTCAATTACAATAGTCCGTTGAAAATCTATCTCAACTTCCGAAACAATCTCTATCTTTTATTGAAAAACCTGCCAGGGACACAACTGGCGTTTAAACTTCCTGCCAGGATGATTTTGGATGGAATGGCCGCGTTCGTTTTCCTGATTAAAGGTGAAACCGGATCATTTGGACGGGTCTTCGCAGCGCATATGAAATTTTACGCTAACCTGTTGAGCCTTTTAAGAAAACGACGCGTCATTTTCCGCACCAGAAAAACAAAAGTTTTCAATGCCACTTCTGACAAAAGCATCGTCTGGAATTATTTTATTATGAAAAAAAGAAAATATTCTGACTTACACTTTTGAATCCATGCGCATCAAAAGAGAAAACTGCACCGGACTTATCATCGACATACAGGAAAAATTATTCCCTGTTATCGCAGAGAAAGAGACCCTGCTCAACAGATGTAAGATATTGTTGGAAGGACTGAATATACTGGGGATTCCAACAGTTTTTACCCAACAGTATACCAAAGGGCTGGGATCCACTTTGTTTGAAATCACTTCTCTCTATCCTGAGTTCAATTATATTGAAAAGAGTGCTTTCAGCTGTCTTGATGATCCTGTTTATCAATCTGTTCTGGAGGTATCCGGCAGGAATACCATAATAATTGCAGGGATCGAATCCCATGTCTGTGTGCTCCAGACCGCAGTTGACCTGCAGGAACGGGGTTATTTCCCTGTTGTGATATCCGACTGCATCAGTTCACGTCACCTCAACGAAAAACAAATTGCACTCAACCGGTTTGCCTCAGAAGGAATTCGTGTTTCGACCACTGAATCCGTGCTTTTTGAATTGACCCGTTATTCAAATGTAGCAGAATTCAAAGCAATATCGAAGATTATCAAATAGTTAATCTTATTTTGACTACTTACAAATTGTAAGTTCAATTTTTTTACAAAAATCAATAAATTAGATTATTACCCTATTTAATTCCTATTT
This sequence comes from Prolixibacteraceae bacterium, assembly GCA_963663675.1. GTDB lineage: Bacteria > Bacteroidota > Bacteroidia > Bacteroidales > Prolixibacteraceae > CAINVV01. Next base: position 2,469,309 of record OY760498.1, read on the forward strand.
TTGCATTCAAGATTGGTAAACAGAATAAGCATTCAAAATGGAAGTATTTAAATTTGGAGGAACCTCTGTAGGTTCAATTGAGAACATGAGATCGGTGATGAAATTAATTACCGATGGAAAACAGAAAATGGTGGTATTATCCGCCATGTCAGGTACTACAAACAGCCTGGTTGAAATATCAGATTATCTTACCAAGAAAAACAAGGAATCCGCGCTGGCTCAGATCAGTGCATTGGAAAAAAAATATTACAATGTTGTGTATGACCTTTATAAAACTAATGCGTCAAAAGACCTGGGGAAAAAAGTTCTGGAAGAGCACTTCGATTTTATTAAGGCTTTCACCACCGGTTCATTTTCCGAGGCGGGTGAACGAGCCATCCTTGCACAGGGTGAATTAATTTCAACGGCACTTTTCACCCTGCTCCTGCAGGAGGAAGGATACAATGCCATCCTGCTTCCGGCGTTGGAATTTATGAAGATCGATTCTGACAAGATGCCTGACAGCCGGTTTATCAAGCAAAAGCTGCATGAAATTATTTCCTCGAAACCAAAAGCTGATTATTATATCACACAGGGATTTATCTGTAAAAATGATACCGGAGAAATTGACAACCTGCAGCGCGGAGGTTCAGATTACACCGCAACCCTTATTGGTGCAGCCATCAACAGCAGTGAAGTTCAGATTTGGACCGACATAGACGGCTTTCATAACAACGATCCGCGGTATGTTCAGAACACCAAACGGGTTGATGTTCTTTCTTTCAATGAGGCGGCTGAGCTGGCCTATTTCGGAGCCAAGATCCTGCACCCTCAAACTGTTTTGCCGGCCAAGAACAACAACATCCCTGTGCGGCTTAAAAATACCATGAATCCGCCTGATCCTGGAACGCTCATCACTGCAGAAAGCCAGGGAGCGGGAATAAAGGCAGTTGCAGCAAAAGACGGTATTACAGCCATCAAAATTCGTTCCGGAAGAATGCTGAACGCCTACGGTTTCATGAAAAATATTTTTGAGATATTTGAGTATTTCAAGACATCCGTCGATATGGTCACTACCTCCGAGGTAGCAGTATCGGTTACGATAGACAACCCAAAGCACCTTGAAGAGATTATCAACGAGCTGAAAGAGTACGGAGATGTTGAAGTAGATAAGAACCAGACAATTGTCTGTATAGTCGGCAACATGATAGCAGAAGAAAAGGGCTTTGCATCCAAAGTATTCATGGCCCTGGACAACATTCCCCTCAGAATGATATCTTACGGTGGAAGCCGTCACAACATTTCGGTGCTGATCAACACAAATGACAAAAAAGAGACTTTGATTGCGCTCAGCGAAAAATTGCTTAACGTATAATATCACTGGGACTGTCTCCGTAAAGTAATTCAAGGACACTGGCATGACCTAATACCGTCAACTATAATAATTCATTCAAGATGGAAGAATTAAATGACCCCAAAAGTAATTTACACAATTACAAGTGGGGTATTTTTTATTGCAATAAATCTGATCCGAGGATTTTTGTTCCGAAAAGAATTGGTTTCGGTTATACACTCAATTTCTGTAAACCTTATGTGACAATGGGTTTTATCCTGATAATTCTTTTAATAATCTATTGTTCCACTTTGTCTAAATAGCCACGCTCATCTTTTCTCCCAATACAAATTTTTCGAAATTGTAAACAGGATAAGCATACATACGCAGCCAAAGGACCAAAGAATCTTCAATATCTTCGTGAACCAATTGTAGTCTCCTGTGAGTCAGCGCCATATAAGCTTCTTTCTCTTCTTCTGAATACATATGTTTGTATTTGGAGGTCTTGAAATACAAATCGTAAGCAATGTAATTATTGGGGAAGAGCTTGTAATTCCTGTAAATTTCCTTGTCAATCTGTTCAGCCAACATACGCAGTCGTTCATTCATAACAGTCTCATCTGCTATGTGATGCAAAACCTCCCTATCAATCTGTTTGCCAAACTGAATGTGAATGCGTCCCTTTTGATTTTTCAATCCGCTTACCATGCTTAAAAGGTCGTCCTTTCCTGTTTTCTGGTAATTGGGATCAGTCTGTCGCCTTTTCAATTCTGCAACTTTTTCATTCCCACAAGGCTCAATTTCATATGAAATTGCCATAGGAACAATCTTCAACTCTTCAAAACCTTCAAAAAAGCCGACAGTATTCGACATGTTCAGCATTTTCAGTAGGGATGGCTGGGTAATATCGTTGCCATCCTTTGCCCTGCCCTCTCTCTGTGCAATCCAGATTGAATCCGTACCCTTCGTTATCATGTGCCGTATATAATGCGAAAGCACCCTTGAAGAATGCAGCATCTCTTTGGCAGGAATATTTCGCTTGACAATAAATGAGCGGTTGATACGCACCAGGTCGTTGATCCAGGGAAATATCAACAAATTGCTTCCAATGGCAATTTCTGTCGGACTGAACCCACTTTTATGCATCTCGACATTTAACAGAGCTGAGTCCAGGATGATATCACGGTGGTTGGAGATAAACAAATATCTTTGGTTCTTATCAAGCGCATCCAGACCGGTCATCGAAAAACCAGTCGAACTCGATGCCATCATATGATCTATAGTAGGGACGATAAACTTTTCCTGAAAAACTTCAATGGATTTAACCTCCCTCAATGCAGCTTTCATGTGTTCAAGTTCCGTTTCTCCTTTATTCAAATTCTTTAACAAAATATTATTGAATTCCAGATCATCCAACAAACGATTCATTATCATTGAAAATTCATCGTTCCGGTAGGGTCGGATTTCGTCAAAATTGTGCATCGAAGGTAATTTCGTTCGTTTATTAATTTGGTTACCCGTTTCCAGGGAAACGCAAAGTTACAAAATATAGCATTAACGATCTTTCATTTAAACTATTTTAACCTTTCTGCAAATTCCATCAGGGAACAAAATTGAAAGAAAAGCAGTAAAAATCAGGCACTTGGAAGAAATAAAGCAAGCAAAATCCATATTGTTAAAATTTCAAGGCAACCTGGCATCTTGTATCCCATCTGTGATTGCCCTGTGTGGCATCATTGCCGGACCCTAAGCTGGTTTCACCACTTCGTAAGGTATAACCAGCCTTGCAATAAATGGAGAGCATTTTTAAGGGCTGCCATTTAAGATTTAAATAAGATCTGACTCCTGTTCCGTGAAATTCAGGAATGGCAAAATAATACAACAAGTCATTTTCATAGGCATATATTCTCGAATCGTATCCGTCTGTTTTGTAATATGCTATTCTCCACCAACATTTTACTATAGTAGAAGGAACAAAAATAAGGTCCTGGAATATTAAAAATCCTTGCTCCCTTTTTTCGTTAAACTGGTATGAAGTGTATTCGATGCGGCTTCTCATCTGAATCTTTTCACTGATATTATACTCTCCATGAATTCTCCATTTGGAAGTAGATTCGTCAAACTGCTCAGGGACTCCGGTTAATCCCGAAATTTTCTGAGGTTTTTGCATGAATTTGGAATGAAGGTAAAAAAACACATCTGACCGCAAAGAAACCTCAACCTGAAATTCAAGGTTATGACCACCGGAGGGGGAGAAAGTCTGGTAAGTTAGCCAGGGAAAATAAAAAAGGTCCGCTTGTCCGCTAAGTTTAATCCTGGCTGCAGGAGAAAATTCAAATGCAGTAAAGAATCCCTTTTCATTCCCTCCGCTGCTCCCTTCTCCGTAGGCCCCTGAATTGAAGGATTGAAAGCCCGGTTCATAATACCTGTGAAGCAAAGAAAGAGACAACCTCGGATGAGCTTTCCACAGCATACCATTTACAACGGCTGGTTTGAAATTTTGCGTCATGCCTGCCTCGCCAAAAAAGAATACCTGGTTCAGAATTACCTGATAATCAAGGCCATAGTTAACATTTATATTCCCCTCAAATGACTTTGATTTGTAAGGTGAAACGCCCTTTGACACTGGCAGTTCAAATCGTTGAAATGAAGCGAGGACACCAAAGCGCCATCTGTCGAACCTGAAATCGCCGTACACTCCCAACACCCTCTCGCCAATATCCTTTTCATCAGACAATTCTGAAATTGTCCTGTGAAGGCCGTCTGACCTGAATGATGTAATATAATTCATGCCTTTTGAATCTGTTTCTATATTGGCGTCCTTCTTCCTGTCTGAATAGAACATGGAGATTTTAACCTTATTTAAATCAAATCTTACCGCCAGTCCCCTGAAGAATTGATTTTCGTCTGTTGAACTGTAAGGCCTGATGCCTTCTCCCGACCTCATGAGGGACGAAAGGTCTGATGAGTAACTCACTCCACCGCCTGACCAAAGATTAATCCCTTGTCCGAATCTTAAGTGAAAATCGCCAACAACTATTTTATCAATAAATCCTTTGCCGTTCAGGCAAACAAAACCCGATAAAAAATCAAATCCACTTTTGTTGGAACCATGAAAGAATTCCTCTCCTGCATCATTTTCACCAGTTACACCAAACTCAATCCTTTTGCCTATCGCGCCACGATACCTGGTAAAAATACTGTATGGCTTTCCACTGAAAGCGGGAGCCTTCTCCTTCCCGTATAAATATCCGGCTGCTTTAGGAAAAGTTGTTTTCACTCTTGCAAGCAATGACTGATGAATTTGATTTTCTTTTCGTCTCATCAATGAGTCTGGCTCCTGATCAAACAAAATGAATGGCTCAATTTTTAGAAGCAAGGTTTCATTGAATCCTTCCAAAACTGCCAGCTCATTCATAGTCAGTATTTTCCCATATTTCTTCCTGTAGCTCAATATACTCCTGACTTGACCATAATTTAACAAACTCAATCGCAGTAATTCGTCTTCCGTTGCCTGATTGATATTTACCGGCTGACCTGAATATTTGATAAGATCGTCAAGAAGCAGGGAACCTTCTGTCCCCACATCCTCCGATGAGGCAAGCTTTTCAGCAAGCTCCTCGATACGACGCTCTTTTAGCACCTCTTTCTGTTGTGCAAAAGATGAAAATGCCGGAATAATGATCAATGAAAGGGGTAGAATAAGAGAGGGGACTCTTGACATGAGTTATGAGTTATGAGATGGAAAATAGAAAAACTATTAATTTGCTTATATACAATGTGATATAAATATTATTTAAACTGAAAGCAAAGTGATAAGAGGGGTGAATATCCCAGCAGTTCATGGTGAACCATGGCAAAATCGATGGTGCAAACATTCCAGGCATATCCAAAGCCAACTGAATGCTGAAATGGATTGGTTGAAATTCCTCCCCTTAAACGGAATTTATCGGCAAGTGACAATTCGGTGCCATATCTGCCAGAAAAGCCGGACCCAGTTTCGAAAAGAGTTTCACCGGTCATTAATATTGCCTCAGACAATGTATAAGAAACTCCTCCCCTTATCAAGAGCGGAAATGAGAGATTGTATTGAAATGTCCCGATCCTGGTCTGAACAATATTACTGAGATGAAATCCAATATTCAGCTTTTCAGAACAGGCATATTTGAGTCCTCCGTCCAATTGGAAAGAGCCTTTGTGCGTTCCAGCTTCCGGTAAACTGACAAGAAAACTATTGAAAAACAGACCCGCAGATAATCTGACTGATAGTTTCTTTGCAATTGAGATTCCAAAGCCTGATTCAGTGTATGATGACAATGATGACTGAGTAATGCCAACTGCCAGCACAGCCCCTTGCACAGGGACTACAACAGAAAGAGCACTTTCATGGTAACCGGGGATAAAATAGGGCTGTCGGTTTGAAATACCGACTGAAACAGATTTGTCTTCTGCAAGAAGTGCCTGATTTTGGAATACGGAAAATGCACCCGGAAGAGCAACCACAGATTGGGAAAGTGCGGCTTCCCTTGCACCTGCAGTTGTAATCCTCTCTATTGCAATAGAATATCCCGGATTAATTAAAATAACAAACAGAATTAACAGATCAACTCTTGACTTTCCTTGGTTCATAGCCGTAAACTTTTCGGTTAGAAGAGAAATCAGTCAACCCTGCTGCAAAGGGAAATAAAAAAGGGAGTTGCTGACCGCACTCCCTACAAGTTACCGTAAAAATATTTTTTTAACGAATACCTAATTTGTTTTGAACGGGTATTTGACCTGAGCCAATTCGTTATTCGCTTCAACAATTTTGCTTTTCAGCTCTTCCTTAAACAGGATAAGTTTTTGCATCAGCTGTTCATCGCCGGTAGCGATCATTTGTGCTGCCAGGATTGCGGCATTTCTTGAACCGTTCAGCGCTACAGTAGCCACCGGAATTCCGGGAGGCATCTGCAAAATTGCCAGAATAGAATCCCAGCCTTCCAGTGATGCCTTAATGGGCACCCCTATTACCGGGATTGGGGTCATGGCAGCAATCACACCAGGTAGGTGGGCAGCCATACCTGCAGCTGCAATAATAACTTTGATACCGCGTCCAAATGCTCCTTTGGCAAATTTTTCAACTTCCTCTGGTGTCCTATGGGCGGATAAAGCGTTCATTTCAAATGGAATTTCAAGCTGGTTGAGCACTTCCGCAGTCCCTGTCATTACTGCAAGATCAGAAGTACTACCCATTATGATGCTTACTTTTGGTGTTAATCCTTGTGTCATAGTCATTTCTGAGTAAAATACTGTTTTACATAAAACTTGTTTGCAAGGCTTTATCAGGAAAAATATTCAACAGAAGGAATCGTTCATTAACTCCTTAACATATACCAGATTTCGCCGGCACAAAATTACAATATATTCAGCATTTTATCAGATCAGTCGTCCGTTAATGATATTTTTTTTGCCCCCCAGAAAAGAAAATTTTATATTTGTGTTCTAATTATCCAATACGCCCGAAGTAAACCTTTCCCGGTCAGTACTGAAACGAACAGGAGAATTAATTTATTGGTAAAATTTACGGTCCGCATTTCGGGTTCTTAACTCCGAACCTCCGCGATCATATACCTTATGTAGTTTAATATCAAATAGTTAAAATTTTATCGCATGCAATAGCCGAGTTTATGTAATCATATCAACCATAAATGATTTACCGGGTATTCCGTGTGGCAATAAAAAAAACAAATTTATATACATGAAACGAATCAAACTTTGGGATAAAGAATTTGAGATTTCTCATCCATTTGATGAAATTCAGGCTGCAATAAAAAAAATGGCTGCTCAAATGCAAATTGATCTCGAAGGAAAATCTGCACTATTTGTTTGCATTTTAAACGGATCTTTCATGTTTGCGGCCGACCTGATGAAAGAACTGGAACTGTGTGACGCTGAGATCACATTCCTCAAACTTGCCTCCTACTCAGGAACGTCCTCTACTCAAGAAATCAAGGAATTAATCGGTTTTAACGAGAACATAACCGGGCGCACGGTTGTAATACTTGAAGATATTGTGGATACTGGTAATACAATCGAGGATGTCATGAAACAAATCAGGGCAAAAGGAGCTCTGGAGGTGAAGATAGCGACCCTGCTCTTCAAACCTGACGCGATGAAGGCAAAAATCGACCTTGATTACGTTGGTTTAGTCATTCCAAATGATTTCATTGTTGGCTACGGACTTGACTATGACCGCAGAGGCCGCAATTTAAAAGACATTTATACGTTAGTAAAATAAAATATGATAAACCTGGTATTATTCGGACCTCCCGGTGCAGGAAAGGGGACTCAGGCCACTTTCCTCTCAAAAGAATATCAACTTGTTCATTTATCAACAGGTGATATGCTCAGGAAGGAAATTGCAGAAGATACACCAATTGGCCATGCTGCCAAAGACCTGATTTCTCACGGGGAACTGGTTCCGGACTCACTGGTAATTGAATTAATCCGGGAAAAACTGGATAAGAATCCTTGTGCCAACGGGTTCCTTTTTGACGGATTCCCCAGGACGGTTCCTCAAGCAGAAGCCCTGGATACACTTTTGATTCATTATGGCAGGAATGTCAGTGCCATGCTTTCGCTGGAAGTCGAAAGAGAGGAACTGATAGCCCGCCTGATGAACAGGGGTGAAACTTCCGGAAGATGTGATGATGCAGACCGTGATATCATTGAAAACAGAATTCAGGTTTATATCGATAAAACTGAACCTTTGATAAAATACTACAAGAAAGCAGGCAAATATGAGTCGATCAATGGTATAGGGACTATTGAAGAAATAACGGAACGTTTAAAAAACTGCATCGACAGAATACCTCAAAGTACTGAAAGCCGCTGTTAAGCGGCTTTTTTTTATTCTTTTTGCCTGGACGGCAAATTTTCGGCGGCAAGTCTCAACTCCTGGTACCACTCTTCACCATATTTCCGGATCAAAGGTACCTCCAGGTATTTCCACAAAGGAATACTGGCGGATTTGCCACATATTCTGCCCGGTTTACATATTTTCAGCTTTTCATAGTTCACACCGTCGAACCTTTTGTATTCTGTAATCCTGATTGGAAAAAGATGGCAGGAAACAGGTTTCCTGAAGTTTGTTTTCTTTTCAAAATAGGCCCTTTCAATGGCACACAAGGTAATTCCCCTTTCGTCCTGAAAAGTATAAACACACTCATTCTTGCCAATAATCGGGGTAACCAGATCCCCGTCCTGATCGATGACTGAAAAACCCTGCCTGGCTATCTCAGCTTTATTTTCTTCAGACAGGTATTCTTCATAAACCGGATACAGTTCCTGAATCAGGACAGCTTCTTCCTGAATCAAAGGAGCGCCGCTGTCGCCATCGACGCAGCAGGCACCCTTACATTGGTCCAGATTACAACAGAATTTTGATTCAAATACATCCAGACTGACAATTGTCTTGCCTATCTCGATCATATCAAAACTTTACCCGTCATTTCAGACGGCACATCAAGTCCCATAATTGTGAGTATGGTCGGGGCAACATCCGCCAGTATTCCATTCTGAATCTTTGCGTCCTTGCGGTCTGTGACCCAGATACACGGAACAGGATTGAGCGAGTGAGCTGTGTTGGCACTTCCGTCGTCATTGACTGCAAAATCTGCATTACCATGATCGGCAATAACCAATACATCGTATCCGTTTGCCCTGGCAGCCTCGACTACCTCTTTCACACACTGATCCACAGCTTTAACTGCTGCCTGGATCGCGGAGTAAACCCCGGTATGGCCCACCATGTCACCATTTGCAAAATTAAGACAAACAAAATCGGCGCTTTTCTTATTCAGTTCAGCTACAATAGCATCTTTAACAATAGGTGCTGACATCTCCGGTTGCAAATCGTAGGTGGCCACTTTTGGAGAAGGTATCAGGATGCGGCGTTCACCGGTGAATTCATTTTCCCTTCCTCCAGAGAAAAAGAAAGTAACGTGGGCATATTTTTCTGTTTCAGCAATGCGGATCTGGTTTAGTCCTGCCTTGGAAACTATCTCACCCAATGTGTTGTAGACATTTTCCTTGTCGAAAATGACATGGATGTTTTTGAAAGATGATTTATAGTTGGTCATCGTATACCATTCCAGTGGAATTGTATGCATTTCCTGCTCATGATGATTTTCCTGGGTGAAGGCAATGGTCATCTCGCGCAGGCGGTCGGTACGGTAGTTGAAGCATATAACCACATCTCCTTCCCGGATGGTCGCTAAAGGCTTATCATTTTCATCCGTCATCACGATGGGCTTGATGAATTCATCAGTAACTCCATCATTATAAGACTCTTGTATGGCAGAAAGCAGGTCTTTGCTTTTTCGTCCGACAGACCTTGTAAGCATATCGTAAGCCAGCTTCACCCTGTTCCAGTTATTGTCACGGTCCATACCGTAATAGCGGCCAATGAGCGTGGCAAATTTTGCTTTGGTAGTTGCCAGGTTTTTAAGGTCTTCCTCAACAAAACCATAACCTGAACGTGGATCTGTATCACGGCCATCAGTCAGACCATGGACAAATATTTTATCGAGTCCCATATCAGTGGCAATCCGGGCAAGTGCAACCATATGCAGACTAAGCGCATGAACCCCGCCTGGGCCAATCAAACCTATCAGGTGAACCGGTTTATTGTTCTCCTTGGCATATGTGAAAGCCCTGATAACCTGAGAATTGTCTTTTAATTTATTTTCCCGGATGGATTTGTTGATTTTAACAAGATCCTGGTACAAAACACGGCCTGCACCAATGTTAAGGTGACCAACTTCCGAATTACCCATTTGCCCGTCCGGTAATCCAACATTCTCCCCTGAAGTCAGCAGCTGAGAGTGCGGATAATTTTCCCACAACGAATCTATGAAAGGTGTGGGTGTCGAATATATTACATCGGATGCTGATTTATCGCCTATTCCCCATCCGTCAAGTATCATCAGAAGGGTTCTTTTAACTTCACTCATAATTTATCTTCTGTTTTAAATTTCCAAATAATAAAACCGGTTATGTAATATAAAATGTCAATAAAGACAAAAACACGCACTTAATTAACTTACAATCCATAAAACAAACAATTGCAAATCGAAAATTGACAATTTATATTCATATTGTACCGATGACAAAAGTACGTTTTTAGAGAAGAAATAAAAAATGGCCCGAAGGCCACTTTTATCTTTTCATCAAACCGTGTAAGTAGAAGAAGCGGTATCTCCTCCCCTTCCGGTCCAGTTCGTATGAAAAAACACGCCGCGTGGCTTATCCAATCTTTCATACGTATGTGCGCCAAAATAGTCACGCTGAGCTTGTAATAAATTTGCAGGCAACCTTTCGCTCCTGAAACCGTCAAAATAGGTCAGGGCTGTGGCAAGACACGGAATTGGGATACCATTAGTGAATGCAGTTGCGACAACTCTTCTCCAGCCCTCCTGTGCTTTGGTGATAGTCTCGTTGAAAAACTGATCCAGCAGCAAATGCTCCAGTCCCGGATTTTTATCGAAAGCTTCTTTAATCTTACCCAAAAAGACCGAACGTATAATGCAGCCACCTCTCCACATCAATGCAATGCCACCATTATTCAGGTTCCATTTGTACTCTTTGGCAGCCTCACCCATCAGGTCATAGCCCTGTGCATAGGAAATAATCTTTGCACCGTACAAGGCATCTTTCAGGTCATTGAGAAATTGCTTACGATCGCCCGTAAATTTTTTGTCAGGTCCGTTGAGTACTTTGGAAGCCTTGGTTCTCAAATCCTTTTGTGCAGACAGACACCTGGCAAATACTGATTCTCCAATTAAAGTCAGCGGAATTCCGAGATCCAGAGCTGATACCCCTGTCCATTTTCCGGTACCCTTCTGTCCGGCGGTATCCAAAATTTTTTCTACAAGTGGTCCGCCGTCCTGGTCCTTGTATCCGAGGATATCACGGGTGATCTCAATCAGGTAACTGTCGAGTTCTCCCTTGTTCCATTCGGCAAAAGTATCGTGCATCTCATCTGCAGTCATTCCGAGCAGCTCCTTCATAATCTGATAGGCTTCGCAAATAATCTGCATATCCCCATATTCAATACCGTTGTGAACCATTTTGACGAAGTGACCGGCACCATTTTCACCAACCCAGTCGCAACATGGCTCGCCATCTGCTTTGGCAGCTATCGACTGGAAGATATTCTTCACGGCTGGCCATGCGGCAGGTGATCCACCGGGCATCATGGATGGTCCAAGAAGGGCTCCTTCCTCACCACCGGAAACTCCCGTACCAATAAAGAGCAATCCCTTGCTTTCTACATATTTAGTGCGGCGGATGGTATCAGGAAAATGAGAGTTTCCTCCATCAATGATAATATCTCCCGGCTCAAGATTAGGAATGATTTGTTCAATGAAATCATCAACAGGAGATCCTGCTTTTACGAGCATCATGACTTTGCGCGGACGCTCAAGATTTTTGCATAATTCTTCGATGCTGTGGCAACCGATGAAATTTTTACCTGCTCCCCTGCCATTGATAAATTTATCGACTTTGTCGACGGATCTGTTGAAAACTGCTACGGTAAAGCCTTTGCTTTCCATATTCAATACGAGGTTTTCCCCCATAACTGCCAAACCGATCAGCCCTATGTCTGCCTTTTTCATGTTTTAATAATATTAAAATTTATATTGTATATAATTGTAAATCAAATAATTAAGCATTTAAATTAAACTTTATATAAATAACTCATCGACCAATCTCATAATTCATATCTCATAACTCATATCTCATCTCTCATCTCTACAATTTAAATCCTATTTTCTTCAATTTGTCAATGACTTTGGCATTGTTGAATTTACCAGCAACCGAATATGCCGGAAATTCTCTGCGAACCGGGTAATCACCGCGCTGTTTTTCAAATGTTTCCAAGCTTGATCTCAGGCGTTTATCATCCTCTCTGATATCATAAGTTGCCAGGATAGCCTCTGAAATGATCTGTTCATTTGTTTTATTGGTGCCATCGATCAGAATTTCCGGATTGGCTGGTTTCTCAACACCGGTTGCTTTCCAGTTTTTTGCACCCAGGCCGAGAAAACGGCTTACTGCCTGAACGCTCATTTCAGTTCCCTTCGCCTTGCCATCCCTTGAGTACCCGGCGATGTGCGGAGTAGCCAGATCAATCAGTCCCAGCAATTCAGGATCCGGTTCGGGCTCATTTTCCCAGCAATCCACTACTGCACCCGAGACCAGGTTATTTTGAATAGCCTTCTTCAGAGCTGCCCCATTCACAACTTCACCCCTGCAACTGTTTATAAATAAAGGCTTACGCAACATACGGGAATAAAAATCATCATCAGCCATGTAATATGTCGCATCAACGCCATCCATGTTCAATGGTACATGTAACGTGATGATATCAGCTTCTTCCAGTATTTTTCCTATGCCGACAAATCCTCTTTCACCTTCTGCCCTGGCTCTTGGCGGGTCATTCAGCAAAACCCTCATTCCAAGAACATTGGCAAGTGCAGCAACTTTTGAACCGACATTCCCAACTCCTACAATACCAATCGTTTTGCCGGCAAGAGTCCATCCTTTTTTTTCAGCCATTACCATGATGGCGGAAGCAATGTATTGTTCCACGGATCTGGCATTGCATCCGGGAGCGTTTGTCCACCGTATTCCGACCATGTCACAGTACGCTGTATCAATATGGTCGAAACCAATTGTTGCGGATGCAATAATTTTCACCGTAGATCCTGCAAGCAATTCTTCGTTGCAAATGGTCCTGGTACGGGTGATAATCGCATCAGCATCTTTGACCACACTCGCTGTGGTCTTCGATCCGGGCAGGTAAATTACCTCAGCATATGGCTCAAGCGCACCCTTTATATAGGGGATTTTGTCGTCGATGATGATCTTCATGTCAATAAAAACATTTTTGAAGAGATGAGAGATGAGACATAAGATTAATTTATTTGAAATTGAATCAAAGTATCTAAATCTTTATCTCATGTCTCATCTCTTATATCTCATATCTCATATCTAATACTTGAATCTTTCCTTAAACGCCCAGAGTCCGAGTGCAGGATTGGAAATGTAAAAAATCTCTTCTCCGTCAGGCATCCTGTTGAAGCCATCCTTCAATTTTGCAGGATCATACTTCTTCATAACTTCACGAAGACTGGCATAACTGAATCCTACACTTTCAATCTCTCCCCGGGTAAGGTTTTCAGGTCCCTCTCCCGGACAGTAGGTGATACTGAATCTCCCCTCAGATGAGCCATGGATTAGGTGTGCAGCGGCACTCAGGTTGTTTCTGAGCTCTTCATTTTCATCACAGGCTTTCAACGTAGCAGGCGTTCCAAAATAACCATACTTCCGAATAAGCCGGTCTATTTCTTTGTCCTCCCCAAACTCGACAAGTGCCGGAGCCAGGATTATCAGATCGCCCCCGTCAGCAAGGGCCATTCGTGTACGGTAGATGGATTTATTGCCCAGCCAGGTACTTTTGAACTCCGTCGGATCGAGATAGACTACCACTTTCTTCAATGGATTTTCCAGCATCTCGAAATTTATCTGAAGGGACAGTTTTGCTGCAAGATCAAATACTTCAGAATCGTCGCCGATAAAAAGTCCCCGGGTCTTAATTTTCCCGTCTGACTTGTCCAGTCCAACAACGGTCTGAACATAAACAATCTGCAGATCTTCAGTAAAATGTTCTGACGCATAATTGAATACTTTGCGAACAGGTGTATCGGCATGACCCATCATTCTTTCCATGCCGTAGGCTGCTCCGATGAAATGGCTCTTGTTGATTCCCTCCACACCACCGGTGCCAACGAAAATATTCTTGTTGTAATTGGCCATGCCTACCACTTCATGGGGAACAACCTGACCGATAGACAGGATCAGGTCGAAATTACCTTCAATGAGCAGTTTGTTAACCTGTGCAGGCCAGGGGAAATTAACTGCCCCTTCTGAAACATCCCGGACAAAAGCGGCCGGAACTTCGCCCAGTGTAACCACATCATTTCTCCAGTCGTGTTCCCTGATCAGGGAGGCAGGCATGGAGCCAAACATATGTGCTACCTGCTGTGGCGTCATCGGGGTATGTGTACCAAGAGCAGGCAAAACATCCGTCAGTGCCTCCCCGTAATATTGCCAGGCAAGTTCTGTCAGCTCGCCGGCCCGGCTTGGCAGTCTCGTATAATCAGGTGGTATGACCAACACCTTATCCCGTCCGCCAAGCCTTCTGAGTCCCTCAAACAAGCCTGTTTTAAGGTCTTCATTGGAGAGCTCGTGTTTTGCGGAACCAATTTTATAGTAAATCATGACTATAATTTCAACTTATTACCTATTATCTCTTTACCCGGGCATTTCCTTTCCAGATGCTCCAAACCATATCTTCATCAGCCGGCTGGGCATAATCTGACAGGAAAGTTGTTGCCAATGCACCTGATGCCCAGCCAAATTGGATCCATTTCTGCGGTTCCCACCCTTTCAGTATCCCGTAAAGCATGCCGCCAACGAAACCGTCACCACCGCCGATGCGATCAAGGACACTAATTTTTCTTGGCTCAACTACATGCCATTCAGTACCTTCCAGCATAATGGCACCCCAAAGATGTTCATTGGTACTTATTACCTGGCGAAGTGTGGTGGCGAAAACCGTGGCATTGGGAAATTTCGCCTTTACCCGTTTGATCATCTCCTTGAAACCATCAATTTCAGAGGCTAATTGCTTTCCACCGGCTTCAGGACCCTGAATTCCAAGGCATAACTGAAAATCCTCCTCATTTCCGATCAGGATATCGGCTACAGAGGCAATCTCTTCAAATATTGCACTCAGCTCAGTCTCTCTTCCTTTCCAGAAAGACGCACGGTAATTGAGGTCGAAGGCAATCCTGGTTCCATATTTCTTTGCACTGCGGGCAAGTTCCAGGCAAAATTTGCTGGTTTCGGGAGACAATGCGCCGATTAGTCCGGAAAGATGGACGATCTGGACCCCTTCCTCTTTGAAAATCCGTTCAAGATCAAAATCCTTAACATTCAGGGTTCGGCCTACCTCCCCGGCACGGTCATTCTGAACCCGGGGTCCGCGTGTTCCAAAACCGCTGTCTGCAATATTGAATTGATGGCGATAGCCCCATGGATCTCCCTGTTCGACTTCTGGTCCTTCGAAAGTCATTCCCCTGCTCAACAGGTTGCTTTTGATCAGTCTAGCGACAGGACTGTCTTTTACAAAGGTTGTAAGCACTTTTACAGGAAGACCGAGAAAAGAAGAGATACTGGCCACATTGGTTTCAGCGCTGGTCGCCTGCATCTGGAAAAGGTCGCTGCTGTGAACAGGCTGGCCATTGACAGGAGTTATACGGACACCCATGCTGGTTGGAACCAACAGTGAAGTTTTGCAATTTTCTTTAATTTTTAAGCTCATATTGTATGAAATGAAAATGATACACCAAATTTTTTAAACACCGCTATATGCATTGAAGCCACCATCGATCGGAATAACAATACCTGTAACGAAAGATGAAATATCCGATAAAAGAAACAGTGTGGCACCCTGCAGATCATCAGGATCTCCGAATTTCCCCATTGGAGTATTGGTGACTATTTTATTACCACGGGCAGAATAGCCTCCTGTAGCCTCATCCAACACAAGAAAACGGTTTTGATTCGTAATGAAGAAACCCGGTGCTACAGCGTTTACGCGAATTCCCATTTTAGCCAGGTGAACTGCCAGCCATTCTGTGAAGTTATTGACAGAAGCTTTTGCAGCTGAGTAAGCAGGAATTTTGGTTAAAGGGTGATACGAATTCATGGAGGAAATATTCAGTACTGCACCTTTTTTGCTAACGAGCATGTCGCGTGTAAACACCATTGCAGGCAGAATTGTACCCTTGAAATTCAGCGCGAAAACCTTGTCAAATCCTTCCATCTGCAAGCCATAGAAAGTCTTGTCGAGATTCTCCAGGTCAGCTTCTTCCATCTGCTCAACCTGGGTGGTTGCCTGCGGAGAATTACCTCCGGCACCGTTAATAAGCAATTCTATCGGACCGAGTTTTTTGTTAATAATCGACCGTGCGGATTCAAGTGATTCTTTGTCTAGTACATTACCTTTTACACCAATACATGTAGCGTTGAATTCTTTGCTGATTTCATCAGCAACCTGCTGAGCCAGCTCTTCATTCAGGTCAACGATAGCCACCCTGGTACCTACCGATACCAGCGCCTTTACAAGTGAAATTCCAATCACCCCGGCCCCTCCGGTGATGACACACACTTTACCGTTCAGGTCGTCAAAAGAAATTTTCTTCATCTGGAAATAATTTATGTCGTTCAGAAATATTAAAATGCGTTATAAAAGTTTATGTTCTCCCTGGTAATCAAATCAATGGATGTATAGTTTTCTTTTTTTATTTTCTCTTTTTTAACCAGGAAATCAAAAAGCAGGTGAATAGCATTAAAACCCTGCAGTTCAGGCTTTTGACAAATTAAAAAATCGATTAATCCCTCTTTGAGCATTGCGATATTTTGCGGGATAAGGTCATAACCAACAATTTTTGGCTCGGCACACAATGACTTAAAACAATCAACAGCCAAATGAACCTTTGAATTGGTTACAAACAGCCCCTTTACGTCACAGGCGTTTATCCCTAATACTCCCAAACGCCCTTCTATCTCCTCTCCATTACCTGAAACCTCCAGCTTGACAATGCGATGACTGCTGTTTTTTTCTACAAAATAGCGCAAGAAACCCTTTTCGCGCTGCTGAAGGTGGCTGGCATTATCCAGCTCCCTGGCAACATGAATCAACATTATCAGGCTATTTTCGGGAGTTCCCCAATCGAGTAGTTTGGCAGCAAGAAAGCCACTGTCGAAAGAACTCTGCGCTACAAAACTGATAGGATGAGCCTCCGGCAGGGCAGCATCAATGAATATATAAGGAATCTTTCTCTCATCAAGTTTTTGGGTCAGCTGCAATGCTTCCCGTTTTGCCCAGGGAGCCAGCATGACTCCGTCGGGTGAAGACTGCAGCAATTTCTCAGCTTCAGCTGAAAAAGACGAAGAATCATCCATTTCAAAATTAAATTGCTGAATTTTCACACCATATGCCCTGATCTGACCCATGGCTTTGTCAACACCCATCTGTGGTTTTATCCAGTATGAATCTGCACTGACTGCTTTAGGCATAAGGGTCGCGAACACAATGCTTTTTTTGGAAGCCAGGCTGCTTGCCAGAAGATTCGGCCGATAATCCAGTTCGTCAATAATCTGCTGTATCTTTGCCTTGGTATCAACGGATACCTCACCCCTCTTGTGCAGAACCCTGTCAACAGTTCCAATGGAAACACCTGCCTTGAGTGCGATATCTTTTATGCGGATGTTCTTTCTCATTTACATGATTAAATTGAAGCAAAACTAACTATTTTTTTGATATCGTGTACGAACACGGAAAAAATTTTTAACCTGATTGCAGATCTTGCTCGCATAAAATTACCGGATAAAAAAACAATCGTGAAACAGGAAATGACAAAATATAAAACAATGAAATCCTGTAACAGGACTCTATTACTCCGGTCAATTCATTATAAGCAAAAAAGGAAAAAATGGTTTGAAAAATCATTCGGGCGTTCCATTTAATAGGGAGGCAAAATATTGCTCCTCATCAGAATTTAGTTAAAAATACTTCAAATTAGAAGATGATTTTAAAATAATATTTACCTTCGTGAACGAACACGGAACTTTTTTACACCAAAAATGAGACTAGGAAAATACAGTTTTGGAATCGGCGACAGATTCACTCACCAGGGAGTCGCACAACTCAGGGCCCTGTTAAAAGCCAATAAAGGCGGTATTGAAGTGACACCGGTCTGGAACAAATCCAACCGTGAGCACGGTTATGTACATACCCATCCGATTGATACGAGGAATGAAGCCGATGAGGCAGTAAAAACCTTGGGTTACAAAGGAAGTTATTGCGTCGATGCAGACCATATCAACCTGGGAAACGTTGAGAATTTCATCCATGCATCTGACTTTTTCACCATTGATGTAGCCGGAAAGATCGGTATGCCAGCCTCTCACAGCGAGACACAGGCATTTATCACTTCCTGCAGGGCGTACAAAGGATCCCTGTCAATTCCGAAAATTGCCCATCCATTTGTTGTGGACGATCAGTTGCTATCAGTAATTGCCGACAAATTTCTGACCGCCGTCACCGAAGCCGGAAATATCTACCGTTTTATTGCAGACCGCAAGGGAGCCGAAAATTTTGTCACCGAGATTTCAATGGATGAGGTGGAATCACCGCAATCTCCAGTCGAGCTGTTTTTTATACTCAGGATGATCTCCAACCTGGGAATTCCGGTGCAGACGATTGCACCCAAATTCACCGGAAGATTTAACAAAGGGGTTGACTATGTCGGAGATGTTGCAAAATTCGCCAGGGAGTTTGAAGAAGACATCCTGGTTATTGAGTATGCCATCAAGGAATTCAATTTACCTGACAATCTGAAACTTAGCGTTCATTCAGGTTCAGATAAATTTTCTATCTATCCCGAAATACAACGAATTATCACCCTGCACAACAAAGGCATACACGTAAAAACTGCCGGCACCACCTGGCTGGAGGAGGTAATCGGACTGTCACTTGCCGGTGGAGAAGCCCTCGAAGCTGCGAAATCAATTTACATCCAGGCACTTAACCGTCAGGAAGAGTTGTGTGCTCCCTATGCCGATGTTATTGACATTGATCAGCGCCTGCTACCAGATTTAAAGGAAGTTACCTCCTGGAGCAGCGAGAAATTTGCCAATACGCTCCGCCATATTCCGGGTCATCCCGACTACAACCCAAGTTTCAGGCAGCTGATTCACGTTGGATACAAAATCGCTGCTGAAATGGGCGATAGGTACACTCTCCTTCTTAAAACGCACAGTACCTTGATAGGATCATGCGTAGAGGAGAACTTATACGAACGTCACCTTAAACGTCTTTTCAGACTCGATTGAACTTCCGGGAGTTTGAATTATTCCTTTTAAGACAAAGTTTCAACCAAATCACTTTGAAATGAAAAATTTTATGGACGAAGATTTTCTTTTGCAATCAGAAACTGCCAAGGAACTTTACCACGACCACGCGGCTAAAATGCCCATATTCGACTATCACTGCCATATCTCGCCAAAAGAGATTGCCGATGACAAAAGATTTGAAAACATGACGGCAATCTGGCTGAATGGAGACCATTACAAATGGAGGGCCATGCGGACCAACGGAGTGGCTGAGCATTACTGTACGGGAGGTGCCTCGGACTGGGAAAAATTTGAAAAATGGGCAGAAACCGTACCCTATACGCTGCGTAATCCCCTGTATCACTGGACTCACCTTGAATTGAGGAATCCATTTGGAATCAGCGATGTCTTAAACAAACAAAGTGCCCGTTCTATCTGGGACCGTTGCAACGAACAGCTGAATTCTGAGGGATTCTCATGCAGGGGAATTATTGAGAAAGCCAATGTTCACACTATTTGTACCACAGATGATCCTGTAGATACCCTCGAATACCATAAAATCATTCGTGAGAGTGATTTTAAAGTGAATGTTTTGCCTGCCTGGCGCCCGGATTCAGCCATGATGGTGGAATCGCCGGAAACCTTTAACAGTTATGTTGACAAGTTGGAGAAAGCAGCAGATCAAGGTATTTCAGACTTTGCCGGATTTATTGCATCCATTGATAAGCGTCACAGGTTCTTCCATGAAAATGGATGCCGACTCTCCGACCATGGACTGGATACCATATATGCTGCTGATTATACAGAAGCGGAAATTGCAGCTATTTTTGCAAAAATCCGTAGCAGAAAATCACTTACGCCGGATGAAATCCTCAAGTTTAAATCAGCCATGCTGTTCGAATTTGGAGTGATGGATCACAGCCGGGGATGGACACAGCAATACCACCTTGGAGCGCTCAGGAACAACAACACCAGGCTTTTCAAATTGCTGGGTCCGGACAAGGGTTTTGATTCGATCGGCGACCTTGAAATTGCCAGGCCTTTATCAAAACTGTTAAACAGGCTGGATAGTGAAGACAAACTGGCCAAAACCATTCTTTACAACCTGAACCCACGGGACAACGAAATGATGGCCACCATGACAGGTAATTTCCAGGACGGCACAATCCCGGGCAAGCTTCAGTACGGATCGGGCTGGTGGTTCCTCGACCAGAAGGACGGTATGGAAAACCAGATGAAAGCGCTTTCCAACCTCGGACTATTGAGCCGCTTTGTCGGCATGCTTACAGATTCGAGAAGTTTCCTCTCTTATCCCCGTCACGAATATTTCAGGAGGATTCTCTGTAATTTACTGGGCAATGATGTTGAAAACGGAGAGATTCCGGCTGATATGGAGCTCTTGGGCAAAATGGTGGAAGACATATCGTTTAACAATGCAAAAAATTATTTTAATTTTGGTTCAAAGGGAAAATAAGCGTGTATAAAATGAAATAGTAAATTTGTCTGGTCCTTTATTTTCTTCCTGTAAAATATGAATTCATAGAAGAAGAACAAGCAAACTAATTAATATTCAACATCTAAACGAGAAAAAATGACTGATCTTAACAAAAAGATTGGGCAATACAGATGGACTATCTGCGCTCTTGTCTTTTTTGCGACAACTGTAAACTACCTCGACAGGCAGGTATTGAGCCTATTGAAAGACAGGCTTGAGATTCAATTCAACTGGAGTGATTCGGATTATGCCAACATTGTTTCGATATTCCAGTTTGTGTATGCCATTTCAATGCTTTTCGCCGGTCGGTTAATTGACTGGATGGGAACCAAACTTGGATATGCCTGGTCGCTGGTTATCTGGTCCATCGGAGCGATGGTTCATGCACTTGCCAAAGGTACAGGCGGTTTCATGGTTGCCCGTGGTGTGCTGGGTTTTGGTGAAGCAGGTAACTTTCCGGCTGCCATAAAGACTGTAGCAGAATGGTTTCCAAAGAAAGAGCGGGCCCTTGCGACAGGAATTTTCAATTCAGGAACAAATGTTGGTGCGATTCTTGCTCCGCTGACGGTTCCGTGGATTGCCGACCACTTAGGATGGGAAGCCGCATTCCTGATCATCGGGGGAATAGGCTTTTTGTGGCTGATTTTCTGGTTCTGGTTGTACGAGATACCTTCTAAAAGTCATAGGGTTGGTGCTGCTGAAATTGCATATATTACCGCTGACAACATTCCGGAGGAGACCAAAGCAGACGGCACTCCCAAAGATAAGGTGTCCTGGTTCAGTTTGCTGAAATACAAACAAACATGGGCCTTCAGTTTTGGAAAATTTATGACTGACGGCGTTTGGTGGTTCTTTCTTTTCTGGCTTCCGGCATACCTGAAGGCTCAGTACGGACTAACCGGAATGCAGGTCGCATTTCCACTAGCTGTGCTCTATATGATGTCATCCGTTGGTAGCATTGGAGGTGGCTGGTTCCCAATGTATTATATCAATAAAGGATACGAACCATATGCTGGAAGGATGAAAGCGATGCTGACCATCGCCATATTTCCTCTGGCAGTATTAAGTGCTCAATACCTGGGAGTATACAGTTACTGGTATCCAGTACTTATTATTGGCATTGGCACCGCTGCCCACCAGGCCTGGTCGGCCAATATTTTCACTACTGTATCCGACATGTTTCCCAATAAGGCTGTTGCCAGCGTGACCGGAATAGGAGGTATGGCAGGAGCAATGGGAGGTATTGTTGTGAACAAATGCGCAGGATGGCTTTTCGATGCCTACAGGAGCTCCGGTATCGCCAAATCCTGGGTGACTGCACAATCACAGCAACTGGGTGATTATGTTGAAAAAATCAGGTCAATGCAGCTTGTGAACAAACATGGTGATATGCTCAATCTAAACACTGTGGAACTTGGGAATCTACCGAAAGAAATAATAACCCAGTTGCAATCGGTTGATCCGGGACTATTTGATCAGATCAGGCAAATTCAGGCCCCTATCGTGCAATCACATATGACGACTGCTTACACGCTTGTTTTTGCATTTTGTGCAACAGCCTACCTGATGGCATGGTTTGTCATGCACATGCTGGTACCCAAATTCAAGAAGATTGATTTGTAAATATCCATTCTGAAAGGTGGATCCGGTAGTTATAATTTGTTATTAAAAGGAAGAGCGCGAAGAATAAAGGTATGAAACCACTTATTCTTCGCGCTCTTCGCATGCATGGAACCGGATGGTTTTACCTCATATTGTTTTGCCGGGATAGACCTTCAAGGCCACTTTAAGACATTCAACTGCTGCTTTAAGATCTTCCCTGTTAAGGACATACGCTACCCTCACCTCATTATGTCCCAATCCTGATGTTGAATAGAACCCGGAGGCAGGAGCCATCATCACCGTAGCACCCTTGTATTCAAACTCTTCCAGCATCCACTGACAAAAACGGTCACTGTTATCGATAGGCAAGCGTACCATAGAATAAAATGCACCCATAGGCATGGGAGAATAAACACCTTCTATTTCGTTGAGTGCGGTGATAAAATAATCACGTCGCTGCAAATATTCCCTGTAAACATCAGCCATATATTCCGGAGGAGAATCGACGGCTGATTCAGCCACTACCTGGCCAAGCATTGGAGGACAAAGTCTTGCCATTGCCAGTTTAGAAATATTCTTAATAACTCTTTTGTTTTTGGAGACCAATGATCCAATCCGAATGCCACAGGCGCTGAATCTCTTTGAAACAGAGTCAACCATGACAACATTTTCGCTGATATTCTGAAGTTCCAATACGGAAAAGTGAGTCTTCCCATCATAAACAAATTCACTGTAAACTTCGTCGGCAAGGAGGAAAAGATCGTATTTCAGCACAAGCTCCTGCAGTTGCTTCAACTCTTCGTGGGTATACACATACCCGGTCGGATTGTTCGGATTGCAGATAAAGATTCCTTTTGTCCTGGGTGTGATTACTTTTTCAAATTCCGCGATGGTAGGAAGCTGAAAACCTGACTCAATAGTTGAAGTTATTGGTTTGATTACCACATTATTGGCAATAGCAAACGATTGATAGTTTGCATAGAACGGTTCGGGTATTATGACTTCATCGCCAGGATTGAAACAAACCATGAATGCAAATGAGATAGCCTCACTGCCTCCTGTGGTAATAAGTATCTGGGAAGCATCCACTTCCAGGTTACGGTCACGGTAATATTGGGCCAGTTTCATCCGGTACGTTTCATTACCAAATGAGTGTCCGTAGGGAATAAGGTCGAAATTGAAGTTACGTATCCGTTCAATGGCATGCTGCGGGGTTTTGATATCAGGCTGACCAATGTTCAGGTGATATACTTTTCTGCCCATGGCTTTGGCCTTTTCCGCATATGGCACAAGCTTTCTGATGGCCGATTCGGGTAACTCTTCTCCTCTGTAAGATAATGCAGGCATTCGGTACTATTCAAATTTGTCCGGGCCAAAGATACAATTATAATTATTTCAAATTTCCACCTTTATGCTTTCTTTTTGTTAAGAAATCAACCGGATAACTTGAAATTGATTAGAAAATCATCCCTGGGACTTTTCAAGTGTAAATAATCATATTTGCCTAAATATATGGGATTTAGTCATGGTTAGATGCCTCTTCCTTTGACTAATTTTGTGTCCAAATAAATTCATTTGCCATGATAATAGGATTACCAAAAGAGATAAAAAATAACGAAAACCGTGTTGCACTAACTCCAGCTGGTGTTTCAGAACTTGTTAAGCGGGGAAACATGGTGTATGTTCAGGCAACTGCCGGAAACGGCAGTGGATTTGCTGATGCAGAATATGTCGCAGCAGGAGGAAAGATTCTTCCTGCAATTGAGGAGGTGTACGCTATTGCTGATATGATAGTTAAGGTAAAAGAGCCTATCGAATCAGAATATCCCCTGATTAAGGAAGGCCAGCTTGTTTATACATATTTCCACTTTGCCTCGTCTGAACCATTGACCCACGCCATGATCAGCCGAAAGGCTGTTTGCCTGGCCTACGAAACAGTAGAACTCGACGACCGCTCCTTGCCTTTGCTGATACCAATGTCGGAAGTTGCAGGACGGATGTCTATCCACGAAGGGGCGAAATACCTGGAGAAAACCTTTGGCGGACGCGGTATGCTTTTGGGAGGTGTTCCAGGGGTTCTTCCTGCCAAGGTGTTGATTCTTGGAGGTGGAATCGTTGGTACTGAAGCAGCTAAAATGGCAGCCGGATTGGGAGCAGATGTTACCATCATGGATATTAGCCTGAGACGACTTCGTTACCTCGACGACATTATGCCGGCCAATGTTAAGACACAGATGTCGAATGATTACAATATCAGGTCCCAGGTAAAAGTCAGTGACCTGATTATCGGCGCAGTACTTATTCCCGGAACCAAAGCACCTTACCTTGTAACCAGGGATATGCTGAAGACAATGAATCCGGGTACCGTAATGGTTGACGTTGCCGTTGACCAGGGTGGTTGCATCGAAACGACAGTGCCTTCAACCCACGACCATCCAACTTATGTAGTGGACGATGTAATTCACTATACGGTTGCTAATATGCCGGGAGCAGTGCCCCGTACCTCTACCATAGCGCTTACCAACGCGACACTCCCATATGCTATCAGCCTTGCAACCCATGGATGGCAAAAAGCTTGCACAGATGATAAAGCCCTCCGCAAAGGCCTTAATGTAGTTGACGGGAAAATCGTTTACAAAGGAGTTGCCGACGCATGGGGTCTGCCCTATTTCAATGTGGAGGAAGTCTTAAAATGAGATGTAAGACATTAGACATGAGATATGAGATGTAATAAGAGCCGTCCAAATGGGCGGCTCTTATTATTTATTTTTGGTATTAAACTGACTGACAAAGTCTTGAATTACAATTTTAAGTAATGATGTGATTCGATTCCAATAAAGGAAACAAATACCATTAACTCATGTCTAATATCTCATATCTCATGTCTCAATTCTCAAGTCTCATTTTAGTGTGCGAAGCCGATCTTCCAGTATCCTAATTTTCTCTTCGGCGTCGGCCTGTTTTTTGCGTTCAATTTCAACAACTCTGGCAGGAGCGCTGGATACAAACCTCTCATTACCAAGCTTTTTAAGAACACCTTCCAGGAAACCCCTGTTATAACCGAGCTCTTCATTTATTTTGGCAACTTCGGCTTCAATATCGACATTGCCTTCAAAAGGAATATAATAGGCCGTTGCCTTGACCATAAAACTGGCTGCTCCGGGAACCTCATCCGATCTAATCTCCATCCTTGAGACATTGCCCAATTTGGCCACTACCTCGCTGAATTCTGGTGCATACCCTTTTTCCCCGGGGATAATATAAAGCTCAATGTCTTCCCTTGCAGCAATATTTTTCTCCTTTCTGATGGTCCGGATACCTGAAACAACCTCTTTGGCAAGTTCAAACCTCTCACAGATTTCTCCTTCTTTCCCTGATGTCTTTGGCCAGGCAGCCATCATAACAGACTCACCTGATTTGCGTTCACCTATCAGCTGCCATATCTCCTCACTTATAAACGGCATAAACGGATGCAGTAACCTGAGCAACACATCCAACATTTCAATAACTTCCTCGTAGGTCTTAGAATCAATAGGCTGTTGATAAGCAGGTTTGATAATCTCAAGCAGCCAGCCTGAAAATTCTTCACGAATAGTAGCATAAATTGTCATCAGGGCATCATTCAGCCTGTATTTCTCAAAATGGTCATCCATCTGAAGTATGGCTTCATCGAGGCGAGACCTGAACCATTCTATACCGAGCCTTGAATGTTCGGGTTGTGTAAGCTTATCATCTATCTCCCAGCCGTTTATCAATCTAAAAGAATTCCAGACCTTGGTCAGGAATCCCCTTCCCTGTTCAGTCAAGGATTCATCAAACAGGATATCATTACCGGCCGGAGAGCATAGCAGCATCCCTACACGTACGCCATCTGCACCGTATTTCGCGATAAGATCAAGCGGATCCGGCGAATTACCCAATGACTTGGACATCTTTCTTCTCAGCTTATCGCGCACGATACCGGTAAAATAGACATTCTTAAAAGGTAGGGTTCCCCTGTATTCATATCCTGCAATGACCATCCGGGCCACCCAGAAGAAAATAATTTCGGGTGCAGTTACCAGGTCGTTGGTCGGATAGTAATAATCCAGGTCGCGGGTATCTGACAGATCTTCCTTTTCGAACACTGATATTGGCCAGAGCCATGAAGAGGCCCATGTGTCGAGCACATCTTCGTCCTGACGAAGGTCCTGCAACTGCAACGAAGCATTGCCTGTCTGCTGCCTGGCCAGTCCGAGGGCTTTTGCTTCAGTTTCCGCCACAACAAAAGATCCGTCAGGCAGGTAATATACCGGGATCCGGTGTCCCCACCAGAGCTGTCTGGAGATACACCAGTCTTTGATGTTCTCCATCCAATGGCGGTAAAGATTCTTGAATTTGGAAGGATAAAAACGGATGGTATCGCTTTCTACTGCCTCAAGCGCGGGTTTGGCAAGCTCGCTCATCCGGAGGAACCATTGCGCCGAAAGCTTGGGTTCAATCGGGACATGCGTACGTTCAGAATATCCGACCTTGTTGTTGTAATCCTCAATTTTGACAAGGTTTCCGGCTGCTTCCAGCATCGGAATAATCTGTTTTCTAGCTTCAAAACGATCCACGCCAACCAAAAGCTGTGCCTTTTCGCTAAGCGTTCCGTCATCATTAAAAGTATCGATTACTTCAAGGTTATGCCTGATCCCTATTTCATAGTCATTGGCGTCGTGTGCAGGAGTGATTTTAAGGCATCCGGTTCCAAAGTCCATTTCAACGTATTCGTCCTGGATAACTGGAACGCTGCGATTCACAAGCGGAACAATTACTCTTTTTCCGGCAAGGTGCCTGAAACGGTCGTCAGCAGGATTGACACAGACTGCAGTATCGCCCAAAATGGTTTCAGGACGGGTTGTTGCAACTGTAATATATTGATCTGTAGTACCTTCAACAAGATAACGAACATAATACAGTTTTGATTGTTCTTCACGATAGATGACCTCTTCGTCGGACAAGGCAGTTTTAGCCGCCGGATCCCAGTTCACCATCCTGACTCCCCGGTACACATATCCTTTGTTGTAAAGATCAACGAATGTTCGGATTACCGATGCTGAACGTATTTCATCCATGGTGAAAGCAGTACGATCCCAGTCGCAGGACGCTCCCAGCTTCTTTAACTGCTCAAGGATAATTCCTCCATGCTTGTGTGTCCACTCCCAGGCATGTTCCAGAAATTCTTCCCGGGTGAGGCTATCTTTCCTTATTCCCTCTTTCAGCAGTTTATCCACCACCTTGGCCTCGGTTGCTATAGAGGCATGATCGGTACCGGGAACCCAGCATCCATTTTTCCCCAACATCCTGGCGCGCCGTACCAGCACATCCTGAATGGTATTGTTCAGCATATGTCCCATGTGCAATACCCCGGTCACATTTGGCGGAGGTATCACAATGGTATAAGGCTCACGGTCATCGGGTTCCGAATGGAAAAAATTTTGCTCCATCCAGAAGCTGTACCATTTATCCTCTACTGATACCGGATCATATTTCAAGGGAATATCCTTTGTCATTTGTTTTTTATTTATACAGGTTCCAAATAACCCGAAATACATCAATTAATTAAACCTGAATGAGTTATATCGAACTCATAACTCATCATTCATAAATTGCCCGGCAGGGCATAATTGCAGATCAATAGAACTTCCTCACCCCTATCACCTCTCTCACCTCCTGCAACGTTTTGGAGGCTGATGCCCTTGCTTTTTCTGCTCCCATTTTGGCAACTTTTGAGAGATATGCTTCATCCGCCAGCAACGATTCAATCCTTTCGCGAATAGGGTTGGTAAATTTTATGATGTCTTCAGCTAGTTGCTTTTTAAGATCACCATACCTGATGGAACAGTCATTGTACTGCAAATCAAAGTGTTTCACCACTTCAGGTTCTGAAACAACATCCAGTAAAGTGAACAGGTTCTCTATCACTTCCGGCTTTTTCTGGTTGGGTACCGTCGGTCCACTGTCGGTAACCGCTTTCATTACTTTTTTTCGTATCACCTGCGGACTGTCAGCCAGTGAGATGGCATTACCTTCAGATTTCCCCATTTTCCCCGATCCGTCAAGTCCGGGTATCTTCACCATGTCCTGGCCTTCAAAAACATATGGCCGTGGTATCGGAAAGAGATCTACATTGTACATTCTATTGAACCGACGGGCAAATGTACGGGCCATCTCCAAATTTTGCTCCTGATCTTTGCCAACCGGTACCAGGTGCGCTTTGTGTATGATAATATCGGAGGCCATCAGCACCGGATAGGTCAGCAGTCCTGCATTTACATTATCGGGCTGCTGACGCGCCTTTTCCTTGAAAGAGGTCGTTCGTTCCAGTTCTCCGAGGTAAGCATTCATGTTCATCAAAACATACAACTCCGACACCTCCGGCACATCGCTCTGAATGAACACTGTAGCAATTTCCGGATCAATTCCGCACGCCAGGTATTCGGCCAATACCTGCCTGACATTGGCATAAAGATGGTGCGGAACCGGATGGGTCGTCAGCGAATGTAAATCGGCAATGAAAAAATAAGTGTCATGATGATGTTGCATCTCAATGAAATTTTTCACTGCCCCAAAGTAATTACCTAGGTGAAGGTTTCCTGTCGATCTTATTCCGCTTACTACTGTTGGCATGACTGAATCTATTAATTGACAATTGTCAACTTGCAATTGACAATTATGCATATTTTTGATTATAAATTACTTATAAAAACTAATTCATGATTTTTAACCTAAAGTGAATCAATTTAGTACCTGTTAAACCCCGCACAGACATAAATAAATAATTACCAAAGACAACTTTGGCAGCATATGCAAACTCCCTGCCTGGTGATCTGCAGGTAAAATTCAGGCAAAAACCAATTGTTTTCGAGCGCAAAAATAGCAAAAGTCAGCTACTGTACAATTTCAAAATTTTCAGGCTCTATCAATGGCTCACCCTTAAACCTCAGTATTATCTGGGCAACTGCCAGGGTATCTTTTTCACAATATCGTGCTATCCGGTCCAGGTCACCGTCCCTGTAATAGACACCGGCAACCTGGCTGCCATCAATGTCATCCTTGGGAGTCGGCACTCCGAAAATTGCACACAACAGGTCTAGGGATGTGTAACTTTTATAATCTCCAAACTTCCAGAGTTGCATGGTATCCATCAGGTAATCACGAATTTCCCACGGTTTTGCACCTGCAATATCCAGAATGGAAGGAAGTTTCAGTCCGTTGATAAGAATCCTTCTGGCAATATAGGGAAAGTCGAACTCCTGGCCGTTATGGGCACACAACCGGTGAGCAGGATTGGCCATGAATTTTTCCAGCATCTCCAGAAAATCCTTCAGCAAGTTAACCTCATCCTGTCCATAGAATGATTTGACACGATATATACGTTTGTTCCCTTTCCTGTAAATGGTACCACAGGAAATGCAGACAATTTTACCAAACTCCGCATAGATGCCCGCACGGTCGAATAAAGTTTCGGCACTCTCACCTTCCCTGGCCATGAATTCAGCTTTACGCGTCCAGAGTTTTTGCATTTTTTCGGGGAAACCAGACAAGTTTTGTACTTGCGGAACTGTCTCGATATCAAGATAAAGAATATGCTCAGGCAGAATTTTGTCCAACATGGGTATTCCTTTTAAAATATCACTTCTTTTCTCTTTTATTAAGAATTGATTCAATTTCATCCATCACTTTGTTCATCGCCTGGATCGTTTTATCAAATGGTACAGAAGTTGTCATATCGACACCGGCTTCTTTAAGAAGCTGGATAGGATAGTCAGACCCTCCGGAAGATATAAATTTGAGGTATTTCTCCAGTGCTCCCGGTTCTTTGTTCATCACTTTTTCGGCCAGTGAAATAGATGCGGTAAAGGAAGTGCTATATTGATAAACATAGAAATTCATGTAAAAATGAGGAATATATGCCCACTCCATTTTGATATAATCATCTATCACACAATCCTTTTTATCGTGACCATAATATTTTTTCAAAATATCTCCGTAAAGTTCTGTGAGATAGTCACCCGTCAAAGGTTTACCCTTTTCGACCTCCTCATGAATTTTTTTCTCAAATTCAGCAAACTGAGTCTGCCGGAAAAGAGTACCTTTAAATCCATCGAGCCAGTTCATCAGCAACGATAGCCTCGTATCATCATCCTTTACATTTTTGATCATATAATTGAACAGCAAAACCTCGTTGAAGGTGGATGCCACTTCAGCAACAAAGGTGGTGTAGTGCGACGTGGGAAAAGGCTGGGTCTTGTTGGAAAAATAACTGTGCATCGTATGGCCCAGTTCATGCGCCATGGTACTGACATCCGAATAACTATCATCGAAATTTAACAGGATATAAGGATGCACATCGTAGGCTCCGCCATTAGAATAAGCGCCTGATCGCTTGCCGGTGTTGGGATATACATCGATCCAACGCTCATCAATAGCTTTGTTGACAGTACTGATATATTCGTTTCCAAGCGGGGCCAGGGCTTCCAGGATAATTTTGCGGGCTTCCGGGTAGGTATATTTCAAATCGACATTTTTAACAACAGGAGCATACAAATCGTAATATTTAAGGGTATCAACCCCAAGCATCCTTTTTTTGATCGCCAGGTAACGGTGAAAAGCCGGAAGGTTCTTGTTGACATTGTCAACCAGGCTCTGGTAAACTGAAACAGGAATATCCTTGGGAGACAGGGATGCTTCAATTGCAGAACTGTACTTGCGTGACTGGGCCCTGAAAATATGCTCTTTTACATTGCCGTACATCATTTGCCCGTAGGTAGCCTTGTAATTGGCGAAATTATTAAAATAGGCTTCAAAAGCTTTCTGGCGGTCGGCTCTGTTAGTGGATGTCCTCATTCTCCCAAAGGCTGACGATGTCAGTTTGAGTTTGGTATTGTCGCTTAAAGTGATTTCCGGGGAAGGCATTTCAGCGTCTTTGAACGTTCCGTATATATCGTTGGCCACGCCGCTGATCATGGATGAACGGGCAAGAATCCGCTCTTCAGGTTCAGACAAAGTGTGTTCCTTTTTCTTAAACAAATCATAAAGGTCCTTTTTATAAACGGCAAGTCCTTTTTGCTCTTTAATAAATCCCTCGATCACTTTCCAGTCCGCTGTCAATAACTCTGGTTCAATAAAGGCGGTTTTTGTCCCGTATTCGGTAAAAATCTGTTCAAGGCTTTGCTGCATCGACATATATTTCATATTCCTGGTATCCTGATCGCTGTTCATACTGGCATAAATGAACAGGCGGGATCCCTCCTTGTCCAGTTTGGAAGAAAATTCCAGGCATGCCAGCAAGTCAGCCGAAGATTTGGTCAGTTTACCTTTGAATTGTTCGATTTTTGGCATTTCAGCCGCTATTTTGACCTTGGCCTCCTCCCATGCTTTATCGCTTGAATATAAATTAGTCAAGTCCCATTTGTATTTTTCATCGATAGCTTTTCTCTCTTTTTGTCCAAAACCTGAAGAGACCAGGACAAGCATGCAAAAAATAAAAAGAATCTGTTTCATAACATTGAAAATCAATAGATTTGATATATATAAATATTGCTAAATTTAAATTTCCAGAGCTTTTACCCTATTTTTTACGCGTGATCATTCAGGTGTTTCATGATATACTGGGTTATAATATCGATAGCGACTTTGTTGCTGCCACCTTCGGGAACTATAATGTCGGCATATCTTTTGGTAGGTTCAATAAATTGCAGGTGGCTGGGCCTGACTGTATCCTCATAGCGTTTAAGGACTGTGTGAACATCCCTGCCGCGTTCAACCATGTCGCGTTGTATCACACGCGATAGACGCACATCCGCTTCACAATCAACGAAGATCTTGATATCCATCAATTTGCGCAGCTCTTTGGGCCACAGGCAGAGAATACCTTCCACGATGATGGCCTTCCGTGGAACAATAGTGGTAGTTTCTGCAGCACGGGTACAAGTAAGGTAGGAATAGATGGGTTGCTGTATTGTTTCGCCCCGACGCAACTTCCGGATATTCTCGGCAAGAAGTTCAAATTCAAGGGCATCCGGATGGTCAAAATTAATTTTCTGGCGCTCTTCAAGGGGTAGATGACTGTTGTCGCGGTAGTAGGCATCCTGTGAAAGGATGGTTACATCTTTCTCTGCAAGACGTTCAATGATTTTATTGACAACAGTAGTCTTGCCGGAACCGGTTCCTCCGGCAATACCAATGACCAGAATGCTCATGTAGAGTTATGAGTTATGAGTTACGCGCAAAATGAATAGAATATTGTAATTTCCCTGCAACCCTCAGCTGCATGAGACAAAGATAAAGTAAATTTTTGCCAACCGGAATTTTAGATTTTCCTAAAATAGAGGAGAATGGAGAATATCTGTTATTTTTGTAGAAATTTATATAGTGTGCACGAATACCATTCAATGCCCGCTCCTTTGTAAACGCAAATTTTCATAAATTCCATGTTCAATCACATAGTACTCTTTAAACTGAAGGATTTTCAGGATGAAGCTCAGAAATCGCAGGTCCGTTCACAGATTACCGGTTCATTGATTGAGCTGAAAGGGAAAATTGCAGAGCTGAAACAGATAGAGGTAGGAGAAAATTTTGAATTAAATGCCGCTTCGTTCGATATCAGCCTGATCACGCGCTTCGATTCCGCTGAAGGGTTTGAAGTTTACCGCGATCACCCGGAACACCTTAAAGTTGTAGAACTGGTTCGTGCAAACACCGTTGACAGAACTGTTGTCGATTACCTTGATTAATTGCATTTATATTTTTTTACTCTCAATATGAAGAATCTTTATCCACTTAAATTCAGACCGATTTACAAAGAAAGAATCTGGGGCGGAAGTAAACTGCCAGCCCTGCTGAATAAAAAGTACAGCATGTCACAATGTGGTGAATCGTGGGAACTTTCTGCTGTCCAGGACGACATTTCTGTGGTTTCGGATGGTTTTCTGAAAGGCAATAACCTGGAAGAGCTGATCGAAGTTTATATGGGCGAGTTGGTGGGTGAGAAAATCTATGACCGGTTTGGCACTGAATTTCCATTGCTGATCAAATACATTGATGCCAACGACCGGCTTTCGATACAGGTTCACCCCGGTGATGAACTTTCAAAAGAGCGGCACGGAGCCTATGGTAAGACTGAAATGTGGTATGTAGTTCAGGCTGAGGAAGGTGCAGAACTTATATCCGGATTTAACAGGACCATTGATCGCGACAGTTACCTGATAGCACTTCAAAATGACAAGCTGGAAAACCTGATGCAGTTCGATCCGGTCAAGGCAGGCGACGTATTTTATATTCCGGCAGGCAGGGTCCACGCTATCGGTAAAGGAATTGTGGTGGCAGAGATTCAGCAGACATCGGATGTTACTTACCGGATATTCGATTTTAACCGCATCGATGACAAGGGGCAACCACGCGAGCTTCATACCGAGCTGGCACTGGATGCAATTGATTTCAAGCACCACAAAAATGGGTTCACAGAATATCAACCCAAAGAAAATGAGCCTGTTGAACTTATAAAATGCAACTATTTCACCACCAACCTGCTCCAAATAAATGTACCACTTGAACGCGATTTCAGCAAAATCGACTCTTTTGTAATCTATCTGTGCTTTGATGGCGCTTATACACTTCAGTGGGAAGGTGAATCTATCCCGGTGCAGAAAGGTGAAACCATACTCATTCCGGCCTGTATCGAATATTTTACTTTGAAACCGGCAGATGGAGCTGAAACAAAATTGCTCGAAGTATACGTGGAATAAAATTAAGAGATGAGAGATAAGACATGAGATTAATGCCGCCTTTATTGTCTCATGTCTCATATCTCATGTCTTATCTCTCATCTCTCATGTCTTATCTCTCATCTCTTATATCTCATTAAAATACCATGATCATAAAATCCGCCGAATTCGTCGTTAGCAATACCGATCCCGGGATGTGCCCGGTAACCGAACAACCTGAATTTGCTTTTATCGGGAGATCAAACGTCGGGAAATCGTCCCTGATCAATATGCTGATGGGAATAAACAATTTGGCGAAAACCTCTTCAGAACCAGGAAAGACGCGTTTAATCAACCATTTCATTGTTAATGGCGAGTGGTTCCTTGTCGACCTCCCGGGATACGGCTATGCGAAAGTCTTGCGTTCAAGCCGTGAGAAGTGGGTTAAGTTTATCCGGAAGTACATCCTGGAAAGGGAAAATCTCTATTGCGTGATGGTACTGCTGGACATCAGGCTGGAGCCTCAAAAGAATGACCTCGATTTTATGAACTGGCTGGGGGAAAACGGAATCCCCTTCGTCATGGTATTTACCAAAGCAGACAAATTAGGGAAAGTTGCCGTTGAAAAGAGCCTGGAAGTATATCGCGAAGAAATGCTGAAAGGCTGGGAGGAGTTGCCAAACATTTTCGTAACCTCAGCTGAAAAAGGAAACGGGCGAGATGAACTTCTCGGTTTTATTGAAAAAACCATAGGAAATTAAAAATATTCTCCCGGCAACAGACTAATACACAATAACATATTAGTTATAAACAGATTGTCAGCAAAATTTCTCCCTGATTGCCTTCAATAACATTTTATGCCATCATATTTTTTTTATTTTTGTTCCGAACATTCCATTCTCACTCTGCGATATGAACGACAATCACAAAAACATTAAGCTTTTTACAGGCAATGAATCTAGGTATCTGTCAGAAAATATTGCGGCCAGTGCAGGGATGGAACTTGGCAAATCCTCCTGTCCACGCTTCGCTGACGGTGAATTTGAGCCCTGTTATGAGGAAACAATCCGTGGCTCATTTACTTTTATTATCCAGTCTACTTTTGCTCCTGCCGACAATCTGCTGGAGCTTCTGCTGATGATTGATGCAGCAAAAAGAGCTTCTGCCTACAAGGTTATTGCTGTAATACCTTACTTTGGCTATGCCCGCCAGGACCGCAAAGACAGGCCCAGGGTATCTATCGGCGCCAAACTGGTTGCCGATATGCTTTCCACTGCCGGCATCGACAGGCTAATCACCATGGATCTTCACGCAGACCAGATCCAGGGATTTTTCAATGTGCCGGTCGACCACCTCAGTGCAGTTGCACTTTTCATCCCCTACATCCAGCAGATGGGACTTAAGGATATCGTGGTGGCTTCCCCGGATACCGGTGGCACCAAACGTGCCAACGTGTTCGCGAAACATCTCGGTACTGACATGGTTATCTGTCACAAAACCAGAACAAAAGCCAATGTGATCGACTCCATGACCCTTATCGGGGAAGTTGAGAATAAAGACGTAATCATCGTAGATGATATCATTGATACAGGCGGAACCATTGCCAAAGCAGCCGATCTGATGAAATCAAAGGGAGCCCGTTCTGTAAGGGCTTGCGCTACCCACGCCGTTCTCTCAGGATCTGCCATCGAACGCATGGAAAACTCCTCCCTTGACGAGGTGCTTTTAACGGACACCATTCCATTGCGCAGGAAATCCGACAAGATTACCATACTCTCCTGCGCACCCCTGTTTGCTGATGTAATCCAGAAAGTGTACGAGAACAAATCCATCAGCTCGGCATTTATTTAAAAGGAAAAGCAAAAAGGAGCCTCATTTTCCATTTTCTGCTGTTTATTATTCATTATTAATTATCTATCTTTGCGCCCAATTTAGCAGCATGCCTTTAAGGGTGTGATGCGGACACCTTTCATGTAGAAAGGAGGTCTGAGGAAACACTTTATTATTAAAAAATTTAGAAATGAAAAAATTTGAAATTAAAGGTACTGCGCGTCAGGCCCTTGGAAAAAAAGACACCAGGACCCTGAGAGCTCAGGACTTAGTACCATGCGTACTGTACGGAGGTGAAGCTCCTGTTCACTTTTATGCACCGGAAGGTGATTTCCGCAAAATCGTTTACACGCCGAAAGTGTACCAGGCAGAATTGAACATTGATGGTAAAATTTACGACGCATTTATGCAGGAATTGCAGTTCCACCCTGTGACAGACAAGCTGTTACATGTTGACTTCCTGCAAATCAGCGACAAAAAAGCAGTAAAAATCGACCTGCCGGTCCGTCTGGATGGTTATGCGAAAGGTATTCAGCAAGGGGGTCGCCTCAAGGCCAACCTTCGTAACCTAAAAGTAAAAGGCATTTTTAAAAATCTGCCAGATGAGATACTTATTGACGTTACAGAACTGGGTATCAGCGAAAGCATCCGCGTAGGAGATATCAAAACAGAAGGTTTTGAAATAATGAACAACAAGTCTGTTCCTGTTGCAACTGTTGTTGTTACCCGTGCAGCCCGCGCGGCCATGAATGCACCTGTTGCCTCAGGAAAGAAATAATACAAATCAACGGGGTCCGCAAGGACGTTGAGTTGATAAAATTATTTTAATGAAGTACCTGATCGTTGGCCTGGGAAATATCGGAAGTGAATACGATAATACCCGTCACAACATTGGATTTACGATATTGGATGCCCTTGCCAGGGCATCCAATATCTCTTTTAGCGACAAACGATATGGTTTTGTGGCTGAAATGAAACATGCGTCAAGAACTCTTATCCTCTTAAAGCCAAATACTTACGTAAATTTAAGTGGAAGATCGGTCCATTACTGGATGCAAAAAGAGAAGATCCCGCCCGAAAACCTGCTGATACTTGTTGACGACCTTGCCCTGCCGCTCGGCAAAATCCGGCTGCGCTCTAAAGGTGGTGATGCCGGGCACAACGGACTTAAAAGCATACAACAGATTCTCTGCACATCAGATTACAGCCGACTTCGGTTTGGAATTGGGGATGATTTCCCGCGAGGCTTCCAGGTACAGCATGTTTTGGGAAAATGGTCGCGAGAGGAGGAGGAAGTCATCAATTCAAAGCTCGAAAGATGTTTTGACATCATCAAATCATTCGCCACTATCGGCATTGAACTGACAATGACCAAGTTCAACAAAGGAGCCTGAGGAAAATTTCGATTTTCGATTTCGATCTGATCGCCATTTTTCCGTTCTCCTGGTCCTCTGCCCTCACCATTCAATGACGCGATCAATATCCCGCCTGTCTTTTTTTGTCGGCCTTCCGGCTCCGCGGTCGCGCACAAAAAGTGCTCCGCCATGCTCTTTATCAAGCTTTAGCAATTCTTCAGCAGGAGTTGTATCTTCCATATAATCAGGGACAAGTTTGGCACCCACCCTTTTCCCCAACAATGCAAGGACCCTAAATGAATAGGTGACAGGATTCTTCCTTACCTGAATGGTCTCCCCAACTTTCACCACCCTGGATGGTTTGACGGCTATTCCGCCGATGGTAATCTGACCCTTTTTGCACGCTTCCGTTGCCATGCTGCGGGTGGCATAAACCCTGACAGACCAAAGGTATTTATCGACGCGGATATCATCTTCCATAGCCCAAAAATAGCCATTTTTTCAAAAAATCCATTTCAGTTTACATTTTCCGTTCTCCTGCTTCATGCTCCTCAATCTATGCTCCATCTCATGTCTCATGTCTTATCTCTTATATCTTATCTCTTATATCTTATCTCTCATATCTTATCTCTTATCTCTCTTGTCCTATCTCTCATATCTTTTTTCTACTTTTAGCCTCTCGTTGACCCAAAATAAAAATTTTATGAACAAATTCCGTTTTGGCTTTATACTTTACCTGCTGCTGGCTGTTTCTGCCTGTACAACTTACAGGGTCGAAAAAACTGAAACTGCCAATATTCACCTGGATTCGTTGATCACAGTTTCACCATCCGGTGACATTGAGCGCGAGATTCAACCCTACCGCGAAAAAGTCAATCAAGGCATGACAGAGGTCCTGTGCAAATCATCCGAAGCAGTCTATGGCGGTCGTCCGGAAAGTCCGCTCACCAATCTGTTTGCTGACCTTACCCTTGAAGAATCGAACCGGTTTTGCGCTGAAAAGCATCCTGAAATGAAGATTGATGTATCGATGATCAACCGGGGAGGATTGCGCACCTCACTGCCAAAAGGTGAGATTAAAACTTTGACAATGTTCGAAATGATGCCGTTTGAGAACGAAATTGTATTTGTGAAATTAAGTGGAGAAGTGATGCTGCAGTTTGTCAACCATTTGGCTGCCCGCGGAGGCGAAGGTGTCAGCGGACTCCGTTTCGGCATCAAGAACGAAAAAGCCGTTAACCCCGAAATAGGGGGAAAACCGATTGATACTTCCAGGAGTTATTGGCTGGTTACGAGTGATTACATCGCCAATGGAGGTGACGGAAGCGAAATATTGTCAAAATCAACAGAAAGAATTGATACAGGCATCAAAGCAAGAGACATGTTCATAGAATATTTCAGAAGGTTGGGAAAAGAAGGCAAAACAGTAAATGTGAAAACGGACGGGAGGATATACCATGCAGAATAGAAGAACATTTATTAAAAAACTAGGTGCCGGAGGGCTTGGCGTATTTGTGTTGAGCGGTCCAATGCAGTCATTTGCCAAAAGTGAACTGGTACAGCTTACGATCCTTCATACAAATGATTTTCATTCGCACATCGATCCTTTTCCGAAAGATGCACCCAGGAACGCCGGAGAGGGAGGTATGGCCAAACGAGCTGACCTGATAAACAAGATCAGGAGAGAACAGAAAAATGTGCTTGTTTTCGATGCCGGCGACATCTTCCAGGGTACCCCCTATTTCAATTTTTTCAAAGGAGAACTGGAACTTAAGCTGATGACAGAAATGGGCTACGATGCAGCCACCATAGGCAATCACGACCTCGACAACGGTCTGGAAGGACTAAAATCACAGCTTAAGAATGCCGGGTTTCCGTTTATCAATTCCAACTACGACTTTTCGGAGACCATCCTTAAAGGTAAAATCCTACCATACAAGATTTTCAAAAAACAGGGAATCAATGTCGGGGTATATGGGCTTGGCATCGAGCTGGACGGTTTGGTTTCAAAGCAGAATTATGGCCTGACAAAATACCTTGATCCGCTTGAGCAAGCACTGAAAATGGAAAAATTTCTGAAAACAGAAAAAAAAGCCGATTTAGTTGTATGCCTCTCGCACCTGGGATATGCCTACAAGGAAAATAAGGTCAGTGACCTGAAAATAGCAGCGGAAACATTCTATACTGATCTGATTATCGGAGGTCATACACATACCTTTTTAAAGAAACCTGACAGTGTAACCAACAAATCAGGCCAGACAGTCCTGGTAAACCAGGTCGGTTTCGGCGGACTGATACTCGGCAGAATTGATTATTTCTTTGAAAAAGGGAAAAAACATACTCCTGTAGACGCCAATTCTCCTGTTAAGTAGTTAAAATTCAAGTATATTGCTCAGAACAGCAACCCCAAAAGGAAGATCGGGCCAGGGCATAAAAAACCGCATTAATTCTAATTGTGTAAAACCCCGAATGTACAGGATTTGAGTGCCTGTCTGATCAGATTTCCAATGGCAGCGAACTGCTCCCCGAAGGGATGAGGCCTGTCTTAGCGGACATAAGCTTACTCGTTAAACTTGAAATGTTGAGTTTACCAACTATAAGAACTAATGCGGAAATATTTTGTGTGAAAGAACGACTGATTTATTGGTCAAAATTACATCAGAAAACTAACTATTCAAAGGAATTCGGATTATTTATTCCAACATTATTTTCGCTGAAAGTATTGTCCGACTGAAAATGATTTTTAAATTTGCACCACCAAAATTTCTGGAGGGATGGGTGAGTGGCTGATACCAGCAGTTTGCTAAACTGCCGTACGGGAAACTGTACCGGGGGTTCGAATCCCCCTTCCTCCGCAACCCCAAAAACCTCGTGAAAGCGAGGTTTTTTTATTTCCCAGACCGACCCACACCGTAGGTGTAAGAGAGGGTTGGGAAATAAAAAAACACAGACGCGCAGCGGATGAGGTTTTTGGGGTTTAGCTTCCCATTCCAGGGATCACCGAAGGTAATTCCCGCCTACCTTATAGGTCCTCAGCCATGGAAATAAAAAAACACAGACGCGCAGCGGATGAGGTTTTTGGGGTTTAGCTTCCCATTCCAGGGATCACCGAAGGTAATTCCCGCCAACCTTATAGGTCCTCTGCCGTGGAAATAAAAAAACACAGACGCGCAGCGGATGGAGTTTTTGGGGTTTAGCTTCCCATTCCAGGGATCACCGAAGGTAATTCCCGCAAACCTTACAGGTCCTCAGCCATGGAAATAAAAAAACACAGACGCGCAGCGGATGAGGTTTTTGGGGTTTAGCTTCCCATTCCAGGGATCACCGAAGGTAATTCCCGCCTACCTTATAGGTCCTCAGCCGTGGAAATAAAAAAACACAGACGTGCAGCGGATGAGGTTTTTGGGGTTTAGCTTCCCCTTCCAGGGATCACCGAAGGTAATTCCCGCCTACCTTATAGGTCCTCAGCCGTAGAAATAAAAAAACACAGACGCGCAGCGGATGAGGTTTTTGGGGTTTAGCTTCCCATTCCAGGGATCACCGAAGGTAATTCCCGCCAACCTTATAGGTCCTCAGCCGTGGAAATAAAAAAACACAGACGCGCAGCGGATGAGGTTTTTGGGGTTTAGCTTCTCATTCCAGGGATCACCGAAGGTAATTCCCGCAAACCTTATAGGTCCTCAGCCATGGAAATAAAAAAACACAGACGCGCAGCGGATGAGGTTTTTGGGGTTTAGCTTCCCATTCCAGGGATCACCGAAGGTAATTCCCCTACCCTTTTATGCTTACTTAACCTATAAAATTCCGGGGATTTCTATTTTACCCCGACAAATTTGATTCCGAAGGAGAAAATATTGGCATTCAGCCCATCGCTTCTGTTGTAATGGCTGTACTTTAAATTAATATTTTTAAAACCCAACGTACCAATCCTGAATTTGGTGAAGATATCAGTGTAATTCATTGCAAAGCTGTACTGATTAGCGGTAAAAGCCGACAAATCATAATCCGAGGTATAAAATTCCTCCGATGAAATATGCGTTTCAAACGGTGCAAAGTATTTGACCTGGTTCTGAGTATAAAAACGATATGACGGCGTGACTGAAAATGACTGGCTAAGTCTGACCGGCAGATCAAGGCTGATCGTATTCGCTTTTAGTCCCCAGTTATCAAAATAATACCGGTAATAGCCCTTCAGCACCAGTACCTCATTGATATAATAATTCATCCTGACCCCAAAAGGAAATTTGTACCTGCTTGAAGGCAATCTTTCGATATCGTCTGCCAGCTGGTAGACACCCCGGTTATCGGGTGAAGTATAAAATGGGATAAAGGCTGCATATCCAATGTAATAATTCGCTTTATCGGCAAAATACATGCGTTGGTACGGAGTTGACAGCATACCCTGCTGCAGGACAAAATCACAAAAGAAGGCAGACTGAAACTTTGGTGTCATAATCTGTGAAGCAAAAAAGGACAAAGTGTAGGAATTTCGCCCCGACTGGTCCAATGCTTTAAATGCAGAAGGAAGGTATGCCGTAGTCGCAGCTCCATTCTGGTCCATAATGGTAACACCTTTAAAATAACCGTTGGTCTGAAAAGAAGATCCGTAATCCATGTATTCCCGGAGCTCCGTTGGGTAAATAGGTTTCCAGGTATCCAGGTAAACAGAGCCTTTTAGTCCCAATTCCGTATTTTTTTCATTGAATAAGCCGGTGATATTCCCTCCAAAGCCATACGAGTTGTAATCGAATTCCTTTGAATAGGAAACGTTTGATCCCCAGATAAAATTCCGGGAATCGGAACTGTGGCTAAAATCCGTATGTATGGCCTTGTTTACATCGCTGTGGGAGGCGCCCGTTGAAGCAAGCCAGGGCGTTCCGTGAGGCTTTGTTGGCACAGTGGTGGTTGTAGTAGGTTGTGAAGGAGTTACAGTTCCTCTCGAAGCCCCTGTTGTATTAAACAGATTGCCGCTCTTGTAAAGATACTGTGTTGTCGTAGATGTTGACACAAAGGGATTGATATTGCTTGAAGAAGCTGAGGTATAGGCAGATATACCAGCATCAACCGTCAAAACATCGTTACTGTTCAGGGGGATGCTGATCACAATGGTAGGTGTAGCATCCGTAAGGTTTTCAGTGCCTATCCCACCATTGACGGGTGAATGGCTGCCCTCCTGTTTGTAAAAGCTCATCAGCATATCAACCTCGGTACTTTCCAGCACCCTTTTTTTATACACTTTTGATGAATCAGCTTCCTGTGACTTCGTAACTTTGGAAGTGATTAATGTCATCAGAATTATCAGAACTGTTTTTCTCATGCTTAATTATTAATTGCACCCACAACCACCCCCTGTTTTTCCACCATTGGCACCTGAAGCTCCTTCCCTATATACCTGGAAATTACTCTCAAAGCGTTCGTTCTGATTAGCCGACAATTTCATGTCAGGATCATTCAGGTAAACTTTCTTGTATTCCTTGACCGTGGTGCAGGATGCAAGGAGTCCCAATGTAACAATCACCCAATATGCTTTCTTTCTCATTTTCCTGTAGTATTCAATTTTTCAGTGGAATTCAGTTTGATATGGTCAGATACTTCTATATTGCCCTGTTCATCCACAACGACATATTCAATAATTTTAAGCTGTCTGATCAGATTTATGCCAACCTCTTTGCCCATTACAAAGATCGCTTTGGTAAGGGCCGTGGATAGTTCCGCATTGGGACCGAAAAGTGTCACACTCGCTATTCCGTGAACAGGCCAACCGGTTCTGGGATCAATAATATGTGTGTATCTTACACCATTAAACTCGACGAAATTTTCATAATTTCCTGATGTTCCGATTGAATGGCCCTCAAATGGAAACCAGGAGAAAACCTTTTCTTTGTTGAAAGGATTGGTTATGCCTATCATCCAGGGACTTCCGTCCGGTTGGTTCCCCCAGGCAGTAATATCGCCCGAAGCATTCATGATGCCCCCTTTGACGCCAAGGGATTTTAACAACGCAGCGCCTCTATCTGCAGAGTATCCCTTTCCAATTCCTCCGAAACCAAGCCGCATCCCCTTCAGCTTCAGGAACACGGTTGTATCTTTGGCATTCAGTATGATATTTTTATATCCCACACTCTTCACCGATGCCGAAACTTCCGCCTGAGTGGGCAATTTTTTCATAGAACCGTCAAATTTCCATA
The DNA here is from genome assembly GCA_963663675.1 of Prolixibacteraceae bacterium. GTDB lineage: Bacteria > Bacteroidota > Bacteroidia > Bacteroidales > Prolixibacteraceae > CAINVV01. The sequence goes on from OY760498.1 coordinate 2,512,832, forward strand.
TTTGGTTCATCCCCGCCCATGTAATATCAAAAGCGCCATCAGTCAATTCTGAAATTTTGATGCTTCTGACAATCAGGTCAAATACCTCTTTATCAACTTTTACCGGTTTTATACCGGCATATTTATTGACAGTTGAAATCTGTGTAGTGGAGTCCCATTCAGAAATCAACTTTTCGATACGGGTGACTTCATTGGCGGCGATATCAATATAATGGTCTGCATCTGATTGATTCTGTGCTACAACCGTGATATCATAATGGCATCCCATCAATTTCAGCGTCCTTGTATATTTTTCCTGCGATTTACCAACGAAGGCCAACAGGATAAGCAGTAAAAAAAATAATATTCTCACTGTTGATTCTTTTCGAATGAGTGAAGCAAGGCGATGTATTCGGCAGGTGTTACATTCTTATAACTCTCAGTCCCCAGAACTTTACCATTCCTGTCGAGCAATACAACCAATGGAAACATCCCCTGCCTGTTATAGGCTTCGGCGAGTTTATCATTCTGTTCCTGTTGCTCCTTAGGCAGGGCATTGGCCTTTTTCTTTGGAAAATCAGCATGGAGCAGCACATAATGTTGCTGCGAATAATCAATGAATTCCCTTGATTCCAGAATATACTTTTCAAGTTTCATACAAGGAATACACCAGTCGGAACCAGAGAATACCAAAACAATATTTTTCTTTTCCTCTGCTGATCTGTTTTTTGCAGCTTCAAGACTCGTTTCCCACTTTTGCGCATTGGAAAAAGTTACAATTAACAACAATAGGGAGCTAATAAATGTTTTTTTCATGAGTGACTGCCAATTTAGGGGGTACCCGGATAAAATAAAGTATATTTTTTCGCAAGTGTATGTAAAATATTTTATACTAAGTCACGAATAAATGATAAAAAATACATATGTAAGTAATTATTAAGGAAATTTATATTTTAAAGCTTAGCTTCGGATCCGGCATTAAAAAATTCTCTTTACCTAATAAGAAATCGTCAGTTTTCCTCTTTTAAAAGGAAATAAGCAGGTCAATTTTCGGGATGAAAAAAGTGGTGAGATGGACTTCCGGGAAGTTTCAGGCAGAAAACCCGTTTACATAAACCGTATTGAGGAAGCAATCGAAGAGCTAGTTAAGCAGATTGCCTTTGATTGTTCAGCCTGCGCACAACCAGGTGAATCCAGGTAATTATGGAAGAAAGGCGATTTTATATCTCCTGCATGCGTACGGTGTGTTTGGCTTCGCAACAACATTGAAACCTTTCATAGCTGACTTAAATTGTTCGAAAAAAAGCTGCAGAAGATGGATTGACCTTGACCGGGGTCAGTTATCGGTATGCTCTTTCAACAGACAGAGGCCCCCGTCAAACTCTTGTATGGCGGGGGCCTCTGTCTATGGAATTCAATAAAACATATCGTTTCCACAAATTTTCCAGACTAATCAGGAAGAACTGATAACGCAAAAAGCGCTGCTCCTGAATTTATGCCGGAGTGAAAGCAAACTTGCTGATTATAACCTCAACTGACTGATCCTTTGGTAATGTATTGGAAATTCCCCTGAATATCCACAAATTAATTATAGCCGGTGCTGCCAGCTGGGGAATGCTTGTTGTGTATTTAGATGGTGAATAGTTTGCAGTAGCAATTGTTTTACCCATGCCATCCAAAGATTGAAAAGATACACTATTGGAGCGCCACGTGAAACTGTGCCTGGTTGATGTAGTTGTATTTGCTGAAGTTATGGCAAATGAAGTCGACCAGTTGGTGATTTTTGTATTGTTTGGAGGCCATACGGTAAAACTACCGGATTTTGCCAGGGTTGGTATGCCCCATTTGGAAAATTCAATGTCAATCTCGCCTGCTTTTTTTGTTTTTGCCTTGGAGGCGGATAAGTAATTAAACATTCCGAGCACTACATCCTGGTTTAACTGATCGATCTTCCCTTCAACTGTCCACTCATACTTTCCAAATCCTAAGGTCCGGACTGTTGAAACTTCTGCGCATTCCCACCTGGAGTCCGTTGAATTGTATGTTATTTTCAGGTGAAGTTTTCCTTCACTGTCTACCCATGCATTATTTCTGCTCCAGTTGTTAGGGCCCGGTGCCTGGGCAATCCCGGTCCTCACATTCCATGTGTATCCGGAAAAATTCAGCGTGGAAGCTCCCGGAACGGACAAAGTTCCAGCTTTCAGGGTCATGTCAGTTACTGTTACCTGCTCAGGAATATCAATCATATCCTTGCTGCAATTGACCATCGAAAAGGCCAGCATAAGTAACAATGCTATGGAAAGAAGTAATTTTTTTGAGTTTCTCATTTTATTTATCTTTTTTTTCTTTGTTTTAATTCAGACGACTGATCCCGGAGCAAAAGCCAGAATCTGCCGGAGAATTTCATTGTTAATTTTTCAGACTTTTCCTGAACAATCCTATGGTGTAAAAGTAGGCTGGCCCTTTCATGGCAGAAATAAGGCAATGGGTAAAAATCAGTTCGGAAATGATGATTCAGTTGTAGGTATTTTCCCTACAACGCCTTAGAATATTACACGACAGCCAATTAAATTCCGACATGATTGGAGGATATTCAAATACCAGTATGTCATTTATATAAGTACATTGATACATAGTATCGTTTTGTACTATTGACATAAGAATTATTCCTGTGGTTTCATTTACCCAACTTAATTTGAAACCTGCAAAATCTAACTGATCTTCCTTTTTAATAGCTGATTTGGTCACAGGGTCGGTTGGAACAGAAATTTGAATTTCATGTTTCGGTATCAGCATTTAAAGTATTTGATCCTTACCCCGGAAGGTTTAAATCTTAAGCGCTGAACCCCCTGGACTGACCACCCTTATTTGCACCCAGAGTAGCACTGTTGAATGGTTTTAGCGCCTGTTTGAGGATAAGCTAGCCATGACCAGTTGCCACAATGGAGTCGGCCGCACCTGATCCGATACTTGACGCATTTGCAGCCTCCCGTGTATTAGTATTGTGAACACTGAGGGTCAGACCTGATTGATGTGCGCTTAACGTTGGAAAAGTTGTGCTGATTCCAACTTTTGCATGTTCATTGTTCCTGCCAGGAATGATGCGGATTAAGTTCGTATTTCCGAAAGGGTTAGGCTCGTCAACAATGACTTTATTCTTACCACAGGTGTAATCCGGCAAATTGCAAACTCCTGCCCTTTCATCAAAGTTGACCACCAATTTGTTGTCATATTCCTGATAATCTGCAATATAAATATTAAAAAAATCTTGCGGACCAGGGTTATCCGTACTACCAATCAAAAATTTGGCTGTTCCTGGTGTGTTACCAGACAAAGCATTGCCCAGTGTGGCGCCGCCCATGAATGCGATAACAAGAATTAAATCGAGATGCATATTATTCATTTTTCAAGGAAAAAAATTATTCTATCTCACAGCGCCAAATGTAAATATGTACCTGGAAAATGTTCAGGCATTTCAACTGACACAATGTTTTTATAAGCCGATAGCACAATCTGTTAGGTAAATTATAAGCATGATAAAATCAGGCAATCTCAAATATTTGGGGATTACCGCCAAAAACTGTTTTTTTTTGGACAATGCCCGAGCCCGGGAGCCTATTACGAAAATATTTCCTGTATGCCACTTTGTGGTTCAGGAGTGTCAGCCAGATCGGCGCCGTCAATATCCTGGTATGCGGTCAGTAAGGCTGCCAGATAAAAGTTGAAAGACGGGAAAGGAGTTAGGAGATATGAGAGATGAGATATGAGAGATGAGATATGAGACAGGAGACAAAAGGTAATGCACTATTTTTTTTAAAAATGCTTGTGTTTTTTAAAAATTTAGATACTTTTGCAACACTTTTGAAGGAAGTCATATCCTTAATCAAACAACAAAAGTCATCGGGGTGTAGCGCAGTCCGGTAGCGCACCTGGTTTGGGACCAGGGGGTCCCAGGTTCGAATCCTGGTACCCCGACATATTAAACGTTAAAGAGGCTCATTTTCAGAGCCTCTTTTTTTTTGTGTTCCTAAATTGTTCAGCAATATAAGTAGTGCAAAGAATTTTGTGTAAAGTCTGAGTAGCTGCAAAAGCAATTAATATGCTGAGAACATACTACAAATCGCATAAGGCAGGTTCATGGCTTTTTGAAGGACTAACTACTGGAAAACAATACTCGGAAACAAGCAAACCTGCTTCGGCCTGATCTAAAACAGTTGCTATTTCTCTGTTTTGGAAGGACTCAACGCTTATGAGGTTCTGCGCATGGTCTCGGGCTAAGACCCGTTGTGCTGTCCCAAATGCCTAAAAGGGAAAATGATACCCTGCACCATCGAAACCAGATATTTGGCCACTGGCTAGATAGGAGATGATTGAAACGTTCTTTTAAAAAGTCTGAAATCCATCTTAATGGCCGAGATATCAGTCAAATGGTAAAGGCATGTCCAACTATCAACGATATTTATGATAGCAGTCCTCCATGATCATCCCGCTCATTCTTCCTTTCGTTTAATTTCTGAGAGTATCACCGGAAAGGAAGTCCGGCACACTATAGAATACCCATAGCAACCAGCTTAGTCCAACTCAGTTTTATTTTCGATTTTCCCCTCTGCTTCTTCAATTACATTCCCTTTATACATTTGCCTTTCAGCTACTTTTTAAGTAAGTTTGGGAAAACCTAAAATAAAACCCTAATACGTTATAGGCAACCTTAAAAACGACAGAGCAACTTATGAACTACAAGCTAATTAACAACTTATCAAGTAATGACGACCATTCTACAAGACTGAAAGAATTGTTTAACGAAAGTGATTCTATAATTTTGACAAGTCCATTTCTCATGACCGATTTTGCAGATTTTTTCGGGGAGGTTGACTTTTCGCAAATAAAGGAATTTCATCTTATTACGACACTTTTGCCTAAGTCTTTTGACCAAATAAAGAAAGTGAGTTCGTTAGTTTCATTGATTGAGTTTCCAGACATCAAAAGTAAGAAAGTGAACTGCCAGATTTCACTAAACAACAAATTACATGGCAAGATTTACATTTTCAAGAAAAATGAGAATTATGTTTCTGCAATTATTTCATCTGCTAATTTCACAGACAGCGGACTTTCGAGAAATCATGAGTGGGGCGTAGAAATTTCAGATACAGAAGAAATCATGAATCTTGAAAAATCGATTATTGATTCAATTGATTTCCCAAATCTTTCGTTTGAGGAGATTTATAAAATGGAACAAGCAACAACAGACTTTCTAGCTGAGCAACCTCAAACAGAGAAAAGGGAAGTCGATTTAAATCTTACAGACCTAATTTCTTTATCAAAATTGACATCTCAACTAAATGGAACAATAAACTTCTGGCTCAAACCTATTGGAGTAACAGATCATCCTGTTAAGGAGGATGAATTATTCAATGTCATTGAAGATCGTCTAAATTTTTCAAAACAAAGACCTAATGGTGTTAAAACCAATGACATTTTAATTGCATATGGAGTTGGAGCCACGAAAATTTTATCAATTTATTGTGCGACATCTTATCCTTTAGTTGTAACAGAGTTAGAAAAAGAAAAGGAAGATTGGCTTAATCGGTGGCCGTGGTATGTAACTGCACATAATTTGACTCCAATATTTGGAGAAAACTGGTCTCGACACAATTTCTATATCAATTCACTTAGAGAAGAGTATTTAAGCATCAATCCCAATAAGCCAATTACAGCAGTCGGTGGGCAGACATTAGGTGCTTTAAATTATGGAAAAGATAAATTGAAATTGTCTCCTGACTTTGCAAAATTTATCATTGATAAGGTTGTAGCCGCAAACAATAGATAATAAACAAATTAAGACTCACGACAAACTAGATGGAAAGAAAGGCTGCCTATAATCGAGTAGACGGCCCCGCCAGTAAAAACTGACGGGGAGCGCCTCTCACACCACTGTACGTACGGGCCTCGTATACAGCGGTTCATTAAGATGTGGAGCAATTTTCTCGTAATAACCAAGCAAAGCCTCATAACCTCTTTTGCGCAAGCGTTCCAAAGTAATCGTTGTTATCAAGATCGGGCTCTGGGCAACAGCCCATCCACCCATCCGGGTTCTACTCCATGAATAGGCATGATCCTGATCAACCCCCAATCGGATAAGGTTCTTCCTCTTTCGTTCAGGTTTCTTCCAGTGATGCCAGATACAGTACCTTAACCGGTTACGCAGCCAGCCGTCCAGCTCCTTTAGCTTGCCCTGAATACTTGCCATACGGAAGTAGTTGAGCCAGCCTCTGGCAGTTACTTTGAGCTTTTGGATGCGTTCGCCAAAGGTACTTGGAGTGGTTTTCCGTGTGATGATCTTGAGTTTCTGCTTGAGCGATTTCCAACTTTTGTCGCTTACCACCAGCTGGTATTTGCCTTTCTCGCCCTTCACATACGTGGGAACAAATCCGTATCCCAGTAACGTAAAGTTCCCAGGTTTGCGTATGCCACTTTTCTCCCGGTTGATCGGTAGTTTCAACTTGTCCTTCAAGAACAAATAGATGTTATTTCCAATCTTTCGGGCAGCCGCATGACTTTTCGTATAAATACTGAAGTCATCGGCATAGCGGACATAGCGGTGGCCTTGCTTTGCCAGCTCCTTATCCAACTCATTGAGCATGATATTGGACAGCAGTGGACTGAGCGGGCTTCCCTGTGGCACGCCTTTTCTGCGTTTGACCAGTTTCCCGTTAATTTGAATCGGGGCTCTCAGCCATTTGCGGATCAGGCGTAGCGTGAGCGGACATTTTACCTTACGGTACAGCAATTGCAACAGGATACTGTGGTCTACTTCATCGAAGAAACTCCTTAAGTCAATGTCAACGATGTGGTGGTAGCCCGAGTTGATGTATTCCTGTGCTTTCAGTACTGCTTGTTGGGCGTTGCGATTGGGTCGGAAACCATAGCTGTAATCCTCAAATTCCATCTCAAACTTGATAGCGATTATCTGTCCCACCGCTTGTTGCAACATTCGGTCGATAACCGTGGGAATGCCCAGAAGGCGGGTTTTCCCATTGCTCTTAGGTATTTCTACCCCTAAGATGGCTTGTGGCAAATACTCCCCCTGTCGTAATTCGGATTCAATACGTTCCCTGTTATTGGTCAGGTAATTGTACAGCTCCTTCACGGACATACCATCCACGCCTGCCGAACCCTTGTTTGACAATACCTGGCGATAAGCCCGCATTACGTTTCTTCTGTTCAATACTTGTTCAATCATCTCACTTGTTTAATCCTTTTGCCCTGTTCCGCTTATAACAAGGCTAGCATAGCATCCCTGTTGAATTTGGAACATCTTAATGTTCAGCCCTTCACTGGTCTGTGAGTCCTCTGCGGTATCTGTCCGCAGCTCGTATTCCCCAACTAATATGGCTTCTGCTGACTTCTTGGCACATAGAAACCGAATCTATTCCAAGACCTCCCCTGGTAAAAGCTTTTCCCTTCATCCAATCCCTGCAGCATCTACTACTAAACGATTTTGGTATTCTTAGGACGTTACAATGCTGTGCTTGCTTATCCTCGTTCAATAGCCTCATATGCCGTTTCTGTTCGTCAGTACCGGACTTTGCAGTCTCGCTTCCTTCAGTGCATGGGTCACCCCAAACCACCTTGCGACTTACTAATACTTCTGAGCGTTACCTCAGCGCACAAGGGACTTTCACCCTCTGGAAAAATGCACTCGCTGTTAAAACTCTTTTGTAACCGAAAATTTGTATTTTAGAAGTTTTTCAAGAGCTTACAACGAGTGCGCTCTGCTTATGCAGGGCGCACACTTCAGCTACCCGCAATCCGGGTTTTGTGGCTCGTTGATAGAAAATTAGTATTTGAAAAGCAGTTCTTCGTAGGAAGTTCATCGGGTAAAATCCCGCCCTGCGTGTAGCTGCGGAACGTTGTGCACAAGGCAAAAGAGACAGTAACATTATGAAACTAAGAGCTAAAAATACTTTTATCTATCTTGCAATATTGCTTGTATTGACATTAATTGTTCTATGGCTGAACCAGAATTATTTCTTTCTATCTCTAGATAATTCTGATTTTAACAATCTGCTGACACCCGTAATTGCCCTGTTTTCAGTAATTTTGCTAATTCTTACTTTATCTGACAGTCAAACTTTCAATTCAAGACAATTGGCAATAAATGAATACAACATATTATTGCAGGATTTTGAATTAGTGAAAAATAATATAGAGAAATTAACCTTTACAATTGACACGAATGGATTCTCTGACAATTTTAAAAAGCAATTAGCTGAATCTAATGGGATACATTATATTTCATTGTTCTCTCTGTTTTTAGGATTTGAGCTATCGAAAACCCAAGATGAAAATGATAAACTGATTAGCAGGATTCGTTTGGGAGTCATCTTCCCATTGACTCGTAATTATAGGAATCTTATAATATTCCTTAATGAAGTGATCCAGAATGATATTCTGAGTGATAGATATAAGAAGAAATTTTATTTAAAAGCAGAGCAATTGTTACTTCAACATTATTTTAGAATTTGTAACAACGTTGACATAATGGGAGAACCAGAATATAACTTGGTGCTTTTTGATTCAGAGGCTTATAAATCAGACGAATTTACGGAATTAAATGACCTGTTTGTTAAGCGTGACTTATTTCAGATTCATGATTTAGACTTTTATAGGAGGACACTATGAAAAAGCTCTATGTACAACTTCAGCTACCCGTCAAGTGCGGCAGCGGTGGTTTTCAGTGTGCATCTTTCCGCTCAGGCTGCTTTTCGGATTGACAGGAATCGAAGATCAGCGAATGCGAAATCGCCTGCAGTCCGCCCCTAAGTGTTGCCTCCTACGTTTGTGCTATTTTAACATCTGACAGACAGGATAATACAGTAATAAAAATAATATGGAGTCAAAAATGGAGATTAAAAAACTTGGATTTTTAGGGTCATTTGCGATTTATATTCCTGCTGCAATTTTGATGTATTGTATGACTAGGTATTTGATTCCTTTCCTAAGTAGAGTTACTGGACAAGAAACAATACTATTTTGGTTTATTGTAGCTGGATTAGGGATTTTTACCCCATTGATAATAACTGCGGTATTGATTTTAAAGGCCGAAGGATATGAAATCTCAAAAAGCACCTGGATTGGGAGGTTGAGATTTCGCAGGATAACCAAAACCGATTTGATTTGGAGTATCGTTGGATTAATCCTTGTTGGTTTTTTTAGCGGGATAATAATGAAAGGATTGGAGTTAATAATTGGCAAATTTGATCATTCACCAGCTTTTATGTCGTTCGAACCTTTGACTAAAGGTCGATACTGGCTACTTTTAATTTGGGCTCCTTATTGGATTTTAAATATACTAGGAGAAGAATTTCTTTGGAGAGGTGTTATGTTACCAAGACAAGAAGTTGCATTTGGGAAACATACATGGCTTATTCATGGATTTGGTTGGGGACTATTTCATATTGCTTTTGGCTGGCAATTGCTAATTACTTTGATTCCTTTGATTTTTATTCAATCCTTTATTGTTCAAAGGACTAAAAATTCATGGATTGGAGTGATAATGCATGGAGGATTAAATGGACCTAGTTTTATCGCAATTTGTTTTGGATTAATTTAATGAAAAAAGAAAACAGCAACTTCAGCAACCCGTCAAGTGCGGCAGCAGTGGTTTTCGGTGGGTATCTTTCCGCTCAGGCTGCTTTTCGGCTTGACAGGAATCGAAGATCAGCGAAAGCTAAATCGCCCGCAATCCGCCCCTGCGAGTAGCTTCCTATGTTAGGGGTAATCAAATAACGACGGCAATCCGACAAAATAACAACGATAGAAAGTCAAATTTGACTACAATAATATGTCTCTAAAAGAAGAACTGATTTACATTGACAGGAACAACAAAACCAATGAAATTGTTTCTTGCCGTTTCATTGGTATGGGTTTCATGAAAGACAAATATGCTATCAAATATAAAAACAATGATGCTGAATATTTTTATAGTGCAAACAAAGTCAAAATAGTAAAATCAGCCATTAACAGCGAAAAATCTAAAGATATCTTTCAATATCTGAATCATATTGCCGACGCTGTCGGACTGACAACCGAAGAAGGGAAAAATATACTTGCTGACAGTTACTCAAAAATCATATTCATTCCCGAATATTCCATACTTGCAAATTTTCTTAATGAGGTACAGCCAACAGCAAATAATTTTAGTAAACCGATTGAAATATTTCCGTTTGGGTTCAATGTAAGTCAAAAAGAGGCAGTAAATAAAGCGTTTACTTCGCCTTTGAGTGTAATCGAAGGGCCTCCCGGAACAGGCAAAACACAGACGATTCTGAACATTATCACAAACGCCGTAATGAACGGACAAAGCGTTGCCGTTGTATCGAACAACAACTCTGCAACAAAAAATGTCTATGAAAAATTGCAAAAGAACGGAATTGAGTTTATTGCCGCTTTACTTGGAAATTCCACCAACAAAAAAGAATTTATTGATTCTCAAACAGATATTCCTGATTTGTCGCAATTCAATTTGTCGGACGAAGAAAGATCAAACATAAAACACAACTGCGAAAACCTTTTTAATCAGCTCTCGGAATATCTTCATCAAAAGAACGAATTGGCATTACTAAAACAAGAACTCGACTCCTTGATAACGGAACACAAGCATTTTCAAGACGAAAATAAAATAGAAAACGATTTTGATTTTTTGAAAAGAACTACGGCCGACCATTTACTTGCTCTTTGGGTTGCCATTGAAAACCAAGCATTAACCAACAAAAAACTAACATGGTGGCGACAATTGCAGTATTGGTTCAGATATGGGAAAAAGCAAAAAACTTTATTTGATATTCCTGCTGAAAAAGCGATACTTATTTGTCAATCAAACTATTATCCTGTAAAAATAGAGGAGTTGAAAAACCAACAAAATGCTTTAGAAGTTTCTCTCAATCGTTTTTCTTTCGATAACAAAATGAAAGAATACAGCCAACTTTCAATGCAACTTTTCAAATCGGAACTTTTCATAAAATACAATAGTAACAAACGAGAAAAATATGAAATTGCACAATTGCGTTCAAATTCGGAAAAATTTCTAAAAGATTACCCTGTAATTATGAGTACAACTTATTCATTAAGAAGAAGTTTAGCCGAAGAAATAATTTATGATTTTGTAATCATTGACGAATCTTCGCAGGTCGATTTGGCAACAGGCGCACTTGCTCTTTCTTGCGCTAAGCTAGCAGTGGTTGTTGGTGACTTAAAACAACTTCCGAATGTAGTTGATGACGGAATGAAAGAAAAAACCGATGCCATTTTTGATAATTTTACCATTCCTGAACCATATCGCTATTCTAATCATAGTTTGCTTGCCTCGATTATGGAAATTTTTCCACACATTCCCAAAACACTTTTGAGAGAACATTATCGTTGTCATCCGAAAATTATTGAATTTTGCAATCATAAATTCTATGATAATCAACTCATTATACACACGGAGTCTAAAAGCGAACGAGAACCATTGATAGTTTACAAAACTAAGGCGGGCAATCACGCTCGCGAACAAACAAATCAACGACAAATTGATATGATTATCAACGAGATTATTCCAAACGAAAAACTCGAAGGCATTGATTTGGGCATTGTTACTCCTTATCGAAATCAGACAAACGCTTTGCAACAAGCATTTAGCAGCACACAAATCAAAGCCGACACAGTTGATAAATTCCAAGGAAGAGAGAACGATGTCATTATTCTTTCGACTGTTGATAATGAAATTTCAAAATTTACCGACAACCCTAATCGCTTAAATGTGGCTATTTCGAGAGCAATCAAACAACTTATTTTGGTTGTGAACGGTAATGACAGCGACAAAGACAGCAACATTACTGACTTAATCCGTTACATTGACTACAACAACTTTTCCGTAAAAGAAAGCAAATTGCGTTCTGTTTTCGATTATTTGTACAAAGGTTACGAACAAAAACGTGCTGAAATAATATCAAAAAGTGGCAATAAATCTGACTTTGACAGCGAAAACTTAATGTACGTATTAATTTCAAACACACTCAAACAGGACAAATTCTCAAAATACGATATCGCTATGCACTTTCCTCTACGCAATGTTATTAGAGATTTTTCCAAGCTTACAGAAGAAGAACAAAAATACGCTCGACACTGCAACACACACTTGGACTTTTTAATTTACAACACACTTGGTAAAAATCCGATACTCGCAATTGAAGTTGATGGGTTTGAGTATCACAAAGCAGGAACAGAACAATCCGATCGAGACAAGAAGAAAAACAGGATTTTAGCAAAATACGAATTGCCATTACTTCGCTTCTCCACAACAGGTAGCGGCGAAAAGCAAAAATTGATAGACAAATTGACAGAAATAACAACATAACAACAACTTGACTGACCGCCAACTCAGCTACCCGTCAAGTTACGCAACAGTGGTTTTCGGTGTGCATCTTTCCGCTCAGGCTGCTTTTCGGCCTGACAGGAATCGAAGATCAGCGAAAGCTAAATCGCCCGCAATCCGCACCTGCGTGTAGCTTCCTACGTTATGGCCAATACTATCGCGACGCTGCAAATAGATAAATTATGAATAAATAATCGATATTTCGATATAATGATATATCTTTGAATAGATAATTTATAGATAAGAAATGGATAGATTTCAAGACAAACTAAACTTTGATTTCAAAACTAATCAGCAGATTATAAAACTGATAAGCTATATTGATTCATTCAAAGGCAAATGGAAAATTGTTGAGCAAAAAGAGAATGTCTATCTAAAGGAACTTCGTAAAATTGCTACCATAGAATCAATTGGTTCTTCAACCAGAATTGAAGGAGCTCAATTGACAAATGAGGAAATTAAGGAACTTCTTGATAATATGGAAATCACGAAGCTCAAGACACGCGACCAACAAGAAGTCGTTGGATATTATGACGTTCTTGAAATTATTTTTGAGAGTTTTGCAGACATTTCAATTTCAAAAAACTATATACAGCAATTGCACCAGCGATTACTAAAATATAGTACAAAAGATGACAGGCATCGAGGTAACTATAAAAATCTCTCGAATAAGGTTGTTGCTAACTATCCTGATGGCACTCAAAAAGTAATTTTCAATACAACTGAACCGCATCTAGTTGAAAATGAAATGACTGATTTGATTAATTGGACAAATCAACAATTAGTTTTAAATGAAATTCATCCATTAGTGATTGTTGGATTATTTATCTATGAATTCCTTTCAATTCATCCTTTTCAAGATGGGAATGGTAGATTGTCCAGATTACTAACAAATTTACTATTACTTAAAAATGACTATCAATTTATTCAATATGTTTCCTTTGAGAATTTGATTGAGCAAAAGAAAAAGACCTACTATGAAGCACTAATGGATGGACAAAAAGACAGGAATACTGAATCTGAAAGAATTAATAGTTGGATAATATTTTTCTTGACCTCCTTAGAAGCTTTAATTCAAAGACTTGAACAAAAGTATGATGTATTTAAATCAAAAGGTGGATATTTAAACGAGCGACAAAAGAAAATAAAAGATTTCATAGAAAAAGAACAGCCAATCAAATTAGCAGATTTAGCAAAAGCAATTCCGGAAATTTCAATTCATACATTAAAAAAAGATTTGCAATATTTAAAAACCGAGCAGATTGTTGATTCGATTGGAAAGAATAGAGGAACAATATATATGATTAGAGAAAAATAAGTACTCGGCCATAACTTCAGCTACCCGGCAAGTGCAGCAGCGGTGGTTTTCGGTGGGCATCTTTCCGCCCAGGCTGCTTTTCGGCTTGACAGGAATCGAAGATCAGCGAATGCGAAATCGCCTGCAGTCCGCCCCTACGTGTAGCTTCCTACGTTGTGCACAATTTTATGAGACAATGAAACTATCAACATTTATTGCAATGATTCTAGTCAGTGTTTTTAGCTGTTCTCCGTGGAAAAGTAGCGGAAAGACTGTAAATTTGGTTCTTGGACAAGCTATCGTGCAAAAAAATGTGCCTACCGACACTATCAAAGTAAAGGGCAAAGCAGTTGTATTTTTCTCATTGACACAATTAGAGTATGAGAAATTAGCCGAAGACGCGAACTCTGGAATTGATGAAGTTTTAAGTGACTTTAATTATTATGCGGACGCGGTTTCTGACACAATCAAGCAATATGGGTATAAACCTATCAAGACAGAAAGCAGATACATTCAAGTTATACTTGACAACAATACAACGAAAACATTTGATCGACTTTCAAACAAAGTACATTCCACCGGTTACATATTGACAGATGGACGGAAGATGCCGAAAATTGAATTTGGAGTTGGGACTGATGTTGATTTTCTATTGATATTCAATGAATTTAATAAGAAATAAAAAACTGATGCATAATAACTAAGGCTTCGTGTGGTTGAGGGACGAGACCCAACATGAAGCCATGTTGCACGAAATTCCTTTTCTGATTCTAATTTAGCATCTGTGTTTTATGGATTTTCAATTTTCCGGGGTGGTTTTCGGATAGGATCAGAGTTTGTTTTTGGTGCAGGATTCTTTGCCTTCCACCTTCAAATGGCTATAACCGATTGAGTTTACAGGCAATAAATATGTGCGTTGACTAGGTATGGACAATAGTATGACATGTCCCTGTATCGTTTTGGAAATCGCATTCACGAAAAATGTGTCACAGAGTTTTATCTTTGTGTCTCTTTTTTAACTTTATCAACATTTTTTAAGACCATAAAAATTGAGCATAACATTAATGCATAAACTTTTACCCATGAAAAAAATTACGACCCTGCTAATGGTATTATTATCAGTAATTAGTTCATTTTCACAAACTACCGTTAAAAGGGATCCCGGGATTAAAAAAATGGTGGATGACATTTCGAGAGGGAATATTGAAGTGTACGTTCGAAAACTGGTCAGTTTCAACACACGTAACAATCTGAGCGAACAAAATAATCCCAACCAGGGCATTGGCGCTGCATGGAACTGGATCAAGTCAGAAATGGAAAAATCTATTCCTGCCTCAAATGGCCGTCTGAGTGTTAAATTTGATAATTATAAAGCGGGAGGGAAGGATCAACGAATTAATAATGAGCTGGAGCTGAAAAATGTTGTGGCTACTTTAAAAGGCGTCGATCCAAGCGATAATCGTATTTTTTTGATCAGCGCCCATCTTGATTCAAGGGCCGAAGACAACAACGATGGCGTGGTAACTGCCCCGGGAGCCAACGATGATGGCTCTGGTGTTGCAGCTATTTTGGAGTTGGTACGTATCATGTCGAAGCAGGAATTCTCCGGTACCATCATCTTTATGGCAGTTTCCGGCGAAGAACACGGACTGTTTGGCGCTACGCACATGGCTTCAGTCGCACAATCAGAAAACTGGAACCTAATTGCCATGCTGAACAACGACATGATCGGGAACAGCGGTTCCAGCGGAACTTTACTCAACGACAACATGAAGGTGCGTGTATTCAGCGAAGGAGTTCCGGCTTTTGAAACCGAGCAAATGGCTAAGGCAAGAACCTTTTCCGCTATGGAAAATGACGGAAAAGCAAGGCAACTGGCCCGCTACATTAAAGAAGTAGGGGAAAGATATGTTGACCAGCTAACTGTGACACTCGTTTACAGAAATGACCGGTTTGGAAGGGGCGGTGACCACTCGCCATTCTGTAAACTGGGATTTACAGCGGTTCGCATCTGTGAGTTCAACGAAAATTATGACCGTACCCACAAAGTAATTGAAGAGAAAAATGGTATTCATTATGGAGATACTCCAGAGTATGTGGATTATGAATATGTAAGAAAAAATGCAGGTATCAACCTGGCTACCCTGGCCAACCTGGCTTCTGCACCCTATGCCCCTCAAAATGTTGGAATAAGTATTGCAGGGCTGAGTAATTCGACCATGCTGCGCTGGGAGGAACCCAAAAACGGAAAGAAGCCAGCCGGCTATTATGTCCTGATCAGAGAAACTTATCAGCCCCTTTGGGAGAAAAAGATATTTGCTGAAGGAACTTCAATCACCCTGCCCTATTCTAAAGACAATTACTTTTTCGCCGTTCAATCTGTTGATGCAGAGGGTCATGAAAGCGAGATGATTTTTCCGTCCCCATCCCGAAAATGATGGATTTTTCAGGTGTAGGAATTTGCCATACACGCAAAAGATCAGGACAAAGAAATTCATTCAATCAGGTGTTTGGTGGTATCAAATTTAGTCCCGGATACCCCATGGCATTCTATTTTTAGAGTCGAATTATTTTGAAGAACAAATTTTTGGGTAAATGCAATACAAGTAATTTATATGTTATGGAATCGTAAAATAAAATATTGAACCTTTCTTTTCCTCGCTCTCTACCCAAATTTTTCCGCCATGTTTTTCGATAAATTCCTTACAGAGAATTAGCCCCAATCCTGTCCCTTTCTCGTTTTGGGTGCCATATGTTGAGTAATTTTCGTCGATCCGGAATAATTGTTCAATTCTTTTTTTTGGTATTCCTACACCGTTGTCGCTTACTGAAGCCGTTAATCCCCCTTTTCCTTCAGCTGAAATGATGATCTCCCCTCCCGGATGAGTAAATTTTATGGCATTTGAAATCAGATTTCTCAACACCGCGCTCATCATATTTTTATCAGCATAAACAGGGACATTGTCTGGTAAAGTTTTAGTGACGGTAATGGATTTTTGTTCGGCAGCATCGGCCAATAGAAATGCCACTTCATTGATGAGCTCAGCCATTTCAAAATGCTCGGGATTGAATTCCATCCTACCGGTTTGAGAACGCGACCATTCCATCAGATTCATCAGCAAATCCATGGCCCGATGAGATGATTGGAGGATGATGCGGGTATATTCCTCTATTCCCTGATAGTTTTTTTCCATGACCTGTTCAACGAGAATTTCGCTTAAGCCAATGATAGAGTTGAAAGGGCTTCTCAGGTCGTGGGCTATAATGGAGAAGAATTTGTCTTTTTCTGAATTTAGCCTTGTTAACTCTTTATTTATTTTTTCTATCTCAGCTTCATTCTGCTTACGCTCAGTGATATCATTTGATAATCCTAACACTCCGATAATTTGATTTTTCTCATCAAAAACCGGAGTTAACCGTGCATCGACCCATCTGTTTCCGGTAGGGAAGACCATTTCAACTTCGCTTTGGAAGTTATTTTTTGTAACAATTACATTTTGGATGCCCGCGAGATTCTGTTGAGCCAAATCGGGTGGAAAAATATCTTTAAGGTGTTTTCCAACGAGCTCTTGTGCTGGTGCACGAAATTGTGCGGCAGCAACTTTATTTACATAAGTGACATATCCCTTTGTGTCTATAAGGTAAATCATTTCAGGTGAGGACTCAGCTAAAATGCGATAGTTTTCTTCACTTTCTTTTAATTTTTCTTCGGTATTCTTTCGTTCCGTAATATCCATCACAGAACCAATCCAGCGTATAGGATTTTTATCTTTATCATATAGAATAAATGCTCTGTCGAAGACATAAGCATAGGAACCTTCGGCGCGTTTGAAACGGTATTCGCCGCTCCAGTTTTCCAATTGTTCATCAAACACTTTTTGGGCAACCAGCAGGAGGGAATCCAAATCGTCAGGATGAATTTTTTCTTCCCACCACAGGTAGTCGGTTGTAATTATTTCAGGAGGGTAGTTAAAAAGCCTGTTAAGCCCCGGGTTCCACCAGACCAAATTGGTCGATAAATCCCAATCGTAAACGCAGTCGTTTGTAGCCCTGGCTATTAAGCTGAAGCGTTCATTCAGTTCTCTGATCAACTGTTCAGAATTTTTTCTTTCAGTAATATCAATGTGAGATCCAAACATGTGCAATGGTTTTCCATATTGGTCACGTTGAAGCGAAGCGCTTGCCAGCATCCATCTATATGAGCCGTCTTTGTGACGGAAACGATATTCCAGGCCAAGTTTATCAATTGCGCCAGTTTTTAGCTGTTGAATTGATTCCGTTACAATTTGTGCATCTTCCGGATGAAGATGGGAAAAGTAGAATTCCGAACTGCTTTCAACTTCATCGTCTTCATATCCAATTTGATTTTTAAATTCGGGTGATTGATAAAACTCGTTGGTTGGCATGTTCCATTCCCATAAGCCAATACTGCTTGCTTTGATGGAATCCTGGAGCTGCTCCTGAGTCTTTTCAATTTGTTTTTTGGATTCATACAGTGCGCTTTCCGAATTTTTCCGTGCCTGGATCTGAAATTCCAGTTCCTGATTTTGCTGAAGCAGTTGCGTTCTGTTCTTGCGTAAGGCACGTTCAATCGGCAGCCAAACGATTACAAGCAATAGTATAACCAGACCGAAAAACCATTTACTGCGGTTTGCCTCAGTTTGCAAATTCATTTGTTGCCGGGTAGTATCCAATTCATGCAAATTGATAAATGTGGAAAGCCCTTCTGAATAGATTGCTTTTTGCCTGGCGTATTCGTTGCTTGTCAGAATTTCGTTGGCTTCGCTTTGTCGGTTGAGGTGAATTAATTCGAAAACACGGCGCTCCATTGACATAAGATGAACATAGGAGCTGTCCGTCATTTTCGATGTTTCAAGGAAAGTGTGGATAGAATCTGATTTTAATAATTCACTAATTGCATTTTCGAGTTTTGGCTCATAGAGACGGTATCGTTTTTCCCACTTGGCATCACCAGTATTTGCCGCAAGCAGCGTAGAACCGGTAAGCACTTCATCCCAAAAACGGATGTTTGAAACACGGGCTCTGATTATTTGTGCATGCTCTGAGTTTTCCAGCACATCTTCCATAACTCTGTAGGTATGATTGCCAGATATAAACAGCACAATTGCCGAGAAAAAAATAGCAATGATTAAAAAGAAATTTGGGCTCTTCAAATTACCGTTCATGTATTTTCATTGTTTTGAAAAGTTAGTTCTTTGCCAACAATAATTAACGCTTGTTCTGCCTGCTTGTGTCTGAAGACGTCTTTATTGTATATCGCCTTCAAGGAATTATTCTCTTGCTGAAATTCCTGCAACTCGTATACCTACGCTACCACCATGCGTCCTGACTCCGATTTTTTAGTATTTGGGCAGATCATGCGTATGTAATTTGAAAAATGAATTTAAATAATATATTTGAATATCAAAGCATTCAATGGGAAATTTACTATTTTGGGAATTCTGGAAAGTGAAATGTGTGTATCGTTTTGTTCGCGTAGAATGTTGATGTTCTAAAAATCCCGGAACAGGTAGAAGGTGTTTGCTGTATTCACACTTTAAGTCAGACTGGTATCCCGATGGAATCGGGAGGGTCCCGTGTTCAAAAATGCCTGGACTGACCCAAACAATTTTTCAAGAATCAATGACTGGTAATGCCTTTTTCTGCAGCAATAAAACTGATCGCATCCCGGGTTTCCACCAGTACTTTGAATTCAAGTTCCGACAAGACCAATTTTGAGATGGAGCCATCCGTGTGAATGATTTCAAACCAGTTGGTCTTGTATTCCATGGATCTTACCTGACTCCATTCTATGGATTTCACTTTGGTCCACAGCCCTGTTTTTATTGCAATTTGCTCATTGTCCACGAGAACAAATGCAGATCCAAAGATTTTTTCGACCGAGTAACCCATTCCATTGATAATGCCGGTGATACCCTGCAGCGTTAATAATATCATCATTGGCAACTGGGAGAATAGTTTTTCGCTGTCTCCTAAAATCCTAAAAACCAGGTATATTATGGGAATTAAAATAGAAACTATACCAATTACGAGTGTGAATTTTGACCTCTGTCTTTTGGGAATCAGGTCGATTTTGAGTTCCATAGATTTTAGGAATTTGGTTAGGAGAAATATTACTGGAAAGAAAACAAATACGAAAATAGGAAATTCCGGCTCTTTTTTTTACTCAGTTATCATCTTAGAAATCCTATTACAGTCCGGGCGTCCAGCCAAACACAAAATAAAAGCGCAGATGGAATACCTTCACTCCCGATAGTAATAGCTAATTATCAATCACTTATAATTTACTCAACTCCCCGTCGAAAGAATAGGACTTACCTTTTTGCGTATCGAATACCAATGATTTTTCGCCATAACGCAGGGTACATTTTTGACCGGCTTTGGATAAAACCTGCAATTTTTCAAGTTTCCCTTTGTTCCAGCTGAAAGAAAGCTCGAATCCTCCCCGGGCACAGACACCTGAAATATTCCCGGCCGGCAGGGCATCTGGCAGTGCCGGCAGAACAGATATTTCGTTGAGCTGACTCTGCACCAGCATCTCAATCATACCGGCAGGTGCGCCGAAATTGCCGTCTATCTGGAATGGCGGATGGGCGTCGAACAAATTGGTATAGGAGCCACCGCCACCTGTGTAAACCACATTGTCGATCTGAACCGGTCTGAACAGCAGTTTGACCATGTTATAAGCATGGTTCCCGTCGAGGAAACGGGCCCAGAAATTAATTTTCCATGCCAGGCTCCAGCCGGTACCATCATCACCCCGATAGATCAGCGACTGGCGTGCAGCTTTCATCAGATCAGGCGTATCCTTCCAGTTTATTTCATTGCCGGGATATACTGCCCACAAATGGGACACATGCCGATGATGGTCCTCCGGATTATCCTTGTCTTCCATCCATTCCTGCAACTGTCCGTATTTCCCGATCTGATTGGGGGCGATCCGTGGCAGCATTTCTTTTAGCTTTTGGGCAAACTGCTGATCTGTCCCAAGTATTTCCGATGCTTCGATGCATGACCTGAACAAAGCCCTGATTATCTGATGATCCATCGTTGGGCCTGCCACCAGGCCACCATTTTCCGGTGAATTGGATGGTGTGCTGATCAGGTACCCGGTTTTTGGATCCTTCACCAGGAATTGGGTGAAAAACTCCGCAGCACCCCTCATCAAAGGATAAGCCTGTTCCCCAAGAAATTTCTGATCCCTGGAAAATAGGTAATGCTCCCACAAATGACGGCTGAGCCATGCTCCCCCACTCACCCAAATGCCGTGATTGGAATGGTTGATGGGGGCAGTACCCCTCCAGATATCGGTATTGTGATGAAGCACCCAGCCGGTGGCGTTGTAATGTTCTTTTGCCACTAC
Organism: Prolixibacteraceae bacterium; assembly: GCA_963663675.1. GTDB lineage: Bacteria > Bacteroidota > Bacteroidia > Bacteroidales > Prolixibacteraceae > CAINVV01. Next base: position 2,533,910 of record OY760498.1, read on the forward strand.
ACTGCCGGTTTCAGCACATTCTGCAATCATCTTATACAGAGGCTCCTGGCATTCTGAAAGGTTGGTAATTTCGGCCGACCAGTAATTCATTTCCGTATTGATATTGACAGTCCATTTGCTGTCCCAGGGTGGTGTCAGCAGATCATTCCAGATCCCCTGCAGATTGGCCGGCTGAGTACCGGGACGGCTGCTGGAAATCAGCAGATAGCGCCCATACTGGATATACAATGCCAGCAACTGCGGGTCGTCCGCATCTTTCGAAAATGCAACAATGCGCTCATTGGTAGGAAGTTTAGATTTTTCGCTCTCCGTAAACCGGACATCAAACCGGTTGAACAATTTATGATAATCAGCCACATGACTTTGCTGCACCTGCTCAAATGATTTTGGTTCAATTTTTTGAAGCGCCTTCCTTGTCTTTTCTTCAGGATTACCACTTACATCCCTGTAATTTAAATAGTTAGTAGCTGCAGCCAGGTAAATTGTTGCAGTCTTTGCTCCTGTGACTGAAAGCTGATTTGCGTTTGCAGTGACTTTTCCATCAGTTGTAACCCTTACCTCAGCTACACCGCGCAATGCGCCGTCTTTAACCTGAACTTTCAGGATCAGGCTTCGACCGGAAGCTTCAACGGATTTTGCTTCATGCAAAGCATCCATTCCCAAAGTAAAATTCAGCGCATTTGCCTGATCTGCAGTCAGCTTAATGGCAATCACCTGATCCGGGTTCGAAGACAAATATTCACGCGAATAATTAACTCCCGCCGACTTGTAGGTAACTTTGCAAAGAGCATTTTTCAGGTCAAGTTCGCGATGATATCCCGAAATATCCACCTGCCCCGTAAAATGCAGGTTAAGATCGCCAAAAGCCTGGTAAGCTTTTTGTCTTGGCGGAACACTCATAAATTCGGCAAGAGCCAGATCTTCAGCTTCCTTTTGTTTCCCGTCGGCCAGCAGCTGCCTGATTTGTCCGAGGTATTTCGATGCGCCTTTGTGAGCATAATCGTTGGGGGCCCCTGTCCAGAGGGTTTCTTCATTGAACTGAATTTTATCATTATCAATGCCTCCAAATATCATCGCTCCAAGTCTGCCGTTGCCAATTGGCAAAGCTTCAGTCCACTTTTGTGCAGGTTTGGTGTACCATAACCGGAGGTTTCCCGGTTCTTCAGTTCCAAATACTGAACGGGGAAGGACAGAAAAGATTAAAAGACTAAATACAATTCGGAAAATACTCATCTCAATGTATATTAGGTTCTTAATGAACGGTTTGAATAGACAGGAGTACTTTCCCATTTCAAAAGGATTTTTGGTCCGTAGCTATTCCAACAGATTGTTTATTTCAAAAATATCTCTTTTATTGGTAAATGAATAACATTGACCTATTTAAAGTACCATCAACTAAATACTACCACATTAAAATAGTCTTTTTTAGCTGAAAATTGAATAAATTGCGGAATGAACCAAACATTGACTTTCAACCGATGAAAAAACTATATTTTATTATTTTTCTGGGGCTTCTGGCAGCTTCCACAGTGGCACAGAAGTCTAAAAATGAACAAATTACTGTTAAACCGGTCATTGAAGATCAACTCCGGGTTGCCGATGCTGCCCTGGTACATGGTTTTGCAGGAGGTAAACTGGATGCTTCCTATCAAAACCGGATACTTGCCCAGGATGCAGATCGCCTGGTTGAACCTTTCCGGAACCGGACCGAAACCAGTTGCTGGCAGAGCGAATTTTGGGGGAAATGGATCACCTCTGCCATTCTTGCTTACCGCTATCGCCCGGAACCACAACTAAAATCTATTCTGGACAAGGCAGTTGCAGGACTCATCTCTACACAGACAAGTGACGGATACATAGGTAATTATGCGGATGGAAGCCATCTTAAAAGCTGGGATATCTGGGGGCGCAAATATTGCATGCTGGGACTCCTCTCCTATTACGACCTTACCAAAGAGAAAAATGCACTGCTGGCGGCCCGAAAACTGGCTGATCACCTGATGAAAGAGCTGACTGATAATTCTGTTTTGATAGTCACTCAAGGAAACCACAAGGGAATGGCTGCTTCATCTGTCCTGGAACCAATCTGCCTGCTGTATGCCCGAACCGGAGATAAACGATACCTCGATTTTGCTGAAGAAATTGTGCACCAGTGGGAAACACCGGATGGGCCTCAACTTATATCCAAAGCCAGTATAGATGTGGCAAGACGTTTTCCAAAGCCCAAAAGCTGGTTTGGCCCCGAACAGGGAGGAAAAGCCTATGAAATGATGTCTTGTTATGAAGGACTTTTGGAACTGTATCGCCTGACCGGTAATCCCACCTACCGGGAAGCCGTTGAAAAGACCTGGGATAATATACGCGAAAAAGAGATCAACATTGTAGGTTCCGGTTCGGCCATGGAAGCCTGGTTTGGCGGGAAAGATCTTCAAACCCTGTCGATTCTCCATTACCAGGAGACCTGTGTCACAGCCACCTGGATCAAACTCAACCAGCAGCTTCTCCGGCTGACAGGAGAAGCAAAATATGCTGATGCAATTGAGCAGTCCTGGTACAATGCCTTGCTCGGAGCCATGAAGCCTGACGGATCGGACTGGGCCAAATATACGCCTTTGTCTGGTCAGCGGATGGAAGGCAACGAGCAGTGCGGCATGGGACTGAACTGTTGTGTAGCCAGCGGGCCCAGGGGACTGTTCACCTTCCCGCTCACTGCCGTGATGTCGGCAAAAAACGGAATTCAGGTCAACTTCTTTGCTGATGGAAATTATGTTATGCTGACCCCCGCCAGACAGAAGGCTGAAATAGTCCAGGAGACGAATTATCCGGTTTCCGGTAAGATTACCATAAAATTAGTGCTTCCTCAGCCTGAGGCCATGACATTGCGTGTCAGGATTCCGGAATGGAGCAAAGAAACCACCCTGAAGGTAAACGGGGAAGCAGTAAAAGAAGTGTTACCGGGACAATATACTGATATTCAACGCAAATGGAGCAAAGATGATTTGTTAACTGTTGAGCTGGATATGCGTGGAAGAGTGGTTAGGCTCGGCAAATTACCGGAGAATGTCGCCATTGTCCGCGGTCCGATAGTCCTTGCGCGCGACGCGCGACTGGATGGACCCTCCATGCAAGCATTGGTCACTCCGATGGCCGACAAAAATGGCTACCTCAACCTGGAGGCAGCCGGGGAAAAGCCAGGCATCTGGATGCTTTTCAAAGCGAATTTTAAACCTGAATCCTACAAGGAAGAAGGCAGTCAGCCAGTCTCACTGACCTTGTGCGATTATGCTTCGGCCGGAAATACAAATGACGAACATTCCCGGTTCAGGACCTGGCTACCCCAGTTAATCGATCCATCCAAAATGCCATAGCCAGATGCAAAGGAATCGCATTTCAATTTAATATTGTTTATTGTTCTGCCAAAGACTTCTGTAAAGACTGAGCTGAAGTTATTCAGAATTATTCTAAAGTATTAACTTGTTAAAACGCGGCGATGAACAATTTTACCGGGTATTTATCATTGTGAAAATCTTCCGAAAACGGATATGAGATTCAACATCAAATAATAAAAGTATTTGATTAATTATCAAAACCTTAATAATAAGACTGTATAATATTTAAATATCAATTAATCAGCCAAATCTGTATCCAATGCCTGATTCGGTGTGAAGCAATGAAGGTTTGGAAGGATTGTCTTCAATTTTTTTCCTCAACTGGGCAATAAAAACCCTGAGGTATTGGGTTTGCTCCAGGTAACCCATTCCCCAAATTTCTTTCAGAATGTACTGATGGGTCAGCACTCTGCCTTCATTTTTTGCCAGGAGAGCCAGGAGTGAAAATTCAGTTGAGGTAAGTTTTAACAGCTCATTTTTCTTTTTTACCAGGTGGCTGGCCAGGTCAAATTGCAGGTCGCCAACAGTCAGTACCGGACCTTCAGCAGAATCCGTGCTCTGCCTAATTGCAACCCTGATCCGGGCCAGCAGCTCACCTGTCCTGAAGGGTTTTGTCAGGTAATCATTAGCCCCATGATCCAGGGCTCGGATGATGTCGTCCTCAGAACTTCTCACCGAAAGGATGATGATGGGTTTCTGGTACCACTCCCTGAGTTTTTTAAGGATCTCAATTCCATCGGCATCCGGAAGGCCAAGATCCAGCAGAATCAAAACAGGATGGACTGTAGCAGCATGAATCAGTCCGTCCTTGCCCGTTGCAGCTTCTGAAATTTTATAGCCATTCGCTGACAGGGTGATTTCGAGCAATCGCCGTATCTGAACCTCATCATCAATAATTAGTATTGTATCTGAATTGGTCATACGTCCTCGATTTTTTTGTGATTAAAATCTGAAATTTTTAACGGAATCTTAATAATAAATATTGCCCCGCCATTTTTTCTGTTCTCCACCGCAATTGTACCTCCCATTGCGTTGACAAAACCTTTCACAATAGATAAACCCAAGCCCGTACCCCCTGCTTTTGCATCCTTGCCCCGATAAAATTTATCGAACACAAAATTCAATTCCGATTCATTAAAGCCAGGACCCCGGTCCATTACCTGCAGATTGAGATTGCCATAGTCATAGAATATTTTCAACCTGATTATGCTTCCTGCAGGTGCATTTTGTGTAGAATTCAAAATCAGGTTATGAAGCACCTGCTCAATCAGGCCAAAGTCAATTTTTACCACAGGAATATCCGATGGAATAACTGTCGAAAATTTGAATGGTTTTAATTCAGTAACAAGTGATTCTGCAACATTGTTGGCAATATCATGTACGTCACACCAGTCAGGCCGGGAAGTGATATGACCGGATTCGAGCCTCGACATATTCAGCAAATTTTCAATCAGCGTATTGAGCCTGATTGATGCAACACTAATTTCGTAATAAAGTGCCTGCCTTGTTTCATCCGGATAGTTCTGCGACCGGAGTGTATCTGACGCTCCAAGAATTGTGGCGACAGGCGTTCTTAACTCGTGTGAAATGGAATTAAAAAGAGTCTTGTACAACTTTTCAGATTCACTCAGGATATAATTATTCTTCGCGGCATTGCGCAGAAATTCCCTTTCATATTTGCCGGATATTTGCGAAAGAAATGCATCCCTGAACTCATCTTCTCCCTGGGTAAAAATTTTGTGCAACTCAAGTGCTATTACGCCAATATTACCTGTATTCCCCAAAAGCGGATAAAAAGTATAGGATCCTGAGGGTAATGTATCAGTAAATTTTCCGGCAACCGTAGAATTTTTGAAAACCCAGTTCGCGATGCTGAAATCATTTTCTGACAGTTGGATACCTGATCCATCCTGAATTTTATTATCCAGACGATTATACTCCGTCTTTAAGATGATAGCAGAATCGAGGTTAAAGTATTTCCTGACATATTTAGACGCAATTCCTGAGACCTCGTCCATTCCAGATGCCGTATTCAGCTCTTTGGTAAGCTGGTAAAGAGCTTGTGTGCGTTCTTCCCGAATCCTGATTTTTTGTTCCTGGCACCGTACCCTTGATGTAAGTATTCCATTCAATAATGCAATGAGGAAAAACATAATCAGCATTAACACATCTTCGGGCTTGTCGATATGTAATGTAAACTGGGGTGGTATAAAAAAATAGTCCCAGATTACGGCACTAAATCCGGCAGCCAGCAGAATGGGTCCGGACCCATAGAAAATTGCCAGGGTTGAAACAAGAAACAGCAAGCCAAATGAAACAACCTGGTATCCAAGGTAGTCCTTAACCAGGTAAAATGATGCTGAGGTAAGAAAAACCAGTAAAGTGACGATCAGATATTCTCTTAAGCTTGAAGTAAAGGATGGAACGAATACTTTCTCTTTGTACCTTCCTTTGGCCTGGGTGTCAGAGCCAAGGATATACACATCAATACTACCGCTGTAGCGAATCAGCCGGTTGACAAAATTCCCAAGACGAAACATTGTAAGCAGGTTCCGTACGCGGGGTTTCCCGACAATGATATGCGTGACATTTTCTTTTTGAGCGAATTCGACAATTGCGCTAACAATGTCATAATTAGTTATTATCCTAACTTTTATGCCCAACTGTTTTGCCAGGTTAATGTTTTTGGTGAGTTGCTCATTCTCTTTAATGGTCAGACGATGTGATGATTCCACATATAATCCCTGTATGGTGGCACCCATAGCATAGGAGAGATTTTTTGCCCAGCGGAGTAACCTCGAAGACTGGACACCGTAATCAATGGCCACCAAAAGATTTGATCCTGATTTCCAGGGTCCCCTGATTCGCTTGGCCTGCATATAATCATGCAGCTGTTTGTCGACCCTTTCGGCCACTAACCTCAGTGCCATTTCACGAAGAGCCGTAATGTTACCCTTCCTGAAAAAATTAAGGATAGCTTCCTTTGATCTTTCAGGCGTATAAACTTTCCCTTCAGACAATCGCTTCAGCAGTTCATCCGGGCTCAGATCAACCAATTCAACTTCATCTGCATTTTCGAAGATTTCATCAGTAAGTGTTTCACGAACAGTTATTCCGGTTATTTGTGCAACAGTTTCCGACTGGCTTTCAAGGTGCTGTACATTAACTGTAGTGTATACACTAATTCCGTTTTCAAGAATTTCAAGAACATCCTGGTAGCGTTTGGTATGGCGACTTCCCGGGGCATTTGTATGGGCCAGCTCATCGACAAGAACTATCTCTGGTTTTCGGGCCAAAATACCATCCAGATCCATTTCCTCCACTACAGAAGATTTGTATTTCAGGCCGATGCGATTTATTACTTCTAAACCTTCAACAAGTTGAGCAGTTTCCTTGCGGTTATGAGTTTCTACAAATCCGATGATAATGTCACAACCTTTTTGTTTTTCGACTTTGGCCGCCTGCAGCATGGTATAGGTTTTACCCACACCCGCACACATACCAAAGAATATCTTCAATTTTCCCTTTTTGCTCCTCTCCTCTTGCTGAATGATAGAGGCTAAAAGTTCATCCGGATCTGGACGGTAATTCGGAACATCCATAATCTTATAATTTTTCTTCGAGCTTGACAATCAGTTCGTCAGCATCGGTTTCAATATTTTTAAGCCTGGTTAAAATATTTTTCAGTTCATAGATCTCGCTTATTAACAAAACCTTTACTGATTCTACGGGTTCAGTTAACAAAGCTTTATTTTCATTTTGAATCAATTTCTCAGCCATCTCGTTAATGACAACTGAAATTTCGGAAAATTTATCCGAACTGTCAAAATCTAGCCGATACTCATAATTACCCGACCCAATTTTTTTTATCCCATCATACAACTGGTTAAATCGTTCATTGGAGTATGCGGAAAAACTATACGAATAGAACAGTGCTATAATAAAACACAATGTTGCAATAATGGACATTTGTGTCATTGCATCCTGCGATGATATTTTCGTATGATCTGTTTTTACTACAATGGCTTTACCATTCATTTGCGATAAATGTGTCAATTGACCGTATAATAAACCATACATATTTTGCAGGGAGAAAACCTTTTTCGCCGAAAGAGGCGATTCCATATATTTGAGAACTGAATCTCCGTATTCTTTTAATCCAGTTTCAATTTCTGCCACCAGTTCAGCTTCCCCGGGTTCAGTGATATTTTTTTTCTCAGACTGAAAAGATTCACCTACTACTTTAAGTTCATCTTTGAGAATCCGGGTATTCAAATTGCTGTTGGATATAAAACTCTTGGCAATTTCCTGGTTCATCTTAGTTAATCCCTCTGCCATATCCTGCGAATAGACAACAGAAAGATAATTCTCTTTCAGAATAGCGTCGGTTTCGTTCGACACTTTATTCATGTAATAAGCAGAGAATATTGATAACGCCAGAATGATCAGGAGAAAAACCATCCCGGTAGAAAATTTTGAGCGAATAGAAATTTTCATGGCTTACTAATTTTATTTATTTCATCCAGCTTCAGATTTAGCATTAACACATTAATTCGTTGCTCTCCCAGTATCAAGTATTGAGGTGATTGAGACAATTCTGCAATGGACTGCAGGAGTAGTTGTTTCTTGCTAGCATCAAATTGCCTGATTTTGGCAATACGATCTACCTGCAATAATGCAGCGTTGGGTGAAATATGAGGATCAAGGCCGCTGGCAGAATTGAAAATCATTTCTGATGGTATTTCAGAAATGGTTTTCAATTGGTTAAACACGATAAATTGTTTTTTTAATGAGTCTACAGAATGTTTCAATCTGGCATTTGTTAAACCAAGATTTGAGCCTCCTGAAGGTAATGGATTATAAGATATGGCAGATGGCCGTGAAGAAAAATAAATGGCACTATCAAAACGCTGGCCAATCAATTCGCTGCCAACAATTTTATTATTCTTTACAATTAAACTTCCATTTGCCTTTGTGGGGAAGGTAATTTGAGCGATCCCTGTTACAAATAACGGATATATGACACCTGTTAATACAGTAAAGAAGAGGAAGATTTTTAAAGATATGATAAGTGTTTTCATATTTTGAAGCATTACATATTAATTATAATATCAATAAGCTTTATTCCCATAAAGGGAGCCAAAATTCCACCTAAACCAAAAATAAGCAAATTTCGGGTCAAGGCAGCATTTGCTGAAATTGGTTTATAACGGACACCTTTTAAAGCCAAAGGAATGAGTAAAACGATGATAATTGCATTGAATATTACTGCGCTCAGAATGGCACTCTGGGGCGAACCGAGATTCATAATATTTAATACAGAAAGCGGTCCAACCTCACTCTTGCCGGAATAGAGTGAGATGGCAATTGCTGGAATAATAGCAAAATATTTTGCCACATCGTTGGCAATGCTAAATGTAGTAAGCGAGCCCCTGGTCATCAGTAATTGCTTGCCTACTTCCACCACCTCAATCAGTTTAGTCGGATTACTATCAAGATCCACCATGTTCCCTGCTTCACGTGCAGCCTGCGTTCCTGTGTTCATGGCAATGCCAATATCGGCCTGCGCAAGTGCAGGGGCATCATTTGTACCGTCTCCAATCATTCCAACAAGATGGCCGTTGGCCTGTTCTTCCCGGATACGGCGTAATTTATCTTCAGGTGTAGCTTCTGCCATGAAATCATCAACTCCCGCTTCGGCTGCAATGGCAGCGGCAGTCAGTGAATTATCTCCAGTAATCATTACAGTTCGAATCCCCATCTTTCTAAGCTCGGCAAATCGCTGTTTGATTCCGCCTTTTACAATATCCTTCAGGTGGATGACTCCGAGAACCCTTTTATCCTCCGCCACGACCAACGGAGTAGCCCCTTGCCGGGCCAATTCAGAAACAATATCTTGAATCTTTTGAGTGTAAAACCCATTGTTGTTTTGCACAAAGCCACGAATGGCATCCGATGAACCTTTCCTGATCATATGGGTAATTCCGTCATCTGAAACAAAATCAACGCCACTCATTCTTGATTGTGCCGTAAAAGGAATGAATGTTGCATGGAGTTGGTGAACCTCACGACCGCGGATATTGAACTGGTCTTTTGCAAGAACAACTATTGAACGGCCCTCGGGTGTTTCATCCGAAAGTGATGAAAACTGGGCGGCATCGGCAAGTTCTTCAACAGTCACGCCATCTGCAGGAATAAAATTTGTTGCCATTCTATTGCCCAATGTGATCGTTCCGGTTTTGTCAAGCAATAGTACATCCACATCACCAGCTGCTTCGATGGCACGTCCACTCGTAGCAATAACGTTTCGCTGTAAAAGCCTGTCCATGCCACTAATCCCGATTGCACTCAACAAACCTCCAATGGTTGTTGGGATCAGACAAACAAGCAATGCAATCAGAACTGGTAATGTCAGATTCATCGATTCAGGTAATCCTGAAGCCGACAAACTGTAACTAAAAAATGCAGGCAGTGTAGCCACAGCCAAAAGAAACACGATTGTCAGACCTGAGATTAAAATTGACAATGCAATTTCATTGGGGGTTTTTTGGCGTTTTGCTCCTTCAACCAATGCAATCATGCGGTCAATAAATGTGTTTCCAGGTTCGGAAGTTATGCGGATATAGATTCTATCGCTAATTACTTTAGTTCCTCCCGTAACGGCAGATCTGTCTCCACCGCTTTCCCGGATTACAGGTGCCGACTCCCCTGTAATGGCTGACTCATCGACACTTGCAATGCCTTCAATGACCTCACCATCCGAGGGTATGATGTCACCCGATTCGCAAACAACGATGTCGCCTAATTTAAGTTCCGCGGCATTGATAAAAACCTCAAGCTTACCATTCAACTTTCGGGCAATAGTTTGCTTGCGGTTTTTTCGCAGGCTGTCAGCCTGTGCTTTTCCCCTTCCTTCAGCGATGGCCTCGGAAAAATTTGCAAATAATACGGTGAACCATAGCCAAATGGTAATGTTAAGATTGAATAATGAAAAATTATGTTGATAAATATCTGTCATCACAACAATTGTTGTAAGAACTGCGCCTATCCCAACAATGAAAATGACGGGATTTTTTATTAATAATACAGGATTTAGTTTGATAAAACTGTCCTTTACTGCCTGAAAAGCCAACTTACGGATGAAAAGGCTTAGATTTTGTTTTGTACTCATTGTTTTAAAAGTTAAAAGGTGACACCATTCTTCATCAGCAAATGTTCTACAATAGGTCCAAGAGATAATGCAGGAAAATGCGTTAATCCACCAACAATCAGGATGACTACAATCAGTAAACCGACAAATAGCCAGTTGTCTGTATGAAAAGTCCCTGAAGAGGATGGAGTTATATTCTTTTGTGCCATGCTTCCGGCGATTGCCATTACAGGTAAAATGATCCCGAAACGTCCAATCAGCATTCCAAACCCGATGGTCAAATTGTAAAACACAGTATTTGCGTTTAACCCTGCGAAAGCGCTTCCATTGTTGCCTGCTGCTGAAGCATAAGCGTAAAGAATTTCGGAGAGTCCATGCGGACCCGCATTATTAAGGCTCGATAATCCGGGACTAGTTACCGAAGCCCAGGCTGCGAAAAGAAGTATCACTATATTTGGGGCAAGAACAGCGATGATAGCCATCTGAACTTCGAACTTCTGAATCTTTTTACCCAGGTATTCAGGTGTGCGCCCAACCATCAATCCGGCAATAAATACCGTAAGAATTATAAAAATTACTATACCATATAATCCAGAACCTACACCTCCGAAAATAATCTCGCCAAGCATAATGTTGATCATTGCAACCATTCCTGCAAGGGGCGACAAACTATCGTGCATCGCATTTACCGAACCGTTTGAGGCAGCAGTGGTAGAAGTCGACCAGAGGACACTGTTGGTGATTCCAAAACGGGTTTCCTTTCCTTCCATTAAATGCAAATTTCCAAAAATCGGATTGGTTGAATATTCTGCATACAGTGAAATACTCAACCCGACAAGGAGTAATACCATCATAGCCGAAAAAATTGTCCACCCTTGTCGCGTTGAGCCAACCATTTTACCATAAGTGAAAGTTAAAGCGGCAGGGATAAGCAACAGAGCCAACATTTCAAGAAAATTACTGAAAGGGGTCGGATTTTCGAAAGGGTGTGAACTATTGGAATTAAAAAAACCGCCTCCGTTGGTACCCAATTGCTTTATAGCAATCTGCGAAGCTGCCGGACCCTCCGGGATGACCTGAGTAGCGCCTTGAATAGTTTGAACAGTATCGTAAGATTTAAAATTTTGCACCACGCCCTGACCTACCAATACAATCGCAAAAAGGATGGACAAAGGCAGTAAAATATAGAGTGTTGATTTTGTCAGGTCAGACCAGAAATTTCCGAGCTTGTCAGTGGTTTTGCGGGATATTCCCTTGATAAGTGCAATTAAGACAGCTATTCCGGTGGCAGCACTGACAAAATTTTGTACAGTTAAACCAATCATCTGCACAAAATAACTGAGGGTTGTCTCTCCTGCATATCCCTGCCAATTGGTGTTTGTTACAAAACTTGCAGATGTATTGAAGGCGGAATGCCAGGAAACATCTCCGAGATGTGCCGGATTCATCGGTAAGTAGCTCTGAAAAATTTGAAGGAGAAAGACAAAAACGAGGCCAACCAGATTAAACATGAGCAGCTCAAAGGTGTATGTTTTCCAATTGGTCTCTTTCCCGGCATCAATACCCGCAAATTTGTAGGTCAGCTTTTCGAGCCAACCCAAAACCGGTACCATCGGATGGTTCTTTCCGGTAAAAACCTTGTACATATAATTCCCCAAAATAGGTGTCAAGCCTATTAAAACGGTGAAAAACAGAATTATTTGAATAAAATCTTGTGTTGTCATAAAGTTGATTGTTATTGATTAGATGGTAATGCCAACTGTCAGATGGATATAATCGCTTTTCGAGTAGGATGCAGAAGGATTAATAATTAAAGAGGCCTTAACAGGCAAAGAATAGGATTCTGTGATTTTAATCCCTTTTGAAATGGCAGTACCGATATTGACTAAAGAGAATGACTTTTTTGGGGTTTCAGGATCAAAAGCAGTAGCACCGTAATTATTGTAATAACTGGCCCATGGGGTAAACCCAAAAAAGAAAGCTACCGGACCTTTTGAATAACCCAACTCAATGTAAGTTGAAAAGGCCTGTTTGGTTGAATCGGTAGATTTCTTATCTAAACCATAAACGAGCGTATTCCAGGTAACACTTATGGGCAAGGTATTCGGACCGATAAAACCAATCGTACCTTCAATCCGGTGTCCAGTTTCACTGTTCTTATAGTTGAAATAATTTGCTTTCTCAAAATTCCAGTTATAATCAGTAACTGCAAATCTTAATTGCCCGGAAGTCAAGGAAATATAAGGATCAACTTCTTTATAGCTCCCGGTAAAATCAGTAGATCCCCAAACACCAATCTCAAAATTTCCTTTTGTATAAGCCAACGTTGGCTGGAAGTTGGGGGTAGGACTACCGGTTGCCAGGGAACCTCTCCAGACGTAGCTGCTTACAATATCTGCAGTGATTTTAAAAGGCGAAGCAGGCTCAACAGTTTGTGCCATTACATTTTTATTTGCTGTAAAGGCCAGGGCGAAAATTAACAAAGGGCAAAATATTTTAAACCTCACGATCTATATTTTTTCGTTAATTACAATTGTTTTTTGTTGGCCTTATTCTTTCTTCACGATAGTTCTGTTGACCTTCAATGTATTTGTCTTATTCTAGCAGGTGACCTTCCACGCTTCCTATTGCAAAAACAAGAAGAACATAACCGAAAAATTTCAAGATGAAAACAACTCAGCCAATGACTGTTTTTTAAAATTTTTCAGGTTTGATCAGGGCATACAACAGGTATCCCAGAATAAGAAGGGTGATAAATATTCCGATTGTATAACCACCCGGAGAACCGGAGGACTGCACATCCATCAAAATTGTTGTATTCATAAAAAGTTCATTTAAATTTTACGTTACAAAGGTGCGCAGCTATTTATAAAGATTTTAAAAGGAATGATGTGGTGAGGATAAAGAAATTATAAGGATGGAAATTTAAAACCCAGGCACATTTCGGGTAAGTGTGAAAAACATCCTGCAATACGAGGTTACCCAATGAATTTCAAAGGAGAACAGTTCAGTCAGTCAATCCTTCCCCATTTTCTAAAAGGTTGGTATCTTGACGCGGCATTATTAAATTCTAATACCGGTTTCTTTATATTAATATTTATTCTTCAGTGAATTTCCTTATTCCCGGCATTTTTCTCTACATGATATATCAACTCCTGGTACCCGATTTCACCCTCATCTGAAATTGCCTCGACTACCACGAGCATATCTCCCAGGTTATCCGCATTGTAAAACGATGCGAAAGCCTTGCCGGAGCTGTCGGTTGTGATGATCGGGTCCCAGTGCACCAAGGCGCGAAGATCGGGTTTGTACCACTCTTCAGGCTGGATATTTTCGTACTTTGGAACATAAAATTCACGGTGCGGAGCAAAAACGGGAACCACTGCCTTTAACAATCCTGTGGTACTTTTTGCTCCGTAGATACCTTGCCCGGCATAGGTATAAATAGCGATGACATCTCCCCAGACAGGAACGTAAGCAGGATTTGCCTGCGGATACGTTTCCATGTAAAGACTACTAAAATTTTTCGCACCCTCAATGATTTCAAAACTTTTCACTTCGCCGGGAGGAATATTGGGTATTTGAGGATAATCGTAATAAAGAACCGGAATTCCGTCGATTACCACAAGTGTCATTTCTGACTGCCTGACTCTTGCATACAGATTTCCGTCACGCGCCCTCCTGACAATGACCTTGTCCGGGAAATTGAACATCAGGACACTGTATAAACCGTACGACCATTTTTCTTCCTTATCCTGGATGGACTTTCCGCTGATAATCATACCCGGCTCGCCATATGCTTCAATTACCTTTTTTCGCTCAGGAGTCATTTTATAGGCTTCCACAACAACTTCGCCCAACAATATCTCTCCGGCAGATAATTTGTAGGTATCATCCACCTTCTTGCGAACGATGCTTTTTTCGACTATTGCATGCACCACACTGTCAGCCTTTTCCACAGACCTTGCATGATTAAAGGAGACAGGAGGCGAAATCTGCTTATCCAATGTAATGGTATAATTCTTCTTCTCACCCCTTTTATTCGCACTCTGAACCAGGATATTGAGGTTTTGGCCATATTCATCACCCACATTGAACCTGAACCTGCCCAGGCTATCGGTCCGCTGTGTCTGAACAGAACGAATTTTGCCAAAAGTCATCAGGGTCAACTCTGAAACCTTTTTGTTCTTACCGGAAAATATTCCGCTCACGGTGCCTGATACCCTTAAAGCAGGTTCAGGCTGAAACGTAAAGGATCGTTCCGTATTGGTATACAAGTATTTACTCCAACCCTGAGTTAGCATAAGGTCATCAAGATCACTTTGCCGGGTTGTATCACTGCTGAAATAGTATCCGGGATCTTCAATTTCACCTTTAAGTTCTGAATGGAGTAGCAAACCGGATAGAATATTCTCACGCCTGTGTTGCAGCTGTCCCAACTGCGCCTTGTTCATTACCAGCAGGGATAAATTCGTATAGACTGCCTCCCCTTTGCTGTCTGTTGTCCCGATTGCCAACTTTGTCAATTCCCGCTGTGCATAGCTGCTTTTATCGGGTGCAATAGCAATATTCACCCGGCTTCCAGGCCTTTCGTTAAAATAAAGCCTCTCGGCCAATGGGTGCATCTTGTCATCCATCAAGGTACAAGCCACAATTCCTTCCGGAAGTGAATCCGCCGGCAATGCAAAAACGACAGAGCCAACCTTCAAACGGTCTTTTATTTCATAGTAAACAACACCCCTGCAGGCGATTAGCAGGTTGATACTGTCATTCCTGAGGTAGTTAGAGGAGATTTTTATCCTGATGTCGTCCTGGTATTTACTTACGGACATCACATTACCCTGGCATACAACTTTTGGCAGTGGATAGAGCAGGGATAATTTATTTTCTGACAGGGAAGACAGCTGAGCAAAATATTTCGTGGTACTGTCCGCATTGCCAAGTAAGAAACTTCCCATTCCCAACCGGTTGCTTTTAAAGGGCACAATGACATCGCCATTGCCATTTACTATGACGCCCTCAACAATTTTACCCCTACCATTGTAATCAACTGCTTTAAAGCCTACCCTGCTCCTTAATCCATGCACCAGCTCTCCACCTTCAGGAAAGAACTGCAGATCGAAATGATCTTCATCCAGGGCTACCGTTTTAGTATAGGTAAATTTGTTCCTGGTCCGCATCTGCAAAGTGACCAACTGTGAATTATCCGTTACCGGATAATCAACCAGGTACTTGCTTTCCCCGTTCTTTTTGACAGCTAGCGTATCTTTTCTATTATCGAGAATAACAACCAGGGTAACCTCTTTTTTGTGAAGACTATCTATGGCAATAGGATTGAGCGTGGCTCTTACATGTATTTCCTTATGATTTTCTTTGATAAGAGTTATTTCCCCTATTGGGTCGGAGGTCACTTTGGCCGATGAAGAAAACAGTTGAATGTATTCCCTGCAAATGAAATCAGTGCCAAAATTCCTGTTCCATCCTGTATAGGCCCTGACCTGGTAAGTACCTTCATCGAAGCTCTTATTCAGCTCAAAGCAACCTTCCCCGATACCTTTTTCCAGTTTGATCAGCTTCTTATCGGCTATCCTTTCATCCGGTCCGACCAGCTCAACATAAAGAACGCCGGTCAAAGCGGACGGAACATGATCGATCGAACTGACTACTATCGATTTAAACCAGACTATCTGATCTGTTGTATATACTCTACCATCCAGTTGCAGGTAGATTTTCTCTGCAAAGGAGTTGAAAGTAGTGGAGTTAACTGTTTGTGATACTGACGGATAAATGGCAAACCAGGATAATAAGCCAAATAAGCTTATTATCCTGGTTAAGACTTTTCCGGTAGAATACAGAGTTTTAGGCATCTCGTCCGGTTTCGTTAGCGCGTCATCTCATACATACCAATTCAGAAAGTTAACAGAAGACACAATTCTGTTAACTTTCTGAATTTCTGTGAATTTATTTGGTTATTTATTTACAGATTTCCTGAAATGCCTCTTTATAATGGTCAGGAAAATGTTACTGTAAATTAAGTAGCAAAGTAACAATTCCTATTTGACGGGCTCCCAATCATCTGTCCTGAAGGAAGATACCGGTAATCCGTCGGTCCCGAACAGGTCACCAACGACAAAGTCCTGGAACGCATACCGCACGGCAACAGGTTCAGAAACCGATGGACACAACAGCGTGACACCGTTTCCCGTGATAAAAGCCTTTGCCGGAAAGAATCGTTTCCCTGAACCTGCCACTTCAAAACAGTTAAGCTCTTTCCCGAAGGAGGTAAGGCCGTTTGGCGCGTTGTCGAAGGTAAGCTGGACTGTTCCGGCATTTACCTTCATCTCTTTAAAAACAGGACTATGTCCATTGACGCCTTTCATGCCGTATGTTTGTTCCAAAGCCAGTAATGCCAGTCTTTTGGACCCTTTTTCCTTGTGGGAAGGATGAATGCAATCCTTTTCGCCGATATCCATAATACTTGCCATACCAATATTTTTTATGGAGGAGGAAGCTTTCAACTGTGCTTCGCGCAGGTAGGCTGAACTGAGTCCTGACGGGCCGTAATCAAAGGGAGCGATTTGCATAAAATAAAACGAAAAGTCTCCTATTCCCCAAACAGAGCGCCAGTTCTCAATCAATCCGGGCATTAATTTCCGGTACTCGGCAGCCTCATTCCTGTTGGATTCTCCCTGGTACCAGATTGCACCCCGGATTCCGTAACCAACCATCGGATTGATCATGGCATTGAATAAAACAGTTGGTGTTTGGGGTGATAGTTTTTCAACCTGTTTCGTGTCAGGCAGTTTCACCCAATCGAAGTTTTTGCATCCGCTTTCACTGATCCAGGGTTCAATCCTGGTTCCGCCCCAGCTTGTATTGATCAGTCCCACAGGCACATGGAGTGCCCTGTTCAGCATCAGTCCGAAATAATAGGCTGTCGCGCTGAATTCTACGACATTTTCAGGTTCACAGAGGCTCCAGCTGCCGGTAAAATCGTCCAGCGGTTCCAGGCTGGTGGCTTTCTTAACTGTAAAAAGCCGGATCACCGGATTTGACGACGTTGCTACAGCTTCTCCGGATCCGACAATTGGCTGATTTTTATAACCTTTCATGGGCATCTCCATATTGGATTGTCCGGAACAAATCCAAACCTCGCCAATAAGTACATTCTTCAATTTCAGGCTTTTCCCGTCACTGACTGTCACTTCGTAAGGTCCGCCGGCTTTTGGAGTAGCGATATTCAGTTTCCAGCTTCCATCGTTTGAAGCCTTTGTACTGTAACTCTTGTGATTCCATGAAGTGGAAGCACTTACGGTCGCATTTTTGGAGGCCTTCCCCCAGACAGCCACCTCAGTTTGCTGCTGCATGACCATATTATCACAGAATATGGCAGGTAATTTAATGTCCGCAAATAGGTTGCCTGCTGAAAATAATGCCAACAGCAGGATTGCAAAAAATTGAGCGAGTTTTCCTTTCATTTTGATTTATTTAGACTAATTAGACAATTATTCGATGACGTTTTCAGTATCAAGTACTTGCCCCGGTTCATCGGGTGAAGCATCGTAACGCCCACCCGGTCTGTTCAATCATTTATGACATCTTCAACTCATTGACCAGTAGTTATAACCAATGTTTTACCTTTTGCAAGCTCATGATATGGAATAAAATAGCCCGGTAATTTCTTGTTATCATAAGTGATTCCCGTGATTTTCCTGCCTGAGTTCTTTCGGAGTATTGTAAATTTCTTCCCGCTAAGGCTGAATTCAATTTTGGTGAAAAGTGGCACTGAGACTATATAATCTTCGTCAGCAGGAGAGAACGGGTAGAAACCCATGGCATTAAATACGTACCAGGAGGACATTTCACCGGCATCGTCCATACCCGCATAGGCAAGTTTAACTTTCCCCAAATCATAGAAATGATTCATGATACTATCCAGGATAGCTTGTGATTTTTCCTGTTTGTTCACAAAATAATACATGAACGGGAAACTGTGGTCAGGCTGGTTGCCATGACAGTATTGACCGATAAATCCGGATATGTTGTAGGCTTCGACTCCTTTCCATGGTATCGAAAACAGATCATCCAGCTTTTTCTCGAATTCGTCCTTGCTTTTGTAAAGACCAACCAGTCCCATCGGATCATGGGGTGCAAAAAAGGAGGATTGCCAGGCATTGGCTTCACGATACATGTATTCATAATATGGATATTCGGGATCAAAATTTTTGATCCAATCACCATTGGCCAGTCGACCTCTCATTAATCCTGTAGACGGATCAAACATGTTTTTGTAGTTTCCGGTCCGTTTCATCAGCATCCGGTAATTGCTGGTATCACCCAGCGCTTTGGCCAATAATGCCACAGCATAATCATCATAAGCGTATTCCAGGGTCTTGGTAACACCTGCAGTTGCTTTGGTCTCAATTTTCGGGTTCGCTATATCCTGCTCATATATATAACCATTCTTGATATAATCCAGGACATAAGGCCTGCTTTTATTTTCGAGCGTTGCATTTCTGAGAAGCAGGTTATAGGCTTTTTGCACATCAAAACCCCGGATTCCCCGCATATAGGTTCCTGCAATAAATGGGGCAGCATGGTCGCCATGGAAGAAAGTAGGCATGAATCCCGTTTTTTCACCTTTGTCAATCAGGGAACTTATCACATCAGCTGTGACGTTTGGCGACAACATTCCGAGTAGAACCAGCTTATTCCTGTAATCATCCCACAGGGAAGGTTCTGTGTAATAGCTAAAACCCTTGTTGACTACATTGCCTTTCAAATCTGTAAAATCGCCGTTATTATCGCTCCGCAAGGCCGGCCACAGGAAGGAACGGTACAAAGTCGAATAGAATATTCCCCTCTGCCTTTCGGTTCCTCCCGACACTTTTATTTTTGACAACAATGCCTCCCAGGTTTCTGTCGCTTCCTTTCTCACCTGATCGAAACTTTTTCCCAACATTTCGCGTTCCAGGTTATCCTTTGCATTTTTTATGCTTACGAATGAAAAACCAATCTTTAGCTCCAGCGGTTTCGGCTCATCCGCAAATTTGACAACTGAAATGGTCTTCTTTTCACTTTTGACAGAGTCGATGTTTATAATCCTGTGATTGGCAACGGCATAGAAATACATTTTTTCACCTGTTTGCTGAAAACCACTGAATATATTTTCGCCTTCCTGATTTATGGCCCAACTCCTGACCCTTTCATTGGAAGTGGAAAGATCTGCAACAAGTTTTTTCCCCTGCCCGGCTTTGTAAGTATATTTATGATAGGCACATCGCAATGTTGAAGTCAATTCAGCATTGATACCATACTTTTCAAGCCAGACCTGGTAGTACCCGGGATGGGCAGATTCGTTTTTGTGACTGTACCCGGAAAAATAGTTATCCGGACTGACATTGCCTGTTACCGGCAATACCGGAATATGGCACAAATTCCAGTGTCCTTTGCTGGTATGGGCAAAAGCATAAATAACAGTATCCTCATACTGGTATCCTGAACCGCTCCTGAATTTGGTTACAGGAGTAAGCTGAACCATGGCATTGGGCAGCGACGATCCCGGAAAGGTCTCAGCACCCCAGGTTCTGTGAGTCGGTGTATACCCGATGTCAATGCTGTCCCAAAGGGTGGCTGTGCCTAAAAATGGATTGACAAGGTCCGTGTAATGCTTTTGCGCAGGCAAAGTTATAGTAACCAGCATAAACAGAACAACAGGGTAAAAAAATTTCTTCATAAGATATAACTAAGTATTATGGCATATTACCGGTAATCCAAATCACGTAAATTTATCCGGATTCTATTTATATGACAAACGCTTCCAGGCCGTTATAAACGACAAAGGAATCCAATAATGCACTAAAATACTAAATTTCAAAGATCTGATGAGAAAAAAAATATGGAAAATAAAAATACAGAAATATCAGTCCACAATGTAAGATACTGAATTAAAATCTGTTAAATAAAAAAGCCGGACATGTGACTGATACCAATACAGAATTATTTCGATCTGATTTATACCACATTAACCTGAACAAAGATGACCGTGCGGAAATAAAATTAAAAATAAAAACTATAACTTTAAAACGGTACTCGTGCATAAGGTCATTCCATTTGGAAAGCAGCATACGAACTGTAAAATTGAGAAAAAAATATTTATACCCGGTAAAATGACAAAACTTAAGACCCTGCTGACTGTTATAGCGTTATCGTTGGCAACTTTTGGCCAGGCCAAAGAATATCATGTTTCAGTGAGTGGAAACGACCGGGATGAAGGATCAGCTTCAAAACCATTCAGGACCATCAATTTTGCAGCGGGAATGGCGGTTCCGGGAGATGTCGTGACTGTCCATGAAGGCACCTACCGGGAATGGATCAATCCGCCAAGAGGAGGTGTAAGTGATGAAATAAGAATCGTTTACAGGTCTGCACCCGGGGAGAAAGCAGAGATCAGGGGATCCGAGATCATAAAAGGATGGATACGGGAAAAGGAAGATGTCTGGAAAGTGACGATCCCCAACTCTTTTTTCGGTGATTACAATCCGTACAAGGATTCCATTAACGGTGACTGGTTCAATGCCCAGGGCAGGATTCACCATACAGGGGAGGTATTTCTGAATGGCAAGTCCCTGTTTGAAAAGGAAACAGTGGAAAAAGTCATCCATCCGGTAGCGGACACCAAAATTCGGGATGCGGAAGGGTCAACTTACACCTGGTTTTGTACCGTTGATGATAAAAACACCACCATCCGGGCCAATTTTCATCAGTACGATCCAAACAAGGAACTTGTTGAGATCAGCACCCGCAAAACGTGCTTCTATCCGGAGAAATCAGGTGTCAACTACATAACAATCAGCGGATTCAAAATATGCCAGGCAGCGACGCAATGGGGTGCACCGACTGCTGAACAGGTCGGAATGATCGCTACCCACTGGAACAAGGGCTGGATTATTGAG
The DNA here is from genome assembly GCA_963663675.1 of Prolixibacteraceae bacterium. Classification (GTDB taxonomy): domain Bacteria; phylum Bacteroidota; class Bacteroidia; order Bacteroidales; family Prolixibacteraceae; genus CAINVV01. The sequence continues at coordinate 2,555,404 of OY760498.1, forward strand.
AACAATGTGATCTGTGATTCAAAATGTTCCGGCATTACCCTGGGAAAAGAGCGCGGAACCGGCCACAATGTCTGGACAGCAGACAAGGAAAATATCAACCGTGATGGCAATATTCATTACATTGAGGTGTTGTTCAGGGTGCTTCGCAATGGCTGGAACAAAGAAAATATCGGTTCTCATATCGTCCGGAACAACACGATTTTCAATTGTGAGCAAACAGGCATCTGCGGCAGCATGGGCGGGGCTTTCAGCATTATAGAGAACAATCATATTTACAATATCTGGACGAAAAGGCAGTTTTCGGGTGCCGAAATTGGTGGCATCAAATTTCATGCTGCCATCGACACACAGATACGGAAAAACAGGATTCACAATGCGGGAAGAGGGCTCTGGCTCGACTGGATGACACAGGGAACGCGGGTTTCCTCCAACCTGTTTTACGAAAACAGCATGGAAGATATATTTTTGGAAGTCAACCACGGACCTTTTGTGGTCGATAACAACCTATTGCTTTCACCCGTTGCCATACGGACACAGTCTGAAGGTGGCGCCTACCTTCACAACCTGGTTGCGGGAACTGTCTATATGTGGCCGGATGCCAACAGGTTTACTCCCTACTTTCTGCCCCATTCCACTGATATAGGAGCCCTTACAACCATCCAGTCAGGGGATGACAGGTTTTACAACAATATTTTCGTTGGAAAAGGAGCTCCCGTACCTGACAGCAAATACAAGTCCGGACTGGAGGGATACAACGGAGCAAAACTACCGGTTTGGATGAGCGGCAATATTTATTACAACGGAGCCAGGCCGTCCGACAAAGACCTCAACTTTGTTGAGAAATCCACCTTCGATCCGGAGGTGAAACTTTCGGAAAATAATACGGACTGCTATTTACAAATGAAGCTGAGTCCTGAGTTTTATACACACCATGTCAAAATAATTACTACAGAAATTCTGGGAAAGGCAAAAATACCCAAAGCCTTGTTTGACAATCCGGACGGAACAGCGTTAACGATTGATACAGATTATTTTGGTACAAAACGATCGGTCACAAATCCGGCCGCCGGACCCTTCGAAAACCTGAAAACGGGAGAGTTGAATCTGAAGGTCTGGTAACGACTTTCTCAAATCAACTCTGTAAAATTCTGCGTGTAAATATTGAAAGGGCGCTCACCAAAGCAAACGATAATAACTTTATCAATTTCACTGCTATTTTTCAAAAATTCATGAATTTCCTTCAGCGCAATGACTGAAGCCTTTTCTACCGGGTAACCATAAACTCCGGTGCTTATAGATGGGAAAGCGATTGTTTTCAAATTATTGACAACTGCGAGTTTAAGGCAGTTGCGGTAGCAGTTGGCCAGTAATTCGCTTTCCCTGTGATTACCTCCGGACCAGACCGGTCCGACTGTATGGATAACATGCCTGGCCGGAAGGTCATAGCCCCCGGTGATTTTGGCCTCTCCTGTTTCACAACCGTTCAATGTTCTGCACTCAGCAAGCAATCCGCTACCGGCAGCCCGGTGAATCGCGCCGTCGACTCCACCCCCTCCTGACATAGTACGATTGGCTGCATTGACAATTGCATCCACCCGCAAAGCCGTAATATCACCCTGGATGATTTCAATTTTTGACTGCATAAAAATGAAATATAAAATCCTCGTTAATGACTCAAAACGAAATATATAGAAAATAGAAATAATTTGTACCGTGACACGGGGTTAATTAAGCGCTTCCCAGTAATATTTAAAAAAAAATCGTTCTATGTGTGTTTTTTACACTAAAAAATTTGGAGATTCCATTTTTATGATTACCTTTGTGTAATAATTACACTTATAAAATGGATAAGGTCAGAAAATTCTCCTACAAATATCCCCATCCGGCTGTGACTGTAGACTGTGTGATCTTTGGATTCGACGGGAAATCATTAAGGATTCTTCTCATCGAAAGAGGGGTGGAACCCTTCAAAGGAAGTTGGGCCCTGCCGGGCGGATTCGTCAAAATTGATGAAACGGTAGACAAGGCTGCCATCAGGGAATTGCAGGAAGAGACCAATGTCCGGGGAATTTATATGAGTCAGCTTTCTGTGTTCAGCGAAGTGGACCGTGATCCCCGGGAAAGAGTCATTACAGTTGCATTCTACGCTCTTGTCAAACCATCGGATCACGATGTGATTGGAGGAGACGATGCTGCAAGCGCCCGGTGGTTCAGCCTGGATGACTACCCGCCACTGGTATTTGACCATGAACAGATTGTAAAAGCCGCGTTTGCCCAGTTGCAAAGAAATTTCCGTGCAGGCAATGTCGGACTCGAACTGTTTGAAGACAAATTTTCCATCTCCCAGCTTTATACGCTGCATTCCCTGGTTACGAAGAAAGAGATCGACCGGCGCAATTTCTACAAAAAGGTGACTTCATACAACTACATTGAACCCACCAACGAGAAGATGAGCGAAACACCCCACAAACCATCGCAACTATTCTCCATCGACCGTTCAGTCTATGATACAGAGATCCGGAATTCATACAATCTACTGCGTTTCGACCTGGATGATGAGAAGAAAAAATCCAAATCCAAAAAACCCGGCAAGTGATCATTGCAAGAGAGTATTAACCTAAATCCAACCTTCAAAAATTTCAAAATGAGACAGACAAAAGTTTACAACCTGCTTGTAGTCGACGAAAGCGGCTCCATGGAGATCATCAAGAAACAAACCATCAGCGGATTCAATGAAACGCTGCAAACCATCCAATCTGCGCAGGATAAATACCGTGAACAGTCACACCTTGTCACACTGGTTTTCTTCAATTCTTCAGACACCAGGACAATCCTTGACTGCGCACCAGTCGGCCAGGCACAATTAATCAATTCCGCCACCTACAATCCGAACAATGGCACCCCGCTTTATGATGCGCTCGGTGACGCGCTTACCAGGCTGCGTTACAAGATTAACGAAGACGAAAAGCACCAGGTTCTCGTAACTATCCTGACAGACGGAGAAGAAAATACATCCAAAGAATTTAGTCACAGGATGATCAACAAAATGATCACTGAACTGAAAGAGGCAGGATGGACATTTACCTTTATCGGCGCCAACATTGATGTACAAAAAGCTGCCGCTAATATTTCGATCGGAAATTACATAGCTTTCGAACAGACCCATGAAGGTACACAGGCTATGTTCGCCAAAGAGAAGAACGCCCGTATGAAATATTTTGATAATGTGTCGAAAGGTATGAGCAAGGAAGAACTCTCCAAAAAATATTTCGAAGAAAAGTAATTCCGTTTTAACCTAACCTGATAGTCAGATAATTTGTAGCCTGAGGAATAATTTTTCGGGTTACAAATTATCCTTTTTAACCCGAATTTTGACTTTCACCAATTTAACCGGTCCCGCAAAGCATACATTATCCTGCAACGACAGCTGGATAATGTGATACAAATCATTGATAATCTTTTAATTAACAATTCAATAATAGAAATTGTGGAGCCTCTTCCGTTACCGGGGAATTTCAATAACGGAAGTACAAACAACCTAAAGTGGTCAAATCAAGTATTTTAGAATGATTCTAAAATATCACTTGCCGGCTTCAGCCGGATCCTCTACCCTAATCTTCCACTCTTCAAAGTTGACAGTGTATTGCTTCTGATCAGGGGCTCCGGCTGCAAGTCCCAGATCGACAGCTTTTCCTATTTCCGGGATATCTCCGGTCTGACGCTTGATGATCCAATTCTTTCCGTCAAGACTTATATAGCCTGTAAACCTGTTTCCGTGGCGTTCGAGCTTTATCCAGATTGGCGTCGGCGAGTTTTCAGGAAGATTTTCGCTGGATGCCTTGTGCATACATCCGTTTCCGAATTCGTCATATTCTATGCCTGCGCGGCCGGGAGTACTGAACATCAGCACAGAACCCAGACTACCCCTGTCCACATCAAAACTTTTACTGATGTCATTACGTACGAAAAGTCCTGAGCGGTACCATTCGCTCGTCCTGTTTCCGAAGGAAGCAATTTTTACAGTTGCCGTAAAATCTCCGGTGAGCTGTTTGAGGTACACGGTACCATAAGCATCCTCGGCATGGTAAAAATCCCAGCCGCTGGCTTTGATGGTATACCTGTTTCCCGGTTGATCGAAAGAAATCCCGGCAGGCTTTGCCTTTGGTGAAATATAGGTGTACAGCTTTTGATCCTTCAAATCCAACTGTCTAGACTTCAACACATTCAGCGTCAGCTCATCACTATTTTCAATCCTTACCGAATGATTACCGCCGGATGGAGCAATTTTGAAGGTTACACCCTTTGATTCACCGGCCTTCAAAGTCAGTAGACGTGTGTTGATTGCCTTCCCGTCAACAATCAGTGACGCATTTTTATTGACCGGCTCGCTGAGAAGATTGGTGGCGAGAGCGGAGACAGTCACACTGTCACCATCGAGGATCCTGGTTTCAGAAAGTTGGATGTCATCAAACAGCAATGCCGGTTTCGCCCCTGTCACGGCAACGACCACCGGCAGTGTTTCACCAATAGAAATTTCCTGTCTGCCCAAATTGTTCAGACGCAAATCAAATTCAATGGTGCCTGTATTATTCCTGATAACCGGGAATGGTTTGATTTTCACTACTTTCCTGTTGGTGAACAGGGTAACAGGCGCAACACCCGAGCTGCCCGAATTGGTGACATCGGCCCAAACTTTCACCAGTGAACCACCAGGTACCTCTCCGCTTACAGGTTTTCCATTCAGGGTCACGCGCAGGTTGGAACAAACAAATTCCGGATCTCCCTCAATGATCTGTTCAGGTGCGTTCAGCGGATGCCTGATCATAAAATTGTCTGAATAATTGTTGTCTATGAGGTAAGTACCACAGGTCTTCATCTCACCCTGCTCAATATCATAATAAATATTGTTGGTCACGGTCCAGTTGCTCGACATGTTATCGAACCAGAACGCGACATTGTCACTGAAAAATCCACGATGAACCCTGTGAATGATATTGTTACGAACGTATGAGTTATAGGTCATCCCGGTGACAACGATTACACCGGCATCATCGGCATCATTCTGGACATCATAAAAATGGTTGTACTCCACAACACAGTCACTGGTAATATTCCCTTCGAGTCCTCCAGCTCCGCAATCAATGGTATAGGGCCTTCCGGACCTTGTGAAATAATTCCGTGAGATAGTAGTATGATTTGTACCCCCTACACCCAGGGTGATCCCTCCCCCGTAACCACATTCAGAAAAAATATTCCGGGTTATCGTTGTCGCCCTGGTGACCTGGATCAGCTTTCCATTTTTCATATCTCCCGTGCTGCTCACTCCCAATGCGCCCTGCTCCAATCCATCAAAAGTATTTTCAAATATTCGGGTATTGACGCATCCAATTCCGATACTCATACCAACACCGCCACAAGCCCTGAGCTCAGACTTTGCAAACTCACAATCGCTGGCGAATTGGTAGGTTATTGCTATACAGCCAGGTGTAGGATCATAATAGTGCGGATAGTTTCTGAAATTTTCCTTTGCCCCTTCAAAGATCAGGCCATAAAACCGGAGATTCCTGACAGGCTTTTCTTCGTTGCCCACAACTTTGACCAGGTTTACAGTCTGCGGCACTGCCAGGGTCATGTCATTGGGGTTGTCAAATCCCTTCATTGGGATGTAACTGATTGTCTTCCTGGTTTTATCGAAATACCACTCACCCGGAGCATCCAGGAGTTCCCGGATATTCTCAACCCAGTAACGCGGTGGCACTACCAGAAGGCCATTGTTTGTGCCATCCGGACCGTTTTCAGGGACCTTAAGATAAGCAATCTTCTTTTTCTCATCTATCCTGGCAATTGCATTGTAAGCAGTTCGCCAGCGGAGCAGAATCGCGATCCTGTTATCCTGCATATCCTTCCAGTTCTTTAAATCCCCCGGTTTGTAAGGTATTTCAAGGGTTGAACCCGGAGTTTGCCTGAGTGTAAAATATCCCTCGTTGGGAATTCTTGCGAGTACTTGTTTTTTACCATTGGCGATAAGTGTCATAACACTGTCTCCCTTCCAGGGCGCGACCCATACGTTGCCCTCCTTCACCCATCCTTTCACTGAAGAAGCTCCCGAAATGACCGGTTTTTCCCCCGGATAGGCGGCATATGTTACATAATTATCACGCAGATGATGCCATTCAAAGGCACCCGAAGGTAAATTGGTTTCCACACGCTCTCCGCCATCTTCCGGTAAAAAAATCAAAGGTTCGGTAAGGGTATAATATCCCTCCCGGATAAAGACCACAATATCCTTTCCTTTGCCAAACTCATGGTAAGTCCCCACATAACGGGCATCAATAGCCTTGCCTTTAGGTAGATAGACCTTTGATTTCAGCTCACGGACGGCACTTTTTGCGCGTGCCAGGGTGGCGAACGGACCATCCGTTTTTGAGGCATTGGGTTCGGCAAGCGTGCCCGACCAACTATCATTGCCTTTTGGAGAAACATAAAAATCGCCTTTGGCAGTGCCGGCGTCGAAAGGTTGCCACAGTTCACTTCTCAAAAGTTTTCCATCTCTCTGATTATCTGAATTCTGTGCCAATGCCCTATTGGATAAAGAAAAAAGGAAGATGGCAAGACAAAATAGCAGACCCCTGAAGGTTCGATTGCGTGCATGAAATTTTGAATGCATAATATTGTCAGTGAGTTGAAAAGATTTGAAAATACGGGAGTGTCAACAGTCAGTTCTTTTCAAAGATACATTTTTGCTTGTACATTTTGCAAACACATAAAAAACTGAAAATCCAACCTGTTTTGTTGACTTCACCCTCTGAATTACGTATATTGTATAGTTCGGTCTTAACCGATTTATTTTATTAATCGTTTAATTATCAATACAATGAAAAAGCTTTGTTTAACCACAGCAATTGCTTTATTTCTGTTGTTGCTCTCAATGGAAATTCAGGCCAAAAACAAAACTGCAGATTTAAAGGCAGCTCAGACAGAAGTCAATGTGCTGATGGACAGATATACCAACTCATTGAAATCAAAGAATGCAAAGGCGCTTTCTGAATTACTGACTGAGGATGGTCAGTTTTACGGGACAGATCCCACCGAGTCATTCTGTAAGCTGGCCCTCATCGAAACATGGACCCAGATGTTCGCAGACAAATCAACGGATTTGACCTATTCCCTGGATAAGCGTGAGATACGTGTTTCTCCCGAAGGGAAATCAGCACTTATTGTGGAGCAATTTTCGCTGAAGGGAGTCACGCCAAGGATTCCCTGGAGAATGGTTTCCCACGCCCTTAAAAGTGGTAAAAACTGGAAATTTGATTTCATCAGCTGGAATTTAACACCCAGGAATGAGGATATCGCCAAACTGAATCAAGCTTTGGATCAGGATAATGTGAAAGGGATATAAATTGTCTCAGCAATAGAGCTTGCGACCAATCAATGCAACTCATCCCAATACAAGGATATGGGTATAAATGGCATATTAATTATTCACTATACTTAATATTCTAATTTTGTAATCGTTATAAAATTTTTCCCGGAGGAAATAATAATTGGACAGGATTTGTTGAACATTTTTTTCGCGTATTATTATTTCCAATTAATATCACCAGCAGGTTATAATGCATCCTAAAAAAGTAAAAAAACAGTTAACTTTATTCAAAATATAATCTATACTCCTATGAAAAAATTAAACCTGCTTTTGATTTTGATTTCAGTTGCGATGTATGTTACAGCACAGGAACCGGTCTCAGATTTGCCGGTAACAAGAAAAAATTCGGTAAAATTTTTACCGGTCAACCTTTCACTCAACAGTATCGCATTTGAGTATGAACGGATGATCAGTACGAAAAACTCATTGACACTTGGTATAGGTATTCCGACCAACAGCTCGTTCACCAAAAAATCAATTTTTGACACAATGGATCCGGCGGATATGCCTTACAATGATAAACTTGGAATTTTTAGTGTCAGGGCCGCCTTCAGGCATTACGCCGGGAAAAGTGGTCTTCCAAAAGGATTTTATATATCACCATATCTTAAATACCAGGATATCAAAGTAAACGCAACGATAAGTGCCACAGATGACAATGACAATTCTTATGAAAATAAGATTGAAATGAAAGTCAATACAATGAATCTCGGGTTTCAGCTCGGCTACCAGTTCCTGATCGGTAAAAGGGTGAACATCGATTTTTATTTCTTCGGACTTGAAGCCGGCATGGCCAATATTGACGGGAATTCCACTCCGGACAACCCTTCGTATGTCAATTCAGTGGCATCTGATGTACAGAATTTTGTAGATGATATGCCCACTTTTGTCGGCGATAAAATAAAGGTATCCAAAACCACAACCAGTGTATTGTTAAAAGGGACCTCAATTCCATACCCGTTTTACAGGGGCGGGATCAGCCTGGGGATCGCTTTTTAGCGGATGGTTTAAAAAGTAAGCACCATAAAATGAAAAATATGGAGAAACAGTCTGCCAATGGCAATCCGGTCTATTAACGAAGGGCAATAATTCGGGGGCAAGTCATTTAAAATCTTCGCTCTATCAGAAAAATAAGGTAATTTCGACTATCACATAAATTTTGGATCATGGATCTGGCACTGTTCTTATTGCCCTGGATCGGCAGTTCGATAATTGTAGGTATAGTGGGAAAAGGCACAAAAACCGGCTTCTGGATCACCTTCATCCTGTCTTTGTTATTTAGTCCGCTGACAGGCATTGTGGTAGTGCTTCTGTCGGGCAAAAAGGATGCCTCACCCAATTCGGATGAAAATACATCGGTTTCATAGCCTGTGGAAACATCCCTCTCCCGATTTGCTCCCGCTGTTTTCCTGCTAAATAATTTCATTTCCGGAGTATACGCCCAAAAAAATGGCGGCAGTCAATGAGTTCAGGTTTCTCACGTAGCACATTATCACCTTAGCCAATGCGGGTGCGGATTTGCACATTAGAACATTTTGACTATAATTTCCTCCAGGGAGCGTTTCGGTACGTGGTGCACACGGTTTTCATCGCGCCAGTACTTCACCTCACTGTTTTTCATTTCTTCCAGAACCACTTCTTCTTTGGGTTTTCCGAGCGCCAGCACCTGGATAATTTTCAAATGTTCAGGCAATCCAAGTAATTCACTAAGCCGTAACCTGTTGACAGAGTAGATCATGCAACCACCAAAACCTGACTCAGTGGCTCCCAGTAAAATACTTTGCACGGCAATTCCGTCATCACAAAGGTAATTTGGTGAGATTTCGGTATCGTGCAGCATGACAATGTAGGCAGCCGGTCTTTCACCTTCTTCCGGCCCAGGCCATTCGGTGAGGTATCCGGCCCAGGCAAGATTTTCGAAGACAGCGGCATTGAACGCTTCATCCGTACTGAGGATATACTTCAGTGGCTGGGCATTACGGGCTGAGGCAGAATTTCGGGCCAGGTCTATCCATTCTGTCAACTGCGATACTGTAACCCTTTCCGACTGGTAAAATCGCCGGTAACTTCGGTTTTTAAGTATTAAATCTTTGAGCATGGCTTTCTGGTTTTTTCTTTATTTATAACACGGAGAGACACAAAGTTTATCAAGAGATTCACTGAGTAAGTAACAACTTCCCGGGCAACTATTCCCGCTTTCGGTCTTCTAACCTTTTTCGCCTTCCTTCTGAAACAGGCATCACTCAATTTTGAACATTAACACATTTGAGTTTCCGTTTTCCTGCCACGAAGCCACAATGCCACGCTGGCACAAAGTAACTTTTTCAGAACTCTTCCAGTCTCCACTTCTTCCCTTCCGTCATACTGTCATACAGTCATATCGTCACCTTTCCCCCAATCCGGCAACCGTCTTTCTCCCTTTAGGTTGCGTATGTCAGTGACATCCTGGGTTACTTCAATTGTGCCTTTGTAGACTCCTTCGGCATTGCGAAGTGCAAAATAGCGGATCAGGACAAATCTCTCCCGAAACTGGATCCAGAAATCAGCGTAATCTTTTCGTCCCTGCTTGAAAGCATCCATTATTTCGTTTACAATATGCACGCTTTCAGGAGGATGACAATTTTGGACCTTGCGACCGATGATGGCCCTGGAACGGGGAAATATCCGATCCTTCACCTCAGAAAAGAAACGTACTTCATCATTCTCGTCTACAAAAGTAATATCAACCGGCAAATTACTGAATATCAAGACGAATTGTTCTGGCGTAAGGGTACCTGACCCCATGTTGATCCGGCCGCCCAGGCAAGGATCTGTTTTCCGGTCAAGAGTGCGTGATGATGGTGGATCAATAAAACTCCATCCTATTTCTGTACTCTGGCGCATCATTTCATCCCAGTCACCGGCAGCAATAGCCCTGTAGGCTACCGGGAAAACAATCTTCTCCTCACGGAAAATAATAGGCAGCACCACGAAAAACAATTTACCCAATTCTCTGGTTAACAGCACATTATCAGAATTATTCGAAACCAGCATCAGTTCCAGTGCTTTGATACTACTGCGGAAATCATCGTGAAAGGACCACATCAACTGCAGGCATCGGTGCTGAGGGAATGCTCTTTCAATATATGGAAACAGGATATTTTCCTTCTTGATATAATGAAGCTCATAAAGTTTCAGCCGGGAAACAAGAAGACGCAGGACCGAAATAGGTTCCTCCCGGTAAGGATGATCCAGATCAAAGATCAATTTTACAACTGCCTTTATATCAGTCATGATCTTTTCCGCTTCGCGGTTCTCTTTCATCAGGAAGGTTAGGAAATGGGTCTCCCCTGGTTTTTCCCATTCCTGGCTGTTCAAAGATTTATAAAAAGCGTTGATTATTTTCCCCGTACCAGCCTTGACTGTTTCTACCGCAATTCCTTCAAGGAGCAAATTGTCCAGTACCTGCATCGCTTCTGCAGGTGTAACAGTTTCAATCATTGTGCGGTGCGACTCAAAGAGGCGTCTCCCCTCCCCTCCCCGCAGGAGTCCGCGGGCAAAACCAGTGAGTGTATCCAGGCGGTGAAGGCTATTGTTGATTAACTCCGACATTGGAATAAAAATAATAAAAAGTTTGGTTACACAGAGTAACAGGGAGATAAATGCAGGGCAACAAAGAGGAGAACATTGAAATCTTTGAGTACCCCTTTATGAACTCCGTGCATCTCCGTGCAATCAAAAAAATCAAAAATATTATAGCTTTAATGCTTTGGGATAGAGGATATTATTCTCCAGGTGCACGTGAATGTGCAGGTCATCCTCGAACTGTTTGAGAAGCCTCAGGGTAACCAGGTAGGTATTGCAGGCATCCTCAGGTACCCGGTAATTATTGGTAAGCACACTGATGTGGTCAATCGCACCACCGGCAAATTCATGTTCACCGCTCATACGACTGATCTCCGAGGCAATAATATTCCTCGCCTCCCGGGAATCACCTCTCAATGCCTCCGTGATAGCCGGGAAAAGAACCTCTTCTTCTTTTTGCAGGTGCTGAAGGAGTTCAGCATTTACCTGTGAAAAAAGTGAGGCCACTTCCACAAGCTCGGGATGATGAGAGCCATGAACATCGGCTATCTTACGGGTATAGGAAACCAGTTGCGGCAAAGTTTTTACAACATACTGATGGTGGGTGTTTACAATATAATCTGCCAGGAAAGCCAGGTTCCAGGAGTTGAAATTTTGTGAAACGGAAAGCGGTTCGTTCTGAAGTTCAATTAACTCATTTTCTAACCCCGCCGGATTCAGTGATTTTTCTTCACACGCCTGGTGAAGTGTCTTTTTGCCACCGCAACAAAAATCTATACCTGCTTTGCTGAATAGTGACGCGGCTCTAAAATCATTTGCAACTATCTCTCCCAGAGATAATTCACTGTATTTTATCTGTTCCATTGTTTGAAATTTTAATGAATGGAACAAAGATAAAATAAATAAAAGACTAAAAGGTCTTTTTATAGAAATATTTTTATATTGAGTAATTCGTTTGTAGCCTTGATTTGTACAAAGCAACATTAGAATGCCGTTATTTGAACTTAGTCAAAATCAGGCAAATCGCAAAAAGATTTCAAAATAGAGAATATGATAACACCAACCAATCCAGGCTACCTGAAAGCCGTTTTTCGCATTTCTGCCAAATCTGCGGGGCAACTGACCTTTGGTCCGGGCAGTTGTCAATGTGATGCAAATTTTTCATTTGTACAACATATTTTTGTTACCTAGAGAAACACAGAGGAAATAATTGGATAACGAAGAAATAAATTGAAATTCCTCATTATAACCCATTAACTCATAACTCATGTCTCATAACTCATGTCTCATGTCTCATGTCTCATGTCTCATATCTCATGTCTCATCTCTCATGTCTCATCTCTCTTATCTCATCTCTTCGGCGTTATCTTTCCAACCCATCCTCCACCGGAAGCCAGTTTCAGTTTCAGAACCTCTCCGGCTGTAAAATCGGATTCGACTTTTTTATAATCTTCGGCCCTGGCACCGGCATTGGTACCGTCTTCGATCATCTCAAGGTGGTATCTGCCCTGTGGCAGAAAGTCTGTAGGCAGATCAAAGCTTCGCTCCTGCCAGTCGGTAATAGCTCCGACATACCAGCTGCTGCCTGATCTTCTGGCCAGGATGGTGTACCTGCCTATTTTACCGGAAAGAAGCCTTGTTTCGTTCCATTCGACGGGTATCCCTGCCAAAAAACCGGTGCACTCTTTTTCGCGGTAATAATCGGAAGGGGAATCGGGCAACATCTCCATCGGACTGCTCAGTATGACAAACAATGCCATGGAATGTGCCCGGGTACCCTGTCCCATCGGGTAATCGCCGACAGCACGGAAATTAGCTTTTGTGGCGTTTCGCAGGGTGCCCGGGATAAAATCCATCGGACCGGTAAACATCCGGATGTAGGGCAGCAGGTTGTGATGTTCCGGCGTGACCCAGTCACTGCCTCCGTTGTATTCGAATTCTATCAGGGCTTCGCGGGTAAGCACATTGGGGTATTTGCGGCTCAGTCCGCAGGGTTTGTAAGCCCCGTGAAAATTGACCACCATTTTCTTTTCAGCAGCTTTCCGGGCAACCGCTTCATAGAATTCCACCATCTGCTGGTCGTCGCGGTCCATAAAGTCCATCTTGATGCCTGTGATTCCCCATTTCTCAAACTGGTCAAAGGCCTGGTCCCATTGGGTGTACAACGAATGCCAGATGACCCACAGCATTACCCCGACCCCTTTGGATTTGGCATAGGCAGTTACTTCGGCCATATTCAGCCCCGGCACTTCATGCAGTAAATCATCCCTGGGTGACCATCCATCGTCGAAAAGGAAATAGCGGATTCCTTGCTCTGCACAAAAATCGATGTAATACTTAGCCGTTTCCGTATTGACCCCGGCCTTAAAATTCACACCATAAATATTGTTTTTCCCCCACCAGTCGAACATCACTACCCCGGGTTTGATCCAGGAAACATCCTCCATTCCGGTTGGGGAAGCGAGCAGGTACACCAGGTTGTTGCTGATCAGCCCTTCCTCATGACCGGCCACGGCAAAGATCCTCCAGGGGTAGTTTCGTTTGCCCTCCACCCTGGCCATGTAATCGTATCTTTCGCCAACCTGGCCACTATTATAAGCGTTTGTGGCCTTGGATCCGGACCTGGGATAAGCAGGATGGTCAACGGTGAGCCCCGGCTTCCCGGTTCCCCTGATCCACATACCCGGGTATTTATACAAGTCAGCCTCGGTAATCATGATGAACGGCCCATTGTCCTTTTCCACCAAAACCGGCAGGTGTACCAGCAAACCATCTTCAATCCTGCTGATTTTACGGAATTCATAGGGGGTCTCATAGGAGGACCTGAAAGATTTGGAAGGCTGGAAACGCAGGGAGTCATTTTCACCGAGATGGATATCAAGCTTTTCTTTGCGGATGATAAGACTGTCCTTCAGGTTGGTCGAAAAACGGTAGGCAAGTCCTTCATTGTACAACCGAAATATCAATGAATACCCTGATTTAAAATCAATTGTAAATTCATGGCAGAGATTTTTATAGGTATCTGCTTTATCCCGGACAACGGGCCTGACCACTTCATCGATCAATTGGCCATGAGTCTTCTTAACCTGCAGAACGGAAAAAGGATTCTTCTCACCGGCTGTTTCAAGGGATAAACCGGAAAGTTCAAAAAGCAACTTATTACCTTTCAGCATTTTAACTGAAATATCCCGGTCTATGTCAATGGTTGCAGAAAGCAGCCTGTCAGGAGAAATAATTTCATATTGCTTGGCATTTGCATCCAGGAAAAGAACAACCAGGATCAGGGAGAGTAGAAAGTACTTCATGTGTTTTGGTTTATGAAAGAGTGGGCAAAAGAAGGGAAAATGTGATAATTTGCTCCCGTTTTTTTATTTGGTATTCTGCATACATCCATTCCATGAATGTAAACCAATTTAACATTTGAATGCCATAATTACTCCTTGCTTGTATTTATTGTATTTTGACTTGTGTTAGTACTTATGCTTAGTGATGGGCATAACCGCTGACGGTTGGCTTATGAGTAGTGACGGGTTTCGAAGCAAGTAATTGTCAACCGAGACATAAACTACAATAGATGCACTGCCCTTGGCAACCCACAAACCCAGCCATTACTTAGATGCCGTGTTGTGTGCTGTGTTTATTTGCCATTTTATCAAAGGTAGTAAAAAACCATTTCAATCTTTTGATAATGTGTATTACAAGATAAACCGAAAGAATTATAGCAAGTTTGTCATGAATCTCAATGAATATTTTCCGTTGTATTTCACCGCCTTTTAGCAAATCTATCAACCAAGGTGTTAATCCGGTAATTGCAACCAAAACAAATAGTAACGAAAGAATCAAAACTTGTTGGTTTTTTGTAATTAGTTTTTTCGTAATCACAACTTTGTACCAGTTCCAATGCTGGTAAACATGATAAATCATTAATGCAGTGAGTACCACAATCGAAATTTTATGAATTGCAGACCAGCCTTGGTAATTAATACCAAGCACATAATCTTTAATTGCAATATTTCCATGATTGCCCATGTGATACTCAACTTGAATCAACATCCCGGAAAATACAGTTGCAATTCCAAAAATAATAAGTCCAAGATTAATTATGAACCGATTTACATTATTTCTCATTAGACCAACCTCCTTTTCCTTAGGTTAGTTTACTTAGTGCACCCGTCATGCAAATTTTCACACATTGCATGCAACCCTTACATGCACTATCGTTGATGAATTGGACATGCTTGTGCCACGGCAAATTTATCCGACCAATGACGTTATTAGTACAAACGTTCAAGCATTTCCAACATGCTTCACAGTTTTTTGTTTCAAGCATAACAAAGGCTGTGTTTGGATGCTCTCTTTTGAAGAAACCTTGTCTCATATTCAATTTTTTGAACAAAATTCCTCAAAAATTCACCTCGCGACGATAACAATTGTTAAGAAATGAATCTTACTTTCTATTTCTTATCCGGCTAAGCGAAATAGGCGTTATGCCTATATAGGACGCTAGATAATGTTGTGCCACTCTATTAATTATCTCAGGATGGTTTTTTACCAAATCATCATACCTTTCTTTGGGTGAATCTTTAATACGGGACAAAAAAAGTTGAGCGTAATTTCTGAATCTTTGAAACAAATATTCATTAAATCTATCATTAAATTCCGGGTAGATTTTATTTAGATTTTCAAAAGTTCCCTTACTAATTGAAATAATTTTTGAAGGCTCAATACTTTCAATCGTAAACAAACTGGGTTGATTGTTCAAAAAACTGTCTATAGATGCAACAGGTTGGTTCTCAAAAAAGAATTGTAAAGTAATATCTTTCCCATCCTTATTAAACCATTGTCTTAAACAGCCTTTTTTTATGATATAAATTTGGTTGGATATTTCTCCATCATGCAATAAAATAGTCTTTGAAGGTATCTCAATCTCAACGAATGAATCTTGAAATTGAGACCAGATTTCTTTGTCTTTTTTAACTATTTCAATCAATTTATCAAGCATAATTAAGACTGTCTGTTTTTTTAACGGTCGGCGGTATGCGCCGTAGGGGAATTCGGAGCTGCGTCTGTATCACCCGTTACAAACCTTGATGCGAGCCGAAACGCTTGATATACCGCTAAAACCCCTATATCGTATGGTCAGTTATTGCACTAAATCCCGCCCTATAAAAGGGGCGGGATAGTGGGTTTTCCATGTTAAATTCGTTCACCACAAATTCATTTAATATGGAAACAACAGTAAAGTTACGAAAAAAGTCGTTCACAGTAGTTGAACAGGCGATTCATCAGGTTCGGGGCTTCCGGAACCTTTACCAGGAGTTGGATGACAAGGTGAGGTTGTCGGGACAATCCTCATGCACTTTTCAGAGTTACGGCAGGAAACTGGCCCAGCTTAGCCTGCATTTTGGCAAGCTGCCACAACACATCGGCGAAATGAGCGGCAGGCAATTTTTCAGTCGTCATTTCTTAAAATCAGCAAAAACCTTTCGTGCGCAAAAGCTCACACACGAAAGGAATTTCTAATTACTCATTTTAGTCAATCCGCCCATTTACGGCTGATTTAATCAAGCTCTAAATCTTCTTTCCAATATAAAACATATAGCCATAATATGCTTTATATTTATAATATAACTCTGCCTCATATCGCATAGAAGCAACAAACTCTTCTATGGCATTATTACCGTCATATTTTTTAAGAAAGGATTCCCGTCTCAATGTTTGCCAAGAATAATAATCTGTCCAAATAGTTTCAGGCAAGATATAAGTGGCAATCGGAAGGTAGCCTGCTTTTTGCATTTGAGCAACCTTGTTCGAGATGGTATCTATTTCGGGATAGGCTTTTTGCCAAAAATCCTGAATTTCGGCAGGTCGCTCTTCGCTAAACCAAGTGTTTTCCGTAACTGCGATATATCCGCCCTGTTTCAGAAATTTCCTCCACTCGTTCAGTCCACGTTCAAATCCAATGTTATAAATCGCTCCTTCCGACCAAATCAAGTCTAATTCTTCTTCTTGAAACGGAAGATTTTCCATATTGCCGACAATGCCTTTCACTCTATCCTGAAGATTTTTGATTTGTGCATTTTGGTTGAATTGTTTTATAAAATTAGGCCAGGAATCAACACCAATAATTTCAGACGGAGTGTTTTCTCCTAATACCATTGTTTGACCACCTGTTCCACAACCAATATCGGCAATTTTGGACTTTTCGGTAAGACCACCTGTAAAACCCAATGCTTTAAGCGTTTCTTCGGTACTTCCGGGACCTTGACGTTCTGTATTTGAAAAAAAATCATAAATAATATTCAAGTCAAATTCATGAATTATCTGTTTTTCTTTGTTCATTTTCTTTCTTTTGTTGCATACACGATAAGCATCACAATGCTTTCACATCGTACGCAAATTAAAACTTAAATTAATTTAATAGAAAACTGTTCTCGAAAAGGATTATCCGAGAAACAAACAAAAATACAATCTATACAAAAAGTACTGATTGTTTACAGAACAATATCCAAATTAAAAATAAACATCCAATTGTATTAACAGGTGCAAAGCTATAAAAAGCAATAAACCTTGAAACTTTTTTTAAATCTATTTTTCAGTAGTCGTTATCTTCGGAACCGTTTTATGCCTGCCGATAACGCAGGAAGCTACATGCAGGGGCGGATTGCGGGCGATTTAGCTTTCGCTGATCTTCGGTTCCTGTCAAACCGCAAGACGGCCCGGGCGGAAAGATGCCCACCGAAAACCACAGCTGCCGCACTTGCAGGGTAGCTGAAGTTAGCGGTTCGCTGTTTTTTCTTTGTCATTTACATATTCCAAAATGTCACCCGGTTGGCAGTCTAAGGCTTTACAGATTGCATCTAAGGTGTTAAAACGAATTGCCTTCGCCTTCCCTGTCTTTAAGATAGAAAGGTTAGATAATGTCAAATCAACTCTTTCAGAAAGTTCGTTCAGAGAAATTTTTCGCTTTGCCATCATCACGTCTAAATTTACAACAATTGGCATAGTTTAAACTGTTAAGTCATTTTCAGATTTCATATCAACGGCATTTTGCAATAATTTTTCAAATATTGCCGCAGCAGTTGCAACTACGACAGAAGCAAAAGTTGTTACGATACAAATGGCAAGAAAACCCGCAGGGTCGTCTTCTTTGCTATGGAATATCCGTATGTACAGCCCTGCCGCCACAATTGAAATACTTAGTACGATTGCACAATACTTTATACTCTTTAAAGCCTTAACAGAGTTTGATGAGAATACATTATTTTGCCCGATGTAGCCAAGTAATTTGAACGCCTTGTACAACGCAACAAAAAAAGCGATGGATGCAGCATATCCATACAAGATAAACGGGTCAGAGTAAATGCTGAACAAGTCTAAGTTTGTGGCTCTTCCCTCAGTTAAGGGAACCCGAATCATAATGGCAAGTGCTATAATGCCGACAAGCACGATGACTGCCTGAAGAAATACCGTTGAAATACTTTTCATAATGATTTACGATTTTATTTTGCGCCACAAATATAATAAATAATTATTGATAATTAATAAATATTTAGCGTTTTATGAAAAGAAATAAATGTTTTTGTCTTGTTGATCTGATTTAAAAATTCAGCAGTTGAATTGTCTTCCTGGTGGATTGTCCTACAATGACCGCTAACGTATGGAAGCTATACGCAGGGGCGGGAGTTTCCCGATGAACTCGCTATGAAGATTTGCATTTCAAAATTTCAATGTCTTGTCAACGAAGCACCGAAACCCGACTTGCGGGTATTTTGCTATTGGCTACTGTTATTGTTTAAAATAAGCTTTAAAATCAAATCTCCCTTTATTTATCTTAATCTGATTCTCCAATGAATCTTTGAAACTTAATTCGAATGTTCCTGATATGTACACAGGGTGTAAATGAAAAAGACTTTCGCTAGTTGTATTATTGTAAGTGACATTCTCTATTTCCTGTATGCTTTTGAAGATAAAATTTCCGGTTCCGTTCTTAGTATAAAAGGCTGTCTTATTCTTAGGTGAATATTTTAATTCCGCATAATTATTCTCTCCATTTAATGAAATCATTTTTCCTTCCAATTTTTTGAGATCTGCAAATGAATTAATGCTCACTCTTGTTAGGTATATGTAAAAATCAATATAATCACCTTGTCCAACTCCGTCTATTAGTTCTCCATACATTTCAAAAACCATTGTGTCTGTCTTTGAGATATCCACTAGCATAACTTCAGAAAAGGGTTGCCGTTCTGCTCTCCACGGATTGTTATTTATTAGCGCTCCCGCAATATCATAACCTTTTTCAGAATAGGCTGGCAATCTACTATCCTCATTATCTGGCTTGAAGTCAGAGTCTCTAAGATCTATACAAGATAGTATAGACATACATAATATTGGCGTAATAAAGAGACTTAAAAAAAAACTGGTTCGTTTCATGTATCATTTTTTAAATAGCAGCTAACGCAGGAAGCTATACGCAGGGGCGGATTGCGGACGGTTTAGCTTTCGCTGATCTTCGGTTCCTGTCAAGCCGAAAGACGGCCAGGGCGGAAAGATGCACACCGAAAACCACTGCTGCCGCACTTGAAGGGTAGCTGAAGTTATAGCCAGTGGTTATTCTAATTTAAAGTCTACTAATTCATAGTTTGCGTTTCGTCCTCCTTCGTCAGTTTGTTTCAATATGCCTTTTTCTACCAAGTCTTTTATGTCCCGTAAGGCAGTGTCGGTAGAGGTTTTGACAATTTTAGCCCATTTTGAGGTTTGTAATTTTCCTTCAAAATTGTCAAAGAGTTTGTTAAGTATTAAGCGTTGCCGTTCGTTGATGGGCGTGTGTTCGTGTAATTTCCAAAACTCAGCTTTACGCAATATTTTCTGTGTGGTGCTTTCGGTGGAGAGCATCGCATTTTTGAGACAATGCAAAAACCAATCGATCCATTCTGTAATGTCGCCTGAACTATGTTGCACTTTTTGCAATACTTCGTAATAGATTTTGCGTTCGGCTAATATTTGGCCAGACATACTGTAAAAACGTTCTCCACTGCCTTCGGCACGGGCAAGCAACATGTCGGTTAGGGCTCTTCCAATTCTGCCGTTTCCGTCATCAAAGGGGTGAATGATGATAAACCAAAAGTGTGCAATGGCAGCTTTCAAAACAGGGTCAAGGTATTTTTCGTTGTTGAACCAATCCAAAAACTTGTCCATTTCCGTTTTTACTAATTCGGGTTTTACGGCTTCGTAATGCACTTTTTCTTTTCCCATTGCGCCAGAAACAACTTGCATATCACCAGTTCGGTATCGTCCCACTTCTATTGAGTAAGGTCCGCTGTAACCTGTGGGGAATAGTGCTGCGTGCCAGCCAAACAAACGTTTTTCGGTTAAAGGTAAAGTGTATCGCTGGGTAGCATCCAGCATCATTTCTACAACGCCTTCAATGTGGCGGTTGCCCGATACAAGTCCGGCAGCGTTTATACCCAAACGCCTTGCAATTGACGAACGTACTTGGTCATAATTGAGCAATTCGCCTTCAATTTCTGACGATTTTACAACATCTAAGGTTAAGGCGGTTAGCGTGGCTTCTTCTTTAGCAATAAAGCCCAAAGCGTTCATTTGTCCTATTATTTTCCCCTGCATAAGCCGTACCTCACCAAATACGACATTTATGGCTTTGTCCTGCCACGAAAAATCTGTCCAGTTTTGATACTCGTAAATGTATTTTGCCATTGCCCAATATTATTGTGCGGTAAATATAAGAATTAATTACCGCAAATATGCGGTGATAATTTTGTTTTTTCACCGCAATAGCTTGTCCAGGCTCGCAATTTTTGTACGGTCGCCCTACCATTGGCTGTAACGTGTGTTGGCGGTTCGTTGTTTTACTCTATTAAGGCTTTATTCATAATTGCGAATACATTTCTTTGGCTTCATTATACTGGGCATCTTGTAAGTTAATATTTTCCTTGTATTTTATTAATTTGAACAGGTAATTTTTGCTTAATTGAGGATTTGACTTTTCAAAATGTTTTGCTAATTTCATCAATGCATCAAATTTATAGTCCTGTTCATTGTAAGCATCACTTTCAGCAAGCATATTAAAAAACCGAATTGCATTTTGAAAGTTTCCTAACTTTTCCTGAATTACTCCAACGAAAAATATCGTGGCAGGATGAAGGTTTTTAGTATGAGAAAAATCATTTGAAACTTTTGAAGCAAAATCTAAAATAGATTGATCATTTAACGATGCCATTAATTCAAATGCTGTAGTGCTCTGCCATATTGCATCATTTGGGAAATATGCAATGAGTTTTTTTAACAATTGAATGCTTTTCTTTTTATCAATTTCAGTAGTCACAGGGCTAAATAATGACACCGTTATAGTTGCAAAAGCCTCTTCAATATAAATTCTTGATTTATTTAGTATTACATTATTCTGAATTTCATTCACAATACTATTTACATCATCATTAATTTGTATTGGTGCGGATTGGCATAAAATGAAATTTCTGATGAAGGAACACACAATAGTAGAGTTAAGTGGATTGCCATAACCTAATCTGGTTGTTGCGGATGGCATACTACAACTTGATAATAAAACTAATGTCAAGTGTTCTGATGGCACTTTAAGTAATATAGCAGCATCATTACTTCCATAGCCGTATGCCCAATTGAGGTCAATTCCTTCAAATTTACAAGTAAACCATCCTTCTCCTTGAACACTATTTTCATAAAAAGGTGTTGTTATTTCTTTGAAGCGTTGTTTTGAAATCAGAAATCCGTTATCCAAAGCATTGGAGTACTTAACCAAGTCCTTTACACTGCTCATCATCCCATATCCGGGACCACATTCGATTTTAGTCAAGTCAATTGTTTGAGCCTGATAATTACTTGTAGAATCAATATAATTATAAGGAGAAACCACATACTTTTTCAAATGTGAATGCTCCTCCTCTTTGTATCTTACAAGAGTGTGATTCATTCTTAGTGGAATCAGAATTCTGCCCTCAACTTCTTTCGTAAAAGGTCGGGTAATACTTTCGGTATCTGTTGGGGGATTAATTGTAGAAAAAACATTAAAAACAATATTGTACTTTGAGCCATTATAAACAAAATTTGTTCCTACAGGTCTGCTTTCTGAAGTATGACTAATAATATGAGCCAGAGTGGTATTATCAGTCCAGCGTTCTTTAGTAAAATATTTATTTGGATATTTGTCAATAAAATCTGTAAGCGAAATTTTACCTTCTACTTCCAATTGCTGCAAAATGACTGAAGTAAAAGATTTTGTCACCGATGCCACTGGAAAAATATTGTCACAGGTAATTGGTACTTGCGTTTCTGGTGATGCAGAACCAATTCCTTTAAAGAAAATCAAACTATCTCCTTTAGCTACACCAACTGCAAGGGTTGGCAGTTTAAGTAATTGCGAATATTTTTCTACGTCACTGTCAAAACTTACATAAGACTGTGTTCTTGCATTTTGAAAAAGCAAAAGCATAAGTATACTTATCAGTATTCTCTTTTTTGTGGTAAAATATTTCATTGTATAGCATATTATATCCTTGCTAATTTGAAATTTGTTTTTGAGTGTCATAAATGCAGTTTTTTTTTTTACAATGACGGCTAACGTTTTGCTGCTACACGCAGGGGCGGACTGCGGGCGATTTAGCTTTCACTGATCTTCGATTCCTGTCAAGCCGAAAAGCAGCTTGGGCGGAAAGATGCCCACCGAAAACCACCGCTGCCGTACTTGCCGGGAAGCTGAAGTTAGCGGCTGGGGTTCGTAATTATCCAATTGATTTCATTTCGTAATTTGTACTACGACCTCCTTGTTCACTTTTTATCATTATTCCTTTTTCAATTAAATCTTGAATGTCACGCAAAGCAGTGTCTTGTGAGCATTTCCCGATTTTTGCCCATTTTGTGGTATTTAATACTCCTTCAAAATCATCCATTAACATATTCAGAATTTTCCTTTGTCTGTCATTTATGTTAATTTTTGAGTGCTTTAACCAGAAATAGTGTTTATTCTCCGCATGACAAATTTATCTCCGCATAAAATGCTAACAAAATGCTGTTTATTCTCCGCATCTTCGCTTTTCTCACCCTTGCCCATAGTGGCGGATTGCGTGATACTTAACTGTCACCCAAGACAAATGATTGTGCGGGAAACAAAGCTTCAATTACGTTTCCAAACCCGCCATTTGTTATAGCGTTTGTTGGCATTTCGTTGTTTATTCTTCTGGAGTACTCAATTCTTTGTCTTCTTTTTGCCTTAGTTTTTTAGCATTAAGTGGACTTAACACACTATTCCCTAATTTCGCTTCTAATTCTTTTCTTGCATTGCCAGCTATTGTTCCTCCTTTTCGAGCTACCAATTTATTATCGGATAAAGTCTTTGGCTTATGTTTTTTAGAAAGTTCAGTCGTTGATGTTTCAGCTAACATATTTAATACCAATTCTAAATTAGTCATGTTATCCCTAAGATTTTCTTTCTTCAGCTCTTTGAAATCTTTATATTCTTTGGTAGTAAATCCAGCCCATGCTTTTGTAATCTCATCAGTAAGATATTGCATAGTCTAAACCTTTTTTAACGCCTCTGTTTTCCCATTCATCTGTTAATTCTTTTCTGACTTCAATGCTTTTTAGACGTTGATTGATCCAATTTTTTGAATATCCCTTTTTTAAATATGTTTCCATTGCTCTATCAAACGCAATTTCAGGGTCTTCTGTTTCTTCAATTCGCTCATATCCAACTTTTGCTAACCAAACCTTAAAAGGTTCAGCTTTTGGTGAAGGTATAGATTGTATTAATCTTAATAATTGTTCTGTATCTGCAACATCTGTTTTGTAAAACTTACCATCAGCTGATTGCATTTTCAGTTGACTACAGTTTGTAGTCAACTGACTCCCTTCTTGTTTAAGTCTTGTTTTTAAGACACTCCAATATTTTCTAGGATTCGGGCTGTCTGTTAATATTCTTATAATATCAACAATTGAAAAAAACCATTTTTCTTGTTCTTCATCCCATTGTACTCGAACTTTTTGGTCTTGGAATAATCTTATTGCGTTTTCTTTAGTCATTTTGTATCTGATAAGGAATTCCAAAGATAATCAATCACTTCAACATAGATATTCTATTGCTGTGCAGTTTCTTACAATGAAGCCTATGTAGGAAGCTACACCCAGGGGCGGATTGCGGGCGATTTAGCTTTCGCTGATCTTCGATTCCTGCCAAGCCGAAAGACAGCCCGGGCGGAAAGATGCCCACCGGAAACCACTGCTGCCGCACTTGACGGGTAGCTGAAGTGTGTAGTTTTCTATTCGTCTATTCGGTTTTCAATGTCCATTTTCTGGTGTAAAACTCTTATTATCTCAACAACATTGCTTCTGGATTTCTTATAGAAAATAATGTGCGACTTCACTAATGATGCTCTATATCCTTTTTTAATGTATTCAACGGGTTTACCGCTTTCAAAGTTCTTTGCGATAAATTCTATTTCGTCCAAAATTAGATTGTAATATCTATCTGCTTGCTCAAGCGACCAGGTTTCATACGTGTACAACCATATATTTTCGATATCTTGATTTGCTTTCTCGCGAATTAAGTATCTCATTTCTCCAAGTGTTTAGCATGAAGATTTTTAAGATTTTCTGTTCGGTCAAAGTTTTTAACAAATCCGCTCTTTTCTCCAATTTCAAGCTCCTTAATCAGGGCTTTATACCTATTCTCCTCATTTTCTAAAAGTCGAAGTGCAGTTCTAATCACCTCGCTAACAGATGAAAACTTTCCAGAAGAGATTTTCTCATTCACAAAGTTTTCGAAATATTCTCCAAGTAGTATTGATGTATTCTTTGCCATAGTCGATAATTTTTCTCAAAAGTACCAATTCTTGGTATCGATTCAAAATTTCGGAACGCTTTTTTGATAAAATTACACACAACGTGCCGCTGGCATTTTTATTTAGAATCTAACAAGTCATTCAAATTAATTATTTTACTGCCATTTTTTTCGTAATAATTCAGCATTTCGTCAATTTTCCTTTTATCATAACTCGTAATACAATCTGATAAGACTATAACTTTGTAGTTTTCCTTGCACATATTAAATACAGTTGATTTCACGCAGGCAATGGCGTCTGCTCCTGTAATGTAAAATTCGCTTATTTCATTTTTCTTGATAAAGTCAGCAAAATCCTCGCTGGTCAATGCGTTGCCTTTGGATTTTTCAAAAATGTTTGTGGAAACCAATTTCATGTCCGAAACTAATTCAGACCCACGAGTATTAGGTTTGAAAGTCCTTGTGCCGTCAGATAAGTTATAATGCCTTATGTAAACGACATGAATTTCATTTTCCACTGCCCAATCTATTGCCCGATTAACATTGTCAATGATTTCTTTGTAGTTTTTGGTAATGTCATTTTGAATGTCAATTACCACTAAAGCCTTTTTCTGCATGGGATTTCCTTCTTTTATTTTTATGTTTTAGTTCAATTTTCTATTCCATTGTCCATCGCACTGTCGCTTGTTCACTTGCGGCTAACGTTCCGCAAATACACGCAGGGCGGGAGTTACCCGATGAACTTCCTGCTAAGAAATGCTTTTCAAAATACTAAAATCCTGTCAACGAAGTAACGAAACCCGACTTGCGGGTATTTTGCTGTTATGGGGTCGGTTTTCAATTCTTCTTTTTTTTAACTAAAATCTCTGACTATCAACGAATTTCGTGTCAAATTACAAAACTCTCACAGCCGAATTCTCCGCTGATGTGTCAACGAAGTTTAAAAAACTGTGTCCGAAAATACGTTTCCAGTTCCAGCCTGTGTCAAGCTGAATTTGTCTGTCAATGAAACGAAACTTGTAAACTCAAATGACTTGCCAACTCCAACAATTCAACTCCAATAACTTAACTACTCCAAAAACTCATTAAAACCTGTCAAACCGCGAAACTGTCTCAAGTAACCAGAACATTCATTTTTTTTAAACCCGATACCGTTTCAGGTTGCGATTAAACTGACCGATATGTTAGATGACATTGGTTTTATTGTCAATTTGTTTTTCAATGCAATTATCTTCTATGTGAATCACAGGGAAATTTTTGTAAAATATGAGTATCCATATACATATGAAGATAGCGAAGATTGAAAAAGTCATTCCAATAATATTCGACCAGACATCGCCCCATCCCAAAGTCACTCCATAAAAATCATTGCCTTCAACTCTGCCAATAATAAGTTTAATCAAATAATTATTTACAATATCAAAAAGTGGCACCAGACAAAAAAAGACGTAAACAAAACCGGCTAAAAACGAATTATTAATCCTTCTCTTCTTAAAAATAACTAATCCAATAATCAAAAAGATAATATCCTTTATATAAGGGAATAATCCGGGTATTACTCCAATAAGTATGTTGTTAACTGGTTCAGACCGAATCCATGCAGTTGTAAATTCCCCTTTCCAGAAGTTTGGAATCAAATGAGTCTCTATAGGCTTTGATCCAATTATATAAGCACCAATAACATGACTTGATTCATGAATAAATGCATAACTGAAAATTGTTATAATTGAAATCAATACAATATTAATAATCCATTTTACTGGTGTCCAGTTATTTCTTAAGTAAAATATTATCATTGGGCAGAAGACCAATCCAAATATTTCTATCGTTGCAAGCCTTTGTCTCAAATCAGGTACATATCCTTTAAGGATAAACCAAATCACTACTAAATTAAAACCAAAAACTCCTAAAATTTTATACCAGTTTTTTTTTGTTTTATTAAGTTGTGTCATGTTTGTCTATGTTTAAATTCATATTCGCAGATATTGCAAAAGTTATATATTGTCAAAGTGCAATACAGAACTTTGTCAGAAACCCGATACCGTTTCAAGTTGCGATTAAACTGACCCATAACGCAGGAAGCTACACGCAGGGGCGGAATGCAGGCGATTTAGCTTTCGCTGATCTTCGATTCCTGTCAAGCCGAAAAGCAGTTTGAGCGGAAAGATTCCCGCGGCCGCGGATTTGTAATCCTCCCGCTATAATCTATGGATTGCAAATCCATTGCTTGGGGGTGCGGATTACAAATCCGCACCAGCATCGTGGCAAATCCGCACCAGCACTCCAATCCGCACCAGCATCGTGGCAAATCCGCACCAGCATCGGTGGAACGTTATATAATTTCTGAATTGCCTCATAAATAAGTAAACGCCATATTGCCTTTTCTATTGTAATAAGGTGCCGGTTTTTCATGCATTTCCTTTTCTACTTAGGTTGCCGGAAAAAATAAGGTTTCCCATCCCGCTCCATTAGCACATTAGCATATTAGCATATTAGCACATTCATCATTTAAACGCCATATCAAACCAGTTGATCCTGGGATTTTTAATCCTGTTGCGATCAATTGTTGGCTTATATCTATGGATTGCAAATCCAATTGTTAAGGGGTGCGGATTGCACATCCGCACCAGCACCCCAATCCGCACCAGCATCGTTTCTCCGCACCAGTTTGGCAATCCGCACCAGTATCGGTGGAACGTTATATAATTTCTGAATTGCCTCATAAATAAGGTAATAAGGTGCCGGTTTTTCATGCATTTCCTTTTCTACTAAGGTTGCCGGAAAAAATAAGGTTTCCCATCCCGCTCCATTAGCACATTAGCATATTAGCATATTAGCACATTCATCATTTAAACGCCATATCAAACCAGTTGATCCTGGGATTTTTAATCCTGTTGCGATCAATTGTTGGCTTATATCTATGGATTGCAAATCCAATTGTTAAGGGGTGCGGATTGCAAATCCGCACCAGCATCGTGGCAAATCCGCACCAGCGTGGCAATCCGCACCAGTATCGGTGGAACGTTATATAATTCCAGATTTGCCTCATAAATAAGGTAATAAGGTGCCGGTTTTTCATGCATTTCCTTTTCTACTAAGGTTGCCGGAAAAAATAAGGTTTCCCATCCCGCTCCATTAGCACATTAGCATATTAGCATATTAGCACATTCATCATTTAAACGCCATATCAAACCAGTTGATCCTGGGATTTTTAATCCTGTTGCGATCAATTGTTGGCTTATATCTATGGATTGCAAATCCAATTGTCAGGGGGTGCGGATTGCAAATCCGCACCAGCATCGTGGCAAATCCGCACCAGCATCGTTTTTCAGGCATTACCTTTTCTACTAAGGTTGCCGGAAAAAATAAGGTTTCCCATCCCGCACCATTAGCAAATTAGCAAATTAGCACATTAATCATTTAAACGCCATATCAAACCAGTTGATCCTGGGATTTTTAATCCTGTTGCGATCAATTGTTGGCTTATATCTATGGATTGCAAATCCATTGCTTGGGGGTGCGGATTACAAATCCGCACCAGCATCGTTTTTCAGGCATTTCCTTTTCTACTAAGGTTGCCGGAAAAAATAAGGTTGCCCATCCCGCTCCATTAGCACATTAGCACATCAGCACATTAGCATATTAGCACATTCATCATTCCCGCCCCCACTCCTTGTTCGGTTGTTCTCCCATCTGCAGCACCAGCGATCCGCCTTTGACAAGATCGGCATGCTGAAGAAACGGGGTATTGAGCGGTGCACCGTTGAGCCGGGCCGACTGGATGTATTTGTTCGCAGAAGAAACATTGAGCGCCTTGACAGTAAATATTTTACCGTTGCTTACCTTGACAGAGGCCTGCTCAAAAATGGGACTTCCAATGGCATACCGGGGATCACCTGGACAAACCGGGTAAAATCCCAGCGCTCCGAAAACATACCAGGATGACAATTCACCCTCGTCTTCGTCGCCGCAAATACCCAGCGGACCGTCAGAGTACCATACCTTCATGATCTCCCTCACCCTGCGCTGGGTTTTCCAGGGTTCACCTGCATAATTGTACAGGTAAGGAATATGAAAACCGGGCTGGTTGCCCATGTTGTACTGACCAATCAGTCCCGTCCCGTCGGGAAACTGGTTCAAAAACTTAAATTTCAGGCCTTTACCGCCAAACTGTTCCTGGAACAAAGCATCCAGCTTGTCTGAAAATTTCTCTTTTCCGCCCATCAGGCCAATTAAGCCGGGAACATCGTGCTGAACCTGGAAGGTATAGGTCCATGCATTTGTTTCGGTGTAGTAGTCGCGACCTCCCTCACCGCCGCTCCAGATGGGATCCAGCGGCTTGTCGGCAAAGACCCATTCGCCATCCGCGGTCTTGGGAGCCATAAAACCGATGCGGCCGTCCCACACGTTCCGGTAATTGCCGGCTCTTTTTATGAAATATTCATAATCAGTAGTTTTGCCTAACGCCTTCGCCATTTGTGCCAGGCACCAGTCGTCGTAGGCATGTTCCAGGGTAACGGCAACCGCCTGCCGTCTTTCAAATCCCGCTGCCCTGGCCACCCACTCTTTTTTCCCGGGGGGCAGCGCCGGGAAAAACCCTTTTTCGTAGTAGACACTGTCCAGCGAGGTGGCAGGGCCGTTCTGCCAGGGGATCATGGTAACCTCGGTGGCATTTTTACGCATCCCGGCCCAGGCTTTTTCGAGGTCATAATCGCGGAAACCCTTGAAGTACGCGTCCGCTATGGTTCCTGTTTCGTGCCTGCCGATCATCACGCGCTGCAGATGGGCCGCATCACCCAGCCAGCCGGTCTGGTCGTACATCCTGATGTAGGAACGGACAATATCGTTCTGTCGCTCCGGTTCCAGTATCAGTCCGAGCGGGAAGAGCGACCTGAAAGAGCCCCAGCTCTCGCCCATCTGGTAAAAATCATGGCCCTCCGTGGGATGTACGCGGTTGTCGAAGCCACTGTAATATTGCCCGTATTCAGAAATATTGGTGGTCTTTCGTCCATAAACACGGTACATGGCAGTATAGAAAATGGTACGGTCGCTCTCGGTACCACCCTGTATCACAATCTTTTGCAGTGCCGTGTTCCAGGTTTCCCTACCGCTGGCCCTGACTTTTTCGAAATCCTTGTTCCCCACCTCCCTGAGGAGGTTCTCCCCGGCTTTTGCTGTACTGATATAGGAAAAACCTACCCTCACCAATACCGGTCCTTCTTTGGAATCATTAAAAGTAAGGTAGAGGCCGCAGCCGTTCCCCGAAATCTCTCTTTCGCCCGGCGTAACCTTTGCCGCACTCCAGCTTCCGCAGGTGCGGAATGGACGGCTGAATTCGGCATAAAAATAGAGTCTCCGCGGCGAATCGCCGGTACGCCCTGTATGCTGAGAACCCTCTATCACCTTGTTTGCCGTGATTTTCATCTCAGCATCCTGGAACACGCTGAGCAGAAGGGTGGCTTTGTCGGTTTGCGGATAGGTGAACCGGTAAAAGCCGGCATGATCAGTGGGGGTATATTCGGCACGTATGCCATTGTCCTGCTGAAGCACACTATAATAATAAGGTGTGGCCGTTTCTGTTTCGTGGTCGAAGAGTGAGGCGTTCCTTGCCGGATCCGGATTTGGTTCGCCCGTAATGGCTGTCAGGCAAGGTCCGGTGACGGAGAAATCCGCTGACATCGAACCCACCGTATAGCCCCAAATCTTATCTGCCAGGTAAATATCCCTGATGCCGGGTGTGGTTCGCGGATAGAGCCGGATCATCCCCCTGGGCAGCTGCACATCAGGTGTGGTGGCAGTCAGCAGGTGACCAATAGAACCGATATAAGGATTGACGTAGTCGACAGGATCCTTCGCTTCAAGGCTTCCGGTGAGAAAGAGGAACAGAAGCAGCATCACCGGGTGACGACGGGAAAGGAGAGCAGAGAGAGGAGGCATGTGACAAGAGTTATGAGAGATGAGACATGAGAGATGAGAGATGAGACATGAGAGATGAGAGAGGAGTTATGAGTTATTTGGATAGACGAATTTAATGAAACAGAATGAATTATCGTGTTGAAAAACGTTGTAATTCTTAAAAAATCCGGCTATGTTTCCTGTTGTTGAGATTTTGTAAAAACAACTGTAGGGATTTCCTGTGGCTGCCACCGGTTCAACGGGGGTTGTGCACAGGAAATCCCTACAGGAATGGTTTCATTCTATACCTTCGCAGGAAGGAGAACCGGAAACGACCTCAGTTGGCCATTTTGTCTGACATTCTTAAAAAGGTAGCTGTAAAGATGAAAAAGCCACAGAAAAGCATGACAGCGGACAGCAACAAAGCTTGAATTTCGAGGTGCCAGGTCTTGATCGGATAGGCAATATTTAATGCCAGACCAATCAGGAAAAGGGAAAAAAGGTAGAAGGCCCAGTACTCGCCAAGCAGTTTCAGGTTAAAATACCGCAGTACAGATTTTTTACCCGGTTTAGATTTTTTCTCGGTTCCGGGTAATTTCACCAGCAGGATAAAAACAAAACCGACAACGATAAATTCAATTAGTGCAAACATTTTGTCAGGTATTATTAGAGTTAAGGGACATATTCATAATCAATACATTGCATCACACACATGCCGCCATCACATCAAGTGAGACTGTTGTATGGCAATTTTTTTTCGTTCCTGATTTTAGGGAGGAAAAACGACAAAATTAGAAATATTATTTCTAAAAATCGAACAAATAAATCAGAAAAAAGTAGTTTTTTTTATGTTAAAGGGAAGATGGAGGAGGTAATGTGCTAATTTGCTAATTTGCTAATGTGCTAATGTGCTAATGTGCTAATCCCGCTGCCGCGGATTTTCAATCTGCGGCCCGCTGACCTGGGATTTTTAATCCTCCCGCTATAATCTATGGATTACAAATCCATTGCTTGGGGGTGCGGATTACAAATCCAATTGTTAGGGGGTGCGGATTGCAAATCCGCACCAGCATCGTGGCAAATCCGCACCAGCATCGGTGGAACGTTATATAATTCTTGATTTGCCTCATAAATAAGGTAATAAGGTGCCGGTTTTTCATGCATTTCCTTTTCTACTAAGGTTGCCGGAAAAAATAAGGTTTCCCATCCCGCTCCATTAGCACATTAGCATATTAGCATATTAGCACATTCATCATTTAAACGCCATATCAAACCAGTTGATCCTGGGATTTTTAATCCTGTTGCGATCAATTGTTGGCTTATATCTACGGATTGCAAATCCAATTGTTAAGGGGTGCGGATTGCAAATCCGCACCAGCATCGGTGGAACGTTATATAATTCCTGATTTGCCTCATAAATAAGGTAATAAGGTGCCGGCTTTTCATGCATTTCCTTTTCTACTAAGGTTGCCGGAAAAAATAAGGTTTCCCATCCCGCTCCATTAGCACATTAGCATATTAGCATATTAGCACATTCATCATTTAAACGCCATATCAAACCAGTTGATCCTGGGATTTTTAATCCTGTTGCGATCAATTGTTGGCTTATATCTATGGATTGCAAATCCATTGCTTGGGGGTGCGGATTACAAATCCGCACCAGCATCGTGGCAAATCCGCACCAGCATCGGTGGAACGTTATATAATTCTTGATTTGCCTCATAAATAAGGTAATAAGGTGCCGGTTTTTCATGCATTTCCTTTTCTACTAAGGTTGCCGGAAAAAATAAGGTTTCCCATCCCGCTCCATTAGCACATTAGCATATTAGCATATTAGCACATTCATCATTTAAACGCCATATCAAACCAGTTGATCCTGGGATTTTTAATCCTGTTGCGATCAATTGTTGGCTTATATCTATGGATTGCAAATCCAATTGTTAGGGGGTGCGGATTGCAAATCCGCACCAGCATCGGTGGAACGTTATATAATTCCTGATTTGCCTCATAAATAAGGTAATAAGGTGCCGGCTTTTCATGCATTTCCTTTTCTACTAAGGTTGCCGGAAAAAATAAGGTTTCCCATCCCGCTCCATTAGCACATTAGCATATTAGCATATTAGCACATTCATCATTTAAACGCCATATCAAACCAGTTGATCCTGGGATTTTTAATCCTGTTGCGATCAATTGTTGGCTTATATCTACGGATTGCAAATCCAATTGTTAAGGGGTGCGGATTGCAAATCCGCACCAGCATCGGTGGAACGTTATATAATTCCTGATTTGCCTCATAAATAAGGTAATAAGGTGCCGGCTTTTCATGCATTTCCTTTTCTACTAAGGTTGCCGGAAAAAATAAGGTTTCCCATCCCGCTCCATTAGCACATTAGCACATTAGCATATTAGCATATTAGCACATTCATCATTTAAACGCCATATCAAACCAGTTGATCCTGGGATTTTTAATCCTGTTGCGATCAATTGTTGGCTTATATCTACGGATTGCAAATCCAATTGTTAGGGGGTGCGGATTGCAAATCCGCACCAGCATCGTTTCTCCGCACCAGCGTGGCAAATCCGCACCAGCATCGGTGGAACGTTATATAATTTCTGAATTGCCTCATAAATAAGGTAATAAGGTGCCGGTTTTTCATGCATTTCCTTTTCTACTTAGGTTGCCGGAAAAAATAAGGTTTCCCATCCCGCTCCATTAGCACATTAGCACATCAGCATATTAGCACATTCATCATTTAAACGCCATATCAAACCAGTTGATCCTGGGATTTTTAATCCTGTTGCGATCAATTGTTGGCTTATATCTACGGATTGCAAATCCAATTGTTAGGGGGTGCGGATTGCAAATCCGCACCAGCATCGTGGCAAATCCGCACCAGCATCGTTTTTCATGCATTTCCTTTTCTACTAAGGTTGCCGGAAAAAATAAGGTTTCCCCTCCCGCTCCATTAGCACATTAGCATATCAGCACATTAATCATTTAAACGCCATATCAAACCAGTTGATCCTGGGATTTTTAATCCTGTTGCGATCAATTGTTGGCTTATATCTATGGATTGCAAATCCAATTGTTAGGGGGTGCGGATTGCAAATCCGCACCAGCACTCCAATCCGCACCAGCATCGTGGCAAATCCGCACCAGCATCGTTTTTCATGCATTTCCTTTTCTACTAAGGTTGCCGGAAAAAATAAGGTTTCCCATCCCGCTCCATTAGCACATTAGCACATTAGCATATTAGCATATTAGCACATTAATCATTTAAACGCCATATCAAACCAGTTGATCCTGGTGGTCATAAATTCCTTTAGCCAGGCAACATGGGCGGCATAATTGGCCTTGCCCTGCGCGACACACCAGGCGGGATCTGAAAAGTCCGGCCATAAAAGGAAGTTCGTCCCGCTGCCGCGGATTTTCAATCTGCGGCCCGCTGACCTGGGATTTTTAATCCTGTAGCGATCAATTGTTGGCTTATATCTATGGATTGCAAATCCAATTGTTAGGGGGCGCGGATTGCAAATCCGCACCAGCATCGTGGCAAATCCGCACCAGCATCGGTGGAACGTTATAAAATTCCTGAATTGCCTCATAAATAAGGTAATAAGGTGCCGGTTTTTCATGCATTTCCTTTTCTACTAAGGTTGCCGGAAAAAATAAGGTTTCCCATCCCGCTCCATTAGCACATTAACACATTAGCATATTAGCATATTAGCATATTAGCATATTAGCATATTAGCACATTCATCATTTAAACGCCATATCAAACCAGTTGATCCTGGGATTTTTAATCCTGTTGCGATCAATTGTTGGCTTATATCTACGGATTGCAAATCCAATTGTTAGGGGGTGCGGATTGCAAATCCGCACCAGCATTGTTTTTCATGCATTTCCTTTTCTACTAAGGTTGCCGGAAAAAATAAGGTTTCCCATCCCGCTCCATTAGCACATTAGCACATTAGCACATTAGCATATTAGCATATTAGCATATTAGCATATTAGCATATTAGCACATTCATCATTTAAACGCCATATCAAACCAGTTGATCCTGGGATTTTTAATCCTGTTGCGATCAATTGTTGACTTATATCTATGGATTGCAAATCCAATTGTTAGGGGGTGCGGATTGCAAATCCGCACCAGCAACGTGGCAAATCCGCACCAGCATCGTTTTTCATGCATTTCCTTTTCTACTATGGTTGCCGGAAAAAATAAGGTTTCCCCTCCCGCTCCATTAGCACATTAGCACATTAGCATATTAGCATATTAGCACACTAATCATTTAAACGCCATATCAAACCAGTTGATCCTGGGATTTTTAATCCTGTTGCGATCAATTGTTGACTTATATCTATGGATTGCAAATCCAATTGTTAGGGGGTGCGGATTGCAAATCCGCACCAGCAACGTTTCTCCGCACCAGCGTGGCAATCCACACCAGCATCGGTGGAACGTTATATAATTCCTGATTTGCCTCATAAATAAGGTAATAAGGTGCCGGTTTTTCATGCATTTCCTTTTCTACTAAGGTTGCCGGAAAAAATAAGGTTTCCCATCCCGCACCATTAGCACATTAGCACATTAGCATATTAGCATATTAGCACATTCATCATTTAAACGCCATATCAAACCAGTTGATCCTGGTGGTCATAAATTCCTTTAGCCAGGCAACATGGGCGGCATAATTGGCCTTGCCCTGCGCGACACACCAGGCGGGATCTGAAAAGTCCGGCCATAAAAGGAAGTTAGCCTTCTGTGATTTATCGAGCAAAGCCACCTCCTGGTCGATCAGCGTAAGCTGGTTGAAAATTGGTGTGCGGTATTGCTTCCAGACATCATGGATCTTCTGCTTGAAGGCAGGATCCTGGTACATCTGCCAGATCCATTTGTGGAACACCACGTAGAACTCGATGGGGTCCATGCAGAGGGGCTCCTGCGTCGCGTTGCCGGCACTCAGGTCAAAATCCCACACCGGACCAAAACTCAGTTTTCCGTTGCGCTGCTTGTAGATATAGATGCTGGCATATCCGTATGAATCAACACTTTTGAATAATTCATTGACGATATACCATTTGATAATGGATTCTTCATCAAAATATTTCCTGAAACCATTGGAAGGGTCCATAAACTGCGGTCCGTACAAGGCTGTTTCGGCTTCTTTCACATAATCGCTGATGTATTTCATCTCCGCGTCATTGGCTTCCTTCGGATATTTAACCACAATGGGGAAGTCTTTGGATTCGAAATACGGATCCTCATGGGTCTCCCGCACCCGCAAATCGATTTCAAGCAGGTATCCGCCCCTGATCACCGAAGGATCAGTTTCTGAGTTGTTAAGCGACTCCACATTGACACGCGTGGAAGAGACCTCTACCTGGTCGGAAATCATGTAATTGCCATCGTGCCTGCCGTTCACGAAGAGCTCCACAAAATGCGCCACCGGCGTGAAGGCCATCTGCATCTGGGCTGAGAGTGTCAGGGCCAAATAGTTGCGAATCAATGTCTTGTCGGCATAATTGGCGAGCAGTACCCATTCCTTGTGCGCGGGGTTTCCGAAAAGTGAAACAGGACTGTCAAATTTTATCTTATAGGGCTTTTTGATCATCCCCCAGGTAGAATTGCCTCTCCCCCTGATATTGAATTTGGTAACAGGCAAGGCGGCATTTTCAACACCGTTGGGCTCGATCGTGATCGTGCCCGGAGAGTATACATCCAGGGATGTTATATCCAGCTTGTTGTCCGTGGTGATATATAACCGCGGCAGCCCGGTAAAAGTGGTCAGTATTACCTTGTATTCCTTTGTAACTCCCTTTTCGTTTTTCACCGAATAGGTTTTCGGCATATCCAGGTTTTGTTTGGTGATCCCGCTGATCTGCTCAACGCCGTTGACATACACTTTGGACGTAGTGGTGAAGAGAGGAAAAACCTCGCCGGTGGGCATGATCTTGTCTGTTTGGCCGATGATGGAATCATTGACTATCGTGAACTGAACATCCCCGACTGAAAATGCTGATATCTTAGGATCGTCCGGGTTTTCACCATCAGGTGTTGTAGCATCCTTCGAACAACCCAGGACAAAAATTGCAGCACAAAACAGGATCAGGAATCCTCTAAAAGTCATTTTTTTCATTTCGATTAGTTTATTGTTTACTCAGATCCACTGTCCGGAACAATTGAACAAACAAAAATTTTAACGTATTATCTTGTGGATCATTCTTAAATAGGTAGCGGTAAGGATGAAAAAGCCAATAAAGAGCAGAACAACTGAAAACACCAGGTCCAGTATTTCCCCGTACCAGTAATATATCTGGTACGTCATAGCTAACGCAATAACAATCAATAAAATAGAAAAAAGGTAAAAACCCAGGTAATGCCAGATCATTTTCAATTTAAACTGCTGACGTATGGTCTTCTTCTCCTCACTGGTCAGTTTTCCTGTACCGGATAGCAACACCATTCCAAAAAACACCACTGCGACTACGATAAATTCAATCAACGCGATCATTTTCCAGATTTAATAATTATTCAACCGGCAATTTATCATTTAATTCATTCCACTGGTGCATCAGATCAAAAATTATCGTATTCCTCCTTTGATATTAATATCGGGTTGTTCGCGAGGGCCTGCCCGACCACCCGGCTGTCGTAGACTGCCTTGAATTCGCGGGTATCTTTGTGTTTCACGTAAATTTCAGGTTCGCCACCAACCAGTTCTGTCCGCAGGACAACCTCTTCAAATTCTGAATAAAGATAGACAGTCTCCCTGTCGATCTTTTCCATCAATGATCTGTGATTAAGTAATAATCTGTGATTCATGCGTATTATATTTTGCTTTTTTAAGTCGCATGGAATACCCATTTATTCATTTTCGGTTAGAATGAAAATCGTCTTATGGGTATTTCATTAGTATGAGAACTTTAAACAGCTTATATTATTGGTAAAGATAACTGCCGGTGTAAAACCGGGAAATAAGGGAATATGTAAATTACATTTCGGAAATCCTTATATTCATGTAGGTGTTTCCCCTACACAAATTACCTGACGTACTGCCAGAATAACCAACTTACCACCACGGCGACAACATTGCCACAGACTACAAATATTTGATATATAATCCATTAAAAAATACACCCTCGAAATTGAAGGCTATCCCGTGAATGCTATTTTTATTAACCAACCTTCTACCAATCCGGAGGCAATGTTCCGATTGTTCGTATTATGTTTCCCGATTTCCGCAAGAGAAAACCAGGAGAGAATCGACGGAACATACAGGTATTTGGAAATATATATTATTGATTTCATGATAGATATATCCCATTTTAACAAATTTTTACATTATTTAAAATCATTCTAAATAATATTTCAGAGAAGCGGCAAACGATCTGATATTATGTTACTTAAGGCTCATGTGCTATTTATACTTCTGATTTTTGTTATTTTACTTGACTTGGGGACAAATATAGTATAAATTTACATTTAATTAGTCCAAATTAATATAGTGGTCCGGACCATCCTCTTTCAATTTGGATTTTCGCCAGGCATTGGGTTTTAAATGCAACCCCAAATGCGACAGTTATTTCCCTGATATAAATTTTACTTGAATATTCAGAAGCTGTTTAAAATTCTTACACAGAGAATTCACTATTCAACAATGAAAATTAAAGCAGCCAATAACTGGTCGCTTTAAACTAAATACCCGGAGGAAAAAAGAGATACACAGAGAGAAAAATCGCCAGCGATTTGTCGACTCATTGTTAATCTGTGGTTTAGCTCTTGAAAATCCACCAATGCGGAAATTTTTAAACGTTCCGGGATTTAGACTAGTTGAAAATTATTCTCAGTGTAATAGATTTAAACAGTCTCTTAAAATCTATTGTATTATGAAAAATACTTTAATGTCATTGCTGTTTCTGTTACTCTGCAGCGCCACACTGGTTGCACAAAAAAATTCTAATCAACACATTCCGTTAATCGGCGACGACGCGCCGTCTTTTACGGCCGAAACAACGCAGGGGACTATTGATTTTCCGGACGATTACGGCAACAAATGGAAAATAATATTCAGTCATCCGCGCGATTTCACACCGGTATGTTCGACCGAACTCCTGGAGCTGGCCCAGATGCAACCCGAGTTTGACAAGTTGGGAGTCAAAATACTTGTTGTTTCAACGGATGAATTGTCCAGGCACCAATTGTGGAAATCCAGCCTGGAGGAGACTTCCTATAAGAACAGGCAGCCGGTGAAGATCAACTTTCCCTTGACGGACGACAATTCCATGCAGATTTCCAAAAAATACGGTATGCTTCATTCACCGGTCAGTACCAGCAAGGATGTACGAGGGGTATTCATCATCGATCCGAAAAACAAGATAGAAGCGATCTTTTTCTATCCCATGAACATAGGCCGCAACATGGAAGAGATCAAACGCACCGTGATGGCCCTGCAGTCGGCCGGTAAAGGAAAAGATCACCTGCTCACGCCTGCCAACTGGCAAGTCGGTGAAGACCTGATGGTTCCGCAGTACCCTTACACCGATAAACAGCTCGAGGCCAATCCGTCCATCAAAGAGGCGTATTACAATGTTGGCCCGTACATGTGGTTCAAAAAAGCCGGTCTGCAGGTGTCGGAAGTCAGGAAATAATTTGCTGATGTGCTAATGTGCTGATGTGCTAATGTGCTAATGTGCTGATGTGCTGATGTGCTAATTATTAACCCGCCGCCGCAGGTTTGTAAGCTGCGGTCAAGCTGCCGCGGATTTGTAAGCTGCGGCCCGATTACCCGGGATTTTTAATCCTGATGCGATAAATTCTGCGGCATATATTGGATTACAAATCCATTGCCTGGGGCGTGGCAATCCGCACCAGCATCGTTGGAACGTTATAAAATTCCTGAATTTCCTCATAAATAAGGTAATAAGGTGCTGGTTTTTCATGCATTTCCTTTTCTACTAAGGTTGCCGGAAAAAATAAGGTTTCCCATCCCGCTCCATTAGCACATTAGCATATTAGCATATTAGCACATTCATCATTTAAACGCCATATCAAACCAGTTGACCCGGGATTTTTAATCCTGATGCGATAAATTGTGCGGTATAGCTATGGATTTCAAATCCAGTGCCTGGGGGTGCAGATTGCAAATCTGCACCAGCGGCCCAGACATCAGTAACTACAAGTCAAACATCCCTAACAACAAGTATCATGAGACGTTTTAACCAATCCTTAAAATTTGCCACTGTACTAACCCTGGCCATAATTTCGTCCTCCTGCATCAAAGATACCTTGTCGCCGAAATCATCGGTTCCTGTTACCGCGGCGACTGGCGGCGGGATAACCGACCTGGGAGAAATTTCCGCGGGTGTGCACCACTACAGCATCTCCCTTTCCGCAGTACAGGTTGCCATGACCAACATCAGCCCCGACCAGACGGAATCCTCCACGGCAGTAATTGATTTATATACGGATACCGACGGAATCATCAACGATGGCACCTATCATTTTTCCGACTCCGGCAACATATCCCCCTTTACCTTCAAATCGGGTGCTCTCTACCTGACACCGCAGGACAACAACAATTACAATGCCCTCTCCGTCAGCGACGGAACAATCTCCGTTCAGCGAAATGGCAGTACCTCCTACCTCATTACCATCACTGGCGTGGCCTCCTCGGGCGAACCCTTCACGGGGACTTTCAGCGGAACGCTGAGCTACCAGGATGCCGTGGCGCAGAATTGAGTGATGCGTGAGGATGAGCCCGCCGCCGCGGGTTTGTAAGCTGCGGTCAAGCTGCCGCGGATTATAAATCCGCGGCAGCGGGGATTGTGCGGTATATCTATGGAGTACAAATCCATTGTTTGGGGCGTGGCAATTCGCACCAGCATCGTTGGAACGTTATAAAATTCCTGAATTTCCTCATAAATAAGGTAATAAGGTGCTGGTTTTTCAGGCATTTCCTTTTCTACTAAGGTTGCCGGAAAAAATAAGGTTTCCCATCCCGCTCCATCTGCAAATTAGCAAATTAGCACATTAATCATTTAAACGCCATATCAAACCAGTTGACCCGGGATTTTTAATCCTGATGCGATAAGTTGTGCGGCATATCTATGGATTACAAATCCATTGCCTGGGGCGTGGCAATCCGCACCAGTATCGGTGGAACGTTATAAAATTCCTGAATTGCCTCATAAATAAGGTAATAAGGTGCTGGTTTTTCATGCATTTCCTTTTCTACTAAGGTTGCCGGAAAAAATAAGGTTTCCCATCCCGCTCCATTAGCACATTAGCATATTAGCATATTAGCACATTCATCATTTAAACGCCATATCAAACCAGTTGACCCGGGATTTTTAATCCTGATGCGATAAGTTGTGCGGCATAGCTATGGATTACAAATCCAGTGCTTAGGGCGTGGCAATTCGCACCAGCATCGTTGGAACGTTATATAATTCCTGAATTTCCTCATAAATAAGGTAATAAGGTGCTGGTTTTTCATGCATTTCCTTTTCTACTAAGGTTGCCGGAAAAAATAAGGTTTCCCAGTTGACCCGGGATTTTTAATCCTAATGCGATAAATTGTGCGGTATATTTATGGATTACAAATCCATTGTTTGGGGGTGCAGATTGCAAATCTGCACCAGCGGCCAAATCTGCACCAGCGCACCATTCCGCACCAGCGGCCAAATCTGCGGCAGCGCACCATTCCGCACAAGCGCACCATTCTGCACCAGCATTGTGGATTATTTTTTATGGATTACAAATCCATTGTTTGGGGGTGCAGATTGCAAATCTGCACCAGCGGCCAAATCTGCACCAGCGCACCATTCCGCACCAGCGGCCAAATCTGCGGCAGCGCACCATTCCGCACAAGCGCACCATTCTGCACCAGCATTGTGGATTATTTTTTATGGATTACAAATCCATTGTTTGGGGGTGCAGATTGCAAATCTGCACCAGCGGCCAAATCCGCACAAGCGCCCAAATCCGCGGCAGCAGGGTTAGCGGGGTGGCTAGGCTATAATATTAATCGTTCTATTTCTTCAATAAAGCAGGACATTTCGCTCAGCATAATTTCGACTTCAACCTTGTCAAAATTTACAAAGGCATCATAATCGCCTTTTGTTCTATTTTGAAAGGCATTGCGTAGAATTTTACCAAATTTCGGATCCGCCTTTTTCATGGAAATATATTCCTTGTTAAACCATCCGATCAATTGGCCGTGCTTGGAGGTTTCAAAACTATTCTTTAAGGCTAACGCTGTCAAGGCATAATACATGCCGTAATAGATCCGGTTCACTGCAATTACCAGTTTGTCATTTTTTGCTAGAAATTTTGCGAGTTCAATCGTTTCAATGGCTTGATTTAAACGATACCTCACTAAGGCATCTCTGTCAATATCCTCAATCATGCATGTATTCCATTAGAAATTGCATTAACAAAGATCGGCTGTTTTCCTCTGAGTGTCAATAATTCGGATTCGCCAATTACATGGGTATCAGTGATTATATTATATTTTAGGTCGATTTCATAGCACATATCAGAGATTTCTCGTTCCGTTTTCCAATCAGCTTTGTGTTTAAGAATAATCAAGAAATCGTAGTCGGAATCAGGATGTGCCTTACCAAAGGCATGAGAACCGAAAAGCACGACATCTTTAAGATTATCGGACAATCTAGTTTTTAATAGATTACTTAAATCACTTAATACTAATTGCTTATTAGCTCTCATTCTTTAAATTTTATTCAAATGTAAAAAATATCGATAACAAAACTCCTTAGATGAGCGAAAATTTAGCTTGCCCCTAACGTAGGAAGCTACATGCAGGTGCCGATTGCGGGCGATTTAGATTTCGCTGATCTTCGATTCCTGTCAAGCCGAAAGACGGACTGAGTGGAAAGATTCCTGCTACCCCTAATTTATAATCCTGATGCGATAAATTGTGCGGCATAGCTATGGATTTCAAATCCAGTGCCTGGGGCGTGGCAATCCGCACCAGCATCGTTGGAACGTTATAAAATTCCTGAATTTCCTCATAAATAAGGTAATAAGGTGCTGGTTTTTCATGCATTTCCTTTTCTACTAAGGTTGCCGGAAAAAATAAGGTTTCCCATCCCGCTCCATTAGCACATTAGCATATTAGCATATTAGCACATTCATCATTTAAACGCCATATCAAACCAGTTGACCCGGGATTTTTAATCCTGATGCGATAAATTGTGCGGAATAGCTATGGATTTCAAATCCAGTGCCTGGGGCGTGGCAATCCGCACCAGCATCGTTGGAACGTTATAAAATTCCTGAATTTCCTCATAAATAAGGTAATAAGGTGCTGGTTTTTCATGCATTTCCTTTTCTACTAAGGTTGCCGGAAAAAATAAGGTTTCCCATCCCGCTCCATTAGCACATTAGCATATTAGCATATTAGCACATTCATCATTTAAACGCCATATCAAACCAGTTGACCCGGGATTTTTAATCCTGATGCGATAAATTGTGCGGCATAGCTATGGATTTCAAATCCAGTGCCTGGGGCGTGGCAATCCGCACCAATGTGGAACGTTATAAAATTCCTGAATTGCCTCATAAATAAGGTAATAAGGTGCTGGTTTTTCATGCATTTCCTTTTCTACTAAGGTTGCCGGAAAAAATAAGGTTTCCCATCCCGCTGCATTAGCACATTAGCATATTGCCGCACATTCATCATTTAAACGCCATATCAAACCAGTTGACCCGGGATTTTTAATCCTGATGCGATAAATTGTGCGGCATATCTATGGATTTCAAATCCAGTGCCTGGGGCGTGGCAATCCGCACCAGCATCGTTGGAACGTTATAAAATTCCTGAATTGCCTCATAAATAAGGTAATAAGGTGCTGGTTTTTCATGCATTTCCTTTTCTACTAAGGTTGCCGGAAAAAATAAGGTTTCCCATCCCGCTCCATTAGCACATTAGCATATTAGCATATTAGCACATTCATCATTTAAACGCCATATCAAACCAGTTGACCCGGGATTTTTAATCCTGATGCGATAAATTGTGCGGTATAGCTATGGATTTCAAATCCAGTGCCTGGGGCGTGGCAATCCGCACCAGCATCGTTGGAACGTTATAAAATTCCTGAATTGCCTCATAAATAAGGTAATAAGGTGCTGGTTTTTCATGCATTTCCTTTTCTACTAAGGTTGCCGGAAAAAATAAGGTTTCCCATCCCGCTCCATTAGCACATTAGCATATTAGCATATTAGCACATTCATCATTTAAACGCCATATCAAACCAGTTGACCCGGGATTTTTAATCCTGATGCGATAAATTGTGCGGTATATCTATGGAGTACAAATCTTGCTAATGTGCTAATATGCTGATGTGCTAATGTGCTAATTATTAACCCGCTGCCGCGGGTTTGTAAGCTGCGGTCAAGCTGCCGCGGATTTATAATCTGCGGCCCGCTGACCCGGGATTTTTAATCCTGATGCGATAAATCGTGCGGCATAGCTATGGATTTCGAATCCAGTGCCTGGGGCGTGGCAATCCGCACCAGCATCGTTGGAACGTTATAAAATTCCTGAATTTCCTCATAAATAAGGTAATAAGGTGCTGGTTTTTCATGCATTTCCTTTTCTACTAAGGTTGCCGGAAAAAATAAGGTTTCCCATCCCGCTCCATTAGCACATTAGCATATTAGCACATTAGCACATTCATCATTTAAACGCCATATCAAACCAGTTGACCCGGGATTTTTAATCCTGGTGCGATAAGTTGTGCGGCATATATATGGATTACAAGTCTTGCTAATGTGCTAATATGCTGATGTGCTAATGTGCTAATTATTAACCCGCTGCCGCGGGTTTGTAAGCTGCGGTCAAGCTGCCGCGGGATTGCAAATCCGCGCAGCAGCAGACTCATGTCTTATATCTTATATCTTATGTCTTTTGTCTTTTGTCTCGCATTTCATCTCTTTTTCGCCCTTCTTCACTGATGCAAAAGGGTGGTTCACTGAAGTTTCCAAAAGTGAAACCGGAATAATGGGTTTTCGT
Organism: Prolixibacteraceae bacterium; assembly: GCA_963663675.1. Lineage (GTDB taxonomy): Bacteria > Bacteroidota > Bacteroidia > Bacteroidales > Prolixibacteraceae > CAINVV01. The sequence continues at coordinate 2,600,160 of OY760498.1, forward strand.
TTACATTATGTTAAATTGAAATATTGTTATTTGTATTGATTCTATTATTCCCCCTTTGTTTAAATCCATTCCAAATTAACAGACCGAATTTGTATTTTTTACATTATGTTAATTACAATTCATTTTTCCCCTCCGTTAGTCCCCTTACTTCCCACGTTAAAAAACTCGGTTCGGGACACGAAGAACAGAAAACATAATTTAACATTTATTATTGATTTCGGGGTGAAATATTAAAAAACCTGAAATTAAATCCCGGCTTCTTCACGGAAGCGACAACGTTCATCAGACATATTAAACCGGTTTCCCGGTAGGGAGCAGGATGGCAAGACCTGGAAAGGGGGGTAAAAAACGCCCCGGACCGCCTCGCACAGGCTCCCGGAAATGGCACCGGTTTCGGACAACGAATTGAATTATATACCATAACCTTTGTAGTCCCTTACTATGAAAGAAGAGAGCACCCCCCGGCTAACAGCAGGTACGCTTCGGCGCACCTGCTATTGGCGTTCAATGGCTTACAGCCCTGATACTTCGGCAAAACGAAAGAAAATTCCCTTGCCGCCGGCAGGCAGCCCTTCCAAAAACCCATTATTTGTTGAGAAAATCCTAAATCCTTTCAATATGAAAACCAATTTCCTTACCCTAACTGTTCAGCAGCTAACCAGCAGGACAACACACAACACCCCCGGTACCCATACCGGTACGGGCCTCACCCAACCACCAAAACACAACCACCTGCGCACAGGCGCGGCCCGGCTGCTGATCAGCCTGGTACTGCTGCTGGTAATGCAGGGAATGGCGGGTTTTATAAACGTAAATGCTGCAAATGAACCAACAACACGGTTGTATTTACAGAATGCGAATTCAACCGTAACTACAACAAATACAGGAACTTGGAGTTCTGCCTCAAGTGTACCAACCCTTGTGATGTCCAAAACCAAGGCAGGGTCTATAACTAGTAGGTCAGTTAGTGAAACAAGTAGCACTAATAATTATACTGTTTTGGTTTTGAAGTTTGTCAGCGATCCCATACCAGCCCAAACTATTGCAGCCGGAACAACACTGAATTGGGTACTTGGTGTGCTAGAAAGCGATAATCGTGCTAATGATGCATACCGCGTGCATGCCTATGTTGTAAGTGGAGATGGATCAATTCTCAGAGGTACTTTATTAAGCAACAGTAATGAATCAACAGAATGGCCAACGAGCGCTACAGGTTTTGGAATTAGTTCCGCTAAAACTCTCAATACTGTTACAGCACAAGCCAATGACCGTGTTGTCATTGAAATAGGTTATATTGCAGGTAATACTAGAACGGACAGTTACTCTGGCAGACTTTGGTATGGAGGCACAGGAAGCGATTTGACTGTAGGTGGTGATGAAACTTCCAGAACAGGCTGGTTCGAATTTGAACCTGGATTGTACCAATTGCCAGTTCCAACTATTACCAGCTTTGATTCATCCATTGGTTGTGAAGGTTCCTCATTGGTAATTACCGGAACCAACTTAACTGGAGCCACAGCTGTCACCATTGGTGGTACGGCCGCAACAATAACAGATAATACGGAAACAACAGTTACCGTCACTGTGGGCAGTGGAACAACAGGAGTTGTTGAGGTTACTACACCAGGTGGAACAGCCACCAGTGGTGCTACCACTTTTACAGTTAACCTTCTACCAGCTGCAGTTTCCGTCGGTGGAGGCGGATCAGCTTGCAACAGTGCGACTTTGACTGCTACCGGCGGATCGGGTGGTACCATTTATTTCCAGGGTACAACTTCGGGAGGTGAGTCCACTGCTAATCCATCCTCCTCACAGGTGGTAACCGAATCCGGCACCTATTATTTCAGGGCACAAACGGCAGCAGGCTGCTGGGGACCGGAAGGAAGTGAAACTGTAACAATTACAAATTCGCCGACTACCTCCGGAGAGACTATTTGCCAGGGAGGCAGTAGTGTTACCGGGTTAACATCTACCACAGTTTGTCCGGCAGGAGGCTCAGAAAATACCGGTGCAATAAATGCAGGAACTGGAGCCAATGTCACAGGTATTGGAACAGTAGCATGGAGTAGTACTACATTGGGAAATATTAATGCAGATGACAACAATTATGCAACAGTTTCTCTTAACAATGCTACATCAAATTATTTGCAAGCTACAGGTTATGGTTTTAACATTCCTACTGATGCAATAATATCAGGAATAGCAGTAACAGTTGGGCGATTTGACAATGGAACATTTGATAGAGACAATTCAATAAACTTAGTTAAAAATGGAACTATAATAGGCTCCAATCTATTAAATGGCATTACTAATAGCTATATAACAGACAATACTCTAACACCAGTGACTTTCGGATCGAGCAATGAACAATGGGGTATTAGTTGGACCGCTGCTGATATTAACTCCAATAATTTTGGAGCATGTTATTCAGTTACCAATACAAATTACAACAACAGAACTATTTCCGTAGATTATATGCAAATTACGGTTTATTATACCACCCCAGGAAGTATAAAATGGTATACAGTATCTTCCGGTGGAACAGCAGTACAAACCGGTTCATCCTTTTTTCCGGTCGGTGATCCGGAGGTTATTGCTCAAGGCGGGATATATGCCAATCTTTCCGACTCAAATACACCAAACACCTACACTTTTTACGCCGAGTGTTCTACCAGTCCGGATTGCAGGACTGCCACCCAGTTTATCATTAACGAAGCCCCCGCCGGCAGCCTGACCAACAACGGTCCGGTATGTGCGGGAACCAATGCGGATCTGACCTTTACCTCTACAGCCGGTACCGGTCCATTCGACCTGGTTATCAACGGAACAACGTACCCCGGCATTGTGAGCGGAGGAACAGTAAGTGTTTCGCCATCAGCCCCTTCCACCACCTATACCTTAACCTCTATCACCGATAAGGGAGTAACGCCCAACTGCCAGCAAACGGTAAGCGCGGCTACTACCGTGACCGTCAATACAGCCCCGGCAATTTCCAGTCCGCCGAGCAACAGTTCCATCACCTACGGAGCGGATGCCACCTTTGCGGTAGGAGCCACAGGCACGGGTCTGTCCTATCAATGGCAGGTAAGTACCGGAGGCGCATTCACGGATCTATCAAACGGAGGCGTCTATTCGAATGTTTTAACGTCCAGTTTGAATATTACAAAACCACCTGTTTCGATGAGCGGTTACCAATACAGGTGTGTAGTTTCAGGCACGTGTCCGACAGCAGTGACCAGCGCGGCAGCGAGTTTGACGGTAAATAAAAAAGCTGCTTCGGTAACTCCGAATGCTGCAGGCAAAGAATATGGCGGTACCGATCCCGCATTAACAGGAAGCCTGTCCGGATTTTTGCCGGCAGACAACGTTACAGCCACCTATTCACGTATTGCGGGTGAAACCGTTGGTGCAAGTCCATATACCATTTCCGCCACATTATCTCCGGCCGGTGTACTGGGCAACTACGAGATTACCTACAACACAGCGGCGTTTACTATCACCAAAAAAGCTGCTTCGGTAACTCCGAATGCTGCAGGCAAAGAATATGGCGGTACCGATCCTGCATTGACAGGTACGTTGGCTGGCTTCCTGCCAGCTGATGCAGTCACTGCAAGCTACTCCAGGATACCGGGTGAAACCGTTGGTGCAAGTCCTTATACCATTTCCGCTACATTATCTCCGGCCGGTGTACTGGGCAACTACGAGATTACCTACAACACAGCGGCGTTTACTATCACCAAAAAAGCTGCTTCGGTAACTCCGAATGCTGCAGGCAAAGAATATGGCGCAGCAGATCCTGCATTGACAGGAAGCGTGTCCGGATTTTTGCCGGCAGACAACGTTACAGCCACCTATTCACGTATTGCGGGTGAAACTGTTTTAGGTAGTCCCTATATTATTTCTGCTACTTTAAATCCGGCAGCAGTATTAGGAAATTATAACATTACCTACAACACCGCTTCCTTTAACATCAGCAAAGCTTCCTCCACTATTGAAGTAAATGATGTAAACAGTTACATCTATAACGGATGGGCCCAGGGTCCAACAACAACCGTTGTGACAGGTGGATCAACTGCGCCAGTAACTTTTGAGTACAGCGGTACCGGTTCAACAACCTACCCGGCCAGTGCTACCAAGCCAACCAATGCCGGCACCTACCAGGTAGTAGCGACCCTTGCTGCAGATGACAATCATGAAGGAGCTGTTTCAGCGGCGTTTGGTTTTAGCATCACCAAGAAAACTATCACGGTTACTCCTGATGCAGGTCAGACTAAAGAATATGGCGCTGCTAATCCTGCCTATACATATGGATTTACTCCTGCGCTGATCTCTGGTGATTCATTCTCAGGTGCTCTGAGCCGCGTAGCTGGCGAGGATGTCGCTTCTTATGACATTACCCAGGGCGATCTGGCTTTGAGTGCAAACTACACCCTGACATTTGTTGAAAATGTTAAGTTTGCCATCACCAAAAAAGCTGCCTCGGTAACTCCAATTGCCAATTCTAAAGTGTATGGTGCAATTGATCCTGCCCTGGCCGGTAACCTGGCCGGTTTCTTACCTGCTGACAATGTTACTGCTGCTTATAGCCGTACAGCTGGTGAAACTGTCCTTGGCGGTCCTTACACTATCAGTGCTGTTCTTAGCCCTGCAGGTGTTCTTGCAAACTATACCATCACATACAATACTGCTGCCTTTACTATTACAACCAAGACAGCTTCCGTTGTTGTGGATGCTCAAACCAAGGAATACGGTGCTTCTGACCCAACTCTGACTGGTACATTGAGCGGATTCATGCCTGCTGACAATGTAATAGCTACTTACAGCCGCATAGCTGGTGAAACTGTCCTTGGTGGACCTTACACCATCAGTGCTGTATTGACCCCGACTGAGGTTCTGAGTAACTATGACATTACAAATACTCCTGCAAGCCTGACAATCACCAAAAAAGCAGCTTCGGTAACTCCAATTGCCAATTCTAAAGTGTATGGTGCAATTGATCCTGCCCTGGCCGGTAACCTGGTCGGTTTCTTAACCGCTGACAATGTTACTGCTGCTTATAGCCGTACAGCTGGTGAAACTGTCCTTGGCGGTCCTTACACTATCAGTGCTGTTCTTAGCCCTGCAGGTGTTCTTGCAAACTATACCATCACATACAATACTGCTGCCTTTACTATTACAACCAAGACAGCTTCCGTTGTTGTGGATGCTCAAACCAAGGAATACGGTGCTTCTGACCCAACTCTGACTGGTACATTGAGCGGATTCATGCCTGCTGACAATGTAATAGCTACTTACAGCCGCATAGCTGGTGAAACTGTCCTTGGTGGACCTTACACTATCAGTGCTGTATTGACCCCAACTGAGGTTCTGAGTAACTATGACATTACAAATACTCCTGCCAGCCTGACAATCACCAAAAAAACAGCTTCGGTAACTCCAATTGCCAATTCTAAAGTGTATGGTGCAATTGATCCTGCCCTGGCCGGTAACCTGGCCGGTTTCTTAACCGCTGACAATGTTACTGCTATTTATAGCCGTACAGCTGGTGAAACTGTCCTTGGCGGTCCTTACACTATCAGTGCTGTTCTTAGCCCTGCAGGTGTTCTTGCAAACTATACCATCACATACAATACTGCTGCCTTTACTATTACAACCAAGACAGCTTCCGTTGTTGTTGATGCTCAAACCAAGGAATACGGTGCTTCTGACCCAACTCTGACTGGTACATTGAGCGGATTCATGCCTGCTGACAATGTAATAGCTACTTACAGCCGCATAGCTGGTGAAACTGTCCTTGGTGGACCTTACACCATCAGTGCTGTATTGACCCCGACTGAGGTTCTGAGTAACTATGATATCACAAATACTCCTAACAGCCTGACAATCACCAAAAAAGCAGCTTCGGTAACTCCAATTGCCAATTCTAAAGTGTATGGTGCAATTGATCCTGCCCTGGCCGGTAACCTGGTCGGTTTCTTAACCGCTGACAATGTTACTGCTATTTATAGCCGTACAGCTGGTGAAACTGTCCTTGGTGGGCCTTACACTATCAGTGCTGTTCTTAGCCCTGCAGGTGTTCTTGCAAACTATACCATCACATACAATACTGCTGCCTTTACTATTACAACCAAGACAGCTTCCGTTGTTGTGGATGCTCAAACCAAGGAATACGGTGCTTCTGACCCAACTCTGACTGGTACATTGAGCGGATTCATGCCTGCTGACAATGTAATAGCTACTTACAGCCGCATAGCTGGTGAAACTGTCCTTGGTGGACCTTACACCATCAGTGCTGTATTGACCCCAACTGAGGTTCTGAGTAACTATGACATTACAAATACTCCTGCCAGCCTGACAATCACCAAAAAAGCAGCTTCGGTAACTCCAATTGCCAATTCTAAAGTGTATGGTGCAATTGATCCTGCCCTGGCCGGTAACCTGGTCGGTTTCTTAACCGCTGACAATGTTACTGCTGCTTATAGCCGTGCAGCTGGTGAAACTGTCCTTGGCGGGCCTTACACTATCAGTGCTGTTCTTAGCCCTGCAGGTGTTCTTGCAAACTATACCATCACATACAATACTGCTGCCTTTACTATTACAACCAAGACAGCTTCCGTTGTTGTGGATGCTCAAACCAAGGAATACGGTGCTTCTGACCCAACTCTGACTGGTACATTGAGCGGATTCATGCCTGCTGACAATGTAATAGCTACTTACAGCCGCATAGCTGGTGAAACTGTCCTTGGTGGACCTTACACCATCAGTGCTGTATTGACCCCAACTGAGGTTCTGAGTAACTATGACATTACAAATACTCCTGCCAGCCTGACAATCACCAAAAAAGCAGCTTCGGTAACTCCAATTGCCAATTCTAAAGTGTATGGTGCAATTGATCCTGCCCTGGCCGGTAACCTGGTCGGTTTCTTAACCGCTGACAATGTTACTGCTGCTTATAGCCGTGCAGCTGGTGAAACTGTCCTTGGCGGGCCTTACACTATCAGTGCTGTTCTTAGCCCTGCAGGTGTTCTTGCAAACTATACCATCACATACAATACTGCTGCCTTTACTATTACAACCAAGACAGCTTCCGTTGTTGTGGATGCTCAAACCAAGGAATACGGTGCTTCTGACCCAACTCTGACTGGTACATTGAGCGGATTCATGCCTGCTGACAATGTAATAGCTACTTACAGCCGCATAGCTGGTGAAACTGTCCTTGGTGGACCTTACACTATCAGTGCTGTATTGACCCCAACTGAGGTTCTGAGTAACTATGACATTACAAATACTCCTGCCAGCCTGACAATCACCAAAAAAACAGCTTCGGTAACTCCAATTGCCAATTCTAAAGTGTATGGTGCAATTGATCCTGCCCTGGCCGGTAACCTGGCCGGTTTCTTAACCGCTGACAATGTTACTGCTATTTATAGCCGTACAGCTGGTGAAACTGTCCTTGGCGGTCCTTACACTATCAGTGCTGTTCTTAGCCCTGCAGGTGTTCTTGCAAACTATACCATCACATACAATACTGCTGCCTTTACTATTACAACCAAGACAGCTTCCGTTGTTGTTGATGCTCAAACCAAGGAATACGGTGCTTCTGACCCAACTCTGACTGGTACATTGAGCGGATTCATGCCTGCTGACAATGTAATAGCTACTTACAGCCGCATAGCTGGTGAAACTGTCCTTGGTGGACCTTACACCATCAGTGCTGTATTGACCCCAACTGAGGTTCTGAGTAACTATGACATTACAAATACTCCTGCCAGCCTGACAATCACCAAAAAAGCAGCTTCGGTAACTCCAATTGCCAATTCTAAAGTGTATGGTGCAATTGATCCTGCCCTGGCCGGTAACCTGGTCGGTTTCTTAACCGCTGACAATGTTACTGCTGCTTATAGCCGTGCAGCTGGTGAAACTGTCCTTGGCGGGCCTTACACTATCAGTGCTGTTCTTAGCCCTGCAGGTGTTCTTGCAAACTATACCATCACATACAATACTGCTGCCTTTACTATTACAACCAAGACAGCTTCCGTTGTTGTGGATGCTCAAACCAAGGAATACGGTGCTTCTGACCCAACTCTGACTGGTACATTGAGCGGATTCATGCCTGCTGACAATGTAATAGCTACTTACAGCCGTATAGCTGGTGAAACTGTCCTTGGCGGGCCTTACACCATCAGTGCTGTATTGACCCCAACTGAGGTTCTGAGTAACTATGACATCACAAATACTCCTAACAGCCTGACAATCACCAAAAAAACAGCTTCGGTAACTCCAATTGCCAATTCTAAAGTGTATGGTGCAATTGATCCTGCCCTGGCCGGTAACCTGGTCGGTTTCTTAACCGCTGACAATGTTACTGCTATTTATAGCCGTACAGCTGGTGAAACTGTCCTTGGCGGTCCTTACACTATCAGTGCTGTTCTTAGCCCTGCAGGTGTTCTTGCCAACTATACCATCACATACAATACTGCTGCCTTTACTATTACAACCAAGACAGCTTCCGTTGTTGTGGATGCTCAAACCAAGGAATACGGTGCTTCTGACCCAACTCTGACTGGTACATTGAGCGGATTCATGCCTGCTGACAATGTAATAGCTACTTACAGCCGTATAGCTGGTGAAACTGTCCTTGGTGGACCTTACACCATCAGTGCTGTATTGACCCCAACTGAGGTTCTGAGTAACTATGACATTACAAATACTCCTGCCAGCCTGACAATCACCAAAAAAGCAGCTTCGGTAACTCCAATTGCCAATTCTAAAGTGTATGGTGCAATTGATCCTGCCCTGGCCGGTAACCTGGTCGGTTTCTTAACCGCTGACAATGTTACTGCTGCTTATAGCCGTGCAGCTGGTGAAACTGTCCTTGGCGGGCCTTACACTATCAGTGCTGTTCTTAGCCCTGCAGGTGTTCTTGCAAACTATACCATCACATACAATACTGCTGCCTTTACTATTACAACCAAGACAGCTTCCGTTGTTGTGGATGCTCAAACCAAGGAATACGGTGCTTCTGACCCAACTCTGACTGGTACATTGAGCGGATTCATGCCTGCTGACAATGTAATAGCTACTTACAGCCGTATAGCTGGTGAAACTGTCCTTGGTGGACCTTACACCATCAGTGCTGTATTGACCCCGACTGAGGTTCTGAGTAACTATGATATCACAAATACTCCTAACAGCCTGACAATCACCAAAAAAGCAGCTTCGGTAACTCCAATTGCCAATTCTAAAGTGTATGGTGCAATTGATCCTGCCCTGGCCGGTAACCTGGTCGGTTTCTTAACCGCTGACAATGTTACTGCTATTTATAGCCGTACAGCTGGTGAAACTGTCCTTGGCGGTCCTTACACTATCAGTGCTGTTCTTAGCCCTGCAGGTGTTCTTGCCAACTATACCATCACATACAATACTGCTGCCTTTACTATTACAACCAAGACAGCTTCCGTTGTTGTGGATGCTCAAACCAAGGAATACGGTGCTTCTGACCCAACTCTGACTGGTACATTGAGCGGATTCATGCCTGCTGACAATGTAATAGCTACTTACAGCCGCATAGCTGGTGAAACTGTCCTTGGTGGACCTTACACCATCAGTGCTGTATTGACCCCAACTGAGGTTCTGAGTAACTATGACATTACAAATACTCCTGCCAGCTTGACAATCACCAAAAAAACCCTCACCGTTACCGCCTCCGATATCACGAAGGAATTCAATACCACCTACACCTTCCTGGGTACTGAATTTACCACCGTTGGGCTGGTACCGGGCGACATTGTTACCTCTGCAACGATTACCAGCGACGGAGCTGCACAAGCTGCCGTTGTAGGTGACCACGACATCCTAATTAAGGACGCTGTTGGTGACGGTCTGGCCAATTACGAGATCGGCTATGTGAAAGGAACCATGCATATACTGGACAGGACTGCTCCTTCCACGGTATGCAAGGCTGTTACCATTGATCTCAATGCAAGTGGCGCGGCAACACTCACCGCTGCACAGATCGATGGCGGAACTATCGACCCGAGTAGCTTCACACTCGAAATTTCGAAAAGTTCGTTCGATTGCAGCGAAGTTGGAAACCACAATGTAACACTCACAGCAACTGATATTTACGGCAACACATCCAGCTGCGAGGCAGTTGTAACCGTACAGGATAAAGTTAAACCTGTAGTTACCTGTCCTTCCAACAAGGTATTTGCAGCCGAATGTACCGCTATTAATATTCCGCTGGCGGATATTGGAACAGCCACGGCCACAGACAATTGCACTGTCCTTTCCGTTACCGGATCAAGACAGGGAGGCCTGGCGCTTACCGATCCATACCCAATTGGAGTCAATATCATAACCTGGTCCGCCACAGACGTAAACGGCAACGTGGCAGTCTCCTGCGACCAGACAATTACAGTAAACGGTAATATTACCGTTACCCTGACGGGCACAACGCCGGTGAATGTCAACAACACTCCGGGTGCATGCTCCGCCCTGGTACCGGAAGAACAGCTGAAACCAACCGTTACAGGTTGCGGCGCTTATACACTGCAAAGATACAGAGGCGATTACCTCTCTTTGACAGCTCCTTATCCTGTTGGAAACACAACCATTTACTGGACTGCATGGGACAATTCAGTACCACGCAAACAGGTGGCCTATTTCGACCAGGTAGTTACGGTGACGGACAGTGAAAATCCGACCATCACAGCACCTGGAGCAGTTAGTGTCAACAACGACACCGATGCATGCGGCGCAGTAGTAGCTTCACTGGGAACTCCTGTAACGCACGACAACTGCGCGGTAGCTACTGTCACCAACGACCACGCTTCCACCACCTACCCGGTCGGTGAAACCACCGTAACCTGGACAGTAACAGATATTCACGGGCATTCTGCAACAGCTACACAGGTTGTAACTGTGGTGGATGCACAGAATCCGGTTATCGTGGCTCTGCCTTCCGACATCGTGACCAACAATGATCCTGGTGTCTGCGGTGCAGTAGTTTCATGGACTGCCCCAACTTCAAATGACAATTGTGCAGGAAGCTCTATAGCACAAACTGCAGGTCCTGTTTCTGGCTCTACATTCCCAATCGGTACAACAACTGTGACTTACACAGCTACTGATGCTGCCAACAATACCTTCGCAGCTTCGTTTACCGTCAAAGTAATTGATAACCAGAATCCTACTATCGTGGCTCTGCCTTCCAACATCGTGACCAACAATGATACTGGTGTCTGCGGTGCAGTAGTTACATGGACAGCTCCAACTGCGGATGACAATTGTGCAGGAAGCTCTATCGCACAAACTGCAGGTCTGGCCTCTGGTGCTACATTCCCAATCGGTACAACAACTGTGACTTACACAGCTACTGATGCTGCCAACAATACCTTCGCAGCTTCGTTTACCGTCAAAGTAATTGACAACCAGAATCCTACTATCGTGGCTCTGCCTTCCAACATCGTGACCAACAATGATACTGGTGTCTGCGGTGCAGTAGTTACATGGACAGCTCCAACTGCGGATGACAATTGTGCAGGAAGCTCTATCGCACAAACTGCAGGTCTGGCCTCTGGTGCTACATTCCCAATCGGTACAACAACTGTGACTTACACAGCTACTGATGCTGCCAACAATACCTTCGCAGCTTCGTTTACCGTCAAAGTAATTGACAACCAGAATCCTACTATCGTGGCTCTGCCTTCCAACATCGTGACCAACAATGATCCTGGTGTCTGCGGTGCAGTAGTTACATGGACAGCTCCAACTGCGGATGACAATTGTGCAGGAAGCTCTATCGCACAAACTGCAGGTCTGGCCTCTGGTGCTACATTCCCAATCGGTACAACAACTGTGACTTACACAGCTACTGATGCTGCCAACAATACCTTCGCAGCTTCGTTTACCGTCAAAGTAATTGACAACCAGAATCCTACTATCGTGGCTCTGCCTTCCAACATCGTGACCAACAATGATACTGGTGTCTGCGGTGCAGTAGTTACATGGACAGCTCCAACTGCGGATGACAATTGTGCAGGAAGCTCTATCGCACAAACTGCAGGTCTGGCCTCTGGTGCTACATTCCCAATCGGTACAACAACTGTGACTTACACAGCTACTGATGCTGCCAACAATACCTTCGCAGCTTCGTTTACCGTCAAAGTAATTGACAACCAGAATCCTACTATCGTGGCTCTGCTTCCGACATCGTGACCAACAATGATCCTGGTGTCTGCGGTGCAGTAGTTTCATGGACTGCCCCAACTTCAAATGACAATTGTGCAGGAAGCTCTATAGCACAAACTGCAGGTCTGGCCTCTGGTGCTACATTCCCAATCGGTACAACAACTGTGACTTACACAGCTACTGATGCTGCCAACAATACCTTCGCAGCTTCGTTTACCGTCAAAGTAATTGATAACCAGAATCCTACTATCGTGGCTCTGCCTTCCAACATCGTGACCAACAATGATACTGGTGTCTGCGGTGCAGTAGTTACATGGACAGCTCCAACTGCGGATGACAATTGTGCAGGAAGCTCTATAGCACAAACTGCCGGTCTGGCCTCTGGTGCTACATTCCCAATCGGTACAACAACTGTGACTTACACAGCTACTGATGCTGCCAACAATACCTTCGCAGCTTCGTTTACCGTCAAAGTAATTGACAACCAAAATCCTACTATCGTGGCTCTGCCTTCCAACATCGTGACCAACAATGATCCTGGTGTCTGCGGTGCAGTAGTTACATGGACAGCTCCAACTGCGGATGACAATTGTGCAGGAAGCTCTATAGCACAAACTGCAGGTCTGGCCTCTGGTGCTACATTCCCAATCGGTACAACAACTGTGACTTACACAGCTACTGATGCTGCCAACAATACCTTCGCAGCTTCGTTTACCGTCAAAGTAATTGATAACCAGAATCCTACTATCGTGGCTCTGCCTTCCAACATCGTGACCAACAATGATACTGGTGTCTGCGGTGCAGTAGTTACATGGACAGCTCCAACTGCGGATGACAATTGTGCAGGAAGCTCTATCGCACAAACTGCAGGTCTGGCCTCTGGTGCTACATTCCCAATCGGTACAACAACTGTGACTTACACAGCTACTGATGCTGCCAACAATACCTTCGCAGCTTCGTTTACCGTCAAAGTAATTGACAACCAGAATCCTACTATCGTGGCTCTGCCTTCCAACATCGTGACCAACAATGATACTGGTGTCTGCGGTGCAGTAGTTACATGGACAGCTCCAACTGCGGATGACAATTGTGCAGGAAGCTCTATCGCACAAACTGCAGGTCTGGCCTCTGGTGCTACATTCCCAATCGGTACAACAACTGTGACTTACACAGCTACTGATGCTGCCAACAATACCTTCGCAGCTTCGTTTACCGTCAAAGTAATTGACAACCAGAATCCTACTATCGTGGCTCTGCCTTCCAACATCGTGACCAACAATGATCCTGGTGTCTGCGGTGCAGTAGTTACATGGACAGCTCCAACTGCGGATGACAATTGTGCAGGAAGCTCTATCGCACAAACTGCAGGTCTGGCCTCTGGTGCTACATTCCCAATCGGTACAACAACTGTGACTTACACAGCTACTGATGCTGCCAACAATACCTTCGCAGCTTCGTTTACCGTCAAAGTAATTGACAACCAGAATCCTACTATCGTGGCTCTGCCTTCCAACATCGTGACCAACAATGATACTGGTGTCTGCGGTGCAGTAGTTACATGGACAGCTCCAACTGCGGATGACAATTGTGCAGGAAGCTCTATCGCACAAACTGCAGGTCTGGCCTCTGGTGCTACATTCCCAATCGGTACAACAACTGTGACTTACACAGCTACTGATGCTGCCAACAATACCTTCGCAGCTTCGTTTACCGTCAAAGTAATTGACAACCAGAATCCTACTATCGTGGCTCTGCCTTCCAACATCGTGACCAACAATGATCCTGGTGTCTGCGGTGCAGTAGTTACATGGACAGCTCCAACTGCGGATGACAATTGTGCAGGAAGCTCTATCGCACAAACTGCAGGTCTGGCCTCTGGTGCTACATTCCCAATCGGTACAACAACTGTGACTTACACAGCTACTGATGCTGCCAACAATACCTTCGCAGCTTCGTTTACCGTCAAAGTAATTGACAACCAGAATCCTACTATCGTGGCTCTGCCTTCCAACATCGTGACCAACAATGATCCTGGTGTCTGCGGTGCAGTAGTTACATGGACAGCTCCAACTGCGGATGACAATTGTGCAGGAAGCTCTATCGCACAAACTGCAGGTCCGGCCTCTGGTGCTACATTCCCAATCGGTACAACAACTGTAACTTACAAAGCTACAGATGCCGCTCTCAATACTTTCGAAGCTTCGTTCACCGTGAAGGTTAACGATACCCAGCTTCCTGTTATCACTGCTCCTTCCAACATCACTACCAGCAATGATGCAGACAAGTGCTCTGCTGTCGTAACCTACACAACACCGGTAGGTACTGACAACTGCACCTCCGTAACTATCCAGACTGCAGGTCTGGCAAGCGGTGCAGCATTCCCGGTAGGTACGACAACCAATACCTTCAAGGTTACTGACGCCAGCGGTAATACGGCTGAATGCAGTTTTACCGTTATCGTTAACGACGTACAGCCACCTACCATCATTGCTCCTGCCAATATCATCGTATCCTCGGATCCGGGTTCATGCCATGCAGCCAAAGCAAATGTCAACCTGGGCACTCCGACCCTCGGTGACAACTGTTCCATGACAGCTACCTCCAACAATGCTCCTGATGTATACCTCCATGGCAATACCACAGTTACCTGGACGGTTATGGACGGAAGCGGAAACATAGCCACCGCCACACAGGTAGTGACTGTTACCGACAACCAGAAACCGGTTATAACAAAACCGGCAGATGTCACCAGGGCAGCTGCCACGAACGAGTGTTCGGTTACCTTAACCGCCTCAGAAATTGGAACCGCTACAGTTATTGACAACTGCGGAGTATTATCGGTTACCGGAACCAGGCTTGGCGGATTATCGCTGACGGCTCCTTACCCGATAGGAATTACCAGGATTACCTGGTCGGCGATAGATGTGAACGGCAATGTCGCGCTCAGCGTTGACCAGCTGATAACCATCACCGGAACGGCTCACGCCAGCATGACCGGCACAACACTGGTCGAAGTATTCAATACTCCGGGAGAATGCTCAGCTACCATTCCAGTTGACCAGTTGCAGCCGGCAGTTACCGGATGCGGATCCTACGAACTTTTCGGAACCCGTACCGGCGACCATCTGGCCCTTGACGCACCTTATCCTGTTGGAAACACCTCCATTACATGGGTGGCATTCGACGACTGGGGTGATGTGGCAGGATTCTTCAACCAGACCGTAACTGTTACCGACAACGAAAAACCGGTGATTACCACCAATGGCGACAAGAGTGTAACTACAGACCAGGATGTTTGCGGCGCAAGCATAGGCATATCTGCCACGGCTACTGACAATTGCTCAGTAGGCGCTCCGGCAGGTGTCAGAAGCGACAGCCAGGCCCTGGACGCTCTTTACCCGGTCGGCACCACCACCATCACCTGGAACGTAACAGACGCCCATGGCGTTGCCGCTGAAACGGTAATCCAGACTGTAGTTGTTACAGACAACCAGAAACCGGTGATCTCCGTACCAGGCAACATCGCGGTCAACAGCGATCCGGGTGTTTGTGGTGCAACGGTTGATCCGGGAGCTGCTACGGCTACCGACAACTGCACCGTCGACGCGCCTGTCGGAACAAGAAGCGACAACAAACCTCTGACAGATGTGTATCCTATAGGTTTGACAACCATTACCTGGAACGCAACTGACGTGAATGGTGTGGCAGCAATTGCCAAAACCCAGACAGTTACCGTTACAGATAACCAGGCGCCTGTGATCATTGCTCCTGCCGGCCAGTCTGTCAACAATGACGCGGGCAAGTGCGGCGCCATGATAACCGTTGGCCAGGCCACTGCCACTGACAACTGCACAGTAGGTGTTCCTGCCGGCGCAAGAAGCGACAGCCAGGCCCTGACAGCCATTTACCCTGTCGGTACAACGACCATCACCTGGACCGTTTCCGATGTCAATGGCAATCCGGCTGAAGCAAAAACCACAATCATCACGGTTACCGATACTGAAAAACCTGTTATCTCTGCACCTGACAGCAAAACCGTCAGCAATGATGCAGGCAAGTGCGGCGCCACCGTTGAATTGGGTATTGCCTCCGTGGCCGACAACTGCGGCGTGACCGCATTGGTTACCGGCATCCGCACCGATGGTAAAAACCTGACAGAGCTTTATCCTGTCGGTTCAACAACCATTACCTATACTGTTTCCGATATCCATGGAAACGCTGCCGATCCAAAAACGCAGACGATAACGGTGACGGATAATGAAGCACCAGTGATTACAACTAACGGCAACAAGAACGTTGGAACAGATCCAAATGTTTGCGGCGCAAATGTTGAGGTTTCAGCCTCCGCCACTGACAATTGCTCTGTTGGTACTCCTGTCGGAACCAGAAGCGACAACCTCGCACTCAATGCAGTATATCCTGTCGGTACAACAACCATTACGTGGAATGTTGACGATGCCAATGGTAACCATGCTGACAAGGTAACTCAAACAGTTACTGTTGTGGACGATGAAGCTCCTGTACTGGCCGGCGTTCCTGCCGATACCAATGCAAGTTGTGACAACATCCCTGCTGCTGCTGAACCTAATGCTAACGACAATTGTGATCCTGCTCCGGCAATCACACTGGACGAAGTAAGTACTCAGGCTGCTTCAGGTACTGCTCATTACAGCTATACCATCACCCGCACATGGACCGCAACCGATGTGGCCGGTAACCATAGCTCTGCTACCCAGGTTATCACCGTAACTGATGCTACTGCTCCTGTACTGGCCGGCGTTCCTGCCGATGCCAATGCAAGTTGTGACAACATCCCTGCTGCTGCTGAACCTACTGCTAACGACAACTGTGATCCTGCTCCGGCAATCACACTGGACGAAGTAAGTACTCAGGCTGCTTCAGGTACTGCTCATTACAGCTATACCATCACCCGCACATGGACCGCAACCGATGTGGCCGGTAACCATAGCTCTGCTACCCAGGTTATCACCGTAACTGATGCTACTGCTCCTGTACTGGCCGGCGTTCCTGCCGATACCAATGCAAGTTGTGACAATATCCCTGCTGCTGCTGAACCTACTGCTAACGACAACTGTGATCCTGCTCCGGCAATCACACTGGACGAAGTAAGTACTCAGGCTGCTTCAGGTACTGCTCATTACAGCTATACCATCACCCGCACATGGACCGCAACCGATGTGGCCGGTAACCATAGCTCTGCTACCCAGGTTATCACCGTAACTGATGCTACTGCTCCTGTACTGGCCGGCGTTCCTGCCGATGCCAATGCAAGTTGTGACAACATCCCTGCTGCTGCTGAACCTACTGCTAACGACAACTGTGATCCTGCTCCGGCAATCACACTGGACGAAGTAAGTACTCAGGCTGCTTCAGGTACTGCTCATTACAGCTATACCATCACCCGCACATGGACCGCAACCGATGTGGCCGGTAACCATAGCTCTGCTACCCAGGTTATCACCGTAACTGATGCTACAGCTCCTGTACTGGCCGGCGTTCCTGCCGATACCAATGCAAGTTGTGACAATATCCCTGCTGCTGCTGAACCTACTGCTAACGACAATTGTGATCCTGCTCCGGCAATCACACTGGACGAAGTAAGTACTCAGGCTGCTTCAGGTACTGCTCATTACAGCTATACCATCACCCGCACATGGACCGCAACCGATGTGGCCGGTAACCATAGCTCTGCTACCCAGGTTATCACCGTAACTGATGCTACTGCTCCTGTACTGGCCGGCGTTCCTGCCGATGCCAATGCAAGTTGTGACAACATCCCTGCTGCTGCTGAACCTACTGCTAACGACAACTGTGATCCTGCTCCGGCAATCACACTGGACGAAGTAAGTACTCAGGCTGCTTCAGGTACTGCTCATTACAGCTATACCATCACCCGCACATGGACCGCAACCGATGTGGCCGGTAACCATAGCTCTGCTACCCAGGTTATCACCGTAACTGATGCTACTGCTCCTGTACTGGCCGGCGTTCCTGCCGATGCCAATGCAAGTTGTGACAACATCCCTGCTGCTGCTGAACCTACTGCTAACGACAACTGTGATCCTGCTCCGGCAATCACACTGGACGAAGTAAGTACTCAGGCTGCTTCAGGTACTGCTCATTACAGCTATACCATCACCCGCACATGGACCGCAACCGATGTGGCCGGTAACCATAGCTCTGCTACCCAGGTTATCACCGTAACTGATGCTACTGCTCCTGTACTGGCCGGCGTTCCTGCCGATGCCAATGCAAGTTGTGACAACATCCCTGCTGCTGCTGAACCTACTGCTAACGACAACTGTGATCCTGCTCCGGCAATCACACTGGACGAAGTAAGTACTCAGGCTGCTTCAGGTACTGCTCATTACAGCTATACCATCACCCGCACATGGACCGCAACCGATGTGGCCGGTAACCATAGCTCTGCTACCCAGGTTATCACCGTAACTGATGCTACTGCTCCTGTACTGGCCGGCGTTCCTGCCGATACCAATGCAAGTTGTGACAATATCCCTGCTGCTGCTGAACCTACTGCTAACGACAACTGTGATCCTGCTCCGGCAATCACACTGGACGAAGTAAGTACTCAGGCTGCTTCAGGTACTGCTCATTACAGCTATACCATCACCCGCACATGGACCGCAACCGATGTGGCCGGTAACCATAGCTCTGCTACCCAGGTTATCACCGTAACTGATGATACTGCTCCTGTACTGGCCGGCGTTCCTGCCGATGCCAATGCAAGTTGTGACAACATCCCTGCTGCTGCTGAACCTACTGCTAACGACAACTGTGATCCTGCTCCGGCAATCACACTGGACGAAGTAAGTACTCAGGCTGCTTCAGGTACTGCTCATTACAGCTATACCATCACCCGCACATGGACCGCAACCGATGTGGCCGGTAACCATAGCTCTGCTACCCAGGTTATCACCGTAACTGATGCTACTGCTCCTGTACTGGCCGGCGTTCCTGCCGATGCCAATGCAAGTTGTGACAACATCCCTGCTGCTGCTGAACCTACTGCTAACGACAACTGTGATCCTGCTCCGGCAATCACACTGGACGAAGTAAGTACTCAGGCTGCTTCAGGTACTGCTCATTACAGCTATACCATCACCCGCACATGGACCGCAACCGATGTGGCCGGTAACCATAGCTCTGCTACCCAGGTTATCACCGTAACTGATGCTACTGCTCCTGTACTGGCCGGCGTTCCTGCCGATACCAATGCAAGTTGTGACAATATCCCTGCTGCTGCTGAACCTACTGCTAACGACAACTGTGATCCTGCTCCGGCAATCACACTGGACGAAGTAAGTACTCAGGCTGCTTCAGGTACTGCTCATTACAGCTATACCATCACCCGCACATGGACCGCAACCGATGTGGCCGGTAACCATAGCTCTGCTACCCAGGTTATCACCGTAACTGATGATACTGCTCCTGTACTGGCCGGCGTTCCTGCCGATGCCAATGCAAGTTGTGACAATATCCCTGCTGCTGCTGAACCTACTGCTAACGACAATTGTGATCCTGCTCCGGCAATCACACTGGACGAAGTAAGTACTCAGGCTGCTTCAGGTACTGCTCATTACAGCTATACCATCACCCGCACATGGACCGCAACCGATGTGGCCGGTAACCATAGCTCTGCTACCCAGGTTATCACCGTAACTGATGCTACTGCTCCTGTACTGGCCGGCGTTCCTGCCGATGCCAATGCAAGTTGTGACAACATCCCTGCTGCTGCTGAACCTACTGCTAACGACAACTGTGATCCTGCTCCGGCAATCACACTGGACGAAGTAAGTACTCAGGCTGCTTCAGGTACTGCTCATTACAGCTATACCATCACCCGCACATGGACCGCAACCGATGTGGCCGGTAACCATAGCTCTGCTACCCAGGTTATCACCGTAACTGATGCTACTGCTCCTGTACTGGCCGGCGTTCCTGCCGATGCCAATGCAAGTTGTGACAACATCCCTGCTGCTGCTGAACCTACTGCTAACGACAACTGTGATCCTGCTCCGGCAATCACACTGGACGAAGTAAGTACTCAGGCTGCTTCAGGTACTGCTCATTACAGCTATACCATCACCCGCACATGGACCGCAACCGATGTGGCCGGTAACCATAGCTCTGCTACCCAGGTTATCACCGTAACTGATGCTACAGCTCCTGTACTGGCCGGCGTTCCTGCCGATGCCAATGCAAGTTGTGACAATATCCCTGCTGCTGCTGAACCTACTGCTAACGACAATTGTGATCCTGCTCCGGCAATCACACTGGACGAAGTAAGTACTCAGGCTGCTTCAGGTACTGCTCATTACAGCTATACCATCACCCGCACATGGACCGCAACCGATGTGGCCGGTAACCATAGCTCTGCTACCCAGGTTATCACCGTAACTGATGCTACTGCTCCTGTACTGGCCGGCGTTCCTGCCGATGCCAATGCAAGTTGTGACAACATCCCTGCTGCTGCTGAACCTACTGCTAACGACAACTGTGATCCTGCTCCGGCAATCACACTGGACGAAGTAAGTACTCAGGCTGCTTCAGGTACTGCTCATTACAGCTATACCATCACCCGCACATGGACCGCAACCGATGTGGCCGGTAACCATAGCTCTGCTACCCAGGTTATCACCGTAACTGATGCTACTGCTCCTGTACTGGCCGGCGTTCCTGCCGATGCCAATGCAAGTTGTGACAACATCCCTGCTGCTGCTGAACCTACTGCTAACGACAACTGTGATCCTGCTCCGGCAATCACACTGGACGAAGTAAGTACTCAGGCTGCTTCAGGTACTGCTCATTACAGCTATACCATCACCCGCACATGGACCGCAACCGATGTGGCCGGTAACCATAGCTCTGCTACCCAGGTTATCACCGTAACTGATGCTACAGCTCCTGTACTGGCCGGCGTTCCTGCCGATACCAATGCAAGTTGTGACAATATCCCTGCTGCTGCTGAACCTACTGCTAACGACAATTGTGATCCTGCTCCGGCAATAAGTTACACACAGGTTCGTACTGATGGTACAAGTACTGATAATTACACATTGGTCCGTACCTGGATTGCAACGGATGTAGCTGGTAACCATAGCTCTGCTACTCAGGTTATCATTGTAACAGACATCCAGAACCCGACCATAGTTGCTCCTGTTGCTGTTACGGTTAATATGGATAATGACCTCTGCACTGCCTCAGGTGTTGCTCTTGGTAATCCGGTTATCGCTGACAACTGTACAGTTGCATCTGCAACCAATGATGCCCCTGCAACATTCAACAAAGGCAATACGACCGTAACTTGGACTGTAAAAGATGCTTCAGGTAATACAGCTACTGCCACACAGACAGTTACTGTTGTCGACAACCAGCTCCCAATCGTTACCAAACCTGCTGATATCAACAAGGTTGCAGCTGATAATGAGTGCTATGTTACTATAACAGCCGCAGAAATTGGAACTGCAAGTGCATCAGACAACTGCGGGATATTAACCTTAACCGGAACAAGACAAGGTGGTTTGGCCCTGACGGATCCGTATCCAATCGGCGTTACCAAAATTACCTGGTTGGCTACCGACGTAAATGGTAATCAGTCTGTCTCAATAGACCAATTAGTTACTGTAACAAGTAATGTTGTGGTAGCCTTTACAGGCACATCACCGGTAAATAAATTCAATGATGCTGGTTTGTGCTCGGCTTCGATTCCACAGGCTCTGTTAGAACCTGCCATTACCGGATGTGGGGAATATCTGATTACAAAAATCAGAACTGACCGTGAAGCCATGGATGCTCCATATCTTGTTGGAACCACAACTATTTACTGGACAGCTTATGATGAATTCAATAATCAAGTGGCTTATTTTGATCAGGTTGTGACAGTAACCGACAATGAAGCACCAACCGTGCCTACTTTAAGCCCGATCAATGTGAATGCGGATGCAGGTGTTTGCACTTATGCAAGCTCTCAGCTACCAAAACCAACTGCTTCAGACAATTGCGGCGTGGCTGGTGTTGTGGCTTCTCCTGCTACCCTGGTTCCGGGCGTTAACGAAGTTACCTGGACTGTTACAGACATTCACGGAAATACAGCAACATCCATCCAGTCTGTAACCGTGTTGGATGCTCAGAACCCGACAATAACTCCGATGAACCCGATCAGTGTGAATGCTGATGCAAGTGTTTGCACTTATGCAAGCTCTCAGTTAACAAAACCATCTGCCGCAGACAACTGCAGCGTGGCAAGTGTGCTGGCATCTCCTGCAAGCCTGGTTTCGGGCGCTAACGAAGTTACCTGGACTGTTACAGACGGAAGCGGAAACATTGCTACCACGACCCAGATTGTAACTGTCGTTGACAACCAGAATCCGACGATCATTGCTCCGGCAGCTGCCTCGGGTACTACCAACGTAGCCTGTACCTCCACCAACGTGGTTCTGGGTACTCCGGTAACCAATGACAACTGCCATGTTAAATCGGTAACCAACAATGCTCCTTCTGCATTCCTAATTGGTGAAACTATCGTTACATGGACCGTTACGGATGACAGCAACAACACAGCTACTGCCACACAGACAGTTACTGTGACTGACAACATCAATCCGACCATCACCGCTCCGGCAGATGCAACAGGTACTACCAACGTAGCCTGCACCTCCACCAACGTGGTGCTGGGTACTCCGGTAACCAATGACAACTGCCATGTTAAATCGGTAACCAACAATGCTCCTTCTGCATTCCCAATTGGTGAAACTATCGTCACTTGGACCGTTACGGATGATAGCAACAACACAGCTACTGCTACACAGACAGTTACTGTGACTGACAACATCAATCCGACCATTACTGCTCCTCCTGCCGTAACAGTACACGCAGATGCAGGCCAAACCACCGCCTCCGGTGTTGTGCTTGGAACTCCTGCAACTACCGACAACTGCACTGTAGCCAATGTTGCCAACGACGCACCCACAACCCTGGTATCTTCCAAGAATCCATCGAATCTGAATGATGCAGTGACCTATACGGCCACCGTAACCGGAAACAGTGGAACTCCTGCAGGAACAGTAACGTTTACTGACAATACTGTTAACCTGGGTACAGTAAACCTGGTATCAGGGGTAGCGTCAATAAGTAAGACCTACTTATTGGGAAGTACAGGTACCCATGCGATTGTTGCAACCTACAACGGCAGCCCTGTATACAATACAAGCAGTGCAAGCCTGAACCAGATTGTATTCAGACTAAGGATGAGTCTAACCTCCTCCGTCAATCCATCAACAATCGGTCAGTCTACCGTTCTTACAGCAACCATCAGGTTGGTCAATAGCAATGGTAGTACCGGAAGCGCACTCAGAGGCCAGGTCATCTTCTATGACGGAACCACCCAGATTGGTACCGCCAATGCAAACAGCAGCGGTGTGGCAACACTAACCAGGTCATTCAGCACGGTGGGAATCCACAACCTGTCTGCCGTCTACAACGGAACCTCTGCCGGCTATCACGGCGCTTCAGCAACATTGGATCAAACAGTTAACATTACAACGCCTGCTACTGTAACTACGAACACGACAGTGTCCGGCATTACATCATCCGGAGCTACCTCGGGAGGCAATGTGACCTCAGCCGGTAGTGGTACTGTAACTGCAAGAGGTGTTTGCTGGTCTGCAACTTCAGGTTCTGAATCTGTTGCCGGTCCTCATACTAACAACGGAACAGGAACAGGAACTTTCACCAGCACCATCACCGGGCTGTCTGCATCCACCACCTACTATGTGATGGCTTACGCCACCACCAGTGCGGGTACTGTTTATGGAGATGAGGTATCATTTACCACCTCTGCCGGAAATATTCCTACTGTTACAACCACCACCGCTTCCAGCGTCGGAAGTACCAGCGCCAGGGTCGGAGGCAATGTAACCAGTGCTGGTAGCACCACAGTGACCGAACGCGGAGTTGTTTACGCGACCCACGCAGGTGTGACTACTGCCGACACGAAGAGAACCAGCGGAACCGGTACCGGAAGCTACAACATCACCATCTACGGTCTTACCGCAAGAACTACCTATTATTACAGGGCTTACGCGATCAACTCAGTCGGAACAGCTTATGGTGCGGAGAAATCCTTCACCACCAGCCGCAAGTCAGGATCACTCGACGACGTGGTTTCAGGCATCAACCCGATTACTGAAGTTTTGGAAAGCTCATTGAAAGCATACCCGAACCCGTCTACCGGACCAGTTAACTTCGAGTTCGTCGTCGACGCGGATGCAAGGGTAATCATGGATCTTTACACAGTCTCAGGCGCAAGGGTCGCAACGATCTTCAACTCAGATGTACCTGCAGGAGTGAACCAGACAGTTCTCTTCTCGGATAATCTCGCCGAAGGTACGTACGTCTACATCCTGAGATGGAACGACAAGAAGATGACAGGCAAACTGATCATCAAACATTAAGAACAGTTTTTAATCCTAATTTCGAAGCCGCCCTGGGAAACCCCGGGCGGCTTTTTTTTGCGAATTTTTCTCCAAATTTCGAAATATTTCTAAAAAGCATTATATTTGCTGCAAAACAGAAATACATTTAGACTTTTAGTTTAAACCCTCAGAAAAATCCGGAAATGAATTACCTGGAATTTAAAGAAAGGATGTTCGACCTGGGCTGTTTCAGCATCCACCAGGTGTACGCCTGGAAGCCGGGCTTCGACCGGAACAATTTCGTCAGGTGGGTTGGCAAAGGACTGCTGGTTCGTTTGCGACAGGGATATTATACCTTCCCGGACTACAAAAGCAAGCCTGATTTTGCACTCTGGTTCGCGAACCGTATCTACCGTCCCTCTTATGTGAGCCTGCATTCTGCACTGGCATTTTATGGTATGATTCCCGAAGCTGTGGTGCAGATAACAAGCGTAACCTCCTTGAAGACCATCAATTTCATCAACGATTTTGGTGAGTACAGCTATAAAAGTGTAAAAAACAATTTGATGTTTGGATACAATCTGAAGCCACTTGCCGACGGCAGGACTTTTCAGCTTGCCAAACCGGAAAAAGCACTGCTTGATCTGCTTTATCTTTATCCATTCTACAATACACCGGCTGAACTGGAAAATTTGCGGTTGGATGAAGATTTCCTGCAGGAAGAGCTCAACCGCAAACTACTGGAGGAATTTGCCTTGAAATTTGAAAACAGAGCACTGGAAACAAGGCTTCGGCTATTGATTGATACCTACGGTTTATGATACAACTTGACCTGATAAGAAATTATTTCCCGCCTGAAATAAGAAACAATGGCTCTTTTCAGAAACAGATGCTGAAAGAATATATTCAGCTGCTCATCCTTGATTTTCTATCAGCCACACCTTATTCGGAAAAAATCGTCTTTATTGGTGGCACCAATCTCAGGCTGGTCAAAGGTATTGACCGTTTCTCCGAAGATCTGGATTTTGATTGCAAAGGGCTCTCAAAAGATGAATTCATGGCCATGACGGATTCCGTTTTACAATTTTTGCAACGCAACGGACTGCGGGCGGAAATCCGGGACCGGGAAAATAACAGGATAAAGGCTTTTCGCCGGAGCATCCATTTCCCTGAACTGTTGTTTGAAACAGGTTTGACAGGACACAGGGATGAACGATTTCTGATCAAAATCGAGAGTCAGGACCAACAATTATCTTATCAGCCTATAATGGCCCATGTCAAGGGATGCGGATTCTATTTCCCTTTCCCTGCACCCTCCGATGAGGTGCTTTGTTCCATGAAACTTTCTGCCATGCTTTCCCGGCACAAAGGCCGCGACTTCTATGACGCCATGTTTCTGCTGGCCCAAACTAAACCAGACTACACATTTCTTTCTGAGAAACACGGAATCCACAATCTTGACGAACTGAAATCTGCCACAGCGGATCTGCTGACAAAAGTAGACTTACAGGTAAAAAAAAGAGACTTTGAACACCTGCTTTTCAATAAAAGAAAGAGTGAAGGTATTCTTTCCATTGGAGATTTCTTCTGCGAATTGACACCTTAAAATGTGCTAATTTGCTAATGTGCTAATTAGTTGCCGGGTACATTTACTCAATAAGCAACTGGGGTTTCCTGATGAAAATATCTTCCTGCTCATTGTAAAAATGTCTGCCTTCTTCCATTAGCACATTAGCAAATTAGCACATTAGCAAATTAGCAAATTACCTTCAATTATTTCCATTTATTCGTTGCCATATAGCTATTTTTTTCGTATATTTAAACTCAAATCATTGCTTCCCAGGTAATGCACGCCTTACTTAACGTGTTTAATTTCACTTCATTGCAACACTTTTACCAACCAACCAAATAGACGCTATGATGAACTACAAAAAAAACCGGTATTCCCGTCTGAAGGTGCTTATCGTAATGATTGCCTTTTCCTTGTCGGGATGTGTGAAGGAACCTGCTGAAATTGCTCCTTCACCTGCACAACCCAATCTGAAATCCGCTACACTCAACAATGCAGGCGGGGCAAAATTTATCCCCGGCCAGTACATCATTGTTTTGAAAGAAGGAGTATCCGATGTTGACCGGGAGGCCAACAATATGGGCAAGAAATATGGCGGGAAGGAAGAACACCGGTTCAAAGCCGCTATCAGGGGCTTTTCAGGAAAGTATTCCAAAACAGAAATTGAAGCTTTGCGGGCAGATCCTAACGTAGCCTACGTTGAACAGGACCAGGAAGCAACAATCGTACTGGCACAGTCGCCTGCCACCTGGGGGCTCGACCGGGTCGACCAGCAATATCTTCCGTTGAACAGTACCTACAACTACACCCAGACCGGCGCCGGTGTTTATGCCTATATCATTGACACTGGCATCCTTACGTCACATACTGATTTTGGCGGCAGGGCCGTTCCGGGTTTTGACGCCATCACCGCCGGGGGATCAGCCGTAGATGGTAATGGCCACGGCACGCATGTTGCGGGAACCGTCGGCGGATCGGCCTACGGACTGGCAAAAAATGTGAACCTTGTGGCTGTCAGGGTACTCGACAACAACGGATCAGGATCTTACTCCCAGGTTATCGCCGGGATCGACTGGGTGACCGCTAACCATAAAAATCCCGCGGTAGCAAACATGTCACTCGGAGGAGGAGTTTCCACCACCCTTGACGCTGCTGTCAGGAATTCCATCGCCGCGGGTGTGACTTATTGCATCGCTGCAGGCAACTCCACCGCCAATGCCGGCAATTATTCACCCGCAAGGGTGACTGAGGCGATCACCGTCGCAGCCACTGACAAAACAGATAAATTTGCCAGCTTTTCAAACTATGGTTCCGTGGTGGATATTTCAGCCCCGGGGGTCAGCATAACCTCCGACTGGAACACTTCCGTCACCGCTACCAATACCATCTCCGGCACTTCCATGGCAACACCTCATACCACCGGGGCCGTGGCCTTGTACCTTGAAACGAATACTTCTGCCACTCCCGCCCAGGTACAAACCGCGCTGAAAGCCAATGCCACTCCGGGTACGATCACCTCCCTGCCGACCGGAACGGCCAACCTGTTGCTGTATGTTGGCACCCCGGTACCAGTAACGATACCGCCGGCGCCCGTGCTGAGTTCACCTGCCAATGGCGCTACAGGAGTTTCCTTAAGTCCTGCGCTCTCCTGGAACGCTTCACCAGGAGCGGCCTCCTACAACCTGGTTGTCACTTCTGGCAGTGTAACTGTGTACAGCAAAACAGGTATAACCGCGACATCACAGGCCATCAGCGGACTATCAAACAGCACCTCCTACACCTGGCAGGTTAGTGCGACTAATACTGCCGGAACAAGTGCCCTGTCGGCAAGCTGGAGTTTTACCACCGCCGCAGTCGTTGTTCCCGCTGCCCCAACCCTGATCTCCCCGGCCAATGGTGCCACCAGGGTAAAAGTGCCGGTCAGTTTGTCCTGGTCCAAAACCAGTAGTGCAACCTCCTATGAAGTACAGGTCTCTACCGGCACTGGCTTCACACTACCACTGGCCTATAATAAGACGGGCATAACAACGACATCAGCCAGTGTTTCCGGCCTTGCATCCGGCACAACCTATTACTGGCGCGTAAAAGCTGTCAACGGTACAGTAGCCGGTGCGTGGTCGACAGTACGAAATTTCAAGACCCGGTGAGGATTAATGTGCTAATGTGCTAATGTGCTAATGTGCTAATTTGCTAATTTGCTAATGTGCTAATGTGGTTATGGGATAATGGGCTGAAGTCCGTTTGCTGGTGGAAATACGGCTTGTACAACCTTATTTTTGTGATTAAACCCTGGCAGCAAAGATTAATAGCAGACTTAAAGAAACCTTATAACCATACTAAAAAGGGTACCGAAATACAAATCCATAGACTTCCGGATTTACTTTTGTCACACGGAATTTTTTTGTTCCACAGCGTTACACGGAGATGAAAGGGCGTTACTAAGTGAAAAATGGCCTTTCATCTCCGTGTAACTTTTCTATTTCCAGGCGCCCTATGTCATAAATCATGATACCTCGTTTTCATTGCGTACGCATATAATTTTGATTTTTAATGGTCGTATTCCCGACAATTTCTCGAATAAAATTCATCTATTCCTGAGGAAGATGACTCATCCTCCAGACGTTAAATCCCTGTAAATCACGTTAAAAAACTGGTACACGGCAAATTGCTTAAATTAATCTAATTTAATATAGTTGATTCAAAACTTTTTGATCTGATATAAATATTTTGATGGTTAAAAAGATTGCTACCTGACTTTTTAAGTTACCAACCTGGTTTACTACTGTCTTTTTGTTAACTCAAACCTATCTTATCACGAAGATATACCGGTACTGCTGTATTTTGTGGCTCTATTTTCCAAAAAGAAGACCCTTACCTTTATTTTTCACTCTGTAAAAGACCTTCCGGCATCCGGCTATTCCTTTAGTCGCCGAGGATTTGCCGCCTCCGCACCAATACGAATCCATATCCGGACCTGCAGGTTTATGATGCGACCACCTTTTGCGATATCACATTTGGTATGGTTCAAAAATCATATTGGGTTATGTTGATAGAATAAAAGACTGTTTCAATTTATTACACATAGAATAATTTTCTATTAATCTAAACTATAGGATGTATAGAAATTTTCGAATTTATGAACCTTCAAGTACTAAACAACAGATTAACAAATAGTTGGAAAATTGCAAGCAATTTTTCTCTCTGTGTATCTCATTTTCCCTCCTGGGTATTTGGTTTCAAGCGACAATTTCATGGCTACTTAAATTTTCATTATTGAATTATGAATTCTCTGGGTAAGAATTTAAAACAGCTTCTTAATAATTAAATCTTTTTACTTATGAAAACAAGAATTGAAAAAGTTCTCAGAATCTCATCACTTCTGTTGATTTGCCTGCTTCTGTTCTTTTGCAAGGAATCCTTGAAGGTTGACCAGGCAGACCTTAACGGAATGAAAAAGGCTGTTACAACAGCCCGGGCAAAAACATTCCCCTCCGATGATGGGCCGGGAAATATGTGGACGAAGAACGGGATAACGCGGGTTGAGGTACCGGTAACCGGTGTACAGTTAAAAAGTGCAACAGTTACCGGAGCCGACAACGAAAATGAAGAGCTTACCGGAACCCCTGATGGAGATGTGGATGTTTATTTATTCAGAAGGGATGAGCGGGCACCCATTGAATTTAATATCTTTATTGAGGAAGCAGTTATTACCAGTGCAAAGCTGAGCTTGTTGTGCTGGGACGTTGACTGGGCCACCAATCCCGATCCTGCAACCAATGAGCGTGATGCTGTCTCTTTGAATGGACATTTCCTTGGCTATCTTTCCGGGGCCAACGATGAGTGGAGTACCAGTATTTTTGATGTCGATCCGAGCTTTATCAACCCTGGTCCGGGTGGAAAGAACCTGGTTAAAGTCGATATTGATATTCAGCTAACAGCCGACTGGGCTGTTACCGTTGACTGGGGTCAGCTGGTGATCAACGGAACAACACCTCAAACAGCAAATTTCAGGTACGTTACCATACCACAAGCAGCCTACTTTGCAGGGGAAACCGTGGTCATCTCAGAGGAAGCAGATGCAACTCCTGACCTTTCTGTAAGGGTGGAGACCAACCTGGTTGACCCGGCAAATAATATCATTGCCGGTCATTCCACCAACTTTTTAGCTACTTCAGGTAATGAACCATTTACAGAAAGCCTTGCATTGCCGGCTGCTTCACTACCGGGAAGTTACAATGTGGTGGCTATCCTGTACGATGCTGTTACCAGCCAGCAGCTGGATATCATCTATGTGCCGTTTACCGTTGGGGAGCAACAATGTGTCAATCCTGTTTCAGGCGGCGTGATTGGTAATCCACAAACAATTTGCGCCGGAGGTGATCCTCTTGCCATTACAAGTACTTCAGCTGCAGCCGGTTTCACAGGAACACTGGAATACAAGTGGCAATCCTCCACGGATGGCAGTAACTTTACGGATATCGCATCAAGTAATCTGGAATCATTTGATCCATCCGTTATTAACCAGACTACCAGCTTCAAGCGCCTGGCACGTGTCGCCTGCAAGACGGATTGGGTTGGAGCAGCCGGGTCAAATGTAATCATTGTAACAGTCAATCCGCTTCCGACAGTTGAAGCAGGAGCCAATGTTACAATCTATAAGGGATACGCCGGAGCCCAGTTAGAGGCTGTTGGAAGTGAGACTGGCGGAAGCTATAGCTGGAGCCCGGAAACGGGACTTAGCGATCCCGGCATTTTCAATCCGGTAGCCACCCCGGGGTCCACAACAACCTATACGGTGAATTATACCAATACCAACGGTTGTTCCGCCACAGACAATGTCACCGTAACCGTGATCGATCCGGTAGCGGTGCCTTTTGATATCAAACCAGGAGCTTGTCCCAACCCGTTCAACAGGTTTGAAAAAGGCATTTTACCGGTTGCTGTTCTAGGTTACAGCAGTTTGAAGGTGGCAGATATTGATCCGGCCAGTTTAAGGCTTGCAGGTGTCGAACCCATCAGGTGGTCACTTGAAGATGTTTCCACACCTTATCTTCCTTTTGTTAACAAACCACTCAATAAAATGACCTGCAATTCAAAAGGTAAAGATGGCTTCATGGATTTAACCGTAAAATTTGATGCTACCCGTTTTTTAACCATTTTGGCCAAATACAAGATTAACGATGTGGTCACGCTCAAACTCACCGGCAAACTAAAAAACGGAACTCCAATCCAGGGAGAAGATCTGATTATTATAGTCAAATAGTCGACAGGTAAATTTTTTGAGACTGTATCAAAAGGGTCAATGCCTGTTCAAAAATCACAGTGATAAATCTCTGGTTTTCAGGGCACGGGCCGCTTCAATGACTTTGAGGCGGCCTTGCTTTTGCCGCAATTTGCTCAGTCCCGGACAGCCAGGAAGGTGGCTCCGTCTCATATCATATCCCCCATGGCCCTTCACGATAGTGCAGCGTATAGGGATATCATCTCTCATGTCTTACCCCGAACGCTTCCGCCGGATTCTTCACCATCATCAGCTCAAAATCTTCCCGTGTAAAGCCTTCATTCAACAGCCTGGGCATGAATGAGGTAAACAAATCGGTATAGGGACGGATAGTACCTCCGCCGGGTTTGGCGGGATCGTACCAGCCGGCATCGTGGGAGAGCAGTACCCGGTCGAGGGCACCCTGCGATTTCAGGAATTTCAGCCTGTTTACAACCTGGTCCATCGATTTGCCAGCCCTGATGCCATCCAGGGCTATCCAGGCACCCATCCTGTAAATTTCCATGAACCTGGCATCTAAGGTTTCACTTTGAGCATGTGTCCAGATAAAAGCCGAAGGATCAACACCATAGTGTTTCAGAATCTCCAGCTGCGCCAGGGCGGCATCTCCCACACCGGTGTGCGACATGATAACCAGACCGGTTGAGAGGTGAGTAATACAAGAGGCCTCAACCAGTTTTTTATCTTTTTCTGAAAGTAATACATTGTTAATCCCGATTTTAATAAAACCGGGCCTGATACCGCTGTTTCCAATGCCGTTTTTGGCTTCATCTATCCAGAGGCGGGCAATATCAGCTGAAGTCATATCATCCATCATCCGGGGCAGATGCCTCTCCTTGTCGGCAGCGTACCAACCGGTATTGGTGAGGATATTGATTTTAGATTTCTGAGACAGCATGAATAGCATCAGCGGATCCCGGCCGATAAATTCCGGGGTGCAGTCCACGAAAGTATTGACTTTGTATTGCCTCAACTCCTGGAAATATGGCAGGACCCTGGCCACAACCGTATCGCGGTTCCAGCGGTTGGAAGTGATGGAGTCGACCTGGATGAAATCCACGAGCACATGTTCATGCGTAAGGGTAACACCCATTTCTGAGGCGGGCATTTCACCCGTAACAGTCATGATTTTTAGTCCGGGTTTTTGGGCATGAACTGCCAGGGACAGACAAAGAAGCAGCAATAGGCTGGAAAACGGCTTTTGAAATGATGTTCTCATTGTATCCGGTTTAGAATTCCAAACAAGATAGCTAAAAATGAGTAACATCCCAATTTGCTAATTTGCTAATGTGCTAATTTGCTAATGGATGCAGACATTCTTAACATTGGGCCATTAGAGAATTAGTACAAGATACAACTTTGTTGCTCATTGTATCAATGTACCCCTCAGTTAATTAGCACATTAGCAAATTAGCACATTAGCACATTAGCACATTATCTTATCTCTTCAAAGAGTGCCACACACTCCCCTCCCGGTAATCCACCACCAACTTGGGTTGCAGAGAGAACTGGAACTGACCGATGATACCAGAAATTTCTTTTTGCAGGGAGGCAAGACTGTTTTCGATCAGATCTCCCCGGAAACCCTTTTCTCCCAGGTTGATGACCATCTCCATTGAAATGATCCTGGAAAGGGCCTGGCCCAATTCTACCATCTTGCGCTGGGGTAATTCGAAATTGAGATTAAAATCCAGCTTATCTTTCAGATAGTCAGAGGCTTTCTGTGTGAGGTCGTTGGTCTTCAGGAACGAGAAGAGGTTGGATTCTTTGGCCTGTTTCATCTGCTTAACCACCGCATCGGATATCTGGGAGTACAACATGTCGTTGGAGCCTTCGAATATCTGGAATGGGCGGCTGTCTGTGATGCCTCTTCCTCCTATATGGCTCAGTCGGTAAGCTTTGGCGCCTACCAGCTGAACGAGCGACTGGGCAGCATTCTGCATCAGGTCTGTTACATAGCTTTTGATGGCATTGGCTTCCACCGCATTTCCCGACAGGTCGTTTTCGATGCCTGCCTTAGTACTGCTGTTCGCGCACATGGCTGATGCGACCGTGAAGGAAGACTGAAGCTCGGCAAGGCGATACTGTACCTGGTCATACTCCTGCAGTTTTTTCCCCGAGACGGAACGCTCCCGGGTATGATCTATGGCCTCGTCCATCATCCGGTGGATAAATCCCTGCGCCATGCCCGGAAACTGCATCCTGCTTCGATGAAGCAGGTCAAGAAGCAGTTTAATGCCGGTGGAATGGGGCTGCAGCCTGTGAAGCCGCGGAACCTCAACATTGATCCTGTTGCGCCCGTAAGGTATCTGGTAGAGACCGAGGTTGTCGAAGAACTCTTCCACCACAATCTGTTGACCCTTCTGGTTCACATCGCAGAGGAAAAAGTCTATGTCGCGTTTCAGGTCGCCGTTTTTCATCTGCTCCCTGGCAGTCAGCAGCCAGAAATCGGCCCAGCCGGTCAGACCGGCCCAGTGCTTGGTCCCCTTGATATTGTAAACTCCCCCATCGGAAGTAAAGGATGTCTGCATGTTGAGCGCATCGCTTCCGTGACCCGGTTCGGTGATCATCAGTCCGCCCATGTTCTGCGCGTGCATGAAACGATCGAACACCATCTTCTTGGCCTCTTCGGTGCCGTATTTTGCCAGGGGCTGAAGGAAAAGCGCCGAGTTGATGCCCAGGGTAAGCGAAAGTGCAAGCGATTCGTAGGAAGCAGCAGACAGGATAGCGAGGATCTCTGTCACCTCTCCTCCCCTGCCGCCGTACTCCACGGGGATATTGACAGACAATGGATTACCGGACATTACCTCTCTCATGACAAAAGGCGGCATTCCGCGCCTGGTGCTCAGCTGGTCGATGTCGGCCCTTACCCGGTAAGCATGACTGCTTCGTTTTCGGAAATTTTCGAGAAAAATGTCAAATGGCACCTTTTGACCGGGGGTGTACTCTACATTCATGATTAAAATATATAATTACTAATGTGCTAATATGCTAATATGCTAATTTGCTAATTGGCTGTAGGATACAGTTGCTCATTATGTGACATGGGTTTCTTTATGAAGATATGCATCTGCTCAATACAGAAAAGTCAGCATACCATTATTAGCACATTAGCACATTAGCAAATTAGCACATTAGCATATTATTAATTATTTGAACGTCAAATAAGACAATTTGTTGCAAAAAAAAAGTTTATTTTTATACTCAATTATAAATCAAACATTTAAGCAATGTCAGAAAATCAAAAGAAAAGAGTGAGTCGTCGTTCTTTTTTTGGAACTTCGATGATGGGTATAGCCGGGACCACCCTTCTTCCGGGCTTTATAACCAGCAGTAAAGCAAGTCCTTCGGCTGCTCCTGGTGATGTTCGTCTTGGATTTATCGGGATGGGCAGGCAATCCAATTACCTGATGAACGGATTCCTCCAGATACCTGGTGTTGATGTGATAGCCGGCTGTGATGTCTACGGTATCAAACGCAAAAGATTTGAGAAGAAGGTGAACGCCTTCAATGTGAAGAATGGCAAGGCTGCAAAAGCCATCACCTTCGAGAAATTCGAAGACCTTTTGAAAGTTCCCGAAATCAATGCCGTTGTCATCGCTGTTCCTGACCATTCTCATGCCAGGATCGCCATTGCGGCCCTCAAGGCGGGCAAGGATGTTTACCTCGAGAAACCTATGACCTTCACCATCAGGGAAGGCCAGGAATTAATCAAATGTGTTCGCAAAAACAACCGCGTCCTTGGTCTTGGCAGTCAGCAGAGATCGGATCCGAACTTCCAGCGGGCCATCGAACTGGTTCATACCGGCGCTATTGGTAAAGTCGAAAAAGTAAACGCATACGTTGGAGATCCACCGAAACCTTATGATCTGCCGGAAGAAAAAATACCTGAAGATCTTAACTGGGATTTGTGGCTGGGATCTCTCACCGCCAAAATACATTACAACCACGAACTGGATCCGCCAATCAAACTGGATCCTGAAGAAAATGAGCAGGTATGGGGAGCATGGCGCTGGTACACCGAAATGGGCGGCGGCTTCACCACCGACTGGGGCGCCCACATGTTTGACATTGCACAGTGGGGCCTGGGCATGGACCGAAATGGTCCGGTTGAAGCTTCTCCTATCGGGGATGGCACTCAATACATGAAATTCAAATATGCCAACGGCGTGGTGATGACTTCCGAGCCTTTCGACGAGAAGAAAACCAAAGGGGTTAAATTCTGGGGGACTAACGGCTGGATCGAAGTATCACGCGGCTATTTCAATACGTCCAATCCGATGTTGATGCCGGCGAAGAAGGATGAAGCGAATGGTCCGTATGAAACGAAAATTCCTCACCAGGTCAATTTCATTGAAGCTGTTCGCTCCCACAAAGATCCGATCGTTCCGGTCGAAATCGGTCACAGCAGCTGTACAGTATGTACGCTTGGCAACATCGCCTGCCAACTGAAGAGAACCGTCAAATGGGATCCGGCCAAACAGGTTTTCGTCGACGACAAAGATGGTGCAGCCACAAAAATGATGCACTACGAATACAGAAAAGGATATACTCTCGGATAAAAAAAAGGCTCCTCAAGGGGCCTTTTTCAATGTGCTAATGTGTTAATATGCTAATGGAAATAGGCAGACATATTAACATTGAGCAGCAGAATATCTTAATCAGGAAATCCTTATTGCTTCATGAATCAATGTACCCTCCATTAAATTAGCACATTAGCATATTTGCACATTAGCACATTAAGTTAGTTTTTTGTTGTTATATAAACTTTTTTATATTAACTTTAGTTCGATCAGAGGATTCAGGTCCAGCGAAACTGATATTGACTGATAGGATCATATTACCCAGGTTCACTAAATAGAAAGGTAATTGTTATGCTATATTCAATTCTAAATCAAATTATCAGCCATCTTCCCTGAGATTGGCCGGAAAAATCAGAAAATAATTGTATTCCCCTATATATGTGACAGATAGGATTAATTATAGTATCAAAAAACGGCCATTATGGAAAACTTATTTCTAATAATTCTGTCCTTTGTTCTCTCAATGATTATGTTTGGTTCTGTATTCAGGAACAATAACGCAAATCACTTTAGGTTCAGCACAATTTTGTATGCCACCATTTTTAGTTTACTGATTGGCATTGGCGGCTTTACGGGCAACAAAAGCCTATTCGCGGTTTCCGGTGTCACCGTTTATTACTTGCTTTGTGCCTGGATGCTCACGCTTGGTATCGCCCATTCCTTCCTGGCAAAGAAATTTTTGTCCTGGACCTCGGAAAAGAATATGTGGACCGGACTGCACCTGACGCTTGGCATCGGGTTGTTGGGAAGTGCGTTGCTTCTGGTAGTATTTCACTTTTCAAAATGCAAAGCATTTGCGCTCATCAACCTTACTTCCGTCCTGCTGTTTTTAGTGCCATCCTTGTTTTATATCACCTTTGTATATTTTTTGGACATTCCTGTTAAGATATTAAGAAAATGGCATTATCCTGTTGATAAGCACATTGATGATCCTACAGACCGGGAAATGGATGCCCCTCTGGTTGTGGGATTTGAATTCAAGAAGAAACCGGAAGATGAAAACATGACCACTTTCCGGGCAAAAGCACCCAAAGAGATGATCTTTGGTAAGTTGTTCTACTATTTTATCAATGATTACAATACCCGTAATCCGGATGAGAAAATTGAATACCTGGACGAAAAGAATAAGCCTGTCAGCTGGATTTTTTACCACAAACCAGGTTGGTTCAGCGGTATCCGGTACATCGATCCCCAGGAAACCAATTCGTTCAATTTCATAAAGGAAAACAGCGTCATAGTTTGCAAGCGAGTAACTGAAAAATAAGATGGATAATAAAAGCATATATCATCCCGTCAATTGGATTGACGGGATGAAAGTAAATAAAGATCATTTTATTTCTACCGATAACAACAACTCAGCCCAGGCAAGAAATATATATTCTTCCTTCCTGCATCCTTACAATTATGGACTACTGCTTCAGAACAAGGAAAGCAAACATCCGGTTAACATCCATATTGACATCGATAACCAAGGATTTGTTCACGTTAAAGTAGTAAACTGCAGTGCTGTTACCAGGGGCGGTTCCAGGATTGAAATAAGTGAAGAATATTATTCTGGCAGCGACTTGTCGGCCGCAATGCCGCAGGCTGGGTTCAGCCGTGAAAAAACGAACGGCAAGGAGTATTTAATCTGCCTATCTGCCAATATGTTTGAAAGGGTGCCTTTTGGAATACCTGCCCGGGATGAATTACCACCCAGGTTACCTCATGTTATTCCGGGTTATCATTTATCTGTGCACAGCCCCGATGAAAAGGAGACCATTACAGGTCCTGACTCATTAATTATAGGAAGGTTGATATTCGTCGATGATAAACCGGAAATTGATGAAAGTTACATCCCGGCTTGCCAAGCGATTTACAGCCACCCAAAACTGGCCGAATACCATACGCAACTGTTAAGGATATTGGGTCAGATTGAAATCGATGTCGTTGATATACTGCGTAGTATAAAAACCAAAAAACAGGTTACATCCATTGCGGAAACGGTAACAGAACTTACCAATGCCATGCTGTACTTTTTGAGTGTCCAGCTGGCGGAATTCAGAAGGATTGCGGTGAATTATCCTCCTGTGTATATTTTCGAACAGATGGCTGCCCTGGCTCGCACCATCAACAACACCATCAACAAACAGCCGGCTTCGGAAAAGGAAGAGCTGTACAATTACATCCAGGACTGGAGTAACCTGAAGCAGGGTGAATTCGAAAAGCTGCTGACCAATGCGATTGAATTTGATTATGACCATGATGATATTAACAGCTCCATTCAAAAGCTGGCACCCTTTATCAATAATATTTCCCAAATATTCCATACCCTTAGTAACCTGGATTTTATAGGCAAAAAGAAGGACCGGCAGATTTTTGTAAAAGAGCAGAAAGAAAAGCCGGGAAACAGTTTTCTTGTAGATTGAAATTGCATTATAAACCTCAAAAACCAAAAATATGGATCCGCTAAATAAAAAGGAGAGAACAGAAGCTTTTGTCAAGATGCTGTTGATGTTTGTTTTAACAGTTTTAATTATCTCTATTCCAATATTTTATGCATTTCAAATGCCTAATAGGGAAATAGCACTCAACAGCAAGGAATTTGAACAAATTAAGGCTCAGATACAAAGCAACGTCAAAAATGACCACGACTTCCTGATGCTGGCCGATTCAGCCCACTCTTTGTTCCTTCAGTATTCAAAGGAAAGTGTGGAAGTGAAACGGGGGAGAATCAGCGACAGGTTGTCAGCCACTTTAAATGACATGGAAGATGTTGAACGACGCGTCGATAAGGACTCTGTAAGAAGCGAACTGTACGGGCATATCATCGAAGCCTACAGCAATCTCGTCCTGAAAAATGATAATATCAATGAACTGAAAGCTGAACTGAAAAAAGCAGCAGATAAAGCTGAAGGTGAAGGCGGCGGCGGTGGCGGATCTTCTAAAAAAATGTCTGCCGAAGAGCTGCAGAAAAAACAAATAACCGATGTCCTGGCCAAACACAATGGGAATAAAAAGGATGCAGCCAAAGAACTTGACATGTCTGAAAGAAAGCTGAAAAAGAAAATGGAAGAACTGGGCATACAATAATATGCTAATGTGCTAATGTGCTAATATGCTAATGTGCTAATGTGCTAATGTGCTAATGTGCTAATGTGCTAATGATAGGAGAGAAGTTGAAAAGTTAAAGCAAATACAATAGTGTTCGCGTAAATTAGTCTATAATTCGTGCAATCTATTCATGGGAAAAATCAGCAACATTGGGCAGGCTATTCATGATTTAAGTTACGACCTTAAAGCTGAGGCTGTCATTGCGGATTTACTGGAAAATGGTTTGGATAACGAGGATATTATCGTCGTGCCTATTGGGATATTCAGACGCAGATATTCCCGTGATATTGCATCAACGGGTAACATAGATCTTAAAAACGGATCCAGATTGCTGGCAATTAACCTCAACCGCGATGCTGTTTATGATAACTTACCCGAAGGGTTCTTTCATCAAAATACGGACCATACAGTTGAAACGAAGAATGTTTCTAAAGAATCAAAAAGATTAAAGGAAGAGGAGAAGGCTGCTCGCAACTTCTTTCTGCCTTTTGAACATGAGATTTTCGCTCAACGGGTCAACCTGGAATTGGAAGAGCGCAAGATTCTGAACCGTTTCAGCGAAAATCCGGCCGACGACTTTTCCATTGAATTCTGGAAACTCGATCAGACTCCCGATCACGGTTACCTGTCCTCCATGGTTAAGTTTATGCATATTTCGCATAAGATAGCCGGAAACACGAAACTGACAGAAAAGTGTCTCGGTGCAATCCTGAAAGAGAATGTTATTGTATCCATGGTTAAAAATTATACTCCGGTAAAAGTGGTCCGCAAACCCGGCAATAATGGACTAAACTCCCGGCTGGGAACTTCTTTTCTTGGGGTTGACCTTATCTGTGGAAATGAATTTCCTGATCTGGGTTACACCATGAGATTCGAAATCGGTCCGCTCAGGAATTCCGGCATCAACGACTATCTGAAAAAAGGGCGCATTCGAAAATTCCTGAAATGCTTCTTTGGATATTTCGTACCGGCTGAAACTGAGATTAGTGTTCGGGTTATTGTTTCCAAAGAAAATCAGGGCTTTACACTGGAAACTCAAGGAGAGGGTGCTGTGCTGGGTTACAAAACAGCCATTTAATCACACATAACTGACTGGATGATAACAGACTACTACAAATTACCCTTTAAACCCGGCAGATTGATGTCCAGGTCGGAACACCCGAAATGCTCCTTGCCGGAATCTGTTGCTGCCTTGATTCACCTGATCGTAGTGACCAATTTCGGGGACTACTCACATGACCCGACCTTTGGGTGCGAGATTTGGGAACATGACTTCGAGAATATCTCTAACTCTCAGATATACAGAGAGAAACTAAGGAGTTCGATCCAGGAAACCATTGAAAAACATGAGCCAAGGCTTTCGAACGTGAAAGTCACCGTTCAGATAGACCAGATTGATTACCGGGTGACACAACGCAGAATAAAAAGCCGGATCAGGCTCAGGATTGACGCAACTCTTGCGATGACCAATGAGGTATTCAGCTATTCTGACCAGTTCTTTATCGGTCCGTTATCTTACGATTA
The DNA here is from genome assembly GCA_963663675.1 of Prolixibacteraceae bacterium. GTDB lineage: Bacteria > Bacteroidota > Bacteroidia > Bacteroidales > Prolixibacteraceae > CAINVV01. Next base: position 2,640,858 of record OY760498.1, read on the forward strand.
ATATCATGCAGGAAAGCAAAGAGAAAATAAGGAGCAGGATGATTAAGAATGCCTCAAAGTTGTGGGGCTTTCAGGATACACAGGCCGAAAGTTCATTCGACCCGGTTGTTGGGATGATTTTGGGCGCACTTTCGGGAGAATTGGCAAAATTATCGGCTGAAATCAATACCACGGAAGCCCGGTTGCTTGAAAAACTGGTTGGATTGCTCACCCCCGAACCGCTTACTGGTCCGCTACCGGCGCATGCACTTATCCGGGCCAGACCTGTCGATCCGGTTTTTCACATTGATCCGCATTATCAATTTTATGCCAATAAGAAATTTGTTGTTCCCGGGGAGCATACCACTGAGGAAAAACCGGTATTCTTTACACCGACAGGTAAATACAAACTGTTTAACGGCTACCTGAAGTACCTGGTTGCAGGTGCCAAGATGTTTTCGTACCAGGCAGAGCTTTACAAAGAAGTGGTTGCAGCAACCCGTTCAGGAAAGGCGGCCCATACTTCTGAAATATGGCTTGGCCTTAAAATGGACAACAGTATCCAGTCGCTGGAGGGGATGACCCTATGTTTCGACCTTCACAATGAAGCATACGAAAACAGTTTCTATGAATCTCTCGCAAAAGGACGGTGGACCATTAACAAGCGACCGGCCAGGTTTGTCCGGGGGATGGGTAACGAAGAAAACTCAGTAGGCGACAGTCTTGAGTTGCTCCTGAAAAAGGAACTAGATGTGACCACCAAAGTTTGCAACCATATCAACCTCTTTTACCAGAGGAATTTCCTGACACTTTCTTCCGTTGAAAACGGTTCTTCTAATCAGGAGTCAGATGAAAACTATCCCGGCTTTTTCAACGAACTGTTTACCAAAAACGACCTGGAGAAACTGGAAAACAATATTACCTGGATAAAGGTAGAGTTTCCACAAGTATTGCCGGCTGAAGTTTTTGACGACCTTTTCTGCTCTATCAACTGTTTTCCGGTCTTTAACCGGCATCTGAATGAATTTACACAATCCTGCAGAGAATACATCAATATCATTCCACTGATTACCAATGAGATATATCTCGACATGAAACGGGTTACCAGCAGCAATGGAAAATCCTATGCCGAGAAATCGTTCTCCGGAATTAACGAGGTGGAAAATGGCACCTACATTTTAAGACAAGGAGGTGTCGGACGGTTCGACTCCCGCAATGCCGCGGAAATAGTTGACTACCTGCTGGAGTTACTCAGGGATGAAAGCGCTGCGTTTGCCATCCTGGGAGCCGATATGATTGCTTCCAATCTGAAAGAACTGAACCAGACCATTGCACGGCTGGAAAACAGGTTAAAGGAGAGCAACCTGGTAAAAGAGGATATTTCATACCTGTTGTTAAAAGCCCATCCATTGGATGAGACCCTTTTTGTGGAGTTCTGGACCACCAACGGAAAATCAGCCAACGGCATAAAAAGCGGTGACAAGCCAGTCGTTTATGATGGCAGCGACCTTTTGCCCGAATCTGTAATCCTGGTAACACCCACTGTGGGAGGAAGAGAGAGCCTGGACACCGAACAACGGGTAAATGCTTACCGCAAAGCCCTGCTTTCACATGGCAGGGTAGTTACCACTGAGGATATCAGGGCTCTCTGCTCTGATCATTTTGGTAACCTGCTGCAAAAAGCGGAAATAAGGAAAGGGCTGCAAATCGGACAATCCACTGATTGCGGATTCATGCAGACAATGGACATTTATCTCACATTGGCCAAAACAGGAGAAGAGATGATTGGGGAAGAATTGGATTTTCTGAAAAAAGATTTGCTGATCAAACTTCAGGAACAGTCGGTTAATGTATTGCCATTCAGGTGTTTTTTTGTTCAAAAGAAGTAAGTATTCAGGTATTTAGAGAAATTCAAGTGAACGAATTCAATCCATCCGGCTCAATTATTCCTTAAAGCGATTCAACATATGCTTTAAGCCGGTCAATAACCCGGTCGACATTTCGGGCCACCCTCTCATTTGGATTTTTGCTAAACCATGCATTAAAAGTTCTTGTAAGATTTTGTCGTGTCACCGAATTCTTCTCTTTTTCAAATGCGGCTAATGCCTTATCTACATTAATCAGATCACCGGACCTGAAATGTAAGCTACTGCGATAGGTTTTATCCATCCACTCTTTTGAAGTAACGGGGGAAACTTTGGGGTTCAGAACCGGAAAACGCATGGTTTCGACAAAGAAACCCCAATTTTCAGCATTTTTTTGTGCATCTGACGGACTATTTCTGGCTTTGTTGATACAATTTGTCTCCCCATAGGGTGGTTCAACATCATCCGTATTTAAAATAAGATGCGTCAGTTCATGGACGATTGTTTCAAATTTGGATTGCACATGTTGGTTGCGTTCACTGTATTTGGGCATTTCATTCCAGGCGCTGTTCAGATGAATCTTAAAATCCTGGCCCTGGGCCTCTGTCATGTCGGTATGAGTTTTCCACCCGCTCTTAGGTTGATACGCTGCCGCATTCTCATGTAAATCGCGCTTTTTCAACACCGGCTGAACCACAACAATTTCTTTCGTATTTACGATGCTGGCCATTTTATCCAATTTGGTTCCCAATGTCTTCATCCAGGCATCACTCTTGTCTCCAAACCATGTCAGGGACGTTTGCCTGCATTCGCCTGCTTTTACAAGTTCGGCAGCCTTCCGTAAAACCTGAATTATTTCCTTTTCAAGTTCCCTCAGTATTTGTTGGTCGGCAGGCCCAAGAAGTCCAACATCTGTTCTTCCTTTCATCGAAAATATAAATCCCATGATAAATTGAATTAGTAAAATTTTAATAGCACATCAATTAATATTTCACCACAACATTTGCTTATGTTCTATTAATCAATACTTTAAAACCACAATCAAGATAAAGTCATCCATGAAACCTGACCAGTAAAAGGTCTTTCCGGAAAAGGATTCATCTATTTTACAAGCAATAATCCCGGACCATAATCACTTTTCATTCATCGCATCCGGCCAATGACAATACCTGTCAGGATATGTTCTCACCAAACGGGAGTGATCTGGCAGTTATCCGCCTATTAAAACGGTCAATTCACCCATAACGATGCTGCCGCCATGCGCTGTAGTATCTCCGGCACGTGCTGCAGGTTTACCACAGATCATTACAGTTGCTGAGCCCATTAAAATGGCATCCGGTGGTCCAACACAAATAGCCATATCTCCCACTACGGCAGCCGGCAATTTTCCGATCAGCACAGTAGGAGCACCCGGTCCGGAAACCGGGCCACCAACATGCGGAATAGGTGGCACGCCCGGTGTCTGCATCGGACAGGTGTGCATATCGGTTAATCGTGCTGCAGGCTTTCCCATACTTACTAATTACTAATTGATCATTACCATTGCACCTTTCACCGTTGTCTGGCCAGAAGCTGACAGTTCGGCGGAGGCATTGCCTTTTGCCACAAATCCAATATCTGCCTCCTGATTGATATTCAAGCCTTTGACTTTCACGTCCGCCTTGGAGGTAATATCAACGCCCGACAACGCCTCAATCGTGATTTTTGATTTCGAAACCAGTTTAATATCCTTTGGACTGTTCATGGAAATACCGTTGCTGTTGAGTTCTACAATGTTTTGGTTCTGGTCGGAGAGAAGAATCGATTTCTGATCATCGCTGATGACCACTTTATTTCCGCCAGGTGTGTCGATGGTTGTAATCTTTTTCCCGTCATCAAACTCAATACGCAAATTGCTTTTTGTGACTATGCCTTTAAAACTGTTGTCCTGATTGGGCCAGCGGCTGTGCGGCTTGCTCCTGCCATGATAAAGACTGCCGATGATGTATGGTTTTTCGATATCGCCGCTTTCAAATCCAACCATTACCTCGTCTTCAATTTCGGGAACAAAGTAAAATCCTCTCTCATTGGCGGAATAAGGATTTACAGACCTGATCCACGGACTCATCTGGTTACTCTCCTGCCAAATGAAGTTAACGCGTACCCTTCCCAGCTTTTCCGGATCCTTGTTATCCTTTACGACGGCACTTTGCGGATCACTGCAAGATACAGCCTCCGGATCGGAATACCCCGGCACCTTGGCTTCAACTGGTACAGCTGTAAAATGATTCTCGTAATTCAGCAGATTATTGCAACGGTGTTCAATGGTGCTAACCAGGTACTCACCATAGTCGACCACCCCTTTCGCATCCGTCTTCAGCGCCTTAACCTTAATTTTCGTTCCAGGTACCAGGTTTAAATTTTCACCAGTTGCCTCTATACCAGTCATACCCAGGGCTATGGCTGAGGCCTCGATCTCCATGGCATTCTTTTGTGCTTTCCCGTAATCGGCCGGAACGATATTGACGTACGGAAAATATTCGACAACATCCTGTTTAAACCGTTTTCCGGACTGGTCAAAAGCATACCTGCCCACCTCGTTTTGCTGACTCTTCCCGGTCGAATTGTCAGTTTTTGCCTCCAACTGTTTCACATTCATATAGTCATAGGTAACATATTTGAATGCCGGGGCTTTCAGGTTAACCGAAAAATCAAGGGTATCCAGGTCCTCACCCAAAACAAGATCCTGGGAATTCGATGTTGATTTACCGAAAACAAGTTCTTTGCCGTTGTAGTACATCCATTCACCATATCGCGCTGCCAACCTTTGAAGGAATTCCAGGCTGTTTTCCCGGTATTGGACACAATAAGGAATTGAATCGGTATTTGCGGGACTGACCTTTGCATTGAGAACATCGCGCGGCAACGGCTTCAACACCTCATTTACAATCTGTTCAAGTGTTTTATTTTCATACGACCGGAATCCGCGATGATCCTGCAACAAGTATTCAGGGCTGAAGCCCAGCAATACGATCTTGTCTTCATTTGACAGATCAGATTTCACTGCCTTTACAGAATGGATGATTCCCTTGAAAAACAGACCCGGGGAGCTCTTATTGTCCCCTAAAATCTCGATAACCATTGTTGATCCGATGAATTTTTTTGACTTGTTAATCACAAAATCATCAGGCTCTTCAAAAGTATCCATTCTGCAGGTTACCTGGAAATCATGCAGCTCATGCATTCTTTGGTTAATGGAAAGCTCCAGGAAATCAGGTACTTTCTGACCACCGATTTCCATCCGGACAGACGATGCAAGTGCCATTGGGAATGATTGCTAAAATTATAACCACAATTGTAGGTATAAAACCTCCGAAAGGCCGGAAGTTTCTGTCAGTACAGAGCTAATTTTACATAATTGCCTAATTGTTAGACTCGTACTTGGTCCAGGTATTACTGTGGGTCACCCCTGAAACAGAAATCTCCCTCGCAGAAATAGTGATCTCTTCAAGCATTTCACTGTCACGTATAAAAGATTCGTGGTAAGAGATACAACGGGCATCCTTAAATTCAAGCGTTTTAAAAACTTTTTCGGTGTCTTCTCCCGAAAAGGCAATCTTACCGCTCTTATCCGCTTTTGAGGAAATCATCCAGTGCATAATTTCCTGATCGTCAATACTGCTGAATGACAGGCTGATCACCCCCCCCTTCACTTCCGATTTGGGCAAACCCCTTTGATCAATGTCCTGCGTGAAACCATAGTTGCAAGACAAAAGGGGAATGCCTTCACTTCCCGACTCGTGTCCGTTAATATATAATCGTGCTGTTAAAACCATTTTCTCTTTTACATTTGGATTGTGAATTAACCGCAAACAGAAAACAAATTTTAGGCAGAGACTTATCCGGAATTGACCTGGCCAAATTTATCTCTGCGAAGTCTGGTCTAAAGCGACACCATCGATGGTTACCTTTTGACCAACCATTGACATGGATATTTGAACACCATATTCAGTAATTGATTCATTGTAACTTTCCAGGCATACTTTTTCCAAAACAAAGTCCCTTGACTTGGCTTCCATCTCCTGGTCACTGATCTTGAAAGTGACTTTATTCTTCACCTGGTGTGATACAAGCCATTGAATCAATGCCTTAACCGAATCCTTGTCAGGTTCCATTACTGAAAATGAAAAAGGAGTAACCACCACAGGGCCAAATGTAATTTTCTTATCATTGCTGGCATTGGACACATTGGCACTGGAATTATAGCCAAAACTCAATCCTCCCTGCAATTCCAGGGGTTTTGAAATTCCATCAATTTCACATTTAATTGTTGTTGACATTGTAATTGTTTTTTAAAATTGATAAAACCGGGTTTATCCGGATGCTTAATTCTGGTCGTATGATGAATCCCAGGCGGTTCCTTCATCGCCCTTTTGTCCATCCATTTTTATCATGAAGTTCTTAGCCGGGAAATAGGGCTTCATATTGATATCGAGAAAGACACGATCCTTCTGATTCGGATCCTGTTCGAACCTCGTAATCGTAAAATCTTCTATCAGCTTTCCCGGTCCGGCAATGCTGTTCAGAAATTTACCAATCTGGCTCTTCAGTTCCCGCTGTGTCTCATAGTCGAAATTCTCAAAAGCACGACGGTTCAGGAAATCCATCAATACTTTGGTAACATAGTCAAATACTCTTACAACAGAGTAAGTCTGCAATCCAAGATTGTCGCCGTTGAAGAGCGTCTTGGCAGAGAAAGCCATTACTTTTCCATACTCGTTAACCATGGGAACAAGGCCCATTTTTTCCAGGCTGGCGATTTCACTTTTCTTGAGATCAAATTTCACACCGTCAACTTCTTTGAGTCCGCCATGTTTTTTACCCGCAGCTACCTGCGACATGAGTGTATTGTAAATCGTACCGGCCAAAGCTGTTGAAGGCGGGACGAAAAGTTCTTCCTCCTCTCCCACTTCGGTGAATTTGTCGCGGCCTACCAGCCAGTTGCAGGTCATCATTACGTTGGAGCGATATTTGTCACCACCGGTAAGGTTCGCTCCCTCAAACATGTCCATCACATCATCGGGATTATCCAGGTGTTCGAAATCAGTAACCAGCATTACTTTATTTTCATAGGCAATCCTGGCCCATTTTTCAACGACCTTGTTTGATCCCAGGTAACCCGGAACGACAAGCAATCCATAATTGTCACGCAGGTCCAGCCGGTCATAATTCGCAACAAGCTCTTCCCGCACCGCATCTACGAAGCGCGTATCATCTAGGTCTTTCAACTGTTCCAGGTCAGCATTCATCACCGTAATATTCTTCAGCTTCGCGCTTTCCGTATTTTTATAGAACAAGGCAACAGATCGGTAAGATCGTTCAAGATCCCTGGTCAGTTCAATGGCCTTCGCCATGTTGGTTTTGAAAGTTTCATCGGCAATCTGGATATTTTTTTCACTCCTTTCTACCATATCCGATACACTTTCGGAAGAATTCAATACTGCCGCCCACAATTGCAGGGTCTTTTTGAGTTTTTCCCGCTCCTCCTTGTAAGCTGATTCAGAAAGAAATATGCGTTTCCGGGCTTTTCGTTCCGGATTCATATTTTCTACTCCCGCGAAAGTCATTTCAAGCAGATCGAAACCGCCAACTTTGGCAAGTTTATCCAATCCGCTTTTTAGCTGTTCGGCAGGATTTTCTACCATCTTTACATTTTCAATCACCTTTTCCTTGTATTGTGATATATCCTGGACTTTTTCTGATTGAGCCATAATTTCTAGATTTTACTCGGTTTAAAAATGATTGAATATCAGGAATGAACCTCTTCCAGTTCTTTGATCAATGCATACATGACAGCCAGCAAGTCGGCTTTTGTTTCAGGGTTCTCCAGCGTTTTCCTTAACAACTGATTACCTTTCAACTGCTTAATGATTTTCTGGTACTGCTCTTTTTCAATACTCAGCCCTTGCAAAAAATCACTTTGAGCGGTAATTCCTTTGATACCAAAATCAGATAGTCCTTTAAAGGATAGTGTCTCATCTTTCTTTGCACCGTCACTATCTTCAAACTCAACCGCCACTTTTGGTTTGTAATGTTCAAAGACATCGTCAATCGTCTGCAGTCCCGTAACAATTTTGGGCTTAATAGGGGCGTCTCCGGTTAGTTTTTCACAAAGCAATGTTTTGTTCAATGGGATATCAGCGAATGCCTCACTGGCATCGCCCTGCACTTCAGTGCCACCAATTCCATATTCCAGCATAATTTTTCGGTTAAATGGTTAATAACAAGTTATTGTTTAAGTTGCCTTCATTCTTCAATTTTCGATTTTTTCCCTTTCCCTTTATCAATCAGCATATTAGCGCATCAGCACATTATCTCATTTCAATTTACTTCCCATATCAATTCTTTCGCTTCTCCAGTCCTGATATGCACCACAGATCCTCTCCCAATCTCACCCGATATGATTTTCCTGGACAAAGGCTTTCTGAGTTCGGTTCTGATCACACCAATCAGTGGACGGGCGCCAAATTTTGGGGTAAATCCGGATTTGGCAAGAATCTCTTTTGCATCCTGATCAAGCTTAAGCTCAATACCCTGACTATCAAGCGATTTAAGTAAATTTCTCAAATGAATATCGAATATTTTAACCACATTCTCCTCACTGATAGGTGCAAACGGGATGATTTCTGTTAACCGGCCCAAAAATTCCGGTCTGAAATGCTTTTCCATCAATTCGGATAGTTTGGCGGAAGTAGGAATTTCTCCCCTGTCAAAACTTTCTACAATATAGGAGCTGCCGATATTTGAGGTAAACAGGATGACTGCATTGGAAAAGTCTCCCTCCTTGCCAAGCCGGTCGTGTAGTTTCCCTTCATCCAAAATCTGGAGGAAAATATCAAATACCGACGCGTGAGCCTTTTCAATTTCATCAAATAAAACTATGGCGTAAGGTTTCTGCCTGATTTTGTTAACCAGCAGCCCGCCCTCCTCATACCCGACATATCCGGGCGGTGCACCGTACAACAGCGCCGCTGAATGTTCTTCCTTGAATTCAGACATATCGAAGCGGATAAGCGAGGATTCATCGTTGAAGAGGAATTCAGCGAGTGTTTTGGCCAATTCGGTTTTCCCGGTTCCCGTAGGCCCAAGGAAAAAGAATGATCCGATTGGCTGACCGGCTTTACTTAACCCGGAACGGGATTCCCGGATGGCTTCTGCAATGCTTTTAATTCCATGATCCTGACCTATGACCCTTTTTTTCAGGTACTCTTCGATATGTAGCAGCCGTTCCTTTTCCTGGGTCTGAACCTTTCCCATCGGGACACCTGTTACGCTTGAAACAACTGCAGCAAGATCCGATTTGTCAATGAAATCAGATTTTTCGGTCGACAATGTTTCAAGTGATGCCAGGACATTCTCAAGGGCCTCTTTGATTTCCAAAGCATTATCAATTTTAGAAATATCCTTTTGATCCTGGAGCTTTATCAGAACTACCGGACTAATCTTCTCCTTGATCTGCTTCTCAAACCAGAATAATTCCACTTTTAAAGCTTCATCTGTAAGATTTCCCTCATTTTTGGCCAGAACTTCAAGCTCCTGTTTTAACGTTTCGACTTCAGGTTGCAAAGTATCCTGCATCATCCGCACAACGGCCTGTGAACGGTCAATCAAATCAATAGCAGCTTCCGGCAGGCTCTTTTCCTTTAAATATCTACGGGCAAGTACAATCGCCTCTTTCTGGACATCAGCAGGAACCTTCAGATTATGGTGTTTTTCGTAAACAGGAATTATTTGAAGCAACATTCTTGTACATGTCTCTGTATCAGGTTCTTCTAGTTTGATAATTTCGAATTTTCGACTAAAAGCTTCATCTCCTTCAATAAATTTGGTGTAATTGTCAACCGAAGTGGTACCAATGACTGTCAGAGTGCCCTTGTCGAGCTCTGGTTTAAGCAGGTTAGCTGCCCCGGAGGCGCCTGCCTGGGCATCCAGTATCATATGAATCTCATCCACAAACAGGATTGCTTTATCAAATTGCTTAATCTCTTTGATTATATTTTTCAACCTGTCTTCAATTTCCCCTTTGTAGGAGGCTCCGGCGATCAATGAACCATAATCAAGTTCAAACACTTTGGTTCCTGACAGACTGACCGGTACCTTGTCCTGAATGATGTTTTGTACAAATCCATTCACGAGCGCGGTCTTCCCTACGCCGGTCTCACCAACTATCATCACATTGGGCTTCGATCTTCTGCCAAGAATCTCAGCCATCATCCTGATCTCCTTATCCCTACCAACAACCGGGTCCAGTCTGCCCTGCCGGGCCATAATATTTAACTCACTGCAATATTTCAGAAGAGCAGTCTGCTTTGCCTCCGGCACAGCCGATTTACCAGTATTACCAGGCTTACTGATCACATTCTCCAGATCGGTCTTTTCGATAATTTTGTTCAGTATCTCCTGGTATCCAAGATTCAGTGTCTTTAACTGCTCGTAGGTAAAGCCAACTCCCGGAATGGTCAGCGCTACCAGTACGCACACCGGGGTTATCGTATCCTCTGAGATTTTTAACCGAACATTGTCTGCTTCATTTAGAACTGCTTTGACACTCTTGTCAGCTGCCGGCTGATCGGAAATTTTAGTTGATTTAGGATAATTATCAATCCTGACGTCCGCCCATTCCTCCAGGTAATAAAAATCCACACCGATTTCTTCCAGAAAACGTGTCAGTTCTATGTCCTTGTGTAATAAGGCTTTTAAAAGATGGGCAGGAGAAAATTCTGCATTTAAATATTCCCTGGCAATAGACTGAGAAATTCCTATTGCCTGTTTCACTTTATCGGATAGGATAAAATCCATAATACCAGATATTTGATATTACCTTAACACCCCACATATTATAATTTACCGGTATCCTGGATCAGATAATTCAAACTGACCAAAATATTTTCAACTATTAACAGAACGAATGAACAAGAATATTACCCGATTTATGTGAATCACTGGACAGAAACAGGCAAAATTGGAGAAACTCAATGCTTAATATCTTCCAAACAGTAAATCACCAATCGCAATGAATGCTCCAATTTACATAATTATTATCTAATAATCAAGAGATTATTCAGATTATGTCAAAATTTTATTCATAAAAAAAAGAGCCGGTCGGCTCTTTTTAATGTGCTAATGTGATAATGTGCTAATGTGCTAATGGATGGTGCGATCATTTGCACATTTATGTAAGTAATCCTTCTGATCAAAATTAGTGAAATTAGATTATCTTTTCTTTATCAACGACTTAAAACGCCCCTTCCAATTATTAGCAAATTAGCACATTAGCATATTAGCAAATTAGCATATTAGCATATTAGCAAATTAATCAACCGTCCATGTGTTTCCACTGGCAAGCAACTGATCAACGGACGATATCCTGGACTTAGCTTTTGCTTCGGCAATCTGTTCTTCCATGGCCTGGTCGTAGACTTTGGAAGGAACGGCGCGGATTACACCCATCGCCACCGGGAAATCAGGCAGTTTCATGTTGATGAGCGACTGATGCAGGAAACCGTCCTGATCAGTTACGTCATGCACGAGGATATCTTCCGGATTCACACCTTCTTCACCAATCTTAACCACGCGGAGTTTGCCTTTGTGGAGTATGATTCCCTTGTCACGGTCGTTGCCGAAAATCATGGGCTGACCGTGTTTGAGGAAAATCTGGTTTTCTTCCCTTGTTTTGGGGTCGGTAATGGCCTCATGCACACCGTCATTGAATATGACGCAGTTCTGAAGTACTTCAACCACGGAAGTGCCTTTGAAAACGGCTGCTTCCTCGAAAACCTCCTGCGAATGTTTCAGGTTGTTGTCGACGCAACGTGCAAAAAAGGATCCACCTGCACCGAGGACCAGTCGTCCGGGTAGAAAAGGATCTTCAATGGTTCCCATCGGGGAGGTCTTGGAGACAAAACCACGGTCGGTGGTAGGTGAATACTGACCTTTGGTAAGTCCGTAAATCTTATTGTTGAACAGGATGATATTCAAATCGATGTTCCTGCGGATGGCGTGGATGAAATGGTTGCCGCCAATAGCCAGTGCATCCCCGTCACCGGTGATTTCCCAAACTGTCAGCCTGGGATTGGCGCACTTGACACCTGAGGCAATAGCTGCGGCGCGTCCGTGGATGGTATGAAATCCATAGGTACTCATGTAATATGGAAATCGTGAAGAGCAGCCAATGCCCGAAATAACGGCAAAATCCTCGTGCCGGATGCCCAGGTTGGCCATTGCCTTCTGAATTCCGTTCAACACCGCATGGTCACCGCATCCGGGGCACCATCTTACTTCATTTTCACTCTTGAAGTCCTTAAGAGTATAGTTCAATGCTTCGATCATGATTATTCCTCCAATAGTTTAACAAAGTGAGCCGATAGTTCGTGGATGGTGAATGGCAATCCCTGAACCTTGTTGAATTGATGATAGGTGAATCCTGGATGTTGGTCGCGCAGGTAGCTTACAAACTGTCCCAGGTTAAGCTCGCAAACGACAATTTTCTTGAATCCCGAGAATATTTTTGCTGTATTGGCAGGAAGCGGTTTGATGTAATTGAAATGGGCCAAACTAATATTGATGTCTTTTTCAATCAATTCCCGGACTGCTGTATCCAGATGTCCGAGGGTACCGCCCCATCCAACAACCAGTAAATCGCCTGTCTCTTCACCGACCAGTTTCATGTCGGGTACCAAATCAACAACACGTTCCACCTTGTCACGCCTCACCTCACACATAACCTGATGATTGGCAGGATCATGACTAACATTGCCATTGGCATCCTTCTCCAATCCGCCTATCCGGTGCTGGAATCCGTCCATCCCCGGGAATGCCCATTCGCGCGCCAGCGTTTTTTCATCGCGGCGATAAGGCTTGAACAGGGAAGCATCTTTTGCTATCCTTGGAGTAATAGAGGGCATTTCGGCAACTTTTGGCACCCTGAACGGCTCCGTACCGTTTCCAAGGAAGCCATCGGTGAGCAGCACGACAGGCACCATCCGTTCCAGCGCGATTTTGGCTGACATGAATGCGTAGTGAAAACAGTCGGAAGGGGTGGAAGCTGCAACCACCACGACCGGGCTTTCACCATTTCTGCCGTAAAGGGTCTGCATCAGGTCGGATTGCTCCGTTTTGGTAGGCAGGCCGGTGGAAGGTCCTCCACGCTGCACATTGACCACTACCAGAGGCAGTTCCGCCATCACACTGAGGCCCAGGGCTTCAGATTTAAGGGCGAAACCCGGACCCGAAGTCGAAGTGACTGCCAGGTTTCCGGCAAAAGCCGCTCCGATGGAAGTGCATATGCCGGCAATCTCATCCTCTGCCTGAAAACTCTTGACTCCCAGGTCTTTTCTTTCTGAGAGGGCTTGTAATATTTCGGTGGCGGGTGTTATGGGATAGGAACCGATAAAAAGGGGCAATCCGGATTTCTCGGCTGCTGCAAGCAGTCCCCATGCCGTGGCATAGTTTCCGTTGATATTGCGGTAGAGCCCCTTTTCAATCGGTGCCGGATGAACCACATACCTTGGTGTCATGTGCTGCAGGTTCCATGCATAGTTGTAACCTGCATGCAACACCCTTAGGTTGGATTCGAGCACCAGCTCTTTTTTCCCAAATTTCTTTTTAAGGTATGTTTCAATATAATCCAGCGGACGACTGAAAACCCAGCAAACCAATCCGAGGGCAAACATATTTTTGCTCCTGAGGATACTTTTGTTGTCAATTTCCAGATCTTTTAGAGCTTCACGGGTCAATTGCGTGATCGGCACCGGCACTTTATTGTAATCCAACAGGTTAAGTTCTGTAAATGGATCATCAGTTACAAACTTCGCCTTTTCAAGATTTTTTTGGTTGAAACTGTCTGAATCATAAAAAATCGTTCCACCTGGCATCATGAATTTGGCATTGGCCTTCACAGCAGCCGGATTCATGGCCACCAGGACATGTGCAAGATCACCGGGAGTATTGATCTTCTTTTTGCCAAATTGAATCTGGAAACCTGAGACACCGGCTACAGTACCTTGTGGAGCACGAATCTCAGCAGGATAATCAGGAAACGTTGAGATATCGTTCCCAAGTAAGGCAGAGGTGTCAGAAAACAGGGTGCCTGTTAGCTGCATACCATCACCTGAATCGCCAGAAAACCGGATCGAAACCTCTTCAAGTTCTATCACTTTTGTTGGAATGGACATAGGGTTCAAATAATTATTTGCTACATTTGAACCACAAAATTAAACTTTTTTAGAAAATGGCCATCATAAAAACGCTGCGAGGCAAAACACCGGTATTTGGTAAAAATTGTTACCTGGCGGAAAATGCTGTAGTGATTGGTGATACTACGATTGGCGACAACTGCAGCCTCTGGTTTGGAGTTGTTTTGCGGGGTGATGTCAATTACATTAAGATCGGCGACAACGTGAATATCCAGGATAATGCTGTCATTCACGGCACTTTTCAGAAGTCTGCCACCAACATCGGCAACAATGTCTCCATTGCCCACGGAGCTATTGTACACGGATGCACCATTCATGACAATGTCCTGATAGGCATGAATGCCGTCGTACTGGACGATACGGTAATCCACAGCAACTGTATCATAGCGGCAGGAGCCGTGGTCACCAAAGGTACTGTCATTGAATCCGGAACCGTTTATGGTGGATCGCCGGCAAAAAAAATCAAGGAGATCAGTATCGAACTGATAGAAGGAGAGATCAACCGCATAGCGAAGAACTACCTGACCTACTCGGCGTGGTACAAGGAAGAGAAATGAATAATGTGCTAATGTGCTAATGTGCTAATATGCTAATTTGCTAATTTGCTAATTATTTGAAGGATATATTTGAACATTGGAACCAAAATGTATTAAAATACTAAAATTGCTTTCTTCTGAACATGTCTGCCTGCTTCCATTAGCATATTAGCACATTAGCACATTAGCATATTTTTTTATTTTTGCGAGCAAACTAATTAAATCTAATTTACATGACCCAAAATCCTGCTACCGGAGCTAAAACTAAAGGTTCTTACCTGCTCCCGATGATAATCATTGCTGTACTATTTTTCATTTTTGGATTCGTCACCTGGCTTAACGGGATACTGATCCCCTACCTTAAAATCGCATGCCAGTTAACTAATTTCCAGTCCATGTTCGTGGCTTTCGCTTTTTACATTGCCTATTTCGTAATGGGACTCCCTTCCTCATGGGTACTGAAGAAAACAGGATTTAAAAATGGAATGATGGTAGGACTTTGGGTAATGGCCCTGGGTACCCTTATTTTCATTCCGGCTGCTGTTACCCGTACCTATGGTTTGTTCCTTACTGGACTTTTTGTGATGGGTACCGGCTTAACAATATTGCAAACTGCTGTAAATCCTTACGTTACAATACTTGGACCCAGGGAAAGTGCTGCTCAGAGGATCAGTATTATGGGTATTTGCAACAAAATGGCAGGCGCTATCGCTCCCCTGATCCTGGCTTATTATATCCTGGCTGATGGTGATTCTTTCGTTGCCAGCCTTGCCCAAATGGATGAAGCGGCTAAGACAGTAGCTCTTAACACACTTGCGCATAGGGTTATCGGGCCTTATGCCGTGATGACTGTCATCTTTTTCCTGCTTGGTATCAGCGTACGTTACTCTCCACTTCCGGAAATTGAAGCAGAGAGCGATGATGAAATGGATGCCACCGGATCATCAGCCAAGACCAGCATCTGGCAATTTCCACACCTTATCCTGGGTGTGCTTACCCTTTTCTTTTATGTCGGTGCAGAGGTAATTGCCGGTGATACAATCATCCGCTATGGGATGTCGCTTGGAATTGAAATATCGGCAGCAAAGATTTTCACCTCCTACACCCTGATCTCTATGACTGTGGCTTATCTTCTTGGCATCGTCCTGATACCCAGATTCATATCACAGCGGATGGCGCTTCAGTGGTGTGGAATTCTCGGCATCGTTTTTCTGATGGGTGCAATTTTTACCACGGGAATAACTTCTGTTTACTTTATTGCTTTACTCGGATTTGCCAATGCACTGGTATGGCCCGCCATCTGGCCGCTTGCAATTCACAACCTAGGACGTTTCATCAAAACCGGCTCTGCCATGCTGATCATGGCTATTCTCGGTGGCGCTCTGCTACCTCTTTTATGGGGTAAATTGTCTGATATTTATACTCCTCAGCTCGCTTACCTGGTAATTTTGCCCAGCTACCTGCTGTTTATCTATTATTCTGTCTGGGGGTACAAGAAGAAGAAATGGTAAGAAAAGAATTATGAAATATGAGTTAATATGCTAATATGCTAATATGCTAATGTGCTAATGTGCTAATGTGCTAATGATAGTGGCAGCGCTATGCTCTGTGCCCTGTGCTATCTTATAATTCATAACTCATAATTCATAATTAAATCTAAGATTTTATGAAGCCTACTTTAATTATACTCGCAGCCGGAATGGGCAGCCGTTACGGAGGACTGAAACAGATGGATGAGGTTGGACCCAATGGTGAAGCCATCATAGACTATTCTCTTTTTGATGCCATCCGTGCCGGATTCGGAAAGGTTATTTTTGTTATCCGGACCGATTTCTCGGATGCCTTCAGGGAACGGTTTGACCCGAGACTCAAGGGTCGCATCGAAGTGGAATATGTCTACCAGTCGCTGGATAAGCTACCGGCCGGATTTACCCTTTCGCCTGGAAGGGAAAAACCCTGGGGTACGGCTCACGCCCTGCTCATGGCAGACGGCGTTACCGAAGAACCGATGGCAGTAATCAATGCGGATGACTTCTACGGTGAGAAAGCCTACAGGGAAATGGCAGAATTTCTTATTACATCTGGCGATCCACGTGAATATGCCATGATCGGTTACAACGTGGAAAACACCCTGTCAGACCATGGTACCGTTTCACGCGGCGTTTGTGAGACAGATGCAAAAGGATACCTGACCACTGTTATCGAAAGGACCAAAATCATCGGAGAACAGGATGGAATCTACTTTTACGAAAGCGAGGGAAAATTTAAACTCGATCCCAAAAGTCCTGTCTCCATGAATTTCTGGGGACTAAAACCTAACGTATTCCGTTACCTGAAAGAAGGATTTGCCGAATTCCTGACCCTCCATGGCGATGAACTGAGATCCGAATATTATATTCCATTGCTTATCAACGATAATATCGTCAACGGAAATATCAGAACGAAGGTGATTGAGTGTGACTCGCCCTGGTTTGGCGTTACCTACATCGAAGACAAACCCATTGTAAAAGAGCGAATTGCGAAACTAATCAACGATGGAGTCTACCCGGCGAAGCTGTGGTAGAGATAATGTACTAATATGCTAATGTGCTAATATGCTAATATGCTAATTTGCGGGTGGGTACATTTGTTCACTTAGCAAAATGGGCCTCCAAATTGTGATATTATGCTGACCAATACATATTTGTCTGCCTTCCACCATTAGCATATTAGCACATTAGCACATTAGCACATTAGCATATTATTAAAATAATGATCGATCAAAAAATATTTACCATTTTTAATTCTTTCGGAATTTCTGAAGAAGTGACAGCGTGCGTCGCTTTTGGTCATGGCCATATCAATGACACCTACCTTTTGCGTACGGCTGGCAAGGACTCCCCCGACTATATTCTACAGCGAAAGAATCACCTGGTATTCAGGAACATACCAGGCATGCTCAACAATATATTGCTGGCAACGAACCACATTCGTCGAAAGCTCCTCTTGCAGGGTGAACCCGACATCGACCGCAAGGTAATGAAATACTTCCCTGCTTCAGATGGCAATTACTTTGCAAGGGATGAAAAGGGAAATTTCTGGACGCTCTTTCTCTTTATCCGGTATTCACACGGGATCGAAGAGGTGACCAACCCCGACCAGGCTTACAGCGCAGGCAAGGCCTTTGGAAAATTTCAGCTTCAGCTTTCCGATCTGGACGGATCCGGGCTTATTGAAACAATACCGAATTTCCACAACGGACTATTCCGCTTTCACCAGTTTGAAGAGTCGGTCCGACTTAACATCGCAGGGCGATGCGCTGAAATGCAACCCGTCACGGACCGGCTGATGGCCAGGAAAGATGAGATGCTGAAACTGCAAAATTGGCTGGACAAAGGTGAACTGCCGCTCCGTATCACCCACAACGACACCAAAATCAACAATATCCTGTTCGACGACAAAAACAATATATTGTGTATAATTGACCTCGATACGGTTATGCCCGGCAGTATCCTGTTTGATTTCGGGGATGCCATCCGCACTTTGGGAAACAGTGCCGCCGAAGACGAAGCCGACCTTACCAGGATACATTTCCAAACTGCCTATTTTGAAGCCTTCACAAAGGGCTATCTTTCCGAAAGCAAACTGTTCCTGACCGAAAGGGAAAGGACGAATCTTGTTTATTCATGCCGTTATATGGTCTGGGAACAGGCTATCCGTTTCCTGACTGATTACCTCAACGGAGATACCTACTACAAGATTTCATTTTCTGACCACAACAAAGTCCGGACCTTGTCACAGCTGAGGTACCTTGAAGTCCTGGAAGAAAATAAGGGGATGATGGAAGAATGTATAATGTGCTAATATGCTAATGTGCTAATGTGCTAATGTGCTAATATGCTAATGTGCTAATTAAGAGAGGGGGGTACATTTGTGCATTTAATTCGGGTTGTAAGATATTGCTGCAATTGGGGTGCGTTACTTGACTGAAGATTTTGCAGTAGAAATGATTTTTGATAGGATTTTTTAGTTCGACTAATTCAGTTAAACGATTCTGATGGATCTGCATGTTTTGGGAGTTAAAACAAATTAGAAGCCAGTATTCGGTTTCTTCAGCTTCTTTGAATGCAATTTTAATTTTGTGAATAAAATCCGCCCTGGTTTCAGCACCTTGTGCTTCGCGGATGTTAGCTCCAATGGAAGTTCCGGATTTAAGCAATTGTCTGACAATGATGAATTTTCTCTTTTCCTCAAGAATTTCGCAGGCTACGACAATTCTCAATGCAAATCTGAAGGACTTTTCAACAATGATATTTTTCCCATTTAGATCATTGTCTTTAAATTAACCTAAAAATCTCACATTCCCAAATTCCGAATTACTTAAATGCACCAATGAACTAATGTACATCTCTCACCATTAGCACATTAGCATATTAGCATATTAGCACATTATCCAAGCTTTACATGATTCGACCGCACCTCTTCTCCCAAAAATAATTTTGCCAACTGATCAAAATTTGTTGCTGATTCGGTGGTAAAATAGTCGCGACGGCCTGACTTGGTGCATTCCCGTTCAATCTCCGGATGACGATGCAGATAATCCTCCAATTTTGCTGCAACGACAGGTCCCTGGAACAAAAGTTTGACTCCTTTGGGCAGGTATTTGCTAATTACATCGGCCAGAAGCGGGTAATGGGTGCAGCCGAGGATGATTGTATCGATGAGCGGATCCTTCGCAAAAAGGTCTGAAATATTCTGTTGCACAAAAAAATCTGCCCCGGGGCTATCTATCAGGTTATTCTCAACGATAGGCACCCACATCGGACATGCCTCCTGAACGACAATTATGGGGTTGTCTTGGGATATTTTAGCTATCTCCATTGGATACGACTCTGAAAGCACGGTACCGGTGGTTCCAAGAACGCCGACATGACCGGTCACTGTCATTTCAGGAATCATCTCCACACTGGGCCTGATGACCCCTAACACCCGCCTGTCAGGGAAGGTCAGGGGCAGTTCATTCTGCTGGATATTTCTCAATGCCTTTGCTGATGCGGTATTGCAAGCAAGGACGACGAGCCTGCATCCGCGGTCAAAAAGATAGTTTACGGCTTCCAGGGTATACTCGAATACCACCTCAAAAGATCGGGTACCATATGGATTCCTGGCATTATCGCCCAGATAGATATAATCGTACTCAGGCAACTGCCTGACCAGTTCCCTGTACACTGTTAGTCCACCGTACCCGGAATCAAAAACACCGATAGGCTGGTAATTTTCTGGCATAGAAAAAATTTTAACCATTCAAATATAAAAAAAAAGGCACCACGAGGGTGCCATTTTTTTTATATTTGAATAGTTACTTCAATCCGAGTTTGGTTTTAACCAGTGGACTTAAGTCTGTAGACTGGGCTGTATTGTAGTAAAGCACGCTGTTAACTTCGAACACATAGATCATTCCTTGTTCCTTGGCAACTTCACCGATGGCTTTGCGGGCTTTCTCGACGATTGGCTGAAACTGTTTACTCTCTTCCTTCTGAAGATTTTCCTGAGCTTGTTGCTGGAATGTAGTAATTCTTTCCTGCAAACTTTGGATATCAGCCTCTTTAGCCTGACGAATCGCGTCAGTCACATTGGGTTGTTTTACCAGTGCAACATATTCCTGACCTTTTGTCTGGTACTCCTTTTGCATTACGCTCAACTGAGACTCAAGGTCAGCCTGCATTTTAGCCATAGCCTTTTGAGCAACATCACGTTCAGGCATAGACTGAATCAGTGCCTGAAAATCGATATGACCGAATTTTAAAGTTTGTGCAGAACCAGATGCTCCGACAAAAAGTAGTAGAGATAACGTTATTACACCTAAGAAATGTCTCATGATCAATCAGAATTAATTTTTATGCGGCAAATTTATAACATTAATTTTTATATCCAAGCTTTTGTAACACCATATCACTCAAGTCGTACTTTGGATTTGTATAAATCATGGTCATTCCTCCGGCTTTGTCAAAAACTATTGAATAGGCACCCTGCTCAGCAATGGTCTGAACAGCATTGAATACGTCATCCTGTATTGGTTTTATAAGGGAATCGCGTTTTTTTGCAAGTTCTCCTTCCGGTCCAAAATACTGACGCTGTAGTTTTTTGTATTCTTTCTCCTTGTTGACGATCTGCTCTTCCCGCTTCCTCTTCATGTCCTGAGACAACAAAACAGCTTCACCCTGAAAGTCCTTGTAAAACTGATCCAGTTCAGCATGAAGGGTTTCCAGTTCCTTCTGGTATTTTTGAGAGAGCTTGTCAATTTGCTCCTGCGCAGCCACATAGGATGGCATTTTACCCAAAATATAGTCAGTATCGACATAAGCGTATTTCTGTGAAAAAGCTGAAGTGAAGCTTATCAGTAGCAAAATCCCCAAAAAATATAATTTTTTCATAACCATTAAGTTTTAGCGTGAGGCAGCCATCCGGATAACAATTGTTTGGGTTTAAATCCATGCCGGCCACCGGGCAACATATCTCACTTAAATTATTGACTTTTCAACAAGGAAATTATTACAAATTTCGGACCAAATTTTAGAATTGCTGTCCCATGATAAAGTGGAACTGACTTCCGCCCGTATTCTTGGTATAACCGTCATCAAAACCATATCCCCAGTCAAATCCCATCAGACCGAACATCGGGAGGAATATCCTGACACCCAGACCTGCTGAACGCTTGATACTGAATGGATTAAAGTCGGACATATCATACCAGGCATTACCGGCTTCAAGAAACCCAAGACCGTAAATAGTTGCTGATTGCGACAATGTTATAGGATATCTTAGCTCAAGGGTCATTTTTTCATAGATATTACCACCCTGGGAAGGCGTCAGCGAGTTATTTTCATAACCGCGTAAACCTATGTATTCACTTCCATAAGAATTGTATCCCGACATACCATCACCACCGAGTTTGTATGATTCGAATGGTGAGCGCAGGTATTTGTTGTAATAACCGAGGATACCTGCTTCAAACTTGGTCCTCAAAACCAGCTTGGCATCCTGCCTGGATTGCAGCGGGGTGTATACATCCGCTTTAAACCCCCATTTGTGGTATTCGACCAATTTATAACGTTCAGCAGCTGACATTGTTTCGTCACTGTAATCTTTCCCCGTAAAGAGTGAAAAAGGTGGAGTCAGCGCCAAAGAGAAGGAGAAATTGGATCCCCGGCGTGTATAGAGAGGGTTGTCAATTGAGTTTCTGCCAAAAACCGTTTTGAATGCCAATGTATTGGATGTACCAGTCTGGAAGATGAAATATTTCCAGTTATCAAGGATATATCTCTGATAGGATAATTCATGGTACATAGTAAAGTAACTGTCAGGCCTTTTCAGGCGGTAGCCCAAACCTGTTGAAACCCCTAAAACGCCCATCTGCTCTGTAATAGCATAATTGTACATGTTGTAACCACTACCATAACCACTACCATATCCGCTACCATAACTGCCATAACCCCCATAACCGCTGTAACCGCTGTAACCGCCGTATCCCCCTGCACCATAGTTATAAGCGCTGTTTCCGCTCGTCTGCTTGGAGTAATAGACGGAAAAGGTGAATGAGTTGGGTTTTCTTCCTCCAAGCCAGGGCTCTGTAAAGGAGAAACTGTAGGACTGGTAATATGAACCGTTGGTCTGGGCGCGTAAGGTCAGTGTCTGGCCATCCCCGGTAGGAAGAGGTTTCCAAGCTTTCGGGTCACCTATATTCCGAATGGAGAAATTGGAGAACTTCAAACCAATAGTGCCCACAAACATACCACCTCCCCAGCCTCCGGAGAGTTCAATCTGGTCGTTGGCGCGTTCTTCAAGTTCATAGTTGATATCCACGGTACCATCTTCAGGATGGGGAACTACATCCGGCTTAATGGCTTCAGGATTGAAATGTCCCATCTGGGATAACTCACGAACGGAGCGAATGATATTTTCCTTGCTGAAAAGCTGTCCCGGACGGGTATATAACTCGCGGCGTGCAACATGTTCGTTGGTCTTGGTATTGCCCTTGATGGCAATATTGTTGATGGTTGCCTGGATACCCTCCACCATTCTCATTTCATAATCAATAGAGTCATTTTCGACTTTCACCTCCACCGGGTTAAGATTAAAAAAGAGGTAACCATTGTTCAGATAGGCATTAGCAACGGCATCATCATCCTCCGTCAGACGTTTTTCGAGCAGTTTCTGATCGAATATATCGCCTTTTTTAATACCCAGTATCCGGGAAAGCTGTAAGTCAGTATAGATAGTATTGCCAACCCATCGAATATTTCGGATGTAGTAGCGTCTTCCCTCGTCGATCCAGTATTTTAGTCGTACAGTATTGTTAATGGTATCTTTTATCACTGTGTCTGCTACGATGATAGCATCCCGATATCCATTTTCGTTGTACTTTTTGATCAGATTGATCTTGTCTTCCTCGAATTTGTCCTGGAGAAATTTCTTGGATGAGAAAAAATTAATCAGCTTCCTGGCCTTGGTCTTTTTCATTGATTTCTCCAGCAAATATGGTTTGAGAGCCTTGACTCCGACAAACTCTATTTTGCTGATTTTGACCTTGGTTTTCTTATTGACCCAAATATCGAGCGCTACCTGGTTCTGTTTGGTGGTATCGTCCTTCTGAACAATATTGACGTCGGTATTGTAGAAACCCTTTCCCTGGTAATAACTCAGAATCTGGCGTTGTGCGGTGTTGACAAGGTTATCTGTCACTTGACCGCCAATCAGCATCATCACCTGTTTTTCAATATCTTCCTTCTCTCCCTTGCTAACGCCGTGATAATTTTTGGCTGAAAGACGTGGCCGTTCCTGCAAATAAACATTGAGCCAGATTTTGTTTCCGACGATTTTTGTCGCAGTTATCTTGACATCTGAAAAAAGGCCCTGTTTCCAGTATTTTCTCAAAGCGGCTGTGATCGCGTCACCGGGAATGGTCAGTTCATCTCCAATATTTAAGCCGGAAAGCCCTTTAAGAACCTCAGTATCGAGGAACCTGATACCGCTAATTTCGAGTCCGGCAAGGGTATACTGTTTAGGACTGTCATAAAATACGGAAAAATTCGTGCTGTCGGCAACAGTTTGTGCGTATAGTTGTGAGCTAAAAAATAAAGCAAGAAAAATAAATATACCTCTTTTGACCATGTCAGATTCTGATTTGTTCACTAGTTTTTCCAAACCGTCTCTCTCTCGTTTGGAAATCGTTAACTGCCTCAAAAAGATCCTCTTTGCGATAATCTGGCCACAACTTCTGCGTAAAATACAACTCTGTATAAGCGATCTGCCAAAGAAGAAAATTGCTGACCCTGAATTCACCGCCGGTACGAATCAACAGTTCAGGATCTGGCAGGCCAAATGTAGGAAGATATTTGCCAATCAGCTCTTCATTGATGCTACTTTTGTCAATTTTGTCATTTTTTAACTCATCGGCCATTTTTTTGGCTGCTTCCACCAGTTCCCACCTGCCGGAATAGCTAAGTGCAAGCACCAGCCTGAGGCCGGTATTTGCTGCCGTCCTATCGATCGCCCCTGCCAGATTTTGCTGGACTTCTACCGGCATGGATTCCAGGTTACCGATTGCGCGCAGCGAAACGTTATTTTTGTGAAGATTGTCGGTTTCCGCAACAATAGCCTGCACAAGCAGGCTCATCAATGCATCGACCTCTTCTTTGGGACGGTTCCAGTTCTCAGTAGAAAATGCATAAAGTGTCAGATAAGTGATGCCAATCTCACCGGCTCCTTCAACAACTGATCTCACTGCATCGACCCCCTTTTTGTGGCCAACAATCCTGTCAAACCCGTTGAGTTCGGCCCATCGGCCATTCCCATCCATGATAATGGCGACATGCTGTGGTATGCTGTTTCGTTTCAATTCTTTAGAAATTCTTTTTAATTCCACTTTTTTCCCGGAAAACACATATCCCTTTATCAGTCCACAGCTGCCAGTAAACTGAAACCTGTAAAGAAGCAAACCAGTCGTTGTTGTAAAAATTGCCGGAAGCAAATTTATCGTCAGGATGTCCGGATACCGGATCCAGGTTCTGATAACGTACAGGATCCTTTAGGTTATCAATATTGTCTGTAAAGGTCTTTCTGACACAAAATTCAGCGCTTGCGCCAATTCTTTTCGAAAGGTTGTACTTAATTCCGAAAGCCATCGGTATGGTTGGAGTTAGTGCATTAGCATCATTGGTTTTGTTCATATTTGCATCGAGCTCAGGCCTGTACAATGTTTTTGAAGGCAGGAAACTGTATTCGACCTGGGGAACAAGTATGAGTGTGCCCTGACGTGGAGGAGGTGAATAAAAAACACCAATCCCGAGACCGATATATGGTGTAAAATTGTTTTTTTTCGTACTACCCATTTCGTAATTCAGAAAATTAAACTCCATCAGTCCTTCGAAAGATTGCACTGAACGAATGAAGTTGTACGAATTGTCAGGCTTTTTAAGATAAAATTCATCGGGAAAATTGTTGGGTCCTCCTACCTGGGTAATGTGGGCAGAAGGTTCTGCAAGGTTAACCCCGTCGAATGTTCCGGCAGCTTTCAGGCTTCCATTTATCAGTTGTCCTCTGACAGATATCCTCTTGTTGAAGTTATACCTGCCCATTATGCCGTACAGGGTAGTGACATCTTTAAGGAGATCAGTTCGATGTTCAATATCACCCCAATAAAGCGCCCCACCCAGTCGTATACCTATATCAGCAGATTTTTGCGGATAAGCTGACAAAAAACAGTGAAACAAAGACAAGGCGATCAGCAATTTTTTCATACAATGTCTACGTTGAATGTCCAACGTTTTCTTTAGATTCTTTCAGGTGACGGTATTCAAGCATACAATCTAAAGCAAAGGTAATATTTTACCCCATAAATTCTTTTTTATGTATCCTAAACACTTAAAAAAAAGGTTAAAAGTCCATAAATCAGTTTCATGTGTAAACAATTTGATTTTTAATTGCCACATGGAAACGTAGTACAGCGAAGCTAATACTCAAATATTCATTTTCGGTTGTAGTGATAATTGGCTCCAGGGTATTTCATTTGCCAAAATATCGTATCAAAAAGATCCAATGAAATCCCCATGATCCTGGAATCACCAACCGGGATGTTACTAACCTCAGGAGGATTCCGTCTGGCAAATGAAAAACAAATTATAAACTGATGAAACCTGTGGTCAGTTGAGCTAATTATCATGTATAACAATCATCCAGGTAGTTACGATAATTTTCTCCGGGGTGTTACAATGGCATAACACAATTATAAGTCAGATCGATATTTAAAAATCAAGTCAGTTTCTTTTGTCGGCTCCCCAATGCAATTTTCTGCGCAAGGTTTCATAAAATGACTGATTTTCAAATTTAAGCACATTAATTTTAAAGTCTGATTTCCTGATTTTCCACACTATATCCGTTTCAAAAGGGGCAGACCGCGAATCAAGAGACGCCATGTATCTGCCACCGCGGCCTTCAACCCAGAGAGTGACTTCTTCACTGTCGGAAATGACAACAGGCCTGACGGCAAGGTTGTGCGGCGCAATAGGTGCAATGACGAAATTTTCGGAACAAGGGGTGATAATCGGTCCACCGGCAGCCAGTGAATAGGCCGTGGTCCCGGTCGGGGTGGCAACGATCAGTCCATCAGCCCAGTAAGTATTGAGCGGGTCACCCCCGACATCCACATGAACGGAGATCATTTGGGAAGAGTCCTGTTTATGCACCGTAAATTCATTCAGCGCATAGGGAAAGTTAGAAAAGATTCCGAATTCGTTTTCCAGTTTAATCAGTGACCGTGGCTGAAGTTTGAATTTGCCGGAGAATAGCTGACCTAGTGAAAACTCCATTTCTTCCTGGGCGATATCGGCAAGAAATCCAAGCCGCCCGCTGTTGATCCCTACCATGGGTATTCCTGAATCCCGCACAAAGGTTACAGCCTCCAGGAAAGTACCATCACCACCTATGCTCATAAAAAAATCAACCTTCTGCAACTTCCCGTCTGAGGAAAATGTACTAATTCTGCCGGGGTCAATCCCGGTCTCTTTTATCAGGAATTCAAGAAATGGCTTATAAATTATTATTTCGGCATCATTCTGATGGAGAATTTCCAGCAGGCGCTTCATACTGCTGTAAAAAATAGGTCCGATGTTCCATCCAAAAAGGGCAATTCTCATAAAAGGAATTTAAGTATTCATGTATCTCATAAACTGATCGAACCTGTCGTCTATCAGGCTTTTGAGCGGTGTCTGATCCATGAAGGTGGCTTTAATATCGTAATTGTAACGGTTCAGGGTCTGCATAATACCGGAAAGGTCAACCTTGTTAACTTTGATGGTGACATTAAGTTCGGTCGTTTCCCCTGCAGGTTTCCATGTATAGAGACTAAGTATATGAGCATCATTGCCTTCTATGATCTGGGTAATCTGTGAAAGCGAATAATCCTTTTCGCACATCACAAGTTCGATGATTCCTCCAGGTTCATTGGGTGAGAACAAGGTAATCAGCACATTGCACAAATCATATTTTGAAATTGAGCCAAGATAGGCATGATTATCGGATAAAACGGGTACAATGGAGACTCCGCAGCCAGACGCGACAGCAGCCACTTCAAATATATGCTGCCCAGGATGAACATGGGGTGTCAGCAAATTTTCTGAAGAAAACTTCGCCAACGGCTCATCAAAATCGCCGGCATCAAAAATTACTTTGTCGGAGATGACGCCCAAATACTCCTGTTCATCAACAACAGGCAGGTGAGATACCCTGAAAACATCCATCAGCGACAGCACTTTCGATCCGGAGTCCTGGAGGCTAACAGAAGGAATTGAATCAGAAATCAGCATTTCAGCTATCATGACAGGATATATATTTGTAAATGAATGAGAATCATTTCGTAAATTGCGCCACTGATTAATATATACGGTAATGGCACGATTAAGTGTAAATATAAATAAAATTGCAACATTGAGAAACAGCCGCGGGGGAACAATGCCCAGTGTTTCACTTGCTGCGATCCAATGCCAGAAATTTGGCGCTGAAGGAATAACCATCCACCCGCGTCCCGACGAAAGACATATCAAATATGCTGATGCCAGGGAACTGAAACCGCTGATAACAACAGAATACAATATTGAAGGTTATCCCGACCCCCGGTTTATTGAACTGGTGTTGGAGGTAAGGCCCAACCAGGTCACACTGGTGCCTGATTCACCTGTTGCCCTCACCTCCAATTCGGGATGGGATACGATTGCCAACCAGGACCTGCTAAAAGAGGTTACGGCAAAATTTCATTCAGCCGGAATCCGTGTTTCAATATTTGTGGAAGCTGATCCAAAAATGGTCGAAGGTGCAGCAAAAACCGGGGCCGACCGGGTCGAGCTATACACGGAACCCTACGCCACGCAATACCCGGAAAATCCGGAGAAGGCTGTCAAGCCTTTTATTGAGGCTGCAAAGGCAGCAGAAAAATTTGGTCTTGGACTCAATGCCGGCCACGACCTGAGCCTTGTCAACCTCAAATATTTCGACCAGCATATTCCCAACCTCCTTGAAGTATCTATCGGCCACGCACTTATAGCCGATGCGCTTTATTTAGGACTGGAGGAGACGATCAGGCGGTACAGGCAATGTTTGGAGAAGAATTAGGAGTTAATGTGCTAATTTGCTAATGTGCTAATTTGCTAATTTGCTAATTGACGGGAGGTTACATTTGCACATTTGGATTCATTGGTTTCCCAATTTTAGTTGTTTGTAAGTCTATATGTTCCCAAAGTATGCAACCAATCATTAGCACATTAGCAAATTAGCACATTAGCATATTAGCACATTATATAGTTTATCTGATGAAGCTAAATTTTCGTAAGTATGGTTCCGGTCCGGTGCTGGTTATCCTGCACGGTTTGTATGGTTCGTCGGACAACTGGATCACCATTGCGCGGTTGCTGGAGGAGCATTACACTGTTTTGCTGCCCGATCTGCGCAACCATGGCGCATCACCTCATACTCCCACACATACTTTTGCAGATATGGTAGATGACCTGGCCGAATTTTTTGAAGACCAGCATATTGAGAATGCTTTCCTGGCAGGTCACAGTATGGGAGGTAAGGTTGCCATGCGATTCGCAGCAGAGTATCCTGAAAAGGTCAACAGATTAATGATCATTGATATAGCCCCAAGAAACTACCTCGCGGAAAACAGCAATTTCAAACATATCCGTCAGCATGAAATGATACTGCAACTGCTGAAAAATCCCGATCTCAGCAGTTATCATACGCGAAAAGAGCTGGATGATTTCTTTAGCTCTGTCATCAAAGAAGAAACTGTACGTCATTTTCTCCTGAAAAATATCCACAGGACCCATACCGGAAAATTTGAATGGAAGATCAACGCAAAGGTCTTACGGGATTCATTCCAATCAATTGTAAGTGAAGTGGATATGAAATGGTTTGAAGAGCGCTTACCTATAACCTCCTACCCTGTCACTTTTGTGCGCGGGTTAAAATCTGAATATATTTCAGATGAGGATTGCCTGAATATCAAAAGAGTTTATCCGGATGCCAGGATCGTTGACTTCCCGGATGCCGGCCACTGGCTG
Organism: Prolixibacteraceae bacterium; assembly: GCA_963663675.1. Lineage (GTDB taxonomy): Bacteria > Bacteroidota > Bacteroidia > Bacteroidales > Prolixibacteraceae > CAINVV01. Next base: position 2,670,065 of record OY760498.1, read on the forward strand.
CATGCAGAGCAACCGACAAGGCTTGTTGCACTAATGTGCTAATGTGCTAGTATGCTAATGTGCTAATGTGCTAATTGCTAATGTGCTAATGTGCTAATGAGGTTGCGTTTATTTGTTGGTCGATTTAGCAGTGGAAATGATTTTTGAAAGTATTTTTTTTATTTCAGTCAATTCATCCAAAAGATCTTCATCAATTTGCATGTTTTGGGAATTTAAGCATATAAGAAGCCAGTATTCAGTTTCTTCGGCCTCCTTAAAAGCTATTTTAATTTTGTGAATAAAATCCGCCTTGGTTTCAGCCCCTTGAGCTTCCCGTATATTTGCCCCGATAGATGTACCAGATTTAAGCAATTGCCTGCTAATAATGAATTTTCTCTTTTCTTCAAGTAATTCGCAGGCAATAACAATTTTTAAAGCAAACCAGAAGGATTTTTCGACAATGATATTTTTTCCATGATTGATCATTGTTATCAAGTTAACCAAAAAATCTTACATTCCCAAATTCCGAATTACTTAAATGCACCAATGAACTAATGTACACTTCTCACCATTAGCACATTAGCATATTAGCACATTAGCACATTAGACTAATCCTTCACCCGGCCCAAACCCAACGATTTCACAATCCAGTTGGGCAGGTGCTTTGAAGGATTACGCTTGCGCAGGCTTAGATAGAGTCCCAGTTTCTTCACAATTGGTAAGCGGTGAGTTTCAACGAATTCAATAAGGGTACCATCAGGATCTTCAATGTAGGAAAAATGGCCGGCTGCCTCACCCATGTCAAAACTATTGTTGCTATCCACTGTAAAGCCGAACCCGCGTTTCTTGCAGGCTTCACTTAATTTCGCCATTCCATTGATATCATAACAGAGGTGGATAAAGCCTAAATCACCCCAAAAACGTCCTTCGTAAATTTTGCGGGGTTTGCGACCTTCCACCTGAACCAGTTCAATCTCACTGTCACCAAAAAAGCGTCCAAATGCACCAAGCCTGGGCTTGCTGTGCCTCAGCAGGACCCTTCTGAACTTGTCATCTCCTCCTTTTAGTGGCGACAAATCGGGAAAAGAACCTAAATGATCAAATACAACATGGTCATATCCAAGAATATCGGAATAAACCTTCATAGAATTCTCAATATTGGTAACCCCGATAATCACACCATAGACAGAACCTGTATGCTTTTTTCGGTTCCCAAACCAGTTGTCGGCTTCTATAATCTGGAAAACGTTGTTGAAAGGATCAGTAACAAAGAAAAAATTGCGACCAGCAGGATCCATGCTTACCGAACTAACATTCAGATGTTTAGCAAGAAAACGAGCGTGCGTACTGAATGCATCACGGGTTTTTATTTTGGCGGCGAATATTCCAAGGTCACCCAGCTGTGGCTCGAAAATAGGCGCCTGAGGTTCCCTGCTTGTATATTGCCATATCTCAAATCCCCCGCCACCGTTCATGTTAAGCGCAAGAATAGCCCTCCTGTCGCGGGGCTGGCCCCCTGTATAAGGCAACATCAGTTTTGCCGTTGAACTGTCATCAAATACCTTGATATCCATTCCCAGGTTTCTGCGATACCAGGTCCAGGCTTCATCCGCGTTAGTTACTCCAATTCCTAATTGCTGAATTCCGCTTACTACGATTCCTTCCATTATACTTCTCTTGTTAAATCCTCCTTCAGGACGCTATTCATCCTGTTTACAGATTATGCATTGGGATCAATCTTCAGTGCAATCCTGTAAAACAACCAGGGGAAAAAGCGTTTCAGATAGGGCATAATTACTTCTTTTTTTCCAATAATTACCTGCCTGCTACGTTTTTTTAGGGCATGGTCGATTTTTTCGGCACAATAGACAGCAGAAACGCCATTTTCCTGGCCTTTGTCCATCAGACCGTGTTCCTTGCCGCTGGAGGTAAGTGCATGGTACGAAATGTTCGTTTTTACCCTTCCCGGGCATACCATGGTGACATGAATCTTGTCTTTGTGATGCTCCAGCTGCAATGTCTCAAAAAAACCGTGCAAGGCATGTTTTGCTGCACAATAAAATGCGCGCTGCGGAAAGCCGAACAATCCGGAGAGACTACTGATAACGGCGATACTACCACCGCCGGTTTTGATCATAAAAGGCAGAATTTGCTGTGTCAGTTCGATATGTCCCCAAAAATCCGTCTCCATGATCCGTCTGGATACCTCTGCCGGTGTATCTACAATCAGCGAACGCTGGCTAATACCTCCATTGTTGACCAGTATGTCAATCCGGTGAACCGAAGACTGGACTTTATCAACCGCATCCGAGATCTCATCCATTTTGGTGAGGTCGAAAGGGATGATCAGCGTTTCAGCACCACGAGTTCTGCAGTTCTCAGCAACAGTCGTGAGCTGGCTTATTGCACGACCAGACAAGATCAGCAAGTTGCCTGCTAATGCCCATTTCATTGCAAGAGCTTCGCCAATACCGGAAGAAGCTCCTGTGATCCAGATAATGCGGGATTCTGACATTCAGTTAGTTAATTTGACTAATCTTACCTGTCCTTAATTCTGACAAGCGGCAGATCAATAATGTGAATTTAACAGATTTAGGTACAACAACAACCCTGAAAACCAGTTTTAAAAAATATAGTCACCAATCAGTTAGGAAAAGACGGGAAGTCTTTTAAACCATCCTCTACCAACTGTAATGATTTTTTCTCCCTTGTCCTGTAAGGTGGAACAACAGTCCATGTGTCCCAAATGTACCTGTTGGTTGTTGATGTAACCACACCCTTGTAGTAGACTGAAACCGCAATTCCGTCGGAGGTAGCTGAAGTAATTGTAAAGGTAGCTCCACCATCTTTGGTAACAGCCCCGTCGATCACTTTCATTTGTGTCGGATCATACACGTTAAGCATCGTCCATGGTATCCTGACTTTTATTTTATTATCAGTCCATGCAAGTGCTGTCCGTTGCCCCGGTGTAAAAGCCGTAGCATTTTCTGCAGGAAGCTTTCCAATAAAATTGGTAAGGTCATGCGGATCGTCTATCCATTGCATCAAAACCCATGGAGCGCCATTCGTAACAGTACTTTTGTACTTCTGGACTGCAGGATTGGAGAAATCACCGTACTTGGTCACCCCTTTCATGTCGTATGCCTGCGTTACATGGTGCAGGGCAGTGTCATTGCCGAGTACCATGGTGAGAAGAAATTCTGACCTGTTGATGAGTTGTTTGCCGTTTGGCAGGCGTGATTCCCCCGTATTGGCCTGGTAGGTATCAAAAGCAACCATGACTGTATCCCCCTTGTTCACATTGGCAGATGTCTGTATATTAACATAATAATAACTATTGTCATAGCTGGCTTCAATATTGCTCACAGGACCTGTAGGTTTATCAGTCTGATAAGAGGTAAATGGATGCGGTTCAACTTCATCATAGCCCAACAATCCAAAATTTTCTTCAGGAGAGGTAACGTTATGCCACAGATTTCTTGTAGGCATGATAACACCACCTGAATTAAAACCATAGGCTTCAAGATAATAGACGATCCAGGTCTGTTTGAACCACTCATCCATCCAGGCAAACATAAATCCGCCACCGCAACCGGTGTCCACAATATTATGCATCATCCTCAAGTTCTTCTCGCCTTGCTGCTGCTCTGACATTTTGCCATGATCCATGTTGCTGAACGACTTGCGTGCGCTGCCCCAGCTTGAGGGCACCCCAAACTCACCAATTATAAGCGGTACACCGGAATAATGATTTTTTAACTCAGTCAAATAACCCAGGTAGCTGTTTGGTCCCTGGCTGTCGCTGTAAGACTGGTACGAGGTTTGCTGGCTGATAAAATTGGGATGATAAGGATAAGCATGGTACCATACAAACATACCTGCATTCTGATCCTTGCCCTCAATTTTCATCGCATCAATTGTACCGGAATCCTCACGTGGATCTATTTCACCCGAATGAGTAAGCGGGTCAAGGGTAGGCCAACTGGAAATAGCCACAGGGCGCCGGACTGCATAAGTATTGTTTTCATAACTGACGGCCGCATCGATCATTTTAGTCAGAAATACCTCCGATGCAGTGGCATTTTTGATACTGAACTGAGTTCCGGCGTAAGCGTTCATGGACGGATGCATTGCATTGGTTCCGTTCACCTCTTCAGACATTATCTCACGTCCCAGTACATAACCTACAGTCCATCTGGAAACGTCCGTCTTGTAATCGCCATAAGCCTTGCCAGCTCTGACTCCTATTTTTTTATTGCCATGAACGCAGTCTATGATGTCTTTTATTTCACTGCTGAAGGCTGTCTCACGGAGTGTCAGGTCATACTCAAGCGGATCTTCAAGATCTTCAGGCTCTTCAAGCCAGATACCATGAACCAGCAAAAGCGGCTTATCCTGGTGACGCTGGTTGTATTCGGCCAGCATCTCATAAAAGACAGGCGGATGAAGGGTATACACCCTCAGTGTTGTAAAACCTGCCTGCGCCATCCTCGCAATCCATGCACGGTACATATCAGGGGAAATAGCATAGGCAATTTCGCCAGGGAAAGTACCGGGAGGCGAGGAACCAAGATTGATGCCCTTAATCAACATATTGCGGTATCCCGTCCCTGTATGCATCGCAATGTATTTATCCTGGGTCTTGAAAGGAATCGCCTGTTTCTTTGCAAGAACAAAATCAATGGTAGTATCTTTGGTCAGAACAATATCTGTCAGCCTCACAGGGTAATAATCTTTGCAGTCGACATTTGTAAGGACCGACATTCGGAACGAACCTGACGGAGTCTGACCGGCAGGAGGTACTCCGATGGATTCAAGTGCAGTTTCAGAAACAAATGTTGAATAACCTGCTGCTTTTATGATTCTGCCGGAATATCTGTACCCCTTGAAACTAAGAACATAAATATAGAAACCCTGGCGCACGGGAGTACCATTGTCGTTACAGCCGTCCCAGATAAGCCGGTAGCTGCCGGCAGCGACTGACGGATAGAGTATATCCCTTATTTTCTGTCCGTTGATATTGTAGATTGACATAAGAATATCGCCTGAACTGCTGATAATAAAAGGGATATTGACAGCATGGGAAAAAGGATTCGGAAAGGGCACGCCGGGTTCAAATTCTCCGGCGACATCGGTATATAATCCGGATATTTTCAAGGTATAAGTGCCATCCAAAGCTGAAACGGCTGAATACTGAGTTTTACCGGCTAAAAATGAAACTTTTGCATTGGTGACAGTGCCTCCAAGGATATCTGTTATCTTTCCCTTTACTATTAATTCACCTGAAAACGAAAACCCATATGATGTAAACAATACTATTGCGAGAAGATTCAATTTCCTGCAAAAGACTGAAATACAAGAATCTGCGGATATTTTAAAAATCATGCTTTTTAGTTAGTTGGTCTTTTAGCAGTCAAAAGTAACATAAAATTAAACATTAGATAAGAATTGGCTCAAGGATTAATCAACATGCTTATTAACAACAGTGTGAATGTCCCAATGTGCGAATAATCTCATTTGCTAATGAGAAAAGGGGAAAAGTCGCCCTCAGGCATGCCCGGGCACCGAATTGGTAATTCCACATTGTGCCATTGTTCCTGTCAGAAATTAGCACATTTGCACATTAACACATTGATTTTTTGCTTAACTTTGATCTATGCAAAGGGGAAAAAACATAAAAGATTTCGGGGTGACTATTCTGGTCCTGGTCCTGTTTTTTCTATTTGCCAGTTCGTTTACAAGAACTTCCAGACTTAATACCAAAAGCAAACCGAAGACTGAATCATTTTCAGGTTACCAACTGAATTATCCGGCACAGGTCACTGTAAAAATTAATTTTGACCAGGAAGATATTTTTACCTCTGTCATAAAAAAATACCCCAACCGAACCATTAATGAGGTTAAAAGACTGAACTACAGTATTTTGTTCATTCAAAGAATGGCCACTTTAAGAAAAATTGAATTTCAATCCGGCCCTGCCCCGCAACTCAGACTATTCTGTCTGTATCAATATCATTATCAGAACGATAAGGACTATCCCGCATTAGGATAATCCATCCTTCCATTTCAATTTATTTCTTTTCTTGCCATTTTAAACAGTGGTAATTTTGTCTTAACATAAAATCAATAACCATGAGAAAAATAATATATGCGATCATGATGATCGTAAATTGTGGTATCCTGGCAACAGGCCAAAACAACAAACAAGCTAATCTTCAGAGAATTGTGATTCAATCGGCGGACAACAAAATTTCAGAATCAGCCATGGACTTAGCTGCTGATATCGTAACGAACAGACTGAAAAGCTTTGGTATGGAGGAGTTTGAAGTAAAAACCATTCCGCATAAAAAGGAAATTGAGTTGCGCCTTCCGGATGACAAAAATCTGGAGTTTGCCACAAAGCTTGCAACGAATAAAGGAGTACTGGAATTTTACGAAACCTGTAACTGGGAGGAAATCTCCCTTATGCTGGATGCAGTTAAGCTGACGTCGCTGCTCGGATCAAAAACACCCGAAAAGTCATCAGCTGAACTGGGATGCACCGCTGCAGCAAATGTCGGCAGAGTGAACGCCTACCTGAAAACAACCGGTCTGGATAAGAAATGCAAATTTTTGTGGAATGACCTTTTGGGCGACTCAAATGTTTGTCTTTATGCCATAATGAGTGACAACGGAAAAGGAGTTCTGCTCAAGGGATCAGACATTGAAAGCATCAATATCGCTAAGGATGCATCAGGTAAACCGGGTTACATCGATTTACGATTCAAACGACCAGTATACGTACGTTGGGCTGAAATCACAAAACAGAATATTGGACGTTCCATCGCAATCGTACTGGACGACAAGGTTTTAATTGCACCAGTGCTAAAATCCGGGATAACCGGCGGCAATTGCCAGATTTCAGGCAAATTCTCTGAAGCCGAACTAAGATACATCGTTGCAATGGGTTCGTACAGTGAGTTGCCTGCTGAATTCAAGCCGGTAAAATAATGATTTTAACCGAGCTTACTTAGAAACACAGGGATTGGTGGAAATACACTGAGAAAATGAACCATCAACCCTGTGTTTCTCTTAACCTGATTCAGGTCGAAGCCCTGCAAATGCAATAGTAAAATTGTCCCGGATGCGCTGGTTGTCTAATTATCACAAACAGACATTACCGCTGCAAGATGGAACATTCATCCAAAAAATCCGTATTTTTATGTATCTTTCTGATATTCAATTGTAGCATGACAAAATGCAATAATCTATTTGACCGTTTTATCCCCCGGAAGAAATTCGCAGAGTTGCCTTCTTCCGTTTTCCGGTCTCCCATTATCAAATTAGCAAATTAGCAAATTGTTCCTTATGCAAACCCTAGCCCTCGTCAGAAATAAACTGGGAAAACCCTACGACGATCTCGCTTTCCTGCTCGATTGCCTGAAAGAAGTGCTTGTCGAATCGGGTGACGGAAGCCTGGCCTCAGACATTCCCTGGATGACGCCCCTCCCGGAAATTCAGCAAAAGAAATTTACCGGCAAACACCTCCAGCTCTTCTCTGTATGCTTTCAGCTGCTCAATATTGTTGAGGTGAACGGTGCAGTTCAAAACCGGCGCAAAACGGAAGATCTCCAGTCTCTTTCATCCATAAATGGTCTCTGGTCATACAACCTTAAGAAATTGAAGGAAGAGGGATTTTCTCCGGAAGAAATTGCCGACGGTATTGCCGGTATCCATGTCGAACCGGTGCTTACCGCTCACCCCACTGAAGCCAAGCGAACCGAAATGCTTGAACACCTGCGCAATCTTTACCTCCTGGTGGTGGCCAGGGAAAACAGCATGTATACCCGAATGGAACAACATGAGTTGCGCAAAAATATCAAGATCGCTCTTCACCGCATCTGGAGAATCTCGGATATATATACCGAAAAACCGGATGTGGAAACGGAACTCGATAATATCATCTACTACCTTTCAACCGTATTCCCGGAAGTTATCACTCTGCACGACAGGAGGTTGATCCAGGCCTGGGAAGAAGCTGGGTTTGATCCGCAACTGATCAGGGAGGCAAATAAATTCCCCAAAATCACCTTCGGCAACTGGGTTGGAGGCGACAGGGACGGCCATCCGCTGGTCACCGCTGAGGTAACGCAATCTACCTTACTGAAACTAAGGATGAAAGCCTTCCAGGCTATCCGGAACAAACTGACAGTTCTTCAAAAGAACCTCTGCTTTTATGTCGGCATAAACCGCATGTCTCCTGACTTTCAGCTTAGATACAATGAACTGCTTGATGAAATCAGGAAAAAGAATGATGCGTTTAGGCTTTCCCATGCCAATGAAGCCTTCAGACAGTTCGTTGCACTCATGCTTGAAAAAATTCCGTTCTCAACCGATATAGGAATGCTTCCGGAGACCGGAACAAAAAACCTGAATTACCTGGTTCCTTCAGAACTGGTCGCCGATTTATATATCCTGCAAAACGGACTGACTGGTTTCGGAGCTTCAGAGATCGCCTATTCCGATGTCAATGAGACCATCAGGCTGGTTACCACCTTCGGATTCCACCTGGCTAAACTGGATATCAGGCAAAACAGTCAATACCACGAACTTGCATTGTCACAGCTTATGCAGGCTGCCGGATTGGACGGAGACAAATTCATTGAATCCGGCACAACCGAACGACTGGCATTCGTAAACAATGAACTGAATTCCAACAGGCCTTTCTCCCATTCAAGCATGAAGCTGGGAAATGAAGCCGGATCAACGGTCGCTTCCTACCGGGTAATCAGTGATCATATAACCAGGTATGGCCACGAAGCATTTGGCTCATTGATAGTTAGCATGACACGCAATGTAAATGATTTGCTGATCGTTTACCTCCTGGAACGCGAAGCCGGACTGATGGTCAATTCTCCGCAAGGCCTGGCTTCCCGGTTACCGGTTGTTCCCCTTTTTGAGACCATAGAGGATCTCATTCACAGCCAGGATATTCTGGATGAATTCCTCTCCCACCCCGTCACAAGAAACAGTCTCAGGCTGCAGCAAGAGCTGAATTCATCCGGTTTTCCCTCTCAGCAGGTGATGATCGGCTACAGCGACAGCAACAAAGATGGAGGCATCCTGGCAAGCCAGTGGTACCTCTATGAGGCTCAGTCAAAAATGACTGAAACCGGGAAAAAACATAACGTCAATATTACTTTCTTTCATGGCAAGGGAGGATCTATCAGCCGCGGAGCGGGGCCCACACATTGGTTTCTGCGGGCTTTGCCTCCCGGTTCACTGCAGGGGTCGATCAGGATTACCGAACAAGGTGAAACCATCGAAAGAAAGTATGCCAACAAAATCAACGCAGTCTATAACCTGGAGCTCCTTACATCCGGCACTCTCTATGCCACCATGTGCAGGACAGGTACCTGCCACACACGGCACGAATTATCACCCGAACTCGATTACCTGGCCGACAAGAGTATGATTGTTTATAAGGAGCTTACGCAAAAGCCGGGATTCATTGGATTTTATGAAAAGGCTACTCCAATTGACGCCATTGAACAGAGCAAGATCGGAAGCAGGCCTTCACGGCGGACCGGCAAGCGCTCGCTGGCCGATCTCAGGGCCATTCCCTGGGTATTTAGCTGGAGCCAGTGCCGTTTCAACATTACCAGCTGGTACGGGGTCGGAGCAACCCTTGAATCGATGAATACAAGCGAACCGGCAATGTTTGAAAGGTTATCGCAGGCGGCGCGAACTGACCCTTTCATCCGGTATGTGCTGACCAATATCGATACCTCCCTGGCCTCTTCCGACGAAAAAGTCTTCAGAAAATATGCAATTCTCGCCAAAGGAGTGGAACACCGGGACGAATTTCTCCTGCAACTGCTTGAAGAACTTTCACGTACACGCAGGATGATTGACCTGGTGTTGAAGGTCCCGATTTCGTCAAGGCGCGAAAACCATTATTACTCAACCCTGCTGAGGGCTGAGGCTATGGAACCGCTGCATGAGTACCAGGTTAATCTTCTCAGGAAATGGAGGGAATTATCTGCAGGAAATGATCCGAAAGAAGCCGATGAGATTTTGCCCGAATTGCTGCGCAGCATCAGTGCTATCGCAGGAGCCATAGGCTTTACGGGATGATTGACGATGATATGACTTTACGACTTTACGATTATACGACTTTAGGATGAGACTGTAAGAGAGAGAGACAGGACGACTCAGTTTTCCAGTCTCCGGTTTTTGTTCTTCGTTCTCCTGATAGCAATTTAATACATTAGCACATTATCTTTATGAACATCGATCAAATATTCCGTAACAACCAACAGTGGATCATAGAGAAACTCAAAACTGACAGTGATTTTTTCAAAAATCTGGCACTGGGCCAAAATCCGGAAGTGCTCTACATCGGTTGCTCCGATAGCCGGGTTACAGCAGAAGAACTGATGGGTGCCCGTCCGGGGGAGGTTTTTGTCCACAGAAACATTGCAAACATGGTAGCCAATTCAGACCTGAGTGCCATGTCGGTAATCAACTATGCCGTCAGTCACCTGAAAGTCAAGCACATTGTTGTATGCGGCCATTATTATTGCAACGGGGTCAAGGCTGCCATGCAATCGGCTGATCTGGGAATTCTCAATCCATGGCTGAGAAATATCCGCGATGTTTACCGCCTGCATAAAAACGAACTGGATAGCTTCACGGATGAGGAGCTGCGCTATATGAGGCTGGTTGAACTCAATGTGCAGGAGCAATGCGTCAATGTTCTCAAAACGTCTGATGTCCAGAAAGCCTACAAGGAAAGAAACCTGACCGTCCACGGATGGGTGTTCGATATCCGGACCGGTAAGCTCATCGACCTGAAAATTGATTTTGGTAAGATTTTAAGCGAAATAATGGAAATTTACCGGATTATTTAGATTGATTATACACAGTCCCCACTAGGTCTGATATTCAGGTTCCGCCGGCATCAGCCAACGGCAATAAAAAAGAAAAGCCGCCCTCAGGGCGGCTCTGATAAAATTATTCAAATGATGAACAGGATGCACATAATCCGACTCTGCAATCACTCCTAACTCCTAATTCATAATTCGCATAAATCATCTCTTTTACTCCTTCTTTAAAAGCTTTCCACTTGGATCGATGGCCAGTTCAATTTCGCTTTTACCTTTTCCCAGGATAAATTCATATACCTTTCCCTCTTTTGACTCGGAAATTTCCGACTCCCCGATTTTTAATCCGGCAGACTCCTTGTCGAGGGTAACCCTGACGGCAGCAGGAATTTCCTTTGCTGCAATCTCGTATTCAGTCTCCACCCAGGCGCCAGAGTTATCGAAATTGGCAGAATACTCTTTGCCATCCATCTTGAATTCGGCCTCCCACTCCTTTTCATTCTCTTTTCCCCATTTCACACCGGTTGCCTTGGGAAATTTCTGAGCAAAGGCAGATGAGACAGTGGCGGGTACATCCTTTCCCCTTTGTGCGCAGACAGAAAAAGACACAAACAAGACAACGGAAATAATTAAAAATGATGTTTTCATTTCATTGATTTAAAAGGTTTTTAAAAATTATTTGTAAATGTAAACACCGATTCTAAAGGAATTTTAAAGTTTAAGATTTCCGCTCTCACACTTGCATAGTTGCCTATTGATACATTCTCTCCCGTCATATTGTCGCAAAGAGAAGCATTCCAAGATTCATACCGTCTCTCCTTCCAATAACTCATCACTCATAGCTTATCTCTCATAACTTATCTCTTATGGCTTATCTCTCATAACTTATCTCTCATAACTTATCTCTCATAACTCCCTTCAGCAGCCCCGGCAGCGCAACCAACAACAACGGCAATGCAATTACCAATCCGCCAATTACTGCAATAGCAAGCGGCTGATGCATTTGCGCTCCCGTACCCATGCCCAGTGCAAGAGGAGCCAGTGCAACAATTGCACCTGTCGCGGTCATTAATTTCGGACGTAGCCGGGCAGAGATGGCGTAACTCAAGGCCCCGTCGACCGTTGAATTCTTTAACCCGGCCAGAAACTGCTGAATGGTGAAAATAGCATTCTCCCCGATGATACCGACGATCATGATCAGTCCGGTATAACTGCCCACATTAAGCGGAGTCCCGGTCAGAAACAAAGCTACCACACCACCTGCAGTACCCAGTGTGCTGATCAATACGACTACTGCAGAAAGCCTTAAGCTTTTGAACATGAACAGGACAATCAGAAAGACCAACAATCCGCTGATTATTAAAATCTTAAGCAATTCAGCAAATGACTGCTGCTGTTCAGCATACGATCCTCCATATACAATCTGGTAAGATGCAGGCAGGCTAATTCCGGCCAATTTATGTTGAATTTCCCTTATAACGCTACCGAGGTCGCGTTTGTCAAGCCTGGCGGTAACTACACCCATGGTCTGAAGGTTTTCCCTCTGAATCTCGGAAACACCCGGCCTGACCGAGAAATCGGCAAATTTACTGAGCGGGAAATATTCTCCGGATGATGAGCATATCCTGATCTGCCTGATTTTCTCCAGTGGCGTTTTGTTGTTCAGCGGATAGATCAGCCTGATATCCGTATATAACTCTTTCTCAGGAATTGTGCCGGCAACAACACCGCCAACCCATGTCTCAGTCTGAATCTGAAGGTCGGACGCCGTCAACCCGTATTGTTTCAGTATTCCTTCCCTGGGAAGGATCTGCATCACGGGACCGGAGACTACAATTCCGTTAAAAACATCCGCAGTTCCCTCTACTGTTTCGACACTGTCGGCCACCTGCCTCGACAATTCTTCCAGTTTGGCATGATTGTCACCAAAAATCTTGATCTCAATAGGCTGCACACTTTGCATCAGGTCTCCCAGCATATCCGTAATCACCTGACCAAAGTCCACAACGAGTGCCGGCATAGCGCCTTCAACCTTCGTTCTGATAATATCAGCCACTTCCTCCGTCGTCTTGTCCCTTTGCGGCTTCAGTTCTATCAGGTAATCACCCGAATAGGGTTCGGTGATGAAGAATCCCATCTCAGTTCCCGTCCGACGAGAATAATTTTTTACTTCAGGCACACTTTCAATGATTTTATCCACCACAGTCAAAATCCTGTCTGTCTCTTCCAGGGAAGTTCCCGGAGGGGAAGTATAATCAAGGACGATCGATCCTTCATCCATCTCAGGTAAAAATCCGGTCTCAAGTTTCGGCATCACCCAGACAATACCTGAAACAAGCACCAGGATAAAAATCCAGCTGATATAAGGCCTGGCAATAAAAAATTCTATCCATCTGTGAGGCTGTACTTTATGTATTTGTTGATCTTTTATAGGTCGGTTTTTCCAGGAAAGGGTCAGATAAACGACAGGCAATCCGATCCAGGTCACGAAAAACGAACTCAACAAGGTGATTATCATGGTCATTGTCAGGATCTTGAAATATGCCCCTGCAATGCCGGTCATCAGTTCAAAAGGTACCAGGATAACAATTGTTGCCAGGGATGAGCTTACCATGGCAGGAAACAGGAAACTGATGGCTTTCCCAACCAGTTCCCTGGGCGTCTTGTCGGGAAACTCCTCATGAGTGCGGTGAATCTGTTCCACGACAATAATGGCATCATCAATGATCAGGCCTATCGCGGCAGCTATTGCACCAATGGTCATGATGTTGAAATCGTAACCCAGTATCCGGAGGGTAATGAAGGTAAGAGCAAGAGTCAGCGGAACAGTGATCAGGATGACAGCGCTGGCTTTGAAGGATTTAAGAAAAATCACTACCACGACTATAGCGAGCAGTAGTCCAATCCACAAGACATCGATGATACTCCTGATGCTGCTGTGAACAAATTCCGCCTGGTTGTAGTATGGTTTCAGGACAACACCTTCAGGCAGCACCTTTCCAAGTTCTGCTACCTTTGCCGTCACCTCCTCTGAGACATCAATCAAATTGCTTTGCGGCTGTTTCAGAACTGCTATCAACGGCACATCTCTCCCGTCAGCCTTGATCCTGATATATTCGTTCCTTTCCGAAATTTCAACTTTGGCGACATCAGATACAGTGATATTTCTGACCCCATTGTTGAAAAGAACCAGGTCCTCAAGCTGTTGGCTGTTCTTTAGCGTAGCGTCTGTGACAGTGAGATATAGTCTGTTGTAATCCGTAGTATATCCGTTCGATTTGATGAAGTCAGTCTGCTGCAAAACCTCCAGGATCTTCTGTGGACTGATTCTAAGTAAACTCAATTTTCCTTCGTCAGGGATGATCCGGTACTCCTTCCCCTTGCCGCCGATAACCTGGACAGAAGCGACTCCCGGAATTCTCGAAAGGTAAGGTTTAACAATATACTCGGCAATGAGCTTTAATTCAACCAGGTTTTTGGTATCGGAAACCAGTGAATATCCCATGACCGGAAGGATGGAAGGATTCATTTTTTCAACAGTGATTCCAATCTCTCCAGGCAGGATATTCTTAATCCGGGCAATCTGTGATTCAACCTGTTGCTTATCCAGATCAATATTGGAACCCCATTCCATGTAGGCCGATATTTCACAGCTTCCCATCGAGGTCGCACTGCGGATAAGGCTGATATGCTCAACTTTTTTGATTGCGTCTTCCAATGGTTTTGTCACCTCAACCATCATTTTATCAACAGGTTGCTCTCCGTTGTCAGCAATTATCTTGATCTTGGGGAAAGTGACATTGGGAAACAGCGAGGTCTTCAGGTTATTGTAAGAGAAAGCTCCGCCGATTAGGATCAGGAGCAGCACGACTGCAACCGGGGTCTTGAACCGGGTGAATATCTTTTCCATCTTACTTCTCAATTCTTATTAAAGTGCTGTCCGGCAATCCATAGGAACCTTCCGATATAATCATATCACTCACTTTCAGGTTGTTAGATATAATTTCAGCGATACTGTCATTTACCATACCTTTTCCCACAGGCACTTTTACAGCCATATTACCGCTATCTATTTTCATCACCCAGAATTCACTTTGCGTTTCGTTTGTCATCAGTGATGCTCTGGAAACAAGCAACGAATTTTGGTGCCTTTCGTACACAAAACTGACCTTGAGGTTTAGGTTTTCGGGAATCTGGCGGACAGTTTCCGGTCGTACCAGAATTGTCTGGGTTTGATTGATCTCATCAACTTCAGGCAGTATCCTCAAAACAGTTCCTTCAAAGACTGTATGGTCGGATAGGCTGATCAGGCATTTTCTGTCGTGAACAGGGATGGAATTGTATTCAAACGGAATATTCACCTGGACAATCAAATCCTTGTTGTCAGAAATACTGCAAAGGGCGCCTCCTTCAGCCACAAAACCTCCCTGCTCATGGATATTGAGTTCATTGACAAATCCAGCCGTTACTGCCCGTACTTTTACCATTCCGATATCTCCGGAGGTAATTGGATCTGATTCCAGCGCTTTTCTTTCTTTGGTCTGGATCTCAAAGAGAACTTCATACTTATGAACTTCCTGCCCAAATTTCACCTTCACATCCGACACATATCCTGCTATTGGAGATACAACCAGGGTTTTCTTTATATAAACGGTTTTTCCGTTGAAACTTATCTCGCTTTCAATATCGCCTTTGACCAGAGGATTTGCCCTGACCGAAACCACAGGCACCTGAACTTTCGCGGGGATGCTCCTGGTACCGCAGGAAAAGAGGATCAGAACAAAGCAGAGTGCAAAAAGCGAAAAAATAAAATTTTTCATAACTTTTAGTAATTCAGGTAATTATAAGAATTTATCAGGATTTGCCTTTCCATACTGAGCTGTATAAGTTCCTGCTTTTTGGCGGCAATATCCCTTAGAAGATTTTTAAAATCCATCACAGAAACCTCGCCCTGGGAAAGTTCCCTGGAGTATGTATCTTTCAGAATATCATACTGTTGCATTTGCTGGTTGACAAGAACCATCTTTTGATCCGTGGCTTCTACCTGGTTAAGGATTTTGTTTTTATTGATTTCATTCTGCGTCATGAAGTGATTCTTCTCAAATTCAATAGTTTCGATGTTAATGGCTGATTTTGCCCGCTGAATTTCCCGCTGCCGGCCATCAAAAATATTCCAGTTGAATGTGAGTCCCGTGCTGAATCCCAACCGGTTGAAAGCAGGCAGATAAACTGCATTCATTCCAGCATCGGCATAGAGGTCCAGCTGGGGTTTGTATTTCAGCTCACTGATTGCCTGATCAGCTACAATATTCAGGCTGTCAAGCCTGAAGGAAGTCAGAAAACCGGATTTGTGATTTTTTATCGGGGCAATGGTAAGATTGATATCCTGCAGCACAATTCTCCCGGTATCTTTTATACCGCAAATCAGGTTCAGGTCATACAGATTGGACAAATACTCTGCTTCGAAAGACTTGTATTCTGCATGATAGTTCTGGACCTCAATTTGAAGCAATATCTGGTCAGTTTGCCTGTAAACTGCATTTTCAACCAGTTTTTGCATGATTTTCAGATGTTCCTGAAGTTCATTCAGCAGTTTAAAACTGTGATCGGTCAGTACTTTTGACCTCTCACAGAGGATATACTGATACCTTACAACCTGTTCTACCTCATTTATAGTCAGTGCAATGTTGTTATCATTGATCTGTCCGGAAATACCTGCCTTGCTGGAGTAGGTCCGCAATTTTGAACCTGCCAGCAATGGTTGCCTGACGCTGACTGCTGCCTTGTACTGGCCGCCGTCTGTCCCGGCCAGATCATAGCCGGAATAGCTGCCTGCACCCTCTGAAACAAACTCAAAATGATTGGTGTTGTTGTCATGCGAAATGATCGGTGCAAACATTACCCCCGAAACAACATTGATCTCAGGTTTGCACAGAACACTGTTGATCTGCTGCAAATCAAGGGATACCAATCTGTTCTCATTCCTGTTTTTATTTATCAGCGGACTGTTCGTCTTTGCTTTTTCAATATAAAAATTCAGATCGCGCTGCTGGGCATTCAGACCCAAAGCGATGGATATCAATAAAAATGATAGGATAAAAGTCTTCACTTTATTGGCTTTATGATTTTGGTACAATTACAAAATGATGCAATTCATCTTTGAAATATTGAATTTCAAGATGATGAATTTCACAAATTTTCTTCACAATTGCCAGCCCTAATCCATAAGATTTGAGGTTGCCACTTACAAAACGATTAAAAATCGTTTCATTCGTAAAAAGATTGTCCCCGCCGGTATTGCAAATCTCGAAAGTGCCGGATTTGATCAGTATCCGGATTTTCCCTCCCTTTAAATTATGATTGACCGCATTTGACAAAAGATTGCCAATCATAATATCAGCAAGCAGTTCATTCATTTTCACCTGGAGATCATTCTCAATCACAACCTTTAAATCCAGCGCTTTTGCTTCAAAAAGCGACGAAAATTCTTCTTTTTTCCGGCTTATGATTTCCTCGAAAGAGACAACCTTATCTGCCGTGAATTGCTTGTTCTCAATTTTTGTAAGTAAAATAAGACTCTGATTAAGGACCGAAAGTCGTTTTAAAGCACTGATAGTTGAGGCCACTTTATGAAAAGCTTCTTCCTGTAAGTCCAGTTGCATAATTTCCTCAAGGTTAAGAAGGGCAATGGAAAGCGGCGTCTGAATTTCATGTGAGGCATTCTCCGTAAATTCCTTCAGGATCCGGTAGTCTGACTGTAATTTCTCAGTCATGCCGGTTACAACTTTATTCAAACGTTCAAACTCTTCCGTGTCCGAATGATTAAGCGAAATACTCTTATTCTGCATGAGGTCAAAGTTTTCGATCTCGTGCAGATTGTCTTCAAAATCAGCCCAGACAGTACGGTTCATTCTTTTTGTCAGTAAGAAAGAAATGATGAATGCAGAAGCCATCAAAGTGAACAGTATTGAGGCGAGAATTAAGATCAAATCTTCATTTTCAAAGACAGACTGACGCAATTTGATGAGGTAGTTTGTACCGTTAATGTTAACTCTGTTGGAATATTCCAGATATTTTTCATCTTCTGACTCCAGTTCATTTCTTATGACAACTTCTTTGAAGGCTGGTTTAATACCAGGTTCTTCATTTGTCCTGGTAATCTCAATGACAGGCCGCAAATTGGGTATTTCACCGGTCTCCCCCATCTGCTTCACTATCAGGTACTCCCTGGTCAAAAGATTTTCTTTCACACCGCGCATAATCACGATATGCAGGATCACATATCCAGCAAATGTGATTCCACACAGCACAATGGTGAAAAGGACCAAATAATTCCGGTTAATTCTTGCCAGGAACTTCATTTCTCTGAAAATTTGTAACCCATCCCGTAAATTGTCTTTATGTAGTCAGATCCACCCGCCTGCTTAATTTTCCTGCGGAGATTATTCAAATGCGTATAGATAAAAGCGAAGCTGTCGGCCATATCGATATTATCGCCCCAAAGATGTTCGGCAATTGACTCCTTCGTCAGTACCCGGTCCTTATTAATTAGAAAGAATACAAGCAATTCGTATTCTTTCCTGGTTAAAATCAGGTCAACGCCCTTAATACCAACTGATTTACTCTCAAAATTAAAAATCATCTCATTGAATATAGCGATATCTGAACCAACAAAATGTTTCCTTCTCAAAACAGCCTTAATCCTTGAATTCAATTCAGAAAGATGAAATGGTTTGGTGAGGTAATCGTCGGCTCCAAGATCAAGTCCGTTAATTTTATCATCCAGTGAATTTTTAGCAGATACGATAATAACTCCTGCTCTTTTCTGATACTGCTTAATTGTTTTCATCAGTGTCATTCCGTTCCCGTCAGGCAAAGTAATATCCAGCAAGATGATATCATATTCGTAGATAGAAAGTTTCTCATCAGCTTTCCTGAAATTTTCTGCCAGCTCGCATATGAAATTCTCTTTTGTGAGGAAATTGCCAATTGCAATCAGTAATTCAATCTCATCTTCAACTATCAAAACTTTCATTGAACAAATTAACGCATGAATTCTAAAGGAATTCTAAAGATAACAAATGAGCTGTTTAAATCAAAAGAGGAAAAATATTGATTTCGTTTGATTGTCAGAGCAATGGGATACACGTTGCAAAATGCATCATAAAACCCAACAGATTTAAAATTCATCACAGGTTTTAATACTTTTGTGGCGGAATTCGAGTTCAGAAAACAGCCATGCCATTTAGAACGCAAACAACATTTGGTCAAACTGATTCAGTTCCGGAAAAGAAACGTATCCGGATGGCTGTGGCACTGGTATATTTCTGCATGGGACTCTGCTTCTCCACATGGGCCAGCAGGATTCCTGACATCAAGACAGCGCTTCATCTGAATGACGCAATGCTTGGAAGTATCCTGTTCGCCCTGCCTATCGGACAATTCCTGATGATGCCCTTTTCCGGAAAACTGGTCACGCATTTCGGCAGTCGCAAAGTAATATTGTTTGCTCTTCCCTTGTATACTTTTTGCCTGAGCAATATCGGGTTGGTAAAGGAAGGATGGCAACTGGCAATAGCCTTGTTTTTATTTGGTCTCGCAGGCAATCTTTGCAACATTTCGATCAACACGCAGGGTGTCACGGCTGAAAGGATGTATCAACGTCCTATCATGGCCTCTTTCCACGGTGGCTGGAGCCTGGCCGGATTCACCGGGGCGATGATCGGCCTTCTGATGATAAACCTGAAAATTGCTCCATACTGGCATTTTGTGACTGTCATCCTCATTGTATGGATTATCGTTTTTCTCAATCATCCTTACCTGGTAAAAGGGAAAACGGGTACTCACCAGGATGAACCCAAAAGGAAATTTTTTGGCAAACCGGACGGTATCCTTCTCCAGCTGGGAATCATCGGTTTTTGCAGCATGGCCAGCGAAGGTGCCATGTTTGACTGGAGCGGTATCTATTTCAAGGATGTAGTCAGGGCTCCCGCTTCTCTTGTCATTATTGGATATACCTCATTCATGATTATGATGGCCTCGGGGCGTTTTGTGGCAGACAGGATCATAGCTAAAATCGGGAGAAAAAAGCTGCTTCAAATCAGTGGAATAATGATTTCAACCGGTTTATTTACCTCTGTTTTCTTTCCGTACCTGTTGACCTGCACGTTTGCCTTTATGCTGGTAGGATTAGGTGTATCCAGCATTGTACCAACAGTTTACAGTGCGGCAGGAAGACACAGCAAGGTTCCGCCCGGAATTGCCCTCGCCACGGTTTCCAGCGTTAGTTTCCTGGGATTTTTGATGGGTCCGCCGTTAATCGGCTACATATCCGAGATGGCAGGACTGCGTTATTCATTTGCCGTGATCGGTATTTTCGGCTTGGGTATAACCCTTCTCGTCTCACGCATCAAAGCGCTGCAGGATGTTCAACCTGCTGTTCTTGAAGAAGATGCAGACCCTAAACTGTTGTATCCTCATTAGCAACACAACAATTATTGCTAGCTTATGCCTTCACCCCAAACCTCTTGGTTTGACACAGGAAATTGATCTCCAAAACCTGTTGGATTGAGCTTGTCCGGTCTCCGGTTATGGCATTTCGGATTCCTTTTAAAACAACTTCTGATTCCTGGTAACAATACTAAAATTAATCGCGGTCCTGATACACCAACCTGCAAAAATGGCGTGAAGCAGGATTACTACCCAGAGTCCCGGCGAGGTAAAGTTCTGGATTGTAATTGTATATGCAATAATCATCATAATTAACGTGTTATAAATCGCCAATCCTGTAACCAGGCTTTTCCCGGGTTTGCTCCTCCCTTCTGAAGCCACCATCCAGCAAACAATCCCCAGGGATAAGATGGCAACACCGGCAACCCGCAATACAACGATCGCTGCCGGCTCATTCAAAGAAACACCAAGCACAGCTCCGGACAGAAATACCGGGAAAACAATCATTGCCACACCTGCCAAAATATTGATAATGGCCATTGCTTCAAGCAGCAGCTTTACATTCATTTCTTTTGGTGAAACGCTGGAACCGCGTTTCGATTTTAAAATTTTAGTTGCCATATCATTAATTTTTAAGTGTTTGATATTCTTTCATCAACAAAAATCGCATCAACAAAGTCCGCGTGTTATCTTTCAAAACCACAGCAATGATAACCGGGATGATTAAGAAAGAACTTCCCAAAACAAATCAGTTTCATAAAATACTAATTTTAAGCCTAAGCCTTTTAAAGTTAAGCATTAATACTCCCTTTTCAAAGTTATTCGATTGAAAATTCATCGCATAAAATAGACAAGAGGCCCAAAGAGTACCTCTTGTCTATTTATCACCACATTGTCTCTTAATTCCCGGCTCTCACAATCTCGACTTCTTAAAGTCCTAAGTCATAAAGCTTGAAGAGCCAGTCAATAATTTTGGATTTTGATTTTGGATTATCACCTGCTTTCGGTTTATCCTCAGATTTGTATCCTTTTTAGTCACTCTTTTATAGATTGCTAGAATTGATTTTTTTGAAAAAATTAAAATCCCTATGATTAGCAGAATATATCTGACTGTAATCCATTCCAAATTCGAAAATTGAAAATGTCCTTAACAAAGAATTTCACTTTACCGGATATGGCGGGGGATTCGGAATTTTCTTTCCTTTGGTTTTAAGATCTTCCAGTATCACCTCGATGGCTTTGTTCAGCTGCTGGTCCGTCCCTGTAAATTCCAGGTACGGATCATTGTCAACCACGATATCCGGCTCCACACCTTTGCCTTCGATAATCCATTCCTTGCCATCAATGTCATACCTTGAAAATTCAGGCCTGTTTAAAACTCCACCGTCAACAAACGGCAGTGTTCCCCGTATTCCGACCACACCTCCCCAGGTTCTCTTCCCAACCAGGGTCCCCAGTTTGTAGAACTTAAACCTGTAGGTTACAATGTCTCCGTCAGAGGCAGAAAACTCGTCACACAACATGACCAAAGGACCATTCATCGTACCCTGGGGATCGATTCCGGGTTTTGAATTCCTCGAGATTGTAATTTGTGCCGCAACCCTGCGCAAGCGTTCTACGATGATAGGTGAAACATTGCCGCCACCGTTCCCGCGAACATCAATCACAAGTGCCTCCTTGTTCAGTTGGGGATAATAATATTTCACAAATTCATTCAGTCCTTCACCCAGCATGTCTGGAATATGAACATATCCCACCCTGCCATTGGTAGCCTTACTTATTTTCGCGATATTCTCATTCACCCATTTCAGATAATATAGTTTTGATTCATCCGCGATCGGTACAACTACAACTTCATGTTTTCCCAGCTCTGCAGGTACTGAGTTCAGCCCGAGCCGGACCTGCTTACCTGCCTTATTTACAAGAGCTTCATAAATATTGTTAAGTTTCACGACAGATTTACCATCCACATCAATGATGTAATCACCCTCCTTTGCCTTAACGCCAAGCTCAGTCAGGGGGGATCGTACCTGGCCATCCCAGTTCTGACCCGAAAGAATTTTATCTATCCGGAAATAACCACTTTTGCTGTCCCTGGAGATTTCTGCACCCAGCAGACCCGTATTAATCCTGGCAGGTTGGGGTCTCTCTCCTCCACCCACATAGGAATGACCAATGTTAAGCTCACCAATCAGCTCACCAATGATGTAGGTCAGATCGTTCCTGTTGTTTACATACCTGACCAATTCACCGTATTTGTCTCCCTGGGCCTTCCAGTCGACTCCATGAAGAGTCGGTGAATAGAAAAAATCACGCATCTGGCGCCATGATTCATTGTAGATCTGTTTCCACTCCTCCTGTTTGTTGACCTTCATCTGAAGCCCTGATAAATTCAATTTCTCCGTCACCTTGAATTCAGAAGCAGGAAGGTCCACAATGGCAAAAGACCCGCTTTGAGCCACCAGCATTTTCTTGTTATTGGCTGAAATTTCATAGCCATTTGCCTGATTGAGATTCTTTTCCTCTCTTTTATCAAAGTCATAGAGAAAAAGTGCTGTTTTTTCATCGTTTCTTCCCTTGCGGAGGTAATATAGCTTGTTGTCAACAGATGTCAGGTTGGAATAATTGGAAGCTGTAAGAGGAAGTTTTACGATCCTGCCCTGGATTCCTTCGATATCTATCTGCAAATCAGCAGTTTTTGCCTGAGACTTAACCTCTTTCTTTTTAGCTGGCTCTTCTGCTTTTACCTCTGGCTTCGCTATCTCGACCTCATCGCTTTTAGGTTTGAACAGGGATGGTACATCCTTGTTCAAACTGACAAAGTAAATGCAACTCATGTTGGAATAGCTCATATCGAACTCGATATCGCTGTATTCAGGATTAAAATCACGGGATGAAACAAAGAAAAGATACTTGCCTTCTGTACTGAAAGTAGCGTTTGAAGATTTGTACCAATTGTCGGTAACCGGGTAAGATTTGTTTTGGACGAGGGAATAAAGAAATATCTGCCTGAAACGGTTTTCACTGTATTTTGAATAGACAACCCATTTGCTGTCCGGAGACCAGGAATAATCTGTGATTTCTGCCAGGGAGTCGGTATCAACCCTGGTAATCCCTTTCGTTGCGATATCAACAAACTGCAAGGTTTGTTTCCGGTCCGACCACAGCAATTTCTTGCTGTCGGGCGACCATATAGGCTGGTATTTATAGGTTGAACTGCCTTTTGTTACCTGTTCTGCCGGCTGACTCCCATCCTGGGCCTGGATAAATATTTCATCCTCACCGGTTTTATCAGAAATGTATGATATCCATCTGCCATCATCCGACCATTTGGAATTTCTCTCATGAATTCCGGAGGACTGGGTCAGGTTCCTCGTTTCACCATACTTCTCAGGAACTGTAAACACCTCACCATGAGCACCGAACAAGGCTCGTTTCCCATCTGGGGATATCTCATAATTGGATACGTTATGGCTCACATCCTTCAGTACGGATCTTCCACCCACAAAATCTTCCGCAATAGTAATTTTTATTTTCTCCGGTTTTTCATTACCCAGATCCATTTTGTAAATATATCCGCCGTTCTCATAGACGACCGCCTTATTCCCGAGAGAAGGGAATTTTATGTCAAAGTCCTTGTAATCTGTAAGTTTCCTGGTCTGTTTAGTTATCAGGTCATACACATACAAATTCATTCTTTTGTTTTCATCCCTGTCTGAAATGAAATAGATTTTGTCACCATGCCACATGGGAATGATATCACTGGCCGGATTGTTGGTAATATTCTCGATTTTATTTGTCTTAAAATCAAATATCCATATATCATCAGCCATCCCGCCCCGATATCTCTTCCAGGTCCTGAACTCGCGAAATACCCTGTTATAGGCCATTTTTTGATCATCCGGTGAAAAGGAACAGAAGCCACCCCTTGGGACTGGCAATTCTTCAGGCAGTGAACCATCTGTATTAACAGTAAACAGCGAACCGTTGAAATCATTGAACGTTTTCTTCCTGGAACGGAAAACAATGTTTTTGTCGTCCTTCCATCCGAATACTATATTATTCGGACCCATCCTGTCTGCAACATCATCCCGACCCAAAGTCGCAGTATAGGTCAGCCTTTTGGGTATTCCCCCCAAAGAATTCATGGTATATACCTCAGTATTTCCATCGTACTGTCCGGTAAAAGCGATGGTTTTGCCGTCCGGCGAAAACCTTGCAAACATTTCGAAACCGTCGTGATTAGTAAGCTTCCTTGCAATACCTCCATCCGATGTAACTGTATATAAATCACCGGCATAAGTAAAAACAACCTGGTTGTCGTAAATGGCAGGAAATCTAAGAAGCCTGGCTTCATCCTGTGCACGAAGGGATACCTGGAAAGAAATCAGCATTACACAGGCAAGAAAAAATGATTTGTTCATAGGGTCTGATTTGACTGAATATAAAATTTTTAATTTGACTCATAAAATTAAGCCATATTTGTCATCAAACCATTGCCCACCCTTTTTTTTTCTTTGTAGTAAATTGTCTGACCCTGTTGGCGGAAAGCGTTCGGAATTTGGAGATATGCCTCCGTCAATTCGAAATTTGAAACAATTGCAAAAAATTATGTTTAAAAATCATATATCTGCAAGAGCTTGCAGTGAGGTAATGCAATATTGAATTTAGAATTTAAGAATAAGTGAAGAAATTCGTCCAAACTTTTACAACTATTTGAAGCATAGACACTAAAAGAAAGCACATGTGACCTTTACCAATCTTTTTCAAACTGTATGCCTATTCGAAAAAATTACGCCGGTTGCAAAGTTAATCCCCAGGTATCCAATTGTTACTCTTAATTGATAGCAAAAAAGAATCAATTTAAAATTGTTTGATTCTGTATAAATTTATGGGACGGGGCGACCAGCGTTACGAATGCACGAGTGTAGAAGTGTCTGTCAGATTGTCTTGTCCCGAAATGGGTTCATTGTAAAAGTTAGCAACAAGCAGGAATGGCAAGGGAGTGGTTATTGGCAGCACGTGACAAAGGCCCTTAACGAGCCCGGGAAGCGGTAGGCCAGGATAAGCAATACCATAATTTTCAGTATACTCTTATGATACAGTCGTATTGTTTGCTCAACAAGTAAATAACCCGGCAAACCAATAATCCGAAAAATTATTTATTCAAAAAAAATTGTGAGATTTACAGTGATCAAACTACTGAATAGCCATAACTACAAATAGTATGAATGAGACAAAAAATCTGACCCAAAATTTTTCTAAGAGTGAAAGGGTTACCTCCATTGATTTTTTCAGGGGACTCACCATGTTTTTATTGATTGGGGAAAGCACCGGAATGTACGGCCATCTGGATGATATAAACACCGGGATTACTAAGTTTCTTGGGACGCAGTTGAGTCATCACGAATGGCATGGTTTGCATTTCTGGGATCTGATTCAGCCTTTTTTTATGTTTATTGTCGGAGTGGCTATCCCATTTGCTATTGCAAACCGCAGGAAGAAAGGCTTTTCCGAAAAATCGATAATGAATCATGCCATTAAAAGATCCTTGCTGCTTCTGTTCCTGGGCTGGGCACTCTACTGTGTTGGTCCGGGCAGAATAGTCTGGAGATTCCAGGACGTATTGGCGCAATTGTCAGTAACTTACCTGGTTGCATTCCTGATCAGGAACAAAAGCATTTCCTACCAGTTGATTTTCACTATGGTAATACTGTTGCTCACCGATCTGGCCTATCGCTTCTTCCCCGTTGAAGGCTTTAACCATCCATGGGAACCTTATCAAAATCTTGGAGCCTGGGTAAACAATCACATTGAGGGAGTGGACAAGGCAAGCATCTGGGCTTCTCTAAACGCAATTCCGACTATCGCCCATACAGTTTGGGGCGTGCTGTGTGGCAGTCTCCTGATGAGTGACAAACCCGTGAATCAAAAAATAAAAACCCTGCTGATTGCCGGATTTTCCGGCTTATTGATAGGCTATTCTATTGACATTTTGAATGTTACGCCAATTATCAAAAAAATTGCCACCTCATCATTTGTGCTTGTAAGCGGTGGGTGGGCCATCCTGGCCTTATGCCTGTCTTATTGGATTATTGACGTAAAAAAACTGATGGTAAAAAGTTCAAAAATATTTCAAATTGTTGGCATGAACTGCATTTTCATTTACCTCTTTTTTGAAATTGGCGGCGCAACCTTGTTAAAAAAGGTATTCATTCCGTTCACCACAGCCTTGTTTTCGTGGGGTGACATGATAACAGTATCAATAATGACCAGCTTAGCTGCCTGGGCATCCATGTGGTATATCTGCTACTGGTTGTATAAGAATAAGTTGTTTATCAAAATTTAGATTTCACCGGTTTTCCGTTATTTCACCTTCTTCACCTTAAACACCCATGCATACTGACAGGGAATATTGGCAGGGGTGATCGCGGGTGGTGTAATTGTAAGTTTATTTCCTGAAACAGAATACCTGATTTTGCCGTTGAAGCCAATCATTGAAACGGATTCCGCCTTGCCGATTCCTTCAACTGTGACAGGTGTATCCTGCCATCTGGTTACAATTACAAATAAGTCGTTGCCCTTTTTTGTGTAATAGACAGTAGTTTCAGGTGTTACCGCAGGAGCATTCGCCCACTTCCTGGTACCATAAATTGCCTCACCGTTAACTTTGAGCCATGTACCCATATCCGACAACCTTTGCTGCATGATGACGGGAATTCTTCCGTCTGCTGCAGGTCCGATATTGAGCAGCAGGTTTCCTCCCCGGGCGACCTTATTTATCAGGATGTGCACCAGTTGTTCTGAAGTCGAATAATCCTCCAGCACTTCGTTGCGGTTGTACCCGAAAGAACCGGCAATGCCGCGGCATTCTTCCCAGGGATGATCAAATTGGGTACTATTCGCGTTGCCGTCATGTACCAGGTCATATTCCGTAGTATAAATACCTCCATGTTTGCTGCGGGTCTCTTTCCCCCACCTGTCATTGACGACCACGCTGTTTTTTACCGGCGATTCATTGTAAAGCCAGGCCAGAAATTGTGTGCTTTTCCACAGTTCACTCGGATGATCCCATTCCCCGTCTGTCCATAATATATCCGGCTGGTAACGTGTAACAAGGTCTTTCATCTGGGGAATCATATGGTCATCCACGTATTTGTTGAGATCAGCCTTGTACAACGGGTTAAACCACTCATACAGTGAGTAGTAAAAACCCATATGCAAACCTTTATCTTTGACCGACCTGGAAAGGTCTCCGCACAAGTCGCGGTGAGGCCCCACATCCACGGCATTCCAGTTCCAGCTTTGGGCGCTGGGCCACAGCGTAAAACCTTCATGATGCTTGGAAGTCAGGACCACATATCTGGCGCCTGCCTCTTTGAATCGTTCAGCCCAGGCATCAGGATCAAACATCTCCGCTTTGAAGCGGCCGGCAAAATCCTGGTATTTGAAATCCTTGCCATAGACCCGGTCGTTGTATTCAGTGAAATAATGCTGTGTCCTGGATGGATTTATCCACCTGTTCCAGTACCACTCCGCATACTGTTCATAGACACTTACTTTGTCGCGTACAGTAGGGCTGTATGCCGGAACGGAATAGAGGCCCCAATGGATGAAAATTCCGAATTTGGCATCTTCGAACCACTCCGGAACAGGCCTGCTATCGATGGATTCCCAATTCGGCTGATAGATTTTTTGTGCAAATACCGCTGAAATACTGGTCAATACAATGGCAACAAAGAGGATTGTAATTTTTTTCATATTTATATTGCTTAATGTTAGTTGGCTAATCAGAAATACATTTTATTGGTTAAGTCTTTAACAGAATCACCTCATCGACATTCAAAAAATTTCTGCCGGCTTTTCTATAATTTATCAATGCTAAGTTAGGTAAATTGCAACATTACCAACAAATGTCGCTGCATACTGAATAGAAAAAAACAGTCAAGGCACTACACAATATTCTTAAGACTTTTAAAAGATGTGCCTACCGGATCATTGCTTTTAAAGTTCCTTCTATCCTGGGTGCATGACTGGAGCCCATGGTAATAAATACCCTTTCTCCTTTATTAACCAGCTCAAGGATAGAGCGGCACATATGCTCATCCCTGACACCGTTGATGACTTCTGAAAGCTCCTCCAGTACACCCTGGGGCCAACCGTTTTGAGGATGCCGGAAGATTCTCCAGCTTTCCGATGCCAGGGAGACGGCATGCCAGGTGCTGTCAACCTCTTGCAGGGACTTGATCCCTCCTTTGTATTTAGAATTTCTGGCAATCTCCTTTTCGACGATCTTGTCCTGATCACTTTTCGAAAATTGTGACCATTGATTTTGCTTTCTCCGGAGGATATAAAAAAGCGTCACCTCTTTTGGTCCGAAATATTTCATGCAATAGGTGTCTTCCTCATCCCTTCCCGCCTCCCAGGAATAGATTTTAATCCCCTTCTCCCTGGCCATACATTGCACGAAACCACCCTCACCGGATGCTCTGACACCGTTTATAAACCACCGAGGAATCAGGTCCAGATATCCTTCTGTCATGGCAACCGTAGGATCAAATTTGTCCCAGTTTTCTTTCATCACGGGAAATTGCGGATGGGAAGGATCAAAAGTATGTTCGGCACCGAAAACCAGTACTGCCCCATTGCTTTTCTTGCTTTCAACAATAAAAACATAGGGCCTGGGGTGAGTATTGATCAATCCACTGACAGTATACTCCTCAAGAGTCATGACGGGTGGTTCCAATTTCACCTTTTCTGCGGGCTGATAAAGACCGGGTGGCAACCAGATGATACCGGTACCAATCATCAGGACGACAAGCAATGAAAGGCTAACTACAATTACACCTACCTTTTTTAGAACGATTCCAATATACTTACTCATTGTGAAAAACCATCTGCCCAGCTGTAAATTTAATTCAAAAACTTAATTCAACAAACAACCAGATGGAATCAACTGTGGCAGTTTCACCTTTATTGGATTTCGTATTCTCAGCAACCTCCGCCTGTCCTGGCCTCTCTTTTTACCGGTTTCACAATTTCCGGTTTCTTTTCAACTGTTGCGGCCGGGACTGATATCACAACAGGTTTTGCCCTAAAAAATGCAGTATCAAGAACCTGATTTTCAGTCAATACCACATCCGGTTCTGACAACTGGCTTCCTGAAACAATGCCACCTTTCAACCGAAGGACATTCCTGTAACCTAATTGTTGCAACAACAGCCACGGAGCAGTGGCCTCCAACTCGCTACTGCCGTACAATACAGCTGCCTTACCCTCTTGCCGGAGCCGGCTGAAAAATTTTACCGATTCCTCATCAAGTATCTGTCGGGCCGGGATATTAACTGCATTTTCGGCGTGCCCCATGCCAAACAATTCTGCCGACCGGATATCGATTAGTTGTTTCCCGCCAATCTCCTTTACAGGTACCACCAAAGATGGATCATTCATCAATTTTAAGGATTGGCTTGCACTGATCCGGTACTCTGGAGGATTTGGCCTGAATATAAACGCAAGCACAATAATAAGTAACGCGAGTGCCAGCAGGCCAAGCCAGGGTGAATTACTTTTAAGGAAACGGTTCATGTTTCTAATATTTTGTATTGAATGATACTAAAAATTTTTATTCAGTCAAAAGCAGCGAATTAACAGCCGCCACCTGACGCTGCAGATGGCTGTTTTCTGGTTATTTTAACTTTTTCACTCGCCGGAACCGTAGCAGTTGCTGCAACAGGAACCCCCGAACCAGTGAAAAACTGGCGTGCTGCCTTCCTGAAATTCAAAAGATCAAGATCTGAGGTTGAGGCAGTAGGCGATACATTATGTTCTTTTATTATTGTATTGAACCATTCGTTCAATCCGCCCTTCATGATATATATCCTGTTCACCGAATAACGAGAGCACAGCAGCCAGGCCATTTCGGCTGTCAGATCAGAGTTGGCGTACAATACCTTATCCTTGCCCGATTCCCTGAACAGTTCCAGGTTGGCCTCACTCAGGAGGGAATCAGGCTGCACATTCACCGATCCCGGCAGCGAAAACAACTTAAACTGACCGGCAGAACGCAGATCTACCAGGAGGAGTGTCGGATCATTCTCAATAATTCTGTGGGTGACAAGGTCAACAGAAAGATATCGTGACTTCTCAGTTATAGAATTGAGCAAAATTTTGGGTTCAATCTCCTTTCTCTCACTTTTTCCCGGGAGTACCACTAAACCCAGAGCAAGCACGATCAGCAGGACTGACAGAATTGTATATTTTCTTTCCATTGTTAATTGATTAATATTCAACCTTCTTTACTTTCCCCTGGACCCATGAAGCTCCATAAAACATGCCAATTGCCAATAAGACAAGCAGTAATGTGAACAATTCGGGCGAAATTCCAAGCACTTCATTGATCATCGCGGCACCCAGAGAATGGCTATAATACATATTCTCAAAAAGCGGAAAAGCCTCTGAAAACATAAATACTCCGATAAACATCCCGCCGAGGAAAACAAGTCCGTCTATACGGCCAACTGCAGCCGCACACACGCTTGTACCGGGACAAAAGCCCCCCATGGCAAATCCGATTCCCATGATAATTCCACCGACAACCGCAGATGTTATAAAGGTTGGCTGGATGTACAACAGCGAGAAATCCAGAAGGCCCAGGTAACTAAGATAAAGCAGGCCCAAAGAAGCGACAATAGCCGCCGTGAAGAACACTTTGACGACTACAAAATCGTAGCCGAAGAAGGTACCGATAATCTTGCGGGATGAGGAAAAACCGGATGATTCAAGGGCAAATCCAAATCCCATACCTAACAATACGGCAAATATATTGTCCCAAGCCGGCGAAACTAAACCTGATGAAATAATTGGTCCGATCATGATTCAAAAATTAAATAGGTTAAATCCAGTTTTTACGTATGATCCAGGCTGTAAGAAAGGCAGTACCAAATATGGCCACCATGGTGATATACCCGCCGAGCGACAGGACTGCCATGCCGCTGAGCGCCGCACCACTGGTGCAGCCTTTCGCCAGCTGAGAGCCAATACCAAAAATCAGTCCCCCGGCTAATGCAAAAATCAGCCTTCGACGGGAAGTAATCTTTGGAGAATGTTCCACTTTGAACTTCAACCTGTTAAAAAACAGCCCGGAGATAAATGCACCAGCCAGTGCTCCAATCACTTCGTAGACAAGCCAGTTGTTCATGGGTCTGAGTTCACCACCCGCGAATTGTGAGTAATAAGCAGATTTTTCAACGTGTTTAGGGGCTATGGCATTAACGGTTGCTGCAACACTGTTTTTAACAGCACCGCTGGCCCCCAGGCCACGCCCGGAAATATAAAATGAAAGCAGGAGAACTGTTCCAAGTATGACTCCTCCCAGGTATGGATTGACATAAAATGTTCCGTCGTTTTTTATTTTCTTCATGACAATTAATTTTTTCTAGTACAGGTAACGGGTAATCTGGCCAGCCTCAACAATTAGAAACCTGAATATCAGTCCACCCAGCAAAACCAGGATAACCGGCACCGCCACCGGCACTTTGTAACCTCTCAGTTCAAGGGTTTCGAGAACGGCAGGGAAAATCAGTCCGAGAAGGACAACAAATGTAAAAAACGGTGCGGTGAAGCTTCCGCCGAGGAACAGGTTGGCAGCATCTATCTGCGCCTCTGATCCGGCTTTGAAGCCCATAAAAAGGTGAATAATAAAGAACAATTCAATGATAATAAGAAGGATATCGATCCTTCCCATGATCTTCCGTTCCTTATGATCTTTACTCAGCAAGAGAATGACTGCAGCGCCGGTCGACATACCGGAAACGAGGAAAAGTGGACCAAGTATGGAAGTATTCCACAATGGACGAGCATTGAAGGCTGACAATAAAATTCCGGTATAAATACCCAATATTATCGCATAAATAGCCATAGGCCAGGCAATTAACAACCTGTTTTTTATGATCCAGGCTTCAATTTTCTTTAAGAAGCTGTATTTCCAGTCCCAG
The DNA here is from genome assembly GCA_963663675.1 of Prolixibacteraceae bacterium. Classification (GTDB taxonomy): domain Bacteria; phylum Bacteroidota; class Bacteroidia; order Bacteroidales; family Prolixibacteraceae; genus CAINVV01. The sequence goes on from OY760498.1 coordinate 2,702,352, forward strand.
GCGGGATATAACTCTCTTAAATAACTTGCAGACCAGACAAAGGAAATCGGGGTCATGATCATGAGAACCCATGCTCCCCACCCCATTGGTGATTCAAGGCGGATGGTTGTGTACAGCTGCCAGAAATAGAGTTTGTGCTTCAGGTCAAGAAACAGGAAAAACAATCCAAGAACCAAGGCAAAAGGAACAACCATCGGTGCCGTTTTGACCGTTGTCGGATATTTATGTTCCTTTCCCAGGATGGTAAAAACTCCGGCAAAAAAGAGTATTCCTGCGGCCAGTCCACCAAGGAAAAGGTAGCTTGGAATCTGCCAGTGCCAGATGTTCAGATAGGGGTCGATGTTCGGGATATTACGCCCGCTTACGAACAATTCTTCCTTCATATATAAATAATTTAGCGGGTTAGAGTAGATAAAAAATTTGAGGTTGGGTACCAGCTTCAGGCGCAAGGGACTTGAACTTCCTGTTTTTCAATACATTGACAATCTTCGAATTAGGATCGTCAACATCACCAAAATACATGCACCTGGTTGGACAAACACTCACACAGGCAGGGTCAGATCCTTCCCTCACGCGGTGTATGCAAAAAGTACACTTGTCAACATAACCATCCGGGTGTGAATAGCGCGCATCGTAGGGGCAGGACTCGATGCAGGCTCCGCAGCCGATGCACTTGTTGTGTTCCACCAGCACGATACCTCCGTCCTCGAAATGGCTGGCACCTGTAGGACAACACCTTACACAGGGGGAGTTCTTGCAATGATTGCACCGTTCCGAACGTAATTCAATGCTTACATTGGGATAGGTTCCGTCAACTACTTCAGTCACCCAGTCACGGCAAAACCCGACCGGTACATTATTTTCGGTCTGACAGGCTACCACACAGTCGCTGCAACCCACGCATTTCCTTGTATCAATGGCCATTGCATATCTCATAGCTTAACTTCCTTTTTAGGTTCATTTTTCAGAAATGTGACGAAATTGCCACGCATACCGGTTCCACCCATGACAGGATCAGTTGAGATCCTGGTTATCAGTTCCGTGTCATTTACCCCCCGCCCAAAAGCGTAGGTCAATGGTTTGTGGTGATGTCCGAATCCGTGAACAATGTAGACTGAATCCCACCTGATACGCTGGGTGATCCGTACTTTAACCGCGAAATTGGATATCACTCCATCCTGGTTTTTAAGCCAGACATATTGATCCTTTTTCAATCCCCACAATTCTGCAACCTGGGGATTTACCCAGACAGAGTTTTCCGGCATCAGGGCAACCAGGTTCCGGTTGTTGGCAGTACGGCTGAAAGTATGCATGGGGGCACGACCATATATCAGGCGGTAGAATCCTTCTTCCGGCTGTGGATGAGGCGTGTACACCGGCATTGCATCAAATCCTGCCTCTTTGAGTTCTATCGAATTCAGCTGGATTTTTCCTGAGGTTGTTTTGAATTGGTAATCGGAACCCGGTTCAATGTAAACCGGGGTAGTACGTGGATATTTTTTCACTCCGATACGCTCCATCTCACTGAGAGATGATCCAACCTGTTTCAATTGCCAGTCGAGAACCTCCCTATAATCAGTATAATTATAATATGAAGCCAGTCCCAGGCGTTCTCCCATCTGTTTAGCAATCCACCAGGATGGTTTTGTCTCATACAAAGGTTCAACAGCCGGCATTCTGAGTGCCAGGGTCGGCTCACGGTGAGGTGTTGCACGCACCTCGTCATGCCTCTCCAGGTAGGTGCATTCCGGCAGGACCACATCAGCATATCCGGTGATCTCCATCGGCATGGTATCCACTACAACAAGCAGATCAAGCGATTGCATGGCTTTCATCAGTTGCTCTTTCAACGGGATTGAAACTACCAGGTTGGTACCGGCAACTATCCAGCCTTTGATAACATGTTCTTTCCCCGGTGCAGGAATCGAGGCCTCTATGATGGTATTTGTAACTGCCTCTTTGGCAAAAGGATACCTGCCATCAAGAGTATCCTGCCACGACCATGCGGGTTTTGGATACGCCGGACGGGGAAATTCGGGAACTTTGACACCTTCCTTGAAGAATATCCCCCCCCTGCTGCCCCATGCTCCAAGTAAGGCATTTAAAATGGCAATAGCGCGTGACCGTTGCACATCATCGCCGTACCAGGTGGTATGCCTTCCCGGATGAATGATTACGGACGGAGCCGCAGCTGCCATTTCGCGGGCCGTATTCCGGATAATTTCCGGTTTGAGGGTTGTGATCCCGTAAGCCCACTCCGGGGTGAAATTTTTTACATGTTCTTTCAGTTCATTGAAACCTTCCGCGTACTTTTCAACATATTCCCTGTTGTAGAGGTTGTCATATATCAGGACATGCATCCAGGCAAGCAGTAACGCAAGGTCAGTTGAAGGTTTAATCGGGAGCCAGAATTTCGATTTGCTTGCAGCCGTGGAAAGTCTCGGATCAACCGTGATAATTACCGCACCCTTGTCGATCGCTTCAGACATTTCCTGCACCTGACCATTGTGCATGTTCTCTCCGATGTGCGACCCAATAAGCACCAGGCAACGCGTATCTCGTATATCTGTAACTTCAGGACTGCTTACTGATTCGCCGAATGTGAGCTCAAATCCTGTATCACGCGGTCCACGGCATTGGGCAAATGAAGGGGCTGCAACATTGTTCGAGCCAAATGCGTTCAGAAGTTGTGTAAAATGCTTGCCGGGCGTCCCATGGTTGAACAATGCCATGCTTTCGGGACCATGGTTCGTGGCAATCTCCTTCATTTTTTTCGCGATGAAGTCAAGGGCCTCCTCCCAGCTCGCTTCACGATAAGTTTGCTCCCCATTTTTGACCACACGCATCAGTGGCTTTTTCAGACGGTCAGGATCCGAGAACATCCCTACGCCACCTGTTCCCCTGGGACAAAGTCTTCCGTTGCATTGCGGGTCATCATTGTGTCCCGTGATTTTCTGAATATTGCCTTCAGGCGTTACATGACTCCATCCGGCACATTTCCAGAAACAAACCTCGCAATACGTTGGAACAGAACGTAACCCAGCCGAATTCTTTGCGGCAGTTAAAGCTGACTTATTTGAAGTTGATCCTACAACCAGCTTTGTCACACCGGCGGTCAGGACCGTGGCCCCCAATCCAAGTGCGCTGATTTTGATGAATTTTCTCCTCGTATGCATTCAAATGATATTTAGAGTGGATAGAAAAATTGAGCCTTTCAGGTTATTACCTGCAATAAATATTTCAAAAGTAATTGATTGGATGGTTATTGACAAATTGACCACAATATTCAAAAATTTACAAAACACAGAAAGTCAACCACTTAAGAAATATTTATTTAGACCTTTTAAACGAAAACCTTATATATTGCTGACAAACAGATCATTATGCATTCAAATTAAATTAACAGGATATCTAACAATTGAGATATAAATTATTGATATTCAGTGTTTTACATTTTATATGAATCTGTCATTTTTAAATATGATACCAGACTTAATAAAACATGACGCAAAGCAGATTTTGAAAAATGTGCTGCCCAATTGCAATCCCAAAATGTCGTAGCTTTGATTATCAGAAAGTGACTGTCCATGGGGAAGAAAAAATCATTGACGCGTAAAGCATTTATCCGTGTACTTGCTGGTTCCGGCCTTGGATTCATGGCATGGATATGGTACCGGCTGAGTGACAACGAATCACCGCAAAACGGAGCACCTGAATACAGGCACAGAGTCATTCCCCCCGGAGTAAGCTTCTACGGAAAATACTACCTGTACCGCAAGGAAGATTCTGTTGAGGCGTTTTCTGCAACATGTTCTCATGCCGGGTGCCGGCTGTTAAGCACGAATACGGAAATTATACATTGCGGTTGCCACGGATCAATGTTTGAAGCCGGAACAGGCAAGCCTTTGAAAGGACCTGCCGTCAATCCCCTGAAGAAACTGCAATGCAATTATAATACTGAATCAGGTGAGTGGATCGTAAAATTCAATTCACCTGGTAATTCAACGATTTAAACCGGATGATGCATGGATTTGCGGAAGCTTAAACAGGTTATACAATTCGATACTGCGGGGTGGATTGCCATGTCGTCATTGTTGATGTGCAGCATAAGCGGAATTCTGCTTGCCATTCCCTATGATGTTGCACATGCCTGGCAATCAGTTTTCGGAATGCTGATGTTCAGTCCGGCAGGAATTTTTACCCGTAACCTGCACTACTGGAGTGCACAGCTGCTTTTTGTATTCACCCTGCTTCACATATACGATCATTTGAGCAAATCGACTGAGGCAAACATCAAAAACAGGAGAACCTGGATGATTTTGTGCCTGGCACTCATGTTTCTCGGATATGAGATGATTTCAGGCTTCATGCTGAAGGGTGATGCGGCGGGATTACAGGCAAGGCGAATAGTCGCTTCCCTGCTGGAATCAGTCCCCTTTTTCGGCAAAATGCTGAGATCTGCCCTGGCCGGAAGTGAAGATCAATGGCTGATTGTTTATGTTCAGCACATTGCAACCGGCACTATTATCCTGTTCATTGCCATCTATGAACATCTGAAAACCATATGGCCCCGTCTGAAGACCCTTGCTGTGGTGATGCTGGCCCTTTTCCTCCTAAGCTGGCTTTTCAGGGCTCCTTTTGGCCTGGAGGAAAGCAACCACCTCAAAGGCCCCTGGTTCTTTGTCGGTGTGCAGGAAATGCTTCACTGGAGCAGCCACCCTGGATACATCGTTTTGCTTTTGCTGATATGGCCCCTGGTTCTTTTCGTTCTTCCGGAATTTTCTTCAGGAAAGCGAAATATGGCAAAGAAAGTAATATTGGGATTTTCAGTTTTGTACCTGCTCATGACCCTTGCTGTATTTCTTTTCAGGGGAGGAAACTGGGAATGGAAGAGCGTTGCAGCAGGCATTCCATCTGATGAACAGTTGCTGGTTTTTGATCCGGTTAACTTTGACAACGTGAAAAATGGTGATTCGTGGCCCAAAAACCATAAATCCGAGAGTTGCCTGTTGTGTCACGGCAAAATGAAAGGCTTGTCTCTCTCCCACAATCCGGAATCGACAGGATGTTTCGCCTGTCATCTCGGTGACCCCTTCTCGGCAGACAAGCAGAAATCCCATAAAAACATGGTCAGGGTGCCCGGCAATTTTTCAAACGCCGGCCAAACCTGCGGAACACAGAACTGTCATCCGGAAATTGCCGGTAAAATGATGAATTCCCTGATGTCAACACAAAACGGGATTGTGGGTGTAGACAAATTTGTCTTCGGGGAAACCAATTCCCTGAACGATACCTTTCATGTCAAAGGGTTACAGTATACTGCTGCAGATACCCATTTGCGCAATCTTTGTGCCGGCTGCCACCTTGGCAACGAAAAAATGGTCACCGGAAATGCTGCCTGGCTTGAGCGGGGCGGAGGATGCAATGCCTGTCATTTGCATTATGACAGCAAAGCGGAAGCGAGCATGAAATTTATGCAGTCCGGATCAATAAGTGAACAGGAAGAAGTTCACCCGACTATCGACATCCAGGTTACCAACGACCGGTGCAAGAGCTGCCATAGCCGGTCGGGCCGGATTTCCCTCAACTACGAAGGCTGGAGTGAAACGGAGCTGAAAACCTCACAGTCAAAAACCTCAGACAGCCTGATGGTACTTCCGGATGAACGGGTATTAAGGTTTGTACAGTCGGATATTCATCACCAGAAAGGCATGGCATGCATTGATTGCCACAATTCCTTTGAAATCATGGGAGATGGAAAACTCCACATCCACAAGGAAGATGCTGTAACTGTCCAATGCCTTGACTGTCACCCTACCAGGAAGCCAACTTCTGCACTGATTGGCAGTCTTCCCGATCGCGAATCCCAAATGATTGCCTGGCTCAGAAACTACGATCCTAAAAACAGGGTAATTGTCACAGCAGCAGGCAGTCAGCCTCTTCTCAATACCCAGGTTGATTCGCTGGGCCGGATTTTACTTACCGATAAGCTGAACAACAAACTGCACCTGTCCAAACCAGCCTCCCCTTTATGCAGCAAAGGCGACAGCCACAAACGACTGAGCTGTGAAGCCTGCCATACTTCCTGGGTTCCGCAATGCATCGGCTGTCACAACAGTTTCGAAAAAGAGACACCGGGATTCGATCTGTTGGAAAGAACAAAGACCAAAGGAACATGGGTGGAATATGCAGCGAAAAGCCTCGCCGAACCTCCTGTTCTTGGCGTAAGCGACAAGGATGAAAGCCGGATCGTGACAACCATGCCCGGAATGATTATGACCATTGATCATGAATCCTTTGAAAAAAAGAACGGAAAAAGCTTTCACCGGCTGTACGCCCCTGCATCCGGCCACACTACACAACGAGAAGGCAGGAGCTGCAAATCCTGCCACAACAATCCGCTGGCAATAGGATATGGAAGAGGTGAATTACACTATGACATTTCAGGCAACACCGGAAAGTGGCGTTTCAAGCCCTGGTTTGAACTTAGTAAGGAAGATGGCCTGCCTGAAGATGCCTGGACCGGATTCCTGAGTGAGGCAATACCTCCCTATGCAACAAGGGATTATCTGAGACCATTTAACGTTAAGGAACAAAAGAATATTTTATTGGCAGGTAGTTGCCTTTCTTGCCATGACGAAAAATCAAAAGTTGCAGAATCCATGTTGTCTGACTTTGACAAAACGCTGAAAAACAGGAATCCTCATTGTATTTTGCCTTCCAACAACAGAGAGTAATTTAATTTAAAATCGAATCAGTCAGAAATTGAAAGTTAACATATAAAAATCATGTTAAAATTTGTTTACACTATTTTCTTTTATTAATTTTCATCTGTTTAAACCTAAAATTATAAAACCTGCTTCGTGGTCCATGGACCTGATAAGTGGAATCTGTATTATTTCCTGATGCATTTGGCTTTCATTATTACCTAATAATTGATCAATCTTTAGCAATTCCATTAATACTTCTGATAAGATTTTATTTGGGAAAATATCACCAACTAACTTAAAATAAGCATTTAACAAAGAAGAATAAGATCCATGCAAAATTCGGCACCTGGTGCCGGGATCATACTTATCACAGCCAATAGGTTTGCTGGTCCTTGAGGCCGACCTGACTATCAAACGGTCAATACATACAATAGAGTCAACTTCGATTTTTTTACACAACAAGGATAGGAGAATAAGCTTATGAAAACAATTATGCTGAAAATCAAAGGGTTTTTCTTTCTTAAATATCTTATTCCTGGACTCTTCATAGCTTTTTTATTCCATTCGGCAGGTAGTTGCAAGAAGGATACTCAAATCAAGGAAACACCTGTTATTGAGGATGTTGATGTTGATGTTCCTGTTAATGATGCAGTCAAATCCGTTGAATCGGCCTTTAAAAGTGGTGATATAAACAGCATTAAGAGTGTTCTTACTGAAGACGCGCTTAAAATTTATGGCAGTGACCTTTCGCTGGCAGACAAAAAAAATCTCATAAAGTTTGGCGAAGCTTTAAAGACAAGGATATTGAAAGTAGAAACCGATCTGTATTCTGAATATAATTTCACAATGGGAGGGACAATATTTTCAATCTCAATGGCAAAACAGAAAGATGGCACATGGAAATTAATGAGATTTTAATGTGAACAGTTATGAAAAAGATATTGAATATAATTAGCGGAATTGTTTTGTACTATATCTGTGTCTTTTTGTTTATGGGTTACGGTCATACTGAGACACATGTACCATTGAACACTTCTATAGGGCTGAGATTTCTTGAAATGGTCAGCACAAATGCCATTTCTGATAAAACAAAGTTTCAGAATTATGAATTCAACTGGAACAACGATAAGCAACCGGGCCTGTCAGGTCCGGCCTGTGGAGGAGACGGTTATACCTCGGTTGATATGCCTGCCGATATAGAGAAATCCTATACTCCGATCGAATGGATATCACAGGGAGGCTGGATGGAAGATGAGCCATGGGGGCCGGCATCTATCTGTCATTTTTATGATCCGAAAGGAATTGATAACGGGAAAAAATATCTGACTGACAATTCAGGGAATGTGGAGTGGTTAGTTTCCATGCCCAAAGAATGGTTTTCGAGGGATGCTAAAAGTTGGGCAACAGGGACTGAAAATGCCTATGGATGGACCAAAGCCAAGGAGTATGTAATTAAAGCGTTGAAAGAGAGTGATGTGCCAACGAAAAATACATACATGGCAAAAGCCTACAGATGCCTTGGACAAACGTTACACCTGGTGGCTGATATGGGATGTCCTCCGCATGTGAGGAACGACAGTCATCCTCCGAAGATCTCCTTTCTGGTAGGTGATCCCGATCCGTATGAAGATATATGCAAAAAACTGGATATGTATTCTCTTGCTAAAGCGAATTCACCAAATCCGGTTCTGGCAACTCAATTAACAGCAGCTCAAAAATTTACAGATGTTTTCGAATCACTGGCTATTTTTACAAACGAAAAATTCTGTTCTGGCGGCACAATAAATACCGACAGATATAAACCGACGATAAGGTCAAATAATCCCTATCCATTGCCACTGCTGAGTGAATCCGATTATAATACGTCAGAATACGCGTATTATAAGACCTATGATGGGGTAAAGGTCAAAATGTGCAAGGACAAGGTAGCCGTTCCTTTTGCAATAATTTTTGGGAAAGATTCAACTCGGGGAAGGCCATACCTTGATTATGAATGTGTTGAAAGCATGGCTTCGGCAATTATTCCCAATGTTGTCGAGGCAGGAGCTAACGTGGTCAGAATGTTTGTCCCTTCCCTGAAAATGGAAATAACTGAAGCCAAGGTCGATAGCGGGGGAATCATCAGAGGCAGGGTTTCCTATACCATTCCTTCCATGGAAGATGAATATTCAGGATTATTTGATCTTAAAGAAATTTACAACGGACCGGTCAATCTTTTCTTAAACGGGACAGATACCAAGATACAAGCTATTGCGAAGAAAAATAATTTCGAGTTCAAATTGAATGGCAGTTTAAAAGACCTGAAAAAGGATGATCTGGCTTTGACAAAACTGGACTTTGGCGGAATCGTTCTTAAATCTCTGCCAAAGAATGTCAGCGGGATTCAACAAATACCCGTAATAGACTCACTTGGAGTTAGATACAGTCAATTGTTTCCGGGCTATCAGCCTTGGGGATGCAGTGCGAATGGTTCCCAAACCATTTGCATTTTTGGCAAGAACTGGTCTTTGGATCCGTTAAAAACAAAGGTTAAAATAAATGGATCAGTTGTGCCCATTACTAATATTGGCTCCGTAACACTGGATGCCAAAGAACTCAGGATTGATATACCAAAATTGACTGGTAACGTAGCTGTTTCCATTGAATCAGAAGGTGTAATAAGTGTCTCAAAGAATTTTTATGTTGGAATTCCACCTGAAATATTGCATAAACTGAAAATACAGTCCTATTTAAATGGATTTTATATTTTATATACAGAGAATCAAACAAGCAATTTGACAACTTATTTTGGTTATTCTTCTTACGGAGAAAATATGAAATCCTATGGCTGGAGTGGAAACATACTGACAATGCAAGTCAATGATAACCACAAAATTGTAGCGACTTTTAGTGAGGATGGGACCAAAATAAACACAGTCCATTGCGAAATTGACAATTTCAGATGGGATCTGAGCGATATTCCCATCAATAATAGTTACAGTTATTACGGAGAACTGAAATATTGGTACAATAGCATCCCGGCAAGTTCCTATTCAAATGTTTCAGGTTATTACACTCATAACAACGGTTTTTTAACTGACACACATACCATTACAGGAATATTTGGAAGCAAGGATAACTCATTCAGTATAAATTTCTATTTCAAAAATTAAATTTAATTCAATAATTAGATTTTGCCTATTCAATCAAAAAGTTGTACGAAACAAATTATACGACTTTTTTCACATGCTTTTAATATGGACAAGAAGGCTAAAGCAGGATAACCATCCCGTTTTAACTGGTATTTGATAACGGTTTGAATTTCCCCTTATATTAGCTAAATTTGGTCATCCGGAAAACTGACATCAGACAGTAATTTTTCTGCTTTATCAAATTTTTAAATTGATATGGATCAATTAAATGAAACAAAAGGAATCAGCATTTGCTCGGTTTTCGATTTTGAAAAAAGCTGGTATGAACTATTAACTGATTCCGAAAAAACATTGCTTGACAATAACTCGGTCAGCCTGAGCTTTAAGAAAGGTGAAACTGTATGCAAACTTGGGGCTTTCGCATCGCATGTCTATTTTCTGGAAGAAGGACTTGTAAAAGTCTACCTGGAGGAGAAGAAGAACAACCTGATACTCACTCTATCCACAAAAAACAGTCTGCTGGGATTAGCTTCCCTTTATGATGGAAACAATAAATTTCCATACTCGATAGCTACCTATACCAATTCAACGGTTCGAATGATCGATATTCAGATCTTCAGGCAATTGCTCAAGCAGAATTCCGATTTTGCCTACCGGATTATTAATCTCCTCAACGAAAGCACAGCCCAGATTTACGGAAGATTTTTCTCGCTTACACAAAAACAGTTGCATGGCCGTCTGGCAGATATACTGCTCTGCCTGTCGAACCGGATCTTCAAAAGCACCTCGTTTAACCTGCCGCTTTCCCGTGCCGATCTGGGCGATCTTACCGGCATGTCCACTGAAAGTGTGATAAGGATGATGAGAGATTTTAAGGATGATGGTTTAATCAATATGGATTGCAAGAAAATTGAACTTCTGGATATCGGCAGACTGGAAAGAATCAGTGAATTTGGCTGAAATTGGCTTGAAAGTTCACTTAAAGCAACCCCAAATCCGATCCAAATTAGCATGAATTCACAACTGATAACCGGAATTATTCTCGCCGGAGGCAGAAGCAGAAGAATGGGTGAGAACAAATCCTTGCTCAGGCTGAATGGGAAAGCTATGATAGAATTCGCCATCGAAGCTGTCAGGCCACTGTGCAGCGAGGTTGTCATCAGTTCAGATTATCCGGTTTACGACTTTACAGGTTGCCGGGTTTGGCCGGACGAAATCAGCAACCAGGCCCCAATCGTAGGTATTTATTCATGTCTGAAACGGTCAGAGACAGAGGTGAATATCATCCTGTCCTGCGATATGCCGCTGATTAATAGTCATGTGATGGAATATCTGCTGGCGAATTCTGCCGAAAGTGACATAACCGTGCCCGTTCATGAGAATGGAATGATTGAACCTATGTGTGGCATATACAAAAAATCAGCAGCCGGGATTTTGAAAACATGTATCGAAGAGGGCAATTTCAGCATGAATGGTAGTATCAGGAAAGCAAATCACCGGCTGGTGAGTATTGACAACCGGTTACCTTTCTTTTCCGAAAAATTATTTAGGAATATCAATACCCCCTCTGATTTTGAGGAAGTTTCATCCTATTTACTACCTGGCGGAAATCTTTGATTTCATGATTTAAAGAATTTATCCCTGACAATCAGTTTAACATGTTTTGCAGGGATTACTTTTTCTATCTTGCATTTCGAAAAAAAAATCTGAACGGGCCATCCAATGACCAGGTACCAGCTTAGCGAAAAATGGATAAAAGCATCAATTTCCGGCTCTATCTGGGCTGCGTCAGAGATTGTTCTCGGAAGTTTTCTGCATAACCTGAAAGTGCCATTCAGCGGGAATATCCTGACTGGCATCGGACTTATTATTCTCATATCCATAAGTTACATCTGGAAGGATAAAGGGCTGTTCTGGCGGGCCGGACTAATTTGTGCCGTCATGAAGACTATCTCACCGAGTGCGGTAATATTTGGCCCGATAATAGCCATTCTCAGTGAGGCCCTGCTCCTGGAACTGACTGTCAGGCTGTTTGGCCGGACTTTTTTAGGCTTCGCAACAGGATCGATGCTTGCCATGTCGTGGAATTTGTTTCAAAGAGTTGCCAACCTATTGATATTCTATGGATTGAATATAGTAGAATTGTATGAAAACCTCATTACACTTGCCAGGAAACAATTCCAGATTCAGTCTGATATTTTGTGGTTGCCCCTGATTTTCTTGCTGATAGTTTATTGTACATTAGGACTGTTCTCAGCCATTATCGGTATCCGGATTGGCACAAAACTAATGCAGGAACCTAAAAGTCTGCCTATCACTCCCACTTCTCAAAAAACTTCAGACAATACAAATAAAGCAAGGCATGATTTTAACTACAGCCTGGTATGGTTGCTCGCTGATGTTGTATTGCTGGTCGCAGCGCTGGCGCTTCAGAATTATTTAGAAATGATTTACTGGGCATTATTCATCACTTTGGTTTCGGCCGTTTGGGCTTTACGTTACAAAAGGGCTTTGAGGCAGCTGACAAAACCCGGGTTCTGGCTATTTTTCGTAATTATCACCATGATAACCTCTTTTGTCTTCTCCAAAGTTCAGAACCAAAGCTGGCAGGAAGGCATGATGATCGGTTTACAGATGAATTTCAGGGCAGTAGCGGTAGTCCTGGGTTTTTCAGTACTTGGAACAGAGTTGTACAATCCTGCGATACGATCATTTTTTCTTAAGACATCATTTAAGCAGCTGCCTGCAGCCCTGGAACTTTCATTTGAAAGTCTGCCTCAAATGATAGCCCATATTCCAGATTTTAAATCTGTCATAAAAAACCCTGTTTCAATCCTCAGCCAGGTCATTTTGCACGGCGAAGAACGTCTGCGCGAGTTCAAAGGCAAGATGAACACCCTGCCAAAAGTTTGGCTGGTCAGTGGTGCTGTAGGATCCGGAAAATCAACCTTCGCATGCACTGTGGCAAATTCGCTTGCCGACCGACAGTTCAAGGTTGGCGGGATTCTTTCGGTGCGCCAGGTAAAAAATGGTGAAACTATTGGCTACAACATCCTGGACTTGTCGACCAATGAGACGGAAAAATTTCTCATTTTCGGGCATATTCCCGGTAAAGAGCAAATTGGTCGTTTTTCTATCTGTCCGGAGGGAATTGAAAAGGGGAATCAGGCACTTAGGAGTTCAATTCAAAACAAATATGATCTGGTGATTATCGATGAAGTTGGAAGACTCGAGTTGGGTGATCGTGGCTGGTCAGATGCCTTGAAGAAACTGACTGAGATGCCGGAGCCTCCCCTTTTGATAACGGTCAGGAAAGGATTGGAACAAAAAATAATCGACAAATGGAAAATTTCCAATTATGAAGTTGTAAATGTTGAAGTTTCCGATCCACTGCTATTAGCAGAACGCATGTGTCAAATCCAGCATAAATCAATCGCACCACACATAATAGACCAAAATGATTAAGATAATCTGCAAAGCGCCTCAGACCTGTACGTCGGCCGTTGAAAATGAAAAACTCCGATAACTCCAGAATTATTTCCGGAATTATCGGAGTAAATCAGTATTTGCAAGGATACTACAAAGGTCAATAACTATTATCCCTCTTTTTTTATACTAGTGAATGGCTAATCCTATCGTGGATACCCCGGTGGAGAGATCCAGAAAGATTCCAAGCCTGTTGCTCAGGTGATATTCTGTACCAATGTGTAAATCAAGAAATAACGGACTGCCACCCTGGTAGTAAGTTCTGTCGCCGTTAAAGCTGGAATTCCATGAAGTACTTATGATTGAGAATCCCAGCGAACCGGCAGCATAGAAATCCCAGTTGGGATTGGCCCTGAAAAGTTCATCAAAATAATAGGTACCCTTGGCTCCGATTGGGATGACAGTTTCCCTGTAGTTCGGTTCCTGGTAAGAATAAAATGTCAGAAAAGGGGCTATGGTAAAATTTCTGGCAACGCCAAATTCATAGTTGATGTGAAATACCGGTAGTGAATGTCCAACATATTGATAATAACCAGAATATCCACCCACGCCCAAACCAAGGTTCAGCGTATTCCCGTGCTTTTCTGAATAATTTGTATTCTGTGCAAATAGAGTAGTTCCCACCAACATAACCAGGAACAAAAATTTAAATTTTAATGTTTTCATTTTCATTAGATTAACGTTTATTGATTTTTATTGATTTGTTTATTTTGATTTTCCCGGTCAATGTTTTTTACTGTGCCCATTGGAGTTTCCATCTCCTTTATTTCTATTCCCCTTATTTCCTCTATTCCCATTGCCGGGTTTCTCCCCTATTGTCTTTTGCGTTTTCCAGTGGTTTCCTTTGGCATATTTAACTTTATAGTTATTAAAATTGTCATAAGGAGTAGAGCCATGATAGTCATTCATTACAACCTTGTACCCACCGTACAAATCATAATTTCTGTAGCGGGCAGGCAGATTGCTCCTGTGCACCCAGGTTCTGCCTGAGTAATAAATGAACATGGATGATTGAATATCATAATAGGCTTCTACATCAGGAAGATAGTAATACCTTACCTGGTTATATCCTGAAGGTCCCCACATGGGAGGTGTCCCCACATTCACCTGTAACGAAATTTGCGCTTGTGCGGTTCCTGCAAAAAACAGGATCAATCCGAACAACACTAATTTAAAACTTCTCATCCTTAATTTCTAAGTGATTTCCAATTTACTTTAACCTTATCTATGTATGTATACTACTGATACAAAAGATTATAAAGCTCCTTCATGTCAGGAGAAAGGACCACCTCGGTCCTGCGGTTTTCAGTCCTTCCTTCAGCCGTTTCATTTCCTTTTACGGGATGAAATTCGCTTCTGCCTGAAGCAGTCATCCTGCCCGGATCGATTCCGGTATCTTTCGTCAATATTCTGACTATAGATGTCGCTCTGGCAGTGCTGAGATCCCAGTTATCCTTGAATAATTTTGTTTTAATTGGAACATTGTCCGTATGCCCTTCAATCATTACTGTAATATCCTTGGTATTTGCAAGGACACTGGCCAGGGATTTAAGTGCATCACGTCCTTTGGGATCAACCTGATCGCTACCTGACTTGAACAATAACTTTTCGGAAAGTGAAACATATACTTTCCCGTCTTGAACATAAACCGATAACTCATCGGACTTGTAATTCATCAGGGCACTGGCAATAGAATTTTTCAGGTTAGCCATCACTTCCCTTTGCCCCTGGATGATATCCTGCAGTCTTTTCAGCCGTTTTGCCTGGTCGGCTATGGTCATATTTGAAGTAGTTGCGAGAGATTTCAGATCACCCTGTATCAAAGCATTTTCGCTCTGTAAGGCATTTTTGTCTGCTGAAAGCAACTTTACCTGTTCATTGCATTGATTCAGCCGGTTCTGGGCCAGGACACTTTCCTTCCTGAGTCGGTCTACCTGGGCCTCCGAGTTTTTTAATTTTTTAGCAGGTACGCATGATGTTACTGACAATCCCAGGATAAGGGTCAGCATTACCAGAAAATGAATTTTCGTTCTCATGATTTAATATTTGGTTTTTAGAATTAAATGGAAGTATCCGGATCGATTGTTTCATCGCTGTTGGCAAGTATCAAATCAAGGCAGCACCATTTAACCATTGGTGAATATTTATGCAACAAAGGTCGTTATAGCGGTCCCTGGATATGTTACACAACTGTCGGATAATCTTACAAGATTCACACTTTTAGGAATGGAATCGAATATCTGCCCTGAGGGTATTATTCCAAAATCCTACTTTTTTTCAACAGCATCCTCTTTTGCCTTTTCTGCTCTTGCCTTCCTGTTGAAGTATCCTTTGAACAGGAAGTTGTGTTTGGCTGCCTGCATATTCTCATTCAATCCTTTTGAACTTTGTCTGAGATTAAGGATGGTCTGGTCCAGGTTTTTTGCAATGGTTGAGTCCTGGATAAGCCGGCTGAGCGTACCATTTCCGTTGTTGATTTTAGTCATAATTTCTGCGAGTTGCTGCGTTATAACTTCAGCATTTCCGGCAGTAATTTGAATGCTGGCCATTATTGCATCTGTTTCAACAGGTTCAAAAGCTAGGAGCTCATCTCCTTCCTGGGCAACGGATGATTCGTTGCTACCTTGAGATATGACCATCAGCCTGTCGCCGATTAATCCTTCAGAACCAATTGTCACCTCGCTGTCCTTTTTGATAAACTGTCTGATCTCCTTCTTTATCATCAAGGTCACTTTCACCGTTGAATCGTTGATGATATTTATATTGTCAACGGTTCCGACGTTAATGCCTGAAAACCTGATATTATTTCCAACCTGCAATCCGCTTATATTATAAAAGGAAGCGGTCAGGCGATACACCGGATTAAACAGGTTCTTTTGTTTGCCTATAACAAAAATGGCTATTACAAAAAGAGCCAGCCCTCCTGCCACAAAAAGACCAAGCCGCAATTTGAATTTATCAGAGTGTGTTTCCATCTGTTTAAATATTATGTTCTATTTGAAGAACGATTTGATAACAGTATCTTTAGACTTTTCAAACTCTTCCAGTTTCCCCTCCAGGTACACCTCCCCGTCTTTGAGCATAATTAACCGGTCAGCTGTCAGTCGGGCACATTCAATATCATGGGTAATGATGATGGATGAAGTGTTGTATTTTTTTTGAAGGTTGACAATAAGTTGACTTATTTCATCGGAGGTTACCGGATCAAGACCTGTAGTAGGTTCATCATAGAGCATAATCAAAGGATCCACGACAATGGTCCGGGCAAGGCTGATTCTCTTCCGCATACCCCCGGATAGCTGTGAGGGCATTTTGTTCATCGCATCAGCTAGTCCTACATTCTCCAGAACCTCTTTGATTTTTTCCTCCATCTCTTTCGGGGTACAGCTCTTTTTAATTCTTCTAAGTGGAAATTCCAAATTCTGCCTTACGGTCATTGAATCATACAATGCTCCACTTTGAAAGAGAAAACCAACTTTCTTCCTCAGCTCTTCTAATCGCAAATCACTCAAAGCATTGACGTTTTCACCCAGTACTTTGATAGCCCCTCCATCAGAATTTAACAATCCAATGATGCATTTGATCAGTACCGATTTCCCTGATCCGGATTTTCCCAGTACAACAAGGTTTTCACCCCGGAAAAGTTTTAACGAAACATTTTTTATAACCTCCTGGTTGCCAAAAGATTTCCTAAGACTGCTTATTTCTATAATCGGTTCATTCACCTTTTCAGTTGAAATGCCCGGATTCACTATATCAGGAAGTTGCGTATTCATTTTACCATCATATCAGTGATCTGTACAGCGATCATATCCACTATAATGACCAGCAGGGAGGACAAAACCACCGCTGAATTGGCCGCTTTACCGACACTCTCGGTTCCGCGGCCTGCATTGTAGCCCTTGTAACACCCGACAAATCCGATAACTGCGCCAAAAAAGAATGATTTTATTACAGCCGGAACGAAATCAACAAAATCAATATGGCTAAATGCCTGGGATAGAAAAAGGACCAGAGTTACGGAACCTTTGATGTTTGCACCGATCCAACTCCCAATTAAGCCGACCGCGTCTGCATACAATATAAGCAAAGGTATCATCAGTGTGGCGGCGAGAACCCTGGTAACCACCAGGAATCGCATTGGATTGGTGGAAGATACCTCCATTGCCTCGATCTGCTCGGATACCTTCATGGATCCCAGTTCAGCACCCATACCCGACCCGATTTTTCCAGCACATATCAACCCGGTAATTACCGGCCCCATTTCCCTTATCAATGAAACAGCTACCATACCCGGCAATGCGGATACAGCGCCGAAATCGACAAGTGTCGGACGTGATTGTATCGTGATAACCAATCCAATGATGACGCCTGTTACTGAAATAAGCGGCAATGATTTATATCCTATCTGAAAACATTGGCGCAAAAATTCCCTGACTTCAAATTCTCTTGAAAAAGCCGCTTTTGTAGTCTGAATTATAAAAAGGAGGACATCAGCGAACTTTGTAATAAAATTATTTGCCGCTTCAGTTTTTGCAAGCGTTTTCTCGCTGATCCTGGTAATCGACCGACTGGTTACTTTCCGGATTTGCGGAATTAAACTGACCGCTGAAGAAAGTTTTCTCATCTGTTTAAAATTTACTATTTAAAAATCAGACAGAACCCAAACATAATTTTCATCCGGTTTAACAAACCGTTGATCAGGAGGGCTTTATATTAAAATAATTAAGTGCAAAGTTAGGTCATTGGGATTAAGATGATGTTACACAATTCCCTGAAAGAGTTACATCATTCGCATATTACTGCATTGTCGTTTTATATGTGCACCTTTACAGTATGAGAAAATTTTCGATTTTTCTGTCATTACTCCTGGTGCCTTTTTTAAGCATCTCCAGATCTCCTGTACCGGATCCGGGGATAGCCGAGAGCGAAAGTTTCTATGCACTGGTAAATCTGGCGGATAATGGATTGTCCAGGGAAATATTTCAACTTGCGCTTAAAGGAATGCACAAACTTGAAATCAGTGGAAAACTCCTGAAACCTACGATTCTGACAATAGCAGATTACTCTCAGTCAAGCAATAACAAGCGATTGTACGTCATCGATTTGCTAAATAAAAGACTTTTGTTCAATACCTATGTCGCACATGGAAGAAACACAGGAGATGAGTTTGCCAGGTCCTTTTCCAACAAAGAGGGTTCCCTGAAAAGCAGTCTTGGGTTTTATATCACACAAAACCTGATTGTTGGCTCACATACCGGTTTGGCCTTACTGATCAGCGGAGTTGAGAAAGGATTCAACGACAATGCCTCCAAACGCGAAATAATTATCCATGCTGCGAATTATGCAACAGAGTCGTTCATCAAAAAAACAGGGAGATTGGGTCGCAGTTTTGGCTGTCCTTCCCTTCCTCCTGACATGCTGAAACCGGTAATAGAGACTATCAAGGAAGGATCCTGCCTGTTTATCTATAACCCTGACAGACAATACATAAGTAGTTCCTCTTTACTTAACTGATCCATATACGTCCTTCAGAAAAGTGACCTTTTCTCCTTCAACAGTTACAGGCATATAGATTAGGAATGTTGGGATTTTTGAAGGCAGTACGATGATATTTGATTCAGTATTCTTCTTCCCTATTTTTAATTCTTTCCGGTCAAGTTTGCCCCGGAGCAAGGCATCTGCCAATTCAACGGGTTTTTCCAACCTGACGCATCCATGACTAAGAAATCTGAAATCCTTGGCAAAGACACCCTGCCAGCTTGTGGCGTGAAGAAATATGCTGAACGGGTCCTCCAAATCGAATTTAATGACACCCAAAGAGTTTCCGGTTCCTGTAGATTGCCGAAAAAAGTAGGGAAAATTCTTTTCCGTATACTCGTTCCAGTTCAGTTCTGTATCATCAATCAGCTTGCCGCCTGAATCCACCACATCAAAATTGTGTTGCTCCAGATAGTTTTCATTTTTCTGAACTTTAGGCAGAATCTCCTTTACTGCAATTGAATAAGGCACATTCCAATGCGGGAAAGTAACCACCCTGGATATGTTGGAGGCTATAGTCGGGGTCGGATTCTTTTTCCTTCCAACCACTGTCCGCATCAGCATAACAAGTGAATCATTGCGGTAGTACCTGGCCATAGTTTCGGGTATATTGACCACGATGCTCTCAGAAGGACGATTGACAGCCAGGTATTTTCTGCAATTCATCGAAAGCAGTACAGCTTTATATTTATAGGAATTAACTGTCAGGAGAGAGTCACGCAGGTATTTTCTTAAAACCACATAATCGTGATCCTTGCAATCCAGTTCCGCAATTAATTTTGTGACAGGGATCTTCGCATATTTCAAATTCAACAATTGATCAATGTAAACTGAATCACGCTGCTGCGTGGTTATTTCGTTGTATTCAAAATGTATCACACCTTCCTGCTGTTCCTTGAGGAAATGAAGGATCAATGAAGTTACCTGCCTGTCAGTTTTTTGTTTAACAACGTAATTCATTGATTTTACATTAAGAAGAGCGCTGCGAACCGAAAGATCAAAGGATTCATTCCTGACCATACCAGGATAACCTGCCGATCCAATTTCCCTTACCCATTCGGCGGCTCTTTTTATTCTCTTACGGGATGAAAGCCAATACAATGACTCAGGTTGCCTGGCGTAAAAACCATCAACCATTGTATCTGCAAATGGTTCAACCTGTTGCCCAAAAATATTAACTGTAAAACAACTGAAAATAAATATTGATAAAAGTACTCTCATGACAATATCCCCTGGTATGCATTGCAAAACATCAAAAAAGCAAGTAGTAATCTTTACTTTATCCGGGTACAAAAATGGAATTCAAGTAACCGGTTGTTGTTACACTATTTCACAAAATAGTTATATCATTCACACTATTCATTAGGGAGAAAATTTGTCAGATACCATTATCCGGAAATGAATCCCTTTTCAACACTTCAATCACTTTACCAGGATGAGCCTCATACTCTTTTTGTTTCAGATAATCCTCAGCTTCCACAGGCGTTCCAAGCAATAACGCAATCCATCGTGTTTTCTCATTCTGTTCAAGTACGATTTTTATAGTCATGGTTAACGGAGTCGCAAGGAACATTCCTACCAATCCTAAAATAAAACCCCAGAAGAGCAGAGAAATGATAACTACTAATGCCGAAAGACCCATCCCTTTCCCCATCATCCGTGGTTCAATAAAATTTCCAAGGACATTGTGCAAAACCGTAAAGGCCGCCAGGGTCCAAAATGCGCCACCCACTCCCAATTGCACAAGAGCAAAGAAAACCGCAGGTATGGTTGCTATTATTGAGCCAATATTCGGGACATAGTTCATCAGACCTGCAATCACAGCCCAGAGTAGAGGATAGTCTACACCAATTATTGATAATGCAGCATATATACTAATACCCGTGGCTAAACATATAAAAGTTTTAATTCCAAGGTAATGACGAATATTTTTTAGGATAGTAGAAAGATAGGCAATGGATTTATCTGATCCGTGTTGTATTGCCCTGGCCTTGACCGAAAAACTTCCGAATTCCATTAGGGTAAATAAGATGATGAGGAAGATTAGAAAAGTATTCCCAAGCATGATAAGCAGTTCCTTTAAAGCGGCAGAAGTATAACCCATTATTTTTTCTGGTTGGAAAAACGTAGAAATCTGATCTTCCGGAATCTGCAAACCATATTCATTCAGAAACTTAATAAATGCTCTGCCCAGTGTTGTAATGGTGTCTTCGTATTTTATTACGTTGTTTAAAAAGAAGGTAAATGACCCACCTATCAGGAAGACAAACCCGGAAAAAAGCAGGACCAAGCTAACTACAATGATGATTAGTGCCACCCACCTTGGAATTCTTTTTTTTACTAGCCACGAAATTGGCTGGACACAAACAATACTTATAAAAATGGCGAGTAAAAAGGGAGTTATAATCACTTTTGCGAAAATCGCTCCAGCAAATATGATGACCAGGGCGGCAGCTATTGCAACCGGGGAACTCTCCAGCGACTCTATTCTCCTGATATTCATAGCCTTCTACTTAATTGCTTTTTCTTTTTTTGCATTGTCTTTAAAGAAACCTTTCAAAAAAATTGAATGTTGCGCAGCTTCCAGGTCTTCATCCAGTTTTTTAGTACTGGTTTCTATATTTTTAATGATCGACCTTAATTGCGTGCCGGCAGCTTCATCATGCAACATCACCCCGACAGAAGTATTTCTATTACCGACTGCCTTTTTCAGCCCGGAAATAATTACTGTTGCTGTATCAGCCATTTGCTGCACATACAGGACAGATGCTTTTATTGAATTGAAAACGACTGTATCTGAAGTCAGTTCATTTGCCAGGGTCCCTTTCCTGTTAAGCCCTTCACTGAATATCACGAGTGAACCGGCCAGTTTATCTGCCCTGGATATTGCACTATGTAATGACATGGAGGATGCTTTGATGTTTTCAAAAACAGAATCATCAGTTAATAACTTCCCTATTGATCCTTTTCCGCTGGTAATCTTATTACTGATGGTCTTAATATCGGTAGTAATCGCCAGGAGGTTTTTGTTGCTTTCCTGAAGCATCCCAAGCATATCTTCTGATGTAAAAGACTTATCCACATCCAGCGTATCACCTTCTTCCACCATGGCAGATTTTGCAGTACCTCCGTAGATCACCAGTATTTTATTTCCTATCAGTCCGTCACTGCTTAATTTCACCATGGCATCTCTACGGATGTACTGCTGTGCAGCCTTATCAATTTTCATGCTGACTTCCACCTGTGATTCTCCAAAAAATGCGAGTTTGCTTACGGTACCTATTTTAACTCCTGAAAACCATATATTGTTACCCTTCCGCAGACCACCTACATCATCGAAGAGTGAAACTACTTTCATTTTACTGACAAATGTCTCGCGCAAATTACCAACCATCAATATAGCTGAAAGCAGAAACAGGATGCCAAAAAAAATAAAAAACCCAACAATTACGGTCCTTCTGTTTTGTGTATTGGTCATTTTTTATTGAATAAAATTGTAATTATAGAATCCCCGGATTTCTTTATCCCCCGATTCAAAAACCTCCTCAAATTTTCCGGTTTTCAGGAATTTCCCTCCTGACATGATGGCTATCCTGTTACCGGTAAGTTTCGCACAAGTAAGGTCATGAGTGATAATAACGGAACTTGTGTTGTATTTTTTCTGAACATCATTGATTAGTTCAATGATTTCAGCACTGGTAATTGGATCCAGTCCGGAAGTTGGTTCGTCATATAACATGATTTCAGGCTTTAGTATCAGTGTACGGGCAATACCTATTCTCTTGCGTTGTCCCCCTGAAAGATCAGAAGGCATCTGCCTAATTTTATCACATAGACCGACGGCATCCAGAACTTCTTTCACTGCAAAATCCACCTCCTTTTTACTCAGCTGTTGTCTGTTCATCACAAGGGGGAAGGAAAGATTCTGGTAAACACTCATACTGTCGTACAATGCACTGCCCTGAAATGAAAATCCAATACGGATTCTTAATGCATCCAACTCTTTGCGGTCTAATTTATCCACCTGCCTACCAAGCACGATTACTTCACCTTTGTCTGGCGGAAGCAGACCCACCATAATCTTTATTAAAACTGATTTTCCTGTACCGGATTTTCCGAGCACTGCAATATTTTCTCCTTTGTAGAGGCAGAAGTCGACACCATCCAAAACCTTCAGGCTATCAAACGACTTGTACAATCCACTGATAGAAATTACCTTCTCCTTTTTATTATCAATTTTGTTTTGTCCCATCAGATTTTATATTATATCCAATTGGATATCTGTACAATGACAACTTCTTCCAGAAATATCAAAAACATGGAAAGTACCACAGCATGGTTGGCCGCTTTGCCAACCCCCCGGGTCCCCTGCGTCGCATTAAATCCCTTGTAACAGCCAACGATACCGATGGTAAATCCAAAAACAACAGATTTACTGACTGATGTGAAAATATCAACGAACGAGATCGTTGAAAATGCGTTTTGGTAAAAACTGAATATGCTACTGGTTTCACTGGCATGTACATTGATGTATGAGCCATAAAGACCAACAAAGCTGCAGTACAATGCCAATATCGGAATGGTGATGGTTGTTGCCAATACCCTTGTAACAACCAGATATTTAAATGGATTAATTGCTGAAACTTCCATGGCTTCAATTTGTTCTGTAACTTTCATTGAACCAAGTTCCGCACCTATTCCTGAACCTACCTTCCCTGCACAAATGAGAGCCGTAACCAAAGGTCCAAGGGCTTTTACAATAGCAATGCCAATTAAGGATGGAAGCCATGAAGTTGCCCCGAATTCTTCGAGTGACGGACGGGATTGTTTAGTAAATACAATTCCTATAATAAAACCTGTGAGAGATATCAATGCCAGGGATTTCATTCCAACTTCAAAACATTGATTGACAACCTCTCCCAGGTGGAAAGGTTTTCTTGCCACTTCCCTAAAAAATAAGGCTACAAATTTCCACGCACTATAGACATCCGACAGAAATTCATCAATACGTTTCGAAAACAGATATTTCTTGTTTAACGACAGTATCATCATATTTTATCGCTCTGGTTGATATTCTTGCTCCCGCCTCAGTTTCGCAAAGTGGCACTACCTGGAAGGGTATTCTGACTTCAGATCGGTCAGTTCCTTATCAATTTTTAAGATATCCTGACTCATGCCGGATTTGAAGGCTTCCAGCTTTTTAATTTCTTCTGCCTGGTATTCAGTTATCCTGGACTTCAGGCTATTATTCTCAATTTCTATTTGTACAATTTTTTTTAATAACTTTTCATTGGTAACTGGAGTGGCTTTAATCTGTTTGATCAGTCTCTCATTTGAGGTTATTTTCTTGTTCGTTTCAATTTTAAATTTCATCCAGTCGACCTGTTGATGAGCATTTTCCTCCAGCCTGTATTTTTGAAGTTCCAACATCACGTCATTACTTACCAGGATCGTATCTTCGACCAGCGCCTTTTTCTCTTTAACACGTTCAAACACTTCATTCTTTTGTTTATAAGGACCGCAGGAAAACAACAGCAACATGAACAAACATGCGATGGTATAATGGACTAAACTTGTTTTCATTTTGAATGTATTGTTTTAACATTATTTTTTAAAAGGGATCTTAAGGGCCCATTCTTCCATGTTGTAAATCTGCATGTATGAATCAGGTTGAATGCTCAAACTGCCGGTAAAAGGATGATCAAGCAGAATAATAATAAAGAAAAACATCGCGATGAACATGCCAAGCAATGTATTTAATACTATATGGACATTCCTGTTTTCAATATCCATCAGCATGGCACAAAGAATCGCTATGATAGCCCCCATGACGAGAGTCCACCACATAGGATTGGGAATCTCAACATCCTGTGAGGATGTTCGCAGTCCTCTGTAAGTCGCCAATTCATTTAAATGACGGAACATTTCACCAACCAGCTGTATTTCAAATTGGGTTTTGGGATTCAGACGCTCCATCTTGTTAAATACCTTGTTAAATGACTCCAGTGTTTTTTTGCTGCTTTCCTTGCGCGCCAGGTTAGGGAATTCTTCATCTACAACATTGTAAACAAAATCAAGATAGATAACCATCAATTTTTTCGACTCAGTCGTATCCGGGTAGAACTTAATGTCACGGTACAAGCCGAATGCAAAACTTCCTTCCTGTCCAACATTGGTTTGAGTCTCATTAAATTTGCCCCATACCACGAAAATGACAAAACCAAGTAGAAATCCGTAAAGACTTGCAATACCCGTGAAAAGGAAACCTGTCACTTCGTTGTGGGACTTGAGAATATTTATGTTCAGGTATTTGCGAAAAATGACAGTTCCCACACATCCTATAATCCCTCCTGTAGAAATGAACAGAATAAAGAGCAGGAATGGAGGTAACTGCAACAGATAATAAGTTAAAACCATCATAACCTGAAAGTTTTTTAGGTTCACGGCAGTTGGGGAACCTCCTGCAAAACTGCATTATTTTAGATCCTGAAGTGTTACATAACTTTTTCAAAGAATTGCATCTTTCACACCCCGGGTTACGAATTGCATGATATTGTATCGTGATACAATTTATTGCACTTTAACCGACCAGAAAGATCCGGGGAGATACTTCGCCACCGGCAACGGAACTAATCAGGTGGATTTAAAAGCTTTTCAATATCCTTTAACTTACCAAAAAGCAAAATCTGATCTCCTTTCCGAAGTTTCATTTCTCCCGAAGGTAATCCCAGAGATTTTTTCGTTTTCTGTATTCGTCCAAATACTGATTTTGATTCTTCCGTTCTTATAATCGTAAGAATAAGCAATGAATGCCTGTTGGTAAAATCAACCTCACTTAACAACCTACCATCGAACCTTTCAGGTAAGGACACTTCAATTATCTTAAATTCATCCGTGATATCAAATGAGCCGGAAAGTCCCGGGAACAAAATACTATCAGCAAATCTAGAAGCAGCTTCAAATTCCGGTCTGAGGATAAGATCCACTCCCAGTGCTTCAATGACCTTGCGATGCAGTGGATTGATGGCCCTGCTCACCAGTTTTTTCACTCCTGCCTGTTTGAGTAAGGCGGTTGTCATTACGGAAGCGCTAAAATCTTCACCGATAGCTACAATGGCATAGTCACACTCTTTTAATGGAAGAGTTCCAAGCGCTTGTTCATTTGTGCTGTCAAGACAGATAGTTTGCGTTACAGTATCTTTCAATGCATCTACTTTTTCCATATTCCCATCAATACCTATCACTTCGTGACCCATTGACGTAAGTCTGACAGCCAATGAAGTTCCAAAATTTCCAAGACCAAAAACCATGAATTTCATCTTCGATTAATTTTATTATTTACAACTCAGAAAATAATGTAACCGGATACCGGTTTTGCTACATCAATGATTTTTTATTTCTCAGACATTCTAAACTTTGCACTTCTTTTAATGCCCGTTAATTAATTGATCACTATATTTTCTTTTGGATATTCGTACAGGTAATTCTTAAATTTTCTGAATATACCAATCAGAATGGTGAGAGTACCAACACGTCCCAGGAACATGGTAACAATCAGGATCCATTTCCCGGCCACGGACAACTGACCGGTTATCCCCAATGATAAACCTACCGTTCCGAATGCTGAAAAAACTTCAAAAATTATTTTGGAGAGATCCAGGTATCCATCAGTCATTGAAAGCATTAGAACAGAAAAGCCAATGACCAACGAGGAGAGCATAATAACTGAAAAGGCTCTTCTCACGGAATCATTCGCCACTTCCCGGCCAAAAATCTCAATTCTGTCCTTACCCTTTGCCATACTTACGATATTTAGTACCGCAATGGCAAAAGTGGTGGTTTTTATTCCCCCACCGGTTGATGCAGGGGAAGCTCCAACCCACATGAGGAACATATAGATCAGTATTGTTACCGGCGCGAGCATGGACATATCGACGGTGTTGAAACCAGCGGTTCTGGTAGTTACTGACCCAAAAAATGCACCTGCGACTTTACCTGCGATCGGTAGTCCCTGCAAGGAATGGTGGTACTCCGAAAACATAAAAAACAAAAACCCTCCTGTAAGGAGAAAAAAAGTTGTGATAGTGGCCAGCCGGGTATTTGCGTTAATGATAGTGGGTGTATGTATCAACCTGCTGTTGCTGGTAAGTCGGTGATAAAAATTTTTTAAAAACCGGCATAATTGGTGATAATAATTGAAAACGATCGGAAATCCCAATCCTCCAAGGATAATTAATATGCCGATGACATAGTGGAGGTTGTAATTATTTCTGAATCCGGGTTGGTAGAGTCCGGCAGTCAGTGTCGAAAAACCGGCATTGCAAAATGCAGATATAGCGTGAAATACTGAAAAACCGATGATGGATAAATTATCAGAAAACAATGACGGATCAATGGTATGGTAAATAATCGCCGCTCCAATGGCTTCTATGGAAAAAGTGAAAACAATGATCTTTAAAAGTGTCTTAAAAATTTCTCCCAATTTTTCCTCGTTGATCAGGTCTTTTAATAAAAATTCATGGCCAAAATTCGAACCACCACTAAAAAAATATCCAAAAAAACTGGTAAAGGTCATGATACCCAAACCGCCAATCTGAACTAGCAGAATAATGAAAATCCTGCCCAGGGGAGTAAAAAAGCTGGCGGTATCTACCACAATCAGTCCGGTCACACAAACTGCACTTGTTGAAGTAAAAAATGCATCTGTAAATCCAATGCCATCGTAAGTTGCATTCGGCATCAGCAGTAATCCTGTTCCGCAAGCAATGATAAAAAGGAAACTGAAAACAAAAAGGAGTCCGGGGTTGGTATTACGGTTATTCAATTTCAGTGAGCTTGTGGAGACTTCAACTATCAATGACAGGATGATCACAGTATATATTGAAATATTCCCGCTCAGAAATCCGGAGAATCCGGAATGCGACCATTCAATGCCTGCAAAACCGGTTCTTGCTTCAAGAATCAGCAGCAATACAGGGATAATGGCCAATTCAGCTATTCGGTACCTGAATTCCCCGTTTTGCCATTTTTTCACGGTAACTCCGGCAATACTGCTAAAAATAATAACCCAGAGCGTAATATTGTAAAGATGCTGAATCACGAGCAATTCATCTGGCTGGTGTGTGAAGCCAATATGATAAAGGAAGACAAGAAAGCCAGCCAATGATGCTAAAATCCCAAATTTGTCAAAAAAAACAAGTAACAACTTACGCCAACGGTTGAGTGAATCAATAGTTCTGAGGGTGATACCTTCATATTTTGATTTATTATCCATTGGAGGAACAATTTATTCCGGATCAGACTATGACCGGTTCAGAGTAGCCTGATTTTATTTTTTCCATGTTTGCATTATTCAGATTCATCCGTGATACAACGGACGTTAATCAGAAATGAACTTTTTCCATTTTAGGACTATATTCCCCGCCACGGGCTGCAAAATTGCATTTCGCCCTGTGAAAAAGAGCCTTCTGTGCTTTCCCTGCATTTGCTTCATTTCCGCTCCATATCTCCAAAGCAGTTTGCTGGATTGCGCGGCCAAAAGAAAACGATAATTCCCAGGGTGCTTTGGATCCAAATCTCACATTCATGGCATTTAACCTTTCCGAGGCAAGTTCTGAAGATTGGCCACCCGACAAAAATGTAATTCCGGCGACAGCTGCAGGGACAACGCGCAACAGGCATTTTACCGTGGCATCTGCAATATCATTTGCCGGTTTTTGCTCCGGGCATAACAAACCAGGCAGTACCATATTACATTTCAAGATCATGCCTTCCAACATTACCTTCTGGTTATAAAGCTGTTGGAAAACCACATGCAGTACCTCCTCTGTAACATCGGAACATCGCCCAATGGTATGATTACCATCCATCAGAACTTCGGGTTCAACTATTGGGACCAATCCTGCCTCCTGGCATAATGCCGCATAACGGGCCAGGGTAAAGGCATTGGCTTCAATGCATCCATAAGAAGGAATATCCTTGCCAATAACAATCACTGCACGCCATTTCGCAAAACGTGCACCAATCTGATAATAGCCATTCAGCCGGTCGCGCAAACCGTCGAGGCCCTCAGCAATTTTCTCACCCGGATGACCTGCCAAATCCTTTGTTCCTGTGTCAACTTTGATTCCGGGAATTATTCCTGCATTCCTGATTACCTCAATTATCGGTAAACCTTCTTTCGTGTTCTGCCGGATTGTTTCATCACAGAGTATCGCCCCGCTTATGAACTTTTCAATACCTTGAGTGTTCACTATCAACTCCCTGTATTCACGCCTTGCCTCATCGGTCTGTGGAATTCCCAATTTTGCAAATCTTTTGTTGCAAGTCGGTAAACTTTCATCCATTGCCAGTATACCCTTATTTCCGGTAACCAGCATATTTGATGTAATTATGAGTTCATTAATATTCATGAGTATATAATTTGTTTTTACAATTACCACATGGAACAACCATGCGGATTATTCATGATTCCCGTCATTTTTAGTTTCAAATTTCAGCGGGGTTTTAACATTTTCGTATTTAACAAGCCGAAACAGAACAGCTCCAACGATCTTTATTTCCATTCTGACTAATATGGGGAGGCAATTATCATCATCTGTCAACCAGATCGTTAAATCGTCTGTTGCTTTAAACATTCGTCCCACCTCAACCACGGGACTCAACCTGTAACAATAAATAGTGCCAAATTTGGTTTTAATCCTCTCTCTCCCATTGAAGATAATATCACTGTGAAATATTGCATCGGAGAAATACATATCAAAACTCAGCAAATCACCTTGTTTCATCACTGAAAAATCGATTCGTCTCAAATAATATAAAAGTGATGAGAGATCCAGTATATTTTCAGGAACATTATGTAATCCTGTGAGCTTGGATACAACAGTATTTTCTTGCCTGTTGAAGATCGCCTCATTGTAAAACTTGTATCCTCCTTCCTTTATCTTCCGGATTGATTTAAGGGGCAAATTCGTCTCTTTGTTGAACCAGCTCTCATATCTGTCCTCCACACCGTATATGATGTTGGCCATTCCCTTTGTTTTGGCTATTGCCAGGGCATGGAAGGCAGCATTTCCATCATATATTTCATCTGCCAGGGAGAGAGTGGTAATGCCGCCGACAATGAAACCATACCTGAGCTGGAATGTCAGTTTCTCCCCGCCAGTAAAGGAGAAAATGGATTTGAACGTTGGTGTTAATGTTTTGTGGCCATTCACATTAAAAACTGTTAACAATAATATTAAAACAATAACTGCGCGAATGTTCATTTTATGCCTTCACTTTTAACCGCTATGTCTTCATGAATCAAAGTTGCTATCAGTGAAGTAAATAAGTATTACATAATTACTGGTAAGGTTTACATCTTTCACACATAAGTATCCTGATTAAGATATTGAAAACCAAAACTTACGCACAGACTGCCCCGATGCGTCCGGAGAACCTTCATTTACATTTACGTACTATTTTGTGCACCTCAGATCATGAGGGTTTCACCTATTGGACTTACCCAATCACGCAAAAATGAATTGCTGAGTTGAGCCGCTTTTTTTAAAAACGGATCCCCGTCTTCAGATTGGTCTGCTTTAGCGCTTCCAGCTGAAAGATGAGTCGTATCCTGGCCCTGTAAGATCCCGTCATTGATTCGATATTTCCGGAGACAACCAGCGGGATATATACCTGGAAAAAGTTCCACAAGCCTGTTGTTATGCCTGCTTCAAAGAAGAATGAAGTACCAGGAGCTGTCATGGATCCATGGTCGCTGAGTACAAAATTGGAGAAAGGTTTGACCGGTATCCGGCTTAATTTCGAGGGCAGGCTGCTAAACAGGGAAAGTGAAATAAGCCAACGGCTGTAACCAAAATTCTGATTTACAGGGGATATCAGCCCCCCTTCGGAAAGATCCATCTGCCGTGACCAGAAAGTCGTGGGAAAAACGCTAAAGCGATCAGGATAAGTACCCTGGTAAAGATAAAGTTCCCGCCCACCTCTTCCGCTTGCTGACAGCGAATAAAAAGGAACTGCAGGATTATCTTTCACCATCGCTCCTGTAAAGAGCCTGATATCCAAACCATTTTGCTTTCCGTAGTAACTGATTTTATAATTCAGTTCTGCCGTTGCTTTCAGGTAGGACTGACTTGATTCTAAATTAGCCAATACACTAAAAGGGTTGACAATGGTTGACCTTTGCAGCTTGTAACCAAGTAGAAAATAGGTACTCATATTTGCTTTTTGTCCAAGCTCTATCTCGTAAAGATTGGAGGCAGAGATATAATTTCCATAGATCTTTTGAGAAATGTAACGGGTCATATTGCGGGATCTGAAGTTAACTTCAATGCCGGCTTTTACATTTTGGAAATTTTGATTGCCCGGCGCGCCATATTGTGTTCCCTCCAGTGAAACAGTCGCTTTCCTGATGAAATCTCCGAAGGGAGTAATATTCCACGTGATTTTACCGGATCCTGCCAGGCTATGATTGTTAAAACCATAGAATGGGATTATGAAATATTCGAACCGTTTGGGAAGGAGAAAGCCATTGTGAAGCGCGATTCCGGTCATGAACCCATTTTCCCTGGTCCAGTTAACCAAAGGAAGATACATGATATATCTTTTTTCCGGGTTTTCAAGGGTAAGATAGAGTTGGGTCTGGATGGGGTCGGCTTTACGGAAGATACCTGATGTTTTGATGTTGTTGTTAAGTCTTGAAAGTTCGGGCATGAAGTGCCCGGGATCAATTTTAATGGCTGTAAAATTGCCCGGAGGAAGTTCGATCCATTTTTCTCCGGTAAACCCGTCAATCCATTTTTCACAACAAATTGAATCACCTTTCATCCCGGAGACTATCAAAGGAGAGGCAAGTTCACCGAGATTTCTTACCAGGAGTTGCCCATCCGTCATTCGAACGATCTTGTAATCGATTCTTTTGGTGGTACCCAACAAATCATCAAAAAACCAGGGCAGAGCCTTGCCGGCATGAAATTCAACTATTTTTCTAAGATTTTCCGGTTGGGGATGTTTGAATTTCCAGGTAAGGAAATAATCATGCATGGCAGCATCGTAGATCGAATCACCCAGGTAGGCTCTCAGATAACTGAAAGATATTCCTGCCTTATTGTATACAATCAGGCTGTAATTTAAGGTTGTATAATCCTCCGAAGGCAGATTAATCGGTTGTTCCAGGTTTTGCCGGGCCTGTGCCAACCATTCAAGTTCCTCTTTTTGTTTGGCAGGAATTTTGTCAACATGAAAAAACCTGGCAGGTCTCATTTTCTTGAAATAGAGTTCCCAGAGCTTTTTATCCGGATATTTTTCATCCATGTACCGTACCTCATTGGTGCTGGTGATCCCTTCATCCATATAAGGATAACGTCGCTCATCCGATCCTAAAGCACTGTAAAACCAGCTGTGACCTATCTCATGGGCAATTACATCATCCAGGGTGTAAGCATCCTTTACCTTGCCTATTACTGTAATTTCGGGATATTCCATCCCAGTGCCTGCATTTAATGCACTCTGAACAGCTGTGAAACTCCGGTAAGGATAATCACCATTCCACGTTGAAAAATAGCCTATTGAGCTGTTTACATATTTGATAGCCTCTTTCCACAGGTCTGCCTGAAAATCGGTAAAGAAAGCCCATGTGGTAACAACCCTTCCCGAATCAGGAAGTCTGACCTCACCTCTCAGGACATGAAAGCGCTTATCAGCAAACCAGGCAAAATCATGAATATTGTTCTCCGTGTATCTGAGAGTTTTCAGCTGCTGTGAAGAAGGAGGGAATTCTGAAGTCTTTGACCCTGAAGTTGACAGCCATGTAGTATCTGAAGCCAGCCTCTTCAGCCATTCTGTCTCTGCTCCATTTTGCAGGTTACCAGTTGCACCAACTACATAATTTGTAGGTAATGTGATACTTACATCAAATTCACCAAATTCGGAATAAAATTCACCCTGGTCCTGGTAAGACATCGGATGCCAGCCATTTATGTCATAGACGGCCGGCTTGGGATACCATTGCGATATTTGGTAGGACTCACCGATATGACCCAATCGTGAAGTGACACCTTTGGGAATTTTTACATGAAAAGGGGTTGCTATCTGTATAGTATCACCAGGCATCAATCCTTCATCAAGCGTTAGCAGGCATACATCAGGCTGATCCTTTAATAAATTCCAATTTACAGGACGACCATTTACTTTAAAATCCAGTGAATCAATATATCCGCTTAATTCAGAATCATTAAACAACTTTCCTTTACCCTTCTGACTAATCACCTGACCGGCCAGCACGGTATTATTATTCAAATAACCATTTGGCCAGAGATGAAAAAA
The DNA here is from genome assembly GCA_963663675.1 of Prolixibacteraceae bacterium. Lineage (GTDB taxonomy): Bacteria > Bacteroidota > Bacteroidia > Bacteroidales > Prolixibacteraceae > CAINVV01. The sequence goes on from OY760498.1 coordinate 2,735,545, forward strand.
TATAAACCGGAGGGTATCAGGAGAGTTGTTAATGTATTCAATGGCTTCGAAAGCGCTTAATTCCTGGAGTTTATCATTCAACTTCACGTCAATGACATAATTAACCTGCTGTTGAAAGTAAGCCTGTGCGATGGCCTGGTTAAAGGGCCAGTTAATTATACAACATATAAAGACCAACTGACAGATGCGGAATGTATTGAAAAGTAGTCTCAAAATAATTTAAGTAAGTGCTTTTCACTTAAAATCAGTAATTTCCATAAAACCAGGTTGACAATTAAAGAATAATAATCAAAATGACGATAAGCAGAATAGTACTGCCACCAATATAAATGTAACCGCCATCTTTCTTAACGCTTTCCTTAATTTCCTTTGACTCTTTTCTCAGCTCGCGCTTTTCTGCTACTGTCATATTGGATTTGTCCAGATTACTAATCTCTTCAACACGATTTTTCATGCCGGTAACCTCTGCTTCAGACAGTTTATTTTCTGATTTAGCCGGATCTGCAGGTTTAGCAACCCATTTTCCAGCGAATACCATGGTAGAACTTAAGGTGAAAACCATTAAGAGTACAAAAAACAAAATCTTTTTCATTGGATGAATTTTTATGATATATAAATAATAGTAAATGTAATCCTCGCCAAAAATGAATGTGTTATACAATTGTGGTTAAGAGTTACATCATTCACACTTAATAGATAACTATTTGTATATATGTTATTTACAATAGCATATAATTAATTTTACTCCAGGGGAAAGCCCAATTATACCGGCTTTTTAGTGGGTATAATCAATAATGGAATATTTGTGTGTTGCATCACCCTTTTCGTAACACTCCCCATTACTATGTCCTCCAGCCATTTATGGCTATGAGAACCAAGGATAATGACATCTGCATGTATATGCCTGGCAGTTTCAAGGATCTGCTCGGCAGTATCCCCTTCCTTCACCAGCGTTTGAATCGATTTATCTCCCAGCTTGTGTTTGAATTTTTCCAAAAACAGATCTGAAGCATTTCTCAATCCTACAATATTTTCCAATTGAACAGCCTCAATTTCGTGGTAATCTACATATCCCATAATGGGGGAGTATTCCGTTGATGAGTAGTAAACGGGATCTGATATCACATGCAGCAGAACTACTTCTGCTCCAGCTGCACCTGCCAGCATAAATCCCTGTTCAGCAACTTTTCTTGCAGTTGGATCATAATCCAATGCAATCAATGCAATTTTCCTGTTGGCCGTTTTCATTCGCTAAAATCATAGTTAAATTATTGAATATAAGAATGTACTCCTCGCCCACCCTGATCCATCGGGGGAACCCTCAAGGATATTTTTTTGCTATTTTGTTAACGCTGGTTCTTGAGTGTTTCATTTGTAATTATTTTTTTAATTGCCACATGGAATCAAAGATCAGAAAGCTAATACCCAAATATTCATTTTCAATTGGTTCAGACAAGTTGGAATGGCAATTTTAGGAGTTTAAGATTTGTGCAGTTTTCACATAAATCCAGTCAGTTTTTTCAGTTAAAAACTGACTCCTTTCCAGAGAAAACAACTATTGTTTATCCTTACTATTAGCTTCAGTATCCTTTACCGGGGCTTTCTTACCGATCTCCTTTTTCCTTGTCACATTTTTTGTTTTAACGGGGGCCTTAGATCCGGCAGGAGTGGCATTTTGTGGCTGAGCTGTTTGCTGTTGCTGCTTTTTTTGTTGCTGCTGACGCTCTTGCTGCTGTTGCTGTTGTAGTTGCTTTTGCTGTTGCTGCTGTTGTTGCTGCCGTTCAAGTTGTTGTTGCTGTGGTCGTTGCTGCTCTTGCTTTGGTTGTTGCTTTTGCAGTTCCTGTTTCTGTTGTTGCTGCTGCGGTTGCTTTTGCTGTTGTTGTTGCCTCATTTCTTGTTGCTGCTGCTGCTTTTTCTCTTGCTGCTGCCGCTCAATTTGTTGTTGCTGTGGCTGCTTCTGCTGCAGCTGTTGTTGCTCCCGTTGCTGTTGCTGAACTTCTTGTTGCTGTTTTTGCTGACGCTCCAGCTGAAGTTGCTGTTGTTGGGGTTGTGTACTCCTGTCGTTTTGGGTTTTTGGAGTTACTGCATTTTGCTGTTGCTGACGATCCTGTTGTCGCTGCTGAGGTACATCATTCTGTTGATTCTGCAGCCTGGTATTACCCTGACCTGAATTTGACTTGGTCCTTTCATTAACAGGCCTAACATCTGTAATATTAGTGACTTTGAGTGGTGCTGACCGGCGATTATTGTCTCTTTTTTGTACCTGGGGTCTGTAAATCTGCATCTGTCCGTTTTTTACATTTTGTCCGGGCCTGCTATTTTCCTGTACGGAAACAGGGCTGATTCTTCTGCCAGTCACTCTTTGAACATCATTCCTAGCCGGTCCGGCAACATAAGTTGTATGACGGCTGTTGTCAATGTAAGTTGTATTGATCACAGTAGAATTTCTGATAATCATCTCACGATCTGACCGGTCTGCATAATAGCCGTTAAGGTCATGTCTTTCAAAATCTCTGTCCCTGACAAACATCCAGTGGTCATTGTCCCTGTTGTATCCCATGCCAAAACTGACGCTGATACTCATACCGTATTCCATTGGTGACCATCCGTAATAACCATCTGATCTTCTCCAGTTCACCCAGGAAGGACCCCATTCATTATCCGGGAACCAGAGCCAGCCATAAAAGTTGTCATAATTCCATCTGCCGTAATGGAATGGTGCCCATCCCCATGGATAATTCGATACCCAGGTCCAGCCATAATTTGTGAATACCCAGTAACCTTCTGTTGAATAAGGCATAAAGTCCGGACCCTCATTGGGAATCCATGCGAAACCACGATCCTGATAATCAATCCATTGACCATAAGGACTTAACTGATCATAGAAAACCTGAAAACTCACATAAGACTGTTGAGCCCTAACCTGCTCTTGAAAAAATGCTGTAGAGATGAGCATGACCCCTATTACAGCAATTATTTTGAATCTCATTTTTGCATAATTTATTGTAAGATCGAAAAACTTGCCCCGATTCATTGGTAAAACCAAAGATCAGCGAAGGAATAACCCAGGTGATTTTTATCAGTCTTCTGTATCGGGATGACTAACCAAAATAGACAATCTGGTTTTTGACGAATTTAAATAGCCAGTACATTATCCATTGCGGATAATATGGGCTATTTTTAAATCTCAGAAAGTTGGATCGTGTCATTCTTAGAGAATCTCTGTATTAGTTTAAACAAATAACCAGTTATTAATTTTTTTAATTGCCATTGTGACGTCTCTGGTGTTTACCTTTTACCCAATAATGACCCTGGGGAGATGACTGCCAGTATCCGGCGACATAGATGGTGCTCTGTCTGGGTTGCTCCCAGTAACCAGGCCGTTCATAATAGGAATGAGTTGTGCGGTTATATTCCCAATCTCCGTCAATCCAAACATGGTAAGTACTTGGTTGTGCAGGCCTGTATCTCTCCGAATGGGTTGGCACAGTCGAAACATAACCAACTGTTCCGCAAGCATTTAACATAAATATAATAATGCCTGCCAAACTGATAAAATAAATAAACTTTTTCACTTTGTTCTGATTTAAGTCATGAATGAATTTTCACAATAGCGTAAATTTAAGCCCGTTAGCCCTGTAAAGCATTACACAATTGCAGCTATTAATTACAAGATTCACACATAAGCTATTTACTGTTAACCCCTCCGAATCTCATCGAAGAAGGGAGTTGCCTTTAAATCAACGCATTTTACCGCATAGAGGTAAAGGGCTGCACTCCAGGTCTGCCAATCCTGTCCCATCGGTTTTCCATCCTGTGCCTTGATCCATTCGTTAAATCCAAAAACAACAGTGTTAGAATTGGCAATTTTAATGGCTTGCGTAAGGGCAACCAGTTTTTCTTTGGCCAGGGTATATCTCTTTGCTGCAACCAACGCGGCGACATAAAATCCGCAAATAAAGGGCCAAATGCCCCCGTTGTGATATTCGCCAGGTTTGTTAAACAAAAAATAACGTTCATGCCAGTCAGGATCTTCCGGTTTTGTGTATGGGAAAAAATTAGGTGGCAAATCCGGCAATAATTCACCTCTCTCCCTCATTCCCGAGCACTCAGCTTCAATCCATGAAATCATTTCGTCAGCCCTTGTCTGGGTAGCTATTCCCGAGAGAATAGCAAGACTGTTACCCAGTAAATCAAACCTTTCGCTGCTGTGAATTTTATAGGACCAAAAAGCATAATAAGGTTTGTGTTTTACAACCAGCCCTTCATGGACATGATGATGCGAGCTTCCTCCTGTTATAGTAAACCTACTCATTTCACGGTGAACCAATTCAGCTCTTTCATTCAGGCCGAGCAGACGCAGATAGCTGTACACCACAGTGTTCACAAACAAACCATATCCAGTGACCCATTGCTCATCTCGCCAGTCACTTGTGGGTTGCTGGGCTACTAAATACCGGTCAGAAGGACTTTGATATTCCATCCAGGTGAGAGCCCTTTCAACGGGCTCTTTCAAAAAACCTTGTTCGCCGGAGATAACCCGGTAAATCCCTGTTGCTAAAAGGAATAGCGGAGTTGTATCACTGGCCCCCCGGTCCTCTTTATCGTGGACTAAAGATGGAATATGTCCACGAAGTGTCTGATTTTTAGCCAACACTTCGAGAACTTTTCGTATGCTGCCAATAAGCTGCTCATCACCTGATACACCAATCCCAAAAATTGATAGCATTAAATCCCGGGTATACGGTTCCGGATAACCCCAACCTGCAGTTCGCGGAAGTCCCTGAAATGGTCCTTTCGAATTATGAATAAGGACTGCAAGAGCAGCCTTTCTGGCTTCTTCGATTTCCTGCAAGTTATCAGTATACATCTGCTTACTATTTTAATTTGCCAACTATGACAAGCAATGGTTTATTTTCCAATAAGGATTAATGGATTCCCAACCTTTCATTGATAATCCGGACAAAACGTTTAGCAACAACACGGTAATCGAAGTTTTCAACAACGCGTTCCCTTCCGGCTTTGCCCATTTTGTCACGCAATTTTTCATCCTGCATCAGGGTCAGAAGGTACTTCGCAATGTCCTGAACATTGGCACGGTAATCTACAGTCCTGGGAACGGCAAACTCCACCCTGTGCTTCTCTTCAAAACCCGATTCATTGCCAAGAAGTACTTCATTAACCACAATTCTTTGAGCGACACCTGCAAGAAATGCAGTTTCCCCATCAACCAGTGTATCAAGCATACCCATGGCTTTAATACTCACAACAGGCTTGCCACAGGCGCCTGCCTCAACCTGCGGCATACCAAATCCTTCCAGACGGGAAGGTGCAGCATAAATATCACAGGCCCCTACCAGGTAAGGCATGAAATTCCGTGAAATGGTATTGGTTTCATAGGTCACATTCTTTTCAATACCAAGCTCTGTGGCTAATTGCAGATCCGCAAGGTTTTGAACCTTAGTCCGCGGTTGAGGCCAGACTTTGCATACATATTTCCAATCAGGGGCTTTAGCATCTATGAGGGCAAGTGCCTGCATCACTTCACGGGCTCCTTTGGATGCAGCATCCCCGCCTACCGTCAGTATCATTAACTGATCCGGTGAAATCCCCAGCGCCTCGCGAACAGCAATAATTTTCGGATCATCCTTTTTGAATGGAACAAATGTACTGGTATTACACCCAACAGGCAGAACTTCAATAATTTCACTTCTGATTCCATCCCTTACATACATATCCCTGACCCAGTTGGAAGTAACTAATATCAATGGAAGATCATTTAAAATCTCCTGATAATTAGCTATATATCCATCAGCCACCAACCATGGAACCGGTTGCACACCATATCTTTGCGGATGAAGTACCAATTGAGGAGTATGCCCCCAATATCCTACCCCAACAACAACATCCGGCTCAAACCAGCGATAGTACCATTCCTTTTCCTGCGCCGAGTCAAAATGTACAGCGTGAGCATCAACACCCATTTCAAGAAGACCTTTGTACAACAAGTCTCCCTGTGTTGCCAGACCTCCCGGTGAGGGAGGGTAATCATACACAACCAATACCTTCATAAGTCTTTAAATAAATTTGTCGTTTGGAACTGCTAACATTATCATACATTTCAGTTTGGGATCCACGATGTATGATAATGTCATTATAATATTCCGCCATTATTTAACCAAACCATGGCGTTTTCAGTATTCTGGAACCGCCAGAATGATTCTGTTTTCGGTGTTGTCTGAGCTTCCCAGCTTTTCACTTCAAATCCGTAAGTAGCTTTTATCAGCTTGTATTTTTTGAACCATATTTTCTTTGAAAGGTGAATGATAACAGTTGCTGCCGGATCAGCTTTTGGAAAATATTTCTTATTTCCATCCTCATAGGCAAACGTCCAGAGGACTTCCGCATCAATTTGCCCTGAACTCCAAAGTGTTATAACTGCCTTACTGATTTCTTCGTGCCGGATATGCCTGGTGTATTCCCCATCCGGATTGTGAGTGATAATTAGATCATAATGCCTTGAAGGCAGTAACTCTGACAACAGCTTTTCGACCACTTCTTCCTTAACCGGATGCTGTTCCGGCCCATCATCAAGATTACCCATCACTCCCCTTGAATTCAGTACTTTTAACGCCTTGCGAAATTTTTGCGCCCTTTCCATATCTTCCCCCCTGCACAGACATACGATAAACCACTCCCATGAAGGATGGAGCAGAATCAATCCGCCCGCCCATAATGTTTCATCATCAGGGTGTGCAACGATAACGGCTGCACTTTTTCTTTCATTTGTAAATGTCATTTGTAAATCATTGAATATCAATTAATAACAATGGGAATCGAATAAGTATTTACAATACCTTTTGTTGCCTTGCACCATGCTCACATCACGCGCAAATTTCAATATTAATTTTTTGAATATAGAGACATATGTATTTGATTATCACGCATTTACAAAATATATATTGTCAATTATTGTTCTTGATGGTTTCATTTTCAATCATGACGACGGTTCGCCAATTAAATAATTTTATGTTCAAAAAAATTTTCCACAAAATTATGTTCCTGAATTTCAGTCATTTTATCTGCCGGCCTTACCGCAATTTTAATTTTTTCGAAAAGATGATTGTCCTTGATTAAGTTATACAATTCACTTTTTGCATCTGTCGGGCCATATAAAACAACTTCACCATGTTGCAGAATAATGTCACTCAGTTTACTATAATAAGAAGTGAGTTGATTTTGCTCTTTCCTGAGCATATGACTTTCATCTTTATAGTACAAGTCCTCTTCATTTAATTGAAGTTGGGGATGTGAATCAATCGTTCGCGTCAATTTCGTACCGTTTATTAATTCGGTAAGATGTGCAGATGAATGATCCATCCAAATGCCTAAATATTTAGTTATCTGCATTTTGTCATTAATAATTTATATTTGATCCTTATAACGTTCAATTGTTAGTCGTGCCATCAGGTAACTGACAGTCGATTCGGCGCCCTGGTTGAGATTTACATTCGATTCTTCCAGCCCGTCATAACAGCCTCCTGTACAGGGATTGTATATGATCTGGTGTAACCGGTTATTCCCCAGAAACCAGTTAAATGCCGTTTCCATTTTCAGACGGTACACTTCATCCATGAAAACATCATAAAATTTGCTAAGGGTCAATATTGTATATGCTACATCTATGGGTTGCTCCCCAAAACGTGCGGGTTCCTGGCCTTTTTGCAGCCATTGCTTGTTTGAAATTACTTCTATACCATTTTTGTTGAAGGTCTGTTTTAACAGAAAATTGAATGATTCCAGGGCAATTTCTTTGTAAGCAGGATCTCTGATCAACAACCAGGCGAGTAGCAACGATTCCGGCAATATACTGTTGGCATAGGTTAGATACCCTTCAAACCATTGCCATTCGGGACTGGACTCATGTTGGTACATCTTTACAAGACGATCGGCCAGAGTTTTTACACGAACCAGGTTCTCCGGCATTTTTATAGTTTGATGGTAATTGTACAATCCCTTTATATTGAAGGCCATTGCCCTGGTGGAGTATGTCTTTTCAATGGTGGGAAATGCTCTGTCAATAATCCTATTTGCCTTAAGTATAGTATTGGCAGGAAGCACATTAATCTGGGAAATTAAATAACCCAATGCCCAGACAGCTCTGCCGTTGGCATCATCTAAATTGACTTGATCATTTTTAGGTGAAAAATGTTCTTCCTTGTCGACATAATTCAGGAAGTTGCCTTCCGTTTGCTGGCAGTACTGAATAAAGTCGAGGTATTTTTGAATATAGTAGAGACTTTTTTCTTCACCTGTTATCTGAAAGTACATGCACATGGATATCAACGCCCGGGCATTGTCGTCTAATGTATAACCTGATTCAATATCAGGATGATTGATTTTAGAAAATTGGATGATCCCGGTTTCTGTGGTCATTTCTTTCATGTGGCTGAGATTGACTGGTGGCAAATTATAATAGATGGAAATATTATCCGGTGCCATTTTTGCGAAGAGCATTGCATGAGATATGGCAGAATTTTCCCATGCTGATGAAACAATATTCTGCAAAGTATTGTTGCTAATATTTCTTCGAAGCGGTTCATCAGTAAGTAAACGAATGACACTATCGGCCAACTGTCCGGAGTTTCGAAAATCAAAGATGAGACCTGTATCTTCCTTCAGTATTTCCAATGCATGCGGAATTGGAGTTGATATGATTGGACAGGCACAACTCATTGCATAAACAAAGGTTCCACTTACCGCCTGGTTTGGATCATTGGCTGTAAACAGGTAAATATCAGTAAGCTGTAAATATTCCAATAGCTCCGGTAATGCCAGGTAACGGTTCACGAACCTGACATTATCTTGAAGACCATATTCTTCCACTTTCTTTTCGAGCATTTCCCGGTACACTTCTCCGTCACATCTTACAACTTCGGGATGTGTTTTTCCCAATACCAGGAATAGCACTTCGGGACATTGTCTGACAATATCAGGCAATGCGTCTATTGTGGTTTCAATCCCTTTGCCAGAACTTAACAATCCAAATGTTGAAAGCACTTTTCGATTGCTAAGTCCGTATTTCTGTTTCAAAATTTTTTCACTCAGGTGGGAAACTAAATGGGTCCCGTGAGCAATGACTGATATTTTTTGTTGAGGTACATTGTATTCATTCGTTAAGATTTCAGCCGATCGACGGGTCATCACAATGATGGATGTGCATACAGAGGCAATCCGCTTTACCTTGGCCATTAACAAGGGGTCCGGATGCGATAGTACCGTATGAAAGACAATAACAACTGGTTTGGATAGTTCGTACAGAAATTTCAGAAATGCCATTTCCTGTTCATGGTACAAGCCAAATTCATGCTGTATGAGTACTATTTTGATGTTGACGTTTCTATTGATTTTAAAGGCCAGCTTTTCATAATCTGTGACTATTGATGTATTCAGGATATATTTTACCCCTTCCGGGTACTGATACGTTCCGTCACCTGTTTCCAGTGCGCATATTTTGACAGAAAAACATTTACTGAATTTTTTATTGAGTGCCGTAATCAAATCCTGGGAATAAGTTGCAATACCGCATTCCCTTGGAGGATAAGATGATATAAGCAATATTTCGGCCACATCCACAATCGGTTCAGGTATTATCACAAATTTATTTTTCCCCTGGGAAATTGCAGGATATACATCATTCTCTGCATTATATAACATTAACTTATAACTTGTGCCTGCGCTTTCCTGAACCAGAGAAATATTATTTTTCATTTTTATTGGTCTTTGTGTAGGTTAACAATTCCGTCAACAACGCTGATAAACTTACAGAAGCACAGGCAATGACTGAATCCGCGGCTCCGTAATAAATATACAGGGTATCTCCATACAATGCTGTACTCGTGGGGAAGACGACATTATTCACCTCTCCCGTCAATTCCCATTTGCGCTCCGGCGAAAATAAGGCATAAGGCAAACGTGCAATTTCTTTCATTGGATCGCCGATATCCAGTAATGCCGCAGCACAGGCTGAATAGACAAGTCGTCTATCTTTACTATCCTGGGGTCCTCAATTCCATGAGATTCATATTCAAATTCAGGGACCATAATAGGTTTATCCCATCGTTCAACGACTTTCAGGGGACCGCCCAGTCTGCACAAATTCAGGGACCATAATAGGTTTATCCCATCGTTCAACGACTTTCAGGGGACCGCCCAGCCTGCAATAGCTTATAGTGGAATGATTTCCATGCTGCACCGCCCTGTAGAACATATGAACATCGTTGCCCTCCCGAATTGCGGCAGGATTTAGAACCCCTTCATTTTCAAACTCAAGTTCTGTCTTTGACAATAAAATACCCTCTTTTTTAACCTTTATCATTTTGTGCTCTTTTTGGCCGCATAAGGCGGATAGTTTTAATATCTAATAAGTTAGGCATTGAATCACCTAAAAGAAATCCCCAGGGTTTCAACGGTTCGATGTGATCACATATTAGTTTGATTATGGCAAGAAGGGGAATGGACAAAAACATACCAGAAATTCCCCAAATTGCATTCCCGATGAATACTGCAACGATGGAGAAGAGCGCATTGATTCTGACTTTTGACGCGACAATCATGGGGACAATTAAATTGTTGTCAATCAGCTGTATTACATAGTAGGCAATTAATATGTAAACCGCATACCATCCGGAGGATTTGGTAGCTATGGCAACCATCATGGGCAAAGCTACTGCAACGATTCCTCCGAGATATGGAATCACGTTCAGCAATGCACCAAGTATACCAATCAGTAAAGCATATTGAATTCCGAGAACCAGGAGAGCAGATGTATTCAACGTAGCGACCAATATAGCCTCGATAACCAGTCCAATCAAATATCGTTGAATAACGGTTTTCGTTTGGGACACTATTTCGCCCAACTTGCCCTGGTTCTCTGCACTAAAGAGTTTATGAATGAAATCAAGTAACAGGGGCTGGTAATATAATATCAAAAAAACATAAACCGGAACAAGCAGCAGAATCATTACAATATTGCCCAGGTTGAGAAGTGTGCGACCGATGGCCGCACTGCTGGTATCAATAATATCTCCTTTGGTTGTCGCGATCCATTCCTGGATTTTATCCGGCTTTATATCAAAATAACCCGAAGCCCAGGCTACTGTCTGATCAAGCATGGCAGTAAACCTATCAACAAGGGCGGGCCACGTTTCTGCAAACTTGCTGCCCTGAGATATCATAAGCTCAAGGAACCCGGCAATAACAATAAATGTAAACAGTAAGGTAAGACATATGGCTATGACCCTGTGCATCCCTAGCTTTACCAAAAAACGGACTATCGGGGTGAGCAAAATGGCAATAATGACGGCAAAAATGAAAGGGACTATGATACTTTGAGCGATGAACAAGATCGCAACAAGGGATATCAGTCCAACAAAAAAGATGGAAACATTTACTACAAATGGCAGCCGTGCATCTTTCGTTATCACTACTTCTGGATTTTATCTCTGTTTCTGCGAGATTTGTGATTTAGAATAAACTCCCCAAAAGTTCTAATCGAATCTGCGTGTTGCGCTACAAATTTTGTAACTACCAATTGCATTATTACCCCCGCAAATTTTCTGACTAAATTATGTGAAGTGCCTATTGCAATTCTTTTTGTGACAATACCTGAAACCAATCCCATTGCGGTACCTGCCAGGCTATCTGTCAAACCTGATGTCAAGGTAAGATCTCTCAACGTACTCTTCAAGAGATTACCCGGACTGAAAATTTCAGCAACAAGGTAAACCTGGTCTTTCAGCTGTTGACCCAAATAAATCTGCTCGAGCTCCAAAACCTGAATTTCATTCTTTAGCTCCATTTCTGAGGAAATGTATCCCATATCGTTAATTTATTGGTACACCTTTTTAATAATTCTATCCCGGATATATTTTTTGATCCTTTTGAAAAAAAGATAATTGATCATAATTCCAGTGATACAGTAAGCAACAGCAACCACAAAGAATCCCAAATAGGATTTACCAAGCATTTCTCCAATCCATAAAGCCATTCCAAGGCTCAGGAAAAATACAAATGCTGAAAGGATAACTATTACAAGCGAATGTGGGAGTAAGGAGGAAACGACATCCGATGTCTTATCCAATACTTTCAATTTTGCCAGATCCAGGCTTTTCTTGCCGAAATCAGTGGCCTTATCAAGTAAGGATTCAATTATTTTTGCATTGTCTTCCATAACTCAAATGTTACTGTTTTGCGACAATTGAGTTTACCCTGAAAATTCCTGCCTGAGTTGAATAGCCAAAATTATGTTCCCTAGAGGGTTTTTTGGTCTTCGAAATTCTGGCAGCGCTATTCACAAAAATGAATTACAGGGCAAACTCAATGCTACAATTATTAAAATTCATCTAGTTCTTGGCTGCTTTTGCAAATTTTTCAGCTTCCTCTAACTTTTCCTTGTTTTTGCTGGCGAATTCGTTGACTTCCTCTTTCACCTCTTCGAATTTTTCAGTGACACTATCCATCAGATCGTTAAGTTTATCCTTTAGTCCGTCAGCATATTGCTCACCTTTTTTCATGATCCGTCTCCTGGTTCTTGAACCTTTTGCCGGGGCAAATAGAATTCCTGCCAAGGCACCAACTGCAACACCAGCCAATACACCTAATAATACTTTTCCTGCACTCATGATTTTTGTTTTTAAGTTGTGATTTAATACTTCTTACAAAGATCAGGGGGAGTGTGATGAATTGTGTTATACAATTCGGTACAAGAGTTGCAATATTCACACCTTACCTTGCCGGATCATTGAAACGCAGACATAGTGATCACATGAGGATGTAACCGGATAGCTGAAAACCTGTTGGTTAATACAACAAATGATAGCCGGAGATGACCTGGGAAAAAACGATTTTAGGAGGTGATGAAGTTCTGTTGCCCTGAATTGACCTTAATTGCTGAGGATATTACTGCCGGAATTCTTCAGAACGTCAAGCAGTTCTTTCAGATCGACCGTGGCATAGGAAGAAGAGTGATCAGACATGGCATAGGGAATGATCAGATCGTTGTTGTGAATGATGGAACCACATGAATAAATAACATTGGGAACATACCCTTCCCGCTCATTTTCGTTGGGAGCCATCAACGGACTGCTTAGCCTCCCAATTTCAATTTCGGGATTTTCCAGCTCGTACAAAGAAGCACCAAGCGTGTATTCCCGCATCGAACCAACTGCATGGGTAATGACAAGCCAGCCATCCTTTGTCTCAATCGGAGAACCGGCATTGCCAAGCTGAACAAGTTCCCATGGGTATTTAGGCTTCTGCAAAATTTTTGCTTCATGCCAAATATTGATGCTATCGGAATAGGCAATATAATTATTGACACCATCGATCCTGCACAGCATAGCGTATTTGCCATTTATTTTTCGCGGAAACAGTGCCATCCCCTTGTTTTGGGCTATCTCACCATTGATTGGCAGAATTTTAAAATTATAAAAATCGGTGGTTTTGATCAGCTTAGGGAGGATGGATGACCCGTCGTAAGCTGTATAAGTAGCATAATAAGTAATTTCACCATTGTCGTCCGTAAATTTGACAAACCGGGCGTCTTCAATACCTCCCTTTTCAGTCGCCGAAATGGGAAAAATCACCCGCTCTGAGATGGAGGAATCAATTGAAAACAAAATCTCATAGTGAGAGGAGGCCAGCCACATCATTTTGTTGATGATCTTAATATGCTCTTCAGAAAGAATTGAATTCTTTCTCTCATAATCAATGCCTCTCATCAATTCTCCATAAGTGAAATTATCTCCCAGCTTATCCAAAATAAATGCTGGTGAAACGGGAGGACCCTGGTGCGGTCGATCTGCCGGATCTTCCGGGGAAGCCGTAGTAGCAAAATTTACCTGGTCCATTTTTTTTTCCTGCTTCCCGAGTATTGAAGGTGGCATGGTATACTGCTGTTCTTTCAGATCGACAAGCTTTTCGAGAAAAGTTTTCTTTTCATAAACATTCCTTTTAATTACGTCTGCTTCCGCCAGCATTTTACCAACAGGTTCAACAGTCAGATTATTGTTCCTGTCAAGAATTCCTGAGCGGAATACGATAGAAGAAATATGTCCTTCCCCGGTTGCCCGGAAACTAAAAATCACTCTTTTCTCCTCCGGCCAAAGTTCTGACTGATCAGGGTCCTCTATAACAGAGGGGTTGAAAAACGCAGCCGACTCTATCGAATATTCCATGGTAAAGTAAGATCCTACAAGTGCTTTCTGCGCATCAGAAAGATCGGATTCATTGACTTCTATCTGATTAAAAATTGGTCCTAATTTGTCAAAATGCTTTTCAAAGATCCGTGAAATATTCCTGTGGCGTCTTGAAAATCCTCTCAGCAACTGACTCATGGCAATATTCACGTCTTTTTCAGGCATTGCAAGAACTTTCCTGATTATGTCGGCCGATCTCTCATCACTTAAATACAGAAATCGCGCAATTATCCGGGATGGATCAGGTGAAAAAACATATTTTTTTCTGCTTACAGCTACTTGCATGATTTTCAATTTTAAAAGACGTTCGAATATCCTGGATCCTGTGCCATTTCTTCAGTTCAAGAGAAGTGATTCTGATGGTTTCAGGCAAGTTAGCGAATTAAACGAGGCATTCATTGATTCTAAAAAATATATCACAAAAGGCCACTCCTTCCGGAAGCGGCCTTCTGGCAATCTATGAAATGAAACCACGCAATTACATAATGCTATTACAACTTAAAATTGGAATTCGGCTTACCTGCTCTGCTCCTCATGATTCATCCTTTGTAGTTTTTACCAGGCCAATACCGGCAACAAAGAACACAAGTCCAAGAATCCCATAAATTAAAAGCGCTTTTGTATCATTTGCACCTCCGGAAGAATTCACGAACAATACCGCTGCATAAACAAGTCCGCCTGTTCCGAGAAGGGTCAATAAAGCCCCAAAAATTCTTTTCAGATTCATCTATACTAATTTAAATATGTATACTACCCAAATAATTAACAACCCCGAATACCTTTAAAAGCCAAACGATAAGAACAATTATAACTACAATGTTGAAAATGTTGCGGATTTTACGATCCATCGGGATGTAATTATTGATAAGCCACAGAATTATGCCTGCTATGACTATTGCAATCAAAATGTTTAATAATGACATATGCTTGATTTTTTAATTTGTTTAAAGTTAACCCCACAAAATCAGGGTTCTGTTGTACAATATGTGAAAAGAGTTGTAACATTCACACATTTGTAGGTTGCGAGGGTAATAAATGATCCTAATCATTCAGGTTATCAAGGTGCAAACTGCATATATAATAACAGCACTGAGGCAGAAGTCATCAGTATCAGAGCAATAAATCCAGCAAAGTTTGAAAGTTTTCCGTTCGTATATATCCCCATTATTTTTTTATTATTGGATATGTGCAGAATAATGGCAATTAAAACAGGCGCAGTCAAACCATAGAGTATTGCAGAATAAATCAGGGCTTTTACAGGCGAGATGCCAATGTAATTCAATGATAAGCCCAGCAGAAGGGAAATTCCAATAACGATGTAAAATCCCCTGGCTTGGTGAAATTTCAAATCCAGTCCATCTCTCCATCCAAAAGTCTCGGCGATAATATAGGAAAGGGAACCGCTCAAAACCGGAATGGCCAAAAGCCCGGTCCCAATGACCCCAATTGCAAAAAATAGATATGCTGATTTTCCAGCAAGTGGCTTCAATGCCGCTGCTGCCTGCTCAACAGTGTCAATCCGGTGTACCCCCCCGTTAAACAGTACAGTTCCCGCAGTCAGTATAATAAAAAACATGACGATATTTGAAAATAACATTCCAAAATCAACATCTTTTTTCATGGCATGAATAATCTTTTTGTTTACCAGTATATGTGTTCTTTTGGTCTCCTCAACCTCCATCGTCGCCTGCCAAAAAAAAAGATAGGGTGATATGGTTGTACCAAGGATAGCGACAAGCAGGCCGATAAAGTCTTTATTAAATTTTATTGTGGGGATGACAGTAGCCTTGAATACGGCTGCCCAATCCTGCCGGTACAGGAAAGGTATGATCAGGTAAACCAAAAGAGTCAGGCAGAGATATTTCAGGACAGAAGCTAATTTATTATAAGGCAAATATAGGATCAACACAAGTAGCAGAACCGTATAAAAAACGCAAAAATAATTTGCATGGATAGTTGGAAATAACAGGTTGGTTACCGCTCCCATACCGGCTATATCTGCCCCGATATTCAGTACAATGGCAGGAAAACTAAATAGCAGCATTAAATACATTATTGGCCTGGAATAGTGCCTTTTGAGGGTTCCCGCCAATCCATGGTTCGTAACCAGTCCGATTCTTGCGCACATTTCCTGGATAGATGCCATCAACGGAAATGTCACAATCGCCGTCCAAAGTGAAGATAATCCGTATGCTGCACCTGCCTGCGAATAAGTCGCGATACCGGAAGGATCGTCATCACTTGCCCCTGTTACCAATCCCGGACCCAGAACCTTCCAGAAACGAACAAATTTATTTGAAGCAGCTGTAAGTATATTCATAGCTACCGGGAAAAGGATAAAGGATAATGGATAAAGGATAATGGATAAAGGATAAAGGATAAAGGGGGGAAAGGGAAATATTCAGGAATCCAATGCAAAATAAGGTATGGATGGCTATTTCTTAGCCCTGCCTGTTGTAAAAATTAAAAACCCGCCAATGGTGAGTACGACGCCAATGATCGGTGACCACCGGACCGGATGATTCTTTTGCGAATTTATTTCTATCGGACCCAGGTCAACCACTTTTTCAGTTGTGACATAATTGAATCCGGTATATATCATCATCAATATCCCCAGGCTAAGGAGAACTATCCCCGCTACTTTTGTTTTCATGTGCAATTAATGTTTGGAAGAGATTAAGTGTGAATTATTATGAAGTCGAAACTTTCCCGGCCCTAAAAATTTATAATATTCAGAGCCGGGGAAAACACAGGTGATCAAAGAACCCTCCTGCCCTGAATCAATCGCAACAGAATGGCTATTATCGCAATGACAAGCAAAATATGAATGATACCACCCGTACTGAATCCGACAACACCTATGACCCATAAAATGATCAGTACAATGGCTACAACATAAAGTAAATTTCCCATGATATTTGCATATAAATGATTAATATATAATCGTTTGAATGATTCGTAAAGAATTGTTCCCTGGTACTAAATCAGGACAATAATTAATACAATAACCAGTAGCGCACCGCCACCTCCAATAAAAAGGCCTCCATGATGATGACGGCCATTATCAATATAGACTCCACCATTATGGTGTCTTCTACTGCGTTCATTCTGACCGACAGTGATCGGTTTTGCTTCTGTCATTAAACCTGTACTTTCAGATGAAGTAATTGAGATCTGATCTATGGATTTAAGCTCTTCCGGCCTGGCAAGCCTGGCCATTTCATCAGTCGACGTAACGTTTACTGCCGGGGAAGTTGGATCTGTTCTTGTCAGGTTGCCTGCTCTCAACAGCGTTGGTGAAATTGATAATAACAGGAATGTCATCATCATTAAAAGTGTAAGCTTTTTCATGGATTGAAAGTTTATGTGTGAATAAATTATCACACACCAAAGATCAACTTCAACGGCATGATTGGCGTTACAAAATTCCAAGAAAGAGTTGCAATATTCACACCTGTTACATCCGTGCCATGTACCAGTTCAACTCTTTCTCCATTTTCTTGTATTTGAAGATGGTGTTTATGATTTTTTGCAGGCGGATAAAGGCGGTCTCACTTTTTATAACGTAATCAAAAGCCCTGTGATGCATACAGTTTACTGCTACTTCAATTTTGTCCTGCGCAGAAAGGATCACCACAGGGATATCCTGGTTGTACGATTTGATGAGATCAAGTGTCTCTATTCCATTCATGGCAGTTACTTCGATTCCGTTGAGCAAATAATCCAGGATAATGACATCCGGGCAATGAGATAAATTTTCAATGCACAATTCCCCGGTGGCAAACGTTTCGATATTAAAATCACCGTGTTGAAGAAAATCAATCTCAAGTGATTTAAGGAAAACCGCATCGTCATCTACCAGGAAAAGTTTTATTTTTTCTTTCTTCATTAAATAGAATTTTTAATTCGTATATATTCATCCTCCAGCTCCCTGCAAGCCTGACTGCAAATGTTTTCAAGCCGGATGACCAGTTCAGAAATACCTTCGGTTTGTTGTTGCGTATTCGCAAATTCCTGAACCTTCTTTGCCATATTTTCAAAATCAATGCTGATGCCCATAATTGCAAAAGAGGGGATCATTTTATGGACTGCTGCGTGTAAGCTACGCCAATCTTTCGCCTCGAAACTTTGCTTCATGGAACTTATCAAAGCTGGGGTTTGTTCCAGGTAGGCTGCTATCATTTCCATCATCAGGCGAGGATTCGACCGTGTACGCAGTGTCAGGTAATTGAGATCAGTACACTTTAAATTCGAATTTGCGACACTACTTGCGCCCTTCTTTTCGTTGTAAAATTCAATAAGATAGGGTTTTTTCACCAAACCCATTATTTTATTATATAAAAGCCTCTCATCCACAGGCTTGGCAATGTAATCGTTCATCCCTACAGCTTTGCATTTTGATAAATCGACTGTTGTCACATCGGCAGTCAGCGCTATAATAGGGATCTTTGAGTTCATTTTGCTGCGGATGTATTCCGTCGCTTCAAACCCGTTCATTTCAGGCATTTGCAGATCCATCAGCACAACATCATAGGATTTTTTCTGCAACATTTCGATGGCAATAAGACCATTTGAGGCGATATCCCTTTCAAAACCAAATTCATCAAGCAATGTCTTCATCAGTAACTGATTCAGCGGAATATCTTCAACAACCAGCACTTTAATATTTACGTCTGTATCTATTTCTTCCGGTTCAACTTCAACTTCAACTTTTTCGTCCGTTTTCACAAAATCAAGTATGAAGCTGAAAGTTGAACCAACATTAACTTCGCTCTTCACGGTAATCACTCCACCCTGTGGCTCTACCAATTGTTTGACGATCGCAAGGCCTAAGCCGGTGCCACCATACAGCCTGGAAGTACCGCTTGATGCCTGCTGGAAATTTTCAAAAATCTTTTCCAGTTTACTTTCCGATATTCCAATACCAGTATCTGTTACAGAAAATTCGATGGTTACTTTTTCATCGTTCTCTTCTACCATTATAACACTTATGGTAATTGTCCCCTGTGATGTAAACTTGACTGCGTTGCTAACTAAATTTATAATAATCTGGTGCAAGCGTACAGGGTCACCTATTAAAACATCAGGTATTCTGTGGTCATAATTTTTTACCAGCAGAATGTTCTTCTCTTCTATTTTATTGGCGAACAGGTGAATCATAGCGGATATGGACAATTCCATCTTAAAGGGAATATGTTCAAATACCATTTTCCCGGCATCAACTTTGGCCAGGTCAAGAATATCATTGATTAACACTATCAATGCATCACCACTCATTTTGATGGCTGTTAAATATTCTTTTTGTTTTGCAGTCAAATCCGTTTTCAGTAAAACTTTGGTAAACCCGATAATTGCATTCATCGGTGTCCGGATCTCATGACTCATATTCGACAAAAATTGCTGCTTCGCCCTTACCGCATTCTCTGCAATCTTTGTTGCATTTTCAGCTTTTACTTTAGCATCTTCTGCCAATTCTGCTGCCAGTTCTGCAAATACTTTTGCCTCCAGAAGTTCTGAGGCTATCCTGTTCTGCTCCGTAACATCCCTGGCAACAATCACAACACCCAGAACATTATCAAGATCATCCTTATAAACAGATCCGTTAAACAATACCTCAGTCTGTTTGCCGTTTTTGTGTCGAATCGTAAGCGGCGAATCAGCAACAAAACCTTTTAAAAATACCTCCTGATAAACCTCGCGCGCCATTTGCGGATCAGTGAAATAATCGAAGAAATCAGATCCGATGAGTTCTTCGCGAGACAGCCCTGTTATGTTCACCAGGGCCTCATTCATATCCATGATCTTTCCTTCTGTACTAATCGTGATCAATGGATCCAGGCTGGCTTCAATAAGACTGCTGGCATATTGAGAATCATGGGTGATCGTTCTTCTCATCGTATTGTAGTTATTCACCTTCCTTATTTTTAAGTATTTCAAATTTCATCAACGGGACATCTCCTTTGATCCTTTAGCATTTTGAACTGGGAAGGAGAGAGTCCTGTCATCTTCTTAAACTGGTTTGAAAGATGGGCTACACTGCTGTAATTCATCTTCCAGGCAATTTCTGTGATATTCAAGTCGCCATAAGTAATTAACTCTTTGATCCTTTCAACTTTCTGGGCGATCATATAATGCTCAATGGTTGTCCCCTGAACTTCCGAGAACAGATTTGCCAGGTAAGTATAATCATGATTTAATTTCTCACTCAGATAATCCGAGAAGTTGACTTTTATTACCTCGTCGGATTTATGTACAACCTCTATGATTGCTTGTTTGATCCTGTCAATCAATACGGCACGCTTGTCGTCCATCAATTCAAATCCTGAGTTGATGAATGCAACTTTAAGTCGACGCCGCTGCTCTTCATCAAGCTCCTCCATAACATCTACAACACCCAGTTCAACCAGAACAAAATGCAATCCGAAATCCCTCAAAATTTCCTTGACAGACAGGATGCAGCGGTTGCTCAGCATATATTTGATATATAACTTCAAATTTTTTAGAATTAATTTATTGATAACCTTAAAGATACTACCAATTTACCATATATGGTTGCTGAATTTGGTTTTACAAGTGATTCAATTATTGCATTGAATGTGAGAGCTGATTGATATTGATAATTTAGTCTGTCAGTTTTTCAGAGTCCCGGTCGGTCCTAATCTTATGTAGGCAAAAAAAGGCCATTTAAATTATAATTTCCAAATGGCCCCTTTAGTATGATGACTAAAGTGCTGAAATAATCCTTTGCAATTCTTCTTTGGTTTTGCCAAGTTTCATTTGCAGCCTGCCTATCATCTCTTCTTTTTTTCCGGCAACAAACAAAAGATCATTATCGGTTATTACGCCAAATTTTTGTTTCAATTTTCTCTTCTGTTCGTTCCAATTTGTGTCTGACTCCATTATAATTATTTTCAAATCTTGTAATTAAAATACTTAATCGGAGCAAATTTATGGAACGAGACAAGTCTGTTTGTTACACAATGCCAGCAAATAGTTACACAATTCACACATTTTTATTGAGCAAAAAAAAATAATGCTTGAATGAAGAGCCATCCGGTAAAAAAACAGAACCGGATTTAACTTCGGTAATTACAAAATAAGTATCTCAGTATTTTTTGAATGACAGGGAAAATGAGCCGGATGAAATTTTAATTTGTAACTCTGACTGGTTACACATTTTTAAAACCGGTCATTACAGGAAAAAAGTCTGATTTATTCCATTGGAAAGTTTCACGCTGGTCAGGTTTCGCACGTTCAGATTTTTAAGCTTTTTTGCCAATCTTTTCTTTTGCAAGGTTCTCTGGTCGAACCAAATCCATAAAATAGCCCTCCCTTCCGGCACTGATTTGCGGTATTTCATAATGCTTCAGAAAGTTCAGGATGGCTTCATTGGTAATTTGCCGGAGTGCCAAAAATTTTGGAAGGATTTTGTCTGGCAAAAAGCAGTCACAGGCATTCTTCGCCGGTCTATTTATTAAAAACCATGCTGATGAATTCCCTTGCAGGGCCATCGAAATTACAATGGGATGTATCAAATGCAATAAAAGCAATCCGGGACACGCAATTCAAACCTTCCGGAATTCTACCAAAGGCTTATCCTCTTAAGTTGTTCTACGAAAATATGCGGTATCCGATGCATGGAGATACCAACAGCGATTTCTTTCTTGTCCTCCATTTTTTTAACGCGTTTGTTAAAAAGGATAATTTGCTGATACGGGTCATTCTCAGAAATCCTGTTTTTAGTACTCAGAATGAAAGAGGGCATCAGCAAATAGAATCCGCCAACCATTACGTTGAAAATCATTAACCTGACAATACCTAACCATTGGAAATAGAAAACGGCCAGTGTAAAAAGTGCATTAACTGCTAAAATCCAATAGGTAGCCTCACGGTGATTCATCCGAAGAGCAAGCAAACGGTGATGTGTGTGGTTTTTATCAGCAACGAATGGGGATTTATGTTGTATGACCCTGATGAGAAAAACCCGGAGTGTATCCAACAATGGATAGATGAGCAGGCCAAAAGAGACTGCGGGTGCAGCGGAAATAGCATAAGCGGCACTTTGATCAATATTGAGTTCATTGAATTTAACTATCAGGATCGCAATCATGGTCCCAACAACCAGCGATCCTGTATCCCCCATCATAATTTTATTTTCCTTGCCATAAACATTGTAAAAGAAGAATCCTGAAAGACCTCCTGCCAGCGAAAAGGCGATTATTGAAAAAGCAAAATGGCCACTCAGGAAAAACCAGACGCCCAGAACTGATGCCGAAAAAATACTAAGTCCTGCTGCAAGACCATCAATGCCATCAACCAGGTTAATGGCATTGATTATAAGAATGTATACAAAACCAGTTAATATAACACTAACAAACATAGGGATAGCCTCAATTCCCATGAATCCGTGCAAATTGGTTAATCGAAAATCCCCCCAAAAAATAAGTATTGCCGCAATTAGAATCTCAGTTAAAAGTTTCTTTTTGGCAAACATGGGCAGAATATCATCATTTAATCCAACAAAAAGCATGACCAATCCAGCCGAGAAGATATAGATGGATTCGTGTATATAATATACAGTAGAAGTGAGTGTTATTCCTAAGATAAAACCTAAAAAAATAGCTATCCCGCCAAGATTTGGAACATGCCACAAACTTGCAGATCTTCCATTGGGAATAGATAGTAAATTTAGCTTCCGGCATACCCGGATTATAGTGGGTATAACCAGTGCTGACACAGCGAGCGCGATTAGATAGCTTGCAAAAACATTAAAAAAATCGAGCATTTATAATTAAATTTTAGGAAGGGTAAAACCAATAAACATTAAAAAAAAGATTCCTTGTTATTCCTGCAGAAATCAATCATAACTTTAAATTACATTTAACTACTTTCCGACTAGCCTATCATTTATTTAACGTAAGATTTCAGGGGTCCAACGATTAAGCAAAATTGCATCTATATAACATATTATATTTATTTAAACTCTAATATACAGTAAATTAAATTACACTATTTATCATATTATATATATGTGATAAACTTTTCACAAAATCGTGTCTAAAATCAAAAAATCGTGAATTTCGAGCACGCTCAGTGAGGGTAAATCTCAATGAAAAGGCAAAATATTTAAGCGAGATGCTTAAAATGATCAGTGAGATATGAGGGGTTTTTTTTGTATAATATAAATTTAAACAAAAAAATCCCGGTGATTGAAACCACCGGGATTTTTAAATTATACTATTTTGAGAAAATTCTATACTTTTATAGCTATTATCTCCTGATCTTGATTTGTGTCGCATTGGCAATTGGTTTCTCTGACACCAGTACCAGGTAACCACCACCGCCTGCACCTGAAATCTTCCAGCCCAGAGCATCATTTTCGTAATTTTTTATTGTTTCATTGATGAAACTATTAACCATATTTGGGAACATCGCGATCTGTGCTTCAAATGATGCCCTGAAATATTTGCTGAATGCATCCAAATCCTTTGACAGGATGGAGTCCCATAAGCCATTTGAAGCTTTGGCGAGTGCAGTTGCTCCGCGCTCATCAATTTTTGTCCCGGATAGCACATCAAAATTCGCCTTCCTGGGTGACAGATTGATGAACCAGAGATGCTCCTCTATCCATCTAAGAGTATCTTCTGACGTGATTGATGTGATTGAAGATGGCCAGTAGCATTCATTCTGATAATCAAGTTTGTTGACACCCGGATAAACGATGCCGATCGAATCCTGCGAGCCACTGAACATTTTAGTTCCCGGAGGATTTTCAAAACAAAACAGAGTTCTGGCAAGTTTTTCTTTATCTCCTTCCGGGATATCAGTTTGCCAAAGCTCAATTGCCTTAAATCTGGTACTGCTTGACATACCGCTTCTATCGTTGAAATCATAGTCAGGTTCAATCGAAATAGTTACGACCGGACCGGCAGCAAACTTTGACACATATGGCTGATCTAGCCAACCACCCGCAAGGTCGAGCCGGAAAGGAATCCTGCACTCTTTGCGAAGAGCAGTTGTTGACCTGACAGGCAACCCATAATGTGGAATTCGTTTACTTACCATAAGTTCAATGCCCAGTTCCTGACATAATTTCTGCTTGTCAGGCGTATAGCCCTCTTCATTAACAAAGAATATTTCCGGGGAAAGTTTACGCAGCTCCAACTCAAAATCAAGAAGTCCGGATCCCTGGTTTATCCAGGCATCTTTAACAGTCTTTAAAGCACTTACCATGTAAAGACGTTCCTTATCTGAGTTAACAGACTTGCGTCCCTTCAGACCTATTATCGTTGTATCGGAACCTACTCCAACATATAAATCTCCATGGGTAGAGGCCTCTTCAAAAAATGCAATATGTCCGGAATGCAAAAGATCAAAACATCCGGAAACAAAGACTTTTTTCTTCATATAAAATTATTCACAAATATTAGAAACTTAAATTGCTTCTGTTCATAATGGCTAATAAAACAGCACCTTACAAAGGCAAAACAATTTCTGTTGTATTATGAATGATGAAAACATCCAAAAAAAAATGTGAGCATGAATGGACTTCCCAGCTTACTACTTTCTGAAAATCAATTGTGGTACCTTGGAAATATTCTTTGCAAACAAAGTAAACAAAGGGAAGGTCATCTTGTTGCTTTTCAAAATCCAATGATCCTCTTTCATCTTATTGAGTATATTTTTCATACCCCCCGTGCTCATTCCTCCCATTCGCATCTTGGTAATGACTTCCCGTAAGTACACGGTATTCAGAGTTGGATCCCTGAAAACCCTGATTATTAAGTCGTAATCTGCTGCACATTTCAGGCTAATATCATACAATCCATGCTTTTTATATACTTCCCGACGAATAAACAAGGTCGGATGTGGAGGCATCCAGCCTCTTTGAAGCAACCCATGCTTATAGGGCCTGCTTTTCCAATATCTGACTACTTTATTGACATCTTGCTTGTCAACAAATACCAGGTCTCCGTAAACCATCGAAACACCTTCCTTGTCACTTCTCAAAGGAGAAGTAAAAGCAGCTACAATATTGCTTATGGTTTGGGATGAAGCCAGGACATCGTCCGAATGCAAAAATCCAATAACATCACCTGTTGCCAGGTTAATTCCCTTATTAAGAGCATCATAAATACCCTTATCCGGTTCAGAAACCATGCGAACAGGAAATTTACTGTTCCTGATATATTCTACCGTTCCATCTTTTGAACCTCCGTCGATGACTATGTGCTCAATATTTGAATAGGATTGTTTGCCGATACTTTCCAAAACATCCGGAAGATGTTTGATACTATTAAAGGTAGCAGTAATGATTGAAACTTTCATTTTATGATCCCGGGATTAATTTCTCTAACCTGTTAGTTGCTTGGCTATCTTTTTAATATGGGATAAATGCAAGGTTGCATGGCCTGTAAGGATGTTTCAACTCCATTCCCCTTTGTTTTAAATAAATCCCATCAATTTATATGCCAATATCCCTACCCATTCCTTTATAAGCAGATTCCACTTGGATAAAGTGTCGGCATTGGGGATTATTGCTTCAGAGGTGGAGATCGGAACAACAGGCATTAAAGGGTCTGTCCCGTAACCAACTACGTGGAAGCCCCACTTCTCAAAACATTGGCTTGCACGGTAAAGATGGAATGCAGATGTAACAAGGATAATATTTTTGGGCCATTTATGCCGGTTGAAGAGTGCAGCGGTAAATTCAGCATTCTGCGCTGTATTTATCGATTGATTTTCTGCATACACCAGTGAATCAGAATAGCCAAGTCGTATAAGGAATTCTTTGACAAACTCTGATTCAGGTTTTTGTCCGCCCGTCAAATTGCCGGAACCACCGCTTATAACAATCCTTTTTGCTTTCCCTTTACTGTAAAGATCAAGGGATTGCATTAAGCGGTCGCCCGAACTTGAAAAGACCACGCGCTTATTCGCGTCTTCAAAAGAGGCCATGCCTCCCAGTACCACGATGGCTTCCGACCCCGTTGTTACAGATTCTGCTGGCTGCAAAGGCTTCTCCCATGTTGAGATTACCCAACGAAAAAAGAGAGAATTGGAAAAAAGGAGAAGTATGATAATACCTGTTAAACAAATAAATTTAGACCGCTTGTTTCTGCGGAAAAGGATCCCAGCCAAAAACAAAAGGACAACCCACACCAACGGTGAAAGTAGAAACAATAGAATTTTCGATGTTAAATAAAAAATGCTAAAACAAGAAACCATCAGATATCAATTGAATAATTCTTCTTTAGATATTCCTTAATTTTCTCCTTGTCCGTGCCACATACGCGGTTTATTTCAAACACTTTCGCATCGACCAGTGTCCGGTACCAACAACCTTGCAAAAAATGCCATACAAAACCTTCCTTCCCATCTATGAATCCCATCTTAAAAAAGTACCTGTAAATAAAGTAGGCAAAAGAACGCCAAAATAAATGCTGCCTGGCATACCTTCGTTTTTTACTTTTTTTTGCAGCAACGTGACTGCAGAATTTAAAGTTGTCAGTACTTCTTTCAAATAAACTTAATTCCATGTCCAGTAATACAATAGCCTCCCGGATGGCATACCCTCTGTGTTTGTTCGTCCACCAAACCAAATTATTCAGATTGTGATCCGCAAACTCATTCTTAAACTCGATTGTTTCCCCTTCTGACAATTGGATGTGTTCGTCCATCCAGCGTTGTTCACAACGGCCTTTCCCATACTGAAATAACCTGAGTAATTTAACTGTACCTATGCCATGTTTAATAATTCGATTCATAAAAATCCGCCTGAGCGGAATTACTACACCTGTGATATTAGTATCTAATCCAGGTAGTTTATCCTTTAATTCCTGGACAAGTTCAGCCGTAAGATACTCATCTGAATCTAAACGTAAGACCCATTTTGTCTGGATAGGAAGATGATCCAATGCCCAGTTAAATTGTTTGGAGTGATTGTTTTCCCACTTATTTTGAAAAACCTGTATACCAAACCCGGAGGCAATCTCAATGGTCTTGTCAGTAGAAAAACTATCAACCAGAAATATCTCTTTGACAAGGCCATAAACACTCCCGATACATCGTTGAATATGTATCTCTTCATTATAGCTTAAAATTACAACACTTATATCAAGCATACGAGAAATTACAAATTATGCCAGTTAATTATTTTGTGTTTGGCGGATTGGCGTATTGTCCTGGAAAAACTTAAAATATCATGATATTCATTCTTTCTCCAAAATTCATTTTCACCAGGATGTACTCCTATTTCAAGAATTTTATGATCATCCAAATCTTGAATCTTTTCTAAAATTGGCTCCTGCCAATTTTGGTCCATTCGTGTGGCTGGCATATAAAAATGGTCCGTGGTTTTGAAATGACCTTTGATACGGATATCAAAAAGTCTATTGAGAATATTATGCGGTTTAGATGTTTCTTTTTGCAGATAAATATCCTGAACTTTCCTTGCTTTGTAAAGGCCAAAAGAATTAATAACTTCTTTAATTGCTCTTTGAAATACCGGGAATTTATGAATATGACCATGAGAATCGATGTGAGAGATATTGATTCCTGAATCTAATAAAAAACCTATCTGACATTTTGTCTCCTCTTGAATTTGCTTCTTTGAAATAAGCCCGATCAACGAATTTATCCGAATATGATTGGATGGTTTAAATACTTGATCGGAGGAGAGCAAACTTGAAATTTTTTCAATTTCTGCCATAGGGGCCAATCCATCTACATAGGTTAAATGAATGCCGAAACTATGCTCTTTGTTTGCCTTTGCAAAATCTATAGCATATTTTGTTGCAGGCATTTTAGCCATAATGGAAGCACTTGACAAGGCATATTTTTCAAAACAGTCAATAGTGCATCTCGTCGAATTCTCATCAAAACCAAAATCATCGGCATGCAATATGATTTTCATAACAGGCAGATTAGATTAATCCAAAACTACTGTTCAATTATACAATGACAAATTAATGTCTTGTTCAAAGTTGAATTGAATAGCTCTTTTCAATATAGTCTATTATTTTCTCCCGATCAGAACCACAGGCTCTCTTAATTTCAAGAATATTTACATCCACCAAAGTACGATACCACCAGCCTTGAAAAAAATGCCAGAGGAAACCTTCCTTGCCTTCCAAAAATCCTAATCTGAAAAAATAACGGTAGACAAAGTAGGCAAAAGAACGCCAGAAAATAGGTTGTTTGGCATATTGACGTTTCCTTTTGCGTTTAGAAGCTGCTTGTCTTCCCAAATTCAAGTCATCCGAATTACCACTTATGTTGTATTCCAAATCCAAAAGATCAATAGCCTCCCGAATTGAATAGCCAGTGTGTTTTGCAATAAAATGATCCAGGTTATTCAGGTTATGATCAACCATATCATGTTTAAATTCAATGGAAATACCTTCAAGCAATTGAATATGCTCATCCATCCATCTTTGTTCACAAATTGCTTTCTTATATTGGAATAGTCGTAATAGTTTAACAGGATAAGTCCCCCGTTTCATCCATCTATCCATAAAAATATGACGGCGCTTAAAAATAATTCCAGTTATATTGTCGGGTTGACTATCAATTGTTTGAGTTATTTCTTCAATAAGCTCAGGCATAAGATACTCATCAGCATCAAGTCGCAAAATCCATTTGGTACTGAATAGAAGATTCTGCAGACCCCAATTGAGCTGTTTGGCGTGGTTGTTTTCCCATCTGTGTTGAAACACCTTTGCCCCAAGGGTTGTTGCAATTTCAATTGTTTTATCATTTGAAAAGCTATCAATCAGGATGACTTCCTTTGCAAAAATATTGGCATTTTCAATGCAGCGTTGAATGTGCAATTCTTCGTTATACGTTAATATAACTACTGTTATATCCAGCATAAAATAAGATTAATAATTATTTTCAATCATTCACCTGGCGTTTCTTGATAAATTTGGCCGGATTCCCTCCTACTACTGTCCAGGGTTCGACATCTTTGTAAATAGAGGCTGTTGCTCCAATCACAGCTCCCTGGCCAATGGTTACGCCCATCCCGATATAAGAAGATGCCCCTATCCAAGATTGGTCTCCAATAATTATCGGAGCGGTAATCATTGGATTGTTTCGTTTTGTAATATCGTGTGAAGCAGTGCATAGATAAGCTTTTTGTGAAACTGTGGCATGCGCACCAATTTTTATCCGATCAACATTGTAACAATCAACTTCAGGTGAAATGCAGGAGTATTCATCCATTTCGAGATTCCATGGCAAATAAATCCTGGCACTTGAGTAGACAACAGCCGTTGGATGAATCCTCGCACCAAATAAACGCAGAAGGAAAAGTTTCCATCCGTTTCCCAAACTGCGTGGCAGTGGCCGGGCAAATAGTAACCAAATTATTGTCCAGACAAACCGGACTATCTGATTTTTTAGGCTTAAAGCGTTTTTATAGGATGCGAGATCAACTTTAAGATTTTCCATGATTTACAAATAAACAAATTCCGGTTTTATTCCGCCTTTTAATATCCAATTGTACAATTGGATCATCTTTTGGGAAACTGATTCTACCGAATAATTTTCCTGAACCAGTTTATATCCGTTCTGTCCCATTAATTTTCTTTCAGATTCGGTTAATTGCATAGCATTTAACAGTGAATGAACCAAAGGCTCAACACCCGTTTCAATCCACCAACCCGCATGGTGAATGTCAAGTTCCTCCCAGGGGGTTCCTTTGGTCGCAATTACTGGAATCCCTTTCAACAACGCTTCTGGTACCACCATCCCAAAATTTTCTGATTTACTGGGAAGTACCAGGTAACTAAGCTTGCTAAGCTCATCCTCTTTTGCTTCACCGGATAAAAATCCCTTAAAACTGATGTTATCAACATTTAACTTTATAGCCAATTGTTTCAATGACCTGGTGTAATGTACAGCTCCATCTCCTATGAGTACCAACTCCCAATCAGGATAGGCTTTTGAAACCTCAGCCCAGGCCTTTATCAGGTTCTCAAGATTTTTGATGGGAGCAAAACGGCCGATAAAGCCCACCTTTTTTGAAAGTTCTGTACTGGTATTATGGAATGTTGTTCCTGCTATCTCGATAGGATTAGGTATAACAGCTACAGGCACTTTAATGCCAAGGTTGCGTACGATAGAAAGTTCCTGCTGGCAGGTGGCATGCAACACCTTTGCCAAATCAATATCTGTTTGTTGATATAACAATAAGGATAATTTTTTAATCCATTTTGACTTCTTTAATCCTTCAGGGTAAAGCATTCCATGAAGAGTAAGAACAAAAGGTTTATTGGTTTTGCCTGCATAAATGGCTGAAGCATGAGTAGTGTATTGCCACAATCCATTTCCATGGATTATATCTGCATCATAAAACGTTTCCAGTCTTTTACGGAATTGCTTTGAATAACCAAATCGTCTAAAATGTGGTGCAGGTACGGTTTGAATAAAACTGTCTTTAGCAATCAAAATTTCTCCTTTTGAATCAGCATAAGTCAGCAGGCTGATATCAATATTATGTTGGGCAATCCCTCTTATAAGATGGTAGGTACAGGTTGTCGGCCCGCCTGAACTGAGACTCATACTTGAGATTGTTTGTAGAACTTTCATCGCGTAATGTCGTTTTTTATAAAGTGAGATCTCCTGTACCAGGGTCGTAACACCGACATTCCACCATAAAGCGTAGCTTTAAATTCTGTTACAGTTAAAAATTGAACCAGGTTGCGGTAGACTATAGCGTTGGTATTCTTATCGGAATAATTGCCCGGCAAAGAACTGAATAACTTAATGTATCCGGCAGATTTAGAAGCCTCTATAACTCGTTTGGAAAAATACCCGATTGGAAAACATAGTTCTTTGACCGGGGTATTTAATATTGTTTCAAGATATGATTTGGAAAATTCCAATTCCTGTTTCAGTTTATCATCTGACAAATTGGTAAGATTTTGGTGACTTACAGTATGCGACTGGAACCTAAATCCAATTTTTTGTAATTCCAGTATCTCCAACACATTCAAATAATTATCCTGACCAATAAGCTGGATCGCCAGAAACACAGTAGGCTTAATATCATTATCTGTAAAAAAAACACGATGATCGTATATTCCTTTAAATCCATCATCGAAACAGATTTGTACCTGGTTTGAAGTCCGGGTTATTTCACTGACAATTTCAAATCCCTCCTTTTGTATCGTTGCGATATGTTTCATGAACAGGGTAATAGGAGTGGCCATCAAAGTATAGTTGGTGCTCCCGGAGATATCATGATAGAAAATTACCTTACTTTTTCTGTTGTAATTAATGATTGAGGCAAATTTCAATATCAAGGTTTTTATCATTTGTTATGTCTGTTAAATATCTCATTTGTCGCTGTCTCGAAACACTGACGATAAAAACTGAAGTTCCAATGGTCATGCATCAGATTGCGGGCGTTTTTTGAGTAGGCAGCATAAAGTTCTGAATTACCGTAAAGATTCTGCATAGCGCGGGCAAGATCGCCTTTTATCAATGGATCAAAAATAATTCCTGTATCTTTTCCGTCCACCAAATCATACCTTGAGCCCACGAATTTACTTAACAACACAGGCATCCCGGCCGAGAGCGCTTCATTTACTACCAAACCCCACATTTCAGGTATTGATGATAAAACCAAGCAATGAGAAGTCCTAAATATCTCTTCTAATTCATTATCAAAAAGCTTACCGGTAAAAATAATGTTGAGTTTGTCTTTATATTTGGTATTTAATTCATGAAACAATGGACCATCACCAACCAGTTTTAGAATTATATCATCATCATTTTCAAAAACAGACAGAAATTCATCAATGATTATAGGTATGTTTTTGAATCCCACGAATCTGCCAACATAAATAATAACAAACGGGTTGGAAATTGCTTTGTTCTCACTAAAGTTATAGTTAATAGAAATCCATGGCATCAGATATACACGATCTTTGGTCATTCCATTCTTGGTGAAAAAATCGCGATGCAATACACTTCCGGCACCAAACCCATATACAAATGGGAATCGAAAGAATATTCCTTTCAATATTTTGCCCAGGTATT
The DNA here is from genome assembly GCA_963663675.1 of Prolixibacteraceae bacterium. Taxonomy (GTDB): domain Bacteria; phylum Bacteroidota; class Bacteroidia; order Bacteroidales; family Prolixibacteraceae; genus CAINVV01. The sequence continues at coordinate 2,767,851 of OY760498.1, forward strand.
GCCTGAACTCTACTGATTTCTGATAAATGGTATCTGATTCAATGGCAATTGGCTTCCATTTAAAAAGTAAGATATTAAGTAAAAAAGAAATGACAAACCAGTCGAACAGGTATCCATTGGAAATGATCAGGTCTGATTTTCTCCAGTTTTTGTAATAAAGTTGCCAGCGCCTGATGAAATTCATTTCACTTAGAAACTGGAAATCGAAATTTTTATTGTTGTGTTGTGTATTTCGCAGGTCGTAATAGTATTCAACATCCAATTTTTTATAAACCTCCTCCGTTAACGCCACTGTATACTTTGCAGGTTCATTTAAATAAGCTATAATTTTCATTGTTATATTACGATTCTTTAGTTTGAAAAATCCTTTGGGACTAGATAATCTGTAATCCTGTGCTTTCGTTTATATCTGCATTGTTCTGAATATCAATTACCCCAATGAGAAGCCATGAGTAAAAGAAAAGAAAAGCACCTGCCGCAAAAATATACCCTTCCGCAGACCAGTGTACAATGAAGAATCCAAGCATGGCAAATAAAACGGAATTTTCAATTATTCTCTTCTTCGTTTTCCAAAGCTTCATGAAAAGTGAAATGATCAATACAAAAAATGGGATTCCTCCAATAAGGCCCACCATTGAAAATATTGCAAGCCATGAGGACCCAGGTTCAATCACACCAGTGTTTTTATTGATCAAACCCTTTTGCATGGAGGCAAAACCTATACCAAAGATTGGACTTGACTTGAATTCTTCTATCCGATAGTTCCATTGATCCTTCCTGCTACTTATCAGGCTCCCGCTCATTTCTGAGGATTGATTTTTCATTTGAATCCGTTCTGTATAACCATACCAAATTGATGAAGTAGCAAAAAGCAGGATCATAAACAGGATCAAAACACCAAAAAATTTTCCTATGGTATCACGATAATACTGGTACAGAAACAACATTAAACTAAATCCTGCCCCCATTACTGCAACACGTGAACTGGCTAATAACAGTGCAATGAAAGCGAATACAAAGGATACGATAAAAAAATAACTGGCGATTTTGTCTTTTCGGTTCTTGATAAAGCCATAAATTGAGATCAACAGGACTATGGCAGCAATCGGGCCAAGCATCATCGAGTGAACTGTAATTCCCTGAAAAATATCAGCTGGACCCATGCCCGGATAAACGCCTGAAAATTTTCCTATAATTGAAATAAATACAATTGCTATCAATGCTTTATTAATATATCGAAAAATGTATTGTCGTATTCGGGACAATCCGGTCGTAGTAATCATCGGACTAATAAGCAACAAAGCAATTCCAAATGTTAACAATCGCTGTGGACTTTTATAAAAATCAGGTATTTTATTAAACAATATGCTTAAAAATGCTGCGAAAAATATGAATAAAAGATATCCGTTAATTTTTAAAATTCTTGATGATAATCCAACTATCCCGGCAAAAGCAATCGATCCGAAATAGATTACCTGCGGTGTACCTGGAGTTATGGAAATCATATTGTTTATCACTGCAACAGTGACAAAAAGGGCTACAAATTTAAGCATAAGAAAACTATTAATTTTCAGGTTCAGGCAATGATCCTGCAGTGATTTGAAAATCGTGAATCAGACTTGTAATTTCCGGATTGATATTTAATTTCTGGAAGTATCTGTTAGTGACATAATCTGTAATCATTTTTGCCAGTTGACTTGAATCGCCCTTTCTTATCAACCATTTTGGTTTATCCTCTTCCGGAATAAGCTCACTTATGCCCTGACCTTCAACAGCCATGAAAGGTACACCACAGGCATAAGACTCAGTATAAACACATCCGAACGCTTCATACCATGAAGGCAGCACAAACAGATCAAGGGTGCTGTAAAACCTGCAAAGTTCCTGATGAGGAACTTCTGAACGAAATTCAATATTTTCTGAAAGTTGATGGGTGACTACAAAATTCTTGCACATTTGAAGCTGAGCACCACTGCCGATAAAAATAATATGCAGATTTTTCATCCCTTCGGTTATCAATCTTTGGGCAGCCTTTATAAGTGTCAACTGATCTTTTAATTCCCAGAAATTACCGATACAACCTATGGTAAAAAAATTGTGATCCCTCAACCCTGATATAGGATGGAATTTTGCAGTATCAACCCCGTTATAAAGTACGTAACTATCTTTGATATTAATTTGCGGATAACATTTTAAGTATTCAAGTGTTTTGGCACTAACACCAACATGAAGGTCAATTTGGTTGCAAACACGAATACCATAATTTTGGACCCATTTCCGATGCCACCGGTATTTATGCAATCTGCCATTGGCTAGGCTCAGAACATCGAAACCATGGTGTTGAAGAAGTGTTTTTATTCCCCTATGTCGTTTCTTTAATGCATTTGCCAAAAATCCTGTTCCAGTTACATGGGCATGTACCACTTTTATATCTTTTGGTGACAGTCCGATTGATTTCAGCTTCCGCATCATTGACCATATTGTAAACCAATCAAAAAGACCAGGCAAGATATTTGAAGGCAAATCATATGAATTGAAACAGTGAACTTTAACTCCATCAAATTCGTAGTCTTTACCTCTTGAGTACCATTGCTTTGGTTTAAAAACAACCACCTCGTACTTCCCTGTCTGTTGAATAGCACTTACCTGGTCGAAAATAAATGGACCACGAAAAGAGTCCGCTGAAGGGAAAAAGGGGGTGATTACCAGGTAAGTCTGTTTCTTAATATTCACGATACGGTTTGATACATGATCAATTGAGTTAATAGCTTTGGGCTACCTTCTAGTATAATAACCTAAACAATATTTTATGAACGTCTTCAAATTTGAAACAGGTGATTTAAAAAAAAGCCTGAATGAGTCGCTAAATTCTCTATATTGAAGTGACATCTGAAATAATCTCTGAAAATTAGCTCCTTTTACGGCCTGAATATATTGTTCTCTATTAAATTTTATCAAATAGAATTTCCTTATGTCAAAAGCACTATATGCAAAAACTGATGCCTTTTCATAGGATTTTGAATGAGAAACCGATTCAGAAAGCACCCTGTAATGGGCAGTTGTTTCATTAATGAAACCAATCTTTGAATTAAAAACGAACCACAACCATATCGGCAGATCACCCATTAACCATTGTTTATTTTCCGGTTGAATTTTCATTAAATAATCCTGAAGAAGCGAATTCGTGAAACAGGTAGTTAAAGTTGGTATCGGATTTGCAAATAAAAGGTCATAAAATGAATCAACTTTTCCTCCGGTTATTTTTGTATTACTTGAATTGCCCTCTATTTCTTTAGCTTGAGTAAAGACCAAACCATATTCCGGATTAGATTCCAGGAAATCCACCTGCTTCTGCAACTTGTATTGATCTGTCCAGTAATCGTCACCATCGCATAGGGCAATATACTTTCCCTTTGCAACCGGAAAAACAAAATTGGGCCAAATTTTGACTCCCTGAGAATATTGATTTCGGGTTTGAAGAATAGGAACTATTAGGTCTGGATAAGCTTTCACATATTCCATAATGACTTCAGCAGTATGATCTGTCGAAGCGTCATCATGTATAATTATTTCAACCGGGAAAGTAGTTTTTTGCATCAAGAATCCCTCTAAAGCTTCTCGAATATAGCTTTCGTGGTTAAAGCTGGTACAACAAATACTTACCAGGGGCATTTCTTTCATGTTTCTCTGTTTTATTATTCTTTCTGACTCACCAGCAATTGCCCAGTAAGTTAATTAGCAATGATAGGATACCAGCTTCGGTAGTTGATTTTCCCAGAACAGGACTTCTTTATCGGTAAACCATCATCATGGAAAGTTCCATTTTTCAATGACTGACTACTGCCTCCAGAATTTGGACCTCATTTCCCCGGTAAAACTGAATGATTATAAACTGAAACAGCCCGGTTGTTGGCAATTGACCGGATTATGCCAGATCAAAACAAGTCCCGGCTTTATGCCAATTCATTCGATTCTATTATTAAGTAATTTGCCCAAATTCTTTAATGCAATTGATAACTTCTTCAACATTTGCATGCTGCAATTCAGGATAAATAGGCAGGCAAATAACCTGTTTGGTTATTCGCTCAGCAACAGGCAAATTGGCAGGATTCGATGAAGTTAGACCTCTATAAGATGGGAATTGGCTTATCAACGGGTAGAAATACCTCCGGCCATAAATATTGTTTTTTTTCAATTCGTCATACAATTCATCACGGCCTTTCCCATAATCTGCATCTATTAAAATAGGAAAATAGGAGTAGGAATGATGAACGCCTTCAAGATCATTTAAAAATCTGATACCTGGTACATTTGCCAGTTTTGTCCTGTATAAATTGGCAATGGCTTTTCTTTTACCTATATTCTCATTCACATATTTGAGTTGTAATAACCCATATGCAGCTTGAACTTCATTCATTTTGGCATTAATTCCAGGTGCAATGACGGTCGTTTCGCCGGCAAAACCAAAATTTTTCAGGTAATCAATTCGTTGTTTGGTCTTTTCGTCGTGGCAAATAATTGCGCCTCCTTCTATGGTATTAAATACCTTGGTTGCATGAAAACTGAGTATAGAGAGATCCCCAAAATTTAAAACCGAATTACCATTAATTTTTACACCAAAAGCATGCGCTGCATCATAAATCAACTTTAAGCCATAAGTATCGGCAATCCTTTGAAATTCAAATAAATTACTTGGATTCCCATATACATGCACCGGCATGATGGCCGTTGTTTGTGGGGTAATGGCAGCTTCAACCTTTTCCGGATCAAGGTTGAATGTATTGGCTTCTATATCTGCAAATACTGGCTTAATGTTGTTCCACCAAAGTGAATGCGTGGTTGCCACGAAACTAAATGGAGTGGTTATTACTTCTCCTGTAATCCGCAAAGTTTGCAAAGCAGTCATTAGTGCCAGCGTTCCATTCGCAAAAACAGATAAATAATTTACGCCTAAATAATTTGCCAACTCCTTTTCAAATTGCTGGTGAAAGGGTCCATTGTTTGTCAATATTTTATTATCCCATATTTGTTTCAACAATTCAATGAACTCTTCCAAAGGTGGCATTGCCGGCTGGGTGACGAATATTGGATTATTGTTTTTAAATTCCATTTTGTGTAATTATTGCTTTAACAAAATTGTTTTGATTTCATTGAATTCCTTCAATTTTAAAAGATATCCCAGACCCAGGAAAATAATACCGCCAGCTAAAACACCTGTAAATATTTGTATCATATTGCCGGATAAAAATAACGTAGGTAAAAATGCAGCTAACCCTGCAGATAACGAAATCGCCAACATTGGAGTTATATCCTTAATTTGATCCATAAAACCATGTTGAATAAGTTTACCAGTATAATAAGTATTTATAATCAGTGCCACGACTGATGTTACTATGGTTCCATAACACATGGCAAGAACTCCAAAAGGCACAGAAGCAAAGAGCACCAGTGTAATCATGATTTTTTTTATGATCTCCAGCCTGAGAAAGAGATCTGACCGGCCTTTTACCTGCAGCAGGTTCAAATTGATGGCGTGAATGGGGTAGAACATAGCGCTAAAGCAAAGCACTTGCATAAGCGGCACTGCAGGTAACCATTTCTCAGTCAGGAGAACCAGCACCAATGGTTTACCCAAAGCTGCGAGCAGTACCATAATAGGGAAAATAATAAAGGCAGACATTTTTAACAATCGCCTGTAATTTTTTTTTAACCGTTCAGTGTCGTGCTGAATTTCACTTAATATGGGAAAAGTAACACGCTGTATTATACCGGTAATATTTGATGAAGGCAGTTGAACCATTCCGACAGCCCGTGTATAATATCCAAGATCAACTGCCAGATATTTCTTGCCAATGATCAACTGGAAAATATTACTGTAGATAGTGTCCAGCAAGCCGGAGAGCATAAGTTTAGATCCAAAACCAAAAAGCTCTTTAAAGGAACGGATGGAAAATACCCAAAGCGGATTCCAACGGACTAAATACCATAATAATACTGAGGACAATACTGCAGAGGCCAAACCCTGGATAACCAATGCCCAAACTCCAAATCCATTATAAGCCATTGCAAGACCAACCCCACCAGTAATAATTACTACTATTAACGATATTTTGGCCTGGGTTTTAAAATCAATCGCAATGCTGAGTTTGGTACTTTGAATCGCGCCAAAGGCGCCAATAATAATATTTAATCCTACCACTCGTGTAATATTCGTCAATTCCGGGCTCTTGTAAAAATCAGCGATCCATGGTGCCGCAATAAAAAGCAGAATATAAAATAGAATGCTTACAATGATATTGTAATAAAAGACAGTGGAGCAATCCTCTTCTGTCCTTTCCTGTTTGCGGATAAGGGCTGAACCAAAACCAGCACCTACAAATACATTGGAGACTGCAATAAATATGGAAATCATGCCAATCAGGCCATAATCAGCAGGCGACAAGATTCGGGCAATGATAATGCTGATAACAAAACTAATCCCCTGGGTTGCAAATCGCTCAATTGCACTCCATTTTAACCCGGCAATTGTCTTCTGTTTTAATCCTGACATTTATACTATTTGTTTTGCATCAAATTCATTATTGCTTCCTCCCAATCCTTTACCCTGATTTTCCAATCAAATGATTTGGCTAATTTAACAGCACCTTCAGAAACCTGGAAAAGCATTTCCGGCTTTTCCTGAAATTTTCTAATTAACAGCTCAATCTCTCCAACTGTGTTGACTACCCAACCGCTGGTATCCTGAACTATCCATTCTTCTGCACCATAATCGCTATAGACAATGGAAGGGACTCCTGAAGATGCAGTCTCCAGTAGTACCTTTGGAAATCCTTCAGAGCGGGAAGGAAGGATATTTAATTGCACATCAACGAGTATTTCTGCCAGTCTATCATGTTGTAATACACCCAATATTTTGACATTTTCAAGTTTATGATCTAAAATATACTGCTTAACGTTTTCCTTCTCAGGGCCATCCCCTGCTATCAGAAATTCAATTTCAGAAAATCTCTCTGCGAGCTGAAGATAATCATAGATTCCTTTGCGCTCCATCAATCTGCCAATATAAATGACTTTTTGCAGGGTCTGGCTTGGCTGTCTCACATTTAAAAATCGTTCAGTTTCAGTTCCCAGGTAAAGAGTCTCATTGGCACAAGTAATGCCGTGCTTGTCGAAATTGTATTTCCCGACAAAGGCTGTAATAGCAAAAATTTTATCAAAGAAAGCGTACGACCGAACCAGGTTCTCAAAACTGGCATAATGTTCAAGAGCTGAATGAAGATTTTTTTCATCCCATATTCCTTCAATTGTAGAAAAGCTTTTCTTTCTGAAAAGTCGGAGTAAAAACCGGTTAAACCGCCATATCTCCCCTTTGGGCAGGTAGGCCAGGTCGCAATGCCAGATACCCCAGAGATAACCCAGGTAAATGCTTATTCTATGCGGCCAGAAACACCGATATATATGGATTCCCTTTTTATTTATAGTGCTTGATTCCCCATTGTAAAGTTCAAGGGTGTAAACAGCAAAATTCTCCTTGTCAAGGTGTTGTGCCAACGCTTTGCAATTGAGGTTTTGAGCATTGGTAAAATTGATGTATCCTCCCAGAAATATCTTAACTAACGACATCCTTGAACAAGTGAAATAAATTTATCCTCATCAAACCGCATGTAATACTTTGAATTCCAAGCTATTACATCCTCAGAAAGCTTTTGATAACAATTTTCATCCATTATTTCAAACAGAAAATTGATGAAGTCTTTATTGTTTTTAACAGGGTAGTCAAATTCATCAAAGTAAATACTGTTAGAAAGCTGATCATTAATAATATAAGTGGGCAATCCATTATGCGCTGCTTCAAATATGCTTGTGGAATGATAGGTAAGATTAATACTACACAATTCATAACATTCATCATTTTGCAGATTAATAAATTTAACAAAAGAATAAGCTTTAAATTGGGACAAATCAGGCACCCCGTCATATCTTGGATGATTCTTTAAGAAAATTGTAATCCCCTGATCTACAAAGAATTTATGGTTATTTTCGAACAGATTAGATAGATACAGAAAGAAATATTGCTGAAAATCAAGATATTCACCTGCAGTAAATTGCAAGGTAACCAAAACATTTTTATTGAAGGCATGATGTAACTGGCCTATTTGAGTAATGGGTAACCCAATTACCTCCGTATGTTCCGGGTAATATTCAGAATCTGCTTTGCTCAATAAATTGCGGAACCCGATTCCGTGCAATAAAACAGTTGCATTGTTTTGCTGAATATGTTGTGCGGCCATCCGATTTATTAAATACCCTGTATGTGTCGAATTAATAATTCCATGTTGGTAGTCATATAGCCGGGCATCCGGCGAAAGCCCTCTGAAAAACCCAAGCATACTATTAGATATAGTAATGAAAACCTTGAATTTTAAGCGATTAAAGAAAACGGGATTTAATAATTGTGCAATTTTATGTTCACGAGACTCGAATGATTTAAACCATTTTAATGGAAGCAATTTTCGAAATACCAAAATAAGGAACAGGTAAAAATCGAACGGAACTGCGTTCAAGTTCTTGGGATGATTGGCACTACTATCCGGTTCCTCAATTAAAATGTAACTTATTTCATTTTGTTCGCATGCACAGATTAACGGTTCGAAGAATGGGTTCTTACCCATATTGGAACGGTTAAAATGCCTGGGGTAATAAAAGACAACATCAACAGCCTTTATCTTACTTAAAGATAAATATCTAAGAAAATTATTTATGGATTTCAAGGATAAAAAGTCAGATGATATGCAACTCAGCTATAAGATAAGGACGCATTGCTAGCGCTCATTTTTAATGAAATATTCTATTTTTAGCAAATCATATTTTGTGTCTATGTCCAGGGACATTTCCTCATCCATGACATATTTCTGGATTTTTTCAAATTCATCTAAATATTTTGCCCTGAGAATAGATACGTTCATGATATAAATAGCCCCATTGTATTCATAAACTGCAGGGGCGTCCTGCCTGCGGGTGAAATTCCCAATTTTCATTTTCCGAAGAAAGCCACTGCCATCTTCTTCAAAAAGATTATAATATGGGTTTAACCTACTCTCCCTGACTGAAACGACCATATCCAGGTCTTCATGCCATAAAGCGTAGGCTTCACGTATATTCTGGCCAGTTCTCAACGGACTGGTAGGTTGCAGCAAACATATCTTACTGTATGATATTCCCAATTGATTTGCATAAAAATCAACAGCATGCAACATTACTTCACGTGAACCAGCAGTATCGGAGGCAAGTTCTGAGGGACGAACAAAAGGAACTTTTAATCCATAGCTTTCAACAATCTGAATGACTTCAGAATCATCACTAGTGACACAAATATTTTCATCATCAGTCACACACCGAGCAGCATCTATAGTATAATGAATCAATGGTTTGCCAGCTAACGGCAAAATATTTTTACGTGGTAATCCTTTAGATCCCCCTCTTGCCGGTATAATAAATAGGGTGTCTCTAATTTCCATTTTTCAAATGTTTTACAATTTCCTGAGCATTGATATAATCCTGAAGTTGTCCAATATCAATCCAATAACCTATAATAGGATTATGAATAATTCTTTGTTTTTCAAGGATCATCAGGTCTATTAAATCAGTTATATTATAGAATTGGTTTATAGGAATTTTATCAATGAGTTTACAATTCAGAATATAAATACCTGCGTTGGCATAATTGGTATAAGTTGGCTTTTCTTCTATTCCTGTTATTTGGTCCTGGTCAATTGCAAATATCCCGAAAGGTATCTTTGTTGTATAGGGAATAGTGGCTACTCCCATTTGGGCCTGCTTTTCCACCAGGTTCAGATACAAATCTTCAAAATCAACATCTGTAAACAGATCGCTGTTCATTAATAAGACATAATCTGTATTGAATTTTCTAACCATAGATAATGCACCGGCAGTTCCTAAAGGTTGATCTTCCCAGATATATTCAATTGAAATCCCCTTTGAGGAACCATCGCCGAAATAGTCAACAATTTGCTGCCCGAGGTATTTAACTGAAATATATATCTTCTCTATCCCGTAACTGATCAACCGGTCTATATTGTGCTCAATAATGGGTTTTCCACCCAACAACAACATTGGCTTAGGTACGACATCTGTAAGCGGACGAAGCCGTTCTCCTCTTCCACCTGCCATTATCATACATTCAAGTGGCAGAAGGCTCTTCCTTTTTCTAAGATCATAGACCTTTGTAATGCGGTAATCTTCATCCAACTGAGGCAGCAGTTTAATCCCCTGGTTTCGTATATCCTTAAATTCAGATACAGTATAACCGTTTTTAAGTGAATGGAAATTTTTAGACATAAAACAAGAGATAGTATCATCTAAAGTAAACCCTTTGATAAAACCTCTCCTGATATCACCATCAGTCAAAGTTCCCACCATCCTGCCATTTTCATCGATAATAAGTAAAGTTAAACTTCCTGAGAGCTCATTGATTTTTTTAATGGCATCCAGTATTGGATCGTTAGCTTTTATGCAATGTGATAAAAAATCCTTCATAGGTCAAAATTAGAAACGAGCTCAATTGCTTCGTCTATTTCAAAATCTCTAAATGCAACATTCCCTTCAACCAAATCCCAGTAGGTAGATGAAATTCCAAAACTGGAACGTTTAGCAGTCAGATTGCCGGATGACAGGATATCTCCCTTACGTATTTTGCTCTTTGCCACAATTCTTTTCAAAACAACCTTGGAAATCTCCTGTTCACTTTTATTTGGCATTTTAATTCCCGTTCCCATGGCAATTTCAATGCTGCGTATTGCCTTTACCATTTCTTTTAGTTCTGCCGGATTAAGGGAGGCCTTGTGATCAGGTCCCTCCATCGATTTATCAAGAGTGAAGTGTTTTTCTAAAATCTCGGCACCTAATGCAACTGCCGCAATTGGGATCTCAATGCCAAGTGTATGATCAGAATATCCAACCTTACATTTGAAGGCTTCTTTCAGTGTTAACATGGCCCTTAAATTTACCTCCTCCATTGGGCAAGGGTAATTGGTTGTACAATGTAACAGCGTTATATCAGGTGTTCCGGAAGCAATAAGAGTGTTAAATGCACGCTCCACATCTCCGAGGGTAGACATACCGGTAGATAAGATAACCGGCAATCTTGTCGAGCCAATAGTTCTTAAATAGGATATATTGTTAATTTCACCTGAGCCAATCTTAAGATAATCCACACCTAATCCGGTTAAAAACTTCAGACTTTCTTCTTCGTCCGGAGTTGAAAGAAATTGGATTCCAATCTTGTCACAATAATGCTTTATCAATTTAAAATTATCATAACTCAGTTCCAATTCTTTCAGCATTTGGAATTGATTGATATTGCTTTCTGATAGATTATTCTCCTGATAACTTGCCAAACTAGCAGTCTTGGTAACTATATTTTCAGTTTTCCAGGTTTGAAATTTTACCACATCAGCACCAGCCTCTTTAGCTGCGTCACAAAGCCTTAAAGCCAGGTCAAGTTTTCCGTTGTGATTGACACCTGCTTCAGCAATTATCATGACCTTTTTCATCCGTTTATAGTTTATATTTTAGCAAATGATTTCCAAATAAATCTTGTTTATCCGGATTATTTATTGTCCATTCATCACATAGCTTATCATACATCTCATTGTTGAAAATAATTTTGCCGATATAAAAATCATATGTTCTTCTCGAATATTTCTTTTTAAACTGGTAGAGCGAGTTTTGCTCGTCTGAATTGTATCCTCCACCCAAATGAAAACTCTTTACACCTAATTCTTTCATAACTTTGGATGATTCAAAAATCATAAAATCATTTGGATTGAGACATAAATAATTTTTATCACTTCCTGAAAGGTGGTAATGGCCATATACTTTTGAATAAAAGAATATACCAGCAGAAATAACTAAATCATTAATTACCACCAATCCGAGAAAGCTGTTTTTTATGTCATTCTTAAATGCCGCGTAGTAATTATTTGAGAAGTAGAAGAAGGATTCAGCCCCGACTTTCATCATGGTAGAATTATAAATCCTGATAAAATCATTAATATATTTAAACTCTCTGTCAACAATAAATTCCAATTTTATATTATTAGCTTTATTTATTCTGTTTCTTGCTTTTGTTTCCAATTCGTTCATCCATACTTCTTCTATTGAGAGGGAAAGATCTATTGCGATGGTATGTCGGTCCATCAGTAATTGTCCAATGGAAGTAAAACCGGTATAATTGTTCAACAACGGATGAAATCTAAAAAAACCAGCTATAAAATTATTGGAAATACAATATGTTTTGAAAGCATTTAAAGAACGTACAATGAATTCTGCATCTTTTACATTGCAAATGGGGCCTCCATAGCCATAGGCAGTTTCAAAATCGTAAAATCTGGTTCCGCTGTGATAAAATGTTCTTTTTAAAAATGGGAATAGCAGCATTTTCCCCTCTTCGGAGCAGACATAGCAGACAGCTTCAATATTTTCGGTCTCATATAGTTTTACATACTTTTCCTCAAAATAGACATCATAAAATTCTTCAGGAAAAGACAACAAATAGGAATCCCAATTTTTAACCAGGCTATAGTTCATGATCCAGATTTGCTTGTATTAAACTTAGTATTTTACTCATATGATTCTTGGAATATCGTTGATCTATTATTAAAGATAATTCCTCTCCGTACAATCTTTTATCCGGTGATGTAACTTCTTCACATTGGGGCCAATGTACAGGAATAAAAATATTATGGTTTCTCATCTTTTGTCTTAAGTGATCTCTGTTGTGTATGAACACCGGAACAAATAACGGTACAACATTATTGGAGAAATTTATGATAGGACTTATCCCTATTTTATGAAGTCCTTCAATCAAATATTGAGAATTATCAATTCTTTTCTGGCGAATTGAATCGAAATCAATACTTTTTAATATGGTGGTGGTTATATCACTTATTTTTGAATTTATATTACTTAGAATCAATGAATCACCCTTTTTGAACAAATCCAGGTAAACCTGATCACTGACCGAAACAAATTGCTTATTGTTTTTCAAGAGACCTGCCGCGAATTTGTACTGAGCAAATGAATTATTCTCTTCACATTGGAATAATTCCGCATTCCTGGAAATAACCCATGCTCCATCCGGGACCGGTAATTGTTTTCTGAAACTGGTAAACATGAAATCTACATCAAATGATTCAAACATGCTAAATAATGCCTGTGCATTATCAAGTATGATCGAGGCAGTAGAACTTACAGATCTTATTTTTTTGATTTCATTGTGTATGTCAGCACCTCCAAAATAATTGATAATTAGCAATAAACACTTATCATTATATTTTTCTCTGACTGAATCAATGTTTATGGAAAGATCCGAATTTATTGAATAGAACTCAAAAGGGATCGATGTTAATTTCACTGCATCAACAATAGAATCACAGAGATAATCAGGCAGAAGTATTTTTTGCTTTCCGGTACTAACTGAAAAATTCAATATGTGAAATATTGCAGCTCTTCCTGAAGAATAAAAATAGCCTTTGTTGAATGCAGCGGGTAAATCTTTTTTAATTCCCCGGGTAAATCTATGATCGATTTCAAATTCACCACCAATCACATTATTCATTTGGATTAAATTATAATGATAAAAACTCCTTTATCACATTCACAATTTTTACTGATGAATTTCCATCACCGAAATAATAATCAACATTAGAACGGTTATCAGTAGCTTTCCGGATGGCATCTGATATTGAGGCAGTACTGTTGCCCGAATTGATTACATTATTTGAAATATGCCGCCCTTTTTGTCTATTACCTATGTTGACAACAGATTTCCCCAGAAAGGGCGCTTCAACTATTCCACTAGAGGAATTTCCAATAATGAATTCTACCTCTCTCATTATACTTAAATACCTTATCTGACCCAATGAATAACAGTATTTATACCTGGAACTATTTCCAGTAGAATTTCGTTGTAACATTTCATTTATCTGAGATCCTCCATAGTCAGCGTTCGAACCTGTAATTACTACCTGTATATCGTTTATAAGATCCAGCACACTTAACAGGTTTTTTACCGTTGATAAGTTTTCCTCCAGACTTAAAGTTGTCTCTGGGTGATAAGTCAGCAAGACCCACTTTTTGGAAATATCGAGTTCCAGGTTATCGGCTATGGTTTGCCTGCCCCAAAGTTTTAAACGCACGAAATTATCCAGTCCGGGCTCTCCTGCTGTATATATACCTGAAGAAGATCCCCTCATTCTCTCGATTCTTTTTGCAGACTCTTCTACTCCCGGGAAATGCAGTGAAGCCATCATAGTTACAGCATTTCTAACCTGGTTATCAAGTGCGCCTTCTGTTACATCACCTCCGGACAGATGGGCTATCGGAATATTAAGAAATAATGCTGCGCTACATATGGGTATAAGTTCATAGCGATCGCCTAAAACGACTAAAATATCCGGCTTTATTCTGCCAAATGTTTCTGCAAATCCGATAGAGCACAGGCCCATCGATTTTACTATGGCAGAATTAAGTGGAGAGGAAACAATAATCTCAACTTTTTCATCAATTTGATATCCGTCCTTTTCAATTTCAGTATAGGTCAGACCAAATTCCGGGGATAAATGGGATCCTGTCGCAACCAATTGCAGCAACAAATGGCTGTCCTTATTTACCTCGTCTATAACCCATCGCAAACACCCGTAATCAGCGCGGGAGGTGGATACAATACATACTTTTTTTTTGTCAACCATATTACCTTATCTGTATTGAGTTGTAGGTACCGCAAAGATTGCCTGCCCAATATTCACATTCACTGCGTATTTTTAAATAAATCGGATGCATAAATTGAAATCCGGATGCATGAAAAATCGATACCGATTGTCATTTTTAGGAGCAACTGACCAATTTTTTGAAAATAATTTTATCGAACCTAAATTCCCAAAATACCCCATTTGTGTTAATAAACCAGGGTAAAATTTCTTGGCAGAACAAAACCTTGTTGATTTTGTAAATATTCAGACACCTCTGTACGAATAATTACAACATTTCAAGCATTCAACCACAATATCTGAAAATAACTTAGCGTACACTACTTGGGATATTAACCACTCTGTCTGCCAGCCATTCAGTATTTTCAAGAGAACCACACTGGCAGTCTTTAAACATGTCTAATCTGTTCATTAATTGCCAGGCAGGGCGAACCATGATGCCGCCGTTATTCATAAATTCAATAAAACTAGTTCGTGCAATTTTATCTTCCAGGATAAGGGTATTTAACCAATAGTTTGATTTACAATGTTTTGGTTCAGTAAAAAATTCAATACTCATCTGGTTAAAGAACCGGGCATAATCATCTGCCAAATTTCTTTTTTTTACAAGGAATTGTGGCAATTGTTCCATTTGAGCACAGCCCAAAGCTGCAGACAAATTGGTTAATCTATAATTATAGGCAATCATGTCATGCACAAATTCCCAATGATGAGGAATCTTGGCAGTTGTGGTAACATGTCTGGCGAGTTTACCTAAATCATCATCATTGGTTAAAATCATTCCACCTCCGCCGGTTGTAATGGTTTTATTTCCATTAAAACTTAATGTACCGAACTTGCCAAATGTGCCTGTATGTTGCTTTTTGTAAAATGAGCCAAGAGATTCAGCTGCATCTTCAATTACAACAATGTTATACCTGGAACAAATAGAAATAATTTCATCAATGCGGCACGGATGTCCGAAAGTGTGCATGGGAACACAAGCTTTGATTCTTTTACCTGATGTCTTATTAAAACTGAATCCATTTGTAACAACTACGTGTTCCAATAAAAAACTCTCAAGTGATTTTGGAGATAATCCCATTGTATCCAAATCGACATCAACAAAAACAGGTTTGGCTCCTGTGTAGGCAATTGCATTGGCTGTTGCTACAAATGTTAAGGCTTGGGTAATAACTTCATCATCTGGTTTTACCCCACTTAAAAGCAATGAAATATGTAGTGCAGCAGTGCCATTTACTGTTGCAACAGCATGTTTTGCTCCGGTAAATTCTGTGATCATATCTTCAAATCGTGTAACAAATTGCCCGACACTTGAAACAAAAGTAGTATCGATACACTCATTGATGTATTTTTTTTCATTCCCGTTAAACCGAGGTTCATGCAAGGGGATAGCACCTTCCGGTGCATTGAACTTATTTCTTATGAAACCGGCAATTTCCTGATATTTGGATTGCATCTTCTAAACGTTATAAACGGAAGCTTTATATTTCTTTAAATTTTCAGGATTGACAAGCCACTGACATGTTTCAATCAACCCCCTTTCAATGTCGTATTCCGGTTTAAATCCGGTAAGTTCCTTTAACAGGGAATTATCTCCCCATAAACGAAAAACTTCAGATTTAGCAGGTCTTAGCCGTTGTTCTTCCAAAATGAATTTTACATCCGATTTCATTATTTTTTTCACTAGTTCAAGCGTGTCTTGCATCGAAATTTCATAATTGGAAGAAATATTAATTTCTTTTCCAACTGTTGAATTACTTTCAGCAATAGCAATGAATCCCCTGCAGGTATCTTTCACATAATTAAAGTCACGAGTAGGGGTAAGGTCGCCCAATTTAATTTCTTTAATTCCACTGGCAATTTGCGAAATAATCGTTGGAATAATCGCTCTAGCAGATTGACGCGGACCATATGTGTTAAATGGCCGGGCAATAGTCACAGGGAGATTAAATGCATTATAGAAGCTTAATGCCATTGCATCTGCTCCAATTTTTGATGCTGAATAAGGAGATTGAGGTTGTTTGGGATGTTTTTCGTCAATCGGAACATATTGTGCTGTGCCATAAACTTCGGAAGTTGATGTATGTATTACCCGAATGTTTCCGTTTTCTTTTGCTGCCTGGCAAATATTGAGTGTTCCATTGACGTTCGTTTCAACATATGCATCTGGTGCCACATAAGAATAGGGTATAGCAATTAAGGCTGCAAGGTGGAAAATCAAATCTGTATCCTTGGTAATGTCTTTGCAGAAATGCGGATCACGAATGTCACCACAAACCACTTCCAGTTTTTCATTGGCTGGAATATCCTCCAACCAGCCCCAATAGTTGAAGGAATTATACTGAGCAAGTGCTTTAACCCTGTATCCCCTTTCCAACAGGGCTTCAGTTAGGTGTGATCCAATGAATCCATCGGCACCTGTAACGAGTATCTTTGATTTTGAGAGCATTTCATTAAATTTTAAACTTATGAAACAGAGGACGAAGAAGGTATGTGGCTACCATAATTCCAACGACAGGATTGCCTCCAATCAATTCAGTCATTTAACTTTGTTCAGGAAATCACTGTGATATCTCATGTTCTCCTCCATCACATTTTCCACCAAGACCTTGAATTGGGTTCAGTAATTAGAATTTGTTCAGGACAAATGGCCTGAAAGATTTCGCCCCAGGAAGGTATTCCACCCAGATTACGGTCATCGATATACATATCGGCAAATATTTTACGGCTATCGTGCTCAGACCAGGTTTCTTCAGGATAATTTTTATTTACAGCATAAAATTCAATACCGTTAGCCCGGCAAAATTCAACGGCTTCTTCAAGGAGTTGGCCCGACCGGTGTGTCCAGAGTATGAGCCGGTGTTTCTTTGACTGGAGGGCTTGAAGTGTCTCAAAGGCAAAAGGCCGAATTCGCCCAATTTCCGGATATTGATGTTCTACAATAGTTCCATCAAAATCAATAGCGATTATCATTATCGTCGATTTTATATATTATCTCAATCCAGTTTTCAAATTTAGATATTTCACTAAGTAACCTAAAAATGAATTTCCGGGAACTGCTCTTCAATTTCAAAATTCGTTCCTAAGCCTGCTGCAGGCATCTCAATCGGAATACTCATGTAATATCCTCCCGACCGGCCCAAACTCAGACAGACAATTTATCCTTGATTTTATCCATAATTTTTCTCTTCCACGTTTTGCCTTCCTGTTCCTCATCGGCATAATATGTGTTCTTGTGCGCCTCGTACTGATAATATTTGTAATAGGTATTCCCAAATGAACTGGCTTTAATATCATTCACTACAATACCTATGTTGTTCACCCTTTTACTGGCGGCTATCTGATTTATCATTTCGAGGTGATGTTTATGGGACACTCCATACCTGAGTATGAAGATATTGAGATCAGAATGGTGGCTCATAATAAACCCATCTGTAACCATTGCAACCGGAGCATTGTCGATGATAATGAAATCAAACGTTTCCCTGGCTTTTTGAATAATATTTTTCATTATGGGTTTGCTCAAAATTTCAGCTGGATTCGGTGGAACCGGTCCGGCAGGCAATAATGAGAGATTTTCAATTTCAGTTTTGAAAATAACCTGTTCCAGAGTATCATAACCGATGAGGCAAGTACTGAGTCCTCGTTGGTTATCAATATTAAACGTTTTATGCAATTTGGGTTTGCGCAAATCTGCTCCTATAAGGAGAACCTTATTATCGTTCATAGCAAGGATTGTTGCCAGGTTAGTTGCACTGAAAGATTTTCCTTCCCCTGAAGTTGTCGAATGAATGGAAATCACTTTACCGCTGGTACTATCCAGCATAAATTCCAGGTTTGTACGTAAATCCCTGAACGATTCAGCAATAATTGATTTTGGCAAGGTGTAGACTGACAGATCCGACTCTTCTGACTTGTGCATGATATGACCGAGGATAGGCAATCTGGTCCCATTTTCAACCTCCTCCTGTGTTCGGATACGCTTGTCGAAGAAGTTGATGAGCATGATAAATCCAACAGGAAGAACCAATCCAAGGATAAATCCGATGGATAAAATTTTATTCAGTGGGAGGCTCACAGGTACGGCAGTGTCGGGATCAGCTTCTTCGATAACCTGAACGTTGGAAACACTGGAAGCCAGTGCGATATTCGTTTCAGCTCGTTTTTGCATCAGAAAAGTATATATTTCGTTGGTAAGGGTAAATTGGCGCTGAATGGCAACCATCTTTTGCTCCTTACCCGGTAGTTTGTTGAGTTGTAAATTGATTCCTTCCTGCCTCTCTTTCAAACTATTTAACGAACTTGTGGTATTGTCGATCAGATTCCGGACGTTTTCAATCAGCCGGCTCCTTGTCTCTGTCAATTCCTTATCCAACAGCACTAAGGTGGGATTATTCCCTTTGGCAGTAAAGGCAAGAACCTGTCGACGGCTATACAGTTCGCCCAGTTTAAGAACCAGTGAATTGAGAGATACATCCTGAATCCCCACAACAGAGGGAGAAACCAGTTTATCCAGTTGATCCGCTTTTTCGAGATAGGTCAGAAGATTCCTGAAATAATCTAACTGAACCTGACTTTTGGCCTTTTCAGTTTCAATTTCCTTGAGGTTACTCATTACAATTGTCCCTTCAGTGCCCAGATCAATGATATTGTTATTGGAACGAAACTGGGTAAATTTGTTGCCGGCATTGTTGAGCGAATCGGTGATCCCAGCGAGCTGGGAATTAATGAAATTGAGCGATTGCCGTTGGGCTTCGTTTTGAAAAATCATTTTCCGTTCGATGTAAACATTCACAAGTTCATTCAAAAAATCACTTTCTCTTACGGGTTCTTCGCCGGATAATTTAAGAAGGGCAATATTACTTCTCTCATCCTTCAATTGGGCATCAAGTCTGCTCTGGTAGTCCATGGCCAACTCTTTCAAATCGAAGAACAAGAAATAATATTTTCCTGTAGGGGTACCTGGATTCCGGAACTTCTTATTCAGGGTAAAATGAAAATAACTATTTTGGAAAGGTTGTCCAAACGTACCTTCAGCAGTAAAATCCACCGTTGATGTTAAACCGTTGTATATCAACTCCCCATCTACAGAAATCTTGTAATTACTTTCAGAAGTAGGAGTTATATAGATCCTTATATTGGAAGGATTTACAAAACCGGGAGTTTCCTGAACTTCGAATGGTTCCTGTTTGTAAATTCCATTCCATACCAGCATGTTCCTTTTGTACCAATATGTATGCCAATTGAGGTTTTCAAGTGTCTTATAAATTGTGCCTGACGACTTTAATATCTCTATCTGATTGTATATCTGTACGTTGGACTGACTTATTTCTCCCTGAAACAACCCTTTCATATCCATGCCTTTTGAGTCCGTGGGAATCAAGACAGAACTGTTGACAGAATAAATGGGATTTGTTAATTTATAATAAGCATAACTTCCAGCAAAACCCAATGCACCAAACAACAGGATAATGTGCCATTGTCGCAGTAAAAGGTAAATGATTTTCTTGATATCAGGACCTTCGTCCTGCCTGATTGTATTGCCAATTGTATCAACTTGCATAATATGGTATGTTTTAAATTTTATCCGGACAATCCTTTCCCATTATAAAAGGACCAATGTCACCACCGTCAAGACTAATGCTACGGAAGAAAAGAACAATGAAATGGCTTGGCTGTTTAAGAAGAGGTCCTTGCTTTTATCGGGTTGAATGATCACATAATCGTTGGGATGGAGCAGAAAAGCTTCAGACATTAAGACCTCTTTTTTACTGAGATCAAGCAAAAAAGATTGGTTGCCTTCGGAGGTTTTCCGCATCACCATTACCTTTTTTATTTTTGCATAATCAGTATTCCCACTTGCCATTGCGATGGCTTCCAGGACTGTAATTGAATTGTTGTATATGTAAAAAATACCCGGAGACCTGACTTCACCCATTACCGTAATTTTGAAATTCAGCAGTTTAACCTTGACGATGGCATCTTTGATAAATTCATCCGCTTTTTTTTGTACGAGCGGCTCAACTTCTGCGACTGTTAAACCGGCAACATTCAGACTTCCCAGCATGGGTAGCTTGATACTACCTTTGGGGTCAACTTCATATCCATACAGATAGGCACCGTTAGGCGTTTGAAATTTTGTCGATGAACCATTATTCTGATCCATACTCGATTCGGGATTAAACAGCGCATTTACGTCTGGATTCATTGATTTGATGCTGATATAAAGGATGTCAGAAGGTTTCAGTATATGTTCAGCCGTCTGAACAGGCAAAGAATTCATCTTTTCCTTATCGGAGACATCATTCAGGTAAATGAGTTCCTTGCTACTGCGGCAAGAGTACAGACTTGCCAACAATACAATAAACAATAATTTTAATAGGTGATTCATTTGTAGGCGAATTTAATTATTTGACTTTGGTAAATGTAAAATGCTGTAATGTTTAAGTGGCAAATTTTTCGATTTCGTCTGCTTTTTTCAAAGCTCCGCTTCCTCAGTCCCACTATTGGTCCGAACATTAAAGTGTAAATAATAAAGATTATGTTCATATTAATGAATGCCGACTTAATTCAACACACTATATTTCAATACTATAGATTCAATAATCGGCTTAACATATTTCAGAATGAAGATCAGAAAGATAATGGTTTGGTGATTGTCTTTTTATTAAATATTTGGGTTAAACAATTATTGAACAGTTTACAGGTTATTGATAATCATTAATGAAATCTGATAATTGAAGATAATAAATACAAAATGAATTAATAAACTTCTTAATAATGCCTATTATCAAAATTCAATTTGGCAGTTGTATTGAACACTCAATTTATAATTGCCCTCAAAACTAAACATTTGATCCCAGATAATGAAGAAATTAATAAAACTCAAAACTTTTCATAAATAATCAGAAAAATTAAATTCGATTTTATAATACAGAATTAGAAAAAAGAATGTCAAATATTCACATTTCATTGTTATGCATTGTTTAACAGCGATTTTCGCGAATGACATCACAGGAAAAATGGGACATTGAATCGCTACAATTAACCAAATGCATCTGCTAACAATTTCTACCTGAAAACAGTCTCACTTTATCGGGAAGAATGGCTTAAAATTTATAAGAACATTCACTATTCAAATGCAAAATATGTTATCAAGTAATCATTGGCTTCTACTTAGCCTCAGTAAATAAAACAGCCTGACAATTTAGGTAATGTTGTAAGTTATGCTGCCATTCTGTTTCTTAACGTTAGATCTGAGGGGTTCAACGAAAATACACTTTTTTTTAATTAACATAGTAATTCAATTTATTAAACTTTTATAAATTCAAACGATAAGAATTCTTGCAGTTTCGCATAAAAAATCAAGGTATAAAATTGCCCCAAATGATGAGATATTATCATTGACCTATGTTTTTTTTGGAAAACTATTATAATACTACCTAAAAATAGGGCAAACGGATAAAAAAAATGCCAATTTTAACCAAGTAACAGTTGATATTGAAAAATATTAAGTAAAGAATATCTTCCTTTGTGGTTGTCACTATTTAATGCCATATAGCCCATAAATAGTATCAACCGGTTTTGAATTATTTCTGACAAATTTCACTTGGCCTGTCTTAAAGGTTTGTTTACCATTAAATTAACGATCATGAATCAACCAAATAACTAACAGTCAATTTTTTAACTTCTAAAATGTCTACGAATCAAATATGTCAAAAACTAAATTCAACATTGGAATATCCTGCATTGGAAGTGGTGTAGGACAATCAGTAATTAATTCCTTAAATCTCTCAAGATTACCAATAAGAAAAATAGGATTGGGAACAAATCCCTTTGCTTACGGGGCATATGATTGCGATGCTTATGATTATACTAAAAGTATTTATGAAGCCGGGTACATCGACAATCTGATTGAAATTTGTCTTAAGCATAAAATCGATATCGTTATTCCAGGGCTTGATGATGAAGCAATGATTTATGCTCAGAATGCAAACAAATTTCAAGCTGCCGGAATTAAATCAATTTTCGCAGGTGAAGAATTAATTTCCATTTGCCGCGATAAAGAACGCATGAGCAATGATTTAAATAAAATCATTGATGTATTCGTAAAGAGCTATGATAAAGATACATTACCGGAAGATATCAGAACTGGAAAAGTCAAATTCCCATTCATTGCGAAACCAAGAGGCGGTTTTGCCTCCAGAGGAATTGAAATAATCAGAAACGAGGATGACTTAATTAAAATTACCGATGAACATATTATTCAAGAACTTGCGGTTCCGGTAAAAACAGATCCGAATTATGATTTTTATGTAAGCAAGATTGCAAAGAATCAGAATCCCCAGGTTTCAGAAGTTTCCATACAATTAGTTTATAATCCGGAAGGCTTGTTAATGGGTCGCATGTTTTCTTACAATAAACTCAATAATGGTGTTCCTATTGAAGTTGTACCTTATGAAAATGAATATATCTGGAGCGTTGTGGATAAGTTAACTCCGACATTGCTTAAGATGGGTCTGCGAGGTCCGTTAAATATCCAGGGGCGGCTTACCGAAGATGGGCTAAAGTTGTTTGAAATGAATCCCCGCTTCACGGGAATTACCGGTTTGCGAGCATTAATGGGTTTTAATGAAGTTGAGGCCTGTGTTAAAGAATGGCTTGGTATTGATAAAGGAAACAATCAACTTCGCTTCAACTATAGTCGTTTTGGTATCAGGCAAACAGCAGACAAATCGATTCCAGTTGAACGAAATAAAGAAGTGTTCCAATTGTTTAAACAAATAAATGGAGAAGAAATAAAAAAGAAAAAAACCATTTTCATCACTGGGGCTACAGGTTATTTAGGACAAAATCTTATAAATAAATTATCACTGGATAAAACTTTTGAGATATGGGCTTTCGACCTAGACAAACAAAAGACGAGCGATCTTTTAAAAAATAAAGTTGAAGCAATATATGACAATAAGGATTTAGATGCTGGCAGGGTTCACTTAGGTAATGTAGATATTTTATTACATCTTGGATTCACACGGCCTCACGGCGCTAACGAGCAAATTGCAGAAAGTTTAAACTTTACGCATCAATTATTTACCAGAGCTGTTTCTAATCAAATTCCGGCAATAATAAATATTTCATCGCAGAGTGTTTACGGGCTAGAGACTGCTCCTCCCTGGAAAGAAGTAACAAGTGTAGCTCCGCAGATGGTGTATGCACAGGCAAAATACGCCACTGAGCTATTACTGTCATCCTTAGGAATGTTCAGTAAAACCCTAAAATTTACCTCATTGAGACTTGGCGCATTGGCAGGTGGAGCACCCGGATTAATTGAAGTGGATTTCCTTTCAAAAATTGTTCGGAATGCATATGAAGGAAAACCAATAAAAATTGTAGGAGGTAAACAGCAAATGCAAAGATTTGATTTACGTGATGCTGTTAATGCTATCCTTGCAATGCTGCATTCAAATCCAATTAATTGGAAACCAATTTATAATTTAGGTCCTGTGGAAGTGATAAGTCTGAAAGATATAGCAGAAAATGCTGTTGAAATTGCATCTAAATTTAATGGAGGCAAATACGCCGAAATTGAATTTGAAAAAGATGATGCTAAAATGCAATTTGGGCTGGATAGTTCACTTTTCTATTCTGATATGAACTGGACACCAGACTTTACACTTGAACACACCATAGAATCGCTTGTTTTATACTTCCAAAACGGGCATTCATAAATTGGGATGAATTAATCCATTAGTTACAATGATATTTCTACTAAATTTCCAAAGTTCACTTTCTGGAAAATGCATCAGAAAATGTCTCATCTGAATTGGGTGAAAATCCAACGGTCAGACGAAATTTAAACTTCCAAAATTCACTTGTATGATTAAATTCTTTTTTTCGTTTTCCCAGTCTCTGCGCGTGTTTTTTAGCTTGTTTTACCTGGTTGTTGTGTTGATACTTTCATTCCTTCCTTCTAAGTTAATGCCGGAATGGGACCTTTTCCAGGGATTCGACAAACTGGTACATGGATGCATGTACTTTGGCCTCACAATATTGGCAAGCTGGACACTTCATGCTGAAGAAAACCGCAAGCGAATCTTATACATTGTACTCTTTGCCATCTCATGGGGTATGCTGATGGAAGTATCGCAACTCATAATGGAAGAAGGCCGTGCTTTTGAATGGTTGGATGAATTATCCAACACGATTGGGGCTGTAATTGGAGCGGCTTTGTATTTCTCAATTTGCAACCAATCCGTATAAAATTCGATTCAGGTAATACTATCCAAAGCCCCGATACTGCCCCCGAAAACAACAAAACCTGCTGATTATCAGCAGGTTTTATATAAAAAATCGTACCCGTAACCATCGAAAAATTGAACCTTGATGGTGCGATTAACGATTTAGCAAAGGCGTTGGACAGATTACCCAGCATAAAGTATCTGATCGAAAATATTCATCCTGAACCGGTCCGCCGTAGTAGTGGAGAACATCGAAATATCGAACCTGTTGGAACACTTTTATTTGGTGGTTGAGCTGAATGATTATATTGTGAATGATTAAGGATGGTAATTTGACTATATGTTCTGTTTGCTGATCCGTTTTGTGTTTTAATAACTATTTTTAGATGAAAATAATGACCAAAGGTAAGGTTAGCTAGCAAACAGTAGCTAGCTAACAATGCTTTGGATGTTGTTATAAATACGTTGAACTAAACCTATCGGCAATTTTCTCGTATTTTTCTAATAGTTTTAATATGAACATTTTAAAACTATTTATCATGAAAAAAAAGAATCCCCTCTGGTAGAGAAGCTGATCCTTGAGATGCAGCTTCGTAATTACAGTCCACGGTCAGTTCACACCTACAGTGAACTTTTATCAAAGGTCGAGTGTGATCTGGCCCTTCCCCTTGATTCCATTACAAATCTGCAACTCAAAGATTACCTGCACCATCGGATCATTAACGAAAAGATTTCTGTCTCAACAATCAATCAGACAATTAGTGCCTTCAAAATTTTGCAGGTTGATGTTTTAGGCCGCGAGTGGGAGCAATTCAAGATTCGCCGGCCACGCAGGGAGAAAAAATTACCTGTTGTTTTGTCAACAGGTGAAGTTGAGAGGCTTATTGCTGTTACTCAAAATATCAAACACAGGGCAATACTGGCACTGGCCTATTCTGCAGGGTTAAGACGAGGGGAAACCCAAATGATTAAACCTGCAGACATTGATTCTGCCCGCATGCTGGTGCGCGTTGTGCAGGGCAAAGGCAAGAAGGACAGGCAAACCATTCTCTCACCCAAAGTACTCGATCTGCTGCGCACCTATTACAAGTTCCAACGACCAAAAACATACCTCTTTGAGTCGCAGGGGAAGAAGGGGGTAAAACTCTCCGACCAGACATTGAACTGCATTATCAAGCAAAGTGCGGCAAAAGCTGGTATCAAGAAAAATGTTTCCTTTCATACCCTGCGCCACTGTTTTGCCACGCACCTGTTGGAAAAGGGCGTCAACATCCGGATCATTCAGGAGTTTATGGGGCATGTATCGCTTAAAACAACGGCTATTTACATGCACCTTGTCAATGTCCAACCCTCCGGTATCTCCTCTCCATTGGATTCCATGGACATTTAATAACGGGGACAATGGAAAACAAAAGACAAGTTATCGAACTGGCCGATATTTTCAGGATCAGTGGCGAGGATTTTCTCAATACGCACAACTTATGTACCGATCAGTTAAAGGCATTTTATGCCATTGAAAATTGCCGGACATCTGCTTTGGGAGGCCATACAGATCAATGCTCCCACTGCGATTATAGAAGACCATCCTACAATTCATGCCGCAACAGGCATTGCCCAAAGTGTCAGTCCACCAAAAAATTACAGTGGGTGGACAAGCTCTCAGCCAATCTCCCTCCTGTAAGGCATTTCCATGTCGTGTTTACTCTGCCCGATTGCCTGAACCCAATGTTCTATCTCAACCAGGGCAAGGCTTATGACTTACTTTTCAAGGCTGCAAGCCAGGCCTTGCTGCAATGTGCTGCCAACCCTACCCTTCTGGGTGCGCAGGCTGGTGCTGTGGGTGTCCTGCATACCTGGGGGCAAACCTTGGTTTATCACCCGCATATTCACATGATTGTTCCCTCCGGTGGACTCTCTCAAGATCAGATGGAATGGATTCACTCATCCAAAAAATTCTTCCTGCCCGTTAAACTTCTCAGCGCAGTATTTCGCGGAATACTTTGCCGACTGATAGAAACGACTCTGGCAAAAGGAAATATACTCTTACCTGACAATACAGAGGATTATGCTTCATTAAAATCACTTTGTTACCAGAAAAACTGGGTGGTGTATTGTCAGAAACCATTTGCCGGACCCGAGGGTATTATCCGTTACCTTGGCAGCTACACTCATCGCGTGGCTATCTCAAATCACCGGATCATTGCATTTGAAAACAACAAAGTCACCTTCAGTTACAAGGACTACAAGGCTAATTCATTGCAGAAAAGCATGACCCTTGATGCCAATGAGTTTATCCGCCGGTTTTTGCAACATATTTTGCCCTGCGGCTTCTACAAAATCAGGTATTTCGGCATTCTGGCTTTGCGCAACATGCAATCAAAACTGCAAACCTGTTTCAACCTGATCGAAAACAGTTGCTATTTCTCTGTATTGGAAGGACTCAACGCTTATGAAGTTTGGCGCATTGTCTCGGGCAAAGACCCAATATGCTGTCCAAAATGCCAAAAAGGTAAAATGATACCCTACCGGATTGTAGCCTATTCAATATCAACAGGCTAAGAGAATAAGGATTGAAACGTTCTTTAAAAAGTCTTAAATCAATCTCAATGGCCTGATAATAAGCCAAACGGAGAAGGTGCGCCCAATTTTAAACGGAAATGTTGAAAACTAAACCTCAAAATCAACTTTCAGCTACTTCAATGCATTGTGCCATCGTGGCAGATCCAATTTATCTGGTAGTACCCCAATAGAATACCCATAGCAACCGGCTCAGTCCAACTCGGTTTTATTTTCGATTTCCCCTTTCGATCTTCTCGCTAAATTCGTCACCTCAATTTGCCTTAAATCAATATTTTACATAAATTTGGGGAAACCTAAAATAAAACGCTAATACGTTAGAGGTTCATTGTAAACTTGCCATGAAAATGTCCGCTTTTTCGATCCGGGCTGATTATAAAGGGCAAAAGTTGCTTATTTAGAGAAAATTGTTTAACATTAAACTGATATTAAAGGAGTTAAACCTAAATCTTGCTGGAACCGATTTGTACACCGCGTTTGTCATAAAATTTGATTAAGCAAGGCAAATTACGCACGGGTTTGCCTGCAACAAAACATGGATCTGCAAGGCCCATGTATCTGCCCTGAGACGGGCGTAATTTGCAGGGGTTCTTGTGCGATGTAAATGATCAAATTTTTACGCCAAACGCTCTCATTGGTTCAGGCAGTTTACTACGAACTCTAACACAGGTTATGCAGCAAGAGCGGCCATGGTGCAAAACCATCCGGCTCTCACGTGGGCAAAAATGTCCTGTCGGACACTTTCGCCGCTCGCAACCCCGCTCCTGCTCATAGCCTCAGACCGTTAGCGGTCACCTTATGACGACAATGCAAGAAATCAACGACATATTAAACTTTAAAGTTTCTTTCCAAGAAAATACTTGGACGAATGTTTCTTCTATAGAGCCAACAATTAAAAATGCTTTAGATGCAATACAATCTGACAAATACAAACATCAAGTAACAGATTTAAGAACAAATCTTGACAAAGGCAATCTAGACTATTACAACGACTATAAAAAACGCTTACCAGCGGTTACTTTTAGTGCGACATTCAACACAAACAGAACAAAAGAGAATGTAAAGCAATACAACAGCCTTATTGTTTTGGATATTGATAAACTAAGTACAGAAAAAATTGAAATATGCTACAAGCAACTTTTGGAAGACGAATTTGTTTTTTCCTTTTGGCGTTCGCCATCAAACAAAGGCTTTAAGGGACTTGTTCAGTTAGAATTTATAGACATTTCAGATGACATAGACCTTAATACAAAACACAAAAGTGCTTTTAAGAAATTATCAACATATTTTCAGAACAAATACAGCTTAGAACTTGACAAAAGCGGAAGCGACATTAGTCGCTTATGCTTTCTTTCATACGACACAAAGCTTGTAAGGAAAGAAATTTCTAAAAGATTTCAGGTTACAAATGACGACATCAATATTGTTGCACCAAAAACCAACAACGGTAAGACAGGAAAAGTAAGGTTTGTTAGCAACAGAGACGCTCTATACAATCCCGCAGAGAGAAATAATCAATGCAACAGAAAATTGATGACTGATATAATTCGTCATTTAACGAATAAAAATTTATCAATTACATTTTCGTATTCTGAATGGTGCAAAGTTGCAATGGCAATAGCCAATTCATTCACATACGACATTGGTTTAAATTATTTTAGAAAATTGAGTAAGTTGGACGGGGCAAAATACAATGAAATTCATTGTACGAATTTTTTGTTAAATTGCTACGAAACAAAAAATGGAAAAGTAACTTTTTCAAGTATAATTCACTTAGCAAACGAAAAAGGATATAAAACAAAACAACAAAAAATAAAGGAAGGGGTTCTGAAGGTGGAGACTAGTTCTTCGCAAGTATCACTCTCATCAACAAAGTCCTAGAGAGCTTAAAAAGGGCACGACATAATATGTCAGTATCTTTGTCAATATGTGTTAAATCACGTGTTATACTCGGTAACCCCTTCTTTTTTATATTATGAAAACAATTGAAAATTATTTTGACGAAAATGAAATCTTGAAATTAATATGCAAGATTCGAGTAAAACTTGCAAAAAACAGGTCGAAAAAACACTTATTACATTTGCTAACTTCAAATCCTGATTACAACTATCATATTAAGCACAAACCTGAGCCGATAAACGATTTTGAAGTTTATCAAAAGAATCTGACCGAATTTTTATCTACAATATTACCTCCTCGAAAAAAGTGGGTGAAATTGGGAGAAAAATCACGAAGAAAACCAAATAGGCCTAAGGAATTTTTGACCTCGAATGATAGAAATTATTACTGCCTTCTGAAGACAATAAAAAAAGAGAAAAAGCAGGAAACAAAGGCTCAATGGTTCATAAATCTGCAAAAATTTATTAATGAAATCACTGAAGTTTCACAAGGAATAAACTACGAAGTTTCAAAACCAATCATTTTACCAAAACCAAAAGATAAAATAAAACGGAACGACCGAAATAAATGCAGACCTATTTGCATTTTCAGTTTAAAAGATAGGATTGTATTAAGTTTGACTAATAAATTCTTGACACGCATTTTTGATGAACAATTTCAAGACAGCTCATATGCTTTCAGGTCAAAAAGAAATTTACAAGGAAGCATAGTA
The DNA here is from genome assembly GCA_963663675.1 of Prolixibacteraceae bacterium. Lineage (GTDB taxonomy): Bacteria > Bacteroidota > Bacteroidia > Bacteroidales > Prolixibacteraceae > CAINVV01. The sequence continues at coordinate 2,798,069 of OY760498.1, forward strand.
TCGCATCATGATTGTATTGTAGATATTGGAAACTTTCGAAGTATGAATGTTGAAAGTGAGTTATTCGTTGTGGAATGCGATATGCAAAGCTTTTACGATACAGTAAACCATACTACGGCGATGGAACTATTTCAGTCCTTGATTGAAACAGCGAAAACCAAAAATCCATCTATAAATTTTGACACTCCATGTAGAATTTTCAGAAGTTATTTAAAAAGTTTTGCATTTAACATTGACATACCAAAGGAAACGGACTCCGATTATTGGTTATCTTATAGAATTCCAAACGGCTTTTTTGGTTGGATTGATGATGCAACTTTAAAAATACATTACACAGACATTTCTGATGAAAGAATAGGTGTTCCTCAAGGAGGTGCACTTTCGGGACTAATTGCGAACATATACCTAAACCCGGCGGACATAGAACTGAAAAAAAATGACGTGTTTTATCAACGATTTTGTGATGATATGATAATCATTGCAAAAGATTTCGACACTTGTGATAACGCAAAAAACATATACGAAGAAGAATTGAAAAAACTGAAATTGTTTCCTCATAAATTCAAAAGCTCTAACGAATTAAAAGAAACAATTAGTGGAGAAACAAAATTGTCTAAGTTTTGGGACGGTAAATCAAAAGGGCCTTACGCATGGGGAAAAGTTGAAGACAGTGCTTTTCCTTGGATTGGTTTTGTAGGTTATGAAATGGATTATATGGGAAACATTCGTATTCGCAAAAAATCTTTGATGAAAGAATTAAACAAGCAAAAAGTAATAATTCGTGAAATCAAAAATGCCATAAAAATAGGAATGCGAAAGCCGAAAGGAACAGCGACAGAATCTGCGATAAACAGACTTATTGGAATGTCTGTTGGAAGAGTCGGACTTGACAACTTTGATGAAGTTTCAACAGATATGTGTTGGAAAAATGGATTTAAGGAATTAACAATTAACGAACATTCAATAAGACAAATAAAACAGTTAGACAGAAATAGAAGTAAACATTACTATAAGCTTCTCAAAGAAATTGAACAACCGGATTTGGAATTTGATGAAGACCTAGAAGATGAAGAAAGAGAATTTGTAAGATATGATAAACCATTTAGCTACTATCATCAAATAATTGAAAGAAAAAGAAAGGCGAACCGCTAATCGAGTAGACGGCCCCGCCAGTAAAAACTGACGGGGAGCGCCTCTCACACCACTGTACGTACGGGCCTCGTATACAGCGGTTCATTAAGATGTGGAGCAATTTTCTCGTAATAACCAAGCAAAGCCTCATAACCTCTTTTGCGCAAGCGTTCCAAAGTAATCGTTGTTATCAAGATCGGGCTCTGGGCAACAGCCCATCCACCCATCCGGGTTCTACTCCATGAATAGGCATGATCCTGATCAACCCCCAATCGGATAAGGTTCTTCCTCTTTCGTTCAGGTTTCTTCCAGTGATGCCAGATACAGTACCTTAACCGGTTACGCAGCCAGCCGTCCAGCTCCTTTAGCTTGCCCTGAATACTTGCCATACGGAAGTAGTTGAGCCAGCCTCTGGCAGTTACTTTGAGCTTTTGGATGCGTTCGCCAAAGGTACTTGGAGTGGTTTTCCGTGTGATGATCTTGAGTTTCTGCTTGAGCGATTTCCAACTTTTGTCGCTTACCACCAGCTGGTATTTGCCTTTCTCGCCCTTCACATACGTGGGAACAAATCCGTATCCCAGTAACGTAAAGTTCCCAGGTTTGCGTATGCCACTTTTCTCCCGGTTGATCGGTAGTTTCAACTTGTCCTTCAAGAACAAATAGATGTTATTTCCAATCTTTCGGGCAGCCGCATGACTTTTCGTATAAATACTGAAGTCATCGGCATAGCGGACATAGCGGTGGCCTTGCTTTGCCAGCTCCTTATCCAACTCATTGAGCATGATATTGGACAGCAGTGGACTGAGCGGGCTTCCCTGTGGCACGCCTTTTCTGCGTTTGACCAGTTTCCCGTTAATTTGAATCGGGGCTCTCAGCCATTTGCGGATCAGGCGTAGCGTGAGCGGACATTTTACCTTACGGTACAGCAATTGCAACAGGATACTGTGGTCTACTTCATCGAAGAAACTCCTTAAGTCAATGTCAACGATGTGGTGGTAGCCCGAGTTGATGTATTCCTGTGCTTTCAGTACTGCTTGTTGGGCGTTGCGATTGGGTCGGAAACCATAGCTGTAATCCTCAAATTCCATCTCAAACTTGATAGCGATTATCTGTCCCACCGCTTGTTGCAACATTCGGTCGATAACCGTGGGAATGCCCAGAAGGCGGGTTTTCCCATTGCTCTTAGGTATTTCTACCCCTAAGATGGCTTGTGGCAAATACTCCCCCTGTCGTAATTCGGATTCAATACGTTCCCTGTTATTGGTCAGGTAATTGTACAGCTCCTTCACGGACATACCATCCACGCCTGCCGAACCCTTGTTTGACAATACCTGGCGATAAGCCCGCATTACGTTTCTTCTGTTCAATACTTGTTCAATCATCTCACTTGTTTAATCCTTTTGCCCTGTTCCGCTTATAACAAGGCTAGCATAGCATCCCTGTTGAATTTGGAACATCTTAATGTTCAGCCCTTCACTGGTCTGTGAGTCCTCTGCGGTATCTGTCCGCAGCTCGTATTCCCCAACTAATATGGCTTCTGCTGACTTCTTGGCACATAGAAACCGAATCTATTCCAAGACCTCCCCTGGTAAAAGCTTTTCCCTTCATCCAATCCCTGCAGCATCTACTACTAAACGATTTTGGTATTCTTAGGACGTTACAATGCTGTGCTTGCTTATCCTCGTTCAATAGCCTCATATGCCGTTTCTGTTCGTCAGTACCGGACTTTGCAGTCTCGCTTCCTTCAGTGCATGGGTCACCCCAAACCACCTTGCGACTTACTAATACTTCTGAGCGTTACCTCAGCGCACAAGGGACTTTCACCCTCTGGAAAAATGCACTCGCTGTTAAAACTCTTTTGTAACCGAAAATTTGTATTTTAGAAGTTTTTCAAGAGCTTACAACGAGTGCGCTCTGCTTATGCAGGGCGCACACACGGGTTTTGCGTTAGTGGGCGGACAATGCAAATAGAAACATTTGAGCAATTAATAAACTTTGGTGCTGGCAGACAGTTTTCGGTTTCAAAAGCCCACCAACGCAAAGCCCGAAACCGTTAGCACACATTAAAACAAGGGAAATGAGATATTTTAACTGTTCTATGATTGTTTTCATTTTGATTATTCAAAATGTCAATTCGCAGAATTTATTATTAAAAGGGAAATTGATAGGATTTGAGGATGGTACAAGAATCATAATAAATCCATTCCTTGATAATCTGGACATTAATAGAGATGATGAAACAGAATTATTGTTAAATAATGGTGAATTTGAATTTGCTAAACATCTGGATAAGCCAACAAAATATTCAATAAGAGTCCGACCTGTCAAGGTCGAAAATCTTACTGAATATGAGGACTTGACATTTTGGACAGAAAATACTCCAATGACTTTAAATGGTATTAAAGGTCAAGTTTTTCAATCTGAGATAAAAGGCTCAGAAATACAAGATCAATATTTCGAGTATATAAAAAGCATATTTAAATTGCAAGATTTAGTAAAACAAATTATGGATTCTGTTAAGACTATGCCAAATTTATCAGAAGATAAAAAGTCAGAAATGCGAACTAGATTTCGTTCGATATCTGACATAATAGAGAAAAGGAAATGGGATTTTGTATACGGTAATCCACAATATTTTTGTGCGTCTCCCGAATTAGTTTTCTTAATAACATTTTATCCGGAACATTTAGAAAAGGGTAAGTTATATAAGTTTTATACTGAAATGCCTCCTGTATTAAAGTCAAAAGTTTATGGTCAGCAGATTAAAGCTTTTGTTGATAAAAACAAAACAAAACTACCTGAACTCAAGATTGGTGATTATCCTTATAACTTTTCATTAAATGACACTGCTGGCAATGAAATTAAATTCTCATCAATTAATGGCAAAATAATTTTATTAGATTTTTGGGGGGCAGGTTGTGGGCCATGCAGGATGAAAAATAAAAATTATGTTAAACTTTATGCAGACTATAAAGGTAAAGGATTTGAGATTGTTTCAGTAAGTACTGACCAATCCAAAAAAATGTTAGCAAAAGCAATGAAAGAAGATAAAGTAACTTGGATATCTCTTTGGGACGAAAAGAAGGAAATACACAGAGATATGTATCAAATAAAAGCCTTACCAACATCATATTTGATTGTTGACGGGAAGATTATGGCAATTGACCTAAGTGGAGATGACCTAAGACATGAAATAGAGAAAATATTAAATAAGACAAAAAATTAACGTGCGCTAACATGCAATATAGCCAAAAAGGGTTTTAGTGGTATGCAAAGCTCATCGCCCGCATCCATTTCATTTTATCTTGATAGTGATGTTCTCCGTATTTCCTTTCAGGCCATATTGCCACCGTTATGGTGCATATTGCTGCTTCTGTTCGACACATTAAAATTTGGAAGTTAGTAACTTTTAAGTTACCTTTGCGTAAATAAAAGACAAATGGAGAAAATCCGCGAAATCATTGCTTACAAAAATCATTTTGAAGATTTTTTGAAAAGCCAACCTGTTAAGGTTCAGAATAAAATCTTTAAGATAATCGAAGCTATTGAGACTTTGGAGCGGATTCCAACTACCTATTTGAAACTGATTTCCGGAACAAACGGACTTTATGAGGCAAGAATTCAATTGGGATCTGACATTTGGCGTGTTTTCTGTTTTTTTGATAAGGGTAGGTTAGTTATTCTTCTGAATGGATTTCAGAAAAAAACTGAGAAAACGCCTAAAAATGAAATTGATAAAGCAATAAATCTAATGAATGAGTATTATGAAAGCAGAAAATAGTAACAAAGATCTTTCTACCTGGTCACAAATCAAGGATCAGGTATATGGCGAAAAAGGAACTGAAAGACGTGATAATCTGGAAAGAGAAGCTGAATCATTCAGAATTGGGCTGTTGCTAAAAAAAGCAAGAGAATCACGTAACATGACACAAGAGGAATTGGGGCAAATTATTGATAAGAAAAGAACCTATATCTCCAGGGTAGAGAATAACGGTTCAAATATCACTCTGAGTACTCTTTTCGAAATTGTTGAAAAGGGTTTAGGCGGAAAAGTAAATATTTCCATTGACGTTTAGTCAGTAACCTATACGCACCATAACAAACGCCAAATACCATGCGGGGTCAGTAAATCATCTACATTTCTCCTGCCGGAAACACAAACCAGACTGAAACTAATAAACTTCATAAACCCGCCCGGCACTTGGCGTCAGACCGTTAAAATAATAAATCAAAGCATAATTTAATTCCGATGTCGGTCTTGAATGGTTCTCACCAACCTCCTCACAATCCCCGGACAAAACGAGCAACCATACCGCGTTTTGAAACTATTTAAGTAAAGTTGATGTAAGCGATCTAAACAATTGTTAATGTGCGCATTATGCTTTTTGCGGTCTATCCCGCTCTCACTCTTTCTCTCTACCTGTGGCTGACAAAATTTGCGATTGTCATAACCAAACTATCTTGCGTTATTCATTTTCCGGATCAGTCCCAAAAGCATTCTGGACAATTCTTCAAGTTGCACTGAATAGCTGGAAAATTGCTCCTGACTAATCTCTTTTTGTTCAATCAGGTATTCTAAGATTGCCATGCACTCAAAAGCACTTCCCCCGGCTATGACAAAGAAATTTTTTCTGTCATTTAAGCTGAACCGGGAAGTACCTTCAGCAATATTAAGCATTATGCTAAAGGAGGCCCGCCTGAGCTGATCGTTTGTAACCTTGTCAAAGTTCTTCTCACGGATTTGAAGGGAAATCTCTTTGCACAAGCTTTTGGACTTTTGATAGACATCGAGTTTTTGAAAATCAAACATAGGTCTTATGGAATAATAATAAATACCATAAGTTACGGGAAATGAAACACAAAAACGATTAATTTTTAGTAGAAAAGTATGAGAGTGAGAGCGAGTCTTGAGATTTAAGAAAGTTTGGGTGTGAGAGCGAGTTTTGTGGAAAAAAAATGAGAGTGAGGACTATTGCAGTTTTTACCCGCACTCGCTCTCACTCTCACTCTTTTTCTGTACCCGTAACCATCGAAAAATTGAACCTTGTTGATGCAATTAACGATTTATCCCGGGCATTGGACAGATTACCGGGAATAAAGTACCTGATTGAAAACATTCATCCTTAACCTGCCCGCCGGAGTAGTGGGAAACATCGAAATATCGAACCTGTTTTGACCATATTTTTTGTGATGATTTTACTATTTTTATAACATATACTTTTCTGAAATACTTAACCAATAATCAACTAAAAAGTAAATATGAGAAATATCTGGTCTTTAACATTGATATTTATTATGTGTTTATATTCCAACGTCATAACGTCACAAGAAATAAGATGTAAACTCCAAGGAAGGGTCATAGGCAGAGAATCCAAGAACATTTTATTAGTTAATGAAAGAGAAGATCCCAGGTTCGATGGGATAAAAATATCAATCGTTGATAATCTTTTTGAATATGAATTAAAATCACCTTTTATCGAAAAATACAGTTTGATTTTTGAAGATGATTTGCGGCGGGGAAGTTTTAAGCCAATATCCTTCTTTGCGGAAAATTGTCTGGTTGAATTTACTTTGTATACAGAAAATAAATTTGAACAAAATTCTATAAACGGTGGATTGCTCACAAACGAAATGAAATCGTTCGAAGAAAAGCAAAAACAAATTTTTCAGCCTCTTTTTTCCTTATATGAAAAGGAAATTGACACGTTACATAGTGTGAATAATATATACAGCGAGAAAACCAAAGCTCTGACGGAAAAAATAAAAACATCTGATAATACTTTAGAAAAGAATAAGTTATCAATACAGAAAGTAAAATTAATGGATACAAATGAAGCATACACATCTGAATATCTGTTATTAAGAAGTAAAATGGAATTTATTTACAAGCTAATGGTTGATTGGCAATATGATTACGTTAAAACGAACACAGATATATTTTCATATTCTTTGTTGTTATCTACACTCCAAAGCTACAATCAAAGGAAGGCTTACCTTGATTTAGTACCATTAAAGATTTTGTATCCAAAATTCGCGGAGAAATATCCGTATCATCCGTATACGAAGCAAATAGGTGAAATGATTAACGCAATAAATTCCATCAAAATAGGTAGTAAATTTATAGATTTCTCTGCGCAGACAGTTGATGGAAAGATTATAAAGATATCAGAAATTGTAAATGGTAAGGTTGCCTTGATTGATTTATGGTCTTCTTGGTGTGGTCCGTGCAGGGCTCTTAACAAAAGTATAATACCAGTTTACGAACGTTTTAAGGATAAGGGATTTGTAATTATTGGAGTTGCCGGTGAATTTGAAAACACGAATGCGTTCAAAAAGACAATTGCTACCGACAATTACCCTTGGTTAAATCTTGTTGAGTTGGATAATAATTATGGGATATGGAACAAATATAATATTTCAGGTTCTGGTGGTTGTACCTACCTTATTGATCCCAACGGTACAATCGTCGCGATTCATTTAGACGCAGATGAGTTAGAGAGACAACTTACAGAATTGCTTAAATGAATGAGTTAACTTAAATAAATAACATAATTGCAAGTCGAAAATCATCTTGTATTAACCAACCTCCTAACAATTGCCGGACAAAACGAACAACCATACCGCGTTTTGAAACTATTTAAGTAAAGTTGATGTAAGCAATCTAAACGATTGTCAATGTGCGTATTATGCTTTTTGCGGTCTATCCCGCTCTCACTCTTTCTCTCTACCTGTGGCTGACAAAATTTGCGATTGTCATAACCAAACTATCTTGCGTTATTCATTTTCCGGATCAGTCCAAAAAGCATTCTGGACAATTCTTCAAGTTGCACTGAATAGCTGGAAAATTGCTCCTGACTAATCTCTTTTTGTTCAATCAGGTATTCTAAGATTGCCATGCACTCAAAAGCACTTCCCCTGGCTATGACAAAGAAATTTTTTCTGTCATTTAAGCTGAACCGGGAAGTACCTTCAGCAATATTAAGCATTATGCTAAAGGAGGCCCGCCTGAGCTGATCGTTTGTAACCTTGTCAAAGTTCTTCTCACGGATTTGAAGGGAAATCTCTTTGCACAAGCTTTTGGACTTTTGATAGACATCGAGTTTTTGAAAATCAAACATAGGTCTTATGGAATAATAATAAATACCATAAGTTACGGGAAATGAAACACAAAAACGATTAATTTTTAGTAGAAAAGTATGAGAGTGAGAGCGAGTCTTGAGATTTAAGAAAGTTTGGGTGTGAGAGCGAGTTTTGTGGAAAAAAAATGAGAGTGAGGACTATTGCAGTTTTTACCCGCACTCGCTCTCACTCTCACTCTTTTTCTGTACCCGGGGCGGGACTTGAACCCGCACGGCCATAATGGCCATTGGATTTTAAGTCCAACGTGTCTACCATTCCACCACCTGGGCATCCTGTGGAGCGGGAAACGAGACTCGAACTCGCGACCCCGACCTTGGCAAGGTCGTGCTCTACCAACTGAGCTATTCCCGCATTGAGGATGTCCTATGTCAAAAAACTATTTGATTCCGAGCGGGAAACGAGACTCGAACTCGCGACCCCGACCTTGGCAAGGTCGTGCTCTACCAACTGAGCTATTCCCGCGTAATCGCAACCCCGGAACCCTGTTATTTTGGGATTGCGGGTGCAAATATAAAAACTTTTCCTACAGAAAAAATCAAAAATGAAAAATGAAAAGTGAAAAATTCAGGAAATCTGCATTTGTCACTACTCATAGTTCTTTATTCACTGATTTCAACGGTCCCTTTTTTAATCGGAATGACTCCTCCCATTTCCCCCATCACATTGACAAGGTCGGATCCGGTGGGGACTACAATTTTCGAATTGTCTTTCAGTGAGGTCTCCATAGCCTGGATGCGGCGCAACATCTGTGCATTTCCGACAAAATATTTCTCGGCTGCCTCGTTAACCAGCTGGATAGCCTGGGCTTCACCCTCAGCACGCAGGATGGCCCCCTGTTTGATACCTTCTGCACGCCGTATCTCAGCCCTTTTCTCTCCATCAGCCCTGGTCTCAGTTGCAGTAGCAAAGTCGATTGCAGCAATTTTCTCATTTTCAGCCTTAACAATCTTGTTCATGGTTTCCTGAACATCCTTTGGCGGATCGATCTCCTTAAGTTCGGTACGCACAATTTCTATACCCCAATTTATGGTCTCCTCCAGCAAAGTAGCATGAAGTTCTTTGTTGATTTTACCTCTTTCGCTGTTTGCAGACTTCAGAGTCATGGTACCAATGATATTCCTGAGTGTGGTCCTGGCGAGGTTGACTATCTGGTATTCAATACTATTTACATTGTACTGGGAGTTTTTCACACTCTCCTCATCTGCCTTGATTTTGAAATAAACCTGAGCATCGACCCTGGCATTCAGGTTATCGTTGGTTATGATTTCCTGGGGTTCGGCATTGATCATCTTTTCTGTGATGTTGATGATAAACATGCGGTCAATCCCGGGGATAATCCAATTAAACCCTGACGAGGCAAAATGGTGGTACTTTCCAAGACGCTCAACCAATGCTCGGTTAGTGGGCCTTACGATCCTGATCCCTGAAAAGAAAAAAAGCACTACGATAGCAATTGGGACAATGTAAATAGGTTCCATATTCAAGATATTTTAAATTGAATTATAGTAAGTTAACTCATCTTACTTAACAACAAATATAAACAATTATTGGCAAAAGCCCTCCTCAGCAAATCTGATTTAAATCATAAAACCCAGCGTCTAAAAATTCTCCTAATAAAAAAAGAGTAATTTTACCTCTCAGTAGTGCCTTCAGGCATATTGTATCTCGTTATATGAAACTATTCAAAAACATTCCAAATTATATAAAAACTTTAGCTTTCTCCAGGCTCAACGAACGTGAAAGAGTCATCGTACTGAGTATTGTCGTAGGGCTTTTCAGCGGGTTTGCAGCCATTCTTTTAAAGAATATTATTCACATTTCAAGCACATTCCTCACTGAAGATTTTGATGCCCTGCAAGAAAATTACCATTATTTCCTCTATCCGGGCATTGGTATCCTGATTACATACATTTACGTAAAATATGTGGTTAAGGAGGATATAAGTCACGGAGTCACCAAAGTGCTGGAGTCCATTTCAAGGAAAAAAGGGTACCTACGGGCACACAACATGTTCACCTCCATCATTTCAAGTACCATCACCATCGGATTTGGCGGGTCAGTCGGCGCTGAGGCACCCGTCGTCCTCACCGGATCTTCCATTGGCTCCACGATAGCGCGGAAATTCAACATGAACTACCGGACCATGACGGTACTGATCGGCTGCGGGGCTGCGGGGGCCATTTCCGGAATCTTCAAGGCACCCCTTGCAGGTATGCTTTTCGCCATCGAAGTACTGATGCTTGACCTGACCATGTCTTCTTTGATTCCACTCATGATATCCTCCGCTACGGCTGCCTCGCTGGCCTATTTTCTGATGGGATCGGGTTACGAGATGAATTTTCAGATCGACAAAGCCTTCAAAGTCACTAACATTCACTGGTACATCCTGTTGGGAGTATTCTGCGGACTCTTTTCCGTACTTTTCTCCCGGGGTAATCTGCTGATAGAAGGAAGCTTGAAAAAAATAAAGAATTCATGGCTTCGGATTGCGATTGGCGGACTTTCCCTGGGTGGGATGATTTTTCTTTTCCCCTCTTTGTGGGGTGAAGGTTATTACACAATCAACCAGATTGTTAATGATCTCGGCCACCACATTGTGAACAACTCCCTTTTCTTTGAATACCGCGACGACAAACTCATGTTGATCTTCATTGTGGCAGCGATCATGCTGGTAAAGATAGTTGCGACAGCTACCACCAATGGTGCGGGAGGTAGTGGAGGTATCTTTGCTCCTACCCTCTTTCTGGGTAGTCTGGCCGGCTTTATGGTCTCGCTCATACTCAATTACAATGGTGAAATGGTACCGGCCAAAAATTTTGCACTTGCCGGAATGGCGGGAATGATGGCAGCAGTGATGCATGCCCCGATGACAGCCATCTTCCTGATTGCAGAAATTACTGGAGGTTTCGGACTGCTTGTTCCATTGATGATTACCTCTGCCACCGCTTTCCTGATAGCTTTGCCTATTGAACCACATTCTATTTATCACAGGCGGCTGGCGCTGAAAGGTGACCTGATCACCCACAACAAGGACAAAGCAGTTCTGACACTTCTCAAATTGCACAATGTCATCGAAAAAGACCTGCAGACAGTAAATCCAAAAACCACGCTCGGTGAACTGGTACAAATTATCGCCAAATCCAGGCGCAATGTCTTCCCGGTTGTAGACAAGGCCAACAATTTCAGGGGTGTTGTGCTGCTTGATGATGTCAGGGAAATCATGTTCGACAAAGAATTGTACAACACAAAAATAGTTTCGGAGTTCATGAGCCTGCCTCCTGAAATTATCTCCCATGATGAGAAAATGGATGTTGTGATGAAAAAATTCAACGAAAGTGGGGCCTGGAACCTTCCGGTAGTCCACAACGGAAAATATGTCGGATTTATCTCAAAATCCAGGATTTTCAACGCCTACCGGGATATGCTGGTCGATCTTGCTGATGAGTGAACGGTATAAAAAGGAAAGAGGAACGGGGAAGTAACGATTGTAAGGGGTGGCAGTTGTATTTTAATTTCCGGAAAACAATTTTGATTTCGAAATACTCAATGATATTGTGTCCTGTGAGTTCAATTTAAAATCAAGAGATTAACGTTACATTATTGTTACTTCATCCAATTTTATCTTCGCTTGATTTTCTCATTCCTTTCAAATGTTGTACTTTTGAAGCATTCAACACGAAGCGCCGTAATTAGGTGCCTGTTACCTACTCCCGATGATCAATATAATTCTGATAATCAATAAAATACATAATTCACACAAATGAAAAGAGACAATTTGTTATTTGATATTATCGCGAAAGAACGTGCACGCCAGCTTCACGGTATTGAGTTGATCGCTTCTGAAAATTTTGTATCCGACCAGGTCATGGAGGCAATGGGTTCCTGTCTGACCAACAAATATGCCGAAGGATACCCCGGGCACCGTTATTATGGAGGGTGCCAGTTTATCGACGAGGCCGAGCAACTGGCTATCGACCGTCTCAAACAGCTCTTCGGGGCCGAATATGCCAATGTGCAGCCACATTCCGGTGCGCAAGCCAATATGGCGGTTCTTATGACAGTCCTTCAACCAGGAGATACGTTCATGGGACTGGATCTTTCCCATGGAGGGCACCTGTCGCACGGTTCTCCGGTCAATTCATCCGGTTTGCTTTATCACCCTGTATCTTATGGAGTTAAAGAGGAAGATGGACTGGTTGATTACGACCAGATGGAACGTGTGGCCTTGCAGGAAAATCCAAAACTCATCATTGCAGGAGCTTCTGCTTATTCCAGGGAGTGGGATTACGCACGCATACGGACATTGGCTGATAAAATCGGGGCTATCTTTATGGTGGACATGGCTCACCCTGCTGGTCTGATCGCTGCCGGATTACTGGATAATCCGTTGAAACATGCACACATAGTTACTTCAACTACCCACAAAACACTGCGCGGACCCCGCGGCGGAATCATTTTGCTTGGAAAAGATTTTGAAAATCCATGGGGTCAGGCTACTAAAAAAGGAGAAATTAAAATGATGAGTAGCCTGCTCGACTCAGCAATTTTCCCTGGCATACAGGGTGGACCACTTGAGCATGTTATTGCTGCAAAGGCTGTTTCATTCGGAGAGGCCCTTCATCCTGAATACAAAATCTATCAGCAGCAGGTACAGAAAAATGCCAAAGTAATGTCACAGGCATTTATAGACAAAGGATACAAGGTTATTTCCGGAGGTACCGACAACCATTCCATGTTGATTGACCTCCGTACCAAATTTCCTGATCTCACCGGGAAAAAGGCTGAGAATGTTTTGGTACAGGCTGATATAACTATCAACAAAAATATGGTTCCGTTCGACAGCCGTTCACCATTCCTTACATCCGGTTTGCGCGTTGGTACACCTGCTATCTCAACCAGGGGACTAAAAGAAGACCAGATGGCATTGATCGTGGAGATGATTGACAGGGTCTTGCTGGATGTCGACAATGAACATAATATTCTCACAGTTCGTGCCGAAGTAAACAAAATGATGGAAAACTATCCGATTTTTGCCTGGTAATATTATTCTAGAATTAAAAAGCGGACAATTTAGTGAAGCCAAGATGGCACTAGATTGTCCGCTTTTTTTATGCGCAATATTTTAATATTTAAATTTACAAATATGCAAGTATGCACATTCACCCGGTCTCCGTGATCCAGTATCCCTTAATTAACTGATCACAGCACGTGAGAATGGGACGGCATCCTGTGATGCAAAATCGCCTTTCAGGAATTTGTAATAACCTGTTATGGCAATCATGGCAGCATTGTCTGTGGTAAACTTAAATGGCGGGATATGCATCTTCCAGCCAAGTTGTTCTGCGGTATCCAGCAAGGCTGACCGCAGGCCGGAATTGGCTGATACCCCGCCAGCTACGGCGATTTCACTGATACCCGTTTGTTTGGCTGCCAATTTGAGTTTGGCCAGTAATATTTCAATAATGGTATACTGAAGCGAGGAACATAAATTTTCCTTTTGATGGCTGATAAAATCCGGATCCTTTGCAATCTCATCTCTCAACAGGTAAAGAAAGGATGTTTTTAACCCGCTGAAACTGTAATCAAGGCCGGGAATCCTGGGTTTGGAAAACGTGAATGCCTTTGGATTACCTGTTTTAGCGAGTTTATCAATTAAAGGGCCACCCGGATAAGGCAATCCCATAACTTTGGCACATTTGTCAAAAGCCTCCCCGGCCGCATCATCAATGGTCTGGCCAATAACTTCCATTTCCAGGTAATCTCTCACTACAATAATCTGTGAGTTACCTCCAGAAACCAGCAGGCATAGAAATGGAAATTTCGGGACTTGCTGACTGTCATTGTCTTCTCTTAAAAAATGGGCCAAAACATGTCCTTGAAGATGGTTGACCTCGATTAGAGGAATCTCACGGGCCAGGGCGAATGCCTTTGCAAATGAGACACCAACCAGGAGTGAACCAAGCAGTCCGGGGCCTCGAGTAAAAGCCACCGCATCAATATCTTCCAGCAAAATACCAGCCTTTTTTACCGCCAGGTCTACGACCGGAACTATATTCTGCTGATGAGCGCGAGATGCCAGTTCCGGTACTACCCCACCGTATGCCTTGTGAACAGCCTGACCGGCTACTTCATTGCTCAGCATGAAATTATTGCGTATCACCGCCGCGGAGGTATCATCACACGATGATTCAATTCCTAGTATTACGATATCCTTCCTATGTCTCATTAAAATCTGATCTCAGTTTGTGACCTTCAACTCGGTAAAAATTATTAATTTTGCCGTTTAGGATCTTGTTCAAAACAGGCTTGGGGTCGATGCTTCTACCAACGAGGGAGTTGTCCGGCTTGCAATGCAAGACACGTTAAACAGAAAAATTATCTCCCTGTGGCAGAAGAGCAAACATCCACACAACCAGTGAACAAAGGTATCAAAAAAAAGGTTAAGACCCTCATAGTCCTAGCCTTTCTGCTGATACTTTTGCCTGAATTGGTCTATGTTACTTTTCGCAGCAACACGATTCAGACTTTTGCGGTACGCTGGCTGATGGATCAGGTAGGTCAGACATTCAACACCAAAATTAAAGTTGGCGGAATAGATATCTCCTTCTTTGATCAGATCACCCTGGAAAAAATATTGATTGAGGATCAGTCCCACGACACATTGTTGTATGTCGACCAGTTGAGACTGCAGATCGACAGTCTTAAACCCGGAAGCCGCCACGTCCATCTTAACAGCATTTTTGTTCAGCAACCTAAGATTTATCTATACCAGGACACTGCCGGAACGAACTTCCAGTTCATCCTCGATTCGATCAAGGCATCACCTACACCGGCTGAAGACTCAAAAGCCTGGGACATAAGGTTCAAAAACCTCTTTGTCAGGAATGCTGAAATTCGTTTCAGAAAGCCCTTTGCTGACACAATTTACCACGAAGGCATAAATTTCAATGATCTGTATATCCGTAAAATGAATTTCGCCTTGGTGCATGTAAAAAAAGAAGAATCTTCTGTGTCCATGCTACTTGACAATGCTGCACTTGAAGAAAAATCCGGCTTTTCAATCAAAAATCTGACATTCAAGGCTTTACTGGACTCATCCGGATTATACCTGGATAAATTTGCCCTTATCACACCCAACTCGAATATTTTTTCCGATTCACTGCGGATTACTCCCAGGAAAACCATCCTGCTGGATAATGTTGGAGGTACAAGAAAAACGGAAGAGCTGCCCCTTGCATTTCAGTATGTTTACCAGGGCAACCTCGCCGAATCAATTGTTTCGATGAAAGACCTTGGTTATTATTTACCCGTATTCTGGGGTATGGATGAGAAACTATTGTTTTCCGGCAATGTCCAGGGATCTGTCGACAACCTGAAATTCAAAAGCCTTAACCTGCGGGTAGGAACGAAAACCTCCTTCAATGCTGACCTGGAACTGAAGGGCCTGCCTGATTGGGCACATACCTTTATCTATCTGAAATTCTCCAACAACACCTTCAACTTCAACGATCTTGCCTCCATCAGGCTCCCTGATGCCTCCCGAACCAGGTATCCCAAAATTCCTGCTTCCCTGCTGGATGATGTCGATCTCACTTACCAGGGTACCTTAAGCGGTTTCCCTTCCGATTTTGTTGCATACGGCAAGCTAAACGGTGAACTGGGATCTTTGTCCACAGACATAGCCATCTCTCCAACCTTGTCCGGATCCTTCAAATTCGAAGGAATGCTCGATGCCAAATCATTTAATGCGGGAAAATTTCTGGGTTTTGAACCACTCGGCGAAGTCTCACTTCATACGGAGATGACTGTCCACAAGAATGATAAACGCTTTGACGCGACCATAAAGGGTGGCATAGACAGCCTCTATTATTATGGCAACCGCATTGACTCCATCTATCTCAACGGTACTGCCAGCAACAAGAGTTATGATGGTCAACTTACTGTCAACGATGACAAATTGAAACTAAAATTCTCAGGGATAGCCAACCTGGAAGGAGAATCCCCCGTATTTGATTTTTCGTCAACTGTAACAACCGCCAATCTGAATGTGCTAGGTCTCGACAAACTTCATAAGGATGCCACCTGTTCGTTTGATATGAAGGCTAACTTCTCAGGAAGGAATATCGATGAATTGAATGGTTCCATCAACTTAAAAAACACGAAACTAGCCAGGGATGGAAAGGTATTCCAAATTGAGAAACTCGACCTGAACACTACCAACTCGACAGACCTGAATACTATTATCCTTCGTTCGGATATTGCGGATGCAGACATAGTAGGTAAATATAAATTTTTGGAGATAGGACTTACCTTACGCGATTACCTCCAGCACTACCTGCCTTCCGCCGACCTCCCGTTCAGCCAAGAGGGCAAGGCTGGTGATAATATTTTTAATTTTGATGTCAATATCAAAAAACCAGAGCTTATCACCTACTTTTTTATCCCGGATATCGTACCAAAATCCCCTGTTTTACTCAGAGGTGAGATTAATTCCTTAAAAAAGAGCCTGAGTTTTATTTGTTCTGCAAAAGATCTTTCCTACAAGAATTACCATGCCAAAGGACTAAATTTTACTTCAGGGAATGTTGGCGACAGATGGCTTTTGCGGCTGGGTATGGAAGAAGCCGCACTCGGCGAAAATTATCGCATTGAAAATGTATCCCTGAACAATACACTTTTCAGCGACAGCTTACTCTCACAAGTTTTGTGGGGTAAAACAAGCGATTATCACTACAACGGTAAGATCGACATTGAAGGATTCTTCTCTAAAAGTACGGAAGGTTTAAGTATGGTTGATTTTTCCATTAAGCCATCTGACATATTGGTATCGGAGAAACTTTGGCAATTTGATGAAAGCAGGATTCATTATGATTCAACTCATGTTAATGTTGAAAATTTTAATCTGCATCATGGAGATGAATTTTTCCGAATAGACGGGGAAATTGTCTGATAGTCAATCTGATATTTTAAAAATTGAGGTCAACAATATCAATCTTGGTTTTTTTGATCTGGTATCCAAGAAAAAAACCGGTATTGAAGGGATTTTGACTGGCGAGACTGAGATTGCAGATATTAACCATTCTTTCTTTTTTAACAGCAATGTCGCCATTAAGAAATTCCATTATGACAAAGACCTCTTCGGAGATGTAATTCTCGACAATATCTGGAACAAAGAGGAAAGACGACTTTATTCCGCAATTCAGTTAAAAAAAGAGAAACAAACCTCCTTGCTTATCAAGGGATACTTCACTCCGGATACGGATTCTCTCAATTACCATGCTGCACTAACAGATTTCCCGCTGGAAACCATTTTCCCTTTTCTTAAAAGCTTTTCAAACGGTGTAAGTGGAAGTGGAAATGGTAATGTAGCTATAACCGGGACTTTGGCTGATCCATGTTTTATTGGAAAAGTTGACATTAAAGAGGGAAAGATCGGAATTGATTATACCAAAGTTGCTTATACTTTCAATCAACCTGTCGTGTTCTCTGACGACTCAATCATTTTCAGAAAAATTACCCTGAAAGACCGGAAAAACAATACTGCACTTCTGGACGGTTACATTACTCACAAGATGTTTAATCATCTGAAATATCACATTGGCTTGAAAACCAACAGGCTAGAAGCACTAAGAACAACTGCCGGGGATAACTCCATTTTCTATGGGGAAGGAAATTGCAGCGGGGATGCGCTGTTTACAGGTATCGCAGATCAGGTAAGACTTGACCTGAATCTCCAGACTCTTGAAGGGACACAAATTGTTATTCCCCTGGAGACGCCAGCCTCTGCTGCTGAAAATGATTTTATCCGGTTTGTGAGCCCAGATACCTTGTTGAACAAAGTTCCTGTTGCCGTGAAAGTCCCTGATAGTGGCACTTTTGACATGAACATGAATCTTATTGCGACTCCTGCTGCAAAAATTCAGATACTGTTCAATTCTACACTGGGGGATGCCATTACCGGACAGGGCAACGGAAATTTCCGGATGGTCTATGATCATCTCGGAAACTTCAGCATGTATGGCAATTATACCATTTACAGGGGAGACTATCTTTTTACGCTTCAAAACGTTATCGGCAAAAAATTTAAACTAGAAGAGGGCGGCACCATAACATGGAACGGAGATCCTTACGAAGCGGTTGTTGATCTGAATGCCGTATATAATTTGAAAGCATCCATTAAAAATCTGCTGATCGATTCTTATAAAAATGATAATTCAGGTAGAATACCGGTCGAATGCAAGATCAACCTTTCGCATAAACTCCTCAATCCTATTCTCAAATTTGACATTCTTTTCCCTACCGCAGATGAGAGGACCAAAGATGAATTGCAGCAATTCATCAGTACCCAGGATGATGTAAACCGTCAGATGCTTACACTGATGTTGCTAGGACAGTTTTACACCCCGGAATATATTCGTGGAAGAAATGACAATCAATCAAATACGGGATCACTTGTCGGAGCTACAACTTCAGAAATGCTCTCTAATCAATTGTCCAACTGGCTCTCCCAAATCAGTACCAGTTTTGATGTCGGCTTCAATTACAAGCCCGGGGATCAGGTCAATACCAACCAGATGGAATTGGCTCTCAGCACCCAGATTTTTGATGACAGGGTCACAATTAACGGTAATATAGGCAACAACAGCAGCTTACAGAACAACAACACCAACTCAGTAGTTGGAGAGATAGAAGTATTCATCAAGCTTATTAAATCAGGAAAACTTGAACTGAAGATGTATAACAGGGCCAATACGGATATTTCTTATGACACCGCTCCATACAAACAGGGAGTAGGATTTTCATACCGCGAAAGCTTTAATTCTTTTAAAGACCTTTTTAATACTCCAAGAAAGAAAAAGTTTACAGGTGCACCCATGGAAGAAAATGAGGCTAAATAATGTTGAATTAATTCTTAATTTTGCCTTCAGCCTGGTGTTTCCGATTCACATAACCCGATGACTGAATCGGGGACAGAGAGGCAAATTTTAGCGCTTTGAGATATGACATGGACTGACAGCCAAAAAAACGGCATTATCTATACTGTGTTAATTCATGCAGGCGTTCTGCTCATTATGTTGATGTTTACGCTTTCAGCCAACAAAATGCTCCAGAACGATGAAGGCCTTCTTGTCGATTTTGGGTATTCTGAAACCGGGAAAGGGGAGGAAGAGCCCTCGGCTGTATATTCCCCAAATGACAACATATATAAACCGCCGGTCCTGGCATTCCAAAAAGCAACTTCAACAGTTCCTCCGAAATTAAAATCTGCAGAAATAAAGCAGGAAGACCTTCTAACACAGGATCATGAACCATCCATTGCACTTCAGACGAAAAAGGTCCGGAAGAAAGTGGTGGAAAAGAAGAAACCCGATCCCACTGCAGAGATTGAAAGAAAAAAGAAGCAGGAGCAAATCGCCCAACAGCAAATGGAGGAGCAAAAACTGAAGAAAAAATTACAGGAAGAACAAATGATCGGTAATATCAATTCCAGGGTAAAAAAACGCCTTCGGAGGCGGTTTAACCGACAATGGATCCACCTCGCAAAGTGAAGGAATTGCAGGCGGGACTGGCAACCAGGGAGATCCAAACGGACAGCCGGGCGTTAAGAGGTACGGTCCTGGGGGTGGTACCGGAAACGGAATATCTTTTAATCTTTCCGGCCGTCAGGCACGGGCTCTCCCGAAACCTGCCTATCCCGGCAATGAAGGAGGTATCGTGGTGGTAGAAGTTACTGTAGATAAGTTGGGAAAGGTCGCTGCTGTCAGGGCAGGTGTAACCGGCACCAACACCAGCGACGCTGACCTGCTGGACGCTGCAACCAAGGCAGCCCGAGGTGCACGTTTCAATGTGGATGACAATGCAGCGGCGTTCCAGAAAGGAACCATTACGTATCACTTTGTGCTTCAGTAATATGCTAATGTGCTAATTTGCTAATTTGCTAATGTGCTAATGGATGGAAGCAGACCTTTGGGGCAACTGGCTACTTTAATATCAGCATAATAAAGTGAATGTTCAGTAAATTTGCAAATGTACCTTTCCGTCATTAGCACATTAGCACATTAGCAAATTAGCACATTAGCATATTCCCCATGATGTAAATTTAACAGAAGGTTTTTATCACGCTGATTCATAGCGCTGATTAAATGACTATCTTTGCACCCAAATTAGTAAAATGCGAAAAATAAGAAATATAGCCATTATTGCCCACGTCGACCACGGTAAAACTACACTGGTTGACAAGATGATACTTCACTCCAACATCTTCAGATCAAATCAGAATCCAGGAGAATTAATCCTTGACAGCAACGATCTGGAGAGAGAAAGAGGAATAACAATCCTGGCAAAGAACGTTTCAGTGGTGTACAAAGGTGTCAAGATTAATATCATTGACACACCAGGCCACTCGGATTTTGGCGGTGAAGTTGAAAGGGTGCTGAATATGGCAGACGGTGTACTTCTGTTGGTCGATGCTTTTGAAGGGACCATGCCACAAACGAGATTTGTTCTTCAAAAAGCAATCGAACTCGGGTTAAAGCCAATTGTCGTTGTCAACAAGGTAGATAAACCCAATTGTAGGCCGGACGTGGTTCACGAACAGGTTTTTGAACTGATGTACAGCCTGGATGCAAGTGAAGAACAACTCGATTTTCCAACCATTTACGGCTCCGCTAAACAAAACTGGATGAGCACCGACTGGAAAACTCCCACTCAGAATATCGAACCTCTTTTTGATGCTATCCTGGAACATATACCTGCTCCACGCGAGAACGAAGGGACTCCCCAGATGCTGATTACTTCGCTGGATTATTCAAAATACATAGGCAGGATCGCTATAGGGCGTATTCACAGGGGTGAACTAAAGGAAGGCATGAATGTTTCACTCGTCAAGAGGGATGGTACAATCACACGTTCTAAAATCAAGGAACTGCACGTATTTACAGGATTGGGCCGTGAAAAGGTAGCTACTGCGCTCAATGGTGATATTTGTGCTTTGGTTGGGATAGACGGTTTTGAAATCGGAGATACCATCTGCGACTACGAAAATCCGGAAGCCCTGGATCCAATAGATGTAGATGAGCCAACCATGAGCATGTTGTTTACCATCAACAACTCCCCTTTCTATGGCAAGGAAGGTAAATTCGTTACCAGCCGCCACATTCACGAACGACTCGAACGTGAACTGGAAAAAAATCTTGCGCTGCGCGTTGAACCCACGGATTCAGCTGACTCATGGAATGTTAATGGCCGCGGAGTATTGCACCTTTCAGTTCTTATCGAAACCATGCGACGCGAGGGATATGAATTACAAGTAGGTCAACCCCAGGTTTTATACAAGGAAATCCATGGCGAGAGAAATGAACCAATCGAATTACTGGATATTGACCTTCCTGCAGATATGGCCGGCACAGCGATTGACTTTGTTACCCGCCGCAAAGGTGAGATGATCAACATGGAACACAAAGGCGACCGTACCCATCTCGAATTTCATATACCTTCCAGGGGAATTATCGGACTAAGGACCAACCTCCTCACGGCAACCCAGGGAGAAGCAGTCATGTCGCACCGTTTTTTGCACTACGATAAGTACAAAGGACCGATCGAAACCCGCATCAACGGATCACTGATAGCCATGGAAACCGGTACTGCATTTGCCTATTCACTGAATAAACTGCAGGATCGCGGAAGATATTTTATCGAGCCCCAGGACGAGATCTATGAAGGACAGGTTTGCGGTGAGAATAACCGCGAAGGCGACCTGGTACTTAACCTGACCAAACCCAAAAAGCTTACCAACATGCGCGCGTCAGGATCTGACGATAAAGTTCGCCTCGCTCCCGCAATTAAGTTCAGCCTTGAAGAAGCCCTTGAATACATCCAGAAGGATGAATATGTTGAGGTTACCCCTAAATCAATCCGGTTAAGGAAGATCATGCTGAACGAAACAGACCGCAAAAGATCGCAGAAAAATAACTGATTTTTCCCGCAAAGGAATTAAAATTAACAAACAGCCCGGCTCCAACACAGGAACCGGGCTGTTTGTTTTTTGTTTAAATGGCATTTTTTCTGAAATTGAAAATAATATTGCATCAAAAATTGTCACGTCAGTGTCAAAATATTTACAGAATGACATTATTACGATGGCTAAAAACGTTCCGCAAAGTCGCATTTCATGCAAAAAGACATTTTCAAATACCAACAATCAATACAATATCATCTTCTATCTTGCAGATTTTCTTTGATTTACAATAATAATAAAAAATATTTAAAATATTTTAGTACTATGTCTTGCATAGTACCATATTTTATATATATATTTGCATCACCTACTTCAGTGTAATGGAAAGTACCTTATGGATACTAATAGCGCAAAAGCAGGCAGAAAAAATTCTGAAACAGATTAATTGAAGCAAAAATGAACATAGACAATTCCAAAGCACAGATGAGAAAAGGTATCCTGGAGTATTGCATACTCCTGATCCTTTCCAAAAAGCCTTTGTATGCTTCAGACATCATAGGCGAGCTGAAATCAGCCCAGATGATTGTAGTGGAAGGGACATTGTACCCTTTGCTGACACGGTTAAAAAATGACGGGTACCTCTCCTACCGATGGGAGGAATCACTCCAGGGACCTCCGCGCAAATATTACGAACTTACCGAAGATGGCCGGAAATTTCTAAACGAACTGGAAATCTCCTGGGCAGAACTGGTCGAAGCAATTCAAAAGTTAAAAGGATAAAAGCAACGCCGTACCTTTACAATAGCATAGAAGAAAATAGAATAAACTAAGATAAACAACAAGAAAATGAAAAAGACATTGACCATCAACCTTAGCGGATCGGTTTTCCACATCGATGATGATGCTTATGAAAAACTTCATAATTACCTCAACAACATCAACCGTCATTTTGGAAACGATGAAGATGCCAAAGAAATTGTGGCAGATATCGAAGCCAGGATAGCTGAAATCTTCGCTGAAAAGATCAAGGGCGGAGGCGAAGTAATCAACCTTGCGCATGTCGAGGAAGTGATAGTTATTATGGGAACCCCGGAAGCCATCTCCAACGAAGAGGGGGAAAAAGAAAAACCAACTGAGAAAAAATTTTACAGACCAAGGTCTAAAAGGCTATTCAGGGATCCTGACGATCGCGTCCTGGGAGGCGTTTGCAGCGGACTAGGTGCCTATTTCAACATTGATCCGGTTGTTGTAAGGATCATTTTTGTCCTCGTCTTCTTCTTCCCAATTGGCAGCAGTGTATTGATTTACCTGATTCTGTGGATTGTAGTTCCCAAAGCTTCCAGCACGGCACAAAGGCTGGAGATGAAAGGAGAAGAGGTTAATATCGACAACATTTCAAAATCCATCAAAGAGGAAATACAGGATGTGAAAGAAAATTTCAGGAATTACCGCTCCAATCCTGCCTATACGAAGAGCAGAAGCGGTATTCATGAAGTGGCGTCAGTACTTGGCTCAATCCTTGTCGCTTTCGCCAAAGTCGTGCTCGTAATAATAGGCATAGTATTCCTGGTAATAGGTGCACTGGCACTTCTCGCATTGTTCGGAGTGTTATTTGCTTCACATGAGATCATGAGTATGTCGCCCTTTGCTGACGGATTTAACTACCTGGATCTCTTTATTATGCATGGATCAACCCTCACCTGGATATGGATCGGCATTGGACTGGTAATCGGAATTCCCCTCATAATGCTTACCTACGCAGGTATCAAAATGATTTTCAAAATCAAATCCCAGCACCATGTAATTGGCTCAGTATTAGGCGGATTGTTTATCGTAGGAATCCTGATCCTGCTTGTCTCAGGAAGTAAAACTATGGGTGAATTCAGAAACAAGGCGTTTGTTACCAATCAGATTAATATCGCAACTCCTTCAGATACCCTTTATCTTACAGCTGACAGGGAAACTGAAGGCGATATTTCCGGGCGGTTTAACCACAAAGGACTGGATTTAGATCCTGATTTCCACTTCGACAGATTCCGAATCGCGAGCAAAGACGGGAAAGATGTACTGGTCGGATTTCCTCATCTGTCCATTGAGAAAGCCGATGGTGGGAATTTCAACCTGGAGGTAGAAAAACAAGCACGCGGTTCTAACTATACTGCAGCTCAAAAGACTGCAGAAAGCATCGATTGTGACCCGGTAGTGAAGGATTCACTGGTAAATTTTCAAACCGGATTCATTCTTCCAACAGCATGGAGAAGCCAGCAGGTGGACATCAGTCTGAAAATCCCGGTTGGAAAAACAATCGTTTTTGATAAAAAAATCAGAGAAATCATCTATGACATCAATTCTAACAGTGATTTGTCCTATGACGACATGGCAGAAAAATACTGGACAATGGGACCGGATGGACTAACACTGGTTAACAGGGCTGTTCCTAATGTAAAACCTAAAAAATAAGTACAACATGAGTTTCTTTTATCGGATTGGCATCCTCGTTGCCATGCTACTCTCCTTTCTATCCGGCATCGGACAGAACAGGGCCCAAAAAATCTACGACCACTACTCTCGTGAGGCAGGTGTGAGTTCCTTCTCCTTCTCAAAATCCCTGATGGACGCCATGAATATGAATCTGGATGAAGAAGGAAAGAAAATTACCGGCGATTTTCAGGAATGTAAAGTATTGATATACAACTCAGAGAAAGGAAATTTGAACCATTTCTCTGAACAAATATCAGGCGAATTGAAATCCCTCCACTATGAACAGGTACATCCTAAAGACGAAAAACCAAATGACGATGTAGAGTTCTGGATCGAAGGTAAGGGTAAAATAGTCACAGAATGTCACATTGTAATAGGAAACAAAGGTGACAATCATAACTCATCCCTTCTTGTTTCCTTCTATGGTAATTTTAAGGTTGAAGACCTGCATAAACTGGAGAAAATAGGACAAAAACAGAGCGAATGACAAGATAATTCAGCGTTTCAGGATAAAAGCAAAACAAGTCATGGTGAAAATCGCCATGACTTGTTTTGCTTTTACATAAATAACAGGAAATCAGGTTAAAGGATATTCTCCACTAGCATCTGTAAGTACTTCACATCCGGTTTCCGTGACGAGCAGAGTATGCTCGAACTGGGCAGACAACCTGTCATCAACGGTGCGTGCAGTCCAGCCGTCGGTTTGATCAACCTTTACCCTGGGTTTTCCTTCGTTAATCATAGGCTCAATGGTAAATATCATACCAGGTTTCATTTTCGGACCGCTGTTCTTCCTTGCTGCATGATCAACCTGCGGGTCTTCATGAAATTCGACTCCGACGCCGTGTCCGCAAAATTCATAAACCACGCTGAAACCCTGGGATGTAGCATACCTGTTGATGAAATACCCGATATTTCCAAAATAATTGCCCGGGAAAACCTGTTGTATTCCCAGGTTGAGACACTGTTTGGTCGCTTTAATGAGCTTTTCAGCCCCGGGTGTCACCTCACCTACCGTGAACATCCGGCTGGTATCTCCATAGTAACCGTCCAGAATGGTAGTAACATCCACGTTGAGTATATCGCCTTTCTTTAATATCGTCTGAACCGATGGAATTCCGTGACACACAACCTCATTCAGGGAAATACAGCAGGATTTTGGAAAACCATTGTAATTAAGCGTTGCTGGTACGGCCCCCCGTTCCACAATAAATTGATGAATCAGGCTGTCAAGGTATTCTGTTGAAACTCCCTCAGTGATAAAGGGCTCAATGTAAAGTAAAGTCTCGCCGGCAAGCCTGGAACTTTTCCTTATTCCTTCTATTTGCTCTGCGGTTTTGATTAAGATGTTCATCTGATAATATTTTTTTTATTGTCCCTGACTTTCGGGTGGCGTTCAGGATCGGTGAATTCAAATTTCCGAATTCATCAAAACTCCCCCGATGGGCAATATGTTTGTAAAGTTAGATCAATTCTTGGAAAGAGCAATAGATACCCGGAAGTGCTGATATGGTAACCACATTTGCCATTAATCTGTAAATACGAAAATAATACCATAGACCAATAATTGATATATGCCTCATTCATTGTACTTTAAAAGATTAATTATGAAGTCAATCTTTGCCTCCATTGGTAATCCTCCATCTAACCAGTGAATTTGGAAACCCTCCCTTTCCATCTTCCTGAACCAGGTCATCTGTCTTTTTGCAAACTGGTGTATAGCGATATTTAATCGTTCGAACATTTCTTCTTTCGACAATTCGCCTGTCAGATACAGGGTAATAAACTTATATTCCAATCCGTACCACATGAGGTCATCAGGGCATAATCCACTATCAAGCAGCCACTTAACTTCATCAATCATCCCTTCATCCATGCGTTGTCTCAGCCGCGCAGTAATACGTTCACGACGAGAATTCCTGTCAAACTGAACTCCTACTATCAAGGAATTGATTTTCGGAAATTGGTAATCGGAATCAGGATATCTGATCAGGTATTCTTCGATTTCAATGGCCCTGATGGCCCGGTTCCTGGTTTCGGTGTCACTGCTGTTATGCAGCTTCTTATAACTTTTCAGGATAGCGGCAAGCTCCTCCAGCGAAAATTTTGACAATTCCATGCGCCTGATTGGATCGGGGGGCACATGGGTTAGTTTGTAACCTTTGAGTACAGCCTCCAGGTACATGCCACTACCGCCGCAAAAAACCGGAAACCGTCGCCTGTCAATAATATCCTTGTATGCTGTTATAAACTTTTGCTGGAATCCGAAAACATTGAACTGAGTACCAGCTTCTGCAATATCAACCAGGTGACAAGGAACGTGATGTCCATCCACTACATAATCATCCAGATCTTTACCCGTACCCAAATCCATGCCCCGGTAAATCTGCCGTGAATCTGCTGAGAGAACTTCACCGTTCAGACGACTCGCAGCAATGGCCGCCAGCCGGGTTTTCCCTGTCGCTGTCGGACCCAGAATCGTAAGCATATCATATATCATATTTGTTTTCAACATTAATCCTTTCTAACTCCCCTTTTACTATTTTTGCAGTTCAATTTATCAGATGAAGACAGAATTTCAGCAAAGTATCAATATCAGGAACAAAAGGGCAAGTTTCGACTACGAATTTATTGAAAAATTCATTGCGGGGGTTGTTTTGCTTGGTACAGAGATAAAATCTATTCGCTTGGGCAAAGTAAGCATGAACGATGCCTACTGCCATTTTGTTGACGGAGAAATGCTGATCAAAAATTTGTCAATCTCGGCATACGATTTCGGAACCTGCAACAACCATGAAGTATTGAGGGAACGAAAATTGCTTCTGAACAGGAAAGAGCTGAGGAAAATGGAGCGGAAAGTAAAAGAGAACGGACTGACGATAATTCCCATCAGGCTATTCCTTAACGACAAGGGATTGGTTAAAATAGAAATTGCCCTTTCCAAAGGGAAACATTCTTATGACAAAAGGCAATCACTCAAAGAAAAGGATTCCAGGAGGGAGATGGATCGTCATGAAAAATATTAAAGATACTGTCTGATCTCCTCAAACTTTATCATCTTAACTCCAAGCTTTTCCCAATTTTCAAAAGGAAGAGGCAAATTGGGCAATTCCCTGATGGCATCCTCAAAGACATAAACCGGATAACCATGTTCCACAAGTCCGCAAACAGCCTTGTCTACACATACGTTGGTTGTCACGCCGTATACAAACACTTTGCCTGGGTTGATAAGTTCAAGAATTCGCACTGTATAGGGATTTCCTTCAAAAACATCAAAAGCATCCTTGCGGATAATAATATTCCTGATCTGATCAGCATTGGCAAGTTGCGGCAGAATAGCCAGCTGGGTCATCCAATCGATGATTGCAGGAATGGCAGGCCTGGTCTCACTGATAAACTCAGCTCCGCTTGTACCGGCCATGCAATGTTCCGGGAATGAGGTAATATAGTCGGGATTGGCAGACAACTCGTTTGAATTAATCAAATGAAAATCGCAAGTATTGATTACACGGATCTTATTTTCTTCGGCATAATCAGTGATCTTTTTGAAAATAGGCTTTAACTTTTCGGCTCCGCTCACATACAACTTTCCGAACGGTTCGATAAAATCTATTTGTGTATCAACATTCCAGAAAAGAATAGACTTCTTCATCTGTCAATATTTAATTTTAAATCTCAAAAAAGCCGCTCCCGTTATTCGGGAAATCATTTCTTCTCCTTAAATGCAGCTAAACCACGATCGAGAAAATCTACGAAATGATCGGGATTCAAGTCTCTTGCGGTAGGAGTTACAAGAATTTTCTGTTCAAGATCCATGATCACATAATATGGCTGCGCATTCACTCCAAATCTTGAAATTTGAAAATCAGCATATTTTTTGCCAATTGTTTTCTTTACTTTATGGTCATAGGAAGAAGTTATCCAGTCACTTTCAGGCATGGTAGTCTTGTCATCCACATACAGTGCGATGATGACGAAATCCCGTTTTAATCTTTCCAGGACACGGGCATCTGACCAGACATTGGCCTCCATTTCACGGCAGTTTACGCAACCGTGCCCAGTGAAATCAATGAAGATCGGCTTATTTTGCGCTTTGGCACATGCCAGTCCCTGCTCAAAATCAAAATAACCCTCCAATCCGTGTGGCAGTTCCAGAAATTCGCTGTACTTAGGCTTTTCGCAAAGCTTACTCCCGGGCAGATCCAGAGCATTCTGGTTATTACCATAGGCACCGACGAGCTTCACTTCTTCGCGAATAATCTTGTGAAAATCAAAATCATGGGTGGTCATAGGCGGCAGATAGCCAGAAATAGCCTTCAATGGAGCCCCGAACATACCTGGAATCAGGTAAACGACAAAAGAGAAAGTTATAATCGACAGCATCAGACGGCCAGTTGTAACATGTTTGACATCACTGTCATGAGCGAACTTGATTTTCCCAAGCAGGTAGATTCCCATCAGGGTAAAGATAACAATCCAAAAAGCCAGGTATACCTCCCTGTCCAAAATTCTCCAGTGGTAGGTCTGATCTGCTATGCTCAGGAATTTCAAACCCAGCGCAAGCTCAATAAAACCAAGTACAACCTTCACGGAATTAAGCCATCCACCTGATTTGGGAAGATTGCTAAGCCATTGAGGGAACATTGCAAATAGGGTAAATGGCAGGGCAAATGCAAGAGAAAAGCCAAACATTCCGACAATCGGCTTGAGAATCATCCCGCCTGCAGATTCAACCAGGATAGCTCCCACAATCGGGCCGGTACAACTAAAAGAAACCAGTACCAGGGTCAAAGCCATGAAAAAAGCTCCTGCAGCACCGCCTTTGCTGACTTTATCATCGCTCTTATTGACCCAGCTGGAAGGCAGAATTATTTCAAATGCTCCGAAAAAAGAGAAGGCAAACACTACGAATATGATGAAAAACAAAACATTAGGCAACCAATGTGTACTTAGCCAGTTGGCAAAATCTGCTCCAAGGGTAATAGCCACAATTGTACCTATGAGGGTATAAATCAAAATGATAGAGCCTCCATAAACCAGGGCCTGAAACCTGGCCTCCCACCTGGTTTTGTTACTGTTCATGAAAAATGACACGGTCATTGGTATCATTGGAAATACACAGGGCGTCAGTATTGCGGCAAGACCGGCAATAAAGCTGAAGAACAAAAACCATATAAGCGAATGGTGTACTTGTCCGGTGACTGCAACAGGTGCCACTTCTGCTTTATTGACAGGAACAGCTGAAGCCGCCGCAGATTCATTGACCGGAAACGAAAAATCAGCTTCATCCATTGTGCATGTTTCGTCATTGCAACTCTGGTATTCAATTGAGCCTTTAATTGTAAATGGCTGATTGCCAATTACCTTTATTTTTCGTGTAAAATGAGCCTCATTGGCATAATAGGTTAACTCAAGCTTGAATATCTTATCAAACTGACTGATTGGTTTGCTAAGAGAAGTAAGTTCGCCTGAAAAGCGATAATTAAGACTATCAGGCGTGAAATTAACCGAGGTGCTCACAGGACCTCCGTCTGGCAGATTAGTACCATAAAGGTGCCAGCCCTGTTCAATGACAGCATGGAAGCTCAATTCAATTTCATCGTTGGATATTTTCTTCTGGTCGAAGGACCATTTGACAGGCGAAATAACCTGGGCAGTGGAATTCAGATGGATAAGAAATAATCCAATGAACAGGAGGAAACCTGCTTTAATGCTATTTATTCTCATTCAGAGTTATTTTTTCTTTCGGCGTTTGATTATGTAATGTTATTATTGATCAAACAACCGGCAATTAAAAAAACAATAATATTCAGTATTCGAGCCATTGTCAAAACTCAGGCATTAACCATTCAAAATTACAAAAAAACCCGCTCAATAAATTGGCGGGTTTTTAACTTTTCTAAATGAC
The DNA here is from genome assembly GCA_963663675.1 of Prolixibacteraceae bacterium. GTDB lineage: Bacteria > Bacteroidota > Bacteroidia > Bacteroidales > Prolixibacteraceae > CAINVV01. The sequence goes on from OY760498.1 coordinate 2,828,686, forward strand.
AATTTCATTTTGATTCTCATCGTAGAATTTGGATCCAAGAAAACTCATTGAATTCATTTCCACGATCTTAATCTTCTTGCGATATTTCCATCGCCATTTGAATACTTTGGAAAAAATAAAACCTCTCGTCAGGAATGCTCCCACAAATGGGTGAAGCTCAATCGTAAGGCTCTTTTTCTGCAGTTCTTCAAAACTATAGCGTACCCTTTGTTCGATTTCCTCAATGAAAAGCAAAGTAGGTGTCACCTTACCTGTTCCTTTGCAAACGGGGCAGTTTTCCTCCGTTTCGATGGCCATCTCTTGCCTTACACGTTGCCGTGTAATTTGCATCAAACAAAACTTACTCAGCGGGAGTATATTGTGTTTGGTTCTGTCGGAAGACATAACTTCCTTCATTTTCTCGAAAACTTTCTGGCGGTTCTCATTACCATGCATATCGATAAAATCGATCACGATAATTCCACCCATATCCCGAAGCCTCAATTGACGAGCAATTTCTTCAGCGGCTGCCAGATTCACTTCCAGTGCGTTGGTCTCCTGGTCTCCTGTTTTAGAACGGTTTCCGCTGTTGACGTCAATGACGTGAAAAGCTTCTGTATGCTCAATTATCAGATATGCTCCGCTTTTAAAGGAGACCGTTTTACCAAAAGATGCTTTAATTTGTTTATCGATTCCAAAATATTCGAAAATTGGCATTTTACCATTGTAATACCTGACAATCTTTTTCTTTTCAGAATCAATAGTTCCCACATACTCTTTTGCATCGGCGGCTGCATCTTCATCATTGATGTAGATGTTGGAGAAATCCTGACTGTAGACGTCTCTTATCAAAGAGATTGTCCTGTCTGTTTCTCCAAGAACCAGTGAAGGGACGACTTGCTTTTCCAGCTTATTGAGTGCATTTTCATATTTTGCAATCAGTCGTCTAAGCTCCTGGTCCAGTTCAGCCACCATTTTCCCTTCAGCCGCAGTCCGAACAATCACCCCGTAATTTTTCGGGCATATGCTCTGGATTAATTTTTTCAGACGGGTCTTTTCTTCCGTCGTTTCAATTTTCTGTGATACAGATATTTTGTCACTGAACGGTACTAATACCATATTTCTTCCTGCCACTGAAATCTCCGAGGTTAGTCGTGGTCCTTTGGTAGAAATAGGTTCTTTGGCTATCTGTACAAGAATAGTTTGACCGGCTTTCAATACCTCAGAAATCTTGCCGTCTTTATTGATATCAGGTTCCGGAGTAATTTTCGGGAACGGCGTCAACTTAATCTTCTTAGCGGCGGCTAATTTGAGGAACTTGTTAAGAGTCTGGAACTGTGGTCCTAAATCCAAATAATGTAAGAACGCATCTTTCTCGTAACCAACATCAACAAAGGCAGCATTCAGACCCGGCATGATCTTCTTTACCTTTGCAAGGTAAATATCTCCAACCGCAAATTTAACGTCGTTGCTTTCCCTGTTGAGTTCTACAAGTTTTTTGTTTTCGAGTAAAGCAATTTCGACATGAGAGGACGATACATCAATAACCAGCTCATTGCTCATACTCTTTACTCAATTTATGTTAATTAAAACTATTAGATACAACAAACCTAAAGCACAAAAGTGCTTTAGGTTTTGTATTTTTTATGGAGGCGTTACAAAAAGCCTATTTTTTCTTTTTGTGACGGTTCTTCCGTAAACGCTTTTTGCGTTTATGGGTAGCCATTTTATGTCTTTTTCTCTTCTTACCGCTTGGCATATCTTTTAAATTTAAGAATAATAAATTACTTCACGTTGTTTTTAACGCGACCTACGAAGGTTTTAGCAGGCTTGAAAGAAGGGATGTTGTGTTCCGGGATAATAATAGTGGTGTTACGTGAAATGTTGCGTGCTGTTTTTTCTGCACGTTTTTTAACGATAAAACTTCCGAAACCACGGAGATATACATTGTTACCATCAGCTAAGGAACCTGAAACGGTGTCCATAAATGCTTCTACTGCTTTTTGAACAGTAAGCTTCTCAATACCAGTGCTCTTGGAAATTTCGTTTACGATATCTGCTTTAGTCATTTTTATTAAATTTTAATGATTTGACTTTATTTTTTATTAACTCTATATTTGATTTCCTTTATCTTCTGATTTGGTGCACAAATATATAGCTTTTGAATTAACTAATATCATATTAGCCAATAATTTTTGTGCTTTTTTTAATTTTTATCTCTAAACATCGAAATATTGGAAGAATATCGTAAAGCATTGACAGTTTGGTACAACCATAATAAACGTGATCTCCCATGGCGGAACAGTAAGGATCCATACAAAATCTGGGTCTCTGAGATCATCCTTCAGCAAACGCGTGTACAGCAAGGCATGAATTATTACTTTAGTTTTCTGGAAAGGTTCCCTGATATTAGAAGCCTGGCTGAAGCTCCGGAAGAAGATGTATTGAAAGTATGGCAGGGACTGGGCTACTACTCACGGGCCAGGAATATGCAACATGCTGCCAAAACCATTATAAATGAACACAATGGCAAATTTCCGAATGATTATCATTCCATCAGGAAACTTAAAGGAGTGGGTGATTATACTGCCGCCGCCATAGCTTCTCTCTCATTTAATCTTCCGTTTGCCGTTGTCGACGGAAATGTGTACAGGGTCCTTTCCCGCCTTTTTGGCATCTCAACACCCATTGATTCGTCAAAAGGGAAAAAGGAATTTTATGAGCTGGCACAGTCCTTGCTTGACTTGAAGAACCCGGGAGAATTCAACCAGGCTGTGATGGAGTTTGGGGCTATCCGGTGCTTACCGGCTCATCCAACTTGCAATGATTGTCCGCTTTCCATCAACTGCAATGCGTATTTGAATAAGTCAGTAGCAGCTTTCCCGGTTAAATCCAAACAGGTCATTCAAAAAGAGAGGTATCTCAACTTTCTGTATCTGTACGATAGTGACAACCTGTTTTTTGAAAAAAGAAATGATAAAGATATTTGGCGAAACATGTACCAGTTTCCCCTGATCGAGACCAAACACCCGACCACAGCTGAAGAGTTAATCACAGGAACCGGATGGGCGGATATTTTCAGAAATCTTTCACCAACCATTGAATCTGTTTTTCCTGAAAAAATTCATTTGTTAACTCATCAGAGACTTCATATAAGATTTATAACTCTCAGCCTCGATGGGCTGGCAGTACCAGATAGGCTTATCAGAGTCAGCAGGGCTGATATCGCAAGATATCCGGTGCCGAAACCAGTTGAGACATTTTTAATGGAGATGGGACATTAAAACAACCGGGCTTAACCCTGTCCATATTTATTTTTATCTTTGATCGATTTTGAAATGTCGTCGTTTTTCAGTAACTTACAATATACCATAAAATCATACAATTATGTCAGTTAACAAAGTTATTTTAGTTGGGAATGTCGGGAAGGACCCGGAAATCAGGCATTTGGACAGTAATGTTTCTGTTGCATCATTTTCCCTGGCTACATCTGAGGTTTACAATAACAAGGCCGGTGAAAGAGTTACTCAGACTGAGTGGCACAACATCGTCTGCTGGCGGAACCTTGCGACCCTTGCAGAGAAATTCATTAAAAAAGGGAGCCAGATTTATGTCGAAGGCCGTATTCGTTCCCGCACCTATGATTCGAACGATGGTGTAAAAAGAACAGCATATGAAATTTATGCAGATGAGGTCAGGCTACTCGACCGGAAACCTGGTCAGGCAGGCCCGCCAGCGGGAAATCCAGCAACTGAAGCAAAAAGTGCTGTCAACGAACCCAATGTATCTCAAGGCTTTACGGAAGAGGGAACAACACCCGATGACCTTCCATTTTAATTACCGATCTGACTGAATTGAAAATAATCTTCAGTAACAGAGACAGAAGCCTTGTCAGGGAAAATTGAATTTCTACCTTTTTCAATCGATTCCTTCGCAAGGCTTTTGTTATGGATGTTGTTCTTCTTTCCCTGGGACGTCGCCTGCCTAATTCGCTTTGATATCTGTTTGAGATACAGGGAACCTGGAAGATTTTCCTGAATAAGCAGCAGTTGATATCGAAGATGATTTTGATATAATTGAAAAATCTTAACTTTGGGGATGTCAAAAATTTTCCGTGTATCTATTTGTTCATTTTTTCTCTTTGCCTGCCTGACAACCTCATGCAGAAAAGATTCAACACCAAAACCAAGGGGGTATTACAGAATCTCATTCCCCGACAAATCATACAGGCCGCTTGACATGCCACTCCCCTACAACTTCCTGATACCGGCTTATTCTACAGTTACTCCCGACCTGCTGAACCCAGGTGAGAAAGAATGGATAACACTTGAGATTCCCGCAAACAAAGCGCAAATACATATCAGTTACAAAAAAATTGATAACAACCTGGCCAGGCTGATTGAAGAGTCCAGAACCCTTGTTTACAACCATTCCGCTAAAGCAAGCTCAATTGAGGAGAAAATTTTCATCAATCCTGCAAGCAAAACTTTTGGCACTTTGTACAGGCTGAAAGGGAATGCAGCATCTCCTATGCAATTCTATCTTACAGACAGTGTGAAAAATTTTCTTAGAGGAGCCCTGTATATCAAGGAGATACCCAACTATGACAGTCTGCGGCCCGTAATTAATTTTTTGTCGGCTGATGTTGTCAAAATGATAGAAACCACAAAATGGGAGGGGGCAAATGGCCGTTAAGTTCATAGAACAAACCGAGAATGGCCTTATAGGTTTTTGGGAGATAACAGAGTCAACAGATCTCCTGATGTCTCTGTTGCAACCCGACGAACAGGAACTTACCAACTATCAACTTTTCAGAAATGACCTCAGGAAAAGAGAATGGACTGCGGCAAGACTGCTGCTCAGGCAGATGACAAGTATTTGTTCAAAAATCGGTTATGACCTTGCCGGAAAACCGGTGCTTTTAAATACACCCGGTTACATTTCAATTACCCATACATCTGAACGTGTAGCTATCTGTTACCACCCTGAAATGCATCCTGGAATAGATATTGAACTTATCAGCCGCAATACTGAACGGGCTGCAAAAAAATTTTTGTCACCGGAAGAAATGAAAGATTGCACCATCGAAGGTCAACTATCCAATAAGGATATACTGCTGCGCTGGTGTGCAAAGGAAGCAGTATTTAAAATGGTTCCATTTAAGGATGTTGAATTCGCATCGCAGATTGTATGCAATGCTTCACCGCTAATAAATTCGGAAGGAGAAATGTCTGCAACATTTACGGGCAATGGCTTAAAACTCCATATTCCGCTGCAGTACAGACAAATCAATGAAATTCTGATGGTATGGGGAACTATTTTACCAGGATATCAAACATCTTCTTTTCACCCATAAAACCTTCCAGTCTGTCACCAATGGCTACAGGCCCAACTCCTGCCGGTGTTCCTGTATAGATCAGATCACCAATCTTCAGCGTCACATATTTTGATACATGTTCGATAATCGCATCGAAAGGGAAAATCATCAATTTTGAATCACCTGACTGAACAACTACGCCGTTTCTTTTTAGAGAAAAAAGTATCTGGTCCATATTAATCAATTCCTCTTTGGTAAGGAACTTCCCCAGTACGGCAGAAGAATCGAACGCCTTTGACTTCTCCCAGGGTAATCCCTTTTCGATCAGGTGACGCTGCACATCCCTGGCTGTAAAATCAATTCCAAGGCCTATTTCGTTGTAATACCTGCCTGCAAATTTTGCTTCAATATTTTTCCCAAGCCGGCCAATTTTAATTACCAGTTCAATTTCGTGGTGAATCTCGCTGGAGAAATCCGGAAGGAAAAATGGTTTGTTGTCCTTTAACAGTGCAGAATCCGGTTTCATGAAAAAAACCGGTTCTGTTGGAACCTCATGCTGAAGTTCCTGCGCGTGCTTCACGTAATTTCGGCCGATACAAATAATCTTCATGTGTTATATTTTATTTATCAAAGTGACTAATACGGATCAAAACAGCTTATCATCCTAAAATTACGAACCCGGCAGTTATTCTCAATTAAGCCATTTCAAGTAATATCCATCTTTGAAAGAGCAGTCACTATTTCAAAGTTTCCTGTTCAGAGAACGAAGTTTGATAGCAGTCAGCACTTTCTTTGTGTACAGGGGAAACTCACCGTTCATCATCCAGTTGTAATAGGATGGCTCATCAGCCAGCACTTTTTCGACCGGTTTACCTTTGTGCTTGCCAAAGTTGATAACCTCCACATTGTTTTCATCATACACGATCCGGCCGGCATAATCGACGTTGCGGTCGAATGAAGAGAAAGCTGAAAGGTGACTGATTTCATTCACAATCGGAACTGAAACTTTGCCACCTTCCTCGAAGGAGGCACCTTGGTAACGTTCAAGCTGTGCCTGGAGAACTTCGTAGGTTGCTTTTGTATCAGCCATTGCGCTGTGCGCATTTTCGAGATCTTTCTGAAGGTAAAACTTGCAGGCTGCCGCCAGCGTCCTCTTTTCCATCCTGTGAAATATCGTTTGCACATCAACAAATTTACGTCTTTTGAGATCAATGTCAACATCCGCGCGAAGAAATTCCTCCGTAAGCAACGGAATATCAAAGCGATTTGAATTAAAACCGGCAAGATCACACCCTTCAATGAACCTCGCAAGATTTCTTGCCTCATCCTTAAAAAGCGGTGCATCCTTTACATGCTCATCATAAATGCCATGAATGGCACTGGCCTGGGGTGGAATAGGTATCCCGGGATTTATAAGCTGTAGTTTCTCCTCTTCCCTGCCATCCGGTAAAATTTTCAGGAATGCGATCTCCACGATCCGGTCAGTCACAACATTGATTCCGGTAGTTTCCAAGTCCAGGAAAACAATCGGATTTTTTAAGCTAAGCTTCATAAAGAGTTTTGTCTATACAAAAAAACCCGGCATTGATTTTCGCCAGGTTTTCCCATCATTTTTATTTTGGCTATGCGTTGATCATCATTGGCATCAGTAGCATCAGCACATCTTCCTGCTCAAATTCCTGTTCAGCAGGCAATAACAGTCCGGCTCTCGAAGGATCGGAAAGCATCATCTTCACATCAGAAGAAGTAAGATTTGCAAGTATTTCGATCAGGAAAGTAGATTTGAAACCAATCTCCATTTCCTGTCCATCGTAATCACATTTGATCTTTTCCACCGCTGAAATGGCGAAATCAATATCCTGAGCAGAAACAACCAGCTCAGATGCTGTAAGTTTCAGGCGTACCAGGTTACTGGCCTGGTTGGCAAAAACGGAAACCCTGCGCAATGTATTGTAAAACTCAACCCTGTCAATCAACAGCTTGTTGGGATTATTTACCGGTATCACCGAATTGTAGGCCGGATATCTTCCTTCTACCAACCTGCAAACCATTTTAAACCCTGTTAACTGGAATATCGCATTCTTCTCATCAAATTCCAGGGTTACATCAAAGTCCTCTTTGGGAAGAATGTTCTTTAACAGTGAAGCCGGTTTTTTGGGAAGAATAAATGACGCATCATTTTCAGATTTGGCATCAGAACGTTTGTAACGCACCAGTTTGTGTGCATCGGAAGCGACAAAAGTCATTTCGAGAGGAGATATTTCAATGTTGATGCCGTTCATCACCGGACGAAGTTCATCATCGGCAGTAGCAAACAAGGTCTTGTTAATCCCGTTCAGGAGAACATCATGAGGCACCTGGATGGAAAAATGTTCAGCATGAAGCGACGGTTGATTGGGAAATTCGTCACCGTTTTGCCCCGGAATTGAAAACTTTCCGTTGGATGAATAAATGCTCATACCCATGGTATCAGCATCCAGCTCAAACCTCAACGGTTGTTCCGGAAATTCCTTCAAAGTATCCAAAAGAATTTTTGCCGGCAAGGCAACCAGGCCATCATCATTTGACTGGTCCAGTTCCATTGTTGTGATGAGGGTGGTTTCCAGGTCTGAGGCAGTCACGGAAAGAGTCTTTCCTTCAAGCCTGAACAAAAAATTATCCAGGATTGGCAGGGTATTTTTACTGCTGATCACCCTGCTTATTGCATTCAGGTGCCTTAGTAATTCGGTACTCGAAACGACAAATTTCATATTATTACAATTTTGTTTTTACAGATTATATCGACGATCCGCTCCCATGAAAATCATATTCATTGCTGGTAAATCACCCTTTTCATTGGATTTCAGAGACCATTCACAAAGTCACGAATATACAAACATTCCCTCATTAATTCGTCCCAAACCCTCTTTTTTTCGCTACTAAAAATTACTTTTCGTTCCTCCGTTTTCTGAACCATGCAAACAGTACTCCACCCGCAAGAATCAGCATCAGTGGAAAAAGAAGGTTCAGCCATCGCAGGAAAGAATCCTGTTCATTTACTTTAACTTTGTCCAAAAGCCTTATTTGCCAGGATTTGTTTTTTAACTCCGACAGGGATGCATCATCACTCAGATACTGAACCAGGTTTAAAAAGAAATCGCGGTTGCCGAAGGTTATTTTTGTAACCCGGTCATACCCTAATGGTAATGTTGTAGGTTCCTGCGCAATTCTGTTTACCTTGTTGGATAACAGTCCGCCATCCGAAAACACGGCCATTTTGGTTGGCACGCTTTCAGAAATGAACTTAAAATCAGCAGGCAATCCTGTCTTATCTATGATCCTGTTTTTAAAGACTGAACTAAATTTCCCTTCCAGCAGAATTCCGGCAGTCAGGCTGGAACGGTTGAAGAAATCTCTGGAAGGCGGGGCATCAATCATCCGCAGGCTCACCTGGAGTGGGGCTTCATTTTTCCTGGAAAAAGAAGAAGAACTCAGCAATATACGCTTCCGGATCTCCGGATTCTCTCCTACCGTATCAAGTGAACTGGTGAATTCCGAAGCAATGGGGGCGACATTCTTTCCGACGGGATGAGATTGCAGCGGATGAAGCAACGGCGAGAAATACCAGGAGGCCAGTGAATAATGGGGCGATGCACCCAACGGAGCTGTATTCACGCGTATTTGCATGCACTCAGCATCCTGGATCAGGTCGTTGTTTAAGCGGATTCCATAGTGGTACAACTGATCCTTTAGATTGAGGTCGACAGGCATCGCAAGCGTTGTCATCCCTTCAGACAAGCTGTCGAGGCTAACTCTGACAGGGTCTATGAGCCAGATCATTTTCCCTCCTTTCATCAGGTACTGATCCAAAATCAGTTTGTCACTTTCCGGAAAATCCGTCTGAGGATTAGCAATTATCAGTACCTTGATACTGTCGGGGTTTGCCAATAGACGGTTACAATTGACCCTGGAAACTTTGTACCATGCTGCCAGGGTATTTGAGAAATCGAATACTTGTAAGGAATCTGCTTCGTTGTGTCCTTCAAGGAAAGCAACATGAACCGGATTTTCACGCATGAGTGTCAGGACGGCATTCATCAGCTCAAATTCGAGTCTTTCGACCGACCGGTTCAAATTTTCCTCTGCCGGCAGTGTCGGATCGTTATTGAGGAGATTTACTACGCATTTCTTATTCTGGTACTTCAGAACCAGAGATGGAAATACCAGTTTAGTTGTGATTCCCTGTTCCGTCTTAATTCTTAAATCAGTCCAGTTAATTCCCTGTTGCAGCAAGCTGTTAAAATATTCTTTCCGTTCTGAGGCCGGCACCTCTTTGTAAGGATCAATTCTTCTGACATAAATCGAATTTTTACCATACTGCTGAATATCAAGCAATTTCTCTTCAACAGCAGTCTTTAACCTGCGGAATCCCGGGGGAATGTCGCCTTCCAGGTACAATTCCGCCAACAAAGGATGCTCCATTTTTTTAAGAACCCTGATGGATGCATCTGAAAGGGTGTATCTTTTTTCAGCGGTGAAGTCAATTCTGAACAGACGGAATGAAGTCAGGGAGACAAGTACGGCAAACAGAAAAAGATAGGAGGCAATTCTATGGGTCCTGATGGAATAACCTGTTCTTTTCCATTGGAGTGCAATCCCGGTGAGGGTAAGAAAAACGATAGTAACTGTAATAAAATATGACAGATCACGGCTGTCAATCAATCCACGGCTTACAGATTCATAATGGGATGAAATACCCATTGAAACAAGCAAGGCAGACCATGCCGACGACATGATCAGATCGGAAAGCAACTCAAAACCGGAAAAGAGAAAGAATGATATCAAAACTGCAACAACGAATGCAATAATCTGATTTTCAGTTATTGAAGAGGCAAAAAGCCCAACCGAAAGGAATATCAGCGCCAGGAAAAGAAGTCCAATATAACTGCCGATAGTAGCAGCCACATCTATTATTCCCACCGGATGACCCAATTCATACACTGAAAAGAAATAAACCAGCGACAGGATCAAAGTCAGGATAACAACGATAAAAGCAGCAGACAATTTCGCTGCAATAAGGCTGTAAACAGAAACCGGCCTTGTCAGCAACAACTCCATGGTGCCATTCCGCATCTCTTCTGAAAAAAGCCGCATGGAAATTGCGGGAATCAGAAAAAGATAAAGCCAGGGAGCAAGATCGAAAAATGCTGAGAGCGAAGCATAACCACCCGACAGAATATTCATATTTCCTTCAAAAAACCACAGGAACAGTCCGGAAATCAATGCGAAAACGATCAGTATCATGTAGGCAATCAATGATCCGAAAAATTGAAGCAATTCCTTTTTTATCAGACTAATCATACCCGGAACTTCTTTGTTATCAATATATTAATATTATTTCAATTCCTGAGCAACCGGACCATTTCCCCGGCAGCTCTTTCGGCGCATCCGGGCGGACCAAGTTTTTCGAGCATTAGCTTATAATTGTTCAGCATCTCAGCCCGGTACCGTTCATCCTCCAGGATCCTTTTCAACTCAGCCGACACATTAGCCGGAGTACAGTTCTCCTGGAAATACTCCTTTACAATTTCTTTGTCCATTACCAGGTTAACCAGGGAAAACCATGGTATTTTGAGAAAATATTTTTTCAGCAGAGATGTAAATCTCCCAAGTTCCATAATATAACAAACCACCTGCGGGATATTGATTACTGCTGTTTCCAGTGTTGCTGTTCCGGATGCCACAACCGCTGCCCTGGATTGTTGTAAAAGCTCATAGGTTTTTCCGAAAATCACAGGAATCTTCTTTTCCGGCATATTATCCTGGTACAATTCAAGTGGCAAAGAAGGAGCACCGGCAATAACAAACTGGTAGGAAGGGAAAAGATCTGCCACCTTGACCAGTACCGGCAGAATAAGCTTTATCTCCTGTCTGCGGCTTCCTGCAAGCAAAGCTACTATCGGACGGTCTTCCAGTCCGGTTTCGTCAATAAACTCCTGCCTGGTCTGGTTTATACAAGACCGTACTGCCAGTTCGTCGACTGTCGGATTGCCCACGTACCTGACCTTATAACCGTATTTGTCGTAAAAATCCTTCTCGAAAGGGAAAATAGTGAATACTTCATCCACATAATTTTTTACCCATTTGACGCGACCCGACTTCCAGGCCCATATCTTAGGCGAGATGTAGTAGAAGGTCCTGATATTATGTTCTTTGGCAAACCTTGACATCCGCAGGTTAAAACCGGGATAATCAACCAGGATCAGTACATCCGGATTGAATTCTATCAATTTTTCTTCTGCCAGTTTAAAGTTTTTCCTGATCTGTTTCAGGTTCAGCAATACCGTAAAAAACCCCATAAAAGCCATTTCACGGTAGTGTTTCAAAAGCGTTCCCCCATGTGTGGCCATCAAATCTCCACCAAAAAAACTAAATTTCGCTTCCGGATCCTTTTTTTTAATGCCACCCATCAGATGAGCTGCATGTAAATCACCCGAGGCTTCTCCTGCAATAATAAAATATCTCATCTGATTGTCAATTGGTTACAAAAATGCATCACAGGATAAATTTCAATGCAAAGATTAGGATTGCGAAAATGACAGTGACAGCCATTGTCCCCCTGCCGGACCTGAACCTGTTGGTACGCACAAAAAACATGAATGGAATCAGATTTGGAAAAACGGATAGGCTCATGACATGCACGATTGTACCTGTTTCAAGCAGGCGGTGCCAGTAATTTCCGAAGGTAAGATCATGGAACCGGAACATGAAATAAAGAAGGAAAAATACGACCGGAAAACACAGTCCAAGAAAAAAGCCAAGCCAGAAATTATTCATTCCGGATGGTTGTGTGTATGTAGCGCTCATAAGGTCAGAATTTCCATTTTTGCATGAACTGAAAGGCGGTATAAGCCGTCAGATCTGTTGTTACGGGAACTACTGAAACAAAACCGTTGAGAAGGGCAAAAGTATCCGTATCCCTGGCTTCATTTTCCGCATCATTAAAATAACCAGTCATCCAGTAGTAGTCGCGTCCGTGCGGATCAGTTCTCTTTTCAAACTCCTCAACCCATTTTCCGCGGGTCTGACGAGAGAAATTTATCCCTTTCACCTCCCCTTTGGGAATATTTACATTCAGGCAGATTCCATCCGGCAAGCCATATTCAGCAACTTTCTGAAAGATGCGGGCCACCACTTTTTTTGCTTTGGTAAAATCTGCTTCCTGCGAATAATCATCCAAAGAAAATCCAATAGATGGTACACCATGAATTGACCCCTCGATCGCCGCACCCATCGTACCGGAATATAAAACTGATATTGAGGTATTTGCCCCGTGATTGATACCGGAGATCACAAAATCCGGAAGACGGTCAAGAACTTTGTTACATGCCAGTTTGACGCAATCTACCGGGGTTCCGGAGCATGAATATATCACCAGTCCCTCTTCCTCCTGAACTTTAGTGAGCCGCAGGGGATGTTCAACCGTAATGGCATGGGACATTCCGGAATGAGGACTGTCCGGGGCAACGACAACAATGTTACCAAACAGCCTGATCACTTCAACAAGTTCGATCAGACCCCTGGCAAAAACCCCATCATCATTGGATATCAATATCAAAGGGCGTTCTTCCATATTTTGGATATTTTGGTCAAAGATAATCGTTCAATTTGAATAAAATACCAATATTCTGATCAGGAATGGTTAAAGTATGGTTGTTGAAACTAATGGAGTTTTCAGAAATTAACAGAACCACAGGGAGATAAGGATCAAGCAAATTAGGATGGTGAAGTTTCAACCTTTGCGGTTTGACCTACCCCAACACCTCCGTGGGAAGGGGGTTATGTTAAGTTGTTGATCCGGACACAAATCAGAAGTCGCCCAATTGGGGAGATCTAGAAGGATCTAACAAATGAATCAGGAAATGTAAAATGTGTAATTGACTTATTTAATTAATTTATTTATATAACTACATATCAGATATTTATCGTATTTTAAGGATGCCAGGCGCCAAAATAAGCGCCTGGAATCTTGCCGAATGAATCCAAATTTTAAGATACTTAGCATTTTAAGTACTTTAAAATTATTCTAAAATGGTAACTTTGTGTTCAGGATGGAAAAATTGAGAAGAAAGATTGTCCTGCTTGGCACAACGTGGCCTTTCCGCCCTGGAGGTATTGCCACTTTCAATGAACGGCTTGCACGGGCCCTGATCAGTCAGGGCAACGAAGTTGTAATATACACATTTTCACTTCAGTACCCGAATTTTCTATTTCCCGGCAAAGGACAATATTCTGATCAGCCGGCCCCGGCAGACCTTGAAATCAGGATAAAGGTCAATTCGGTCAACCCCTTGAACTGGATTCGGGTTGGCAGGGAACTTCGCAAATTATCACCAGATGTACTGGTAATACGTTTCTGGATTCCTTTAATGGCCCCGGCTCTGGGAACCATTGCCAGGATAGTCAGGAGGAATCGTCACACAAGAATCATCTCCCTGACAGACAATATAGTACCACACGAAAGAAGATTTGGAGATTTGATCCTGACCAGGTATTTTCTCAAGAGTATTGACGGATTTATTACTTTATCACACAAGGTACTTGAGGATCTGAAAAAATTCAGGCCTTCAGCGCCGTCGCTTTACACGCCGCATCCGCTTTACGACAACTTCGGCATAGCGGTATCGCGCGAGGTCGCATTGAAGAAGCTAGGCCTTGACCCGGATTACAAATACCTGCTTTTCTTTGGATTTATTCGTGAATACAAAGGTCTTGACTGGCTGTTGACTGCTTTTGCCGATCCAAGGTTGAGGGATTTCAGGATAAAATTGCTGGTTGCCGGTGAATACTACACTTCCAGCCAGAAATATGAAGGGATTATCCGGGAGAATCATCTTGAAGAACATATAATTTTGCACACCCACTTTATCGCGGATGAAATGGTTCCGTACTATTTCAGTGCTGCGGACCTCATTGTCCAGCCTTACAAGAGTGCCACACAAAGCGGAGTCACGCAGGTTGCCTACCATTTTGAAAAGCCAATCCTTGTAACTGATGTAGGAGGATTGGGAGAAATTGTCCCGGACAAAAAGGTCGGATATACAGTATCTCCGGATCCTTCTTCCATCGCGGCAGCGCTTATCGATTTTTTTGAAAATGACCGGGCAGTAGTATATATTGAGAATCTCAAAGCAGAAAAAAGTCGCTTTTCCTGGGAAAAAATGGTTGAAACCTTTGATAAACTTGATGAACAGATACTAAAAAATAGGTTAATTTAGTTCGGTCATGCCTGGGCACAACTTTTGTATCCATGCATGAAAAAATATTGATTATTGGGTCCTTATAGTAACAAATGGATTTACAGACAGAAATAGAGAAAAGGGAAATTGATGACTTGTACGAAGAGCTGTTGAAATCTTTTACACGTCCGCTGACGCCGGAGAACGTGCAACTGATCCAGAAAGCTTTTCAGTTCGCTTCATCAGCCCACATGGGAGTGCGGCGCAGATCAGGTGAACCCTACATCCTTCATCCTCTTTCTGTCGCAAAAATTGTCGTCAGCGAAATAGGGCTTGGGACTAAATCCGCTGTAGCGGCCATCCTCCATGATGTAGTTGAAGATACTGATTACACAGTGCAGGATATCGAAAAAATGTTTGGATCCAAAATTGCAATGCTTGTAGATGGATTAACCAAACTTTCAGGCACTTACGACTCAAAGCAGGCAACAAATTTCAGGAAGATGCTGATGACCCTGTCTGACGATGTCAGGGTTATCCTTATCAAACTGGCTGACAGGCTGCACAATATGAGGACGCTTGAATCAATGCCCCAAAACAAGCAGCTCAAAATATCCTCCGAGACACTTTATATTTTTGCACCACTTGCACACAGACTGGGCCTGTACGCCATAAAATGCGAGCTTGAAGACCTGAGTCTAAAATTCAAGGATCCGGAAACTTACAGGCAGATTGAACTCAACCTTCACAGTGAGCAGGAGCGGATCAATTACCTGGTATACGATTTTTCCAAGCCAATTCAGGCAAAATTGTATGAAGAAAATTTTGATTTCACAATAAGCGGAAGAACGAAATCAATCTATTCCATTTACCAGAAGATGCAAACCAAGAAGATTTCGTTCGAGGAAGTCTATGACCTTCTGGCTGTCCGTATCGTTTTTAAACCAAAAGAGAACATCTCCGAAAAACGACAGTGTTTCGACATCCTTTCACTCGTAACTGACATATACACTCCCAAACCTGACCGGATCAGGGACTGGATTACGATTCCGAAAGCCAATGGCTACGAATCACTTCATACAACAGTAATGGGACCAAAAGGGCAATGGGTTGAAGTTCAGATTCGCAGCGAACGAATGGATGAAATTGACGAAAGGGGATTTGCTGCTCATTACAAATACAAAGGGGACAGTTCAGCGGAAAGCGAACTGGACAAATGGCTCCATAAAATCAGGGAACTACTTGCCAATCCGGAATCAGATGCGCTTGATTTCCTCGACGAATTCAAGCTTAACCTGTTCAGCAGGGAGATAGTAGTCTTTACCCCGAAAGGAGAGATGAAAATGTTGCCCAAGGATGCCACTGTGCTGGATTGTGCCTATGACATCCACTCTGCACTGGGTAATCATTGCATTGGGGCTAAGGTAAACCATGCTCTTGTACCGATGAGCTATGTACTGAAAAGCGGAGACCAGGTGGAAATATTAACCTCAGAAAAGCAGTCTCCGAAACCGGAATGGATCAATATCGCTGTGACCGCCAGGGCAAAAACCAAGATCAAGGATTCTTTCAAGCAGGAGCAAAAAAAACACATTGAAGAAGGACAGAAGAAGCTTATGGCACAGTTTGAAAAACTCAACGTAAAGCCGACTTCAAATACGTTTAAAAAACTGATCAACCACTACGGGTTTCACACCAAAGAGCAGATGTATGCTGAGATAGGGATGGGTTTTGTCTCCCTGGATGATGTCGAAGAGGCACTTCAGACAAAAGCCGAAAACAGGTTCGTAAAATTCTGGAACCTGACTTTCTCATCCGATAAAAAGGAAGAGAAAATAGACAAGAAAAAGCCGTTCCTGCTCACAGAGGATTCCAAACAATCAAATTATAAACTGGCAACGTGCTGTAATCCCATTCCGGGTGACAGCGTCGTTGGATTTGTCTCTGACAGAGTTGAATCAGAAGGAGAACAGATCATCATCCACCGCAAAACATGTCCTGAAGCCATAAAACTCATGTCAAGCAGAGGTGACGATATTGTGCAGGCGACCTGGAACAAATTTAAGGTACTCTCTTACCTCACCCATCTGTATCTCAGGGGTTTTGACCGTCAGGGAATGGCAAACCAGATTACCAATATCATTTCCAACGAATACGGGATAAATATGCGGTCTATCAACATGGATGCCCACGATGGTATATTCGAAGGACACCTCTACCTTTATATTCACAACACTGACAACTTAAACACGCTGATGTCCAAACTATTAAAGCTGAAGGGAATTGACACCGTCACCAGGATGGACAACTAGTTTCAACAAATCGGTCAAATGACAAAATGCGGCGGTTCACCCGCTTTTCTAATTCCGGCAGATTTTCCGAAATTCCACTTATGATTTCTACATGTTGCCGCAATTCCCAACCAAATACCTAATTATCAGTTATTTACATACAAAAATATCTGCTTTGCAATTAGGCAATCCGACTTCCCCCACCTCCTCCAAAAGAGGGGATCAGGGCATTGATTAATAATTACTTTTTATTGCCCGTCAGTTACACGTGCATTCTCATTTATATTTCCTCTCCAGCCATTTTTTCGGCACAGGTACAATACAGATATTCATGGTCTTATTGTCTTCAGACAACATGGCTGACTGGATTATTAAACGATTGCCATCAGGGCTGAAAGTTGGATGAAGGTGATCCAGGGCTGTTTTTTTATGTCCGGCTGTCAGCAACATCATTTCATGGTTTTTTCTGTCAATCAGGTAAACCTCCCGGTCGAAGCAGTCGCCTGCTACAAAACGACCGTCCGGTGAACCCGTCACATGCCAGAAACCGCTCCCTTTGGGTATTTGTCCGGCAATGTACATTTCCCTGGTATTGATATTAACAATACCCAGCCCGGAAGGCTTCTCGCGGGTAGCACAATACCCCCATCCCACTTTTCCGGTATCCGCAACATTGGCCTCAGGTCCGGTAACACTTTCGCCATCAAAATTCGGAATCCTGCGATCTCCCATCATGGCAAAAGCCACCTCATCGCGGGTAATGACGGCCTCATGGGTAATCCATTCATAGGAGGCTTCAGGGTAAAGCGGGCGAAGTCCCGATCCGTCCGCATTCACGATCCATGTCCGCTGAGGTGCTTTACCACCTGTTTCCCAGCAAAAAACAATCTGCATGGGAACCCAGGGATTGCTTTGGATATGACCAATCTGAATGGGAACAGACACAACATATTTTATTTCACCGGTGCGTATATTCATTCCTGCGATACCTGCTGGTCCTGCACCCATGTTGCGGGCCCCAAAATTACCTTCAATTTTTGTCCCTTCAGGCAGGTGTTTCCTCGCACCGTCAGCACCGACCCTGAACCATGCCCATTCCTCTCCCCCGTCAAGTGCCATATCCCCTCCGGCCTCCAGTTCTTCAGGGGTTGTTCCGCAAACCCTTTGATAGACAGATGCCTCCTTCAATGTACCCGCTTTACTGTCGGCAAACAATTTACCCAAATCAACTTCAACAAATTCAAGAGAATTCTTTTCCGGAGCCGCAGCAATTTTCCTCATAAAATAAAGCTTCATGGATTTCCTGGCAACGTTGAGCATTCCTGCATAACCGCCTTCAGTAACCTGGACAATTTCGCCTGATGATTCGTTCACCGCCATCACTTCCCCTTTGACACGATCCGACCTGAATATAACCCATTTCCCATCTGAAGTCCATTGGTTGTGTGTCTGGTAAATCTTGCCGTCTCCTGCGGGTTTACTTGTCAGGAATGTAAGCTTTACCCCTGTTACAGGATCAGTTACAATTTTCTTTTCTGATGGGAAACGCCGGCCGATCTGTGCATTTACAGTAAGTTGATTTCCTGACAACATCAGGAAAACGACACAAAGTGCCGCAAACATGCTTTTTTTCATATGCTTAGGTTTAAAATTATAACTCAAAATACAAATCCGTCACACGAAAAATAAAGTTAAATATCAGTATTACAAATTATTACTATCACAAACTAATATGCTCCATGTTGTTTACACAATTCAATAAAACGAAGTACCCTTTCGGGAGAAACATCATTCTGCAGAATATGTGCCGGAGCTATCATGTAACCGCCTCCCTCCCCCAGGACTGATATCTTTTCAATGATATCCCTTTCCAGCTCCTCATCGGAACCTTTAGGAAGCAAATCCTGCTGGTCTATGGCTCCCCAGAAAACGAACCTGTCACCGAACCGCTTCTTCATATCCTCAGGCAAATGTCCGGGAACACCCGGTTGAACAGGATTGAATACCTCAAAACCGATTTCATGGATGTCATCCAGCAAGTCAGCCACCGCCCCGTCACAATGGAGTATGGGAATAATATCCGGCCTGGCCTCCTTGAAACGGTCAACCATTCTCTTGTATACCGGTTTCAACTGTTCGCGGAAGGTTTCAGGTGGAATAATCAGGCTCACCTGCGTTCCAAAATCATCCCCAAACCAGATGGCATCAACACCTTTCTCAATAAGCCTCAGACCAATACGTGTCTGATATTCTGCACATGCTTCAAACAACGGAACGACATATTCAGTCTCCATCATCATGTCAACCAGCAATTTCTCCATGCCTACAAGCTGATGAGCCAATGAAAAGACTGTTACCTCGATATCGCCGATAACGAGGTAATCATTCCTGAATTTCTGAATGACCGCTTCTGCATCCCGGAAACGACCGGGAGCATCAGGGTCCGGGAATATATAATTGTTGATATCCTGGGCAGTTTCCGCTCCGGCCAAAGGATATTCTACCACCTCCACATAAATATCCCCCTGCCGCATGCGCATTTTATATTCATTGAGCCATGTTCCGTCAGGCTCCCTGACAATCTGAAAATTATCTGAAACCGATGCTCCTGTTATAACAACATCGCTTCCCATAGCGACCCTCAATTCATTTGCGCTGATGCGATAAGTAACATCTTCATATAAATTCTCTGTATAACCGACCTTTATCCCATATTTCCCGCCAAAATAATCTGACAATTGCCTGCACAGGTCGAACTGAACCGGTACCCTGTCGGGTAATCCCGGCAACTTTCTGAATGCCTTTAAAACCCTCTCCCTGGAGTTCATATTTATCCGTTGAATTTTTTTAATAATCTCAGAAACAAAAAATACTCATTCGATTTCCTTAATCCATGTGGAATACTTCCTTTAGTGGAAGAGAAAAAGGTGAGTTATCCGGATTAGTCTCCATAATATCAGCCATATACGTCCACCACTTTTTAACAATAGCTGTATGAGGCAACAACCCTGCTGAATTGTCATCGGTTAACTTTTGAACAGCGAACAACGTCAGTGATTCCTCATCAAGAAAGATGGAATAATCAGAAACTCCTGCCTGGCTTAATTCTATTGACAACTCCGGCCAGATTTCATCGTGGCGTTTCCTGTATTCCATTTCAAAGCCTGGTTTTAGCTTCATTTTGAATGCATTGCGTATCATAGTATAGTGATGACAGTTTAATTACAGTGGTAGCCTGGTCGTTAATCCTGAAAAATAATGAAAAGACTTTCGGAATCTGAACTCCCTGAATTGTTCGTTCAACCTGATGACTATTCAAATTTAATCGTTTAGAGACAATCAACAACATTAATCCTGCGATTACGACAATAATAAATCTGATATTTCAGAATTTCCCTTCGTGATTAAGTATTGTTGTTATTTTTCTTTGAATAAATTTGCACTCTTAAGGATAAAATTTAACACCATACAATACAGCCGTTTGTTTGACCATCAATATCAAAGGCAATGCTGATACTGTTTTCCAATAAACGGGCAATTAAACCCAAATTAAAATACATCAAATGAAGAGAGTATCCTTGTTTCTAATGGTAGTCTTTTGGGCTGCCGCTCAAGCCGCATTTCCCCAGGCAACCCGACCGGGACCCCAGCCTCCGCCTGAGACCGGGGAGAAATTTAAGATTGGAATGGCAGGCTTCACATTTGCCAAATTCGATCTGGATAAAACCCTGGAAACTATGCAAAAAGTTAACGTTCACTATCTTTGCATCAAGGATTTTCACCTGCCGCTGGCAAGCACTGACGAACAGATAGCCGCATTCCACGCCAAACTGAAGGAAAAAGACGTTACCGGTTATGCCGTTGGACCCATCTACATGAAGTCGGAAGCCGAAATTGACCGTGCCTTTGAATACGCAAAAAAAGTTGGAGTCAAACTGATTATCGGCGTCCCCAATTATGAACTTCTTCCCTATGTTGACAAAAAAGTAAAAGAATACGATTTCAAATATGCCATTCACCTCCACGGTCCGGATATTAAAACTTATCCGGATGCTGAAGATGTATGGAACCATGTGAAAGATCTTGATCCGCGCATCGGCATGTGTCTGGATATCGGGCATGATACCAGGAATGGCAAAGATCCCGTTGCAGACCTCAAAAAATATCAGTCAAGGGTGTTTGATATCCATATCAAAGACGTTACAGGCACTACAAAACTGGGGTACTCCCTGGAAATTGGCAGAGGGATCATAGATTTCCCTGCATTTGTCAAAATGCTCAGGAAAGTTCGTTATTCAGGCGTTTGCAGCCTTGAACATGAAATTAATATGACCGATCCTTTCATGGGAATAGCCGAATCAATCGGATATTTCAGGGGAGTAGTCAAAGCCACAAAAAAGTAGTAATGGTCTCAAATAACGATTAGATTCTGATTTACAGATTGATCGTAATAAACCGAATCTCCCGTTACGATTTACAAGAAGTTTAGGTTGTCTGAATTTGAAAAATTAATTTTGCATTTTACATCCTGAAAATTCGATAATATCATGGTATTGAACCCATAACTGGAGTGTATTAGGCAATAAATGATCCCAAATGAAAAAAAATCAGAAAAAGAGCTGCATTTTTTCCGATTGATTATAATTGATAAAAATAAAAATTATCTTTGGGGTCTATTTTAACTTAGTTTAAGTATGAATAGCATGCAAAAAAACAAGGAAACAGTTAAGAATATTTTCACGGAATACCTCGAGAGAAATGGCCATCGAAAGACACCAGAGCGATATGCCATTTTAGATGAGATATATTCACGAGACGGACATTTTGATATTGAGACACTTTACATCTCAATGAAAAATAAGAATTACAGGGTCAGCAGGGCTACACTGTACAATACCATCGAGATATTGCTCGACTGCAAACTGGTAGTCAAGCACCAATTCGGCAAAAACATTGCACAGTTTGAAAAGACGCTGGCCACAACACAACATGACCATCTCATCGATATCCGCAGCGGAAAAGTCACTGAGTTTCATGATGAACGCATCAGGCAGATCATAGAAGATGCATGCGCCGCACATAATTTCAAGTTGTCACATCACTCCCTCTATCTTTACGGCGAATCGGAAGAGATTAATTAAGAGCGGGAAAAAATAAGTAAAAAGACCTCTTTTAAGAGGTTTTTTTATGCCTTTCTGCGAAAAATCGGTTAATTTTGTCAGGTTTGTCTAATCCGTCATTTTAAAAATAATCAGATGCAAGTTGATGTATTGTTGGGTCTTCAGTGGGGAGACGAAGGTAAAGGAAAAGTTGTGGATGTATTGACTCCCAGGTATGATGTTATCACCCGTTTCCAGGGTGGACCAAATGCCGGTCATACGCTTGAATTCAACAACATTAAACATGTGCTTCACACAATACCTTCCGGAATTTTCCGGGGTGACAAGATCAATGTAATCGGGAATGGCGTCGTTATCGATCCTTCAATATTTAAAAAAGAAATCCAGTCGCTGAAGAATCTCGGATTTGACCTTACCAAAAACCTTTTCATCTCCAAAAAGGCGCACCTGATATTACCAACACACCGACTCCTGGATGCCGCTTCAGAAAGTGCAAAGGGAGCCTCCAAAATTGGATCCACCCTTAAAGGGATTGGTCCTACCTACCGGGATAAAATAGGCCGTGATGGTTTGCGGATCGGCGATATTCTGAAAGACTTCAAAACCAAATACAAAGTCAGGGTAGATCAGCACATTGAGATGCTCACCAAATATTACAACTTTGATTACCAGCAGGCCCTGACCGATTATGAAAAAGAGTGGTTTGAGGGAATTGAGGTAATTAAACAATTCCAATTAATTGACAGTGAACATTTTATCAACAATCAACTCCTTGCCGGAAAGTCCATTATCGCTGAAGGTGCCCAGGGGACTATGCTGGACATTGATTTTGGCTCCTACCCTTTCGTAACGTCATCCAACACCATTGCTGCAGGCGCTTGTACCGGACTGGGAATTGCACCGAATAAAATAGGCAAGGTTTACGGCATTTTCAAAGCTTATTGCACAAGAGTAGGCAGCGGACCTTTCCCAACTGAATTGCTGGACGAAACAGGTGAAACCCTGCGTAAAATCGGCAATGAATATGGCTCAACTACCGGAAGGCCACGCCGTTGCGGATGGCTGGACCTTGTCGCCTTGCGTTATGCAATTATGATCAATGGAGTGTCAGATCTTATTATGATGAAAGCAGATGTAATGGATCGGTTCGAAACGATAAAAGTCTGCACATCCTACTCAATTGACGGAGTTTTGACCAAAGATTTCCCGAATGAAATAGATGACCTGGTTGTACCTGTTTATGATGAGCTCGAAGGCTGGAAAACTGATCTCACCGGTGTGGATCAAATTTCAAAATTCCCACAGGCACTCAGCAATTACATCAAATTTATTGAAGATTATCTCAAAGTTCCTATTACAATAGTTTCTGTTGGACCAAACCGGTCCCAAACCATAGAAAGATAAAATGGTCTTTCAACCCGAATATGTCAGTGGCTTATACACAGATTTTTATGAGCTTTCAATGGCCCAGGGTTATTTCTATGCGGGAAAACACGGTGAAAGAGCCGTTTTTGACTACTTTTTCCGGACCAATCCATTCAAAGGCGGATTCCTGGTCTTTGCCGGGTTGGCTGACCTGCTTGAGCAGCTCAAATCCTTTACTTATAATGAGGAAGCAATAGCTTACCTGCAAAAACAGGGATTAAAGTCAGAATTTCTCAATTACCTGAAGAAGTTCAGGTTCAACGGACAAATATTTTCTGTCAGGGAAGGAGAACTAGTTTTCCCAAATGAACCTATTGTCAGAATTGAAGCGGATATAATTGAAGCACAACTGATTGAAACCTTGCTTCTGAACATAGTCAATTTCCAGTCTCTTATTGCTACCAAAGCCTTTCGTATAAAACTTGCGGCAAACGGTAAGACTTTCTCTGATTTCGGATTACGAAGGTCGCACGGATTCGGCGGACTACAGGCAAGCAGGGCCGCTGTGATAGGGGGAGCCTCCTCTACTTCCAATGTTCAGGCCGGTTTTCTTTATGACATCCCGGTGTCGGGAACGATGGCACACAGCTGGGTGCAAAGCTTTGAAAATGAACAGTCCGCTTTCCGAACTTATGCCGGGATCAACCCCAAAAACACTGTTCTGCTGGTAGACACCTACGATACACTCAGAAGCGGTATTCCCAATGCCATAGCAATAGCCAGGGAAATGGCACATAGAGGTGAGCATCTCATTGCCATCAGGCTTGACAGCGGTGACCTTGCCTATTTAAGCAAAAAAGCAAGAAAAATGCTTGACAAGGAGGGTTTCAATGATGTAAAAATAATAGTATCTAACCAGCTTAACGAACATGTGATCAACAGCTTAGAGGACCAGGGCGCTCCCATAGACGGTTTTGGGGTGGGTACTGAACTGGTAACCGGGAAACCTGACGCCTCTCTGGACGGTGTTTATAAATTGTGCGAAAGCGCGGGTAAACCGAGTATGAAAATCTCCGAAAACATTGAGAAAAACACTTTGCCGGGGAAAAAAATGGTATGGCGTTTTTTTGATGAAGAGGGAAACATTTACCGCGACGGTATTCTCCTGGATGATGAAACACCGGGAGAGTGTGAATGGCTGTACCATCCTGTTCAATCCGATAAAAAATCACGCGTTTGTAAATTAAACAGGGAACAGCTGCTTCATCCCGTATACAATAATGGTCAAATCATGCATAAGATGCCTTCTCCTGCCGAATGTTACCAGTACCTTTCTGAACGCGCAGGTCAGCTACCTGAAGAGCACAAAAGATTCATTATGCCCCATATCTTCAAAGTCGGAATTTCAGAGAAGCTGATGAAAATGAGAAACGAGCTGGCAGAAGGATACAAGAGGAGATATGAGATATGAGATATGAGATATGAGTTGATGTGCTAATAGGCAATTAATGGGAGAACCCTGTTAACCAAGCACTTTGCTTCTTCTTCCGGTTTCAGTTTTCCGCTCTCCGGTTTTCCTCCCAATGCCCTTCGATTTATGCCCATTGCTCTTTGCCCTTTTACCAGACAAAAGTACCAACTGCGCCATTTTCAAGTTTTGCCTTAAAAGACTTGCCATTGTACCTGACTAAGAATTCCCCTGGCTCTTTGCCGTCATTCACGACAATAAGAACAATCCTTCCTTCTCCCGTTTTAAATGCAACGTTGGGCAGATTTTCAGCCATCACGGAGGAAATCCTCACAGATCCAGGTCTGACAAATTTTGCCGCATGGGCAAGGATATAATAGGCAGGATTTCTTTTTATACTATCTCCACTAATAGTAATTGTACCAAGACACCTGTCGCACCCACCAATGGTATGTGTATTGTTTTCAGGATCTGAAGCCATGTTCCATTCCAGTACATTCCTGCACCAGTTACGGGTTGCACCAATAATCAGTGTACGGGTATGCCAGACAAGGTCTGCCGCAAGATTTCCAGGGGCACCGATCCACTGTTCTGTGAAATAAAGGTTCTTTCCCGGAAATTCAGCCTGGACCTCAGACAGTGCCTCAATTTTTCCGCCGTAAAGATGAAAAGCTGACCCATCGATATACTTTGCAGCATCCGGATCCCGGAGAACGGTGAGAGGAAAAATTATTTTATCAGCATTATGGTCATATACGATGATTTTTGTTGTCAGTCCGGCTTCAGCAAATGCCGGGCCAAGATTCTGTTTTATGAACAATGCCTGGTCTTCTGCAGACATGAACATACTTGGCACATTTCCCTCATTCAAAGGCTCATTTTGTATGGTAATAGCGTCAATATCAATCCCTTCAAATTTCATTTCCCAGATGTATCTGACAAAGTACCTGGCGTAAACATCATAGCATTCCTTTTTTAGGCTTCCTCCCTTAAAATCATTGTTGGTTTTCATCCATGTTGGGGCAGACCAGGGAGATGCAAGAATTTTGACAGATGGATTAATCTTTAGAATATCCCGTAAAACAGGTATCAGAACTTTGCGGTTTTCATCAAGCGAAAATTTCTTCAGATCAAAATCGGTTTCGCCCGCAGTAAGGTCGTCATACGTAAATGGCTTATTACTCAGGTCAGATGCACCCAAAGAGATTCTAAGATAAGATATGCCGATATTTTTTCCGTCTGTTGCAAATAGTTCATTCAGGATTTCTTTCCTACTACCTGGACTCATCTTTTGGAGCAACATGGCACTGCCATCAGTAAGGCAGTTGCCGAATCCATCGATAGACTGAAATGTCTGCCCGGAGTTAATGTCAATGACAGGGATTGAATCATCTCTGAACTCATGAATAGAAATTATATTTTGCTGCTTTTGAAACAGTAAATCAGAGGAAGGAGACGTAAGCCAGAACTGAACGGATTCTTTGTTTTTTCCTGAAGAACTGCTTTTGGATGCGGCTTTAGTGTGCAAACAAAACAACAATAAAAACACCGTCAAAAGTTGGAAAATCCCTTTCATGCGAATTACAATGTAATTAAAATTCAGTTGACATCAATAGGATCCAATTTTGAAGAATCCAGAAAATTATTCCCTGTTAAAGTTACTTTTTATGGTACACCCGCATATAATCAACCACCCCGGGTTCAACAACATTTCCCTTGCCATTGAATAACTCGATATCTCACAGTTATGGTTACCGGCACAGTACTCACCTTTTGAAAAATCCCAGATAAATGGTGTTCCAATTATTTTATCCCGGCAAAAGAGAAAAAAGGTAAAAATATGCCAAGAAAATAAGTCCATAAACTGATTAGCCACAGGCAATCATTTCTCAAAATTAATTTAAAATCCGAAAAAAAATCCCGGTTTTGATCAGGTCAAAACCGGGATAATAACTATATGAGATACCCACTCATTTCAGCGGTGCATTTTTTAGGGTTTCAACCAGAAAGTCCCAAAACTTCTGAACGGTTGAGATATTGACCTTTTCATCAGGTGAGTGCGGAAATCGCATGGTGGGGCCAAATGAAATCATATCCCAATGGGGATAATTGGCTCCGAGAATAGCACATTCCAGTCCTGCATGAATGGCCTTGACCTCCGGCACTTTGCCGAATTTCTGCTCATATATCTGCTTCATTTGCTTCAGGATAGCAGAGTCCATATTGGGCTTCCATCCGGGATATGCTCCATCAAATGTGACCATTCCTCCGGCCAGCTGGAAAACACTGTCAACCTGTTCGCACAGGTCATCCTTGGCCGAATCGACAGAACTGCGCAATAAGCACTTAACAGAAATAACACCGTTTTCAGATTTTACGGTAGCCAGATTGGTGGAAGTTTCTACCAGTCCGGGCATACTGTCACTCATGCGTATTACTCCGTTCGGACAAGCATAAACAGAATCAATCAGGTCATCCTGGACCCTCTCATCGATCAATGATTTGGGTTTGGGTGCCTCTTCAGCGGTAAAACTAAGATTTGGCTCGGTTCCGCTTAATTCAGCTTTGTACACGAGTTCAAACTTGGCAACTGCTGCAAGAAAATCTTTAGCTTCGTCTGATGGCACCGCAACCACAGCATAGGCCTCCCTGGGGATGGCATTGCGCATGCCACCTCCGTTGATTTCAGCCAGCCGGGCATCCATTTCACGCGTGGCATGTTTCAGAAAACGAACCAGCAATTTGTTGGCATTGCCACGGCCTAGCGGGATATCCAATCCGGAATGACCTCCTTTTAAACCTTTAACTATCAACTTATAATAAGAGTATCCCTTGGGTACTATCATTTCGTCATATTCAAATTCAATGGACGCATTGACTCCACCGGCGCAACCAACATACAACTCACCTTCATCCTCAGAGTCCATATTCAGTAAAATATCGCCTTTCAGCCAGCCTCCCTGCAATCCGAATGCGCCAGTCATACCAGTCTCCTCATCACAGGTAAACAGTGCCTCAACAGGACCGTGAACAAGGTCCTTGGCGGCTAAAACGGCCATCGCGGCTGCAACACCCATGCCATTGTCCGCACCCAGAGTGGTTCCGCGCGCCTTCACCCATTCGCCATCAATCCAGGCATCAATAGGATCATTTACAAAATCATGTTTGGTATCATTGTTTTTCTGTGGCACCATATCCAAATGGCCCTGCATGACAATTCCCTTGCGGTTTTCCATTCCCGGTGTCGCAGGTTTGCGTATCATCACGTTACCAACAGCATCCTTTTCGGTTTCCAGTCCAAGTGATTTTCCGAATTTCACCATGAAATCCTGAATTTTCTCTTCATGTTTTGAAGGACGCGGAACCTGGGTCAGAGAATAAAAATTTCCCCAGAGGGATTTTGGTTCAAGATTGATTATTTCCTTTGACATAATTTTAAAATTTTATTAGTTATTTTTTAGCACTGGATGGAAACTCCAATCCGTATGCCTGTTTAGCATCGGCCTTTTTAAGTAATGCAGCCAGAAATATTGAAATAATTCCGCAAACCACCAGCATCATAATTGGTATGGTATAGTTATAGGTCATCTTCCCTTCACGTATTGCCGGGAGATTATCGTGGTTAACAAGATCCAGCACTGCACCTATTCCCCAGAAAAAGAAACCAAGTCCCCAATTCTGCACTGTGAACATTGTGGCATATGCAGTGCCAAGACGATTTTCCGGAACAATTTTAGCCACTGATGGCCACATTGCCGCAGGAACCAATGCAAATGCAATACCCAGGCTAACCAGGGCAAGATACCCTAATGTTACACTATTTGACATAGACAGGGATAAGTGGGCGAATATTAATAAGCAGGATCCCAACATCATGAGGGAAGCTGCTTTTCCCTTTCTGTCAACATAATTTCCAAAAATAGGGGTGAAAATAATAGTCCCCAGTGGAATCAGAGATGCAGTTTTGGACCCGTTGTGAAGCCATACCTGAAGAATTCCCCAGAAATTAAAAACAATTACTGCAAAGACTGTTACGAGCGAAAATGTAAAAATCCTCCGGTATTTCAGATTGCTGATGCGGGATGGAACTATTGAAAATGCCAGCGCAAAAATGAATAGAATTACGTATACCGCAACAATTCCCAGCGCTTCACTCCCAAAAATCATAACAGATCCTTCTGCAGGCAATTTAGAGGTAAAACCAAATTTATTTATCAGCATATCAGGCGCATACTGAATAAACGGAAACACGGCAGCATAAAAAGTCACACAAAGCAGTGTGATGTAAATAAATGACTTATCAGTTATCAACTTCACAAAATCAGCGAAGTGAAATTCCTCTTCCGGCACTGCCACACCGGGGATAAGTCCGTCCTTTTGTTGTTTATCTATTTTGATGTCAAAGAAAGTATAAATAACGAACATCAGGAATGACAGCGCTATGAGAGTAGCTGCAAATGTGACTGCCGGAGAAAAACGTCCGCCCCCGATGTCCAGTGAGGAAGCCATACCCAAGGCAGTACCCAACCGCCCGAATCCAATGTTTATGGCCATAGCAAGGGCCATTTCAAACCCCTTGAACCACTTGACAATAGTTCGGGTCGCCAGGACACACAGGATTTCGAGACCGGAGCCAAACATGATTCTTCCAATTATCATCATGATAAGTATGGTACTTTTATCGTGTCCGAAGAATCCGGATGCAGCCAGGGCAGTTGTTGCTGCACCAATCGTGGCTAAAATTCCAAAAACATACCCGGTAAGACGAATCCCCCATTTATCAAGAATTACTCCTCCCACAAGGATCATACCGAACATATTGGCAATTGTAGTAAGGCCGATTATACGTCCGAACTCCTCACTTGAAAAGCCCATTTCGGATTCCATGATGCCTTTCAGCCCGGACATAAAATCCTGAAACCAGTAAGTAGAAAAGGTCAAACCTGAGATTAAAATAAGTACAAACCAACGCATTGCAGTCGAATCACGTAAAGTCTTAACTTTCGCTACAGTCATAAAATATAAGTTATAAAATTTCTATTATGGAATTTAGTGTTGCAATATAGCCAAAAACAGATGAAAAAATAATGGTTAAAAATCAGCGAAAAAGAATATGATTTTAAAAGATCTGATGACTAATCTCAGACTATTTCTGCCCTTAAAAGAGAAAAAACGTGTCAGTTCAACAGGTGACACGTTTTCTTCTTTTATCTGAAAATATAAACTATCAGTTGGTTCCAATCATTCGAATGGCACCAGTAACAGGATGATATTCAATAGAATACTCTCCATTAAGCAAACCATCCGGAACTGCGGATACCACTCCAAACTGTGCAATTGAAATTTTTGCCTGGGCTAAAACATCGCTTCCGTTAAGTAATCTTACCTGGGCTACTACAGGTATCCGGTAATAAATACCCTTGGTTGTTGCCTCTCCCACTCCGCTGGCCTCAATCTTTTGCTTCAGTTCATTCCCAGGTTCAATTTCCAGCATAATGGGTTTCCCTGATACGTTACTCTCCGGCAAAACCCCGGATGAAGATGAAAATCTGAACGCTACCAGGCCTTTGTTCCCCTTACCGTCAGGAACTACATCAAACGAATAATGGTAGGTTTTGGTTAATTTTTTACCTACGAACAATGACAGGTAATCGGCAATAATCTTATCCAGTTCGTCTGCCATCACCTGGTAAGCTTGTCCGTCCGGGGGTACCTTGTCATATTTTGCAGCGAGAGCCAATGCCTTTCTTTTCCTTAGTTTCAGGATATCTGAGGCAGCTTCGGCGGCTTTTTCCTCAAAGGACTTGAAATTGCTTCCCGCCCTTGTAGTGGAGTCTTTTCCACTCAGAAAGGAATGCATGGATAGATCAGTCCAAAAATCATCGGGTACAGCATGTTTTTGCGGGAAAACACTGGTATTAACCTTATTGGCTTCTGATTTTATCTCACTGTTGATTCCAAGTAATACACCATCATCACTTAAGCTCAAAAGAGTAGAGATATTACCCAGAGCACGGTAGACTGCGTTGGGGTCTGGCTCTCCATAGGTATCCATTTTAATATCTGTAATGGTCCAGTTCTCTGCATCAGCTTTTGAAGCGTTGTTGATCCCAAGGTATTTCTGCGCGTAGGCGTTGTAAGGACCTTTGATTAACCGCTCCTGCTCAGCCTCCACCACGATATGTATCCCGGTTCTGGGAAGAGCATATACAACTCCACCAGCAAAGGCGGTCAGTTCATTGGCAGGTTTTTTCTTATCATCTTTCGCAGACAAATTCAAATTTGAAGCGAATAAACTGATAGTCAGCAATAAAATAGTTAAAACTCTCATGTTGTCGATTTATTGAATTACATGAATTAATATTACCCCCAAAAGTGATTGTTTTTTTTGGCTTATCAAAGTTTACTTCTATTTAATTGAAGCAAACGCTTCGCCGAGGTAGTCTGCAATTTCACTGGCAATCAGAGACTCTTCAGAGGTGGTTTCCACACGCAGGTCGGCGGATCTTCCGTGCAAAAATACACCCAGCAAAGCAGCTTCCCGGGGCAAATATCCCTGGCATAGCAATCCAAGAAGGATTCCGGTCAGAACATCGCCGCTTCCTGCTGTTGCCATTCCCGGATTCCCCGTACTGTTAAAGCAGATTGTTCCATCGGGAAAAAAAATGCGGGTATTAGCTCCCTTCAAAATCACTATTACACCATAACTGCCGGCAAACTCCCGTGCCACAAAAAAACGCTCTTCCT
This sequence comes from Prolixibacteraceae bacterium, assembly GCA_963663675.1. Lineage (GTDB taxonomy): Bacteria > Bacteroidota > Bacteroidia > Bacteroidales > Prolixibacteraceae > CAINVV01. Next base: position 2,860,191 of record OY760498.1, read on the forward strand.
CTGTTTTCATGACTATTCCGGATAAACGGTCAAATTCAACCGGGTGAGGTGTAAGGATCGTTTGAGCCGGTATTTTTTTCAGCCATTCGGGATGCATTGAGAGAATATTCAGCGCGTCTGCATCTAGTACAAGGGGGATAGCTACATGGTCAATAATCTGACTGATAACAAATTGCGTTTTTTCTTCAATCCCCATACCCGGTCCAGCTGCCACTGCCGAATATTTTGCCAGTTCTGGAAGTTCTGTGATAAAATCTTTCCCTTTGTCAAGGGTTGTCATTGCTTCCGGCAAGGAAATATTCAGCATAATCCCGGCACTCTCCGGCAAATGAACGGTCAATAAACCCAATCCGGACCTGAGGGCACCCCTTGCACCCAATTGTGCGGCTCCCAATTTGCCCCTGCTTCCCGAAATTAACAGGCCATGGCCATAAATGCCCTTGTGAGAGAACACTTTCCTTCGTTTCAGGATCGATGCTGCAGTCTCCTGGTCGATATAAAAAATATCGGTTTTTGTCTCAGCTACTGCCTTTTGGCTTAAACCAAAAGGAATAATCTCCCAGTTTCCGAAAAATGGTTCATTTTCTCTGAAAAAGAGTGAAAGCTTAGGAAATTCGAGTGTAAGAGTATATGTAGCCCTGACAATGGCACCGGTATTATACCTGTTTTCATCACACATCAAACCGGAAGGCAGGTCAATCGAGACAATCTCAGCACCCGATGCATTCATCCAATCTATGACCCTTGCAGCGAATCCCTCCAGAGGACGGGCCAGTCCGGTGCCATACAGTCCGTCCAGAATGAAGGAATAACCATTCAATGCCGGGAAGTCGTCATGCTCCTTCAACTCATTGATTCTGACGATTCCGCCATCCAGAAGCCGTTCCAGGTTGGATTGAGAAGCCTCTGAGCGTCTGATACTTAAGGCAGGAAGAAATATATCGGCAGCATAACCAAGTCCGGAAAGAATTCGTGCTACGGCCAGCGCATCCCCGCCATTGTTGCCCGGACCCGCTACGACAGCGACCATGGAATCAGGAGGATAATAAGTGACCAGCCAATCGGCCAGGGCCCTGGAAGCGCGTTCCATTAGCTCAGTCTCCGGAATATTTTCCTCCGCAATGGTTTGCCTGTCGATCTGAGCAAGTTGCTCTTTCGAAAATATCTTCATAAAATGATCACTGAATAAATTCAAATATACACCTAATATTTGATAATTTACAGATTATGGGCACTTTATACAGGTGACGAAAGTCCTTTATTTTCTCTGCTTCTTTTTCTTATATTTGCCTTTAGAATCTAATTTCAAACTCTAAACTTATGTTAAAAGGACACCCCAGAGGCCTAATTGTAGCCTTTTTCGCCAACATGGGCGAGCGGTTTGGTTTTTACACCATGATGGCAATCCTGGTACTTTTTCTGCAGGTCAAATATGGACTGACTGAACAGGAAGCAGGAAGCTATTACAGCAATTTTTACTTCGCAATATATGCTCTTGCATTGATTGGAGGACTTATTGCTGACTCGACCAATAAATACAAACTGATCATTCTTGCAGGAATTCTGATCATGCTCACAGGCTATATTCTAATGGCAATACCGGGACTCTCACTAACTCTGACACTGGTATCGCTTTTTGTTATCGCCTTCGGGAACGGGATGTTTAAAGGCAATCTCCAGGCAGTAGTCGGGCAACTTTATGATAATCCGAAATATTCCAAAATGCGTGATTCCGCCTTCATGGTATTTTATATGGGAATCAATGTCGGCGCCTTTTTCGCACCCCACGCAGCCAATGGCATACGCAACTGGTGGCTAAAAACCAACGGATTTCTGCATGATGGCAGTTTACCTGCACTTTGCCACCAGTATATTGACGGAAAATTAGCAGATACAGCACAATTTCAAGCACTTGCACAAAAAGTAACACTTTCCGGACAGGTAGGTGACCTTGGACAGTTTGCACACAACTATATCGACGTTTTCTCCAGGGGATACAACTATGCTTTCGGCGTTGCTGCCGGTGCCATGGTGATTTCCCTGCTGGTATACCTGTTTTTCCAGAAACATCTGCCCAATAAAGAAAAAGTTACTGCCGCCAATGCAGTTAAAATTGAGAGCGGCACAAAATCCCTGATCATTGCACTTCTTGTTGCCGGTGCCCTCTTTTCAATTATCTACTTTGGATTAAATAATATCGATATGGCCCTGGCAGTCAGTCTTTTCGCAGCCTTTGCCACCTGGATTATCCTGATAGCCAACAAAGAGGAGAAACCTCGGATCATGGCACTGCTCATGGTATTCCTGGTTGTAATTTTCTTTTGGATGTCATTCCATCAGAATGGTCTGACACTCACGTTCTTTGCCCGTGACTATATTGCTAAACAGGTCGGGCCGGTCACCAACTTGTTTTTTGGTCCGTGGTCCATCCTGTGTGTTTTTGGCGCCCTTGCCGGCCTTTTCGTTGCAATTGGCAAGGAAAAAACAATGAATGAGCGTCTTATGGGCATCGGACTTGTTGTTGTAGGATCAGTTCTGGCCTGGTTGTATGTCAAATCTTACCAGCCGGAGAATGCAATTGCACCTGAGATCTTCCAGTCCTTCAACCCGTTATTTATTGTCTTCCTTACGCCATTGGTGATGAGTGTATTCGGCTGGCTGAACAGGAAGAATATCGAGCCATCCACCCCAAAAAAGATCGGCTTCGGAATGATCATTGCAGCGGTGGCATTTATGCTGATACTGGTGTCCTCCCTCAATATGGTCTCTCCACACACGCTTAACGGACAGGCGGTTCCTGATTCTTCCAGGGTAACTCCTTACTGGCTGATCAACGGATACCTCATATTCACGATTGCAGAACTGTTCCTCAGCCCGATGGGACTCTCCTTTGTCTCCAAAGTAGCGCCTCCGCGCTTCCAGGGACTTATGCAGGGTGGCTGGCTGCTCGCTACTGCTGTAGGCAACAAATTGCTGGTTGTCGGCAGTTATTTCTGGAGCAGACTCGACCTCTGGATGTTATGGTCCATCTTCATCATATGCTGTTTGTTGTCAGCAGCATTTATGTTTACGATGCTGAAGAAACTGGAAAGAGTCACAAATTAAATATTTTGGGTTTTGGATTTTCGAATTAGCAACTGTTTACAATTATAACACAGAGAATAATTTTCAATTAATTGAAAATATTGGGTCTATAGAAATTTTTCCATCCTGCATTTTCATGATGGAGTTATAAATTCTCTGTATAAGAATTTTTAACCGCTTCTGAATTGAGGCAATATGCGTTCGAATAATGACAGTTGCTGAATCGAAAATCCAAATTTAATTCCAGGGTTTCAAAACCTTGTCCAGCATCCCTTTCCCCTGCAGGTAGGAAAGAAAAATCCCGTAATTGGTAATTGGGATGCCGAATTTTTTGAGGTCACGCAGCCTGGCCGACATTTTTTGGGGAGTAATCATGCACCCACCGCAGTGTATGACAAGCCTGACACTTTCCAGTTCTTCGTAATCCGGCCATTCCCTGCCAAATACATGCCTGATGTTGACACCCGGGTGGTGCTTTTTGATTAAGTCCGGAATCTGCACAGTTCCGATGTCTTCACGGATCCTTGAATGGTTGCATGCCTCGGCAATCAAAATGGTATCGCCCTGATTCAATGTTTCCATCACTTGCACCGCTCCGGCAAAATCAACCAGCTTGCCCCTGCTCATATAATTGATCATCATGATGGAGAAAGTAGTCAGTTCGATGTCGTCCGGGGTCCATTTTGCCATAATGTCCATCGCCTGGGAATCGGTAATGATCGCTTTTGGCCTGCGGACAAAACCAGCCAGGAAGTTTTCCCACCTCATTTTTTCGGATTCATCGCCATTCCTGGCCTTCATAAGGTTCATCCTGAAAGAAACGGGGTATCCCCAGTGTCGGGTGATATACTCTTCAGCCATTGCCTGCGGCCTCAGGTATCTTCCCGGTGGTGTTTCCTCGTCCATTGGAATATTCAGGATATAAAATTCATCCGGCCCGACAAAAGGGAGCAACTCAACAGGAACATTCTTAGGAAGGTATTGATCCTGGATGAATGACAACAGCAAAGACCTGTTCTCAAGGTTTAGTACAGAAAAATTGATGGATGGAAATCTCTTTAAATCTGGCATTTCCTTTTCAATGGAGGGAATTTTTTCCACGTCAGGTAAATTAAAAAGATTATAAATAACAATAATCTGTTTTTCTTCCTCAATTGCTTCATTCAGAAGCAGTTTATCAGCCTTCAAACCAGGGGAGGCAGGATTTATGACCAGCACTACAAGGTCACATTCCTTGAGCGCGGCATATACCTTCTTGCGTTTCTTTTCCCCGAGAAGACGGGATTCGTCAAATCCGGCCGTATCCATCAATTTCACCGGACCGATTCCATGTATTTCCATCAGGGTAACCCTGGTGTCTGCTGTTGTTCCCGGTGTTGCGTCAACGATAGAACTTTCCTGCTGAGTTAGGAGGTTCATCAGGGAACTTTTGCCTGCATTCATTGAACCAAAAATGCCTATGATATCTCTTTCTGTCATTGTTTTATGCCCGGTTAAATTCATAATGCTGTCCGCTTGCTTCAAAAATAACTATATATAGGGAATGATTTTCCTGAAAAGATCAATTTCATTCATTTCTTTATAGATTTGTGATACAAATTGTAAAATTGAAATACCAATGGGACAATTATTGCATCAACTGAAAATGAATATTCAGGTATTCCATGCGACAATTAAATAAATAATTATAAATGCATGAAAAGAATAGCTGTCTTCCCTGGTTCATTCGATCCTTTGACAATCGGGCACGAATCCATCATCAGGCGGGCCCTGCCGATGTTCGATGAGATCATTATCATGATTGGTTATAATTCAAACAAAAGGGCCTATTACCCTCTAAATAAACGCAAAGAGTGGATCAAGGCCGTTTTCCAGGATGAACCCAGGATCAAAGTGGGGAAATATGAAGGGCTGACAGTAGATTATTGCAGGAAGGTTCATGCACAGTACATTCTCAGGGGACTGCGCACTGCTGCCGATTTTGAATACGAACGTGCTATCGGCCAAATGAATAAAAAGATGTATGAAGATATTGAAACGGTTTTTCTGCTCACACTGCCGGAACATACCGCCATTAATTCAACCATCGTCAGGGACATTATCCGCCACAGGGGGGATGCATCCCAGTTTCTGCCTGCCTGCCTGAATATTGAGGAATTTTACGATGACCAGGAAGATTTCTGAGTATGCACCGATTTTTACTGTTTTGTAGTTTTTTAATCTCTTTCGGATCGCTCGCAGGGCAAAACGTGAAAATACGAGGCCATGCCCCTGATTATGCAGGGAAAGAATTAATTTTTTATCATTTCCCTGAACCAGTTACCCACCGTCAGCAAAAACTGGCAACGACAAAAATCGGGAAAGATGGCACATTGCAACTTTCATTCAAAATTTACCAGGCCACTGAGATATATACTGATCTCGAAAAATTCCAGGGCACATTGATTGTAGAACCCGGGAATGACTACGAGATATCCCTGCCGCCCTATTCCCCCCGAACTTCCGTTGAAGCAGCTAGTCCTTACTTTAAACCGGAGTTATTCTGGCTTGGCCTTAAGGGGATTAAAACCACAGACACCAACTTCCTGGTAAGGGCATTTCTTACTGACTACAACAAAGAAGTTGCAGCCCACACAAATGACATCTATCAGAAAAGATCCGCGGATACAGTAACTTCCATCATATCAAGACTTGAAAGAAACAATCCGGCCGGCAGTAACAGCTATCTGAAAGTCTTGAAAACTTATAGTTACGGGGAGTTGGAGTATGCCATCACCGAACCGGACAAGGAACCTGCAATTAAAAAATATTTCGCTGCAAGCGAGGTGTCATTCTCAAACCCGGCCTACCAGCAACTTTTCAATGAGCTCTTTTCAGATTATCTCAGCTACAAATCTATTGATTTGCTGCACATTAAAAATGTTGTACCGGGAAAACAAGGTGAATTCAACGGATGGGTAAACCAATTGAAACAAAGCGGATTTAAACAATCTGTAGCCGAACTTGTAGCCACAAAAAGTTTTTACGACGGATATTTTTCAAATAAATTCGATAAACAACTCATGCTCAAAGGCTTAAAAGAAGCTGCCACACTTATTACTTTTAAACCCCTGAAAGATTGCCTGCCGGATATTATTCTGGGAATCTCCTCACTGCAGGAGGGAAATCCAGCTCCGGTCCTGAAACTTACTGACCAGAAGGAGGTTACTTCACCGCTCCGAACGAATGGTAAATATCTGTACCTGGCCTTTTTCAGGAGCGACAGCAAAGACAGCCAGGCTGAACTAGATTCCCTGGTCACGCTGGACAAGAAACTTAGTACCATCCTGACGATTGTACCGATATCCATGGATAAGAACTTTGCCGGCTCAGTCAAACTCTGGAAGGATAAAAAATATCCCTGGCAGCTATACCGGCCGGCTGATCCCGATAAAGCCGAATCCGACTACTTGTTGCGGACGGTGCCGGTATTTTACCTTATATCACCGGATCAGAAGCTGGCACTTTCGCCGGCACTCTCGCCCACTCACAATTTCGAAACGCTGTTTCTAAAACTTTACAGGGAAACCCGGTTCAAGCAAAAGAGGTAAATCATTAGTTATCAATTGACAATGGACCATAATACGATAGATTAGGACTACCTTTTGCTGGTTATCTGGATCCTACCTGAACCACCGGAAATTCAGCAATTCTCAATGTTGTGCAACCATACGGAATAAGTGAAATTTCAACCGGCGGATCTGTCTTAAGCTGATATTGTTCACTGTAGGGCAACGGTCCTGCTGAACCATTGTACAAGGTCCAGAAAGGAATTATAACACCTTTGGTTTTTATTTCAACAGGAGCATTTTCCTGGTTCCAGGGGTAAACATCGGGCTTGAGGCTCTTTTTGACAACTTCAAAATCTTTTCCAATATTTTTCACTGAGGAGGCAATCAAACCATAATTCCATGGAGTTAACGGATTTACTTCGTAATAGAATTCACCGTACTTGTCATGATTGGCAACTTTCCTCCACTCCTCGCCAATTTTCAAGGCATAAACGAGCGGACCGCGTTCGACTGTTGCTGAATTCTCATACCACCGACTGACAGAAATCTCCATTGGCAGGGATAGTTCAACGACATCTCCGTCCGACCATTCCCGGGCTATTGCTATGATCCGGTTACCTTCAGCTTCACTCCAGGTTTTGCCGTTGACGGTAATGACAGCTTTTTTACACCAGGCAGGAATCCTCAGGTGAAAAGGGAAACCAGTTTTTTTGTCCATGGAAAATACAAAGCGGATTGATTCATCAAACGGATAGGATGTAGATTCTGTTATAGCAATTTCAGAGCCATTCCCAACTTTCATTCTCACTTTGGAAGGAGCATAAACCAATGCAGCTACCCCCTGATCTTCGGAAGCATACCAGAGATTCTGAGTAAATTTTGGCCATCCCTGGTGCATGTTGGAAGTACAACACGGATAGCCTGTGAGTGGTCCGAAAAGCTGTCCAGTACCATCATAGGAAGTGTTGAAATTTCTTGGATGACGTTTGACAACAACCTGGTTGATCTGCTGAAAATACTGCCGGCTGTCATAATTATCTGTTGCCTGGGTCGGCAGCGCGTTGAATGCCACCCTTTCCAGCTGATCTGCAAATGCTACTTCACCTGTAATCGGAAGGATTGTTTCCATCGAAAACATCATTTCAACTGCCGAACAGAATTCGGACCCCTGTGTCGGGTTGTTGCCGTGCAACATTTCGTCTGCGCCATACAATCCATCAGGAAATCCATGGAAATCGTGAAGGTCGTTCAATCCCGCCTTTACAGCCTCAACATATTTTGCCTCTTTTTTCTGCTGGTAATAGACACCGGGTTCTTTCATTCCCTGTGCGACATTCACACAATGAAAACTCCATTGGTAACGCAATTTTCCAGTCAGAAATGACTCTGTCCAGTTCACTGTCTGATTATGGATCAACTCAGCCAACTGAAGCAAATACTTCTCCCCTGTCAGGTTATAAAGCCAGTAAACAATCATCAGGTTATCCCCTCCACGATCTGCACCCCAGTGAGTCCAGTGATCCAGCGGTGTTTTTGGCAATTCAGACAATTGATATTTGAAATAATTGAGCATCAACTTAATAACCCGATTATCACCGGTAGAAGTGTAATATTGCTGTAAAAATTTCAGGACCACCATCTTGGGCCACCAATCCCTTGCATTAGTTCGCTGGAGTCCGGATTCCTGTTCACGGTCGACCGAAGGACCGAAATAACCGTCAGGTTGTGAACTGTTGAGCGCCCATTCGACCCATGGTTTGACCTTTGCGATCAGTTCCTGGTCCTTTAAGATGTATGCCAGCGGCAACAACCCGTCAATCCAGTATGGACCTCTTTCCCATACATCGCCGTCGCCGCCCAGCCATCCATTTCTCCTGCCCATGACTTTCTCATAAATTACATCAAGGTGCCCGGTCATGCCGTTTTTCTGTCGCAACAGCTGATCCTTCAGCCAACCTTCCGGGGAGATGGCCCCAAGCGGCAACTCTATAAAAGGTTTTCGTATAAGTGGTTCCCTGTTATTCAGATAGTTAGGTTGCGTAGACACGGTTGATTGTGCCATCAATGGTACAGTAAATAATAAGACCAGTATCAACATCAAAACCGGGTTTAAAATATTCTTCATCTAAAGTTAATTTTTAGGCATTTTACATCTTGTATTTACTTATTTACGTCTTAACTAATTGCCAAACAACATTATTCCAATAATTTACATCCTCGCTACGCGTCTGTTATCCATTGTCAATTGTTAATTTCTTCATACATCTGAACCCGACAGATCCGCTTATTTCAAACCCCCGGGAAACCCGAAGCAAAATTTGCCTGCCATGCAATTCCCTGCCCGTGTCCGGAAAATCTTACCCGGGTAATGCCCTGCAGTCATAAGCGTCATCAGGCTCTATATCAGAAGCCAACACGGCCAAAAATACTTATTCTCATTTCGAAGGTTTGATGCCGATCCGACTATTTAACTGATCGCCATTTCATTCGATTCTCCGCTTAAACTCAATAAAACATAAGTCAACAGAAGAATAAAAATAGTAAAAATGCTTAGCTTTACAGAAAAAAATCATGGAACAAAGACAAATTGAAGTAGCCAGGCAATTGCTTGCTATCAACACCATAAAAATTCAGCCCGATTCACCTTTTACCTGGGCTTCAGGTTGGAAAGCCCCCATCTATTGCGACAACAGGAAAATTCTTTCTTATCCGGCTACCCGTACATTTATTTGTGAAGAATTTACTCGCATTGTCAGGGAGAAATATCCTGATGCAGAAGCTATTGCAGGAGTTGCAACCGGAGCAATTGCTCATGGTGTACTGGTAGCTGAGAAACTGGGATTACCTTTCATTTACATACGTTCTGCACCAAAAGGTCACGGTTTGGAGAACCTGATCGAAGGAGACATTCCACAGGGAACCAAAACTGTGATTATTGAAGACCTGGTATCTACAGGTACAAGTTCTCTAAATGCTGCAAAAGCCGTTCGCAATTACGGAGCCGAAGTATTGGGAATGCTCGCCATTTTCAGTTACAATTTCCCCCATGCCACAAAAAATTTCCTGGATGCAAATGTGGAACTGACAACGCTCAGCAATTATAACATACTCTTGAAACTGGCGTACGATTCACGAGAAATAGATGACAGTCAGCTAGATAGCTTGAACAATTGGAGAAAAAATCCTGAAACCTGGGGACAATAATATGGGAATAGAGAAATATGTCAGTGAGCCTCGCCAGATCAATTTCGACCAGGAGTTGGTTTTCGCAAAACTATCCAACCTAAAAAACCTCGAAAAAATTGTATCAGCGGAAAAAATTGAAGAATTAAAGAAAAAAAGCGGAGGCAGCGGAGATTTCAAATTAGAGGATTTTGTAGCGACGGAAGACCGCTGCAGTTTCAAAATTAATCCGGTGGGAAATGTCGGAATCGAAATTGTGGAACGTGATCCGTTTAAAACAATTAAGTTTCAAGGCGAGAAAGCTGTCCCCTTTCCTGTCACTTTTTGGGTACAATTGGCTCCTTTATCCATCCCGGGCTGCAAAATAAGGCTTACACTTCATGCAGAAATGAACCCGATGATTAAAATGATGGTCAACAGTTATCTTGAAAAAGGGATTGAAAAACTAGCTGATCTTCTCGTTGGAATTGATTATTCCGTGGATTAAGCACCTGCGTTGCTGGCCAATGAAACATCTTGCAGAAATTTGGAAATCCGCATAAACTTTTGCCTGATCCTAAAGAATTTTCAGGTTTATATTAATTTTAAGTAACTATTATTATCCCTGGTAACAATCCTGCTAACTTAAAATCTATGACTGCAAATACTTCATTCGACGAAAAGAAAATAACCCGTCAGGTGATTGAAATTGCCTTACGTCTGGGTTTGCTCATCATGGTTCTGTACTGGTGTTACGGGATCATTAAACCTTTCATTGATTTTCTTTTGTGGTCTGTCATTTTTGCCGTGGCATTATATCCCGGGTACACCTTGTTGCAGTCCAAATTAGGAGGAAGAAAAATCCCGGCGTCTATCTTACTGGTTACTGCAATGATATTGATACTGTTGGTGCCGGTTATCCTGTTCGCCAACTCCCTATATGAAGGAATCACTTTTATGAAATCCCAGTTTGAAGCCAGTGGCAACCTCCTTCCCAATGCATCTGAAAAAATTGCTGAACTGCCAGTTATCGGCCCGGTTATTTACGAAAAATGGAATGCCTTTACAACACATACCAGTGAAGGGCTTCAGGAATATGCACCGCAACTGAAGGATGTTTCGATTACCGTAATTTCGTCTGTCGCATCTGCCGGGATAGCATTTGTCAAACTATTTGTATCAATAATTCTGGCCGGTGTTGTACTGATCTATTCCGAAGAGGCAGGCAAACTTGCCGATGGATTTTTTATCCGCGTCATAGGTGACAACGGAGCTGAATATTCCCACCTGGCAAAAAAAACAATTCGCACGGTAGTGAAAGGAGTTTTAGGGGTAGCATTTATACAGTCGTTACTGCTGGGCATCGGTATGGTTATTGTTGGCGTTCCGGCTGCAGGATTGTTGTTTATGATTTCACTCATCCTGGGAATTATCCAAATTGGGATTTTCCTGGTGGTTATTCCCGTACTAATCTATGTCTTTGCGACATACAGTACTACGACAGCAGTTTTATTCCTGATCTGGTGCATTATTATTGCGCCTCTCGACAACATATTAAAACCCATTTTACTGGGAAAGGGAGCTCTTGTCCCGATGCCTATAATTTTTATCGGTGCCATTGGAGGCTTTATTTTTTCAGGTTTTGTCGGTCTTTTTACAGGAGCCATTATTTTCTCTGTCGGCTATAAGCTGTTTATCCTTTGGATGGATCAGACAAAAAACGAAACAGAAATAGTCTAAAAAACGGGCACATCCATCCGAAATTGCCATGCCCTTTAAATCAACATACAGAACGACAATGATTTACATGACTATTCCAAACATGTAAATAAACAACTAATAAACTTGTGAATTTATTCGGTTCACAGAAATTGAACTTCCTTGAACTGAAAGCTTTTTTTACCTGCCGGCCTGGTCTCCATAACCAATTGACCTTCAGAATCAACGCCAGTAATACACCCTTCAAAAAAGACTCCGTCGGCCACATATCCAGCCCATTGTCCACACCGGTAAAGCAGTCGCTCATAATCCCGGTTAATAACGACAGAATAGCCGTTGATTAGTTGAATATATCTGTTATCCAGCTTACTGCACAAATGTTCCAGCATAATTGGAAGATCATAAGTCTGTCCGGTCATATTTTTCAGTGACACTGGGTTAGGAGCATCTGAAAGAAATATTTCCTGGTTGATATTCAAACCTATGCCAACAATTGCCCTGCTGAATTTCCCCGCACTGATAGTTGTCTCAATCAAAATTCCTGCCATCTTTTTATCACCCGCATAAATATCATTTGGCCACTTAACGGATAATCCGGATATATAGTCGGACAAGAAATCAAGTACGCCAAGTGATATTGATTTGGAAATCATGAACTGATTTTTAATCTCTATATTCCTGGGATACAGCACGATGCTGAAGGTCAGATTCAATCCGGACGCACTTTCCCAGGCTGATTGTCTCTGACCCCGGCCCGATTTCTGACAGGTTGCTACAAAGACTGTTCCCTCATTCAGACTTTTTGTCAGCAATTCCCTTGCGGCATAGTTATTGGTCGAATCGACAGTATCCAGGTGTACGATGGTTGATCCTATCATGACATTGCAGGTTTGTAGCCGGTAAAGTTAATGGATATTGAGGATACCCTGCACTTAAAGAGTTTTTTTGGAATCGTTTAAAACAACTATCTTTGTATTTTAAAATCTATCTATGACGCAGAAAGACAGTACAAAAGGGCAATTTGATTTGGTTGATGCCATCGTGGAAGGCATCAGGCGAAAAAAAGGCCTGGAAATTATCAACATTGACCTTACCCGGGAGGGAGTGGCCGAGTGCGATAATTTCATCATCTGTCATGGCAGTTCCAATACGCATGTCGATGCCATTGCACGTTCTGTTGAAGAAAGTGTCGAAGAACTGGCCTCTGAGAAAGTCTGGCGCCAGGATGGATCTCAAAACGCACAGTGGATTCTCCTCGATTATGTGAATGTTATGGTTCATATCTTCCAGGAACCTTTTAGAAGATTTTATGACCTGGAATCACTCTGGGGGGATGGTATTATTTACAATATAGAAGCGGATATTTAAATTGATATGGCAGAAAAAAAACCAAATAAAAGCGGTCCGAGGACCAAAAAAACAAGCAATAATCCAATGGGCACTCCCAACAAACCATCAGCATTCAAGTTCAACCCGATCTACATTTATGGGTTGTTGCTGATCATATTCATGGGAATACAATTTTACGGATCCGGCGGCAGGCCTGTTGAGACCAACTGGCGTGAGGTAAAAAATACCATGCTAAAGAATGGTGACGTCGATAAAATTGTCGTCGTAAACAAAACAGAAGCTGAAATTTACCTCAAAGATACTTCCTACGAAAAATACAAGGCAAAACTGGACCAGGGTTTCTCTGTGCCGCCTAAGGCCGGACCTCATTTCACCTTCAACATTGGTTCTGTTGATGTTTTTGAAGCCAACCTCGCGAAAGAACAGGAAGAAGTACCTGAAACAGCGCGCATTACGTTAAAATATGAGACCAGAACCAATTATTTCTCCGAAATATTCAGCTGGATATTTCCTCTATTGATTCTGGTTTTCTTTTACTTCTGGATATTCAGAAGGATGAGCAAAGGCGGCGGCGGTGCTGGCAATATCTTCAGTGTTGGCAAGTCACAGGCAAAAGTTTTCGACAAAGAATCAAGAGTTTCAACCACTTTTAAAGAAGTTGCAGGACTGGCAGAAGCCAAGCAGGAAATTCAGGAGATAGTTGAATTTCTCAAGAATCCTGAACGATACACCAAGCTGGGCGGAAAAATTCCAAAGGGAGCGTTGTTGGTAGGCCCTCCCGGAACAGGTAAAACACTATTAGCCAAAGCAGTAGCAGGAGAAGCGGAAGTTCCCTTTTTCTCGATGTCAGGTTCCGACTTTGTTGAAATGTTTGTTGGAGTTGGTGCATCCCGTGTGCGTGATCTCTTCAAGCAAGCAAAAGAAAAATCACCGTGTATTGTCTTTATCGACGAAATTGATGCCATTGGCCGTGCCCGTGGACGCAATCCCAATATGGGATCAAATGATGAGCGCGAAAACACTCTGAACCAGCTCCTTACAGAGATGGATGGTTTCGATACAAACTCCGGGGTAATCATACTTGCCGCCACCAACCGGGCAGATATCCTCGACAGGGCTCTTATGCGCGCAGGGCGATTCGACAGGCAGATTCATGTTGAACTTCCTGATATGACTGACCGCAAAGAGATATTCGAGGTGCATCTCAGGCCTTTGAAACTTGGCCCGGATGTGGTAGTTGAATTTCTTGCCAAGCAGACTCCAGGATTCTCAGGTGCTGATATTGCCAACGTATGCAATGAAGCAGCACTTATCGCGGCCAGGAAAATGAAAGAGATCGTCGAAAAACAAGATTTTCTGGATGCAGTAGATCGTATTGTTGGCGGCTTGGAAAAGAAAAACAAAATCATATCCGTGAATGAAAAAGCGACCATCGCCTATCACGAAGCCGGACACGCGACCGTTAGCTGGTTACTGGAGCATGCACATCCCCTGGTCAAAGTGACAATAGTCCCTCGTGGAAAAGCACTGGGTGCTGCCTGGTATCTTCCTGAGGAAAGACAAATAACCACCAAGGAACAAATGCTTGATGAAATCTGTGCCACACTCGGTGGCCGTGCTGCCGAAGAACTTATCTTCTCTTCAGTGTCGTCTGGCGCCCAGAATGACCTTGAAAAAGTGACAAGAACTTCCTTTGCCATGGTATCCTATTTTGGCATGAGTGAAAAGATTGGAAAAGTGAGCTACTATGATTCATCAGGCCAGAGTGATTATTCATTTACCAAGCCATACAGCGAAAAAACAGCCGAAGTAATTGATGCAGAAGTAAATCTAATCATCAACAAAGAATATGACAGGGCCAAACAGATTCTGACAACAAACGCAGAAGGCCACAAAAAACTGGCTGAGTTGTTGCTGGAGCGTGAAGTTATCTTCACGGAGGATCTAGAACACGTCTTTGGACCAAGGCCATGGAATAAGCCAAAAGAGGAAGAGAAAACCGCAACAGCAGAGGTCGCACCTCCGCAAGGGGATGAAAACAATACTGTTGTATAACACTATTTGAAAATGGAAAAAGGTTGGAAAAAAATCTATTTTTCCGGTGATGAATTCAAAGTGTTGATGGCACGCGATTTGTTAGCTGAAAATGGCATCAATGCGGTGATAATGAATCAAAAAGACTCTTCTTATACCTCGTTTGGAGATGTTGAGCTATACGTAGAAAAGCATGATGTAAAAGAGGCAGACAGAATCCTGGATCAACTTAAAAAAGGGTAAATTTGAAAGAAATACAGAAGAGAAGCATCTCCGGACTGCTATTCGCGATCGTACTTTTGGGATCTATAATGCTTGGTCCATGGAGTTTTGCCCTGCTTTTTGGAATTTTTTCCATTTTTATTCTGAAAGAATTTTACCATTTGTCGAAAACCGGCGGCAGTTCCCCACAGAGAAACGTCGGAATTGCTGTTGGCGGCACAATATTTCTTCTAACCTTTCTTAGTGCGAAAGGATTTATAGCTGTAAACCTCACAGGTATATTCCTCGCTATACTTTTCATCGTCCCTGCCATTGAACTCTTCAGGGCAAAGAAAAACGCTCTTGAAAATATTGCAGTTACCTTGTTTGGGATTCTCTATGTATCAATTCCCTTTACACTATTTCACTTTTATGTGTTTCCTGAATACCCGTCATGTGACTACTATGATCCTAAACTGCTGTTAATCCTCTTCGTCCTGATATGGGCTTACGACTCCGGCGCCTATTTATTTGGCATCACATTCGGAAAACACAAGCTGTTTGAGCGAATCTCACCCAAAAAGAGCTGGGAGGGATTTTTTGGAGGTTGGTTTCTCGCCATTCTTTTTGCTTTTGGACTTCAAAAGCTCTTTCCTGATTTACAACTTCTGTTATTGATCTTAATGGCCTGTGCGGTAACTGTTGCCGGAACCATTGGTGATCTCGTCGAATCAATGATCAAACGTAATCTGGGATTGAAAGATTCAGGCAAATTTATGCCTGGACACGGAGGGTTGCTCGACAGGTTTGACAGTATACTTTTCGCCTCTCCATTCGTTTACCTTGTTATTCAGTTTTTTGGTTGATCGGGCCTCCTGATCCTGTTCTTTATTTCCGGGACACACCTCTCCTATTTGATATTATATCCTAAATCTTAAAATATTCATTATTTTTGCGTAAAATAATGTGCAAGGAATGAGATTACACAAGGAGGGATATAAAATAGTCGCTTTTGCCGTTTTAACATGGCTGATTTTCAATTATTTGGTCGGACTGACAGGCGAAACGGTATTCCGTGTTTTTATCCTTTTGTCCACTTTGCCAATATTAATACTTACTATTCGTTTTTTCCGTTATCCACACAGGGTAATTACGGAGTCTCCAAAATCAGTCATTTCACCCGCCGACGGTATGATAGTGGCCATTGAAGAAACTACTGAAACTGAATATTTCAAAGACAAAAGATTGCAGGTTTCCGTCTTTATGTCTGTCTACAATGTGCACATAAACTGGAATCCCGTACCCGGGGAGGTTACCTACTTCATGCATCACAGCGGTCATTTTATGGCAGCTTATCTCCCAAAGTCATCAACATTGAATGAGAGGGCAACAACTGTCATAAAAATGTCAGATGGCACCGAAATACTTGTCAGGCAAATTGCCGGAGCAGTCGCCAAAAGGATAATTGCCTACTCTAAAGTTGGACAACAGGTTACACAGAAAGACGAGCTTGGGTTTATCCGTTTCGGGTCACGGGTTGACATTTATCTTCCGGTCGGCACCAAAGTTAATGTTGAGTTGTGCCAGGAAGTAACCGGAAGTCAGACTATTCTCGCTGAACTCTAATAATGATCGTATGATCAAAAGACATATTCCCAATTTTATCACCACACTGAATGTACTTTGTGGTAGTATCGCTGTTGTTTTTATCATCAAGGGAGCATTGACAACCGCAGTTGTGCTGATTCTCTTTGCTGCGATATTTGATTTCCTTGATGGAATGAGCGCAAGGATCTTAAAAGCCTACTCCCCTGTCGGGAAAGAACTTGACTCCCTGGCTGATGTGATATCTTTTGGACTTGCTCCCGGATTAATTATGTACAAATTACTGAATACCAGCATTTTTAATCAAAACGTAATACCTGATTTGCAATCAAATCTTACGTTGATTCAGTTACTTACTGTTGGGAGTGCGTTTTTAATACCTGTTTTTTCAGCTCTGCGCCTTGCAAAATTCAATGTTGACGTACGCCAGACAACCTCTTTCATTGGATTACCGACTCCTGCCAATGCGCTCTTTATCTGCTCACTGGCATTGATTCAGGAACATGGCACTATTCCGTCCATCGACAATTTTATTCTGACAACGCCGGTTCTTTTGGTTATCACATTGGTATTCTCATGGTTGCTGGTATCTGAAATCCCAATGTTTTCACTGAAATTTAAAAATCTCAGCTGGAAACAGAACCAGGTTCAATACATCTTTATCATCTGCTCACTGCTTTTGGTCGCTTTCCTCCGCCTATATGGTATTACTGCCATTGTTTTACTGTTCATTGTAATATCCATCATCAGCAACAGCAAAAAAAAGAGATAGAATCTGTTTCTGTAGTCAGTCCCTGCCTTCATTACATACCAACCAGCCAACCATTCGTTCAGTATTTCATAAAATCCGGAAAGTGATGCTGATTCACCCATAGAATGCCAAAACTCCCTCTAAACCAAATCCACTTATGAGAAAGAAGAACAATAGGAATCTGCCCAGGTTACTGATTCAATATTCAGTAATTGTGTTACTCCTCCTGTTTGCAGCAAGGTCTTTGATTCAAAAAGAGTATATACCCGATTTTGAAGCATATTGTCCGTTCGGAGGTTTACAATCCTTAAGCAGTTATCTCCTGAATGATTCACTCGCCTGCAGTATGACTACTGTTCAGATCGCCATGGGAATTATGCTCATCATCGGAATCATACTTTTCAGCAAACTATTTTGCTCCTTTTTCTGTCCCATTGGAACCATCAGTGAACGGCTTTCATCTATCGGTGAAAAATTCAAAATCAGCATTAAAGTCAACAGGTTGACCGATAGATTATTTCGTTCCATCAAATATATACTGCTATTTATCACGTTTTATTTCACATTGGCATCCAACGAGCTATTTTGCAAAAAATTTGACCCATATTATGCTGTAGCGTCTAACTTCAGCTCAGATGTTGTGTTAATATATGCGCTGGCAGCCATTCTGCTGGTATTTGCAGGATCATTGATAGTAAGGCTGTTCTGGTGCAAATACATCTGTCCGCTTGGTGCCCTCTCGAACATCATCAGATTTACATGGTTCCTGGCGGCATTAATTCTCATCTACATAATCTTAATAAAGGCAGGAATACAACTCTCCTTTATCTGGCCTTTATCTGCTGCCTGCATTGGCGGATATGCACTCGAACTTTGGGGGGAAAAGTTGAATTATTTTCCCGTCGCAAAAATTTACCGCAATGAAAACAGTTGCACAAGCTGCAAGCTGTGCAGCAGGAAATGTCCGCAGAAGATTGACGTTGCCAACCTCAAAGTCGTCGATGATATCGATTGCAACCTTTGTGGTGACTGTGTCGAAGTATGTCCCGAGAAAGACACGCTGCTGATAAACAGAAAAAGTAAAATGAAGTGGTTGCCCCCGGTAGCAGTTGTTGCGCTTTTCATTTTAGGACTGATACTGAGTTCCAACTGGGAACTGCCCACAATCGATCAGAGATGGGGCAGCCCGGAAGCAATGAAAAAAGCCGCGGAATTTACAAAATCCGGGATTTTATCCGTTAAATGTTACGGCAGTTCCATGGCGTTTGCAGCAAAAATGAAGAATGTAAATGGTGTTTTGGGGGTAGCTACGTATGTCGGATCCCACAAAGTAAAGATCTATTATGATGCTGCTATTTTGAATGACAGCCTCTTGCAGGCAGAACTATTTGTTCCCGGGAAAATTGCCATCAGGTCGCCTGGAGCAGAAGTCGTGGAAGTAAAAATGGCTGCACTGCTGCTGGATAATTTCTTCGACCCCATGGATTTCGACAAGTTATCCATGTTACTAAACGAAAAAACAGATGCTCTTGGTATTGAAAGTGAATTCAGTTGTCCGGTCACGGTCAGGATTTATTTTCCGGCTAACTCAGTTATAAACGAACCAAAATTAAGGGAAATAGTTGAAACCAGGAAAATTGAGGTGAAATCCGATGAATCTCCCATAACACTGAATATGGCATACAAAGTGGTAGGCAGAATAGCCTTCAAGGCCATTGATGTGAAGGCATACCGGTTAAGAATGTTTGAGCCCCTTAACAGAACCTTCAACTGGAAAACAGAATACCGGGAGTCGATGCTCGATACACTGACAGTTCCGGTTGACACCGTGCAATACGACAGCGGGTTGTTGCCCTACTTTGTGAGTCACCTGTCCAATGACGATGGAGTAGTTGGATTTCATACAGCCATGGATAGTATGAATGCCATATTCTTCAAAGTTATTTATCTTGATACCCTCACCAACAGCTCCAATATTATCAATGCCATGCACTGCGACACCCTGATTGTTAATTATGAAGGGGGTGAAAAAGGTAAAATGGCCAACAAGTTTAAGGTTAAAAATTAGATTTGATGTCCCTTTGTACCAAAACTCAATTATATTCTGACATTTTGTAATAATATTTGTTGTATTATTAGATTATTGTATATTTGTGACCTGATATTTGATCACAATGGTTTTATATCATCATTTTTACGAACTTATTTAATTCAATAATAATATGTGCGGAATAGTAGGAATTTTTGAAATCAATGGTTCTTCTGAACAGTTGAGAACCAAAGCGCTTGAGATGTCAAAACGAATAAGGCATCGCGGACCCGACTGGTCAGGAATTTTTGTTGACAAGCGGGCTATCATCGCACATGAGAGACTTGCCATTGTTGATCCGGCCTCCGGGCAGCAACCCATTTACAGCAAAGACAGGAACCTTGTCCTGGGAGTAAACGGGGAGATTTACAACCATCGTGAACTGAGGAAACCACTAGAAGACAAATATGAATTCCAGACACAGTCAGACTGTGAAGTAATTCTTGCCCTTTACAAGGAAAAAGGGATAGACTTTCTTGAGGATCTTAACGGAATATTTGCCTTCGCCCTTTATGACAGGGAAAAAGACTGCTACCTTATTGCGCGGGATCATATCGGCATTATTCCGCTTTACATGGGCTGGGATGTTGATGGGGTGCTTTATATTGCCTCTGAGCTCAAATCGCTGGAAGGTTACTGCAAAATAATAGAAGAATTTTTACCCGGACATTACCTGTACAGCAAGGACGGCGTATTGAAAAAATGGTACGAACGCACCTGGGACAAGTATGAAAATGTCAAAGACAACGTGTCAAAGATTGACGTACTCCGCAAAGCCCTGGAAGATGCTGTACATCGTCAGCTGATGTCGGATGTCCCTTATGGTGTGCTTTTGTCAGGAGGTCTGGATTCTTCTGTGATTTCAGCCATTGCCAAAAAATACGCTGCCAAACGGGTGGAAACAGACAATACAACTGAGGCATGGTGGCCTCAGCTGCACTCATTTGCAGTTGGCCTTACAGGATCACCAGACCTCGTTGCTGCCCGAAAAGTGGCTGAACATATCGGAACCGTTCACCATGAAATTCATTTTACAGTTCAGGAAGGCCTTGATGCCATCCGTGATGTAATATATCACCTGGAAACCTATGATGTGACAACCGTCAGAGCATCAACCCCTATGTATCTGATGTCCAGAGTTATAAAATCTATGGGTGTCAAAATGGTGCTTTCAGGAGAGGGTGCCGATGAAATATTCGGTGGATACCTGTATTTTCACAAAGCACCTAACGCGCAGGCATTTCATGAAGAAACAATACGCAAGCTGAGCAAACTGCATTTGTATGATTGCCTTCGTGCAAACAAATCGCTCGCTGCATGGGGTGTGGAAGGCCGTGTACCATTCCTCGACAAAGAATTTATGGATGTAGCCATGACATTGAATCCGGAGGATAAGATGGCCAAGGACGGGAAAATGGAAAAATGGATCCTGCGCAAGGCTTTTGAGGATTACCTTCCCGCAAGCGTTGCCTGGCGACAGAAAGAACAGTTTTCAGACGGTGTAGGCTATAGCTGGATTGATTCGCTGAAAAAGCTCACCGGAGAGAAAGTGAGCGATGAACAAATGAAGAGTGCAAAATTCCGCTTCCCAATCAATACTCCCATGTCAAAAGAAGAGTATTTCTATCGCTCGATTTTTGCCGAACATTTTCCGTCAGATACTGCGGCATCCTGCGTACCATCCGTACCATCCATTGCCTGCAGTACACCCGAGGCACTTGCCTGGGATCCCTCTTTCAGAAACAATGCAGATCCGTCGGGTAGAGCCGTCAAATCAGTTCACCTTGACAGTAACTAAAGAATAATAGAGGGTATCTTAAGAGTATTTAATTAAACCTCAAAGGAAACAAAGAAATTTCGCAAAGATCACAAAGATATTAAATATCAGCATATTAACTTCGTGAACTTTGCACCTTCTCTGTTTCCTTTGCGGTTAAAATTAATCAATGCTTCTCTTCAGACTGCAGTATCCGGAACAGCTCATCCGGAGAGACATTTTCCATCAATTTTCCGTTCTCTGTAATAGAAATCCTTCCTGTCTCTTCGCTGACAACAATAGTAAAAGCATCTGTAACTTCCGACATTCCGATGGCTGCCCGGTGCCTTAGTCCCAATGCCGGACTAATTTCCTGGCTTGAGGAGACAGGTAAAATACATCTTACAGCCTGAATCCTGTTAGAGGCGACAATACACGCGCCGTCATGAAGGGGAGAATTTTTAAAAAAGATGCTACTGATCAGATCCGTACGAATTTCTGCATCGATGAATTCGCCTGTCCGCACATACTCCTTCAACTCGTTTTCCCTGGAGATTACTATCAACGCACCGGTCTTTGTCTTTGACATTTGAATGCAGGCATCAACTATTGATTTTATGCCTGCCGGCGAAATATTTCTGAACCTTCCCGAAAAAATCGATTCTATGGAGATTTTTTTGTTGGCCCTGTAGCTGTTGCCCAGCATCAACAGAAAACGACGAATTTCCTGCTGGAATACAACAATAATTGCAATCATCCCTACACCAAACAGTTGGCTTAATATTGATCCCAGCAGTTCCATTTTCAAGGCCCTGACCACGACCCAAACCATAAAAACGATGAAAATTCCGAGAAATATGCTAAAAGTGACAGTTCCCCTGACAAGGCTGTACAATTCGTAAAACAGAATTGCCACGAAAAAGATATCGACTATATCAAGGAATTTAATGTAAATAAATAGTTCGGACATAAAGTCAGTGTTTAAGTTCTTTGACAAGCCGGATAGCCTCAACCGCCTCTTTTACATCATGCACCCTCAGGATATCCGCCCCACCCATCAAAGCAAGGGTGTTCAAAGCCGTTGTCCCGTTCAGGCTCTCTTCCGGCGTAATGTTCAGCAGTTTCCAGATCATCGTCTTTCGGGACAAACCCACCATCAAAGGTAATTCAAAAAGCCGGAATGAATCAAGACGGTTCAAAATTTGGAAATTATGTTCCCTGCTTTTGCCAAACCCAAAACCTGGATCCAAAATTATATCGTTTACTCCCAACAACTTCAGGGTATTGACTTTTTCTGAAATTCCAAGGATAATCTCCCTGACAACATTTGTATAGGATGGATTTTGCTGCATGGTCTGAGGAATTCCCTGCATATGCATCAAAATATACGGCAGACCCAGGTCCGCCACGGTCTGAAACATATTGGCATCAAGTTCTCCTCCCGAAATATCATTGACAATGCAATTCCCGGTTTCAGAAACAACCCTGGAAATTACACCTGAACGATAACTGTCTACAGATAGAATAGCCTGGGGAAAGTGTTTTCTTACAGATTTTACAAACGGAAGCAAGCGGCTTATTTCCTCCTCTTCCGAAACAGGTTGAGCACCCGGCCTTGTTGACACTGCACCCATATCCACAATCAGGCCTCCCTGGTCAAGTATCTGTTCTGCGCGATACAATACAGCTTTCTCATTCTGATATCTGCCGCCGTCGTAAAATGAATCCGGAGTCAGATTCAAAATCCCCATAACTATTGGCTCATTGAGAAAAATCAGCCGACCATTCAGCTGAATCGATTTTTTTTTGCGGTAAAAGGGGCGGTCGATTTTTTGAAACAACATGGAATCACTTTTATATTGCTATGTTCATTTCTGACAATTGCCTGCCGGTACAGAGATATTCGATTAATACGATGAGATATAATAATTGTTCTCCTCTCACAAAAATAGTAATAATAGCCACAACCATTCCTCGAAAATTAATACTTTTAGGGTTTTTATTGTGCATTGAAGACCTGGCTGAGGCAATTAAGCGTATAAGATTTAATTAAACATTAAGATCAATTTATCCCATGAGATGCCTCTCCCTTAACTTTGAGAACAATTAGGAAATTGAAGCATAGAAGCTTTAGCTTATTTAAATTCCAATGAAGAAAACCAAAGAACAATATGATCATGTCATCGGTTTGTGCCGGGAAGTTTTTCTTAAAAAAATGAAAGATTACGGGACTGCCTGGCGTATTTTACGTCCCTCTTCCATGACTGACCAGATATTTATAAAAGCTCAGCGTATTCGTAATTTAGAAGAAACCGGTATTTCAAAAATTGAAGATGATGCCCGCACCGAATTTATCGGCATCATCAATTATTGTGCTATGGCACTAATTCAACTGGATCTTGGGACTATGGATGAAGAACTTCCTCACGAAATGACTGAAGCTCTGTATCTTGCCAAACTTGAGGAAGCCAGGAAGCTTATGATGGACAAGAATCACGATTATGGAGAAGCCTGGAGAAAGATGAGAATAAGTTCCTTTACAGACCTGATCCTTATGAAAATCAAGCGCACCAAACAAATTGAGGACAACCAGGGCAAAACACTTATCTCGGAGGGAGTTGATGCAAATTATATGGACATGATCAATTATTCGGTTTTTGCTTTGATAAAAATTGAATTTGAGAAAGCATGAAACCCTCATGAATCAATGACCACTAAAAACGATGAATGTAATCCTGATGGTCCCACTCGACTTTCAAAAACGAATGATAAACGAATGAACAAAGGAATAAAAAATCTCACAACGCTTTCACGCTGGATTTTTGGGGTAGTATTTATTTTTTCCGGTTTTGTCAAGGGAATTGATCCCTGGGGGCTGCAATACAAACTGGAAGATTATCTGCAAGCTATGGGGCTTGACAGCCTCTCCTTCTTCGCACCTTTTGGTTCATTTGCTTTGCCTTTCGCAGAATTTATTATTGGTGCAGGAATGCTGCTTTGCATACGCATTCCGCTGACATCCCTCCTGGGCCTGGTATTCATGGCGTTCTTCACCCCATTGACATTGTATGTTGCCATCAGGAATCCGGTTACAGACTGCGGCTGTTTTGGTGATGCGCTGGTAATATCCAACTGGGATACTTTCTTTAAAAACATAGTCCTTCTGGCGATGATCATTTTGATTTATGTCAGGCGAAAAAATATCGAACCGGTTATTCTTGGGAAATGGAAGTACTACCGGCTTAGCATCATCACAACTATTTACCTTGTATTCGTGGTTTGGTCATTCAGACACGATCCGGTATTTGATTTCAGACCTTACAAGGTCGGCGTCAACATCCCCGAAGGGATGAAAATGCCGGAAGGGGCAAAGGGAGATGTTTACAGCAACACATTCTTTTACCGCAATAAGAAATCCAACAAATTAAAGGAATTCAACGACAATAATCACCCATGGCAAGACTCCGTTAACTGGAAATATGAATCCATGGGAGACGCGGTGCTTGTCAGTAAGGGATACACGCCTCCTATTCATGATTTTCAGATCCGCACCGCTAACGGGGACGATGTTACTAACTTCTTCTTGACCGACGACAAGCCAACTTTTTTCCTGGTGGCCTACGACCTGACAAAAAGTTCAGCAAAAATTCAGGGAAAACTAAATGGTTTGGGAACCTGGGCCGGTATTTCCGGATACAATTTTGTCTGTCTTACCTCAACTACCGGGGTTCAATTGGAAGAATTCAAACAAAAAGCAAGTCCGACCTACGAATTTCTTTTTTGCGATGAAGTGACGCTGAAGACAATAATCAGGTCCAATCCGGGGTTGTTATACCTTCGCAGAGGAACTATTTTGCGTAAATGGCATTACAATGATATACCAACCCCGGAAGAAATGGGCGAAGTAGTTTCCAAAGTAATCAAATAGTTAAATCGGATAATGGCAGACCCTGGCAGATAGCATATTCAAGGTCTGATTCTTATCTTTGCAGGAAGATCATTAACCTCAAAATTTTTAATATCACCGACCATGAGAAAAAAAATTGTAGCCGGTAACTGGAAATGCAATACTACGGTTAGCGAAGGCGTGGCACTCGCACAACAAGTAAGTGATTTAGTTGCTGAAAAGGGTGCAAAAGATGTAGTAGTCGTCCTTGGCACACCATTTACCCACCTTACAAGTGTAGCCGCTGTTGTTGATAAAAGCCGGGTATCAGTGTCCGCCCAAAACTGTGCGGCAGAACCAAAAGGTGCCTTCACCGGCGAAGTAAGTGTATCTATGATACAATCTACAGGTGCGTCATTTGTCATTCTCGGGCACTCTGAACGCCGCGAATATTATCACGAAACCAGTGAGATTCTCAATAAAAAAGTGGCTTTGGCCCTGGCACAGGGATTGACACCCATCTATTGTTGCGGTGAAGCTCTCCGAATCCGCGAGGCAGGCACAGAAAATGCTTTCGTTCAGAACCAACTGGAAGAGACCATTTTTAATCTTTCTGCTGAAGATTTCGGAAAGATCGTAATCGCCTATGAGCCAATCTGGGCCATAGGGACGGGGCGGACAGCCAGTTCACAACAAGCACAGGATATGCTGGCTTTTATCCGTCAGCTTATCGCTAAAAAATTCAGCCAGGCAATTGCTGAAAACTGTTCTATCCTTTACGGAGGATCCTGCAGCCCTGCCAATGCTAATGAGCTGTTTGCACAGCCTGATATTGACGGAGGATTGATCGGTGGAGCATCTCTCAAGGCCGAAGACTTCCTGGCTATTATCAACGCTTATTAGGGTCCACCGGGGACTTAAAATTATAATTCGCACGAAGTAACAGCAATTGTCTGCTCTTCGTGCGTTTTTTGCTACTTTTAGAATTTATTTCCGTATAAAATAAATTCCGGACCTGCCGCTAACAATACAGATTATGGGATGAAGAAATTCCTGTTGTTTAATGTCTTTTTCTTCCTGGCCTTTCTATCGATGGGTCATAACCTTAAAGGAAATATAAAGGATAAGAGTGGGGCCCCCATCCCCTTCGCTACGGTATTTATTAAGGAGGGAGCTCAAGGTACTACCACCAACGAAAACGGGGACTTTGAAATATCACTTCCAACCGGAAAATATTCAGTGACATACAGAAGTCTCGGCTTTAAACCCAAGACCGAGATTATTACCCTGACGGCAAAACCTCAAACTATTGCTGTGGTTCTTGAAGAACAATTTCAGGAGTTGCAGGAAGTTACCATCAGTGCGGGAATCGACAGGGCCTATCCTATTATGCGCAAAGTGATAAGCCTTCAGTATGTGCATCTTAACCAGATGCAAAGCTACAGTGCCACAGCCTATCTGAGAGGAACCATAAAAGTTGAGAATATTCCGGGGATATTTAGAAATCAACTGAAAAAGCAGAATATCGACATCAAATCGGGTGACATCCTTGTCCAGGAAAGTGTTAATGAAATCACTTATGTAGCCCCGGACAAATATGATTTAAAGATCAAATCCATCAATTCTTCTTTTCCTAAAGGAATCGATTTCCAGGTGACTGACATTTTGGGTTCCAGTCTTTACCAGGACAATATAGATATTTTAATTTCCCCGGTAGGGAAAAATGCTTTTGGCCATTATGACTTTAAGTATGAGGGATTCAGCTATGAAGGGAAAAATATTGTAAACAAAATCAAAGTCACTCCAAAACGAAAGAGCAAGCTGTTGTTTGAAGGATACCTTTACATTATGGAGGAGTTCTGGTGTATAAGACAGGCCGATCTGAATTTTGAAACTCCGGTCGGAACTGTCAATATGTACATGACGTATGATGAAGTTTCCCCATACATATGGTTGCCTGTTAGCCACAAATTTTCTTTTGATGCAAGTATGATGGGAATTAAGGGCAGTGGCAAGTTTTCAACTTCCATGAAATATACTGACCTGCATTTTAACCAGGGAGTACTGGCCATGCTTAACCTCCCGGCAAAAGAGACCGCTGATAACACCAACACAAAATCTCAGGCTGTAACAAAGGCTAAAGCTGCAAAACAGTCCAAATCAGTGGAGAAAAAAAGAGATAAAATTGATGTATTGCTTGAAAAGAAGGATTTAAGCAACCGTGAGATGAATAAGCTTTCCCGGCTGATGGAATCCACACAGAATAAGACCAAGCCTGATACATTAAAATCGCTTGAGATAACTGAATCGGTAAAAGTCCGGGTCGACTCAAACGCAGGCAAACGCGATACTTCATTCTGGAATACCATGCGTCCGATTCCACTTGGACAAGATGAGCTCCAAAGTTTTCAGAAACGTGATTCCTTGATCCTCGAAGAACAAAAAAAACCAAAAAGTATTTCATTTGATAAGAAAAAAATCAATTTAGGCATGTTAGCCCCTCTGTTTATCGGCAGTGAGAAAACCTTGCGCGATTCCACTTGGCTATTCAACTATTATGGCCTTTTTAGTTTTAACCGGTTTACATTTAATGCCGTAGACGGATTTGCCCTGAGCCAGGAATTTCTCTTCACTAAAAGATACAAACCGGGTAAATCACTCGAGATTCGTCCCCGGATTGCTTATGCCATCAACCGGAACATGCTAATGGGCAATCTCGGAATCGGGTACAACTACAGCCCGATGCACAGGGGCTCAATAAACCTGAGCGGAGGAAGTTCATCCCAGGATTTCAACAACCAGGAACAGGCTATTTCACCTTTCATCAATGGTGTTTCGTCCTTATTTTTCAAGACCAATTTCGCCCGTTTTTATGAAAACAGGTTTGTAAAGATTGTTAACAAAGTGGATATTGCCAATGGGCTTGTGCTCCAGCTTAAAGTTGAATACAAAAATACCAGGCAACTTGAGAACTCCACAAATTTCTCCTTTATCAACAATAAACAGGAATATACTCCCAACCGGCCAGCGAATGTCGAGGTGACAGACGCGCAAATTGCAGATCAGATTTCGTCTGTAGCAGGCATCCACCTGGAATATACGCCAAAATATTATTACAAGATCAGGAACGGAGTCAAGATCATGTCTCACTCGGCATTCCCGACTTTTTATTTCGAATACAATAAGGGAATAAAGAATATCCTGTCGAGTACATCTGATTTTGACTATTTCAACGCCGGACTTAAGTATGCCACCGAGTTTAGTCAGACCTCAAGCCTGGCTATGGAATTCAATGCAGGCTTTTATACCAACAACAATCAAATTTATTTCTCCGATTTTGCCCATGTGATGACACAAAACAGTCCTGTTCTGCCGCATGAATACCGTCATTCATTCTATGTACCCAATTATTATTCTCTCTCAACTGCAGACAAGTTTGTCAACGGATTCATATCCTACAAATCACCTTTCTTGCTGTTAAAATACCTTCCCGGACTGAGCAATACCCTTTGGCGTGAGATGATATGGGCCGGATATTACAGTTCTCCGGTCAATCCTCAACATACAGAGATAGGTTATACGTTGCTGGAAGTGTTCTATTCCACCAATGTAGGTGTTTTTGCAGGATTTGACAATCTGACCTTCACCAAAGTCGGCATAAACCTCGCCTTCAGAATAGCCTATTAAAATGGAATATACCAAAATCACCTGTATACTTTCTCCCGACAGGGAACTGGCCAGGGAGTTGCTGATAGCCGAGCTCGGAGATGCCGGGTTTGAAAGTTTCGTAGAAACTGATGATGCTGTTGAAGCGTTTATTCCAACCAGGTCATTCTCAGAGGAACTTCTTGCAGATGAAAGGTTTCAGATGAATGAATTCTTCAAATTTGAATATACCCGTGAAGAAATCGCCGACCAGAACTGGAATGAAGTTTGGGAGCAAAACTATTTTGAACCTTTGCTGATTGAAGACCAGTGCCTGATCAGGGCCCCATTTCACGAGACATACCCTGCTGCTGTCTATGAAATTATCATAAATCCGAGAATGGCATTCGGTACGGGCAACCACGAGACCACTTACCTGATGATCAAGGCGATGCTTGAAATGGATCTTTCAAGTAAAAAAGTACTTGACATGGGTTGCGGTTCAGGAATTCTCTCTATCCTCGCATCTGTGAAAGGTGCCGAAAAGGTCACCGCTGTTGACATTGACGAATGGTCTTATTCCAATACCATAGAAAATGCATCACTGAACCACATTAACAATATCGAAGTCCTACTTGGCGACGCAAACCTGCTGGCAAATGAGGCGTATGACCTTATCCTCGCCAATATTCAGCGCAATATATTGATACAGGATATGCCTGCCTACAGGAAAGTGATGAACCCTGGCAGTGAATTGATAATGAGTGGATTCTACACATATGATCTCGAGGCAATTATCGAAAAAGCCGGCTCGCTCGGATTAAAACAGGTCTATACCTTCGAACGTTCCTCATGGTGCGCTGTAAAGTTCAAACTCTGATGCACCGCGTTTGCCCATCTCTACAACTTCGAGGTTTTTAACCTGGTCTCCGTCAATTGTAAAGCGGACCAGTGTCCTTACCAGGTGGAAACCGTGCTGGCCGGCAGCTCCCGGGTTGATGTAAAGAAATTTGAGCTTTTGATCGTAAATAACCCTCAGAATATGGGAATGTCCGGTTATAAAGAGTCCCGGAGGATCATTTTTCAGCGTCGGAAGGATATTTCTGTCGTAGTGGCCGGGATAACCTCCAATATGAGTCATCAGTACATCTACACCTTCACATTTGAACCGAAGCAAATGCGGAAACTGCAGGCGGATCTCGTATCCGTCGATGTTGCCATAAACTGCCTTTAATGGCCTGATCTGCAACAAACGATCTGTGACTGTGCAACTTCCGATGTCACCGGCATGCCATATTTCATCGCACTCACTTAGCAGTTCAATCATCCTGTCATCCAGGTAGCTGTGGGTGTCCGACAAAAGTCCTATTCGTATCATTGGAGTTCCTCCCGGGAAGGAGGCCTGTAAATTTACATCGCCAGCAATTTATCAGCCATGGCATTGGCCAGATCGATGCATTTCTGAAATTTATCCGGCTTCAGGCTTCCCTTCTCTTCAACTGGCTCAGAAACAGTCTCCCAGCCCATGCATTGCATGGTCTCAGAGAATTTTTTCAGGTTGCTCACACCACCGCCGTTCCACAAAAAATTACCAAAAATACCTAAATACTGGTTTTTAACGGCCATGTGCTCGATGGTAGAAAGGAGGGTCTCGATATTGGGAAAAATGGCATTGTTGTAAGCACAACTTCCTATAATAAGTCCTTTGTACTTAAAAATATCGTTAATTATGTAGGAGGTGTGAGTTTTGGAGGAATCATATACCCGAATATTCTTGATCCCCCTCACACTGAGCTGCCGGGCAATCACTTCAGCCATCCTCTGTGTATTACCATACATTGATCCATAAACAACAATTGCACCTTGTTCTTTGTTGTATGAACTCCAGCGGTCATAGCGGCTCAATACCCAGTTGAGGTCTGTCCTCCAGATCGGTCCGTGGGTGGCAGCAATCATTTTTATATCAAGCGGTGCCAGTTTTTTTATTGCGCGTTGGGTGTGCGGACAGTATTTACCGACAATATTGGTAAAGTACCGCATTACATCAATCTCATAAAAATCGAGGTTAATTTCATCGTCAAAAACGCCCCCGTCCAGGGTACCATAACTTCCGAATGCATCTCCCGAAAACAATATTTTGTGCGTCTCGTCGTAAGTGATCATGGTTTCAGGCCAGTGCACCATAGGAATGGTCTGAAACTGAAGCTTTACGGTGCCCAGATCGAGTCGTGAATCATCATGAACCTCCATCAGTGTCTTAGGATTGTACCCGAGATTCTCGGCTATGCCAAAAGTTTTCTTATTTCCAACCAATGTAACACCTGGATAGCAATTTACAACTGCTTTGAGTGAACCGGAATGATCGGGTTCCATGTGATTGACGATCAGGTAATCGATCTGGCGATCGCCGATAATTTCGCGGATCCTGTCCAGGTAATCTTCGATGTACTGTCTTTCCATCGTATCAATCAATGCTATTTTCTCATCGACAATCAGGTAGGAATTGTAGCAGATACCATCAGGAATAGGCCAGATATTTTCAAACAAGGCAGTCCTTCGGTCATTAAATCCAAGATAATAGATGTTATCGGCCAATTTAATCTGATGCATGATCGGTAATTTTTTCGTTCTTAATCCTGTCGCAAAAATACAATTTTATACTTTACAGAACCCGGAAATTCTACAAACATTTGAGATAGAAGGTCAACAAATTGCATTAAAATTGTATTTTTGCCCCACTAAATGATAGAGCTAAAACAAAAGTTAATTGGGCTGTGGGGCATGGGTATCAGGAAAAAACTGATCCTGTTGTTTGTCATATGCTTTTTTTTCTCTTCCCTTCTTATCAGCCGTCTGCATACGCTGTATTTTGGTCCGAGTGTTGTCAAAAGCTATCTTCTTTATATTCACGAAGGCGACAATTTTGATAAAGTCCTTTCGCTCCTCAAAGAGAATGGCTGCCTCTCCAAAGTGACACCCTTCAGGCATCTTGCCTGGGCATATGATTACGATACCAATGTCAGACCGGGGGCTTATAAGCTGCAACCGGGCTGGAGCAGTCATACCCTTGTCAAAAGGCTTAGATCTGGCAGTCAAACACCTGTCATGGTTACATTTAACAATGTCCGCACAAGAGAAGAGCTGGCAGGAAAGCTTGCGAGGCAATTGGAGAGCGACTCTGTCTCTTTTATCACCCTTTTCAGAAACGATTCAAATGCCGTCAAACTGGGATTTACACCGCAAACATTGCCTGCACTGTTCATCCCCAATACCTATTCATTTTACTGGACCACCTCACCCGCAGGATTCCTGAACAGGATGAAACGGGAATATGAACAATTCTGGAATGAAGGCAGAAAAGCGAAGGCGCAGGCATTGGGTTTGTCAAGAGTGGAAGTTGCCACACTGGCATCCATTGTTCAGGAGGAAAGCAATAAAAATGATGAAAAGCCCGAAATTGCCGGCGTTTATCTTAACCGGCTCAGGGAAAAAATACCGCTTCAGGCGGATCCTACTGTTCGTTTCGCATTAGGGGATTATACCATACGGAGAATTCTCACTGCCCATCTTTCAGTGGAAAGTCCTTATAACACTTATCTGCACGCCGGACTTCCTCCCGGACCAATCAATTTTCCCGAAATCCCATCACTGGATGCCGTTTTAAATTATCAGAAGCACGACTATTATTATTTCTGTGCGAAAGAAGATTTTTCAGGATACCACAACTTCGCAAGAACGCTCGAAGAACATAACAGCAACGCAAGAAAATACCAGGAGGCGCTAAACAAAATGAAAATTTTCAAGTAATAATTCGATTGCCGTTGGTTATATCTTTTGCCAGACCGTTACAAACACCTCCTTCAATACAGACTTGCGTTTGTTGATCCTTAACAGGGAAGGCAAAACAACCTCACTGTCAATCCGTTTAAAATTCTCTTTCAGCAATTCTCCGATGGTATCCATGCCTCTGACTGGCTCGGCAGAACTCCGGTACCCACCAAGCCAGTTTTCCAGCCTGGTGAATTTGGTATCCCAGTCAAATGCTGATGCAATGACCAGCAGGCCATTATCGTTCATGCGACGGTGCAGATGCATCAATAGTTCCTGTGGATGGTAAATCTGATCGAGTATATCATTCAGCAGAATCAGGTCATAACCTGTGAATACATTTTTAAGGTTGGTAAAATCAGCCTGAAGAAATTTCACTTTTTTCACAAGTGGTTTAAGATCAAAATCTTCAAGAGTAACCTGCCTGTAATCAAACACTTCACCCTCCTCGGGGAAAATATAATTGAACCTTCCCTGCTCCTGCAGCTGGATCGCCACACGAATGGTCCTGGCAGAAAGATCAACACCCGTTACATGATCAAAATATCTTGCCAGTTCCCAGGTAGAACGACCTGTTTTGCATCCCATGTCCAGGGCACATTGTTTTCTGCCTGATACTGCTGCTTTATGGCAAAATTCAGCAATTGACTTCTGGAAATTTGGAATATCGAGTGGTGCCGTACCATAGTGAGATTCGCAATAAAGAATTACTTCCGGATCCGTTTCGTAAGAATCATCTTTGATGACAACCTCCTGTTTTGAAGATACATAGCGAAATCCTGCATGCTGATAAAAATGTCTTCTGAACGCATAGCGGGAGGCTTTGATAGCCTCATTACCGGTAGAAATCCAGGAACCACCCTTGATCATATTGTGCCGCATATCAAAAGTCGGTGTTGAAAAGTCATCATACGAAGGATGAATTCTGAATCCTTCATACCCGGAGATAGGAGTTTCGGTCCACTGCCAGACGTTTCCTATCACATCATAAAATGCCCCAAAGGCAAAGTAGTTTACCGGACATGGACTTTGAAAATGCTCAAGATTGATGTTGCCGGGAGCTTTGTCACATTCCGGAAGATCCGGCACATTTGCCTTGTCGCGAAGTATGTACCACTCTTCTTCTGTCATCAACCTTATCGACAGGCCAGTTTTTTCCTTTTTCCAGTTACAGAATGCCTTTGCTTCCAGGTAGTTGACTTCGACCGGCCATGACCATGGCATTTCAATTTCATGGTAAACCAACCTCAGTTTATAATTGCCGCCATTGTTTATCCAGAACAAAGGATACTCAGACTGTTTATAAGTTCGCCATCTCCATCCCTCTTCTGTCCAATAACTTTGATTCCTGTAACCGCCATCTTTGATGAATTCCAGGAATTCTCCGTTGGAACAGAGAAAGGCAGATGCCTCAAAATTCTCAACATCAGCCTCATGAGTTCCATATTCATTGTCCCAGCCATAATAGGGATCATTGTAGGATTTGCCCAACTTGACTTTTTGCCCCGAAACCCCGAGCAGCTTGTTTTGAGGTGCAGTTCCGTATGTGGGACAAATCTCCCAGCCAGGAATCGGTTTAAGATATTCAAGCGGCAATTGCCGGATCAATACGGATGAAGTCTCAATATGAATACGGGAATGCTCGATGGCCATAAGAATGATCCACATGGGATCCTCCCAGCTTACTGGAAGCTTAACCGGCATTGTATCAATTACTTTGACAACCGTCTCATAAACCTGCTGACGATAATTCTTTACTTCAGTTACTGTGGGCCACTGATAGTTGCTTTGATTGAGATCATCCCATGACATTTCATCTACGCCAATAGCGAATATCGACTCGAACCTGGGATTGATCCTGCTTTCAATAATCTTGGATATCACCAGCTTATTGATGTAAAACGCAGCGGTATGGCCAAAATAAAAAATCAAAGGATGACGAAGCGGATCAGCAGTCCTGTACATACCGGAAGGGTCAGCAATGACTTCAAAAAGATGCTCGTCCAGGCTAAAGGTATTTTTAAAATAATTGAGAATCTCAGCCCTTTTTTGTTCAGGTGAACCGGATTGCAGGTTGATGGTTCTGGTCACAAAGCGGGAGTCCATAAAATTTATATTTTAGAATTTCAGGATTATCTTGTAAAATGAAGTATGACAACTAAGTAGGATACTTAGTGTTTAAGCATTTTTTGATTGTGCAAATTACAGGAATTTACCGACCTCCTTTTTAAGGTCTGTCAATGCAAGCGCTACCGGGGCCGGATCTTCCTCAAGGTAGTTGTTGAAAATTTTTTTGCTGAGCTCATAACCCGGGGCTTTTTGATCAAGCTCTTCAGCTGAACGATTGATCAGGATAGTCAATTTTTCTTTCGCACCCCGGATAGTCTCCCAAAGCACAGGTGAAATATATATTTGCTGGGAAAGGTTGTGTTCATATTCCTGCCTGATGGAACTCAGCAGAATCTGGTGATAATCCGATACCGTCAGATCAATCGGGGAATGACGTACCAGCATAGATTCAGGGGCGATCCTTTCAAGAAACAGAGCCAGTCTTTCATATGCCTGCAATTTAACAGGTGTCATCTCTTTGGCATGTATTACCCTGAATTCGAACTCTCTCCGGCGCTTGTCATTTTCAAGCATGTCGCGAAACAGAAAATAGGCTGTCACAAAAACAATCAGTGCAGGAAGAACAATTTTCAGAATCTCCCAAAAACCATTGATATCATTTGCCATATGTTCTCTTTATATATAATGTAAGGTTCAATAATTACGTTTATAATTCACTTAGGTTTCTGTATCAGGCTATAATACTGAAAGAACTGAATTGAGTAAAAAATAACGGTAAGCACAGCCAGCATCATATACCTCTTTTTCTTAAAATGGAAAAAAAGCAGGGATACCAGGGCCAACAAGGTTCCTGCTACATTCAGCCATCCGGCGGATAACAGCAAACCGGCAGTCTCCTGTACCTGGCTGCCCTCCGGGTAATGATTCCTGTCAATAAGAAACATGTTGTAATAAAGTGATATAATTCCGATAACCATCAGGGCAGACCAGCCAAGATAGGTGTAGACAGCTTTTTTATCAACAAACCCAATAACAATCAATGCGATGCCAATAAAAATTCCCCATAAGGGAATTAACATGGGAAGGTAAAGATCATATGTTTGCATAGTTTAAACAGATTAAATAAACAAAGGGTTTTGGAAATGCAAAATAGTAAAATATCCTTGAAGTCAAGAGATTTTTTATCCTTAAAATGAAGTTTAACAGATACAATGCAGTCGGTGAGGCCTTAAATCGTTATTTTTGAGCCAAAATAGTTTTACTGATGATTAAAAATAAAGAATTAGCTGTTGATCCAAGGGCGAAGGGACTGATATTCGATATTGATGGTACCATTTCCGACACTATGCCTATCCATCTTATTGCCTATCAGCAAACTGCATCAGAATATGGGTTTGAGATCTCTTCAGAACTTTTCTACAGCATGAGTGGAATACCTGCCTTTCAAACGAGTATTCTCCTGAAGGAAAAATTCAAGAAAGACTTTGACCCCCAGGAATTTGCAGACAAAAAGGAATCCAATTTCCTCAAAAATATTCATTTAGCGAGTCCCATTCTTCCGATTGTAAAAATTATCCGCGAATATTCAGGAAAATTGCCCATGGCCTGTGGTACGGGAGGAACAAGATATTATGCAATGAAAACACTTGAACTTGCCGGAGTACGTGCTCATTTTGAACATGTAGTAACAGCAGAGGATGTATTAAACCACAAACCTCATCCCGACACTTTTTTGAAAGCGGCAGAACTTATTGGCGTCGCTCCTGAATATTGCCAGGTCTTTGAAGACAGCAAGTTGGGCATCCAGGCGGCAGAAACAGCGGGCATGATCGCCACAGATATTACACCTTATTTACAAAGCTAATGTAAAATCGTTCCTGCCAGTTTCACTTTATCCTTTATCCTTTATCCTTTATCCTTTATCCTTTATCCTTTATTTAGCCATGCAGTTCAAGATAATAGCCGACTTCACTCCTACCGGGGATCAGCCCCAGGCTATTGTACAACTGAGTGAAGGAATAATGAACGAAACTCCTTATCAGACGCTTTTGGGTGTCACTGGTTCAGGGAAGACTTTTACCATGGCCAACGTGATTGAGAAAGTCCAGAAACCCACGCTGATTCTGAGTCACAACAAGACACTTGCTGCCCAGCTTTACGGCGAAATGAAACAGTTTTTTCCTGAAAACGCTGTGCAGTATTTTGTATCCTATTACGACTATTACCAGCCAGAAGCCTATTTGCCTGTTACAGACACTTTTATTGAGAAGGACCTGGCTATCAACAAAGAAATTGAGAA
Source organism: Prolixibacteraceae bacterium (assembly GCA_963663675.1). Classification (GTDB taxonomy): domain Bacteria; phylum Bacteroidota; class Bacteroidia; order Bacteroidales; family Prolixibacteraceae; genus CAINVV01. Next base: position 2,897,221 of record OY760498.1, read on the forward strand.
ATTAAGGCTTGCTGCTACTTCATCTTTGCTTTCGGGAAGAAGGGATGTTATTGTTGTCTCCTCAGTATCATGTATTTATGGAATAGGAAATCCGGAGGATTTTCATGCCAATGTGACATATATCAAGGTGGGTGAACAGCTGGGGCGTAATGCTATGCTGAGAAAGCTGGTTGATGCCATGTATTCACGTACTGAGGTTGATTTTCAGCGGGGAAATTTCAGGGTTAAAGGCGATTCAGTCGATATTTTTCCCGCTTATGCAGATGAGGCAGTCAGAATTCAGTTTTTTGGAGATGAAATCGAAGAAATATCCACATTCAATCCTGAAAACGGTGCATTCCTGCTCAATCACGAACACTACTCCATTTATCCCGCCAATATCTTTGTTACCACCAAGGAAAGAGTCAAAACGGCCATCCGGCAGATACAGGATGATCTTATCCGGCAAATAGATTTTTTTAAAAGTGTTGGAAAACACCAGGAAGCCAGGCGGATTGAAGACCGCGTCAATTACGACCTGGAAATGATCAGGGAATTGGGATATTGTCCGGGAATAGAAAATTATTCCCGCTATTTTGATGGCAGGGTTCCTGGTTCCAGGCCATTTTGCCTGTTGGATTTTTTTCCGGAAGACTACCTGATGATCATCGATGAAAGCCATGTAACCATGCCACAGATTCGTGCCATGTACGGGGGTGACCGCTCGCGCAAGACAACCCTGGTCGACTATGGGTTCAGGTTGCCCGCCGCCATTGACAACCGGCCACTTAAATTTGATGAATTTGAGGGAATTGCAAGACAAATTGTTTTCGTCAGTGCAACGCCCGCTGATTATGAACTGGAGAAAAGTGAAGGCGTGATTGTAGAGCAAATTATCAGGCCAACAGGACTGCTGGATCCAATCATTGAAATACGACCTGCTCACAACCAGATAGATGACCTGATCCACGAGATACATCTCAGGATTGAGAAAAATGAACGTATTCTGGTGACTACCCTAACCAAGAGAATGGCAGAAGAGCTTTCCAGGTATTTTGATCGCATCAACATTAAATGCCGTTACATCCATTCAGATGTGGACACCATGGAACGGGTCGAGATCATGGAAGAACTCAGAAAGGGGAGTTTCGATGTGCTCGTCGGTATCAACCTGCTGCGTGAAGGGCTTGATCTGCCTGAGGTTTCACTGGTGGCAATCCTGGATGCAGACAAAGAAGGGTTCCTGAGATCTGAAAGATCTTTGACCCAGACCTCCGGACGCGCGGCCCGTAACCTGAACGGAAGGGTACTTATGTATGCCGATAAAATTACTGATTCTATGCAAAGGACCATTGATGCAGCGAATTACAGGAGAAACAAGCAGCACGAATACAATCTTGCCAATGGAATTACTCCAACCGCAATAGTAAAACCAACCCGTGAAATCATCGGACTGGAATACCGGATTTCAAAAGTTTCCGGGGCAAAACCATACCTTCCACCCGACAACATCGATTATGCAGCAGACCCGGTTATGGCCTATATGAATCCCGATGCATTGGAGAAAGCCATGCTGAAAACGAAAAAAGAGATGGAAAAAGCTGCCAAAGATCTTGATTTCCTTGAGGCTGCGAGGTTGCGTGATGAAATGTTCGCTATGCAGAAACTTTTAAAGGAACGACGAAATGGATAATCAAATTCAGGCAGCGCTGTTGCAGATGATACAACATAACCGTGGGGATCAAAAAAGAATTGAACATTCCCTCAAAGTATACAGCTATGCCAGTTTACTCGGTAGGATGGAAAGCCTTGACCCTTCAAATCAGTTTATCCTGGAACTGACAGCCATACTTCATGATATAGGCATACGTATAGCTGAAGACAAATACGGATTCTCAGACGGCAAAAAGCAGGAGACAGAGGGACCACCCGTTGCCAGGCAAATGCTGGAAAAACTGGATATCAACACTGCGGTTATTGACAGGGTCTGTTTTATTATAAGCAAACACCACACTTTTTCAGCCATTGACGGAATTGATTTCCAACTACTTGTTGAAGCAGATTTTCTGGTCAATTCAGTGGAGGAAGAGGTTTCACGCGAAGGAATTAAGAAATTCGTTGAGCTGAATTTCAAAACAAACAGCGGCAGGAAATTAATCGGGGAGTTATTCACTTAAGTTCATCTTAAGTCAAAACTATCCGAACTCTTACCAGACCCTTGATTTATCATACCCTTTTTCTTTGCAGAATCGGGTAGCCTGGTGCATAAACGCCTGCAGACGTGTTTCAATATTTACCGTATCCTGACCATCATAGGCAATGTTTTCCCAGGGAATGTTTTCATGATCTTTCCTGAAAACATGTGATACAGAGGTAATTAAAGTACCAGGCATGCAGGTGAAAGGCAAAACGTTTGCCACACCCGAAATTTTTGTCCTGGTAAGATTTACCGCCATTCCAAGTGCCAGAGGCGGATCACCATCATAATGCCTGTGAACGTAGGTGCCACAAGCTTCAAGCATGTCTTTCAGATGTAAATCGCGGTCGAGTTCTGCAACACCGGCAACATTTTTATTTAGGCGACTTTGGGAAATATGCTGTGAAAGCTCCTGTAACTTTGATTTAAAAAGTCCTTTATAATCATCCTTCCAGATACTGTCACGCCAGTAACGGTAAGTTGAATAACTGATCCACTCAGCCATGGGGGCCATAAAGGTCTCTGCACCAAGCTCTTCCAGTCGTTTTACAACATAACCGTTGCAGAATGGGTTGTCACGCATGAATACCTCTCCAATGACAGGAATAACCGGTTTGCGGTATCCATTCACTATCGGAATAATTTTAAATGCCGCTGCAGACCTTGTAAGCACCTCATTTAAATCTTTTGCACCATTCTCAAGTGAACGGATCACTTCATCCAGATATTTGTAATAAACAGTATCCGTCATGCCTTTTATCGCCTCGTACGGCCTTCTTTCCTGTTGCATTTTCCTTAGAAGGTCTACTGCCACCATGCCTTTCCACGCAGTAAACCTGAATTTGGTTGATTTACCGGCTGCCATGGTTTCATAAGAATCATCATTGGTCGGAGAAATTATTTCAGCGTCATGGAAACCCAGGCGATCGAATATTTTGCGTTGCAACTGGTTGTACTGGCCAAAACGGCAGGGTCCATTGTGATCCGGCATAAAGAATGCCACTTTTTTAGGATCAATACCCGGCTCCATCAGTTTCGTCAGAAAACTACCTGTAGTACAGGTCATTGGAAAGCATTCCTGTGAAGAGGTATATTTTCTTGCCAGCGCCAGTGCATGCTCATCAGTCATCGGCAATACTTCCGATTTAATTCCGCAGCTTCTCACTGCAGCTGAAACGGCATAGGCAGCATCCCGCATATAGGGGAAATAGATCACCCTGTCGTCGTTGAAATGCCTGGTAAATAAAACCGGGGCAATGGGCTTTGCTTTTGAATGAATCTTCTGATATCCGTCCAGGCTGTCAAGAAATGCCTCACAACGTGTGAGCAGTCCTGCATCGGCGCTGTGTTCATCTACCTCGAGTAAAAGATATGGTTTGCCCCTCATTTCATCACGAACAAAGTGATGAAGAAACGAATCTGGTCCGCACCTGAAATTACTGAGATAAACGGCAAACAAATTTTCGGTCTCACTTATAATTTTAGCTGCTGAAAGTATTTTTTGCCCATTGGGCCAGTACATTTTTGGGTAACTCTCAAAAATGTTGATCGTTTGAAGAGGCAGATAATCCATCGGGATGGGCAGGATATCCATGTTGATTAGTTTCTCAACAAGATTCAGGTTCAGCATGGTATCGGATGAATTATAAGGTCTTCCGATGATGACCATCGCCTTTTTATCCTTCGGAAGATTCTGCATGACTTCAACGCCACGTTGCCGTAGAGTAGCTTCAAATGACATTTGTGCTTCATCTGCCTTTTTGTAAGCTTTGATAACTCTTGAAGCAGGTGTTCCGAATTTCTCTTTCATAAAACCGGAAAGCTCCTTGTAAATCACTTTATCAGAAAATCGGAAATGGAGCGTTGGAACCAACAACTTATTGACATTCTCATTGTTGTGCATGGCTCCCTGCACCATAAAAGGATAAGACTGAATCCACGGACAGTTGCAGTTACTCGTAGTATTGTTCTTAGCTGCTTTGGCATTTACAATAAACGGGGTGAAAACATAATCCACTTTCTTTTCCAGCAGGTTATGGATATGTCCATGCATGACCTCTACCGGGAAACAGGTTTCCGCAATAATCGACTCCAGTGAAGTTGTCACTATTTTGGTATCGGTTTCATCAGAGACCACGACTCTGAATCCCAGCTCCCGGAAGAACGTCCTCCAAAACGGGAATTGCTGGTAGAAGAGCATCAGACCGCGGGGGATTCCAATGGTTATCTTATCGCCACGTGCAGCCTCCTCAACAAAGTCGCCGACAAGATATTGAAGTCGTTCTTCAAATAAATTAGGAATATCCTTCCCTTTCCCTTTGCGATCGGCAACTTCCCACCTGTCACAACGTCCACCAAAATACAAGGGTTTCTTTTCTCCCTCGATCTGCACCATTTGTACCTCGCAATCGTTGGAGCAATGTTTGCAGGTAAATTTTTTGAGCGAGAAAGGTAGTTTTGAGACACCAAATCCTTTGAACCGGGATTTAACATCCGGTTTCATCACGCCGCGCGCCAGTATTGCCGCTCCGATCGCTCCAGTTACATCATAATGGGGTGGAATGATTATCTGCTTGCCTGTCACCTCCTCGAATGCCGCAACAACAGACTTGTTATTGGTAACTCCACCCTGGAAAAAGATTCTATTCCCGATTAATTTGGTTCCAACAACTTTCTGTATGTAGTTTAAGACGATTGAATAGGCTAATCCTCCGACCAGGTTTTCCTTGATCTCCCCCTTTTGCTGGTGGGAATTAAGGTCTGATTCCATGAAAACAGTGCACCGGTCACCCAGGCAACAAGGATGCTGTGAACTTAAAGCCAGTTTACCAAAATCATTAACAATGTTGATATCCAGCTTTTCAGCCTGTTCTTCCAGGAATGAGCCAGTACCTGCCGCGCATACCTTATTCATCTCAAAATCAACTACGACGCCATTCTCTATGCGGATATATTTTGAATCCTGACCTCCGATTTCAAATATAGTGTCTACAGTCGGATCATAAGCGATAGCCGCAGTTGCCTGTGCTGTTATCTCATTCTGAATGGTATCCGCCCCGATAAAATCCCCTGTAAGATACCTCCCCGACCCGGTAGTACCCGCTGATTTAATTTCAACGCTCTCACCCACTTCTTCATAAATTTCAGATAAGCCGCGCCTTATAGCTTCCAGTGGTTTACTGGCAGTGGGCAGATATCTGCGGGCAATCACATTGTTTTTATCGTCTATCAGGACAATATTGGTACTGAGCGATCCAACATCGACACCCAGACTAACAGGATATTTCACAAATCCTCCATGGCGAAGTTCCTGAGTAGAATCCGTCCTGTAACTAATTGGAATCGAAGCAACATCCCTATTGTAGATTGCCCCGGATTCTTTGAGGGGAGGATGGTATTTTTTAGCTTTATTATCTCCTGCCAGGAACTCCTCCAATGCTGCAAGACCTTTGTATTCGCCAATTTTTGATCCGTTTTCAAGTGTAGTCAGTACAGCACCTATTGCGCCCATTGCGGCGTGATGTTCAGGTATGATCAGTTCTCCCTTTCCGAGACCCAGCACTTCCTCAAATGCCCTGACCATTCCAACATTTGCAGCAACTCCACCCTGAAAGATTATAGGTTTCTGAAAATTTTTACCCCTTCCCAGTGTACTCTTAAAATTTCTTGCCACAGCAAAACAGAGCCCTGCTACAATATCGTGAAGAGGAGTCGCAACTTGCTGTAGATGAATCATATCGCTTTTTGCAAAAACACTGCATCTTCCTGCTATCCGTGGCGGATTAACCGATTTTAGCGATAGCTCACCAAATTCGTTTACGATAGATACTCCGATTCTCCTGGCCTGTTGGTCCAGGAAGGAACCGGTACCGGCAGCACACAATGTATTCAGAGCAAAATCAGACAGTTGGGACTTATTGGTTATCTCCTTGTGTTCCATGAAGATCAATTTTGAATCCTCTCCTCCCATTTCAATAATGGTCCTGACTTCAGGATACAACTTTGCAACAGCGGTTGACTGGCTAATAATTTCATTGACAAAATTACCGCCAAGCATTTCACTTGCCTGTTTACCTCCAGTTCCGGTAAAGGCAATTTCAATAATATTTTCGGCTCCTTTTGCCAAAATAAGTTTGGACAGGACATCCTTCAGCACATGGAAAGGTCTGCCGTGACAAAAATCATAAAGAGTTTCGACAACATTGCAGTTGTAATCCAAAACAACGGTATTGATTGAAATTGAACCAATATCAATCCCAATTCTTACTTTGTTAAGTTCAGCCGGAAGGCTAGCATTAGGTTGATTCATGGTCAAAATTTGGTTATGAATAAACAAATTAGCCCTGGTCGGCACATCTGTTTTACAATCAATTAGTTACAAATACCACTTTAGATAAACAGCAAAAGAAAGGGAAATCTTGCCGACATTTTTTATCTAAAATACTGAATTATTTAAACATATGTACAAATATTGATATGATTCCATTAAATTTTAGCAGGAAAATTCAGAACCAATGATTATCCTAAAGCAATAGTGTGAATCGTTTCTCATCTTTGAGAGATTATCCTCCTGCATAATGCAAATTTGAACCGCTTCCGGTATCCCCTAAAATTTTTGATTAATGCGAATTGTCGCAAACAGGGCTATCCGATTACTTGAACAAAAAAAGCCCTGACTCTCAGCGAATCAGGGCTATTCAATATAATTTAAGACTTTATCCGAGGTACGTTTTAAGCAGCTTACTCCTGGATGTATGACGAAGGCGACGGATTGCCTTCTCTTTGATCTGTCGTACCCGTTCGCGGGTCAGCCCGAAATGTTCGCCAATTTCCTCCAGTGTCATTTCTGTACTTGCAATCCCAAAGAACATCCGGATAATATCGGCTTCTCTTTCAGTAAGCGTAGCGAGTGAGCGTTCAATTTCGCGTGACAGCGATTCATCAATCAGAACACGGTCTGCATTGGGTGAATCATTGTTGATCAAAACATCAAGCAGACTATTGTCTTCACCATCAACGAAAGGTGCGTCAACAGAGACGTGACGGCCTGAAACGCGAAGCGTGTCGGCAACCTTCTCTGCAGGAAGTTCAAGCTGATCAGCAAGTTCTTCTGGTGAAGGCCTTCTCTCGTGCTCCTGTTCAAACTTTGAGTATGCTTTGTTGATTTTGTTCAAGGATCCCACCTGGTTCAGCGGGAGACGCACAATACGTGACTGTTCAGCCAAAGCCTGCAAAATTGACTGACGAATCCACCACACCGCATAGGAAATAAATTTAAAACCCCTGGTTTCATCGAATTTTTCAGCTGCCTTGATCAAACCTAAATTACCTTCATTTATCAGGTCTGGCAGACTCAAACCCTGATTTTGGTATTGCTTGGCAACAGATACCACAAACCGAAGGTTAGCCCTGGTAAGTTTTTCCAGCGCCGCCTGATCCCCTTTTTTGATCCGTTGCGCTAACTCAACTTCCTCTTCAACAGAAATTAGTTCTTCTTTACCGATTTCCTGAAGGTATTTGTCAAGTGAGGCACTCTCACGGTTTGTAATTGACTTGGTAATTTTTAGTTGTCTCATGCTCTGCGATTAAAAGTTTGCAAAGATAGTAATAAAGTTCTTTGGAACAATATGAAATCTTCTGTTACAAGGTACGAATTATTCAGCTAAATCAAAAACATAATAAGTCCATTTTCCGTCAGGATAAACGCCTTCCAGCAGGACTGGTTTTTTGCTGCTGCTTTTAGCTAAGACCCTCTTTATATCCTCTACGCTTCCAACAGATATTTTGTTAACATCAGTGATGATAAATCCGGGCCTAACTCCAATATTTTTTAATTTTCCACTGTTTAGTTTGAGAATCTGTACTCCCTGGTCAATATTCAGGCGGTCTTTGTCCTTAGTTGATATCTCGCCAAATTCTGCTCCGAGTACTGACAACGATTCTTTCACAATGGAGGTATTTCCTTTCATGTTACGCAGTGTCACGTTGAAAGATTTTTCAACACCATCTCGTTTGGTAATAACTGCCACGATATCTCCAGGACGATGCTTTCCAACCTGTTCCTGAAGCTCTGCCATTGAATTTACTTTCGTACCATTGATCGAGATGATTACATCTCCCTTTTTGATGCCTGCCGATCTTGCAGCTCCGTCTTCAACTATTTCCTCAATGAAAACTCCCTCAATTTTGCCAAGATTCTCTTTTTTTGCCAATTCATCGTCCACATTCTTGATGGAGACTCCAAGCAGTGCCCGTTGAACCTCACCAAATTTCCTCAGATCATCTACTACTTTGTGGACAATCGAGGCCGGAATGGCAAAAGAATACCCCGAATAACTACCGGTTCTTGATGCAATAGCGGTATTGATTCCGACCAGCTCGCCACGTGCATTCACCAATGCGCCACCACTGTTACCAGGGTTAACCGCAGCATCTGTCTGGATAAATGACTCTATTGGCATCTGACCGCTCATTATTCCGATGCTTCTGGATTTAGCGCTTATAATTCCAGCCGTAACCGTAGAAGTGAGATTGAAGGGATTTCCGACTGCCAGCACCCACTCACCAAGCTTCAATGACTCTGAATCGCCCCAGGGCAAAACTGTCAGATTTTTAGCCTCTATTTTTACCAAAGCGATATCGGTATTGGCATCACGTCCGATAACCTTTGCTGAAAATCTGCGGTTGTCATTCAGAATCACATCAATGTTTTCAGCTCCGTCCACAACATGATTGTTGGTTACGATGTAACCATCATCACTGACAATAACACCCGAACCTGCCGCCATGCTGTACTGGGGTTCCTGGTTATATCCGCCCCGGGGACCAAAGAAAAACTCGAACAGTTGATTACTGCTGTCGTACATGGTATTCTTTGTTTTGGTAGTAATATGCACGACGGCTGAAACACTCTTTTCCGCTGCTTGTGTCAGATCCGGCAACTGTACCATTGGCAATGGTGGCGGAGTATAACTGGAAAGCTGAACAGGAGTACTTTCAGAAACAAAAGTGGCTTTTGGGTTATTAATGAATTGTGAATACAAAATGAGAGCAAGTACTGCTCCAAGAAATGCAAATGCAAAATAAGATGCACTTTTTTTAATTGTGTTCATAAGTATTTACTTTTAATAATTTGAAATAAACCATATCTCAAATTTTATACCACCCTTTGGCAGACTCACCCTTTATTAGACGCAAAAAGGGTTCAAAAGTAATCCTGATTAACAAACTTTAACTTCGAAGGAACCAGGAGGTCGTGACAAGTATCCTTAAATGACAATATTTCCCTGCTACCGGGATACATGAAAGTACCCGAACGAGGAATATTGAATCAGAATAACGCACAACCAGATTAGTAAATAGTTCTTATACAGCATTATGCAAGCATTCTGCCTGTATGATTCTTTCCAGTAAAGTCGGATTGTCAATTTGTCAGTTTCTGACGAAATCTATTTGTTGGGAACATTGAACCATTTGGTAAGCGGCTCCGTTGGAATATATTGTTTGATGTATTCGACAGCCTCACGGGGGCTGGAAGCGATAAAATACATCTCCCTGTAGTTTTCTTTGGCGAAGATTTCGTCGTAGGCTTTCTCGAACTGATCCAGCAATGCATTGTAATAACCGTTGGTATTGATAAAAACCACTGCTTTGTTGTGATAATTAAGTTGTTTGAGAGTTATAACCTCGAGGATTTCTTCCAGGGTGCCAAATCCTCCCGGCAGTGCTATAAAAGCGCTCGACCGCTTACGCATCAGGTATTTGCGTTCCCTCATATTGGGGGTAATAATCTGTTCGTGGTCGTCCGGGTTAGCTAACCTGTGCGCATGTATCAACTCCGGAATAATTCCTACAGTCCGGGCTCCGCCAGCCCTGGCCGCCTCAGCACAGGCATGCATCAATCCAACATTTGCACCGCCATAAATCAGGTTCCAGCCGGTTGCACCGATCAGGCTGCCAAGTTCACGGGCGTCATCGAAGTAAACTCCAGGAATCGCATTGCTGGAGGAGGAGAAGACACAAATGTTCATGTGAATAAATTTTCGATTTTCGATTTTCGATTTTCGATTCATGCTCAGGAATCAAAATTCGAACCGCAAAAATAGTATTTGATAAATTAAAAACCAGAAATACAACAATAGGAATCTAAAATATGTTATTCACACAAGATATTGATGTACTTTTCCTCAGCTGGAACCCTTACAAAATCAGCGCAAAAGAATAAAATGAAAACCTACGACGCTCAATTATTCTATTTACCAACGAGCCGGCTACGATTCGAATTTTCAAAATCCAAAATCCAAAATTCTTTATGCGTCAATATTCGCGTAAGTTGCGTTGTCTTCAATGAATTTGCGGCGTGGGGGCACTTCATCACCCATAAGCATAGAAAATACGTGATCCGATTCAGCCGCATTTTCTATTTCCACCTGGCGTAAAGTACGTCTTTCCGGGTTCATCGTGGTATCCCAGAGCTGTTCCGCGTTCATCTCTCCCAAACCTTTGTAGCGCTGAACATGAACACTCTTCTCATTGCCTCCGGCCCACTCCTCAATGATCTTTAGCCTTTGGGCTTCGGTCCAGCAATACTGCTCCTGTTTCCCTTTCTTGATAAGGTAGAGTGGCGGAGTAGCAATATAAATGTGGCCATTCATGATCAAGTCGTGCATATACCTGAAGAAAAAAGTCATTATCAACGTTGCTATGTGAGAACCGTCGACATCGGCATCCGTCATGATAATAATCTTATTGTACCTCAATTTTGCAATATTCAGAGCTTTGGGATCCTCATCCGTGCCAATCGACACACCAAGAGCTGTATAGATGTTTCGAATCTCCTCGCTGTCGAATACCCTGTGTGGCATAGCTTTCTCAACATTGAGAATCTTTCCCCTCAATGGAAGGATAGCCTGGAAACTTCGGTCACGACCCTGTTTGGCTGTACCACCTGCAGAATCTCCCTCAACAAGAAACAATTCACAACGTTCGGGATCCTTCTCGGAACAGTCTGCCAGCTTACCCGGCAGTCCGCTTCCGGACAAAACATTCTTCCTCTGAACCAGCTCCCTTGCCTTGCGGGCAGCATGACGGGCAGTCGCAGCGAGGATGACCTTGTTGACAATGATTTTGGCTTCCCGCGGATGCTCCTCAAGGTAATTGCTAAGCATTTCACTAACTGCCTGGTCGACAGAAGCGCTAATCTCCGAGTTGCCTAGTTTGGTTTTGGTCTGGCCTTCAAACTGAGGTTCCTGAACTTTGCACGATACCACTGCTGTCAGTCCTTCACGAAAATCATCACCGGCAATTTCAAATTTAAGCTTCTGGAACATCCCGCTGTTCTCGGCATAAGACTTCAGCGTCCTGGTAAGTCCGCGTCTGAAACCGGTCAGGTGCGTGCCACCCTCTATGGTATTTATATTATTGACATAAGAATGAACATTCTCTGTAAAAGAGTTGTTATAACACATGGCAATCTCTACAGGCACATCATTTTTCTCCGTAGAGATATGAATCGTCTCTTCGATGATACGTTCACGCGTTCCGTCCAGGTAATCTACAAATTCGGATAACCCAGCCTCAGAATAAAATATTTCCTGCCTGAATGAGCCATCAGCCTCTTTGACTCTTTCATCCGAAATAGTAAGTTTGATTTTCTTGTTCAGAAATGCCAGCTCCCGCAAACGGGCGGACAATATGTCAAATTTGAACTCTGTTGTAGTAAAGATGGAATCATCTGGCATGAAAGTAATTGTGGTACCTGTATGATCAGTTTCCCCGATGACTTTAACATCTCCCTGGGGAGCTCCTTTGGAATATTCCTGCTCCCATATCTTACCGTCACGGTGTATTTCTGCACGGAGGTAAATAGAAAGTGCGTTGACACATGAGACCCCAACACCGTGAAGTCCGCCCGAAACTTTGTAACTTTCCTTGTTAAACTTTCCACCGGCATGCAATACGGTAAGAACAACCTCAAGGGCAGACTTGTTCTCACCTACATGAAGTTCGGTCGGAATACCACGCCCGTCATCAATAACAGTGACGGAGCCATCCTCGTTGATTATTACCTGTATGTTGTTGCAGTGCCCCGCAAGCGCCTCGTCGATGGAATTATCAATAACCTCGTAAACAAGGTGATGTAATCCCCTGATGTTGACGTCCCCGATGTACATCGCAGGACGTTTTCTGACTGCTTCCAATCCTTCCAGGACCTGTATACTATCCGCTCCATAGCTTATTTCTGCGGCTGATTTTATGTTCTTGGATTCGCTCATGATCGATAAAATTTTCTTCTCAAATTGCGCTCTCAATAATCTGACAATCAGGATTTTAATTTTAAACCTGAAAATTGAAAAATCATTGAATGATAAATGATTATTACTGCTTTAACAGAGTAGGCAAATGTAGCTATAATTCGCCAAACAGACAAGAAATTTTTCAGAAAGAGAAGCTCGCGCCAACTTTCAACCGGATACCCTGAACTGTATATCCATACCATTGTTCATCTTTCCTGTTGAGAAGATTTTCGACCTTTCCCAAAAAATCCAAATGATTCATTATGTTGTATTTTACACCCAGGTTCACTTCGGCCATGGCATCCGTTTTCACATAAATGGGTGGTGGCGGCAATGATGAAGCAACCGGAGGAAGATAGAACTTCAGCATTACGTTTCTCGGGCCGGTAAAATATACTCCGGCCATTGCACTTAATTTTTCTGTCACCTTAAATTCTGTTGTAGCATTCACTGTAAAATCCGGCCTGTAAAGCGCCTTTTCCAGAGAAGTCACCTCGTAATTGTAAAAATGACCTGCAAGAAGCAGCAAAACATCTGCAGTAGTATAAGACAGGTCGGCAGAGAAATCCATTGTCCCCAAATTATCGTAAACAACTTCAAATGCATTGTTATAAGTGAGGTCTGCCAATGTAGGATTTGCATTTCCGGACCTGTTTTCAACCCTTGTCACATAGAAATACTCATCCTCTGACTTACCATATTTTAAGCCCAGACCAAAAGCCAGCGGAGTGGCGATTTTACCCTTTAATCCTCCGGATACCAAATACTTGTGATTGGTTGGCTTTACATCCAGAAATGGATTGACATACCTGTTTTCTTCTGCTATTTTTGAATAGTGATTATTTTGCAGAGATCCATCCAACCCGGCGTACAAGCTAAAATTGTCACCAAGGTGCAAGGTGAAATCTGCCTTGGGAAATGGTTTGAACGTTGTACCATCAACATCACTGAATACGGTGTAGAGATTTAATCCTCCTGCAATGGTGAATGATTCGTTGCGGTAAAATACAACCGGTGAAAGGTGAAGCCAGGAACTTTTAGGCGATGAAGCTATAGAAAAGTCAAGGTCTTGTTCTACGTTTTCAGTTTCAAAATGATCAAAACCGGCCTTCAGTTTTCCGGTGAATCCACCAAAGTCATAACTGAAATCACCGTTAAAACAGGTAGCTTTCTCAACCTGAGATGTGGAAGTATTGAAGTAGCTCAAATTAATCCCTGTATCAAATTTTAGCAACGAAGTTGAAGATGCGTTGCTTTTCACCGAGAAATCAAAATGACCCAGCTGATGAAGCTGATCCTGGTTGAAATATTTCACGAAATTATCAGTCATAATATCAGCAGGGATTTCAACCGGATAACCATAGAAACGATTCATATCCCTTTTGTAAAATATTTCAGATGAAATAGTTACACCTCTCGCCACAAAACTTCCAAATATTGCTGCCTTGCTGCTGCTATAAGGTGCATCTGTCGTGTTCCCGCCTTTGAGCCGTATATTTCCACCCAGCGATGAAATATGGTTCATCTGCAACCCGAGGGTACCATTTTGCATGTTGGGGTTATTCAGGTAGAAATCAACAAATGGGGTAATATAATTTCCAAAACCTCCGCTAATTTTTCCGTAGCCGGGAATATTGATCTCCCGTTGGAACTGGCCTGATGCCTTCAGCGCTGAAGCCTGAAAACTGCCTTTAACAGGATGGCTGGCTGTTCCATAGTTCATATCAGGCCGGAACAGCGTGGTATCTTTGATTTCAGGCAAAAGATTGATTTTGGATGCGCCCGAAACGGTAGGCCGATAAGATTTAAAAACCTCAACCTCCTTATTCAACCGGGTGGTATCCTTCTGCCCATAAATGGGAAGTATACAGCCTGTCAGGATGATAAACAGGATAGAAAATGAAATAAAATATCGTTGGGTCATATGCTGTTGTAACATCTGTTATTTTTTTTGTTCCAGTAGTTTCAGATATGCAGAAGCCTCATCTACAATTCCGTCATCTTTTACTTCATAATTCTCAATAACGCTTTTTAGGGTGTTGGTTGCCTGGAATAAATCGTTCATCTTTTCATAGATATGAGCCAGCAGTATAAAACTTTTGCCAAGCCAGTATTTCTGCGGACTATTTTTGGCAATAAAATCCATCACCTCGTTTTCAGCATCTTTCAGCCGGTTGTTGTCTGCATAGTACTTACAAACATTGTACTTTGCCTCTGCACCTTCTTTTGATTTCGGATCAGCCGAAAGCTTTCGCCACAATGGCAGGGCTTTGGTTTGATCTTTAAGTGCTTCGTAAGCTTTTGCCGATTTATAGGAACTCTCCCGGTCCAGTTCAGGGGCAATCTTACCGCTGCTGCGGATCTTCCAGCCAACTTTTATGACCTCATCCCAATTGCCCAATTCGTACTGACACCTCATAATACCGACAGAAGCAGCCTGCACATTGGCCGGCGCTCCGCTCAGCTTTTCTAACCGGCCAAAATAGTCGAGCGCTTTGGAATATTCCTTCGCATCGTAGGAAAGTCCCGCCGCCTTGTTGAGCGCACTTTCGGTAAACAGGTTATCCTGTTCCGCCAGAACAGTGTCATAGTCACTGAGAGCTTCATCCATCCTGCCCTCGTTGTAGGCAATTTCCGCCTTGTAGAAGCGGGCATTGACCGTAAAATTTCCTTCAGGAAAAGAAGATAGATACTTTGACAATTGTTCGGAAGCATTCGGAGCATGGGCCATGTAAAGTTTTTCAGCAGCAGCATAAGTGAGCGAATCCTGCTCATTCTGAGAAGGAGTGGCACCTTTCCCAAGTTTCTTTGTGTAGGAGATATACTCATCAACCTGGTTGTTTTCCATATAATTGTTCCTGAGACCCGTGAGTGCACCTCTTGCTTCAGGAGTATCCGGGTACTTTGCAATAACCTCTTTAAAATATGATATTGAGACGTCGTACTGGTTTTGGTTGTATGCAATAAGGCCAAGCTGAGCCAGGGCTTTCGGAACCAATGCACTGCCCGGATATTTAGCTATAAGATCCTTATAACTAGCTTTGGCCCCCTCAATATCCGATATTTTCTCTTTTGCCTTTCCTGTTTCGAAAATTGCATCATCACTGTAGGGAGATTCCGGATATTTTGTAATAAGTGTTTCAAGCTCTGCTATTTTGGTCTGCTGATCCTGCATCAGTCCGTGGGTAAATGCTTTCTGATAAAGCGCATAATCTGAATCAGCAGCATTGACATCTATGGCATTCTGATAATTTGCAAGGGCCGCATCAAAATTCCTGTTGGCATAATCACAGTCACCCAGCCTGTTGTAAACATCACCCATCAGCTTGTCATTCTCCCCGTTGGAATTTTCCCTGAACTTCCCAAAACAGTAAGCTGCCTGGATAAGATCCTGCTTGTTGAACCAATAATAACCCATATTATAGTATGACAAGGCAAACTCTTCCAGCTTTGAACTACCGGGCAACGCCTGAAATTTTCTGTATTCCGCAAAGGCTTCTTCTGTTTTTCCCAGCCGGTAAAGGGTTTCAGCCCTCCAGTATTGCGCTCTTGCTTTGAATGATGGGTTATAAGATCCGTTTTCCAGGGATTTGTCAAAAAGTATCCGGGCGCTTTCAAAGTTCAGGTCACGAAACAACTCGAGTCCCCTGTAAAGGGTTACTCTCTGGTATGCTTTTTTGACCGAAGGACTTTTAACCTTGATGCGGTCCATGGAAGCAAGCGCATCTTTGTAATTGTGAGTGGTCATAAAAACATTGACGAGGTAATTGTAAGCCTCATCATTTTCCTTTGCATCAGGATATTCCGCAATATATTTGTCCAACGCACGGATTGATTCATTGAATGGTGAATAGTCCAGCTCATAGGTAGCTTTTGCATACTGAAAAAGGGCATCCTTACGAATCCCGGGATCAAATTTCATTTCAGAGGCATGCTGAAAAGCCATCAGCCCCTTTTGCTTTTCCCCTTTTTTCATATAAAGGCCACCTAACTGATAATAAGTACCTTGTGATATGGCATCATTTTGCTGAATAGACTTTTCATACCACAGAATGGCCGCATCAGTACGTCCGCTTTTCTCTTCGCAAAATCCGGCTACATAACAGTCAGCCCTACTTATATCTTTGTTTTTGAGGTATTTATCAATTAGCTCAGTGGCAGCATCATATTCTCCAAGCTGGTAATCCGAAATAATTAAAATCCTGGCTACTTCAAATTTTCTGTCTTCAGGAGCTTTGGCCAGCAACGGTAATCCCTGAGCAACAACATCTTCATATTTCCCCTTTGCAAAATCGATCTGAACCTTGTAATATGGAACAAGTTTGAAGTAAACCGGCGTATTCTCCAGCTTCTTCAGTTCAGAAAGTGCTTCATCATAATTTCCTTCAAGGTAGTTGATGTGTGCCCAATAATATTTTGAACCATCTCCAACCGGACCTTTTTTATTCCTCAACTGGTTAAAATTGCTTTTGGCCCTGGCTTTATCTCCTGTTTCCAGCAGGGAGACACCGGAGTTAAAGGTATATTTATCACGTTCGGCTTCGGTCAGGGAGGATGTTTCCAGCTTTTGATACAGTTGCAGTGTTTCCTTGTAGTTTTTCCGGTTGAATGAGAGGTTTGCAAGTTTGAAGAGTGCAGCATTGATGAAAGGCGATTCGGGCTGTTCTTCGACAAACTTTTTCAGTTCAGCTTCCCCGTTGGAATTTCCCTGCTCCAGCCTGGAAGCTGCAAGGTAATAGACGGCTGCTTCCGAGAGAAATTCATCCTCTTTTGCCCGGACCTTCTCGAAAATATAAATTGCCGAGCCATAATTGCCTTCACTGAACAATGTGACACCTTCTTTATACAGGCTTGTAGCCGAATCAGGTCCTGTCACGGCTTCCTGCGCAAAACCTGCGATACAATAGGTGAATAATGGGACCAGTATTATTGTAAATCTTTTAATCATGGATCTCATACGAGTCTGTTTCAGTCTCCGATTTATCATGTGACAAGTTTAAAATACCCCTGAATGTGCATTTTGAGATTTCGGAACATCGCCAAAAAAACTTAGATTTGTACTTCGGGGCATTACAAAATTAGGATTTTATCAATACTTATCTCATGGCAGAAGAAATTATAAAACTAAAAAATGCAGACATTTATCAACAGGATAGTTTGGTGTTGAAAGATGTTAACCTGACTGTCAATAAAGGGGAATTCGTTTATATTATCGGGAAAGTCGGAAGTGGCAAAACCAGCCTTTTAAAAGTTTTTTACCGTGAATTGCCTATGGTAAACGGGGAAGGGACTATACTGGGATATTCACTGGACCGCATAAAACTGAAAGAAACGCCTTTACTCAGAAGACGGCTGGGAATAATTTTTCAGGATTTCCAGCTTCTGAATGACAGATCTGTGGAGAAAAATTTTGAATTTGTTCTGCGTGCAACCGGCTGGAAGCAGGAAAGTGCTATCAGGGAGCGAATAGATGAGGTTCTCAAACTTGTTGAAATGCCTGATGCAGGGGGGAAAATGCCGCACCGCCTGTCAGGAGGCGAACAACAACGAATAGTGATTGCACGTGCAATGCTCAACAATCCTCAAGTCATCCTGGCAGATGAACCTACCGGAAACCTAGACCCTGCGACTTCTGAAAAACTGATGACATTGCTTCAGGAAATTAACAAAGAGGGTGTTACAATACTTATGGCAACCCACGATTATGAAATGATCAGAAAATTTCCTGCCAGGCAGATAATTTGTGAAAACGGAGAATTGAAAGAGCTCGGAACTACTGCCGAACCTCTTGATTTCGACATCTTACTGGATAATTAAAGACAGTTTCGGAAATACTGGTCAGCCGAGGGAAATTATCGTCTGCATCTTATTGAATTAGAATACAATAAAAACTCTACCACTGTCATCACTATTCATTTATCAGCTGAATGTATAAGTTAATACCCAATTTTTCTCTCAGGGACAATAACAGTTTCGGGCTTGATATCCGGGCTGACTACTGGCTGACACTTGAAAGTCCGGACGACTGGAAAGCGGCAATGGAGGCATTTCCGCATCTTTTGGAGGAAGATAAACTGATTTTGGGCGGGGGCACAAACTTGTTGTTTCTTTCGGACTTCGACGGATTGATCATTTCTCCCCTGAATTTTGGATTCAAAGTAATTTTCGAGGACGAACTGACAGTTGATGTCGAAGTCGGTGCGGGTGAGGATTGGGATGATTTTGTCTCCTGGAGCGTCAGCCGAAATTTGTATGGAGCAGAAAACCTGTCATCAATACCAGGCAAAGTTGGCGCAGCACCGGTACAAAATATCGGTGCATATGGTGTGGAGGCTGAATCTGTTATCACACAGGTACATGGATTTAACCTGGAAACATCGGAACCCGGAAGTTTTACAACGGAACAATGTAATTTCAGTTATCGTTCAAGTATTTTCAAAGAGTCTGTTTTAGACCGTTTTCTGATTACTTCTGTTGAGTTCAGGCTGAAAAAGCAGGGAAAACTTGTCACAGGGTATGGTGACCTGAAAAATGCCTTGCAGGAATTTGGTGAACCAACTTTGCAAAATTTGAGAAAGGCGGTTATTAAACTCAGGGGATCTAAACTTCCTGATCCCAAAAAACTGGGAAACGCCGGTAGCTTTTTTAAGAATCCCATTGTTTCTGAAGAGATTGCCGCTGCCCTGGCAGAGTTCCTTCCGGGAATGCCGGTGTACCAGTCGACTGAGGGATACGTCAAAATTGGTGCGGGATTTTTGATAGATAAAGCCGGCTGGAAGGGATACAAACATTGTGGAGCTGCCGTTCATGACCACCAGGCGCTGGTACTTGTCAATACAGGTAAGGCAACAGGTCGTGACATCCTGAAACTTGCCGAAATGGTCCGCAAAGATGTTTATGAAAAATTCGGCATAATGCTGGAACCTGAGGTCAGGATCATTGGAAAATAGCGGCCGGATTCTCTTATTCTATCACAATACCGTACTTATCCAGTAACCCGGCTATTCCGGAGATGGAGAACCTCGCTTTTTTCAGACGGTTAATTTCCGGATCAATAGTATAGTTGAAGGCTGTTCGAAAATCCGCATTTTCAAGTATGGTATTTTCAAATACTGCGCCGGATAAATCACAATTATCAAATAATGAGTTACTTAAATCACATTCAGTAAAATCAGATTCTGCCAGATTACAACTAATGAACCCGGCTCTCTTGAGGTTTAACTGGTAGAAGGAGGTGAAATTCAGCAGACAACGGTCAAAACTTATCGAGAACAGGAACGGATTGCAGTTTTCAAAATGCACTCCCAATATTTTACTTTCCCGGATAATAACTTCCCTGAAGGCTGTCTGTGAAGTCTTTACAAGGCTAAAATTGCAGTTGGAAAATTTACATTCTGAAAATATCACACCCGAAAGGTCGCAACCGGCAAAGTCACAGTCACTGAAGTTACAGAGCTCGTATTCTCCCGAGGGGAAACCCTCCAATGTAAAATCAATCCGGTTATAAACCTTTGAATCAAAGTATGGAGCACTCATTCCAGGTTGCTAATTAAGCCACAATGTAAGTGTATCGATCGCTTTTTGCTTTAACGGTTCCGGCATATTGGATATTCTGCTTTTGTGGCTGCCGCCGGGCTGAACAAGTTTCACAACACCTGGATTCTTGCCACCAGTGGCAGCAGAGGCCGACCAGGGGTCGATTCCGCCGTAAATCATCATAACCTTTGTTGCATTTTTCTTGAGGTATTGATCCACCTCATTGCTGACTGTCGGATCAAATGGGAAAATCTGGTCCTTATTCAGAAAAAGTTTGTCCATATAACCGTCCGTATTCCGTGTTTCAATCACTTTTTTAAACGGTTTGGTGTCATATGCATAATATCCCAGCTGTCTTCTCGCCTGTACAAAGAATGGCGCAGTAGCCTTGCCACTTTCAATATCAAAATAGGAGCATGAGCTAACCTTTTGCCAGAATTTGAACAAAATCGTATCATTGCAGGACAAGACCGGGATCTCCCTGGTGCTGTGACCCCACTGCCAGAAAGAAAATGAAAACTCCAGGACCGAATAATCATAAATCTCCCGCTGAGAGGCTTTAAAAAGGTATTTATTATCACTGCACAACTTCTCAAACATAGGCATCAACTTGTCTTTGCGGCGAAGCACCTCCATCTGGAAATCCTTGACCATTTTCCGCTCTTTTCTGGTGCCAACCTCTTTTTCAATAAAATGAGGATGCCTTTTTTCCTGATCTGAAAAATTCAGGGGGGCAACATAAGGAACGGAAACTTCCACATCGTCAGGGTACAATGTACGATGGAAAAGAGTCGTTTCCCCGCCTTTACTCACACCGGTGCTTACCCATTTCTCCTTGTAAATTTGTTTAAACAGCTGGATGATACGATGTTGATCTGCAGCTGCATTTTCCACGGTAAGATATTCCCAGTTGATTGAGTCCGGAACTGATTTACCGAAAAAGCGGTGTTCTACAAACAGCTGGTTGGCCTTCAGGATCGGACAAAGTTCCTCCAGGTACCTTTTACCCGCCGCATAGCCGCCTCCGTATCCTTCAGTAACAAAGACTACCGGCCTGTCGTAAGCCAGGTGTGAAAGAAAAACTCTTTGTAAAAAATATCCCTTTTCAGGATGCTGATGGTCTACCGGTTGTTTAACTCTGATAGAAAATGCCTCGCTGAAAAAAGAATTCTGCTGCATCTTCTCTACCGAGACAATATCAGGCAGGGCCTTGATCCTATCCTCTAATGACTGTGCAACAAGCGACTGAAAAGTAACAAAAAGGAATAATGATAATAAGGCAAACTGCCGTGTGCTATTTTTAAATCTCAACATCCTACTGTATCTAAATTTTAATAAATAATTAAAAATCAAAAAAATAACAATATTAAAAATGTCAGAATCCGGCATTCTCAAATAGTGTTGTTACATTCATTTCTAGAGTGAAATGACCCCCTCTATTTCGGATGCTTTACGGTAAAGTTCAAGTACATCATCAGGATTCTTCATCTCTTGTTTGCAGGAAAGGGCGATAAACCGGATATCCCTTGAAGTCCTATAGGTAATATCTCCTTCAAACTTAAAAAGTTTTTTGACCTGATCGAGCTTTACTTTGTCATTTGGTACAATAAACTTAAAATAATAGATGCCGGGCCACTTCTGTTCTGCCCACAGCATGCTTTTAATCTTTTCAATATCACTACTCATCTAGCTATGAATTCCATATTATTATTTTGCTTTACCAGATCATCTCGACAAATCCCTTCGTTCGTCGTCGTTCTCCATCCCTGCCTTTAGCATCAGCGACATAAAAATAAACCCCCGGAGAACAAAGTTTTCCATTGAACTTCCCATCCCAGGCAGCCACCTCAGATTCCTCAGGCAGGTAACCATTTGAAGAAAAATGATGTACCATTTTCCCCCACCGGTTCAGGACCGTAAATTCCAATGACTGAAGAGACCTGGTTTTGATTATAAGTTTGTCATTTACACCATCCCCGTTTGGCGTAAATACCGGGGCCACTTTGACCAGGGAGGTGTCAATAATTATGAAATCAGGCAAATAAAAAGTATCGCGGCAAGTCAGATTCTGAACAGTTTTTGCTGCGACAAGCTTGACACGGTATTTGCCTGAGTTTTCGTAAGTATACAACGGATCGATATCATAAAGGACTGTAAGAAATGAATCGACACCTGAAGTACCGCCACCCATGGATTCAAGTACTTTTTTATCCTTAAACAGGTACCACTCATACGAATCCGGATCAGCATTCTGACTCAGATTTTTGAAATCTATTTCGGCAGGCGCCTGGGGATAAACATACTGCGGATCCATTTGCTGTTGGGTACTCCACGAAAATTTGGCTACAGGTATCGGGGATGTATAACTGACTTCGGCACTGTTTATGCAACCGGCACGGTCTGTTACCTCGGCACGGTAGGCAGTATTTGCAAGGGGGAGGGATGAAAGGGAAGGATTCTGAACCGACGCAACAAGCTGGCTACCAGTGTACCAGCTGTATTGGTACCCGGAATTAAGTACAACTGGCATACCCGTTGTCAAATCATAATACTGGTAAATCGCGCCCTGAACAGAAGAAGAAAGGTTTAAACTGGTGCAGGTTGAAGAGACAATGGCTGCGGTAGTCATTATCCAGCCATTCATCACCCATGCCCTGAAAGTATAATTGGTGCCGTTTTCTGTGAAGGTAACCCTGTAACACCCGTCTGTCAACTGGTTCAGGGTTGAAGTAACACCATTTTCATTAGAGAAGTTCTCGAATTTCAGAGTTATAGTACTATATTTTTCCCATAAAAAACTAACAGACGAACCTGCTGACTTTGCTGTCAGGGAACCTGACGGAACTCCTTCCTGGGTACAAAAGAAATAGACCGGATCATTGGTCGGGAAAGTAGGATAGGATGTTGTTTCCCTGTAGCCGGCATTTCCGGAGGTGAGAGATTGCGACATCAGCTGAAAAGGCAACATCAAAATCAGAAAAAAAAGTAAAAATTTCCCTAAACACCTTCGGTTTTTACCCATAACTTGAAATGTCTGAAAATGAAATTGCCATGAGAAGTAAATTCCCACAAACCGAAAATGATTCTGTGGCAATTCCATTTGGCCGTTAAAAATCAAAATATAAACTAATGAAACAAGTTTACAAATTTAAACAACTATCTGTCGTGACAAAGAATTTATTTACCCTAATTTTTTGGAGGACAGGCCAGCAATTAATTTTTGCCTTTCGTATAAAAGATCATTCTGCAAACTTATCTTTGCCAGACATATCAAATTAAAAAGTGCATTTTGGCTAATTATCTGGATAATCTGAACGAGGCGCAACAACTTGCAGTAGTTAACTTTGAAGGGCCTTCACTAATCATCGCGGGAGCAGGATCAGGGAAAACAAGGGTTTTGACCTACCGGATTGCTCATTTACTCAAAAATAGTGTATCTCCGTCATCCATTCTGGCCCTGACATTTACCAACAAGGCTGCCAGGGAGATGAAGGAAAGAATTGCCAGCGTTGTCGGGCCTAATGTGGCCCGTTATCTCTGGATGGGAACATTCCACTCCATCTTTTCACGCATTCTGCGGGCAGAATCTTCCCTGATCGACTACCCTTCCACTTTTACCATCTACGACACCCAGGATGCCAAAAGCCTGCTCAGGACTATAATTAAAAGTCTTAACCTGGACGAAAACAGTTATAAACCGGGAGTAGTAATGAACAGGATATCAGCCGCTAAAAACAATCTGGTACTTCCGGTTGCCTACAAACAAAATGATGCGATCCGCGAAGCTGACCAGGCAGCAAGGATTCCGAGAACCGGCGAGATTTATGAAGAATATGCCAGGAGATGCAAAAACGCGGGTGCAATGGATTTTGACGATCTTTTGCTCATGACAAATATCCTTTTCAAACGATTTCCTGAAACTTTACTGAAATACCAGTCTTTGTTCCGCTATATTCTTGTTGATGAGTACCAGGACACCAATTATGCCCAGTACCTGATAGTTAAAAAACTGGCCGAGCTCCATCACAACATCAGCGTAGTGGGAGACGATGCCCAGAGTATTTATTCCTTCCGGGGAGCCCGCATTGAAAATATCCTGAATTTTAAAAGCGATTATCCTGAATTCAGCGTATACAAGCTTGAACAAAACTACCGGTCCACGCAAACCATCGTCAATGCGGCAAACAGCATCATTGCCAAAAATAAAAACCAGCTGCAGAAGACAGTCTACAGCGAAAATGATGCAGGTGAGAAAATCAAGGTTCTCAACGCCCTGAATGACCAGGAGGAAGGTTTCCTGGTTGTCAATGAGATATTTCAGATACGGATGTCTGAACACGACAATTATTCCGATTTTGCCATCCTTTACCGGACCAATGCCCAGTCGAGGGTTTTCGAGGAAGTTTTGCGCAAACGCAATATTCCCTATAAAATTTATGGCGGACTTTCATTTTACCAGCGAAAGGAGATCAAGGATATCCTGGCCTATTTCAGGCTGGTAATCAACCAGAAAGACGACGAATCATTTAAAAGGGTGATCAATTATCCTGCAAGAGGCATTGGAGCCACCACCATTGGTAAACTTGAAGAATTCGCTTCTGCAAACAATTGCAGCATGTTTTCTCTTGCCTTGGATCCCATTTTGCTTTCCAGGGCAGGATTAAACGCCGGAACCTCAAAAAAAGTCTATGAATTTGCCAACCTGATCATTTCATTTTCAGACAGAACTGTATCAGCCGAGGCATATGACCTGGCACAAAGAATAGCTTCAGAATCGGGTATTCTCTCAGAGTTGTACCAGGATAAATCACCCGAAAATATCAGCAGGTACGAAAACACCCAGGAGCTTCTGAATGCTATTCAGCAGTTCACGATCAGCGCCATTGAAGAAGGAAGCCCAGCACTTCTGCCAAATTTTCTTGAAGAGGTCTCCCTGCTCACGGATCAGGACAATGAAAAATCTGAAGACTTTGATAAAGTGACACTTATGACAGTTCACTCCTCCAAGGGACTGGAGTTTAAAAATGTCTTTATTGTCGGCCTCGAAGAAAACCTGTTCCCGTCCGGATACACCGGAACAATAACCCTGTCTGAACTGGAGGAGGAAAGAAGGCTGTTTTATGTCGCATTGACCCGATCGAAAAATCAGGCATTCCTCTCCTTTGCCCAGCAGCGGTTCAAATGGGGTAAAACAGAATTCTGCCATCCAAGCCGCTTTATAGGTGAGATTGATTCTAAATACCTGAATGTGCAAAACAGCCGGTTTTTTCAGCATCATATTTCCGGAGACGAAAATAATAACCGGGAGCGTTTAAGGTCTGACGCCAATTCCTCCTCTGAAAGGTCCTCATTTCTGCCGCCGAAATCCTCTTCAACACTGGGAAGCAATTACAGGAGAAGCAATGAGCCGGTTTCAAATGAGCCATTTGAATCGGATAATCCTGATTTATTGCGTGTAGGCATGCTTGTCGAACACCAGCGTTTTGGAAGGGGAAAAATAGTGGACCTCGAAGGGGTTATGCCTGAAAAGAAAGCCAAAGTTTTTTTTGCAAATGCCGGGGAGAAACAACTGCTGCTGAAATTCGCCAAATTAAAAATTGTGGACATCCAATAGAAATTTTTAGATTGGATTTGACCGGCTAATTGTGTACCTTTGCCGGTAGTTTATCAAATTGCTTTGCAAAGAGCACTTAACTGAAAGTCATCATGTTCAAAGATTATAATACCCAGAGAACCAAGATGAAGCTTCCTGAATATGGAAGGGCACTTCACAAAATGGTTGAACACGTTCTAACCATCGAAGACCGCGATGAACGTAACCTGGCGGTAAAATCGATTATAGATATCATGGGTATGATGTACCCCTACTTGCGGGATATCAATGATTTCAAGCACAAGCTGTGGGATCACATAGCCATTATGTCTGATTTTAAACTGGACATCGACTACCCTTACGATCCGCCTGTTCCTGAGACATTTACCGAAAAGCCCAAACACATCCCGTACAACCAGTCGGATATCAAATACCGCCATTACGGTAAAATAATGGAGCAGCTGATCGAAAACATTGCCAAAATGGAGGATGAAAATCCTGCCAAAGTGCAAAACACCGAACAACTGGCCAACCAGATGAAAAAGTCGTATCTCACCTGGAACAAAGACATGGTGGAAGATGAAAAGATCCTGGATGATCTCAGGTTGATTTCAAGAGGCAGACTGAAAGTACGGGAGGACATTCACCTCCAGGAAGTGACGGACATCATCAAAATTCAAAAGAAAAAATCCAAATCGGGCGCCGGCACCAACCGGAAACACAAATAGATCCTTCTGCATTCCATGGCAAGATTCATCATTGAAGGAGGAAACACCCTTTCCGGGGAGTTAACGCCACAAGGCGCCAAGAATGAAGCTTTGCAGGTAATCTGTGCAACCCTTCTGACTGCAGAGACGGTCACCCTCACCAACATCCCTGAAATCAGCGATGTCATCAAGCTTATTGATATGCTCAAAAGTCTGGGCGTCAGAGTTGAGCGCATTGAAAAGGGCACATTTTCTTTTTGTGCTGATATCGTGGATGTGAATTTTCTCAGCTCACCGCTTTTTATCCGGCAAGCCTCAGCTTTAAGGGGATCAATCATGATCATCGGCCCAATGCTGGCGCGCTTTGGCAAAGGAACCATTCCGCAGCCGGGGGGTGACAAAATCGGGCGAAGAAGGCTGGATACCCACTTCCGGGGATTTGAATCCCTGGGCGCCAACTTTGTTTTTGATCCTGAACACGGACTTTACAATGTTGAAGCAAAGAAACTTAAAGGTTGTTATATACTTCTTGACGAGGCTTCCGTGACCGGAACAGCCAACCTGATCATGGCCGCCGTACTGACCGAAGGAACCACCACCATATACAATGCCGCTTGCGAACCTTATGTTCAACAATTATGCCGGATGCTGGTCAGTATGGGTGCTAAGATAGATGGGATCGGCTCCAACCTGCTGCATATTCATGGCGTCAGTTCACTGGGAGGATGCAACCACAGACTTCTTCCTGATATGATTGAAGTGGGAAGTTTCATCGGACTTGCAGCCATGACCTCCTCAGATCTGCTCATAAAAAATGTTGCCTACGATCAGTTGGGAATTATCCCCGATTCGTTTAGAAAAATGGGAATCAATCTAATCAGAAAAGGAGATGACATCCATGTTCCGGCGCAGGATCATTATGAAATTGAATCATTTATCGATGGTTCCATCATGACAATTGCCGATGCTCCATGGCCTGGCCTGACGCCCGACCTCCTGAGCATTTTCCTGGTGATTGCCACACAGGCCAGGGGAAGCGTCCTTATCCACCAAAAAATGTTTGAAAGCAGGTTGTTTTTTGTTGACAGGCTGATTGACATGGGATCCAAAATAATCCTTTGTGATCCCCACAGGGCAACGGTAATAGGACTCGACCGCTCGTACCCGCTTCGGGGCACCCGCATGACCTCCCCGGATATTCGTGCAGGTGTTGCTTTGCTGATTGCAGCCCTTTCTGCCAAAGGTGTCTCCATTATTGACAATATAGATCAGATTGATCGTGGTTATGAAACCATCGATGCAAGACTGAACGCCATTGGC
Organism: Prolixibacteraceae bacterium; assembly: GCA_963663675.1. GTDB lineage: Bacteria > Bacteroidota > Bacteroidia > Bacteroidales > Prolixibacteraceae > CAINVV01. The sequence goes on from OY760498.1 coordinate 2,924,848, forward strand.
GCAAAAATCACAAGAGAATAAGTTAACTGTCAGTTTCCTGTTTTTTTGTGTCAAAATGTCCGAAAAAGGGCCTTGGCAAGCAATTTGATGGGAATTTTACAGTTTTGTTTTAATGAAATCCCCTTAAGGCAATTTTCATATCAACCGAAAATGAATAGTGGGGATTCCATCAGGCAATTAAAAAACAAAATTATTTACTGATGTATGTATGATGACAAGGAAAAAAGAAGAAAATAGAAAATACGGCAAGGAAAAATTGCATTCAAATGAGCTGAATGACAACCCATTGTCAGGTGAAAGTGCAACAAATGAACTGGAAGGCATTGAACCAGCTTTAGAAATTGGCAGCAGGGAAACAGAACTTGAAAATGAAATAGCAGAGCTCTCAGCCAACCTGGCTGCCGGCAACGACAAATACCTTCGCCTTTCAGCTGAATTTGACAACTTTCGCAAACGTACGCTGAAAGAGAAGATGGATCTTATGAAAACCGCATCAGAAAATGTCATGGTGAATTTTCTGCCGGTTATTGACGATGTTGAACGTGCAATGAGTGCCATCGAGGTTTCTGACAACCTGGAGACAACAAAGGAAGGCATAAGCCTGATTTACAATAAATTTAAAGACTTCACCAAACAAAACGGAGTTGTTGAAATGGAGGCAAAAGGTTTGATACTGGACACCGACCAGCATGAAGCCATCACCAAAATGCCTGCTCCCAGTGACGATCTGAAAGGAAAAATCATTGAAGTGGTTCAAAAAGGTTATCTGTTGAATGACAAGGTAATTCGTTTCGCAAAAGTTGTTATTGGAGAATGATAGTCCACTTCTAAACAGTAAAAAGGGAAAAATGTCAAAAAGAGATTATTATGAGGTGCTGGGGGTTACCAAAACGGCAACGGCTGAGGAAATAAAAAAAGCCTATCGTAAAAAAGCCATCCAATACCATCCCGATAAAAATCCGGGTGACAAAGCTTCTGAAGAAAAATTCAAGGAAGCAGCGGAAGCCTATGAGATCCTGAGTAGCCCGGAGAAAAAGCAAAGATACGACCAGTATGGCCATGCAGGTATGGGAAATCAGGGTGGTTTTGGCGGACAGCATATGTCCATGGATGACATTTTCTCTTCTTTTGGGGATATTTTTGGAGGCGGCGGCGGATTTGGAGGTTTTGGCGGATTTGGAGGCGGCTCACGCGGTCCCCGTGTTAACCGGGGTTCAAACCTAAGAATCAAAGTGACGCTTAATCTCAGCGAAGTGGCCAATGGTTGCGAGAAGAAATTAAAGGTCAAAAAATATGTCTCCTGTGATGCATGCCACGGGAGTGGTGCAAAAGGGAACAGTGGACATTCAACCTGCACCACTTGTAAAGGAAGCGGACAGGTTACCCGCATCAGCAATTCGATCTTCGGACAGATTCAGCAGTCTTCAACTTGCCCGACCTGCAGCGGTGAAGGCAAAATCATCACTCAAAAATGTGAAAAATGTTACGGCGAAGGACTGATCCAGGGTGAAGAGGTAGTTACCATAAAGATACCTGCAGGCGTGGGTGAAGGGATGCAACTTTCGGTCAGCGGCAAGGGAAATGCTGCCAGGCGCGGAGGTATTCCCGGCGATCTGCTCGTACTGATAGCTGAAGAAGAACACCACGAACTGATCCGTGATGAAAATGACTTGATTTACAATCTTTTCCTCTCATTCCCTGATTTAGCCCTCGGAATGACAGTAGAGATTCCCACCATCGATGGCAAGGTAAAAGTTAAAATAGATGCCGGAACCCAGCCGGAAAAAGTGCTGCGCTTGCGTGGCAAAGGAATTCCGGATGTAAATGGTTATGGGAAAGGAGATTTACTTGTAAAAATCCATGCCTGGGTACCCCAAAAACTTTCATCTGAAGAGAAAAAGCAGCTTGAAAAATTACAGCAACTTCCAAATTTTAAGGTCCCTGAAGAGTCAAAAGAGCGCAATTTTTTCGAAAGAGTGAAAGGAATGTTCGAGTAAAATGATTCTAAAATACTTAAAGTGAATCGTGTACCTTAATATTGCTCCTGATTAAGAATGATTTTGCACAAAAAAAATCGTTTATTTGCAATCTTTTCCAAAGATTCTCGTATAATAGGACGAATGAAGAAACTGTTTTCCATATTATTCGCATCGCTCATCCTTCTTTCGGGATTGCACCTGACCGTGGCCTCACATATTTGTTCTGGTGAACTGGCTGCAGTAAAATATTCTTTCACAGGAGAAAAAGCAAGTTGTGGAATGGAAGATGACCAAAGTTCCACACCTGTAAACGGTGCAATAAATCGAGTGTGCTGCGAAAACAACGTCGCATCCTGCAGTACAGACAACAATTATTTTTCTTCATCGACCATAGTTAAGGAAATCACCCGGGAGATCTCACCGGTTTGTGACCTATTACCCGAATTTATAATTCCCGCACCGGCTCTCTTCAAAGCCTATTATTCCATGGTAGGCCCGCCTGTTTTAAAATCTTTCAATGCGGTAGATTTGTCCTTCATCTGCGTTTTCATCTGTTGATTTTACAAGTGTAATATTACGGCATGTCTTTCCAAAGATGTGTTCTTGTTGTATTGTTAATTAAATCAATTAGATAGATGTAAATTTGCCAGGATGCAGAATATAGTCACAGGATTTCCATTATCCCGGAGCTATATCATCAGGCTAAAAAAAAACGGAAAAAGATGAAAACATTAAAATATTTTCTATTTGCCATGATGGCAATGTTTGTGTTCACAAATTCTTATTCACAAACAAAATCAGCAAACACTGTAACCAAAACAGAAGTAATCAAAGTATCAGGCAATTGCGGCATGTGCAAAGAGCGCATTGAATCAGCGGCTAAAATGGATGGAGTATCCCGTGCAGATTGGAACAAGGATACCAAGAAACTTACCCTTGTTTATAATCCGTCTAAAGTTAAGAGCGAGGATGTTCAGAAAAAAATCGCCGCGGTAGGTCACGATACTGAAAAATTCAAAGCAGACGACAAAGCCTACAACAGTTTACCCGGTTGCTGCAAGTACAGGTAATTTGAAAGCTGAGCCTTCGGGAAATGCAGCAGTATGAAACCCTCAAGAACTATTGTTCACAAAATAATATGCAAATATTATTGAGGGGTTCATGTTGCTGACATTTCCCAAATTTCCCTATTTCCTCAATTTCAAATTATTACTATGTTCAACCGGCTGGTCAGATATTTTCTGGAAAACCGGCTCATCACTTTTATCCTTCTGATCACCTTCGTTGTGTTCGGGTTGGTGGTGATGCCGTTTAACTGGCAGCCAAGTTTGCTGCCCCGCGACCCGATTGCAGTGGACGCGATTCCTGATATTGGTGAAAATCAACAGATTGTTGCTACAGAATGGATGGGACGTTCCCCAAAGGATATCCAGGAGCAGGTTACCTATCCTCTTTCGACGGCACTGCTGGGTATACCGGGTGTCCAGACAATCCGCAGTACCTCTATGTTCGGGATGTCTTTCATCTACATTATTTTCAAGGATAACACCGAATTTTACTGGAGCCGTTCGCGAATTCTTGAGAAGCTGAACTCGCTGCCTGCCGGCACTTTGCCACAGGGAGTACAACCAACTTTGGGACCAGATGCTACCGCACTGGGTCAAATTTATTGGTATACCCTTGAAGGGCGGGATCCTAAAACCGGTAAACCCAACGGAGGCTGGAATCCCCAGGAACTCCGGTCAATACAGGACTTTTACGTCAAATATGGTCTGACTACCGCAGAAGGGGTTTCTGAAGTCGCTTCCATTGGTGGATTCGTCAAGGAATATCAGGTCGACCTGAATCCGGAAGCAATGAAAGCATTCAAAGTTTCAGTGATGGATGTGATGAATGCTGTCCGCAAAAGTAACCTTGATATCGGCGCCGAAACCATAGAAGTGAATAAGGTGGAGTACCTGATCCGGGGTTTAGGTTATGTTAAGTCACTGGATGACATCGAATTGTCTGTAGTAACTGTCAGAAACAATGTTCCGGTTCGCATAAAAGATGTGGCCCATGTCGTGTTTGGCCCGGCGACCAGGAGAGGAGGCCTAGACAAGTCGGGTTCCGAAGCGGTAGGGGCAGTGGTTGTTGCCCGATATGGCTCAAATCCCATGGAAGTCATCAACAATGTTAAGGAGAAAATAAAGGAAATTGAAGCCGGACTCCCAAAAAAAACCTTGCCGGACGGAACCGTCTCAAAAGTTACCATTGTTCCGTTTTACGATCGTACCGACCTGATAATGGAGACTGTAGGTACTCTTGAGTCAGCCCTTTCGCATGAGATTCTGATCAGCATCCTTGTCATAATCGTTCTGGTGATGAACCTGAGGGCCTCACTTATTGTGGCCGGATTACTCCCCATCGGGGTACTGATGACATTCATCCTGATGCGTATTTTCGGTGTAGAGGCCAATATCGTAGCCCTGTCCGGAATTGCGATTGCCATCGGTGTCATGGTGGATATCGGGATTGTGGATGTGGAGAATATCCTGCGACACCTGGAAATGCCAGAAAATAAAGGCATACGGGGAAAGAAATTAATTTCAGTCATCTACCTGGCAACCACCGAAGTGCGTGCTGCCGTGGTGACTTCAATAGCCACTACCATCGTAAGTTTTCTTCCGGTATTTGCCATGCAGGCAGCAGAAGGGAAGCTGTTTCATCCACTTGCGCTCACCAAGACCTTTGCACTGATTTCAGCCTTTATACTCGGGATAATCGTTCTGCCAACAATCACCTATCTTTTCTTTTCTATTCGTATTGATACCCGGAAAGTTCGTAAAATCTGGAGCGGAATATTAATCGGAGCTGGAATATTATTTCTGCTGATATGGCACACCTGGCCCGCACTGGCCCTGACAGCAATAGGTTTCAACAGCTTTTTTGAGGAACGCTGGAGTGAAGACAGAAATAAATACCCCGGCTTTATCAATATCGCTGTGACAGTCTTGGTAGCAGCATGGTATCTTTCCGCCGGATGGCTTCCCCTGGGGGCACACAACAGTACCTTTGTCAATTTTGCTTTTGTTGGTACCATAATTGCTGTCATACTTGGCATTTTGATGTCGATGGTCCGTTCGTATGAAAATATCATGCGCTGGGCATTGGACAACAAGTTCAAATTCCTGATTCTTCCTGCATCAACAATGCTTCTGGGGATATTGGTATGGCTTGGTTTTGACAAAACGTTTGATGTTGTTGCCACGGGCGCAGAAAAACTGGGATGGAAAAATTTCAGGCAGACTGCATTCTGGCAATCACCGGTCAGAACATTTCCGGGTACGGGAAAAGAATTCATGCCATCGCTTAATGAAGGTTCCTTTTTGCTGATGCCCACAAGTATGCCTCATGCCGGTATAGAAGAAAACCTCCGGTACATTGAAATGTTGGATAAAAGGCTTTCAGATATTCCTGAGGTAGAGATCGCAGTAGGCAAATGGGGCCGTGTAAACTCAGCCCTTGATCCTGCTCCTGTTCAGATGTTTGAGAATACAATCAACTATCGCCCGGAATATATTCTTGATGAAAATGGACAGCGATTGAAGTTCAAAGTCGACAGTGAAGGAAGTTATATTCTGAAGAACGGAGGTAAGTTCAATCCCCGTAAAGATGGATTCTTGCTTATTCCTGTGGAAAACCTGATCCCGGACAGCAACGGGGAATATTTCCGTCAGTGGAGACCGGAGATAACGAAGCCGGATGATATCTGGAACGAAATCGTAAAAGTGACTAACATTCCAGGGTTGACTTCAGCTCCCAAATTACAGCCAATTGAGGCCCGCCTGGTAATGCTTTCGACGGGTATGCGCGCACCAATGGGCCTCAAGGTGTCGGGTCCCGACCTGGATGCGATAGAAAAGGGAGGACTGCTGCTTGAACAGGTGCTGAAAGAGGTTCCCTCCATCAAATCCCAGTCTGTATTTTATGACCGCGCAGTAGGTGCTCCTTACCTCGAAATCAGACTCAACCGTGAAGCGATGGCACGCTATGGCATGACTGTCAGCGATGTACAGGAAGTCCTCTCTGCTGCCGTAGGAGGAATGTCGCTCTCAACCTCTGTCGAGGGCCGTGAGAGATTTCCGATCAGGGTAAGATATGCGAGGGAACTGAGGGATAACCCGGATGACCTCAAACGCATCCTCATCCCTGCCATGAGTGGTACACAGATTCCTTTAAGTGAAATTGCCGACATCGATTACACCCGTGGTGCACAAATGATCCGAAGCGAAAATACTTTTCTGAACGGATATGTCATATTTGATAAAAATGATGGCAAGGCCGAAGTCGATGTAGTGGAAGAGGCTACTAAATTCCTGCAACAGAAACTTAATTCCGGTTCGTTGATCCTTCCCGCAGGCGTATCGTACAAATTTGCAGGCAATTACGAACAACAGATTAGAGCCACCAAACGCCTGGCTATTGTAATTCCGTTAAGTTTATTGTTGATATTACTCCTTCTGTTCTTCCAGTTCCGGACAATTACCGCTTCATTGATCCATTTTTCCGGCGTTTTCGTCGCATTTTCCGGCGGATTTATCATGCTGTGGCTTTACGGACAGGGATGGTTCCTCAATTTTTCCGTTGCAGGGATAAACATGCGGGATTTGTTCCAGATGCACCCGGTCAACCTGAGCGTTGCTGTTTGGGTCGGTTTTATCGCTTTGTTCGGCATGGCCACCAACGACGGAGTCATCATGGGTACCTATATTCACCAGGTTTTCGAACAGCAGCATCCGTCTACAGTCCATGAAGTGCGCGAAGCAGTAGTAACGGCCGGACTGAAAAGAGTCCGCCCGGCAATGATGACGACAGCAGTGGCTGTTATTGCATTGTTGCCGGTTTTATCCTCTGTCGGGAAAGGTTCCGACATCATGATTCCAATGGCCATCCCGGCATTTGGCGGGATGATCTTACAGGTCATGACTATTTATGTAGTACCCTTATTCCAGGCAATTTGGAGGGAGAGAGGGTTGAATCAGGGGGGATAATTGGAAATAAATTGAAATAGGTGGTAATAGGTGGTAATAATTTCATAGTTGTCACAACAAAAAAAGGGAAAGGAAAACATGACAAATAATAATCGACATATTTTGAGCAAATCCTCAGGAGCAGTGAAACCCTCTATTTCTATTTATTTCAATATATTTCCAAATATCCTGAAATACAATCTATATCTGTTTATTTCCATTTATTTCCTCCTGTTTCCTTCTATTACTGTAAGATCTCAACCCGATTCTTTGTACCGCTACCTTGAAATAGCGGCAAAGAACAATCCGACTGTCTTGCAAAAGTTCGCGGAATACAATGCCTCGCTGCAAAAAGTTCCGCAGGTTGGCAGTCTGCCCGATCCTGAGTTAAGTGCAGGTGTCTTCCTCAGTCCGATGGAACTTGTCGGGGGGAAGCAGGTAGCAGATATCCGTCTGATGCAGATGTTCCCCTGGTTCGGAGTGCTGAAGAATGCGAAAGATGAGATGAGTCTGATGGCAAAAGCCAAATACGAGACTTTCCGGGATGCAAAACTGCAGGTATTCTATGATGTGCAACGTACCTGGTACGAGTTGAATAAGATCAGGCAGAACATCCGGGTTTCCGAGAATAATATTGAACTGCTACGCACCATAGAAAAGCTGGCCATTACCAGGTTTAAAGCAGCACCATCTGCAAATGTGGCAGCATCTTCAGGAAAACCCTTATCGTCAGGCTCCTCTCAAAATGCCTCCTCCGGATCATCCGGAATGAACAGTATGACAGGAAATACCGGCAACCTGCTGGGAACTGTACCAAATCAGGCTTCTTCCTCCATGCCGGGCAATTCAATGGGTTCCTCCGGGAACGGCAACGGCCTCACGGATGTATACAGGATTCAAATCGAAATTGGGGATCTGCAGAATAACATAAATATTCTTAATTATCAGCTACTTACAACAGAAGCACAGTTCAACAGTTACCTGAACAGGCCACAGGCAGCAATTGTCTCTTTGCCTGCATCGATGAATCTGGAAAATATGGACCCATCTTTCATATCAATCTCAGACAGTATTCAGAAAAACAATCCGATGCTGAACATGTTGCAACTTGAACAGAAATCCTTGGAGGCACGCAGGCAAATGGTAACCAAAATGAGTTTTCCAATGGTCGGGTTAGGCTTAAATTATTCGGTTATCAATAAAAATGAGATGTCGTCATCCACTATGAACGGGAAAGATATGGTAATGCCCATGGTTACTGCAACTTTGCCCATCTACCGAAAAAAGTACAAAGCAATGCGGGAGGAGACTGATTTTCAGATTTCTGCCAATTTACAGAATTTCAAGGCAACGGCAAATTCACTGCAAAACGAGTATTACCAGGCAATGCAGCTATTTCAGGATGCCAAACGCAGGTTACAGCTCTATGCTGACCAATACCAACTGGCATCAAAGACGCTGGAAATAATGATCACAAGTTTCGGGTCATCGGGCACTTCACTCACGGACATTCTGCGTATCCGGCAGCAAACACTGGACTATGGATACAAACAAGTAGAAGCAGTGGCGGACTACAATACGTCAGTTGCGTGGATGAAACGTCTGGGAAACATTGATATAGAGGGAAATAAATAGTTAAAAGTGGTAATCAAGGAGCTAAAGAGAATTAAATTGAAATAAGTGGACAAAATAGAAATATGCAATCGTGCGAAGAACCTGGTAATAAGATAATTTCAAAGTATTTCAAATAAGTAAACCATATGAAAAAACAAATATTACTAATAATTGCAGCCCTGGCAGGGGGAATCCTCCTGGGACGTATTTTGTTTCATTCCTCTCCTGCAGGGGAAGTGAAACAAAAACTTGCTACAGATAATACAAAGGTAAGTATCTGGACCTGTGCCATGCATCCGCAGATCAGAATGCATGAGCCAGGCAAATGTCCTATTTGTGCCATGGATTTAATCCCATTGGTTCAGAGTGGTCAGTCTGTTGATCCGGGTGCAATCCACATGACAAAAGAAGCTGCTCAACTGGCAAATGTCCTTACTTCAGTTGTCTCCAGGCAAAATCCTGTTAAGGAATTGCGTTTGTACGGAAAAATTCAGGCCGACGAAAGGTTGATACAGAGCCAGGTATCCTATTTCCCCGGCAGAATTGAAAAGTTGTTCGTTAACTTTACGGGTGAGGAAGTTCGAAAAGGTCAAACCCTGGCTTTGGTCTATTCTCCCGATCTTGTCACAGCACAGCAGGAGCTAATCGAGACGGCAGCAACCAAAGCTTCCCAACCAGCCTTGTATGAAGCCTCAAAAGAGAAACTCCGGCAGTGGAAACTCACTGATTCACAGATTACTGCCATTGAAAATACCGGAACAGTCCGGGACAAAATGGAAATTGCCTCCACGGCAGGCGGAATAGTAACCGCCAGGCTTGTCAACAATGGCGATTATGTTAATCAGGGTACTGTACTTTACCAGGTATCAGACCTTTCCAAAGTTTGGGTGTTGTTTGACGCCTATGAAAGTGATCTGCCGTTTCTTAACAAAGGGGATAAAATTGATTTTACAATCCAGGCGCTGCCCGGTTCATCCGTCACCGGTACCATAGATTTTATTGATCCGGTGATTGATCCGGTAACACGAGTAGCCAAAATCAGGGTTGAAGTAAACAATTCCTCCGGTAAATTGAAACCTGAAATGTTTGCTACCGGCATTGTCAAATCAAGATTGGAACAATTCAAAAATATGTTGGTAATACCCAGATCTTCTGTACTATGGACAGGGAAACGCTCACTGGTTTATGTGAAGCAAAAAGGGGTGGATCCTGTCTTTAAAATCAGGGAGATCGGGTTGGGACCACTCATGGGGAACAGCTTTGTCGTCACAGACGGTTTAACGGAAGGGGAAGAAATTGTCACGGAAGGTGCTTTCAGCGTGGATGCAACCGCACAACTGGAGGGAAAACCCAGCATGATGAATCGTGAAATGAATAATAGCGGCACATCCGGACCGGACAATAATCTGCATGACATTGCATTCAAGGTTTCGGGAAACTGTGAAATGTGCAAGGAGAGGATTGAAAAAGTGACCAGGTCTATTGCCGGAGTTGTTTCAGCCAACTGGAATGCAGTAAACAAGATGCTTGAAGTCACTTTCCGTGATAACAAGACTGACAAAGGGACAATTGAACAAGCTATCGCGGATGCCGGACATGATACAGAATTATTCAAGGCCAGCGACCTGGCATACAACAAATTACCTGAATGTTGCAGGTATGACCGTTCAAAGTGAAGAGGTAATACCATATACTTTATTAAGCTTTTAATGTTAAATCTACGTTAACAATAGCATTAACTGTATTTAGACCAATTAAAATTAAGAATAATTTTTTAGGTTTGTCATTGATGATTGTACAAAAATAGTCAACCGCGAATTATGATTCTGATCAACTCAAATAGTCCCCTTTTCATGTGTATGTGTAGCTGTAAGTTCTTCCGGCATTTGGAGGGTGTGCCTATGTATTGTCAGATTTAACCGAATAGATTTAAACAGCAATATAGCCCTTCACAAGTAGTGAGGGGCTTTTTTTTTACAAATACAATTAATAAAGAGAAAACCATGGCAGATTTAATTTTCAAAATTGAAGGAGAAGCACAGACGGCAGCCCGTTTTGATGCCAATGCAAGACAATTTACCCTCGTAATAGATGAACCGCCAACTTTGGGTGGCGACGATCTTGGAGCAAATCCGGTGGAATTTCTACTGGCAGGTTACGCCGGTTGTCTGAATGTAGTAGCACACCTTACAGCACGTGAACTTGGCATTAAAGTAGAAAAACTCACCATAAGTGTCAGTGGAAATATTAATCCTGCACGATTGTTGGGACAGTCGGATGAAGAACGTGCAGGATTCAAACATATCAGCGTAAATTTCACCCCGGTAACAGATGCATCAACGGAATTAACTGAGCAGTGGATCAAAGCCATAAAAAGCAGATGTCCCATCAACGACAACCTGGCATCGCCCACCCCATTGTCATTCAATCTTATCCAACTGAACTAGAAATATCCGGGGAGCAATAATACCCACAATTAACAGTTGGGTATTGTTGCTCCTTAAAGTGTTTTGGATTTTGAATCAGATTACTTCAGGTTCAGGAATTCATTCATATTATTCTATCAAACAACCATATATTCGTATCGTCTTCATGAAGTCCCACTCACTGGCTGCTCCCTCCCCCACTCTCCCTGTCTCATAGTCCTTCCAACATAAATTTCAACCATCTTCCATTAGCACATTTGCATATTAGCCTTTTAGCACATTCATCGCGTCTTCCTCTCCAAAAGTCGTACAATCGTATCTGCATCCGTCTTTCTTCACTATCTTTGACAAAATTTCAAATATGTCAGCTTCAGTTAAAAAAAGCTTTCCAGTTACAGGTCTTGGATGTGCCTCATGTGCCATCCATGTTGAGAATGAATTAAAGGCTCACAAAGGAGTAGTCAGCGCAGTGGTTAACTATGCCAATGCCTCTGCACAGATAGAATTTGAAGGAAATGAAACTAATCCGGAGGAGCTAAAATCGGCCATACAATCCATTGGCTATGACCTGCTTATAGAAACAGGTGGTGAAAACAGACAGGATGAAATAAAAAAATCACACTACAAACAACTGGTTATCAATACTACAGGGGCCTCCCTTCTTGCATTGCCTGTTGTGGTGATAGGAATGTTCATGATGGACCTTCCATATGCCAATTGGATCATGCTGACGCTTGCTACACCAGTTGTAGGTTGGTTTGGACGTAGTTTTTTCGTCAATGCGTTCAACCAGGCTAAACACGGTTCGGCCAATATGGATACCCTTGTAGCCTTAAGTACCGGGATATCCTATCTTTTCAGCGCTTTTAACACTTTTTTCCCGGCGATCTGGCACAACCAGGGAATACATCCGCCAGTATATTTTGAAGCTTCAGCTGTTGTCATTGCATTTATTCTTCTTGGTAAAGTATTGGAAGAGAGAGCCAAATCAAATACCTCCTCAGCCATTAAAAAATTAATGGGACTGCAGCCAAAGACAGTCATGCTGGTAAACAGCGATGGAACCGAAACCGAAATATCCATTTCACAGGTTAAAAAGAATGATCAACTGCTGGTAAAACCAGGGGATAAAATTCCCGTGGACGGGGAGGTTCTCTCAGGAACTTCACTGGTAGACGAGAGCACCATATCGGGTGAATCCCTGCCTGTTGAAAAAATTACCGGAGATAAAATTTATGCCGGAACCCTGAACCAAAAAGGCAGTTTTATCCTGGTTGCCCAAAAAGTCGGTGGTGAAACCATCCTGGCCCAGATCATAAAAATGGTCCAGGAAGCGCAGGGGAGCAAGCCACCTGTGCAAAAACTGGTAGATAAGATAGCAGGTATTTTCGTTCCGGCTGTTATGCTGATCGCGCTGATTACTTTCGTGTTTTGGATGATATTTGGCACAGAAAATGCGCTTACGCATGCATTTCTTGCCATGGTTTCAGTGCTGGTGATAGCCTGTCCATGCGCGTTGGGACTTGCTACCCCAACCGCCATAATGGTGGGAATAGGCAAAGGAGCCGAAAATGGTATCCTGATCAAAGATGCTGAAAGTCTGGAACTGGCCCACAGGATCAACGCCATAGTGCTCGACAAGACTGGCACGATCAGTGAGGGGAAACCGGAAGTTACAGGCATTGTATGGAATGTCCCCGTTACAAGGCAGGCAGAACTCAGTAAATTGCTGTTCACCATCGAATCTTTGTCAGAACATCCGTCAGCTGATGCTGTTGTGAGATACCTGAACCTCCAGGACAACAACAGGATCACCCTCAGCCATTTTGAGAGTCTTACCGGGAGAGGGGTAATTGCCAATTATGATAGTCGGACATTCCTGGCAGGCAACAAGAAACTCATCGATGAATACAATATTGTAATACAGGAAAAAACGGCAACTACTATCACCGGGTGGGAAAGCGAGGCTAATTCCGTCATATATTTCGCCGTTGATTCTGAACTTGTCGCGATCATTGCTATCGCAGATAAAATCAAAGAAAGTTCTGCAAGGGCTGTCGCGGAATTACAAAACCTTGGTATTGAAGTCCATATGCTGACCGGAGACAATGCTCACACGGCCGGTGCCGTAGCGGCAAAAGTCGGCATCAGTAATTTCAGAGCTTCGGTTTTGCCCTCTGAAAAAGCAGATTATGTCAGATCGCTTCAGCAACAAGGTAAAATTGTTGCCATGGTAGGCGACGGAATCAATGATTCACAGGCACTTGCACAGGCAGATGTGAGCATTGCCATGGGCAAAGGCTCTGATATTGCCATGGACGTTGCCAAGATGACCATCATCTCTTCTGATCTTCAAATCATTTCAAAAGCCATCCGTTTATCAAAGCTGACAGTCGATGCCATACATCAAAACCTGTTCTGGGCATTTATTTACAATTTGATAGCAATTCCTGTTGCTGCCGGAATTCTTTACCCAATCTGGGGATATATGCTGAATCCGATGATTGCAGGGGCTGCAATGGCAATGAGTTCAGTATCAGTGGTGAGTAACAGCCTGAGACTTAAAGGACGCAAACTGGCATAAATTATATCGAACTCTCCCTCAAAGAGTTAAATGAAAATTGGTTGTCAAAGGATTTTTGAGCGAGCGACTGGATCGTCTCAGTCGAAACCAGTCGGTTGATCTCATCACGTATAAAAGCATATCTGTAATGCAACGGACAAGGATTGCTTTCATCGCAATTTTTTAGTCCAAAACCGCAACCAACGAAAAGTTGATCCCCTTCGATTGCTATAATCAATTCTTTCAGAGGCAGATCCTTCTTTTCCTGATCCAGGAAAAAACCACCGCCCTTTCCTTTCAGAGACCTGACAAAACCAAATTTTACCAGTCGTTGAAAAATCTTGGCAGTAAAAAAAAATGGTGCTTCAATCTCCTGCGCAATCTCAGCAACACCAGGCCGCCTGTCTTTCAGGTTCTGAAGCTGGATGTACACCATCCCTCTCAAAGCATATTCAGTCTCTTTTTTAAACACAACAGGCAGATTTCTCAGTTTATTCCCGGATCAAAAGTAAAAAAAAACAAATCAAAATAAAATAATAAAAGACCTTTTTATCTTTTATTATTTTATTTAATATATTTGCCATGGAATTAAATCAAAGTTGAATACAAAGTAACAAGCAATTAATGATGGATAATGCAACACAAAACCTGGAAAATGACCATGTTCAGATTCTGAAACTAATTGATGTAATGGCTGAAATGACCCAACTTCCTGTAGCAAATACTGAACATCTGGAAGAAGTTGTTGAACTGATTCGGAAATTTGCCGACGGCCTTCATCATGCCAAAGAAGAGAATCATCTTTTTCCGCTTATGGCAGAAAAAGGCTTTTCATTGCAACAGGGACCTGTTGCAGTCATGTTGATGGACCACGAAGAGGGTAGAAGATTTGTCCGCGGAATTTCTGAAAACATTCTACTGTACAAAGATGGCCAGCTTAGCGCCCTTAAGCAGGTCTATGCCAATATGATAGGATACGCAGATCTTTTAACCAGCCACATCGGCAAGGAAAACAATATTCTTTTCCGGATGGCTGACAATGTATTCTCTGCAGAAGATAATCAATCTCTTCTCGCAGAGTTTTCCGGCATAGATGCCGGTGAAGGCACCAATATATCGTCACACGATTATGTTAACCGAATTCAAATTCTCGCCAAACAATATCTAAAAACAAATTGACAATACTTTTATTAATCTAAAGCACGTACTGTATGACATCAAAAAAACTTTGGCTGGGCTTTATAGCAGTCATGACTATCTCTTTCGCTGTCCTTATCTACTATGGAATAGAGATTTACCGGCAAGCACCCCCAATTCCTGAAAAGGTAGTGACCACTGACGGCACACTACTTTTCACCGGACAGGATATCAAAGACGGTCAAAACGTCTGGCAATCCATTGGAGGACAGGAATTAGGCACCGTTTGGGGGCATGGAGCTTACCAGGCGCCCGACTGGAGTGCTGACTGGCTCCACAAGGAAGCGGTCTATATGCTTAACAACCTTGCAATTAAAACAACCGGAAAATCATTCGACGAGCAGTCGGATGAAAACAAGGCTGCCCTGAAGGTTACCCTTCAGCGCGAACTCCGGAAGAATACCTATGATCCGCAAAGCAAAACCCTGACAGTTTCGCCTGAAAGAGCAGCAGCAATCGCAGATAACAGCAAATATTACAGCGGCTTGTTTACCAACGATCCGGCAATGGCAAAATTAAGGGATGCCTATAGTATCCCGGACAATACAATAAAGACTCCGGAAAGAGTAAGATTGCTGAATTCCTTTTTCTTCTGGATTTCCTGGGCGTGTGTAACTCAGCGTGTCGGTGATGATATCACCTATACCAACAACTGGCCTGCCGAAGAACTTGTTGGCAACCACCCCACCGGCGCTCTCCTCTTGTGGACAGGATTCAGTGTAATCATGTTGCTCGCCGGAATAGGTATGATGGTCTTCTATTATGCCCGCAGAAGAAATGAAAGCGAAGACGAGATACCTGCCGTGTTTCCGCTTGCGGATTATAAACAAACACCTTCCCAGAAAGCCACTGTGAAATATTTCTGGGTCGTCTCTGCACTGTTGCTGGTCCAGGTAATAATGGGCATCATTACTGCACACTACACTGTTGAAGGACAGGCATTTTACGGTTTGCCCCTTGCCCAGTGGCTGCCCTACTCCGTTTCCCGTACCTGGCATATCCAGATAGCAATCTTCTGGATTGCAACCTCATGGCTGGCAACCGGGTTGTATTATGCCCCGGCTATCTCAGGTATAGAACCCAAATACCAGAAACTGGGCGTAAACTTCCTGTTCCTTGCTTTACTGGTCATAGTAGTTGGCTCATTGATAGGTCAATGGATGGGAATCATGCAGAAACTCGGATTGATCCGGAATTTCTGGTTTGGTCACCAGGGATATGAATATGTCGACTTGGGACGTTTCTGGCAGATCTTTTTGTTTTTAGGACTGTTTATATGGTTATTTTTAATGGGGAGAGCTATCTGGCCTGCCCTTAAAGTAAAATCTGAAAGCAGGAACCTGCTCATACTTTTCCTCATTTCCAGCATCGCGATCGCAGCGTTTTACGGTGCCGGACTCATGTGGGGCCGTCAGACCAACCTTGCGGTGGCAGAATACTGGCGCTGGTGGGTTGTTCACCTTTGGGTAGAAGGATTCTTCGAGGTATTCGCCGCAGTCGTCACAGCATTTCTGTTTGTCAGGATGCAAATCGTCAAGGCTGCTACAGCAACAACAGCAGTACTCTTCTCAACAGTCGTATTCCTGGCAGGAGGAATACTTGGCACCTTCCACCATTTATATTTTACAGGCACACCAACAGCCATCATGGCCCTGGGAGCGACCTTCAGTGCACTTGAAGTGGTTCCGCTGGTGCTGATGGGCTTCGAGGCGTACGACAATCTGAAATTGAATAATGCAAACGATTGGATAAACAAATACCGTTGGGCAATCAACTGTTTTATCGCGGTAGCATTCTGGAACCTCGTAGGAGCAGGCATCTTCGGCTTTCTGATCAATCCTCCGATTGCACTCTATTATATGCAGGGACTCAACACAACCGCAGTACACGGTCATACCGCACTGTTTGGTGTTTATGGAATGCTTGGTATCGGATTGATGCTTTTTGTCTTAAGAGATATGGATAAAGACGCTGTCTGGAAAGAGAAATGGTTAAAATTTGCCTTCTGGAGTATCAATATTGGCCTGATAGCCATGGTATTGTTCAGTGTTCTTCCTGTTGGTCTGGCACAGACACTTGCCAGTGTTAAGAACGGATTGTGGTATGCCAGATCGGCCGAATTCATGCAACAGCCTTATATTTTGACATTTAAATGGCTAAGAATGATTGGAGATACGATGTTTGGCCTCGGAACAGTTGCACTGGCATGGTTTATCTTCGGACTCAAAGGCGGATGGTCATTAAAAAAATAGCCGGGATGAGGCATGTCCCGGCTCTACATAACGAAAAATTCACATTTGATCCTCAAACCTATCAGATTTTTACTTAATATTGCAAAAAGATTATAAAATGACAAAGATCAACCTCCATACCGGACATCACCATATCTTGCCATAAGGTAAGCTGGAGTTGATCATTTAAATTATATTGAACAATTCATTGGCAGGCTTACCACGAAAAGGTAGGCCTGCTTTCATTTAAAAAACATGGAAAAAATATTACGTATTGCCATCCAGACCAAAGGCAGGTTGAATGAAGACTCACTACTCCTGTTTGAAGAAGCGGGCATCAAACTGATAGAAGGCAAAAGAAGACTTATCTCATCAGCCAAAAATTTTCCACTGGAGGTGCTGTATCTCAGGGATGATGATATTCCTCAATGTGTGGCAGACGGTGTTGCCGATGTCGGTATTGTAGGCAAAAACGAGGTTGAGGAGCAGAAGAAAGTGGTGGATATCATCAAACAACTTGGCTTCAGTAAATGCCGGTTGTCGCTGGCAATACCCAAAGACGTTGAATACAAGGGATTATCCTGGTTTAATGGCAAAAAGATCGCTACCTCCTACCCCTCCATCCTGGGTAATTTTCTGGTCAAAAACAATATTCATTCTGATATTCACGTTATTGCAGGTTCCGTCGAGATTGCACCGGGCATTGGTTTGGCTGACGCCATTTTTGACATTGTCAGCTCAGGCAGCACCCTGGTCAGCAACCGGTTAAAAGAGGTTGAAACAGTGATGCAATCGGAAGCAGTCCTGTTGGCTTGTCCCCAACTATCCAAAGAGAAACAGGTAGTCCTCGATGAGCTGATATTCCGGATCGAATCAGTCGAAAATGGCAAAGGGAAAAAATACATCCTGCTTAATGCTCCGAATGAAAAAATGGAACAGATTATCAAGGTTTTACCTGGTATGACTTCACCAACACTGATGCCTCTGGCCAAACCGGGATGGAGTTCACTTCACTCGGTAATAGCTGAATCCGAATTTTGGGAGGTAATTGGCAACCTGAAAAGAAACGGAGCAGAAGGGATACTCGTATTACCAATTGAAAAGATCATCTTTTAAAAATTGTCATGCAAATCTATCGCTACCCTCAGAAAGATAAGTGGGAATCCCTGATTGCGAGGGCTACTGCCGACTACTCCGACAAACTACCTGTTGTGGAAGAGGTTATGCAGAATATCCGGTCATGGGGCGACGCGGCACTCAGGGATTATACCTTAAAGTTTGATCATGCCATTATTACTGAATTCCAGGTGACTGCGGCTGAGCTGAAGCAGGCAGAAGACAGAATCGACCCTTCATTGGCTATAGCTATCCGGACTGCTGCTGCCAATATCAGCAAATTCCACGAGGCGCAAAAAATTCCCGACAGGGTGGTAGAAACTTATCCGGGGGTAAAATGCTGGCAAAAGAACCTTCCTGTTGAAAAAGTGGGACTTTACATTCCTGGAGGATCGGCACCACTATTCTCTACAGTGCTAATGCTTGCATTACCTGCAATGATTGCCGGATGCCAGGAGGTGATCTTATGTTCTCCTCCTGATGCCACAGGCAAAATTCACCCTGCGATCCTTTTTGCTGCCAATCTCTGCAATGTGTCCAAAGTATTTAAAATAGGAGGCATACAGGCTATCGGGGCGATGGCGTTTGGCACTGAATCGGTACCAAAAGTCCACAAAATTTTCGGCCCGGGAAACTCATGGGTGACAGCAGCCAAACAATATGTTTCGCTTAATACATGTTCTATAGATATGCCGGCAGGTCCTTCCGAACTGGCTGTAATTGCGGATCACACTGCTAATCCCGCATTTGTTGCATCTGACCTTCTTTCTCAAGCCGAACATGGTGCTGACAGCCAGGTTATCCTGCTCACAATTGATGAGCAGATGCCCGAAAAAGTAAAAAAGGAGATCACCCGGCAAAGCGAATGTCTCCCCCGCCGGGATATTATCCATGCCTCTCTTGCTCACAGCAGCATGATATTGCTTCAGTCGAATGAAGAAGTGATGGATTTTATAAACCTGTATGCTCCTGAACATCTGATACTTCAGACATCAAATGCTGCCGAACTGGCCGAAAAGGTGACAAATGCCGGATCAGTATTTATTGGTCATTTCACACCTGAAAGCGCAGGCGATTATGCCTCCGGAACAAACCATACCCTTCCTACAAACGGCTGGGCGCGTTCGGTCAGCGGACTGAACCTGGATAGTTTCTGCAAAAAAATAACTTACCAGGAAATTTCCAGGGAGGGACTGGCACAACTGGGACCGGTTATTGAAACCATGGCAGGCGCCGAGTTACTTGATGCGCATAAAAACGCAGTCACAATCAGATTAGAGAATTTGTGAATCCCGGATAAAAATACCTTTTCAAAAACCGGGATTGGTAAATTTCCTGCCTATTAAAATTATATATTTGATTAATAGATACCTATGAAGTTTTCACTTGAAAATATTACCCGTAAGAATATCTTGTCGCTGCAACCTTATTCCAGTGCGAGGGATGAATTTACCGGTGAAGCCTCCGTTTTTCTGGATGCCAATGAGAACCCTTTTAACGCCCCTTACAACCGCTATCCGGACCCGCGCCAACTGCTGCTGAAAAAGCAAATCGGGATGTTGAAAAATGTTTCTGTTGATAAAATCTTCCTTGGCAATGGCAGTGATGAGCCGATTGACCTGCTTTACCGGGCATTCTGTGAACCCGGGACCGATAATGTTGTATCGATCTCCCCGACTTATGGCATGTACAGGGTGGCCGCCGACATCAATAATATTGCTTACCGGGAAGTTCTGCTGGAGAGTGATTTCAGTCTGGATGCAGAAAAAATTTTAAGTGCGGCAGATGAATACACCAAAATTGTATTTCTATGTTCCCCAAACAATCCTACCGGGAATGCACTGGATCGCGAAGAGATACTCAGGATCATCAGGAACTTCAACGGACTGATCGTTCTTGACGAAGCCTATATTGATTTTTGCCAGGAGAAGTCTTTCCTGACGCAATTAGAGGATTTTCCGAACCTGGTAATTCTTCAGACGCTTTCAAAGGCATGGGGTCTTGCCGGAATAAGGCTTGGAATGGCTTTTGCCTCAGGTGAAATAATCTCCGTATTGAGTAAAATCAAATACCCTTACAATATCAACCTGCTTACCCAGGATATGGCATTGGAAATGCTTCAGTCTGCCGAACAGAAAAACAGGTGGGTAGAAACGATTCTTCTTCAGAAAAAAATTCTGACTGAGGAATTAAAAATGATTCCAGGGGTTATCAGGCTATATCCAAGCGATGCCAATTTTATCCTTGTAAAGACAATCTCAGCAAAAAAAATATACAATGCATTGGTTGACAAACAGATCATCGTGCGGGACAGGTCTAAAGTTGTTCTTTGCGGAGAAGCGCTCCGGATCACTGTAGGAACTTCAGAAGAAAACAAATTGCTGACAGATGCGTTGAAAGAAATAGGAAAAAACTTATAAGATCAAATGAAAAAAGCACTTTTTATTGACAGGGACGGCACACTGATTGCCGAACCATCTGATGATTTCCAGGTAGATTCCCTTGAGAAACTGGAATTTCTGCCCGGAGTCTTCCGCAACCTGTATAATATATCACAACAATTTGATTATGAGTTAATTATGGTATCAAACCAGGATGGAATGGGGAGTGACGATTATCCGGAAGAAAGTTTTCACCTGGTACAGGGAAAAGTACTGAAAGCATTAGAAAACGAGGGGATAACCTTTAAGCGGATATTTATTGACTGTTCATTTCCTGAAGATCAGGCTCTTACCAGGAAACCAGAGATTGGCCTTTTGCATGAATTTCTGGATGGATCCTACGATCTGGCCAACTCATTCGTGATAGGTGATCGCCTGACAGATGTACAAATGGCTAAAAATCTGGGCTCCAAGGCGATATATTATGCTTCAGAGGAACGTTCCAACGACTTGATCGACAGTAACCTTTCCGTTTCGTGTGCCATGGTGTCAGACAACTGGGATGACATCTTCATATTTCTCTCAGAATATGAGAGAAAGGCATCAGTCAAAAGAGAAACCAAAGAGACCAATGTTTTTGTAGAAATCAATCTTGCCGGAAAAGGAATTGGTAGAATTTCGACAGGCCTCCACTTCTTCGATCATATGCTGCAACAAATTTCCACTCATTCAGGGTGCGATCTCACGGTTCAGGTTATAGGTGATCTTGAAGTAGATGAGCATCATACAGTTGAGGATACTGCCATTGCACTTGGGGAGGTAATCCGTAAGGCCCTTGGAGACAAACGCGGTATCGACCGATATGGTTTTTGCCTGCCAATGGACGACTGCCTTGCGCAGGTTGCCCTGGATTTTGGCGGCCGGCCATGGCTGGTTTGGGAGGCAGAATTTAACCGCGAATATGTCGGGGATATGCCCACAGAGCTTTTTCACCACTTTTTTAAATCATTTTCGGATGCTGCACTTTGCAACCTGAATATCTGGGCAGAGGGCACCAACGAGCACCATAAAATTGAGGGAATTTTCAAGGCCTTTGCCCGTTCCATCAAGATGGCGGTGAGAAAAGATCCATTTCAGAATACCCTTCCAAGCTCAAAAGGGACACTTTAACCATAATAAAATTGCATACAGGTATCGGATATTTTGAAGATAACTCAAATTCCAAATCGAAAATATTTCTAAAATGACATCAGACCAAACCAAAGAAACAGCAGTTCTTCTTATCTATTGTCCTGACCAGCAGGGAATTCTTGCAGCAGTAACCCAATTTCTTAACAAGAACAATGGCAACATCATTTACCTCGATCAGAATGTTGATCGTGCTGAATCCATATTTTTCATGCGTGTTGAATGGGAACTTGACCTTTTCGATATCCCCCGGGAGAAAATTTCCGATTATTTCGATACCCTGATTGCCAAAAAATTCAATATCCGCTTTACCCTTCATTTTTCTGATGAGAAACCACGAATGGCGCTCTTCGTTTCAAAAATGTCGCACTGCCTGTTTGACATCCTGGCCAGGCACCTTGCAGGTGACTGGACTGTTGATATACCTCTTATAATAAGCAACCACAATGATTTAAAGCCAATTGCCGAACGCTTCGGGATTGACTTTTACTGTTTTCCCAAGAACAGCGTCAACAAAGCAGAACAGGAAGCAAAAGAGATCGCTTTGCTGAAAGAAAAAAAGATTGACCTGATTGTGCTGGGCCGCTACATGCAGGTGCTGAGTGACAATTTTGTATCCTCGTTCCCGAACCAGGTGATCAACATACATCATTCATTCCTGCCCGCTTTTGCCGGAGCAAAACCCTATCATGCAGCCCACGAGCGCGGAGTAAAGATCATTGGTGCCACAAGCCACTATGTAACCGCTGACCTCGATGCCGGCCCGATCATTGCACAGGATGTGGTCAGAATTTCCCATGTCGACAGCATTGAAAGCCTGGTCCGCAAAGGAAAGGATCTTGAGAAAATCGTACTAAGCGGAGCTGTTTATAAACACCTTCAACGCAAAATACTCGTGTTCAACAACCGAACTATCATTTTCAATTAAAAATAATTCAGCTGTGTCTTAATAAGTCCCTAAATTTCAAGAATATAAAAAATATGAAATAGCCATGAGAAAATATTCAAACCAACCGAAAATGATTATATGGCTATTAGCTTCGCTGATCTGCGATTCCGTTTGGCCATTAAAAAACAAAATATAAACAAATGAAATATAATACTCTGACAATTATGCTTTCCGCCATATTGCTTATGGTTGCACAAACCTCAAGGTCACAGATTCCGGTTAAAGAAATTCCTGCAGACTATGGATACATCGTTAAAATCGGGGACAAGTCACCCGATTTTTCAACGACACTTGTCGATGGGAGAAAAATTGTTTCTGCAGATTTCAAAGGGAAAATTGTCATGCTTCAGTTTACGGCCAGCTGGTGCAGTGTTTGCCGTAAGGAGATGCCATTTATCGAAAAAGATATCTGGCAGAAATATAAATCAAACAAGGATTTTGTTTTGATCGGTGTCGATTTGGACGAGCCTGTCGAAAAAGTGAAGAAATTCCGGGAAGATATAAAAATCACCTACCCTATGGCGCTTGATCCGGGAGGTAATATCTTCGGGCTTTTTGCGGCAAAAAAAGCAGGCGTGACGCGCAACGTGATCCTTGATAAAACAGGCAAAATAGTATATATGACCAGGCTGTACAAGGAAGAAGAATTTGCCGAAATGGTGAAGGTTATTGATACACTGCTGAAAAATTAATTTTTTAAGAAATGAGAGTCGCTATTATCAAATACAACGCCGGCAATATTCAGTCTGTAGATTATGCCCTCAAACGACTGGGTATTGAAGCATCCATTACGGCAGATCATGATGAAATCAGGAATGCCGACAGGGTCATTTTTCCCGGTGTGGGTGAAGCTTCCACCACAATGGCCTATTTGCGTCAGCACCAACTCGATAAGTTGATTATTGACCTGAAACAACCGGTTCTTGGAATTTGCCTCGGCCTGCAATTGATGTGCGGGTACTCTGAAGAAGGTGATACACAATGCCTTGGAATATTTGAAGAGTCAGTTAGAAAGTTTGTTTTGCAACCCGCACTTCTTCCTTCCATGAAGATACCGCATATGGGATGGAACACCATTTCCGGATTAAAAAGCGAATTATTCGATCCGTCGATAGAAGGTGAGTATTGCTATTTTGTTCACTCTTTTTATGCCACCACCGGAACCGACACTGCTGCCGTTTGCAGTTATCCCACCCCCTTCAGTGCAGCTTTGCAGAAAAATAATTTTTATGCAGTGCAGTTTCATCCTGAAAAAAGCGGGGCAGTTGGATCGAAAATCATTGAGAACTTCCTTAAACTATCTGTTTGATTATGAGCATTGAAATAATACCGGCGATTGATATTATCGGAGGCAAATGCGTCAGGCTGAGCCAGGGAGACTACAACAGGAAAACAATTTACAACGAAGATCCTCTGGAAGTTGCAAAAATGTTTGAAGCTGCCGGGATTAAGAGGCTGCACCTTGTCGACCTGGACGGAGCAAAGGCCCACCACATTGTCAACCACAGAGTTCTGGAACAAATAGCTTCCAACACAAAGCTAATTATCGATTTTGGCGGCGGACTTAAAAGTAACAAAGACCTGCAAACTGCCTTTGAAGCAGGTGCAGCGATGATTACCGGAGGCAGCATAGCTGTGAAATCGCCAAAAACCATGCTGAGCTGGATTAAGGACTTCGGTTCTGACCGTATCATTCTTGGCGCTGATGCATCAGGAAAAAAAATTGCTGTCGCAGGATGGACTGAAGACAGCGGACTCGATCTGTTTACTTTCATTACCCAGTGGCACGGAAAGGGAATAGACAAAGTGATCAGTACAGATATCAGCCGCGACGGTATGTTGCAGGGTCCTGCCATCGGGCTATACCGGGAAATATTAGAACAAACACCTGGTATTTACCTTATTGCAAGTGGAGGAGTAGGTTCTGCAAAGGATATCCTCGATCTGGAAAGAATCGGTGTGCCGGCAGTTATTGTCGGAAAAGCCATTTACGAAGGTAAAATTTCGATGGATGAGATTAGCAAAATCAACAATCAGGTCAAAGTAAAATAGCAGAGAATGTTAAGCAAACGCATCATCCCATGTCTTGATATACGCAATGGACAGACTGTCAAAGGGGTCAACTTTGTCAATATCCGTGAAGTTGGTGACCCGGTTGAATTGGGAAAACTTTATTCTGAACAGGGTGCTGACGAACTGGTTTTTCTGGACATCACAGCAACACACGAAGGGCGGAAGACGTTCGTAGAGCTTGTAAAGCGCATTGCAGCTAACCTCAACATTCCATTTACCGTTGGTGGAGGCATCAGCGAACTAAAGGATGCGGATGCACTGCTGGCAGCTGGTGCGGATAAAATATCCATTAACTCTTCAGCTATAAAAAACCCACAACTGATAGATGATTTAGCCCTCCATTTTGGAAGCCAGTTTGTTGTCGTTGCCATTGATGCCCGTGAAGACCTTGCACAAAATTGGGAGGCGACCATCCATGGAGGTAGAATTCCTACAGGGAAAGAGCTGTTTTCATGGGCCAGGGAAGCTGAAAACAGGGGTGCCGGCGAAATTTTGTTCACTTCCATGAACCACGACGGCACAAAAAACGGGTTTGCTCTTGAAGCTCTTGCTCACCTTTCAGATTTGCTCACCATCCCGCTTATTGCTTCAGGTGGAGCCGGAACAATGGAACATTTTGCGCAGGTTTTCACTGCAGGCAAAGCTGATGCAGGTCTGGCAGCTAGCATATTCCACTTCGGGGAGATAGCCATTCCGGATTTAAAAAACTATCTTCGCAACTCCGGGATAACAATAAGGTAGCCGACTAATACCGGTTCTATGAAGAAGTTATGAATTATGAGTTATGAATTATGAGTTATGAATTATGAGTTATGAATTATGAGTTATGAATTATGGATATGATAGATAATGATACGCTGGTGAATATAGATTTTAAAAAAGACCCTTCAGGACTGGTTCCTGCGATCATCCAGGATCAGCATTCAAACAAAGTTCTGATGCTGGGATATATGAATCCGGAGGCCTATGAAAAGACCATTCAAAATGGCCAGGTAACCTTTTACAGCCGTACCAGGAAACGTTTGTGGACCAAAGGAGAAGAATCAGGAAATTTCCTGAACGTTGTATCCATCCATACGGATTGTGACAACGACACCCTGCTGATTAAAGTAATTCCGGTAGGTCCTGTTTGCCATACAGGTGCCGACACCTGCTGGGATGAATCCAACCCCACAGATGATTTTTACTTTCTGAAAACACTCCAAAATTTCATTTCCAGTCGAAAAGCCGAGATGCCAAAAGGCTCTTATACCACATCACTTTTCGAGTCAGGAACGGCCAAAATTGCGCAGAAAGTCGGAGAAGAAGCTGTCGAAACGGTCATCGAAGCGATGGCAAATAATGACGAGCGTTTGATTTATGAAGCATCCGACCTGGTTTATCATCTGATCGTATTACTCTCACACAAAGGCTATTCCCTGTCGGATCTTGCAACTGAACTAAAGAAAAGACACAAGTAACAAGTTGCAATTGAACAATCCTGCATATTTTCTGATGATACGGAAATATCCGGATTGAGCTTTATTCAAAATAGAATATTCATGATTAACAGGATAATATTCATCTCACTTTTGATATTGGCTATAACTGCCAACTGCCTGGCAAATGTTCCTGAGATTTCTCAAATGGACAAGGCCATACTTGAGAACAAACTAAAAACCTTCGCTGCAGATCGCAATCTGCCGATGGGTGATCTCGTTTTACGAATCGGGATGAATTTCCTGAATACTCCCTACGCTGCCAAAACACTGGATAAAACGAAAGAAGAGAAACTGGTAGTCAACCTTCATCAGCTCGATTGTACAACTTTCGCTGAAAACTGCCTGGCGCTTGCCCGCACAATAAAAAGTGACAAACCCGGCATAGCCGGATTTTGTTCTGAACTGGAAAGTATCCGGTACAGAGGCGGTAAAATGGATGGTTATACCAGCCGGCTGCATTATTTCAGTGAATGGATCCAAAACAATGAATCAAGACAGCACGTTAAGGCAATGGCGGAGCAAATGGGGGGGAAAGTACTTCCGTTAAGCCTCAATTACATGAGTACACACCCCGGGGGGTATCCACAACTGATCAATGATCTGGCAGCCACTGCCCGGATCAAAGCGATTGAAGATAAAATCTCGTCAGACAAATTCTTTTATATTCCTGCAGATAAGTTTGAAAGCATTGAAAGTAAGGTAAAAGATGGTGATATTGTGACACTTACTACCTCAATCCCAGGAATCGATGTGTCGCATGTCGGGATTCTGTTTCATAAGGATGGTAAAGTATACTTGCTCCACGCTTCATCATCCATGCAAAAAGTCGTTGTGAGTCCCGAGACTTTTGCACAGTATATCGCCAAAAGCAAGAAAACAACCGGTGTAATGATCGCAAGGCCTGTAGACAGGTAATCAGACACCTTTCCAGATATTCCATATCCAGTTAAGCAGCAATAATCCAATGGCAGGAATTGCCACTGACTTGCGCCTCAGGGTCTCTTCAAACCGGAGGAAAAAATGATAATAAGTATTTTTTTTCAGAAGGATATCAAAGCTAATCCAGAAAGGTGAGATAATCATTATCGACAAAATAACAAATCCGAGCGGATTCCAGTACAATCCTCCTGCCAGGTCACCATGCATCAAAGAAAGTACAGAACGTGTTGATCCGCAAGAAGGACATGGAACATGGGCAAAATGCCTGATCAGGCAAACTTCATAGGTATTTGCTACCTCCTCCGGTTTTAAGTGGCCAATCAGGGCAATCCAGCCATACCCTACCAGGCAGGCAACGAACAAATAAATATAGAACCGGTTACGTGTAAGAGACATTAATACAATGCCATCATCAATTTTTCAGTGTTCTTCCTGCGGGTAATTCCCATGATGGTAATCCAGTCGACCAGCACCCAGATGCCCAATCCGCCGCAGGTAAGTAATTTGGCTACTCCCAGACCGGTATCACCTATCATAAAACGATCGACCGCTAACGGGCCCGTTAGCAAAGAGACGATTAATATGATGACAGGGTCATGAAAATTCATGTACTGAAGCATCCGCCACTTCTGTTCGTCCATAACCAATAGACGCTCCCTGATGTGGTATAGCTGATGTTCTTCCAAAAATTTGGCATTGGCCATCAAAAACATATCAACATTTTGTGCATCCATTTTCCAATATTTAGAGTTTAACAGGTTTTATCGACTATCAGTAAGAATAATTACAGTTATAAGACATCAAAACTCACTTAAAATTACACAATACGAGCACATTAACCAAAATAATTTTTTTGATAATTTCATTCCATTGCCCAAATCAAAGTTGAATACAATGGATACCTGAAACTAAAATGGCAGTCCTTTAACTCCGGTCGCCCTTGTTTCTTAGTTTTTCAATTTGTCCCTGAAAATCTTTTCGAACTTTTCCATTTTTGGTTGAATCACAATCCGGCAGTAAGGTTCATTTTTGTGAAGCCGGTAATACTCCTGGTGATAGTCTTCGGCTTCATAGAACACCGGGGCAGCCTCAACTGTTGTAACGATTGGACGATCATAAACCTTCGCCTGGTTAAGTGCATTGATCAACTGATTAGCTACATTCTGCTGCGACTTGTTGTAATAAAATATCGCCGACCTGTATTGCGTGCCCACATCCGAACCCTGCCGGTTTAAAGTAGTAGGATCATGTACCGTGAAGAAAACCTTCAGTATCTCTTCCACACTGGTTTTTTGCGGATCAAATACAATCTGAACCACTTCGGCATGACCGGTCTCACCCGTACAAACCTCGCGATAAGTAGGATGAGGAACATCTCCCCCGCAATATCCGGAAGTAACTTTTTCGACTCCCCTGAGATTTCTGTAGATGGCCTCAATGCACCAGAAGCATCCACCTCCAAGTACAATGGTATCCATTCCTGAAGTTACGGTATTTATGGCAGGATTATCCGACTCAAATTCCAGCGAAATTGAATTCATGCAATAACGTTTTCCTGTAGGTGCCGGACCGTCATCGAAAAGATGGCCCAAATGTGCCCCACAACGTCCGCAAAGAGCTTCTGTCCTGTTCATTCCGAAACTCTGGTCGGAATGAAAAATTATACTCTTCGGATCTGTTTGCTCAAAAAAACTCGGCCAGCCACATTCACTGGCAAATTTTGCATCAGAACGAAACAACTTGTTGCCACAGGCCGCGCAATAATAGGTCCCTTTCCCGGTAAAATCCCAGTACTTTCCTGTAAAAGACCGCTCAGTAGCCTTATTTCGTGCTACTTCATACAAATCGGCCGGCAGTACTTTTTTCCATTCAGCATTCGAAACATTGAGTTTCGTATGATCAGTCCTTGAATAATAAGGATTTTCAGGCTTTTTATCTTTGGGTGAATTCATTTCTGTAATGTTTGAGGATAATAATGCAGCAGGCAAAGCGGATGAACGGGTCTCAGCATCATGCCTGGTTCTTTGGGAATTTTCCTTAACAGTCAAACCACACATGGTTAAAGCCAGCGTTAACGCCGGCAATAAAAAAAGAGCCTGAAGAAAACCTTTCCTGTTCATAATGTCATTTGACTTTATGAACACTTTTACGAAGATAATGGGTAGTGGTTACCCATTGAAGGCGGTAAAATCAGCAAAAGGATTTCCAACACGAAATACCTTATTCCTGTAATAAATGATCAGACAGACTTTCTAAATATTTCCTGCAATTATCCAGAATATCCTGCCAACCGCTTTCCTGAAGCTCCGGGGAGTTCTCATCCCCGGGTTCAAATGTTTCCTCGACTTTGGTTGAATCTCCAAAGTTTTCAAATAATACCAACATCTTCCTTCCATCTCCAAGGATAATTTCGATAGACTTCTCTACCTATATATTAATAAGTACCCCAGAAGTCAAAGCTAACGGAACCATAACCGGGATTAGGATAATGGTTAATGCTGTTTATACGTTCCAATATAAGTAGAGGTTATGAATGAAAAACCTGGAAATTTTAAGCAGGAAAATATGGCAGTGACGGATTGGAAATAGTGGTCAGAAAAGCCTGAATCCTTTTTTTTTGCCTTGCTTAAAAAGGATAATATCTGCACACTCTGTGGTTATCAGGCACCCAGTACTGATTTTATCGAACCAGGGTAGTATTTTTTGTGTAAACTGATCAATCTTGTCCGCCTCATCAACGATTTCTACCACAACCGGCAATTTTTCCGCTATTTCCCAAAACCTGGTTGAACGTACCACGCTGCTTAAACCATACCCCATAACTCCCTTCAGAACAGTAGCGCCACTCAATCCATAACGTTTGGCTGCAAAAACCAGGGTTTCATACAAGAGACCATGCTTGAATTTATCAGTTGAACTGACAAATATTCTCAGAACTTTTGCTTTTTTACAGGGCTCCATGACTAAACCAATTTAGTAAGGGCATTTCCAATAAATACAGCCAATAAACCAAGAAAAACACTCAATCCCGTGTAGAGTGAAAAATAATAGAAATTCCCATCTCTCAGCAGGTTCATATTTTCGTTGGCAAATGTCGAGAAAGTGGTAAATCCGCCGCAGAATCCGATCGTAAGGAAGATCCTCCACTCGTCACTGATAAGGTTTGTCCTCTCGGAGAGACCAAAGATCAAACCGATCAGCAGGCATCCAATAATATTGACAACCATGGTTCCGTATGGAAATGATGAGGCAATGCTGTTTTGCACCACCCTGGAGGTGAGATACCTGGCAAT
Source organism: Prolixibacteraceae bacterium (assembly GCA_963663675.1). Lineage (GTDB taxonomy): Bacteria > Bacteroidota > Bacteroidia > Bacteroidales > Prolixibacteraceae > CAINVV01. The sequence goes on from OY760498.1 coordinate 2,955,290, forward strand.
TCCTCCGATAAAACTGCCTGAACCAATGATTAACAGGGTTTTAAGCATACGCAAAGATAAGGAGAATATTTATGAATTTTGAATTATAAGTTAGGAGTTGTGCATAAATCTTTACCACGAACTTCAGGAATTCTGTTCTATTAGTCTCAGGAACATTTCCAACCCCATCCGCTTCGAATCATCCAGGTGGTAAAATATATTTTCACGAAAATAGGCTCCGAAAGGATAAGTCGGATAGCGTAGCTGGTACTCAGCAATTACATCCGGGATGTGCACAATACCGTCGTAAAGTGCTGCTGAAAACCTGTGTACAAATGATTCATCGACGGGTTTGTTGGCCACCCAGCAGGCGAATACAAAATCCAGTCCGGTAAGGTCTTTCCAGGCTTCACCCAAATCATAAACATACGGAAACCGGGTCTCCGCTTCAAATACCCTGTCACCGATTATTACGCCGGCTCTGTTCCCATTTATATCCTCCTCTATGTAATTTACACCTCCGTTTTGCCATTCCGGGTGAATGTTCCAGTAATCCCTTGCCAGGATTTTCACCAATTGTACTGATGTTCTGGACTGGTAATCAAGTACAATTGACTTAATTTCCTCAACAGGGACATGGCTCACCAGTACTACAGTTCTCACTTTCCCGGAACAGGCGATACAGAAATCTGTCAGGATATTTGCCCCGGGAATACCGGAAATTTCCGCAACCGGAATTAATCCAATATCAGCAGCACCCGATTTCAGCTTGTCTGCGCACACGGAAGGGACATCCAGCGAGAGTTCAACGGAATCCAGCAAAAGTGAATGTTGGATGCCATAAAGAAAGGGTTTTGAGTTCAGGTAGGTGATGGCGGATATCTTAATTTTATTCATGTTTGTACTTTATCCTGCAAAATTAGCAAAGTTTGGGAGTTGATTCCTTGCCCGGATACATTAAAATTGGACCTCTGTAACACCGTGGATTTTGTTACTTTTGTACTTTAATTGTAAAAAAAATTCAGATGGAATTGCAGATGTTGACAGCCATCTCGCCTGTGGACGGCCGCTACCGCGACAAAGTAGATGAGCTTGGCGAATATTTTTCGGAGTTTGCCCTTATGAAATACCGGGTTTTTGTTGAAGTAGAATATTTTATCGCCCTTACTGAGATACCGTTGCCACAGTTATCTCCACTTTCCGGCCAAACCATAGATGACCTTCGAAATCTTTACAGAAATTTCACGTTGGTTGATGCCGCCAGAATCAAAGTCATAGAAAAGGTAACCAACCACGATGTCAAAGCCGTTGAATATTTTTTGAAAGAGAAATTCGATCTGATCGGACTAGCCCCTTTTAAGGAATTTATTCATTTTGGCCTTACCTCCCAGGATATCAACAACACTGCGGTGCCATGTTCGATCCAGGATGCTGTTAAAGTGGTTTATCTCCCTGCAATGGAAAAGCTGGTAGCTAAATTAACAGACCTCGCAACTACCTGGAAAAATATTCCTATGCTTGCCAAGACCCACGGTCAACCTGCTTCCCCCACCCTTTTGGGAAAAGAAATCAGGGTTTTTGTTGAAAGACTGGAAGTGCAGCTGTCACAGTTAAAAGAGATTCCCTGTTATTCAAAATTTGGTGGTGCCACAGGGAATTTCAATGCCCACTATGTGGCATACCCGTCCATCGACTGGGTAGATTTTGCCAACCGTTTTACAAAGTCCGCTTTGAAACTGGAAAGGTCTCAAACAACGACGCAAATTGCTCATTATGACAATTATGCAGCAATTTTTGATTGCATGAAAAGGATCAATACCATCATTATTGACCTCGACCGCGACTTCTGGAGTTACATTTCCATGAACTATTTCAAGCAGCAGATCAAAAAAGGCGAAATTGGGTCGTCAGCCATGCCCCACAAGGTCAATCCAATAGATTTTGAGAATTCTGAAGGCAACCTCGGTGTTGCCAATGCCTTCTTTGAACATTTTTCGGCCAAACTGCCAATTTCAAGATTACAGCGCGACCTGACCGATTCTACAGTACTTCGCAACGTAGGTGTACCGATTGCCCACACCTTGCTTTCTGTTAAATCAACCATGAAGGGACTTGGAAAACTACTGCTCAATACTGAAATGATCAACAGCGACCTGGAAGACAACTGGATCGTGGTGGCCGAAGCTATTCAGACTATCCTGCGGCGCGAGGCCTATCCCAATCCTTACGAGGCGCTCAAGGAGCTGACACGTGTTAACCGTAAAATCGACCAGCAGGTCTTCCGCGAATTTATTGATCAACTATCTGTCTCTGAGGAAATAAAAGAAGAACTAAGAAAGATCACCCCGCAGAACTACACCGGTGTGGTTTCCTAACCAGTAAAAATTCTATTGTGAAACGAACATGCCGTGTTGATACTAAGGTGATGGTACAAAAGTCCAATCGGTCCTGATTAAACACACAATTCTATTGGCATGGGAGTTCCATTCGGCCATTTAAGACAAATATAATTCGAATGAAAGGTCTTTACCAGTTATTAAAGCGGTTTCTTCCTCCTTACAAAGGCTATGTTTTCTTAAACATTCTTTTCAACCTTTTAGGAGCAATTTTCGGTGCATTCCAGTTCATCGCCCTGACCCCGGTACTGGGAGTTTTGTTCGGGACTCAACCGGTTGTGGATCAACCGGAAAGCTGGAGCATGTCGCTCAGTAGCCTGAAAGACAACACCTTGTACTTAATCAGTGAAATGATAAAAACCAGCGGAAAAGAGCGGGCACTCATCTACCTGGGAGTTTTCATTATCATTATGGTGATATTAAAGGTTGGATTTACTTACCTGGCCTCCTTTGTGATGGTGCCTTTGCGCAACGGGATTGTCTGTGATATCCGCAACCAGATCTACAACAAAATATTGTCACTGCCTATAGGTTTCTTTTCAGAGGAACGCAAAGGGGACATTATCGCACGCACTACGGGTGATGTTCAGGAAATTGACAACTCCATCTTCAATTCCATTGAGATGATGTTTAAAGATCCGATGATCATACTGATATCACTTTTTGTGATGATCTATATGTCGTGGTCTCTGACCCTGTTCGTTTTTATCATGTTGCCAGTCGTTGGATATTTGATTGGCAAAGTTGGCAAGAGCCTGAAAAAACCCTCGATGCGCGGGCAAAATAAGATGGGTGAACTTCTCTCCACGATTGAAGAATCCTTATCAGGATTGCGCATTATCAAGGCTTTCAATGCAGAAAAGAAGATGAAAAAGGTCTTCGCCAGGCAGAATACCGAATATTACAACATCATGAACGGCCTTATGTGGCGGCGTTACCTGGCCCACCCGATGAGCGAACTGCTTGGCACCATGGTTATCGTCGTTGTATTGTGGTATGGCGGACGATTGGTTCTCACCCATTCCGGCAACCTGTCGCCGCAATCATTCATTACATACCTGGTATTTTTCTACAGTATTATCAATCCGGCCAAATCCTTTTCCACCGCGCTATATTCAGTTCAGAAAGGGCTGGCATCCATGCAAAGAATTGACATGATCCTGCTTGCAGAGAACAATATTGTCAACAAACCGGAGGCCATTGATGTAAAAGAGTTCAACAAAAACATAGAGTACCGGAATGTGACTTTCAGGTATATTGATGATGACGTTCTGAAAAATGTATCTCTTACTATTGACAAAGGCAAAACCATTGCACTGGTAGGTCAGTCAGGTTCCGGAAAGTCAACCTTTGTTGATCTTTTGCCCCGTTTTTGGGACATCCAGTCGGGCAACATACTTGTCGACGGAATCGATATCCGGGATTATAAAATCGCAGATTTGCGCGGTTTAATGGGCAATGTGAACCAGGATCCTATTCTTTTCAATGACACTTTCTACAACAACATATCTTTTGGAGTTGAAACAGCCTCTCCCGAAGAGGTAATCGCTGCAGCCAAAGTGGCCAATGCACACGAATTCATTATTTCATCGCCAGACGGGTACCAGACTAATATTGGCGACAGGGGAGGAAAATTATCGGGTGGTCAGCGTCAGCGCATTTCAATAGCGCGGGCAGTATTGAAAAATCCACCGATCCTGATTTTGGACGAAGCAACATCAGCCCTGGATACGGAATCAGAAAAACTGGTACAGGAGGCACTTGAAAACCTGATGATGAACCGTACTTCCATTGTTATCGCCCACCGGCTTTCAACAATCAAAAAGGCAGATCTGATCTGTGTATTTCACGAAGGGGAGATCGTTGAGAGGGGTACTCATGAGGAACTGCTCGAATTGAATGGAATTTACAAAAAGCTCCATTCCATGCAGAATTTTTAAAAAAGAAGATTATCCGGGTAAACGATACCATATCAAAAAAAAAGGAGCGTGAGCTCCTTTTTTGAGGTTAGTGGTCATCGTTATTGAACTGCGTCGGTCAATTCATTGCCGGCCTTAAATTTAACGACTTTCTTCCCAGCGATCTTAATGGTCGCACCTGTCTGAGGGTTACGGCCTGTACGTGCTGGACGATCAGAAACAGAAAAAGATCCAAATCCGACAAGAGCCAGACGATCACCTTGTTTTAAGGCTTCAGTTGTTGTTTTAACGAAAGCTTCGATAGCCTTTTTAGCATCAGCTTTTGTCATTCCTGCTTCTGCAGCTACGGCGTCAATTAATTGCGCTTTGTTCATAATTTTTAAGGATAATAAATGGTTAATAATTTAGTCATTCCCGGAAAAGTTGTGTATGTTAGATTTATACCATCAGCTTTTGTAAAAACTGTGCAGACACAATCCCTTTCGGAGGAATATTCATTTGGCCAGTCTTAAAAAATAAAATTGAATCAAATGATTTACTCCGACTAATTTCAACACAATTTTCTAAATATCAAAATTTTCATGCACTTTTTATCATGTGTCGGGACTTTATTTTTTTCTGAGATATTTTTGCCGATTGGAAAAAAGGTTTACTTTTGCACTCGCATTAAGGAGAGATGGCAGAGTGGTCGATTGCGGCGGTCTTGAAAACCGTTGTACTGTGAGGTACCGGGGGTTCGAATCCCTCTCTCTCCGCAAGATACGGGTGTAGCTCAGTCGGTAGAGCACTGGTCTCCAAAACCAGGTGTCGGGCGTTCGAGTCGCTCCTCCCGTGCTTTTTCCCCCTATGATTTTTTAGGATTTTTACCTCTGCCAGCCCTGGCGTTTTATCATTTCTTGTCCAATTTTTTAGCTCTTAAATTTGAGAATTCTGATGATATGGCGAGCAAATCACATACAACAAAGCATTGATATTATGATTAATAACAATTCATAAAAATGTTTTCCCCTATACTTGACCTTTAATTTCACTTCTCAAAATATATCTCTGTTTCGTACAGGACCATCTTTTGCCATTTTTTCAGGAACCACAGTCAGCAGGGCTTTAGGCAAGTTTGGAAAACTGCCATATAGTCAGCGCTGATGCCTTGGCACAAGCTTTGAGCATTCGCCTTTGTCAAGTGAAAACATTAACTTAAAATAGGTTTGTATATGAAAGGAAAAATCGGGGTTACCAGTGAAAACCTCTTCCCAATTATCAAAAAATTTCTTTACTCAGATCACGATATTTTTCTTCGTGAGATTGTTTCCAATGCTGTCGATGCCACTCAAAAACTAAAAACTTTGGCTTCTGCCGGGAAATTTAGCGGTCAGGCGAGCGATTTGAGCGTCACAATTGCTCTTAACAAGGAACAAAAAACGCTTACTGTGTCGGATAATGGCATCGGGATGACCGCCGACGAGGTTGAAAAGTACATCAATCAGATTGCATTTTCGGGTGCAGACGAGTTTTTGAAGAAATACAAAAACGATGCTAATGCGATCATCGGACACTTTGGACTGGGTTTCTACTCTTCGTTTATGGTATCCGAAGAAGTTGAAATCATTTCAAAATCCTACAAGAAAAATTCAAAAGCTGTGCGATGGGTTTGCGATGGCTCTCCTGAATTCTCCATGGAGGAAACAGAAAAAGAGACCGTGGGTACAGACATCGTTATGCACCTCAATTCTGACTCACTGGAGTTCCTGGAGGAAAACAGGATCACAGAGCTATTGAACAAATATTGCAAATTTCTGCCTGTTCCTGTCCTGTTCGGTAAAAAGAAAGAATGGAAAGACGGTAAATACGAGGATACCCCGGAAGACAATCAAATCAATGACGTTGCCCCTGCTTGGACCAAGAAACCGGTCGATCTGAAAGATGAAGATTACACCAACTTCTACCATCAGCTATACCCCATGGCTGATGAGCCTCTTTTCAACATTCATTTGAATGTTGATTATCCTTTTAACCTGACCGGTATTCTCTATTTTCCGAAATTGAAAAACAATTTCGAAGTTCAGAAAAACAAGATCCAGCTTTATAGCAACCAGGTATTTGTGACAGATTCGGTAGAGGGTATAGTGCCGGAATTTCTGACCCTGCTGCATGGAGTCCTGGATTCTCCGGATATTCCGCTCAATGTATCGCGTTCATACCTTCAGAACGATTCCAACGTAAGAAAGATCAGTAGCCATATTACCAAGAAAGTTGCTGACAGGCTTCAGGATATTTTCAAGGAGAAGCGCAGTGAGCTGGAAGAAAAATGGAATGATCTGAAGTTGTTTATCGAATATGGTATGCTTACAGATGAGAAATTCTATGAAAAAGCATTAAAATTCTTCTTCTTCACCAATACTGACAATAAACTGTTCACCTGGGACGAATACAAAGGATTGATCGAGCCTTCACAGACAGATAAGGACAAGAAACTGGTCTACCTGTATGCCACCAATGTTGAAGCTCAGTTCAGCTTTATTGAGGCAGCAAAAAATAAAGGATATGATGTACTCCTGATGGACGATGTTCTTGCCACTCCGCTACTGAATCATTTCGAGCAAAAATATCCTGAATCTCATTTTGTGCGCGTGGATGCCGATGTTGTGGACAAACTCATTATCAAGGAAGATCACCAATCTGCTGTTCTTTCCACAGAGGAGAAAAATGAGTTGAGTCCGGTATTCCAGTCGGTAATTCCAAAAGAAAGGGGTCAGTTTATCATCGATTTCCAGGATCTGGGAGAAAACAGCTCACCTATGATCATTACTCAGAACGAGTTTATGCGTCGAATGAAGGATATGTCGAAGATGCAGGCCGGGATGAGCTTTTATGGAGAGATGCCCGACTCGTATAATTTGGTTGTGAATCTCACACATCCGCTTGTAAAGAAGGTGCTTGATGAAAAAGAGACGCAGTTGGGCACCGAACTTGGCACATTCAAGGCTGAACTCATCAGGTTGAATGACGAGAAAAATTCCCTGGAAAAACTGAAAGAAGGGAAGAAGGAGGAAGAAGTTCCCCAGGAAGAAAAGGATTTGTTAAAGGAACTCCGTGACAAGACATCCAAGATTGAGTCCGAAAGGAGGGAGAAACTTGAGCAGTTCGGATCCGCAAACCCATTGGCCAACCAATTGGTCGATCTCGCTTTTCTGGCCAACAACATGCTTAAGGGTGAAGCTCTTGCCAACTTCGTAAAACGCAGCATAGAAATGATCAAATAAGAAGATTAACCGGTAAAAACAAGACCCCTTCATTTACTCTGACGGGGTCTTGTTTTTTTATTTCAAACCATGAAAATGTGCCAGTCCTCCTTCAGATGTCTCCTTATAGATGGAAGGCAGATCATGACCCGTCTGTGCCATAGTTTGGACGATCTTATCAAAACTGATCATGTGACGGCCATCTGACAGCATGGCATAATTGTTATGGTTAATGGCGCGGGCGGCGGCAAAGGCATTGCGTTCGATGCAGGGTACCTGGACAAGTCCGGCTACCGGGTCGCACGTCAATCCGAGATGGTGCTCCAATCCCATTTCCGCCGCGTATTCAACCTGGTAGATGCTGCCGCCGCTCAATTGTGTCGCTGCGGCTGAGGCCATCGCACAGGCTGTTCCAACTTCCCCCTGGCAACCAACATCTGCACCAGATATGGATGCGTTGGTTTTTACTATATTGCCAATTATTCCGGCAGTAGCAAGGGCCCTTAGTATCTTCTTGTCTGACATCTTATAGAATTTCGCTGAATATTTCAGAACTGAGGGAATGACACCGCAGGCACCACAAGTGGGAGCCGTTACGATCAGTCCGCCTGCCGCATTTTCCTCAGAGACAGCGAGCGCGTAAGCATAAATCATCCCTCTTTTTTTGATATCCGGCTCAAAATAGCGTGCCTTTTCATAATACGCAGATGCCTTTCGCGGATAATTGAGAACACCGGGCAGCGGACCTTCGGACTCGAGGCCTCTCTTAATAGCCTCCTGCATTACTTTCCATACCTCCTCAAGGTAATCCCAAATATCCGATTCCTCATGATCTTCCACATATTCCCATATATTCTTCCCATTTGCATAACACCAGCTCAATATTGCCTCCAGGTTTGTCTCCTGATAAATTAACTTTGTTTCTGAAACCGTTTGGTCATCCACAATGGACCCGCCTCCCACTGAATAGGCGATCCAACTGTCTGTCACATTTTTTAATTCATCCAGGGCTTCAAACTTCATGGCGTTGGGATGCCGTGGCAGAAACAACGCCGGCAACCACTCAAATTCAACCGACACAGGATGGAATGTCCTGACAATTGCCAGGTCTGTGAGATGGCCTTTGCCAGTCGCTGCGAGGCTGCCATAAAGTGTCACCTTGAATGAAGCGGCTGCCGGGTTTCGCTTCAGGAAAGCTTCAGCAGCTTTTTTGGGTCCCATGGTGTGACTGGAAGAAGGCCCGTAACCAATCTTGTATATCTCTCTGATTGACTCCATCCTTTTAGTTGGAAATTAGTTTAAATCGCCTTATCAAACAAAGATAATAAAATGCATAAACGGCATTTTGCACTTCAGAAAATTCCTGTCAAAATCGTTTAATTTGTAATTATTAAGGATATTTGTGAAAAGTATAAGAAGCTGTTTAAAAATCTAACACGGAGATTTTAAAACTCAATAATGAAAGTAAAAATTGCGTTGGAATTAAATCCTTGAGAGAAAAGAAAAGCTACACAGGGAGGAAAATCGTCTGCGATTTTCCAGTTCAGTGGAACTACGGGGTTTCTCTCCTGAAAATATGCATGGCAGAATTTTCTATACTCCCTATATTTTTGGTTAACAGAAAGTTAATCTCTGTGTTATAAATTTGAACAATCTTTAAAAGCGAGTAAATATGGCATTAAATCTCAATGAAAAAGATCTGGAAAAGATTATTCTTGTGGGTGACAGGGTATTGGTCAAGCCCAAAAATCCCAACCAGAAAACCAGCTCCGGACTTTACCTTCCACCCTCCGCTGTAGAAAAGGAAACTGTCCAGTCCGGTTATGTCATTAAAACCGGGCCCGGATTCCCTATTCCGGCCTTGACGGACGACGATGAACCCTGGAAAGAGGTAAAGGAAGAGGTAAAATATGTTCCATTGCAGGCACATGAAGGCGACCTGGCTGTTTACCTGAGTAAAACCGGAATTGAAATAGAATTTAAAAACGAAAAATACCTCATTCTTTCTCATTCTGCCATCCTTATGCTGGTCAGGGAGGAAGGATTATTTGAATAAAAGAAGGGTGTCTGACGACACCCTTCTTACTTAACCTAAATAACCTTAATCCTATGAAAAACTGCTTTTCAGCAATAGACCAAACATACGATCATTAAGTACTAACTATTTCAAACAGATGTTAAAAAAACCAAAACTCAAGATCATTAACAATTGACATCAAAAGTCTGACAATCAACAAGTAGAAGAATGACAATTGCTCGTAATCCCAGGTTCCAAAAAGTCAATTAAGGCTAAATAATTCGATTTCAGACTATTCAGCTACTTCAACAACGACTTCTTCACTCTGCCATAAACCGTGTTTGGTGCAGTACGCATGCGCCAACAGTTTCAACCCTTTTAAAGGAACAATGTAAAAATCAACCTCAAACTGGTTTGGAGCGCTTCCAAGTGTGCCTGCAGTGAGCGTAGCCTGGGCAAGCATTCTTTCGCCATCCCAAAGCTGAACCCAGCTGATATAGTGGTCAAAATCATCAGGGTGTTTGTACTCCTCACCCACCTTGATTTTAACTTTAAATTTCTCACCCTTGACAGCGGTTGCGGCACAATGAACAAATGCCGAATGACGGTCAATGTAATCACGCTTCGCTTCCCTTTCAATCTGGGAAATGTCTTCGTAACGGTTAATCTTCATTTCAATTGTATTATTTAATTTATATTTTCCGGGTATGCAATCCGGTTATCAGTGCTTTGAAAGATAACTTGCTACTCCATCAGCAGAAGCGGTCATCGCATCATCACCTTCTTTCCAGTTGGCAGGACAAACTTCACCATATGTTTCAAAGTGAACCAATGCATCAACCATTCTGATCGCTTCATCAACACTTCTTCCAAGTGGAAGGTCATTGACGAGCTGGTGGCGAACTACTCCCTTTTTATCGATCAGGAAGAGCCCCCTGTATGCCACAGGAGCGCCTGCAAATGAAGATTCTCCATTCTCATTTACCTCGTATTCCCCGGCTAAAACGCCATAATTCTCAGCAATAGTTTTTGACAGATCAGCAACCAAAGGAAATTTAACACCTTTGATTCCGCCGTTATTCTTCTCTGTATTCAGCCATGCCCAGTGCGAAAACTCAGAATCGACCGAACAACCTACCACTGCTACATTTCTTTTTTCAAATTCATTCAATTTTTGCTGGAAAGCAAGAATTTCCGTAGGACAAACAAAAGTGAAATCAAGCGGATAGAAGAAGAAAAGGACAAATTTATTGCCAACAAACTGATCCAATGAGAAATCGCTTACTATATCATTGCCGTTTATGACGGCTGTTGCCTTAAATGAAGGCGCTTTTTTTCCAACTAAAGTACACATATCTAAAAAATTAATTATTAATTGTAATGATTACAAAAATAAGAATAATTTTCGTGATTTGAAGGATTATACCGTAAATGTCACAAAAAAAATCGAAGAATCGGAGACCAAAACTGTTTTTTATTCCGAAAAAGATAAAACAATGCGTCAGAATTATTGTTCAACAAAAAAAATCAAGCATATTTGTATTGAATTCAGAAAAATAAGATGGAAGAACAACAAATATCGGCCTATTTGCTCAAGAATGGGATCAGGCCTCTTCAGAAACGTGTCAAAATTATGAATTATCTTGTTTCTATGAGAAATCATCCGACTGTGGATATGATTTACAGTGACCTCATACATGAAATAAATGGTTTATCTAAGACGACGATATACAATGTTTTGAATTTATTCGTTGACTCCGGTGTTGCCCTTGCCCTCAATATTGAAGGGAATGAGATCAGGTATGATGCTGATACCTCTACGCACGGACATTTTAAATGTAAGGTTTGTACCGGCGTCATTGATTTCAGGATTAACAAGGATGATTTGCCAAAACCCCTGCTCGAAGGTTTCAGAGTTGACGAGCAACATTACTATTTAAAAGGAGTATGTGCCTTTTGTGCCAGTAAGATTGAGGCCTGATACATTATTTATAAATCACCGGGATCTGAAAATCATTTGCCTTCCGGAAAACAATCAGTAATAGCCACTTCATACAGCAAATAATAATCAAATTGTTTCGGATTGAAACGAACATGAGCCGAAGCCTGCAAAAAGGCATGAAAAACTATTTGTGAGTTCCTTGCGAACGGCCAAATGATCTTCATATTAACCAACATATTTTCGCGTGAAACCCTTGTAAACCAAAGTTCAACAAAGAAGATGAATACAATCGGGAGGGTTTCATACTTCCATAAAAAACAAATAATAATCCTATGAAACTCTGGGATAAAGGGACAAAAATCAATGAGCTTATTGAATCATTTACGGTCGGAAAAGATCGAGAAATGGATTCTCATCTTGCACAATTTGATGTAATCGGATCTCTGGCGCATATTCAGATGCTTGAACACATAGGATTGTTACCCTATGATGAACTGATCCCATTGTCCAAAACACTTAAATCGATTTACAGGGAGATACAAGTGGGAACCTTTACGATTGAGGAAGGTGTTGAAGATATTCATTCCCAAATCGAGCTATTGCTCACCGCCCGCCTGGGAGAGATGGGGAAAAAAATTCACAGCGGCAGGTCCCGGAATGACCAGGTTCTGCTTGACCTTAAGCTTTTCACGAGGGATGCTGTTGAAACTGTAGCCACAAACACAACAGCACTTTTCGACGTATTAATTGCTCAAAGTGATAAATACAAAAGTGTTTTGATGCCCGGTTATACCCATTTGCAGGTGGCAATGCCATCTTCCTTCGGACTCTGGTTCGGCGCCTATGCCGAAAGCCTGACCGATGACCTGATGATTTTACAGGCGGCATACCGCGTTGCAGATCAGAATCCGCTAGGTTCTGCGGCTGGTTACGGATCGTCATTCCCGCTCAACCGCCAGATGACCACAGATCTGCTTGGTTTTGAATCGATGAATTACAATGTAATCTATGCCCAGATGGGACGCGGCAAAATGGAACGGACCGTACTTTCTGCCCTGGCGTCCATCGCAGCTACACTCTCCAGGCTGGCCTATGATGTTTGTCTCTTCATGAGCCAGAACTTTGGTTTTATCAGTCTGCCAGACGAACTGACTACAGGGTCCAGTATCATGCCGCACAAGAAAAATCCGGACGTATTCGAACTTCTGCGTGCACATTGCAACCATATCCAGTCCCTGCCAGTACAGATGCTGACCATCATCAATAACTTGCCCAGCGGATATTTCAGGGACATGCAACTTACCAAGGAGCTGTTCATTCCGGCCTTCTCTGAATTGAATGAATGCCTTAAAATTGCTTCTTTCGCCATTGAAAATATCCGGGTGAATGAAAACATACTCAACGACGACCGCTACCGTTATCTCTACAGTGTGGAAGAGGTAAACCGATTGGTTTTATCCGGTACGCCTTTCAGGGATGCCTACCGGGAAGTCGGCAGCGCGATTGAGAACAATCAGTTCAATCCGGACAAACATATTAAGCATACACACGAAGGCAGCATTGGAAACCTGTGCCTCGACAAAATTGATGCCAGGATGAAAAGAATTTACACTGATTTCAATTTTGCAAAAGCATCCACTGCCATCGAAAAGCTATTGGCTGAATGATCTCTCCTGGCATATAAATGGAGATGTCAAGGGGATTAAGCAACCCTTCACCTTGAATTATACCTCAATAAATAACCCTTACAACAAAAAAACCAGGATTCTTGCTCAAGAACCCCGGTTTAACGGATAGTATTAGAAAATTAAACGACTCCCTGAACAATCATTGCTTCAGCAACTTTGATAAAGCCTCCGATATTGGCTCCTTTGACATAGTTGATAAAACCATCCTTTTCAGTTCCGTATTTGACACAAGTTTCATGAATGTTAATCATGATCTGGTGCAGCCTGGCATCGACCTCTTCCCGTGACCATGGAAGTCTCATGGAGTTTTGAGTCATCTCAAGGCCAGATGTGGATACACCTCCTGCATTTGCAGCTTTACCGGGTCCGTAAAGAATTTTAGCATTAATATATACCTCAACTGCTTCAGGGGTTGAAGGCATATTGGCTCCTTCAGAAACAAGGAAACATCCGTTCTTAACCAGCAATTCGGCATCCACCTCATTGATCTCATTCTGCGTTGCGCATGGGAATGCAAGATCACATTTGATACCCCAAGGTGTTTTGCCTTCAAAGTAGTCAGCCTTGTATTTATCGGCATATTCCCTGATACGCCCACGACGGATATTTTTAAGATCCAGAACATAAGCCAGCTTCTCTTCCGTAAAACCGGCCGGATCATATATAAATCCTGTTGAATCAGACATAGTTACAACTTTTGCACCCATCTGTATCAGTTTCTCGACAGCATACTGGGATACATTGCCTGATCCGGATACGACAGCAATCTTACCTTTAAGATCCTGGTTGCGTGTTTTCAGCATCTCTTCAGCAAAGTAAACGGCTCCATAGCCGGTAGCTTCAGGACGGATTAAACTACCTCCCCATTCGATGGCCTTGCCGGTCAGAACACCTGTGAACTCATTTCGGATCCGTTTGTATTGTCCGTATAAATATCCAATTTCACGGCCTCCCACGCCAATGTCACCTGCCGGGACATCCGTGTCAGCGCCAATGAAACGCTGCAATTCAGTCATGAAACTCTGACAAAACCTCATTACTTCATTGTCTGATTTTCCTTTAGGATCAAAATCCGAGCCACCTTTCCCACCACCCATCGGGAGGGTTGTCAGGCTATTTTTGAACACCTGTTCAAAGGCAAGAAATTTCAGGATACCGAGATTTACTGTGGGGTGAAAACGAAGGCCGCCCTTATAAGGTCCGATCGCACTGTTCATCTGAATCCGGAATCCCCTGTTGATCTGTATCTGGCCATCATCATCCACCCATGGAACCCTGAACATGATAACCCTCTCCGGTTCAACCATTCTTTCAAGGACTTTGGCATATTGGTATTTCGGATTATCTTCGATGAAGGGCATCAGTGATTCGACCACTTCCTTAACAGCCTGGTGAAACTCAGACTCTCCAGGGTTCTTGGCAATTACTTTTGCCATGAACTCATTTACTTTTACCTCTAAAATGTCAGCCATTGTAATTTTATTTATTGTTGTGAGTAATATTTTCAGATCCATGTTTCCTTGAAAGACCAGGAGGAAAACGAAGGGTTCCTGCGCGGTCAAAATTAGTATACAATGGAAAATTGCCGGCGGGTAGGAGGAGCATTTACGTGTTTCACGTAGGCACTCCGGCAAGTGTACAGGTGGCCGACAGTCCTTTGAGGTTAATTATGAGAGAACTGGTAAACGCAGGTCGGTATTCCTGCGGGGAGAGCCAATAAAATCGCGGCTTTCACAAGCAAACAAACAGAGAAGCAGGTTCAAATGTCGATGATATTGTTCCTGATAGCAAATTTCACCATATCCACTGTACTTTTCAGGTTAAGTTTCTGCATGATATGATTTTTGTGTGACTCAACCGTCCTGACGCTGATAAAGAAATGATCAGCAATTTCCTGGTTGGAATGACTTTCTCCCCACATTTTCAGTATTTCAATTTCCCTCGAGCTAAGAGTGGCTGTTGTGTTACCGGCACCCAGTTCTTCTGACCTCAAATTAGAGATATACCTGTTGAGAACCAGGTGGGTAATGGACTTGCTGAAATAATCATGACCGTTTCTGAGGGTATAAATGGCTTCGAGAAGGTCAGTCCTGTCCGAATGGATACACAGGAACCCTTTTGCACCCGCCTTTATAGTTTTAAGCACAATCTCCTCACTATCAATAACGGAACTGATCAATATCTTCACTTTAGGATTGCAAATATTCAACTGTACGATCAAGTTGTAGTTTCGGGTAGAGATGTCATGCAAATTGAGGATCAGGACATGAACCTGCATGGTTTTAATTTTGTCAGTAAGGATGCCCCTGTCGTTGCACACCAGTACCACCCTGAGATCATTTACCCCGGACAGTAAGCGGGACAGTCCCTCTGATACCAGTTTGTGTTCATCAAAAATGGCAATATCAATCATCCTTGCAAAAATATGTCAATAAAATTACCTCTTAATTTTCACTGTAAAGTACATTGAAGTATTTGTAGCCTAACAATATTATGTTTCACAACAAGATAGCAGAAGTTTTGTGTTTTCCATCCATCAGGATAGTAAGAGGTTTTTTGAAATGAACATGTTTAAAATAGTTGGTTTGATGTACAACCTTTTGTTCTTTCAATTCATCCCAATGGATAAAGTCGGTATATGAATTATGTTGAACAGAAAAATATCCGATATTCATGGAAGTTACGTTGTGAAAAAAATGTGATCCAAGTGAGGTGTCCAGGGGGTAATTGTTGAGGCTTATCTCGACTATGACTTTTGCATTGGAAATTTGCGACCAGTTTACCGGTATGCCTACGAACCTGTCCTGGCTGCCCCATCTGCCCGGGCCGATCAATATATACTGTTTGCCGTGCTGCGTCATTATCCTGTTCAAATGTTCAATTTCCTCAGCCATTTCAACGGTTTTTAGTTTATTGAACTTTTCATTGTCGACGTAAATCACATCATGGATATCATTGATCTCACCGTTCCCTACGCTTGATTTGGTAAACAATACCATCTGTGATCTGTCCAGCTTTTCCAGGTCTATCTTCTGTTTGAACTGGTCACCAATCAATGGTTTGATTTGCAGGAGATAGAAAGTTGGCAAGCCATTTACCCCAGGTTCCAGGTCGACAGCGTATTCAATCTCAACCGGAGAGCCAAAAGCCTCTTTGATCGTGTTCAGCAGAACACTAATTGTCTCAGAAAGAGGAATATAATTATATTGTAGCACATCGGCAAAATTAACAATCCGAGGACCATAGGTGCTTAATCCCGGCTCAACCCTGTCATTGTTAGGATTATATACAGATGCACAATGCCTTAAAGTCCCGTGCTTCTCTGCTTCACTGATATCCAGGAGTTTCAACGCTGCAAGTTCACCATGTTTCAGAAAATCGACGTTTGTTTCCCGGCAGTCGAGGGCATAAAACTGTACCTGCGAACTGTTAAGCAGGTCCTTGAGGCTATACATGGAGACTTTAGGATAACGGGGCGAAAAACGGAATGATTTCCAACCGTCCACAACGTAGGTACCCAATCCGACGGCAGCAACGGCAAAACCTTCATCAGGCTTCATATTGGCAACCGGGTAGTAATTGTATGACTGGGCCACTCCGCTGATATGCGGATAATAATAATTTTCATAACACTGCCCGACCAGTTCCTGCAGCACCACTGCCATTTTCTCATCTTCAATCTTGTGGTGCACCACGGTAAAATAATTCCTTGCCTTTTCGGAAAAAGTGGATGCATATACCAATTTGATTGCAGTAGAAATCTGTTCCAGCACTTTTTTCTTGTTGGCAGTATTATTGGGGATGATATAGGTATCGAAGACTCCTGCAAATGGCTGTGTGATTGAATCTTCCGAAGAGCTGGAAGACCTCACCGCGAAAGGTTTGTCAATCTGTGCAACAAAGACCTTCAACTTTTTAAGCAATGAGATAGAGAGAGGGGAAATAGCGAATTGATGCCTCAATTCTTCATAGGAAACAGCCGGATCCAGAATTTTGTCAAAAAGCTTGTTTTTTGATATAAAACGTTGAAATTCATCTGTGCCGATGACCACGGTAATTGGAGTGAGGATGTTAATCCTGTTGGCCAGTGTCGGAAATTCAAGATTGTAAATCAATGTGTTGACAAAAGCCAGTCCCCGGCCTTTTCCTCCCAGCGAACCGCTGGCAAAGGATACGATATTTTTTTCATCCAGGGTTGAAGTCTCATCATAATTCAAAATTTTTCCTTTTTTCTTTTCTTCCTTGTACTTTTTTATGGTGTCAAGGAAAAACTGCCTTGACTCGTTCATATTTTTGAACGAATCCACAGGTACAGGATTCAGCGTACGCGCCAGCTGTATTTCTCCTCGCGCCATCAGCCACAAAGACAACTGATTTTCAGATGCATGAAGGTAGAGAGACTCATCAGGCACCTCTTGCAATAGGGTTTCAAATTCCCTCAGAGACTTTGCAACTCCAATCTTATTGCCTTCTTTATCACGGAAAACAAAATTTCCAAAACCAAGGTAGCTGTTCAGGTAATGTTTCAGGTCATTCAGCAGGGTCTCCGAATTTTTATTGATAAAGGCAACTTCCAGTTCTTTAGCCAGCAGCTCATTTCGGTCCTCCGACGACTGCAGTATTATCGGGAGCTTTGATATATGGGATTTCACATACCTGATAAATTTCACACCGGCATGCTTGTCAAGCTTCCCTACCCTGTCAAACTCAACATCGGAAATGACACAAAGCATGAAATCCTTGTATTTGTTGAAAATGGCAATCGCTTCTTCATAATTGCGGGCCAGCAGAATTTTCGGCCTGGACCTCATCCGGCAAATTTTATCCAGCTCATTCTTTTCAACTTCCGGTAAAAGCTGTTGAACCTGACCAAACACAATGTCGTACAGAATCTGAAGATACCGTGAGTAATACAGCGGAGAATCCTCAATCAGCAGAATCACCCTCACCAATCCGATTTTGGTATCATTTTCGACATTAACCTTGTCTTCAGTTGATTTAACAATAGCGAAAAGTATCAGTGAATCACCATTCCATACAAAGAGTTTGTCTACAGAACGTATGGTTGGCACCAGTTCTTCAAAATATTTTATATCACTCTTTTTGTTCAGAAGCAGGTAGATAGGAATAGACTCATTTTTTGAACGTATCTGCTCGCTCAGAATGACGGGAGTTTCCCGGTCCATGCCAGCCATCAGGATAACCAGGTCGAAATGAACAGTTTCCAAAAGCTCGAGTGCCTCTTCCCCGGAAGAAACCCCTGTTATACGGGGCACTGAAAAGAGGCTGTATTGGTATATTTCGCCCATGAACTTTTCAAAAAAAGAGTCTTCACTCTCCAGAATGAAAGCGTCATACAATGTTGCCACAAACAATATGTGCTTTATCTTGTATTTCATCATATCAAGATAAATGTACTTGTCTATTGCCTGCTGATTAAAGTAGAGCTGAAGTGGTTTTTTGTTGCTGGTCAGTGATTTTCTGAAATCGTCGGTCGGCTGTATTTCCCTGGGAGGAACTCCTTTCCGGTGAATAATCTCACGGCCCTTGTAATTATTCAGGTAACCACTGATAAGCTTACCAATGTTGATCAACAGATTTCTCTCTTCAAACAGGAACGGGCCCTCATCAGATTTCGGCAACTGTTTCAGGTAAAATACCTCGACAGATCCCTTTTTATTATCAATGGTGACAAAATTTTCTTTTTGCACCCAGAGCGTCTCAACGAAATTTTCGCTAACATAAAATTTACCTTCAAAAAAGATCCTGGCACAGGCAAATCTTGGATATTGCCAGGATTTTGGGAGAATTGAACATATTTCCTGCAGAGTTTCGTCGAAAGACTTTCCCTCCTCAATGATCATGGAGGTGTGGTTGATAGCCTTCAGTTCCTTGAGCCGTTCTACATTCTCATGGTGCAATTTATTGTATTCATCCCGAGTAGCAGAACCGGCAATTATATTTGCAAGATTGAACAACAGGTTTCTTTCCTCCTTTAGAAAAGGGCCTTCATAAATATCCGGAAATTCCTTCAGGTAAAAGATCTCAATATTCCCCTTGTCTTTGGCCGGGGTTTCAAATTTCTGTTCCATCTTCCATTGAGTCTCCTTAAATCCGATACTGGTGAATACCAACCTGTTGTAAGTGATCCGGGCTACGGTATATTCAGGGTACTGCCACGACTCCGGCAAGATATTGCAGATTATCTCCAGAGATTCCTCCAAGGGCTTTCCCTTTTCCAGAATCTCAGTAGTCAGGTTAATTCCCTTTAATTCCTTTTGCCTTTCCGCAATATCAGCCGACAATTTCTTGAGCTGAAATTTGGAAATCAACCCTATCAGCAAAGGCACGATAACCTCTGCACAAGACTTAGCCTTACTGAAAATTCCACCAGGATCAGTATTTATCACCTGGGCTGAAAGATGAAGCTCAACAATTCCCATCTTATTATCGGGCAATCCGAAATCACGCTGAACTACACATTCTGTTTCCCTGAACCGTTTGCTGCAATAAGATTTCCCGTCAAAAAATATGCGTGCGAAGATATCATGTCCGGGGAATGAGGAATTTTCGATTTCATCGCAAACCTGATCCAGCGATGTTTCCAGGGATTTACCATATCCTGCCACTGAAATAATATTCATCACGAGTTTTTCCGGGTTAAAGGATGCAGGCCCGGCAGTAAATGTATCTTTTTTCACTATGGATGTTGATTTATGAGTAGACAAGCTGATACAAAATTAAACCGAAATCGATGATATAATTAACCAGGTGCCTGATCTGATTTTTAGCAGGCGAAATACTGCAGTAAACATCCCGGCTGGTTATTATCGGTGTTTTCAACTAAAATGGATGATGATCAGTCTGAAGCTGGTGTAAAAAGTTGTATTCACATCCTGTTAATTACTGACATTCAGCGACTATCAGAATAAAAACAGCTTCAGACAGAAAATAGAAACCTATTATCACTAATTTAGTAAAATCAATTTTAAATATCATAATACCTCACCACAAGATTAACAAATTATCAATCTCATGTAAAAATCAGGTTGTTATGAAAATTATGTCAAAAAAATAATTTTAAGTGTTTCACTTAATTGAAGTTGGGAAATATTCTGACCTGAAATTATTCAAAATCTACAGGATTAATATTGAAAATTTTTCGATTTAACCTTAATTTAATTTTAAAAATTAAATAAAAAAGCTATTTTTGCTTTCGAATATTAATAATTAAAGCTATTTTTCTTACATCTTATCATTTTTTGTATTAATAATCATAAGATTTAAAATATATCATAGCCTTATAAAGACAAAACTTAATTGGTAAGTGTTATGGAACACAAAAAATTTCCAACTCCAGTAGGATTATATGATCCTTCCTTTGAACACGACGCATGTGGAATTGGCTTCGTCGCACATATCAAAGGAGCCAAATCGCATGACATAGTACAGCGCGGACTGACCGTATTGCTGAATATGGACCACCGGGGTGCCACGAGTTCGGATAACAAAACCGGCGACGGAGCAGGTATTCTTTTACAAATGCCACATGATTTTTTTCTTTCACAAGGTATAAACCTCCCTGAACCAGGTCGTTATGGTGCTGGACTGGTTTTTCTTCCTGTAGTGGAAGAGGAAGCTGAATTTTGCATTGAGGTTCTGAACCGTTACATTGAAGCGGAAGGGCTTAAACTGATAAAATGGCGCGACGTACCTGTCGATGGCTCGGTGATCGGAGAAATTGCAAGGAGTACAGAACCACTTATCCGCCAGGTGTTTGTGAAGGGGGATTATGAACAGGATGTGCTGGAGAGGAAGCTTTACCTGGCAAGGAAACAAGCAGAAAGATCTGTCAGGGAATCCAAACTTGCGGGAAAGAACAGTTTTTACTTGCCAAGCTTTTCAAGCAAGATACTGATTTACAAAGGAATGTTTACCCCAAGCCAGTTAAGGGATTATTACAAGGATTTGACACATCCTGAAATGAAGAGCGCCATAGCGCTGGTTCACTCCCGTTTCAGCACCAATACTTTCCCGACCTGGGATCTGGCACAGCCATTCCGCATGATTGCTCACAATGGTGAAATTAATACCATCAAAGGTAACCGCCAATGGATGCACGCGCGCGAATCTTTGCTGGAGTCAGCTCTCTTTGGTGAAGACATAGACAAACTATATCCGATTATCGAGCCCGGAAAATCTGACTCAGCTTCTTTTGACAATACCCTGGAATTTTTACACATGTCAGGCAGAAGCATGCCTCATTCACTGTGTATGATGATACCTGAATCGTTCAACGAAAAAAATCCGATTCCAGATAGTCTGAAAGCCTTTTATGAGTACCACTCAACGCTGATGGAACCATGGGACGGCCCTGCCTCCATGGTCTTTTCGGATGGAAGATACATTGGCGGGACACTCGACCGCAATGGTCTCAGGCCATCCAGGTATATCATCACCAAGGACGACATGATTGTCATGGGTTCTGAAGTTGGCGTACAGGTATTCAAACCGGAGGATATCAAGGAAAAAGGAAGGCTTCGTCCGGGTAAACTTTTGCTGGTCGACACGCAATTGGGAATCCTGATTCCTGATAAAGAGGTTAAAGCGGATCTAAGCCGCAGAAATCCATATACAAGCTGGCTTAAGGAGAACAGGCTGATGCTGGAGGATATTGTTGTCAAACAGAGGGTCAGTTCCAACATGGGTGACCAGTTCGGTGTCTACAGCAAAGTCTTTGGTTACAGCAAGGAAGATATGCAGATTTTGATCAAAGAGATGGCCGAAACTGCCAATGAGCCAACAAGTTCTATGGGTAATGACACTCCTTTGGCGGTATTCTCTGACAAGCCCAAAAGATTTTTCAGTTATTTCAGGCAACTATTCGCCCAGGTTACCAATCCACCGATCGATCCGATCCGCGAAGGCCTGGTCATGTCGTTAACCAATTACATCGGTTCTTTGAGCAGTAACATCCTGAATGAGACACCATCACACTGCAAACTAATCAAATTTGACAGTCCGATTATAACCAATACGGACCTTGGGAAAATCAAGGATCTAAAGCACGAAGCCTTTACCCACGCGACCATCCCAATGGTTTTTCCTCTCAAGGAAGGAGTTGAGGGATTCAAAAAGGCATTCATAAAGATGTTGGAAAATGCTGAGAAAGCGGTTGATGAAAAGAAAAACTTCATCATCCTGACCGACCGCTCTATTTCTGAGGATATGGTTCCGATTCCTTCTCTTTTGTCTGTGGCAGCTGTACATCATCATCTGATCAAAACAAAAAAACGCATGCAGATCGGAATTCTCGTTGAGAGTGCCGAACCCCGTGAAGTGATGCATTTTGCACTATTACTCGGATATGGAGCAAGCGCCATCAACCCGTACCTGGCTTTTGCGGCCATTGATCACCTTGTAAAAGGAGGGGAAATAAAACTTCCTTACAGTGAGGCACGAAAAAATTACATCAAGGCCATAGACAAGGGACTTTTGAAAGTTCTTTCAAAAATGGGAATCTCTACACTTCGTTCCTACCACGGATCCCAACTGTTCGAAGCAGTTGGGGTCAGTGATGCCCTTATAGAAGAGTACTTTAAAGGAACCTCATCCAGGATAAGCGGCGTAGGTTCCAGTGAACTCTTTGAAGAAGCGGTAATGTTTCACAAGGAAGCCTACAGCAAGGACCAGACAAAAACTATATTCGATACAACCGGAGAGTACCACTACAGGAACAACGGTGAACATCATGCCTGGAACCCTGAGTCCATTGCTTTGTTGCAATGGGCCACCAAGACAGACAATTATGATGTATTCAAAAAATTTACCAACCTCGTCGACACCCAAAACAAAAAACCGGCATTTGTCAGGGGTGCACTGAAATGGAAGAGTAACCCGATAGCAATCGAAGAAGTCGAACCAGTGGAAGCTATCCTGAAGCGTTTTGTGACAGGAGCCATGTCCTACGGATCAATTTCCAAAGAGGCTCACGAAGCCTTGGCAATTGCCATGAATGAGATCGGGGGCCGCAGTAATACAGGTGAAGGAGGCGAAGATCCGGAACGTTTTGGAACAGAAAAGAACTCGAAAATCAAACAAATAGCATCAGGCCGTTTTGGTGTCACCAACAACTACCTGATGAATGCCCAGGAGCTTCAGATCAAAATCGCCCAAGGCGCAAAACCGGGCGAAGGAGGACAGCTTCCCGGATTCAAGGTGAACAAAATCATTGCCAAAACACGAAATTCAACACCCGGAATTACATTGATTTCACCACCTCCTCATCATGACATCTATTCAATCGAGGATCTGGCGCAACTAATTTTCGATTTAAAAAACGTGAATCCCAAGGCCAAAGTATCTGTCAAACTGGTCTCTGAAACCGGTGTGGGTACTATTGCGGCAGGTGTTGCCAAAGGGTTCTCTGATATTATCATCATTAGCGGATGTGAAGGCGGTACAGGCGCTTCGCCCGCCAGCTCGATCAAACATGCCGGTTTGCCGGCAGAGTTTGGCATTGCCGAAACACAGCAGACTCTGGTAATGAACAATCTGCGCGGCAGGGTTAAACTTCAGGTTGACGGTCAGCTGAAGACAGGCCGCGACGTAGTTATCATGGGCATGCTGGGTGCAGAGGAATTCGGTTTTTCTACCGGTGCACTTATCTCGCTGGGCTGTATCATGATGCGCAAATGCCACCTCAATACATGCCCTGCAGGGATTGCCACCCAGAATAAAAATCTTCGCAAACGATTCCTTGGGCGCTCTCAGTATGTGATCAATTACTTCCATTTTATTGCCCGGGAGATCCGGGAATACATGGCGGAAATTGGTGTGCGCACCTTCGATGAACTGGTAGGACGTGCTGATTTACTTGAAGTTAATCCAGAGGTGACCAACTGGAAGATGAAGAATGTTAATTTCTCAAAATTCCTGTTTTTACCCGAAGAGGCTAAAATATACCCGATACGTAATACACATCCAAACACCAAAGATCTGGACGATGTGATCGACCGGACCCTAATTAAAGAGGCCAACAAGGCGATAAAAAGCGGCGAAAAGGTGTGGATAGGGCACAATATTAACAATGTAATGCGTACCACTGGCGCCATGTTGTCGGGAGAGATATCAAAAAGATACGGTGAAGAAGGATTGCCAAAAGACACTATCAACTGCACCTTTAAGGGATCAGCCGGACAGAGTTTCGGAGCCTTCCTCGTCAAAGGTGTTACCTTCAGATTGGAAGGAGATTCAAACGATTACCTTGGCAAAGGCTTGTCAGGAGGCAAAATAGCTGTTGTTCCGCCGATAGGAACAACTTTTGAACCTCACCAGAATATCATTGTTGGAAATACCACGCTATATGGTGCAACAGGTGGTGAGGTCTATATCAAAGGAGTAGCCGGAGAGAGATTCTGTGTAAGAAACTCAGGAGCCAAAGCTGTAGTGGAAGGGACCGGGGACCACTGTTGCGAATACATGACCGGAGGCAGGACGGTAGTCCTGGGCACGACCGGACGCAACTTCGCGGCAGGCATGAGCGGTGGAATAGCTTATGTGCTTGATGAAAACGGAGATTTTGACTATTACTGCAACAAGGGTCTTGTGGAGCTAAGCCAGGTCGAAGACAGGGCAGACATCCAGGAACTCCAGCAAATGATTCAGAAACACCTGCTATATACGCAAAGTCCACAGGCTGAAAAAATTCTGACAAACTGGGAAGAGTATCTTCCAAAATTTGTCAAAATCATTCCGCTGGAATACAAGAAAGTACTGAATGAAGCAAAACTGAAAGAAGTCAAAAGGAAGCTGGAAATGGCTGAGGACGCACCTAATATCAGGGAATAAAGGAAATAGAGAGAAATAGATATAAATATTTGGCAACTAAACAGTTAGCGGTATTGCATAAAGTAATAATCATCGGGTGACGCGATGATAAAATGAGCTGCAAATATTTCAAGGGTCTGAAGAACAAAGAACAAGATTAAAATTAAGGAACAATGGGAAATCCAAAAGGGTTTATTGAAATAGAAAGGAAAGTAGGCGGATATCGGCCTGTTAGTGAACGTACAGGCGATTTTGGTGAAGTTGAACAAACCTTGAATGAACAGGACCGCATTGATCAGGCATCCCGGTGTATGGATTGCGGCGTGCCTTTCTGCCACTGGGCTTGTCCTGTAGGCAGCAATATTCCTGAATGGCAGGATGCAGTTTATAACGCAAAATGGGATGAGGCATATGCCATCCTGAGCAAGACCAACAGTTTTCCTGAATTTACAGGAAGAGTTTGTCCTGCACCTTGCGAAAAGTCCTGTGTACTGGCCATTCACGAGGAATCGGTTACCATTCGTGAAAACGAAGCCTCCGTTGTCGAACATGCCTTCGATCTTAACCTGGTGCATCCGAACATACCGAAGAAAAGAACGGGAAAAACAGTAGCGGTAGTAGGATCAGGGCCCGCCGGACTATCAGTTGCCGACCTTCTGAACCAGGCTGGCCATACAGTTACAGTATTTGAGCAGGATGATGAATTAGGTGGATTACTCCGCTACGGGATTCCTGATTTCAAACTAAACAAAGGGATCATCGACCGTCGTCTGGATGTATTTGTGAAAGAAGGCATTATCTTCAAAACCAACATGAAAGTCGGTGAACAAATTTCTGAAACACAACTTTTGAATGACTTTGACGCTGTTTGTATTGCTTGTGGTGCCATGTTGCCGAGAGACCTTGGCAATACTCCCGGCAGGGAACTGAAAGGTATCCATTTTGCAATGGATTATCTCAAACAACAAAATAAAGTGGTGAAGGGAGAGACTATTCCGGGTTCGATCCACATTCATGCCAAAGATAAAAAAGTTTTGGTCATAGGAGGTGGAGATACAGGTTCAGACTGTGTCGGAACGGCTATCAGGCAAAAAGCTGCTTCCGTTGCGCAGATTGAAATCCTGGATAAACCGGCCGAAAAAAGGTCTGAAGACAATCCATGGCCGTTCTGGCCAAATACGCTGCGCACTTCAAGCTCTCACCTCGAAGGTTGTGAAAGACGCTGGTCGCTCAATACACGTAGGTTTATCGGTGAAAACGGCGTATTGAAAGCCGTCGAGGTTGTTCGCGTAGAATGGTTGAAAAACAACGGACAAATGACATTGAAAGAGATACCCGGAACCGAAGAAATCATTGAAGCAGATTTGGTGATGCTTTCATTAGGATTTCTCTCACCCGTTCATGAAGGACTGCTTGACAAGCTAAAGGTTGAATACGATCCGCGTGGCAATGTCAAAGCCCAGAATTTTTCGACCAATATTGACAAGGTATTTGTTGCCGGAGATGCAACCCGCGGAGCCAGCCTTGTGGTTCACGCTATCCGTTCAGGAAGGGATGCCGCTTTGAAGATTCATGAATATCTGAAAGTCTGAGCGATGAGTAATAAAGCTTAAAATGCTGTATAATAATATCATACAGCCTTTTAAGCTTATATTAGCATACTTTACAGACAGAGTTATTTGGAATGATTATAAAGTGATCGACATGGAAGTTAAATAAGGTTTTCATGGCAATATCTTTAAAATACCAGCCTTAGTCCTGCACCGGAGGAAGAGAGGATAAAATTGCATTTCATATTGATGGAGTGCCTTTCGGACAAATCAGTATCGCCAAATCTTTCGCGATACCTTTTAAGCTCTCTCTTAGCCCTGATAGGCTGTGACCATATCTGTGATTCCGTAATGACGCAGTTAAGTCCGAAATTGACAACCCCATCCCACACCGTACGGTGAAAACCGATCCAGGTAATCAACCCACTTGCAAGATTGACTGCAGTAGGCAGGATATGAGCTTTCCATTTGCGGGTATTGATTTCCATTGCTGACCTTTCGGACAGAAATTTTTCCATTTGTGTCAATTTATTCAATCTTTCGGCTGCTGAACCTATGGGCATCTGATCATACCCTGCTGCCAGGTTGGCCGGCTGAAATGGAGATACAAACTGACCTGCAAATCCGAGTAAACAAGTTGCGGCTCCAAGCGCCATATCCTGTTTTACCGCCTTATCACCACCTGAGAAATAAGCTGCTCCCAGTCCGATAGTCCCACTGCCATACCCGGCAAGCCATCCATACCACCAAAGCTTTGTGCCATCCTGTTCATGTTTCAGGCTTTGGCAGAGATACTCAATTCGTTGTGAGACTTCAGAATCAGACAAATCCTGCCCAACAGCGTGCTGAACAATCAGAAAACTCCCTGACAGGAACAAAAATAACCTGTACCGGTTAAAAAAAAACCGGAAATGAATTTTACTATTTCTTTGCATGGTAATGATCCAAGGTGGTAGGAGCAGATGATGCCTCTGCGTTTGTTCCCGCATTTACAATCGGTTCGGTTCGGGTCAGTATTTGTGACTCTTTTAACCTGGAAGATAGCACAAAGCTAAAAACCATCAATCCCACCATCACCATCAACGGGTAGGTCATTGATCCGGTGGATGGTGATTTAAAGCCATCCATGCCAAAAATAAATGCAATACCTGAAACCTGCCCCATCAGCAACAACCACCCGTTGGAAGCGCCTTCAGAAGCCGGAAAGGTAATCTCAGCACCATACTGGAAACCAATCGGTCCGGAACTGAGCAGAAAAAACCCCAATGTTGCCCCGAATACCAGGAGTAAAGCATAATTGGTGGCAAAAGTGATTCCAATCAATCCAATAGAAGCGCCTGCCAAAGCGATCATGATAAAAGGAGTTCTCCTCTTGTAATAATCTGACAAAAAAGGCATTATCAAAGCTCCCACAATTCCGCCGACAATCATGACACCACCTGCATTTCCTGCCTGTGTAGCGGTGAAACCTCTCGGCATGGTGATATCTTCAATCCATGTCGTCACGCTGTTAAAAACTCCCAGTCCAATGAAGAAAATAATCATCAGCAACCAGAAATCGCGGGACTTGAACATCATCCTAAAACCTTCCCAGGCAAGGGCACGTTCTTCGCCATGAGCTTCACAAGGAGGTGTGGGAGGCGCTTCCCTTGAAAAAACAACAAAAATTACTGCAATGAATGCCGATCCGACGCCATAAATATTCATCATCTCCAAAAGGCCTTCCGACGAAAAAAGCACCGGTGTCACAACCATACCTGCCAGGATGCCCAGGTACATAGACAATGTCCCCAGGCCGGATGCAGTGGCCCTTTCCTCGAGCGGGAACCATCTTGCCGAAAGTTTTGTAATGGCATTTAACAGGAATGGCTGACCAATGGCGATTCCCACCTGTGCAATCAGGACCATGTTGTAATCAGCTCCTGCCCAGGCGCGCATCAAACCGAATATTCCGGTAAGTACTGCTCCCGCACCGGCCCCGACCCTGATTCCATAAGTATCAATGATCCAGGAGGCCGGAATGGAGACTACCAGGTAAACAATCATAAATGACATGGACAAGATACCGATCTTCAAATCTGATACGTTATAAAATGATGCCGCATCAACCGTAATCGGAGCAAAAGTGATCCACAGAAGCTGATTGGCTGCAACCATCAACATAAAAAGTGCCAGCATCACCCAGCGATATCCGTACAATTTGTATTTTGTCATTCGGTCAGTTGTTAAATGTCATATTAATCGGTTAAAACCCTGCCATCCTAAAAATAGAGAAGCCACATGACAACACGGAGTAAAAATAATTATTTATTCTCTGTGCAGCAATGTGGCTTCACCCAATAAATCAGTATAATATATTCTTCAACCTGATTTAGAGAGATAAATTTCGAGGGAATACTACTTGACCAGTTTTGATTCCTCCACGATGACATCATACTTGTACCCGTAACCGAAGTCCTTATCTACAGCCAGGACACCTTCGAAAGTCACAACCGATCCGACTGCGACAGTTTCCATGGTTGTTACGGTTAAATCATAGGAACCGTTGGATTCGGAACCATCCTGAAGGTGTACCCAGTTCTTGTTCATGATTTCAGGGCTGAATTTAACCACCTGACCTGTTACTTTAACCGTTTTGCCGGCATAAGTACCTTTGTTGGCGAAAATATCCGCTATTTTAACAGCACCGCTTACAGGGTCAACCTTAATCCCGGCAACTTTTTCAATAGATTGTTTTCCTTTGGTTGTAAGTGGCTCCTGCTTTTTCTCCTGGATAGGCTGATCACTAAAATCCTGAATAAACAGGATGTTATCAAACGTACGGTTGAGTTCCTTGCTTTTGAAATTGGTCATCTCCATACCGTCCTTGTAATAATATGTTTTCCCTTTTTCAGCTTCAATACGTGATACCGCAGCCCAGAACTCTTTGCCATCTTCAGTCAGAAGCAGATAAGTGTAACCACTGGTCTGAATAACGTCTTTGGCAACGGCTGTATGCATATTTGCCACTGGTGCAGTGCTCTGTACTGCAGGCTTATTATCTGTCTTTTTGACTTTTGCATTGTTACAACCTGTCAGCAGGGCCAATACAACAACTAGGTAAGCAATTGATCTCATTTTTAATTAATTAAGTACAATAATATTAATATTTATTTAGAAAATTTACTGGTTATTCCTCCTTCAGGTCGATTTTTGACAAGCTATTCCATGCCCTGAAAGCGATAAAGCCAACAATTACGAGTACCACAACCAAGGCAACCGGGAATGAGGAAGCGCTTCCGCTTCCATAAGAATGCAAACCAGTAAGGTAATAATTCACCCCGAGGTAAGTCATCAGTACGCTCAGAAGTCCTGCGACAGATGCCATATTGAGTGCAAACCAGCCGCGGTAGCCGGGCATCAGCCTCATATGCGTGATGAAAGCATACACCAGGATGGTTACCAGCGACCAGGTCTCCTTTGGATCCCAGCCCCAATAGCGTCCCCAGGATTCGTTGGCCCAGATGGCACCCAGGAAGGTTCCAATAGTGAGAAGATATAAGCCAAGGGTCATTGCTGCTTCATTGATCCATGTCATGTGACGAATGTTCCGCTGCACGCGATCCTTGTTACCAGGTTTTACCAGGCTGGCCAGGAGAAGGTTCATCAAACCGATAATCGCACTCACGCCAAGGAAACCGTAACTGGCAGTAATTACTGCGACATGCAGGGCAAGCCAGTAAGATTTCAATACCGGTACAAGGTTGGTAATTTCCGGATTAAGCCAGCTCATCTGGGCCACAAACAGGGTAAGGCCCGATAGTAGCGCTGCAGCGCCCATCACCATCGGATTTCTTCTGGCAAAGATCAAACCTGCAAGCATCCCGGCCCAGGCTATGTAGATCATCGATTCGTAACCGTCACTCCAGGGCATGTGTCCTGCAATGTATCCACGAACAGACAAGCCGGCAGTGTGCAGCACAAATCCCAAAATAAATATCCATCCGGTATAAAAAACCACCTTAGCATTCATTTTTCCGTCCGTAAGCAGCGCCCTGAAATAGAAAACCAGCAGAATCATGCCTGTGAGGAGGTAGAGAAACGAAAGATCCCTGAAAATATTAATGCGGTTGTACAGAATCTCCAGCTTTAGTTTTGTTGCACCCGGAATAAGCTCCGCACCGGCTTTGTGCTGATACTGTTCAATCAAGGAAAGATCCGCTTTCTGGCGGGCCACATCATTGGATTGAACAGCATTCATATAATCAAAAAAGACTTTGATCATCATAGCACCGGATGTAGAGTTAGGTGCATTTGTCAGGTCTTCCCAGGTAGTATTCGTGCGGTCGGAAGATGGGAACAAACGAAGAATTTCCCCTTTAAAGACAAGATAGGCAACATTTAGCCTGTCATCAACCTTGATAATGGCGTTGTCAAATGTTCCGCGCTGGGAAGGTTGCCTGGCATAAGCCTCTCCAACTTCCTTCTGAATTTTGTATTCTCCCTTGTCATTAAAAAAATCTGAAAACGACGCTTTGCCGGACGAAACACCTAGAAGATCCTCTATTTTCTTCTCAGACAGGACGATCATCGGTACCTTCTGCCACTCTTCGGGATAAGCAAGCATACTCAAAACAACCTGTTCAGGCGACAGTCCGTTCAGACTTTCAGCTCTGGACATTTTCATTACTACTTCATATGCAACAGTGCTGAAAGGCTTTACCCTTCCATCATGACCCTGCACCAATACCTTAGCGAATTCGTTGGCAGACTCTTTGGTTACTTCGGCGCCTTTGACTTGTACGCCGGTGAACAACAGGGCAAAAACAACCATTGCCGAAACCGGCTTGGAGGCTTTCTGCATGATCCGGTAGAAATAGCTCTTCCTGTTGAAAATGGAAAGCAGAATGGATGAGAACAACAAAAGGTAACCGATATAAGTCAGGATGGTACCTGGCATATCTTTGTTTACTGAAAGTATGGTGCCCTTCTCGTCCTGGTCGAAAGAGGACTGATAAAACCTGTAGCCCCTGTGTTTCAGTACATTGTTCATATAAATTGAGAAATCACTTTTTATTCCCTGTTCCTGATCAATCAGTGTCACCTCGCTTTTGTAGGAGGAAGGGCTCATTGACCCAGGATAGCGAACCAACTGAAAATCTTTAAGATAGATAGCAAAAGGTAATGTTTTGGTCTTTGGTCCGATCCATATTTCATATTCTGCACCGTCAAACTGTCCCTTCACGGAAGCAGGCACACTTTCATCACTGACCGGTACTGTAACAAATTCTTCTTTTGATCCATCCGACAAGCTGATTTTTGCAGCTTTGCCCTGCCTGGCCATACCACCCATCTCGCCACCCGACCGTGCATTTAAATAGAAATCTACCGAATTGACTTTCAGCTTCTTACCTTCAAAATCAAATACAGCGCTGACTTCGTGTTTGGAAAATGGCGTCAGCATAACTTTTTGTTCAGCTTCAAAATTCTGGCCATTCCTGGATACCAGCATATGGAAATACAGATCAGAGGTGATCAATTCCGAGGATGATTCACCCTCCCTGATATGGATAATACCCTCCTCACCAATGTACCTGGTTACACCGGCACCAATTATCATAATAATAAAGGCGAGGTGAAACAAACCTACCGTCATTTTTTCCCTTCTGTA
Organism: Prolixibacteraceae bacterium; assembly: GCA_963663675.1. Taxonomy (GTDB): domain Bacteria; phylum Bacteroidota; class Bacteroidia; order Bacteroidales; family Prolixibacteraceae; genus CAINVV01. The sequence continues at coordinate 2,987,499 of OY760498.1, forward strand.
CAACTTGGAACGAAAATAAATAACTGTCATAGATACTACCAGGAACAACAACAACAATTCGAACCAGGTTGATCCATACACCAGGGCTTTTGCAGAATCAGCGCCATAGGCACTTTCAAAGAAGGTGGCAATTCCAAGGACCATGGCGAGCAACAACAAGGCAAACCCTGCCGTTGTTATGGAAAATATAGTTTTTTTGAGATTCTCTATCATAATAGTAATTATTATAAAATTGCTATTCTACTGTTAATCTGATCAAAACAATGAAAAACCAGAGCATTCCGGTAATCAGATCAATGAAAAACCAGAATTGGCAGGTAAAAATAAGAAAAAACCAGTTGCATTACGAAAAAAGGAGTCCGAGGACCCCTTTTTTGTAACAATAACAATTTAGATCAAATATGATTTGAACAAATGTCTGATTAGCTATTCTTTTTTACATTGGCCTGCGCGGCAGCCAAACGTGCAATTGGAACGCGGAATGGGGAACAACTGACATAATCCAGTCCGACTCTGTCGCAAAATTCAACAGAACTTGGCTCACCGCCATGTTCGCCGCAGATACCAACTTTCAGGTTTGGTTTGGTTGAACGTCCTTTGATGACACCCATCTCGACCAGCAGACCAACTCCGTGTTGATCCAGTATCTGGAACGGATCATTTTTCAGGATGCCCCTGTCGAGGTAATCAGGAAGGAACTTACCGGCATCATCACGGGAGAATCCCATGGTCATCTGGGTAAGGTCATTGGTTCCGAAAGAGAAGAAGTCGGCTTCTTTGGCTATTCCTTCAGCTGTAAGAGCAGCTCTGGGCACTTCTATCATGGTTCCTACAAGGTAATCGATTTTGTCATTACGTTCTGCAAAGACCTTTTTGATGGTTGAATGGATCACGTCTGTCTGATTTTTGAGCTCAGCCACGGTACCTACCAATGGCACCATGATTTCCGGACGGGCATCAATGCCTTTTGCCTTCAGATTAAGGGCTGCTTCAATAATAGCACGGGCCTGCATCTCGGTAATTTCCGGATAGGTAATACCAAGGCGGCATCCGCGGTGACCCAGCATCGGGTTAAATTCCTGGAGATCCTCAACTTTTTGTTTGATCTGCTCAAGCGTAAGACCCATCTCCTCGGCAAGTTCCTTTTGCTGAGCAGTTTCGTGAGGTACAAATTCATGCAGTGGCGGATCGAGCAGACGAACAGTCACTCCGTAGCCTGCCATCGCTTCAAAAATACCTTCGAAATCCTCACGTTGGTAAGGAAGTAATTTGGCCAAAGCCTCTTTCCTGCCCTCAACGGTGGATGAGAGGATCATTTCACGCATTGCCTTGATTCGGGCTCCTTCGAAGAACATGTGTTCCGTGCGGGTAAGGCCGATACCTTTGGCACCGAATTCACGTGCCTTTTTAGCATCATGCGGGGTGTCTGCATTGGTCCTGACAGACATACGGGTATATTTATCGGCCAGCTCCATGATCTTGGCAAAATCATCGCTGATTGTAGCTTCCTGGGTTTTGACCTTACCATCGAATACTTCACCGGTAGAACCGTTCAGGGAGATCCAGTCGCCTTCCTTGTAAACTTTACCGGCTGCTTCCATGGTGCGGGACTTGTAATTGATCCTTAATGCACCGGCACCTGATACGCAGCATTTTCCCATGCCGCGGGCTACTACGGCAGCGTGCGAGGTCATACCTCCACGGGCAGTCAGAATACCTCGGGCAATGTTCATGCCTTCAAGGTCTTCCGGAGAGGTTTCTATTCTAACCAGTATGGTGTTTTCATAATTTTTTGCCTCATCAGCGAAAAAGACAATCTGGCCTGAAGCAGCACCCGGAGAAGCTGGAAGACCTTTGGCAATCAGTTTGGCTGCCCTGAGGGCATTTACGTCAAATACAGGATGCAGAAGTTCGTCCAGTTTGTTAGGTTCAACTCTCAGCAAGGCAGTTTTCTCATCGATCTTGCCCTCACTCAAAAGGTCGACGGCAATTTTCAGCATGGAAGCACCTGTACGCTTTCCGTTACGGGTTTGCAGCAGCCACAATTTGCCATCCTGGATGGTAAATTCGATGTCCTGCATATCCTTGTAGTGACCTTCCAGTTTTTGCTGGATCTCCATCAGTTGATTGTATGCAGCCGGCATGGTCTCCTCAAGCGACGGAAATTTGGCGGCACGTACTTCTTCTGTTACATTCTGCAGTTCTGCCCAACGCTGTGAGCCAATCTTTGTAATCTGCTGCGGAGTGCGGATACCGGCAACCACATCTTCTCCCTGGGCATTGATAAGGTACTCGCCGATGAACATATTTTCGCCTGTTGATGCATCACGGGTAAAACCAACACCGGTAGCGGAATTGCCACCCATGTTACCGAATACCATGGCCTGCACGTTAACGGCAGTACCCCATTCAACAGGAATATTGTTGAGTTTTCTGTAATAAATCGCACGTTCGTTCATCCAGCTTTCAAACACGGCAGCGATAGCGCCGTAAAGCTGTTCCCATGGATCAACCGGGAAATCTTTGCCTGTAACTTTCAGAACAGCGGCCTTGAAGCGAAGAACCAGTGTTTTGAGATTATCCACTGTAAACTCGGTATCTTCCTTGATGCCAACTTCCTCCTTCATGTGTTCGATGATCTCTTCGAACGGATCGATATCTTCTTTGCTGTGGGGTTTCATCCCCAGTACAACATCACCGTACATTTGAACAAACCGGCGGTAAGAGTCCCATGCAAAACGAGGATTACCTGATTTCAGGGCGATTCCTTCAACAGCGACATCGTTGAGACCGAGATTAAGAATGGTATCCATCATACCTGGCATAGAAGCACGCGCACCGGAGCGTACTGAAACCAAACAGGGATTTTCTTTGGAACCAAATTTGGTTCCGGTAATATTTTCGATATACGCAACGGCAGCCTGAACATCTTTTTCAATCAGGGCAAAAGCAGCTTTTCTTCCCTTTTCAGTAAATTCAGTACAAACTTCTGTAGTAATTGTAAATCCCGGAGGAACCGGAACTCCGATCAGATTCATTTCCGCCAGGTTGGCACCTTTGCCACCCAGCAAATTTTTCATCTCTGCACGACCTTCAGCCTGGCCGTTACCGAATGTATACACATACTTCGTCATAAAATATAAATATTTGGTTTGAGTATTATTTCTACGGTAAAATTGACTGCAAAGTTAAAATTTATAACATAAGGATTTAATGATATTTACCCTATTTTTACAAAAAATTACTGATGCGAATCGTTTTATTCGGTACCGGAAATTTAGCCACCAGGCTTGGAACAGCGCTTAAGTCTGCAAACGTTGAAATCACTCAGGTTTTTGGCAGAAGTGAAGAAGGTGCCTCAAAGCTTTCAAGAATTCTGGGTTGTCCATTTACAACTTCCGGCAAGAAAGTTGAATCTGATGCCGATTTTTATATCATTGCAGTCTCTGACGATGCCATTTCTGCAGTATTATCCGGTATCCGTGCAGGCAAGCAAATTGTCTTACATACATCCGGAAGTGTGCAAATGGATGTACTGTCCTCATTTGCTGAAAATTACGGAGTATTCTATCCATTGCAAACACTTTCAGCCCGAAGGGAAGTCGATTTTACAGATGTTCCTTTGTGCATCGAAGCGAGCAATCCCTCCGCTATGGAAAAGATCACCGCCCTGGCTAAGACCATCTCAGGCACGGTGGTATCCATTGATTCTGAACAACGCAGGCAACTCCACCTTGCTGCGGTCTTCGTCTGCAATTTTGTCAACCATTTCTATTCCATCGGTGAAGCATTGCTGAAGGATCATCACCTTGATTTCAATTTATTGAAACCGCTGATCCGGGAGACAGCAGCGAAAGCCATTCAATTTTCTCCGGCATCGGTTCGGACCGGACCGGCGGTCAGGGGCAATGAGGAGGTAATGGCAATGCACCTGAAAATGCTGGAGGATTATCCCGCATGGAAACATTTCTACAAATTAATAAGTAAAGATATATCACACTATCATAATTAATTATGGCATTTTTTAAGGAAGAACTGAGCAAAGTCAAAGCTTTTGTATTTGATGTGGATGGCGTACTCTCACACAATGTTCTCACACTTTCTCCGGATGGCGATCCGCTGCGTACTGCCAACATGAAAGACGGCTATGCAATCATGTATGCCATCAGGTCGGGATATCCCATCGGCATCATCACGGGGGGAAAGACACGGGATATGAAAGGCCGCCTCGATAGGCTCGGAATTACCCAGATATATATGGGAACCCTTGATAAAGTACCTTGCCTTTTCGACTTCCTCCATAAGAATAATCTCAACGCGGAGGATGTGTTGTACATGGGCGATGATATTCCGGATTACAATGTGATGACCAAAGTCGGTCTGCCGGTGTGCCCAAACGACGCAGCACCCGAGATCAAGGAGATTTCCTCCTATATTTCTCACCGGAACGGAGGAGAGGGATGCGTCAGAGATGTTATTGAACAGGTAATGCGTGCCCAGGAAAAATGGTGCCATCCGGAAGATATTAACTGGAGCAGCTTCTGAGTCGAAAAATGAAGTAAGAGCAGAGTTAAAACAATTTTCGAATTTCAAATTTGGATTTTCGATTAACCGGCACTCCGGACTTCCGGCCAACTCAGTACTGCAACAAAATGATTACCTGATGATTATGCGTATTCCAAATTCGAAAATCCAAATTTGAAAATATTAATAAAAAAAATTTCTTGTGGGTCGAAAATCAAAGAGTCTGCCATTGTTGCAGAATGTTGAAATCATAGATGCCGGCGCCGAAGGAAAGGCGGTCGCCCGCGTGGAGGGTATTGTAGTCTTCACCACGAATGCAGTACCCGGCGATATAGTGGACATCCAGGTGACAAAAAAAAGGGAGAAATACCTGGAAGGAAGAGTTGTTGCCCTTGTAAATCCATCTCCCGACCGTGTTGAGGCCTTTTGCGAACATTTTGACCTCTGCGGCGGCTGCAAATGGCAGTACCTTCCCTATGAAAAACAGTTGTTCTACAAACAGAAACTGGTGGTAGACCAGCTTACCAGGATCGGTAAAATTCAAATACCAACACTTCATCCCATAAAAGGATCGGCGAGGACAACATTCTACAGGAACAAGCTGGAATATACCTTTTCCAACCGGCGCTGGCTTTCTGTTGAGGAGATAAGATCGGGCAATGAAATCGCCGACCAGGATGTATTGGGATTTCATATCCCCGGCATGTTCGACAAGGTGATGGATATCAAAAAATGCTGGCTGCAACCTGAACCTTCCAATGAAATCCGCAATGCGGTGCGCGAATATGCTCACAAACACAAATTGCCGTTTTTCGATCTCAGGAACAAAAGCGGATTACTCAGAACCATCACGATCCGGACAAATGAGAAAGGCGAAGTGATGGTGATCGTGGTGTTCTTCGAAGACAACAAAACGGCCAGGGAGGGTTTGCTCAATTCCATATCCGAAAGGTTTCCGCAGGTAACTTCCCTGCTGTATGTCATCAATGAAAAAGGCAATGATACAATTACCGACCAGGAGGTAGTCGTGTTCAAAGGGAACGATCACCTTGTGGAAGAGATGGAGGGCCTTCAATTTATTATCGGAGCAAAATCCTTCTATCAGACCAATTCCCGACAGGCATATGAATTGTATAAAATTACCAGGGATATGGCCGGACTGACCGGCACAGAGATAGTATACGACCTTTACACCGGTACCGGAACTATTGCCAATTTTGTTGCAAAGAAGGCAAAAAAGGTAATCGGCATCGAATATGTCCCTGAAGCTATCAGCGATGCAAACATTAATTCCGCTAACAACAGGATATCAAACACGCTGTTTTTTGCAGGTGATATGAAAGAAATCCTGAACAACGAATTTATTGCACAGAATGGCCGGCCGGATGTTATAATCACCGATCCGCCACGGGCCGGGATGGATGAAAAAGTAGTGCAGGTCATCCTGGCTGCTGCTCCTGAGCGGATTGTCTATGTCAGCTGTAACCCGGCGACGCAGGCACGTGATCTGCAGTTAATGGCAGGCATGTACAGTGTCAGGGAAGTTCATCCGGTAGACATGTTTCCACACACTCACCACGTGGAAAATGTAGTTCTTCTGGAGAAAAAAAAGTCAGAAAGTTATGAGTGAAGAAATTTAAATCAATCGATTTACAACCTCAAAGTCAACATTAATGATTGATCTATCATTGAGTATAAGGACAAATTTAGATCATGAACATAATGATAATTGTACTCAAGCCCGATTTTCCTGAAAAAAATACCGGTAGTCAGTAGAATTGATTTTCTAGCTGAATCAAGATTACTGAATATGCTCTCCCTGGAAAGTGCCAGTGCTTTGGTGCTAAAATTAAAGCTTACCTCTTTGGAGATTGCATAGTCCATCTTGAATTCTACAAGTCCGCTAAAGCCTGACTCAAAGCCTTGACGCTGCCCGGCAATAGAATCCTGGACCTGAAATTTGTTGTTGAAAGTTTGCTGAAATGCATAACCAAGTCCATAAGTCAAATCATATTGTATCCTGTTATTCTTTTGATAGGAATAATGCTTCTGACCCAGGAAAAGAGTCTGGTAAAGGAATAAGGGATCACAAAATCCGGTAGGATTATTTTGCAATGTCCCTTTCCCCAGGGTTGTTTCGGCGGTAGTCTCCAGGAATAAGCGAATAGCTGGATTTTTAATGACCGGAACGGAAGGAGTCAGAGACAAAATAAATGCATCTTTAATTTTCTCGGCAGGTTCACCTGATTTTTTGGACTGACCATATTGTGCAAAAAGAGATGTACTAAAATCCCATTTTTTACCCATATAATCAATATTGCTGTTAAGTGTGCCAAGCCACTGCAAATCAGTAGTTTTAACTGATTCGTAATTGGTTGTTCCAAGGGTCATTCCCAAGCTGGGATGAAAGTCGAAATGCCATTTTGTGGGGACTTCATCAGATTCCGCATTTTTGACAGAATCAGTTGTCTCCGTAAGTACTGATAAATTTCCGGAACAAAGTCCGGTAACCGGGGGAAAAAAAAGAAAAAACATTGGAAAATAAATCCAGGACAAAGTCCTGTTGCGTATGAGCTTCATGGTTTAAATATTTCAATTGGTTTTACTAAAAAAAAGCAGAAAAAGATTTTCATCATCTTCTGCCCTTTTGAACATTCACCCCATTAAAAACTAACTTATTTGGTTCCTGTTGCTCTTACTCCTCTAACCGGTTTTGATGATGGAGTCCCTTTGATATCAAAAACAAAAGTGTTTCTTTCACAGGCATAGCTATTCGGAAGGATCATCAGGTTGCTATATCCCAATTGCTTAGCCACTTCATGACTTAACTGCTGGGGAGTCTTGACTTTCCAGGCTTTTACACCTTGTGCATTTGTTGCCATTTCATTGACTTCTTTGGCTAATGTAACATAAAGTTTATCCCCTTTTACTTCAGCAGTCCCGTCAATAACCTGTACATTTCCGCCCGAAGGTGCAGATCGTAATGAAACGTCAATTACCAACTTGCAGAAACCTCTGCCTGTACAATCCATTCCGTCTCCAAAATAGATCGTGATAGTAATCTTTGCGGCTTCTGCCTCCTTTGCTTCAAGCAAGTTGATGGCAATAAACGCAACCAAAATCATCAAGAATTTTTTCATATTAATTAGGATTAAATAAAAATAATATTCAAATGTAATGTTATTTTTATTTATACCAAATTAATTTTAGCATATTGACTGACTAAATTTTTACATGTTTAGATATAAATCAACTTGTAAATAAGTGGTTGGAATATATTAAAAACAATTTGCGACGACCACCATATGTTAATTACATACAAATCAGATTGGCAACATGCCTAAAAACAAAAGCCTGATTTCCGTAAGAAAATCAGGCTCGAAATACTGAACCGTTTGATTCTGATGAGAAATTGGCTTAAAACAGCCCTTCAATGGAAAGATATTTCTCCCCACTGTCGTAAACAAACGTCAAAACAGTAGATCCTACAGGTATTTCAGGCAGTTTTTTGGCGACGGCAGCCAGTGAAGCTCCTGAAGAAATTCCCACGAACAAGCCTTCCTGAACAGCTGCCCTTTTGGTGTAATCAAAAGCTTCAGCTTTTTCAACCTGGATGACACCATCGAGCAGGTCAACATGCAGATTTGCAGGTATAAACCCGGCTCCGATTCCCTGGATGGGGTGTGGACCCGGAGCTCCGCCGCTGATTACAGGCGACAACTGTGGCTCCACCGCGAACACCTTTATATTGGGAAAATGCCTTTTCAATACATTCGCAACCCCGGTAATATGCCCTCCTGTACCCACTCCGGTAATCAGGTAATCAATGCCTTCCGGAAAATCCGCCACAATTTCAGCAGCGGTTGTATTTTCATGGGCTGAAATATTGGAGGGATTATCAAATTGCATAGGAATCCAGGAATCCCTGATCTGCCCGGCAAGCTCACGTGCTTTGGCTATTGCGCCTTTCATCCCTAACTCCCTGGGTGTAAGCTCAAGCTCAGCACCATAAGCAGTGAGGATACTGCGGCGTTCCACGGACATTGAATCAGGCATCGTTAAAATCAGCCGGTACCCCTTGACAGCGGCAACAAGTGCCAGCCCGATACCCGTGTTCCCCGAAGTCGGTTCAATGATTACACTCCCTTTTTTCAGCAAACCGCTTTTTTCGGCATCTTCAACCATAGTTAAAGCAATCCTGTCTTTGATACTGCCTCCCGGGTTTGCCTTTTCCAGCTTGGCATAAACGGTATGGTTCCCGCCAAAAAGTTTGTTGATACGAACATGAGGTGTCCCGCCAATGGTTTGTAAAATATTGTCTGCTTTCATGGTATGTTGATTTATTATTTATTGATCCAAATATCAGATAACTTTTTTCAAAGTGAAATACCTGAATCAGGGTATATTCACAGCATATTGTAATACGAGCGTTAAGCAAAATAATTACAGTGTCTTAAGTGCAGTTTAAGGAAAAAGGAATCTAAATTGTGACAGACACTAATTAGAATGATTCTAAAATAAAACTATTAGCCGGATAATCTAAGCAATGACCCCTGAACCAACGAGTTCGTCGCCATCATAAAATGCGGCAAACTGACCTGAGGTAACGCCCCTTTGATCTAATTCGAAAAGGAGATAGGCGCCATTTTCTTCCACAAACATCGTGGCTTTTTCCAAAGGCTGCCTGTATCTAATTCTTACCAGGAAACTGCACGAATCACCTGCTTTCAAGGCACGGTCTGTTCTTATCCAGTGCAGATCATCCTTCGCAATAAAAAGGCCGGGACGAAACAGACCAGGATGTTCTTTCCCTTCCCCTACATAAACAATATTTTTTGCAACATCAATGGCAAGAACAAACAAAGGTTCGGTAAATCCACCAATATTCAACCCTTTTCGTTGCCCTACTGTATAATAATGGGCGCCATTGTGTTCACCAATGATTTTACCATTCCATGGTTTAAATGGAAATGGGGTAGTAAGTTTTGGTAAGTTTTCACGACTTCGGTCTGTGATTTTCTTTTTAGAAGAAAACTCACCTGGGATAAGTATCACGTTTCCCCTTTTGGGTTCCAGCTTTTGCTGAAGGAACACGGGGAGGTCAACTTTCCCTACAAAACAAATCCCCTGTGAATCTTTGCGTTCGGCAGTTACTAAACCCTGCTCACGGGCAATCCTGCGGACTTCTGGTTTGAGAAGATGGCCAACCGGGAAAAGGGATTTGGACAACTGGTATTGATTCAGCTGGCAAAGAAAATAGCTCTGGTCCTTGTTAGGATCCAGTCCTTCAAGGAGACGGTAAGTCTTTACTCCTTCTGATTCAACAACATCTCTTCGGCAATAATGACCTGTGGCCACATAATCGGCTCCAAATTCCAACGCTTTCCGAAGAAAGATATCGAATTTGATCTCCCGGTTGCACAAAACATCCGGGTTGGGGGTTCTCCCCTTTTCATATTCAGAGAACATGTAATCCACCACCTTGCTGCGGTAGTAATCAGAAAGGTCCACAATATGAAAGGGAATATTTAGCTTTTTCGCGGTCATTTCAGCGAAAATTACATCATCTTCCCAAGTGCAGCCGGAGGTAAGCGTTCCGGTTGACTCTTTCCAGTTGATCATGAACAAGGCAAAAACATCGTATCCCTGCTCTTTAAGCAGGTATGCCGCCACACTCGAATCAACTCCGCCCGAAAGGCCGATGCAAACTTTCTCTTTCATCCTCTGTTATACATTTCGATGCAAAAATAACGCTTTTCAATGCAATTCGACAAAACAGACAAATGTGGTATCTTTGTACTATGCCAACAGTCAAGGAAATCATCGACAACAAGCTGTTTACAAGGGAAAACCTGGTCACATTGCTTAATGCATCCGGGACCGACGGCCTGTACATTTTACATAAAGCAGGTGATGTAAAAGAACAAACTATCGGGAAGAAAGTATATTTCCGGGGTTTGATAGAGATGTCGAATGTCTGCGAAAAAGATTGCCTTTATTGCGGAATACGAAAATCCAACGAATCAGTAAGCAGGTACAACATGACCGATACCGAGGTTTTGGAGGCAGCTGCCTTCGCCTTCCGGGAAAACTATGGTTCTATTGTCATACAATCAGGTGAAGTTACCAATGAAATCTTTGTGGCACGGATCGAAAGCCTGCTGAAGCAGATTAAATCACTGAGCTACAACAAATTGGGCATCACCCTCTCATTGGGAGAACAGAGTGAACCGGTTTACAGAAGATGGTTCGGAGCCGGAGCACACCGTTATCTTCTTCGCATTGAAAGCAGTAATTCGGAACTATATAAAAAGCTTCATCCTGCAGATGGTCAGCACCTGTATGAGAACCGGCTTAACGCCCTTAAAAACTTAAAACTCATTGGTTACCAGGCCGGAACAGGGGTAATGATAGGCACACCCTTTCAAACCATGGAAGATTTGGCCGGTGATCTGCTTTTTTTCAGGGATTTTGATATAGATATGGTGGGCATGGGACCATTCATCGAACACGATGACACTCCACTAATGCATCAGTCCGCTGATCTGCTGCCACTTGCAGAACGCTTTAACTTGTCCCTGAAAATGGTTGCCATCCTTAGGCTGATGATGCCTGATATCAATATTGCTGCCACAACTGCATTACAGTCGATAGACCCCCTGGGGAGGGAAAAAGCCGTAAAAGCCGGCGCCAATATCATCATGCCAAACATTACTCCCGGTAAATACAGGGGTGAATACCGCCTGTACAACAACAAGCCCTGCATGGACGAGGAACCTGATCAGTGTTCAGGATGCCTGGATGCGCGCATCTACCTGGCAGATGGTGAAATTGGCTATGGTGAATGGGGCGACTCACTGCATCACAAAAAGAATAAAATTATCTGATTATTGCTTTTTCTTTTCCTGTTCCGCAAACGACTCCGGATAATTGCACCGGTAAACAATTTTGCCGCCTTTCTCATGAATCCAGGTGTCAAATGTCCGCTTGCCTTCTTTCAAAACAATGACCCTGGCTCCGTCAGGAAGTTCACCATAGGCATTTTCACCACCCGAACATCTGCCATAGGCCAGTGCGATATTGTGAGAAACCCCTATATAGTCGTTGACATGGTCATGCCCAACAAATGTACCCATCACATCGTTGCATTCAACCATTGCTGTAAACATTCCCGCGTTGACATCAGGACAGCATACCTTTTCATTTTTCACCCCTATACGATTTCCCGGATTGTCATCCCAGGCATTGTTGTACTCAGTCAAAGGAATATGGAAAAAAGCGATTGAGGGCACTGGCTGACCGTTAGCTCTTCGTGCAAAGGCAGCGCTGGTTTCTCGGTACCAGGCAATCTGGTCAAATCCAAACCAGTCGTAGCCATCTACCCTATCCTTCATCTTGCTGGAAGAATTGGAATCCAATCCATAGATAACAGCTTTGGGTTTTTTATTCTCTCCCAGAACCGGAAGCACAAAATTGGAAGCTCCCTTGATTCCGGATTTTCCGGTTGTCAGACAGTTCGGTAATTTTTTCAGTATTTCAACGATCTCAGCTCCTGAACTGCCATATTCCTCGTCGTGATTACCCAAAACAACAGCCCATTTCACGTTGAGTGATGCAAAAAGATTCTCCAACCGAACGTAAACTTCCTTTGGTCCTTCCTTAACAACAACATCCCCGGAAAACATCACAAGGTCAGGCTGCTCACCCAGCACAATCTCCTTTATCAGATCAAAGACCGGATCATTGGGTCCATTCTCATAATCAATATGCGTATCAGTAAACTGAACAATTTTAAATTCACCTTTGTTAAAATGTAGGTCTTTGGCAGATAATGAATTGGAAATTCCAAAACTTATCAGAAATAATAAAATTAGTCGATTCATGAAATGAAATAATAGTAATTAATAGTTATAAGACATAAGACATAAGACATAAGACATAAGATATGAGACATGAGTGATTATGTGAGGTAATAGACTTGGGAATGGAATTCACGTATGCAGTCATTGAGTATTTCACGGTTCCATCCGGCTTTATCAGAATAAAGCATCATGGGCAGAAGTAACTCACCCTCGCGATAAGGGGGTTGATAATAATCAATGTCAAACGGAATAAACCCGGCCCGGGAATAAAAGTCAACTCTTTTTTTGCTTGCCATATCAAATGGTATTTCCACCTCAAGCAAGATTGGAAATCCCTCATTCTGAAGCAGACTCAGTACCTGGCTCCCGATTCCGGCTCCCCGCTTACCTGGCATGACTGCAAGGTGTTCGATGTAAAGATACCTTTCGAATTTCCAGTAAACTACCATTCCCACCAACTCATCAACAGTCAAAACAGCGCAAAAGTGCATTTTTGCAACATTCAGCATGAACGATAAGGACGAAGGATCCCGTCGTTCTTCTTTTGGAAAAGAATCAAGATAAAGTTTCAGGATATCGTCAAAGTACCTTTGATCATCTGTCTGAATCCTTTCAAGTCTGACAATCATAATGTTGAATAATTCACTGCAGGTAATTCATTAATATTTCCCAGTCCAGGCAAACTGAAACTAAAGGCGGTAACTCTTGCTCATGGATGATGGTGTGACCAGTATAAAATCTCCCAGTTCCTCATTTTCTTTCAGGAGATCGTCAATTGAATCCTGCTCGGTTGATCCGATGGTCAAAATTTTGATTCCGGGCCTGGCCTGTTTGAGATACCAGGCTATAGCTGAATGATTGTCGCTGTGATAAGAGCCATTGTAATGGATGAAAGTTTGTCCGGCAGAAAGATTTTTAAGTATGAAATAAGCCATGGTAGCATCTTTGATGGCCTGGGATTTAGGTAGATTCTCTCCTCCATGGCCCTTGGCAGCAGCAAAAATATCCTGGTAGCACTTCAGAGTTTTATCGTAGGCAACAGGCAGCGGCGCGATCCATCTTTTGGCTTCAGGTTCAATACTGTCAAGTTTTCCAAATCCCCCGGAATAAACCATGTTGGCATATCGTCTCGGCACATTTGCCGCAATAAAGGGGATCTTGTTCTTTTTGGCAAAATCAAGCAGAGGTTTATAATCGGTTGGGAAATTGGTCCACAGTTTGCATTCATCCTTGAAAGTCTTTTCGGAAATGGAGCCTGACAAGTATTCATTTACGACAATCTGATCATCTGCCTCGAACATTTCTGCTCCCATCACAAGTTTTTCCTTTTTGGCATCGTACAATTCCCTGGTCAGCTCCTGTTCAAGCCAATGGTCAATAGGATTATCGTGTTGCTCACCAAACAGAACGACATCAGCCTCTTTAGCTTGTTCAAGCATTTTGGAATAATGACATTCTTTGCCTTTCATGTCAAAAATCATATAGGCGTTTTTATCACTTTTGAAGGCAAACAATGTAAGTGACATTGTCAGAATTAAAAGAATATTTCGCATAAGTTCCGGGAGTTAATTGATCGTCAAATATATCTAATTGCCGTAATATTTAAAGCATGCGGATTTTTGATCGTTCAGCGGATTTATTATCATTCTAAATTGATCAGCTGATTACCTGCACAACAATTTAAATATAAAGGCATACAAAAAAATAGGTAAAAAGATAGTTGCAGTACGGCAGCTAAAAACATAACTATTTATATCTTCGCTGAACTGTTATGTTCATTTAAAAAAAAATTAACATATTTTCTGACCAATATCATCCATTCATGATTTCTTTTTTCCAGCGATTGTTTAAAAGAAGTACCGTTGAAAATCGACTGTTGCTGACTTTGTTGCCTGTGATCATCATCATGATCGTTCTTGACAATTTTATCAACAGATGGCTGCTTAATGAGAACTTGGACGCATTGATGATAACCACTGTCAAGATTATCCTTGCAATTCCAATAATCTGGTATGTTATATTTTCCCTGTCAAAAATCCTGGATCACAAGCTGTCAAACACACGCAAAGCCCTAGAAATAAGTGAATTACGTTTTCGCACTATCTTTGAGAACAATTCATCTGCCATCATGATCATCGAGACAGATAATAGCATCTCCATGGTGAATGATGCCTATACAAAGATGACCGGATTTACCCAGGAAGATGTTCTCGGCAAAAGCTGGACAAGAGTTGTCCCTGAATCTGAACTGGCTCGCCTGCAGGAATATAACCGGCTAAGGCTCCAGCAATCCACGCGCATTCCAAACGTTTATGAATTCAGGTTCAAAAAGAAAAACGGGGAGGTCAGAGTCGGATTAATGTCCGTTTTTTTCGACAATTTGTTAAACCAGATTGTTATTTCCATCACAGACATTACCAGGAGAAAGGAAATAGAAATATCCCTTAAAGAAAGCGAGGAAAGGTACAGGAAACTCGTTGAACTACAGGGGGAAGGACTGGTTATTGTGGACAGGGATGAACGTTTCATATTCACCAATCCCGCAGCGGACCGCATCATGGGTGTACCCGTCGGAAGTCTGGCAGGCAGAAGAATTGATGAATTTGTAAATGAGGAAACTTTTGCACATATACAAAAAGAAACGGTGGTCAGAGCCGACGGTAACCAGAGTTCCTATGAGATGGACATTGTCAGGCCAGACGGCGAAAAGAGGGTTTTATTTGTAACAGCCACACCGAATTTCAATGCTGAAGGCGAATTTGAATCCAGTATTGGAATATTTGTGGATATCACTGACCGCAAGAATATTGAGAAGGAATTAAAAAAGAATGAAGGTAAGCTTAAGGCAATCAACACAACTAAAGACAAACTGTTTTCCATCATCGCCCACGACCTGAGGGGTCCTGTTGGCACTTCAGCCGATCTGCTCGAAGTGATGATAGAAAATCATGAAAATTTCAGTCAGGAAGAGCAGCTTAAGCTGCTTGAAATTCTGAAGAATTCTGCTAATTCAACCTACAACTTACTGGAGACACTGTTAAGCTGGTCCATCGTGCAGACCGGTGATATTATTTCCAAACCTGAATTATTCAATCTGTCAAATTGCATTGATTCTATTGTTAAGTATATGGTTCCCACGGCTTTTTCAAAAAATATTACACTTTTGTTTGAGCCGGCAGATCAGATTTTTACCTATGCCGATCAGAACATGATTCAGACAGTTTTTCGCAACCTGATAGGCAACGCTATTAAATATACTTTCAGGGGCGGCATCGTTGAAGTTAAAACCATTATTCACGAAAACAGGACAGAAGTCCAGGTTATCGACAATGGCGTCGGCATGGATGAAGAAACCAGGAAGAATCTATTTACCCTCGACAAGAAAAATTCAAAATACGGGACAGAGAATGAAAAAGGTACAGGCCTTGGACTGATCCTTGTCAAAGAATTCATTGAGAAACACGGAGGTCAAATCAGGGTAGAAAGTGAACCAGGGAAAGGCAGCAACTTTATTTTTGATATTCCCAAAATTCAAGCCGGGGAAAAGTCTGAAATTAAAACTATCGTTGAAGATATACATGAACCAGGAAAATTCGAAGGCGAATTAATTCTCATTGTTGAAGACGATCAGATCAATTACCAGGTAATGGCCTCCATACTTTCCAGTGTTAACCTCAAATATGAATGGGCACAAAATGGCAAAATGGCGGTGGATATGTTTCTGAAAAACAATTATCGCCTGATATTAATGGATATTCAGCTTCCTGAAATGAACGGCTGGGATGCCACCATGAAGATAAGAGCGAATGATTCTGAAATACCGATCATTGCTGTAACAGCTTATGCTTCTGATCCAACCAGGAAAAAAAGCATGGAAGCCGGTTGCAATGATTTCATTACCAAACCTATCAACAAGGGCAAACTGCTGCAACTGATAGAAAAATATCTTCAAAAAAGCAGGACAGGTACCATTCTCTACGAGTAATTTCACCAGGTTGATCAGGAAAAACTTCGGATTTCAAGGATTATTCCATCACACCAAATCGGCCTGTTTTAGGCCATTTCAGTGCAAAATATGTCGGTTGCAATTTTGATGGAGTATCCTTCAGCCGAGTAAACTTAATTTGCATAAAAGGGTGGTACAAGGGACATAGAAGATTGCCTGTAACCCAAATTTATTGGTTCATTAATTAACCAAAACAAAAAGGGAGGTGAATAATCATCTCCCTTTTTGTCTCATAATGAAATATGTATCCTATTTTTCTGCCTTTTTCGGAAGAAACTTGTCAGAGGAATAACTAAACTGGTATTTACCGGAACCCAGCTGAACAACTGTATTTTCACCCCCTTGTTCTGACTTGCAGAGTTTGTTTGCAACAAGCGGCAACTGGTTTACCATGACACTCGCCAGCTCAGCATGAGGCAGTGTGACGGTGGCAGTTGTATTCGCAGGAACAGTAACATCATAGGTAAATTGAGTCTGATTGATATTCCATGCAGATTTAATTGGTCCGTACATACTGTTCAGTTCGGCTGATGCTTTAGTCAGATTTCCTCCGGGATGGGGATAAAGCAGTATATGCTTGTAACCCGGATGATTGGGGTCGATATCGATGCCTGCAACGTGAGTGTACAGCCACTCACCGATTGCACCGTATGCATAGTGATTAAAGCTGTTCATACCAACATCCTGGAAAGAACCATCAGGTTTTTGACCATCCCAACGCTCCCAAATCGTTGTAGCACCCTGGGTGACAGGATATAGCCAGGATGGATATTTCTTGCGATTCAGCAACATAAATGCAAGGTCATCGTTTCCCGTAGCGGATAGTGTTTGGCAGAGGATAGGCGTACCAACGAATCCTGTCGTAAGATGTCCCCTTTGCTTCACCTCCGCAGCAAGAAAATCAGCTGCATTTTTCCTTAGATTTTCAGGAAGCAGATCAAACGCCAAAGCAATGGAATAACCTGTTTGAGTGTGGGATACTACCCTTCCGTTTTTTGTCACAAACTCATCGATGAAGGCTTTTTTTACATTACCTGAAAGTTTGGCATAATAATCTGCATCAGCAGTTTTTCCCAGGATAGAGGCAATCTGGCTCAGTAATTTTGATGAATAGGCATAGTAGGCAGTTGCAATCAGGTCTTTTTCAGTTGTGGCTCCGGGATAAGATGAGCTGTTCGATGCAAAAGCCAGCCAGTCGCCAAAGTGGGCGTCACCTGTCCATAGGTTTTTGTCTCCTGCCCTGACATGCATAAATTCGACCCATGCTCTCATGCTTTTGTACTGATCTTCCAGTATTCGCTTGTCGCCGTATACCTTGTAAACAGTCCATGGTACAATAATTGATGCATCAGCCCAGGCAGTTGCACCACCGTCACCTTTCAGTACATCCGGAATAACGTGTGGAACACGGCCATTGGGTAACTGATCTGCAGTGAAATCCTTCATCCATTTTGTGTAAAAAGCTGCCACATCGAAATTGAAAGCGGCCGTCATACTGAAAACCTGCGCATCACCGGTCCAGCCAAGTCTCTCATCCCTTTGGGGACAGTCGGTCGGAACGTCAACAAAGTTTCCTTTTTGTCCCCACTGAATGTTGTGCTGCAGCTGATTGATGAGAGAATCTGAACAGCTAAAAGTGCCGGTTGGCGTCATGGCAGAATGTATAACCACACCTGTAACCTGATCAAGTGCCGGATCTGTTGCAAGTCCTTCCAATTTCACAAAGCGGAATCCGTGGAAGGTAAATCGCGGCTCGTAGACCTCTTCATCCCCGCCTTTCAATATATAGGTATCCGTGCATTTGGCAGCCCGAAGGTTATCCGTGTAGAAATTGCCTGCCTTGTCCAAAACTTCAGCAAATTTAATGACAACTACGTCACCCTTGTTTCCTTTGACTTTCAATCGTACCCATCCAACCATGTTCTGACCCAGGTCAAGTACGTTTTCACCTTTGGGAGTCTTGATAAGCTTAACCGGCATTATTTCCTGGATAGCCTGAACAGGAACACCCTGCGGTGCTATTAAACTATTCATGGTATGATCATAAACCAACGCGTCGCTCCATTTGGATTCGTCATAACCGGAAAAGTCCCAGCCGGTTAACTCCAGCCTTGCATCGTAGGTCTCTCCATTGTAAATGTCTGATTCCAGGATCGGGCCGGTGGTGGACTTCCAGCTTGAATCGGTAACTATGGTTTCACTCGTTCCGTCCGTGTAATTTACAACGACCTGTGCCAGAAGGGCACATTTATCGCCATAATAGCTTCTTTGTCCTTTGAAAGCAATATTTCCACGGTACCAGCCGTCGCCGACCACGGCACCTATTGAGTTTTTTGCCTGCAGCATGGAGGTAATATCGTAAGTCTGGTACTGAATCCTGGTTTTGTAACTTGTCCAGCCGGGAGTAAAAAGATCTTTGCCTACTTTTTTTCCGTTAAGGCGTAACTCATAGAGACCCAGCGATGTAACATAGACCCTGGCTGATTTGACCTTTTTTGATGTTGCGAATTCTTTCCTGAAAAACTGTGCCGGACGGGAAATAGTATTATCCTGTTCGTTGGGGTACCTGATCCAGGAAGCTTTCCAGTCAGCCGGTGTCAGCAAGCCCATTTCCCAGTAGGCAGGCTCACTCCAGGCCATCGCTTTATTTTTGGAGTCCCATACCCGAACCTGCCACCACAACCTTTGCATAGCTTTTGCCGAGGGACCCCCATAAACAACGTTTACTGACTCACCGGAGTTTACTTTACCGGAACTCCAAACCAGCTTTTTGCCACTTCTGAGGTTCTCAGGTGTTTCAGCAACCCGGATTTCGTAGGCCTGTTGCATAAAATTGTTCTCTTCCGCAACAATTTGCCAGCTTAAACGGGGTTGCGCGATATCAATACCGACCGGATTTACATGATAATCACATTTAAGCGCGTTAATGACATTTTTTGAAAATCCTGAGAGGGAAAATCCTGCCAGGAGAACAGTAATCAAATAGATTTTGTAATAGTTAATTGGTTTCTTCATCTTTTTTAAGTTGTTTATTGGTTCAAAGGTAGAATATTTTAAAAAGCAACTGTCTGAAATAGTCATTAGAAAATGGTTATACCACCCGAAAATGATTAAGTGGCAATTAAAAGACAAATTATAGACATGTGAATTTTAAGGCTATTCCCAAACACCGGGATTGACAATGGAAATGTCTCTGCGCCCTTCAAAGAACCGCTTCAGGTTCTCTGCTGCTTCCCTGCAGATTTCAATCCGGGTATCAATTGTTCCTGTTGCATTGTGCGGTGTCATAACCACATTATCCAGGACAAGCAATTCCGGTGAAATAACAGGCTCGTTCTCAAAGACATCCAGTCCTGCGCCGCCGAGTTTGCCATTTTGAAGGTATTTTACCAGCATCTTTTCATTGACAACGGGGCCCCTGGCCGTATTCAGGATGATAGCACCTGTTTTCATTTTCATCATCTCTTTCTCATCCAGGAGATGATGAGTTTCATCTGTCAACGGACAGTGCAGTGAAATTACATCGGATCTTTCAAGAAGTTCGTCAAAACTGACCAGCTGACAATTGTACTCCTTTTCAAGCTCGGGAGATAAACGGGTACGGTTATAATAGATTATTTTCATTCCGGAAGCAATGGCCCTCCTGGCAAAAGCCTGGCCGATGCGGCCCATACCAACAATCCCGGCAGTTTTGCCAAATATACCGGTACCGAGATTCTCCATCATTCCCCATTTAAAATTGGGGGTTGTCCGCAATCCACGGTCGGTCAGGGCAATATTCCTGGTAAGCGACAGAAGGAGGCCAAAAGCCATCTCCGCCGTTGGTTCTGTCACAGCATTAGGAGTATTACAAACAACAACCTTCATTTCATTGGCTTTTGCAACATCTATATTGTTGTAACCGACTCCGAAATTGGCAATAATTCTAAGCCGGTTAGCCTCATTCAACATATCTGCTGTTAATGGACTGATGAAAACAGAGAGCACACCATCTGCCTGACGGATATGTTGTTTGATCTCATCATCAGAAAACATGAAGTTTTGAACCGGATAAATAAGGTCGCAGGTTTTTCCCAGTTCAACCAGTCCCGGTTTTGGTATTGCTGCGACAACTAGAATTTTTGGTCTCATATTCTTTTGTTAGATGTTTTAAAATGAATTAACCGCAGGGCAAATGATAAGCTAAACTAAGCAATAGTTGTGATGATCCGTTACGTCCGGCTCTTTTTCATTAATTCACCATTTGATATTATTGCTTATTCGACAGTAATTGGCAATAGTTTCCCGATCGCCTGTTTTCGGGCAACAGACAATTTAAGGTTACTGCAGAAGATCCGGATGTATCATTTTTCCTGCTTGGCAGAATGGACTGAAACGACAAATTGCCTGTAATAAAATCCAGTATAATAAAATCTTACGGATGAAATCAAAAGCGGTACGGACATCATCAGGTACATAAAAGACAGGTAGACGACAGGAACCCAGCCTGTTGTTCTCAACGTTATTCCCATCGTGATCATAAAGGCCATTAACATATAACTCCTGAAATTAAAAAAAGAGAATACACATGGATATGCTTCCTTCAGTCCAAGGATTCTGAGGGTATGTTTTAACGATATTTTCGAGAATAGCTTCAGATAAAAAAGGATACCTCCGGACAATGCGAGGAGCAACAGCAGCCAAAACCAGGGATTGGTAGTGTCTGTCATTTTGTATCCCCTGAACATCAGCATGGATCCGGCAAAAGTCCAGACAGCAGCTGCGACAAAAAGCAGCACTCGTTTTGGTACAGCAGGCTTTAACCAGGAAAAATTTATCACTTAATTATATTTTGTTCCGATTTATTTAAAATTCGCAGGGTCATCGCGTTTAAAGCGGTGTTACCGGCTTAAATCTTAGTGCAAATGAAAAGAAAAATTATGAATCTTACTTCACCAGATTCAAAATATCAATGATGCGACCTGTTATTTTGACGATTTTCTGAAGCGTTCCGCCAATTCTGAACAGCTTTTTGCTTTCCTGGTTGATCTCTTTGGTCAATGCGGCAAGTGATAAGGTCTCCATTTTCAGGGATGCGACAAGTTCTTTTTCTGTCGATTTAACCAAAACTCTTTCAATGTTTCTCAGGTTCTGAGTAGCCTGTTCCAGTTTTAACTTATCGGAACCGGACAAGTCATCCCTGCTCATTTCAAGAACAATATCAGATTGTGCATTCCTGATCTCCTCCAGCGTGAGATATTTTTCTTTATTATTCATTTTTAGCTCTTTACAATTTCCATAAAAGTCAAAGTTCGTCAGATGGCCCTTGTCAGTACCGGATTATTACCTTCCCGGTATTGATTAGGTTAAAGCTGCCCTGAAACTTGCCGAAATGATTTTCTTATCTCCTCAACATCTTTATAGTACTGAATCAACTCTTCAGAAAGTTCGTTCAGATTATGATTCATATTTAGCTCTGTTAAAAGTTTCTTGTGGGCAATTCTGAGCTGCTGAGTAGTTCGGATGGTTTTTGTCCTGAGAATTTTGACTGATTCTATTCTTTTTTTCAAAGCAATATAGTCCCTATCACTTTCGATGGCTGGTGAGGGTCGCTTGGTGAAATAAAAACGAAAACTTTCCGTTAAGCCAGTCTCCTCGCTCCGGATCAGTGTTTTCAGACCATCGGAATCAAGAAATCTGACCATCTCGCTACATACGACTGATACGAGTGTATCTGCCTTGCTGACAAACGCCTTCAGTTTTTTACATTGTTTTCGGGCAAGCAATGTTCCTGTTACTTTATCCGCAGACAAAGAAAGCAATGAGCCAATCCCGGCAGGAGCGTGGCTTGTGCCATTTATCTCATTGAATTGTCCAACCAAGTCTTCCAGGTCTTCCCCAATTTTTTTATAATCATCACTCAGGGTTTTCATAGTTTTATCTGAAGAAAGCTGCTCAAGAGCCAATGCATAATTCTCAAGTACCTTGAATGTCATTTTTATCTTACCGGGTACATTATCATCAGCGAATTTCTCCCCGGCAATATTATCCAGCTCATTGATGTGCAGAACAGGATCCGAAAATGAACTGGCATAATAAAGGCCTCTTGCCTGGCGGATTTCTCCGAGTTCACTCATAATTGACTCCGGGATTGCAGTGAATTCAGCAGTTTTGCCGGCAAACTGCTGAACTGCACTCCTTTGCTGCCTGGAGATAGTCATACAGCCTGCTGCAAAAAGCAGAAACATGAAACTGAACAGCATTTTTCTCATTTTATTGACTATTGACCGATACTTGCCGTAATAAATGCCGGATGTTCTTCATCGGAAAGGTTATGTAACTTTTAAATGATTTAACCTGACTAATAATTAAGAATAACCAACAAGTTATGTTTTTGTTTTAATTTTTTAAGAAAATATCAAAAAAAATGGGGCACTTAAAGATTAATTTATATTTTTGTGCCAAACAACATGAAAATGACAATGCGTTTGGCAAATACATATTGGTGGTGGCTGGCTTATAACTTTCACAAGTCGTAAGGGAGCATCGCCTGTATTTACCAGAATTGATAAAGTATACAAGAGGCCTGTCGCACCTGCGACAGGCCTCTTTCCATTTTAATAACATGATCCGGTTAAATCGGGAAAAAACATTAAACTCATGAACACATACCAGGTAGATTCACATGGTTATTACGGCGAGTTCGGCGGGGCATACATACCCGAGATACTTCACCGTGTTGTGGAGGAATTGCAGTCAACTTATCTGAAAATAATCGACAGCGAAGAATTCAGGGAAGAATTCAATCTTTTGCTGAGCGATTATGTCGGACGGCCTTCGCCCCTTTATCATGCCAAAAGGCTCAGCGCCAAATACGGATGCAAAATCTATCTCAAGAGAGAAGATCTTAACCACACTGGAGCCCACAAAATCAACAATACCATCGGTCAGATCCTCCTTGCCCGCAAAATGGGCAAAACCAGGATAATTGCCGAAACAGGTGCCGGACAGCACGGTGTGGCAACTGCAACAGTATGCGCGTTAATGAACATGGAGTGTGTCGTATATATGGGAAAAACAGATATTGCCAGGCAAAGTGTCAACGTCCAGAAGATGAAAATGCTCGGAGCTGAGGTAAGGCCTGTTACTTCAGGCAACATGACCCTGAAGGACGCCACCAATGAGGCAATCCGCGACTGGTGCTGCAATCCTGCAAATACCTATTACATCATCGGTTCAACGGTCGGGCCGCACCCTTACCCGGATATGGTGGCCCGGTTGCAATCCGTGATCAGCGAAGAGATCAAAAAACAGTTGTTGTCCAAGGAAGGCCGCGACTACCCCGACTACCTGATTGCCTGTGTTGGCGGAGGCAGCAACGCAGCCGGAACAATCTACCATTACCTTTCCGACGAACGGGTGAAGATCGTTCTGGCGGAAGCGGGTGGTAAAGGCATCCATTCAGGGGAAAGTGCAGCAACGATACAGCTGGGCCGCATTGGAATTCTTCACGGATCAAAATCCCTGGTCATGCAGAGTGAGGATGGCCAGATTGAGGAACCTTACTCCATCTCAGCCGGTCTGGATTATCCAGGCATTGGCCCCCTGCACGCCTACCTTGCCACGACTAAACGAGCGACTGTTCTGGCTGTAAATGACGATGAAGCGTTGAAGGCAGCCTTTGAACTGACGAGAATGGAAGGAATTATCCCCGCCCTCGAGTCCGCACATGCACTTGGAGCCCTTGAAAAGGTGAAATTCAACCCGGCAGATATTGTCGTCCTGAACCTTTCAGGACGAGGCGACAAGGATATGGATACCTATATCAGGGAGATGGAGAAAGAGTTATGAGTTATGAGTTATGAGTTAATGCAAAAAATATGAGTGCAATAAAAAAATACAAATATACGGCATGCAGTAAACAGATCCTTGGGGATCTTCATACTCCTGTAAGTATCTATCTAAAGATCAGGGATGTATATCCGGAATCAGTGCTTTTGGAAAGTTCAGACTTCCACGCCAATGAAAACAGTCTCTCTTTTATTGCCCTGCACCCGATTGCCCGGGTAAGCATCAATTCAGGGATAAGTACTGCTGAATTTCCGGATGGCACAAATACAGCCAAAAAACTTGACTGTAACTTTGGAGTTCCGGAGGCTTTAAACAGCTTTATGGAACATTTCAGTGTTACAGGAGAACATGCGGATGTTTGCGGAGTATTTGGGTACACTGCATTTGACGCAGTTCGCTATATGGAGAAAATAGCAGTAATCGAAACCCACCAGAAAGAGAATGATGCCCCCGATTTACTTTATATTCTTTACAAATACATCCTTGTTTTTAACCATTATAAAGATGAGCTCACACTGATCGAATTAACTGGAGAGGGTGAGTTGCCTGACCTGCAGGGTATTGAAAATCTTATCTCGAACCGCAATTTTGCTTCTTATGATTTTCGTCTGAATGGTGCAGAAAGGTCACCAATCACTGATGAAGAATATCGCAAAATGGTGCGCAGAGGAATTACCCACTGCTTAAGAGGTGACGTTTTCCAGGTGGTTTTGTCCAGAAGGTTTGAACAGCCTTTCCTGGGAGATGATTTCAAAGTTTACCGGGCTTTGCGGAGTGTAAACCCATCACCGTACCTCTTCTATTTCGACTTCGGAGGATTCAGGATATTTGGCTCCTCTCCCGAAACCCATTGCAAAATAAAGGATGGCAGGGCCACTATTGATCCGATAGCAGGTACCATGAGACGAAGTGGCGATGTAGTAAAGGACAAGGTTGTCAGCGATGCGCTGCTCAAAGACCCTAAGGAAAATGCAGAACATGTGATGCTGGTTGACCTGGCGCGAAACGACCTTAGCCGCAATTGCCATGACGTCGATATTGACTTCTATAAACAAGTCCACTATTATTCCCATGTGATCCACCTTGTTTCGCGGGTCAGCGGTACTATTTCAAGTGGCAGTAACCCGATAAAAACCTTTGTTGACACATTCCCGGCCGGGACACTCAGCGGGGCTCCCAAGGTGCGTGCCATGCAGCTGATTTCGGAACTGGAGTCCCACAACAGGGGCGCCTATGGCGGATGCATCGGATTCATAGGCTTCAACGGAAACCTAAACCAGGCCATCACGATCAGAACTTTTGTAAGCAGGGGAAATACACTTTTCTACCAGGCAGGAGCCGGTATTGTAGCTAAAAGCAATGATGAAAGTGAATTGCAGGAGGTTAACAACAAACTCGGCGCCCTGAAAAGAGCGATTGATATCGCGGAAACTCTAATAAATTAAGTCGGGATGAAAAAAATATTATTGATAGATAATTACGACTCTTTCACCTACAACCTTGTGCACCTGGTTAAATCCATCGGGTATGACGTGGATGTAAGGAGAAATGATGCCATTACAATCAGCGAAGCGGGAAGTTATGACAAAATCCTGCTGAGCCCCGGACCGGGCATACCGTCCGAAGCCGGCGTACTGATGGAGATTGTAAAACATTATGCCTCAACCAAGAGTATACTTGGCGTATGTCTCGGCCATCAGGCTATCGGGGAGGTATTTGGCGCGCAACTGATAAATCTCAGCGAGGTGCATCACGGCATAGCTTCAATGATTGAGATCACACAGCAAGATTCCCTGTTTAAAGGCATTGATAGTTTATTCGAGGCGGGCCGGTATCACTCCTGGGCAGTAAGTCCGGAAAATTTTCCTTCTGAACTGGAAGTTACTGCAGTTGACGCTTCCGGAGAAATTATGGCCCTGCGCCACAAAAAATATGATGTCAGGGGAGTTCAATTCCATCCTGAATCAGTACTCACCCCGGTTGGGAGGAGAATTATTCAGAACTGGCTGGGGAACGAGTTATGAGTTATGAGTTATGAGTTGAATGGATAATTTGAATTCCAAGATTGACAAAATAAATATAATCATCAATCAAACAGCAACATACAATTAATATGTACAATTATTAGATTGATGTGAATAAGGCCGTTCTGACATACTAATGCAATTTAACAGATTACGAAATGCCCATGAGAATATTTTCCCACCAACCGAAAATGAATATAGGGTATTCCTTGCGGTAATTAAAAATCAAATTATATGAAACAGATATTATACAGATTGTTTGAGCACCAGTTTCTTGGACGTGATGAAGCCAGGGAGATTCTCCAGAATATGGTTTCTGGCAAGTACACCGAGGCTCAGATAGCATCCCTTATCACGGTGTTCCTGATGAGGAGCATTTCCGTAGAGGAACTTGCCGGATTCAGGGATGCGCTTTTGGATATGAGGGTGGTAACAGATCTGAGTGAATATGATCCGATTGACATCGTCGGAACCGGGGGGGACGGTAAAAATACCTTCAACGTATCAACAGCTGCCTGTTTCGTTGTCGCAGGGGCAGGATACAAGGTTGCGAAACATGGTAACTACGGGGCTACCTCAGTAAGCGGGGCATCCAATGTAATGGAATTCTACGGAGTAAAATTTACCACGGACAATAACCGCTTAAAACGTTCGATTGGTGAATCCAACATGGCGTATTTGCATGCTCCAATTTTTAATCCGGCACTAAAAGCTGTTGCTGGTGTCAGGAAAAACCTGGGTGTGAGGAACTTCTTCAATATGCTCGGTCCGCTGGTCAACCCGGCCATGCCCAGAAACCAGTTGCTGGGAGTCTATAACCTCCCGCTGCTCAGACTTTACAGTTATTCCTTTCAGCACAGCGGTAACAGGTTCGCTGTTGTAAACAGCCTGGATGGTTACGACGAAATATCTCTGACAGATTCATTCAAGGTTGTCACTAAACTGAATGAACATATTTATACCCCGGAGGAGATCGGTTTCAGCAGAAACACTGAATCCGACCTTTATGGCGGAGATACCATTGAAAAAGCTGCTGCAATATTCGACCGGGTATTAACCGGCACTGCCAGTGAAGCCCAGCTTAATTGTGTCATTGCCAATGCAGCATTTGCTATCCGCGTCCTTTGTCCTGAAAAACAGATTTCCTCCTGTATTGATGAAGGCCGGGATTCCCTGGTAAGTGGCAAGGCATTTCAGAAATTTAAACTGTTCCTGGAATTAAATTCATAAAAGCATGAAGGATGTTCTGCAGGAAATAATAGCCTACAAGCGCATTGAGGTCGAAAAGCAAAAGAACCTGGTTCCTTTGAAAGTGCTCGAATTGCAACTGGCCGAAGCTGAAAAAAGGCCGGTAAACTCTATGCGCAGTGCCCTCACCAATTCAACCAGCGGGATTATTGCTGAATTCAAACGCAAATCACCCTCCAAAGGATGGATATTTGCGGATGCTGAAGTTGAACAGGTACTTCCCGCCTATGAGAGAGGCGGCGCTTCCGCCTGCTCAGTTTTGACTGACAATCATTTTTTCGGAGGATCACTGAACGATCTCCTCAAAGCCCGTAAACTGGTTGCATTGCCCTTACTGAGGAAGGAATTTATTATTGATCCTTACCAGTTGATTGAAGCCCGCGTTGCCGGCGCTGATGCCATATTGCTTATTGCCGCCGTGTTAACTCCGCAGGAGTGTTCGAAACTGGCAAAAATGGCATCTGAACTGCATCTCGAGGTTTTGCTTGAGATTCACACCGGAATGGAACTGGAACACCTTAATGCCGATGTTTCCATGTTGGGAATCAACAACCGGAATCTTGGTACTTTTGAAACATCTCTCGATCATTCCTACCGTCTTGCTGAAAAATTCTCACTTTTGAGAAGCAGCGCGTTGCTTGTTTCTGAAAGTGGCATATCCATGCCATCCACAGTCAGAGACCTGCGCAGGCACGGATTCAGCGGCTTTCTGATCGGGGAAACATTCATGCGGGATGGCAAGCCCGGAGAAACACTTTCTGAATTTCTTAAAGGAGTCAATAATGATCATTAAAGTTTGTGGGTTACGCGAACCCGAAAATATCATGAAGGTTTCCGCTATTCAGGGAGTTGACCTGATCGGGATGATTTTTTACAATAAATCTCCCCGTTACGTGGAATTGAATGAAACTCCTGTTGATCCGGACGATTTGAATAAGGTTGGGAAAGTGGGGGTATTTGTTAATGAACTGCCTGAAGTAATTGTTAACAAATATAAGATTTTCCGGTTTGACTACATTCAGCTACACGGCAACGAAACACCTGATTACCTGCACATTCTGAAGAATATCTTACCTTCAGAAATTAAATACATCAAAGCATTTTCAATAGGATCAGCAAAAGATTTATCGCTTGCTTCCAGTTATGAGGGTCTTTGCAAATATTTTCTATTCGATACACCGGCCATAGGTTATGGCGGATCCGGATCATCCTTCGACTGGGGAATACTTAACGGTTATCATGGATCAACCCCATTTTTGCTAAGTGGCGGAATCGGCCCGGAAAGCATAGAGCCCCTGCGAAACTTCAAACACCACCAATGGGCAGGTGTAGACCTGAACAGCCGGTTCGAAACCGCTCCGGCAGTGAAAAATGTAGTATTGCTCTCAGAATTCGTCCCAAAATTAAAATCATTATAAAAATGAACCGTATTAACAGTCTCTTTGAGAAAAAAAACAAAAGGATCTTATCAATTTACTTCACAGCGGGTTATCCAAATCTTGGGGATACGCTTTCAATCCTTGACTCACTTCAGGAGAACGGAATTGATATGGCTGAAATTGGCATTCCATTTTCTGATCCGATGGCAGACGGACCAGTCATACAACACTCGGCAGATGTAGCCTTACGAAATGGCATGTCCTTGCGTTTACTTTTCAGTCAACTCAAAGAT
Organism: Prolixibacteraceae bacterium; assembly: GCA_963663675.1. Lineage (GTDB taxonomy): Bacteria > Bacteroidota > Bacteroidia > Bacteroidales > Prolixibacteraceae > CAINVV01. Next base: position 3,016,665 of record OY760498.1, read on the forward strand.
GTACGGAAAACCATTAGGATTCCTCTGATATTGATGGGATATCTCAACCCGATCATGCAGTATGGCTTTGACCGTTTTTGCAGGGATTGTGCCGCAACAGGTGTCGATGGTGTGATTATTCCTGATTTGCCGTTCGCAGACTACAAGGCAGATTACAAAGCAGTTGCAGACCAGTACAACCTTAAAATGATCATGCTGATAACTCCTGAAACCTCTGAATCACGAATACGCCTGATTGACGAACATACAGATGGATTTATCTACCTGGTTTCCAGCGCCTCTACAACAGGTGCACAACAACAGTTTGATGAAAGCAAAAAAAAATATTTCAAAAGAGTGGCAGGAATGAACTTGAGCAATCCGATGCTGGTTGGCTTTGGCATCAGCAATAAATCTACCCTGGATGCAGCTTCAGAGGAAACCAACGGAGCTATTATCGGAAGCAAATTTATTCAGCTTTTAGGTCAGAATCAAAATCCTGATGCTGCAGTTAAAGCCTTGCTGGAAGCACTGCAAAATTAATTTCTAAGATTTGAGGAGGAATACCCGGAAATTGTATAAAGATAAGTTCCTGTTTTATCAGAAAAATTGTTGTAAAAATCTAAACTCCCGATAATCAGGCAAATTTATAGAGGAAGAGTGCCAGCAAGAGGGTAATAATCGACACTATCATGATAAAATTGCCGAATTTGCCGACATTTTCCTCGGAATCGCGTGCTATATAACCAGTTATAACTCCGATAACCGCGACAACTATGAAAAAAGTGGATGCAATGGTATATCCGGAAAGCAAGGTTAGTGCAACAAGCCCGGGTAATCCAACCAATGATATCAAAAGCACTGTCAAACAACCTTTTGCCTGAATAAACTGAAAAAAAACCGAGAAAAATTTGATCAAAAAATAGGCAATCAGCACAACAAAGAGTACGGCAGAAATGAGAACCCAGAGATTAGTAGGTTCAGTTTTAAATGCTGATTCCAATGTTTCCATGGCACAAATGTAGAAAAATGTTGATTGATATCGCCATGATACGAAACAGGACTAAATGGTTGAAAACGGAAAGAGGTTTTGTCCCTGGGGAATAAACTTCACACTACGTTTCTTTTACCTGCCGGGCAAATATTTTATTCGCGTGCGATTGCTTTTATCATTCCCTGGAACATCAACAGGTGTATGGGCAGGAGACCCCACCAGTATATCCGCCCGCTCAGGCCTTTGGGCATAAATGTAGCTGTCTGTGTAACATACAGCCCGTCATCATTCATAACAATTTTTAATTCAAGCCAAGCTTCACCGGGCACTTTCATTTCGGCAAACAGAAGCAACCTTTTATTTTCTCGGTCGGCCACCAATACTCTCCAGAAATCCAGTGCATCACCGGGGTTAAGTTCGGTTGCATTGCGGCGACCACGGCGAAGTCCTACACCACCAACCACTTTATCAATCACTCCCCTGATGTTCCAAATCCAGTCGGCAAAATACCAGCCTGTATCCCCGCCAATGGAAAAAATCCTGTTCAGCACCTTCTCGGGATCGCCTTTAACTTTCATGCTTCTGCGGTCGCGGAGTACCCCGAAATTTGGCACATCCATATATTCAAACAGCTGTACCCCTGCCGACATGGAGACAGCGTCCGTCCAGCTGGAAGCAACAGTATCCAGGTTAATGCGATCCAGGGCTCTCTTACAGGCTTCGCGGTAAGTAAGTGGAGTGATTTCCAGAATTTTCTGTAACCTGTTATCTTTGCATACCACCTCAACCTTCATGCTGTCTACAAGGTTGACAGCCAGGTAATAAGAGGTAGAGGTGACAAAATAAAGCCAGTAAGAGGACATTCTCGGGCTAAAAAAGGGGATGACCCCAATGTATCTTTTCAATCCCCTGACTTCAGCGTACTGAAGGAGCATCTCCTTGTAAGTCAGTATCTCCGAGCCACCAATATCAAAAATGTCATCATAGGTGACAGGATTCAGCATACACCCGGTAAGGTATTTTAATACGTCGGCAACTCCCAGTGGCTGACAGCGCGTTTTGACCCAGGAAGGAGCGACCACAACCGGCAAAATCTCCATCAGGTCACGGATAATTTCAAAGGATGCGCTTCCACTGCCAACAATTATCCCTGCCCTAAGTACTGTGAGAGGAATGCCTGATTCGCGAAGGATATCCTCCACATCTCTTCTTGACTGAAGATGTCTGGAAAGTTTCTTGGAATTAGAGATTCCACTCAGATAAATGACCTGTTTGCAGTTCGTCTTGCCAATATAACTGGCAAAATTTCTGGCCGACAAAGCCTCTTCTTTCATAAATTGACCAATGGAAGAGGACATGGAGTGAACCAGGTAAAACGCAACGTCTATATCGATCGTCATGAGATGTTCAGGAATGGGCTTCAGCAAATCTATCTCATGACCAACAACACTGGCATTAAACTTTTCCGGTACAATCATTCGTCCCATGCTTCTGACGAAACAGGTGACATCATGACCATTCTCTGAAAGGTTATTGAGTAACCTTTTCCCGATATAGCCGGTACTGCCGGTAAGTAAAACCTTCATGAACCTGACAATTCGTTACTTTCGATATTTTGACAATTCGTACCTTCCTCAAATGCAGATATTATGCTGTTAGTGTTATCAATAATCCGAATTCAAAAGATTTAAAATTCAGAATATCAGCTTATTCATATAAAACTTTATGACATTCCGAGCAGAATGAAGTCTTCCAGGCGCCCCTGATCTCAACCGGGTGAACAAACTCTAAAGCCTTGTCTGTAGAACTTGATGTTACATTTCCTGTTGGGCCCTGGTTAACAATAGTATGGCAAAGATCGCAGTTCCTTGAAATAGTTTCACCATTTTCAGTTTTGTGGCGATCCGAGTGACAGCGGAAACAACCATCCGATTCAAGGTGACCGATATGATTCAGATAACGGGTTGCATCTGCCCTCATATAGGGGAAAGCGTTGATCTTGTATTCACCCTTAATAGCCTCTATGGCAGCCGCTATCCTGGCTGACTCTTTGGTATATATATCCGGATAGTTCTCTTTATAAAATCCTGTAACTGTCTGATCAATCATCGTCATGGCTGAATCCATACTGGTATAGGAAATCTTCAGCGCTTCCATGGCAGCCTTTTTGATATATGGAATATCTTTAGGTATTTTCCCCGCAACCATGGCATTGTTGATGTAAAAAGTAGGTGAATTATAGAGGTGTGATGGCCGGTTATGGCAGTCCATACAGTCCATTGTCCTGGATGGAATAGAATCCAGAACAGCCTTGTTAACAGGATTCTCTGTGTCCATGAAGGTTTTCACCTCGCCAGTTTTCAGATTTGTCATCTTAACCCATGGGATGCTCTCCCTGTCCTCGGTTGTAGATACATATTCAATCTTGAAGTTTTTGTTGATATGCCAGTGAATACCTTCTGACAGGCCCATTGAGCTAAATTCCGGTCCGATCTTCATCATCAGGGAATTGTTCCATTCCGTATTAGCAGAGTCAGTAAGATAGGAGCGAATGTTGACGAGTTTCCTGGAATAGAATTTTTCCGGCCAGTGGCAGCGTTCACACGTTTCGCGTGCAGGCCTCAAATTGTGCAACGGAGTTCCGATGGGACGTGAATATTTTTTGAAAGTGACAGAATATACCTGGTAAAGACCTGACATCTTTGATTTTATATACCAGTCGGCACCTTCTCCCACGTGACATTCAACACAAGCAACCCTGGCGTGAGGTGAATGTTGATAGGAAACATATTCAGGCTCCATAACCTGGTGACATAGTTTTCCACAAAATTCAACAGATTCGGTGTATTGGAATGCCTTGTAGCTGCCCATGGCAGAAATCAGCAACAGAATTACCGTAATTACTGAAATGGTAAGGAAACCAGAACGGAATTTTGGGTCATTCAAATTGAAAACAGGCCATAAACCCGGATCTTCGGGTGTCAGATCCTTTTTGCGTATCCGAAGGATAATTCCCAGCGGTATCATCAATAGGCCAATAACTAAAAATGCCGGTACTATTATGTAGATATAAAGTCCCAGATACGTATTGCTTCTTTCTGAAAAAAGCGAAAAGAGAAACAATACAAGTATCACAAGCAAGCTGTTGGCTGCAATTACGAACCCTGCAAGGCTCATCCAGTTGTAAAAATTCCTAGACGGTTTCATTTGTTAATGTTTTGTTTTTTAATGGTCAATTTGGAAACAGTTATCAGGGATGGCAAAGCCGGATTACCGATCACCTTGGATCACTCTGGCATACATTTACCTGATTCTAGCGCTCCAATCAGAATATTAGCTGGTCAATTCCCATAATTCAAAATATCCCCTGAAATTTCCAATTTGTAACGGTTTTAAGAAAAACCAATTCATTGGGAAATCGTTGATTCTTATTTTGAATTTGTCCAAAATTATAGCTTTTCATCTAAATATCTAGATGTCTGATGCTAAAAAGATTCATTCTCAATAACTGTGAATGGCAAAATCTGAAATAAAATCAAATTCTTCCGTAACAGGTTAGGGATTGATATTTTTTTACGATTTTTGAGAAACAAAACAGGAACAGGTAATGCGGGATATAGAAACGCTGAAGGACATTCACCTGCTGGTGGATAAATTCTATGCCAAAGTCAGGGAAGACCAGGCTATTGGGATATTTTTCAACCAGAGGCTGGAAGGCCGTTGGGAGGCTCACCACAAAAAACTTTATCGCTTCTGGCATACTGTGTTGTTAAGACGGCCTGACTATTTTGGCAACCCCGTGCCCCTGCATTTTAACATGAATATAAAAAAAGAGCATTTCGACCACTGGCTGTATGTCTGGTGCGAAACAGTAGATGAACTGTACGCAGGAACAATTGCTGAGCGGGCAAAATTCAGGGGTAAAACGATGGCAAAGGCGTTTTACAGTAAGATCAGGAAGGCGGATGGAGAGACAATTGAAAGCAGGTAGCAGTTTCTGACAGGAATATGGCATCTACTCGTCACGCTCTTTTTCATCCAAAAAGTAAAAATAGAGTTTCTCGATAGCTGTTCGGATTGCCTGGTTGATTGGCATCTGCGGGACAGCAAGGTCGGGGTCTATGGCCAGCAGCCGCATAAAATAGTTGCTGAAGACCGGCATCTCACCGGGGGTGGCAATTGCCATTTCGCCGGCTCTTTTCACTGCCCCAGGCTGACCACATTTGATTATTTTACAGGTAACCAGAACCGGCTGATTGTCGCGGTTCAACCTGTATCCAAATCCAAAAAGCCTGCAAATTAATCCTCTGTGCTCATAATACTGGCACCCCCACTCGCCTTTGGCATTTGCATCAGGATCAAAACAGGCACACCAGGGATGGCTGGGATTATCCAGTTTATCCAGAAAATTATTGATGTTGCCTGATTTATAAAGCCAGGCTGCCAGTGGCATGAATTCAATGGGAGAAGCCTCAATATCTGTTTTTCGGCAGCACATCCCGCAGAAATCAGGACATTTTATGCCGCTCTCACCGGAAGTTTTGGCAATATGAAGATCCAGTTCCCTGAATACCTCTTCTACCTCTTGTATAATCCATGTTTGTCTCATAGTCCTGCCAGGTTAATGAAAAAATAGGTATCCTATAAAAAAGGCAATTATCAGACCGACAAAATCGGCAAACAGGGAGCAAGCCAGGGCATGCCTGGTCTTTTTTATCCCGACAGATCCGAAATATACAGCAAGGATAAAAAAGGTCGAATCAGCAACACCCTGAACCGTGCAGGAAAGCCGGCCAATAAACGAATCAGCTCCGTAGGTTTTCATTGCGTCAATCATCATACCGCGGGACCCGCTCCCACTCAATGGCTTCATCAGTGCAGTGGGCAAAGCTGCGACAAATTCAGAATTAAAACCCATGGAATCAACGATCCACTTGACTCCGGCAACCAAAAAATCCATGGCTCCGGAAGCCCTGAAAATGCCGATGGCGACAAGGATTGCAACAAGGTAGGGAATTATCCGGACCGCAGTGGTAAACCCTTCCTTTGCCCCATCAATAAAGGTTTCATAAACATTTATCCGGCTCCGCACCCCAAGAAAAATAAAAAACATGATAAGTGAAAACAGGATAATATTGCTGGCGACCTTTGAAAATATCGAAATCTGCTCCTGTGACATATGATTCAGAGAGAGCATGAGTGAGGTCAGTACGGCAAAGGTGCCCAGCAGATATGCCATGACGGTCCTGTCCCACAGCTTGATTTTCTGCACAATGGACACAGTAATCAGTCCTGTCATATTCGCGAAGAAGGTCGCAATCATAATTGGGATAAATACGTCGGATGGATCAGCTGCACCCATCTGTGCTCTGTAGACCATGATCGAAATCGGAATGAGGGCCATACCTGAGGCGTTCAGAACAAGAAACATAATCTGTGCGTTGGATGCAGTATCCTTTACCGGATTACTAACCTGCATCTCCTTCATAGCCTGCAGGCCCATCGGAGTGGCGGCGTTATCCAGTCCCAGCATGTTTGCAGCAAAATTAAGCATCATCGGGCCGTACGCCGGATGATTTCTCCCCAACTCAGGAAAAAGCTTGTTGAAAAACGGGCCTATCAGTTTCGAGACGATATTGACAATTCCTCCTTTTTCTCCAACCTTCATAATTCCAGACCAGAATGTCAGCACGCCGGTTAAACCCAGTGAGATTTCGAAGGCTGTTTTGGACATTTCGAAAGTGGAATTCACCATCGCAGGGAAAATATCCATGTCACCTAAGAAAATCAGCTTGAATATTGCGATTACGAAGGCAATCACGAAGAAAAAAATCCAAATGTAGTTTAATGCCATTCAGTCTGGAGGTAATAATCCTGGTTTCTTGTGATGGTAAAAATAAAAAAATCCGGAACGTTTCCGGATTTTTTATCGTTGTATAAAATAGGAATCAGTATTTCCCTGCAAAATCATCTGCAATGGCGTTGATAGCCTCATCCGTCAGGTCAGAACCGTTGTGAATCACAATTCTGTAACGGAAGGTGGCTGATTTCCCTGCCGGGATGCTGTAGTTCAAAGTCTCTTTCCCTTTTGAAAAGACACTCCATCCTAGCGGGTTTGCCGCAAACAATCCGTATCCCCTGGCATGCCAGTAGGTCGGATATCCAACATTTTTGGGATGATCACAGATGACAATCGCCACTTTCTCATTGCCCATTGTTCCGTTCAAATCCATCCATCTTCCCCTTGTGGACCATACGGCATCATCCTTAATGCCTTCGCTGCTGCGGTAACTTCCTGTCACTCCCTCGTTGGTCATCGACTTCACAGTTGTAGGGTTGCCCTTTGCATCCGTAAGGATCAACTGTTCTTTGGATGGCAGCTCCAGTTGTCGGGCAACACGAATGGCAATGACTCCTTCTTTGTTGTCAGCCATGGAAACGGGCTGTGCACCTGCAGTCAGGGTTGTAATACGGTCGAGCACCCTGGTATTACCCTGGTTGCTGAAATGCATTTCAGTCTTGTCGGTAAGAAGGGTTTTCCCGTCCGGTGTGTCCCATGTGGAAGTTGCGACCAACAAACCATGACCATTGCCTCCCTCCATCTTATCAATGCTTTTGTGGTGAATCGTACCATATTCACTTTTTTTAGCAGCCGGGATAGCTTCTGAATTGTTCCAGAAATCAAGCTTGTCTACATTACCATAATTGAACCATATCCCAACGTGATGGGGATGGTCTACTCTTTCCCCGGATCTTGGTTTCAATGGAAACCCGCGTGTAATTTCAGTTCCGGAGGCAGTTATTACCGGGTAAAGTACCGGCTTCATTACATTTACCGGCCAGATGTATGATGTAAACAGCTTTCCGTCCATCATTACGTCAACTTTTTTCTGATCACTTTTGTCGACAAAAGTGACCTTCCCTTGTTCCTTCCCAGCAGGTTGTTTTGCAAATAGTGGTTGTGTTGGCATACAAAGCAGCAAAATAACACCAGATAATACGGTCAATTTAATTTTCATTTGATTATATAATTTAGTTAAATAATTGATTACCATATATATATTTTTATTAAATAATTCAAGACCCTAATTTCGTCCTGATTAATGTTTACCATTCTCTATAGAATACTTTGCAGATTATAATCCCGACAATTTAATTATTGGTAAAAATAACAAAACTCTATTTCTCAATGGCTAAAAAACCAGATTTCTCCGACAAAATAAAAAAAAGACAGGTACCGTTTTTTTCACAAAGCAATGTTGTATTTTCACAACACAATTGATTCACCGCCAGATAACATAAACTTAATGGATCAAATTTCGTAAAACTTTGCCGGAATGATGAAATTACTTTTGAAAAAACCTATGTACCAACCATTGAAAAAAGCACTGATATGGATTTTCGCTGTAGCGCTAACCGTTTCTGCAGCCTTGTATCAACGATTCACCGGTCCGACTCATCCACAGAGAATAAAAGCAGTAATTGCAGGAACCACTTATGAATTAAAATTGATCAGAACCTTTGATGGTTCAGGTGATTGCCCCATTACAATAGCTATTCCGGACCCGGAGATATCGGGAACACTTGAGTACCGGCTTTTCGCTCAGAAAACAGATTACATAAAGCTTAGCATGACCCGTGAAGGAGAAAATCTATCGGCCTCTCTCCCGCACCAGGGAATGGCAGGCAAGCTGGAATACAGGATCACCCTGAACAAAGGGAATGAACAGGTAGCACTAAACGAAGGCAAACCTACTGTGATAAGATTCAAAGGTTATGTTCCCAACTTTATACTTCTTCCCCATATTCTAATCATGTTTCTCGCGATGTTGTTCAGCAATGTGGCTGGTTTTTTTGCCCTTTTAAAGATTCCGTTTGTAAAAATGATGAAGATCACATTGGGAACCATCTTTATTGGTGGTTTAATCATGGGCCCCTTGGTGCAAAAATACGCGTTTGATGAACTTTGGACCGGAGTACCCTTTGGATGGGACCTGACAGATAATAAGACTCTTATTGCCTTTATCGCCTGGGTAATAGCATACCTGTTCAACCGGAAACAAAAATCAAGGTACTGGGTCGTCGCTGCCATGGTAGTTACTCTGGTCATATTTTCCATTCCTCACAGCCTTTTTGGCTCACAACTCGATCCGGAAACAGGAAAGATTATCCAAGGTGGAATTCTGCCATATTTTTCAGTAATTTTCTAAAGAAAAATAAACTGATTCTTTATTACCGTCCGCATGAGAAACCTTCTGTTTTCCATTGTGTTACTGCTCATCTATCTTCAGTCGTCAGCTCAGTCTGACAACTGGTATTTTTCAATTTCGATGGGCCGTTGCTGGCCAACCAGTACATTTGCTGATACCAATCCGGTAAATACTGATGCCGGCTTTGCGCTGAGAGGTTTTGCACTGAACCTCGATGCAACCTACCCGCTGAGCAGTCACTGGGGATTGAAAGGAATGGTGATGCTGAACAGCAATCCCATAGACCGGAACGGGATGGGAACTTTGATGGAAAACAGAATGAAAATGCTGGTACCTTTCAGTGAGACAGAGCGTGAATTTCTTTCTTTATCCGTAAACTCCTGGATGTCAAATAGTTTAATCTTCGGTCCTGTTTATACCATAAATTTTGACCGGCTAGCCTGGGATTTCCAGGCCATGACTGGTATGAATGTCACTTACCTTCCCGACCAGAAACTGCTTTTTGCAAATCCTGCACACAACTGGGAATATCTTCAGCGCAACACCAATACAATTAACCTATCCATGGATTTTTTGGCCGGCACTGCCTTAAGAATGAAAGTCACAGAGAAAATCCATCTCAAACTTTCAGCAGATTACCAGTACTCTCAGTCAACAAACAAGTGGGAAGAGCTAAAGTCAGTCAAGGAGAACAATACGATAACATCAGTGCAACTAAATCGTGGAACAACAACTGTAATTAAAAATGCCGTGATTGGATCCGTTGGATTTGTGTATTATTTGTAATGATTCTGATTAAGGCAGCTCTTTGCCGGTATTTCCCCGCAAAGGCCTGGCATTAAATATCTCATCTGCTGCCAATTAATTGCAGTAAGGCAATTTTCAACAACTACTTTTTCTTAATAACAGACTAACACTATGAGAACCATTATCCTTGCAGCACTGCTGGTTGGCCTGTCGTGGGCACCGGCCCATTCCCAAGCCTCAAAAAATGCATCTGATTATGATGCATTCGCCAGGTCAAGAAAAAACGATCTGAAATTAAGTACCTATGCAACAGCACATTGCATAAAGGAAAATTTCGCAACCCGGGAAGGAAGAAATAAAGTTATCGCAACGTTAAAAAATAATGGTATTTCAAAAGTCTACCTTGAAGTATATCGCTCCGGATTGGTCCTGGCTCCGGATTCATTGAGGAAGTACATTAAATTTATCAAAGAGAACGGCTTTGAGGTAGTTGGTGGCATTGCCACCGTACCCGGAGATGATTTTGCGAAACAACAGGAGGGTCCATTAACCTGGTGCAACTGGCAAAACAAGAAAACACAGGATGATTTCCGGGAAGTAATGAAAAACGCAGCACCTTTGTTCGACACTTTTGTCGTTGATGACTTCCTTTGTACCTGTGATACCAGTATTGAATCAAAAAATGCCAAAGGATCACAAAGCTGGTCGGATTACAGAAGGGCACTCCTTACAAGACTGCAGGAAGAAATACTGATCCGGCCTGCCAAACAAGCCAACCCCAAAATTAAGATCATCATCAAGTATCCGCAGTGGTATGACCGGTTTCATATGTTCGGCTATGATGTAGAAACCGGGCCTAAACTCTTCGATGAGGTATGGGTAGGCACAGAGACCAGGGGCCAGTACACCCAAAGGTTCGGCTTCGTGCAGCCATACGAAGGATTTATCAATTACCGCTGGATTTCCACTTTCGGTGGTAAAAAAATGGGCGGAGCCTGGTTTGACTTTGGTGATTGTACCGCTGAAGATTTTGTGGAGCAAGCCTACCAGTCTGTTCTGGCCGGAGCGAAGGAACTGGTTCTGTTCAGCATGTATGACCTTTTACAGAATCATCCCGGAAATCTTTTGCTTCGACATAAATTCTCAGAATTGGCTGACCTGGCAAAAGTTGTCGCTAAAAATCCGGTAGCCGGAACTGTCGGATACAAACCTCCTCATAGTGATGCAGGTAGTGATCTCTACCTGTTGGATGGAATCGGGATGTTCGGAGTATCCCTGGTACCGGCATCTGCCTACCCTGCCGATGCTAAAGTGATCCTGTTACCAACACAGTCTGCAGCAGACAAGGATATTCTGAGAAAAATAGAAACCTCTCTAAAAAATGGGTCACGGATCGTGTTAACAACAGGATTCCTGGCCAATTCACCGGATGGTGAGAAAATAGCCAAACTTGCCGGTATACAATGGCCGGTCACAGTAAAACCTGTAGAAGCAGCCGAAATCATCAGCCAAAATCAACCTGTTGCCATGAAGATACCACTAAAACTTGAGGCAAGTCTGAAAACCAAGGAATCAATCGTTCTGCTTGAAGCAAAAAACGGATCTGAAAGAATTCCCTTTTTACTGAAGAACAAAGAGGGAAATATCTATATTTTAAATGTTCATACTTTTTCAGAGGCCGATTTCGCAGCAGTGGGTGAAGTACTACTGTCACCCAGGCAACTGGGAATCTACGATATGCCAAGGGAGTGGGCCAACACCCTTCGGTCTGCCTTACAACCCGCGAATCTGCCTGTCCTGGATGCTCCCGCACGGGTCTCCTTTCAGCAATTGAGCGACGACAGTTATGTCGTTCAAAACTATAACCAGGTTTCGGCAGAGGTAAAAATTATCTTGAAGCAGGATGAAAAATTGAAAGATCGCTTTTCCGGCAAAGAGATGACAATAAAAAATCACAGGATAGAAATATCCATTCCGGCAAGATCACGTGTGTGGATCGGGAAGTGAGTTATGAGTTATGAGTTATATAATTCATAACTCATAACTCATAATTCCTTTAGTGTATTTCACCGTCGAGGATGACCATCTCTATAAGGTCGGAGCTGAAAGCATAGGGAAAATACTGATAGGAAGGTATCTTTCTGGTTACAAACACATTGGCTGCCTTACCCCTGGTGATTGACCCGTATCCCTCGCCAATACCCATCAGGTAGGCAGAATTAATGGTGGATGCATTGATAACCTCTTCAGGTTTCATTCCGTATTTGATGCAAGCCAGCGACTGCATAAATTTCATATCGCAGGACGGCATCGAACCCGGATCAAAATCAGTGGCAATAGCCAGTGGAAGCCCGGCATCTATCATCTCTCTTGCAGATGACGTGGAAAGATTATGGAAGAAAGATGCCCCCGGCATGATAACAGGGAAAATTTCAGCAGATACCATCTGTTCAATTTTTTCCCGGGTCAATTGACCTGCTTGATCAAGTATATCCAGGCATACCGGGATATTCTCCTTATTGAGATGATTGAGCCCAAGTTCATCAGAATGAATCTTCACGTTCAAACCCTCACGTAATCCGGCCTGCAGCAAAGTCTCCGTCTCATGCAGGGTTAAAAACTGCTGATCGTAATAAAGGTCGAGATTGTCAGCCAGCTCATCCTGTGCCAGGGAAGGAATTATGTCCAGAATATGATCGACATATCCCGATGGCGATCTCCTGAAATTTTCATGGTAAGTATGTGATCCAAGAAAGGTTGATTTAATCACCAGCGGTGTTGTCCTTTTCAATTTGCGTATTACCTGCAGCAATTTGATTTCATCCTCCGCATCCAATCCGTATCCGCTTTTAATCTCTATGGCCCCCGTACCTTTTCGTACCACCTCCTTCAAATGATCAATGGCTTGCTGGTACAAATCATCAACGGACATTTCATGCAACCTGATAAAAGAATCCGTGAAACCTAATCCTTTGGGTTTGTTTCCGGGCCCCCCGCTGGTAAAATCCTGCAACTGGCCAAACGGATAAAGCAAGTGAGAATCAGGATCACAAAAACTGGGAAAAACCAGCCTGCCTTTGCAGTCAATTTCCATCAGTAAATCATAATTCTCAATAACACATTCATTCAAAACATCCATCGATCCATAATCAACGATCATCTCATCGCTGGTCAGCAAGAATGCATTTTGAATCGAACTGAGCCTGCCCATATCTTTCCCTGCTAAATAATCGGGGGGAGATTCTCCGGTCTGCACCAATTCCTTGATATTAAGAAGCAATAATTCCATTTTTGAAATGGTTGTAAATGAGCAAATTGGATATTAATTACTTAAAGATAAAAAATAATTGAAATATTACAACTTTTCATTATGGAATTATTTAAAAAAAAGCAAAAAAAAACCTGCTTGAATCAAGCAGGTTGTCAAAAGTCTTTTGTCGTGTTACTCAGGCGATATAGCATCAGTTGGACATACCTCAGCACATGATCCGCAATCGGTGCAAAGTTCAGCATCAATTTTGTAGATTTCACCTTCACTGATTGCTTCAACAGGACACTCATCGATGCAAGTACCGCAAGCAATACATGCGTCAGAAATTTTATAAGCCATAACTTAATTTATTGGTTTAACTGAAATTTGAATTCAAGATTGTCAGTGCAAAAGTATAAAGCTTTGTGTGAAATAAAAATTTTAGACTGAAATTTAAGCCAATAGAAAAATATTTAGAATGATTCCAATACTTCGACAGGTATCACGAATATCAGGGTGAAAGTGATTAAACTAAAACAGACAGGCAAAATAACTTATCACCTGACCAGTTTAAAACCTGTGCCATTATTATATAGTTATACTGCCGGTTTTGCACCAGGATTGCAAACCGCAGGTATTACACTGAGGTTTCCTGGCAAGGCAAACATACCGTCCATGTAGGATAAGCCAGTGATGCGCGACAGGAAGCAATTCAGGAGGAAATAATTTAACCAACTGTCTTTCTGCCTCTTCCGGGGTTTTTGCTCCCTCGGTCAGGCCAAGCCTTGCGGATACCCTGAAAACATGGGTATCCACAGCCATTGCCGGTTTATTGAATACAACGGATAAAATCACATTTGCAGTCTTTCTCCCAACTCCTGGTAGCTGCATCAACTGATCCATCTCACCAGGAACAATCCCCTGAAAATCTGACTCCAGCTTCCTGGCCATCCCTACCAGGTTCTTCGCTTTGTTGTTCGGATAGGAACAAGACCTAATTTCTTCAAACACCTCTTCTGGCTGGCTAACTGCCATCTTTGCAGAAGTCGGAAAGCGTTTAAACAAGGCGGGGGTAATCTGGTTGACCCGTTTGTCGGTGCATTGCGCGGAAAGAATCACAGCTACAAGCAACTGGAACGGATCCTTGAATTGAAGCTCCGTTTCAGCAACAGGCATATTCTCCTGGAACCATGCTGTTATTTTAAAACATATTTCTTTCGGAGACATATCACAATTTTAATTTCGCTAAAAATAGCCACTTTAAGTTTAATATTTAAATTCTATCCTCATAGATGTTAACTTTGGACCGTTTTTAAGTATTTTCTATGGTGCCATATCTACAACTGGACAATCTCTCAAAAAACTGGGGAGATCTACAGCTTTTCGAAGGAATTTCATTGACCATCAACCAGGGAGAAAAAGTGGCCCTGATCGCAAAAAACGGGGCTGGTAAAACTACCCTGATGAATATTCTTTCCGGCGACGAAGTCGCTGATAACGGGAAAGTCATCTTCAATACAGACATCCGGATCGGCTATCTCCGGCAGATGCCTGAACTTAACCCAGATGAGACGGTAATCGAAGCGGCATTCAGTTCCTCGGGTGAGACAATCAATGCTGTCCGGCAATATGAGGCTGCCCTGGCGAGTCATGACCACAAGGCAATCGAAAAAACCATGGACAAGATCAACCAACTCAATTGTTGGGATTTCGAGCTGAAGATCAAGCAAATACTCACAGAATTAAATATCACTGATCTTAACCAACCCATCCGTGAATTGTCCGGAGGACAAAAGAAACGGGTTGCCCTGGCTCATGTATTAATTGACGAGCCTGATTTTCTGATACTTGACGAACCAACCAACCACCTTGACCTGGAGATGATTGAATGGCTGGAACGTACGCTTGAAAAAGCAAAGTGCACACTGCTGATGGTTACCCATGACAGGTATTTCCTGGACAGGGTATGCAACGAAATCATAGAACTGGATGACCAGTCACTGTTCAGGTACAAGGGAAATTACTCCTATTACGTTGAAAAGCGGAACGAACGGATACAGAATCTTAACAGTGAAATAGAGCGTGCCAAAAACCTTTTCCGTACAGAACTGGAGTGGCTGAGGCGCATGCCGCAGGCCAGGTCGCACAAGTCAAAATACCGTACGGAAAATGCCTATAAACTAAAGGACCAGGCTTCAAAACGGATAACTGACGATCGCGTGGAACTGGCTATCAATTCGCAAAGACTTGGACATAAAATCATTAACCTCGAAAATATATCCAAATCTTTTGGTGATGTGACCATCCTGAAAGATTTCAGCTACAAGTTTGCCAGGTATGAAAAAATTGGGATTGTTGGGAAAAACGGTTCCGGAAAGAGTACTTTTCTCAATCTCCTGACAAGTGTTTACCAGCCTGACCACGGGAAAATGGAGGTAGGAGAAACAGTCCGTATCGGATATTTCAGGCAGGATGGCATCCAGTTCTCTCCGGAGGCAAGGGTGATTGATATCATCAAAGAAATTGCTGAAGTTGTTGAAATGGGTGACGGCTCCAAACTGAGTGCCTCACAATTTCTCAATTACTTTCTGTTTCCTCCTGAGACTCAGTATTCTCTTGTAGCTAAACTGAGCGGAGGTGAAAAACGCCGGCTCTACCTTTGCACCATCCTGATGCGAAATCCAAATTTTTTGATTTTGGATGAGCCCACCAATGACCTGGATATCATGACACTGAATGTCCTGGAGGATTACCTGAAATCATTTACAGGCTGTACCATCGTGGTTTCCCACGATCGGTTTTTCATGGATAAAATTGTGGACCACCTTTTTGTTTTCGAAGGGAATGGAGTTGTAAAGGATTTTCCCGGAAATTATTCTGATTACCGCGACTGGGCAGAAGAGAAAGCAAAAGCCGGCCAGGTAGTGGAAAAGACAGAAAAACCGGTAAGGGAAAAACCGGTCGACGGGAAGAAAAAATTGAGTTTCAAAGAAAAAAAGGAACTGGAAGGCCTTGAAAACGAGATTGGCCGGCTTGAGACTGAAAAGAAATCCCTTGAATCGGAACTCAATTCGGGAACTCTTGCCATCGTGGAACTACAGAAAAAATCATTGAGATACAGCGAAATAACCTCAATTCTGCCTGAGAAGGAGATGCGTTGGCTGGAGCTGAGTGAACTCGAATAAGAGCAAGGCAATAAGCCGGCTCACATTTAATTAGACTGGTCTTGTCATATTATTGGACCGATAGCAGGTATTTCTTGAATCCCCCGAAATCTGTTCCCATTTCTACACTTTTCTTTTCCCCTTTCATAAATTCAAGTAACCGCTCCGGCATTGGAACATTGCCCTTCCCAACTATCTCTTCAACGGTTTCGGTAAATTTTGCCGGATGGGCTGTTTCCAGGAAGATTCCAAGTTCATCAGGCTGTAACTGTTCCTTCAGTGCCCTGTAGGCAACAGCGCCATGCGGATCCAGCAAATATCCGGCAGAATGGAAACAGGCAGCCAGGCTTTCTTTGATCTGATCATCAGTATAGGAAGTTCCTGACATAATATCGCAGATAATCTTATGATCCTTACCATACAAATCAAGAATCCTGGCAAAATTGCTTGGATCACCAACATCCATCGCGTTGGCGATAGTTGCCACTGAGGGTTTAGTCTGGTAATTGCCTGTATTCAGATAATTATAAACAACGTCATTACTGTTGTTCGCAGCAATAAATCTTTCTACCGGCAAACCCATTATGCTGGCAATAAGACCGGCTGTCAGGTTGCCGAAATTTCCACTCGGTACTGAGAAAACAATCTTTTTGTAACTTTTTTTCAGTTGGGCCACAGCATTGAAATAATAAAACGCCTGGGGCAAAAAACGGGCCACATTGATTGAATTGGCTGACGTCAGCACCATCCTGCGCTGAAGCTCCTCATCCAAAAATGCTGATTTCACCAGCGCCTGGCAATCATCAAATGTGCCGTCAACCTCCAGGGCGGTGATGTTCTGTCCCAGTGTGACAAATTGCATTTCCTGTATCTCACTTACTTTACCTTTTGGATAGAGCACATGAACCCTGATACCTTCAATACCCAGAAAACCATTGGCTACAGCACTTCCTGTATCACCTGAGGTAGCGACTAAAACATGAACAGTCTCCTTTTCTTCCGAAAGGAAAAAAGCAAGCATCCTGGCCATAAAACGGGCGCCGACATCCTTGAACGCCAGGGTAGGACCATGAAACAACTCGAGTGAATAGATATCCGGTTCTACCTCGACAAGCGGGGTTTGAAAACTCAGGGTTTCATTAACAATTTCCTCCAGTTTTTCAGAGGGAATATCTTCTCCAAAGAATTTCTCGGCAACACGGAAAGACATCTCCTGGAATGTAAGGTTTCCCATCTGTGCAAAAAAAACAGGTTCCATCTGGAGTATTCTTTCCGGCATATACAATCCCCTGTCGGGAGCGAGACCTTTTGTAACTGCAGTGTGGAGATCAACCTCCGGTGAAATTCTGTTGGTACTATAATACTTCATTGTAATTCAAAAATAAGGAAATTTACGATATTCAAAATTGGTTAATATGCTAAATATCAATATTATATGCTATATTTTCTGTTTCCGCTGCAATAATGCCTCCATAAACTCTCGTCCTTGAAGTTCACCGTAATACCCTTGCTTCGCGGCATCTTCATCATACCTGTCAACCGAATCTGGTTCAGAACCAGGAGAATAAATAACAAACGGAACAGCATCCCTTGTATGTGTCCGGAGTTTCCACGGAGTCGGATGATCAGGAAGCATGGCAATGGCAACAGGCTCATCCACCTCTGCGCACTTCTCCATCAGGTACTTTAATATCCGCTGGTCAAGATACTCTATAGTCCTAAGCTTCAGGGCGTAATCGCCTTCGTGGCCCGCCTCATCACTGGCCTCAACATGGAGATACACAAAATCGTGGTCCTGAAGCGCTTTTACGGCTGCTTCCGCCTTTCCTTCGTAATTTGTATCATAAAGGCCTGTTGCACCGGGCACTTTGATGACATCCAGCCCTGCATAGACACCAATCCCCTGGATCAGGTCAACAGCCGAAATCACAGCTCCCTTTTGAATGCCAAACATCTCTTTCAGGCTCTTCATGGCCGGCTTGTACCCTGGCGACCAGGGCCAAATTGAATTCCCAGGCTCCTTGCCCTGCTCTTTTCTTTTAATATTAACAGGATGGTTATGAAGCAATTCCCGGGAGCGGGTGATCAATTGGTTGATCAGAACGGCAGTAGAATCACCCTGCTCCGAGGAGGCTTTTGGCAGCAGGGGATTGAATAATTTACCAGGAACGTCATGCGGTGGAGTACAAGCGACATTTTTGTTTCCACCCTTGATTACCAGCAGGTGTCTATAAGAAACACCTGTATAAAACCGGACAGTTTCACTCCCAAGATGGGTATTGAGATACCTGATCAGCTCGTCAGCCTCCTTTGTTGAAATATGACCTGCAGAGTGATTGAGAATGATATCTCCTTTCAGGGTAACCAGGTTGCACCTCATAGCGAGATCGCCAACCTCAAGGGTCACCCCGATACTGGCTGCCTCAATGACTCCGCGGCCTTCATAAACAGCCTCAACATCATAACCAAGCACAGCCAGATTAGCCACTTCACTGCCCGGATGCAAAGCTGGCGGGATGGTTTTCAGCGTTCCGCTCCTGCCCAGGGCAGCAAGTTTATCCATGTAGGGTGTTTTGGCATTCATCAACGGTGTTTTGCCTCCGCATTCTTTTTCTGCCTGATCGGACATTCCATCCCCCAGCAATATTATATGCTTCATTTTAATTTACCTGCTTTTAGTTTTATTCCCCCTTCTACGATAAGAAAGGATAAAGGTTAAAGGTTAAAGGATAAAGGTTAAAGGTTAAAGGTTAAAGGTTAAAGGTTAAAGGATAAAGGTTAAAGAAAGTACATGCAAAAAAAATCAGATATTGGCCACCTTGATCAGATCGGCAAATACACCGGCAGCGGTTACTGCGGCACCGGCTCCATATCCTTTTATCAGCATGGGTGATTCATTGTACCTTTCAGTAGTCAGGAGAACAATGTTATTGCTTCCTTCCAGGTCATAGAACGGATGGCCAGGGCCAACAGACTGCAATGAAACCGAGGCTTTTCCCTCTTCCATCAATCCTACAAACCTCCATTTTTTCTTTTCCTGCTCCAGTTTAATCCTTTCAGCTTCAAAAAGGGGGTCCATCTCATGAATATCGCGCCAAAAATCTTCCAGCGTGGAACTGAAATATTTATCAGGGATGAAACGTTTTTGCACGACATCCTCCTGGCTTAGCTTATAACCGGATTCCCTTCCAAGTATAACCAGTTTTCTGACTACATCAACGCCGCTTAAGTCGATTCTTGGATCGGGTTCAGAGAAACCCTTCTCTTTCGACATGCGGATGGCCTTACTTAACGGAATTTCACTGCTGAGCGTGTTGAAAATAAAATTAAGGGTTCCGGAAAGAACGGCTTCAATCCTTACAATACGGTCGCCGGACCTCAACAGGTCATTGATCGTTGAAATCAGTGGTAATCCTGCTCCAACATTCGTCTCAAAAAGATATTTTACTCCATGTTTCGCTGCCAGTTCTTTCAACTCCCTGTATGCCAGGTAGTCGGATGATGCTGCTACTTTATTGGCAGCCACAATGGAAATATAATTATTCAGTATGGCATGGTAATGATCGGCAACTTTTTTGTCTGCAGTGCAATCAACAAATACAGAATTAAACATGTTCATCCCGATCATCTGTTTGCAAAAACTATGCATGTCAGATTTTTCAGCTCTATCCTCTGCAAGAGCCGTCGAGATTTCCGCAGTATCAAAACCTTCCCTGTTAAAGATCATCTTCCTCGAATTAGCCACTCCGCAGATACGCAGCTTCAAACGGTGTTCTTTCTGCAGCTTGGCTTGCTGACGGCTTATTTGCAGAATCAGATCCCGTCCAACCGTACCAATACCTACCAGGAAAATATTCAGTTCAATAAATGGTGACAGGAAAAATGATTCATGAACAACATTAAGGGTCTTCCGAAGATCAGATTTTTTAACGACCCATGATATATTCTGCTCAGATGCACCCTGCGCTATTGCAACAACATTTATCCCGTTTTTCCCGATAGTATGGAACAATTTACCCGCAATACCGGCAGAATGCTTCATATTTTCACCAACGATGGCGACTATGCAAAGATCCTCCTCACTGCTTATTTTATTGATCAGGCCGGTATTTATCTCCCTGTCGAACTCCTGCATGATGGCATCCTCGGCAACTTTTCCCCTCGTTGAGTCAATTGCGAAACTGATCGAGTTCTCAGATGAAGCCTGCGAAATTAAAATTACGTTAATATCCTCTTTTGCCAGCGCGCCGAAAAGCCTCATAGCAATACCGGTTACACCGACCATTCCGAGTCCCTGAACCGTAAAGAGTGAGATCCCGTCTATGGAGGAAATTCCTTTGATTGGTTGTTCTGCACCACGATTTCCTGCAGTTCCGATTATGGTACCCTCCGCAGAAGGATTCATGGTATTTTTTATCTGAACGGGGATCGACTTCTGATAAACAGGTAGGATCGTCGGAGGATATATCACTTTAGCTCCAAAATGGGATAATTCAAGAGCCTCACTGTATGTTAGCTGAGGAATAGTGTAAGCCTTGCTGATCACCCTGGGGTCCGCGGTCATAAAACCATCCACGTCAGTCCATATCTCGAGTTTCTCTGCATCGAGGGCTGCAGCAAAAAGCGCTGCCGTATAGTCTGAGCCTCCCCTTCCCAAAGTCGTTGCAGTTCCGTCAGATGCAGACGAGATAAATCCCGGAGCTACGGCCACATTTTTTAAACCGGTACAAGCCTCACTAATCCTGGAATAAGTCTCCTTGAAATCGACTTTTCCTTTGCCATACGATTTGTCAGTGCAAATCAATGCTGCACTGTCTATCAATTCCGCTCCCAGGAAACGTGAGATTAAGAGGGACGAGAGTCGCTCTCCAAATCCGAGTACTCTATCAAGTGTCTTGGGTGTAAGCTCTCCGATTAGCCTGATCCCCTGCAGAATTTTCTCCAATTCCTCAAAGATCACCTTCATCTTCTCATTCACATCAATAATCGTCATGGCATCAAACAAACCGGTCAGCATATTATCGTGCCGAACTTTTATATCATTCAGATAATTAGCAACTTCACCTCCCCGGGCACCTGCATTCGCGGCAGTAAGTAACATATCAGTCACACCTCCAACCGCACTGACTACAACGATCAGGTCAGAATTCTGATTTCGGACTATTTCATCGATTTTTTTTACATTTTCTACGGAACCGACGGATGTTCCTCCAAATTTTATAACCTTCATGGGTTTTAAATTATAATTTATCACTTCAGTCCAGCCGCAAATGTCAAAAAAAAATCTGAACCAAAGATGCTTCAGTTCAGATTTAGTAATTATTTCATACGCAAATAACTTATTTTCTATGGCTGTATAGAACCCTCAGACATATATTCATCATCTTTGGTACGTATTAGCTCGTGAGGGTTTCACAAATACTTAGATCTCGAGAGAGGGTGTATAATTGCTAATTATCTTCTTTTCAATCTCTTCTGCCAACTCCGGATTGTCCTTCAACAATGCTTTGACAGATTCACGTCCCTGACCAATTTTGGTCTCTCCATAGCTGAACCATGATCCGCTCTTCTTGATTATATTCAGTTCCACGCCAAGATCGATGATCTCTCCGATCTTGGAGATTCCTTCGCCAAAGATGATGTCAAATTCAGCCTTGCGAAACGGCGGGGCAATTTTATTTTTTACAACTTTTACCCGGGTATGATTCCCCTGAACCTCCTCTCCTTCCTTCAACTGGCCAATTTTGCGGATATCCAGCCTTACGGAGGCATAAAATTTAAGGGCATTCCCACCTGTCGTTGTTTCAGGATTCCCAAACATTACCCCGATTTTTTCACGCAACTGGTTGATGAAGATACAACAGGTTTTAGTCTTGCTGATATTCGCAGTCAATTTCCTAAGAGCCTGCGACATAAGCCTGGCCTGTAATCCCATCTTGGAATCTCCCATCTCACCTTCAATCTCAGCTTTGGGTGTCAGGGCTGCAACAGAGTCAATTACGATGATATCTATCGCTCCCGAACGAATCAGGTTATCGGCAATTTCAAGCGCCTGTTCTCCGTTGTCCGGCTGTGAAATGAGGAGTTCATTGATGTTTACGCCAAGTTTTGTAGCATACCCGGGATCAAAGGCGTGCTCCGCGTCAATAATAGCAGCAATGCCTCCCAGCTTTTGTGATTCTGCAATCGCATGAATGGCGAGAGTTGTTTTACCTGATGACTCAGGTCCGAAGATTTCAATCACCCTGCCCTTTGGGTAACCGCCAATGCCGAGTGCCAGATCAAGAGCAATTGAGCCTGAACTGATAGCTGCAACATCATCGACCGGTTTGTCTCCCAGACGCATGATGGACCCTTTGCCGTAACTCTTTTCAATTTTGTCCATTGTCAGCTGCAAAGCCTTGAGCTTTTCAAGGTTCATTGCTTTGTCGGCTGCTGCAGCCTTTGGTTCTTCTTTTGCCATTTTAAATGAATAATTAAATATTTATCTCTTTGATTATTTGCTCTGTGTGCTTTTTTGTATCAACTTTTTTGAAGATTTTCTCGATAACTCCGTGTTCATTGATGACGAAGGTAGTCCTGATAACACCCATATATACTTTACCGTAATTTGTCTTCTCACCCCACGCTCCGAAATCCTGAAGAATTTTTTTTTCAGTATCGGCGATCAGTTTAAATTTTAATCCATATTTTTCAATGAATTTTTGGTGGGATGACGAACTGTCAGGACTCACGCCGATAATTTCAAATCCCCTTGACAGCCAAAATTCATAATTTTCACTCAGGTCGCAGGCTTCAGCAGTACAACCGGGAGTATTGTCCCTGGGATAAAAATAGAGGATCAGTTTTTTCCCTGAATAATCACTTGACGAAACTACATTTCCGTTCTGGTCTAACCCCTCAAATGCTGGAGCTACAGTACCTTCTGTCAGATTTGCCATATTAATTTCCTATTTATGTATACACTACAAATTTAGTTGAATCCTGCCACTTTCCGAAATTTAGAATGGGTAAAAATTCAATTAATATTATGCGTGGGTAGCGAATCGGATATATTTGTATTTTTAAACCCAATTTTCCACAGATAATACACAATGAACAGAGTATTGCGATTAAAAGCCATATTTATCCCGTTTTTGTTTCTTGGCCTATCGCTGCAAATAGCCTCAGGACAACAAAATATTGCCAAAGAAACACTGGGTACTGATTATTTCCAGCAGGGCAATTATGAAAAGGCGCTCCCTGTCTTTGCGAAACTGGCTCAAAGCTATCCGGA
The DNA here is from genome assembly GCA_963663675.1 of Prolixibacteraceae bacterium. GTDB lineage: Bacteria > Bacteroidota > Bacteroidia > Bacteroidales > Prolixibacteraceae > CAINVV01. The sequence goes on from OY760498.1 coordinate 3,040,285, forward strand.
CAATGCCATGTACAATTACTATTATGGCGTTTGCCTGATAAAAAACAATCTCTTTGAAACAGCTGCCAAAGAGGCTCTTCTCAATTCAGTAGTAGACAAAACGCCTTCCAATTCAAATTTTTACCTTGGAATTTATTTTCACGCACTTGAACAGTGGCAGGAGGCAATGGACTTTTATGACAGATATGCAAAAGTCGGAAGCAAGCAGGAAAAAAAATTTCTCAGGTTCGATTATTATGTCGGGTTGTGCCGACAAAAGAAGAATCCTTTCAAACCCCAAAAAGCGGTAGATAAAGCCCTGTTTGGAGATACGCTGGTAAAACCGCCGCCACAAATTGACGAAAAGATTTTCCCGGTACCCGATGCACTCAAGATCGCATGGTTCAATTTCCAGGTAAACGATATTCTTGCCTATCATTCCATCGATGATTTCAAAAGTGAGGCAAGTAAGGTGCTGTTTACAAAAGCCTGGATTTGTACCGGAAAAAATGATTCCCTGCTAATACTGACCGACTCGTTGAGAAAACAGCATGACCGCATTGCCAGGGTGGATACAAGGTTGGGGTTGGTTCAGCAAATTGTCGACTGTGAGCAAAAATCTTACCAGTTGATGCGTGACCGGGAAAAATACCTGGATCAGTCAAGAGTAAAAGAATCGGCTTTCTGGGAAAAAGAGGGCAAAAAAGCCGCCACAGCTTACAGCCAGGCAATTCAGGAAAGAGAAAACAAGCTGAAAGACAGCAAAAGGAAGGCGGAGAAACCTGCAATCGAAGCACCGGTTGCAGAGGTAAAAACTGAACCTGTAGCCGATAACGCTATCCCTCAGGCTCCGCCTGCAGCCAAAAATGCCCAGGTAGAGAACCTCGTTTTTAAGATTCAGATAGGCTCTTTTAAGAACGGAATTCTGACAAAGGCATTTAAGACCTCCTATGCAAAGATCAGCAAATTTAGAAAAATAGAAAAATACACTGACCCCAGGAAATATGTCATCTACACCGTTGGTAATTTCAGCAATTATGCAGATGCTTCAAAAATGAAAGACCAGCTGATTCTGGAAGGAATGAAAGGGGCATTTATCGTTGCTTACCACAACGGCGAAAAAATACCTGTGACTGAAGCAATTAAACTTGCAGAAGGCAAATAGTTTTATTTACTTTGTAATGTGTTTCACGTAAATATGATTCATATGACAAAGGTCATTATCCATCCGGTTTTTAATTTTGAAGCTGAATGAAGATTAAAATTGATTTTTCATTTTACAATAGTTTAAGATGAAGCAGGACACTGAAAAATCAGTCCACAAGAAAAAAAAGGACTCAGGAAACTCTGGAAGCGAAAACACACTCGTGTTACATAACGATGATTATCATACATTTAACTATGTTATAGATGCCTTGATTGAGGTTTGTAAAATGGACCGTGTTCAGGCTATCCAGTGCACCTATCTGGTTCACTACAAAGAAAAATGTGAGATCAAGAAGGGCGCTAAGAAAGATTTGCTTCCTATTCGCCGCGCTCTCTCAGGCAGGGACTTAAAAGCAACCATCCTCTAGGAGGAAGGTTTTACCCCCAGGTACTGTCGCGTTTTACGCCATAAAAATTTCAGCCACAACGCCAACAGCAGCATAAGCTGATGGAAAATTTTTGCCAGAATTGGGATTTTATCCTCTTTGGGCCAGAGCATTCCGGTTTGTCTGATGTATTGCCTGTAATCGTCTCCAAAGAATTTGACCAGCAAATTCTCCTCTCTCCTGATCTGGTATATGCAGAACGGAGTTACCAAAAAAATGGAAACGGGTCCGGCTATCCAATTCTGAATCATAAATATCTGGCAGATAGAAATTCCCAGCAGGGCAGCATACATTGGATGTCGTATATATTGGTAAGTACCGGTTTTTACAAGTTCAAGATCCTCCTTTAACTCCTGTCCCGGCGTCCACCATCTGCCCAAATCCTTCAAAGCGTTCCCAAAAAGCCAGACAAAAAACAGATAACAGAAAGTAACAGGTAAACTGAGCCATTTCCATAAATGGTAATCGGTGGTGCCAAAATCAACGGAAAAGATATAAATAAACGGGATTACCTGGATTCCCAGGATCATCAGAAGGAGAAAAGTACGCTTTTTCTTTTGCGCATTCAGTATCTTCCTGTCAGCATCAAAGTTCTGAAGGTAATATATCTCAAGCAGCATAAGCAGCGCAACGCCGCAGAGAAATATTGTTTCCAGATAAGCACGTTCCATGTGTTCAGAATTCGGTACAAAAGAAATACAAATTTACTTAAGACATTGAATCGCCAAAATTGAAAATGCATTTGGTTTCAAAACAAAACTACAAACCAGGAAATCTAAGTATAAGAAAGCAAATATTTATGATAATTGAAAGTGATTCAGATGCCCGGTAACAGCTCCAACCAACTCCTTTGTTGTTGGAGAAATTTCATTCATTGGGACCTGCAAGACAAAATCAAGTATCACAACCGTTAATAATTCTAAAATTCCATCTAACTTTTGTTAATTTCTCCCGGATTACGCAACCTTTTACAGTTATTAACTTTCTTGTAAGAAAAGCGCAAATGGTTTGAACCTGGAATAATAGTCTAAAAAAGGAAAGATTCCCGGGTACTAAAATTGATTAATCCTGATTCAACAAAACAATTGAATCAGAAATTGACAAGAACTTGAATTATCATGAAAAACTACCTCAAACTTTCGGTTATCTGCCTGATCGTATTAATTGCAGGCGGCCTGCTTGTCACTTCCTGCAGTGAGGACAAGGATTACTATTCAGTCGGGGATTATCTGATTTCCTTCGGTGTGGTTGAACAAAGCAATGCAAATCAGGAAAACAACCTGGTTGTCCGTTTAGATAATGGGGACATGGCAGTTTCTCTGATTTCACTGCCCAATGGGGTCGAATTTGAAGCCGGACAACGGGTGCTGATTAATTTTGCTCCTTACGAGGATAAAATGAATGCCGACAATTCAAAGATTTATTTCGGTAAGTTCAATAAAATCCAAGACATACTCTACAAAGATATTCTGTCTGTCACAGACATAAATAATGACAGCATCGGTAATGATCCTGTGATGATCAATAAAACATGGCTGACCGGTGACAGTATCCTCAACATACAATTTTCCTATTATACGAGGGGGGCAAGGCATTATATCAACCTCGTTGACACCGGAGAAGGAACCGGCATTGAAAATCCATATTTATTGGAGTTCCGTCACAACGACAGGGGTGAAATCCTTGGCTACCCGGCATCAGGTTATGTAAGTTTCAAACTAAACCCCATCAAAGTAGTCGGTCGGCATGAAGTTGACTTCAATATCAGGTATACAGATTATGAGGGGAAAACGATTGTTATTCCTCATACAGTCAAATACTAAACTAAAAATATTATCATCCTCTCGAGAAAAGGGCGAAAGCCTGGTGTTTTTTTACCGGCCGGAAAACTGTACAATGCGGTATAGCTGATCATTTCCTGTTTTTTATCATTGTCATACTTTTAAAATCAAGTATTTTTGTAAAAAATTATTACAATGAAGACATACTTTCCTGCCGTCTTATTGATCGCCCTGATTGCACTTCTGCCTCATGACAATGCTGTTTTGGCCCAGACAGTAAAAAAGAATTTTGTGCCGGAAACTCCCAAACTGAAATCGGACATCATGACTCCTGAAGTGCTCTGGTCATTCGGGAGAGTTGGCACTACCCAGGTTTCACCCGACGGGACACAGGTATTGTATGATGTTACCTACTTTAATATTTCCGAGAACAAATCATACAGAGACCTTTACCTGGTACCAGCTACAGGAGGTGAAACCACCAGGATCACTGACACTCCTGAAAAGGAATCTGAAGCAGTCTGGCGACCTGACGGGAAAAAGATCGGTTATATTTCGACAGTTTCTGGAGAACCGCAACTATGGGAAATTAATCCCGACGGAACCTCTCCACGGCAGATTTCCAAAGTCAAAGACGGCATTTCCGGGTTTAAGTATGCCCCAGATATGAAGCATGTATTTTACATCCGCTCTGTCAAACTTGACCAGGATGTTCATGACAAATACCCTGACCTCCCGCTGGCCAACGCACGCCTGTATGACGACATCATGTACCGCCACTGGGATACCTGGAGCGATGGAACCTATCAGCATGTTTTTGTTGCTTCTTACACTGAAAACGGTCTCGCTGAAGAAAAAGACGTTCAGCAGGGTGAACGGTACGATTCACCACTGAAACCATTTGGAGGCATTGAACAGATTGCCTGGAGTGCCGATTCGAAGGTGCTGGCATACACCTGCAAAAAGAAGGCGGGTAAAGATTATGCACTTTCCACAAATTCTGATATTTATATCTACAACCTGAATTCCGGGACAACCAAAAATCTCACGGAAGGCATGATGGGTTACGATCAAAACCCAGTTTTCTCTCCTGACGGCAAAATGATCGCCTGGGAAAGTATGGCCCGCGACGGTTATGAAGCGGACAAACTGAGACTGTTTATTGCTGATCTGACTACCGGAAAGAAAAAGGACTACTCGGTCAATTTTGACCAGAACGTCCAGAATTTAACATGGTCGGGCGACAGTAAAACAATCTGGTTCATTTCGGATGTCAGGGCAACCGACGAGATATTCAAACTGGATGTTCCATCTGGAAAATTCTTCAGGGTGACAGATGGCATTCACAATTATCAGAATGTCATTCCTGCCGGGAACAAACTCATTGCATCCAGGGTCTCCATGTCGCAACCCGCAGAAATTTACCTGGTTGATCCGGCCAACGGATCAGACAAGCAGTTGACTTTCACAAACAAAGGTTTAATGGATCAGCTTTCCTTTGGTAAAGTTGAAAGCAGATGGATCACCACAACAGACAAGAGAAAAATGCGCGCGTGGGTGATTTATCCACCTCATTTCGACCCAAAGAAAAAATATCCTGCTTTGCTGTATTGCGAAGGCGGACCTCAAAGTACTGTCAGCCAGTTCTGGTCATACAGGTGGAATTTTCAGATGATGGCGGCAAACGACTATGTCATCATAGCCCCAAACAGGCGTGGACTTCCCGGTTTCGGACAGGAATGGAACGAACAGATTTCTGGTGACTATGGTGGACAAAACATGAAGGATTACCTGACGGCAATTGATACACTGGCAGCAGAACCCTTCATAGACAAAAACAAACTGGGGGCCGTTGGAGCCAGTTACGGGGGATATTCGATCTATTATCTTGCCGGAATCCACCAGGGACGATTCAAAACTTTCATTTCACACAGTGGCATCTTTAACCTCGAAGCCATGTATTCCACCACGGAAGAAATGTGGTTTGTCAACTGGGACAATGGCGGTTCCTACTGGGATGCGAAAAATGCAGTTGCACAGAATACTTACAAGAATTTCTCCCCGCACAAACTTGTCCAAAACTGGGACACCCCCATGCTGGTTATTCATGGTGAAAGGGATTACAGAATACCTTATACACAAGGGATGGGAGCCTTTAACTCTGCCCGGTTGAATAACATTCCAGCAGAACTTTTGCTGTTCCCGGAAGAAAACCACTGGATCCTTCAGGCACAAAACGGTATATTGTGGCAAAGAGTTTTCTTTGACTGGTTAAATCGTTGGCTGAAGTAAAGAATTTGTAACATATTTAGTATATTTACATCCAAATAAATCACCTGAACATGAGTAGCAGAAGACTCTACGATAAAGTAATGACAATCGTTGGCACTTTGATGATCTTTTTTTACCTTGGCGTAGCGTATGTCATCCTGTTTGCTGATATTTTCAAAATGGAAAAATCTCTTAAGGTAATTATGTCAATACCATTTTTGCTTTACGGTTTTTACAGGATTTTTCTATCATATCAAAAAATCAGGGAGAATTTTTTTGAATCGGAGGAGGATTAAATACCGGACGTTTCAGCAGTATATCCAACATAACACTTTAATTTAAACTCAATCTAAATTTTGCATGGGTTATCTGTTGTTTCAGTTTGAAATTTAAATAGTTCACCCAAAAAAAAATTAATTAATGTTATAAAATATTGCCCTATAACAAATTTGATTTATTATTATTGCAACGAAAATTTTAACTATTTGTACCTGTAATTGTGAAAAAATTCGCCTTAAAAAAGCATTTTAATCTTAACACTTTGGTTATAAGCAGCTTGCTTGTTACACTGCTTTTTTTCATTCAGTGCGGTAGTCCGAAGGCACCTGTTATGGATGAAACACCAACAAGGGGAAACATCCGCATTGTCGCTGATGAGTCTTTCAAACCAATAGTAGAGGCTGAAATTGCCACTTTCACCTCGTTGTACAAGTATGCCCATATTAATCCTGCCTATATGGCAGAAAAAGAGCTTATCGCCGAATTTTTGAACGATTCTGTAAAGCTTGTTGTCAGTTCATGGGTTCCAACAGATCAACAAAAGGAGTTACTCCTTTCTCAGCAAACCATCGTTAGAACAACCGCTATAGCCTACGATGCAATCGCGTTTGTCCTAAACAGGGAGAACAAGGACACGCTGTTTACCTATGAAAATATCAATGATTTGTTTACCGGGAAAATAAGTGACTGGAAAGAAATCAGTCCCACTTCCAAACTCGGTAAAATGGTTGCTGTATTCGACAATGACAAATCAGCAAACATCCGTTATTTCAAGGAAGAATTTAAAATTCAGGGGCAGTTGCCTTCAAATTTCTATTCAGTAAAAAGCAATGAAGAAGTGATCAATTATGTGACCAAAAATAAAAGTGCTATTGGTATGGTCAGTGTTAACTGGATTTGTGACAGAGAGGATTCAGTGAGCAGGTCATTTTCAGATAAAATCAAAATCGCAGCAGTCTCGCAACAGTTGTTAAATCCTGGATCTTATTTTATGCCCGTACAAGGTTCAATTTATGATAAAAGTTATCCATTTACCAGAACAATTAATCTTGTATCCAGGGAAACCTTTAAGGGTCTGGCTTCAGGATTCGTTTCCTGGTGCGCAGCAGCGCAAGGTCAAAGGATCATTCTCAAGTCCGGACTGGTACCTGCAACGATGCCAATACGACTGATTCAAATAAAAAAATAACTCTAAATATTTTGCTAAAATGATAAATCGTTTTTTTATAAAAACTTCTTTAATCCTGGTTTTTACTGTAGTATGCAGTGTTACCGGTTTAAAAGCTCAGACAATTGATGATGCGATCACAGCAACAAACAATGAGCAGTATGACAAAGCTGAGGAAATCCTTCAGGCTCTGGCTAAGAGTGCACCAACAAGTAAAGTTTATTACCGGCTCGGGGAAAATACAATGCTGAACTACTTCGCGGACTCTATTTCGAACTCATTGTCGGTAGTTGCCGCCGAAGCAAAAAAATATTATGAGAAGGGTATTTCCCTTACCCCTAATGATCCGATTAACTATGTTGGTCTCGCAAAAGTTGCATCCTACATGGGTGACAATCAGACAGCTGATCAAATGAGAGTAAAAGCCAGAAGTTTTCTGCCCCCCTATAAAAAAATTACAAAAATTCCTAATCCACAGGAATATGCCTATACCTTGGCAAAACTGGCAGAGTCGTATATCGTTTTTGATCGTGTAGACACTACCAAAGCCATGCCTGAAATCAGGGAAGCGATCAGTATTGATCAGCAGAATCCTGGTATTTATATTATTGCAGGCGATATTTACCTGCTTGTCAACAACGGTTCCCTCGCGATTAAGAATTATAACAAAGCGCAGGAAGTTGCCCCGAATTCTCCGAAGGCGAACATGAAAATTGGAAGTATCTATTTCAAGGGCCGTAACCTGATGGCAGCTATTCCTTACTATGAGCAGGCAATAGCACTGGACAAAAATTATGCCCCCGCCTATCGTGAATTGGGACAATTGTATTCCATGGCAGGCAGGTATAAGGAATCCAAGCAATATTTTGAGACTTATCTTCAACTGACCAATCAGAATATCCCGGCAAAGATCCGTTATGTAAATGCGCTATTCTATTCAAAAAACTATGCGGAAGCAATTAAAAATGTAGAGGATATTTTTGCAGTTGACAAATCAAGAATCTATCTGAACAGGATCGCCGGTTATTCTTCTTACGAACAGGGAAATTACGCCCAGGCACAGACCTATATGGATAACCTTTTCGCCAATCTCCCTGCCGACAGGATCATCAAGAAAGACTACATCTATTATGCGAGAATTTTGGTTAAAAAGAACCTGGGCTATCCAAAACTTTATGCTGATCTCGAAAAAGCAAATGCCGATCTTACCGCCGTCAAAGAAAAAAACGAAGCACTTAAGGGTCCTGCCAAAGACAAACTGAAAGTCAGCGAAGAACCATTCGTTGCAAAAGTGAATGAAATTCAGGCAAAAATGGCAACCGCAGAAAAAGAGCTGGATAAGGCCTATGAGGCGTATGAGAAAGCCATAAAATTTGGTGAGGAGGATGTTAACCTGATACAGGAAAAAGCTAATTCCTTATACACCAACAAACGTTATGCTGATGCAGCTGATACATGGAAAAGGTTGATTTCAAAAGGGATAGAATCCGAAGGCAACTACATGATGATAGGCAGGTCTTATTATCAGGCAAAGGAATACGACAAAGCCGATGAAATCTTTAATACAATGATCAGCAAGTATCCGGATCAGATGCAGGGATATGTTTGGAGTGCAAACAATGCATCCGCCAAGGATCCTGATGCGAAAGGTGGTTTAGCCAAACAGAAATTTCTTGCTTTGCTCACAAAAGCAGCTAGTGACTCTGTGAAAAATGAGAATGAAATTTTTGATGCTTTGAGGTACCTCGGATACAGTGCATTGCAAGCGAAAAATTTCGAGGAAGCAAAAAGGTACTATACCCGTATGATTAACCTTGATCCCAATAACAAAGAGATTGTTATCAAAGCGCTTGGTTCAATGAGTACCCTGAATATGGAACAGGGAAACTATGAACAGGCAGTTGAGAACAACAACAAAATTCTTTCACTGGAACCGGGAAATGCCCAGGCCAAATCTACCATTTCATATATCTCTCAGCTAAAGGCCAGCGCTAAGCCGAAAGCACATCCGAACGAAATTACCGGTGTAATCAAAGATAAGGCATCCGGCCAGCCAATAGTCGGAGCATCCGTCAGGGTGAAAGATACGGCAGCAGAAGCGTGGACCAACGCCAAGGGCGAATACAAATTCACAATGCCTGAGGAATCAACAACCTTAGTAATCAGCGCAAAGGATTACAAAACAATTGAAATTGCCGTTACGAAAGTAAGGGTTTACAATGCCTCCTTAGGCAAATAATCACCAGGAATCAACAACAATAAAATAGAGATTCACAAAAGTTTTATTTAACCACGAAAACAATTAAAAAGATGAGTAAAAATTCAGGTTCATTCAAAAAGACTTTCGAGTCACTTTTTGCATCAGGTGCAATTATCATTGCTTTTTTAGTAGCGTATTTTCTTTACGCAAATATTATGGGTAGTCCAGTGAACTTTGAAGGTGGAAACCCAAAAGGCACACCGCTGCCAGGCAATTACATGGGTATGCTTTACAAAGGAGGTCCGATCGTTCCTGTCTTGATGACATGTATTCTGACCCTTTTTATTTTCATCATTGAAAGAGCTATCACTCTGAACAAAGTTAAAGGTAAAGGCACTCTTGATACGTTTGTAGGTGACATTCAGAATTTGACATCAAAGGATAAAATTGAAGAGGCTATCACAGCATGCGACACACAAAAAGGATCATTGGCCAACGTTGTTAAAGCAGGTTTACTTCGCTACAGGGACCTCGAAAAAGATAATACGCTGGAGAAAGACCAGAAGATCACTTCCATGAAACAGGCTTTGGAAGAGGCATCCGCATTGGAATTACCTATGCTTTCCAAAAACATGGTTATCCTTTCTACCCTTGCTTCCATCTCCGTTTTGATCGGTTTGATCGGAACGGTACTTGGTATGATCCGTGCATTCGCCGCCCTCTCACAAGCTGGTGGATCCCCTGATGCACTTCAGTTGGCAACCGGTATTTCTGAGGCTTTGATCAATACAGCATTCGGTATCACAGGTTCAACACTGGCCATCATTTTCTACAACTATTTCTCATCAAAAATTGACGGTTACACCTTCAGAATTGATGAGGCTGGCTTTAGCCTAACTCAGACATTCGCTGCACGTATCAGAAAATAAATGTCTGGGTTTAATTCTTTTGGTTTATAAAAAATTTAAAATTATCGCATGCCAAAGATTAAAATACCACATAAAACGCCCCATGTTGACATGACGCCGATGGTGGACCTGTTCTCGTTGCTGCTGACATTCTTCATGTTGACAGCTACCATGAAGCCATCTGAACCGGCTCCTGTCGATACGCCGTTTTCAATATCTGAAAAACCTTCTCCGGACAAGAATATTATGACTATAACAATAGCCAAGGACAACAGGGTGTTTTTCAATGTTGACAACGGGCCGGATACCATTTTGCATTTCAGACCCAAAATCCTTGAAGAGATGGGTAAGAGATACAACATCGTATTCACACCCCAAGAACTACGCTATTTCGAGAAGAACAGTGTTCCCTTTGGAGTAAACATAAAGGAGTTTAAGGCATACCTTACTGCCAAAGACAACGAAAAAGCAAAGTTCGAAAAGGGAATCCCCATTGATTCAACTGATAACCAGTTGGCATTGTGGGTTTTATTTTCCCGCCAGGTTAACCCTTCGGTTAATGCCCTGATAAAAGGCGACAACGATGTGGAATATCCGCTTGTAAAAAAAGTTCTGGACATACTTCAGGATAAAAATGTAAACAGGTTCAGCCTGATAACCAGCCTCGAAAAGGTTGAAGTCAAGGAGGAAGCTAAAAAGTAGTATTATGGCAGAAATTATACAGGAAGATAAACAAAAGGGCGGGAAGAGAAGACCTAAAAAACATTCAACCGCCATAGACATGACGCCGATGGTAGACCTTATGTGTCTGCTTATCACGTTCTTCATGCTTACGACTGCTTTTGCCAAACCTAAGGTCATGGAAATCGCTTTGCCTGAGAAAATCAGGCAAAACGAAAAAGTCGAACCTCCTAAAATTGCAGAAAGCCGTACGCTTAACATCATCATGGGTCCGAACGACAAGGTATTCTGGTACCCTGGCAAAGCAGATCCTGCAGCGCTGATTCCATTACGGGAAACCAATTTCAGTGCCACAGGTATCCGCCAGGTATTACTGGATAGAAACCGGGCACTCTTCAATAAAATTGAAGCATTCAAGAGTGATGTAGTTTCAGGGAAGATAAATATCAAGCAGGATTCTTTGCAATCAGCCATTCGTCAACTTAAAAAGACTGATGATACCGGTCCTATTGTTTTGATCAAATTCTATAAGACAGCGAAATACAAAAATTTTGTCGATATTATTGATGAAATGTCAATCGTAGGTATTGCCATATACATTGTTACAGACATTGACTGGCTCGAGCAAAATATGGTGGAACGTGCACTCGGAGTGCCATTGACTGCTACGCCGGTGGCCTCTGCAACTCCTGTTGCACCAAAAGCTAAAAAAAGATAAAGATCGATACGTATGGTACAAGATAAACAGTTAATTCCTACTTTCGATGACATAGTCTTCGAAAATAGAAACCAGGAATATGGAGCATATCAGATCCGGAAGAAGTACAACCGTGTTGTTCTGATCTCAACGCTGATTGGTGTTATAATCCTTGGTTTAATCGTAATCGTTCCCTATATCAGGGCCAGTAATCAGGCTAAGCATAAAGCAAGGGATGCTAAAGAGGTAATAGCGGAAATGGCCAACAACCTTCAAACGGATGTGCCACCACCACCTCCGCCACCTCCACCACCTCCGCCGGCAAACCAACAAGCAGTTGTTAAATATGTTGCCCCTGTTGTAGTTGACTCTATAAAAGTTGAAGATCAAAGTAAATTGATGATTTCCGACGAGCAGGTATCAACAACAGTAAACAAGGAAGTTGTTGAGGTTGTGGAGCAAAAACAGGAAGAGGTACAGGAGAAAGAAGAGCAACAGGTCTTTGTTGTGGTAGAGGAGATGCCTGAATTCCCGGGAGGGGAGTTAGCACTCCGCACATACATTGCCAAAGCAATCGTCTATCCTGCTGTCGCCCAGGAAAATGGTATTCAGGGTAAAGTATTTGTTACTTTCGTAGTAAACAAAGACGGCTCTGTATCCAATGCCAAAATTGCCAGGGGGGTAGATGCGTCTCTTGATGCTGAAGCTTTAAGGGTAGTTTCAACGTTGCCCAAATGGAAGCCAGGCAAGCAGCGCGGTGTACCTGTAAGGGTTTCTTACACGGTCCCAATCAGCTTTAAACTGCAATAAAAGCAACAGGAATAACGATCCTATAACTTGAAATAAAAGAGAAAGCCGTCCACCAAACGTGAACGGCTTTCTCTTTGTAGGTTAGATTTGAGCCTTGATTTTGAATTCGGTTCGTTCAAAATCCGGGATTGCCGGAATTCATTTCATCCACTACTTTATAGCTTGCTGATAGATGGTATTGGCACGATCCCAGTTTACCACATTCCAGTAAGCATCGGCATAATCAGCACGCTTATTCTGGTATTTAAGGTAATATGCGTGTTCCCACACATCAAGACTTAGCACAGGGCTTCCTTTTGCATCTGATACAGGCATAAGAGGATTGTCCTGATTGGGTGTCGACTGGATAACAAGTTTTCCATTGGATACGCTCAACCAAACCCAGCCAGATCCGAAACGGCCTAAAGCAGCCTTCTTAAACTCTTCCTTAAAGTGGTCAAAACTGCCCCATGTTGCCCTGATGGCATCTCCCAAAACATTCTTTGGCTCTCCGCCAGCATTGGGAGCCATTCCGTTGAAGAAAAAGGTATGATTCCAGACTCCTCCGCCATTGTTGCGGATGGCAGCAGGTGTCGCTGCCGTGACAGATTTCTGCAAATCAAGAATTGTCATTTTCCCCTGTGGTGTACCTGCAACAGCCTTGTTTAAGTTGTCTACATAAGCTTTGTGGTGACGACCATAATGTATTTCCATCGTGGCCTTATCAATCGATGGTTCCAGCGCGTCAAACGCATATGGTAATGGTTCCTGGGTAAACTGTGCAAAAGCGGTGTTTTCCATAACTAGTAAAATTAAAATAATCAGTAAATTTCTCATATTGCAATTTATTTAGAATGATTATAAACATTCAACTCTTATTACGAGGTACTGATAATTATGTTTCTTCCTTGAACAATTTTTAGTACTTGAAAATTACTTCTACTTTTGGACAAAGAATCAACGAGTGATCATAGGTAACCGGTAGGCTCCGGATCCTTACCAACTGCAGGTAAGCATTGGCAGGTACTTTTCCGGATTTATCCCTGTATTTTCATTTATTTCGGTTTACAATTCCTTTTTCCGAGCATAAAGTATGATATTTAGCCAAAGACTTTCAGGAGTATTATTGCACCCAACCTCTCTTCCCGGTAAATACGGGATAGGATCCCTTGGAGCTAATGCGTACAATTTTATCGACTGGTTGAGTGATGCCGGACAGAGCCTGTGGCAGATACTCCCGCTGGGTCCTGCAGACTGGAGTCACTCTCCGTACCAGGCCTATTCAGCTTTTGCAGGGAATCCCAATCTGATCGATTTGGAGTTGCTGATAAATGAGGGATTACTCCCGGATGATGCACTTGTTGACTCACCTGACTTTCCGGTTGACAAGATAAATTTCAAGCAGGTTCTGCCATTTCGCAACAGGCTTCTCAAAATTGCTTATCATCATTTCTCACAAAACGGCGGATTTGATTTGCAGGAATACCAACAATTCTGGGATAAACACTGGTGGTGGCTTGAATCGTGGTCCCTATTCGATGCATGCAAACAAAATCTCCCCGGTTCAGATTGGAGCAAATGGGAGAAATCACTTCAATTACGGGATGAGCCGGCACTTTTCAAGTATTATACAACCCACAGGGAATCAGTCGATTTCAGCCGGTTTCTGCAGTATATTTTTTTTAAACAGTGGTTCGAACTGAAAAGCTACGCCAACAAAAAAGGAATTTCAATATTTGGGGATATACCCTTATATGTTGCCTATAACAGTTCTGACGTATGGAGTAACCAGTCTCTCTTCCTCCTTGATGAAAACAGGAAACCAACCCTTGTAGGCGGAGTCCCACCCGATTACTTCAGCAAAACAGGCCAGCTGTGGGGCAATCCGCTGTTCGATTGGGAAAAAATGAAGCACCAGGGTTTTGAGTGGTGGATGGCGCGTATACATTTCAACCTGTCTCTGTTTAACCTTGTGCGTATTGACCATTTTCGCGGTCTTGAATCATACTGGGCAGTTCCTGCCACTGAAAAAAATGCCATCAATGGAAGCTGGCTGAGGGCTTTTGGTGATGAAATGCTGAAACTTTTAAAACATCAGATTGGTTCATTACCTATAGTGGCGGAAGACCTGGGCTTAATTACTCACGAAGTTGATCATCTCAGGAAGAAATTTTCATTGCCAGGAATGAAAGTATTACAGTTTGCCTTCTCAGGCGATTCGGAAAATACTCATCTTCCCCACAATTACACAAAAGATTTCGTCGCTTATACAGGAACTCACGACAACAATACAACCAATGGATGGCTTCAGTCATTATCCAAAAAAGAGAAAGTGAAAATTAAAAAATACCTGGGATGCGATAATCCCGACTCCTGGAATTTTATCAGAAAAGCAGAAGAATCAGTAGCTCAATTTGCAATAATTCCCATGCAGGATATCCTGGGACTGGGGACGCAGGCCAGAATGAACAAACCGGGAACTACCCGGGGAAACTGGCTCTGGCGCATGGATCCATCACTGCTGAATGATTCGCACAAACACAAATTGCTGGATCTGAGCCAACTCTACGGAAGGACCAAATAACAAAATATACCTCCCTGGTTGTCATGAAAATATAATACCTCGACAAATTACCCGCATTTTTCTCTCCTGTAATTTAATTTCGTTGCCTCCTGGATAGAAACCGAATAATCAATCCATCGTATAAAACCGAAAAAAAGTTATGGCAACGGTAAGTACATATTTAAATTTCCCGGGTAATACAGAAGAAGCTTTTCTGTTTTACAAATCCGTTTTCGGCGGAGAATTCAGGGGTGGAATCATGCGCTTTAGTGATACCCCTACAATGGAAGGAATGCCACCCTTCCCAGTAGACGCCAGGGATATGGTCATGCATATCGAATTACCCATACTTGGAGGTCACGTGTTGATGGGAACTGACGCACCAGAGTCATGCGGATTCACGGTAATTCAGGGTAACAATATATACATCAGTCTGGAACCAGACTCCCGGAGTGACACAAAAACGCTTTTTGACGCACTTTCAGAAGGAGGTCAGATAACTGCAGAATTGCAGGATATGTTTTGGGGATCATATTATGGAACCTGTACCGACCGCTTTGGGTTACATTGGATGTTCAACTTTCGGGGAAAAAGCTAAAACATATGGAATACAACAAACCTGTAATAGAAGTCTCCACACTGATCAATGCATCCATTGAGGTAGTATGGTCAAAATGGACCACTCCGGATGACATTCTGGGATGGAACAGTGGATCAGATGACTGGCACACGACCAAAGCAGAAAATGATTTAAGAGTCGGTGGCCATTTTCTGTCAAGAATGGAAGCCAAAGATGGTAGCCTTTCGTTCGATTTTGCCGGGATTTATGACCAGGTACGTAACCACCAATACATTGAATACACCATTGCGGATGGCAGAAAAGTCAGTGTATCCTTTGAATCGGAGGGTAAAACCACAAAAATTACGGAGCTTTTTGAAGCTGAGAATATTCATACTTTAGAACAGCAGTTTGAAGGATGGCAGGCAATATTGGACAACTTCAGAAAATACGTTTTGTCTTTTGAGTAATCAACTCAAAAATATATACCTAGAAATTAGTTTCGTTTTTAATTACCGTCTGAAACCCAATAACAGCAATGCTAATGCTCCTGGCAAAATGAATTATTTTCTTAGTCATGCCATGTACAATATTTGATAGGTTAGTAACACTACTATATTCTTGAAAATCAGAACATATTTGTATAATTCGTTGTTGATTTTCGTTCATTTTTGTTAGTTTTGACTAATGTTCATTAAAAATATCCAATTCACGATACAATGACAAAACAATTGACTCTTCTGTTTGCGTTCCTGATGCTGGTTTTTTCAAGCATGGCGCAGCAAAAAAACAGCCAGGTAAAAACAGCTTTGCTGATTGTCGACATTCAGAACTTCTATTTTCCGGGGGAAGGCCCAGGACTGGTTCATGCTGAAGAAGCAAGTATTGCTGCCAGCGAAATCCTTCACCTATTCAGAGAAAAACAACAACCAGTGATCCATGTTCGTCATAAATCATCCAAAGGTTTTGAAATTCATCCGAATGTTGCCCCTATTACCGGGGAGAAGGTAATTACGAAAGAGGAAGTAAATAGTTTTCAAAAGACAGATTTGCTTGAATATCTAAGGAAGGAGGGCATTACGCGTCTGGTCATTATTGGCATGCAAACCCAGATGTGCCTGGAAGCAGCGGTAAGAGCTGCGCATGATTTCGGATTTGAATGTCTTGTTGTCAGTGATGCATGCGCAACCCGCGATCTAAAGTTCGGCGGGAAGTTGACAAAGGCAGAAGATGTGCAAACCTCAGTCCTGGCTACCCTTACAGAAGGCAGATATGCAAAAGTTATCGGACTGGATGATTTCAGAGGAAATATAGAAAACTATCTTTTTCAAAAGAAAGATTAGAGTTTGATAATTTTCCATCTCCCCTTTTCCTTTACGTGTGCCATACCTTTGTAGCAACAGGCACCATGAAAGTTGTTGGCATCTTCATATTGCGGCGGTACCAGTTCCCGACCGCTTTTATCAATAAATCCATAAAGTTCGCCCTTTTTAACAGTAGCGTAACCTCCAATAAAATGCCATGTGAAATCGTACCTGGGTTTAACAACTTCTATCCCTTTTTCGTTAAGATACCCATATTTCCCGGCTAACCTGAAGGCGGCCATGCCTTCTACAAATTGATATGCAAGGTCATACTTCGGGGCAACAACTATTTTACCTTCCTGATCCTTGTATCCATATTTGCCATCAGTACCGGAATAAAAAGGAGTCAACTGTGCACTTGCATCAAGAAATCCTAAAACGGCAAGCAGTAATAATAATGGTTTCACTTCTCAATAATTAAAATTTTGTAAATTATTTTTTAAAATTATTTTTTTCTGTGCAGGGCCCAATTACAATGTCATTTCCCGGGCCTGTCTTCGAAGGCTGTTCCCCATGACTGAGAAGGTTGTCCTCCCATAAAAAGCACCAGTTCACCTCCCTGCAAAATATCCGTGTGTTTCAGATAAGATTTAGTGTATGGTTTACCATTAAACACGGCATTTTGGATGTAAATATTTTGCTTGTTCAGATTTTCTGCCCTCACGACAAAACGCTTTCCATTTTCTAATAACAACTCAGACTTTTCTGATAATGGACTACCCAATACATATTCACCACTGGCTGGGTTAACAGGGTAAAAGCCGATGGAGCTAAGAACATACCAGGCACTTGTTTGACCACAATCATCGTTCCCGCACAATCCGTTCGGTTGGTTACTGTAAAACCTGGTCAGAATATGGTTCACCTTCTCCGCTGTTTTCCAGGGCTTTCCAACGTATGAGTACAAATAGGGAACATGATGGCTGGGTTCATTGGAGAACTCCGAAAGTCCGTAAAACCCATGATTGGTCAGATTGCGATACGGTTTCTCAGGCCCATTGTACAATGAGTCCAGTTTCATGTCAAATTTCTGATCACCACCCATGGCAGTAATCAAGCCATAAACATCCTGCGGAACATACCAGGTATAAATCCATGCATTTCCCTCCTGAAATCCAATAGATTCCCTTGGATCAAAAGGTGTCATCCAGTTTCCCCCTGAATCCTTTGGCCTGACAAAACCCACTTGTTTATCAAATACATTTCTCCAGTAACCGCTTCTTTTTATAAAATTGTCATAATCACTCTCCTTCCCAAGTTTTTTTGCAACCTGGGCTATGCACCAGTCATCAAATGCATATTCGACTGTTTTGGTCACACCTCGTTGTCTGGGATCCAGATCGTCAGGCACATAACCATACTTTATGTAATAATCCGTTTCCCTGATCTCTTCGTTTGCCGTAGTTTTCATTGCTTCAAACGCTGCCTCATAATCAAATCCGCTGATTCCCTTTAGAATAGCATCAGAGATTACAGGTACGGCGTGATAACCCGGCATCACATTGGCTTCATTAAAATACATCTCCCACGAAGGAAGCAGGCCATGTTGCTGGTAAAAAGCAAGATATGAGTTAATTATATCAGGCAGCCTTTCACTTTGAGTCAGGGTAAACAAAGGTGCTGTGGCCCTGTAGGTATCCCACAAGGAATGCAAGGTGTAAATATTTTTCCCTTTATGGGTTTTACCGTCTGCCCCCCTGTATTCACCCAAAGCATCATCAAACCTGAAAGGAGCAAAATAGTTATGATAAACAGCTGTATAGAATGTCTCTTTAAAGGATTTCTCTTCTGAGGTTACTCTAATCTTTTCCAGTTCTTTTTCCCAAGCCGTTTCGGCACTTTTTCTGACACGATCAAAATCCCAATCCGGTATTTCCTTCAGACCTGCCATCGCCCCATCAATGGAAGCAGAACTAATCGCCACTTTGACCATTAATTGCTCCTGCGCCTTGCTTGCAGGAAAGGATAAGTAAGTGTTAAGTCTTACCGCTGTGGCTTCCTGCTTCGACTTTATTGCTGTACCATCGGCAAAGATGCTAATATCCACAAAAGGACGGCTCGTCTGGGCTGCAAAGTATACATAGCGTTCCCCTACAAATCCCATGGATCGCCTGAATCCAGCAATTGTATGATCATCAATTTTTTTAAAATAACATTCCAAAGGTTCATCTCCATTGTGCCCAACCCTTGCTTCCACCCCATTACCGAACCCAATATCAAAACGCAACATCGCGCTGTTGCTTTCCGGTAATGTATAGCGGTGCATTCCGCAGTGAACCGTTGTCGTGAGTTCAGCCTTGATACCGAAACTTTTTAAATTCACAGTATAGTAACCCGGCGAGGCTTTTTCCTCTGAATGAGAAAAATCGCTCCTTACGGATTCCCACGACGGAACAGCATTGATCAAAGGCATTACAGAGATATCGCAAAGACTTTCTGCCCCTGTTCCGCTGTAGTGGGTATGACTGAAACCTAATATTTTATTACTGCTGTAATGATAACCACTGCACCAGTTGTAGCCGTGATCACCATTATCGGGGCTAAGCTGGACCATCCCAAATGGCACAATTGCACCGGGGAAAGTATGTCCATCTTCATCAGTACCAATAAAAGGGTTGACGAAATCAGTCAGCTTCTCCTGATGATTTTCAGTGCAACAAAAAAATGATGCAAACAGGAAAGATATTAGAATGATTTTAATGTTCATTACCAATTAGTTTGATTTAAAAAAATGAGACTAATCGAAAATTCCGGGAAAACAGGATGTTGAAAGGGTTCCCTGAACAGGAAATTCAAACAGACCGGACAGCACGGTAAATTCGAATTAAAAATAACAAATTCCACTCTTCCGGCAATTCTGCAAACATTTAATTACTCTGACTGGCATTTCCCCGGAAAAAGTTCAATGCATGGATAATTAACCAGAAAAAACATCCTCATACATCTCAGTGAATCACAGAGAATAAACGACTTTTTATTGATTAAAACAACCCTTTTACTGATTTTTCTAAATTTCTACGTCTCTAAATCTATCTTTGTTTAAAAATATGGAAGAACCCCGGATCCAGATGAATAAAACATTCAAAATAGAAGTCATCGAAGCACTGATTTATGGTGTAATCTGGATTGGTGTATTCTCCATACCATTTTTCAACCAATGGGGTTACAGCGCCCTTGACTGGGATAAAATGTTATCAGAATGGCTTCGTATCCTGGGCTTCTTCATGATTTTCCTGCTAAATATCATGGTTCTGATCCCTAAATTTTTGATTGCTCAGAAATACAAAGTTTATACAATTTCGGCTGTAGTAACAATTGTAGTAGTAACAGGTGCCGGTTTGATTTTTAAAGAACTTCTATTCCCTCAGCCACTTACCATGCCACCTATGAACCTGAGATCAGGTATCCCGATGGAACTGGGATCAGGGATGCCGGCACCGATAGGATTTGTACCCAAAGGAAAAACCGGCAACGACTCCCTAACTCTCCTGATTTTTGCCAATTTGATCATATCATTCCTGATTGTTGGCAGCAGTACAACATTTAAAGTGGTAGGACAATGGGTTATTGCTGAAGACCGGAGAAAGGACATGGAAAAGGACCAACTCAGAAACGAACTGGCCTTCCTGAGGCACCAGGTAAGTCCGCACTTCTTCATGAATACCCTCAATAATATCCATTCACTGATTGATATCGACACTGAGGATGCAAAAGATGCCGTCATACGACTCTCCACAATGATGCGCTATCTCCTCTACGAAACTTCCCATGGACATACAAGCCTGAAAAAAGAGATCGGGTTTATCGAAAGCTATATTTCCCTGATGCAACTCCGGTTTTCCGAGAATGTAAAGGTTACCCTTGAAATTCCCAAAAAAATTCCGGATATCGAAATTCCACCTATGCTTTTCATTTCGCTGTTGGAAAATGCATTCAAACATGGTGTCAGCTATCAGAATGAATCATTTGTGTTGTTCAGTCTGCAAGTTATTGGCAGTAAATTGAACTGCACTATAAAAAACAGCAAGCACAAACAAAATAACAATTCCGGCAACAAATACTCGGGAATTGGATTGACCAACATCAAAAAAAGCCTGGAACTGCTTTATGGCAAAAATTATGAATTGGAAATAAAGGATTCAGGGACTGAGTATCATGTTTATTTATGTGTACCTATTGAATAAAAATATATTTATATGAAAATTAGATGTTTAGCCGTGGATGATGAGCCTCTTGCTCTCAAACAGATTGGTGCTTATATTGACAAAACACCATTTTTTGAAAAGACCGCCCTGTGTTCCAGTGCTTTTGAGGCACTCCAACTTGTTAGGACCGGACAGGTTGACCTGCTTTTTGTTGACATCAATATGCCGGATTTAAATGGGATGGACTTTGTCAAATCGCTGGAACAAAAAATTCCTGTCATCTTCACAACTGCCTACAGCGAATTTGCCATAGAAGGATTTCAGGTCGATGCGCTTGACTATCTGCTCAAACCAATTAGCTACGGACAGTTTCTGAAAACTGCCAACAAAGCGAAAGCGTGGTTCGATCTGAACAACAGGTCATCCGAAACCGTGCAAACGAACCAGGATTATATATTTGTAAAGGCTGAACACCGCCTTATTCGAATACATCTGGCTGACATTAAATACATTGAAGGGTCAAATGAATACATTATTATTCATTTGATCAAAGAAAAACCGGTGACAACCCTGATGAGGATGAAAAACATTGAAACGGAATTACCTGAAGGTATGTTCATGAGAGTGCACAGGTCCTTTATTGTCAACCTGGCCCAGGTCAAAGTAATAGAACGAAACAGAATCATTTTTGACGAAAAAGTCTATATACCCATAGGTGAGCAATACAAGGAAAATTTTCAAAAATTTCTGGACAGGACATTCTACCTCTAAAAGGGTGTATTAAAAAACTGTACCCATTCAATTCATTCCTCAAAAGTCATGAAATTCAAGAAAAATATAGCAACAAGTGAAGCAGGATTCATCTTTAATCCGGGTTCAGGCGACTCATTCTCGTCCAATCCGACCGGATCAGATATTTTGTCTCTTTTCAAAGAAGATAAATCCCGCCAGGAAATCATTGAAGTGATTTGTGCCAAGTATGACGTTGAAAAAAATCAATTTGAAAAAGACCTCGAGGATTTCCTCTCGCAGCTGAGGGATTACAACTTAACAGAAGAGTAGCCGTTATTGGTAAAACACAAGTATTACACCATAAAAACAGTATAAATGGAATTTCAGGTTACATCCGGGCATGAGAAAAAAAGGAAGCTGGTAATTGCCGTGACCGGACTGAATGCCATTGACAGTCCGGGTCCCGGAGTATCCGTTATCAGGGCAATAAGAGAATGCCCTGAATTTGATATCCGGATCATTGGTCTAAGTTACGAGGCGTTGGAACCGGGAATTTACATGCATAACCTGGTTGACAAGACTTACCAGATTCCGTATCCTTCTGCCGGTTCAGAAAATTTACTCAGGCGCCTGGAATACATCCAGAGCTCAGAGAAAATTGATCTGGTCATTCCAAATTTTGACGCAGAACTTTTTAGCTTCATCAAGTTAAAAAATGAGCTGGAAAAAATTGGAATCCGTACTTTCCTGCCCGATCTGGAACAATTTGAAGCCCGACAAAAAACATCACTTTACAAATTCGGAAAAAAACATCATTTGCTGATACCGGAGGATAAACTTATTTACCAGGTTTCAGATCTTTCCAAGGCCGCGGATGAATTTGATTTTCCATTGGTAATCAAAGGTAAATATTACGACGCAGCCATTACAAACACGCTGGAAGAGGCAAAAAAGGCCTATTATCAGCTTCAGTCCAAATGGGGTTTACCAATCATCGCCCAAAAATTCATCAAAGGTACAGAGATCAATATTGCAGCCCTGGGTGACGGTAATGGCAATGCAATCAGTGTGATACCCATGCGAAAACTCTACATTACGGACAAAGGGAAAGCCTGGGCCGGCATTACAATTGAAGACAATTCCTTCATTGAACTGGCACACAAATTTATAAAAGCCACAAAATGGAGAGGAGGATGTGAACTGGAAGTAATGCATACCAATGATGGAAAATCTTTCATTATGGAAGTAAACCCCCGCTTCCCTGCGTGGATCTACCTGTCTGCAGCTGCGGGACAGAATCAACCTGCATCACTGGTGAAGATGGCTATGGGTTTAAACGTTGAGCCCTTCAGTCATTACGAAGTCGGGAAAATATTTATCCGGTATTCCTGGGACCTTATCACAGATGTGGAAGAATTTCAGAAAATATCCGGTATGGGAGAGTTATAATGGAAATTCAATGAGCGACCCTTTGCGGCCATGATTCTAAAAGTCTTAAAAATGAAGGAAAAAATAAAATACGAACGACCGATTATCAAAAAACTGAATACCGGTTTTACCAATAAATTCGGGTCACAAACCAAAAATGAAGTTGTATCCCACCTGGAAGGGGTCAGTGTAAAAGATTTAATCAAAACCTTTGGGTCTCCCCTGTTTGTCATTTCTGAAAAACAAATAAGGCGCAATTATCAGCATGCTGTCAGGGTATTTAAGACAAGGTACCCAAAAGTACAGTTTGCCTGGTCATATAAGACGAACTATCTGAATGCGGTCTGCAAAATTTTTCACCAGGAAGGGTCATGGGCAGAAGTAGTTTCGGGCTTCGAATATGAAAAGGCCATTAAAAATGGTGTCCCGGGAAATAAAATAATCTTCAACGGCCCTGACAAAACTGACGAACAACTTGTTACTGCGGCCAGGTACAATTCACTGATTCATATTGATCACTTCGATGAACTATATTCCCTGATAAAACTGAGTGAAGAGCTCGATTTGTATCCAAGGGTTGCGATACGGGTAAACATGGATACGGGTATTTATCCTCAATGGGACAGATTTGGTTTTAATTATGAAAATGGTCAGGCCTGGAATGCAATAAACAGGATACTCAACTGCAAAAATCTCAATTTAGTCGGTTTGCATTGCCATATCGGAACTTTTTTACTTGAAACGTCAGCTTATGCCACAGCTACTGCAAAAATGTGCGAATTGGCATGGAGCGTCAAGGAAAAGCACAATAAAATAATACAGTACCTGGACCTTGGAGGTGGCTTCCCCTCAACAAACACGCTTAAAGGTTCGTATCTGCCTGGCACTGACACTGTGCCAACAATTGATCAGTTTGCTGATGTCATAACTGATGTGATACTCGGATATGGATTCAAGCAGGAAGAGCTTCCACTCCTTATCCTGGAAACTGGAAGAGCACTGATTGATGATGCGGGTTTTTTGCTTGGCACCGTGCTGGCCAATAAGCGCCTGTCGGATGGCAGAAGGTCTACAATTGTTGATTTCGGTATAAATCTGCTGTTTACATCCAACTGGTACGAACACAAGGTGAGTCCTGCCCAGGAAGCCGGGCAGCATACAGAAGAGACCGTGCTGTTTGGTCCGCTATGCATGAATATCGATATTCTCCGGGAAAATATTTCCCTTCCTTTGTTGCAGAAAGGAGATCAACTGGTTGTACATAAAGTCGGCGCCTACAACATGACTCAGTGGATGCAGTTCATAACCCTTCGTCCCAATGTTGTATTGCTGGACCAGAATAGTCATCCCCACCTGATCAGAAAAGCAGAAACTCTGATATACATTGAATCCGTTGAACAATTACCTGATTATCTGATCAATAATCCACTCTCATGATATTTTTTTAATTGTTACTAATCCCTTGTACAGATTAATAATGCCACTAAACAAATATATAATTCCGATCAAGGAAGATATTGTACCGGCCACACTGAACAGCTATTCTGTTATCTTCTTTCTTGATAATAAGCTATTTGCTTTGGGCATTCTGATCATGACAATGTTTAATTTTTATGCCGGGTTGAGTGGAATAATATCAGTGCTGATTACAGTAATGGTAGCACGTTACATGGGATTTGACAAACTTCAGTTGAGAAAAGGGCTGTATAGTTTCAATGCCTTGTTGCTCGGACTGGGAATGGGAACTTTTTTTGATCCGGGCCTGGTATACTTCAGCCTGTTATTGCTTGCGGCACTGCTGTCACTTATACTTTCCGTAACATTGGGAGGATGGCTGGGAAAGCATGGATTACCACATCTGAGCATACCATTTGTTTTAGGTTTCTGGCTGATCGTAATGCCATCCACAACATTTGAACACCTTGGATTAACCCAGAGAAACATATACTGGATCAATGAGGTTTACGCGGTTGGAGGCAGCAATCTGGTAAATTTTCTACAAGCTATTGATAGTCTGACAATCAGCAAACTTGCAGACACCTATTTAAGGTCGTTAAGCTCTGTATTCTTTCAGAATAACCTGATTTCCGGATTACTGATTGCTGTTTTACTGCTGATAAGTTCAAGAATTGCTTTCTCCCTGACCATCATCGGATTTCTTTCCGCCTATTTTTTCGCTTCCTTCATCGGATCTGAAACAGCCGGATTCTCCTATTATAACATTGGTGCCAACTACATCATGACCGCTCTTGCGATTGGGGGATTCTTTGTGATCCCTTCCTGGAAGTCCTATCTCTGGACATTTTTACTGGTACCGCTCACATCGTTGGTTCTTCTTTCCCTGACGAGGCTCGTAGGGACTATTCAACTCCCGGTATTTTCACTTCCTTTTTCCATCGTCGTCATACTGTTCATTTACTTCCTTTCATTGCGAAAAAGCCCTTCCGGTTTAATTCTCACTCCAATTCAGCATTACTCTCCCGAGAGTAATCTTTATACATACGAAAACAACAAAACCAGGCTCTCCCAACTTCTCTACCTGCCATTACATCCACCATTCTGGGGTGACTGGATCATAAGCCAGGGGCATAATGGAAAATTTACCCACATGGGGGAATGGAGCCATGCCTTTGATTTCATGCTTCTTGATGAGGAGATGAAAACACATAGTTCCGGTGGTTTATTGTGCGAAAACTATCATTGTTACAACAAACCAGTACTTGCACCCGCAGACGGTATCGTGGAAGAGATAACAGATCAGGTCAACGACAACGAAATCGGTAAAATCAATACGGTAAATAACTGGGGTAATACCATAATAATCAGGCATATGCCAGGTTTATACACCCAGCTGTCCCATCTTAAAAAAGGCACTTTCAAGGTAAAAAAAGGTGATACCGTGAAACGCGGTGATCTGCTTGCCAACTGTGGAAATTCAGGGCGGTCGCATCAGCCGCATATCCATTTTCAGGTGCAGTCGTCGCCCAATATAGGTGCCAAAACACTGAATTATCCCTTTGCATACTATCTGAAAACCATAAACGGGCACAAAACTCTTTCTTCTTTCACCAATCCCGGAGAGGGAGAAATAATTGCCGATTTGCAGGTTCATTCCGTATTGAAAAATTCATTTGGTATTCAGCCAAATAACATCCTCAAATTCAGTTATACGGATGAAAAAAAGAAGGAAAGAACCATGAAATGGGAAGCATATACTGACGCATACAATTCCAACTATCTGTATTGCAGTGAGACAGAAAGTTACGCATATTATGTGAATGATGGAAGCATGTTCTATTTTACTTCTTTCTACGGAGACAAGAACTCATTGCTCTACTATTTTTACCTGACGGCATACAGAGTACTGCTGGGCTATTATGATGATCTTAAAATTACAGATGAATTGCCATTGAACACGATCCTGTCAAGAAACGGATTATTATGGCTCCATGATTTTGTTGCACCGTTCTTCAACCGGGTACATGCTTTTTACAGCATATTGCAAACTGATGCAGACAATGCTTTCCATCCACAGTCAATCAAACTGATATCCAATATAACACTCTTGTATTATGGAAAGATCCTGCCTCAAAGTTCTGGATCTGTTACTTTAAAAGACAATCATATTGCTGGTTTTACCTTTGAAAATAAAAAAATCAAAATTGAAGCAAAATGCATAAATACATTTTAATCGTTTTCCTTTGTTTGCCATTCTGCTCTTTTTCTCAGGACAAACCGGACCTTCAGAAAGCCGACAGCCTCTCCTATCAATATTTCCTTAAGGGAGACTGGAAAGCATTGATAAAACTAACAAAAGAGGCATACAACCATGATATCACCAGTAAATTCATGCTTCAGCGTGCCGGGTATGCTTATTTTGTAACCGGTGATTACTATTCCGCTATAAATCAATATGAGAAAGCACTGAAATTCGACAGTTCTGACAACATTACCAGGGAATATCTTTATTATTCAAATCTTTACGCAGGATCAGCCTATACGCGGTATTATGCCGGAAACCTTTCGCAAGAAGCAGCCAATCGCCTCAAAATTAATACAATAAAGCCAGTAGAATCATTTGATACAGAGATGGCAGTGAAATCAAATAAAATACAAACGAGATCAAAACAATTGTACTATCGTTTTGGCGTGAATTCGGAATTCGGCTATAGGGTCTCACTTTACCAGGCCTATTCTTACTTTGAGGAGACTATTAGTAATGTCCTGACGCAGCAGCCCGAATACCTGGCAATTCTCAGTCTGACTCTCTCACCTGTATGGCGTGTGAAAACAAGCTATCACAGGCTTTATACCAATTTAGCCAATAAAAAATATCCCGGAAATTTCGGGTTTATTGGAATTTCCAGCCAACTCAACCGGTTTAACCTGGAAGCAAATGCTTCAGTCCTGAAATCCTCAACGTCGACAACCAGACAAATCGGGCTCCAGGCCCGTGTCGTTCTGCCTGGAAGCCAAAACATCTATTTCACAAGTTCTGTGGCTGGCATGATTGAAAGTAACGGTTTCAGGGCAATATTTTCACAAACAGCCGGTTTAAAACTAATCAAAAACTTATGGGGTGAAGGAATTATAACATTGGGAAATCTTAAAAACTACAGCACTTACGGGGGCCTTTACATTTATAATGCCTATGATCCGTCTGTTTTCAGAACAGGTGGGTCCCTGATTTATATGCTTGGCAAACATCTGTCCATCATAGGAAATTTCACTTTCGACCAGCAAGAGTTGGCAAACACCACTCAAAATTCGTATTATTACCAATATTCATATTCAGGAGGATTAAAATGGAAACTCTAAGAAAATTATTTTCTGTTGCCGTTCTTTTACTGATAGTTGTTGAACTGGAGGCTCAAAACATCAATGCCTTGCAGGAGACTTTCAGCAGGAGTTATATTGCTGAAAATCAGAAAAATTACGATCTGGCAATTAATGAGATGAAAACAATTTACCAGGATAATGATTATATTTCAAATATCCGTTTAGGCTGGCTGAAATATTTATCCAAACAATACAACGAATCAATAAGTTATTATCAGAAAGCCATCCTACTGAAACCATATGCGATTGAAGCCAGGCTCGGGTGTGTAAAACCATTGAGCGCAATTGATAATTGGGAAAAAGTTAAGGAGCAATACATTGAGATTCTGAAAGTCGATCCATTAAACACGACGGCCAACTATTGGCTTGGAGTAATATATTTCAACAGGAAAGATTTCAAGTCTGCCACCAATTTATTTGAAAAAGTGGTAAACCTTTTTCCATTGGATTACGACTCTGTGATCATGCTGGCCTGGTCAAAATTGAACAATAACAGTCATGCGGATGCCAAAATGCTGTTCAGGCAAGCATTAATCATCCGGCCAAATGACACTTCTGCGATTAGCGGACTGCAATTGATCGACAAATGGCTGGAATACAATCTTAATTCCCCAAATCCGTTAAAAAAATAAATTCTATCCGCCAGGAGAACTTATTTATTCCTCATCGCACAAATTCAGAAAAAACGGTTTCGGACTGTAGAAAAAAATTGCGTTCCGGAACAAATGTTTGAAAAATATCTCCTACTTTCACATTTCTTTACTAACAGCCTTGGCGAAAGTATATACTTCAAACCTTACACTGATGCGAAAATTTGTGCTAATCTCTTTTGGGATATTTGTACTCCTGTCTTTCAGTACATATCTCGATGCCCAAAACTCCGTTGTATTTGACAAGTACAGGACAAATCCGGAAGTTCAGCAGGTGCTGAATACTCTGCTTCAAAAATCACCGGGAAGGACCAAATTGCACCATATTGCCGAAAGTCCCGGTGGTGTTCCTGTAGATGTCCTTGAAATTGGAACTGATCTCAAAAACGTTCCTGCCATCTTTGTCGGTGCTAATTTTGAAGGCAAAACACCCATTTCCACAGAAGGTGCCCTTTATCTTGCCAGGATGCTCCTGGATTCAGCCTCATATACTAAAAATGTTAGATGGTTTATCCTTCCGCTACCCAACCCTGATGCAACCGCAGGATATTTCTCAAAGGTAAGGCAAGAAAGAACCGGTAACAATTCTGCTGTGAATGATGACAAAGACAATCTGACTAACGAGGATGGGCCGGATGACCTGAATGGTGATGGATGGATCACGCAAATGCGTGCAGAGGATCCCGAAGGAACCTATGTTATTTCTGAAAAGGATGATAGAATCATGATAAAAGCAGATCCGGCTAAAGGAGAAAGAGGAAAATACAAATTGTACCAGGAAGGAATTGACAACGATTCTGACGGAGGAATCAACGAGGATGGACCGGGCGGGATCAATGTCGGGATCAATTTTCCACACCTTTTCAAAACCAATTACAAGGAGACCGGTTTATGGCCCGGAGAAGCACCTGAAGCATACGGAGTTATGAAATTCATTTTCAGCCATCCTGAAATCTCGATGGTCTTTACGCTTGGAACATCCGACTTTTGCATGGCTCCGCCACGCAGCGGACGCAAAGGCGGTGCAAATATGGAAAGCCTTAAGGTTCCGGCCCGTTTTGCCGCCAGAATTGGTGCTGATCCTGAAAAAAACTATACCATGCAGGAAGTTATAGAGTTGTTCAAAGCAGGTATGGGTGGCAGAGGAGGACGTGAAATTACTTCTGAAACGGTAGTAGCAATCCTGGGATTAGGTGCAGCAGTCAATCCTCTGGATGAAGACCTTAAATTTTATACTGATTATGCTGAAAAATACAAATCTTACCTGAAAGCCAAAGGAGCATCGACAGACCGTATGGCAGCAGATCCTGACAAGGACGGATCCTTTGAACTCTGGGCTTATTACCAATTGGGTGTTCCGTCATTCAGCATGAATCTTTTTACTGTGCCCAAAGCTGCCGAAAAATCCACCAGAGAAGGAAACGGCAAGGAAATCAGACCCGGCAGCGCTGTTCCTGAAGACAAAGACAAAATAATTCTTGAATACATAGACAAAAAACTGAATGGAGCAGGTTTCGTAAAATGGCAACCATACAACCACCCTACCCTGGGAAAGGTTGAAATCGGTGGTACAGTTCCTTTCGTAACTTCAACCCCACCTGCCTCCCAAGTTGATTCATTGTGCAGGATACAGCTTCCGTGGCTCTTGAAGCTATCTGCAAAATTGCCTCATTTGCACCTGATGAAAGAGCAAGTAACAGAATTGGGCGCAGGAGTCTACCGGCTGGAATTATTTGTAGAAAACAGCGGGAACCTGTCATTTCCTATCGCCATCGGCGCCAGGAACAGGCAACCTGCTCCTGCAGTGGTAATTTTGGAAGGCGAGAACATTGAATTCCTTGAAGGATATAAGCGAACACCATTGGGAGATATTGGCGGGAACCAGGTCAAAAAGCTGACATGGATACTTAAAACAGGGAAAAGCTCAGTCCTGAAGGCCGGAATCGAATCGATCCACTCCGATTCTGAGGTTAAACAAATTAAGATTGGAGGTTAATCATGAGAAAATATATCACACTAATTACCTTTTGCTTACTGACATTCGCCGGTTCGGCTGAAAATAAAGGAAAAATAGAGATCCCCTTACGTTTTGACAGGTATTATACCTACGAGGATGTAGTGGAAGCACTTAAACTGCTGAACAGTACCTATCCGCAACTTACTAAACTTGATCTGGTAGGGAAAAGTGAAGAAGGCCGCGAGATTTACGCCCTTACCATCAATAACCCAAAAACCGGGGATGCACTGGGAAAACCAGGGGTTTATGTTGACGGGAACATTCACGGCAACGAAATACAAGCCGGTGAAGTATGTCTCTATTTTGCCAACCTGCTTTTGACAAAATATAGAGAAAATGAAAAGATCACTAAAGTGGTTGACAAAAACGCCTATTACATTTTGCCTGTTGTCAATGTAGACGGGCGTGCACATTTTTTCAAGGATGCGCAGACCTCCAGTTCAGGCCGAAGTTTCAGGGTTCCGAAGGATGACGACAGGGACGGCCTCGTTGATGAAGACGGACCGGACGACCTGGATGGAGACGGAAACATCTGCACGATGCGTATCAAAGACCCGCTGGGAGAATACAAGACAGACCCTGAAGACAAAAGACTGATGATTCCCGTGAAACCTGGAGAAAAAGGTGAATGGACCATTCTTGGTGAAGAAGGTATCGACAATGACAATGACGGCAGGATCAATGAGGATAGTGAAGGATATTTTGATGCTAACCGTAACTGGGGTTATAACTGGCAACCGCCTTATGTCCAGAGCGGTGCAGGCAATTTCCCTCTCTCAGGGCGCGGAGTAAAAGCCATTGCTGAATATATTCACCAAAGGCCAAATATTATCGTCAACTTTGCTTTTCATAATTCAGGAGGCATGTGGCTGAGAGCCCCAGCAATCAAGGAGGAGAAAGTAGACTTCAGGGATGTTGCCGTTTATGATATTATCGGGAAAAACGCGATTAAAATGACTCCCGGTTACGTGTACCAGCCTTCCTATGATTTGTACGATACTTTTGGTGATACCGACTCGCACATGTTTAACCTTGAAGGTTCCTATTCATTTGTAGGAGAGTTATTTATGAGGTCACAGGAGACATACCGGGAGAACGCAGACAAACCACTTACCCCAACCACAGATCCATCTCCAGGCCGCAGAGGTGGTAATCCGGATGTAAGCAGGGAGCAAATCAAGTTCAACGAATATCTTGGTCTCAATGAACTTTACAAAGACTGGAAACCTTATAAGCATCCTGTCTATGGCGAGATTGAGATCGGGGGATGGGTAAAGATGAGTTCAAGGTTGCCACACCCGTTTATGCTGCCTGAACTGGTACACAGGAACGCGATGGTTGTGCTGTATGCTGCAGAACAAACCCCTGAAATCAGTATGGAAATCTTTGATATAAAAGAGATTGGTAAGAATATCCACCAGATCCGGGTCAGGCTTAAGAATGAAAAAGGATTCCCATCAATGTCATCAAAAGCAGTATCTTCAAATCTCTATACCCAGGATATGTTAACGGTAACTGGTGCTAAAACCGTGGCATCAGGAAAAATTACAGACCTCAGAACAAATAAAATCAGTTACCAGGAGCATAAACCAGACATTATCTATACCTCTGTACCAAGTTATGGCTATTCAGAATACCAATTCCTGGTTGAAGGGAAGGGTGAAATAAAAATAAATTACACTTCGCGAAAAGCGGGAAATCTGGTCAAATCACTGAAACTTTGAATTTAATGTGAACATTTTAGGATAAACAGTTTTTGATTGTTGAAAGAATTTTCAATTTATCGTTACACTTTTCATTTTTGTTATATTTGGCGGCTCAAACTAACTTTCATTATAAGGTATAAAAGTGGGAATATTACAGGAGAAATTTTCAAAGTATGATCTTCCAAAGAAGGTCATAGAGGCAGGTATTTACCCTTATTTCAGGGCAATCGAGTCAGACCAGGATACTGAAGTTACCATAAACGGCAAAAGGGTGCTGATGTTTGGATCAAACAGTTACCTGGGATTAACTAATCATCCCAAAATAAAAGAGGCTGCCAAAAATGCTATTGACAAATATGGTACCGGTTGTGCCGGCTCAAGATTCCTAAACGGGACACTCGATATTCATCTTCAACTGGAAGAAAAACTGGCCAGACTAACCGGGAAAGAAGCGACACTCTGCTACAGCACAGGTTTCCAGGTAAATCTTGGAGTAGTATCTGTACTTACCGGCAGGAATGACCACCTTCTGCTTGACGAACTGGATCATGCATCCATCATCGAAGGCAGCAGGCTTTCCTTCTCCAGGGTATTGAAATACAGGCACAATGACATGAAATCCCTGGAAAGTAAGTTGAAACACTGCGCTCCTGAAAGTATTAAGCTAATTGTGGTTGATGGCATATTTTCAATGGAGGGCGATATCGTAAAACTACCTGATATAGTGAAACTTGCAACAAAGTACAAGGCAACTATCATGGTGGATGACGCTCACTCACTGGGGGTGATTGGCGTCAAAGGCTCGGGAACAGCATCCCATTTCGGTCTTACCGACAAAGTAGACCTGATCATGGGGACATTCTCCAAATCACTTGCTTCACTTGGTGGTTTCATCGCTGCTGATAACGATACCATCACTTACCTTAAACACAATTCACGATCGCTGATGTTCAGTGCCAGCATGACACCGGCTTCCGCTGCAACTGTAATAGCTGCCATAGATATAATGGAAAGTGAACCTGAAAGGATCAAACATCTTTGGGATATCACAAATTACGCTCTTCAAGGATTTAAAGCTGCAGGTTTTGATACCGGGAAATCAGAAACTCCGATTATTCCGCTTTTCATTCGTGACGACATAAAAGCCCTTAAACTTACCAAATTGCTACTGGACAACGGCGTTTTTGTCAATCCGGTTGTTTCACCAGCCGTCCCAAAAGAAGACAGCCTCATCAGGTATTCTTTGATGGCCACACATAGCAAAGAACAGGTAGAAATCTCAATCGAAAGAATTTCCAAAGCGGCGAGGAAGCTGGGAATACTCTAGTCAGTTTACCTGCTTCAGGAAACTAAACGCACTTAATTTATGAAAAAGGTCATCCTTATTACCGGCATCTCTTCCGGATTCGGGAAAGAGACGGCTTCTTTGCTGTCCAAAAACGGGCATACTGTTTACGGAACTTTAAGAAGTGGTGAGAACCCGGATCCCCTCGTAAAAGTGCTTTACATGGATCTTACCAAAGGCGATACCATTTCCGCAGGAATTCAGACGATCCTTGAACATGAGGGCAGGATTGACGTTCTCATCAATAATGCCGGGATGCATACCGGCGGACCCATCGAAACAATGCCGCTTGAGACTATCAGGCTCCAGATTGAAACAAATTTCTTTGGACTTCTTCAGCTGACACAGGCTGTCTTACCAGTTATGAGAAAACAGGGTGGCGGAACAATCATCAATTTTAGTTCTATCGGTGGTTTGATGGGACTACCCTTCCAGGGAATATATTCAGCCGGAAAATTTGCTGTGGAAGGTTTCAGTGAGGCGCTCAGGATGGAAGTAAAAGAGTTCAATATCAAGATTGTACTCATCAATCCGGGTGACTTCAACACCAGCAATACCCAAAACCGCCGGGGATTCCTGGCACCTACCGGAGAAGGAGACCCATACAAAAAGCAATTTGCCAAATCTCTCTCAGTCATAGAAAAAGATGAGTCCAACGGCTGGAAGCCAATAGTCCTGGCAAAAAAAATGGTCAGAATTGTGGAGTGTAACAACCCCCGCCAGCAATACATAATTGCCTCTTTTGAACAAAAACTGGCCGTTGTACTTAAATATATTCTGCCAGGTAAACTTTTCAGCAAAATCCTCAGGGATCACTACGGGATCAGGTAATTACCTCCTGATTTATCGCCGTATTACCAGTTTGTCCTCTTTTTATGCTTGGACTGCAGTCGCGCGTCCGTCAGCAAAAATTAACGGCAAAATCAAGTTATTGCCTGGATTTGGTCTAATTTTGAGAAAAATCAGTCACTTTTTTCTTTTCTTTGCCATAAGTCAACTACTCTCCGAAATTTGTTCTCATTCGGATCCATAACTTACTATGAAGATTATTTCAATGATCATTTGCGCGCTGTTGATCGGCCTGCAATTGAAAGCACAAAAAAAACAGCCGGTCGATTTTGTGAATCCATTTACTGGTACCGGCGGTGAAATGGGTACTGGTTTTGGCAACATGTTTCCCGGAGCCGCTTATCCATTCGGAATGATCCAGTTAAGTCCTGACAACGGTGGTCAGGGTTGGCAATACAGCAGTGGTTATCATTTTCCCGACAGCCTGATTGTCGGATTTTCTCATACTCATCTTAGTGGAACAGGTGTCGCAGATTACTGTGATATATCTGTCATGCCCACAACCCAACCGGTGATGGAAAAGTATTTTATCCAGGACGACCAAACAGTAAATGAGATAGTTAAAGAAAGAGGCCTTAACCCAAAGAGGTTTGTTAACCGTGATGGCCATTTTGGAGAATTTGACAAGCATTTCCTCTTGAAATACAGCTCAGTCATTTCGCATGCAACCGAAAAGGCAACACCAGGTTATTACAGGGTTATCCTGCCTGAGGACAATATTGTTGTTGAACTGACAACAGCTGAACTAGCCGCCATGCATCGTTACCGGTTCAATAATCCATCTGAAACCCAGACAGTGATTCTTAACCTGGGATTTGTGAATACCGACCGGACAACAGACGCTCTGGTCCATTTTAAATCACCTACACTTATCACCGGGTATCGTTTTTCATCCGGGAAGGCAAACCAGAAAGTGTTTTTTGCCATGCAATTTTCACGACCGGTAAAAACCCGCCATTTTTTCCAGGCAGAAGAAACTGACCGCGTTTTAATGGCAAAAGGCAGGAATCTTGCCGCTGCCTTCTCTTTTGACGGCAGTGAGAATAAAGAACTACTCGTAAAAGTGGCCATCTCATCGGTGAGCGAGGATGGGGCATTGGCAAATCTGCATACTGCTGACAAATATGGATGGAATTTTGATCAGATGCATATGGCCACACGATCTAAATGGAATGACGAACTTTCCAAAATTGAAATAACAAGTTCTGATTCAAACAAGAAAACTATCTTCTATACATCACTGTATCACAGTTACATCGCCCCATACAGGTTTTCTGATGCAGATGGAATCTACAGGAATTTTAATGGGGTACCTGAAAAGGACAAAGACCATACCCATTTTACGTTGTTATCGTTGTGGGATACCTTCCGCGCGGAGAATCCATTGTTATTACTCATGCAACCCGGGATAGAGGAAAACATTATTCACTCGATGCTGGCAAAATACCGTCAGACAGGTGAACTACCTTATTGGGAAATCTCCGGGAATGAAGGTGGGTCAATGATTGGATATCATGCTGCCGTTTTGATTGCTGATGCCCTTTCCAAGAATGTCGGAAAATACGATACCGGTGAAATTTATGCTGCACTTCTGCAGGTTTCAGAGACAAGCCGCAAGGGACTTGGATTCTATCGTCAATACCACTATGTGCCAACAGACAAGGAAAAGAACGGCACTGTTTCAAAAACACTGGAATATTGCTATGACGACTGGTGCATTGCGCAGGTAGCTAAATTGCTGGGCAAGAATGCCGATTATGAGAAGTACATGGCAAGATCTGTTTATTACCGGAATCTTTACGATCCGGCCTATCACCTGATGCGTGGAAAGAACAGTGACGGAAGCTGGTACGAACCTTTTCACCCTCGTTTTGCGGAATACGGAAATCCTCATTGCGTGGAAGGAAACACCTGGCAGTATTCGTTTTTTACGCCACACGACATGAATGGCCTGACCGAATTGATGGGAGGAAATGACGGACTTGAAATGATGCTGGACAGTCTCTTCACACAAACATCCGAATTACTGGGTGAAGACACCGAAGATGTGACAGGCCTGATCGGACAGTACGCGCATGGCAATGAACCCAGTCACCATGTTGCCTACCTATATGATCTGATTGGAAAACCAAAAAAATCTCAATATTATATCAATAAGATAATCAATACATTGTACAATGACGCGCCTGCTGGATTATGCGGCAATGAAGATTGCGGACAGATGTCTGCCTGGTACGTTTTTAGCACAATAGGATTGTATCCTGTAAATCCGGTCGATGGAAAGTATTATTTCGGAAGCCCGCAATTCGAAAAGGCTACTTTGAATCTCCCCAACGGAAAAATCTTCTCTGTTAAAGCAAATCAGGTATCTCCATATAATTTTTACATCAGCAAGGTAAAACTAAATGGCAGGGTTTTAAATCGTTCATACATCACTTACAACGAAATACAACAGGGAGGAGAGCTCGTATTTGATATGACAGACAGGTAAGGATTCTATCCATCCATTGAAAATGAGCTTAATTATCTGATTTGCTTTATCTTACAAATTCCTCGGTCATTATTTATTTTTGGTTACGAACTGCATTAAAAATTTTAAATTGCAGTCCGAATTCGCTTTTTAACTACTACATTCTACAAACATGTTTAACAAAATTTTACCGGCATTTATATTGTCGTGTTTTGTATTTGCAGGTTATGGCCAAACTCCTGACATCTACGAAAACAATTCCCCCTTCATACAGGAAACCCATATAGCCTTTCCGGTAGGGACTGATCCTAAAGCCAATGAAGTACGCGACATCGCAGTGGATAAGAAACAAAATATCTGGATTGCCACTGCTGATGGAATTTTCCAAAAAGAAACCGGCTCCGGGGAGTGGAACAAAATAATCGAGGGTGATGCAAGAGGCCCGGCCTACGCGGTATCAGTCGGAGAAGATGGTACAATTTTACTGGGAACCTGGGACGGACTATATACCTTCCGGGATGGAAAGCTAAAAAAAGAAGAGGGACTGAAAGCCCCCATATCGGTAATTTGCAGTAGTAAGGCAGACAGCTATGCCATCGGCCCCTTTGGAATATGGCGTATGACAGCCAAGGGCTGGGAACTCCAGGATTACAGAATTTCAAAGGCGGTAAGAGATGCGATTATTGACAAGGAAGGAAATCTGTGGGTCGCAACAGATATCGGCCTGTACAAATGCAAAGCAGGTAAAACTGAATTGTTCCAGGATACCCGGGAGTTGATCAGCTGTTATGCAAAATCCCTCTCATTCGCCTCAAACGGTGATTTATGGGTTGGTGTCATGGGTGGTGTCAGTATCCGCAACAATGCAAAACAGGTAAAGACACTGACTCCTCAGAACGGAATGCCCTCCTCGGATGTTTTTTGTGTCAGGAAGTCTCCGGATGGGGTGATGTGGGTAGGTACCAAAGTCGGAGTTGTAAGATACAACCCGGATTTCACCCATTCCCTGCGCTTTAGCAAACGGTGGCTTTGCGATGACCAGGTCAATGCAATTGCTTTTGACAAGGATGGAAATGCATGGATAGGCACTGCAAAGGGTGTCAGCAAAATACAGCGCCAGAATATAACTCTGGCCGGCAAGGAGCAAAACTACTACAGCCAGTTAATGAAAAAACACATGCGACCTCCGTGGACCTGCGGTATACTTCGACTCGAAACAGCCGGTGACACTGCCACCTGGAGAAACTCTGACGATGATAATGACGGGGAATATACCGGAGGATACCTTGCCATGGAAAGTTTCCGCTATGCCGTAACAAAAGAAGAGGATGCCAGGCAGAAGGCCCGCAAAGCCTTTGATTTCCTGTGCCTGCTCCAGGATGTGACAGGAACCGAAGGATTCTTTGCCCGCTCGGTCGTACCCGTAGACTGGAAAAAAGTGAATGATCCCAACAGGACCTACAGTGAAAAAGAAATTGCCGAAGAACTGGTCGCGGATCCCCGGTATAAACCGGTGGAACAAAGATGGCACAAGTCAGCAGATGGAAAGTGGCTTTGGAAAGGTGATACCAGCAGCGATGAGATGGACGGACACATGATGAGTTATTTTTTCTACTATGAATATGCCGCCAGTGAGGAAGAGCGCGTTCTAATCAGGAAACATGTTAAAAAAATCATTGATCGACTGATGGCAACCAACTACAACCTTGTTGATGTAGACGGTAAATATACGCACTGGGGAGTATGGTCACCCGACCAGCTGAACCGTGATCCGGACTGGGCGTCGGAAAAAAGTCTCAATTCATTCGAATTACTGGCCTATTTGAAGTTGGCAGGCCATATCACCGGTGAAGCTAAATATGAAAATGCCTATCGTCATTTAATTGATGATGAGGGCTATATAAAAAACGCGAGCCAGCTGAACAAGAAAAATCCTGCCTGGCAGATATATTTCGACCGGACGATGGAAGGCTACCTCTTCCCCATCCTGCTGAAATATGAAACAGACCCGGCACTGAAAGAATTTTATTTAAAACTGATCGATGAATGGATGGCCGGGCAGGAATCAGGTGAAAACCTTATCAACAACCTGACCTATGCCCTTGCGACGGGAAAAAAGGTAAACACCAGGCAGACACTTGATTTTCTAAGAGATGCACCTCTCGATCTGGTAGACTGGTACATCGACCATACCATTCGTGAAGATGTAAAGATTGTCAGGACCCCGATTCTGGAGGAAATGCAGATTTCAGAACTGCCTCCGGCAAGTATTAGAGCTACTGTCAGGTGGGATAAAAATCCCTGGTCGGCAAAAAACGGAGATCCTCACCAGGTTAGAGAACCTGTTTTCTGGTTGTGGCCTTACTGGATGGCCAGGTACCTGGAAATCATCCGGAATTAAAATAATTATATTATGAACTTTCAGTTGACTAACGAAAATATCCTCCTGTGAGAATTATTCATTTTACTGGAATACTGTTGAGCTTAATGCTAATTGCAATGACCGCAACAGCAAAAAAGCCCGAAAAAGTAAGATTTGGCATATGTACCGACGTTCATTTGCCTACCATGCACGATTCAGAATACAGGATCACAGCCTTCATTAACAGCATGATAAAAGAGAAACCCGATTTCATCATCGAATTAGGTGATTTCGCAACACCCGATCCGAAATTTGCTCCATTTTTTGCCATTTGGAACTCTTTCCCCGGCGATAAATATCATGTCATAGGTAACCATGAAATGGACGGAGGTTATACACGCGAAAAAACAATTGCCTTTCTGAACCTGGAGAAATCCTATTATTCCTTCAGCAAAAACGGTTTTCATTTTATCGTACTCGACGGTAACGACAAGAAAAATCCGGAAGCAAAGGGTTACAAACAGTTTATAGCTGAGGAGCAGCTAAACTGGTTCAAAAAAGAGCTGGCAGGAACCATTCTCCCGGTTGTTATTTTCTCCCACCAGGGACTGGTCCAGTACCAGGGAGCTGATGAAACCTATGGAGTTGAAAACTGGGCACAGATCCAGGACATTCTCTCTGAACACAACCGCACCCATCCCGGTAAAAAAGTGGTCGCCTGTTTCAATGGACACACACATTACGATGATGCTGTCAATGTAAACGGCATTTGGTTCATCACTATCACTTCCATGTCGTACCACTGGCTTGGCGAAAAATATACCCATGCCACTTATGGAGAGGAAATTGACAGGAATTTCAAATGGATAAAGTACACAGCGCCATTCAAAGAGCCTTTATTTACAACTGTCGAGATATCACCAGGCGGAACACTCAGAATTGCAGGCAAAAAGACGAAATGGGTTAATAAAACCCCATGGGAACTGGGGTATCCTGAAACTCAGAAGAAATATATGAGACCGGCGATTACAAAACGGAAACTAAAATTGTCTTTATAATCAAAATCAGGATAAAATCACTTAATTAGAACGATTCTAATTATAAAAATCCATAAATGGCAATAGCAAATACGTTATTGCCATTTATTTTTTGTCATCTCAATCAGTTTATCAAACTGGCTTAATAATAGGACAACAAAGAGTGATTCTGCAATAAATAGTATTCTCTGAGGCGGAATTCCGTAGACTGGCTCATGTAAACTTCCCAATATCAGACTTATAACTAAGCCCAATAATGTTCCAACCAATAAGAAAAACCAGGACAATTTTACATCCCTCAGCCATGATTTTGATTTGCCGGCCTCTGTGCTGATCCTTTCCATCAGCTTGTCTTCAAAATCCGGAAAAGGCATCTTTTCATGAGATTTGTCCATCATCTCCCGGATCAATATTTCCTCTTTCTCTGAAATCATCTCGTCTTCATAATAAATTCAGTTTCAATCATGCTGTTTACAACATCCAGCATATGTCTCCTGGCCCTGTGCAAAATCACTTTTACATTCGCCTCTGACCATCCCGTGATGTTCGATATTTCTTCGATATTGTTCCCCTCCAGGTAAAAAAGCTGCAATGAAAGGCTTTCCCTGGGAGGAATTTTTTTCAGGGAATCACTGACAAGCAACCTTTGCTCCTCCGCATCCAATCCCCGAAAAGTATCTGTAATATCCTCAATATCAATAATATTCTCCCTTAATGGCAATAAAGATTCATTTTTCGATTTCTGAAGTCGCTTAAAAGCCTCATTGATCAGAATCCGGCAAAACCAGGTTTTGAAATTAGATGTATCCCTTAACGACTTAAGGTTTTGGAAAGCCTTGATAAATGCCTCCTGGACGACCTCTTCGGCATCCAACTCGCTTTTAACAACGGAGACAGCAACAGAGAATCCCAGGTCCTTGTACTTGTGTATCAAATACCTGAAATCATCCGCGCTGCCACTCAGTACTTTCCTGATATATACCGGATCCATCAATTGTGTCAGTTCTCTTTCGGTTTATCTATGAAATGTGAAACGACTGCTCCAAGTCCGCCAAAAAGCATCATAAACCCAACTACCAGAACCCCCATCGTATCTCCGTGATCATCGAGGAGACCTGAATTTTGACTGACAAACAGTGCCAGGCACAACCCTGATCCTACTCCCACGAAGATCATTCCCAGCCTGAGCCAGGGAAAACGGAAGGTATGACGGCGTACCCTGAAAATCTCCGAGACATCGGTATTTTTTTCAATCAATGCCATGCGTTCCTTGTTGCGTGCCTGGATGTAATAATACCATCCGAAAAAAATGCTTGCGAAAAAACCAAGCCAGACCAAAGACAGAGAAAAGTCATCCATAATATTGACGTTTTAAGTTTTGTCCTTAAGATCGGAGAATACAGTAAAGGTTACAATTATTGAGAGAAGAATTTCAGATAACATAAAAATTTTCAAAAACGTGATTATTAAAAGGCTGTTTAAAATCATCTGATATTTTTCTCACGGACAAAATCAAAAAATCTTTACCTTTAAAAACGAACTATTAACGCTGCTTAACCAATGAAAAATTACTCGCTGCTACTGTTATTATCATGGATTATTCTCTCCTGCTCCCAACCCAAAAGAGATTTCAAAGCGACCGGTCTTCGTTGCGAGTACCTGGAGAATCCAACAGGTATTGACCTCCCGTCCCCAAGACTTTCCTGGAAAATGGAATCTTCAGACCAGGGAGCACTACAATCGGATTATCATATTATGGTGGCCACCAGTGAAGAATTGCTGCAAAAAGATACGCCCGATCTATGGGATTCAAAAATGACAAAATCGGAGGAGAGCCTGTTAATCCCTTATGCAGGAAAGCCGTTAAAATCAGGCATGAAAGCCTTCTGGAAGGTCCGGATAAGAAATGAACAGCATTTTCCCTCCGCCTGGAGTGAAACAGCCTCCTGGGAAATGGGACTTCTCAGTAAAGAGGACTGGAAAGCAGTATGGATTGGTGCTCCTGAATCGATTAACACCGGACACTGGAGACTTCCTGCTCCCCAGCTGAGAAAAGAGGTGAACCTGTCCAAAAAGGTTAAAAAAGCCAGGGCATACATCAGCGGACTGGGCTACTACGAACTATACATCAACGGGGAAAAAATCGGGGACCATGTACTATCTCCCAACCAGACCAATTATGACATCCGAAAACTTGAAAAATGGGAGGAGTCCAAAATTGGCAATATGACCACCACCGTTTTGTATGAAACTCACGATATCACTTCAGTACTTAAAACAGGCACCAATGCATTGGGTGTCATGCTCGGAAACGGTTGGTACATACAGGCAGACCGCCCCAAGGATACCATGTTGTGGTACAACACGCCGCGCCTGATAGCCCAATTCTCGATTGAATATGAGGATGGCACCATGGAACTGATAATCAGCGACAATAGCTGGAAAACCTCTGTAAGCCCCATTATTTACAACGGATTACATACAGGGGAAATCTACGACGCAAGGATGGAACAAAAAGGTTGGACCTTGGCCGGATTTGATGATTCCAAATGGATAAATGCTGAAAATGTTCAGGCTCCTTCCGGGATTCTAAAGTCACAGGTTTCGCCACCTGACAGGGTTACGAGGACCATAAAACCCGTTTCCGTGACGGAGCCGGCTAAAGGAACCTACCGTTTCGACATGGGCGAGATGATTTCCGGATGGGCAAGGCTAAATATTTCCGGTCCGAAAGGAACCTCCGTTCAAATGCGGTTTATCGAAGAATTGGGTCCGGGATACGATCAGACTGATACCTACATATTGAAAGGAGAAGGATCTGAGAGATGGGAGCCCCGTTTTACCTGGCATGCATTTAGGTACGTGGAAGTGAGCGGTTCACCAACCCGGCTGACTGCCGAAAATCTCGAAGGCAGGGTTGTGAATACGGACATTACTCCTGCCGGGGAGTTTGATTCATCGAATAAACTACTGAACAAAATCCTGGATAATTACAGGCGCACCCAACTTGGCAATGTACATGGCTGCATTCCAAGCGATTGCCCCCACCGTGAACGCAGGGGATATACCGGCGACGGACAAATATCTGCGAAAGCCGCCATATATAACTTCAATATGGCCCCATTTTATACCAAGTGGCTGAACGACATACGTGATGCGCAAAACCATGAGACCGGTTATGTGCCCAACACAACTCCCTACCAGGACGGTGGAGGCGGAACTGCCTGGGGATCGGCCTACGTTATCATTCCCTGGTATATGTATTTGTACTATGGGGATACTCGCATTATGTCAGATCATTATACCGGCATGAAACATTGGATAGAGTACTTGAAAGGCCAGTTGAACAGCGACGGAATCCTGGTCAACCAGGGACTTGGTGAGTGGGTTCCACCTGAGCAGGTTGAACTTCCGGCCGATTTTGTCAACAGCTGCTACTATTTCCATTGCTGCAGGCTGATGACCGATATCAGCAGTGTTCTTGGCAAAAATACTGACACAGAATACTTTAACAAACTGGCAGAGAAAGCAAAAACAGACATCAACAATGCTTACTTCAACAAAGCCACCTCCAGCTATTCAGTTGGAAAACAGGGTGCGAATGCATTCACGCTGGGATTCGGGATAACGGAAAAAAGTGATATAAATGCAGTATTTGCAGATCTTGTAAAAAAAGTGATCACCGATAACAAGGCCCATTTTGATACTGGTATCCTGGGCACTCCCCTCCTCCTGGAAGTCCTGACTAACCTGGGACGAACAGATGTGGCATACACCCTGATGACACAGCGGGATTACCCCGGCTTCGGGCACATGATTGAGAAAGGAGCAACGACTATC
The DNA here is from genome assembly GCA_963663675.1 of Prolixibacteraceae bacterium. Taxonomy (GTDB): domain Bacteria; phylum Bacteroidota; class Bacteroidia; order Bacteroidales; family Prolixibacteraceae; genus CAINVV01. The sequence continues at coordinate 3,084,536 of OY760498.1, forward strand.
TGGGAAACCTGGTTGGGAGATGCATCCCACAGCCATCCTATGTTCGGCAGCGTTTGTGCCTGGTATTACCAGAGTCTTGGGGGCATCTCTCCGGATCCGCTGGCACCCGGTTTCAAAAAATCCATAATCAAACCTTTTCCGGTAAGTGCTCTGTCCTATGTAAATTGCTCCTATCCTTCACAATACGGAAAAATAATATCCAACTGGAAATTTTCCGGCGATGATTTTCTGTTGGAAGTATCTATTCCAGCCAATACTTCTGCTTCCATCTACGTCTTCGGGGATCAGACCCGTATTATTTCTTCGGACGAATCCTCCGATTCAGGAGGCAGGAACGCAAAGCTGACCGGAAAAGATGGACTGTTCACTGTTTATGAGGTATTATCCGGCAGTTATAAATTCGAATCCAAAGCCGCCAGAAAGCTGCTCAAGAAAACGATTCTGCCGGCTCCGGTTATTCATCCCTCTGATACAATGGTAAATATCCATGATTCCATACCGGTAAATATTACTGCGGACATTTCAGGGCCGGGAATTTATTATACCACGGATGGCTCTGAACCGGATACACTGGACTATCCATTCTCTAAAATATTCTATGTAAAAAACCCAGTACTGATCAGGGCTAAAACCATCGTCAGCGGATTTGAATCAAGTTTTTCCACTTCAAGCAGAATCGATTTTATTGACGAAACAGTTAACGGACTTAACGTGGAATATTATGTCGGCGAATGGAATAAAATGCCGGATTTCTCTGTATTGAAGTCGGCGAAAACTGGAAGTGCCACAAGTTTTACCCTGGAAAAAATATCTTCTCCAAAAGATAAGTTTGCTTTGCTTTTTGAAGGAAAAATCCGGATTGAAAAAGCAGGGACCTATAAATTCTACATCCGTTCGAATGACGGAACCCGCCTCTTTGTGGACAATAAACTTGTTGTCGACAATGACGGATCACACGGAGCCGATTTTGAAAAATCATCATCTGTTACTCTCAGCGAAGGTGTTCATCCCGTTAAACTGCAATATTTTCAGGCCGGAGGAGGCATGTTCCTCAATGTAAAATATTCAGGACCCGAAATTGAAAAACAAATGATCCCGGCTGCTGTTTTATTCCGCAGATAATTTAACTTTAACATCGAAAATCAAACACAGAATAATCAGTATCCGAAGTACTCAGATCGAAACTTTGTTAAATTATAATATCTACAAACTAATGGAAAACAATTCAAAGTCAAAAAATCAACAAACAAGAAGAAATTTTCTGAAAAATGCGGCATCAGGGACCGCCCTGCTTGCATTGGCGCCCACAACCAATCTTTTTGCCGGTTTCCCTGCCACAACAGAATGGAAATCTGATGCCACCAAGTTTAAAATTCATATGATCGGCCAGGCGCATATCGATCCGGTATGGCTCTGGAGCTGGACAGAAGGTGTTTCTGTTGTACACAGCACATTTCAGTCGGCGCTGGATCGCATGAAGGAGACTCCCGATTTCAAATTTACGGCAAGCTCGGCCCAGTTTTACCAATGGGTATCTGAAAATGATCCGAACATGCTTAAAGAAATCCGCAAACGTGTTGATGAAGGCCGCTGGAGTGTTGTCGGCGGTTGGTGGGTTGAACCTGATATGAATATCCCTTCGGGAGAAGCCATGGTAAGACAGGGACTTTACGGTCAGCTTACCTTGCAACGTCTGCTCGGACACCGTTCAAAAGTAGCCTTTAATCCGGATTCGTTCGGACATACCGGTAACCTGCCACAGATCATCAAACTCCAGGGAATGGAGAATTACATCTTCATGCGTCCGGGAATCAGGGAAAAAATATTGCCATCCGACCTGTTCTGGTGGGAAGGTACCGATGGAACCAAGGTACTTACCTACAGGATCCAGATGAGTTACAATGATAGTGGTCCGGTTCGCTCTCGCATCGAAAGCATTGTAAACCAGTATTCGAACCAACCGTTCAAAAGTTTTATGGCCTATTACGGTGCCGGAGACCATGGTGGCGGACCAACAAAAATCAATATTAGCTCCATCAACGAAATTAAAGTCGAAAAAGGTGCACCAACTGTTGTTTACAGTACACCGGACATATATTTCAAAGAGGCCCGCGCCATGAATTATCCTGATCTGCCTGTAATTCATGACGACCTTCAACATCATGCGGTTGGCTGCTATACAGCTGAATCAGAAATTAAAAAGGGCAACCGCATGTCGGAAGCCGCCCTGGTTGCTGCCGAAAAGGTCGCTGCCATTGGATCCGTTTCCTGGGGTGCTCATTATCCAAAACAGGAGTTAACTGCTGCATGGCACAAAGTACTGTTCTTGCAGTTCCACGATAGTTTGGCAGGTTCATCGCTCTACGACCATTCACAAAATGCACGTGAAGGGTACGGATATGCGCTGGATATTGCCAATCAGACAACTTTCATGGCTGTCCAGAAGCTTGAATGGCAGGTTGCTGCTGAAGATCCTGAATCCCAGTATCTGCTGGTATTCAACCCACATGCCTGGGAAGTGAACAGCAACATTGAATACGATTACAACTGGGGCAATATGCACAAATCCTCAAGAGTGGATGATGAAAAAGGCAATGCCCTGGCACACCAATGGGCACCCGGATCTTCAGAAGCAGGCAGCCGCAAGAAACTGGTTGTCAGCATGACAGTTCCGCCAATGGGTTACCGCCAGATTCGTCTCCGGGATTTTGAAAATCCTGCTCCTGCAAAAGTTGTTAAGGTCACGGAAAATACCATTGAAAACGATTTCATAAAACTTCATCTCTCCTACAACGGTACAATCGGAATTTTCGACAAGGCTAGCGGTAAAGAGTTGTTCGCAGGCAAAGATACGGGTTGCAGGGCGATCATAATTGATGATCCGAGCGATACCTGGAGCCACGACATCAAGACCTACGACAAAGAGATTGGCGCTTTCGGCAATGCCACCTTCATCATCCTGGAAGAGGGCCCATTGCGTGGCAAGATTCGTTCCATCACAACTTACGGAAAGTCCATTCTTACCATCGACTGGACCTTGTATGCTAACTCCAGAAATCCGGAAGCACTAGTCACTCTCGACTGGCATGAACACCTGAAAATGCTGAAGTTCTCCTTCCCGGTCGACGTGGAATCTCCGGTCGCCACTTATGAAACATCTTACGGAACTATAGTACGCAAAGCAAACGGAGATGAAGATCCGGGCCAGCGTTGGATTGACGTAACCGGCAAGAACGGTTCAGCTACCTACGGACTTACCGTCCTTAACGATGCCAAATACGGATACAGCATTGCAGGAAGCGATATGCGTATTTCTGTTGCCAGATCTGCAGTTTACGCCCATCACAATCCAAAAGTTCTGGATATGAAGGCTGAGCATTACTGGCAGGATCAGGGTATTCAAAAATTCCGCCTGATGCTTGTTCCTCACAATGAGAGCTGGCAGCAGAACAATGTGGCAAGAATTGCTGAAGAATTTATTTCACCATCAGTGCCGATTTACCAGGGTATTCACAGGGGAACAATGCCAAAATCAGGATCTTTCATCTCTGCTGAAGCCGATAACATCATTGTATCCGCGGTGAAACAGTCAGAAAACGGTGAAGATCTTATTCTTCGCTGCGTAGAAACTAACGGAATGGCCGGACCTGCCAATCTGGATCTTGGTTTTGCAAAACGCAAATGGAGCGGCAATTTCCATGCATACGAAATCAAAACTCTGAGATTAAGTGTTAAATCCGGCAGTATCAAGGAAGTCAACCTGCTGGAAGAGTAATTGTCAACTATTGGGTTTATAACCCAATCTTAAAGAAAATCACAGAGTTGTAAAGAAATCCTCTTTATGGCTCTGTGTTTTTTTTTGTGTAATTTCCAATCACAAGATTTAAATGCCGGTTAAGTTGATAAAAGAGATATTTGTCCTGATCCTTTCATTTCTGACAGCCTGCAGTGATACTGATACAACCTGCACCGATTACGCTTCCATTTCAAAGAAAGATGCCTGGATGCATCATCCGGTACTGGGAGATCCCTCTTTCGACCAGTTTACCCGATACGAAAACAATCCTTTGCAGAGAGGTATTCCCCCGCTGGAATGGCCGGTCAACGGGTTCTGTTTCGAAGATCCTGTCACAGGAAACGAATACATCTATGTAGGACAATATCCTAAAAACTACGCGATTGCAGCAAATGATCAGCCGCTGGATATCACAATGGGCTGTGTTGTTTTCTGCTCCGGTGATCATGGCAAAACCTGGCAGAACAAAGGACCTGTATTCCTTGACAAGAACTTTGTTCCGGATGGCGAAAGTAAACCAATAACATTTGCACCAGATGTATCGGTTGTTTGTTTCGGAGGCAAATATTATGCAGGATTCGACTATGTCACTTCCGAATTTTCCTGGTCAGGCAACAGTCTGAAACACAGCGGACTGGCAATTGCTGTCGCTGATTCGCCGGAGGGTCCTTTCCGGATTTTCAAAAAACCGGCAGTCCCCTGCAGTTTCTTTTATGACCACCCTGTTTTTGGCAAATACAACCGTTGTTATGCCGGCACACTGCTAAAAACATCCAGCCAATGGATCATGTTGTTTATGCTTGATTCCGGGCCTAATTTCAGCTGGGCGCTTGCAGCGGTATCGGCACCATCCCCAGAAGGACCCTGGTCAAAGCCTGTTTTGATAAAAAGTGTTGAGGATGCAGGATATTATCCCTCACTCATGGAATTTTTCCCCGCTTTTCAGCACCATGATACAATTTATGCTCCAGCCACTTCTGTCGCTTTGAACCGGAATTTTCAGGTCTTGCTGGCAGTTCCGTCCGCAGATGTTATGCAACCGGAAAAGTGGAAATTAGCGAAAGAAGGTTCATTGTGGCACAGTGAGAACAGGGAAAACGAGTATGCCGGGATCTGGGGTCAGACGTTCAGCGGCTATTTCAGTAAGAAAGGGCAGTTCAAGGTTATCTTTCCCTCTCTTGATCCACAGAAAAGGGGTACAATCAACCTTGCTACCACAGACTGGAATATTTTCTACCGAAGTTCCGGATTTGTCTTGGCAGGCAATAACGGCGCCTCATTCTCCACCATTCCTAATTTCTACCTGCGACCCGAAATTAATGCAAGCTTTTCCTGGTACGGCTCCGTCGCAGTACTTCTGAATGCAAGACCTCCATTGGGCCCGAATACTCCAAAAGCCGACGCAACCCTACATCCGTTGATGTTCAATGATCAGATCAGGGTCCAGCTTTCAGGAAACAAGTGGTTTCTGATTCACTCAGATCTCTCCGGCAGAACCGACACTATAAGTAATGGCTCATTAGAAAACAAGGGAACCACAAATTTGAAGATCAGTTATCCGGGTGAAGAAACTGCTTTATCAATCAATGGTAAGTTTGCCTGGAAAGGAAAAATAAATAACCTCCAACCCGGAAGAGTCGGGTTGATGGCGCTGCCCCACTCGGGCCTGGATGTGAAAAATTTTACTGTAACAGGCAAACAACTGCCGGGTTATACGGCATGGCTTTACACGGAAGGTCTGTTGAATGCCGGTAACAACCTCAATAACTGGACCATAATAAAGGATGATTCACTTTTTCTATTTGGTACAGGAGCTATCGCAAAAATTGATAACGCGAAAGTAAAATGGAGTTTCAAAGGTTCAGGCTTTGATCTCTATGCACCCGGGACAAAAGAATCAGGTCTGGTCCACATCATCCTGAATGGAGAAAATCTGGCTGAGATTGATTTGCATTCCGAAAATCCCCAAAAAAGCAAAATAGTATATTCCTTGCGCAATTTACCCCGGAAAAACAACGCATTGGTAGTTAAAGGGGTAAACGGGAAAATTGTCGTGGATTGTTTGATGGTATATGATTAAATGCATTAACTTTAAGTCACTTCTTCCCTCTTTTAACCAATGGAATAATATTTCATTAACTACTAACTGTTTACTATGAGAAAATTGATTCAATTTCTTATTATCCTGGCAGGTGTCACCAGTTCTTTTTTAACTGCCTCCGCACAGAAAAAGGACACCATACAGGTGGTCGGACATGCTCATATGGACATGAACTGGCTCTGGACCTACTCTGAAACCATGCAGATGTGCAATGACAATCTGCGCCAGGTAGTTGCTTTTATGAAAGAATTTCCGGACTATACAATGGTACAGAGCCAGGGAGCAGTCTATAATTTCGTGGAAATGGAAGATCCTCCCCTGATGGACCAGATCAGGAAATATGTGAAGGAAGGTCGTTTGGAACCTGTTGGAGGCATGTGGACTGAAGGGGATATGAATCTGACATCAGGAGAAGCTATTGCACGTTCTTTTTTGCTTGGCCAACGGTATTTTCAGAATAAGCTCGGAAAAATGGCGAAGGTTGGCTGGTTGCCCGATAATTTTGGCCACATATCACAAATGCCTCAGATATTGAAACTTGCAGGATGCGATTACTTCTATTTTCACCGCTGTAAACCATATGTGGGTACTTTCTGGTGGGTTGCCCCCGATTCCTCAAGGGTTTTATGTTATGCCAATGACGGATACAACGGAAACATTAACAAGGAACTTAAAAAGGACATCGAAAAATTTTCTCCTAATAAACGCAGAATCCTGCAAATCACAGGTGTTGGCGATCATGGAGGTGGTCCTACAAGAGCCAACATCGATATGGTGCACCAGCTCGACAAAACACCGGAATTTCCGGCCATAAAATTTTCTACAGCATCTGATTTCTTCTCCAGGTCATCACACGAAATGACAGGCCGTCCCACTCACAGAGGTGAGATGCAGTTCATTTTTGAAGGGTGTTACACCAGCGTTGCCGGAATTAAGGAGGGCAACCGAAACAGTGAAAATGCCCTTTATGCTGGTGAATTTTTCAATACTCTTCGTTGGCTTAAAGGTGATAAATATCCGAGAGATGAGTTTCACGAACTGTGGACAACAGTAACTTTCAATCAGTTTCATGATATCCTTCCGGGATCGGGAATCAATGAAGCAAACAAGGAGGCAGTTGCCCGTTACAGCGAAGTATTGCGCAAAACATCAGAACTAAGCAACAATGCATTCCGCAAAATGGCTGATGAAGTGAAGTTTCAGTCAGGGAAAGGACAACCGGTTGTCGCTTATAACCTTCAGCCCTATGCCGGCAAAAAAATAGTGGAAGCAAAAGTATATTCCCATGATGAACCGGCTACAGCAAAAATTGCCAGCTGGGGCAATTACTATGGCTCCAAAAACATCAAACCGGTTGATAAAGGGCAGGGAAATGTTCCAACTGTAATGGTTCAGGACGCATCAGGTAAAAATTATCCTGCACAGATTGTTTGGGCAAAATCCACTCCTCCGGGATATACTTCCAAAGTGCAGTTTGTCGTGGATGAGATGCCTGCCGGCGGGTATAAAACATTTTATGTTGATATGACAGTCCCAGGCAAGTACAATGAAGCTATTCCCTTTAAGGACAACACCTTCGAAACTGACTTTTTTTCTGTCAGGTTTGACCTGAAAACAGGTGGAATCGTGAGTCTTTTTGATAAACGGTTAAAAAAAGAGTATGTCCGTCAAGGTGGTCAGCTTAATCAGTTGAAAATGTATCTTGAGGACAAAAAAGGAGGGATGAAATCCTGGACACTTAACAAAATTGTGAGACAGGAAGATGTCAGTAAAGTGGTAAGCGTGAAAGTGGTGGAAACAGGTCCGGTGAGAGCATGCGTTGAAACTGTAAAAACCTGGGGCAAGTCTCGCATTATAGAACGCACCATACTGTACAAATCGTACCCGCGCATCGATTATGACATGGAAGTTCACTGGCTGGAAACCGGCAGCGACTCAACAGATTCGCCTATGTTACGGGCGGAATTTCCTCTTGCGATCGAAAATGGCCGCTTCTTTTCACAAGTTCCTTTCGACGTGGTGGAGAGAGCAGTGGATGGCACTTTGAACGGTAAACCGGCTCCGGAATGGCTTAAACACTCTACCGCAACAGGCAGCAGTGCGCTCAACAATGACGCCCAGGAAGTTCCGGCACAAAAATGGGTTGATATCAGCAACGGGAATGAAGGTATCGCGTTGCTGAACAAAACAAAATACGGACATTCTTTCTCGAAGGGCAACCTGAGAATCACCTTGATGCGTTCTGGAGGTGAACCCGACATTTATCCCAATCTTGGCAAGTACAATATCAGTTACTCCTTGTTCCCGCACGCAGGAGACTGGAAATCAGGAGTCTGGTCTGAGGGTGAAGATTTTAATGTACCTGTTTTTGCGGCTGAACCACCTTCCATGGCGCTGATCAGGGAACATGCCACTGCACCGGAAGAAGGTTCCTTCTTCTCCCTGGATTCAAAAAGTGTGGCTATTACCGGCATTAAACAGGCAGAAGAAGGTAAGGAGCTGATTATAAGGCTAGCAGAAATAGAAGGTAAAGAAGCGATCGTCAACCTTAAATTGCCCGTCAGCATCAGCAATGCAAGAAGGCTAAATATTATTGAATTACCTCAGGAGACTGGTACGAAGCCAATCATAAAAGAAAATTCAGTTCAGGTTAAATTACGGGCACATGAGATTGTTACTTTGGGTCTGACTCCAAGGGGCCATTAATAAATTCGGAGGCGAAATTGGTTCCCGGTTATTCAAATATATCCATCTGATAATCTATGTATTAAACCATTTACCATGAAAAAAACCATCCTTTTCCTGATGACTGTTTTTGTTGCAGGGAATCTGACGGCACAAATGATATGGTTAAGTAATCCTGACAAGGCAAAGGAAGTTGCCAACGAATTAAACAAGTTAATTGTGATGGACTTTGGTGCGGGCTGGTGTGCCCCATGCCGGGCTATGGACCAAATGGTTTGGGAATGTTCTGAAATGGACACAATCGCTAAAAATTTTGTGGCATTGAAAATTAACATTGACCATGACCGTTTTACCCCGGGTCTCTATTCAGTCTCCGGGATCCCTAAAGTAGTGATAGCAACATCTTCCGGATTTCCAATCTGGATGTCTACAGGATTTAACACTGCCGAACCGTATCTTGAAGTATTGCGTGCCATACCAATCAATGCGGGCGATCTGAATAAGAATTCAATTGCATTTGAAAAGGACAAGACAAACCTTAAAGCCAATTTGAACCTGGCACTTTCGTTTCAGATTGTTGGAAAGGATGTCAAAAGTGAAAGCCTGAAAAGCAAATTCCTGGAACGCAGTCAATATCTTTTTGGCAAAATACAGAAATTATCAACTGATATAATTCTTAATCAGCAAGTTGAACTTTATTCTGTTTTGAACACACTGTACCTTGGAAATTCGGAAAAAGCCCTTAAAGAAATAAATAAAATCAGTTCGGCGCCTGCAAATGGAAAAATTGAAGACCTCAGGCATTTTGTGCTGGCAAAATGTTTTTTGGATACCAAAAATCAGGATAATTTTATAAAGGAAAAACAACTGATCAAAAGCAAGGAGTTACGCTCACAACTGGAATAGCACAACAATTCAGATATACAACAAATACTTATTAAACAACCACTTACACTTATGAAAGAAAATTCAAGAATCAAAATCATCACCCTGACATTGATGTTTATACTTCTTATGCAGGGTTTTGTACAGGCTCAGGTTAATTACAAAACAGAAACTCCTGAACAAAAAAGCAAACGGATGGCCTGGTGGACTGATGCCCGATTCGGCATGTTTATCCATTGGGGATTGTATGCCTTACCTGCCCGTCATGAATGGGTAAAGAACTATGAGAGAATGACGAATGAACAGTATCAGAAATATTTTGAAGAATATAATCCGGATCTCTATAATCCCAAAGAATGGGCACGCATGGCCAAAGAAGCCGGAATGAAATATGTTGTCCTGACAGCTAAACACCATGAAGGATTCTGTAATTTCGATTCCAAATACACGGATTATAAGTCAACCAATACAAAATTTGGCAGGGATGTTGTAAAGGAGTACGTGGAAGCTCTAAGAGCTGAAGGACTGAAAGTCGGTTTCTACTATTCCCTGATTGACTGGCATCATCCTGATTACACCATAGACAGGGTGCATCCGCAGCGCCAGGAATCGGACTCAGCCTATGCCAGGCTGAATAAAGGTAAAGACATGACCAAATACCGCGAATACCTTAAAAACCAGGTTCGTGAGTTACTAACCAATTATGGTAAAATAGATGTGATCTGGTTCGATTTTTCATTCCCGGGAAAAAACGGAAAGGGGCATGAAGACTGGGATTCAGAAGGCCTTCTTAAAATGGTTCGTGAACTGCAACCCAATATTATCATTGATGACCGGCTGGATCTCAAAGACAAAGATTATGGATGGGATTTTGAATCTCCCGAACAATACAAAGTTGAAAAATGGCCGGAACGCAATGGCAAGAAAGTATATTGGGAAACCTGCCAGACTTTCTCCGGATCATGGGGATATTACAGGGACGAAACAAGTTGGAAAAGTCCCGCTCAGTTGCTTGAACTACTGATTGAATCTGTAAGCAAAGGGGGCAACTTATTACTCAATGTCGGTCCCACAGCCCGGGGATTATTTGACTACAGGGCGCAAGACCGCCTCAAGGCAATGGGCGAATGGATGAAATACAACAACCGCTCTATCTATGGCTGTACTGAGGCTCCTGCCGAATTCACAGCTCCTGACAATACACTTCTCACCTACAATGAAAAGACGAAAAGGCTGTACATTCACCTGTTGTCCTACCCTATGGGAAACCTGAAGATGAAGAACATAGCAGACAAAATCAAATATATTCAGTTTCTTCATGATGCATCTGAAATCAGATATCGTACCGGGAAAGATGAAGATAGCCAGTCTGTAAATCTACAACTTCCGGTTCTGAAACCACCGATGGAAATTCCTGTATTGGAGGTTATTCTGAAGTAAACTGATAAGGTAGTTTCAAAAACAATAATAATGAGCCGCAAAGGTCGTATATAGCCAAATTCAATTTTCAATGTTGAATTTGCTATTCAATACCGGGCTTTGCGGTTAATTATATCCTTTGATGAACCCTTCCTCCTTTCAGATACTATTGAATATCAGAAACATTACAGATGCACTAAGGGCTCCCAAAATGGGCCCAAGAACGGGCACCCAGGCATATTTCCAGTCACTGTCCCGCTTGTTGGGAATCGGAAGAAAATAATGCATGATACGTGGACCCAGGTCACGTGCCGGATTGATTGCATAACCTGTCGGACCGCCGAGAGACAAACCAAGGCCGAGAACGACCAATGCAACAGGCAGTGCATTCAAGGCGCCCAGTCCGACTTCCGGAACAGCCATATACAGAACAGCCATAACAAGCAAGTGTGTTCCAATCATTTCCGTTAGTACATTGTACCAGTAACTCCGGATACGCGGACCGGTACAAAACACACCCAGTTTTGCATTTTGATCTGCAGTCTCATCAAAATGCTTTTTGTAAGCCAGCCACACCAATCCGGCGCCGAACATGGCCCCAAGCATTTGAGCCAGTATGTAAAGGGGCAATAATGAAAGTGGAAATTTATGTGAGATGACCAGGGCCACAGTGATCGCCGGGTTCAGGTGTGCGCCACTTATCGGCGCAGCCAAAAGTACTCCGGTGAAGACCCCGATAGCCCATCCAAACGTGATAACAATCCATCCACTCTTATTTCCAAGTGTTTTATCAAGCGATACATTGGCACATACACCTCCTCCAAGTAAGAGTATTATGGCTGTCCCAAAGAATTCTCCAAAAAATGGACTCATATTTTCTTTTTATGATTTGATTGCTGTTTTAATTTAATATTCTCAATCTTCTTCCGCCCATGCAGTAGCAGCTTTCACAGCGCGTTTCCATCCTTTTATCAGCGTGGTTGTTTCATCTGCAGGTATACCAGGCGTAAAAGTTCTGTCAATTTTCCATTGGGTACGGATCTCTTCGATATCGCTCCAGTAATTTATCGCGAGACCGGCGAGGTATGCTGCACCGAGCGCTGTCGTTTCAGTTATCACCGGCCTGACGACACTGGTCTGTAAAAGGTCAGACTGAAACTGAAGAAGATTGTTATTGACCGTTGCCCCACCATCCACTCTTAATTCGCGTATGTTGACACCAGAATCCATCTGCATGGCCAGCAAGACTTCCAGTGTCTGAAATGCAATGCTGTCAACAGCCGCCCTGGCAATGTGCGCGGCAGTAGAACCCCTTGTGATACCTACAATTATGCCGCGGGCATGCTGATTCCAGTAAGGAGCACCCAACCCGGCAAATGCCGGAACAAAATAGACACCTTCACTGCATTTTACCCTGGCAGCAAGTTTTTCAACATCCGAGGATTTGCGGATAATCCCTAGACTGTCGCGGAGCCATTGTACGACCGCTCCTCCAATAAAAATACTTCCTTCCAGGGCGTAAGTTGTTTTCCCTCCAATTTGCCAGGCAACAGTTGTGAGCAATTGGTTTTTCGACTCAATGGGTTTATCTCCTATGTTCATCATCATGAAACATCCGGTGCCATAGGTGTTCTTCACCATGCCGGGCTCAATGCACATCTGACCAAATAGCGCTGACTGCTGATCCCCGGCTATGCCACAAATTGGCCTGGGTGGACCAAAATCGCCGGAAGTCATGCCATAAATTTCGCTGGACGATTTCACGGTTGGAAGTATCGCTGCGGGAATGCCGAATAACTCAAGCAATTCATTGTCCCACTGGAGGGTATGAATATTAAAAAGCATTGTCCTTGAGGCGTTTGACACATCCGTAATATGTAACTGGCCCTGTGTAAGTTTCCATACAAGCCAGGAATCAATGGTACCAAAGGCAAGTGTTCCCTTATTTGCCAAATCCATGGCGCCATCTACATTTTGTAATATCCACCGGACTTTCGTCGCTGAAAAATAGGCGTCCGGTATCAATCCTGTTTTGTCCAGAATCATTTGACCGAAACCATCCTTTTTCAGTTGATCACAATAATCAGCTGTTCTGCGGTCTTGCCACACTATCGCATTGTACAAAGGCTTGCCGGTGGTTCTGTCCCAAACAACAGTTGTCTCCCGTTGATTTGTGATACCAATTCCCGCTATACTGGCTCCGGTCAACCCGGTTTTTGTCAATGCTTCGACGACGACGCCGGCCTGGGTCGACCAGATCTCTTCCGGATCATGCTCCACCCATCCGGGTCTTGGATAAATTTGAGTGAACTCCTTTTGTGCGGTAGAAACAGGCAAGCCATTGTGACCGAATACAATAGCGCGTGAACTGGTTGTACCCTGATCGAGCGACAGGATGTATTTTCTCATACGTCAGTTTTGAAATCAGCTGAAAAGGAATTCAGTTGACAATTTCCATTAGTTTGAGTACCAAATTACAAAATTTTGACAACAAACAAGAATACTGTATACGGATACAGAACTGACAATTTATACTGTTCTAAAATGCCGATTGTTTAGAATGATTTTATAGAATGAAATAAGAGATGAATCATTTCCAAAAAAACAGAAATGATCCCAAACAAAACAAAAAATTTACATGACAGTTAAACCAAAAACCAATATTTTAAAATGTCTCTAAATTCCGGATGTACTGTCAATGGATGATAGCCGCAGTTTTCAATGTTGCGTTTCCAGGTGTTTTAAGACAAACTTGATTTCAGAATAGCTGAATGAATTTCCCAGTTTAACTTTCAAATCGCCTAGCCGGTTGATATTATTCAACTCAATGCATTCCTCGATGGCTTTCACCTTATGCTTTTCAACGAGACGATAGATGGGAATATCCCCGTTTCCAACAAATTCCAGCAGGTGCGTTTCGATGGTTGAAATGGCCATCTGCCTGTTTCTCGCGATATCTGCTATCGAAAGCCCGTTTTTAAATAGTTCAAAGGTAACTTGCCTCGAGTCCATACCCGCTCTCTCAGCCTCCCTTTGGGCTTCTGGAGGCACATCCATGCCTGCCTGATTGCGATAGGCCAGGATCAGTTCAAGAATTTCCCTCCCAAACTGCTTCATCCTTACCCCACCCATGCCTTTTACAGCCTTCAGTTCTTTTCCGGTTGTGGGCAGTGTCTGGGCAATCTCCAGCAAGGTTTTTTGTGACATGATTCGGGCCATCTCCACCTGCATCAGTTCCGCCTTTTCTGAACGCCATCGTTTTAGCTGGGTATAAAAATCCGGATTGGTGCTTAAAGAGTCAATATGATCTGTTTTCTTGCGACTGTGTACTGCCTCTTCAACCTCAATAAAGGCTTTCGAACGGGTTTCCAGGAATGATTTTGTCTCGAATCCGCTCTTACAATGGTGAAGGCAGATTTTTTTTAGCCTTATCTCTTTTTGAAGTTTATCCGTTGCCTCTATGAAACTTTTGCGTACCAATTTGTTATCGCTCTCGAATGTGGCGTCTGAAACGGGCTGTTCCAGGAGTTGTTCAAGTTTTGTACAGTAAAACACAGAAGCCTTTTTGACCCGCTCCTGTAAAAGTGGATTTTCTTCTGATTTTAGTCCTTCTGCCAGTATTTGCCGCACTTGGTTTTCGAAACGCGCAGCCACATCTATCAATTCCTCCTGCAATGGAGTGGTTAATCCCCGGAGAACAAAATTAAGTGAGCCAAGCAGCTGGGCAGAATGCTCGTCCCAAAGCTTCAGCAGATATTGGACCTGGCGAAGAATCGGCCTGAAATCAAAAAGTTCTCCAAGCAATTGCTGAAGGAATTCTTTCCTGGATTGCTCCAGTTCGGCCGGACCGGGTTGGTTCTGTTCCACCTCCTCGCTAAACTGCGAAACCGTAGCATCACTTTTAATGCTCCGAAGGGCTATTGGGGTACTGAGCACCAATCCCTCAAAGGTTCTGCAACGACTGAGGGCCACATATACCTGGCCGTGGGCAAAAGAAGCCCTTGCATCAATAATGGCTTTGTCAAATGTCAGTCCCTGGCTTTTATGAATGGTTATTGCCCAGGCGAGCTTAAGCGGAAACTGGCTAAAGGCGCCTATCACCTCCTCTTCGATCTCCTGCGTGGCATCATTCAATGCATATTTGGTATTGAGCCATACCACTCTTTCAACTTCGAGAACAGAACCATCATCAGGACAATACACTTCGATCTGATTTTCATCAAGGTCCGTAATCTTACCGATTTTCCCATTGTAAAAGCGCTTCGCGGGAGTGGGGTCATTTTTCACGAACATCACCTGAGCACCAATTTTCAGTTCCAGATCGTGGTCGGTTGGATAGGAATATTCAGGGAATTCGCCTGTTACTTCTGCTGTAAAGCGAAAAACCGCAGTGTCAAGTAAATCAAGTTTGGAACTGTTGATCTGCTGGGACTGGTAATTGTGCGTGGTAAGTGTGATGTAGCCTTCCTTGTCTCCAGGATTAAAACCGGGAATATAACGCTGGTTCAGTTCCTGTAATGTTTCCATATCCAGCTGGTTATCACGAATTTTATTTAACAGTGCGATAAATTGCTGGTCGCTCTGGCGGAAAATGTATCTTAATTCGATACTTGTAAATTTCGACTTCCTCAGAGCCCTGCTGCTAAAGAAAAAGGCAGTATCATACCAGGGCTTCAAAAGTTCCCATTCCTCATCCTTAACAATTGGAGCCAACTGCTGCAGATCCCCAATCATAAGTAGCTGAATGCCACCGAAAGGCTTGTAGCGGTTGCGGAACCTACGCAGGACCTCGTCGATGGCATCGAGTATATCAGCCCTGACCATACTGATTTCATCTATGACCAGCAAATCAAGACTTCGTATGATATTGATCTTCTCTTTGCTGAAGCGCTTTACATTAACCGAGGTTGCTCCCTCATCTGCCCTTTGCAGGCGAGCGGGCCTGTCGGCATCCGTTGGAATCTGCGGACCAAATGAAAGCTGAAAAAAGGAGTGAATGGTAACTCCGCCGGCATTAATGGCTGCGACACCGGTGGGAGCCACTACCACCATCCGCTTGGGGGAATGCTGCTTAAGATTTTTGAGAAATGTGGTTTTCCCGGTTCCGGCCTTGCCCGTAAGGAAAAGATTCTGACCTGTGTACTGCACAAAATCAAATGCCAGGTCAAGCTGGGGATTACGCTGGTAGGTAAAGGTGCTTAGCTCGTTCATAAATCTCTTTAGACAAAGATAAGGCATCTGTTGAATATTTAAGAATCGCATATAACATATTGCTAATTAGTATCTTACCCATTTAGCAACTCTATTTCACCTGCTTTGTTCAACATAAAATAATGTAGGAATTAATACCCCTTCCGACTATCACGGGGGAAAGACTTGATTTAATTGTCAAAAATCGCCCGGTGATTATTTTATAAGTGTAGAATTTTCTAAATAGTAAATGGCTTTAAGCATAAACAGAGAAAGAAGCCTGGATGGCTTCTTTTTGAGTGGTAGTCTGATCTTTTTAGGATGAAAAAAGCAAATAAGATTTCTAATATTTCTTAATCAGCATGGTATAATTTACTGTAGAATCCGGTTTGTACACCAGCATTGGAAAAGATCCCTGAGGATAATGGCAGGGCATATTGTCAAACATGTGAGGAACTTTGATCTTGCTGTTGGATAGCTTACCAAAGTGCACCTCCTTATCGGCAAATTTTTTACCTGGCAGGTATTTAAGATGTTCCGGATTGTTTAATAGTTGTTTGTAGTCAATCGCATTAAAATGTCCGGGAATCTTTGTGCTGTTGAGAAATCCAAATTTCACCGTTGCCGTGTCAATTTGAAGTTGACTGTTTGTTTGGGAAAATGTGGGAAGATAATATCCGATCAGCAAAACTGCAAGTAAGTGTATCTTTATCATAATCAATTATTTAAAGTATTGACAGGCTCTGCGCCAATGTTATCAGCATTGTGTGACTACCGCGGACCAGGTCCGGTTGTAATAAACTTTGAAAGCTATCAATCCTTGTTTTAAGTCAGCCTCTGATTTAGAATGTCTTGTAAATTTAAAGAAGAAATTTGAATAAATAAACTGTACAGGCATAAATTCACAAGGGTACATTTTTTAAGTCTTAAACATAGATTTTGTGGAATAATAAATATTGAATCACAAAAGCAATACAAATTTTTGGCACGAAACGACAGCCTATAATTACCGTATACATAATTTTAAATATTATCATATCATACCAGTGATTAAATAATCAAACCTTATGAGACAAACCATTCTGGGATCGGGTGGTGCAATAGGGATACCCCTCGCCAAAGAACTGAAAAAATACACCAATGAAATACGGCTTGTTAGCAGAAATCCTGTAAAAGTAAACGAAACGGATGAACTTTTCCCGCTGGATGTGAATAACTTCGGGAAACTGTCAGATGCCATAAAAGGCAGTGAAGTGGTTTATGTGACCATCGGATTTGAATATAGCATCAAGGCCTGGCAAAAAACCTGGCCACCATTCATGAGGGCTGTTATAGACGCCTGCCGTAAACATAACACGAAACTGGTCTTTTTTGACAATGTTTATATGTACGCGGAATCTGCGATCCCCCATATGACAGAAGAATCCGAAATTCAGCCTTCCAGCAGGAAAGGTATGGTCAGGAAAGAGCTGTGCGAGATGATCAGCAATTCCATGGAAAAGAAGGAAATTAGCGCCATAATTGCCAGATCAGCAGATTTTTACGGCCCTTTCAACAAGAACAGCGCTCTGGGTCTGATGGTTGCCAGGAATTTACAGGCGGGGAAAAAAGCACAGGCTTTTGGCGATCCCTTGAAGATTCACACCTATACATATACTCCTGATGCTGCCAGGGCAACAGCACTTTTGGGAAATACTCCCGGTGCCTACAACCAGGTATGGCACCTTCCTACAACCAAGGAGAAGATTACAGGAATGCAATGGATTGATCTGATTTCAAGCGAATTAAATAAAAAATCGCGAATTCAAAAAGTTTCAAACTGGATGATTCATCTGCTAGGCTTGTTTGTTCCGGTTATGAGGGAATTTCCTGAAATGATGTATCAGTACGAGCAGGATTATATCTTCGACAGCAGCAAATTCGAAAAACAGTTTGGCTGGTCGGCTACTCCCCCGAAAGATGGAGTAAGATCAATGATAGAAAACTTGAAATCTGAAAAATGATTCAATTACCTGATCGTTTAATGCACCAAATAACTATAGGCTGAAAATCATCAACCTAAGGCCAGACTTACAATGGTTATACTGTTATTTGTAAACTTGGGTATTACTGAGGAGAATACCGGTTCAGCAATTTTTCATATTGAAACTACGGACGGTAACGGATATACAGGTGTGGTCGTTGAGAGTGATTCTGACAAAGTGGTTTTCAAAGCAGACAAACTGGGAGTGCTTACCATTGGATCTTAGGATGCAAACGAAAGCCTGGGGCTAGGTAACGGCTTTGCCGCGGGATCCAAATCCAAAGCGCCAATGATTAACCTGAACGGAATTTGCAGAATCAGTCCGAGAGGGGACCTGATCTAAGAAAAAGCAATGAACACACCAATCAATTCTTACTTTATTGTAGAATTAACATTTGATTTAAGCATTTCCCGGGAACAATAACCATAAATGAGTTTAAACAAACTCTGACAGATTTGCCATAATCGAAAAGCAAATTTTAACATAAAATAAATATTATGGGTTGACTTTCGACATCAAAACAGGTAATTTTGCAATCATTTAAATAATCAATTATCATGTATAGAATCATACTTTTATTTACATTTTCTGTTTTAATATTGTCATGCAAAACTCCTGCTCCGGCAGAAGGTACAACAACAAAAACAGACAGAAGTATTCAGTCCGGACTGAAAGGAAACTGGAAAATCACCGATGTAACTTTCCCTGGATCTGATTATTTCAAGGTGAATTCATTCCAGATTGCAGATTCAAAATGCTTCATTGGGAGTACCTGGCAATTTATTCCGAACAACAACAAGGGGACGATGAGCCTGATTAGCCCTGACTGTCAGACTTTCAGTTCTTCCATTGTTTGGAGCATAAGCAAGGACAGCACATTCAGCCTCAAATTCATAGAATCAGGTGTCAAGTCCAAAAATGTGATCCGGGGATTTGTATTGAAGCTTGCCAACCAGACTTCTGATTCTTTCCAGCTTATTGACCAGGTAATTATCGGTGGCCAGCAAAAAGATGTTGTCTACAGATTCCAAAAGGTTAATTAGATTCCTATCCTGCTGCAATAATCCATTCATCCCATTACAAATTAACAACGGAAGATTAATGGATTTAGCAGTGAAGGTAATTTATTAATTCATTCATAAAAAAAATAGATAATGAAAAAGTTAGCGATTTTAAGTTTGGCATGTATTTGCCTCACAGCAACACTCTTTACAAGTTGTAATACTGTCAAAAACGCCAACAATACACAAAAAGGAGCGGGAATAGGTGTAGCTGCCGGTGCCATAGTAGGCGGGCTTATCGGTCATGGTGCAGGAAATGCCGCCCTGGGTGCTGTCATTGGTGCAGCAGTCGGCGGAGGTACCGGGGCAGTCATAGGTAATAAGATGGACAAACAGGCCAGGCAGATCTCCGAAGCCGTTCCGGGAGCTGAGGTTGAGAGAGTGGGTGAAGGTATTCACATGGTTTTAAAGGAAGATGCAATCAGGTTCGATTTGAATAAATCTACACTGACAAACCAGGCAAAAGCTAACCTGGATAAATTGGTTCCGGTTTTCAAGGAGTATGCCGACACCAATATTGATATTTATGGGTACACTGATTCCACAGGACAAGCTGAGTACAATTTGAAACTTTCCCGGGAAAGAGCTGAGTCTGTAAAAAGTTACCTGAAAACCAAAGGATTATTGGCAGACCGGATGAAAACTACCGGTCTGGGAGTTGCAGACCCTATTGCCTCCAACGATACAGATGAAGGCAGAAGCCAGAACCGCAGAGTTGAGTTTGCTATCACTGCCAATCAAAAAATGACAGAAGATGCCCAAAAAGAGGCAAGTCAATCCAAATAAACACCAACTTCATTTTTTGCAAACGATTAGAATTTTCGTCACAAGAGTTCACATAGACTATTCAGAAAGATTCCAATTAATACCTGATAATCAGCACTTTATTTGTTTTGTATTGATATATTAATATATTTGGAATATTAAATATCAAACTACCAAACAAAACAAAAGTGTATGCCTCTACATCTAAAACGTTTATTACTGACGGGAGTAGTGATCGTATCGCTTTTTTTACTTCTGAAACACGCGCTTACTCCTGAATCCTTCGGTCAGTATGGCCACTACAGGGGGAATTCTATGGGCGAGATTGCCGCCCTCCCCATCCATTTTACCGGCAATAAAAGTTGTGTCACCTGCCACGACACAATTGCCAACATGAAGAGCGAAGGTTACCACAGCGACCTTTCGTGTGAAGGTTGTCATGGAGCCGGCTACAAACACATTGTAAATCCCAAAACGGAGAAGCTAATCAAGCCTGACTCCAGGGAGTTTTGCGCGAAATGCCATTCGATGAACCTGGCTCGTCCTGAAAAGGCTATAACCCAGCAAAACATCAAAGAGCATCATATCGAAGATAAATGTGTTAAATGTCATAATCCTCATCAGCCATGACAGATAAAAGTACTAGCTTGTCCCGTCGCAATTTCTTTAAGAATGCCGGGGTAACAGCCGGGACACTCGTGGTTGCCTCAACCCTCCCCTCCTTCAATGCAGTTTTATTTGCAGCAGTCAAACGCAATTCCAAAGGCCCCTGGTATGGCATTGCCATTGATATTGAGAAATGTATCGGATGCGGCACCTGCGCCAAAACCTGTAAGATTGAAAACAATGTCCCCCAAGAGCCATTCTTTTTCAGGAGCTGGGTTGAACAGTATACAATTAAGAAAGATGGCACGCTAAAAGTCGAGGCGCCAAACGGCGGAATTGACGGATTTACCCAATCTGTTCCTGCCGAAGAAATAGAAAAGAGCTTTTTTGTTCCAAAAATGTGCAACCATTGCGCGAAATCACCCTGCGTACAGGTTTGTCCGGTCGGAGCAACCTATGAAACAGATGAGGGCATAGTCCTGGTGGATGAAAAATATTGCATTGGCTGCAAATATTGTGTGCAGGCTTGTCCTTATGGGTGCCGTTATTTTCATCCTGAAAAGCATGTGGTGGACAAATGTACACTTTGCTTTCACCGTATTAAGAAGGGACTGAATCCTGCCTGCATGGACAACTGTCCGACAAAAGCACGAATCTCAGGCGATCTCAACGATCCGGAAAGTGAAATTTCCAAATTCATTCGCACGAAGAATGTGTACGTCCTCAAACCGCATTTAAATACAGGAAGTAAATTGTACTACAACGCATTAAATCAGGAGGTAAGATAATATGAATCCGGAATTTGAACATTTGTATCAGGCTCTTTCACAGGTAGACGGATTTATCTATCCGAATGAAATTGAGCTCAGCTGGTCAATCCTAATTGTTCTATATCCTTTCATCACCGGACTTGTAGCCGGGGCTTTTATCCTGGCATCGCTGGAGCGGGTTTTTAATGTCAAATCATTAAAGCCCACTTATGTGATTGCCCTGCTGACATCTTTTGCCTTTCTGCTGGTAGCCACTATGCCATTGGTGTTTCACCTGGGACAGCCGCGGAGGGCCTGGGAGATCATGATGACGCCTCATCTCACATCTGCCATGGCCATTTTTGGATTCGTCTACCTCTGGTACCTGATGATCGTTTTGCTGCTCGAAATCTGGTTCGATTACCGGTACGACCTTGTTATCTGGGCCCGGGCATCCACCGGTTTCAAAAAATGGATGTACAGGGCTTTGGCCCTTGGCAGCGATGATATTTCGCCCAGGGCTGTAAAACTGGATGAGAAACTGGGATATATTGTAACTGTGATCGGTATACCATCTGCTTTTCTCCTTCATGGTTATGTTGGGTTTATCTTCGGCTCAATCAAGGCCAACCCCTGGTGGTCGACAGTTATGATGCCCATCATTTTCCTTTTCTCCGCAATGGTTTCCGGTATTGCTCTTGTGATGGTCCTCTTTATCATCATTAACTATGTGAGGAAACAGAAAATTGACATGTTGTGCCTGGATACGATTGCCAAATACCTGTTTTACATCATTATCATTGACTTTACGATGGAATCGCTTGACCAGATCCATCGCTTTTATGAAGCCGAAGAGTCCTTTGAAATCATTTCATTGCTGATATCCGGGCACCTCAACTTTACGTTGCTGATCATGCAGGTAGCAGTAGGTATGCTGTTACCGCTCCTTACACTGGGAATACTGCAGTTCTATAAGCCCAAAGAGAATCTTAGAATAATGCTTTACACGGCAACCGGGGTACTGGTGCTGATTGGCATCTTCTTCATGCGCTGGAACGTTGTGATAGGCGGACAGCTTTTCTCGAAAAGCTTTCTCGGTTTCACAAGCTTCAAGCTTTCTCTCATCGGTCCGGAAGGATTCCTGATGGCAAGCATTTGGCTGATTGTACCCTTTTTCATACTCGCATTTCTTCTTTGGCTGTTCCCTCCCTGGAAAAAAACAATTGTTGAACACTAACAGGTTCAGCATGAATTGACTGGTTCCGGAAATGTAATCACAGCATCCTTTTGAATTAGGATTAATGTCCCGGTAACCAGGCTTTTATCACCATTATTAACACCGGTACGCTTTGCCGGTTGCGATACAAATTGCTGTTGTTTAACTTTTAAAAGTGAAACTTATGGCTGAATTAAAAATGACCCAAAAAGAGTTACTGGAGCGCCTCAACTCCTTCGATGAAAGAATCAGCAGGATGGAGGCACTGTTAAGCCAGGGAGCGAGGACTTCCGCTTATCCAGGGGCCATGCCTCATATCCGGTCAAAAGTCTCGGAGGAGGAATTTGCCAACCCGCTTTCTGAATCCAAAGTATTTGAACACGGACTTGCGTGGATCGGTAGTGCGGTTTTGCTGCTTGGAATGATCTTCACCATGTCTTTTGTCAACAATTCATTTGGAGGAATTGCCTCATTCTGCCTGGGATTGGCATCAGCCATCCTGACATTCATTTTATCCAAATTCCTAAGGAAAACCTTGAGCTACATGGCATTTATGTTTACCATAAGTGCTCATCTTCTGCTATTTTACACCCTGATGAGGCTTCATTTTTTTGCCGAAAATCCTGTCTTTATCAGCAAATGGCCGGTGGTCGTTCTGCTATTGGCATCGGTTGCGTTTCTCTTTTACCGTGCCGATATCGCCAGGTCGCAGCTGATGGGATTTATTGCCTATCTCCTGTTGATCCTGACAGCTATTTTCGCCGATCAGACACAGGCCACATTGTCGCTTTTTGTCCTGGCCACCGGTGCAGTAATATACCTTTTGTATAGAAATGGATGGGATACCACGCTGATACTCTCCATCCTGGTTGTGTACGCCGGACATGTACTCTGGCTGGTGGGAAATCCGGTTATGGGCCATCCGATGATTGCGGTGTCGTTACCGCAGAACAACCTGACCTTCCTGGTTCTTTATGGGGTTATTTATTCTGCTGCCCCATTTCTAAAACAAATGGGGAAAATCGGTCCGGAAGTAAGCAATTCCACCGTCATACTCAACAGCCTGGCATTTTCCGTGCTGCTGATGCTGAATGTGCTTACTTTTTACAGCAAGAGTTATATCTGGATATTCCTGGTCATTTCTATCCTTTGCCTGGCTTATGCAATTGTCCTGAACTACCGGATTACGAGCCGGTTTGACTCCTTTTTCTATGTCAATTTCGGATTTATGGCACTGAGTATATCGGTTTATGGCTTTTCAGACCTTCCCGGCTCCTACATATTCCTGGCGTGGCAAAGCCTTGTGGTGCTTGCTATTGCCATATGGTTCAGATCGAATCTCATAGTGCTGATGAACACCATGCTTTATGCTGTAATTTTGCTGGCCTATCTTATCACCTCACCATCCATAAATTCTTACAACATCTCATTTACATTCATCGCGATAGCTTCTGCAAGGATACTGAACTGGCAGCAGAAAAGGCTGGAACTGAAAACTGAGGCCATAAGGAATTTTTACCTGGTGATCACATTTTTTATCATGCTTTATACCCTCTACAATGCGGTACCAAAGGACTATGTGACCATATCGTGGGGCCTGGCTGCCGTAGCCTATATGATCATGAGCGTTATACTTAAAAATGTAAAATACAGGTGGCTGGCCTTTCTTACACTTGTTGCAGCTGTAGTTAATCTTTTCATATTCGATATTTCAAAAATGGGAGTTGGATATCGAATCATTGCCTTTATTTTCGTGGGACTGACAATCCTGGGGGTATCCTTCTATTATACCCGGAAAATCAAAAGCAACAGGAGTGAATAAACATCATGCAATCTGCAAAGATCCCACTAAAATCCTGGATTGATGAGTAAAAGATAAAACTGTAAACTCAAAAGGCCGTATCATAGCGAGGCCAATCTCGATACTGATTTTACCGTCAATCATATCCTGTTCAGTCATGGTTTCACCAAGCCCGCATTTTACATAAAATGAAGACTGGTGATTAAGTCCTGCCAATGCCCCCTCCTGCCATTTTAGTGTGAGATAATTTTCGATTATCAGGCAAATTTTTGCCCAGGTGGTCGCATCGTTGTTTTCAAAGATCACCCAACTGGTGGATTGTTTGAGCGATTCCAAAACCATTCCTGAAAACCGGTTTACAGGGATATATTTGCCTTCATTTTCGCTTGAAGCGAGTGTTCTGGATCCTAACACCTGTACTCCCTTGCCAGTAACTGTCTTAATATTGTTGATCGACTTCCTTGATTGCGGGTCCTCATTAAAGATATCATACAATTGATTATCAATGGATACGACCGGCTGTACAACTCCATTCAACTTAATGTTTGCCGGTGATTTCCAAACACCTTTAGTTCTGTCCGTTGTTACATAGATACCGGCAACAGCTCCTGAAGGAGGAAGAATTACAAACAGGTTATTCAACTCTCTCCTGACAAATTTGTACAAAATGTAATTTTTCGATCTCAGAAATCCCAGAGGTATCCTTTCTCCTTCATATTCCACTTCGACATTGTGTCCGTCAGAACAGACATAATGTATCATTTTAGTCCGGATAAACGGGAAATAGGCACTTCCGCAACCGAGGTATTTCTTGCCAAACAAACTCCTGTTATAATTTATATCCGGCGTACTGTTATCACCGTCATAAAGATCAAAAATGGCGAATCTGTTTCCCATTGAATTGCAGTGTGACAGGACAGATTTCACAAGCAATGAATAATCATCTGCTGCCAGTTTAACGGCTTCCGGAATTGCGATCAGGGTAATATCCTCAACTTCTGACAATTTGTTCAAGCCATCCAGCAGACCAAAATGCACTGAGCCGTAATTGCCCTTCAACACAACCTGCTGGGGATTCGAAAATGTGCCGACAGACAAAATGTAACACGGCCCTCCGCCATTTTCAAAATAAATCCGGATACTATAATAGAGCAAATATTTCAATGCAGGTTCATCGTATTCTGTCAGTATGAACCTGTTGGAACTATTGGTTGAAACTCTCAGTACAAGCTCATTTTCAAAAGGAAACCCAAATAGTGTTTCAAATTCCCGCATGGAACAAATCTTGGTCGGTACCATTAGAAGGTCATTGTTGACTTTTCTCACAGCCCTGGCTGTGTATCCGACAAAGGCGGGAATCGCAGTCTCGACTTCTTCGACCGAATGGGGAGTTGTCGAAATCTCTTCCAGATAGATACCGGGGATACGATAGGTTCTCATGTTTTCAGAATTAAAGGTTTTGGGCAAAATATTAGTCTTGGTTCGAATGATCCAGGTGATAATCGACCTGTCTCCACACACTTCTTTATCTCGGAACGGGTAATAAGGTAACCCCTGAAAAGCATAAAAAACGACCCCCGGTCAAAAAATAATTAAACCTTAAAAGTTCTGAATATCAATTATTTAACATAAGCAAATTCATTGAAAAATAGACGCAATAGCAAACAGAATCTGCTATTCTGAACGATTCAGGAAGACCGTTTTTGTCACCTCCTGATCATAATTTGAATAAAATAATTTGGAAGTTCACAAAAAATCCTGGCGGACCGGATTAAAACTGTCGACCAGGATTCCGTCCTCCAGGCAAATTACACCATGAATTACTCCTGGGGGGATATATACGCCATCTCCCGGAAGCAAGGTCTGCGACTCAACTCCCACCCTGAATTCAAATTTTCCGGAAGCGCAATAGGATGTCTGTGAATGTACATGGGCATGCATGGTCCCGATGGCACCCCTGGTAAACATAACTTTGACTGTCATCAACTGGTCATTGAATCCCAGTATTTGTCGTATGACACCACCGCCAAGGTCTGTAACGGGTGTTTCCCTATCCAGAATAAAATATTTACTTTCCATCGGTATGATTGACTATTTGGAACAAAGATACAAATTGACATGAAAACTGGCGATTAGTACAATACTATAATGCATAGTCAGTTATCAATAATCAATTGTCAGTTATATAGTTTAAATATTGTTAGGAAACTTCAAAAAAAATGATTCTTTTTGTTCTTACAGACGAACTAATTAAAATTTTTAACTACAATCCCAAACTTTCAGCATTATGGATTTCAAGAAATTTATTGTCATTCCAGTCTTCATCGGTTTTCTGGCCTGTACTTTTGTTGCACTTGATCAGTTGATTAGTCCACACCTGCCAATAGCCGCAAACAAAGGATTCGGCTGGGTGACTTTCCAGGCATGGGCCATGTATTTTATGGCCGGATGTACCTTAAAAGGTGGAATGCGAACATTTCTCGGCTATGTGATGGGTATTATCTCAGCTATTGCCATTATCAAACTAGCCACTCTTTCCGGTTCAATTGGGTTCTGGGCAGTACCCCTTGCCGTTTTCATTGTTGTAATACCCATGTGTTCAATGGAAAGGGCTCATTCGCTGATCGATTTTGTGCCGGCATTATTTGTCTCTTCGGCGGTATTCTTCGCATTCATGAACTACATTCCAAATGCTACAATGGGAAGTTCTGCTTTCATCATCCTGCTCTATTGTGCCATTGGAATGGTCTATGGAATTGTTACCGTAGAACTCAGGGCCAGGTATGAGAAGATGGTGTTGAAACCCGGGAAATAAGAAGGTTATTCCAAAGATAATGAACCCTCAAGGTACCCATACCCTCAAGGTTGCTTAAACCTTGAGGGTATGGGTACCTTGAGGGTTTTTGTATCTACTTGCCGCGTAACTCTTTAACTATCTCAATTGCCTCCCTGACCTTCTGTTCAATGTAACCAAAATCGCCTTTGGCAATGACATCGGAAGGTGTGAGCTGTGATCCGAGTCCTACGCAGGCAACCCCTGCATTAAACCAGGCAGTAAGGTTCTCCCTATCGGGTGATACGCCGCCCGAAGGCATAAGGCTCGTCCATGGGCAGGGTGCCAGGACAGACTTCACGAAGGATGGGCCTCCTACCTCCTTCCCGGGGAAAATCTTGACAATTTCGCATCCCAGTTCTTCTGCCAGGTTGATTTCGGAAAGTGTACCACAACCGGGCATCCAGGCTATTTTCCTACGGTTGCAGACCTTCGCCATGTCCGGATTGAGGCTTGGCGAAACGATGAAATTAGCTCCGAGCTGAATGTAAAGCGCTGCAGTTGCCGGATCCACGACAGATCCGACTCCCAAGATCATCTCCGGACAGTCGTCAGCACACCATTTATTCACTTCAGCAAATACCTCGTGGGCAAAGTCTCCCCTGTTGGTAAATTCAAAAACGCGTGCCCCACCCGCATAACATGCCTGAACAACATTTTTAACTACAGAGGCATCCTTGTGATAGTAGAGCGGGACAATCCCGGTACCGACGAGGGTTTGCAAAACATTCAACCTTTTGAATCGTGCCATGGTATTTATTTGAAAATTAAAAAAGTAGTGCAGCTAATTTATCTTGAAACCCTGCCGGAGGAGTCACCTCTCATCAGTTTTTCAACCTCTGAAACGGATACCCTGTTATAGTCTCCGTAGATCGTGTGCTTGAGGCAGGATGCTGCTACAGCAAAATCCAGTGCCGACTGGAGATCCTCACCATAAGTGAGAAGGCCGTAAATTAACCCGCCCATAAAGGAATCTCCACCACCTACACGGTCAACAATGTGGGTAATCTGGTAGGTCGGTGCCTTGAACAATTTCTTCCCGTCATACAACACACCGCTCCAGGAATTGTGATTGGCACTCACAGATCCGCGAAGTGTTGTAATCACCTTTTTACAACGAGGGAAAGCCTCTATAATCTTTTGTGAGACTGAAAGATAAGCATCCGCCTCCACATGGCCGGCATTGACGTCAACTCCATCAGGATGGATGTTCAGTGCCAGGGCAGCATCTTCCTCGTTACCCAGTATAACATCACAGCCAGCTGCAAGAACGGGCATCACCTCTGTTGCTTCTTTCCCGTATTTCCAGAGATTCTTTCGGTAGTTAAGGTCCGTTGACACGGTAATACCACGTTGGTTGGCAGCCTTAATGGCTTCCAGGCATACGTCGGCAGCTCCCTGTGAAATGGCAGGTGTTATGCCGGTCCAGTGAAACCAGGTTGCACCTTCGAACACCTTGTCCCAGTCGATCATGCCTGATTTTATCTCTGCAATGGATGACCCGTTACGGTCATAGATTACCTTACTGGCCCTGCTAACGGCCCCTGACTCAAGAAAATATATTCCCATTCGGCTCCCACCCCTGACAATCAGGGAGGTATCCACTCCAAACCCCCTCAGTTCACGGATGCAGGCATCTGCTATTTCATTTTCGGGTAACCTGGTTATATATTGAACCGGAATGCCAAAATTGGCCAATGATACCGCAACATTTGCCTCACCGCCACCAAAGGTTGCGCTCAGGTTGCCGGACTGGCCAAACCGCTCAAAACCAGGAGTTGCGAGGCGTAGCATCACCTCACCAAACGTGATAACTTTTCCCATTGAATGCTATTTAAAAAAAATTATGGCCTATGCCTGTTATTCAGGCAATTCGTTTTCACCTTTGACATAACCGAAATTAGCCAAAATTCCTCCATCAACATAAAGAACATGCCCGTTTACAAAATTGCTGGCTTTTGAAGCAAGGAAAAGGGCAGCATTGCCAACATCTTCCGGTTCCCCCCATCTGCCTGCAGGGGTGCGTGTCATTACCAGATCATTGAAAGGATGTCCGTTCAAACGGATATCCGCAGTCTGGGAAGTGGCAATATAGCCAGGACCGATACCGTTGATCTGGATATTGTATTTGGCCCACTCACAGCACATATTAGCTGTCAGAAGTTTTAACCCGCCCTTGGCTGCAGCATAGGCAGATACTGAATTGCGACCGTAGACGCTCATCATTGAGCATATGTTGATTATTTTCCCAGAACGACGCGCTATCATTCCCGGAGCAACTCGCTTGGCCAGAATAAGAGGCGCAACAAGATCTACGTCAAGCACTTGTTTAAAATCACTGACAGCCATATTTAAAATTGGAATACGCTTGATGATTCCAGCATTGTTCACCAGGATGCTGACAGGACCAACCTCTTTTTCAATTGCTGAAATTCCCTTGTCAACGGCTTCTTCATCCGTCACATCAAAAATAAGGGTGAAGACATCCAGTCCGTCTTTGGCTAACTCAATCTTGCAGGTTGCCAGTTTTTCGTCCGACAAATCATTGACACAGATTTTTGCCCCCACGGCTCCAAGGGTTTTGGCAATAGCCATTCCGATGCCGTGTGTTCCTCCAGTGATAAGGGCAACCTGACCGGACAAATCAAAAAGATCACTCATAAGAATATTTTTATGTATTTAATTAACAATCAATATTTTATAAATTCATACATTTTTATACTTTCGAAGATTTTGGATTTTGAGTGCCCTCTTATTCAAATTTACTTAAGTCAAATGATTTAGACTAATTGACACAAATATTGCCTCCTGTGAATTCGAAATTCGCAATTCGAAAATCCAAAATCCCCTTATCTGAGTTCGTTTGGCTGAACAGTATCCATATCGCCATAATCAAGGTTCTCGCCTGCCATTCCCCAGATAAAGATGTAATTGCCGGTTCCAGCAGCTGAGTGAATGGACCAGTTAGGTGAAATAACCGCCTGTTCGTTGCTCATCCAGATATGCCTTGTTTCCTGAGGCTGGCCCATGAAGTGGCATACTGCCTGTCCTTCAGGTACATTGAAATAGAAGTAAACTTCCATCCTGCGACTATGTGTATGGGCAGGCATCGTATTCCAGACACTTCCGGGACGCAATTCCGTCATTCCCATCTGAAGCTGGCAGGTTTCTACGACCTTACTGATAAGTAACTGATTGATCTGCCTCTCGTTGGAAGTTTGCAGGGAACCTAATTGAAGTATATTGGCTTCTTTCAGTGTTATTTGCCTTGTCGGAAATTCTTTGTGAGCAGGTGTCGAATTCAGGTAAAACCTGGATGGTTGTAAGGGATCCTCAGAACTGAAAATGATTTTCTCAGTTCCCTTTCCAACATATAAAGCATCCTTGAAATTCATGCTATACATTTTACCGTCAACTGAAACCCGGCCTTTACCACCGACGTTGATAACCCCCAGCTCCCTGCGCGAACAGAAAAAAGCTGATTTCAATGGTTCGATGGAAGTAAGTTCAAGGGGGCCGTTCACGGGCACTGCTCCACCGGCGATATAACGGTCGAAATGCGAATAAACCAGGTTGATCATATCCGCTTCCATAACTTTTTCGATCAGGAAATGTTCCCTGAGTTGTTTTGTGTCATAGTGTTTTACGTCCGATGGATGGGAGGCGAAACGTTCTTCAAAATGAATTGACATGATACAAATATTAAATGACTAAAAATGACTAAAATTAATAAAAGCGACTGAAAACTATTGTGAATGGTGATTTTGATAGTGACTAATTACTAAATGTCACCGGTTAGATTTTGACCATTTCAGCCTTGTTCCTGATGCAAATATAATGAGATAAATATAATTGTGCAATCGATTGCATTTTTCTTTTGAAAATAGCTGTGAAAAAATATTTATTCCCATCTTTGCACATCGCAACGATCGAATCATGCACCGAAAATCAGAACCAACTATTCATGACATTGCCAGGGAACTGAAAATATCAGCCTCAACTGTTTCCAGGGCACTGCAGAATAATCCACGCATCAGCCTGAAAACAAAGGAGAAAATAAAAATGATTGCCGATGCGATGGGATACAGGCCCAATACCCTCGCTTCCAACCTCAGAAATAGAAGATCAAATACAATAGGGATTGTTGTTCCATTAATCAACCGTTACTTCTTCTCAGCAGTAATCAGCGGCGTGGAAGATGTGGCATTCAAGGCCGGTTACACGGTGGTAATATCACAATCCAATGACCTTGCGAACAAAGAGATAGCCATTGTTCAGTCGATGTTTGCCAACAGGGTAGACGGATTGATAATTTCCATTGCGATGCAGCCTACCAATTACGAGCACCTGAAGATTTTCCGTAAAAAAAATATCCCGCTCGTTTTCTTTGACCGCTCAGTCGCTGAAATTGAAACCGACAAAATTGTTGTAGACGATTACATGGGCGGTTTTCGTGTTACTCAACATTTGATAGAACAGGGCTATAAACGCATTGGCCATATGGCAGGCCCGCAAAATCTGCAAACATATATCGATCGTAAAAAAGGATATTGTGACGCGTTGTTGCAAAACGGAATCCTTTACGATGAAACCTTGGTGGTAATCAATTCTCTCACTGCTGAGGACGGAGTAACTGCTGCCAAACATCTGATGAGTTTGCCCACCCCCCCCGATGCAATCTTTTGCGGCAATGATACAACTGCTCTGACTTCGATGATCTACCTGCGTGATTTGGGGATCAAAATACCCGAAGATATTGGAATAGTAGGTTTTAGCAATGAACCCTTTTCAAGAGTTGTATCTCCTTCAATTTCAACCATTGCACTACCGGGCTTTTTAATGGGACAAAAAGCAGCCGGTCTTATTCTCAGCCAAATTGAGAATAAAACCAAAACATTTCAAACGCTTGTTTTGCCTACCGAATTGATAATCAGGGAGTCATCTCAAAAACACAAACACTGACCCTCTTTTACATATTTTAGTGCATTGGCCGGCACTTCTTTCCCAGTTTCAAGTTTTTTCCCGTCAAAAGTTATTTCTGTATTTCTAAGGATCACATTTGAAAACAGTGAACCGGTAACCGTCGAACCGGCAAACTCCCTGTGATGTTCCAATCCACAATTATCCTTTTTTATCCTGCACAATACTATGAATCTGGCTGTTAGACATTCCATTTTCCTGGGGATACAAATCAAAACTGAGGTTGTTGACATTCTCGAATGCAACAGCTTTTCGTGTAGCAAGAGGAAAAATCAAGCAAAGTCCAATCAGCAATCCAAAAAGAAAATGCTTCTTTCCGGAGAACCGGCATTCAATTCTGCCAAATATCGCTAAACCTAACATCCTTTGGAGGTTATAAATAAATGAACCAAAATACAATTTTATCAACATCAAAAAAGGGGTGCCTGCCCGACACCCCTCCTGAATTTTCCCAAAAAGGAATATTACTTGCCTTGATGCGAATTACTGAGAATGTAATCTGTAAGATTGACAGCTGCCTTCAAATTTTCGAAGTCTGCAGGTAACATTTTATGATCAATGTATTCATTGTATATCCATGGATCTCCGATTGCGATAACCAGTCCTTTGCCCACTTTGCTTTCAGCCATGTACACAATTCCATTTTCAGCCAGAATAGGTTTGGCCGGACTTTTAAGATGAAAGGAGGAGATCTCCTTCATGTAAATTTTTGAAACTCCCTTAAAGATGGGGTGTTCAGGAAGTAAGGTGAAAGCTCCCATGTTCCAGTCCCTGTTAAGAACAGGATGAAGTGACACATGGTTAAAATGAATGCCAAACTCTCCAGCCAGCAAATTAAGGTGTGTAAACTCACAGTTGGGTGCATCATTGGCCATAAGGACCAGCACTCCTCCTTTTTCCACCCAGCCTTTTATCGCTTTGATATCGGCAGGCATGATGTAATTGGGAGATTTGGATTCAGTGGTTGTGTCAGGATCAACGATGATGTATATAGCCAGTTTAGCCAGATTTTTTGAATCAGCAGCCTGTTCAAGGGTTGTAAGGGAAGCCCCGTGGTTTTTAAACAGTCCGCCCCACTGGGAATATCCGGTGTTTGCTGTATCAGTCCATAAATAATGAAACGGCTGACCATCCTTTGCGTTGGTCTCCCTGTTGTACCAGTTATCCAGTCCTACAACCTGTGAAACAGAAACCAGGGGAGAAATCATCAGAAGCAGGAACAAACTTGCCAGCAGATTTCTGCCATATTTGTATTTATTACCGCGATTAATCATGATAAATTGATTTTATTATTTTATAATTAATTTATTTTTAACTACTTACATCATGTTACCTGTGCTTGCCTTTTAATGATTCTCATTTGTTCCTGCCAATGAATACTGAAGGTGTTTAGCCAAGCTGTTTCTCGCATCCCATTGAATAATTTTAATCGATTCATTTATCCTGACAAATTTAATAAACTCTGTTGCCAATTGGTAGGTTGTGCCTTTAATTTTCTGTGCAACGAACTTCAGCTCAGATTTAGTTCGGCAGCCAGCACACCAACTGAAAAATTGAGATCAACCAGATAATTTACTGTAAAGTATCAGAAGATAAAACCAGGATTATTGAAGCTGGAAGGCAGCAGATTCACCTTGGATAAGGCATATGACACAAAGACAGTAAAGGCTAAAACTGAAATACAGGTAGTTGAACAGGAATCAACCGAAAGGCGTGACCAGGATCGCACCCGGGTTTATCAACCCGGGAATGAAAGGCTGTCTGCCGGTGGTTTTCACATCTGCGAATTATGGGAAGTTATTGGCTGGCCTGTTGCATAAATGACTTCGAATCTGTAAACTTATAATTCTTATCTAACGAAGCTTTTTAATGTTGTAAAGATATTTCTGCGGGCGATTTCCTGAACATACACTGCATTAGATTAAAACAATAGAACAATATATTCAAATAATAAAACAGCCTTGTGGTATGAGAATATTTCAACTTATTTCACTTTATTTCCTATTGTCTCTCCCATTCTCGAATGTTTGGGCTCAAAAAACGGGCATTTTCTCAGATTGCACGGACGTTGGCCATTCGAAGCTGGAAGGCTCAACCCGTTTTGATGAAAATAAGCAGGAGTATTCACTCACCGGAAGCGGGCAGAATATGTGGGCGACATCTGATCAGTTCCATTTTGCCACAGTTAAGTTGAGCGGAGATTTCATCATGACCACCTTTTGCAAGCTGGACGGTAAAGGGGTGAATTTACACAGGAAGACAGGATTGATGATCAGAACTGACCTGACTGCCGGGTCGGCATATACTGATGTTGCCATACATGGCGACGGCCTTACTTCCTTACAGTTCCGGCCGGCTGAGAATGCTGCTACCAGCGAAATTAAAGCTGTAATTATAGCTCCGGACATAATTCAGCTTGAGCGCAAAAGTGACACCCTCATTATGCGCTGCGCCAAATCAGGCAACACGTTGGTCGAAACAGGGCGTATTACACAATCCTTCAGGGAGGAAGTCTATGCAGGATTGTTTGTCTGTTCACACGATTCCACGGTAAGGGAGACGGCTAAATTTTACAATTTCAGAGTAGACAAGCCGGCGACTGAAAATGTAAATGGCTACAGGCAACCTTCTGCCAGCCGACTCGAATTACTGAACATTACAACCGGTGAGCGGAAAGTAATCTACACCACGAAAGATCATATTGAGGCTCCAAACTGGTCGACTGACGGGAAATACCTGGTTTACAATTCGGGCGGATTGCTGTACAAATTCCCTCTCAGTACCGGAATCCCGGAAAAAATCAATACCGGCGAAGTAGCAAAAATCAACAATGATCACGGCATATCCTTTGACGGGAAAATGCTTGCCATCTCCAGCTCTGCCAAAATGCCTGACGGCCGTTCAGGTTCCATGATTTATACCCTCCCGGTTCAGGGAGGAGTCCCCAAAGCTGTTACCAGGGATGTTCCCTCCTATTGGCATGGCTGGTCGGCAGACGGCAAAACGCTGGTATACTGTGCTGAAAGAAATGGAGATTATGATGTCTGGGGGATACCTTCGAAAGGCGGGGATGAATTTCAGCTCACCAACTCCAGGGGACTGGATGACGGACCGGAATATTCACCGGATGGAAAATTCATTTATTTCAACTCGGTACGATCCGGCATGATGAAAATCTGGCGGATGAATCCTGACGGAAGCAATCCGGAACAGGTAAGCTTTGGACCTTTCCACGACTGGTTTGCTCACCTGTCGCCGGATGGAAAGAAAATGATCTACGTTTCCTTTCCTGTTGAGGTACCTGCCGGTTCGCATCCCATGAACAAAAGGGTGACACTGCAGCTTCAACAAGTAAATAGCCGTGAGAGTACTACTCTGGCCTATATATATGGAGGACAGGGAACTATGAATGTGCCTTCCTGGAGTCCGGACAGTAAAATGGTCGCGTTTGTATCCTACACCTATGGTGATCCAAAATACTAAATTGTATGTGTAACCGATAATTGATTGACTAAGTTACCGGGAGAAACAATGACACAATATACGATTTACTTAATTAGACTGATTTCAAATAAAGACGGCAACCTGACAACTCTTTCATAATGAGGAACTACCTTGTACTGCCTGCCATATTGGTTCATTCTTTTGCAACCTGTTCACAAACCGGCTCCAATAAAAAAGGAAAGATCATCAATGAATCTCAAAACACCGGGTCAGTCATCCGGGTTATAGCCATAAACAAAGTTTGGGCGGGGCATCCTCCCGGATTTTCACTTTTGACCAGCAAAAACAGGCAGTATATAGCCTATTACAATGCTGACCGGAATATGGTAGCCGGACAAAGAAATCTGACTGATTCAAAATTTTCTTTGTCAATCCTTCCGGCTACATCACGTGAAACAGCGGGAGGAACCAGCACTATACTCAGCCGGGACAGCCACAATAGCGTCACCTTAGGTATTGACCCTGAGGGTTTTCTACATTTATCCGGGAACATGCAGGTCAATCCGGTAACCAGTTTCCGCAGCACCATACCATATGATATTTCAACTTTACGGCAGGAAATGACAATGGTCGGCACAAATGAAGATCGGTGTACCTACCCTAACTTTATGAGCACCCGGGAAGGCGAATTGGTTTTTCATTATCGTGACGGTGTCATCGGTAATGACAATGAGATATACAACCTTTTAAAATTAAAGAAAAACAAACAATAAAATGAATTCCGGGAGACTCCTCATAATCCTGTTTTGCCTTTCATCACATCTCCTCATGGCGCAAAAAACCTGGCAAGATATCACATCAGTTGATGATGTTTGTACCGCCTATCCTGAGCAAATCAAATCCATCTTCCAGAATCTCAATCTCAGTTACCCGGGTCTTGAAAAGGTGAAAAATGCATTTGAGCGCAATGATATTTCAATGGCATGCAAAAGGCTACTTGACTACTATGGCAAATCCAGTCTGGTAAATAGAGAAATGCCGGAAATATCAGATAGGACAGTAGCTGCAGCAGACTCAGTGTGCCAGGATATTTACACATTCCAGAGGATTTCAGATAAAGTTCCGCGTCTGGCCAACGGACACCTAAAATGGGATTACATGGGTCCTGAGAACGACATCGAATGGGCCTGGGCTCTTAACCGGCACTATCCTTTAAGAGAACTTCAAAACGGCTGGCTCAAAACTGGTAACCCTAAATACGGACAACAGATTGATAAATTTATAAAAGACTGGATCATATGTAGTTGGCCATATCCTGCCATCAAAAGCAACACAGCCATGTGGCGCGGACTGGAAGTCAGTTTCAGGGTCAAATCCTGGTCGAAACTTTTCTTTGAAATGTGGAATTCACACCTGATTACACCTGCCACTCAACTTTTGATATTGAGCAGTATTCCCAACCACGCGCATTATGCGCGGAATTTCCATGCCCAAGGTAACTGGCTGACCATGGAAATATCAGGGCTGGCAACTGCAGCCACTTCCTGGCCGGAATTCAGTGAATCACCCGCATGGATAGAATATTCAGTTAATACCATGGTGGAGAGCATGAAAGAGCAGGTTTATCCCGATGGTGTTCAAACCGAACTGACTTCCAGCTATCACCAGGTCGCCCTATCAAATTTCAACCTGTTTGCTGAAATATGCCGGAAGAATAACATTCCGCTACCTGAATACTTTACCAAAACGCTGGAAGCTATGATCAACTACCTGGCCCTTTCCCTGCGGCCGGATGGTTATGGACTGCTTAACAATGATGCAGACCTTATTTACAATGCAGAATATATCCAA
Source organism: Prolixibacteraceae bacterium (assembly GCA_963663675.1). GTDB lineage: Bacteria > Bacteroidota > Bacteroidia > Bacteroidales > Prolixibacteraceae > CAINVV01. Next base: position 3,121,942 of record OY760498.1, read on the forward strand.
AAGGCAGGTATATCCAACAACCGTCCTGACTGGACATATATCGCAACCAACGGGAAATCAGGGACGCAGCCGCAGACTGGTCCCTCCTGCTTTTTCCCTTACGCCGGACAGCTGATCTCACGTAGCAGTTTCGGTAAAGATGCCCAATGGTCATTTTTCGATATTGGCCCATGGGGTAGCGGCCATCAGCACAACGATAAACTGCATCTTTCGGTGGCAGCCTATGGCCGTGATTTACTGGTGGATGCAGGAAGATTCGCCTACAGGGGTGAGGTGGCCAATAAATTCCGAAAATATGCAACCGGCAGTTTCGGCCACAATGTGATCCTGGTGGATGGCAAAGGTCAAGCCGGAGGTCCGGCAGTAACAACTGTACCCCTGAATGATAAACTTTATGCCATCGAAAAGGATTTCGATTACGGATCCGGAACTTTCAGCAATTTCAGCGGAGTTGAGGGGACTTTCAGCCATACCCGGGCAATGGTTTATGTTCGTGGAAAATTCTGGATTGTGGTGGACCGCCTCATAACTGACCGTCCAAGAAAAATTGAGACAATGTGGCACTGGCATCCTGGTTGCAAAGTCAATGTGGATTCTGTGGGGATAGTATCCACACAGAATGAAAAAGGCAACCTGCAGATTATCCCTTTAAGTGCCCCCGAACAGAAAGTTAGAATGGTAAAAGGAGAAGAATTTCCATCCATCCAGGGATGGTACAGCAGGGAATACAATATTTACGAGCCTAATATCGCAACCATATATTCTGCTGAGTTGAAGGGTAACGAGACATATGTCTGGATACTTTGGCCATCTGAAGGCCCAGCTTCGAAGATCAAAGCCGGCATATTGTCAACAGATGATAATTCTGTGAAAATCAAGTTAAGTGAATCAGGTAAAGGCTCATGGGATATCCTGGTACCATATTCTGACAGAAAAAAAGTTAGGATAAACAAAACAAGCAAATAATTTTAGCTTGAATTATATTTTGATTTTTCCATTTTTCACGGCATTCTTATCTTGCATAAAGGGAGAGAGGACTAATATAACAGGTTCCACTCCTCCAATGGAAATCAAACTGGCTGGAATCCTGAGCACATTTCAAAAATCGTCTCCGGGACTATTGCTTTCAGAAGCACGAATGCAGGAACTCAAAAGTTGGAACTTTTCAGGTTCCAGGCTAAAGAAATATGCCGAATGATGTGGTGGCACAGGCTGACAAGGACCTCAACAAAGCACAAATCGAACATTTCCTGATTTGGCCCAGGTTGGCTTATAAAAGCCGGGAGTGCCTGTGCCGGTTCTGAAGTAGGGGAAAAAAAGCCTGTTTTCAGTATCCTGAAAAATGATCATGAAATGCAGGCTATGATCAATTCTGACTTATCTTTAGGATGTGTGTCAGTTAACACCATCACTCTTAACTTAGAAGCATTATAAGGAACTATTATGGAATGGAAAAATAGCTGTTTCCTCCTGTCCGCCGCAGGATTGAGTTTGACTTCAATGAGCCTTAATGCTCAGAATGCCAGGGCTCACAAACCCAACATCCTGGTCATTTTGAGCGATGACATGGGTTATTCAGACATAGGATGCTTCGGTTCTGAAATAAGAACTCCCAACATCGACAAACTGGCATATGATGGAATAAGATTCACGAGGTTTTACAATACCGCCAGGTGCAGCCCAAGCCGTGCATCCCTGCTGACAGGCGTCTACCCTCACCAGGCAGAAATGGGCCATCTCTCCTCCAATAATTTTCCCGAGACCGGTTACCATGATGACCTGGGCAAAAACGTCGTTACAATGGCTGAGCTGTTCCAACAGGCAGGTTATTCAACCTACATGACCGGGAAATGGCATCTTGCCAAAGATATGACAGTAAATGGAGACCACGGCAACTGGCCCAGACAAAGGGGTTTCGACCGCTATTTTGGTACGCTGAACGGATCAGACAGTTACTTTGACCCGGGCACCCTGATCAGCAACAACTCCTTCGTTGCCCCCGGGAGAAATTTTTATTACACGGACGCCATCAGTGATACAACCGTCAAATTTATCCGCCAGCATCCGAAAGACAAACCCTTTTTCTTCTATGTTGCTTATACAGCTGCACATTGGCCTCTACATGCACCCCAAAATGAAATCATCAAATACAAAGGTAAATATGATAAAGGTTGGGATTCGCTGCGTGTCCAACGCTTCAACAGGTTGAAAAAACTGGGAATCATAAATGACAAATGCGTTTTATCCGAAAGAGGTGTCACAATACCCGAATGGGAGAAAGAACCCATGAAAGAATGGCAGGTGCGCAGGATGGAGGTTTACGCCGCAATGATTGACATTATGGACCAGGGAATCGGACGCATCATCCGGGCACTCGAAGAAAAGGGAGAACTGGAAAACACCGTCATATTCTATTTGCAGGACAATGGAGGATGTGCCGAACCCCAGGGGACCGACAAGCCTGCTCTGCCACTGACCGATGAACAAAAAATACTGAGACCCACCTCTTACGACTCAATAAACCTGAATAAAAAACCTGCTTATACCCGGGACGGACGTTTTGTTCGCGGTGGAAGAGGCGTAATGGCAGGTGATGCAGATACCTGGGAAGCTTATGGAGAAGAGTGGGCCAATGTGAGCAATACTCCTTTTCGCCTGTACAAACAATATGTTCACGAAGGCGGGATTGCTACTCCTCTGATTGTTTATTGGCCAACCGTTATAAAAAACAGGGGGTCTTTGACCACCCAAACCGGACATTTGATAGATATCATGCCAACATGCCTGGAAATAGCCGGAATTTCCTATCCCAAAGCTTACAAGGATAAAACAATTATTCCCTGTGAAGGGTTAAGCCTGGTCGCTGCTTTTACCGGGAAAGTAACCGGACGAGAATTCCTTTTTTGGGAACATTCAGGCAACAGGGCACTGCGAATGGGCGACTGGAAAGTGGTATCCAGGGTATACAGTGAAAAGAAATTTATTGCAAGCGAAAGCAAATGGGAACTGTACAACCTGGAAAGCGATCCATCAGAAACCAACAACCTGGCGGAAAAGCTGCCGGGTAAGCTGAAAGGGATGGTCGACCGCTGGGAAAAGGAGGCTACGAGAACCAAAGCCAAACCATGGCCATGGGAGAGTAAGCAGTAAAACTGGCGTGTAAATAAAAAAATAATTTCTGACACAAAACATACCGTAAAATGCGAAAAAACCACGGATTAATTCTCATCGGACTGATCTCACTACTGTGGGTTTCCAGCGGGGAAGCGAAAACCCAGTTAGTGTCAGTTAAAACATTAGCAGAATTGCAGTTACAGATAGACAAAGCAGTACCCGGATCGACCATCGTGGTAGAAAATGGCATCCTTACCACAGAAAAACCAATTGTAATTTCACGACAGGGAACTGCTGACATGCCAATTACGATAACTGCTGCCACCATTGGCGGCGTTGAAATCAACGGAACCGGAGGTTTTGTCATTGGCAAAACTGCTTCCCATATTAGGATCAAAGGTTTCAAATTCACTCATGAAGCCGGGAAAACTAAGATTGAAGCCGGTGCAACTTTCTGCAGGATTACCCGAAATGTATTCGAATGTACAGGTACAGGAGCCTATCTCACCGTATACGGAGATGACAACCAGGTAGATTACAACACATTTCAGAATAAATTCACTGAAGGTCAGATGATTTTCGTTCAAGGTCCTGGTACGAGTGCAATGGCACAACGGACATGGATTCACCATAACTTTTTTTACAATTTCAAACCAACCTCCAATAATTGCAGTTCTATTCAGGTAGGCGTGAGCGGACGAAGCCTCTCCCCTTCCCACACAATTGTCGAATACAATCTTTTCATACAGACCAAAGGCGATAACGAAAACATCTGCAACAAATCATGTGACAATATATACAGGTACAACACTTTCGGTGATAATGTCAGCGAGCTGTCCCTTAGGCATGGAAACCGATGTCAGGTTTACGGAAACTTCTTTCTTGGCTCAGAAGGGATCCGTTTCTTTGGTCATAACCACATGATTTTCTGCAATTATTTCGAGAGATGCACTCCTGCAATCAATATCGGCAACGGCGACGGAATAATTCCTCCGGACAAGCTCACCATGCACGACCGGCCTGATTCTGTTTATGTTGTATTCAATTTACTCCTCAACAATGCCAGGAATGTCATCATGCAGGGACGGAACAACGGCCTGGGAGCCACCAATATAATTTTCGCCAACAATATTATCCAGGGTGGCAATGAAGCGGTTAAGATTGAGGGGACTATCCGGAATCCGGTCTGGGAAGGAAACATGATATGGAAAACGGAAGGAGTCGGAAATGTTCCCGAAAAGGGATTTATCGAAACTGATCCGAAGCTGAAAATGGAAAAAACCAGTGGCGCACACCTGTCGGAAGATAGTCCTGCCATCGGGAAAGCCACCGGTTCCTATCCATTTATCATGTTCGATATTGACGGTCAGACCCCTGAAACCAAGCTGAATATCGGGGCCGACCAGTTTCATCATAAGAGTCAGATATCTAACCATATCCTGACAGCCGAAGAGGTAGGACCATTTGGAAATCCTGGAAACATCAAAAAATAATGAGCAGTTAATTAAGTAATTAGAATAAAATGATAAAAATGTCATCTGGAATCATTCAAAGTATTAGTCAGATTTTATTCCTGTTCCTGATTTTGCTTCCATGGAAATCAATGGCACAGAACCCCGCCTGGGAAGAGGTTGCTCCCGGTATCTGGAAAGCTGTAACAGGTGTACCGGATAATTTCGACTTGCTTAAGGCAGCAGGTGTCAAACCTGCCTCAGAAGGACTTCAAAAAATGGGAGCCGCAACTTTCCCGCTAAAAAAGGAAAAAATTGTGGCAGAAGTAGTTGACGGCAAAACCTACCTGCGTTTCCCCCTTGAGAAGCAAGAACAGCTGTTTGGCTTCGGACTAAATTTCAAAACTATTCAGCAACGAGGCAGGATAATGCAACTACATGTGGATCACTATGGTGGCACCGACAACGGCAGGACCCACGCCCCGGTTCCGTTTTATGTTTCCGACCGCGGATACGGCGTATTTGTCAATAGTGCGCGCTACATTACTGTTTATGCAGGAACAGCATTCAGAAAAGATAGTCCGGACGCCCAAATGCCTACCGACCGTAATACAGATAAGCACTGGGATTCACAGCCTTACTCTGATGCCGTTGAAATGGTTGTACCTGCCGGAGGTGCGGAAATTTATCTTTTTGCCGGGCCCACCGCCCTGGAGGTTGTCCGGCGGTTCAACCTCTTCAACGGCGGTGGATGCCTCCCGCCCAGGTGGGGTCTAGGCTTTACCCAGCGTGTCAAATCATTGTACACTGCCGACCAGGTTGCCGAAGAGGCTAAAACATTTGAAGAAAAAGGTTATCCGCTTGATTTCATCGGTCTGGAACCTGGCTGGCAGAGCAAATCATATCCCTGCACTTTAGAATGGGACAAAACCAGGTACCCCGATCCAGCCTTATTCGTCAAAACAATGAAAGAGATGGGTATCCGGCTTAATCTCTGGACCAATCCCTATGTGTCTCCTGATTCGCCCATTTATGAAAAAATTAAGCCGTTCACAGGGTCGCATACTGTCTGGGGTGGCATCGTGCCCGACCTGACGATGCCTGATGCCCTGGAAATCATGTCGGGACAACTGCAGAAAGACCAGGTCAGCATTGGAGTAAGCGGTTACAAGATGGATGAATGTGATGGTTACGACCGCTGGCTCTGGCCGGATGTGGCCAGGTTTCCCTCTGCTAAAAGTGCAGAGCAGCTGCGTCAGACCTATGGCCTGTTATTGCAAAAAATGACCACTGAGCTGTTCCATAGTCAAAATAGCCGAACGTATGGTTTGGTAAGGGCATCCAACGGAGGAGGCGCTTCCTTCCCCTATGTCATTTACAACGATTATTACAGCCACGAAGACTTTATTACTGCGTTGATAAACAGCTCTTTTTGCGGTATATTATGGACTCCCGAAGTCCGGGGATCCAAGACAGGAGAAGAATGGGTGCGCAGAATGCAGACTGTCTGTTTTTCACCCATGGCCATGATCAATGCATGGTCCGATGGAACCAAACCTTGGTCTTTTTCTGAGGTAGAAAAGGAAGTAAAGGAAATTTCCCTTCTCAGGATGCGTCTGATGCCCTATTTCTATTCGGAATTTGCCAAATACCATTTCGATGGTACACCACCGTTCAGGGCAATGAACCTGGAACCCGGATTCGGGGGCACTTCAATGTCTGAAATAAAAAATTCCAACTTGGGTGATAATCCATACAATGAGGCAGTTACAATGGAAATCAAAGACCAGTATATGGCCGGAGAATACCTGCTGGTAGCACCGTTGTTCAAAGGTCAGACCGAGAGAAAAGTTGTACTCCCCAAAGGAAAATGGTATGATTTCTATACCGGGAAACTGGTCGGTAACGGGGAGATAATAATGATAAAAGGCAGGCTGGATCAGATACCTGTTTTCGTCAAAGACGGAGGAATCATACCCATGATGCCTCCGCTTTTACACGCACCTGCAGCCGGCAAGAAATTTGACCTGACAATTAGGGTGTACGGTGACAATAAGGGTGAATACTCATTGTACGATGATGATGGCGAAACATTTAATTATGAAAACGGGGAATATTCCTGGCGAATAATAACCATCAAAACCGACAAAAAAGGTAAATTGGCAGGATCAATTTCACCGGCTTTAAAAGGCAAACCGGACAACATCGGGAAAGTGACCTGGGTAATAATGTCAGAAGAGAAACCTGTCAGGTAGACAACCTGGTTCCGAAAAACTATATTAATTGGAAACATTCTAAACAAGGACCATTAAATACATGTACAAAACTATTTCAAGGCATTTTATTCTTTTAATTCTGGCTGTTAGTGCTTTTGCCTCAAATGCCGCACCACTGAAAAATGTATTCAAAATTGAAAAAATTGCTCCCGTTTCTGTCTCAAAAACTGCGGACGGATCTTATTTGGCCGATTTTGGCAAAGATGCCTTTGGAACACTTGAACTAAAATATAAGACCAATCGTCCGGATACCCTGGTCATCCGGCTGGGGGAAAAACTCCTGGACGGAAGAATTGATACCAACCCGGGTGGGACCATCCGTTATGCCGAGGTAAAACTGGCAGTTTCGCCTTCCGTGGAAAATTACATCTTGCAACTCACTCCCAATAAAAGGAATACCACTGGGGCAGCGGTTCTTTTGCCTGATTCGTTCGGGGTAATTATGCCCTTCCGCTACACTGAAATAAAAAATCCGGATCATCCCATAACGGCTAAAGACCTGATTCAAAAGGCATATTTCATATATTTTGATGACAACCAAAGTGATTTTACCTGTTCCGACACCATTTTGAACAAAGTTTGGGATTTGTGCAAATACAGTATAAAAGCCACCTCCTTTGCCGGCATATATATTGATGGTGACAGGGAGCGTATAGCCTATGAAGCAGATGCTTACATCAATCAACTGGGTCATTATTGCACAGACCGCGAATATACCATGGCCAAACTGACCATCGAACATTTTATGACTCATCCAACCTGGCCAACCGAATGGCTGCTTCACACCGCACTATTGATGTACCAGGATTACTACTATTCCGGCGAAACGGGTCTTTTGCAGAAATATTATGAACAGCTTAAATACAAAACACTGGAAGATCTGGCACGCGAAGACGGGTTAATCAGCTCTTTTTCAGCTAAAATATCTGATTCGTACATGGCTAAACTGGGTTTTTCTGATCCTAAACAACGAATCAAGGATATCGTGGACTGGCCACCGGCACAAAAGGATACAGGTTGGAAGCTGGTCAATGCTGAAGGGGAAAGGGACGGCCACGAGATGGTGCCTGTCAATACTGTCGTGAACTGTTTCTTCTATGAAAACATGAAAATCATGGCTGAAATAGCCGCAGCCCTGAACAAGCCAAAAGATGAGTTACATTATAAAATGATGGCTGACAAAGTAAAAAATACCATCAATAAAAAACTCTTCAATGCTGAAAAGGGAATATACATTGACGGGGAAGGGTCAAAACATTCATCACTGCATTCAAACATGATGGCCATGGCATTCGGCATAGTTCCCCCTGCCGCTGTTAACTCTGTAGCAGGATTTATCAGAAGCCGGGGAATGGCTTGCAGTGTGTATGGTTCGCAATACCTGCTCGAAGGACTGTACCGTTGCAATGAAGGCCAGTACGCATTGGATTTGATGAGGGCAACCAACGATCGCAGCTGGTGGAACATGATCCGGTCCGGATCTACCATTACGATGGAGGCATGGGATATGAAATACAAACCAAATTCTGACTGGAATCATGCCTGGGGAGCTGCTCCTGCGAATATTATTCCCAGGTGGCTCTGGGGAATCAGGCCTGGAGCGCCAGGTTACAAGGTTGCAATTATCCGGCCACAGCCGGGAGATTTGAAGTTCACCAGGATCAAAACACCAACACTGCTTGGGCCCATTAAGGGAGAATACCGGTGGGTAAGCAAAAAACTTAAGACCTTTGCTATTGAAATACCTGCCGGGATAGTGGCCGAATTTTATGTAAAACCGGCCTCTGATGAGACAATATTTATCGATGGGAAAAAAGCAAAACCTGCCGGGAAAAACTTAAAATTACATCCCGGGGAGAACCTGATTGAAATTAAAAAATTGTAATGTACAAATAACAACATTTCCATCTATTTCAAATTATCATCATATCAGTTAATTAAAATCCAAAAACATGAGTTCAAAAGAAGCTTCAAGACGTTCATTTCTAAAGAACGCCGCAGCATTGACTGCCGCATTATCAGTTCCGACCATATTGACCCACAAGGCAACGGCTGCCAGTCCGGCACCAAAAGCTGTCAGCGCCAGCGACAAAGTCAACCTGGCCTGTTGCGGTATTGGCAACCAGGGCGGTTCAGACGTCAAAAGTTTTCACAAGACAGGTCTTTGCAACATCGTGGCCTTGTGTGATGTTGACATGGGAGCCCCGCATACTCAGGAAATTCTGAAAGCATTTCCCGATGTACCACGGTTCAAGGATTTCAGGCAGATGTTCGACAAAATGAGCAATCAAATCGATGCTGTAACAGCTGGAGTACCCGACTTTGCGCATTTTCCTATCGCGATGCATGCCATGAGCCTGGGGAAACACATTTTTTCGGAAAAACCGTTGGGACGCACTTTCAATGAGGTGGAACTTATGATCAAAGCCGCGAAAAAATATAAGGTGGCTACTCAAATGGGCAACCAGGGCCACTCGGAAGCCAACTATTTCCAGTTTAAAGCCTGGGTTGATGCCGGAATCATCAAAGATGTAACCGCAATCACCGCCCACATGAACTCGGCACGCCGCTGGCACGGATGGGACTTCAAAAATGCAAAGTACCCTGCAGCACAACCCATACCTGCAACCCTCGACTGGGAAACCTGGCACATGACAACTAAACTGCACCACGACTACAACAAGGATTATGTGAACGGGCAATGGCGTTGCTGGTACGATTTCGGAATGGGTGCACTGGGAGACTGGGGTGCGCACATTATCGACACGGCCCATGAATTCCTTGATCTGGGTCTACCCTACGAAATCAGCTGTCTGAAGAGTGAAGGCTACAACACCTATTTCTTCCCGCAGTCGACTACGCTCTCCTTCAAGTTTCCCAAACGGGGAGCAATGCCTCCGTTGGAAATTACCTGGTATGATGGCGTAAACAATGTTCCGCAGGTACCTGAAGGATATGGGGGAAACACCGCATTAGATCCAAATATTCCACCAGCAAGTAATGGGAAAATTCAGCCATCCAAACTGAATCCCGGGAAGATCATTTACAGCAAAGAGCTGACATTCAAAGGAGGATCACACGGAAGTACCCTTTCGATCATTCCGGAAGCCAAAGCCAAAGAGATGGAATCAAAATTACCGGAAGTGCCAACAAGTACGTCCAACCACTATGCCAACTTCCTGCTTGCATGTAGAGGCCAGGAGAAATGCCGCTCGCCGTTCGAAATTGCAGGACCGCTGAGTCAGGTATTCAACCTGGGAGTGCTTGCACAACAACTGAACACCAGATTATTGTTTGATCGTGAAACAAAGAAGATCACCAACAATAAGATTGCCAATGAATTGCTGGTTGGTGCACCTCCGCGCAAAGGCTGGGAACAATACTACAAGCTTTAATTAAAACTTCGACTGCAAACCCTCAAGGTTGTACAACCTTGAGGGTTTTATAATAATCAGATAAATAAGTTTAAATCACCGGTTTTATTCCCCATTTTGAGTTTTCTTCTACTTGTTCCTAAACCTCAGAAGGCACAACATCTGCTTGTTGAGACTTCAACCGGGAAACTGTCGGGACTGGTAATTGAAACCGTCAACTGTGCCATCCTGAAAATGACGGATAAAATGCTGACTGATAAACCTGTTCCGGTTAATGTCTCCAAATGCAAGCGCTGTGCCGGAGACTTTCTCTATTTTTATTCTGAAGGAGAATACTGTTAATCCAACCTGGCCTAATACTCAAAAGAACAGCCAAAGCAACCCGGATAATTTCGCTGTTCACAGGCGGCAATGATTCGCTCCTGCTCGCTGTACCTTGGGAATGGGCTGGATATCAATAACAGCGGTTATTCAATTAAATCAAGCTCTTTCGATGGATCCGCCAATCTTGTTATCCATGTCGTCGAGATGTATACATCACTTAATCAACGTATTGAATTAGCGACCCCCGATGGTGCGAAGAATAAGATTACATTTATCAACGTGAACAATAAAACCGAACTTAAATTCACAAAATCAGGAAATCAAACCAAATTTGAAGTTCCTGTAGTATCATCTGGTACACTTAGAATTGAATAACCTTAAATGACAGACCTTTAACAAATAAAAACATGAAATTTATCAAAATTATTCTTTTAGTCTTCCTGGTCATACCCTTTTCGCTGTATTCCCAGAACGACTTTGTCAAGCAACAGCAGACAGGCAAGCTTATCCAACCGAAAGGCGGATTAAGGGAAGTTAATTACGATGAGGCGAAAATACCACTATATACCCTGCCGGACCTCCTTACAGGGTCCGGAAACATAAAAATTAACAACCGGAAGGATTGGATAAATTTCCGTCGGCCTGAATTGCTGGAACTTTTTACTTCCCAGGTATATGGCCGCGTTCCCTCTACACCTTATCAGCTGAATTTCAAAGTAGTAAAGGAAGATAAGAATGCATTGAATGGATTGGCGACACTCAAACTTATTGATATCGTAATATCAGCCCAATCCAAAACGCTTACCATCCACCTGGGACTTTTCCTGCCCAACAATATAAAAAAACCTGTTCCGGCATTTCTGCTAATTTGCAACCGTGCACCGTCGAATATAGACTTTACCAGGACTGTCAAGAGTGAATTCTGGCCGGCAGAAGAGGTGATAGCCCGGGGTTATGCCATCGCTGCCTTTGATAATGCGGATGTCGATCCTGACAAGGACGATGGTTTTAAAAACGGAATTCATGAATTACTGGATGCCGGCCGTACACCTGAATCATGGGGGACACTTGCCGCATGGGTCTGGGGTGCAAGCCGTTGCCTGGATTACATGGTCACCGATAATAGCATTGCGTCCGACAAAATCGCAGTAGTAGGTCATTCACGGGGTGGCAAAGCTTCATTATGGGCAGGAGCGTGCGACCAGCGATTTGCGATGGTCGTATCCAACGAAGCGGGATGTGGCGGTTCTTCCCTGAGCCGCAGGCGTTTTGGCGAAACTGTCTACGAAATCAACAGGGCCTTTCCGCACTGGTTCTGTACAAACTACAGAGCCTACAACAACAATGAAGATGCCTTGCCGGTCGACCAGCACATGCTGATAGCACTGATTGCCCCCAGGCCCGTATATGTTGCAAGTGCCGACCGTGACCTCTGGGGTGATCCGCGCGGTCAGTATCTCGCACTCTATCAGGCAGTTCCTGCATACAACCTCTTCAAAATAAAATCTGATTTTCCGGAAGCAACACCTCCATTGAATACCCCGTGGTTTAGCGGGAATATGGCTTATCATATCCGTGACGGAAAACACAACATGCTGCTCAAAGACTGGAATTATTTCATGGACTTTGCAGATATAGTTTTGAAAAATAAATAATTACAGATTTGAAGTACTATTAGAAATCAATCACTTCGATACCTGTTTTTGGATATCTTATTGCTTATTTTATCAGAAAACCTGGTACCCCAAGACCAAAAAGCGGATAGCTACAGGGGAATCAGGGAACATCAATGACCTGAATTTCGGCAAGAAAGGTAATCCTTTAATTTTTGCAGTAATCAGCAACGACTTTAATCCCGGTCCCAATGGTGATCCACGCAAATGGACCATCCTTCACCACAAGGACGGCAAATGGAATTTTCACAAAGTGTGTACATCTGCACACAATTACGACATGGGTTTTCTTTGCTTTGAAAATGACAAATGGAGAATTATCGGTCCGACAGAAACAGGGCCCCGGAAATACTGAACCGAAGGTGAAATGGCTCTGTGGGAGAGTTCCGACAAAGGTGAACACCGGAGAAAAACCTCATCTTGAACAGAAACTGTAATTTTCGTCATCCGGATGTTGACAGCCGTAACACCGGATGGGTCATCCTTGGTGGCAAACACAGACCATTGAAAGGCATTGATACAATCGGGATCAGGATGAATGCCCCATCAACATCCGGTGATGGAACTGCGGTCCATTTCCCTCTCCGTGGAGGATCGCGGGGATCAGTACCCGGATAAAAAACCTGTGGTTGACGAATTCGGACAAAGGTACCTTGGTGATTTTGAAGGGAAAATAAAATCCTTTGACCTGCTTCAAAAAGAGTGGGATGCAGAGTCCGTTTCAGTCAAATATTATAATTGTTCTAAATAAGGTGGTTGCCTCCAATCCCTGGTAAAGGCAACCGGGTTCTACAATGCGGGAAAGATGGATGGACGCTGGGAGTTTGTGGATCCGGAAGGTTACCGGTTTTTGTCTGTCGGGGTCGACTCCCTACATCCCGGAGTTGGAAGCAATGCGAACAACATCGACCAACGAAGGAACCTGTACAAGGAACTTCCTCCTGCAGGGATCACTTCCAACACTACCGGCCCAACTCAGCTTCCTTCTGCCGGAGGAACCTCTACAGGAAATATGGGGATAACGATCCTGTTAAATCCAGGGAACCGGTTATCAAACGGATGGACTAATTGGAACAGAACACAATTTGCAACTGGTCGAGCCCTGAAGTAACCGGGATGAACCTGAAAGCATTTATGATGCAATTGAGCTGCCCTGGCATAGAAAGCGGGGTGTTGGGTTTAACTAATGTCTATACTCCGGAATTTAACGCGAAAATTGACGCCGCCATTAAGAATTTTGTTACCCCCTACCCGGAAAACCCATGGGTTATAGGCTACTTTACCGGCAAGGAACCATCCTGGCCAGGACAGGAAGTGGGGCTTCGTAGGTTGATACTTGAAAGGAATGATACACCGATCAAAAATGAACTGAAAAAATTTCTGGCAGGCGGAGACACATGGATCATATCTGCTCGGACACAGGCATACCAATGATCATCGGGGAATTTCATTTCGGCACCGCATACAGATGTATGGCACAATCGCTGTAGCAGGTAAATTCGCGGAAAGAGAGGGGAAAACCTATATGTTTCTCAGCATCAATCAACTATCAAAGTTATACAAAGGAAATAAATCACTGTTCAGGAAGTACATAAAGGTCAACGGGGTCAAATACGAAGACCAGAAGAGCCTGGTTGACCTGATTAAGTTCATGGAAGAGAATTGAATTGGTCAGAATCCATCGACCCTGCGCAATCATTCAATTTTCATAGGCACAAAAATTTAAATCAGATATGAAAATTGGGAATCAATACTTAACTTGCCCACGATTTCAACTACTACTAAAATTTTTAAAATGATTAGAAAGTTTATCCTCAGCATCTTCCTGCTGCTTCCGTGCATCAGCGGGTGGACTCAAAACACCGTTACATCCAAAACAATTGTAGAACAGGAAATTATCTTTCCTTTCCAGGATGAGCATACCCATGGCAGTTCCATTGTTCAGCTCCCTGACGGCGATATCCTGGCAGCCTGGTTTCAGGGTAGCGGAGAACGCACGGCTGACGATGTCAGAGTGATGGGTGCGCGTCAGAAAAAAGGCGCAAAAACATGGTCTGTCCCTTTTTTGATGGCGGATACCAAAGGCATCCCGGATTGCAACCCGGTTCTTTTTCTCAGCAAGGAGAATAAGCTCTTTCTCTTCTTTGTTGCGGTTCAGGCAAACCAGTGGCAATATTCCATCCTACGCTTTCGTACCTCCACCAATTTCCTGTCCGATGGGGCTCCCAAATGGGAATGGCAGGATGACATACTCCTGAAACCTGATGAAAAATTTGTAGATGATGTGGTTAAAAAATTCAGGGAGATGGGAGAACAGCCTGTCGGATGGGCAGCGTATGCACCTAAATATGACGATATGATCATTGAGGCCAGCAAAGACAAGATGAAACGCAGCTTCGGCTGGATGACAAGAATTCCACCCATTACCCTTAAAAGCGGAAGAATCGTGCTTCCACTCTACTCCGACGGGCTCAATTTTTCCATGACTGCAATCTCCGACGACAATGGAACAACATGGAGGCCCAGCCTACCCATTGTAGGCCGAGGTCCTATTCAGCCCGCCCTGGCCGTCCGCAAAAGCGGTGAGATCGTGGCTTACATGCGCGACAGCGGGGATGAACCGCCAAGAGTCTGGATAAGTACTTCAAAAGATGATGGTGAATCATGGTCATTGGCAAAAAAGACTGATATCCCCAATACCGCAAGTGTCGAATTACTTGTATTAAAAGATGGCAGATGGGTTTTCTTCGGCAATGACATCATCGACGGCCGATACAAATTATCTCTTTATCTTTCTGACGATGAGGGCAATACCTGGAACAAAAAGGAAGTGATAGAATATTCCGCAGACAAACAAGGCAGCTTCTCCTATCCCTGCCTGATTCAGACGACCGATAACATGATCCATATCTCCTATTCTTACGCATTCGGAACAGGAAAAAAATCTATCAAACATGTCGTTATCGATCCTAAAAAACTGTAATCCAGTAATTTAAATCTAAGTTCAGAATCGTCATAAAAATTTTATTAACCGCAAAGAACGCGAAGCACGTACAAAGAGCGCAAAGCAATCAACAAACGTTTATTCTCTTTGCGACCTCTGTGAAAACACTTTGCGATCTTTGCGGTTTTATTTTTTGCAGTTCAGTCGATTTTTTTTTATTATTCTCCGGTTTTTCTGTGTCCCTGATGGCTGCCGCGGTCGCGGTGCCTGAATTCCTTTTTGGGAGGCAGACGGTCTCCACCTCTTCCCCTGCCGCCTGATGAAACCCTGTACGATCCCTTTTTGCGGGATACCGGGTTATATTCCGGACCGGTTCCCATCGTAGATGGTAATGGAATTTTGATAATTTCCCTCTCAATCAGATCTTCAATCTTTTTGAAATCGTGCATGTCATTGTCTGAAATCAGGGTAATAGCAACTCCTGACATCTGGGCGCGCGCTGTACGGCCTATACGGTGGACATAATCTTCCGGATCACGGGGAACATCATAATTCATCACAAGATCAATGCCATCGATGTCAATGCCCCTGGAAACAATATCCGTTGCAACAAGAATCTGCGTTTCACGGTTTTTAAACCTTAGCATAACTTCCTCACGCTCTTTCTGTTCCAAATCAGACAACATACCATCAGACGAGAAACCCATCCTCCTCAGTTCACGCACCAGCCCATTTACATTGGCTTTTCGTGATGTAAAGATAAGTACACTTTTATAATCCGTTTTTCCTTTGAGCAATTCCTTTAGCAACTGAACCTTTTGTCCTTCATAAACCATGTAGGCGGCCTGGATGATGTTTTCAGCAGGTTTGGAAATCGCAATATTTATTTGCTCAGGGTTTTTGAGAATCATTCCGGCCATCTGCCGGATCTTTGGAGGCATGGTGGCCGAAAAAAGCAGGGTTTGCCTTTCAGTTGGCAACTCTCCGACAATGCGCATGATGTCATCGAAGAATCCCATGTCAAGCATACGGTCTGCCTCATCAAGAATCAGCGTTTGAATTGTGCTAAAATCCGAATATTTCATGTTGATATGTGAAAGCAGCCTGCCGGGAGTGGCGACGATAATATCAGCTCCCTGCACAAGGGCGGATTTTTGCTGGTCAAAGGCTGTTCCTACACCACCGCCATAGACAGCCAGGGAGGAAGCACCAGTAAAATAGGAGAAACCTTCAATCTGCTGATCTATCTGCAGAACCAGTTCCCTTGTCGGGGCAATGATTAGTGTATGCATGCCGGTATGCCCCTCTTTGGATATATTGTTCAATATTGGCAACAGGTACGCAGCTGTTTTACCTGTTCCTGTCTGTGCACAAGCGATCAGGTCTTTCCCTTCCATAATAACCGGAATAGCAAATTCCTGCACCGGGGTGCAATTTTCGAAGCCCATGGAGGTCAAGCCGTCCATTACTTCGTTGGTAAAGTTAAAATCTCTGAAATTCAATTTCTTATAATTAAGATAAACTATTTTATTCTATGTATAAAACCAGTCCTTTCAAATATTCTCCTTCCGGATGATAGATATTGACGGGATGGTCGACCGGTTGGGATAACTGGTGCAGAATCCGCACCTCTCGTCCGGCGATTGCGGCAGCCGAAAAAACTGCTTCGCGGAAATTGCTCCTTGTCACCACCTGTGAGCAGGAAAACGTAAAAAGAATACCTCCTGGCCTGATTTGCTGAATTGCTTTGGCGTTAAGGCGTTTATATCCCTGAAGGGCCTGTGAAAGCACATTGCGGTGCTTGGCAAATGCAGGTGGGTCAAGCACAATAATTTCATATTTATCTTTAATATCCTGCATGAATTCGAAGGCATCAGCCATGTAGGCTTCGTGCCTGGAATCACCGGGAAAATTAAGTTCGACATTCTCATTGGTAAGGGCAATTGCCTTGGCTGAAGAATCAACCGAGTGAACAAGTGTCGCTCCTCCCCGCATGGCAGCAAAAGAAAAACCGCCGGTGTAGCAAAACATGTTGAGTACCGTTTTGCCTTTTGAATATTCAGCAAGCAGGCGGCGGTTTTCCCGCTGGTCAATGAAGAAACCGGTTTTCTGTCCTTCGAGCCAGTCCACCTTGAAACGGTTTCCATATTCCATGACCTCGCCTGTTAATGAATTACCATAAAGATAACCATCATGAGCATCAATATTTGCCTTGAAAGGGAGAGTTTTGGCGCTTTTATCGTAAACAGCCACCAGGTTACCACCCAAAACCGCTTTAAGCGCCTCAACGATAGCAACCCTGACAAGCCACATCCCGACTGAATGGAATTGCAGGACAACCGTACCATTGTAATAATCTGCTATGAGACCGGGCATTCCATCACCCTCACCATGTACAAGCCTGTAGACATTGGTGGCGGGATCTTCGGTAAGTCCCATCTTTGAACGGAGAAGATAAGCCCGGCGGATACGGTCTTTCCAGAAATCAATTCCCGGCACCGTCTCACCAAATGAGAAAACCCGAACTGCAATAGTTCCAATTGCACAATGTCCAAAACCGATTATTTTACCATCACTCTTATGAACTGAAACCAGGTCACCTTCCTCTACATCACCTTCAATCCGGTCGATGGCACCGGAAAACAGCCAGGGATGAAACCGTTCCATCGATTCTTCCTTGCCCTTTTTTAAAATGACTCTGGCTTGAGGTTGCATAGGCTATTTTTGGGTGAGGCCAATATAAATCATATAAGATATCCATGCATCAGTGGCAGCATAAACCTGTTGTTGTTCAGTCAGAACAGGTGCTTCCCAGTTGGTAAGTCTTTGAGACTTGGATATACGTACACCATGGACAATAGCTGCCAGCTTTTTCAGGCTGAAATTTTCAATCCCGTACAATTTAACCATCTCCTGCAGTTCAACAAAACCACCCGGTTTAAACGGAGCTATCTTTTGCAGGATTTTAATATCATCCCTGATGGCCGCCCCAATCTTCAGTATGGAAGTAGAGCCAAGGATTTTAACCAATCCCGGCGATAATCCTATCATGTTGGTCCGGAACAAAAAAGCCTCATCCGCAGTTGAGAGCTGAAGCAATGCTACCTGGTGGTTCTGCCCTTTTTTAAAAGTAGGACGTGTCTCTGTATCGAATCCAAGTATTGCCTGTTTATTGAGATAATTCACAGCTTCCGTTAATTGTTCAACCTTTTCAACAAGGTGAATCTTACCTTCAAAAAAAGAAAGAGGAAGTGTAGCTAACTCCTCATCAGTAATGCTTTTCTTAAACCCGTTAATATTTTCACTCATTATTCTCATATCACATTAAAGTACCACATGCAATTTCAGTACTTTAGTCACTATTCAATGTTCATACTGCCATAAAGAAGCATATGAACAGCCCTTAAGCCATTCACCAGCCTCTGTCCCCAGTATTGTTCAAAATTATTTCTGCATTCCCAAAGAGCAGCCCTCATAACGTCAACAGTACCAATTCGGTAAGCCAGGATAAAATCTTTCAAATCCTGGTAAACATCGGCGACATTCTCAGAAATATTTGCCTCAATAGTAATTTCACCTGCCTGTGTTCCGGGTTCCGGAATTTCGGTGTAACTATCAAATTCGCCCAGTCTGGAACTTAATTTTCTGAGGATGAAAAGATAATCGCTTTCTGAGACAAACTTTTCCGTGGTTTCCTCTTCATCCTGATCAATTATTTCCGGCAGCAGAGATGCTTTAAGGTAAAGCAGGGGAAACAATTTTTGCAATTTTCCAAGGAAATCTTTCCTGGTTAACTCGCTTACAGATTCAACAAATGCACAAAATTCATTGGCTACAGTGGCAAATTCTATCACATTCCGGGAATAGACCACATCCGAGAAATGGGAATCATCATTTATTCTTTGTTCCATGCTAACAATAACAACTACTCCGTGCAAAGGTAATCAAACTTCGGTGAGTCAGCGTACTTAAGCAAAAAAATGAATATTTATACTAACCGGCAAATCAATAAACAACAAACAATTACGGGATTGACTGTCTTTTTGAGATACAAAATTTCACTTTTTTTTATTCACGAAAAATACTTAAGCTGGTCATATCTTCAAAATCAGCATATTTGATTCACTGAGAACAATGGTCTGCTGATCCATTAACCATCTAACCACTTTCAGGACGATTTTCTCATTCTCCTCAAAATGTCCTGTCAGTTCTTTGATATCCACTGGGTTGTTGATTAGCAAATTCTTTATTTTTTCGGAAATGCTTTCAAATTCATAATTGGAAATGCCTGCCTGATGCTCTCCCCTGCAAACATCGCACTGACCGCATGTTTTTGATTTCCCCTCACCAAAATAAGCAAGTAACCTGACACTCCGGCAAACCACTCCTGACAAGGCATATTCAATCACTGAATCCACCCGCTTTTGGTAATTGGCCTTTCTGTCCTGGTAGTTGGCCTTTGAAAAACGGATTCGGTTCTGCTCAACCCTTTCTGTAAGAAACTGAACCACAGGTGCATCTCTCCTTGGAATGTAATGAATAATTTTTTGTTGCGACAGGAACCTGAGATTTTGATACAACTCATCAGGAGTCATATTTAATCTTCTGGCTATCAGAACTTCGTCAATCCTGACATAGTCATTGAACAATCCTGTATAGGAACGAAGGAGCATCCCTATCAACTGTTCCAGATTTTTACTGCCCGTATCGATCCGGTACAATTCATCCCGGTGTGCAAGAAAATATAACCTGGATGTACTGTCCTGATCTTCTGTGTATACCAGGTAACCTTCCCGTTCAAGCAATTTAAGGCTGTGGTAAACCATGGTCGCGGGGAAATTGAACCTTCGTGAAAAATCTTCGGGATGAAAAGTATGATAACCATTTTTTCCTGTCCCGACGGCAATTTGAAAATAGTCGCACAACGCCTGGTACAAAGCCCGTATACGTTCGGATTCCGGGAAAGCATCGGTCACCATCTTGTGCAAACGCCGCTTATCCGTCCCATTGTAAAGCATCAGGGCAACAGCCCGTTCTCCGTCCCTGCCCGCCCTGCCGGCTTCCTGAAAATAGGCTTCCAAAGAATCAGGAAGATCCAGGTGAACCACAAACCTTACATCGGGCTTGTCAATTCCCATTCCAAAAGCATTGGTGGCAACTATCACCCTGGAAGTTCCGTTCATCCAAAGATTTTGTTTCTCTTTGCGCAATACAGGGTCCAGTCCCGCATGGTAGAAATCAGCGGCTACATTCTGCAGTCTCAATAACTCGGATATCTCCCGGCATTTTTTCCTGCTTCGCACATAAATAATGCCAGAACCCTTTGATTTGGAAACAGTTTCAACGAGATAGCCAAGCTTGTCTTCTTTATTCCGTACCAGGTAGGTAAGATTCTCCCTTACAAAGCTTTTCTTGAGCAGGTTTCTTTGAGGGAAAAGCAATCTGTCCTGGATATCTTCCACTACTTCAGGGGTTGCGGTTGCCGTAAGGGCAAGAAGGGGAACCTTTGGGAAATGGGCCCGGATATTGGCAATCTGAAGATAGGATGGCCGGAAATCATATCCCCACTGCGAGATGCAATGGGCCTCGTCAACGGCAATCAGGTTCAGGTTGAACCGTACCAGGTATTCAATAAAACCCGCAGACAAAAGTCTCTCAGGAGATACATAGAGAAATTTATAATCTCCATAAACAGCATTGTTACAGGCAATATCAATCTCCCTTGCCGACATCCCCGAATAGATGGCCAGTGCTTTGATCCCTTTTGATCTCAGGTTTTCCACCTGATCGTTAATCAGGGCAATAAGCGGAGTGACAACCAGGCACATCCCCTCAACTGAAAGGGAATAGACCTGGAACGTGATGGATTTCCCACCGCCCGTAGGCATCAGGCCTAGGGTGTCCTTCCCTGATGCCACAGAATGGATAATATCTTCCTGTAAAGGTCTGAACTGATCAAAACCCCAGTATTTTAACAATATTTCGTGATAGATATCCATCGTTATCCAAACATATTCATTTTTTCACTCATTTTTCTTAATTTTGCACAACAAAAGTCTCACCAAAAAATACACCCATGTCATTTCTTTCAGATAAAGTGGTACTCGAAGGTTTAACCTTTGATGATGTGCTCTTAATACCTGATTATTCGGAGGTACTGCCCAGGGATGTCAATATCTCTTCCCAGTTCTCACGCAACATCAGGCTCAATACTCCCATTGTCTCTGCAGCGATGGACACAGTGACAGAATCGAAAATGGCCATCGCCATTGCCAGGGAGGGCGGAATCGGGGTCATTCATAAAAATATGACCATTGCGCAACAAGCCTACCAGGTAAGCATTGTTAAAAGAGCTGAAAATGGTATGATCTTCGACCCGATTACCATCTCAAAAGACAAACTCGTAGGTGATGTCCTCAAACTGATGGAGACTTATAAAATCGGAGGTATTCCTGTCATCGACGGCGAGCGTCACCTGGTTGGGATTGTCACCAACCGTGATCTCCGCTTTGAAAGGAACCTGAACCGTCCGATTTCCGAGGTTATGACTTCTCAGAATCTTATTACTACTGAAATCACAACTGACCTGGAGAAAGCCTCAAAAATTCTTCAGAACTACAAGATTGAGAAACTGCCGGTAGTAGACAAAAACAACAAATTGGTCGGCCTTGTAACTTACAAGGATATTACACAGGCCAAAGATAAACCCAATTCCTGCAAGGACGATAAAGGCAGACTGAGAGTGGCTGCAGCTGTGGGGGTTACAGCCGATACGATGGAACGAATAGAGGAACTTGTGAAGGCAAATGTTGACGCGATCATCATCGATACTGCCCATGGCCATTCGAAGGGGGTTCTTGAAATGCTCAAAAAAGCCAAATACAAATTCCCTGAAAAAGATATAATTGTTGGAAACATCGCTACAGCGGAAGCCGCTTCTGAATTGGTTTTTGCAGGCGCTGACGCAGTAAAGGTAGGCATCGGACCAGGTTCCATCTGCACCACCCGTGTCGTGGCCGGTGTCGGAATTCCCCAGCTTTCCGCTATTTACAATGTTGCCAAAGCAATTAAAAACAGCGGTGTTCCTGTCATAGCAGACGGAGGATTGCGTTATTCCGGAGATATTGTCAAAGCCCTTGCGGCCGGTGCCCAAAGCGTGATGGCCGGTTCGTTGTTTGCCGGCGTTGAGGAATCTCCAGGCGAAACCATTATCTTCCAGGGTAGAAAATACAAGTCGTACAGGGGTATGGGATCTATCGAAGCGATGCAGCAGGGTTCAAAAGACCGTTACTTTCAGGACGTTGAAGATGACATCAAAAAACTTGTTCCGGAAGGAATCGTTGCAAGGGTAGCATACAAAGGCTCACTCAATGAAGTGATCTACCAGATGATCGGCGGACTCCGCGCAGGAATGGGCTATTGCGGTGCATCAACAATTGAAAAACTGCATGAAACGAAATTCTGCAGAATCACCAATGCGGGTGTTGCCGAAAGTCATCCGCATGATGTGACCATCACAAGGGAATCACCCAATTACAGCCGCGAATAGATTCAGTCTAAAGGATTCTCACCGCTTAGGCACAAAAATGAGGAATTTCTGGCCGTCCATTCGGACATCAATTCGTCTTGCACCTTGTAACAAATTGATATGCAAAAAAGAATTCAATTCCATTTTTTGAGATACCCCTACCTGCTTGTCATTCTGTGGTCGTTAATGATTGTCAGCGGATGTCGCTATTTTAAAGGCGGTACCAACGAAGAGTATGTCGCAAAAGTTGATGGCAATACCTTTTTACTGAAAGACCTCAAATCACAGCTTCCTGCAGGCATGACCAAACCTGACAGCCTGGCGCGGGTAAATGATATTTTGACACGGTGGGTCAAAAAGGAATTGTTGTTAAAAATGGCTGAAGAAAACCTGGAAGAAAATCAAAAAGACCTTTCCAGGGAAATTGACGATTACAGAAATTCCATTTTAATTCACCGTTACCAACAGCAGCTTCTAAACCAGAAACTGGATACCGTGCTTACCGATGCCGATATTCGTCATTATTTTGACATTCATCCGGAAAAATTCAGGCTCGACATAAACATCGTTAAGGCAGTATATGTGGAAATACCAAAAAATGTGGCCAGGGCAGATCAGATTAAACGATGGATGTCTGAGAATAGTGCGCGTTCCATGAGTGAACTGGAAAGTTACAGCTTCCAATATGCTACCAAATACGACCATTTCAACAATGACTGGGTCGATTTCAACACAATTCTTGCACGTATTCCTGGTGTAACTGAACAACCTGATGAGTTGTTAAAAAGTTCTAAATTTCACCAGTTCAGCAACTTAAACAATTACTACTTTATCCTTATCAACGATTATATCCTTGCTGGAGAAAAAGCTCCGTATGATTTCGTCAAGGATCGGATAGAAAGCTTAATTTTGAACAGTCGTAAAATGGAATTTCTGCAGGATCTTGAAAAAAATATTTACGAGAAAGGCAAAAGAGAAAACCGTTTTACCATAAAGGAATTTAAAAAATAAATGATTGCCGTTCCTCCGCGTTCATTGTGACAGGAATTAATATTCAGGCAATTATGTTTTAGGGAAGTTTAACTTTTGCAGTTGCTGAAACTGTGATATTTTTGGAAAACTGAATATGTCAAAATACATGATAAAAAATTTGTTGTTGTCGGGAATCCTGTTGGTAACTTTCTTCACTGCCACCGCACAGGACAAGGTAATAGACCAGATAGTCGCAATTGTCGGAAGTAACCCTATCCTTAAATCCGAAATTGAAACCCAAGCACTGCAAATGCAGGCGGAAGGTCAGACATCCGAGGGGGATATCAAATGTGAGATTCTTGAATCCCTGCTTGAGCAGAAATTACTTTTGGCAGAGGCCGATCTTGATACCAACATCGTGGTGACCGATAACCAGATTAACCAGAACCTGGATCGGAGGATGAAATATTTCATTGAAAATATCGGATCTGAAAAAGATGTGGAGAAATATTTCAACAAGCCGATCAACCAGCTGAAATCCGAGATGAGTGAGTTGATCAAGGAACAGTTGAAGACTGAAGACATGAAGCGCAACATTACCAAGAATGTTACGACAACTCCCTCGGAAGTAAGAAATTACTTCCGGCAACTGCCCAAGGATAAAATTCCTACGATCGGATCCCAGATCGAATATGCTCAGATTACAGTACTCCCGATTATTACTGAACAGGAAGACTTGGAGGTCAAAAGCAGGCTGAGGGAATTTAAGCGCAGGGTCGAAGCCGGTGAGAATTTTGCGACCCTTGCAGTTTTGTATTCTGAAGATCCGAGTTCTGCGAGAAACGGCGGCGAAATGGATTACGTCGGACGTGCCCAGCTGGACCCTGCTTTCGCTACAGAAGCATTTAACCTCAAAGTCGGTGCTGTGTCCAAAGTTGTCAGGAGTGAATTTGGCTACCACATCATACAACTCATCGACCGTAAGGGAGAAAAGATCAAATGCCGTCACATACTGATCAGGCCTAAAATAGATCCTAAAGAACTGGAAAAAGCTAAAGCCCGTATTGATAGTATCATCACTTTTGTAAAAGATAAAAAAGTGACCTGGGAACAATCAGCCTTCCTCTATTCTTCAGACAAAAACTCAAGGAATAACGGGGGATTGGTTACCTCTCAGCAAACCGGCTCATCCAAATTTCAGATGAATGAACTGGAGCCGGAGGTCAGTAAACTGGTTACCAGCATGAATGTAGGGGATATCTCCCAACCGTTTCTTGCCATTGATGACAAACAGCGACAAGTATACAAAATCATCAAATTACTCTCAAGAACCAATGCCCACCCGGCCAACCTTCAGGAAGACTACCAGTTTCTGACTGAGAATTTCCTTCAAAAGAAGCAGGAAGATACCTACCGGTCATGGATCGCAAAGCAGCAGGCTAAAACATACATCCACATCGATGAACTGTATGGCAATTGCAATTTCAAGTTAAAATCCTGGAAGAAATAAACGGGATCATAGAGACTATTCCCGGATTCCAGGAATAAATAATTAATCAGAAATGCAATATTTATCTCCGGACAAAATTCGCACTGTCAAATATTTACACAACTGCCAATTGTTTTGTTTCAATTGTCAATCAACTAAATATTTATGAGGATTCCCAAAATAGGATACAGCCTGTTGATTTCCCTTCTGCTCATTATTGCATTTCATGTAGTATCAGGATCATTGCCTCAACCCGAAACCAAAAAATTCAGGATTGATCTTCATGCCGACCTTTACACTTACGACCGGAAAATTATCGCAAATGCCGAACGATTGATCGGAAATGTAGTGATGAGCCATGGCAATGTGATCATGTATTGCGACAGCGCCTATTCTTACAAAGACAGCAACAAGGTTGACGCGTTCGGTCATGTACATATCATTCAGGCCGATACTCTTCATATCTATGGAAATAAAACCAAATACGACGGGAACACCAAAATAGCCAGGGTTAATGGAAATGTCAAAATGGTTAACAAATCCATCGTGCTAACTACGGATGAATTAATCTATGATATGAAAGCCAACATTGGCTATTACAATACCGGCGGAAAAATTGTGGATACAGCCAATGTGCTGGTCAGCAAGATCGGCCGGTATTATTCCAATGAAGATCTCTGTTTCTTTAAAGACTCCGTCAAAGTAACGAACAAGGATTTTGTTCTCAGGTCTGATACCCTCAAATACAACACCAAAACCGAGAGAGCCTTTATCGTTGGTCCAACACACATTGTAGGAACCACCAAGGAAGGTACCCTGTACTCGGAAAGCGGATGGTACGATACCCGAACCAATATCGCAGAACTCTACAAAGCATCCAAAATAATGGGCAAAGAACAGTCATTGCAGGGAGATACAATCTTTTATGCCAGGAGAACAGGATTTGGTAGAGCACGCAGCAAAGTGGTTTTATCTGACACTACGAATCATGTGATCATAACCGGCAGAACAGGTGTGTACAATGAAAAGACTAAAATTGCCTTTGTCACTGATTCTGCCATATTCATGCAGTATACTTCAAAAGACACGCTTTTCATGCATGCCGACACACTGAAATCAATACCTGATCTCTCAAAGAAGGAAGTAGCTGAGAAAATTGTGAACAAGGCGATTGTACCAAAGACAAGAGGTTCAAAAAAGAATGACCCCAATAAACTCGCGGCTGAAAAACCTGATACTGTTATCAGGAAGCTCAATTCTGTGAAGGATTCGGCTCTGACAATCGTTGATTCTGCTAAAATTGCTGACGCGGTTGACAAATTACCTGGAAATAAAGCTGGGACCAAACCTGATACAATAATTTCTGTTAAGGCTGATACCAGTAAATTCAGTCAGAAAGTACCCATTCCTTCGGGAACGACACCTCTTGCATTGAAGGATTCCGCAAAATTGAAGAGAGATACCATTAAGTTTCAACTGGACACACCGGTAACTTTGCAGGTTAACCCAATGAAAAAGGATTCTGTCGCAATTGTTGCAGATACGGTGAAATCCAGTGGCAAAGATGACAACAAATTGTTTATGGCCTACCACAGGGTCCGATTTTACAAAAAAGACCTTCAGGGATTGTGCGACTCTCTTTCATACCAGATGAAGGATTCCGTCATGAGGCTTTTCAAGGAACCGGTTCTTTGGTCTGACGTACACCAAATGACAGCCGAGAAAATTGAATATCGTCCGCACAAACCGGACCCTTCAATTGCCAGGCTTGACAATAACGGCTTCATCATCTCCAGGGAGGATTCGATAAAGTTTAACCAGATTTCGGGAAAGACACTTATTGGATACATCTACAAAAATGAACTGAAAAATATTGATGTCAACGGGAATGCAATTACACTCTACTATATTAAAAACAAGGATCAATATTCCGGGATGAACAAACTGGAAAGCAGCAAGATAAGTGTGACCCTGTTGAACAGCAAAATCGACAATATCGATTTCTTTCCAAATCCGGAGGGTA
The DNA here is from genome assembly GCA_963663675.1 of Prolixibacteraceae bacterium. GTDB lineage: Bacteria > Bacteroidota > Bacteroidia > Bacteroidales > Prolixibacteraceae > CAINVV01. The sequence continues at coordinate 3,149,110 of OY760498.1, forward strand.
AAAGCATTCCGCTGAAAGACCTGACACCGGAGGATGTTAAGCTAAAGGGTTTCGAATGGCGTGAGATAGAAAAACCCAGGGATCGTTTCGACCTTTATCCCCTCGACGAAAAGCGCAAAAAAAATGCAGGTTCCGATAAGAAACCTGCAACTAATAAATTAAAGGAAAATAGCTTTTAATACTCGTCTTCGTTAAAAAAGAAATCGTCTTTGCTTGGATAATCGGGCCAGATATCCTCGATGGACTCATATATTTCTCCCTCATCTTCCATTTCCTGTAAATTCTCAATAACCTCGAGGGGAGCACCCGAACGGATAGCAAAATCAATCAGTTCATCTTTTGTTGCAGGCCAGGGAGCATCCTCTAATTTTGAAGCTAATTCCAATGTCCAATACATAATATTTTAGTTTAGATTAATGTTCAACAGTTTTGCGATGTTACTATTTTTTTATGAGAATAAAAACATATTTAAATAAATTTTAAGGGGCCCATTGAACTTCATCAACTCCTTCATCTACAGCAATTTTACGCGAAAGAACAAACAGATAGTCCGAAAGCCTGTTCAGATACCTGATTAACTCGGAAGGGATTTCAACCTCTTGTGCCAATCCGCAAACCCTGCGCTCTGCTCTTCTGCAAACTGTTCTGGCCAGATGGCAATATGAAACAGTGTTGCTTCCACCAGGGAGCACAAAATGTTCCATTGGAGGAAGCTGATCAAGCATCCTGTCCATCTCATTTTCCAGCCTGGTGATAGCCTCCTCTTTCAGCGGCAATCTGCCGGAAAGATCTGTTTTAGAAAGATCTGTCGCTAACCTCGCACCAATTACAAAGAGATTGTTTTGAACGGAAAGCAACTGTTCCCTGGTATTTGAATCTACCGGTTGGGTCCGTATCAGGCCAATCCAGCTGTTCAATTCATCCACAGTACCATATGACTCAAGGCGAAGGTCATACTTCGCAACCCTTGTACCACCAATTAATCCAGATGTTCCGTCATCCCCGGTCTTAGTATATACTCTCATTAGCCTCCTTAATCATATTGATTTATAGTAACAGCCATTCAGGCAGTAGTTATCCGTTGGCAAAGGACGGAATTCACAAATCCTCAACCTTCCGTTTATGATTCTACTTCTACGTCAATAGATCGGTTCAGGATTCAAATAATCATGTTCTATAACACCATCTTTTAATTTTATGATCCGATAAGCATGACGTGCGATGTCTTCCTCGTGTGTTACGAGGATAATGGTGTTCCCTTTGGAATGAATATCAGCAAACAGTTTCATAATTTCTTCTGATGTTTTGGAGTCAAGGTTTCCTGTAGGTTCATCGGCCAGTAATATGGAAGGGGTATTGACAAGAGCCCTGGCAACAGCCACACGCTGGCGCTGTCCGCCGGAAAGCTCATTGGGACGGTGTTCCATGCGGTCCTGCAAACCTACATTAACCAGTTGTTCGGTAGCAATCTCTTCTCTCTTCACCTTGCCAACACCGGCATAAACCAAAGGAAGCATAACATTCTCAAGAGCCGAATACCTGGGAAGCAAATTAAAAGTCTGAAAGACAAAACCAATTTCTGTATTTCTGATCTCTGCAAGCCGGTCGTCATTCAAAAGGCTGACATCTTTGTCATTCAACTGATAATTACCTGAGGAAGGGGTATCCAGGCAACCAATAATGTTCATCAGGGTCGACTTGCCTGAACCGGAAGCTCCCATTATTGCGACATATTCTCCCCTCTTGATATCCAGCGACACTTTTCTCAAAGCCCTTACAACCTGGTTACCTACCTGGTAATTCTTTACAATGTCTCTTAATTTGATTACATTCTCCATCAGAAAAAATTTTGGAATACAAACTTAAAGGAAATTATTTGGGTTTGACAAGAATAACCTAACTTCTTGATCAATATTATCCGGAATAATCAGTATTCAATGCTCTTCCGGAATTATATCCCAACAATCATCTTTCAGAAAGGATGTTTGTACCGGTTAGGAACCTTCATGGCAATTAAAACCTGAGTACAAAATTCTCTTTCTGTAATCCGTTCCGGCAAATAAAAATACCAATTTCAAACAGGTCGAGCGAAATTCGAACACTCTTTTCTTTCTGAAACTTGTGCCAGACTTCTTCTATTTCCGGTGTCACATGAATACCGCATAAAACAACGACCCCTTCATATGACACCTCTGAGAACACCCCTGACAACAGTTGTTCACAATAAAATGGATCCAAAGGGTTCTGAATCACCATAAAATCCGCAATTTCAACCTTTCCGGAACCAGTCAGGCTTATGTTGTTAATTTCATAAACTTCAGCCAGCCTGCGGCAGAATGAAAGATAATGATCATTCCGGATCATGGCTCTTACCTGGCACCTTTTGTCAGCAAGGGATAGAGCAAGCAAGGTAACACCAAATGTTGTGCCATAAAAACTGATTCCGACGGGCCTGAATTCATTGACCAGTCTGAATAACAGACGGTCATATCGTGCAGGGAGCAAACGCAGCTTCTTAATTTCCTTAACGCTGAATCCCGTTTCTGACTGACTATCAGAATGATAAAATTTCATATCCAGAATACGCAGCATATTTCCCACGTTTTCTTCAGCAGACTCCAACAACGGATAGGCAGAAAATTTTCCCTTATTCTCAATTACCCGTGTAATCAGGCTAAAAAGAAAGGGTGAATGAATACCGTGTCCACCCTTGTGACGTGAACTGATACAATACATTATCTTTTGCCAGGTGCGGAATCTCATGGTAGAACTAACAATCGGGAATAAAGTTAATAAGATATGATTGCATCAGCCGGTAAGACAAAAATTATGATTAAGTCCTAAAACTGACTTATTGTCCAACGATTTGACATAACCATGAGAAAATATTCATACCAACCGAAAATGATTTTGTGGGTATTTGCTACCCTGAACTTCGTTTCCATCTGACCTGTGAAAAACAAAATTTAGCCAGATGCAAGATTGAAATACTTTTACTTCAAGTAAAAATAGCTATTTTCGATGAGTCGAACAACTTTAGCCACCCGAGTCATTTCAGACACTTTATATGTTAGAACAAGAGATCAAATTTCTCCCCGGAGTCGGCCCAAAAAGAGCAACTATCCTTTCCCAGGAACTGAAAATCAATACAGTGGCCGAGCTGCTGTACTATTTCCCCTACAAATACATTGACCGCACAAAATTTTACAAAATAAGGGAGATCAACGAAACACTCCCATTTATTCAAATTCAGGGAGTCATTACAGCCATAGATGTCGTTGGTGAGGGTCGGTCGCAAAGAATGGTAGCTAATTTTTATGACGGAGAAAATCATATGGAACTTGTCTGGTTTCGAGGAATTAAATTTGTCAAGGGTACCCTGAAGAAAAATGTTCCGTGCATTATTTTCGGCAGACCAACGGAGTTCAACAACAAGTGGAAACTTGTTCATCCTGAAATAGAGGAAGTTAGAGCTGAAACAGAGAAAAATGAGGGTTACATCCAGCCTTTTTACAATACCACGGAGAAAATGAAAAGCAATTTTCTCGTTTCCAGGTCCATCCTCAAACTTCAGCACACCGCTCTTCAGCTTTGCATGGGAAAAATAACCGAAACACTTCCGGAATGGCTGATTAGTCAGCTGAAGCTGATCCCGCTCGGGAGCGCCCTTACCAACATACATTTCCCTGTTGATCCTGCATCATTGAGAAAGGCCGAATACCGGCTGAAATTCGAGGAACTGTTTTACATCCAGCTAAAATTGCTGCATTTGAAACATGAACGGCAGAATAAATTCAAAGGACAGATATTCAGGGAGGTAGGTAATCATTTTAATAATTTCTTTCACAATCACCTGCCGTTCGAATTAACCGGCGCTCAAAAACGGGTAATCAAAGAGATCAGGAAGGACACACTGGCCGGGAAACAAATGAATCGCCTGTTGCAGGGTGATGTTGGCAGTGGTAAAACCATGGTTGCATTGATGATCTCACTGATTGCCATGGACAACGGCTTTCAGGCTTGTATGATGGCCCCAACAGAAATCCTGGCTATCCAGCATTATCAGTCGGTAGTGAAATTAATCGGCGACCTGCCGGTCAACGTGAAACTATTGACCGGTTCGACAAAGAAATCTGCCAGACTCATGATACACCAGCAATTACTGGAAGGCTCTCTCAACCTGCTAATTGGCACCCATGCCTTGCTTGAAGACATCGTTGAATTCAAAAACCTGGGACTGGTAATCATTGATGAACAGCACCGGTTTGGAGTGATGCAGCGGGCAAGGCTGTGGCGCAAAAATTTTATACCCCCTCATGTGCTGGTTATGACCGCAACCCCGATTCCCCGCACACTGGCAATGACCGTCTACGGAGACCTGGATGTTTCTGTCATTGATGAATTGCCCCCCGGCAGAAAACCTATCAGAACTTTCCATTATTTTGATAACCACAGGGCGGAACTATACCAGTTCATACGGAAGGAAATAGCCCTGGGCAGACAGATTTATGTCGTATTTCCCCTTATAAAAGAGTCCGAAAAGATGGATTTTAAGAATCTGGAGGAGGGTTTTGAACATTTGAGAATCGCTTTCCCTCAACCGGAATACAATATCAGCATGGTGCATGGTAAAATGAAAGCCCTTGAAAAAGAGCTTGCAATGCAACGCTTCAAAAACAAGGAGACACAGATACTGGTTGCGACAACCGTGATTGAAGTTGGAGTTGATGTTCCAAATGCATCGGTCATGGTAATTGAAAGCGCTGAAAGATTTGGCCTTTCACAGCTTCATCAGCTCAGGGGCAGGGTTGGCAGAGGTGCAGATCAATCTTATTGCATCCTGATGAGCAGCGTCAAATTAACGCACGAGAGCCGGCAGCGCCTCGAAACCATGGTCGCTACCAATGACGGTTTTGAGATTGCAGAGGCTGACATGCGGTTGAGAGGTCCGGGTGACCTTGAAGGCACCCAGCAAAGCGGACTCGCGTTCGACCTGAGAATCTCTAACCTGGCAAAAGACGGACAGATATTGCAATATGCCCGTGACAAGGCTGAAGAGATCCTTGCCTCGGATCCTCTTTTGCAAAAACCTGAAAACAATATACTTGTCAGTCAGTTAATGGCCTTACGCAAAAATCACCTCAACTGGGGTGCCATCAGCTAACCACTGGCATATAATCCTAACAAACAGGAAATTACAAATGAACAAGCACATTAAGCTATATCTCTCCACCAATTTAAGCTTCAGTGAATCCGATCCTGTAACATCCAGGAGCATAATTGTTGCACTAATTCCGGCAATAATCATGTCTATGATTTTTTTTGGACATAACAGTCTCATAATTATTGTTGCATCGGTTATTTCCTGCCTGCTATTTGATTTCTTATCGCAGAGATTTCTTGTGAAGAAGAAGCACCCCTTTTGGAACAACAATACTGTCCTAACCGGAATTCTCCTGGCGTTCTGTCTCCCTCCCGGTATACCTGCATGGCTGGTGGTGCCTGGATCCCTTGTCGCAGTCGGAATCAGCATGATTTCTTTTGGCAAACTCCATAATTACCGGTTTAATCCAGCCCTGGCCGGAAGCCTCTTTTTGCTGCTTCTATTCCCGGGACAGATGTCCGCATGGACAGCTACGATCACCACCGTCGACACCTTCTCCGGCGCTACGCCACTTGGTTTGCTAAGCCAGGGTATTCAAAACGGACAGACAGTAACCCAAATCATCTCTGATACACGAATGCCCGGATATTTTGACATGTTTTGGGGAGATATGAGTGGTTCTGTTGGTGAAATATCCACTATCGCCATCCTGATTGGAGGTTTGTACCTTTTTATGAAAAAAATCATAAGCTGGCAAATTCCCTCGGCTCTTCTTGGGACAATGTTTCTTCTGGAAGGAATTCTCTGGATGGCGGCTCCGGGGCGTTTTGCGGATCCTGTTTTTCACCTGATCACCGGAGGTGCAATGTTGGGTGCTGTATTTATGGCAACTTTTCCTGAAACATTACCCGCAACCTCTGCCGGAAAACTCATTTTTGGAGCTGGTATCGGGGTGATTACCATCCTGTTTCGTAATTTCGGTCCATACCCAGAGGGTATTGCCCTTGCAATATTGATTATGAATGGATTAACTCCTTTGATTAATTCAAAAACTCTGTCAAAAACACGCTGACGACAGCGCAGGTTCCGGTAAAAATCAGGCATAATTTTTGTTATTTATTTTAAAGCATTTAATTATCTCAGATAAGAATCTGATATCAGCCTGCCTGCGTAAATCCTTTATAATAAATCAAATGACAAGGATATTAATTTTTCTGCTTACTTCCTTTCTGTTGATCCCTCCGGGAAAAGAGACCAAAAAGAAATTAATATTGTCCACTAATCCTGATATCAAAGAAGTCTTTTATGTTTTGAAATCCGATCCTGAAATCAGGCATGGTTCATACAAAATGACTTTTAAAGACAAGACAATAATTGAGGGTTACTTCATCAATGGATTGAGAGACAGCTTATGGAGCCTGTACAATGAACATGGAAAATTAAAAATGTGCGGAAATTATTCAGCCGACAAACGGATTGGCAGCTGGAAATTTTATGACAAATTCAAAAATCTTGAGCAGGAGATAGACTATACTAACCAGACAGTACTTTTTTACAAGACCAAATTTTCACAGTATCCATTTAAAATAATTGACCGTTCAGATACATTGGTATCAATCCTGGAGAGGCCGCCAATTTACGTTGGTGGCTCAAGCAGGGTCGATGAATTTATCTCCGAAGAAATTGTGATTCCATTGCATAAATCAACAGATAAAGTTGAAGGGACCGTATTTGTCGAATTTATTATAGACAGTGATGGCCGGACTTCCAGCTATCACGTACTGAAGGGAATCAGCACCAGTTGTAACCAGGAAGCACTTAAGGTGGTACAGGCACTTCCCAATGAATGGTTGCCTGGAGTATTAAATGGCCATAATGTTTCTGTATTCTATACAATTCCGGTTATATTTAACGAAAAACTGAATGAAGTTGACATCTCCGCTATTTTGAGATAAAAACCAAAAAATTTTGCACAATTAAAGAAAAACTGAAACCATGACAGACAATATGTTAGTAACTACCAGTACAAACCTTGAGGGATACCGCGTCATTAAACAACTGGGCCTGGTGAGAGGCATTACTGTACGGTCAAGAAATATTTTTGGTTCATTTGCCGGGAGCCTCATGACGGTCTTTGGCGGTAAGAATGTAATTTTCACGGAGCTGTGTGAAAAAACCCGGGAGGAGGCCATGCAACTAATGATAGACCATGGAAGGATAATAGGAGCAAATGCCATTATCAACATGAGGTATGATGCCAACGACGTCATGTCAGGCCTGACCGAGGTCCTGGCCTACGGGACTGCAGTGGTTGTTGAGAAAATCTGAGATTATATGCGCACCGATTACAAATTCACAACATTTCTCCTGCTTTCCGCAATTACTGGGTTAATTCTTGCCTGGATCGATTCACGGCCCGGCTGGGAGGATTCAGGGATTACAACCGGTTTGGTGGTGCTCACTGCTGCCCTTTTCGGATTCTTGTATCCTGAAAGGCCCTGGATCTGGGCATTGGCCATTGGTATATGGATACCTGTTCATGCCGTCTTTGCAACAGGCGATTTTAAAATGTTCTTCGTAACAATTTTTGCTTTTATAGGTGCCTACCTGGGATCTTCGGTCAAAAATAACAAACCGGCCGATCCTGAATGAAGTTTCATCCTTTCATCAAAAATTCCAAAATGTTCTCCATCTCAGAAGACATAAAGTAAAACATGTACAACAGCAACAATATTCGCAAGTGATCTAAGATGGCTTTCCACAACTAATTTTCTTTATCCACTTTTAGTTACCTTTGCCGAAAAGAACGTTGATATGGTAAGATCGATGACCGGCTACGGCAAAGCTGAGTGTGAATTTTCACAGAAGAAAGTGACAATTGAGATTAAGTCACTCAACAGTAAGCAGATGGACCTCAACACACGTATCTCGCTCCTTTTTCGCGAGAAGGATCTTGAGATACGTCGGGAACTTTCAGAAAAACTGATCAGGGGGAAAGTTGATTTTATCTTATATACAGAATCACTCGGGGACGAATCGGCTACCAAAATCAATGCAGGCATCGTCCGGAGCTATTATAAACAGATGGAACAAATTTCGGCCGACCTGAATATACCACTGGAAAACAGCATCTTACAGACAATTCTCACCTTACCGGAAGTGGTCAAAAATGAAAGAGAGGAACTGAATGACCAGGAGTGGAAGTCCATTCTTGAAAAAATTTCAGAGGCAATCGACGCACTTGACAAGTTCAGGATCCAGGAAGGTTCTATTCTTAAACAGGATCTGATCTCCAACGTAAATTCCATTACCACCCTGCTTAAAGAGGTCGAACAATATGAAGTAGAGCGTTTGACCCGTATCAAAGAGAAAATTTTTGACGGACTCAGGGACATATCCATCGAACAGGTGAACGAAAACAGGCTGGAACAGGAAATGATATTCTACATGGAGAAAATGGATATCAACGAAGAAAAAGTAAGGTTGAAAAACCATTGCGATTACTTCCTTGAAACACTCGAACTCAACGAACCTGTCGGTAAAAAACTTGGTTTTATAGCACAGGAAATTGGACGCGAAGTAAATACTCTTGGTTCAAAAGCCAATCATACTGAGATGCAGAAGTTGGTTATCAGGATGAAAGACTCCCTGGAAAAGATGAAAGAGCAGTTGCTAAATGTTTTATGATTAGCCGGATCAGTATGAAGGAAGGAAAAATCATTATCTTCTCGGCGCCCTCAGGTGCAGGAAAGACGACAATAGTCAGGCATTTGCTTTCAATGAACCACAATTTTGGGTTCTCAGTTTCGGCAACCAGCCGCAAACCAAGGGGAAACGAAGTGAACGGTGTTGATTACTACTTCATTACAGCAGAAGAATTCAAAGCCAAAATCGCCAATAACGAATTTCTGGAGTGGCAGGAGGTCTACCCCGACAATTTTTATGGTTCATTGAAAAGTGAGGTGGAGAGATTACTTGCCAACGGACAAAACGTACTGTTTGATGTGGATGTGGTTGGCGGAAGCAACATCAAGAAACATTACGGGAGTCTCGCTCTGGCTCTTTTTATCCAGCCACCTTCCATTACTGAACTTGAAAAAAGATTGATTGCCAGATCTACCGATGGAGACGAGGTCATCCGCAAAAGAATTGCAAAAGCTGAGCATGAGCTGGCATATGCACCTCTTTTCGACGTGATTATCGTCAATGATACCCTGGAACATGCGCTGAAAGAAGCTGAGGAACGGGTGAATGAATTTCTCCGGTGACAAAAGTTGGATTTAATTCTTATTCAGTTCATCACTTAACAGTTCACATTAATCCTATGCAAATCGCCATTTACTCCGGATCATTCAACCCTGTACACAATGGCCATCTAGCGATTGCCAAAGCGGCTTTAATGGAAGGGTCTGACGAAGTCTGGCTGATAGTTTCACCTCAGAATCCCCACAAAAAAGAGAAAGACCTCTGGCCTTTTGAAGATCGTGTAAAAATGGCTGAACTTGCAGTGGCGGATCTGCCACGGATAAAAGTCAATGCTTGCGAAAAATTCCTGCCTCGTCCTTCCTACACAATCAATACACTTGAATATTTACAAAAATCCTGGCCGGAAAATAAATTCAGGCTTTTGATTGGGGAAGATAACCTGGTGAAGTTTCACCTCTGGAAAGATTACAAACTGATTTTGGAAACATTTGGCCTGATCGTTTATCCACGCACTTCGCAGCCTGACTGCCCAATTGAATATGATCAACATGTATACAGGATGAAGGCACCATTGCTTGATGTCAGTTCATCGGAGATCAGGAAACGGCTTTCAGACAATGCTTCCATTCACCACCTGGTACCTCCTGCAGTTGAAAAATACATACTTGAAAAATTCAGAAAAGAAGATCCTGAATCATGATTTTAGTGTAAATTGTGTTCGTAAACTGAACTTTGAGAAGGCTTAATCTGGTTACTATCTCTCATGAACAACTCCCCTGAACAATACGCAGATGTGATTTTACCTCTTCCACTGGAAGGATATTTTACTTATCTCATTCCGGAAGAATTATCGGGTCTGATCGGTCCAGGGATGAGAGTTGTTGTTCAGTTTGGCGCAAAAAAATTTTATTCGGCACTGGTCAGAAGGATACACGATACCAAACCCGAAGGGACGATTGTCAAACTGGTTGAAACCGTATTGGATGAAAAACCCATCATCAATGAAAATTGTTTTCTATTATGGGACTGGATATCAGCATATTACCATTGCACAATTGGTGAGGTATTAAAGGCAGCCATTCCATCGGGCCTCAAACTTGAAAGCGAAACAAGGGTTTCGATGAATGAATCGTACATCATGCCCTTTTCTGACCACTTGTCTCCCAAGGAAATCCTCCTTGCAGGAATTATCAGGGAAAAGAAAAGTATAACAGTATACGAACTCAACAATACGTTACTTAAAAAAGGTACACTTCCTGTTTTAAAAGAATTATTAAGGAAGGGCGTGATATGCATTGAGGAAGAGATCAGGGATAGCTACAAGGCACGGACTGAAACAATTGTAAGGCTGGGCCCCGCCATTGTTTCTGACGAAAAACTGATGCGTACCCTTGACCTCCTTATCAGAATTCCAAAGCAGCGGGAGATGCTGACACTTTTTCTCCAGGTAAATGGGGATATTCCTGAACTTAAGGATAAAGTATTCCCCAAAAAGGCATTGCTTATGAAGAGCGGTACCAGTATAGCCGTTTTTAACGCGTTGTTAAAGAAAGAGATTCTGTCTGTATTTGAGCAACAGATTGACCGACTGGAATCTAATGAAGGAGCGTCAAGGCAGATGCACACTTTGTATCCGGCCCAACAATCCGCTTTGGATCAGATTGAAGAATCATTTTTGAAAACCCCTGTCACTCTGCTGCATGGCGTTACATCAAGCGGAAAGACAGAGATATATGTCCGACTTATTGAAAAAACTCTCAGGGAAGGGAAACAGGTTCTTTACTTGCTGCCTGAAATCGGACTTACAACACAGATGATCAACAGGCTGATTGAGGTGTTTGGCAACCAGGTAGGAGTCTATCACTCCAGGTTCAGTGACTCGGAAAGGGTTGAAATATGGAACAAAGTGCAAAACTTTGAAACTGGCAAGGACAATCAGTCCCATCAGTTGATTGTCGGGACCCGCTCAGCCATTTTCCTTCCATTTACACAACTGGGGCTGATAATTATAGATGAAGAGCACGAAACGAGCTACAAGCAGCACGATCCTGCTCCCAGGTATCATGCACGTGATAGTGCCATAGTATTGGGCACCATGATAAAGGTACCGGTACTTCTGGGCACGGCCACACCCGCGATAGAGACCTATTTCAATGCAAAATCCGGCAGGTACGGACTGGTAGAATTGATGGAGCGATACCGTCAGATTGAACTTCCGGAAATCGTTACTGCCGATCTGAAACGTGCCTATCAGAGAAAAGCCATGCGATCCTACCTGACACCGGAATTGTTTGATGAGATTACATCTGCTCTTGAAAAAAAGGAGCAGGTAATACTTTTCCAGAACAGGAGGGGCTTCTCTCCCTTCATAGAATGCAAAAGTTGTGGCTGGATTCCAAAATGTAACCATTGCGATGTAAGTCTCACCTACCATAAAAACACAAGACGACTGGTGTGCCATTACTGTAGTTATTCAATACAGTATCCAGCTGTTTGCCATTCATGTAATTCAGCCGAACTGTCAAACAAGGGGTTTGGGACCGAAAAAGTAGAAGAGGAATTATCCGTTCTATTTCCGGAGGCAAACATTGAAAGGCTCGACCTGGATGCAACCCGCTCCAAGAAATCATTTCAGAACATTCTCCAGAGATTCGACAGGGGTGAAACAGATATTTTGGTAGGCACCCAAATGATAACAAAAGGGCTGGATTTTGAGCACGTCCGCGTTGTGGGTATCCTAAATGCCGACAACCTGCTCAATTTTCCGGACTTCAGGTCTCATGAAAGGAGTTATCAGCTGATGGCCCAGGTAAGTGGCCGTGCCGGCAGGCATCACAAACAGGGAAAAGTCATCATCCAGACTTATCAACCCGACCATTTTATTATCCGAAAGGTAGTTGCCAACGATTACTTGGGCATGTACAACCAGCAGATTGCAGAACGGAAAGACTTTAAATACCCGCCTTTCTTTCGTATGATCAGCATCACACTAAAACACAGAGATCTGTCGGAGCTGGACCGTATAGCCGAAGAAAGTGCGGAAGCCTTGAAATCAAGGTTTGGCAACAGGCTTTTGGGACCAGAATATCCAGCAGTTTCAAGGATAAAGTTAATGTATATGAAACAAATGTGGCTTAAACTGGAGAGGGAGATTTCTATCAACTCGGCCAAACGTCAGATGAAGCAGATGCTTGACAGTGTGAAAGCAAGAGACAAAAACAAAACAATTCAGATCGTTGTCGATGTTGATCCAATGTAGTTGATATCTTTTCTTCAGGATACAGCATCAATTTTTTTTTCTCCCCGTTCTCGTTGCGACTAAAATACTAACTTTGAAGCCGACTAAAAAAATACATTCATGGGAAAAGTTATTGCGATCGCAAACCAGAAAGGTGGTGTAGGAAAAACTACTACAGCCATTAACCTGGCTGCGAGTCTGGCAGTTCTGGAATTCAAAGTGCTTCTGATAGATGCAGATCCTCAGGCAAATGCAACATCCGGCGTTGGATTCGACGTCAGGAATATAAAAACCAGTATTTACGAATGTGTTGTTGACGACGTTGATCCAAAAAATATCATTCTCAATACCAACACCCCAGGTTTCGATCTGATCCCGTCACACATAGATCTTGTTGGCGCTGAAATCGAAATGCTCAACATGCCCAATCGGGAAAAAGTATTAAAATCTGTCATAGAAAAAATTAAAAATGATTATGATTTTGTTTTCATCGATTGTTCTCCTTCCCTGGGTCTGATAACCGTCAACGCTCTCACAGCCTCTGATTCCGTTATTATACCGGTTCAGTGCGAATATTTTGCCCTCGAAGGTTTAGGAAAGCTGCTTAATACTATCAAGATCATTCAAAACAGGTTAAACCCTGAATTACAGATAGAAGGATTCCTGCTTACCATGTTTGACTCCAGGTTGAATCTTTCCAACCAGGTTCATGATGAAGTGAAGAAACATTTCCAGGATATGGTTTTCAACAGTTTGATCACAAGAAACATAAGACTATCAGAAGCTCCCAGTTACGGCCTTCCGGTAGTTTCTTATGACATAAGCTCCAAAGGTGCCCAGAGTTATCTGAACCTGGCCCGTGAGTTGCTACAGAAAAATATGATGACCAAAATGGATCACAAAGAGATTGTCTGATATTTAAAGAATTTTGAAAGTACTATGCAAAAACGCAATGCACTCGGCAGAGGATTAGGTGCCCTAATTGATGATTCAAACATGAATCGGGAGCAGAGTCCTGCTTCCAATGAAATTCTGATTTCTGAAATAGAAGCAAACCCATTTCAGCCTCGTGTTCACTTCGATGAAGAGGCGTTGAACGAACTGGCGGCCTCCATCAAGGAGGTAGGGATCATTCAGCCCATAACCCTGCGCAGAATCGCCGAAAACAAATACCAGATCATTGCCGGTGAAAGAAGATTCAGAGCATCAAAATTAGCCGGCCTTGCAAAAGTGCCTGCTTTTGTTCGTGAAGCCGGTGATGAGGCAATGCTGGAGCTGGCACTTGTTGAAAATATTCAGAGGGAAGATCTCGATGCAATTGAAGTGGCGCTTAGCTACCAGAGGCTTATGGAAGAATGTAAGCTAACACAGGAAAGCCTCAGCGACAGGGTTGGGAAAAAAAGATCTACCATCTCGAATTATCTTCGGTTGTTACGATTGCCTGCAGTTATTCAAAAAGCCATCAGGGAACAGGAAATCACCATGGGTCATGCACGGGCACTGATCAACCTTCCGGATTCGGAAACCCAGGTGATGGTCTATCGCCAGGTCGTCAAATACGATTTTTCCGTCCGCAAAACAGAAGATATTGTCCGTAAACTTAGTGGAACAGAAGAAGAAACCCCGGCAGAAACAAAAATTTCTCATTCTGCCGATGAACAGTTCAGTGATCTTAAGAAACACCTTGGGAAATATTTCAATACGAACATCGGACTAAAAATTAACGACCAGTACAAAGGAAAAATTGAGATACCTTTCAAAAATTCTAAAGATTTAGAAAGGATTATCGGAATTTTCGACAGACTCGATTCTTAATCAGTTAATTAAATTGATTTAAAAATATTTTGAAAGGTCTTTTTGTTGGCTTATTATTATTGCTCTATTGCTTCAATATGGAAGCACAGGAGATTAATGTCCCAAAAGACAGCCTGAATATTTTTGAATCAAAACAAAAAAAAGTACATTCGCCAAAGAAAGCATCCATTTATGCCGCACTTTTCCCGGGACTGGGACAGGTATACAACGGCAAATACTGGAAACTTCCTATTGTTTATGGTGGTTATGCGGGATTAATATATGTAATGGGTTGGAACAACAACAACTACAACGACTATTTTGATGCCTACAGAACTATCGCACAATATCAGTCCGTCGATCAGATGACCAGGAAAGACAAGGATTATCTGAACGAATTGTTTAAAATCCCATATTGGGATATGAATATCAATCCTGCGCATTTCGAGAGTTTTAAAACTCAGCTGAAAAGCGGTAAAGATTTCTACAGGAGAAACAGGGATCTAAGTATCATTGGCATTGCGGCCTTGCATGTTCTGAGCATAATCGATGCAAGTGTCGATGCTAATCTGGCTGATTTTAACATCAATGATGATTTAAGTATGCATGTTGAGCCTATGCCCATGAATTTTGGAAACGGCCCACATGTCATTGGGATCAATGTTGCGTTCAATTTTTAATTAAAAAGTACCATGAGAATAAAATTCAACATTTTAATCCTTTTATTTCTTGCTCTGACATCAAGTTTGTCCGCCCAGGTACCGGATAAACCCCTAACTGGTATAGAAGAGCAAAAAATATGGGGAAACGACTCTGTCGCTGCCAGGATGACAGACACGCTTATGAATGAAAATCTCAATCTTTTTGTTTCCGATAAACTTGATTCACTGGTTAATACATGGTATATCAAAAATGCTTTTGTTTATGATAAGAGCGAATTTGATTCCCTACCTGAAAATATAAAAACATATCTTCCTGATTCAGTCTACATAAGCCGGCTTCAGGCAATTGATTCCTTCCTTCCACTGCCTTACAATGAAACAGTAAGAAATTTTATCGGTCTTTATACTATCCGCAAACGTGAGCTCACCTCTTACATTTACGGCCTTTCCAATTATTATTTCCCGATTTTCGAAGAAGCTCTTGAAAGATATCAGTTGCCTCATGAATTGAAATATCTGCCGATTATTGAGTCTGCACTCAATCCTAAAGCATTTTCAAGAGCAGGAGCATCCGGGCTATGGCAATTTATGATCGGTACAGGTAAACTTTATGGCCTCGAAGTCAACTCATACATTGACGAAAGAAACGACCCTATCAAATCATCCGATGCTGCTGCCAGGTACTTGCGTGATCTCTATGCAATTTATGGAGACTGGCACCTTGTAATTGCTGCCTATAACTGCGGTCCCGGTACCATCAACAAAGCTGTCAGGCGCAACGGGGGAAAACAAAATTACTGGGAAATTTACTATTCCCTGCCTAGGGAAACCCGCGGTTATATTCCCGTTTTCATCGCAGCTACCTATATGATGCATTACGGGAAAGAGCATATGATGAAGGCTGCTGAACCGAGGTTCAAAACTGTTACCGATACCATTGAAATACACAATTATCTAAATTTCGAGCAATTGGCTGCAGTCCTGAATATTTCAATTGAAGAGTTAAGGCAATTGAATCCTCAGTACAGGAGAGATATTATTCCTGCAAGACCTGAAAAACCATATGTTTTAAAACTTCCTGCAGAATCTGTTTCTGCATTTATTGATAACCAGAGCCAGGTTTTCGCCTACAATCGCGATAAATATTTTCCTAACAATCAGCTGGTTCCACTGAGATCCGGACGGACACGGGGATCCAGGACAATTATCAATACTGCCGGCATGAATGAATCCACCTACGTGGTAAAATCCGGCGATAACCTGGGCGCGATTGCCAGTAAATACAGGGTGACAGTAAATGACCTGAAGGAGTGGAACAATCTGAAGAAGCACAACCTTAGAATAGGCCAGCAACTTATTGTATACGTTACAGGCAAATCCAACAAAAATAAAATTATACAGGGGGATAAGCCCAAAACAGAAACTCAGGCACTGGCAGTTAGTCCTGCTGAAACAAAAACAACTAATACTGACAGTTCAGTGGTTTCAACCGTTTCCAAAATGAATGAAGCGGCCTCAACAGAAGAATATATTCTTTATACAGTTCAAAGTGGCGACAGTTTATTTACTATTGCCAAAAAATTTCCGGGTATCACCGATGCAGACCTGAAAGCCTTCAACAACATCCGTAATGTGAAAGGCCTATATCCCGGTCAACAGATCAAGATTCCAAAGAGAGCCTGATTTGACGTATTACCTGTTTCTAAAGGCATGGCCGGGCATAATGCTGTCAACCAAGTATGTCGTATCACCTCTCCAGGGTAACTTGCCGTTTTTTTCGGTATAATGCACGACAACTTCTTCGCCCTGCATTTTTTCAATTGCCCTGGCAACCTCCTCATCATTAACAGAAAATAGAAATTTTTCGGAGGCAATGGACATGTTGGCAGTAGTCTGCACACTACTTAAAATGATTTCACCTTCATAGGTCTTAAAAATAGACCCCTTGCTTGAGAATTTTTGCAACAATCCGGCACGATATCCTTCGCTGTAAGTGAAAAAATATTTCCAGTATAGCAGGGAACCTGTCAGAAGTATCAGAACAATCAGAAATCGGTATAGAAATTTTCTCAGTTTTTCTCTCATCTGTATGGTATTTAAGGTATTGAAAGTTAAATTCTGTTTGCCTGCATCCAAAATCTTCAGCCTGCAATATCAGCGACGACTTACTACTGATTTGGAAGATAATCTCCGGTACAATCAAATTTAGCACAAAAAGACATTAGTCGAATAAATCATGCCAATAAAAGAGGAAAATGTTCCAACTTTCAATTTACAAACAAAACTTAACCGGCTCTATTGCCGTTTCGATGGAAAAGACGAATTTTACAACTTTTAAAATAATTAAAGACAGATGAGCGACGATAAGCAAATCATATTTTCGATGTACAAGGTGAGTAAAACATACCCACCTCAAAAACAGGTAATTAAAGATATTTCTCTCTCTTTTTTCCTTGGCGCCAAGATTGGAATAATCGGATTAAACGGGTCCGGCAAATCAACTTTGCTGAAGATAATCGCCGGAATAGAGCAGGATTTTAATGGCGAACTGGCCTTTTCTCCGGGTTATTCAGTTGGGCACCTGTCTCAGGACCCTCAGCTGGATCCTGACAAAACCGTTATGGGAATCGTGCAGGAAGGTGCACAGGAAATTGTTGACCTCCTGACAGAATTCGAAAATATCAACTTGCAGTTTGGGTTGCCGGAAGTATATGAAAATCCGGACAAGATGGACAAGCTGATGGACCGACAGGCTGCCCTTCAGGAAAAAATCGATGCTACGGATGCCTGGAACCTGGAAAATAAACTGGAAAGAGCCATGGACGCACTCCGTTGTCCTGAAGGCGACACACCTGTTTCCGTATTATCGGGTGGTGAACGCAGACGTGTTGCTTTGTGCAGGTTATTGCTGAAACAGCCGGACATCCTGCTGCTTGACGAGCCTACCAACCATCTGGACGCTGAGTCCATTGACTGGCTTGAGCAACACCTTCAGCAATACAGGGGTACTGTCATTTGCATTACCCATGACAGGTACTTCCTCGACAATGTGGCAGGATGGATCCTTGAACTCGACAGGGGCGAGGGTATTCCCTGGAAAGGAAATTATTCAAGCTGGCTGGAACAGAAGCAGAAAAGACTTGAAATGGAGGAAAAAGGAGTTTCAAAACGCCGGAAAACACTCGAAAGGGAGTTGGAGTGGGTCAGAATGAGCCCCAAGGCCAGGCAGGCAAAATCCAAAGCCAGGCTGGGAGCATATGAAAAGTTACTGAATGAGGATGTTAAACAGAAAGAAGATAAACTGGAATTGTTCATCCCCAACGGACCTCGTTTGGGAGATAAAGTGATCATTGCTGAAAAAGTTGCCAAGGGTTTTGGAGACCGCCTGTTGTTTGAGAACCTGAATTTTACACTGCCACCCAATGGAATTGTAGGAGTTATCGGCCCTAACGGAGCTGGTAAAACCACTCTATTCCGGATGATCATGGGACTCGAAAGTGCCGATTCCGGTAACTTCACGGTAGGTGAAACTGTAAAAATAGGATATGCCGACCAGTCTCACTCAGAAATTGACCCGGAAAAAACAGTTTATCAGATCCTTTCCGGCGGAACCGACGAGGTGATGGTGGGTGGAAGAATGATCAACGCCAGGGCTTTTGTTTCAAAATTCAATTTCAATGGTGCGGATCAGGAGAAAAAGTGTGGCGTATTATCAGGTGGAGAAAGAAACCGTCTGCATCTTGCCATCACACTCAAATCCGGAGCGAATGTACTGTTGCTAGATGAGCCAACCAATGATATTGACGTAAACACGTTAAGGGCGCTTGAAGAGGGCCTGGAGAGCTTTGCAGGTTGTTGTGTGGTAATTTCGCACGACCGATGGTTTCTTGACAGGATTGCAACCCACATTTTGTCCTTTGAGGGAGATTCACAAATTTATTTCTTCGAGGGAAGCTATTCTGAATATGAAGAAAACAAGAAGAAAAGGCTGGGAGATGCCATTCCACACCGGATCCGGTACAAAAAACTTATTTAAATATTATATCAGTTTGAAAATAACGCACTATTTAAACAGAATAAAAATTTAAATATTTTTCAATTAATTAATAAAATATTTACATATAGTAATAAAATATTCACTAACTTTGTATCGTTAATAGTTATTAGTAGTAGTTAGTTGATTTGGATTCGTAAGAGGTTGCCACCCCGGCAGCCTCTTTTCGTTTCCGAAAATATCAAGGAATTTATAGAGAAGCAATTAACTCTCTAATGACCAGGCTCATTTTTGGTTCCGCCTGCATGGCTACCGCCTGAACCTCTTCATGAGTAATTTCGACAATCTCCCCGGGAACACCACTGTCAGTAATAATTGAAATTCCGAATACCGCCATATCCATGTGCCGGGCAACAATTACTTCAGGAACAGTGGACATGCCAATAGCGTCACCACCCAGGGTGCGAAACATCCTGTACTCGGAAGGTGTTTCAAAAGTAGGTCCGGGAACACCTACGTAGACCCCTTCTTTCAGTTCTATACGATTCTGCAACGCAATTTTCAGCGCCAGATTGCGGAGGTGAAGATTGTAAGCCTGGCTCATATCTGGAAATCTTGGGCCAAGCTCCTTAATATTCGGACCCATCAACGGATTATCTCCAAACATATTGATATGATCGATAATCATCATCACATCCCCTATTCTGAAGTTTGGATTCAGTCCGCCACTGGCATTTGAAACAAAAAGTGTCTTAATACCAAGTGCATTCATAACGCGTATGGGGAAGGTTACCTCTTTTAGGCTATAGCCCTCATAATGGTGAAAACGCCCTTGCATGGCCAATACTTTCTTACCTCCCAGCATGCCAAAAATCAATTGGCCCTTGTGACCATCTACAGTTGAAACCGGGAAATTTGGAATTTCAGAATAAGGAATAGTATGTTCAATATCAATTTCTTTAACCAGACCGCCAAGACCAGTCCCAAGGATTATGCCGGTTTCGGATTTAAATTTTGTTTTTTCGAGTATGTAATTCGAAGTTGCTCTTATTTTCTCCAACATATTTTATTATTTTTTTATCAAAATCACTCTCTGTCTGATTGATAAACCTTATTTCAATAGGAATATAATACAGGTTGGCAGCAATTGTTTCGGGTAAATTATCAATTTCAAGGATACGGAAGGTATCTTTCTCAGTCGTAACAATAACTTTCTTCGTCGAAGTCATAGCCTCATACTGACCTGCTATCTTCTCCATGTCTTTCGGGGTGAAAGCATGATGATCTGGATAAGGGACTGACACAACCGACTTGGTTAACTGAAGCAATTTATCGCGCAATGGCTGGGGATTTGCTATTCCAGTCAAGAGTAATATTCCATGGTCCTGATCGAAATGAATTTTCTGCTCTGCAGCTTTCTCAGGGAATACGGGTACCGCTTCACCATATTTAATCCTTGAAAAAAACAGGTCCTGATATGGCCAGATATGAAGATCTTTTGTGATAATTCGTTCGTCGATAGGCTTAATTTCCCGTGGGCATTTGGTGACAATTATGATATTGGCACGGTCTCTGTTGGAAGCAGGCTCCCTCAGGCTACCAAGGGGTAATAGGTCATCTTCCGTAATCATACGGGAAAAATCAATTAACAGAATGTTGATGGCCGGAGTGACATACCTATGCTGAAAAGCATCATCAAGAATAAGCACATCGGGTCTCCTCTCGCTGATCTGAAGAATTTTTTCGATACCGCGGACTCTCTTTTCATCCACAGCAACCATGACTGATGGGTACTTTAATTTTATCTGAAGTGGCTCATCACCTACCTCCCTGCTGGTTGAGTTAGATTCAACCGCTAAAAATCCACTTGTTTTGCGTTTGTACCCGCGGCTTAATACGGCAACTTGGAATTTCTTGTTAAGAAGCTGTATGAGATATTCGGTATGAGGAGTTTTACCTGTACCTCCCACCGTAATATTACCCACGGATATTATTGGAACATCGAATTCCCTGGCTCTCAAAATATTCATATTGAAAAGCATATTACGGAAGTTTACTACCATTCCGTAAATCAGGGAAAAAAGATAAAGCACAAGCTTCTTCAAGATAACTAGTTGATTTCTAAATTAAAAGGCATTCTTGTATAAATCCCTTTTGCATTGGCCTCCCTGGACAGATTTTTCCAGTAACCAT
This sequence comes from Prolixibacteraceae bacterium, assembly GCA_963663675.1. Lineage (GTDB taxonomy): Bacteria > Bacteroidota > Bacteroidia > Bacteroidales > Prolixibacteraceae > CAINVV01. Next base: position 3,170,301 of record OY760498.1, read on the forward strand.
AAGTAGTGCCCATCACCGATTCCATTACTTTGGTCTGCATCCGTACAGAGAAGTTCTTTAACAATTCAGCAAATGGATCTTTTTGCTTGGGTAATTCCTTAATGCGATATTCAGTGATTCCTGCTTTATCGGCAGCCGTCTGAAGTGCTTCCTTCATTCCGCCAAAATCATCAATGAGATGAATGTTCTTTGCATTCACACCACTCCACACTCTTCCCTGGCCAATGGAATCAACCCTGGATGTAGTAAGTTTCCTGCCATCAGCGACGTGTGACAAGAACGTTTCATAAGTATTCTCAACGTAACTTTGCATGAGATTGCTCTCAAATGGTGTCATTTTTCGTGTCATCGATGGCATATCCGAATGTTCGTTCGTCATAACATTGTCGAATGTTATTCCTATCTTGTTGTTGAGCAATTCTCCCAAATTGGGAATTGTACCAAATACTCCGATTGACCCAGTAATTGTGGTTGGATTTGCAAGAATTACTGCGGCGGGTGAAGAGATGTAATAACCTCCTGATGCAGCATAATCACCCATGGATACGACCACCGGTTTAACCGCCTGGGCCAGTTTGACTTCTCTCCAGATCACTTCGGATCCAAATGCAGAGCCGCCCGGGGAGTTAACCCTCAGTACAATTGCCTTAACAGTGGTATCTAACCTAGCTTCGCGAATTCCCTGGGAAACGTCCTTCGAGTTGATATCATGAGCACCATCAGTACCGGTATCTATTTCACCTTCTGCATAAACAACAGCAATTCTGTCTTTGACCAGGGCCCTTGACTTTCCATCAGTTGCAATTTTATCATATTCAGAAACGGTTACAATTGGAATTTCTGCATTTACCTTCAGTCCTGCCAATGATCTTAAATCGTCCAATACCTGGTCGCGATATTTAAGATTATCGAAGAAATGATTTTTCTTTGCGACATCAGCCGACTGGTATGTCATCACAGAATTGGCATATTCATTCAGGTTGTCGACTGAAATTTTCCTGGATTCAGAGATTCCCTTCAAAAGATGGTTCCAGATGGTGGCAAGATAAAGTGTTGTCTGCTCCTTATTCGCAGGACTCATTTTTTCAAACATGAAAGGTTCAACAGCCGACTTAAATTTGTTGTCTTTACCCCTAACAATCTGCATTTCAATGCCAAATTTGTCCAGCGCTTTCTTAAAAAAGGTATTTTCGGCATTTAATCCCCTGAAATCAAACATCCCTACCGGATTAAGTATCAAGCTATCAGCGACGGAGGCAAGATAATAGGCTTTTTGGGAAATGGCATCGGAGTATGAATAGATAAATTTCCCGCTTGTCCTGAAATCAATCAATGCACTTCTGATCTCTTCGGCAGTTGCATAACCGGCGCTTATCTCAGACAGTTCAAGATAAATGCCCTTGATTTTATCATCGGTTTTTGCCTGTTTGATGGCATGAAATATCTGGTTTAGTCCGGTAGTGCTTGTTTTCTCCATCCCGGGCAATTCAAGGTCTTCAAACGGGTTGTTGGATTTGCGTTCAACTATGCGGTTGTCCAGCTTTAATATCAGCAGGGAATTCTCCTTGACGGTGACAGGTTGTTCTCCAATGCTGGCCAGTGACGAGACAAGACCTGCCATTAGAAAAATAAAAAGTAAAGTTGCAACTACAATGGCAGCAAGTGAGGCGAAAAAAGCTTTCCAAAAAAATTTCATATCCGGATTAATTTTAATTATAATTTTATCGGTACTACCTATTGACAATGAATGACAGAAATCAAATGTGATAGTCGTCTGTTTGACAATCACTAATAAGATTTAACCTGCAAATTCATTTCTGATTAAGTAGTATCAATACAACCGCAATCATTACAAAGATACGTGTTATGTCGTTAGTTTATCTCATTTTAGGTGGAAATCAGGGGAACAGGGAAGAAATATTTTTGTCTGCCATTGATTTAGTTAACAAACATATCGGTAGTATAAATTCAAAATCAACACTTTATGAAAGTGAATCATGGGGCTTCAATTCGGAATTATTTATAAATCAGATAATTACACTGGAAACCATTCTGACTCCTGTTGAAATTCTGGACCGTTGTCAGGAAATTGAAGAAAATTTGGGGAGAACAAGGAATGCCGGTGGGTATGAAGCAAGGACTATCGATATAGATATTTTATACATCGATTCACTGATTATCAATACGGACCGACTAAAAATACCCCACCCAAGAATTGCTGAAAGGAGATTTGTACTGGTACCCCTGGCTGAAATCGAACCTGGACTGAAAGATCCTGTTTCAGGATTGACCGTGAACGAAATGCTGTCAAAGTGTAAAGATCAGTCTAAAGTATGGAGACGCATTGAGAAGTGTGCAGATAATTAGAAATGCGCGTGGACAACGATCTCCTTGGAGTCTATCTTTGCTCCATAAGCAAGATCTCCGGCATCTCCCAGTCCCGGAACAATGTATGATTTGGGAGTAAGATCCGGGTCAATCGCTCCAACCCACAAAGTTACCTGATCCCCAGGTAGTTTATTCAATACATAATCTAGTCCCTGGCGACTGGCGATCAATGAAACCAGGTGAATATGCTTCGGTTCTCCCTTTTCGAGAAGAGCATGATAACCAACCTCCATGGAGGATCCGGTAGCGAGCATCGGATCTGAAAGTATTACCACCTTATTATCGAGCAATGGCGATGCAATATATTGAAAATCAATATGAAAATCACCATTCGGATCGTATTTCCTGTACGCGGAAATAAAACAGTTCTCTGCCTTATCAAAACAATTGAGCAATCCCTGATGAAGCGGTAATCCGGCTCTCAATATGGTGGCGAGCACGGGTTGTTCTTCCAGTACCAGCATTTTGGCTATACCCAGCGAAGTAGTTACTTCTACCTGCTTGTAAATGAGCTCCTTACTTATTTCGTAAGCGAATATCTCACCGACACGTTCCATATTTTTCCTGAAACGGAGTGAATCCTTCTGAATTACCTCATCGCGAATTTCGGAGAGATATTGATTGAAAAGAGAATTGCTTTCGCCAATTACGTGTACCATCAGAGATTTTTGGTAAAAATAATCAAAATATCATTTACCAAAAAACGAATAAATGGTGTTTTATTATGTTTTCGAAAAACTATATATATCTGAAATACAGTATATTATTAGATACCTACAATAGTCCTTCGTCGGCAAAACTGAAGAAGCCCGACTGGGTGACAATCAGATGATCGATAACGGGCATATCCATCAGGGCGGCTGCCTCTTTCAGTTGACGAGTAATCCTTTTGTCAGCATCGCTGGGCTCGAGGTTTCCTGAGGGATGGTTGTGACAAAAGATCAAGGAGGTAGCATGTTTTTCAAGCGCTGACTTTAATACCAGGCGAACGTCGATAACTGTCCCTGTCATACCACCCTGACTCAGTTTCTGTTTATCGATAACTTTGTTTCTTCGGTTCAGATAAAGCACCCAGAACTCTTCGTGAGAAAGATCGCCGATCGAAGGACGTATAAAATCCGCAGCATTCTTACTCCCTTTGATCTGTTGGTTATCCAGCGCTTCAGACTGATTTCTTCTTCTGCCAAGTTCCATAGAAGCAATTATTGTCAATGCTTTTGCTTCGCCGATTCCCCTGAACCGCTTTAGCTCATCGCGATTCATCTTGCCAAGTTCATGCAGGTTGTGATGGATCGAATCCAGTATCCTGAGCGACAGCTCGACTGCTGATTCCTTTCTGTTGCCACTTGATATCAGTATGGCGATCAACTCACCGTCTGTCAGAGAAGAGATACCCCTGTTGATTAATTTTTCCCTGGGCCGGTCTTCCACTGCCCATGCTTTGATGCCAGGTTTTTTGTAATTGCTCATAATCAGAAAATGCCGGCCGAAAGGTTTAGCGGCCGGTCTGTCTGATTCAAGTTACGGTAAAACAGGGAGAAAAGAGAAATTCACCACAAAAAAAGGGCACCCAATTTGGGCACCCTTCTCAAATTATATTGTTTGAAACAGTTATAAAGCGTTGACGTGCAGCGCAAGGCTTGATTTAAGGTTGGAAGCCTTATTTTTATGAATCACGTTTGTTTTTGCAAGTTTATCCAGCATGCCTACTACCTTTGGAAGCAGTTCTTCAGCCTTTGCTTTTTCGGTAGTGGAACGCAATTCCCTAACTGCATTACGGGTGGTTTTTGAATAATACTTGTTGTGAAGACGATGAACTTCACTCTGTTTTGCTCTTTTGATCGACGACTTATGGTTTGCCATTTGTAAAAAATTTCTATGTCAAATAATTAATGTAGTCTGTAGGGGATTCGAACCCCTATGGCAAGAATGAAAATCTTGAATCCTAACCCTTAGATGAACAGACCATCTGTAACTTCCCTGATTGGGGTCGTAAAATTAATACTTTTTTTCTTACAACACAATTTTGGCTAGAAATTAGACAATTAATTGTGAATGTAGTCTGTAGGGGATTCGAACCCCTATGGCAAGAATGAAAATCTTGAATCCTAACCCTTAGATGAACAGACCATCTGTAACTCTTTTATGATAAAAGAGGTTTGCGTTACCTGAAACCGTACCCTTAAAGTATTGTAAACAGCTTCAAATTTCGCGATGCAAAGAAAAGATTTTTTTTTCAATAAGACAACAGGATTTTTGAAAAACTGACTGATAATTCTATTATTCAAAATCAGACTATTTTACCTGAATACAAGCCACTCCTGACCATTCGCCGGAATAGTACATTCTACCCACGCCTGATGCTCTGAATCGATGTTAATATTGATAATTTTACCCGAGGAATCTGTCGCCAGTGCTTTGTCTTTTAACCCGGTATAGTAAAGATTTATCCTTATTTTTCGCTGAATCGGCTCATGCAGCGGATTGTAAATCATAAGCAGCCCTTTCTCCTCCCCCATGGGATCTACATGAAGGATAGCATCATAATCACGTCCGTCAGGACGGCGGACATGAATGATATCACTGTCAAGAATCCTTCGGTGCTTTTTGTAGAAGGTTACCCATCGGGACACCAGTTCCCTGGTCGCAGGGGCATCATAAAGTACCGGGCCACGGTAACAGGCCTGTACCCCCGCACCAAATAAATTGGCCAGCCGCTGTCCATAATGAGTAAGATGTTCTTTAAGTGGCTCGATGGTAGCAGCTTCTCCCCCTCCCTGGTATTCAACCAGTGGTACAAACATCCATCCCATTGATGGTGTTTTTCGCCACGTTCCATCATAAATATTCTGACGTTCAATGATTTCCTGCTGTTCCCTGGGCAACGACCAGTTGGTTTCCCTGTAACCCATGCCGCATTTGTTGCTTCCGTTCAGGTAATAATTGTCAGGGACATTGAGATAGATCCCTTTCCCCCTGCACCAATTGTAAAAATCTGCGATACGCTGATGCTGAGTCCATTGTGAATCATTTAGCCCCTTGTGGCCTGGGTGGTCTGTGGAAGCGCAAATATCTCCGGGGTAGTTTCCATCATGTTCAAGATTATCGAGACCTGTAACCAGGTAGAAATTGTACAATTTTTCAAAGTAATCAATACCCCATTCACTGCCGAGGCAGGGAGAGTTTCCAAACCTGGGCTTTTGTCCAACGGGCATCACCACATCTTCCTTTTTGTTGACAGTTCTGCTGGCGAGGAGGGAATATCCACCCAGGGATATTCCTTTGGAATGGCCATAATCGGCCAGCATCTTCATCCTGCTCAGGTTGTTCTCATTCCTGTCTTCAATATTAAACCCACTGCCAAACGTCATGATCACAAGCTCAAATCCAACATCGGCGCACTGATCAATAGCCTTTTTAACAGCCTCATTGTCAGCTTTCCGGACATGCATCAGTATTGGATTCTCTGTCACCCAAGGTGCAAGCGACCGCATTACGCGACGTTCCTCCAAACCTTTTCGTTCCCGGTCCCGGCTGTCATGGATCAATTCCCAGGTACGGTAGGTACTGAAATGTTCCCCTGCTAAAATCTCCTGTGAAGGTCCAATCTTAGGATAAACTTCTAACAAGCAGGGCATTGTTCGTTCATAATTGACCTGTGTAAGGTAAAGAGGATCACGGCTCCAAGAAACACTCGTTTCAAGCGCGCGGTCGTCTGCCGTTCCACCGAAGCTGTAATCAGTAAAAACAGTCAGGTTGGGATAAATCCAGCTTTTTTTGTCGTCTACCTCGCTCTCACCTTCAGTTGCTGCAAGTATCTCACTCTTAAAGCCTTCCAGCAAAACAGGTTGCTGTGATTTATTTTCTATGGTAACCCATTTACAAAACAATGGCATATTATCATACAGTTCATAGTGTACCGATACTGCGATTTGCTTTAATATGTCATGATTAAACGTTGAAGATGTATGTTTATCCTGTTTCAGGATTAATTCAATCGCGGTATCATCAAGTTGATAATCAAAAATCAGCTCTTTACCGGGAGCAGGCCATGGCATATCAATGGGCATCCAACCTGCTCTTTTCATCCAGGGGAAACGAGCCCTGGTTTCTTCAAGCCTGTAGTTCACAAGCCTGAATGATGCCGAATCAGCAACCATTTTATCTATCCACTCAGGTAAGAGGTAGTTGTGTATCGGCTGACCTTTCAATCCGCCTACCGGGATTGTCAGGCCGCCAATTGTGATTTCAGCTTCAGGTCGCACGGATCTCAAGAAAGATTCATTATCAGGCAATAGATCCAGTGAGACCGTCGCACCGTTCGGCTTGACAGTAAAAGTCCTGCTAACCAATCCATTAGAAAAAACTATTTTCCCGTCCGCAGTAGCGTAAAGCTTTGCTTTTGCATTTACAGGTCCTACCAGCCAGTCTTGGTAAATAGTGACCTTTGACTTATCAAAAACAGGAAGAGTTATCACTGACTGGGCTGAAAGAGAGATTGGGAAGAGCAGAAAAATAAATATTTTCAGACTATGTCGGAATTGCCTTATTGCCATTTTGTTATCAAAGAGAAGATTAGGATATTAATTTTCCGGATACAGGCGGTAGGTTTTTCCTTTCAGAGTCGTAAATGTTAACAGGAAACCGCCATTTTCTTTTTTCATGGACACAGGGGTTCCATCCACTTTAAAAGGCGAATCTGTCTTTACCACACAAACCCCACCGCTCAGGGAATTCACCTCAGCAAATGAAACCTGGCGATTTTGCCAGGAAATATTCATGACAAATCCGCCTCTTGCAACAAGGCCTTTTACGCTACCACTGCTCCATGCATCCGGCAGGGCCGGTAACAGGTCAATATATCCGTTGTGGCTCTGCATCAGCATTTCTGCTATACCTGCAGTGGCACCAAAATTTCCGTCTATCTGAAAAGGCGGATGAGCGCAAAAAAGATTGTAGAAAGTTCCTCCACTGTTACTGTAATCTGTTCCAAGGTTACCTGTAGGACGAAGCAGGTTTTTTAGCATTTGATAAGCATGATTACCATCTTTCAGCCTTGCCCAGAAATTAATTTTCCATGCCAGCGACCAACCGGTACCACCGTCTCCCCTAACCTGCAGACTCTTTTTAACAGCAAGGGCCATATCGGTATCTTTGGTAATATCGAGGCCTGTTCCCGGATAAAGGAGGTATAGATGAGACACATGCCTGTGATTTGGTTCCGTCTCCGGAAATGGGGAGGACCACTCCATCAACCTGCCATCCGGCCCTATCTGAGGCATGGCCAGGTTGTCCAGAGCCGTCCTGATTCTGCCAGCTAAAGGTTCATTGATATCAAGTGTTTCAGCAGCTTTCAAAACATTGGTGAAAAGTTCATGAATGATCTCCTGATCATGGGATGGGCCCATACTTATCGAACAGGCAGATCCATCCGGAGCCTCAAAGGAGTTTTCAGGAGAGGCTGCCGGACCTGAAACCAGTTTCCCGGTCGTTGGATCCTCCACAAGCCAGTCGAGGTAAAACTGTGCCGATTTAAGCATGATAGGATAGACTCTTTCCAGGTATTTACGATCCATCGTAAATGTGTAATGATCCCAGAGATGTTCACACAGCCAACCACCTGCTCCGACATGCATTCCCCATCCGGGATGTTCACCGGGTGCCGTGAAGCCCCAAACGTTGGTAATAGGGTGCACACACCAGCCTTTGGCATGGTATTGCTTAACAGCTGTTTGTTCTCCGGGCCTGACCAAAGACTCGATGAGGTCAGTCAGGGGAGAATGGCATTCGGGAAGATTGGTCACATCCGCAGGCCAGTAGTTCATTTGAAGGTTAATATCAGTATGGTAATCTCCATTCCATGGTGTCTGAATTTTATTGCTCCAAATCCCCTGAAGATTGGCTGGCAGCGAACCCTCCCGGGATGAAGAGATCAGAAGATACCTCCCGAACTGAAAATATATTTCCTGAAGATGCAGATCATCAGGAACGTATTTCTGGTTTCTCAAACGTGCATCTGTAGGTATTTTATCTGCGTCATTGCCGGACAATTGCAGTTGAACCTTCCCAAAAAGAGCTGTATAATCCGAAACATGTTTTTTCCGAAGGTTGGCAAAACCGTATTTGGAAGCTTTTGTAAGCTGGTCGGAAGTGGTAATTTCAGGGTCGATGCCTGTATAAGTAGGATACGACAACTTATAATTGGTTGCTGCAGTCAAAATGAGTGTTACTTCATCCGCATTTCTAACATTCAACACACCATTTTCACAAACCACCTTCCCATTTTTAGCAAAAGCCTTTAAACGAACAGCATACTTCATACCTGTCCCGCCCTTACCGTTATCCATTACACCTGACATCAACAAGTGATCTGCAACCGTTTCGGTTTTGAACCTTTCCTGTCGGCTGAGGGTTGTTTTAAAGCTCACTGCACCCTTCTTATCGGAAACCAGATGGATTACAAGGGCCCTGTCGGGATAACTGGCAAATATCTCCCGGTTAAAACTTACTCCATTTTGCCTGTAGGAGACCCGAACAACTCCTTCAGTCAAATCAAGTTCCCGGCTGTAGTCTGAGTAGTCTTCAGAACTATCGAAATCAATCTTTATGTCGCCGAGAGTCTGGAAACTTCCGTAAGGAACTCCCGCACCATTCCCTCTACCGGATCCCGCACCCGAACATATCTGCGTTTTTTCAGTTAGCAGGGTAGCTTCTTTGTATTTTCCTGCCCAAATCAACTGCCTGATTTTGTCGAGAGAAGGAAATGCGTCCGGGTTGTTCCCATCTTCCGGACTTCCGGACCACAGGCTCTTCTCGTTCAGCTGAATGCGTTCAGTGTTAACACCACCATAAACCATCGCGCCAAGGAATCCATTTCCGACCGGAATAGCCTTAAGCCATTCAGCATCATTCTTCCACCCGTTTAAATCGTCCTCTATCATTGCATTGGCAGGTCCGGCATACCAGATCCGAAGCTTTCCCGACTGATCCGGAAAATTCATTCCAGATTGCGCAGTTTCTGAATCAATGCCGGAATTTCTGTCCGGCAAGGCAGAAAGAATTATTGGATAGAAAAGGAATAACAGCAGAATTAGTTGTATCTTTTTCATATTTAGCAATTTACAATCCAGAATAAAGTTAAGTCCAGCCTAAGATATTAAAAAGATCGATAAATTCAGTTATCCGGAGTCAGCTATTCATTATCAAGCTGAAAAAATAGGCAAAAAAACTGAGTAATTTTGTTTTCGAATCATGGGTTTGCCCGGTTATTTGACCTTAACATTTAAAAAGGGATGAAATTCCTCACCCCCCATATTCTGATATCTGTGCAATAATGAATCAGAATCAGTTCTTTCCCATTACACGGAATAAATCAAGCGATATTGAAATTACGACCTTGCCGCAATCAATATTTCCATAATTTTCCTTCCTGCAGACGCGACTGATGTGCCGGGGCCAAAAATGGCTACAACGCCTGTCTCGTATAGGAACTGATAATCCTGGGATGGTATTACCCCCCCCGCAATTACCATGATATCTTCCCGTCCCAGCTTTTTCATCTCTTCGATTACAGCAGGAATAAGGGTTTTGTGTCCGGCAGCCAGGGAAGAAATTCCCAAAACATGCACATCGTTTTCAACTGCCTGTTTGGCTGCTTCTTCCGGTGTTTGGAACAATGGCCCCATATCGACATCAAACCCAAGGTCGGCATAACCGGTGGCTACTACTTTGGCTCCCCTGTCGTGACCATCCTGACCCATTTTGGCAATCATGATACGAGGCTGGCGACCTTCCAGTTCCGCAAACTGTTGGACAAGCTCCTTCGCCCTTGTGAAGTCGCTGTCATTTTTGGCTTCTGATGAATACACTCCTGAAATGGTTCTAATGGTTGCTTTGTATCTTCCGACAATTTTCTCACATGCAATGGATATTTCGCCAAGTGTAGCTCGTTTTTTTGCTGCGTCAACAGCCAGCTCGAGCAAATTGCCCTTGCCTGATACCACACAATTGGTTATCGCCTCAAGGGATGCCGCAACTTCTGCCTCATTCCTGTTGGCCCTCAGCAGATTAAGCCTCTCTATCTGTGAAAGGCGAACAGCACTGTTGTCAATCTCCAGAATATCGATCGGGTCTTCTTTTTCAAGCCTGTATTTGTTGACGCCAATAATTGCCTGAGAAGCAGCATCGATCCTACCCTGTGTCCTAGCCGCTGCTTCCTCAATACGCATTTTAGGCACTCCTGTTTCAATGGCTTTAGACATACCTCCAAGCTCTTCAACCTCTTCAATCAATGCCCATGCCTTACGCATCAAATCGTTGGTGAGTGATTCTACATAGTAGGAACCTGCCCACGGATCGAGAGAACGGCATATCTCTGTTTCCTGTTGCAGGTATAGCTGTGTATTTCTCGCAATTCGCGCTGAAAAATCTGTTGGCAGTGCAATTGCTTCATCCAGTGCATTGGTATGCAGTGATTGGGTATGTCCGAGTGCCGCTGCCAGTGCTTCTATACAGGTACGGCCAACATTGTTAAACGGATCCTGTTCAGTCAGGGACCAGCCTGATGTTTGTGAATGAGTACGCAATGCCATGGATTTAGCGCTCTTCGGATTAAACTGCTTAACCATTTTGGCCCATATCATCCTTGCAGCACGCATTTTGGCTATTTCCATAAAATGGTTCATTCCGACTGCCCAGAAAAACGACAACCTGGGCGCAAAAGCGTCGATATCCAAACCTGCTTTTATACCGGTCCGGATGTAATCAAGCCCGTCTGCAAGGGTATATGCCATTTCAATATCTGCCGTAGCACCTGCTTCCTGCATATGGTATCCGGAGATTGAAATTGAGTTGAATTTTGGCATTTTTGCCGAAGTATATTCGAAAATATCTGCAATGATTTTCATGGAGAATTCTGGCGGATAGATATAGGTATTTCGTACCATGAACTCTTTGAGAATATCATTCTGAATGGTACCGGACAGTTCCTCCAGCCTGGCACCCTGCTCAAGTGCCGTTACAATGTAAAATGCCATAATCGGTAGCACGGCCCCGTTCATTGTCATGGATACCGACATCTTGTTGAGCGGAATCTGATCGAACAATATCTTCATATCCAGGATTGAATCGATGGCGACTCCTGCTTTCCCTACATCTCCCGTAACGCGGGGATGGTCGGAATCGTAACCGCGATGTGTGGCAAGATCAAAAGCCACAGACAAACCTTTTTGCCCCGATGCGAGGTTTCTGCGGTAAAATGCATTGGACTCCTCTGCTGTCGAAAATCCTGCATACTGACGGATTGTCCATGGTTGCATAACATACATGGTGGAATAAGGACCTCGCAGGAATGGGGCTTTACCGGCAGCATATTCCAGGTGTTCCAATCCTTCCAGGTCTGCTTTGGTATACGCCCCTTTCACCGGTATGAGTTCAGGCGTCATCCACACTTTACTGGTTTCAGGGTCCTTATTAATACCCTTTAATCCACCGGAATTCTGACAACCTTTTATCTCGAGCTCTTTAAAATTTGGAGTCATGACAATGTTTTATTTTGAATTTTAGATTGTTGAGATATCATCTTTGATAACTTGGTTTTTGAACTGGCAAGTGCAGGTCAAACAGCTATCAAAATAATGATTTCAACATCTAATTTAATCATTATTAATTAGTTAATGCCCAGCAATTTATTATATTCAGCCAATGCTTCCAGCAAATTGGTCTTCACACTGATAAACTGTAAGATTCCCATTTCTCTCAATTCATCCATGCAGTCAGGTGCCCCTGCAACAACCATAGTGGAGCGGCCTTTCAGCTTTCTGAAGAGTTCCGGAGCCAGTAATGCATATTCATCATCTGAACTGCAAAGGACAACCAATTTTGGTTTCTCTTCCAGGATGGCATTCAGCCCCTCTTCCACAGTGTCAAATCCGTTGTTGTCAATTACCTCATAACCCGCGGCAGCGAAGAAATTACACGAAAACTGTGCCCTTGCCTTTCTCAGGGCAAGATTGCCAACGGGTAACATGCAAACTTTTGGCCTTCCGTATTTCGCTGAATACCTATCAGTTGCATACCTTACCGCTTCCAATTGCTGCGCCCCCCTGAACAATTTGAGTGTCTCAACCTCAGCACCATCGGCAGTTTGATCCTTTGCTTCAAATAAGGAAGCGTCAAAACCCGGCGCAAGTTGTTCGTAAAAATTAGGGAATTGACTGACACCCAGTATATTCTCCCTGCGAGAAGAGATCGCCCTACTCCTTTTGTCTGCCATTTCCCTTATTTCTGCCTGCACAAATCCTTCGCGGAACGCGGCAAGAAAACCTCCCTTGTCCTGAACTTTGAGGAAAAGCATCCACGCATGTTCTGCGATCGAAGATGTGAGCGTTTCAATGTAATAGGATCCGGCTGCCGGATCCGCCACCTTATCCAGGTGAACTTCTTCCTTCAGCAAAGCCTGCTGATTACGTGCAATTCGTTCTGCAAAAGCAGTGGGTTGTTCGTAAACAGCGTCAAATGGGAGAACAGTAAGAGAATCTGTTCCACCCAGGACAGCCGACATTGCTTCGGTTTGTGTTCTCAGCATATTGACATAGGGATCATATATCGTTTTGTTCCAGGCAGAGGTTTCACAATGTATGGTCATTTTTGAGGCACATGTACAAAACCCCTCCTCTTCCTTAGATTCCTCACATTTGCAAACCGGATTGAATGCTTTGACAATGTTAGCCCAGAGCATCCTGGCAGCACGCAACTTGGCCAGTTCCATAAAATAATTACCTCCAACGCCAAAATTAAACCGTATCTTCTTTGCCGCAAGTGCAGGATCAACCCCCAGGTCGGTGAGCCTGATCATGTATTCTGCTCCGATAGCCAATGAAAAACCTAGTTCCTGAACGATGGAAGACCCTGCATTATTAAAATTGATACCATGGACAGCAAGCATTTGAAATCGGGGATATTTTTCACTCCACTCAACCATGGTTTTTACTTTCTCAAATACTTCTGAATCACTATGACAAAATTTGCCCCTCAGGGAAAATCTCCCGATCGGATCATAATTTAATGACATGTTCAAAGTGGCAACATCTGTTTTAAGCTCTATGAACGTAGCAACCAGGGTTTCAAAAAAAGCCTTGTGCCTGCAGGAGAGAATGAAATTGATCTCAACGGAATCGAGATAGATACCCTGGAGCAATTGTTTCAGAACAGCCACCTCAGTCTGACGACAATCTTTAAAAACAAAACCAAGTGAAGTAATGCCCTTGCTCAGTACTTCCAATGCCTGCAAATTTGCCTCAACCGGATCATTGACAAGAATATCCTGCCTGACAAGCCAATTGTTCCCGCTCTTGCTTTTACCCCTCACAAAAGGATACTGACCGGGAATACTCTCCGTAAAATCCAGTCCTTCAATGTTTTCTGACCGATAATAAGGTCTGACATTAAAACCTTCGTTTGTTCTCCAGATAAGACTCTTGTCATAATCCTTCCCCTTCAGGTCGAATATGATTTGTTCTTCCCAGGTTGTGGTTGAGACGGGAGGAAATTCCGGGAGTAATTTTATATCTTTCTCATTCATAGGACTCTAGCTAAATATTAAAAACAGAGCACAAAGTTAATCCTTTCAAATTTAAAATTTAGAAAATGTCTGTTATTTTCACGTTAAATTCCGACTTCGGTCTTGACTGCATTTAACAGGTTATGATTACCCCAAAATACACCAATTTTAAAAGGTCGGTCCTGAACGTTACATTTCTCACCTATATTCCGGGGACTTTCCTCCTATCCTAAGTTGACATCGCCCTTCCTGCAATTGAAAAATAGTTGGGAATTAGCGCCGGAGTCCTAAGCTGGATTGTAACATTCTACTGCACACTGCTGCTTTTCTTATTGCCCATAGGAATACCGAATATTTAAAAGGCGTGGTGAAACATTCCAAACTGGGAATGGTAATTGTGACCCTTGCCACGCTATTATTTGCAGTCGCTCCCAGCGGTCATGTGCCTGCCCTCATGCGTTTTTTTCAGGGTCTGGGTGCAGCCATGTCAGTAACGACCTGGGCGCCATTACTACTTGAACCTTTTCCTCCAGCAGAAAGAGGTAAGATACTGGTGTTCGATGTCGCTGTATTATACCTTGGATTAGCTGACGGGCCATTTGCCGGAGATCTGATTACCCAATATCCGGTTTGGCGTTCTATATGTTTTTCCATCCATTTCAGGCATTTTGGGTGTAATCCTGACTCTTCCGAAACTGAAATATAATATCTCGAACAAAGTCTGGGGTAAAATTTGACTTTGCCGGAGCCATGCTATTTGGCTTTCCACTGGTCATGATCGCAATTTTACACCCCGAATTCCAATGAGCCACCTTTAGCAACCCAGTCAGCCAAGTGATTTTTTTATTACCACGGAGCCGGGCTAAGTTCTCATCACATCTGCCGACACGAAAACCACATTGAGTACAGTCAAAAAAAAAGATAAGTACTTCTTGTGGCACTGCTATTTCCATCAAAATCATTGGTCAGATGGTCTGCATGACCCAGGTAATGCGCATTTTTACAAAAATATTTAACGGAGCACTTATCGTGCAGGTTCCGAATGATTTATTTGGCGGAACAGGCAAATTTGTCCGTATGACATTTCCCATCTTATGTCTTGTTGGGGTATTATTTTCGTATTCGACTGGCAATTTGAGAAAATGATAACATAATGATCTCTTTTTTGCTTTTAGTCTCAAAATAATTGAAGTAATTTCATAATTTTGGATTCATTCTTATTAACTGATCATCCTATACTCAAAATCTATGGCAAATCGGGAAAACAGAGCTCTCAATTACATCTCAACTTGCATTAGAACAGGCTCATCCTTAATATTACTTGTTCTACTTATGATAACTGGACTGTCTGCCAAGGCACAGACATACAGGGAAGCAAAAGATCTTGCAAGCAAAGGCCAGCATGAAGCCGCAAGAGATTTATGCCGCAAAATACTTGCGAAGGAGTTTGATACTGACGTAGCTACGCTTATGGCAAGAACTTATGCCTGGGATGGCAAATATGATTCAACCAGGATATGGACATCAAAGGTATTGAATCAATATCCGGATCACTGGGATGCGCTTGATGCAGCCTCTGATGTTGAATACTGGGATGGAAAATACCAGGCAGCTCTTAATTTCTGTGATGTAGTCCTCACAGGAAATGCTGCAGATGAACATTTCATGCTTAAAAAATCAAAAATTCTTCATGCAATGGGGCAATCGGATTTAGCTGCAGTTCAGCTTGAGACACTGTTAAAAACCTACCCTCAAAATGCAGAAGCCAGGAACGATCTGGAAGTAATCAGAATGGACCTTAGAAAAAACTGGATTCGTCTTGATTACTACCTGGATTATTTCGAAAATAGTTCTGGCATAGATCCCTGGCATATGACCTCGCTTTCCTATGGAAGGAAAACAGCTATCGGTCCGGTTATAGCGAGGGTCAACTGGGCTCAAAGATACGGGATTCAAGGTTTGCAGTATGAATTGGATGCTTATCCGACAATCAACAAGAATAATTACGGATACCTGAATTTTGGTTATTCAGATGTTTCATTCTTTCCAACTTACAGGTATGGTGCTGAATGGTATCATAAATTCCCAAAAAATTTCGAGGCATCTCTGGGAATGAGAGCACTTTATTTTAAGACAGATCAATATTATACCATTACGGGAAGTGTTGGCAAATACATTGGGAACTACTGGTTATCACTACGTGCCTATGTCACCCCGGATTCGACCGGCACTTATGTCTCCGGACAATTCCAGGCACGCCGATACTTTTCTGATGCCCAGAATTATATTGGACTGAAGCTGAATTACGGCGTCTCTCCTGATGAACGGAATCGTTACAGCCAGAGCGCAACCTACCTGGGACTACAATCTCAATCAATACGGCTGGAGTATAACCATCTTTTCAATAAAGTCTGGTCTACCTACCTGGCACCAACCTACACCCACCAGGAATTCCCATACAAGGGCTATGTCAATACTTATTCCCTGGAAGTAGGAATAATAAGATATTTCTGACATGTTCTCAAATGGAATACTCTCTTCCTTTGGGGTATTTGATTACATCAGTCGGTTAAACGTTTTGTCACATTAAGCCTAATATTAACCTTGCTGGTCTGACAGGTGATATTTAGGTCACTTGTATGACGGCGCTGTCCATATTGCCATTTAACAGTTTTAATCCAGGCCTTGGTGAATTCAGAAATGATTCCATGTTATATTCTCTTTGTCCTCCAGTTACCCTTATTCAGATACCACAAGGAGAGCAGACCGATCAAAATAAAGTACACATATTCAGCTAACCAAACCCATTCAATAGCAAGTTTCAGGTGAACAGCACTTAACCAGGTAAATCCAAGGTAAGCTGAAAGCGTTACTGCTTCAATGAGCAAGGTGGTCTTTGTATTGGCTGTTCCAAGTACGCCATTGAAAAAGACACTCATGACCGAAAAAATTGCGAGTGCACCAAGAATAATATAAAATGAAGGCAGGGTGGCCTGCGCAAGATCAACATCATTGGTATAAACTGATATTGCAAGGTGAGGGAAGGCAAGGGCAACAAGAATAACTGCCGAAAGGGAAATGAAACTATATTTCACAACCTGGTAAATTACAGGGATTACACTTTCAGGCTTCCCTTCTCCCAACGCTTCACTCACCAGTGTACTGGTAACAGAACCAAAGGCCCAACCTGGTATCATCAGGAAGATATAAATGGACCGGATGATATTGGAAATGGCAAGAGACCTTTCACCCATTTTCTCAACCATCATAAAAAAAACAAACCAACTGCCAAAAGACAATACAAACTGCATCATTACGAAGACTGAAGTTTTGAGGATTTTCCGGATAATAGAGAAATCAGGTTTAACAAGTGCAAAAAGTTTGTACTGCTGTAGTCTCTTATTTTCCCATGTGATCCATACGAAAAAAAGCAAGGCACAAGCCTCTGAAATGGAAGATGCTATTGCAGCCCCCTGAATACCCATTTTGGGAAAGCCCCAATGTCCGAATATCATGGCATAATCGAGTATTATATTTAAAACAGCCATGATGGCCGCACTGATGCTCAAATATTTTGTAAAGGATATACCCGTATAAAATGATCGGAACAAAAGGGCACAGGATGCAAAAAAGAGACCCAGTACACGAAACTTCAAATAGACGGAACTAGCCTTATAAATAGCATCCGAAGACAGAAATATTCTAAGAAACAATGGTCCAAAAAAGAAAATTGCTGCTGTGAGCAACAACGATACAAAACCAACAAAATAGAAACTGTTATCAAAAATACGGCCAATGGAGGCGTGATTCTTTTCCCCGTTTCGCCTTGCAATTAAAATTTGTACGCCGGTGGTAAATCCAAACAACACCATGTAAAGAATAAGATAGAATACCCCACCTATGGCAGAGGCACCAAGTTCCACCTCACCCACTCGTCCCAGAAATGCAGTATCAGTCACGCCGACAATATTCTGAGCCAGCAGACTTAGCATTATTGGACCGGAAATTTTCCAGATATCGCGGAAAGAGTGTGGAGTCATATTAAGAATTCGTATGTACAATAAATTTTTTGAGCGAGCCGGAAAACACACTAATTTCTCTTTATTTTAGCAAATATAAGATTTGCCAATACATCATACCCTCCGTCGAAATGATGGTTTACTTCAAAATTTTCAATCTCAACACCAGGTAATTGAAACGAATGCTGCACATTTTTGTTTTCATCACTGCTGAAAACCGCAATATACTTTTTGAAATCACCTGACTGAATCTCTTTTATGACATCATATTTTCCTTTGACAATCCCCATGTTGAGCATATCCGACAAATGTATCTCAAAATCACTGGTATTGTCCGGGGCTATCAGGATTGAAAAATCAACCATATTTTTCACCTCATCAGGAAAACGGTTCATAATAAAAGGCACGACGGCAGCACCGAAAGAATAACCTGCCATGACAAATTTCTCACATTTCCATAACCTTTTATAAGTCTGAATTACCGATGTTATATCTGCAGTGGTTTGTTCCGGTGTTTTACCGTCCCAAAAATATTTTTTTGAATCAAGGGCAACGACTGGAATCCCTTTATTGGCAAGATTCTCGCACAACGTTCTGCTAAAGGTATTCCATCCTCCGTCTCCGGAAATAAAAACAAAAAAGGGAAGATCCGACTCTGTCTTAGCTCCAAGGACTTTCAACGGCAGTTCATCGTTGGCTGTGTTTACAGACTGGATGGCCACCAATCCGGGATATTCTTTGACCCCGGAAGGTGCAAATATGTTCCTTTCACTTAGAACTGGAATTGTTAGCAAGAAAAAGAGAATAACAAATCCGTGCAGACTCATGGCTTTATTACTTTAGAAAGCGCCCTGGGAACCTGCATCAAATCATAATCATGGTCGTAAATAAGATACTTGTTATGCCAAATAGTGGCAAATTTTTCCTTGTATTCCCTCATGCCTTTGTAGTGAGCAAAACTTTTTATTTTTTCGTAGGCAAACTTCATAGACTTCTCTGAGAATTTAGTGGGATCCTTTAAACCGGACATAGGAGCAAATCCCATATTAACAGTCTCGTATCCCTGTGATTTCAAATAGCCGAACATTTCGACCAGGATGTAATCCATGACTCCGTTGGGGGCGTCTTTGGTTTTACGCAATAAGTCGTAAGTGGATTCACCTTTCGCGAAATCGGGAATAATATTCAGGAAAGCGACTACTTTTTCTTCGGAATTTTCAACAGTAACAAGTGTCTGCTGTTTCAGTTCCTCCCAATCGAACATACCCTGTGAAAAAATAATTTCACTTCTGTCAGTTTCAGCCAGCCAGTCGTCGGAAACAGATTTGACTTTTTGAAGCTGCCCATCTTTGATCGGCGGGAAATGAAAGTTAACCTTGAATCCCCTGTCTTTAACTTTTGATATGGCATTCCGTATCGATTTTCGTGACCCGCCTTCCAATGAAAATTTACTCAGCTCAACTATTCCCTCCTGACCAAGAAACATGGATTTCTTTTTCAGCCTTTTATAAATCGGGAGGGATACCTCGGGTACCCTGTAGTATAAACTCTTCAAACCGCTCTCGTAACAAAAACGATCAAACGATTGAATGCATTCACCCATTGATTTTTCGTCAGAGGCGATGGGATTCTCCAAAACAACAGCAAAATTTCCGGCTATCCGGTAGGAAATGAAGGCATCCATCCCTTCGGGTTCAAATATCATCTTGTCCTGGTATGTCTTGAAATAATCGAGCGCAGAACTGCCGTATTCCTTCAAAAGATGATTTGGCCGCTCAAGCTCCTCCGCAGTAGGAGTATTTTTCAGAATAAAGGGTCTGATCAGGGTATAAAACAGGAATGCCAGGGAAAGAAATCCACTGATATTTATGGTCAAGATAAATCTTGTTGCAAAATGATCTGCAGGTACGAGGTCACTGCTCCCAATCAGAAAATAATTCCGGAGGGCATACCTGACAGACTGCCAGAAACTGAAATCAATGTTAAAATGCTTCTTATCCAGGAAATAGAATCCAATCACACTGTAAAGAATAACTGCCAGCATACTTAATGCAGCTGTCTGAATGCCGACTGTACGCAGTTTTGGATTGTTTTTGACGTAGTAATCTTTCCGGGTATAAATCAAAACTGCCAGGACAACCAAGGCAATTATGGCCTCCTCATAGTCAGCAGCCTTACTGAGGTGACCAATGAAAGACACGATTGTCAGGAATACAGCCAGCCCCCAAGCAGACTTTAATCCCTTTAGCATGAATGAAGCAGTTACCAAAAGCATTAGTCCAAGAACCAATACAAAATAATTGGAAACCACCATCGCACCTACAGGAATAAAATCCTTGAGCCATGTCACACGCTCATTTATTGCAGGAGTGAGAACCGAAATAATATTTACTATTCCAAGGGCAAAGAGAAGCATTGCAGGAATTACCCGCATGATGAGTTTATTGATTTTCAAAAGAAAAGTGAACGCACCGGAAAGAAGGGGGGCCCAGAATTCGAAAAACCGGTAGAGAAAGGTAATTGCGATTGCTTCGATATCCGAAAATCCATATTTGACCAGCACAAATGACATAGATACTTCAATCGGCCCCAGTCCGCGCAGGAAAGGCGATATGATCAGAAAAACAACAGAGACGATGTACCCCAGAATGGCAGCAAACAACGATGGCTGAACATGAAGCGCCATCATCGCAACATACAGGTGAGCAATGCCTACAAATTCGATAACCACTGAAATTAGCAATGTCTTTAAAAGTTGCCTTTTACTTATTTTTGTATCTTCCAACTCTGAAACAAGCTCTTCCAAAGAAGGAATGATGCGAATCAGGCCCTGATAAACAGGGCCTTTCCCTGAAAAAGAATGAAATACCACGTAGAGCAACCCTATCATCAGAATCAGTGATAAAAGAGCAATCCATTCGCCCTGGCCTATACTTCCAACTGTCAGCGCGTAGATAAAAGCCGGGATCGCCACAAGAATGACCGAGATAATGCCGGTAAATCCATAGATTGTGGATGCAAAATGAATATGAGATTTCGTAATACCACGCTTTTCAATTTCTCCGGTAAAGAAGGCTAATGAAGAGACTCCTCCTGCAGGCAGAAAAACGCTGATAAAATTCCTTTTAAGAAAGAGGATTATCCCAAGCCGAAGAGGTAACCGATGGCGTACCGTGGCAAATGACGCAACGTACATGTAACCCTGAATCACGATGTAAAAGGCAGTAAGGCTCAATCCGAGCAGGACCAGCTGCCAACCCGCGGAACTCAGCAAATTGTCAATCTCGAATAACTCTGTTTTCTCGTGTTTAAAAAACCAGATTCCGATGCTGATGGAAAAAAAAGTAAAAATGGATTGCAATATCAACTTACCATTCTCACCTAAAAAAGATGCCGGTAAACTGCGATCGTGAATGAACTTTGAAACACTATTCCTGATTGACATGGCATGTCTTTATAACAGTATAACAATCAATAATTTAAATTCTTCAAATCGTACTCATTATTAAGTTTGTGCGTTCCATTCCGACGCAAATTCAACCAGAAATTGTTCCATAAATGCGTGCCTTTTACCGGCCAGGGCTTTACCGGTTGCGGTATTCATAAGGTCTTTCAGTAGGAGAAGTTTCTCATAAAAATGGTTGATAGTAGGTGCATCGCTATTTTTATACTCCTCTCTTGTCATATTCATATTTGGCTTAATATCAGGATTATAAAGCAACCGGTTTTTATAACCTCCATAATGAAATGCCCGGGCAATGCCAATAGCTCCCATCGCGTCAAGCCGGTCAGCATCCTGAACAACATTTAATTCCGGAGATGAGAATTCTGATGCCTTATGGCCACCTTTGAAGGAAATATTCCTGATAATATTTACAACATGGTCAACAACCAAAGCCTCAACATTCTGAGATGAAAGAAAACCGGATGCTTTAACCGGACCAATCTCTTCATCACCGGCATGAAATTTGGCATCCGCTATATCGTGGAGCAGTGCGGCAAGTTCGACAACAAACTGGTCGACAGGCTCTGAAGCAGCTATCAGACGTGCCAGGTGCCAAACCCGATAGACATGCCACCAGTCATGTCCCTTTTCACTCACAGCCAGCTCACTTTTGACATAAATCACGCATTTATCAATCAATTCAAGTTGTTCAGGTTTCATCCAAAGAAAATTTATATGAAGGTATTAAAATTAAGTTGAAAAATAATGGCTGCCCCTGATGAGACAGCCATTATGTACAATAAATCTTAAACTATTGTACACATTAAACGCAATATCGTCAGGAGTCTTTGTTCATGACACCAAGCTTATCCAGCAGATAGAATATCAGGGAAAGGACAACACCTGCAATAGCAGCGAAAGCCATTCCCTTCAATTGAACTGAACCGATGTTGATTGCTGCCCCGCTGACACCAACAACAAACGTTACGGCCCCCAGCACCATGTTTCTGTTTTTGCTGAAATCGACCTTCTGCTCAACAAACATCCTGAATCCCTGAACGGCAATAACCCCGTACAACAACATGGTTATTCCTCCCATGACAGGGGTTGGTATTGTTGAAATAGCAGCGGAAATTTTTCCAATAGTAGAGAAAGCTATGGCTAGTATAGCTGCTCCCCTGATAACCCAGACTGAATAAACCCTGGTGATAGCCATCACGCCAATGTTCTCGCCATAAGTGGTATTCGGAGGAGACCCGGTAAGTCCGGACAACATATTGCTGACACCGTCTCCAAGAAGCGACCTGTGGAGGCCAGGTTTCTTCATCAGATCCTCGCCCGTAATTTTTCCCGTAACAATCAGGTGGCTAATGTGTTCCGCAAGTACTACAATACATGCAGGAGCAATGATAATGATTGCCTGCGGATTGAACACCGGTGTATGGAACTTTGGCAGAGAAATCCACGCTGCATTACTGATTGCCGCTGTATCAACCATTCCCATAAAAAATGACAGGAAATATCCTGCGATGACAGCGAACAGGATCGGAATAACCTGCATAAATCCCCTGAACATCACACTGCCAGCCATACCAACACATAAGGTGAAAAGTGAAACAATCAGGACGTTGGAATCAACTTTGAAAGCCTGGACCACCTGTCCCACTGCCGTTGGCCATGGGGCAAGACCTGCCTGCTGTGCCGCAACCGGAGCAAGTTCAAGGCCAATGATGGCAACTACAGCACCCATCACTGCAGGAGGCATAATGACATCAATCCACTTGATTCCCCATTGCTTTACCACATAAGACATAACCACGAAGAAAATGCCGAAAAAGATAAATCCTCCCTGGGCATTGCTAATACTCCCGTATGTACTGATTACCAGCAAAGTAGGAGCAATAAAGGCGAAACTGGAACCCAGGTAGGCAGGTATTCCACCTTTTGTAATCCAGGAGTAGATCAAAGTACCGATTCCGTTCATCAGCAAAGCGATGGCCGGATCAATACCTAAAAGTATCGGAACGAGAATGGTCGCTCCAAACATAGCAGTCAGATGCTGAAAACTGAGTGGCAAGCTCTCCAGTAAAGGAAGCTTCTCTTTAATTCCAATGATTCGTCTGGTCATTTGTGGTTTTCGTTGTTTGATTTTTACTGTGATTATAGCAATTAGTGATTTGTTGAACAATTTTATTCTTCCATAGTACTCAAATCCCCGTCAGGAAGGCCCAGAGCCCGTGATTTCAGAAGTCTCCGCATTATCTTTCCACTCCTTGTCTTCGGTAAAACATCAGCAAAAACGATGGTTTCAGGCCGGGCAATTTTGCCAAGGTGCTCTTCCATGTGAATCATCAGTTCATGCTCCAGCTCCTTGCTTGGCTTGTAATTGGTTCTAAGGACGGCAGTAATGTGAATAGCATTTCCTTTCAGGTGGTGGGGCAATGCGATGGCAGCCGACTCGACTATAGCAGGGTGCCTTGCCATAACTCCCTCTATTTCAGCAGATCCAAGACGATACCCGCTTACTTTGATGACATCATCATTCCTTCCGATTATCCAGTAGTAACCATCCAGGTCTTTTTTGGCGGAGTCACCAGTATGGTACCATCCCTGTTTCTCATATTTTGCCCAGTAGGTATCGATGAAACGCTGTGGATCGTTAAAAACAGACTTTGCAAGTCCCGGCCACGGCGTTTTAATTACAAGGTTACCTTCTTCACCATCAGAGACTTCCATCCCTGCATCATCGACGATAGCCAAATCATTTCCAAAAAATGGTTTGGTGGCAGATCCGGGTTTCAGTGGTGTAATTGGCAGTGGAGCAATGACAAATCCCCCGGTTTCAGTCTGCCACCAGGTATCCATGATTGGACATTTTCCGCGACCTACTACTTTGTGGAACCAGTTCCATGCCTCCGAATTGATGGGTTCGCCCACTGAACCAAGAAGTCTTAAAGAACTGATATCGTTTCTGTTGGGCCATGAATCGCCGAAGCGCATCAATCCGCGTATTGCAGTCGGGGAAGTATATAAAATATTGATCCCGTATTTCTCAACCATTTTCCACCATCTGTCCGGGTAAGGATGATTTGGTGCTCCTTCATACATCATGATGGTGGCGCCATTGATCAGGGGACCATAAACAATATAGCTGTGTCCGGTGATCCATCCCGGATCTGCTGCGCACCAGTAACGGTCTTCCGGTTTGATGTCAAAAACCATCCTGTGCGTTGTGGCAGTATATACACTGTAACCACCATGCGTATGAACCAAGGCCTTGGGCCTGCCTGTGGATCCTGATGTATAGAGTAAAAACAACATGTCCGATGAATCCATCACTTCCGTCTCACACTTGTTGGAGGCGATGGGCAATGATTTCAGGTCATGATACCAGTAGTCCCGGTCATTTTCCATGTAGACGTCGACACCGGTCCGTTTGACGGTAATGCAAATCTCCATGGTAGGCGATAATTCCATGGCCTTGTTGACCACGCTTTTCATCTCGATAACCTTTCCCCTGCGGTATCCGCCGTCAGCGGTTATAACTACCCTGCTGTTTGCGTCGTTGATACGGTCGGCCAACGCTTCATGACTGAATCCTCCATATACCACACTGTGAGCGGCACCAATTTTAGCGCATGCAAGCATAGCAAACAACTGTTCAGGAATCTGGGGCATATAAATTGTAACAACATCTCCTTTTTTGACACCCATGCTTTTCAGTATATTGGCAAACTGACAAACTTCGCGGTTTAATGCATGGTAAGAAAAAGTTTTGGAATCGCCCGGTTCACCTTCCCAAATGACTGCCAGTTTATTCCTGGTGGCAGAGAGAAGATGCCTGTCTATGGCATTCAGGATAATATTTGTTTTGGCACCGGCAAACCAGTTAAAGAAAGGAGGATTGCTTTTGTCAAGCACTTTATCCCATTTTTTGTACCACGACAGATGCTCCGCCTGCTCTGCCCAAAAGTCTTCAGGTTGATTCAGTGAATACCGGTACAACTTATCGTACTCCTTCACATTTGCCTGATCCACCACTTCCTTTGAGGGTGAAAAGAGTTTTTTTTCATCGCTAATTTCCATAAGAAAGCCTCGTTTAGTGTGATTTTTTAAAAAGTAGATTCCCAGTAAAAATATTAAACCTTTTTACTTAATGTATGAAAATAGGTTTCTATTTTAATCGGACAGGAGTATACCTTTGTTTTTGGTAATGAATCCAATAATTTATTACTTTGTCCGGAACAGGCAAAGGAGATTGCATTTATCTATAATATCAAACCTGAAAGTCCCTTATTTATCTAAATAATTGAAATTCAAATTAATACACGGCTACTACACGAAATCCCAACCAGCATTGACCAACTGCTTTATAAATATTAAACTATGATTGAATCAATTATTTCCAGGAGTAATCCTGATAAAAAATCGATCATTTCCCAACAGGGAGATTTTACTTACACACAGCTGTTGCAGCATATTCAGCAATATTCGCTGTTGTTTAACGCCAAAGGGTATTCCAAAATTGCTATATATGCCGAGAACCGGGTCGAATGGTTCTTCGCGTTTTACGCTGCAATGCAGAATAAATGCATCGCTGTTCCGATTGACTTCATGGCATCTGCAGAAGATGTAGCCTATATTATTGACGACTGCGAACCGGATCTTGTCTTTCTCAGCGAAGGGATGAAGGAACCCTATACTAAGGTCAGGCAAAAAAGCAAACACAGACCAGAAGAGATCTTTTTTGAAAATCATCCTCCGGTTAAAGATCATGAAATCTCCTGCTGGACCGGGCCCGAAGACAATGACACAACAGCAGTAATCATCTATACATCAGGCACTACTGGCAGTCCCAAGGGCGTAATGCTCTCCTACACCAACATCTTTGCCAACATGAAAGCGGTAGTTGATGCCAGGATATTTCATTCGGAAAGCCAGGTACTTGTATTGCTACCTTTGCATCACATTTTCCCGCTGGTTGGTTCCCTGATGGTAACTTTTTATTCCGGGGGCACGACCGTAGTGTCCCCATCCATGCAATCATCCGACCTCATGAAAACACTGGCAGACAATGCGGTAACTGTTTTCATCGGGGTACCGAGGCTATATGAACTGATCTACCGTGGACTGATGTCCAAAATCAACAAGAGCTTTCTGGCAAGAACATTTTTAAAATTGGTTTACCTGACAAAAAGCCGGAAACTGGGAAAAAAACTTTTCAAAAAAGTACACCAGGGACTGGGCGGCCACCTGCAATTTATGATTGCCGGAGGTGCAGCGCTGAATAAGGAAGTTGGCACCTTCTTTTATGCCATTGGTTTCGATATTATGGAAGGATTTGGCATGACGGAAGCAGCACCTATGATAACATTCCCTCGTCCGGGCAAGATAAAAATCGGATCAACAGGCCAGGCCCTGCCAGGCATGACTGTCGAAATAAAGGATGGTGAAATTATTGCCAAAGGTCCCAATGTAATGAAAGGCTATTACAACCGCCCCGAAGAGACTGCGGAAGTATTGAAGGATGGCTGGCTTTATACCGGAGACCTTGGCCGATTTGACGAAGATGGATTTCTGTTCATAACCGGCCGCAAAAAAGAGATCATTGTACTTCCAAACGGGAAAAATATTAACCCGGTTGAACTTGAGCAGAAACTGGAGTTTTTCTCCAAAGCCATCAGGGAGGCTGGCATATTTATTCACAAAGAGATGTTGCACGCGGTCATTGTCCCTGACTACAAATTCCTGTCAGACAATGGAATAACTGATCTCAACCAATATTTCAGGGATCAGGTAATTTCTCCTTTCAATACAGAATTGAGCTCTTACAAGCGCATCATGCAATTTACCCTGTTGAAAAACGATCTTCCCCGGACCAGGTTATCAAAATTGCAACGGTTTAAACTGGAAGAGCTGGTTCAGGATACCTCTGAAAAAAAGAGTAAAGCCAGGCAGCCTGAAACAGCTGAATACCTTGCTGTCAAAACCTTTATCGAAAGCCAGGTCGACATGGACGTATCCCCCGATGACCATCTCGTTTTCGATATCGCGATGGATTCAATGGGAAAAATGGGGCTGATCGATTTTATTGAACAAACATTTGGCATTAAAATCGATGATGAACAATTGCTGAAATTTTCGTCAATTGCCAAAATTGCCGAATATATTGGCGCCAACAAACTGTTTCATAAGGAACAGAGCATCAACTGGTCGGGAAATTTGAAGGAGAGTGTGCCAGTAGAGCTGCCCAAATCATCTTTCCTTTACAATTTCATTATTTCCTCAGTTCGAAGATTCTTCAGCCTTTTCTTCAAGATAAAAGTAACCGGCACTGAAAATATTCCGGAAGGAGCATGTTTTATTGCGCCTAACCACCAAACCAAACTTGACGGATTCCTCGTTCTATCCTGTCTTAATAAAAAGACCCTGAAAGAGACATACTCCTATGCAAAGAAGAGCCATATGAAGGGCCGGTTACGTCAGTATGTTGCCCGTCGTACCAACATTATCGTGATGGATATGGCCAAAGACCTGAAAGAGTCTCTTCAGAAAATAGCTGAGGTAGTTAAACTGGACAAAAAGATCATGATATTTCCGGAAGGAACCCGGACAACAACCGGGAAACTCGGAGATTTTAAAAAGACCTATGCCATCATTGGTGCCGAACTGAATATACCTGTTGTGCCGGTAGCAATATCCGGGGCGTACGAGGCTATGTCTTCAGGGAAAAAAAGGATAAAGCCCGGATCAAAAATTACTGTAACGTTTTTACCTCCCGTCAGCCCGGCCGGACTAGCCCCTGAGACATTGAATTCTATCATCAAAGGGCAGATTGCCAAAGCTATCGGAGAAAATATCTGACTCTTTTTGAACTAAATCGCTCTTGTCATTCAATATATTATTGTTCAATGAATATGCTTTAGAAAATATTCGCACTGCAAAAAAAATAACGTAAGGATCTGGTAACAACAAAGATATAATGTCTCATTTTATTGCCTCCCCCGTTTTACTGCCCCCAACCCTTCCTATATTTGTGTTATTGTTTCTGTCAGGTAACTCAATGAGACAGAACTTCGATTCATGGTCGCAATTAAAAACAAATTATTATGAAACGTCAAATATATTTCCTTGCCTTACTGCTTTACAGTTCCATTTTTCTTACAAACTGCCGTTCAAATGTTGCAGATGTTCCTGTTGAGGAGATCAAAGACAAATATCTTGTCAGTTATACCCTGGTAAAAACCACTACAATGGCTGAAGTGAAAAATCTGTACGCTATGGCACAAATTCTTTATCCTGAGGTGGCTGATGTCTTTCCATACATCACAAGCGGTTTAAATGTCTATTCCGTGACTTACAATACCACCTTCGGGACAAAACAGCAGATTGCTTCAGGACTGGTTTGTATTCCGGACGGATTGGGCACCTATCCTATTCTCAGTTTCCAGAACGGAACAAATACGGTGTATGCTAACGCCCCGTCGGTTTCTCCCAACGCCAGTACAACTCAACTGATAACAGGGTTTGCCTCTGCAGGTTTTGTAACGGTACTGCCTGATTACCTCGGTTTCGGAGCCTCAAAGGAGGTCTTCCATCCTTATCTGCACAAAGAGTCGACGGTAAAGCCCATTCTTGATCTCTTCAGGGCAGTTAAAGAGATGAGCAACAAACCCGAATTGAATCTGAAATTAAACACCGACCTTTACCTTATGGGTTATTCACAGGGAGGATTGTCAACACTTCAACTCCAGAATGCTATTGAAACCGGTTACAGCAGTGAATTTAACCTGAAAGGCGTCGGCTGCGGCGCAGGTCCCTATAATCTCCCCGCCCTCACAGAAATGGTCGTCACTGCAAGTACATTTCCCCAGCCCTATTATATTGCCTATATTGTGAAAGGATTTAAATCTGCCGGGGAATTCACCAACCAATATTCAGATATCTTCAACGAGCCGTATGCCTCACGCATTGACGGACTATTTAACGGACTCAACAGCGGAAGCGCCATCAATGATCAGTTGTCTACAAGCATGTCGCAGCTTTTTACCAATGAATTCAGAACAACCTTTAATACCAACAGCAAATTCAAAGCGCTGAAAGATGCCCTTACAGCCAGCAGTGTCCCGGCATGGAGAATCAAGACCCCGCTTGTCCTGACACACGGTCAGGCTGACACTGACGTCTCTCCTGCAATGTCCGAACAGCTATATGACGACCTGGTTCAACTGGATCCTGCCCTGCCTGTGACATATATCCCAATGCCTGGGCTGGACCATGGAGGTGCAAGCGCCCCATCGCTTATCAGTTTCGTTAAGAAATTTCTGGTTATTAAAGGGAATTGAGGAATTATGAATTATCCCCGTTGCCATGACTAGTAAAATAAATATCAGAAGAGTAGAGGAGTCAGATATTCCATGGATGACCGCTGCAAGAATTGATTATCTTACAGAGATGCAGGGCGAAAGATCTTTACATTACAAGGATGAGCTCCGGCAAAACCTTATGAAGTATTTTAAAAAATCGATTCGCGAACAACAATTTTTCGCCTTACAGGCTGAATATGAAGGATTAATAGTAAGTTACGGTGGGATGATCCTAAAAAAAATACCGGGTGATTTTAACAAAAGTTCCTACATGGAGGGAGAGATATTGAATATGTATACTCCCCCGGAATATCGCAGAAAAGGTTTTTCCACTCTTATCCTTGAGAATCTGCTTAAAGAAGCCAAATTGATGGGAGTCAGCAAGGTAGCACTACACTGTTCAAGGGCAGGTGAGCCCCTGTACCGGAAATATGGTTTTTCAGACCCTATTTACCCTTATCTTGAACTAATTATTGCTGAATAGCTATTATGGGTTAGTCAACTGAATGCATCCCATTTTCAGAACATCCCTGCCAAATTCGGAAAGCACCCTGGGGGAAGCAGGTCGGGCGATGATTAACACTATCCTTGCGGACTAACATAAACTAATACTTTAAATAAATAAGATTAATTTATTGTAGATAATTAACTTATGCTATTTTGAAAAATTATTTTTCAATAAGGCTGACATTTCCGGCGACTTCAATCCCTGTATTACGACCTTTATCTCTCAAAATTACCTGGCCGATTTGTTTATCTGTCAATGTGATTTCCAACGCAGAGGTCATACTCTCTTCGATCCGGCCGTCCATCAGCCCCAGGATTGGAGAGGCCAGCCCGGTGGCATCATCCCGGAAAGCATCAATTTGTAGCCGGTATTGCCTGTTTTCCAAAACCAGTTCAACTTTTTCAGTAGAAATCTTTAAGCCCGTTAAAGCAGATTTATTGTACGTCGTAAAGCGGATCAGCCGGCCATTTATCCATATTCCGGCAATGAAACCAACAAAAGAGTTTCGGCCCCAGGGTATCTTTGCTACTGAAGCCTTAACGGAGATCCCGGGATGAGAGAAATGATTGGATTGCATCCAGACATAGGCTTCGGGGAATGACCTGCCCCAGTCCTTTTCAATGTATCCCCTGCCACCATCAAAGCTGACAGTGTCATTCCCGACTCTGAGCATTCCGGCAATCGAATGGTCCATACTGACAATACCATGGTAACATTCCATAAACGGGACAAAGGCATAAGGGCCCATAATTCCGGGGGAATACCATTGTTTTGGCCATGATACGTTACCAGAGAATTCAAGCCTGCCGGATATCTCCGGGAGATCCAGGTCTATGAATTTTTCTGAAAAATTATTCTTCCCGATGGATATGAGGAAACTTTTTTCAGAAAAGGTAAAGAACTCAAATTCAAACCTATGGTATACGGATGTCTGCCTTTTCCCATCCAGCACCTGGATAAAGGATTGCTTCCTGCCGGCTTCATCGATAGCAATACCGGGAATAATTGCCAGCGTAACTGATTCTGACAGATCAACCACTTTGAAGTACCAGCCTTCGAAATATCTGTTCTGTTTTCCTGAACCCTGAAATTGCTCAGGATTAAACAGGGTACGAAAATAATTGATGATCCTGTAGTTTTAATTCCAATAAATTTTATATCTATCAGTCCATCATAGAATTAAACTCCAACGTTAGCATCAGGACCGGTTAGTAATAATAATTACGTTGAGGATCATACAATGAGATCAAATAATTCACACCTGGATTTCAGCTACCCTGCTTTTTCTGTCCACTACTTTTATCACGTAGGATTTCGCACCCTCTGCATTCTTTTTGTCCTCAAAATAATAAGGGGTTTTGGATGTTTGCGGTTTGAAAGGGAGACCCGCAATTTTTGTTCCGTCTCTCCATATCTCGTAACGATCAATGGCCGCGTCACCAGCATAGGCGGTATGCCAGGTTACAACATTGACTTTCCCGTTACGGGAAACCTGTGCGTCGCGGGGAGGTGTGAGTTCCTGGAAAACCCTTTGAAAATAGTTGGTTTTACCATCCTTGGCTTTTGTCGCAATCTGTTCAATCTCACTACGTCCTTTTTCTCCAATGGCATCTGGTTTTACCTGCGCATGTTTCAGGTTGTATGAAAGCTGGCATTTTTCAGGGTCTTCACTGATTCTGCCTATTCCGATAATGGCAGTATGAATTCCCGGCGTAGTCAGAGAATAACGGATTAATTCACTGGCAGGCAATTCATTGCTTCCTACTTCAAGAACAACATGGTCTACCTTGTTCGACCATTCAGCCTTTTTGGTATACATGGCTCCGTCTGCAAAAACCTTCATGGCAATGATTCCCATATTTTTGGCAGCTGCAACAGGAATAACATTGTATTGCATATTCATATAAAGCTTATCATTGGCATTGATAGCCACCAGCATACCATCAAGCAGATTTTCAGAATCCCGCTGTATCATCTCAATCATGACAGCAGCATCGTTATGACCTGAAAATCCTAGGTGACGGATCAGTTTCTCCTTTTTAGGGTTCAGTCCTGTCCGGTTGGTCCCATCCCTTACATCTCTCAGAGCTGCCAGGGCCCCAATGGTCTGAGCATTCGGATCCGGTTTTAAATATCCCTCATACAAGGCATCCACTTCACCCAGCTTGTTGAGGTTATGAATCAACACCATGTCCAGCCAGGCACCTGCCGGATAATTACCATTCCCGTCACCAAAAATCTGGGAAAGAGAACGGCGCACATCATCGATAGCCTTGCTTCCTGCAGGACCATTTGAATGACCGACAACGGCTGTCAGGTCATCGCCTCCCTTGCCAAAACGGAGCATTGTTTTGGATGTAAGGAAGATTGCCTTTCGCTTTAATGGATCGTATCCCGAAACTCCCGGGACCAATCCAAGATTCCGGAAAGCTTTCCCGTAATTTACCTGGCTGGGCCCATAAACATTGGAGGTATCAAAATAATTGACTCCAAGGTGGTAAGCCTTCTCAATGATTGCAACCGGATCTGTATTTTGCGGTGTCCATTGAATAGATGCCTGTCCGCCAAGTCCCAGGGTGGTCACCTGGAAACCAATGCGGCCAAAAGTCCTTTTCACCAGCGGAGCCGGATTGACAGGTTTAGCTGCGGCAAAAAGTTGTGGGGCGAGAGTTGAACCGGCAGTTATCAACGCAGTTGTTCTGATAAACTGTCGACGGGATTTTCCGGAGTGATTATCAAAGTTCATATCTTCAGAATTTAGTTAAATATACTACGAATTTTTTGAAATCTTGTTACAAAGTATTGATTTGCCAATTAGTACCAGGAATTTCAGGATTTCCCACAACTTTCAATGAACTTCCGTGAAATTTCTCCTTGAGCTTTTTGCTCATACCATGTGCGTTCAACAATATGCCTGTCATGTAAAAACCCGACTATCACCTTTATACAGCAACTGGATGAAAACGATCTGATTTCCGTGTAAGCCTGAGCTGAAAATCATTCAGCACATTCATATAATTGATAAATGCCAGATACGGAGTCTCATAGGGATTGAAGTAGGCATGAACTTCCCCGTCAGCATTTATTTTTGTGCTCATATAATAGAAATGATCACTCGTTTGCAAATAACTACAGTCTATTGACAAGTCTGCTTCATTTCTGTCTCTGACTTTGTCGACTAACTCGTACAATTTCTCAAAAGCTTCCTGCTGCATTTCATTCCCAAGCCAGGCTGAAAGGTCCTTTTCCTTGTCAGCCCAGGAAACAGGTGAAGGAACCTGCAAATCCGATACGGGGATATGGGTGCTAACAACCTCGCAAGGTGTCTTGAAACCAAAGTTGGTACCGGAGAGAACGGCAAACGGAAGTGAGTCCAGGAATTTCAAGATTCCGGTTGAAGATTTATGGTGTTCGCCAAATGTTTCATAATCCATAAATAGATTGACAACCTCTTCATCATCAGGGATTTTATTCAACCATGATACATATTTTCCGGCTGTGAGGGGCCATTTGCTCCATTGGGTATCAGAAAACCTGAATGCGATATCATCACTCAGCTTGAAATTCTTTAGCAATAACTGCAATGATTGCCTGGATGGATGGCAATACAGGAAATTCGGGCTCCTCCATCTTAATATCTCGTCTGAACCCTCAGTAAGCATGGCTTTGAAGCCCATATCAGCCACCATCTCTCCTATCTCATCAGAATAAATCAGTTCAGTATTGCAAAATACTGTCGGCTTGTAACCAAAAAGATTTACCATTTCGTTCGAATGTTGAAAAACCTGCTTCCTGAATTCATTCCTGTTTGCCAGGGAAGCAAGCGAATGCGAATATGTTCCGCCAACAAATTCAACAAATCCCGTATCTGCAAGATTCTGAAAACTTTCCAGGACTTCAGGCGCATATATTCTGAACTGTTCAATGGCAGTTCCAGAAACAGAGAATGCAATCTTGAAAAGGCCCTTCCAGGCTTGAATATTGTCAAGGATGATTTTGTTTGCCGGCAAGTAACATTCATCGGCTATTCTCCTGATAATCCGCTCATTGTTATAATCATCCCAATAATAATCAGAAGTACCTATATCGAAAAAATTATATTTTCTCAAGCGAACCGGCTGGTGAACATTGAAGCATAAGCAAAGTGATCTCATGACTGTCGCAATAAAATCCAATTATTTTCCTGTCAACTCTTTATATACATTCCTTACATTCCGGGCGGAATCTTCCCACCTGATACGACCGGTTTCTTCCTTTCCGCTTTCTGAAAGCATCTTTGATACTGATGGATATTCCAGGATGCCGCAAATAGCATTTGACATGGCTTCTATGTCCCAGAAATCAACTTTGATTGCACTGGTAAGTATCTCTGAAACACCGGATTGCCGGGATATTATTACCGGCACACCTGCCTGCATGGCTTCCAGAGGAGAAATACCAAAGGGCTCAGAAACGGATGGCATTACAAATACATCACTCATCCGGTAGATCCGGTAAACATCTTCTCCTTTCAGGAATCCGGCAAAATGAAACTTGTCGGAAATTTTAAGCTTTGCTACACGGCTGATCATCCTGGCCATCATATCACCAGTGCCGGCCATGACAAACCGGACATTGCTGACCTTCTTCAAAATCCTTCCGGCAGTATCTACAAAATATTCGGGACCTTTTTGGGTGGTTATTCTTCCAAGGAAGGTAACCAGCTTTTCGCTAAATCCTTTACTGTAGGATACTTTGCTATCATTTTGATAAGGTTCAACGGCGTTGTAAACTGTCTGTACTTTTTCGGGTGGTATCCCATACTTCTCAATGACGGCTTTTCTGGTAAGATTGCTGACTGTAATTACCTTGTCGGCTTCCATCATCCCCTGCCTCTCAATTTCATAGACACCCTGATTAACATTGCCTCCGCTCCGGTCAAAATCGGTGGCATGCACATGTACCACCAACGGTTTCCCTGACACTTTTTTAGCTTCTATCCCGGCAGGAAAGGTGAGCCAGTCGTGGGCATGGATA
This sequence comes from Prolixibacteraceae bacterium, assembly GCA_963663675.1. Taxonomy (GTDB): domain Bacteria; phylum Bacteroidota; class Bacteroidia; order Bacteroidales; family Prolixibacteraceae; genus CAINVV01. The sequence continues at coordinate 3,205,603 of OY760498.1, forward strand.
ATATCGAACCGGTTGTTTTTTGCAATTATTCCGGCGATTACCGAGTAACCGGCAATTTCTGAGAAGAGGTCGGGGCCATATTTACCGGTGAAATTTATTTTCCCTTCTGAATCGGTTCTGACAACAGAATTTATACCCTCAACATTGAAGGAAACCTGGTCTGAATAGGTGTCAGGATCAACATATGGAATGAGCTTTGACCGGATCTCAAGGTAATCCATCCGGCTGCACGATATATCAGGAATTAACCTGCTATTTGTTACGGGAAAATCACCTGCGGCAATCAGGTTTATATCTTCATGCTCTTCATTTCCAAAGACCTTAGGGACAACGAAAGCGATGTCAACGTCACCCATGGTGGAAAGGCCCTTTACCAATCCATGGCAGGCAGTCCCCAAACCGCCCGAAATATTGGGAGGGAACTCCCATCCAAACATCAGTACTTTCATTGGCAGTCAGCAATTTTACATCAAATGAAATGTCTAAAAGCGCATATACGCAAATGGCTGAGAAATCAGCCACTCTAATTATCCGGATTTCTTTTTCAATATCAATCAGCAATGATCTCGAAAATCCGTCCTGTCATTTTTAAAGACAATGCTTAACCAACCTCCTAAAGCACAATGAATTATTTTACCAGTCAAAAATATGCGAATAAGCCTCCTTCTCTCCGGAATTTTGCTGCTCTTGCTTGCTGTCTGCAACACTTTCGTAATATTCAGTTTTAGCAGCCGAGGTATAATCTTTTTCAACTATTTCATAATCAATGCATTCCATTTGCCAGTCCACTACAAAAGAGACCGTAAAACTCCCGGATTCCGTGCCGGGAATCAAATCAGGGGGTTTGTTATAAACTGATTCCCGCCAGATCGGTTCTTTATGAATCTTTCTGGCGTACAACTCCCTCATGTTCACAAGGAAAACATCTTGCTGATTCATGTGTTGCAAATTTTAGAAAATAGCACAGACTCCTTCACCAGGGACATACTAAAGTTAATCTACACCAGCCCCTGAAACAAATATTTTAACATTAAATATTCTAAGTTATGTTAAAAATATTTAAGGCCGGATAACTACTTCTTTTCCAGACTTGTGGGAAATTTTCGAACTGATCTTCAATTAAAAAACCTACACCTCAAATTAAAACCGCAGAATCCTTTCCATATCTTCAACCACTCCCTTTCCCAGCACCTCCTTTTGTGCCATGTGGTCTTTTATTGACGTGACTTCAGTATGGGTTTCAAATTCCCCTCTTACCTTGTCAAAATCGAGTTTTCTGACGATTCCGTCACCATCTATACCAAACCCAGTCTGTTTGATCAATGAGAATTCCTTTTTAGCGTCATTGTAGAGCAAATTGTCGATTTCTAATACAGCTTTAATCCAACGGCCGGTAACTTCAATAACATCTTCCGGGGTGAAGTCCTCAACAGGAACTGAATAAAATTGTTCATAGAGACCTGAGGCCCACGACCATTCCCAGGAATAATAACTTTCGTGGATGGAACGTATGGCAACATTAATTTCCTCAATTGAACCATAATGCTTTTCTTCAATTGAATCAAGGAGATCCTCTATTGCATCGGATGGACATATCATTCCCGCCAGATCCAGCCATTTGCAATGGCTGCCCATGTCTGAATCCTTTTTCAGGATTTCCCGCAACTCGCCGGGAGAGTTAATCTGTCTCTTCTGAATTCTAGAGATAAGAGAATTGCCTAGAAATTTCCAGATAGCTTTTTCATAAAGCTCGATACCCCTGTGCAGGGCGCTATTCTTGATGATCATCCCTTTATAGGTATAATGCTCGGCTGTCTCTCCTGAGGCCTGCATTAAATTAAGGAGTATGGCTCTTCCGTTGATCATTTTCTGGATGGTATACGGGCTTAACAGGTTGAAATTGATTGAGTCAAGCAATACGGTATCCTTTCGCCTGTCCCGCTTAGGCCATTTCTGCGAATCGCGGATGGTACCGATACTTTGAAGATTCATTCCCGGAATCAGCTTACTCTCATCTTTTTCCTCAATCAGGTAGGAGAATGGAAAATCAGAAGTATCAGAATGGCGGTAATGCCTTCCTATTACAAGTGAAAATGCTCCGATCCTTGAAGGCCAGAGAATATAGGAATCGCTCGTTGTCTTGGCTCCCCGCTCAACAACTCCCTGATGGATCGGGCCGAGTTTATAAAGGTGATTGCTTTGGTTGGAACCACTGCCTGCGTTCATGAAGGAAAACAGACCGGCAATCAACAACGATGATTTATGATGTGAAACCGTGTAAGGCCCTGCAAATATGGAACATGCCTCTCCGTGAAAGCCCTGGCAATTGGCGAAAAATACGGAATCAACTGCCGAATAATGCTTATCCAGAATGCAGCCCTGGCCAATAAAACAGTTGGATACCAGTGTGGAATCAGTAATTCGGGTTCCCGAGCAGACGATAAAATTTTCAAGGATCGAACCTTGTCCGATGATAACAGGATCTTCTGCTGAGCTGTTGATGCTTCCGTTGTCAAGTTTTGAAACGCCTTCAAGAATCGAATTTGGTCCCATCCTTACATTCCTGATTGTCCCGCAATTGATCATCCTGGTATTTTTTCCCACTGTTCCTACATCAGAAGAAACAGACTTTGCATAAACTTCTACAAGATTTTCGATGAAATTCACGGCTTTCACCCGGTGCCGGTAAAGTGCCAGGATATAAGCAAGCTGGGCCGACAAATGGTCAAAAACCGGAATTTCACGTCCACCCGATTCGTTGATCACCTTAACTCTTGTTCCATTCCCAAAAGAAGTTATTCCCTCGGTCGCCAGCTGATCAAGGTTATGAATAATAACATCACTGCCGATATTATAATTGGCAATATAGCTTTTTACGCTGTTAACCAGTGCATTATCTCCAATGGTACAATTGTGAAGGTGCGCGTTTACTATTCCGGACTTCATCCTGACACCACCAAACATATTAATCACTGCCTCAAACTTTCCGAGCTTATTGAACCCGGAAAATCTGGCATTCCTGACATTGTCCGGTAAAAATCCGTCAACAACATCAATTTGACTCCAATCATCACAAAAACAACCCTGGGCGATTAATTGATCAATCTCCTTTGTGGTTAGGTTTCGATACTCAGATGCTCTCATTATGTTAGGTTTAGCTTTTCTCACTGAACTTTATTTCTATCAAATATAAAAAAATTTAACCTAATGACTAAATCAGAATTTTTGTCTCAATATCCTGGAATAAAAAAAAGAGTACCGAAGCACTCTCTTTATCATCTTGTATACCCGGAGCAATGTCGCGGGAGCAAAAAAACAGGAACTTATACTTTATCCGGCACAATAAACGGTGCACGGTAGTTGCGGCTCAGGTACTTGTCAGCTTCCGGATCATTCACAAACTGCTCTGATTCAGGATTGAATGTCAGAACTCTTCCTGTACGGTAGGCAATATTACCAAGGTGCGCCAATGCAGAGGATAAATGTGCGCTTTCGACAGGTGCATGGATCATGGATGGATCATGCGCCCTTACTGCATCGATAAAGTTTTTAAAGTGATCACCACCCTCTTTCCTCTTATGACCAGGTGTTTTATCGCTGCCAAGATATGTTTCATAGGTATCATAACCTTTGATCACCATATACCCCTTGTCTCCGTAGAAAATATTTCCAACAGATGAGCCATCTTCCGCATTGGTATACCACGGGCGTACTTCAAATTGTATGATCTTTTTCTCTTCAGGATAATGATAGACTGAAGTCAGCAATTCAGGTGTCTCTTTACTATCATTAAAAAGGAATTTACCTCCCATTGCTGTGATTTTGGTTGGCAGGCCAACATTCAGTCCCCACATACACAGGTCGGTTTCGTGAATTCCCTGGTTACCCACGTCGCCATTACCATAATCCCAGTGCCAGTGCCAGTTGTAGTGAACAATGTTTTTGGTGAACGGACGTTTTGGCGCCGGACCTGTCCAGAGGTCATAATCCAGACCTGCAGGAACCGGTTCGAAAGGTTTGTTGCCAATATCCGGGCGGTTTCTGAATACCAGTCCCCTGGCCATGTATACTTTACCAATGTAACCGTCGCGAAGCAACTGTACTGCCTCACGGATAGCCACTGAACTGCGGAGTTGAACGCCGTGCTGCACAATCCGGTCATATTTCCGGGCTGCTTCAACCATCTTGCGTCCTTCCCAGATATTGTGGGACCCAGGTTTCTCCACATATACATCTTTGCCTGCCTGGCATGCCCAGATGGTGGCAAGTGAGTGCCAATGGTTTGGTGTAGCGACAGTAACAACATGGATATCCTTGTCATCGAATGCTTTACGCATATCCTGTATTACATTTACCTTCTTGCCATATTTCGTTTCGAACTCTTTTGCGCGCTGATTGCCAACGTTCAGGTCAGGTTCGACGAGTGTAGTGATCTGAACATTTTGTTGTTCCATCAGACCTTCGATGTGACTCTTGCCCCGTCCGTTTACCCCAAGGACAGCAGCGTTGATTCTGTCATTGGCGCCAAAAGCATGTGCCGGAATGATGCTCGGAATTGTCAGCAATGCTGAAGCTGCAGCCGATTTTTTAATAAAATTCCTGCGGGAATCCTGATTTTTTTCTTCCATCTTTAGTTGTTGTTGGTGATTGAAAAATATTAAATAGTAGAGTAGTTACCTCAGGCAAATCTATCTGTTTTTTCTAAAAAAGCCTCCTAACTGTTTTCCCTTTCTGAAAACTCCATCAGGAATGCCTTGATAAAGCCATCAATATCACCATCCATCACCGCCTGGACATTGGAAGTTTCAAAATCGGTCCGGTTGTCCTTGACAAGCTTGTAAGGTTGCATTACATAGGACCGTATCTGCGATCCCCATTCTATCTTCATCTTGGTAGCCTCCAACTTGGTTTGCTCGTCCAGTCGCCTGCGAAGTTCCATTTCATACAGTTGCGATTTCAGTAACCTGATGGCATTCTCCTTGTTCTGCAGTTGCGACCGTGATTCCGTATTTTCAATGATAATTCCGGAAGGGGCATGCTTTAAGCGAACACCAGTCTCGACTTTGTTGACATTCTGGCCGCCGGCACCCCCTGAGCGGAAGGTATCCCAGGAAATATCACCAGGATTAACCTCTATCTCAATAGTGTCGTCTACGAGAGGGGCTACAAAGACTGATGTAAACGAGGTCTGCCGCTTACCCTGGGCATTGAATGGAGAGATACGGACGAGCCTGTGGACTCCGTTTTCACTTTTGAGGTATCCGTAGGCAAAATCACCTTCAATTTCAAGGGTTACGCTTTTGATTCCGGCATCCTCTCCGGGCACGAAACTGGCTTCACGGACCGTATATTTATGTTTCTCTGCCCAACGAAGGTACATACGCATCAGCATATCAGCCCAGTCGTTGGATTCAGTACCACCCGCTCCTGCATTGATTTTTAATACAGCACCCAGGCGATCTTCCTCGCGTCTGAGCATATTCCTGGTTTCCAGGTCTTCCACTGCAAGTCTTGCTTCTGAAAAATGGGCTTCCACCTCCTCCTCAGATGCCTCTCCTGCTTCGCTGAATTCGAAGATAACCTGCAGTTCCTCAACCAGGTTATCCACAGTTTTAAAACTATCTGTCCACTGTTTGATTGCACGAATACGCCGCATCTGTGCTTCGGCTTCTTTGGGATTGCTCCAGAAATCCGGATCCTGGGTCTTTAGCTCCTCCTCTTCAACTCGGATTAATTTATTATCGATGTCAAAGATACCTCCTCAGCGCATCCCGGCGCTCAACAAGCTCTTTGAGTTGCTCCTTCAAAATCATGGCTGTTGCGATTAAATTTATGCAAAGGTATCATTTATGCATTAATACGATGACCCGAAGATTCTTTGATTTACAGAAATTGACCCGCTCAGAGGTAAAAATGGCATACTAAGAGGCTCCCGCTAAAAAATACCGGCAAGTGGAAAGATTATTTTAACTGTTCAATGATCCTTATTGCCTCGTCATTTTCAAATCCCCTGCTTTGGGCAAAGGCAAGGAGTTTACCTCTCCTAGAATAAAAATCCTTCTCTTTGATGGTTTTGGCTTTTGCCGTCAAAAGTCCAAGAAGCACTTTTTGATAACTCTCTTCCTGGAGGCCGGACAACGCTTCCTTTATATACCTTTCCTCAATGTGCTTCATTTTCAAGGAATAGGCCAACTTAATCCTCCCCCACTGGTTGAACCTGAATTTATCGTTTACATAACTCGAAGCATATCGCTGATGATCAATAAATTTCTCCTGTATCAAATAATTTGTCACACGCGTGGTTTCTTCAGCAGAAAGCTGCCATTCATGACATTTCTGCTCTATATCATAGCTGCATTTCTCCGATCTGCTGCAAAGCTCTGAAGCCCTCTTCAGGGCTTCCTGGTAAGTAACTCCTTGTCTCTGAAAGTCCATCTTTAATTATACTTATCTATAGGTTTCAAATCGATTTCTGATCTTCGCATAGCATTCAAAAATAGCATTTTTCAATCAGAATATATATTGACAGGACGCCATTGACCCCATGGTTATCCTCCAAATAATTGATTATCTGATCAAATTGGCCCATAGATTTTTAGCGGTGGACAAAAATTTATATTTTTGTCAGGATCAATAATATAATCTCACTAACTGACTATCAAAATTAGCTGACCAGCATGACAAAGCAATCGTTCTGGATCCTGACTATCAGCCTTGTATTGGTAAAATTACTGATACACTTCTTTACTGGTACCAACTATGAACTGCATCGGGATGAAATGCTCTATTTCGCAATGGGAAGTCATTTATCCTGGGGATTTGCATCCACACCTCCATTTATGGCATTGCTGGCATTTATCATTAAAACCATTTTTGGATACCAGGAATTCTTTGTCAAATTATTCCCTGCACTGGCAGGAGGCGGGATAATAATATTGATAGCACTGTTTACCAGGGAGATAGGCGGCAAACTGTTTGCCGTTTTTACAGCGTGTATGGCTTATATCTTTTCCATTGGCATGCTCAGGACTGCATCGCTTTTTCAACCCGTCATCTTCGAACTTTTCTTTTGGATGCTGTTCCTGTTTTTTGTACTGAAACTTGTCAGGACGCAAAATCCGAAATTCTGGATAGTTATCGGGATTAGCTTCGGACTTGCCTTTCTTAACAAATATTCTGTTGTATTCCTGGGCCTGGCGACCTTTATTGCCATCCTGGTCAGTGAATATCGGAAACTGCTTCTTTCTAAATACCTGTTATACGGAATATTGGCCGGATTACTAATAATGATTCCAAACCTGTTATGGCAATTCAACCATAAATTTCCGGTTGTTACCCACATGAGCGAGTTGTACAGCACTCAACTGATCCACGTTTCAAAAATGACCTTCCTGCTGGAACAGATCCTGATGAATTTTACCTCCATCCTAATCTGGCTTACCGGGTTATTTGGCATCCTTTTCTTCAAATCGGAGAAACGATACAGGGTATTTGCATGGATTTTCCTGGTAGTCGTTTTGCTGCTATTGCTTACAAAAGGCAAATCTTATTATACGCTAGGTGTTTATTCCATGTTATTTGCCTTTGGCGGCTATATCCTTGAAAAACACCTGTCAGGAAAAAGGAAGATTGCCGGTTACCTGGTTGTTGGATATTCTGTGCTCAGCTCCGTTTTCTTTATCCCCCTTGGCCTTCCTGTTTTGCCACAGGAGCAAATGGGCAAATACTGCGAAGCTTTTTCCAGGTACATATCACCAGCCCCGATGAGAAACGAGCAAAATGGATATTATCCTATCCCTCAGGATTATATGGATATGACCGGGTGGAAAGAGCTGGCCGAACTTGCAAATGTTGCCTACAAACGACTGGACAGCCTGCAGCAAAAGCAGTGCATACTTTTTGCCAACAATTACGGTCAGGCAGGCGCCCTGGATTTTTATGGCAAAAAGTACCACCTTCCTTCACCTATATGCCTGAATGACAGCTATATTTTCTGGGCGCCGGACTCAGTAAATGCTACTAATTTCATTATAACAGACAAGCAGTTGGGATCCATTCCCGAACTTTTTAATACATTTACCGAAGTTGGCACTATCAAAAACAACTATTTTCGCGAGAATGGACTGAAAGTATATCTATGCCAGGATCCTAAACCTCTTTTTGGCAACTTTTTCAAAAAGAGAATCAAGGAGCACAAGCAGAAATACGGATATTAAAACCTGAAAACAATAGCCTACCAGACAACTCATCACGTTATTCATCACATTTTAATGAACCCGTCGAACGAAATTGATCTGTACCTTGCCCAATTTCCTGCAAGCACCCATGAGAAACTGGAGATACTCCGCAAAACAATTATGAAAAATGCCCCCGGAGCAAAGGAGGTTGTAAGCTACCGGATGCCGGCATTTAACCTGAATGGCATTCTTCTCTATTATGCTGGATATAAGAATCATATAGGTTTTTATCCGACCGGATCCGGTATTGAGGCGTTCAAACCACATTTGTCAGGATACAAATGGTCCAAAGGCACAATACAATTTCCGTTGGACAAACCACTTCCTCTTGATCTGATCGCGGAGATCGTTAGATACAGGGTCAATGAAAATCTCGCCAGACCTGCCAAAAAAAAATGAGAACCTATATTTCCATTCTTCGGGGAATCAATGTGGGTGGCAACCGGATTATTAAGATGAAGGCGCTGCGTGAGATGTATGAACTAATTGGATTTGAGAACGTTCAATCGTTTATTCAGAGTGGAAATGTAATCTTTCGTTACAAGGATTTAAAGGCGGATGAACTGGCATCAAAAATTTCACTTCAAATCGCTGCCAGCTTTGGTTTTGAAGTACCTGTTATAGTGATTGAACTGGAAGAACTGGAGAAGCTGGTTTCGGAAAATCCTTTTGCTAGGGAATCTACCAGGGACATTTCCAATATGCACGTTACCTTTTTATCCGAAAAACCCGGCCCGGAAAAGCATGCAAAAATCAACAAAGAGTACTGCAAAAGTGACGAATTCATTGTCTATGGCAAGGTAATTTATCTTTATTGTCCCAATGGTTATGGTAAAACCAGGCTCACAAACGGTTACTTCGAGAATATTCTGCATGTTACCGCCACCACGCGCAACTGGAAGACCACCATTGAGCTAATGAACCTGGCCCGGAATAGTTTGCATTTATAAAAACGCAGGCAGAAAAAATGAGTAGTTGAAACTCAGAAATTATTTGAATTTCAGCAAAAGAACTTTTATAACAAATCAGCATTACTTACGTTTAGAAGAATATGGAAGCACCAAAGACATACTGCGATTTCACCAGAGACCTTGATCGTTCTAATGTTCACCGCATTTACCACGATAATTTATACGGCTTCCCCATTGACGATGACAACGAATTATTCGAGCGGCTGGTTTTGGAGATCAACCAGGCAGGGTTAAGCTGGAATACCATCCTTGTGAAGCAGCAGAATTTCAAAAAGGCATTTCATCAGTTCAATGTCAGTAAAGTTGCATCTTACGATGAAGCGGAAATTGAGCGGCTCTTAAACGACGCAGGAATAATCCGTAACAGGTTAAAAATCAACGCAGCCATTCACAATGCAAATATTATCCTGCAGTTGCAAAAGGATTTTGGATCGTTCAGAAACTGGCTGGACCAGCAGCACCCCAAAACATTGCAGGAATGGACTAAGCTTTTCAGGAAGACCTTTAAATTTACAGGGGGAGAGATTGTCAATGAGTTCCTTATGAGCACTGGATATTTGCCTGGTGCACATGCAGAGAGCTGTCCCTATTACCTGAAAGTTCTCAAGGCAAAACCTTCCTGGCTAAATAAATAGAATGATTCTAAACAATTATGGCCACAGAAAAGAAAAAAGAGCTGCCGGTCAACAGGTATGCCGTCATCTGGAGAATCCAGTCGGCAAAAATAACGAAGTCAGGGAAAAGCGGATAAGAAAAATTTTGGAAATGCCGGACCGCGAAGAAAAGTTCCATCCTTAAATTCTTCCGGGACCAGTCCTGCAGCTCAATGTGTATCCCAGTTCTTTGTATCATTAAGTTCACCCGGAAAAAAAAATTCAATTAAATTGTTAAATATATTCTGTTGTACTACCTTTATTGTCCTGAAATAGATTACTTTAAATATTTAAATATGAGAATTAAGGTATATATACTGACATTCCTGCTTGTATTTGGAGTCGTATTTGTGACCAATGTGGTAATTACGCTTTTATGGAATTATTTTCTTAAAAGCAATGGGCTGGTCATCGATTGGGAGACCAGTTTCAGGTTGGCAATACTGTTTGGGATAGTTGTCACAATTATTCAGACAAAAAACAAATAATCTGCTATTTATCATGTCTGCTCACCGGGAATACAGGTTATGCAGTTTCAAAATATTTTCCTTTACAATAGATTATCAACATAAAAATCAGAAAAATGGCAAAGAATATTCAGGGGAATGCACAATCAGGCGCTGTTTACGGATTAGGATTAATTGGTGCGGCAATATTTTACCTCACCAAGGCAACAGGATTCTGGATGGGTGTAGTTGGCTTGTTGAAAGCACTGGTATGGCCGGCATTTTTAGTATATGATGCCTTCAAACATTTTAGTGCCTAGTTTTAGTCAGGCAACTTGTTCCGGAAGATTCTCCGAATTATTTCTGAAACCATTGTCAGGGCAGCGTAGACTGAACACAACCTGGCTGCATTTGTATTCCGGGAATTTCTCATGGATGAAAAAAATCGGTAAATGCAAACTCTTACATCAGGACCAATCATTTTAAGAGGGTTTAAAGATGAAGACCAGTACCGCCTGGCCGAACTCTGCAACAACATAAAGATTTGGGACAATCTCCGGGACTTTCTGCCTTTTCCTTATACCAGGCAAAATGCGATTGAATTCATCAATATCTGCAAAGAGGAAGATCCCCGTAAAACTTTTGTCATAGAATACCAGGAAGAACTTGCCGGGTGCATCGGGCTTGTACCTCAGTCTGATATCTACAGGCTTGGCGCCGAAATCGGGTACTGGATCGGGGAACCTTACTGGGGACATGGAATTGCCACAAAAGCTGTTGGATTGATTACAGAATATGGATTCAATCAGCTGGGACTCGTGAGAATTTTCACGGGTGTGTTTGAGTTTAACAAAGCCTCCCAACGTGTTTTGGAAAAATCCGGGTTTAAACTTGAAGGCATTTTTGCAAATTCCGTTATAAAAAACGGAAAGATTCTCAATGAATACCGGTATGCCAGGATAAAATGAAGAACGGAGCAGTGAAAAACCAATAAAATCAGCGCAAATCCAAGGTGCTCATATTCAATTATATAACCAACATCCCTGCGCGGTTTAGTCTCACTTTAAATTTATCTGCACCTAAACGGGTATGGTTAGATTAGCTAATCTGACCAACCTGTTTTGAATCTTTAGTATAAGAATTCAGACAATTTACTGAACAGATTTCACCGTCAACTGAAGTAATTGAAAATTTAACCGCACCTTAAAATAGTTTGGAATGATTATTGCACCTGTCTAAGTGTTGAAGCGATCAATGCCTGATTTGAAGCAATCACTTCACAAATAGAAAAAAATATTGGCCGGGTAAAATCCGGGTCACCGATTGATAACAATTAATAATTCAATCCCATGAGAACACAGATTAGTCAAACGACAGAAGATAACAGTAAAACACTGTTTCAGGCGAAGAACCTTATTCGGGGCATTGCCTTGCTTTTTATCCTGACAACAGCAGGCCTTAATACTACGGCGCTCGCGCAAAATGTCCAGATTAGTGCTAGTATTAATCTTCCCGGCTGGGCTCCATATTATGAAAACCAGAGCCAGGTCAGGTATTATTATTTCCCCGACATCGAGACCTATTATGATTTAAGAAGCCAGGAATTCGTTTACCTGTACAATGGAGTATGGGTATTCAGCAGATCGCTGCCACCTGCCTATTCATGGTTCAACCTCAACAATAGTTTTGTAGTAGCACTTGATCACCGGGTATTTGAACCCTGGAGACATTTTAACTATTATGTAAGTCATTATCCACGTTATTATTACCACTCAAAATACTATAACAGGCGTTGGGACAACGACCGTCCGCTTCGCGGATTCAATGAAAATGAACGCAGGGAGGTATTTAATCACCGTGCCGACAGGGATTACTATAACTCAAGGGCGCGAAGTGGCGAGTACAGAAACGAGAACCGCAACCGCGATGACAATAATTACCGTAATGACAATTACAATCGCAAGGACAACAGGGCTAACGATGCGGGGCGATATAACAATAACCAAAGAGGTAACGGTCCGTCTGAAAGAACTGCTCCGGTACAATACGATGGAAAGAAAATCGGGAAACCGGTTAAAGTGCAAAAGAATATGAGAGAATCCGGAGGCGGAAATAGCAGGGAAAACAACCAGAGATCTGGTCACAGGCAAAAGTAATGACATTGTTTCCGGTCACGGGTTTTAACAGATAATTTCAGACAAGAGATCTTCCTCCGGACAGATCTCTTGTCATTTGTATCCAAATCCTTTGTTTCCGAATGCTGTCAATGTTCCAAAGGGATTAGGGTCAAAATAATTCACAAAAGACTAATTTACTGAATATCAAACACATAAAATTCCTTGAAATAAATAATGAAAATGACCCCTGATAAATTTTCAGGCAGGGAATAACCCTGAATTTATTCAACTTTGTTGTCAGATTTACCCGCAACCTAAAAATATCACGGATGGAAAATAAATTATCAGGAATTAACTTACATTTATCGTGCAGACGGAATTGAAACGATAACTACTTACAATGAAGATAAATACAAACAGGTGGAACAGAATCCGCTATACATTATGGAGCCCGGGATATGACCTGGTTGGACGTGTATTCGAGTTATCCAGGAAAAAATCAATCAGTTCGCTGCAAATTAAACCAGGGGATAAAGTGCTGATCATTGGCGCCGGCACCGGTCTGGACCTCGATTTCCTACCGGCAGACTGTGTAATTACCGCGATTGACCTGACACCTTCGATGCTCGAAAAGCTAAAAAAGCGAAGTCTGCGACTGCATCTCAATGTCAGGACTATTACCATGGATGCGCAATCCCTTGAGTTTGAAGATCAGTCGTTCGACAAAATTATTCTCCATCTGATCCTTGCGGTAATTCCTGAACCTGTTTTGTGTATTCGGGAGGCCTCAAGGGTCCTGAAAAAGGGTGGCACAGCATCAGTATTTGATAAATTCGTTCCCACCGGAAGGAAAGTATCGCTAAGACGCCGCCTGGCAAACTTCTTTTCCAATATCATTGCATCCGACCTAACCAGGGATTTTGAATCCATCGTTGCAGAAAGTGATCTGAAGGTAGTCTCTGATGAAGATGCAGACTGGAACGGAAATTTCAGGTTAATTAAACTAATTAAAGAATAAGCGAGTCAGCCATCCTCATTACTAACACTTTCCTGTAATGCTTTTTTCTTTGAACCTGACAACTAAAGTTCGGCACTATGGAACAAATAACTTTAACAAACCCGGAAATTATACCTGACAATGAACTTGTATTTTCAATCATCGGGGACAAAAGCATCCTGTGGCAAAAAATAATGAATTACCTTTATGAGAATCACAAAGACATCAGCGAAGTCTGGAGATTTTACAATGACGGGAAATGCTGGCTTTTCAGGGCGTTAAAAAAGAAAAACACCATCTTTTGGGTTGGAGTAACCGATGGCTCATTCAGGGTTAGTTTCTATTTTAGCAGCAAAGCGGAAGCTTTAATTGAGAACAGTGATCTTCCTGAAACGATAAAAGATGAGTACAGAAATACAAGCCAGAGCAAATTCCGGGCAGTGACTGTTTTGATAAACAATGAAAGGGATGCGGAAAACGTTATTAAACTTTCCAGTCTGAAATTAAAGATGAAATGAGCCCGTTTTATAACAGAAACAGTGTAATAGGTGAAAGTAAAACACAAATTATGAAACCAAATCCTGAAATAAAATCTGTTGTGATCTATACAGGTACAACATGGCAAGCAGGAATGGTAGTAAGCCTGCTGGAAAATGCTGCTATCGATGCTTATCTTTTCGATGGGTCAAGAGGAACCTATAATCCCGGATGGAACCTCCCGGGTGAAGGCGGTTCAGTAAGGGTGGCAATCTCCAGTCTGGATTACGACAAGGCCAAACTGGTTGTGGATGATTATATTAAAAATCAGAGTCCCGATTAAAGCGATAGCTTTTAGCCAGACGGTAATATCTGCAAGCAGAACCAACGTTTTCCCGGACCAGGAAAATTATTTCCAGCAGATCAGCGAATTATCCTTCTGATTCGCTTTTTCTCTTCCCTTGCGATAACAATAGGAATTTTCTCTTCAATAACGTTACTGGTATCGAGTCCGAAGGCTTTAACATCATTGATACCCATTTTACGAATAAGGTTGTGCAATCCCATTGTAAACCTTTTCAGAGGTGGCAACTTATAATCATTGATAAGGATACGGTCGAGGTTGACAAACAGGAAGTCGGCCGGAATTGAATGTCTTTTCAGTGATTTATAATGGCTCACCATGCTGATTTCGTGATTTTTCTCCAGGTCCTCAAGCACCTGTTTGAAATAGACATTGATACGGCGTTCAACTTTGAATCCAAGATGGAACTCCACTTTTATGACAACCCCGGGAACGATATGGTGCACAGTGTATTCGAAGGTATCAGGGGTGTCCAGGCTGTCAATATGCAGAAACCAGTAAGTATTGGCTCTTTTAGGATGCTTGTTGAAGATCGAGTACATGATTTTTGACTCAATCTGGTCAATATTGTTGGCTTTTGTAATGTACACCAGATTCGTTGCAATTTTGGGTACGTTATAATCCATACTCAGTTCATGGATAACATCAACCTCTTTTCTCAGGCTGGTGAAGGTGATGAACTTGTTTTTGATCTTTCTACCGAAATACCAGCCATACATGACAGTAAAGAAGAGAGAAGCCAGCATGATTGTGAGCCAACCGCCATCAACAAATTTATGGAGATTCGCATAAAGGAAAGTACCTTCAATCGCAAGGAAAAGACCAAGCATGAACATTCGCAGGAAAATGTTGAATTTCCTTTTGCTCAGGTAAACAGACAAAAGGAGTGTCGTCATGATCATGGTTATTGTTATCGACAACCCGTAGGCAGCTTCCATGTTGGAGGACTTTACAAAATAAACCACCACAAAGGAGCAGGAGATCCAAAGCATCCAGTTGACAAACGGGATATAGACCTGACCTTTTACGGAAGTCGGGTAAAGCACCTTGATCCTTGGCCAGATATTCAACGTAATAGCCTCACTTATAAGAGTATACGACCCACTAATCAAAGCTTGACTGGCAATGATAGCAGCTGAAGTTGCAATGATAATTCCGGGAATTAAGAACCACTGAGGCATTATAGAGTAAAAAACATTCACATCCTTGGCTTCCGACAAGTGATCCATCAGCCAGGCGCCTTGTCCAAAATAATTAAGCAGCAGGGATATCTTAACGAAAATCCAGGTAATCCTGATATTTCTGATTCCACAATGTCCCAGGTCAGAATATAAGGCTTCAGCACCGGTAGTAGCAAGGAATACAGCTCCAAGCAATATTATAGCTTCAGGATAGGTAGTCAGAAACTGGTAAGCATAATATGGATTCATGGCTGCGAGAATACCAGCACCATGGGTGAGCTGACTTACCCCCAAAACCGCCAGAAGTATGAACCAGAGGAACATGACAGGTCCGAAAATACTTCCAATCAGGCCAGATCCAAACTGTTGTGAGAAGAAAAGAACAAGAAATATTGTGAGAACGATCGGAACGACCGGAATATTGTCGTACAAAATATTTAACCCTTCCACCGCAGAAGTAACAGTGATCGCCGGTGTTATAACACCATCCGCCAGCAAGGCACTACCACCAACCATGGTGATGATCGCAATCAGGTTCGTCTTTCGTCTGACGAGTGCAAACAAGGCGAAAATTCCCCCTTCACCGTGGTTATCCGCCTGCAGGGTTATAATGACATATTTGAATGTAGTCTGAAGTGTCAGTGTCCAGAAGATACAGGAGACCGCGCCGTAAATCAAGAGTTTATTGATTTCAATTCCACCCTTCATGATGGCGTTCATTACATACAACGGACTTGTACCTATGTCGCCATAAACGATTCCAAGTGTGATAATTAGTCCGGCAAGCGAAACTTTCTTAATCCCGGTAAGATTTTTTTCCATTCACGAATGACTCGATAATATTCTAAATGCTAAAACAAGGGCTCAAAAATACGTCAATTGCGATGAAATTATTCTCGCTGCTAAAAAATATATCAATAAGTTAAAAATAAATAATCTGAGAATTAACATGTATGGTTACCAAAAACCATTTTATCGTTATAATTCAATGATTATTAAATACTTAACTAAGTGTGGTGATTTTAATTGAAATCAGGGAAAATAAAAATAATTGCACGTAAATTCTTGTCAATTAAAAACTTTCAGGTTATTCTTATCCCCTTCTCTTCCAGTGAAATTAACCTTTGTTTGTACAGGCAGCCAACCGCTTTCTTAAAAATCTTTTTGCTAATGGCGAATTGGTCAAAGATCAGGGCCGCATCACTTTTGTCTGTGAGTGGCAGAAATCCACCGGCTTTTTTCAAGATATCCAGAATATTCATTGAGACGCTATCAACCTGGGCATAACCGGGACGGTAAAGTGAAAGATCAATCTTTTTGTCTTCCCTCACTTTTTTGATATAAGCCCTGAGCCGGTCTCCTTTTTTCAAAGGACCAGGCAATTCGTCATGGTAAAGAATTCCCCTGTGCAAATTGTTGATGATCGCGTTATATCCCAGCTCACTCTCACTTTCTACAATCAGTGAGACCTCTTCTCCAGCCTGGTATTCAGGAATCACATTGTCGAGGAATTTTTCCAGTTTGGCGGATGCAGCTATTCTATTTGAATCGGGATCCAGGTAGACATATACCAGGTATGATTTTCCGGCAACCATGCTCATCTTTTGTTCACGAAAGGGAACAAGCAGATCCTTCATAAGTCCCCAGTCCAGAAAAGCGCCGATACTGTTCACTGCCACCGCCTTTAACCAGGAAAATTCCCCCACCTGGGCGTATGGCTTTTCCGTTGTAGCGATGATTCTGTCCTCCGAATCCAGGTAAATAAACACCTCCAGATCCTGTCCGACTTCACATTCTTCCGGCACGTAGCGAGCCGGAAGCAGTATCTCACCCAGCTCTTCCCCATCCAGATAAACGCCGAAATCTACGTATTTCACTACTTTCAGCGTATTGTACCTTCCCGGTAAAATCATGGTAAATTATTTTATCCTGTTCAAAATCTGTTCTGTGTATGCTCTTCCTGCATGAAAAGCCCTAAGGTTCAAGGAAACTATATCATCACCTTTCCTGGAGAATATCTCCCTGATACCATCTTCCAGACTGTCAGCCGGAAGGTCGATAAAAGGAGATGCGGCACCGAGCATCACCATGTTGGATGATTTGATGTTGCCTTCGTTTTTTGCCGTAGTTTCGGCGTCAATCGCCACAACATGCGGCAGTTGGTTAATTGAAGCCAATATTTCATCCACCGGTGGATAATCAGGAATATTGACAAAAGGCGTTGTACTCGTAATGACATATCCATCTTTTGACAGAAAAGACAGGTAACGCAGCGACTCCAGCGGTTCTACTGACAGAATCAGCCGGGCCTCACCAGAAGGAATGAGATCAGAATAAATCGGCCGGTCTGACAATCTCAGGTAAGACTGAACCGCACCGCCTCGCTGACTCATACCGTGGGTTTCTGCCTGTTTAATGTACAAATTATTCTTAACTGCCGCATAACCCAGGACCGTGGCGATGGATAGTATTCCCTGTCCGCCAACACCTGCTAATACAATATCACACTTCATCACGCTTTTTATTGATTGTTGATATTAATTTTTCCTTCTCCTGGCCAGTTTCTGGATACATTCCCGTCTTGGAATGATGACTGACACACCGTTGTGGGCAATCTCCTTCTTTAGAATCTGTACAAGTAATTCATGATTTTTAGGCAATGATTCCAGAACATGGATATGATCCGGGTCAACACCAACCCCCTCGCAGATTGACTCAATCCGTCCAAATGCAGAAGAATCCTGACCTCCTGTCATGGAGATTGATTCGTTGTCTCCTATAATCAGTACAATATTTGATTTTTCATTGACAGCATCCAGCAAGCCGGTAATTCCTGAATGGGTGAACGTCGAGTCACCAATCACGGCTAATGATGGAAACATCCCGGCATCGGCCGCACCTTTCGCCATGGTAACGGAAGCTCCCATATCTACGCAACTGTAAATCGAATTGTAGGGTGGCAGGGCGCCCAGGGTATAACATCCGATATCGGAGAAGACCTTCCCCTTCCCGAATTCCTCCATTACCTCATTCAATGCACGGTAGGTATCGTGGTGTCCGCAACCTTTGCAGAGTGCAGGCGGCCTGTTGGCAAGGACTCCGGGTTGTAACGGTGCACCGGGTTTTTCAATTTTCAGGGCGGCGGCCACAATATCCGGATTCAGCTCACCTGCCCTTGGCAAGGTGCCATCAAGCCTTCCCAGGATTTTTTTACCTTGTTCAAAATAATCCTTCAGCTGCTCCTCAACCAAAGGATAACCTTCTTCCAGTACGAGTATCTCATCGACCTGTGCTTCAAGCTTTTTCAGCAACATCTCAGGCATGGGATACTGGGAAATAAGTACGACAGGATATGGAGATTTCCCGGGAAAATTTTCCATGAAATAGTTGTAGGCTATACCGCAGCATACAATTCCCAGGCTGGTGTCTTCACCATCTTCAAAATGATTAAAAGGGGACACTTCAGACATTCCAAGAAACAGTGACTGCTTGCCGAGCAGGCTGTTATATCTTTTTCTGGCATTAAATGGCAACAGGACAAACTGCATGGGATCTTCCGGCAATGAAAGTCCGTTTTCTTCACGTGGTTGATCTGAAATACTCACCCCGGACCGGGAATGTGCCAGGCGTGTTGTGATACGGATCATTACAGGAACACCTGTCCTTTCCGACAGATCCAGACCAGCAATTGTCATATCATAGGCATCCTGCTGATTGACAGGTTCAAGGACAGGTACCATGGCAAACTTTCCGTAATAACGGGAGTCCTGTTCATTTTGGGAAGAGTGCATAGACGGATCATCCGCCACAGCTATGACCATCCCTCCATTGATACCTGTAATGGCAATGTTCATGAAAACGTCAGCGGCCACATTGAGTCCGACATGTTTCATGCAGACAAGGGATCTCTTTCCGGCATAGGACATACCGAGTGCGGCTTCCATTGCTGTCTTTTCGTTTACAGACCATTGCCGGTGAAGGTTGCGATCGATTGCAACCTTTTGCTCCTGTATATATTCTGTAATTTCTGTTGAAGGGGTGCCGGGGTAGGCATAAACTCCGGAGATACCACCATCAATGGCACCCTGCCCGATTGCCTCCACTCCCAATAATAATTTTTTGTGCATATCTGATTTTGATTGATCATCACGAATTGGCAATTATTGCCTTTGTTTATCCTGGAATGCCCAATAATAACCTTTTGTAACCTCTTTTTCCTGGTAGTCGGATTGCTTTTGCTGCCAATTTTGTGCGAGTATCCTCATTTGGGCATCAGCATGTTCAAAAAATTGGATGTAAGCTTCACAGAATCGAGGCAATCTTTGGTCTGCAGGGTCTTTGATCCTGTCTTTGGTGCAACCCCCGAAGCATTTGGTCAGCCAGGGACAAAACCTGCATTTCCGGGGCAGTATGGCTTTGGCTTTACCAAAATCATCCTGCTTTTTACTGTTCAACATATTGACAATCTTGTCATTACGAAGATTACCAAGCCGGTGACGGGGTTCCACGAAAAAATCGCAGGAGTATATATTTCCGTTGTGTTCAACAACCACATAAGGACCGCATTCCTTGTGCATGGTGCACTCAGGGGGTTCCATCCCGACGTAGGTATAAAACACGGATTCGAAATGCCTGACTGAAGTTGTCGGAGCGCCATTCTCAAAATCAGCCAGCCACAGGTCAAAAAGCGCCACGAGGAATTTACCGTATTTCTCAGCAGTGAGTGAAAATGGAGCCGATTTGGTCGGATCGTCTGGATCTGTCTCAACGACAGGTATAAATTGCATCCAGGTCAGGCCCAGGCTCTTGTAATAATTGTAAAGTTCATTGGGATAATCAGCCGAATAATCAGTTATACAACACATTGCATTGACTGCAACTCCCTCTTCAATAAGCATTTTAGCCTTTTCCTCCACTATATGCCAGGTTTTTTGGAGCCCCTTGTTGACCCGGTACCTGTCGTGAATATGTTCAGGGCCATCCAGGGAAAGCCCGACCAAAAAATCATACTTTTTTAAAAATCGGGCCCAATCCCGGTTCAGCAGAGTTCCATTGGTCTGAAATCCATTCCCAACTTGTTTGCCATGACCGTATTTAATCTCAAACTCAACTGCCTTCTGGTAAAATTCGATCCCCATCAATGCCGGTTCTCCCCCCTGCCAGGCAATTGAGACTGATTCGCCCGACTGCTGCATCACCTGGCGGATCATCTCCTCCAGCACATCATACCCCATTCTATGGTTTTTGGTTTCAGGGAAAAGAGACTCTTTTTCGAGATAAAAGCAGTAAGTACATTGGAGATTACAGTCCGGCCCTGCCGGTTTAACCAACACAGAAGTGAGGGGTCTATGCTTTTGCGCCATAAAAAATAGAGAATCAGATTGCGAAAATAATCAAAATTGATCACTCTGTTCCATTTTCGAAGAACTACCTCCATGCAACAGAACAATAATTTGAATACTTTTAACAGGATATTTTACCGGTCCGTTTATGTCAGCCTATCGCTTAACTATTTTATTTTTTGTAATCTTTATCTGCTTTCTCCAGTCCCGGGGACAGGAGAAAATGGCTGTTATGACGGGCAGGACACTGGGGCCGGACCTACAACCCATCCCGGGGGTAAATATCCGGATAAAGAACAGTCAACAAGGAACTTACAGCGACCATAACGGAAATTTCAGCCTGACAGTAAAGACTGGAAAAGACATTGTTTTGATATTCAGCATGATCAATTACCAGACCATGGAATTGACTGTCCCTTCCGGCATACGGCAAGAGATCACGCAGGTGATGAAGCCGGTAACAATCAGTATTTCAGAGGTTGAAATTACACAGCAGCGAAAATCCAATCCCGGAACTGTCAATATCAATCCGCGTGAAGCGAAGAATCTCTCCAATACCGGCAGCGGGGCGATCGAACAACTCGTCAAATCCATGCCCGGAGTCAGCAGCCACAATGAATTGAGTCCGCAATACAGCGTCAGGGGCGGAAACTACGATGAAAACCTCCTCTATGTCAATGGTATTGAGATATTTCGCCCGTTCCTGGTAAAAACCGGGGAACAGGAAGGACTCAGTTTTCTGAATCCGGACCTTGTATCTGCCATTCGTTTTTCTTCCGGAGGCTTTGAGAGTTCGTACGGGGATAAAATGTCGTCCGTTCTCGATATTGATTACAAAAAACCAGGCATTTTCGGAGGAACGGCTGAAATAGGAGCCCTGGGGGCATCGGCCCACCTGGAAGGCAGGTCCTTCAAAAACAAATTCTCCTACCTGACAGGTTTCCGGTACAGGAACAACCGCTATTTGCTCGGAACGCTTGATTCAAAGGGACATTACGATCCTGCTGCCATTGATTTCCAGGCACTCCTGGGATATGAATTCTCGCCCAAATTTTCCCTGAACCTATTGGCCAATGTTTCATCCAATACCTATGAT
The DNA here is from genome assembly GCA_963663675.1 of Prolixibacteraceae bacterium. Lineage (GTDB taxonomy): Bacteria > Bacteroidota > Bacteroidia > Bacteroidales > Prolixibacteraceae > CAINVV01. Next base: position 3,227,484 of record OY760498.1, read on the forward strand.
TTCACACCGGAAACCAGGGAAACCAGTTTTGGTACCATGACACAGTCCTATCTTCTCAAAATTTACTTCGACGGCCATGAAAAAGACCAGTTTAACAACCGGTTCTGCGCGGTGACAGGGAATTACAGCCCGAACAGCAGGCTGAATCTGCAACTGACTGCCAGTACATTCTACTCGGATGAAAAGGAGCGTTATGACATCCTGGGACAATATTACCTGAACGAAGTTGTTGCCGGATCAGATCCGGGCATCAGCAAGGACAGCACGATGTTGCTCGGTGTTGGATCAACGCTGGTTCATGCCGGAAACTTCCTGCAGGCCAATATTATGAACATCGAACACCGCGGGAAATATATTACTGATAATCACCGCGTTCAATGGGGATTAAAATACCAATCGGAGAGAATCCATGACGAAGTTAGTGAATGGGAGATGCGTGATTCTGCCGGTTACTCGGTACCTCACAACCAGGGGGAACTGGGGCTTTATCGCAACGTGCATGCCAAAAACAGCCTGAACAGCAATCGTTACACTGCTTTTATGCAGGATACATACACCACACAGCTTAAGAATTCAACGCTTTCAATCAGTTTCGGCGGCCGTTTTCAGTACTGGGATTTTAACAAACAGATGATTTTCAGTCCCCGGATCTCCGCGATCTGGCTCCCGGATAAGGATAAACAACTGCAAATGCATGCATCATGGGGTATTTACCAACAGATGCCCTTTTTTAAGGAATTGAAAAACAGGGAAGCAGAAATTGTACCTACTGTGAAGGCCCAAAAATCGACCAACTATGCTTTCGGGGTGGACTATCCCTTTACCTGGGGAGAACGTCCGTTTAAATTTTCGACCGAGCTATGGTACAAATCACTTCATCACCTGATTCCCTACAAGGTCACCAATCTGGATCTGCAATATTTTCCCGGACAGCAATCCAACGGATATGCCTCCGGCCTGGAAATGAAAATTTTCGGCGAGCCAATCCCGGGGTTTACCTCCTGGGCTTCACTGACGCTTATGAAAACTGAAGAAGATATCATTGGTGACAGCTTTATCAAAACCAGTGAAGACGGAACAACTTCTGAAACAGTTTACCCGGGATTTATCCCGCGCCCTACGGACCAACGGTTCAATTTTTCTCTATTTTTCCAGGACTATCTGCCAAGAAACCCGACCGTTAAAATGAACCTCACCCTCCTTTACGGAAGTGCTATTCCCTTCGGGCCGCCCCAGGGAGAACGTTATATGGATGTTTTCAGGATGCCACCGTACAGCAGGGTCGACCTGGGCATTTCCAAGATGCTGATTGGGAGTCCGACACAAAAGAGGCAAAATTTCCTGGCAACCAATCTCCGGGAAGCCTGGCTCGCATTCGAAATTTTCAACCTGTTCGACCTGAACAATGTGGTGTCCTATTATTGGGTATCCGATTTTCAGAACCAGATGCATGCAGTACCCAATTACCTGACAGGAAGGAGAATCAATCTTAAATTTTCTGTGACTTTTTGATTTCTGATCAGCATCCGGGTTAAAATTTAGAAAGGTGATAAACGAATACTTTTCATAGTTAGCGTTGAAACAAACCTCTCAAAAATCATATATCCAATGATAAAAATAATCTAGATTCGTTCAGTTTAATTTACCGGACAATAGAAACCAACAAACATGGAATGCCCATGAGAATATTTTCCCACCAACCGAAAAATGAGTATGTGGGTATTCCATCAGGCAATTAAAATTTAAATTATATACTGATGAAAACACAGGATTTTATCGACAGGGAAGACCGATACGGTGCTCACAACTACCATCCGCTACCGGTGGTACTGGAAAAAGGTGAAGGCATTTTTGTATGGGATGTAGAGGGCAAGCGCTATTTTGACTTTCTGGCCTCTTATTCTGCAGTCAACCAAGGCCATTGTCATCCAAAAATTGTAAAGGCCATGGTTGACCAGGCCGGCAAACTGGCTCTGACTTCCCGTGCATTTTACAACAATGTTCTGGGTGAATGGGAGGAGTTTATGACCAAATTGTTTGGTTATGACAAGATTCTGCCAATGAACTCAGGAGCTGAGGGTGATGAAACAGCGCTTAAGCTGATCCGGAAATGGGGATACAAAGTCAAGGGCATTCCGGAAAACAAGGCTCGGATTATCGTATGTGACGGCAACTTCCATGGACGTACCATTACGATCATTTCAATGTCATCCGACCCTGATTCATATGGAGATTATGGCCCATTTACGCCCGGTTTCGTGAGAATTCCCTACAACGACTTAAATGCGCTGGAAAAGGAACTGAGTCATCCGCACACTGCCGGATTCCTGGTAGAACCGATACAGGCTGAAGCTGGCGTGTACGTCCCGGATGACAATTACCTGAGAAAGGCTGCCATGCTGTGCAAGGAATACCGTGTTCTTTTGGCTGCAGATGAAGTACAGACCGGCTTGGGCCGGACCGGAAAGATGCTGGCTTGCGACCACGAAGGAGTGCGACCTGATCTGCTGATATTGGGGAAAGCAGCTTCAGGCGGAATGTATCCTGTCTCCTGTGTCCTGGCAGATGATTACATCATGCTGACTATCAAGCCAGGAGAACATGGCTCTACATATGGTGGCAATCCGCTGGCTGCCAAGGTTTCACTTGCAGCAATGAATGTGCTTCTGGATGAACGTCTCGCGGAAAACGCTGAAAAAATCGGAAAGATATTTCGAGATGAGATGAGTGCTTTCGATTCGCCCCTGGTTGAACAAGTCCGGGGTAAAGGCTTGCTGAATGCCATACAAATAAAGCCAGTTAAAGGCAAACAGGCCTGGGACCTTTGCCTTGCAATGATGGATAATGGGATTCTGGCCAAACCCACCCATGAACATACCATCCGGTTTACTCCTCCACTGACCATCACTGAGGACCAGATGAGAGAGGCTATCTCACTGATTAAGAAAACAATGAAGGAATTTATTTAACCCTCTATATTCCGGTTACTGAAAACTGGAATCTAAAAACATAAAAGTCGTAACACACCCCAACCAGGTTCAAAAGGTAGTGTTACGACTTTTATTATTTCCTCTTACTATTTATATCTATTTATTTCCCTTTATCCTTTATCCTTTATCCTTTATCTCCCTTTCCTCCCTGCCAGCTTTTCCTTCATCTCCTCTATCACCTGGTCAACATCACCGGCAAGTAACGAACCATAGGCTTTTACATGCTCAATGACATTTTCAGTCCCTGATTCAGCTTTATCTCTAAAGTCCTTCACTTTATCGGGAATATCACTCTCCTTCAGTTCCTCCATTTTCTTGTCAACAAATTCTCCTGCCTGCCCCATCGCTTCAGTGATTTTAGCGAAAGCCTCACTCCCTTTGAATTTTTCAAACCCTTCTTCAAGGATTTTTCCTGCCTTGTCGGTTAGTTCACCGGCTTTGTCAAATAATTTATCGCTGTTCTTCATTGTCAAGGATTCTAAATCAATAAATATATAAGCTATTAATAAACAGACCAGTAAATATAAATAATATTAACCATCCAAATGGTGTCCGCACATTAAAAACGCAGGTAAAATTAGGATCATTTTGGGGAGAATGAATAAAAAACGCCCTGCAAAATTCAATTTGCAGGGCATTATACTATTTATACTGATTCTAATTTACTAGAGACTGTCGCCAAAATCCTCGCGGAACTTTGCAACAAGTTTGTCGACCCAGTCACCAATAGGTTTAAGTTTACCAACAAAGAAACGAAGTACAGGAGGTTCTTCAGTCCACTCAAGTCCGCCGATCAGCTGACGGTTTTCATAAAGCCATTTGATACGGTCTTCGGCATATTTCACCTGTGACAGGGTGAAGACTCTTCTCGGGAAGGCAAGACGGAGCAGTTCTACATCAGCAAGAACATCATCTCCATTGGCATCGCGTACGCTTGAAATTGTTCCTCTTTCCATGCCACGAATACCTGACGCAACATAGAGAGCTGCGGCCAAAGCACCGGCAGGATATTGCTGCTGAGGAACATGGCTGATGAACTGACCCGCATCCAGGTGGCATCCGAGGCCACCGGCAGGAGTAATAACAGGAATGCCACTCTTGTCCAGGGTGTCAACCAGGTACTTGATAAATGTCGGAGAATGGCTGATGACATCAAAGTCCAGCGTTTCGTACAAACCAACTGCCATGGCCTCTATTTCACGGACGCTCATCCCGCCATAAGTCAGGAAGCCTTCAAAAAGCGGCACCCAGTCGCGCATCATCATGTAGATTTCGCGGTTGTTGGTACAGATACCGCCACCTCGGGTACAACTCACCTTACGTCCTGAGAAATATGAGAAATCGGTATAGCTGAGCATCTCATGCAAGATATCTTTGAGTGGCACATCCTGGTAGCCCTCTTCTCTTACCTTGATAAAATAGAGATTTTCGTTGATAAGGCTGGTATCCATCAACACCTTGATATTGTGTGTTTTTGCGATGGCTGAAACTTCACGGAGATTTTTCATGGAGAATGGCTGACCGCCAATCAGGTTGGTTCCGGCTTCAAAACGTATGAATGCAACATTTTGAGCGCCCCATTTCTCAATGATCTTATTGAGTTTGTTAATATCCATGTTTCCCTTGAACGGGAAATCACTCTTGGTCTTCAGGGCTTCATCCGTGTAGATTTCTTCCACAACACCACCGGCCATCTCAATGTGAGCCTTTGTCGTTGTGAAGTGGTAGTTCATTGGAATCACACAACCTGGCTTGACAAATGCCTTGGAAACAATATGTTCGGCTGCACGTCCCTGGTGAACGGGCAGAAAATATTTCTGGTTGAATACATCATTAATGGCTTTTTCCAGTTTGGTATAACTGGCTGATCCGGCATAGGAATCGTCCGCAACACTCATGGCGGCAATCTGGTTATCGCTCATGGCATTGGTCCCTGAATCTGTGAGCATATCCAGGTAAACATCTTTATTCATCAGGAGGAAAGTATTAAAGCCTGCTCCGAATATTGCCTCCTTGCGCTCTTCAACAGGCAGGAGGTTAAGTTTCTGAACAACACGTACCTTGTGCATTTCTAAAGGGGTTTCCTCTCCGCTGTAAAATTTAACGGTTTTAAGTTTGTCTGTTTTTTCCATTGTTAATTAAAAGGAGTTAGAATTTCTGTTTATAAGTAAAAAGGACAAAAAACCCCGATAATGAAATAAATTTAGTCATCAATCTTTCGGTTTTCCTTTTTTTGCGAGTTTACAAATTTATAAATCCTCAATCAACTAATTTTTCTATTAAAGCGTGATGAAACAGCTATTTAGACTGCATAAAAACAATTTCTGCCCATACAACATCGACCGAAAGTTGCATTTCCCCAACTCATTACAACTGTCAATCCAACAATTTGTGTCACCTTCGGAAGGAATCGCTATCTTTGACAAATATTCCAATGAACCGCCCTACTGCAGGATAATCAAACAAAAAACATTGGTCGTTTATGATTCAATTCGTTAAAACAAAATTAGACAATGGTCTCACTGTTATAGTACATACCGATCGCAGCACTCCATTTGTTGCCGTCAATGTGTGCTATAACGTTGGATCAAAACACGAAAATCCTGCCCGCACCGGTTTTGCCCATCTTTTTGAACACCTTTCATTTGAGGGATCTGTTCATGTACCGGATTTTGACACGGCTGTTCAACGGGCAAGCGGTGCCAACAATGCTTTTACTTCCAATGACCTGACCAATTATTATATTACCCTACCTGCCAACAACATAGAGACTGCCTTATGGCTTGAATCTGACCGTATGCTGGGACCAAAGTTTTCTAAAAAAGGCCTGGATGTTCAGAAAAAGGTTGTCATTGAAGAGTTCAGACAGCGAAATCTCAACAAACCTTACGGAGATGTATGGCATCTTCTTCGCGATCTGGCCTACAAAGTTCACCCTTATAAATGGCCGACCATCGGCCTTGTGCCCGAACACATCGAAGAAGCAACCCTGACAGAGGTGAAGGATTTTTTTTATCACCATTATGCTCCTAACAATGCGGTTCTGGTGATTAGCGGCAATATCTCCTCATCCGATGCCCTGGTCCTGGCAGAAAAATGGTTCGGAGATATACCTCGGCGCGAAATCGCACAGTACATCGGTCTGCCGGAACCTGAACAGGAAAAGGACCGCGAAATAACTGTTTACAGGGATGTTCCCATCGACACCTTTTACGTCAGCTGGCATATGGGCGGACGGAACGAACGGGACTTCTACATACTGGACCTTTTGTCGGACATTCTTTCAAACGGAAGTTCATCCAGGTTCGAAGTACACCTGGTAAAAGAGCAAAAACTCTTCACAGAAGCGGATGCCTACCTGTCCGGGGAGAATGAACCCGGTCTTTTTGTGGCGACCGGGAAAGCCGCCCACGGTATTGACATACACCTGGCAAGGGAGAAAATGCTGGAAGAGATCATGATGACTGCTGAAACAACCATTACTGCATACGAACTGGAAAAGGTAAAAAACAGGGTTGAAGCAGATTTGCTGCTCAACGAGATAGGCTACCTGGAAAAAGCCATCCAACTCGCATCTTTTGAAATAATGGGGGATGCTTCAGAAATTAACCGGCAGGGACAAAAATACAGGGACATAACATCAGCCGATCTTTTGGATTCAGCGCGTCATCTTTTCCGCAATGGAAACAAAAACACTCTTAACTATCTTTCCATCCAAAATCAGACAAAATGAACCCATTCAGAAAAACAGCTCCGGAGGTTCATTCGGTTGATAAAATTGATTTTATCGAACCCGTTCATCAGTTGTTGCCCGGAGGCACCTCATTTTTTACGCTTTACGGAGGGACCCAGGAAGTAGTCAAACTGGATTTCAGTTTCAGGGCAGGTAGCTGGTATGAATCCGGTAAACTTGAAAGCATGATGGCTGCGGGAATGATCTCAGAAGGCACATCAGGTAAAACCGCCCGTGAAATTGCCGACCGCATTGACTTCTATGGGGCTCAGTTCAGTTCTGTCCCTTATTATGACAACAACTACATCTCTTTGTTATCCTTAAAAAAACACCTTCCAAACCTGTTGCCATTGCTGGCAGAGATTATCCAGGACGCTTCTTTCCCTGAGCATGAATTTGAAATAGCCAGGCAGAAAAGAAAGCAAAGAGCCCTGGTTGATGCAGAAAAAGTCGGACTCGTCGCCCAGCGTAATTTCCTCAGGACAGTCATGGGAGAAACACATCCTTACTCCCCTGTTTCATCGCCGGAGGCATATGACAAGGTCACCATTGAAGGGGCTAAGAATCACTATCACAAGTATTACTACTCAGCAAATACCACGCTCTTCGCTTCAGGAGATGTGGATGATGAGGTAACAAAGCTGATCGAACAGAATTTGGGAAATGAATGGGGTACTCCATCGCCAATTATTGAAAATCAGCCATTAGCACATGGCACATCGGAGAAAAGAATTTTTATCGAGCGGGAAAAAGCCAATCAGAATGCGATAACCATCGGCAAAAGAGTTCCTACTCAACACCATCCTGACTCTTCCGGGCTAAAATTGCTGACAACCATCTTCGGCGGATACTTTGGCTCCAGGCTCATGAGCAATCTTAGGGAAGAGAAAGGGCTGACATATGGCATTCATGCCTCAGTCGTTTCGTTTGTCCGGGATGCCATATTTATGATCCATGCTGAAGTGACAGCTGAAAAAACAGAGGAAGCCATAAGGGAAATTTTCCATGAAATGCAGCGGCTTTGCGATGACCTGGTTCCTGAATCAGAGCTTGAACCTTTGCGCAGTTTCCTGCTTGGACGGATGCTGGAAGATTTTGACGGTCCGTTTGCACGGGCGCAGAGCTTTTCTTCGTTGTACGAAGCTGAGCTGGAAGTCGGTTATTTTGACCATATCATCCATACGATAAAAACAACCACACCTGAACAAATCAGAGAGCTGGCCAGAAAATATTTTGTTGCGGATACGATGTGTACAGTAGCTGCAGGAAAGACTTTTAAATAGTGATTTCGCAATTAAGCCCTTTATTTTCCAAGGAGTCTCCCCTGCCAGGTATCCCTTTCGGCAAGCAGTTTATTCACTATTGCCACAAATTGATAGTTTTTCATGTCCCACCTGGGGGCAATCAAAAGGGAGGCAGGAGCCGAACTGACAAAACGCTGTACAATAATATCAGGTGACAGATGCTCCAGGAACCGCACTACCAGGTCAGCATACTGATCCACTTCAAACAAATTGAACGAACCGGGATCTTTTTTATAATCCAGCGCCATCCGTGTTCCCTTGTGTATTTGCAGCTGGTGAAGCTTGATGCTTTGGACCGGCAGTCCGGACAATATATGCGCAGTCCGGATAAAATCGTTGTCTGCTTCGCCCGGTAGCCCGAAAATCAAATGAATACAATTGTCAATCTTTCTTTCTGCAATTCGCTGAATAGCGGATATCGACTCTGATGCCGTGTGGCCGCGGTTGATTTTCACAAGAGTCTCCTCATTGAAACTCTCAACACCCAGCTCTATTGAAACGTAACTTTTGTGTGAAAATTCCTCAAGCAGATCCAGTATCTCCGTACTAAGGCAATCCGGCCTGGTTGCAATGACAAGTCCGGCTACCTCCGGATGAGAAAGTGCGGAATCATATGACTGGCGCAATAGTTCCACCGGTGCATAAGTGTTGCTGTAGGCCTGAAAATAGGCAAGATACCGCATGTCCGGATATTTGGCAGAGAAAAATTCAATTCCCCTGGTGAGCTGGTCCGCAATATTTTGTTCAGCGCGGCAATAATCAGGATTGAAACTCTGATTGTTGCAGTAAGAGCAGCCTCCTTTCCCACGTGAACCATCCCGGTTGGGACAGGTAAAACCTGCATCAAGCGATATTTTCTGGACCTTGCCGTCAAATCTTTTCCTGAAATAAGCGGAATAATCATTGTACCGCTTATCACTACCCCATTGGAATTCAATTTTTTCCATTAATTTTAATTTAAAGGCAAAAATAGCAGAACCTTTAGATATTAATGAACATTACAATGTGAATAAAAACTGAGGCGGTTCAGGTTACAATTGCTTTTCATATTCGTATATTCAACCTATAGAAACAAATACATATGGTAACGGCAGCAGACCAGGAGCAAATAATGGAAAGAGGAGGGAACCTGACTGATATTCTTAGCCAGATTTCACATTTCAAAAGAGGTTTCCCCTATTTAAAGGTGGTAGAAGCAGCGGGTATTGGCAATGGAATTTTACAACTTTCTGATACCGAATGTTCAAGTCTTGTCTCTTTTTACGAATCAAAACTAACAGAGGGAACAGTTCCGGTAAAGTTCGTTCCTGCCTCCGGTGCTGCAAGCCGGATGTTCCAGTCGCTTTTCTCCTTTCAGGAAGAAGCATTGACGAATGACGAGGCAGAACTTCTCCTGGGGAAAGAGCAGTATAACAGTGTGAATCAATTCTTTGAAAAGCTGTCAAAATTTGCTTTTTATCCCTTTTTGATAGAGAAACCCGGATCCCTGGCCGACTCAGGCGGACGTATGAAGTACACAGAGATTTTGCGAGCAGTACTTTCCTCAGAAGGATTAAATTATGGCTTCCTACCCAAGGGATTACTGGATTTTCATATGTATTCCGGGATCAGCCGCACTCCTGCTGAGGAACATTTGGTGGAAGGCGCGCTTTATAGCGCTGACGCAAACGGGATAGTCAGGATCCATTTTACTGTGTCAACGGAGCATCTTCAATTGTTCAAAGACAAATGTGAAACAGCTGCGGGCATTTTTGAAAAAAGATACGAGGTACAGTACGAAATCTCCTTTTCCGTGCAAAAACCCTCAACCGACACCATTGCTGTTGACGAAAACGATGAGCCATTCCGTACAACGGAAGGGAAACTGTTTTTCAGGCCTGGAGGCCATGGCGCCCTGCTGGAAAACCTGAATGACCTTCAGGCAGACCTGGTTTTCGTAAAAAATATTGACAATGTAGTACCGGATCGTCTGAAAGTTGATACCATCAAATACAAAAAGGCACTGGCCGGATTATTGCTGAAATGCCAGCAACAGGTGTTCAATAACCTGGTTCTGCTGGAAAAGCCGGATCAGCTGACTGATCAGCAAATAGACGACATGCTGCAATATCTTGAAAAAGATTTGTGCACCCTGCCTTCACCAAATGCCAGTCTGCATGACCGCCAATCGAAAATCAGGTACCTGGCTGATAAGCTGAACAGGCCTGTACGGGTATGCGGAATGGTGAAAAATGAAGGTGAACCGGGAGGAGGACCATTCTGGGCCATTCAACCTGATGGGACTACTACCCTGCAGGTCGTAGAGAGCAGCCAGATTGACCTGAAGAATCCCAATCAGGCTGCCATTGCTGCTCGCGCATCGCATTTCAATCCTGTGGACCTGGTTTGCGGAGTTCGCAATTACAAAGGTGAAAAATTCTATTTGCCTGAATTCCGAGATCCTGAAACAGGTTTCATCTCCTATAAGTCAAAAGACGGAAAGCCATTGAAAGCCCAGGAATTACCCGGATTATGGAATGGCGCTATGTCAGACTGGATAACATTGTTTGCTGAGGTTCCTCCTGTCACTTTTAATCCTGTTAAAACGGTTAACGACCTTTTAAGACCGGAGCACCAACCTCTGTAAGTCATTTTTAATTAACTTTGCACTGATTTTAAGAAGATCATCATGATGTGGGAAGAGTCAAGGGATAATTTCGAAAGCAAAGAATTCTCCGGAGTTTTGAAGCGTTACAAACAAATGCTGACGGAACAGCGTACGGAATTTTTTGACGTTTCCGATTTTGAATTCATTGCCGACCAGTACATCGATAAAAGTCAGTTTTCCAACGCCTTGCAGGCTTGTGAAATAGCATTAAGGCAACATCCGAACTCTACAATCGTTAAAATAAAAAAAGCCCAGATTTACCTTTCCCAACTAAAGGTTCCCAAGGCGATTCACCTGCTGAAGCAACTGGAAGAAATTGAGAACACCAATCCCGATGTCATGATGATGCTGGGAACGTGCCACAATATGAAAGGGGAGCATCACCGCGCTACAGAATATTTTAAAAAAGCGGAAAAGTATGCATTTGAGGACCGCGATGAACTTCTTTACAACATTGGCATTTCTTTTATTCAAACGGGTGCTTACAGTGAGGCACTTTCCTATCTGAAAAAAGCGCTCAGTGAAAACCCTGAACATGAGCCGGTGCTGTATGATCTCGCTTTCTGCTATGAGAAAATGGGTGACGATGCGAAGGCTATTGAATATTACAACAAATACCTCGATATTGATTCCTTTTCGGAATCTGCCTGGTACAATCTGGGTATAATTTATAACAGGCTGGAGGATTATGCTCGTGCGATCGATGCATATGATTTTGCACTGGCAATTGATCCAGGCTATTCTGCAGCCATTTTCAACAAGGCAAATGCATTATCCGCCATTGAACGTTTTAAGGAGTCCGTCTCGGCATACAAGGATTACCTGGCCATTGACCCGGATTCGGTGGATGCCCACTTATACCTGGCTGATTGCCATTTCCAGCTAGACGACTACGAAAATGCGGGCATTTGGTACGACAAAACTATCCTTCTTGACCCGAATTGCTCTGACGGTTGGTTTGGATCCGGCCTGGTGATGCTGATCAATGACAGGTCGGCTGAGGCAATCCCGGTGTTCAAAAAGTCCCTGGAAATAAACCCCGACTGTGCTGAATGCTGGAATGCACTTGGCAAAGCATTTGCGGCCCTCAGCAACTTTAAGGAGGCTAAATCATCCTACCGGAAAGCGCTGGAACTGGACGATGAGATTCCTGAATACTGGTTGTCCTATGCTGACCTGATGTTTAACAGTAACCTGTTCGAAGAAGCGGTGCAGATACTCGAAGATGCCGGGAACTCGGAAGCCAGGTGTGCTGCCATAATGTACAGATTGGCAGGATTTTACATCTTTCTGGACAATTTTGACATGGCCAGGGCGAAACTTGAAAATGCCCTGTTGGAAGATTACACACTGCACAATGATTTTCTTGAAAATTTCCCCACTTTTCTCCTGATTGACTGGGTTACTGAACTAATAGAGAAATACCGCTTTCTGGGGGATGATTTATCTTTGGATTCGTAACTGCTGAGTCACTTCTCAGGCCTTTCCAAAGCCAGGTTAATAAACAGGACAACAACATGCTAAAATACGGACTGATAGGCTATCCGCTTTCACACTCATTTTCAAAACGTTTTTTTTCTGCCTTCTTTGAGAATGAATCCATCGACGCAGAATATCTCAACTTCGAAATCAGCGAAATATCACTGATACAAGATATTATAAATGAAAATCCGGAGTTGTCCGGATTCAATGTAACGATTCCTTACAAACAGGCAATCATTCCATTCCTGGATTCCTGTGATTCAAAAGCTGCTGCAATCCAGGCGGTTAATACAGTAAAAATTGAACGTTCAGGGGAAAAATTAACACTCAAAGGATTCAACACCGACCTGACAGGATTTCGTGATTCCATCACTCCCCTTCTGCAGCCCCACCACAAGAATGCACTGGTGCTGGGAACAGGCGGAGCATCGAAGGCAATCATTGCCATCCTGACAGAACTTTCGATTCCGGTGCTGGTGGTTTCAAGGGAGCACAGACCGGGTAATTCAGTGGCATATGATCAACTGACCAGGCAAATAATGGAAGATCATACCATTATTGTAAATACCACGCCTCTCGGCACCTACCCAAAAACCGAAGATTGCCCTGATTTACCATACCGTTTTGTAGGGAAAGACCACCTGCTTTTCGATCTCGTCTACAATCCGCCTGTAACCAGCTTTCTTCAAAAAGGAATCGACCGGGGTGCTGCTGTTAAAAACGGACTGGAAATGCTCGAACTCCAGGCTATGGCTGCCTGGAGAATCTGGAACGGGTAAACAGGGAATTGTTCTCTGGCAATGTCGGTTTTATCACGATTTTAATCCAATGACGCTTATTGCATGATGTAAATCAGCATGACAAAACTCATTTATCAAATAATTATCAAAATTTACCTTTGCACTCTGACTACCAGTCAGAATATTTAGGTTAGGTTTAGGTTAGGTAATCCCCGTCATCTCCCAATGTTGGCGGGGATTTTTCCATTTTGACATGTCACCCCAAACAACATTACTGCATGATGATGAATAACGAAATATTCACCCTGAATCCAATTATTTGAACCTTCCTGCATTCATTTTTGCATATTTGCGCAATATCTCACTGTTTTCCGGTTTCCAGTTTCCCCGTTCTTTGCCAAATGCTTTTAGCTCCATGCTGGCTTACTACTCCCTCCGGATATCCTATATCCACCAGGTAAAGGCCTTTTGCTGAAACACTTGCTCCGGCATCACAGCGGTTTTTCTTCTCTATCACTGAACGGAAATCACTGATTGTCAGCTTCCCCAATCCAACTTCCAGTAATGTGCCTACGATTGCCCTGACCATATTTCGCAGAAAACGATCGGCACGGATGGTAAAGATTATTTGATAACCTGATTCTTCCCAAAAGGCTTTGGAAACTCGGCAGTTATTTGTTTTCACATCGCTTCCAAGCTTGCTGAAGCTTGTAAAATCGACGGTTTCGAGGAGTATTTGCGCGGCTTCATTCATCATAGGCAAGTTCAGCGCACGGCTTTCCCTTTCGGCAACTTCAAAGGTAAAGGGGTCTTTAAACCGACTGATGCAATATTGATATTCCCGGAAGGTGGCATCGAACCGGGCATGCGCGTCCGGGCTGACAGGAAATATCCTTTGTACGGCTATATCACTTGGCAATAGGCAATTAAGTTTAAAAACAGTTGTTTCATCAGACATAGCAAGATGACCGGTATCAAAATGAGCCATGTAGTACCTGGCATGAACACCCGTATCAGTCCTTCCGGCCCCGACTACTTCGGTTTTTTCACGAGTAATCACCGAAAGAGCCTTTTCCACTTCCTCCTGTACAGACCGTGCATTTTGCTGAATCTGCCAGCCATGGTAATTTTTTCCGTTGTAGGAAAGCTGAATAAAGTACCTCATTGGAGCAAATTTTTTCGCTGTTTTTACAAAATTAAACAAATAACCTCCGTACAAGGATACTGTGAGAATAAAATACTCCCTTACATTTTAACAAGGACATAATTCAATTTAACTTTTTATACTGTTGTTAAAATATGCGCAATTTTTGTAAACTATGGATAATATAGATCAGTTGGGGTTTTAATTGTGTTAATTTGTAAAATCTGAAGCCAGTCAGGATTCTATTTGTCTTGGTTAACATTTTTTAATAGATTCTTAATTTCATTTAAGCATCAAAAGACTATTTTCGTAACCGTTTTAACAATATTAAATAACAATCATCCTTAAGATTATGGATCAAAAAGTAGATATTCGGGAGTTGAACGAACGTATTCAGCGTGAAAGCTCCTTTGTAGATCTCATCTCCATGGAGATGAATAAGGTCATCGTCGGACAGAAACATTTGGTTGAAAGTTTGCTGATCGGGTTGTTGTCTGATGGTCACATTTTGCTCGAAGGTGTACCAGGACTTGCTAAAACACTAGCAATAAACACATTGGCACATACCGTCGACGCCAAATTTGCCCGTATTCAGTTCACCCCCGATCTCCTCCCGGCCGACTTGCTCGGAACAATGATATACAGCCAGAAAAAAGAGGAGTTCATGGTTAAAAAAGGTCCTATTTTCACCAATTTCGTATTGGCAGACGAGATCAACCGTGCTCCCGCGAAGGTTCAGTCAGCATTGCTTGAGGCAATGCAGGAGAGGCAGATAACCATCAGCGACCATACATACAAACTGGATGATCTTTTCCTTGTTATGGCCACTCAGAACCCCATTGAGCAGGAAGGAACCTATCGTCTTCCTGAAGCACAGGTGGATCGCTTCATGCTGAAAGTTGTATTGAACTATCCAAAAAAAGAAGAAGAAAAACTGATCATTCAGCTCAATCTGCTCAAGCAGTTCCCTAAATCAGAGGCAGTGTTAAAACCGGCAGATATAGTACGCGCAAGAGAAGTGGTCAAAGAGGTATACATGGATGAGAAGATCCAGAAGTACATCATCGATATTGTGTTTGCCACGCGTGAGCCTGCCGAACACGGATTGGCAAAATTCAAGGAAATGATCACATACGGTGCATCTCCGCGTGCTTCCATCAGCCTTGCCCAGGCTTCAAAAGCATATGCTTTCATCAAACGCCGCGGATATGTAATCCCGGAGGACATCAGGGCTGTATGCCATGATGTACTTCGCCACCGCATCGGACTCAGTTATGAAGCAGAAGCCAACAACCTGACAGCCGAAGAAATTATCAGCGAGATCCTCAATACAGTTGAAGTGCCCTAGTCAAATACTGGCACCTGAAATACCGGCATTGAAATTTCAGCCATTGTAAGCTTATTTGCCCTGGTTTAACCGGGGTAATGACGAAAGAATTCCCGGACGATTAAAATTGTAAATGTGGAAGCAACTGAACTATTAAAGAAGGTCAGAAAAATTGAGATAAAAACGCGGGGCCTTTCCCGGAATATTTTTGCAGGCGAATATCACAGCGCCTTCAAAGGTCGGGGAATGGCTTTCAGCGAAGTAAGAGAATACCAGTTCGGCGATGATATCCGTAACATCGACTGGAATGTTACTGCCCGATACAGCCATCCCTTTGTCAAAATCTTTGAGGAGGAACGTGAGCTGACTGTTATGTTACTGGTTGATGTGAGCGGATCCAATGATTTTGGTACTGTTGGCCGTATGAAGCAGCAACTGATCACTGAAATTGCTGCAATTCTCTCATTTTCTGCTATTTCCAACAACGATAAAATAGGTGTCATATTTTTCTCAGATCGTATTGAGAAATTCATTCCTCCCAAAAAAGGACGGACCCATACTCTCCGCATAATCCGGGAGTTGATAGAGTTCAAGGAAGAATCACGGCAGACAAATCTTCCTCTTGCCCTGCAGTATCTTACCAATGCCATGAAGAGGCATGTGACGGCATTCCTGATCTCAGACTTCATGGATCAAACTGAAGGTATGGAACAGGCGCTGTCTATCGCCAACAACAAACACGACCTGGTAGCGTTGCATATTTACGATGAACGTGAAGCAGAATTGCCTTCAATCGGAATGGTCAAACTGAAAGATGCTGAAACAGGGGAATATATATGGGTTGACACATCCAGCAGTACTGTTCGTAAGAACTACATATACCACTGGCTCAACTCTAAAAAAGAGATGGAAACCCTTTTGAAAAAATCAGGGATAGACTTTGTAAGCATTAACACCAGGGAGGATTATGTCAAATCTTTAGTTGCTCTTTTCAAGAAAAGAGAACACAAACTTTGATCTGAAACCATGTTGAACAAATATTGTCGATTGAAATATATGCTGTACTTCCTGGTAAGTTTTCTTTGTCTCAGCCAGGCACAGGCACAGCAAATCAAGGTCAGCACTTCACTGGAACAGGATTCCATCTGGCTCGGTGATCAAATCAAGATGATCCTGGTTGCGGAATATCCTGCCGGATCAGTGCTTACTTTTCCACAGCTTAAAGACAGTCTGGCCAATGGGATTGAGGTGTTATCGAGGATTCCTGCCGACTCTTCCAAACTGGGTGACGGCATAATACAAAAGCGCCAGAGTTATATAATTACCGCTTTTGACAGCGGGCCCCACCCCATTGCTCCGTTTTTGTTTGCCCTGCATGGAAAAACACCCCCGGATTCGCTGAGAAGTAATCCTGTAACATTATTCGTAAAAGTGCCTTCCGTTGATTTAAAAAAAGGGTTTGCTGATATCAAAAAGCCATACGGAGCACCTGTCACATTTAAAGAAATTGCACCCTGGATACTTGGGTTTCTTTTGCTTGCCTGTATCGTTTTCCTTATCATATACGCCATCAGCCGTAAAAGAAGGAATATTCCTTTGTTCATCCTTCCTTCCAAGCCAAAATTACCGCCTCACGTTATCGCACTGGGTGAACTGGATAAACTGAAGGAGGAGCAATTGTGGCAGCACGATAAGGTGAAGGATTATTATACACGCCTGACCGACATTATCAGGGTATACCTGGAAGACAGGTACAATGTCCCAGCCATGGAGCAAACAACCCACGAGATTCTGGGTGACTTTAAAGGCGAAAATTCCCAGATTAAGGGAAAGCTTTATGTTGGTCTTGAGAAGACCCTGACCATCTCAGATCTGGTAAAATTTGCCAAGTATACGCCACTGCCGGATGAAAACCATTACGTCCTGGTACAGGCATATACCCTGGTTGATGAAACCAAGCCTGAACCAGTTGAACAGGCCAGGAAACAGGCCGTTCAAACTGAAGCTGGCTCAGATGAGAGTGTTATTTCAGGTAATAATGAAATAAATGAACAGCCATGAACAGCATAACTTTTGCACGCCCCGAATTTTTTTACCTGCTGCTTGTACTGGTTCCGCTGATTGGCTGGTATATCTGGAAACAAAAAAAATCGAGTGCAAGCCTGAGAATTTCTTCCATTGCACCCTTCCGGAATTCACCGAAAACATGGAAACACTATTTACGCCATGCCATCTTTGTGGCCCAACTGGGAGTTTTGTCACTACTTATTGCAGCGATGGCAAAACCACAGTCTTCAAGCAGCTGGCGAAACCAAACCATCCAAGGTATCGATATCATTATAGCTCTTGACATTTCGGGATCTATGCTGGCAAGGGATTTTCAGCCCAACCGGCTCGAAGCTGCAAAAAACGTAGCCAGTGAATTTATTGCCGGGAGAGAATTTGACCGGATGGGCCTGGTAATATTTTCGGCTGAGAGCTTTACCCAATGTCCTTTGACTACCGACCGTGCCGTTCTGCTGAACCTTTTTAAGGACATAGAAAGCGGTATGATCGAAGACGGAACAGCTATCGGACTTGGTTTGGCTAATGCCGTCTCAAGGTTAAAAGACAGTGAAGCCAAGAGTAAGGTAATTATTTTGTTGACTGATGGTGAAAACAACCGGGGCGAAATTGCTCCTATCACCGCCGCAGAAATTGCCAAAACTTTTGGAATAAGGGTCTATACGATTGGTATTGGCTCAATTGGTACTGCACCATTCCCGGTACAAACACCTTTCGGAATCCAAATGAGGGACATCGAAGTAAAAATTGATGAAAAGACACTTCAGACAATTGCCAAAATTACTGACGGACAATATTTCAGGGCTACCAATAATTTGAAGCTTGCCGAGATTTACAAAGAGATCGACATGCTCGAGAAGTCGAAAATAGACAGCAAAGAATTGAGTTCTAAAACCGAGGAATACAAGAGATATGCCGTTCCGGCGCTTTTGCTTTCTCTGGCATTGCTGTTCCTGCAACTTACCTATTTTAGAAAATTACCATAACGCGCTGATAATTAAATTATATGGATTCTTTCAGATTCGCTCATCCCGAATATTTCTATATCTTCCTGGTTCTCCCTGCGTTGGTGTTCCTTTTCCTGTTTAACAGGATCCTCCGCACCAGAAAACTGAAGGCTTTTGGTCAGATGGAACTTTTGGAACAACTTATGCCCAGCCTTTCCACGGGAAGACCAATAATCAAATTCATCTTCTGGCTACTGGCAATAACCTGCCTGATAACAGCCCTGGCACAGCCTCAGTTCGGCTCAAAATTAACACTTACAAAGCGAAAAGGTGTCGAGTTGATTATTGCCCTGGATGTTTCAAACAGCATGAAAGCACAGGATATTAAGCCCAACAGGCTGGAGAGGGCCAAAAGGGCTATCACTAAGCTGACTGACAGGCTTAAAAATGATAAGATCGGCCTGGTAGTTTTTGCTGGTCAGGCCTATGTGCAACTACCAATAACCTCAGATTATGTTTCCGCCAAACTTTTCCTCGAATCCATTACTACAGACGTGGTCCCGGTACAGGGTACCGCCATCGGTGCTGCCATCGAGATGGCAATGAAGTCCTTCTCTCCAAAGTTTCAGGGGAGCAAGGCCATCATAGTGATTACGGACGGTGAAAATCACGAAGACGATGCTGTAGGGGCAGCAAAACAGGCCCGGGAAAAAGGTATTATCGTTCATACTATCGGCATGGGATTGCCCCAGGGAGCACCGATCCCGATGACTGATGGCAGCAGCGACTTTCTAAAAGACAAATCAGGCAGCATTGTAGTAACAAAACTTGATGAGATGATGCTTACCCGGATCGCTGAGGCAGGCGGCGGTTCCTATATACGGGCCACCAATGCAGAAGTTGGTTTAAACAACCTGTTCAACGAGATTGAAAAGATGCAGAAGACTGAAATGGAATCCCGCGAATATTCAGAATACAACGACCAGTTTCCCCTATTTCTTGCACTGGCCTTTTTCTTTATACTGCTGGATTTTATGATATTGGACAGAAAAAACAAATGGCTGCGAAACTTCAGGTTATTCGGAAATCAAAAATAAGGATCATGAAAAAATATATCATACTAATTCTCATACTGATAACAACTACTTTTGCACATGCTCAAAAAGAGCGTAAGTTTATCAGGGAAGGGAATCAATATTTTGAAAAAGGGTTAAAAGATACAGCCAAACTCGACACTGTCAATTTCGGGAATGCTGAAGTTGCCTATCGCCGGGCACTGGAGATCAAACCTGAGGACCGTCAGTGGCAGTTCAACCTGGCTGATGCGCTGTACAAACAAAAGAAGACTGAAGAGTCAGCAAAAGAATTTGAAAACATAGCTGAGAAATCCACAGCTCCTGTCGATAAGGCTAAGGCCCTTCACAACATGGGAAATTCTTACCTGGTCCAGAAAAAACTGGATGAAAGTATTGAATCTTACAAAAAGGCGCTCCGCATTATGCCACAGGACCCGGAAACCAAATACAACCTGGCTTATGCCATGAAAATGAAGAAGGAAGAAGAGAAGAAAAAACAACAGGACAAAGATAAAGACAAGGACAAAGACAAAGACAAGGATAAAAATAAGGACCAGAACAAAGATCAGAACAAAAAACAGGATCAGCAAAAACAAAACCAGGATAAGAAGGATCAGCAAAAAGACCAGCAACAGCAACAACAGCAACAACAAAATAAAATATCAAAGCAAAATGCTGAACAAATGCTTCAGGCATTAGAAAATGATGAAAAGCAGACCCAGGAAAAAGTTAAAAAAGCACAGGCACTGAAAGCAGAAAAACGGAATGTTGACAAGAACTGGTAACGTCAAGTAACCGTAATGATTTTAGTTGGGTTTTCGGATTTAAAATTCAATCTTGGACTAACTCAAGAAGATAAAAACAGAATATACAACAATGATTTTCAGGAAGATAAAACTCATTCTATTTGCCCTCCTTGTTACAGTTCACGGATGGGCTGCCGATAAGGTCACCTTTACCATGGAGGCACCGCAGGTTGTAGAATTGGGAGAGCAATTCAGGCTGGCTTTTTCGGTCAATGCAAAGGGCCTGAATCTCAAGCTACCCGACCTGGCAGATTTTGAAGTCCTTATGGGACCCTCAACCTCTCAAAGCACCTCCTTCCAGATTGTCAACGGAGTCAGCTCACAATCAGTCTCTTTCTCCTATCTCTATGTACTTCGCGCCAGGAAGGAAGGGAAATTCACTATCAATCCGGGTACAATCACAGTGGACGGAACTGATTATAAATCCAATGCACAATCTGTTGAAGTAGTTAAAGGATCTGCAAAACCTTCCACAGGAGGTGTGGATACTCCAACGTCAACACCCGGTACTATTCCTAAAAACGATCTTTTTGTCAAACTGAACCTGGACAAAAGGTCATTGTACAAAGGAGACCATCTCACTGCCACGATTAAAATTTATTCAAAAGTAAACCTCAGCGGATTCGAAGATATTTCCATTCCAAACTTTGAAGGATTCTGGGCACAGGATATTCAGCTGCCCCAGCAAATATCACTGCAGAGAGAAACATACAACGGCGAGATTTACAATGTCGGAACGCTGAAAAGGACCCTGCTTTTCCCACAGCAAACGGGAACTATCACCATTGGTTCAGTTAAAATAGATTGCATTGTTCAGCAGCGTGTAAAGAAATCACAAAGCATGTTTGATGATTTCTTTGATTCCTTCGCCAATATCAAGGCCACCATCGTCAGCGATCCCGTTTCTGTAAACGTTCAGGCATTACCAACAGCCCCATCAGGATTTTCGGGCGCGGTTGGAAAATTTGACATCAGATCCTCCATCACCGCCAAAAGTGTGAAGGAAAACGATGCCATCACCATCAAACTTGATGTGAATGGAAATGGAAATATTAAGCTGATCAATCCGCCGAAAATTAACTTTCCTGCAGATTTCGAAGTTTATGACCCCAAAACCAACAGCAACTTCAATGCTTCCGATGCCGGGCTTGTTGGAAATATCTCGTTCGAATACCTGTTTCTGCCGCGGTTCGCAGGCACTTATACCATACCTGCTGTAAATTTTGTCTATTTTGACACTGATTCGAAAAGATTTGTTTCCAAAACCACAGAGGAATACCAAATCAAGGTGGAGAAAGGTGACGGCACCCACAGTAATCAGACTGTCAGTACCGTAGCCAAAGAGGATATCAAACAGATAGGAACGGATATTCGCTTTATTAAAACAGGTGTTTCCGAACTTAATCCCAAAGGATATACCTTTTTTGGCTCTATTGCCTTCTACCTGTTGTATCTTGGAGGGATCCTCACTCTGCTGACCATCTACCTGCTCAATCAAAAACGGATCAGTGAGAACGCCAACGTGGCAAGAATGAAGAACAAAAAGGCCAGTAAAGTTGCTCTTAAGAGGCTGAAAGAGGCAAGTACCCATCTCCACGCAAACAGTGACGAGAAATTTTACGAATCCGTCACCCGCGCTTTCTGGGGTTATCTCAGCGACAAACTGACAATTCCCGCATCGGAGCTTTCAAGAGAAAAAGCGTCTGAAGAACTCTCCGGACATTCCGTTTCTGCAGGAATTATCGACAGATTTGTACAAATCCTTGACACATGTGAATACGCACGCTATGCCCCCGGAGGTGGTTCAGCAAAGATGCATGATCTGTTTACCGAGGCTACAGATGTAATGTCGGTAATGGAAAAAGAGATTAAGTAACCGGATATATCACTGATAAATTGATGCCAATATGAAGACTTTCATTCAAAGATACCTGCTGATTCTCCTGGGTTTATTTTGTATGCAATTTGTCAGCGGACAGACAGCCGCACTGCAGGATTCACTCGTCAAAGGCAACCAGCTTTATTCATCAGGCAAATACGCCGAAGCTGCTAAAACTTACGAAGGCATTGCTGCCAAAGGTTTTGAATCATTTGAGCTCTATTACAACCTCGGTAACGCGTTATATAAATCCAACAATATCACTTTCGCTATAATCAATTATGAACGGGCGCTGAAACTTTCTCCGACCAGCGAAGATACGCGTTTCAACCTGGAGATGGCCAAACGGCAGGTTGTGGATAACATCGACCTTCTGCCTGAACCGGGATTTATTCGTTGGTGGCACGAACTGATCAGCTCACGTCCGGCCGACAGCTGGGGAACCCAATCACTGGTTAGTTTCTTCCTGTTCCTGACATTTTTTGCCTTGTTCCTCTTTGCCACCACCATACGCAACAAACAATTAGCTTTCTGGCTCGCCGTGGCCGCGTTATCCTACAGTTTGCTCACTTTTTCTTTCGGCTCAGCCCAACGCAGCAAATTCGTCCATCACAACAGTGGCGTCATTACTGAACGCAGCGTACGCATGAAGGGCTCTCCCAGCGAAACCGGAACAGAACTTTTTATTCTCCATGAAGGGCTCAGCGTACAGATTATAGATAAATTGGGTGACTGGATCGAAATAAGGCTGGCCGACGGAAACAAAGGCTGGATAAAAGAAAGTGCCCTGATTCGAATCTGAAAGGGAAGGTATTCCCGAAAATGGTACAATCTGCAGTAACCAATATGGTCTTGTAATATCTTGTTATTCAGTAATTTTGAGTTCGAAAATTAAAATATTAAAGTCGAAATTTTTATGACTCATTACATAGATCTCACCCATCCGGTTACACACAATATGCCCTGTTATGACGGTGACCCCCCGGTATCTCTTCAGCAGATTGCATCACCGGAGGTAGATGGTTATTCGAATTTTGTCCTTTCAACCGGTATGCATTCCGGAACGCACCTGGATGGACCAATGCACCTTTCTTCCGGCAATAAACAAATTGCGGAAATTCCGTTGAAGCAATTCACCGGGCCGGGCTTCCTGGTCAATGTATTGGGTCAGAAAATTATCGATCTGCAGGATTCTGCATTTGACCTTATTCATCCTGAATCAATTGTTTTGTTTTATACTGGTTTTGACCTCTACTTCAATCAAAAGGAGTATTTCAGGTCTTATCCTGTCCTGAGTGAAAAAACCGCGCTCCTCCTGGTGAAAAAAAAGATCAAAATGATCGGAATTGACTCTCCTTCACCTGATTATGCTCCTTACAATATTCATGCGATTCTATTGACAAACAACATATTGATCATAGAGAACCTTACCAACTTATCCTCGCTGCTCCCGTACCGGGAATTTGAAGTACTGGCCTTCCCTCTCAAAATCAGGGCAGACAGTTCCCCTGTTAGGGTTGCAGCCAGGGTAACCGAATAAATTATTGCCAGAATATTGTAACTAACCCAACATTTATAATTATGAAAAATCTGAGACTATCCCTGCTTCTGACCGGGATAATTTTTACCTCTGTAGCTTTAGGACAGCCCTGGAAACCGGCAGGAGACCAGATAAAAACAGTTTGGGCCGATCAGGTCGACCCACTGAAGCCCCTGGATGAATACCCCCGCCCTATCATGGAAAGAGGTGACTGGTCAAGCCTCAACGGACTGTGGGATTATGCTGTTCTGCCCAAAGGAAGCGGGCTCCCCGATAAGTTTGACGGGAAAATTCTCGTTCCTTTCGCCATAGAATCGAGTCTGTCGGGTGTTCAAAAAAGAGTCGGACAGAACAACGAACTCTGGTACCAGCGTAATTTCCAGGTTCCTGCAGTATGGAAGAACAAAAGAACCATACTCAATTTCGGTGCGGTCGACTGGAAAGCCGATATCTGGATCAACGACATCAAAGTTGGCAGCCACAAAGGCGGATACACCGCCTTCTCATTCGACATTACACCTTTTCTCGGCAAAGACCCGCAAAAAATTACTGTCAGGGTCTGGGATCCCTCCGACAAGGGATTTCAGCCCCGGGGCAAACAGGTTGAAGACCCGAGGGGAATCTGGTATACCCCGGTTACAGGTATCTGGCAGACAGTATGGATGGAGGGAGTAAGCGAAAATTACATCACATCCATCAGGTCAATTCCTGATATTGACAATAAAACGTTGGCAGTTTCGGCATGCACCAACGAAGGGAAACCGGGTGATATCATCGGGATCTCAGTTCTGGAAGATGGAAAACTTGTGGGCTCAGGCAAAGCCTCAGCGGGAGAAGATGCATTGATCTCCCTTAAAACCATGAAATTATGGAGTCCTGAATCACCATTCCTTTACGATATTGAAATTTCGCTTACCAGGAATGGCAAACAACTGGATAAGGTGAAAAGCTACACAGGTATGCGCAAAATCTCCACCAAAAGGGATGAAAATGGCATTATCAGGCTTCAGCTAAACAACAGCGACTACTTTCAGTTTGGCCCGCTGGATCAGGGGTGGTGGCCAGATGGCTTATATACTGCACCAACTGATGAGGCTTTGTTGTATGACATTAAAAAAACAAAGGATTTCGGATTTAACATGATCCGCAAGCACGTAAAGGTAGAACCTGCAAGATGGTATTACCACTGCGACAAAACAGGAATACTGGTATGGCAGGACATGCCAAGCGGCGATGTCAGTCCGCAATGGCAGCAAAGGAATTACTTTAACGGCAAGGAACTCGAACGAAGCCGGGAGTCAGAAGAAAACTACAGATCAGAGTGGAAAGCAATAATTGATCAGCACATAAGCAACCCGTCGGTTGTAACATGGGTGCCGTTCAACGAAGCATGGGGTCAGTTTAAAACCGAAGAGATAACAGCATGGGTTAAACAGTACGATCCGTCAAGGCTGGTAAATTCAGCAAGCGGCGGCAATTTCTATCCGGTTGGCGACATGATGGACATCCACAGCTATCCTGCCCCTGATCTGGCTATGTATGACGGGAAGAGGTCCTGTGTGTTAGGTGAATACGGTGGGTTAGGCCTTGTTGTTGAAAATCACCTGTGGGTAAAAGATAAAAATTGGGGTTATGTTCAATATAAAAACCCGGAAGAAGCTACTAACGCTTACATTGCATTGGCCGAAAAATTGAAATCATTGATTACCAGGGGATTTTCAGCTGCTGTCTATACCCAAACCACAGATGTGGAAGTGGAAGTGAACGGGTTAATGACTTACGACAGGAAAGTGATCAAGCTGGATGAAACCAGAATCAGCAAGGTAAACAGGGAGATTTGCAGGTCTTTGAATGGGAATAAATAGAAATAAATAGAGAAAAGTTGAAATAGGTTGAAATAAGTTGAGATGAATATAACCGGATTAAAGTTTCAATGTCTGTCTATTTCAACTTTTCTCTATTTATTTCTATTTGTTTAGCCCCTTCATCGAAAAAGCGATCCTTTTTCTCGGAATATCCACTTCGACAACCCTGACGTTGACATGCTGCTGAAGTTTAACAATTTCAGCAGGATCACTGACAAAACGGTCGGCCATTTCACTGATGTGTACCAGTCCGTCCTGTTTGATGCCAACATCAACAAATGCCCCGAAGCGTGTAATATTGGTCACAATACCGGGAAGTACCATTCCTGCAATCAGGTCTGTCATGGAATAAATTCCTTCAGCAAATTCGAAATGCTTGATTCCGGAACGCGGATCCCGGCCGGGTTTGGCGAGTTCAGCCATAATGTCCGTAAGCGTTGGTATGCCTACCTCATTGCTGACATATTTCTTCAAATCAATTTTTGAGGTGAATTCGGCTTTCCCTATCAGTTCATCAATTGGAAACCCAAGGTCGTTGGCTATTTCCTCGACAAGAAGGTAACGCTCCGGGTGTACAGCTGAGTTGTCGAGCGGATTTTTAGCCCCCGAAATACGAAGGAATCCGGCACATTGCTCAAATGCTTTCGGACCCATGCGGGGCACCTTCATTAACGTATCTCTGGACGGGAACGGACCATTTTCTTTCCGGTATTCTATAATATTCTGTGAGAGTACCGGACTCAGGCCTGAAACGTAATTCAATAGATGGCTGCTGGCAGTATTAAGGTCCACACCAACTTTGTTCACACACGAAACGACAGTGTTTTCCAAGGAATTTTGCAGCAGTTTCTGGTCCACATCATGCTGATACTGACCTACTCCGATAGATTTCGGATCTATCTTGACCAGTTCAGCAAGAGGGTCCATGAGCCTGCGCCCTATTGATATGGCACCCCTGACTGTAACATCATATTGCGGAAACTCATCCCTGGCCGTTTTTGACGCTGAATATACAGAAGCGCCGTCCTCACTGACAACAAAAACCTGCAAATCGCGATCGAACCTCATTTTCTTGAAGAAACTTTCTGTCTCCCGGCTGGCGGTTCCGTCGCCGATCGCAATGGCATCAATCTTGTAACTGGCTATCAATGAACTAATTTTTCGCATCGCCTGGTTAACCTCCGACTGTGGCGGATGAGGATAAATTGTTTCATTGTGAAGCAGGGTTCCCTGGGCATCGAGGCAAACCACCTTGCACCCGGATCGGTAACCGGGATCAATACCCATTACTCTTTTCTGTCCCAGCGGTGGTGCCAGCAACAATTGCCTGAGGTTCTCGGCGAACACATTAATCGCCTCGCTATCTGCCCTTTGCTTGGCCTCTCCGAAAAATTCAGTTTCCATCGAAGGGGCCAGAAGACGTTTGTAGACATCCCTGATTGCCATGGCAACCTGCTCACTGCTCCTGTTTTCAGAGGTGACAAAATATTTTTCGAGTCGAAGGATCGTACTTTCATCATCCGGTGAGAGCGATAACTTCAAAAATCCCTCCTTTTCTCCACGTCTCATTGCCAGCATCCTATGGGATGGGCACTTCTTCAGATATTCTGAAGAATCAAAATAATCGCGGTATTTTACCCCCTCATCTTCTTTCCCTTTCACCACCTTTGAGATGATAACCGCCTCATTGGCAAAACAATTTCTGACAATATTTCGTGCTCCCTTGTGCTCGTTAACTATTTCAGCTACAATATCCCTTGCTCCTGCCAAAGCAGTTTCAGCATCAGTCACCTGTTCGTTTACAAACCGCAATGCGCAGGATTCAGGATCCCTTTCAACCTGCTTCATAAGGATATCAGCCAGAGGTTCCAGTCCCTTTTCCCTGGCCATGGAAGCCCTGGTTTTCCTTTTGGGTTTATATGGCAGATACAAATCCTCCAGCTCATTCGAATGATAACAATCTTCAATTTTGGATTGTAATTCCGTAGTAAGGGCATTCTGCTCTCCAATGGACTTTAAAATGGTAACCTTGCGCTTTTCTAATTCCGCAATGCGTTCATCTTCTTCTTTGATCAGGAGAATCAATACTTCATCCAGACTACCGGTCATCTCTTTCCGGTACCTGGCGACAAACGGAACAGTCGCTCCTTCGTCAAACAGTGTTAATGTATTAATTATTTGCTGTTTATATACGCCTGTGCGTTCTGAAATCAGTTGAATGACCTTTTCTTTTCTCATAATTGCAAATATAAAGGAATCATCCGCATTTTACAAATCGTAATTATTATTAATTTACTGAATATCAGAACGTAAGTATAGAACCCTCAATAATATTTACCTGCCATTTGGCGCACGAAAGCTAGTGAAGGTTACATCTTTTCAACTTCCTCAAACCAGGTTGATCTTGTCAGAATCACTGCTCTCTTCTATTCCAGAATCATCTTCATTCATCTCAGTTTTCCATTCAGTATCGTCAGGGTCATCAGTTTCATCTTCCACATTTTCATGCTGTACCGGGGCTTTGTTTCTGAACAGCCAGGCCAGCGCGAATCCTGATATGCCTCCCCACAAATGAGATTCCCAGGAAATCTCAGGCTTTAGAGGGAAAATCCCCCAAAATAAACTACCGTAAAGGAACGCAACAATCAACGAGATAGTTAGCAATCCTGTATCTCGGCTTAATACACCACTTAAAAACAAAAACGCTGCAAGTCCGTAAATTATTCCGCTGGCCCCAATGTGCAACGCTTCCCTTCCGCCGATCCAGACAAATAACCCCGAAAAAAGATAAATAAGCAGGAAGATGGCATAAGAATAATTCCTGTAAAAAAAGAACAACGAAAAGGTGAGTATAAAAAGCGGCAGGGAATTAGCTGCCAGATGGCCAAAACTACCATGAATCAAAGGTGAAAATAGAATTCCTTTTAAGTGGGAAATCTCTCTTGGAAGAATCCCCCAAACTGAAAAATCGAGTTTATATTCGAATTCAACCAGCTTAATCAGCCACAATCCTGCAACAATTGCAGCAGAAATGAAAAATGCATGCCAGGCAATTTGCTTATTATAACTGTAATGACCATCAGAATAATTTTCAGGATGGTAGCGTGAAAAAAGCTGCATCGAAAACTCTATTAAGGATTCAACGTACAAAGAATGGAATAAATCTTTATATTATGATCAAATATAATATTATGATAATCAAAATTTTATCCGTCCCGTAAAAATAGCTTTTCTGGACCAAAGTGATTTTTCAATTCCAGCCACAAAGTTAAAAGAAACTTCAAATTCATTTTCGAAAAGAAAAATGTTAAGGTTTATGCGCAGTATTATAGCTCGCTCTGATAATTTAATACAATGAATTAATACTTATTAGGTTCAGATAATTGGTCATTAAATAATTATAACTATATTTAAATCGTCGAAAATCCCAAAAATAAAATTTATGAGTGCGCAAACAATCCTGGTAGCTGAAGATAATAAATTGGTCCTGGAAACCGTCGCCTTTAGGTTGCAGAAGGAAGGTTATGAAGTTGTTAAGGCAATTGATGGCAAGGAATGCTGGGAGTTTCTGCAACAAAACAAATTCGATTTGTTGATCACTGACCTTTTCATGCCATTTTTAAGTGGTCATGAAATTATCGCTGCTGTCAGAAACGACTTAAAAAGTAATCTTCCAATTCTGGTTTTATCTGCAGCAGGAGCGGAAGAGACAGTATTGAAGGCATTTGAGCTGGGAGCAGATGATTACATGATCAAACCGTTCAGCATAAGTGAACTTTCGATAAGAGTTAAAAAGATTTTGGCCCAGCGCAAATAAAAACCGGAGTCTTAATTTAAATATTGATTTCAATAACTTCAATTTCTAACCAGCATATTTGCCACCTAAAATCCAGACAATAAACCATAAATAATTTACAATTATTTTAAAACCTGATGAAGTTAAAATATCTGATAGTTGCTTTTATATTAGCTTATCCGCTTTTAGGCTCCGGAGCTGGATTAATCGGTGTGCAGAATTCCGGCACAGACAGTTTGAAAGGGGCCTTACCTGATTCTGCCTTAATCAAACAACCTGTTCAACCTATTGTAAAAGCTGACAGTTCTGACTATGCTGAATCAAAATATTACATTCATATAAAAGAAGACAGGGCAATCAACAATTATTTCACACGTCATTATTTCACTACATACAGCAACAAGGGTTTCAGAAAAACATTAATTGACAAGGGAAATGAACAACTTCCAAAACCAATTGCTGCACTTTATACACGAATTGTAGACAAGGCTTTCCGGTTCCCGTTTGTCGTCTTCTTTCTTGCAGTTATTTTATTGCTTATTCTCAATGTACTCACCGTCATTGTCATATTGTTTGTTACGAATCTTATCATGAACATCCGGGTTGCCAGAAGAGCCAAACTCAGGGATTTTTATGAAAAAATACTGACAGACCTGATGTTACAGGTGATTGATACAAAAGAAGCAGTTGAAAAGATATCCAAAATTAAAATCAAGAAAAATAATGATCTGTTGATTGAGGTGATGATGGATTTCCAGAAGAGTTTCCGTGGAGATTCAGACAAGCAGCTCATGGACCTTTACCAGGAAATGAACCTTGGAAAAGTTTCCTACAAAAAGACATTCTCTTCCTCTTTCTATAAACAGGTTATGGGAATTCGGGAACTTACCAACATGCATCCCGACCAGGCAATTGAAATGATAGCCTCACGGCTGAACGAATCCAACGACATAGTCAGGACGGAAGCACAGATTAGTTATCCCTATGTCAACACTGAGAATCCGTTTGAATTTCTGAGTATACTGGAAAAACCCTTCTCACGATGGGCTCAGCTTAATATTTATTATTATATAAAGATTCATGAATTGCCGGTTCCTTCCTTCGACAAGTGGCTGAAATCGGATAACATCAATGTTGTAAATTTTTGTATCCTGATGATTGCCCTTTTCCAGCAACGGGAAAATTCAGAAGAAATAATCCGCATGCTGAACGATCCGAATGAATCAACCAGGTGCGAAGCCATCAAAGCCTGCAGCGAACTGGATCTTTTTGAGAGTAAACCTCAGCTTAAAAAATTGTTCCCGACAGAGACCCTGAAAAATCAAATAGAAATCTTAAAAACATTAAGGAACATCGGCGACGATTCTGATGTGCCGTTTATGGAAGAGATACTTCAAAGCCAGGAAAAATCATTGAGGCTGGAAACTTGCAGGACGCTATACATGATAAGTGAGGCTTCTAAAATTCACCTTGAAGAACTCAACCAATCAATGAATTTTGAACTTACTCACTATATTGCTCACATAAAGGATTCAAGAAACTAAGACTATGATATTACATCTTATCTCAACGCTGCTTGAAACATTCATCTTATTTTACGCTATTGCGATTTTTGCAATATATTTTTTCCTGTCAATAATTTCCGGTAAGGAGTTGTTAAAATTCTTCAATTCTGAGAAAATTACCAATTACGACGCTATTCTCTCCTCGCCATTTGCCCCTACCATCACTATTATTGCCCCTGCTTTCAACGAATCAAGGACAATTGTAGGCAATATCCGTGCTTTGTTGTCCCTTTATTATCCTAATTTCGAGATCATAATAGTAAATGACGGCAGCAAGGACAATACTCTGGAAAAATCCATTGATGCTTATGACCTCGAAAAAGTGCCTTATGTCGTTGATTACAAGATAGAAACTAAACAGATTGTCGACATTTATAAATCAAAGAAGAAGGCATTCAGCAACCTTACTGTCATTAATAAAATCAACGGTGGAAAAGCTGACGCTTTAAATGCCGGACTTAATATCGCCAAGGGACAATATTTCATTGCCATCGATGTTGATTCAATCATTGATCCGTATGCTTTGCAGAAACTGGTACTTCCGTTCATGACCCATACAAAGGACAAGGTAATTGCAGTGGGAGGTGTAATCAGGATCGCCAATTCATGTGTAATCAGGGATGGTCAACTTGTTGAAATCAATGTACCGGACAAATTTTTGCCCCGTTGCCAGGTGATTGAATACAACAGGGCATTTCTTCTGGGAAGATTGGCCTGGAGCCGATTGGACGGTCTGTTACTCATATCAGGTGCACTTGGACTATTTGATAAGGAAGTGGCCATCGGCTGTGGCGGTTATTTGACAAAAACTGTTGGTGAAGACATGGAGATGGTTGTCCGGATGCGCAAATTTATGGCTGATAAAGACGAAAAATACAAAGTAGTCTATATCCCTGAGCCCCTTTGCTGGACTGAAGCACCTACCAATGTGACAATTCTGGGTAGACAACGAAACCGCTGGACCCGCGGAACAATTGACACACTCTTCCTGCATAAGGAAATATTCCTCAATCCCAAATATGGTACCATGGGGATGCTCTCTTATCCATACTGGGTATTTTTCGAATGGCTTGCGCCATTGATTGAGACCGCAGGTATTCTTTATTTCATTCTGATCGCCTTTTTTGGATACCCGAACTGGACCTTCTTTACTGTAACGCTTTTCTTCGTTTACTTCTTTTCAGTTTCATTCTCAACATTTGCCATCCTTTTCGATCACCTTATCTTTCACCGTTACAGTAAAAAATCAATGATATTTAAACTACTGGTAACAAGCTGGATAGAACCATTCTTCTACCACCCGATGATTACCTTTTGGGCCCTGCGTGGTAACTGGGATTACTTTATCCGCCAGAAGAACGGATGGGGTAAGATGACCCGCCAGGGAATCTCGGAAGAAGAAATAGGAAAGAGAACCGCGATGCCGTAATCTCATCAATACTATATAAAGAACAACAAAGGGGGCAATGCCCCCTTTGTTGTTCTTTATATAGTTAGTAATTGAATATTTATGCTCCTCAACCAATCGCCAAAGGTTTTTCGACTTTTTCCTTAAGCAATGCAATCGCAAAAACATCACTTACATTCCTGACAAAATGGAAATTTAAACCTTTGAGGTAAATTTCATTGATCTCCTCCATATCCTTCCTATTCATCTCAGACATAATTATCTCCTTTATTCCGGCCCTTTTTGCCGCAAGAATCTTCTCCTTGATTCCACCGACAGGAAGAACTTTGCCACGTAGCGTAATCTCTCCCGTCATGGCCAGATGCTTCTTCACTCTTCTCTGTGTAAAAGCAGAAGCAAGTGCAGTCGCCATAGTAATACCCGCAGAAGGACCATCCTTCGGAATAGCACCTTCCGGCACATGGATATGAACGTCCCACTTTTCAAACGCATCAGCGGTTATCCCTATTTCACCCGCATGTGCCTTCAAATATTCAAGCGCTATAGTGGCAGACTCTTTCATTACCTCCCCCAGGTTGCCGGTAATGTTGAATCTCCCTTTCCCGTTACTCAGGCTGGTTTCGATATAAAGGATTTCACCGCCAACAGAAGTCCAGGCCAGTCCGGTTACTACACCGGCATAATCATTCCCTTCATAGCTGTCTTTGGTGTACCTTGGCACACCCAGGTAACCGCGCAAATCTTCCGGGGTGATCTTCTTTTCGTATGCAGTACCAGTAACCACTTTTCGCGCCACTCTCCGTACAACCTTGGCAAGCATCTTGTCAAGTTCGCGGACACCTGACTCCCGGGTATAATTCTCAATAATCCGGACCAGAATATCATTGGAGAATACAATGCTGTTTTTGTCCATACCGTGATTTTCCAGCTGACGTTTGACCAGGTGTTTCTTTGCGATTTCACGCTTTTCCTCCATGAGGTAGCCACTCACGTC
Organism: Prolixibacteraceae bacterium; assembly: GCA_963663675.1. GTDB lineage: Bacteria > Bacteroidota > Bacteroidia > Bacteroidales > Prolixibacteraceae > CAINVV01. The sequence continues at coordinate 3,260,791 of OY760498.1, forward strand.
GATTAGCTCCATTCTGTCTTTCAGCGCAGGATGTATCGTCGAAACGGTATTTGCCGTTGCAATAAACAGGACTCTTGAAAGATCAAAATCAACATCGAGGTAGTTATCGTGAAATTCAATATTTTGTTCTGGATCCAGAACCTCCAGGAGTGCCGATGCCGGATCCCCGTGAAAGTCTTTTGACACCTTGTCAATCTCATCCAGGATAAATACCGGGTTGGATGATCCCGTCTTGATCAAATTTTGAATGATCCTTCCGGGCATGGCTCCAATATACGTTTTCCTGTGTCCGCGAATCTCGGATTCATCATGCAATCCGCCAAGGCTCATCCTGATGTATTTTCTGCCCAGCGCTGTAGCAATAGAACGGCCCAGTGAGGTCTTGCCAACCCCCGGAGGACCATAAAGGCAAATAATCGGGGATTTCATATCTCCCTTTAACTTCAGCACTGCCAGGTGTTCAAGAATACGTTCCTTGACATTTTCGAGTCCAAAATGATCGTCATTCAGAACCTTCTCTGCATGCTTAAGATCAAAATTGTCAACAGTATACTCATTCCACGGAAGATCAAGTATGGTGTCAAGATACCCTATCTGAACAGAATATTCTCCTGCAGCAGGATTCATCCGGGACAATTTTCCAAGCTCCTTTTCAAAAAGTTTACTGATCTCATCACTCCACTTCTTCAAGGTGGCTCTTTTCTTGAGATCTTCGATTTCCTGCTGAACCGGACTGCCACCCAGTTCATCCTGGATGGTCTTCATTTGTTGGTTAAGAAGATATTCACGCTGTTGCTGATCCATATCTACCTTCACCTTCTGCTGAATGTCCTTTTTCAATTCCAGCATCTGAACCTCCCTCATCAAATACGACAGCAATTTGGTGCTTCGGTCCTTAATGTCGTTGCGCTCCAGCAAATCCTGCTTTTCAGGAGTGCCCAGATCAGTATTGTTACAAATGAAATTTACCAGGAAAGTTACATTCTCAATATTTTTAACCGCAAACTGAGCCTCCTGTGGTATATTAACGGAAGACTTGACAATTTTAAGCGAGAAATCCTTCAGTGACTCAATTATTGCATGAAATTCATGTGATTTTGTTTCAGAAATGGTCTCTGGCTGAGGAAGTACGCTGGCCTTTAGGTACAAAGGATGTTCAATAAGATTCTCAATTGAAATTCTTTTTTTGCCTTGCAGGATGACTGTGGTCGTACCATCCGGCATTTCCAGAATTTTCAAAATCTCGGCCATAGTACCAATTTTATAAAGGTCAGCCAGGGAAGGGTCTTCAATTTGTCCATCATGCTGAGCCACCGTACCTACCATCCTTGATCCGTTGTAGACCTCACGTACAAGGCTTAAGGATTTAGATCTGCCGACACTGATCGGCATCACAACACCAGGGAAAAGAACTGCATTTCTTAAAGGCAAAATTGGCAGTACCTCCGGTACATTGGCAGAGAAAAGCTCCTCATCATCACCATCAGCTATAATCGGATAAAAATCCTGCTGATCTTCATCCATGCTCGAAAAAATGAAGGAACCTCTGTTTTTATTTCTTGAGTTGTTCATTATTTAAAATTTTGTTTTTCAAAAATCAGATGGGAAAGCCAATAATTTCCTCATAACCACACGGGATCTTATATTTACGGCCTTTTCACTGAAATTCAATTCTGAGGAATCATTCCGGTCAGGAAACTATCCTGATTTCTTGAATGTTCGGCCCCAAAACCATTTGTGACAAATTGTCGGAATACTTAATTTTCTCCCAACAGACGATATTAGTCAATAGTCGTGCCAAACATTCCCTGATTCATATGTTTTTAACGACAAATTGGTAATTTCTGTTACGTTATATCCGGATCAAAGAATCAACAATTAATTTTCACAAATTATTGCATTCATTTTTATAGTCATTACAAACGACCGTCCGGGATGTTAAAAAAAGGAGCCCCGCATTTTGAAATACGGGGCTCCTCCTCACTGAAACAAAAAATTATGCTTTGCGCTTATCCATGTGTTTCTGGTAACGATTCATGAACTTGTCAACACGACCTGCAGTATCGACCAATTTCATCTTGCCAGTATAGAAAGGATGAGAAGTATTGGAAATCTCAACTTTCAACAATGGATACTGAACACCTTCAATTTCGATGGTTTCTCTTGATGCAGCCGTTGATCTGGTGATAAATGTATGTTCATTGGACATATCTTTAAAACAAACCAGCCGATAGCTTTCCGGATGTATTCCCTTTTTCATGATGCTTTTTTATATCTTTAAATCTTCTTCGTTTCCTTATTTACGGGTTGCAAAGATAAGGATAATTCATATATCTACAACAGATTTCTGAAAAGTTTTAAACAAAACGGGTGAATTTTTATCCTTTCCCCACCTCATTTACTTTTGGTTCGGGTTTAGCGCACTTTTCACGTTCCTCACGCAACAATCTTACTTCTTTCATCAACATGGGAGCACGCTCAAAGGGTATGTTCCGGTCGAACAGATAACGCATGGTGTAATGTGTCTTCATATGTTCCCCACCCACGGCAACATACATAGCCACCATCTTGGGATTAAAATCTCCTGCCCAGGAAAGTTCTACCTCATTGTACCATGGCTTCTTTTTCATGATCTTGTCAAGATGCCAGAAAACTGCCGATTCAAGTCCGCTTCCCTGGAACCTGGGAACGACCCCCATCACTAGTATTCTCGTTCTAGTGATTGTTTTTATCTTTTTGTACCACAACAACTTCAACATGTTCCAGACACTAAGTTTACCATTAATCTTAGCCAGCAACTGGTTCCAGTCAGGGATCATTCCAAAAAACAGCACCGGTTCATCTTCATGGTAGGCAAACCAAATAAATTCCTCATCTGCTATAAGTTTGGCAATTTTCATCATCCCTCTTACATCATCCAAATCTATATCCTGATGGTTGTCGTGCCTTGCCCATGCTTCCTGGTAGATATGCCTGAACTCTTTGATATGACGTTCCATCTGGCTAAATCTGACATGTTCAAACCGGAATTGCGGTTTATTGGCGACCCACTCTGCTATTTTCCAGAATCGTTCGGGGAAAGGCCTTGAACGGTCGATGTGATAGGTGTACTGCTCAAAATAGATATTAAACCCATATGACTCGAACAATGAAAGATAATAAGGCTTGTTGTAAGGCATCCCGAATCCTTGTGGCATGAATCCTTTAACCAGAAGCCCCCAGTTGATAAAGTTCTCTCCGAAATTGACAGGTCCGTCCATTGCTTCCATGCCCTGCTCCGACAGCCACCCTTTTGCCGTATCAAAAAGCATGAACGCTGCTCTCTGATCATTCACACATTCAAAAAAACCAACACCACCAGTGGGTTGCTTAAAAGAATAGCATTTCACAGTATCAAAAAAAGCGCTGATCCGGCCGATGGTCATCCCTGAGTCATCATTCAAAATCCATCTTTTGCCGTTGCCGTGCTTGAAAAAAGCATTTTTCACAGGATCAAAGGCACTATCGGCCAATTCCTCCAGAGGTGTAATCCAGTTCGGATCATCCTTGTAAATCAGGTGTGCAACCCGGTGAAAGGCGGCAACAGAGGACTTATCCCTGACTTCAATTACTTGCATACAAATTATATAAGAAACTATAAATTAATCTGGTTCAGGACCGCTTCAAAACCAGGTCCCTGACAGCATCGCATTCCAGCTGATCAATCAGTTGTTCTGCATTTGAACGTGCCACATCAGAGTCGAGGGTTTGGAGCAGGTAAGCTTGTTTAAGGGCAATCTCATACAGTTCCGGATTACGCATGGCTATCTGCAAAAATATCCGTCTGAAAACAAGAGAAAGCTGCACATCCTTGGCCAGGGGAGGGAAAAGCTCGAGAAAAAGTTCGAATTGCTCATTATCTGTGGAACTATCAGTGAGAGCAAGCCTCCCCATCATCAGCAAACCGGTAATCTTGATAAGAGTTTTTTTGCTCAGACAATACTCAACGGCCTTTTCATAGGCAAATGGAGTTCTGGAGAAAAGATTCATGGCCGCCTGTTCGGCAATCTCAATATGCTTAATCTGCTTAGCCCAGAAATCTATTTGGTTTTCAGTAATCTCTCCGGGTTTTTCAAGCAGTGTGGCTAAAATCATGGTTTCGCGCCATTGTTTGTTCCACAACTTAAGCGCAAGCAAATGATCAGGTTTATACTCTCCGGCAAGTTGCTGCAAAGATATGACCGATGCCCCCAGGTTGAGCTTATAGACAACACCTCTCTGAACCATTGATTCAGACACAGGACCGTTTTGGAGAAGCTTTAACTTTCTTAAAATCTCCTGGTAGACTTTTTCTGAAACAGGATCATCGAGTAAATATTCCATCCATGAAATTTATATCTGAAGGTAACAAAAATAACATCTTTATTTTGTCTAATCGAAAAACAGCCCTATATTTGCCGTCGAAATATGGTGGATGTAGCTCAGTCGGTTAGAGTAGTGGTTTGTGGTACCATTGGTCGTGGGTTCGAATCCCATCTTCCACCCAGGGAAAAGCCCATGATGCATTAATAATGCATTTGGGCTTTTCTTATTAAGCAGATTTTTAATATTTTAACCCGTCAAATAAATATTAATTTTATTCCCGGATTTATCATGGGTTAAACTTGGACAAAAGTACCGCAACTCAACAAAAATTATAAGTCGCCCGGCAATAAAAAATAAAAACCTGTGTTTATAAAATGCTTTCCGTTTGCCGGGACAAATCCCTTCCGGCCAGTTAAAAATAAATTATTATAAGATGCAAACTTCCAAACTCCGTTTTATCGCCATCCTGAATTTGATTTTGTTCTCTATTAATGTGACAATGGGCAGACCTTCTTATCCATCAGGTATGGAAGGCGTTGCATTGATTCCTAAACCAGTCTCGGTCAATTTAGGCACAGACTACTTTGAGTTGAAAAGCAATGCAGTAATAAAAATCGCAGATGGCAACCCGGAATTGCAAAAGGTAGCCCAATATCTTGCAGACAGGCTGAATCCTGCTACAGGTCTCAAGGTGACAGTTCAGTTAACGGGGGAAACTCCGGCATCCAATTGTATACTCCTCGAAACAAACGCATCTCTCGACCAGCTGGGGAAAGAAGGCTATAATCTGGTCATCAGTACTGAAAACATCAGGATGACAGCCAACACGTCAGAAGGGATTTTCAGAGGGATTCAAACACTACGCCAGCTATTACCCGCTGCCATCGAAAGCAATGAACATCAGGATGCTACCTGGAAAATTCCAACCGGGACTATCCAGGACTATCCTGTTTATTTTTATCGGGGCGCCATGCTTGACGTTGCACGCCACTTTTTTGGTGTAAGTGACGTCAAACGATATATCGACCTGATGGCAGCCTATAAAATGAATTATCTTCACCTGCACCTTGCCGATGACCAGGGATGGAGAATTGAAATAAAATCATGGCCTGCCCTGACAGAAATTGGAAGTACCACACAGGTAGGGGGTGGAAAGGGCGGATTTTATACCCAGGAAGCTTACAAGGAGCTGGTACAATATGCAGCTGACCGCTATATCACGATCGTACCGGAAATAGATATGCCCGGTCACACCAATGCAGCCCTGGCTTCTGTCCCGGAACTGAATCCGGACAACCAACCAACAAAACTTTATACGGGCACAAAAGTGGGGTTCAGTACCCTGCAGACGAAAAAAGACTTTACTTACCAGTTCCTCAATGATGTTTTCAGGGAACTGGCGGCTTTAACCCCCGGTCCTTACATTCATGTTGGCGGAGACGAATCACATGTGACAAAAAAAGAGGACTATATCCCATTTATTGAGAAAGTTCAGGATATAGTCAATGCCAACGGGAAAATAATGATCGGATGGGATGAAACAACGCAATCGGCACTTAAGCCGGCTTCAATTGCACAATATTGGGCAAAGGCAGAGAATGCCAAACGCGGCGTATCAAAAGGTGTTAAGCTGCTTATGTCACCCGCGGCAAAAACCTATCTCGACATGAAGTACGATGTCAAGACAGCCCTGGGACTGGACTGGGCCGGGTACATTGAAGTAGATACCGGGTACAACTGGGACCCTGCCACACTTGTTCCCGGAATAAGCAAAGAAAACATTATTGGCATTGAATGTCCGCTCTGGTCAGAAACTGTAACCAACATCAGTGATATTGAATTCCTGGTTTTTCCCAGACTACCCGGATATGCTGAAATTGGATGGTCCGAAGCAACGCGTCGCTGGGATGAATACAAAGAAAGACTTGGAAACCAGTCTGAACGATTCAAATTCATGGGAATCAATTATTACAAATCAGCTAAAGTTCCCTGGAAATAAGGCCGGAATCATTTACAGACATCCTGCTCGTTCCTATCCAATAATATAAACGATATTCAGAAGGAAAAAATGGTGGAAAAAAAATGGTGGGTTTACTTTTCAGTCATTACGGCCATGATTTTCTGGGCATTTTCATTTGTTTGGGTGAAAGAAGTTTACCTGGTTTACGGACCTTTGACCACAGTACTGTTCAGGTTGATCATAGCATCGTTGCTGTTACTGTCATTTGCCCTTTTAACGGGTAAAATGGTCAAAATTGAGCGCAAAGATCTCGGAACTTTCATTCTTCTCTCATTTTTCGAACCCTTTCTTTACTTTATGGGGGAAAGCTACGGTCTCAAATTCGTATCAAGTACTATTGGTGCCATCATTGTTGCAACGATTCCTCTTTTTTCTCCGCTTGCAGCATCGAGGTTTCATGGTGAAAAAATTTCCATCCGGACCTTTATTGGTATCCTGCTCTCCTTTTTTGGAGTTTCCCTGGTGGTTTTCGACTCCTCCTGGAATATGACTGCCTCTCCCCTGGGCATTGCGCTCGAATTTCTCGCCGTGATTTCAGCTATATTTTACACGGTGGTTTTAAAGAAACTGGCTGTGAAGTACAACCCCTCAGCTATCATTACCTGGCAAAATATTTTTGGAATTGTTTATTTTCTCCCTTTATGGTTGGTGTTTGAATACAGGGACTTTGCCACAATCCCGTTTGACTTTAAGGCGTTTGCAGGCATTTTGAAACTATCAGTATTCGCCTCCTGCATCGCATTTATATTTTATGCACACAGCGTTAAAAGACTGGGAATAAATAATGTAAATATTTTTATTAACATCATTCCGGTCTTCACCGCCATATTTGCCTGGTATATCCTTGGTGATCCGCTGACATTCAGAAAGTTTATTGGCATCACAGTGGTAATTATCGGATTACTTATCGCCCAGGTCAAACTGAAAAAATCCGTTGAAAAAATTGTCGCCATTCAACAGGATGGAGGAAGATAAATGCAATCAGGGTTATATAACCGTCACACCGGAAAATGAAACAACTCCCCAACAAGGATAATGTCCGGAAACTGGCACGGGAAGCACATGAGGAGAACCAGCGATTCTTCAAACGGCTGAAAAAAAAGATTCCCGGAAACCTGGATGAGGTAGTCCATGAACTGCACGATGAATTATTCAGGAAATTCGATTGTCTGACCTGTGCCAACTGCTGCAGCAGTATCAGTCCAATGATCACTGATAAGGATGTCGAAAGGCTGGCCAGAGTACTTAAACTGAAACCGTCACAGGTAATAGAGCAATATATGCATCTGGACGAGGACCATGATTATGTTTTTAACCATGCACCTTGCCCATTTCTGATGTCCGACAATTATTGCTCAGTCTATGAATATCGGCCAAAAGCCTGCCGGGAATATCCCCACACCGACAGAAGGAGATTCAGCCAACTGCTCAACCTGACCCTGAAAAACTGCGAAGTCTGTCCCATCGTATTCTCGGTAGTTGAAAGGTTAAAAGAGAAATACCCCTAACCTGTTCCTTGAAGTTAAACTCGGAGGATTAATTACAATATTGTTGGGTTGAATGAAGCCAGTGAAGGGAACTCTCCGCTCATCTTTCTTTATAATGGCTCTTCCCTCTTCGGACACGCAGTGGATGAAGGAGTATTTAATTTCCCGCAACTGAATAATTCCGCAAAAACTGCTTCCCTTGTGGGTACCTAGCTCATTTCAAACAAATAAAACTCATTGATTTATTGATACTTAAAACTGACCAGGTCACATCATCGTAATGCTCTGAAATATTATTGGTGATTGAAATATTCTTGTTAGTCATACCTGGCTTCTTCCGGTTATGGGGAATGATTATCTTTGCAGAAAATACTCTTCCTGACTTTTCGGGTCCTGCCGGGAATGATTCTGTGGGTATTCCATTTGACCATTGAAAGACAAAATATATTCAACTGAAATAGAAGCGTCATGTCTGAACCACAGGAGAAAAAAATCATCATTGCCATCGATGGGTATTCATCGTGTGGGAAAAGTACAGTTGCAAAAGAGATTGCACGGAAATTGAATTATACTTTCATCGATTCAGGGGCCATGTACAGGGCAGTAACTCTATATTGCATTCGAAACGGATTGATAGAAAATGGCGTAATAAATATGGAAACATTACCGGAAAAATTACGAACTGTCCGTATAACCTTTGGATACAATCCTGTCACTTCACACGATGATATCTTTCTGAACGGGGAAAACGTTGAGCAGGAAATTCGCCAACTTTCTGTTGCACAAAATGTTAGTCAGGTCGCGGCAATTGGTATGGTCAGGCAGATTCTTGTCGCACAACAACAGGAAATGGGAAGGGCAAAAGGGATAGTAATGGATGGCCGTGACATTGGCACTGTTGTCTTCCCTGGTGCAGAACTTAAGATTTTCATGACTGCCGATGCCCGGATCCGTGCTCAACGCAGGTATGATGAGATGATTGCCAGGAAGGAAAAGGTGAATTTTGATGAGATACTGACCAACATCACAGAGAGAGATCGCTATGATGAAAACCGGACAGAGAGTCCGTTAAGGAAGGCACAGGACGCTATCGTGTTGGATAATAGCTACCTAACAAAAGAAGAGCAGTATAATTGGATTCTGTCTGAAATTGAAAAACGAATAAAATAGCAGAGTGCAAGTTATGAGATCGGAGTTATGAGGAAATAGTAGCTGGTTGATGGTTTCCATTCGCATACAGGCACATTTGCATATTGGCACATTGAATACGATGAAGATTGAAGTTGACAAAGGTTCGGGATTTTGTTTTGGTGTGGTGGAAGCCATACGCAGGGCAGAGGAACGACTTGAAATGGATACAAAATTATATTGTCTTGGTGACATAGTCCATAATAATTCCGAAGTGGAAAGACTGAGAAAGAAGGGATTAACATCCATTACGCATGAACAGTTTTTTACGATGCAGGACACAACTGTACTGTTGCGCGCTCACGGGGAGCCACCTGAAATTTATGCTTACGCCCAGGCTAATAACATCAAACTGATTGATGCTACCTGTCCGGTGGTGCTGAAACTTCAGAAGAGAATTCTCAAAAGCTACGAAAGCGGTACAAAAAACAATGCTCAGCTTGTTATTTATGGAAAAAAGGGGCATGCTGAAGTAAATGGCCTGGTTGGCCAAACCAATGGAGAGGCCCTGGTTGTTGAAGGAGTCGATGATCTTTCTCAACTTGACTATACTCGCCCAATTGTTCTATTCTCTCAGACTACCAAAGGATTGGAAGGTCTGCACCTGCTAACAGATGAACTAAGCAAAAATGCTGCCGGTGTACCTGTCAAAGTTCATGATACTATTTGCAGACAAGTGGCCAACCGGATTCCCGGAATTAAAAAGTTTGCTGCCAGATATGATTTGATTATTTTTGTGAGCGGGAAAAAAAGCTCCAACGGGAAAATGCTTTTTGACATTTGTTCTGCTGTAAACCCAAATTCAAAATTCATCTCCGATTTGAGTGAAATAGAACCGGAATGGATTAAACACATTAATTCTGTGGGCATTTGCGGTGCCACATCTACCCCAATGCAGTTACTGGAAGAAGTTGCCCATTTTCTATCTAAAATGGATAATACGGAGAAATAATAGAATACTAAAAACAATATTTACCCAATTACAGGGATAACGAATTTCTACAGTTCAAAAACATGAGTAAAGAATACAAGTCACCGATACCGGAGGATTATGCTGACAGTCCTATCAGGAAGATTGGAGTTCTCACTTCAGGAGGAGATGCTCCTGGTATGAATGCTGCTGTCAGGGCAGTAGTCAGAACAGCTATCTTTTACCATCGTGAAGTTGTTGGTATCTATCAGGGGTACAAGGGCCTGATTGAAAAAAATTTCAAAAATATGGCATCAGGTGATGTGAGTAATATCATTCAGCTGGGCGGTACTATTTTAAAATCAGCCCGATGCAAGGAATTTCATTCAAGGGAAGGCCGTGAAATTGCATACAATCACCTTCGGGAAGAAGGGATTGATGCGTTGATTGTTATCGGAGGTGACGGAACTTTTACCGGAGCGAGGATTTTTGCCCAGGAATTCGGAATCCCGATTGTCGGAGTACCCGGGACAATTGACAATGATCTGTTTGGCACTGATTATACTATCGGTTACGACACTGCCTTAAATACTATCATTGAGAACGTTGACAAGATCAGGGATACTGCCACAGCGCATGAAAGGCTTTTTTTTATTGAAGTGATGGGACGTGACGCAGGTTTTTTGGCCCTCAACGGCGGTATAGCTTCCGGTGCAGAAGCAGTATTGATACCGGAAACAGATACCGACATTACTACCCTGGAGAATTACATCAAATCCGGGTACCGTAAAAGTAAGAATTCCTCCATTGTACTCGTGGCGGAAGGCGAAAAAGCCGGTGGCGCATTCAACATTGCGAAACAGGTAGAACAGATGTTTCCGCAGTATGATGTGCGAGTCACTATCCTGGGACATATCCAGAGAGGCGGTTCACCCACCGCTCACGACAGGATCCTGGCAAGCAGGCTGGGCGTAGCTTCGGTTGAAGCACTGCTGGACGATCAGCAAAGTGTAATGGTAGGTATTTCCAACGATTCCGTTGAACTGACGCCCTTCAACAAGGCCATCAAATACGACAAAGAGGTAAATACCAAATTACTGGACACGATCCACATCCTTTCGTCCTAGCCCGATTTAACACCGGTTTATATACGACAATTTCCTAGTAGAAATTCACAACAACCTCTTTGAAGTATTTTTCTTCCAGGAGCTTTACTATGCGTTTAACTACAAATTTCCTGATCTCCATCTCAATCGGCTGATCCGGATCGTGATGGGCCCAGTTGATACGGGTGCCAACCAGAACTACGATACGATCATGCAGCATCAGTTGCCTTACAATTTCTTCGGCAGGTGAATTGCCTGATTTTTGTTCGCTGTCATAAGATTCGAGCAACTCTTCAACCTTGCCGATTGTAAGGATCCCTTCAGTAACCAGGTGAAAACCATCCATCTTGTATTTTGGGAGGGCATAAGGATCACTCAGGGAGATTTCAGTTTCAATCTCCCTCTTCAGCTCCCTGGCGATTATCTCAGCAGTAGTACCCCCGCAAACAATTTTTATACCCTGATAATCCTGAATCCTTTGGGCAAAATCACTGTCTTTGACCTTAAAAAACGGCGGACCTGTGACAAGAAGCATTTCACGCGGGTCCCTAAAGTAAATCACACCGCAACTGGCATCATCGCGAAGATGAAATCCATCATTCTGAATTGCTTTGTTCAGGACCTTCTTCGTCAGGCGCCGGGCCGAAATATCAATGCTCCTGGCAAGTTGCTGTACCACAAAGGTCTCGACATTTTCCTGCCCCCACCCCATTTTCATCCGCTCATTTTCCATCCCGGACTGGGTAATGCCATCACTCATAAACACGATACGATCCTCTTTTTGCGCACGAAACTCCCGGCATCGTAACACCTTACCAACATTTTCAATACCCTTTATATCAAGAAGATACTCCTTTGTGGGAGTAAAAGGCTCACCATTTCTGAGGACAACGCTTTTGGGATTATCGTAATTGACAATCCTGACCATCCCATCATTTTCCAGCTCAATGATGGTGAATGTGGCATATGTTTTCACCCCCTCGCTCTCCCGCGGCAATGCCTGCATGATGATCCTGGCGGCTGCTTCCGGCCTTTTATACAAAGCGGTGTAGTTGAGTGCCATGGTTGCTGTCATGGTAGCAAGCACATTGGCTCTCACCCCATGCCCTACTCCGTCTGACAGGACCAGGATGGTCCGGCCATCTTCCTTGATCTTTTTGGAAATGAATACGTCACCGCATACCATCTCCCCGGAAGGCTGTTTCTGCGCAAAATCTATTTCAATGTGAAACTCAGTCATCCTTTCTGTCTTCCCCGTATTTGTAGGCAGCAACAATAGAATTGAGCATATCTTCAGTCTGTGCCGCATTTTCAGCCAGCAAAGTGGCAACCTGTTGCACCATTTCGATATTTTGACGGGTTACTTTCATGGCCCTGCTGATAATCTCCTCCCTGACAAGCTTTGGAGAGGAAAGATTCCTGATAATGGCACCTACAACCCTGTTTTTATAGATTGTAACAATAGAGACGTGAAGCAACATGTTTTTATAGGTAACATCCCTTTCCAGCATCTCCTCACCGGTATGCAAAAGCCCGCTGAGCATTTTACCGACAATTTCAGGTACCAGTTCTCTGACGTCTGCTCCTTGCAGACCCGGAATGGCCTCATAAAGTTCTTCGGCTTCCTCACCCATTAGATGTGAGAACATTTCGTTGCAGCTTACCACTTTCATGTTGTGGTCGACAATCACAATCCCGGCTTTTATTTTCTGGAGCATAGCAGAGGAGATCACTGAAGTTTCCTTTGCTTTTTCTGCCCGCATCTCTGCTTTCTTCTTGTCGGAGACATCGAAAAGGGACGAAACAATCCCCTCAATTTCACCCGCATAATTTCTGATCAATGATTTGTAAATCAGGAAATCATGGTTTATTCCATCGGCTGATTTGAACTGGTGCTCATAGACTATATCAGTGGAAGAATCCAGCAACTCCTTGTCCTTCATCATAATCATCTCACTTACATCGGCTGGGTGTGACTCAGTATCCGCCTTCCCTATTAACTCTTCGCGGCTTTTGCCCAGCAATCGTTCAAATGCCTTATTGCATGAAATATAAAAACCCCACGCAGTACGGTAATTGATGGGGAATGGCAGTGAATCAATTATTTTGTATGATATCTCCGGATCGGTAATTATTCCGGATAAAAAAGCATTCTGTTCGTATATCATAAATATTGTCTGTGAAACTTTCTGGTTCTCGATTTTTATTGTATATTCGGAATTGACAGTCAGTGTAATTGATGATACTGATTTCCGGTTCAAAGTCCCGGAATTTTATGCCCAACAATAATTGGAACCACTAAGTTACAATATAATAACCGGATTTTTTTACAGCAACTTGATTTTTTAAGGTTGTCCCGGCTTGTTTTTCTCTCATTCAGTAGTTTTTTAAGCCCTTTTGCCATTCATGAATAACACAACAGCAGTTCTTATCGATATATTTAAATATATGTATAATTTTTCAACACTAAAATTAACGGAACTTGTTGTTTTGAAAGATTTTAAATAGCAAAAAACGTTTGATTCAATTTTTTTCATTCGATTGATTTTCGGAAATTTGAACAAAATTTTTCAATAATAAAATTTCTTTTTTATTATTGTCTAACATACTGGTTTAAATGAAGATAGATAGAATTGTGCAGCTTTTGGATGCCAACATACTTTGCGGACATCACCGGATTGCAGAAGAAATATCACATGCATTCAGTTCTGACCTCATGAGTGACGTACTGACCCTCGATGCTGAAAATATACTGCTTGTCACAGGCCTTGCTAATATTCAGATAATCAGGACTGCCGAAGTAGCTGACATTCATTACCTGGTTATTGTACGCAATAAAAAAATATCTGAAGAAATAATTGATCTGGCCAACGGACTAAACATGGTGGTAATTGAATCTCCCTATTCCATGTTTAAAGCCTCCGGAATTCTTTATTCACACGGTTTAAAGCCTCTCTATTGAAGATGATTGAACTCAGATTCACTATTGAGGGTGGAGATTTCGACAAGGCAGGCAAAGCATCGAGCGAGACCAAGAAAGTTCTCAAGCAGTTGAACATTGACCCAAAGGTATTGAAAAGGATTGTGGTTGCATTGTACGAGGCTGAAGTAAATATTGCGGCACATGCCTATCGCGGTGAATTGAACGTTTCCGTCATGGATCATCAGATAATGGCCGTATTAAAAGATGAAGGACCAGGAATCGCCGATATTGAAACAGCGATGAGAGAAGGTTTCTCGACTGCCTCACCCAAAGTGCGGGAAATGGGATTTGGAGCAGGAATGGGGTTACCCAACATGAAGAAGAATTCAGACGAACTTCAGGTTGAAAGCACTCCCGGAGTCGGAACAACAGTAAGAATGATTTTTGACTTTTGAGCTATGAATAATATAATGACTATATCCACCAAAGCCGCCTCGCCAATTTATTCTTTATCCATTATCCTTTAACCTTTTCAATAATGAATCGAGGTATTTCCCATCATGCAATTCAAATCGACGAGGCCAGGTGCATCGGCTGCATCCATTGCATGCGGGTATGCCCAACCGAAGCAATACGAATTCACGAGGGAAAAGCCAGGATTATCCAGGAAAGGTGCATCGACTGTGGCCAGTGTATGAGGGCCTGTCCGGCAAAGGCATTTTATGTCAGGCAAAATGACCTGAAAATGCTTGAAAATTTCAAATACAGGGTTGCCTTGTTCCCGGCAGTGTTAATTGGTCAGTTCCCTGATAAAATCTCTGAGGAAAAGATTTATCATTCCATACATGAACTGGGATTTACGCATATGGTTGAAGTGGAGCAACCCATCAGCATACTGATAGATCTCACCAAAGAATACCTGGGGAAAGACAAAATTACCAAACCTTGTATATCTGCATTTTGTCCTGCCGTGGTAAGGCTTATCCGGATAAAGTATCCTTCACTGGTTGACAATATTATCCCGGTAAAGGCCCCTCATGAACTGGCCGCGCATTTTATTCTTCAATCACTTCTTAACCAGGGAATTCCCAGGGAAGAAATTGGAATATTCTATATCACTCCCTGTGCTGCAAAAATTGCCGCAGTCAAAGATCTTGCAGGTGAACATCCCTCAGTCGTTGACGGAATCATAAGCATGAGCGATTTCTACAATAAAATCAGGCAGACAATAATCCGGGGTGAAATAAGTGACACAACGGCGCAACGCAAATATCTTACCAGTGAGGGAATACTCTGGAGTACATCCAGGGGAGAGTCCTCCAGGTTTGGCAACCGGGCCATCGCGATCGACGGTATTCACAGCGTAGTAAAATTTCTGGACCGCCTCGAAAACGATGAAGTAATAGGCTTCGATTTTCTTGAAATGCGGGCCTGCGATCAGAGTTGTGCCGGAGGAATCCTGATGACAGGCAACAGGTTTACGACCACTGAGAGACTGGAGCAAAGATCCAGCGAATACCCTTCCTATATCAGGCAGGAGCTTCCCTGCAACCTGGACAGGGAATATTTGTCAGAATGCCTGCAGACCGATGAGATAAAACCACAAAATGTTTTCCGGCTGGATGATGATATCAGTAAGGCGATGGAAAAATTAAGCAAGGCGCAGAGGATTATCTGTTTTCTCCCGGGAATAGACTGCGGCGCCTGCGGTGCCCCTAATTGTCAGGCACTTGCAGAGGACATGGTCCAGGGCAAAGCCAAAATGTCGGATTGTGTGTTTCTCCAGGAAAGATGGCAGAACGAAGGTAAAATAAAAACCGGGAAAGCTTTTCACAACCTTGAAAAAAAATGGGGAGAAGGAAGATTTAACGCAGATTGTAACAAAAGAGGACGACGAAATGAGGGTTTTTGAATTGGTGAAAGAATTGAAACTGAAGGTCTACTCCGGAGAAGAGGGCCTTGACCGCGAAATAACAGGCGGATATGTATCTGACTTACTGAGTGATGTCATAGGAAATGCATCCGAAGGTGATGTTTGGGTTACCCTGCAGACACACAAGAACGTGGTTGCCATTGCTTCACTGAAGGAACTGGCCTGCATTTTACTTGTGAGCTCATTGGCTCCCGAGCAGAGTACAATTGAACACAGCAACGATGAAAAAATTCCGGTGTTGGGCACTACACTCTCTACATTTGAAATCGCAGGGCTTTTATACCATAAAATAAAAGGAAATATATAATTGAATATCAGTATTTTGAAAATTAACTTGCCGGATATAATTTTTAGTCATGAGACAATTCAGGGCAGACCTCCACATCCATACAGTCTTATCAGCCTGTGCGGATCTGGGTATGAGTCCGGAAGTAATAGTAAAAAAGGCAAAAGAAAAGAATATTGATGTGATAGGCATTACCGATCATAATTCAACGCTGCAATGCGGACTGGTTATGGAAATAGCACAGGAAGAAGGCCTTGCCGCATTGTGTGGAGTTGAGGTTACAACACGTGAAGAGGTACATTGCCTGGCTTATTTCAAGGACAATGAGACGCTGAAATCATTCCAGGAGTACCTGGATGTTCATCTTCCGGTCCTAAATTATCTGCCGGGAAAGTTTGGATTCCAGGTTGTGGTTGACCGCCATGAAAAGATCAGGAAGGTGATAGGGAACTATCTGAATGTGGGACTGAATCAGGGCATCAATGAGGTGGAAAAGGAGGTTCATCGTTTGGGGGGACTTTTTGTACCTGCCCACATAGAACGGCCATTGTTCGGAATAATCAGCCAGCTGGGATTTATCCCGGAACAACTTGACTGTGATGCATTTGGAATAATGAGCCATAGCAGGGAAGCAGATATCCGCAAAAGGTACAGCCTACCAGCAGGCATCCCACTGATAAAAGCTTCAGATGCTCACAGCCCCAAAGATATTGGCAGCGGCTATACTGTGTTTGAAATGTATGAGCCTACTTTTGAGGAGATTAAAATGGCGTTGAAAGGATTTAAAGGAAGAAAAACAATTGTTGATTGAAATATTTTCATGAAGAATGTTGCCTTACATATACTTGACCTTGTAGAAAATTCAGTGCGGGCAAAAGCACGGATGGTGCAGGTCACAATAAAGGAGCATCCGGAAAAGGACCTTTATCTTCTTTCTGTGGAAGATGATGGCGAGGGAATGGATGAGGAGAAAAAAATAAATGCCGCTGACCCGTTTTACACTTCAAGGAGTACCCGGAAAGTTGGATTGGGATTGTCTTTGATCAAGCAAAACGCTGAAAGAACAGGGGGATCATTTGCCCTGGTTTCGGAACCCGGAAGAGGAACAAAACTTGAGGTAAGTTTTGTAATGAGCCATCCCGACAGGCTGCCACTTGGAGAAATTGACGAAGTACTGGTTCTCCTGGCAGTAAATTCTCCTCAACTGCATCTGATCTATAAGCATGAAACCATGAAAGGCAGTTATCAGTTCGACACGAATGCTATAAAAGAAATAATCGGGGATTTCCAGTATGTCAATATGAAAATCAGAAAATTCCTCAGAGAAATGATCATTGAAAATTTAAAAGAGATAAAAGCAGAACCTTAAAAAATCACAATCTATCAAGTATGAACAAAATTAAATCACTAGACGATCTCAGGCAATTAAGGGAAAGCATGCAGTCTAAAATCAAACTGCGTGAAAGTGGCAACAATTCTGAAAGTATGGTTAGAATCAAGGTTGCAATGTCAACCTGCGGAATTGCCTCCGGTGCCAAGGAAATTATGAATTTCCTGATCGATGAACTGGAACAGAAAGCTATTGAAGCAGTAGTTTCTCAGACCGGATGCATGGGCTATTGTTATGCGGAACCCACGATCGAAGTTACTGTTCCGGGCAAGGAACCTATCGTTTTTGGCGATGTTGACAGATTCAGAGCGTCAGAAATTATTGAGAAATACATTATTCACAATGAACTGGTTGACGGTATATTACCCGTAAACTACAGAACAATAGACAATTAATCTATAATCACTGTTATGGCAGATTACAAAATGCACCTCCTTGTATGTGGAGGAACTGGCTGCAAAGCATCTGAAAGCGAACAGATCAGGGAGAATCTGTTGGCGGAAATAGACAAACATGATCTGAACCATGAAGTTCAGGTAGTCATGACCGGATGTTTCGGCTTCTGCGAAAAAGGACCGATAGTCAAGGTTCTTCCCGACAACACCTTTTACGTCCAGGTAAAACCCGAAGACGCGGCCGTTATTGTTGCGGAGCATCTGGTCAAGGGTCGTAAGGTACCCTATCTCCTGTACCAGAATCCTGAAACTGAACTTCCTGTCAGCGATTCCAAAGAGATGGAATTCTACAAAAAGCAGGTGCGGATTGCCCTGCGGAATTGCGGTGTCATCAACCCCGAAAACATTGATGAATATATAGCCCGTGACGGCTATTCCGCACTGGCAAAGTGCCTTACAGAACTTACGTCTAAAGAGGTTATTGACGAGATTAAACGTTCAGGCCAGCGCGGCCGTGGTGGCGGTGGTTTCCCGACAGGATTAAAATGGGAGATAACATCAAAATCCGTTGCAGATCAGAAATATGTGGTATGTAATGCTGACGAGGGCGATCCGGGAGCATTTATGGACCGCTCTATCCTTGAAGGCGACCCACACTCCGTAATCGAAGCTATGGCTATCTGCGGATACTGTACCGGTTCTTCAAAAGGTTTGGTATATATCCGTGCTGAATATCCCCTCGCCATCCAGCGGCTTAAGACTGCCATTAAGCAAGCCAGGGAATATGGTTTGCTTGGAGATGAGATATTTGGAACCTCCTTTTCATTCGATATCACACTGCGTTACGGAGCCGGAGCTTTTGTATGCGGAGAAGAGACAGCACTTATTCACTCTATGGAGGGACTTCGTGGCGAGCCCACATTCAAACCTCCATTCCCCTCTGAATCAGGCTACCTGGGCAAGCCAACCACTGTAAACAATGTGGAGACACTTGCCAGTATCCCTGTGATTATCAACAAAGGAGCTGATTTTTTCAATGCTATCGGAACTGAAAAATCGAAAGGCACCAAGGTTTTTGCCCTTGCCGGTAAGATCAACAATGTCGGATTAATAGAAGTTCCTATGGGGACTACTCTTCGCGAAGTTATTTTTGACATTGGCGGCGGTATCAAAGGAGGTAAAAAATTCAAGTCAGTACAAACCGGAGGTCCCTCAGGCGGCTGCCTTACAACTTCATTCCTTGATACTCCCATCGATTATGACAACCTCATTTCTGCCGGATCCATGATGGGATCAGGTGGAATGATTGTGATGGATGAAGATGACTGCATGGTATCCATTGCAAAGTTTTACCTCGAATTTACGCTGGATGAGTCTTGCGGAAAATGCACGCCATGCCGGATTGGCAACAAAAGGCTCTTTGAGATTTTGGATAAGATTACCAAAGGTCTTGGAACCGAAGAAGACCTTGCGAGGCTCAGATCACTTTCCAAAGTGATCAAGGACACCTCTTTATGCGGTCTGGGACAAACCTCTCCAAATCCTGTTCTCTCTACCCTCGACAATTTCTACGATGAATACCTTGCTCACGTAAAAGATCACAAGTGCCCGGCCGGACAGTGCAAATCGCTGGTAAAATACACCATTGACGACGAGAAATGCACCGGTTGCACTCTATGCTTCAGAAATTGCCCGGTTGGAGCTATCTCAGGAGAGAAAAGATCCCCACACAGTATTGACAACAGCATTTGCATCAAATGTGGAGTATGTTACGATAAATGCAAATTTGATGCGATAAGCGTCTCTTAAAAATATCAAAAATGGAAATGATCAATCTCACAATAGATAACAGAACCGTCTCAGTAGAGCGCGGTACTTCGGTACTTCATGCGGCCGCACAGATAGGAATCAAAATACCTTCCCTGTGCTATATGAAACTTGACGACCTGAACATTGAAAACAAACCCGGCGGCTGCAGAGTCTGCGTCGTTGAGGTAGAAGGGCGCAGAAACCTTGCCCCTGCCTGTTGTACGGACGTCGCGGAAGGCATGGTTGTTAAAACCCATTCCATGCGGGCAATTCATGCGCGCCGAACCGTGGTGGAACTCATCCTGTCTGATCACCCCACAGATTGCCTGAAATGCGCCAAAGCAGGAAACTGCGACCTTCAGAGCCTGGCACAGCACCTTGGCATCAGGGAAATCCACTTCGAAGGCGAAAAATCGACCTACCGCGAAGATACCTCCCCGGCAATCATCCGTGATCTGGATAAATGCATCCGTTGCCGCAGATGCGAGATGATGTGCAATGAGGTACAGACAGTCGGGGCATTGTCTGCCATCAACAGAGGCTTTACAGCTGTTGTAGCTCCCGCGTTTGAAATGAATCTCGACCACTCAGTATGTACCTATTGCGGACAATGTGTGGCCGTTTGTCCTACCGGTGCGCTGACAGAAGTTGACCATACAGGAGCCGTGATCAGGGCTTTGTCCAATCCTGCAAAAACAGTCATAGTACAAACTGCACCAGCAGTAAGGGCAGCACTTGGCGAGGAATTCGGTAATGAACCCGGAACTCTCGTTACCGGAAAACTGGCCGCGGCCCTTCGACGTCTTGGATTTCACTATGTATTTGATACTGACTTTGCTGCTGACCTTACTATCATGGAAGAAGGAACAGAACTTCTCGGGCGGTTAAGTGCCTTCCTAGGCGGAGATAAAGAGGTGAAACTGCCTATGCTGACATCCTGTTGTCCGGCCTGGGTCAAATTCTTCGAACACCAGTTCCCGGATCTTAAAGACATTCCGTCCAGCGCAAGATCACCACAACAAATGTTTGGTTCGATTGCCAAAAGCTATTTTGCAGATAAAATCGGAGTAAACCGCAAGGACCTTGTTGTTGTCTCGATAATGCCTTGTGTAGCAAAGAAATACGAATGCAGTAGGGAAGAATTTTCTGTGAATGGCAATCCGGATGTTGACTACGCCTTAACCACGCGCGAACTTGCCCATCTGATTGACCTGGCAAACATCGACTTCAAATCACTGCCAGACGAGGATTTTGATAATCCACTGGGTGAGTCCACTGGTGCTGGAGTTATCTTCGGGACTACAGGAGGTGTCATAGAAGCTGCCGTACGTACCGCTTATGAAGTATTCACTGGCAAAAAACTTAACGGGATAGACTTTGCTGAGCTAAGAGGAATGGAAGGATTGAGGCATGCGACAATTGATTTTGACGGATTGCCCATCCACATTGGTATAGCCCACGGCTTAGGCAATGCGCGTCAGCTGCTTCTGGATATTCAGCAAGGGAAAAGCCAGTTCCATGCCATTGAAATCATGTCTTGCCCGGGCGGATGTATCGGAGGAGGTGGTCAGCCCTACCACCACGGTGATGCTGAAATTCTCAAAAAACGCCAGATAGCCCTTTATAGGGAGGACTCCGGTAAAACACTTCGTAAGTCACATGAAAATCCATACATCACCAAATTGTATGAGGAGTTTCTGGGTAAACCCATGAGTGATAAAGCCCACCATCTGCTTCATACCGAATATTTCGACAGAAGCAAAAAAATGCCGGAAGTAAACGGGAGTAAGACACACTAAAAGAGACCATTAAAGAAAATAGATATGCCAAAAATAAAATTATCTCAGAGAACAATTGAAATAGTAAAGGAAATCTGCCTGTCATTCGAAAACAACGAGGGAGAATTGATAAATGTTCTTCATGATACGCAGCATAAATTGGGCTACCTCCCCGCTGAAGTACAGGAACTTATCGCCAATGAACTCCACATGTCTGTTGCCAAGGTTTACGGCGTAGTTACCTTTTATTCATTTTTCAATATGATACCGCAGGGAGAATTTCCGATCTCAGTTTGCATGGGCACTGCCTGCTATGTAAGGGGCGCCGAGCAGATCCTCCACGAAATCAAGCGACAACTCAACATTGAAGTGGGTCAGTCGACACCCGACGGGAAATTCTCGCTCAATTGCCTTCGTTGTGTCGGTGCCTGCGGACTGGCACCGGTAGTAATGGTTGGCGAAAAGGTTTACGGGCGTGTTGCCCCTCAGCAGATTAGAAAAATAATCGCTGAATACCAGGAAGGCTGCATAAAGGTGGAAAAGCACGAGATGTAATCTGCAGACACCCCGAATTACTAATGCTTCCTATGCAATAAAACCCTCAAGGTTGTGGGTACCTTCAAGGTTGTATATACCTTGAGGGTTATATATACCTTGAGGGTTTTGCTATTTCGGCCTGGTTCACCTTGTTATCAGGATCATGCACTGCATGATGAATTTCATGTTTTTATTGACTGCGTATGACTAAATTTCGTCCTTATAGTTATAACAGATCTTTAAACCCAGATTCACATGCAACTTCCTGACGCTGAACCATATAAAATCAAGATGATCGAACCGGTCAGCTTGAGTACCCGTGAACAGCGTGAAAAATGGATCAGGGAGGCACACTATAATTTATTTAATCTCCGAAGCGGGCAGGTTTACATCGATCTGCTGACCGACAGTGGCACAGGCGCAATGAGCGACCGACAGTGGGGTGCTATCATGACTGGTGACGAAAGCTATGCAGGCTCCTCTTCTTTTTATGCTCTGAAAGATACGGTAAAAGAATTGTTCGGATTCGATTATTTTCTCCCAACCCACCAGGGCAGGGCCGCCGAAAATGTACTTTTTTCAGTACTGGTTAAAGACGGTGACATGGTACCCGGCAATTCTCACTTTGATACAACCAAAGGGCACATAGAATTTCGCCATGCAACTGCAATTGATTGTACCATTGAGGAGTCTTTCATAACTGACAGCTACCATCCTTTTAAAGGTAATGTTGACCTTGAGAAGCTCAAACAGGTGCTCAATACTCATCCGAAAGAGAAAATACCGTTTATCATTCTGACAATTACCTGTAACTCCTCCGGTGGTCAGCCTGTTTCCATGCAAAATATCAGGGAAGTAAAAGAACTTGCCGATCAATATGGCATCCCCATTGTATTTGACTCTGCACGATTTGCAGAAAATGCATGGTTTATTTCACAGCGGGAAGCCGGATATGAACACAAAACCATTCGGGAAATAGTCAGAGAAATGTTCACCTATGCCGATGGCATGACGATGAGCAGTAAAAAAGACGGGATCGTCAATATTGGAGGTTTTATTGCCACACGGAAGAAGAACTGGTATGACGAAGCCTGTACTTTCAACATCATGTTCGAAGGTTTTGTCACTTACGGCGGAATGGCAGGTCGCGATATGAATGCTCTTGCAATAGGCCTGATGGAAGCCACCGAACCCTCCTACCTGGCGAGCCGCATCGGGCAGGTGAATTATCTGGGTGAACTGTTATCAGCGTACGGAATCTCGTTACAGAAGCCCTACGGGGGGCATGCCATTTTTGTTGATGCCAAAAAATTTCTTCCACACGTCAGAAAAGAGGAATTTATTGCACAGACTCTCTGCATAGAACTTTACCTGGAGGCAGGAATACGAAGTGTAGAAGTTGGCACTCTAATGGCAGACAGGGATCCGGCAACCCGTGAAAACCGTTATCCGAAACTTGAATTTATGCGGCTGGCTATCCCCAGGCGGGTTTATACGAACCTGCATCTCAATGTAATAGGTGCGGCACTAAAAAATGTATTCGAAAGACGTGATTCGATAACAAAAGGTTACCGTATTACCAGCGAAGCACCCATCCTTCGTCATTTTACCGTTAAACTTGAACCCTGCAGGTAATAACCTGAAATTTAGAGATTAACATCAAAATTCCTGATTATTGTTTGGCTAAACTACTATGCCTAAGCATGAAAATGGAATATGTGTTTCCCACCAGGTAAGTAAGAATTTAGAACTCCTTTCCTCAATATATTTTCATATTTTCATTCGTTTAGGTAGCACTCCTGTCAATTTTGTTATATTTGTCAAAGAAATATTAATTTTTGTTAATTTTATTCTGTTTTATGAGCAGAATTTTTTGGTTTATAGCGTTACTGTTAATTTTTTTGGTACCACCGCCTTGCCTGAACTTTCTTAATAAAACAGCTTCCGCTATTGATAGCCCCTACCAGATCAAGGGCAAAATCATAGATGCTGAATCAAATGAACCAATGGAATTTGCCAATGTTTCACTTTTCGTTGTGCCTGATTCCTTACCTGTCCTGATTACAGCAACCAATCTTAGAGGTGAATTTCATTTCAACAATCTACCACCGGGAAATTATTCTATCCTTGTGCACTTTATGGGTTTCAAAGACTACAAATCAATGCCTTTTAAAGTTTCAGGCAAGCCATATTCTATCGAGCTTGATCCTGTTCCTGTTCAGATTGATAACGTGGATATCGGTGAAATAACAGTACGGGGTACCAGCGGAAAACCTTCCTACCAGCTGGATAAAAAAACTATCTATGTTGAAGATCAGCTTTCTGCCGCTGGGGGTTCCGCATCTGATCTCCTGCGTAAATTACCTTCCGTGACCCAAAGTCCTGACGGGAAGATCGCGATCCATGGCAACAGTAATTTACTCGTATTCATTAATGGGAAACCCTCTTCGATGAAAGGTAATGAACTATTACAGAACACATCTGCCGCGGAAATAAAAAAAATAGAACTGATAACAAGTCCATCCGCCAAATATGATGCATCAGGTTCCGGAGGCATCATCAACCTGATCACTAAGAAAAATACCAGTGATGGAATCAACGGGAACATCCAGGCTGGGACAGATCAGCTTGGAGGATATTCATCAGATGTCCTCCTGAATTATAAAATCCACCAGGTCAATTTTTATACCGGCGTCGATCACAACAGGCGTAGAAATGAGGGAGATGTCGATTATATCACAGACTACCTGATTGATAATACAAATTTTACGAAATCAGGTCTGCAAAAAGCACAGCGTATCAATACCGGAATTAGAACCGGCATTGATTACCTGCCTTCTTCAATGAATAAAATTTCCGTCAATGGCAATGGTGGCAATTTTGAAACCACCAACAACGGTGACTGGGAAGCGGTTACCACTACTCTCCCCCAAAATGTTCCGGCAAACAGCATCACATCAGATTCCAATACCAGGAAGGGATACTATGGCGGTACGGACATATCCTTTGAACACAGAATAGACTCCCTGAACAAGGCATTTTCCATTTCCGCCTTATGGAATACGTTTAAGTATGATGACAATTTTCAGAATCATACCAGCATTATTGCAGGTGATGAAAAATTGAGCCAATCGACCTATATCAATAAAAAATTTAACAATTTCCAAGCCAATGCCGACTTTACAGCACCCGCCGGGAAATCCGGAATTCTGGAATTTGGTTATCAAATTACTTTAAACAAAGAAAATGAAAACTACGATTCAAGACTTAGTAATCCCCCGCCACCAGTATATACTACTGAGAAAACCAGTTTTGATGAAGTGATACAGGCTGGCTATGGAACTTTGCAATTCAAGTCCAAAGGAATGGCCCTTAAATTAGGATTAAGGGGTGAGAATCTCAGCCGGGAATTGAAAACCACAGTCAACAAATTCACGCTGGACCGCTTCGACCTGTATCCTTCGTTTAACGGTTCCTACAAGATTGATTCTGTTCAGGAAATAATGCTCAACTATTCAAGACGGACTGATCGGCTCAAGACTATCCAACTCGATCCCCTGCCACGATGGTATGATTTTCACAATGTCATGGTAGGTAATCCGGAGCTTAAAAATGAAATTACAGATAAAATCGGACTTGATTACCTGCTTAATTTTAAAAAATTCACACTATCAAGTGAATTTTATATGTACAGAATTACAGATAAAATAGATATTATCCGTTCTGTATACAATGATATTTCCATCCGGAACCGTTATGAAAACACAGGTACCGAACAAACCCTTGGTCTGGAATTCAACGCCAGCTGGATGCCGGCATCATGGTTCAGTCTAAGCGAAAAACTTGATTATATTGATTCTAATCTGGATATTACCGTTGAACAAATCGCCGGCAAAAAAAAATATCGCCAGTGGTATACTGTAACAACAGCAGATTTTTCAATTACTCCAACAACTTTATTTGAGTTGGATTTTTCATATTATGGTCCTGCCATGACGGCTCAAAGCAATATAGACCAGGTCTGCATGGGCGGAATTAGTTTCCGGCAGATGATCTTTGATAAAAAACTCATATTTACCCTCACAGGAAGGGATATTTTTGGATTGTACCAGAAAGTTGAACATGTTCAGGGTACTGATTTCAACCAGGTGATCACTTCAAGAAACAAATTCCCCATTCGCTTTTCAATATCATACAAATTCAACCACTATAACAAGGACGACCGCAGGATTGCCAAAACACCGGTAATTGAATAACCCCAAAAAATCTTCTTACTCTTTACAACTATTCAGACACTTTAAAGGCAGAGATTTCCCCATGGTAGGAAATTGTCGTTCGATTGTTGGAAGATATTGACATAGAGGAACTTCCATTAAAGCTTACTGACAAATTGATGGTAAAAGAGTCGTTGGAAGACCTGACTTTTACTTCTATCTCATAACTGTTCCCTTTTTTTTCAACGGTATAATTCTCAGGTTTGCCTTCAAATTTCAGCCCTGCATCCCCACTGTAGGAAGCAGAATATGCCCTGCCAAAAAATGGCATCGCGCTTACAATCAAATCAGGTGTAAACTTGACAAAATTCGGATTGGTGGTCAGGTCAACAGATTTGTAACCGGTCGGAATAGCACGATTAGCCCTGAATTCGAATGTTTTGGACTCAATAAGTACCGAAATTTCATTCTCTTTCTCAATTCTCCTTTTTTCTTTTACCGCTTTCCTGTCTTTTGACTGAGCGGACACCTGAAATGTTCCGATAAATACCAGCAATAGCAATTGTGCAATTATCCATTTCATTTTATTTGAGGTATTAAGTTGATTAATGACATCAGTCAGATAATCCTGATAACACAAAATTATAACAAAATCCACTGAACTATTTTATAATATTCTGATTTAATAAAAAGCTGGCATGACCATTTTCCTGTTTCTTCTCGCTCTGCTTTTTTGAAAAATATAATTGATACTGTTATCACTTTTGAATTAACCTTGAACAATTCAACAAATGTTCATCCTGGAAATAATTGGCATCATAAAATTTTCGAATTTTCATATTTTTAATTTATAAATTTTCTTTTTATAATTTTTTAAACCATATTACTTATAATTTAAAATTAAATTACGAATTTTGATTCGAAAACCTATATGTAACAAATTATGCTTGAGAATTTAAAACACCAGGTTTACAAAGCCAGCCTTAAACTCGTTGAACAGGGCCTGGTGATCTATACCTGGGGTAACGTAAGTGCCATTGACCGCAAAAATGGGCTTGTTGTAATTAAACCATCCGGCATATCCTATGACGAGATGGTTCCAGGCGATATGGTTGTTGTCGATATGAAAGGCAACATAATCTCAGGTGATCTCAAGCCATCCTCCGACACAAACACTCATCTTATATTGTACCGGCATTTCCCACTGATAGGTTCCATCATGCATTCCCATTCCGAATATGCAAGTTGTTGGGCACAAGCCGGATTAGGAATTCCTCCCCTGGGAATAACCCACGCCAATTTTTTCAACGGAGAAATCCCCTGTACCAAACCGCTTTCTTCCCGGCAGATGGAAGGAGATATTGAGACGGAAACAGGAAAAATCATTGTTGAGACCTTCAGCTCAATGGGATTGGACCCAATGAGGATTCCGGGTATCCTGGTGCACGGACATGGTCCATTCTGCTGGGGAAAAGAGGTACAAAACGCATTTGACCACACCGTCGTTCTTGAAAAAGTAGCAAGGATGGCATACCGGACACGCCAGCTCAATCCGGTAAATGCAGTAGAGAAAAAATTCCTCGACCGATACTTTTTTGAATAGTTTTTCTTTCCAACCAGAATTTTTTGTTTTGCATTGAGTAAATTGCAAGGATTGGAAATGACATTCATTAATTCATTATCTATTTGATAATATGAATTATATAAAATTGAATAATCATTCCAATTAGTCATTATTGATTAAACTTTATAGTACTTTAATTTACTTCATATGCAAAACTTTGAATTCTTCAATCCGGTCAACATCGTCTTTGGACAGGGCCAGATAAAAAAACTCAGCCAACTGGTTCCTTCCGGCACGAAGGTGATGCTGGCCTATGGAGGTGGCAGCATCTTCAAAAACGGAGTCTATCAGCAAGTTATTGATGCCCTGCCCGGGTATGATCTTGTGGAATTTGGCGGTATCGAGCCTAACCCCCGTTATGAGACCCTGATGAAGGCGGTCGAAATTGTCAAAAGAGACAACATTGGTTTCATCCTGGCAGTGGGCGGTGGATCCGTTTTGGACGGGGTAAAATTCATTGCTGCAGCTGCCAAATGGGAAGGAGCCGAACCATGGGAATTCCTGGCTAAAAGATCACTTACAGCAAAAAAAGCAATTCCGCTTGGCAGTGTGCTTACCCTTCCTGCTACCGGCTCTGAAATGAACGGCACTGCCGTTATTACAAAATTTTCAACCCTGGAAAAAATGGCATTCGCCTCTCCTGCCGTTATGCCAAAGTTTTCTATTCTTGACCCGACTGTAGTTTTCTCGCTTCCCGATAAGCAGGTCGCAAACGGGGTTGTTGATGCATTCGTCCATGTGATTGAACAATACCTCACCTATCCTGTCAACTCTCCAATACAGGACCGCTTTGCCGAATCTATCCTGCTCACCCTGGTTGAAGAAGGTCCAAAAGCACTCTCCAACCGTACCGACTATGAGGCAGCAGCCAACTATATGTGGGCTGCCACCATGGCTCTGAACGGACTTATCGGAGTCGGTGTACCCCAGGATTGGGCAACACACATGATCGGCCATGAACTGACGGCATTCTACAATATCGATCACGCGCGAACCCTTGCCATTGTACTGCCCGGTATCATGCAGGTTAAACGGGAGAGTAAACGGGAGAAACTTTTACAATACGGGGAACGCATTTGGGGTATCAAATCCGGCACTGTAGATGAAAGAATAGATGCCACAATAAAAAAGACTGTCGGCTTCTTCGAATCGGTTGGAATACCTACCAGGCTATCGGCCTACAATGTCGGAGCAGACTTCATCCCGGTTGTTTGCGACAGGTTTACCCAACGGGGAATCAGGGGATTGGGAGAAAGAGGAGACCTTACTATAGAACAAATAGCTGAGGTATTGAAACTTCAGCTATAATTGAATTTTAAGAAGATAAAACCGGGAAAATCCCGGTTTTATCTTCTTAACAAATTGTTTTAATGAACATTAAGTGAAAGTGCCCTGAGTGAAGGAACTTTTACTGCAGCAAATGAAACTACCAGCAGGGTCATCACACCACCAAAAACTACGGAAGGGATCAATCCCATGGCACTGGCAGCAACACCCGATTCAAAAGCACCAAGTTCATTGGAGGAACCGATAAAAATACTGTTGACGGCAGCAACACGCCCTTTCATTTCATCCGAAGTGTAAATCTGAAGTATGCTTGCCCGTATCACAACACTCACGTCATCAAATACCCCGCTTAAAAAGAGGACAAAGGCTGAAAGAAAAAAGTTCTCTGACAGGGCAAACACGATCATGCTGATTCCAAAACCGACAATACTGAACAACAGCAAATGCCCTGAACGTTTTACAGGAGGATAAAAAGTCAGCACGACAGACATAAGAATCGCGCCAATTGCCGGACAGGCACGCAAAATGCCCAATCCTTCGGGTCCGACTTTCAACACATCTGAAGCAAAGACCGGCAACATGGCAACTGCACCACCAAAGAGTACTGCAAACATATCCAGGGTAAAAGCCCCCAGCAAAATCTGGTTATTGAATACATAATGAATACCTTCCTTCATCCGGGCGAAAATACCTTCCGTGCTTCCCTCTGAGATAACTACCTTGCCCGGACTCTTTATAAATAAAAGCAACATGGTGCAGATAAAATACAAGGAAAGCACAAGTATCAGTGCAGGGAGGACACCAAAAAATCCGTAGATCAATCCTCCCAGCGCAGGTCCGGTTACTGCTCCGACCTGCCACATGGTACTGCTCCAGGTTGCAGCTCCGGTAAGTAATTTACGGGGAACCAACTGACCTAGTAAGGCAGTATGGGCCGGCATCAAAATGCCACGTGTCAATCCTGTCAGAAAAATAGTGACATATATTGGCCAGACTCCAAGTGTTTCGTGAAAACTAAAAGATGGAAGGCTGTAAACAACCAGGATGGCGGAACCCAGCAGCAACAAAAAAGTGGTATAAAATATGATTCTTTTCCGGTCCCAAATATCGACAAAGTGACCGGCAAAAAGTGCAATACTAACTTGTGGTATTACCTCTGTAAGACCAATCATACCCAGGGAAAGAACACTTTTGGTGATATTGTACAACAACCAGCCAACTACCACCGATTGCATCAGGGTGGCCGAGGTCAATATCAGCCGGTAGGCCATAAACAACCTGAAATCCCGGTGATGCATCACCTTGAAAGCATCTTTGGAAAAGAATTTACGCATGGGCAATCATGTGTTATATGCAAATATTAAATGGTCAGACACAAATCGGGGCAAAATTAGGATTATTCTCTGTTTCCGGGCACATCGCGTTACCAAAGAGGAGTCTCAGAACTGAAATTCAATGTTTTTTTTTCATTTTCCCCGGTTGAATAGGGCATCCCTCACACGATTTTCCACAGCCTCCGCACGGATCAGGTTTGTTGATGTCGCGAATTTCCTTGTAGGCCCTGTAGCCAACAATGATGACCGCCGCCAGAACCACTATATAAACAATGATCTCCTGCATGTTATTGATCAGATAAAGAATAATGCAATATGATAGGTCAGGAATGCACCAATCCAGGCAGCCGCAGTGGTGTAAACTACCGTGAAAATAGCATATTTCCAGCTGCCCGACTCTCTTTTGATAGATGCGATCACTGCAATGCAGGGGAAATAGAGCAATACGAAGACGAGAAATGCAAGGGCGACTGCCTGGTTGAAAACGGGTTCACCAGTTTTCGGGCCTGATTCATAAACCTGTCGCTGCAAACTTGTCTGCAATAATTCGTTTTTATGCTGATCATTTTCAGCGCCATACAACACCGCCATAGTTCCTATCACAACCTCTTTGGCCGGAATACCGGCAATCAGGCTAACTCCCATTTTCCAGTCGAATCCAAGCGGACTTATTACCGGTTCTATGGCATGGCCGATTCTTCCAAGATAGGATTGTTCCATCTGTGAAACCTGTTGAACAGTAGCATGGGTGGTCTCAGAAGCAGGAACGGCTGAAGATGCCTGATCATTCCTCGGAAAATATTCAAGTGCCCAAATCAAAACAACAGCGATGAGAATTGTCCCACCAATCTTCCTCAGGTACTGACTTGCCTTGTCCCACATATGAAGAAGGGTATTTTTCATCACCGGCATGCGGTATGGCGGAAGTTCCATTACGAAAGGAGTCTCTTTTCGTTTGAAAACAGTTCTGTTCAAAACCTTGGAAAACAGGATGGCAACTGCAATCCCCAGGAGATAAATGCCAACAAAGACCAAAGCCGGATATACCGGGAAGAAAGCTGAGATCAGAACAACATATACCGGCAGCCTCGCGGAGCAGGACATAAAAGGAATTATCATCATCGTGAGAAGCCTGTCTCCGCGGTTGCGGATGGTGCGGGTTGCCATGATGGCAGGCACGTTGCAGCCAAATCCCATCACCATTGGAATGAAAGACCGGCCGTGCAGGCCCAGTTTGTGCATCAGCTTGTCCATGATAAACGCAGCCCTAGCCATGTAACCGGTATCCTCCATCAGGGAGATAAAGAAGAAAAGTATCAGGATATTGGGCATAAAGACGATCACACTACCCAATCCACGGATAATGCCGTCAATCAGCAAATCCTTCAGCATTCCGTTGCTCATCCAGGTTTCAAGACCCTTAGACAGCAAAGTAATTCCTTTCATCATCCATTCCGCCGGGTATGCCCCCAGAGCAAATGTGGCATAAAAAGTCAGGAACATCAAACCCAAAAAGATAGGAAAACCCGCAAATTTGTCTGTCATTACCTTATCTATCTTCTCAGTTGCAATCATCCTGTTCATCACACCCGGTTCGTAGCACTCTTTCAGGGCTCCGGCTATAAAACCATACTTCGCGTCTGTAATAAGCTGGGAACTTTCGTCTTCCATACGTGATTCCAGTCTCGTGATCTCATGCTCCGTTACCTCTTTAATTGACTGATAATTGGATGACGATTCGAGTACTTTGAGTGCCTCCGGGTCTTTGTCAATAAGCCGGATAGCCAGGTAACGGGAAGAAAAAGTAGCCGTCAATGGTTTATCCTTTCTGATCTCTTTTCGGATACGGTCAATAGACTTCTCCATCTCCTCACCGTAATTGATGTGTATGTGACGGACAATCGGATCGCGATCCTCATAAACATCGATGACCTTTTCGAGCAGTTCCAACAGGCCTTCTCCGCTGCTGGCGGTAGTTGGTACTATTGGAATGCCTGTCAGCTTGCCGAGCTTCTTCAGTTTCAGTTTAGCCCCGCTTGCCATAAGGTCGTCATACATATTGAGGGCAATCACCACTTTAATATCCATATCGATAAGCTGTGTTGTCAAGAAGAAGTTCCGCTCCAGGTTAGAAGCATCTACCACATTGACAACTATATCGGGCATCTCCTGCAATATAAAATTGCGGGTATATAATTCTTCGGGGGTGTAACTGGTCAATGAATAAGTACCCGGAAGGTCGGTCATATCAAAATGGTACCCGTATTTATCCAGACTTGATTTCGTAGCCCCGACAGTGACCCCGCTGTAGTTTCCGACATGTTCCTTTGAGTTGGTAAGCCGGTTAAAAAGGGTGGTTTTCCCGCAATTGGGATTTCCCGCCAGGGCAATACTTATCATTCGACCCTTCTCCCTGGCCGAAATTTTCATCTCCTCCAGGTCGATGGTTCCATCGTATGCCTGGGGATTGAGCAAAAGCGCCTCTTCCGGAGTAACCACCTCTATCAGACTGGCTTCCACGCGACGAAGAGATACATTGTACCCCATCAGGCGGTATTCAACAGGATCTTTGAAAGGGGCATTTTTGAGCACAGAGACCTCTTTCCCGGCAACAAAACCCATTTCTGAAATTCTCCTCCGGAACGATCCATGACCCAAAACCTTGGATATTACCACCGTTCTGCTTTCGCCTACCTCAGATAACCGCACTCTTTATTTTTATTAAGAATAATTATAAATAGAGTGTAAATATAGATTAATTTATATAATGCGACAATGAGAAAACATGACTATTTAACAATGAGTTAACGGAGAAAAACGTAAAAGGCAATGAGATAGTCATTTCATTCGTAAAAACCATTGCTAATTTGTTGAATATCGGGAGGTACGAATGGAACCCTCAAAGACTTAGTTGTACTTTTTTGCGAATGTAAGTTCATGATGTTTCCCTGATTAAATCAGATTTACAACCGGAAACAGAGATTCAATTAAAAAACCCCACCTGCAATTGCAGAATGGGGTTCACTCAGTTTGAAAGCTTTTTCAGGAGTCTATGATTTCCTGAAAAATATTATTACTCAATGCGGGGCGGTCTTTTAAAACCTCCGCGTTTGGAAACAATGATTGAACCGGTTACAAGGATGATTCAGAGCACACCTCCCTGAATTAGCCAGGAAGAGACCATACCCCTTCCATTGCTGAAAGGCACCGGAATCCGGGCTGATGACATACTATACTTCTTATTTTTACTTTGTTACAGCGTCGCATGCCATTACCTGCATCCGGAAAAACAAGATAAGACCCTATTCTGAAAATGAGATCACCCAGACACTCTGATTGGCCATTAATTTAAAGTAGCCTGTGCCTGTCAGCTAATATATATAATTCTGTATATTAAAGCGTTGCGAAAAATTCATAGTTAATATCCTCCAGTTCGGACATGGGAGGATAACGGTAATAGATCATATTTACACCCGCTCCAACGTAAAATCCTGAAGCAATGGTGCGATAAAGCAAGTATCCGTTGTAGGAACGAACCACTGTTTTCATCCTCTTTTCGTACCCGGAGAGTGCCAGCAGGCAGTCTCTGAGGTGTCTTACATGCGTATATGGCAGGTGTTCAGCAGAACCCGTCGCCGGATTTTCGGCCAGCTCTCCAAGTTTCATCTCTACGAAGAAGAGTTTAGGCAGTTTGAACTGGCGCGATCCGTCGGTCAGTGCCTTCATAAATGAGGGTGGACACATGTCGCTTACAACTTGTGGTAAAACCGGGCAAAGCTCCTGGTAGAGGTGCAGTGTGGTTTTCTCCTCACAAGAACTGTCGTAATCAGATGGCATAAGTTCCAGTGTTATACCGTTATCAGTTGTAAGGTATAAATTTTTCAGCGCCTTCAGTGGAATGGTTTCGAGCACGCGATAAACAGAAAGATAGACTGAATGTTTCGGAGAACCATCCGAATGACGGACACAATTTTTCTCGATGTAGTCATTGTCGACCAAATCCTTGACTTGCTCCGTGTCGACTTCAATAAAGATCATCTGACCTTTGTTGCTTTTTTTGGTTCCGGTAGCCATATACTCCCCAAATTCGGCAGGAGGGAGCATCGAAGCAATCAATGCCTCCGGGGTAATGGACAAATAAAGGTATTTACTCATAATTCAAGCGGTTAAGTAACACAGTTAAAAAACGTCAGTATCAGTACAATTCAGAATTGAATTTTATGTTCACCCATTATCCGGGAACATTAAATTTAGTGTAAATATTATAGGACTTAGATATTCGAGATCAGCAACATAACACCTTTTATTGACTACCCAATTTTAGAAATCTTGACACTTCAACCACTTCAATGTTACCTTAAATATAATCATAATTCACATAACCTTAACATTGGAAAACAGAGAATTTTATGCTCCATGCCCTTTGCCTGCTTTCACAACTTTTCATCAAAAAAACACCTGTCACAACAGATAATTCCAAAAAAATGCTTTTCTTTGTCCCCGCGTTTGCACGCCAATGGCCCCGTAGCTTAATGGATAGAGCATCTGACTACGGATCAGAAGGTTGGGGGTTCGAGTCTCTCCGGGGTCACATTGATAATCAGACACTTACAAATATTTTGTGGGTGTCTTTTTTTTGCCTCGCCAGGTTCACGCCAGGTTTTGAGAAATTAACCTGCAATCGACCACTCTCACTATTTGGGGTAGAAATAAACGAAGGTAATTCACCCTTTGTTGATTAAATCTGTACGTCCAAGTCCAAACCAACTTATCTTCAAAATCAGATAAGTGTAAATACTTATAGCTTTTCACTGAAATCAGACAGATCGACTGATGATTATGGATTTTTTTTGTTTGGCAAAACAATTTTAACCAAACAAAGTTTCAGCCCGAATTATGTCTCCAACTCTGTCTGATGAAATACAAATCATGGTGGTTTCACTAGAATTAGTGATCAATCGCCTCGTTCAATTCATCACAATGCATTATATATTACTGATAATCTGCGATTTAATTATCTCAATAACCTGTTTACCTGCTCGGCGGTTTTTTTATCCGTTCTCCATCGATTGTGT
Source organism: Prolixibacteraceae bacterium (assembly GCA_963663675.1). Taxonomy (GTDB): domain Bacteria; phylum Bacteroidota; class Bacteroidia; order Bacteroidales; family Prolixibacteraceae; genus CAINVV01. The sequence goes on from OY760498.1 coordinate 3,296,431, forward strand.
ACCTGCAAGCCGGCAGACCTTACGAAGGTTATCCAGAGCCAGCTCAAGTTCAGAATGATTTTCATTGTGCTGAACAGACTTGAGTTCATCAAGTGCCAGTTGTATCGTAGATTTTTGAATTGACGCAATGGCATTGCCGAATATTTTCAGCAAATTTTCTGTTTCGTGAACCAGGGTGTCTGCCTGGTTATTCAGGTCTGCCCTTTCTTTCACTTCCCGGTCTTCTTCTTTGTACTGAAGGGCTTCTTTCTTCATGCGCAAAATATCCTCCTGTGAAAGTCCGGATGAAGCTTCGATGCGGACTTGTTGTGACTTCCCGGTTAACTGATCTATTGCCTTTACCTGAAGGATTCCGTTGACATCAATATCGAAAGTTACCTCAATCTTCGGAATGCTCCTTCGCAAGGGCGGGATTTCATCAAAATGGAACCGGCCTATGCTTTTGTTCTGACTGGCCATCGGACGTTCACCCTGCAATATATGTATCTCCATTGACAGCTGGTTGTCGGCTGCTGTAGAAAAAATTTCTGACTGACGAGTCGGGACAGTTGTATTGGCTTCGATCAGGCGGGTCATCACACCTCCTTTTGTTTCAATACCGAGTGACAACGGAGTGACATCAAGCAACAATACATCCCTGACGTCCCCTGAAAGAACTCCTCCCTGAATAGCAGCCCCAATGGCGACCACCTCATCAGGATTTACTCCTCCTGCAGGTTCTTTCCCGAAAATCTCCCTTACCAACTTCTTAACTGCAGGGATTCGGGTAGATCCGCCTACCAATAATATCTCATCCAGGTCGGATGCTTTCAAGCGGGCATTTTTCAAGGCAATCCGGCATGCAGAAATGGTTGACTGAAGCAGTCCATTAATAAGTTGTTCGAATTTCACCCTGGATAATGTACGTGCAAGATGTCTGGGTACCCCGTCCTCCGGTAGTAGGTAAGGCAGATTGATTTCTGTTTCATGATAGAACGACAATTCTATCTTTGCTGTCTCTGCGGCCTCTTTAAGTCGCTGCAAAACACGCGGATCCATGGGAAGGTCAATGCCTTCGGCAATTTTGAATTCTTCCTTTAACCAATTAACAATGGCCTGGTCAAAATCGTCTCCTCCCAGTCGGGTGTTTCCGTTGGTTGACTTGACTTCAAATATTCCATTACCGAGTTCGAGAATTGAAATATCAAATGTGCCGCCACCCAGATCATACACAGCGACTTTAAATATTCGCATTTTCACCGGAGCCACTGTACATATTCCGCAAAACGCAGCAGCAGACTCTTAGAGAATGTCTGGCAGGGAAGTCATCGTCTGTCATTTCCATTTTGGCTCAAAAAAAAAATTGAATGAAATTCACTCCCGAATTTGTAAATTTCAACCCATTTTATTGAACGTGCCCTGAAATCCGCTAACAGGAAAAACCAAATCAACATGAAACGATCAACCACTACCATTTCCTTACTACTAATTTTTATTTTTCAGACTTCGCAACTATCATTAGGACAAACAATTAGTCGTGAAATCGATTCCTACAGATTAAAATACAACAATCCATCAATGAAGGTCGACCTTGCCGTCGGATTGTGGTCCAGTCCGTTACCGCTCGATTTTGACAATGACGGAGATCTTGACCTGGTCATTTCATGCACCGATGTCCCTTACAACGGAACCTGGTTCTTTGAAAATATCAGTGGTGAAATGTCTGCCGGAACAGTTTTCCGAAAACCGGTAAAAATTAGCCAGGGCATCACCAATGTCACAACCTCCTATCCCGGAGGAAAAACAAGAATCCTTGGATCAGGACTTGAATACACGGAATTCGGCAGATACATTTTTGGCAGACCCATTGGTATTTTCAATGCAAGTGAAATTCTGTCGCAGCATCCAAGAAAACGATTTAACCACTGGAAATATGTCGATTATGAGAATGACGGGGACCTGGACCTCATCGTCGGAATTGATGACTGGGAGGATTATGGTTGGGACAATGCCTTTGACAAAGACGGGAAATGGACCAGGGGAGATTTGCATGGATATGTCTATCTGATTGAAAATGAAAATGGAATATATATCTCCAGGGGAAAACTTGAAGCTGGAAACAAACCGATTGACGTTTACGGAAATACAACCCCGAACATGGAGGATTTTGACGGAGACGGAGACCTGGATATTATTTGCGGGGAATTTGTCGACCGTTTTACCTGGTTCGAAAATACCGGAACCAGGAAACAGCCGGTTTATGCAGCAGGAAAATTCCTGGAGAATTCAAATGGATTGATACGAATGGATCTTGAAATGATGATGCCTGTTGCCATTGACTGGAATGGCGACAAATTCATTGATCTTATTGTCGGTGACGAAGATGGACGGATTGCCTTTATCGAAAATACAGGTAAGGCAGAAAACCAGATGCCGGTTTTTAAATCACCTGTCTATTTTAAACAAGAAGCAGACGCGGTAAAGTTCGGGGCACTGGTAACACCTTACAGTATTGACTGGGACGACGATGGAGATGAAGACCTGATTTGCGGAAATTCGGCGGGTTATGTCGGATTCATTGAGAATATGGACGGAGGAAATCCTCCAAAATGGAACAAACCGGAATTGTTAAAAGCTGACGGAGAAATCATTCGCATCATGGCAGGGGCAAATGGCTCCATCCAGGGTCCCTGTGAGCGCAAATGGGGATACACTACCCTTTCGGTGGCCGACTGGGATGGCGACGGACTGAAGGATATTATCATCAATTCAACCTGGGGAAAGGTAGAATGGTACAAAAACACAGGCAAAAAGGGATTTCCAAAGTTAACAAGGATGGGAGCCGTAAAGGTTGACTGGCAAGGCAACGCTGTCCCAAAACCAAAGTGGAACTGGTGGAACCCCGGAAACGATGAACTGGTCACAGAATGGAGGACTACCCCGTACGCAATCGACTGGAACAAAGATGGATTAATGGACCTGGTAATGCTGGACCATGAAGGATACCTGGCTTATTTCGAACGTTTTTCTAAAAACGGTATATTGTTTCTCTCTCCCGGAAAACGGATTTTCAAAGATGCTGATATCGAAAATGGGACCGGATTACTGCAATTAAATGTCAAAGAAGCAGGTGGCAGCGGCCGGCGCAAATTTTGTATCACCGACTGGGACAAGGATGGTGATCCGGATATACTGCTCGACAGTAAAAATATTCTCTTCATAGAGAACATTGGCCAAAAGGATGGTGATGTAATCTTTAAAAGAAGAGGTGATTTACTGGACATTAAACTGGCAGGACATGATACGAGCCCGACAATCGTGGACTGGAACAAAGACGGGAAACCCGATCTTCTGATCGGAGCTGAAGACGGTCATTTTTATTACATGGAGAACAAATAATCAAGCTTCGTCCGGAATATTTTCTTGTAATCTGTAAAAGCGCGATGTGAATATCGAAAGGGTTCGAAGTAAGAGATTTGAAGTAATTAGTGATTGATAGTGGCTGAAGAGCTACTAATCCAGGACTGTAAGGTGACCTGTTACCTCATGCCTGCACTTTTCTACTGATTGAAATTTGAGATAAAAAGATTAACTGCCATAAAATAAATCAATTACAATGATGTCAATAAAGTCGCTTTTACCAATTCTGGCCGCGATTCCGGCCGGAACTCTCCCTCAACACATTTTTGGACAGACTTCGCCGGTCAAACCCAATGTGATTTATATCTATGCCGACGATATTGGCTACGGAGATTTGAGCTGCAACGGAGCTAAAACAATTAAGACACCCAATGTGGAGATGCTGGCCAATAAGGGGATCCGGTTTACCAACATGCATAGTTCGGCTGCAACATGCACTCCATCCAGGTACGCCCTGCTAACCGGTGAATATGCCTGGAGAAAAGAGGGTACAGGCATTGCAGCAGGAAATGCCGGTTCTATCATCCGTCCGGAACGATACACATTGGCTGACGTCTTCAAAAATGCGGGATATACTACCGGTGTGGTTGGAAAATGGCATCTTGGCCTAGGTGATAAAACCGGTTCGCAGGATTGGAATGGGCATATTACGCCGGGTCCGTCAGATATAGGGTTTGATTATTCTTATATTATGGCAGCCACCGGCGACAGGGTTCCGTGTGTTTTTGTCGAAAATGAACGGGTTGTCAACCTCGACCCGAAAGATCCTGTATACGTCGACTATCAAAAGAATTTTGAGGGTGAGCCTATGGGAAAATTGAATCCGGAATTGCTCAAAATGCACCCGAGTCATGGGCATGATATGTCAATTGTCAATGGCATATCACGGATCGGGTTCATGAAAGGGGGTAAATCTGCTCTCTGGAAAGATGAAGAAATGGCGAATGTCATAACTGGCAAGGCCGTCGCTTTCATTGAAAAAAACAAGAACAAGCCTTTCTTCCTTTACTTCGCCACCCAGGATGCCCACGTACCCCGCGTTCCCAATCAGCGGTTTGTCGGGAAAAGCGGGATGGGACCAAGGGGTGATGCCATCCTGGAGTTCGACTGGTCGGTAGGAGAAGTACTCAGTACCTTGAACAAACTGGGACTGGAGCAAAATACCATCGTCATCCTGACAAGCGACAATGGACCTGTTGTGGACGACGGGTACAAGGACCGGGCGGTCGAACTGCTTGGGAGTCACAAACCTGCCGGGGATTTAAGGGGCGGGAAATACAGCAGCTTTGAAGGTGGAACCCGTGTTCCGGGAATTTTGAGCTGGCCGGGTACAGTAAAACCTGGCGTATCCGACAAATTAATCTGCCAGATTGACATGATGGCTTCTTTCGCTGATCTCCTTCAAGTTAAGCTACCGGAAGGTGCCGGTCCCGATAGTGAAAATCATTTGACTACCTGGCTGAACAGGGGTGGAAACGGAAGGGAATACCTGGTCCTTCAAAACGGAAGCAACACCTTGTCTATCGAAGATGGAAGATGGAAATACATCTATCCGAGTTCTGCTGCTGCCTTTGCTATGGCGACCAATATTGAGCTTGGAAATTCAAAAGAAGATCAATTGTATGATTTGGCCATTGATCGGGCTGAGAAAATCAACCTGGCTGCCCAAAATCCAAAGACAATGGAGACATTAAAAGAAAAGCTTGTTCAAATCAAGAATAAATAATTTCCTGCCCTGGTATTGCTGGTTCTCTCGTTTTTTATTCCTGAAAGTCTATGTTCCCTGGTCAAGAAAGGGAAACAGGGTGGGGCACGTGCCATCCTGACGAAAATAGGAGGGAAAGATCATGCTGTTCAATAACTTAAGGAAATTGCTGTAACAATTCATTCCCCCTCTTCAAAATTGACTGGAAAGTATTGAATTCAGTTTAAATCCGGATTTAATTAATTCATTTGGGGCAGTTCATTCCTAATCACTATCTTTCAGACAATTTTGACTAATTCACAATTACCTCAAACAATATTTATGAAAAAATTAATTGGCACTCTAATCATTTTGTTCCTTTTCCAGGGGATCAATGTCAATGCACAAAGCACCCACGAAAAGGATAGCATCCTCCTATCCAGGCTTAATGCCAAACTGAATGACTGGCCAAACCTGGCAAGGTTCCGTGATGAAAATAATAAACTGGGATCGCCCGCTGCAAATGAGAAAAGGGTAGTCTTTATGGGTAATTCCATCACCCAGGGATGGGCAAAATACTGGGATATGTATTTCTCCGGGAAACCATACATCAATCGGGGTATAGGAGGACAAACAACACCACAAATGCTTATCCGCTTCAGGCCGGACGTAATCAGGCTGAAACCTGCGGTAGTAGTGATGTTGTGCGGAACCAACGATATTGCCGGCAACACAGGTCCATCAACCCTTGAAATGATTGAAGACAATATTGCTTCAATGGCTGAACTGGCCAGTGCCAATGGGATTAAGGTTGTATTATGTTCGATCTTGCCTGCCTATGATTATCCCTGGAAACCGGGATTGGCGCCAGCCGAAAAGATTCCTGTACTGAACGACTGGATGAAAAATTATGCTACAAAAATGGGATTCACCTATCTTGATTATTTCACCCCTATGGCTGATGAAAGAAAAGGGATGAAAGCCGAATATTCACAGGATGGCATACATCCAAACAAAGCCGGGTATGATGTAATGACACCCCTGGTTGAAAAGGCAATAGCCCAGGCATTGAAAAGCAGGAAGTGAGACGGGCACAGCAGACAAAACTGATATTTAGTTCCGGTTGTCAAACATGCCTAAATTCTTCATCCAGGTAAAAAGCGGCTGCATCCACTGATCGGTCGGCTGACTCAATACAAAGCCGTGATTACCTGATGGATACAGATGCATTTCTGCAGGAACGTTATTTCTGACCAATTCCTGGTAAAAGCGGATGCTGTTTTCTACAGTAACCACCTTATCATCTCCGGTGTGGGTCAGCCATGTGGGAGGTGTTTGAGGATTGACATGCAACTCATTGGAGAAGAACATAATTTTCTCATTTTCAGGACTCTTACCCAGCAGGTTCTGTCTCGAACCTTTGTGAGTCAGTTCATCAGTCATACTAATGACAGGGTAAACCAGAATCATAAAATCGGGTCTCAAATCCGTTTTTTCTTCGTTTGGAATAACTGAGATACCGAAATGGGTTCCTGCAGTAGCTGCCAAATGCCCGCCAGCTGAAAATCCCATGATTCCTATCTTGCCGGGATCGAGATTCCAGTCAGCTGCCCGTTCCCTGGTGATTTTAATCGCCTGCTGGGCATCCTGCAAGGGCCCGGTTGATTTATCCGTCATAATCGAATCGCTGGGCAACCTGTACTTCAGGACTATACCTGCAATTCCTCTTTTTAAGAATGCTTCCGCGATGACTGTCCCTTCCAAACGATAACTCTCCACACCATATCCACCTCCGGGACAAATAATTACTGCCGCCCCTGTGGCCACATTTTTACCAGGAAGAAAGAGTGTTAAAGTCGGTTGAGAAATATTTCTGTATCCGTAAAATCGGCCATGGTCTTCAACGGTAACTTCTTTCATAAGGTAGGGTTTACTGTTGGGGATGGTTCCAGGATACAGATTAATAACCTGCTGACCTATAAGGCTATAGGAAGCCAGTAGAAATAAAGCAATCAATTTGACACTTTTCACAGACATGGGTAATGAATTGAAATGGTTGAGTATTCATCTGCAATCAAACTATATCTCTGGTTCACAGTAAAATGAAAAATCAAATACGACTACAGTTACTTTCAGAAATGAATGACGGATAAAATTAGTCAATTCATTGATAAAATGGTTTGCTATTTAACAGGTTGAGGGAGGATAAACCGGTGAGCGAATAGAATGGAACATTTTAAGGAACGTACGCCTTAATGTTATGTACACTTATCTTTTGTGAAACATTATTTTATTTATAACGTATCTAAATAAGGAATTTCGAACTTAATCAGTTTTGGCATTCAGAGAGGGAGAAATATTCAGCTGAGTAGTTTGTTCCCTGCTGATAATACCAGGCAATCAAAAATATATAGTGGAGTCCGGAAACCACTACAAAAAAGGGGGCGGCGCCGAAAAGCCAAATGAGTAGGTACAATTCTGTTAAACAATAATAATATGTCAAATAAGAAGATAATCACAGTATTTGGAGCGACAGGTGCCCAGGGTGGCGGACTGGCAAGAGCCATTTTAGCCGATAAAAACAGTGAATTCACCGTAAGGGCAGTTACAAGGGATGCCGGAAGTGACAATGCCAAAGCTTTGGCCCAGGCTGGAGCTCAAGTTGTTGTTGCGGATATTGATGACACACAGAGCATTAAAAAAGTTCTGGAGGGAGCTTACGGAGCCTTCTTCGTGACTTTTTTCTGGGCACATTTCTCCGTTGAAAAAGAACAACAGGAGGTAAAGAACTTTATTGAGGCAGCCAAAGGCACCAACATTAAACACATTATCTGGTCAACCCTGGAAGACACCAGGAATTGGGTTGCCCTCGACAATGACAGTATGCCTACCCTGCATGGTAAATATAAAGTACCCCACTTCGACGGAAAAGGTGAAGCCGATAATTTCTTTGCGGAATCCGGATTGCCAACCACTTGTCTGAGAACATCCTTCTACTGGGACAATTTCATCTATTTTGGAATGGGGCCCAAAAAAGCCGAAGATGGGAATTACTATTTCGCATTTCCTATGAATGATAAGAAACTACCGGGAATGGCTGCAGAAGATATTGGCAGATGCGCCTATGGAATATTTAAAAAAGGAAGCGAATTTATTGGCAAAACAGTCGGAATAACCGGAGAAAAGCTATCCGGGTATGAAATGGCTGAAAAATTCACCAAAACATTGGGCAAAAATGTGATTTTCAATAATGTGAGCCCGGAAGTTTATCGCAGCTTTGGCTTTCCAGGCGCCGATGATTTAGGCAATATGTTTCAGTTCAAAAGAGACTTTAATGAGGATTTCACCAAAATACGCAGCGTAGATTTTTCCAGGGAGCTGAATCCGGAATTGCAGTCATTTGACAAATGGCTATCAGCAAATGGGTCACTTATCCCGATGGAATAATGGACCTATTAAGATATGAATTATGAGATATGAGATATGAGATATGAGAATTAAATTGAAATAGTTTGAAATAGAGGGATTTAATTTGTTATCATTAAAAGCAAAAGACCATGCCAAAATATGTCGTTGAAAGGGAGGTTCCCGGTGCAGGAAATCTTTCAGCAGAACAATTGAAATCAATTTCTCAAACTTCGTGCGGTGTACTTCAGCATATGGGTCCGCAAATTCAATGGGTACACAGCTACGTAACAACAGACAAAATCTATTGTATTTATGTTGCGCCCAACATTGAGATGGTTCTTGAACATGCCAGGCAGGGCGGTTTCCCGGCAAATTCTGTCAGTAAAGTCTCAACGATTATTGACCCTACTACTTCAGAATAAAATGGGTTAAGTAACAAAAATGGAAAGTAAAACCTTGCCACCTGCGGTAAGGTTTTGCTTTTCGTGTAAATCAATCTGTTTTTTTGGCTCTTCCGGCCTTATGTCCGAACGTAGCATAGAAAAGGATGTAGCAATAAATCGGGATAACAATCCAGTAGGCAATCTGCGGACTGCTGATATCTGCCAGTCGACCGTAAAGCAACGGAACAACGGCTGCTCCCGAAATCGCCATAACCATCAAGGAAGAACCAGTCTTGGTGAATCTCCCAAGTTTTGTTATTGCAAGCGGCCAAATGGACGGCCACATCAGCGAGTTGGCCAATCCCAGGAATGCAATAAACATCACCGAAACGAATCCGGTGGTCATGATTGCCATCAGGGCGAATACCAGTCCCATGACGGAAGATATGACCAGAACATTTTTTTGTTTCAGGTATTTGGGGATAACAATGATTCCAACAATGTATCCGACCAGCATGGCGAAAATTGTGAAGGAGGAGAAGAATTTTGCGGTTGCAATCGGGATATTGAGATAGACCCCGTAGCTGATGATGGTATTCCCGGCAATCACTTCAACCCCGGTATACAGGAAGATCGCAAGAACTCCAAGAAGCAGGTGGGGAAACTGGAATATATGGGTTTTCTCAGGCCCTTCGGTAGCCTCGACGGCATTCTCTTCTTCATGGTCAATATCCGGAAGATTGGAGAAGTAAAGAAATACAGCCAGCAGCAAGAGTGCACCCATGATAACTAGGTAAGGGGTTATAACCCTGTATGCAAGCATATTGAGTTCAATATTCTTTTGATCTACAGCCATCACTTTGACCTTTTCAACTATTTCATCAGCGCCATTCAGAGTGATGAAACCGAGAATTGCCGGGGCCAGCACTCCGGCCACACCGTTGCATATTCCCATGATGCTGATTCTTTTAGCGGCACTATCGATAGGGCCAAGAATGGTGACGTAGGGATTGGAAGCAGTTTGCAGGAGCGCCATGCCTGCCCCCTGGATAAACAGCCCGGTTAAAAACAATCCATAAGTCCTGGTAAGCGCGGCAGGAACAAACAGGAGGGACCCTAAAGCCATAGTAACCAAGCCGATGACCATTCCCTTTTTATAACCCGTATGCGTCAGTAACCATCCCGAAGGAACAGAAATAAACAGGTAAGCAATGTAAAAAGCAAAAGCAACCAGGTAGGATTGAAAATTGGACAATTCGCAGGCTATCTGCAAGTAAGGAACCAGTACCGCACTCAGCCAGGTTACAAATCCGAAAACGAAAAATAAAATGCCGATTATTACAATCGGACTGAAACTGATTTTGCTGTTCAGCTTTAAATGGCTCATAGTAGTAGTTAAAAATTGGACAGCGCAAAATAAGAAAAAACCTATCCCTTTGAATCATTCAGTAACATGCCGCATTGATTTTATTCGTATTTTTCAGTGATGTAAAAGATTTTGGTTACTTAAACTAAAATACGGTTCTGATGTATATTGATTATTATAAAGTCCTGAATGTAGTTAAGACTGCATCTCAGGAAGAAATCAAAAAGGCCTACCGGAAACTGGCCCGGAAATACCATCCCGACCTGAACCCAAATGACAAGGATGCCAAAAAAAATTTCCAGCAGATAAATGAAGCGAATGAAGTACTGAGTGATCCTGATAAGAGAAAGAAATACGACGAGTATGGCGCCGACTGGAAACATGCAGAAGAATTTGATAAACAAAAACAATACCAGCAGCAACAGTCATCCGGTTTTGGGGGATCCGCTTATTCAGGGGCAAACTCCGAAGGCGATTTTTCTGACTTCTTTGAATCCCTGTTTGGACGTAGGACCAGCGGTAGCAGCCAGGTAAAATACCGGGGAGAAGATTACAATGCCGGGTTGCATCTTGACTTATTGGAGGCATCAAAGACGCACAAGCGAACCCTGACGGTCAACGGCAAAAGCATCCGGATAACCATCCCGGCAGGTATCGAAAATGGCCAGTCCATCAGGATTGCCGGTCATGGCGGACCCGGAATAAACGGGGGGCCCAATGGTGATCTGTATATCACATTCTCGGTAGACAATCTCCCGAAATTCAAACGTTTAGGAAATGATTTGTACACAACCGCCGATCTGGATCTATTTACTGCAGTGCTGGGTGGCGAATTGATCCTTGATACACTCAGCGGCAAAGTAAAGTTGAAAATCAAACCCGGAACCCAAAATGAAAGCAAGGTAAAACTTACGGGCAAAGGTTTCCCTTTTTATAAAAAAGCAGGGCAATCAGGAGATTTATATGTCACCTTTTCTGTTAAAATTCCTACGAATTTGACGCAGAAAGAAAGGGAACTGTTCGAAGAATTGTCCAGGTGTAAATCTTAATGACAGAATTATGCGCAATGACATTTTAATCCCGGTAAAAGAATTCTGTGTCTACCACAACATTGAATTTACATTGATCCACAAACTGCGGGAAAACGGGTTGATCGAGATAACAATCATTGATGATGTCTTTTACATTCACGAAAGCCGGATGAATGAACTGGAGAGAATTGTACGTTTTTACAACGATCTGGACATTAACATGGAAGGAATTGAGACCATTACGCATCTGTTGAAGCAGATGGATGAGATGCGAAATGAAATCATCTGCCTGAAAAACAAGCTACGCCTTTATGAAACAGGTTTGTAAAGTGCCAAAATCATTTCATCATCAAAGTTAGCGGGGTTTCCCTCCCTGAACTCCCATTCAGACAGGTCAGGATTTTTGATTGAAATGAAAGATAGCAGGTATCAGGATAATAATTTTAAAACAGTAGGTCAAAGATCAGAATTAATAATTTGTCAAATAACTTAATCCAGGGATGGGAGTTGTCCTCGGATATGGATCAGTACAGAAAACAGAAGTCTTATCTCATCCCTCATGGCTCATGACTGTTATCTTCTAGAACGGATAGCCAATGGCAAAATTCCACACCAGGTTTTCTTTCCGCCAGGATGAATTCGAAATATCTACCTGGTTGATAACCCAACGGTTGCCTTCCGGCAAATAGGGTTTACATAAAGGAAAGGCCAGATCAATGCGGAAAATAAGGTAGCTGAAGTCAAACCTGAGTCCGGCTCCGGATCCAACTGCTATTTCACGGTAAAAGTTATCAAACTTGAATTTTCCACCTGCACGCTGAGGATCTTCGTTGACAAGCCATATGTTCCCTGCATCGGCAAAGAGCGCTCCCTTGAGAAATTTATAGATATCGAACCGATATTCCAAGTTGGTTTCCAGTTTGATATCCCCTGCCTGATCAATGTAGACATCCATCCCGGCATCTTTCGAATTGAAACTTCCGGGGCCAATTGATCGTGCGATAAAGGACCTTACACTATTGGTTCCACCGACGAAATACTGCCTGATGTATGGCATTGCCGATGAATTACCATAAGGTATGCCTGCTGCGGCAATAAAACGCCATGCCAACTGGTTCTTCCTGTTTAAATTATAAGTATATCTCATCTCGCTTTTAATTCTTGCAAACTGAGAATAGGGAAGATTCAAAAACACATATGGAACCTGTGGATCAGGGCCATGGCCATTAATAAGCGATGCAACACCACTGATTATATTTCCTGCGATATCAATTGATTCAGCAAGATAAAATGAGTTATTGCTGCTTGAAGAAAGGATATTACTGTTTACAAAATCGTAACCGCATCCCATGATGAACTGCTCTTCAAAACTCTTGCGTACTGTTGGATGCTTCACCAGGTAATCTTCAAATTCAGCAGTTGTGTTTGACAAATTTGAATAGGTCACTTCGATAGGTTTCAGAAAATGTGTGATGTTTTTATTTGGTTTCCAGCTATATCCGAGTGATGTATTGAAAGATACCAGGTCGTACAGATCTACTCTTCTGAATATTCCGATCCCTGCAGCAATTTCCGTTTTAGGGATGTAGGATTTAGAACTCTTGTTTGCAAATTTGAATGGCACTACTTTTGGAATTGAGAGTTTTCCGTCCAACGTGGTTTGAAACGAACTCCGGCCCTTTGAATCACCTTTGTACTGCGTCTCAAACTTTTCTCCCAGTGTCACGGTCAAAAGTTCAGCTCCGTGAAAAGTATTCCTGTTCTTGTAGATAAAGTTCAGACCGGGTCCGGCATAGTTATTGGACTTCACTTCGGCATCTACAACGACACTCAGTGAAATCTTCTTCAAAGGAGTGAGGAATATTTTTACATCCAGCCGGTCCTTCATCGAGTCAGCCTGTGAAAACCTGGCATTGGCAAATTTGTAAACGCCAATGCCCATAAGTTGTCTGAGGGTATTGTAATGATCGGTTTTGGTGTAGAGACTGTCTTTTTCAAAGAAGATGGCATCCAGGAAGGTCCCCGGTTTAAATTGATTTTTTTCTGACAGGTAATAAACATTCCCGAACCTGGTTGTGTCCGGATGATAATCCAGTAATTTATAGTCATCAAGGACATAGATGTTGTTATATCTGTAGGCAGTCAGGGCATTAGCCGGCGTTTCCGGTTTTACTGAAATCGAGATATCAATAAAGCGGCTTCCGGGTGTTGTATCAGCAGTAAATATCAGGTACTCAGGATTGAAATAAAAATATCCAATCTCTTTTAGTTGGTTGTCAATGCGTTTACGTTCACTGTCAAAGTCATTAAGCAAATAGGTTTTACCGCGCTGAATAACAGAACCGGCAAATAGTTTGTTAATCTCCCGGGATATTACAGTATTTCCTTCCGGATACCTGACACTCCTGATAAGGTAAGGAGGACCCGGAGAAACTTCGAAATTCACGCTGGCAGTTTTTCTGCTGTAAGTGACTGAATATTTAACCTTTGCATTAAAATTACCGCGATTCTGAAGCCTGTTTTCGAAGATCGTGGCACTGTTCGGGAGATTGACATCTGCCAAAAGTGATGGAGACTTACCAATTTTGTGCTTCAACCAATATTTAACTCCATGCTTCTTTTTTGGTTCCGAAACAATTCCGTACATAACCAGCCGTGGCCGCATCCATAGAAATTTTTTGTTTGGCTTATTGGGAATCAGCGACTTAAGCTCTATCTTAACTGCTTTTGGATCAGCGAGATGCTTTATTGAATCGATTTTAATACTGTACCCTGTAAATAAATAACTTTTGTCTCCAACCTTGCTCAGACCTGTACAACTGCTAAACAGCAAGGAGAAAATCCAAAAAGCAAGCAAGGCAATTGCCGGTGAATGCCCTCCGCTCACCAACCGGAAAGAATCCAATACATTTTTGCCGTCTATATGCCTTTGCATCAGTAACATATAATTTTATTTTTTGGCATTGTCTATTTTGACTTTATACCTTTGCGCTTTTCTCAGTGTATCAAACTCTTTCTCGAAAATCAGTGCAATACCACTGCAGGTAAGCTCACCCTCGAAGAGATCGTAAATATTCTGATAGTATACCCTGATTTTATATTCATTGCTTTTGCTTAACTGATAGACCACTCCCAATTCTCCGTTTGACTTTTCAGTGGAAGTACCCGAATTTTTCCTGTCACCTGTCAGATCAAAGGAGCCCAGGGCTTCAAGTGTTAGTCTGTCATTGAACAATTTTCTGGATAATTGGACGTCAAGTGCAGTTCGCGTATCACTGGTTCCCTGACCAAAGTCTTCATAAGAAGTAAGGCCAAAGTTGAGATCCACCATGTTAATAAATTTCCCTGAGATGTTGTTCAGCTGATCAGCCAGAATCCCGTTGACACTATTGCGTGCAGCTGTGGATGCCACGCCTGCCGGAGATGATCCGGCTCCTGAGGACATTGGGTTATCAGCTATGAAGCCACCTGTTACCAACAGGGCAAAGACCTGTTTATTCAGTTCTGATGTCCTGTCTTCCATATTGAGCTGCGCCAGTTTGCTGGCAATGACAGGATAGTTCATCAGGTATTTGTCAGACAAGGCTAGTTCAAATTTAATATCAGGCCTGGACGGGAAACCACGGATAAAGAGTGTTATTTCATAAGGAAGCCTGGTTTTGAACACATTTTTTTCGGCATCGCTCATCCCGAATGTTTCATTGGCAACCAATGCAACTGAAGAAGTCCTAACGATGTATTGCGCGGTAAAATTCACATCGGCATCCATTGGCTTACCAGACCAGGTTATAGTACTTCCCGGCATTATGGTAAAATTCTTTTTAACCATTCCGTAGAAAGACAACTGGTAGTTTCCTTCTTTCACTTCATAAACACCTGTAACTGTCTGTTTACCTGTCACGTCCATAGTAATATTCAGCTTTGCACTGCCTCTTGTTGCCAGATAGTCACCTGATTTCGGATCAATATCCAGCCTGAATTTTGCATTCGGGTCGATTTCCAGGTTCATCGTAAGGTCTACCCCTGTCAACTTCGAGATGATTGAGTCAGACAGGTAATCTCCTTCATATTTCAACATCAGGGAGTCTTTCAAATCGGATGTATCCCGGAATTTGACGATTCCTTCCGAGGTGATCAGTTTCAGTTCGCTCCCGGGCAGGACATAGGTCAGGCTGGTGGCACTGTTGATTTTAACATCGGCTTCAATTTTAGGACTTTCCAGTCTACCTGTAATTTTCATATCAGTATCCATTGCCAGTTTCCCGAAAAAGAGCGGATTGTCGGCTGCAGTGCTGTTAACAGGCTGAAAATCTTTTGCCACAATATGCAGGTCGAATTTAAAATCCTTGTGATAATCAGTGAACAGATCACCGTTTACTGTCAATTTCTTAGATTGTGCATCCTCAATAACAAAATCCGTGAAATGAAATCCGACACTGCTGATTTTGACCTTTTCATTGTTCAATTTTGCCAGGAAATTGATCTTATTGACTTTAAATACAGTATTTCCAAAATTCAAATACCCATTGATATCTGGTTTGGCCTGTTTCCCTTTTATGGCAACTTCACCTTCAATTTTACCTTTCATTTTAGATAACTGGCCAAAAGTGAACCCTTCCATCCTACCGAGATTTTGAATGTCGACTGAACATTTCAGATCCATGAGCGGCTCTTTGGAGAAATTGGAGACATTGCCTTGCAAGGCAATTACATTCTGTTGATTCTCAAGCCTGGCATCAATATCAAGCCTGTCATCCTTTGTACTCAGTTTACAGGAAAGATTTCCCGCTGCCGAATCAAGAACGGCCAGGTTAATGATCTCGAAGCCGGCATTAAGGTTCCGCAATTCACCGGATTTATTTAATGCTATTTCACCGTCAATTATGCCGTTGAGGATATTTCTCCTCCCTTTATATTCGGTAAGGTTGGCCAGGTTTTTAATCTCAAAACCGGAAAAAACAAATTTTCTGATCAATTCATCCGCAAAAAATGAAATGGATTCCTTCTTGTTTTTGAATTCAAAATTTCCTGCAGTTATCTGTCCGCCTTTTTTTTGAAAAAAGTTATCATCAGCAGTACTCCATTTTGCACCATCAAGGATGAGACCTCCCGGAAGAAAGCTGATTTTATACCCGTTTTCGTAAAGTTCGATCCGATTGGCAAAGAGGTAAAGTGGTTTACCGGAAGAGTCCGGCATTTTGATTTCAGAGTGAACTATACCGTTCCTAATATGCTCATTAATAGTTATATTACCAGCAGTGATGTTGTTATAGGATATATTCTTCATAGCCAGGTCTATGTTGATAGAATCATATTTCCCAGTCATCAATACAAAGAGAGAATCAACTTTTACCTTATTGTACAAAACCTCCGGCACTTCAATATTTATGGTTAATTCATTGTTGCTGCTTTTATAGTTACCTTCCAGTTTCTTTATTTTCAAGACATCCAGTCCCGGAAAAAATTGCTGCAAAATATTTTGCTGAGCAAAGAAATTTAAATGGAAAGCCAGATAACTTCCAGGTTTTTGCGGGGATTTATCAGGCAATACAAAATACTTCCTGTATGCACTGCGGAAAATTTCTGAAAAATGTTCAGGCCTTACATTTCCGCTTAAAGTCCCTTCGAGAATTTCAGAATTGATCTGAGCCTCAAAATTCCCGGGAGTGGAGGTTGCTTCAACATTAAATATCCTCACCGGAACAGTCTTGTTTTCAGCTGTCATTAGTGTATTTCGGCACTCCAACCCGGCACTGAATGTGGCAGAATCCTTGTATTCAGCATGTGCAGACAACATAGTCCGGATACTCACCTTTCTTTTGGTAAAATGCAGTTCTTCCAGGTTTAGTTTCTCAATATCCAATTTTGCAGCAACTAATTTCACAGGTTCTTTCAAATCCGCATCAGCCGAAAATTTGAATTTTAAATTCGGATCTTCAGAATTTGCCGATGCGGATATTTTTTGGTTGTCAAATTGTCCATTTAACGTGATATCTGAATACTTATAAGAATTATAATCTGCTTCACGGATGATAATGCCTGCTTTGCCTGACAACTGTCCATGCAGTATTCCTCCCCCGGTGGCATTACCGGATGCGGAAATTTTCCCGATTAAAGAATCATTTATGATGGCACCGGCCAGGATTTCTTTCGCGTTGAAATCCAGGTGAAAACTGTCTCCCCGGGCAGTTCCATTTTCCATGTACCACGCAGTAGCTGAAATATCGCCCAAAGATGTTGCAAGGTCAGCGGAGGCGCTTAATGATCCCGGGTTCCCGGAAGCTTTTCCTGTCAGGCTAAATGCTTCAGGGAATTTAAACCGGGAAGATTTTGAAAGATCGATGATTTTGAAAAGATCCTCCCTGCCGGATGAAAGCCTGTCGATATTAATATCGAAATCCATTTTATGGTAATCAGGTAATCCGGCAATCCTGCCATGGGTTTTCAGTCTTGTATTCTGAAAAATGGAGAGTTCCAGGTTGTCTAAAGAAAGATCACTGAATTTTCCTGACATTTTTCCAATTGCCTGCACCCCGGAAGGCCCGATTTCATTAAATATCCTGTTTTCAGACAGGCGTGGTGCAAAAATCAGAATATCATCTTTATTTAACCCTATTTTTCTTGCATCAACAATAAAATTACAATTGCCGGGATCAATACTCATCCTTTGAAAATCGGAGAACTCAATTTTTGCATCCCCGTCAATCTCACTGGAAGGAGTTTCCAGGTGCAAATTCCGGAATCCTGCAAAATTCCGACCTAACTGAACTTCAGCAGCCAGTTTATTCAGTTTAAAACCGGATTGCTCTCTAAAGTTCAATATATTGACAACAACACTTATTCCTTCCCGGGAAAGTGAGATGCCGGTGAGGTCACCATTCAGATTACTTATTGCAAAATGATTGTAATCAAACCCGGCTGCCATTTTTGCCTGGTTATTGTTGTCATACCTGACATTGGTTTCTTCAACCGACAGTTCATCGGATGTGATTGTCCATCGTGGAAAAAAGATGGAATTACCGGAATCATCGACCGGAGCAGGCTGCTTCTCAGTCAATCCGTTTTCAGTAACTGCATTGCCCGTAATCTCTCCGGGATTTGACATTGTTACTTTTATGCCGGCATTCTTCAATATCAGCTTGTTCAGGCTGATCAGGTTCTTTGAGAGATCAA
Organism: Prolixibacteraceae bacterium; assembly: GCA_963663675.1. Lineage (GTDB taxonomy): Bacteria > Bacteroidota > Bacteroidia > Bacteroidales > Prolixibacteraceae > CAINVV01. Next base: position 3,314,875 of record OY760498.1, read on the forward strand.
ACTTATCGACTGAAGCCTCGATTCTATCCAAATCTACTTTGGTACTTATGCCATTTCTTTCATCCAGAAAAAGGAAATGAATATTGCTCAACAAGATCGTATTGGCATCAAACAACCATTTCTTCTTTTTAACATCAGTGCTGTCAGTTTTTTTTGTGTTACCTGAAAATTGTTCAACAAGAAACCCATAATTAAATCCTTCCTGTTTCTCTTTTCTTGTAATATTTATGACCGCATTGTCCAGAATAATATCATGGAGGGACACCTTATTGAGAAGAAGTTTGAACAAGCCGATATCCGCTTTCAGAGATTTAAGGTACACTAAAGTATCCCCGCTTTTGTCCTGAACGAACACTTCGCTGAGTTGTATGGTATTGGGAAATGCTATTTTAACTGACTGAATGCCAAGACGTGTCCCGGTTTTAGCGCGAATCTCGCTGAGGACTTGTCTGGCAAGCCAGGTCTGAACTGATGGAATATTCAGTGCGATTGTCAGCGAGAGAACCACCAGAATAACTGCCGCAACCAGGATAAATAATACCCTGGCAATCTTCCTCCATCTCAACATTTCTCTCCATTTATCCATTGGTTCGGTTGCGTGATTCCGGCCATAGAATTTGGATCAATGTGAATTATCTAATAAAGTGGTCTAATTTAAGCAATTAAATTGATTTAATTGTGATCCAGAACCGGATGAGGCAGATATAGTTCCTCAAGTTGAGTGATTTCGTCCGCAGTCAATTTTACAGACAATGCAGCAACGGCATCTTCCAGATGGCCGGGCTTGCTTGCCCCGATAATAGGAGAAGTTACCGCCGGTTTAGAAAGCATCCATGCCAGGGCAACCTGGGCATTGGGAAGCCCTCTCTTCCCTGCTACTTCAGTTAACCTGTCCATTATATCAAAATCGTTATCTGACTGGTACAATTTTTTTCCAAACTGGTCGGTCTGAGCGCGCAGGGTTTCATTTCTCTCTTTTGACCTGTTCCCGGTAAGCAGACCGCGGGCCAGGGGGGACCATGGAATTACAGCAATTTTCTGATCCAGGCACAAAGGTATCATTTCACGCTCCTCCTCCCTGTATATCAGGTTATAATGCGGCTGCATTGATACAAACCGGGTCCAACCATGCAGGTCGGAGGTATACAGGGCCTGTGCAAATTGCCAGCTAAACATGGACGAAGCTCCGATATACCTGGCCTTGCCGGCTTTCACAACGTCATGCAGAGCCTCCATCGTTTCTTCGATCGGAGTATCATAATCCCATCTGTGAGTCTGGTACAGATCTACGTAATCTGTCTTTAGCCGCCTGAGGCTGTTATCGATCGAACTCATGATGTGCTTGCGGGAAAGTCCTGAGTCATTGGGATCCTGGCTCATCGGATGGAACACTTTGGTAGCGATTACAACCTCCTCCCGCCTGGCAAATTCTTTCAGGGCAGATCCGAGAACCTCTTCGCCTGTTCCGTAGGTGTACATATCCGCAGTGTCAAAAAAATTGATTCCCAACTCCAGCGCTTTCTTTATAAATGGCCGGCTCTGTTCCTCATTCAGTGCCCATGGCCAGCGCTCTGTTTGCCGGCCAAAGGTCATGGTACCCAGGCATATCCAGGAAACCTTCATCCCCGTGTTTCCAAATCTTATGTATTCCATTTTCTATAGTATTTTATTTATTGTTATTGATTTATGGCATTCCCTGTTTTTAAGGAATTCGATAAAATTACCAAACAATCTTCAAATAATGAATCCAACTCATGGTTTATTGACAGCATAATATGCCTATTCTGTTGTTAAATAAAAAAAGCAGAAATGAGTAATCACTCGTCACTGCTTTTTTTAATCACCAAATTTCTATCGATTTTATTTTATTTGGGATAGCCCTGCCCCTCCCTGATTTTATCCAGCAACCTGTTCAACTCCTTTACCTCCTTTTCGGTAAGGCATTTGAGCATATTGTCTTCCATGTTTTTACATCCTCCCATGCTTTCCAGGAAGGTCAATCCCTTTTCAGTGATTTCCACAGACTTTTGTCTCCGGTCGTCAGGATTTTCATTCCTGCTTACCAGTCCCTTATCATACAGTTTGTCAACCAGTCGACTCACATCAGAATCCCTGTCCAGCATTCTCTCTTTGATAAAACCAATGGATAGCGGTGCCTGGGAACGAAACCCTCGGAGTATCCGCAAAGCATTGTATTGCTGCTCAGTAATATCATGCTTCTTCAGGGTTTGCAAAAACCCATAATTCAACTGTCTTGTTGTATAAGTGAGATTAATCAACCCTTTGTGGTATTCATTCCGAAACCTGCCGTTCAGTTCTTCTTCAAGAGTCATATTTTAAATTTATAATATAGCCTGAAATCTGAATATTAATCTTCAAGAAATCCGAATTTTCCCTTTTGATAATCATCAAAAGCCTGGAGGATTTCCTGCCTGGTATTCATAACGAATGGTCCGTGAGCGGCAATCGGCTCATTCAGACTTTCCGCACTCATTACCAGCACTATAGCCCCGTCACTGGTTTGGACTTCAAACTCTTCACCGTCATTCTGAAACAAAGCAAAATGATCAGCAACAACTTCTTCCTCGCCGTTGATCTTAATTTTTCCCTCAACAACAAGCAATGCCGTATTGTAAGGAGCCGGGAAAGAAAAGTGCGCCCTGCCGTTTTTGTTCAGTTTGGCATTTAGAAGGCTAACGGGTGAAAAAGTAGTTGCACTCCCTTTCATTCCCCGGTATTCACCTGCAATAACCTCCACGATACCTCCACCGGATTCCAGTTCAAACTTAGCGATTTTATCATTTGTCAGACTTTGGTATTTAGGCGCCGACATTTTGAATTTTGCCGGCAAATTCACCCAAAGTTGCACCATTTGCAGCTCCCCTCCCGTTTTGCTGAACTCCTTCTCGTGGTATTCCTTGTGCAGAATACCGGATGCCGCTGTCATCCACTGGACATCCCCTTCCCCGATCACACCGCTTTGCCCGGTGCTGTCGTGGTGAGCCACTCTGCCCTTGTAGGCAATTGTGACTGTTTCGAAACCCCGGTGCGGGTGAACGCCTACACCCATCTGGTGATCTGATGGAGGAAATTTGAATTTGGAGCCGTAATCCAGCAAAATAAAGGGATTCATCCGTTCCATATCGGCACGGTAACCGCCGGGTATAAAGTTATGCACCCTGAAACCATCACCAACATAGTGAGGTTCAGGAGGCGACAATACCAGTTCAATATTTCTCTTTGCCATGGCAATTATATTTTAAAAAATTCCGGATTTCTTAAAAAGGCAACGAACCAGACCAGTACCAGCACGACTGACGGCATAACAATACTTATTCCTCCAGTCATGTGTATAATGATTGCTCCACCCATATAGGAACTGAGAAGCAGCGTGCCGAATTTATTGGTTTTGGGCACCAAAAAAAGTAATGAGGATGTGATTTCACCAAACGCAATGATTAACCTCCAGTCGGCCAGCTTCATTTGCTCCCATTGCCCGGGGGGAGGAAAAAGTTTCCCGGCTGCGCTATATAGAAACAATGCTGTCAGTAAACCGGCGATTGTCCATGCAACAATTTTTGTTGCTTTTGAAGTTTCTGTCTTCATAATATTTTGAATACTAAATTGTTAATGCATTTATAAATTATGCCATTGTGGTAATTTCCTCAAACAACCTGCGCTGCCTTCGGGGATACAGATTTCGGGTTGCATCGAAATAACCCAGGCTGATGAGCATGACGGCCGACTCGCTCTCTTTAAGACCAAACTCCTTGTGAATTCCGTCAAAATCAATTCCGCTCAACGGATGAGAATCGACGCCATATTCTTTCGCCGCAAGCATCAGCGACATGGAAAGCAGTCCTGCATTGCTCTCGGCAAATTTTATTTTTCTCTCTTCACTGTTCCCATAGAGATAGGCAGCTGCCTTTTTCGCCCCGTTCACAATCTCTGCATTACCACCGACGGACTGAAGCATTTCTGCCCAAACCGGGTTGTTGTCATTGTATCCTTCCTTATCCCCGACAACTATCAGCGTCACTGAGGACTCAGAAACTTTTGGCTGATTATTGGAAAGCTCCTGCAATCTTTTTTTGCCCTGAATGCTTTTTACGGCAATGATTCGCCAGGGCTGAAGGTTGAACCCGGAAGGTGCCAGCACGGCCAAATCTATGATCTTTTTTAATAGTGTATCTTCTATAGAACGGCTGGTATCAAAATGCCCTACCGAACGCCGTTCCCTGAATAATGTTTTTGTGTCCATCTTTCTAAATATTAAATTCAATCGATTATACGTTTAAACATTATATGTTGTAACATATATTTATAAATAAATTTAAATAAATTTTCATAATATTGATATTCAATGATTTAAATTGCAGAAAAGAATTCGTCAGACAATTATATTACCTGATTTTCTTAATTCGACCCCTCTAAATCTCCCCAAAGTGGTGACTTCAGATTCGTGTCGCGATTCATATTATTCCCGGAAGGGCTCGTCTATAAAATTTCCCTGGTCATGATAAAACCACTGCCGTGGATATTCCGTATTTCGATGGTGGGGTCATCCCGGAAGTATTTTCTCAGTTTTGTGATAAAAACATCCATGCTGCGGGCCGTAAAATAACCGTTATCTCCCCATATCTTTTTCAATGCCACATCCCGGGGCAGCAATTCGTTCTTGTATTCACACAACATTTGCAGCAAAGCGGCTTCTTTTGGACTCAGCAATTGTTTAAGGCTACCCAGCCGGATTTCACGCAACCTGGAGTCAAAAACGTATTTACCGATACTGTACAGGTGATTGAAACTCCCTTTTTCGCCTTCAGCTCTTTTCAAAAGGACAGCAATCTTATAAATCAGAACGTCCGCATCAAAAGGTTTGATGATATAGTCATCAGCGCCCAGGCGATATCCCTTGATGATATCCTCCTTCAAAGACTTGGCAGTCAGGTATATGATCGGTATATTGGGATCACCGGACCTGATCTCCCTCCCGATAGAAAATCCATCTACGCTAGGCAGCATGACATCCAGCAGGCAAAGATCGTATTTCCCTTCCCTGAAGGCACTTACGGCATGCTTTCCGTCACTCATCCAGGTAATGGAGAAATTGCAGATTTCAAGGTAGGACTTCAGAACAGTTCCGAAGCTCAGGTCATCTTCAACAAAAAAAAGTGATTTCTTATCGCTCATACGTGGTTAATTTGAAATGGAATAAAAACCACAAAACGGCTCCCTTTCCCCGGTTCGCTCCATACCTTTATCGTCCCTGCATTGGCTTCCAATATGGCTTTCACATAGCTGAGTCCGAGTCCGAATCCCTTGACATTATGCACGTTACCGGAAGGAAGACGATAAAATTTATCAAAGATCCTTGACTGTACTGCTTTTGTCATGCCAATGCCATTGTCCTCAACAGAGATGAAAATTCCCTTCGGATTGTTTTCCGTTTTGACCTTTATGACCGGTTCCTGTGCTGAATACTTGTTGGCATTATCCAACAGGTTGTATATCAAATTGGTAAAATGAACCGGATCCGTCATGACAACAGGATTTGAAGCTTCTAGGCTGGTTTCAATCTTCCCTCCCCGTTTCTCAACCTGCAGCAATATGCCATCGATGGCGTCTTCAATCAGCTTGTGGACATCTGCCGGCTGGAAATTGAACTCATATTCCTTCCTGTCCAGGCGGGCAATCTGGAGAATCCGTTCTACCTGTTCGTTCATCCGGATGTTCTCCTTCCTGATCATCCCGGCAAAAAACCGGACCTTTTCCTCCTCCCTGATCACCTTTTCATTGGTAATGGAATCCGCGGCGATAGAAATGGTAGCAATCGGTGTTTTGAACTCATGCGTCATGTTGTTGATAAAATCAGACTTCATTTCCGATATTTTCTTCTGCCTGACTATCAAGTATATGCTCCAGTAAAAGGTAAAGAATATGATTAAGGTAAATATCACCGACAGGCCCAGCAACCAGGTGGTCTTCCGGCCGATAAACTGGTCTCTTTCGGGAAAGAAGAGCGCCAGCTCAAGGTTTTTCCTGAAAATATCATTTGGAAACATGTTTACCTTGTACCATTTCAAAGATTCACCTTTATTGACAACTTTATAGGCAATGCTGTCACCGCTGTCGATGGAAAAAGTAAAATCGATGGGAATTGCCCTGTCGTCGAACTCTTCCCTAAGGAGTTTCCTCAATAGTTTTTCATCAATGGTCTTGCCGGATGCCCATCCCTTGTACTCCACCTTCAGCTGATTGGACAGTTTTTTGAGTTGCTTTAATTTTTGATTGATTGCAACATTTTGACCCGATAAATTCATTACAATCATTGAGTCATTTTCAGGTCCGATAAAGTTCTCAGTGATAAGTACCGGTTTTTTCCCTTTCCCTGTAAACGAATCTGCATGAACAGTAAAACTCTTCTTTTTCTTTAGCTGGTTACCGGTTGTCCTCAACTCTACGATCTGGTGTATTGTGTCACGTTTTACCACAACCTCAATATCTTCTGCTTCCGGTACAGGAGGCGGAGTTGGAGGTGGAGGTAAATAAAAGCCCTCTGTGACAATCGATGAATCTCCTACTGAAAAATGACGTATTATTTTCAGGTCATTGCCGGTTTCCATCCTGCGAACAGCCTTGTTCATGGCTTCATTCACTGACCTGTCAAAAAGCTCGTTTCGCACATTGACCGAATTGCTGAACCAATAGACCTGTACCGCTATTATACCTAGCAGCGAGATTCCCATCAGAATTACAAGACCTGTCAGAATTTTTTTATTCACTACAACAACTATTTAGCACAAGGAAAAAATGAAGTTCAAAAGAGATTTCCACATCTCTAACTCAAAATTAGACAATAAATTAAAGCCTTATTCAACTTTAACTATACCTTAACACTTTTTAAAAAGACCTTAACCCGTTTCTGAAACTATTGCATCTAATTTTGGAGGTGTAAAATCTGAAATATTCACTAAAAAAATTAAAACATGAATCTCGCATTACTTACAGGATTATTTCTGACCACCAATTTTTTTACAATGATGGCTTTTGATGAGCCAAAAACGGTCAGTGAGGAGCCGCAGAAAAAAGAGCAAAGGGTGAAAGTCGTAGTAAATAAAAATGGGAAGGAGATAAAGATCGATACGACTTTCAATTTTGCTGATGAAAAAGTTATTCAGGCTAAAGTCGATTCTATTTTAAAGGCAGAAGGAGTTGAGAACATTCATTCTGATGGCAAGAAAATCGTCATCATGAAGAACGGTAATCATATGTCCGTCCATCATTCCGGGAAAGACATGCCAGGCAATGAAGAAATCCAGGTTTTTTACCAGGACGAGGATTCAGGTAAAGTAAAGAGCAAAAAAGTCATTCGATTTCAGAAGGAAGGGGATATGGTACTGGTCGATAATGTAGGCGACATGATTCCTCCGGTGCCGCCAGTTCCTCCGATCCATATGAAGAGTTTCAGTTTCCACAATGACCCCTTCGCCATGGATCCAAATGACGAGGATATCGTGACCTATGACAGGAAGGATATTGGCAAGGGACTGGAGAAGATTACAATAGTCAGGAAGAAACGCGATCCGAATACCCCGATAAAAGAAGAAGGTAAAAAAATCAAAACTGAAGAAATTAAAAAATAAGACCCTCAAGGTACTGGTAACCCTCAAGGTTCAGGTACCCTCAAGGTTTGGGTAACCCTCAAGGTTGTATGGACCTTGAGGGTTTCTTTTCAGTTCCAGAATTTTCTGTTCCAGTACAGCCTTTCGTTCCTCTCTCTTTTCACTCCAGGTCATATCCTCCTGTTCCAAAAACTCGAGTAGTATCCGCGATTTTTCATAGCAGTCGAGGCAGAATACGTTCCGATGCTGCGCTTCTGCCAATGTGGCTTCTGCGAAAAAGAGCTCAGCCAGAACTTCCAGGTGAACTTTTTCATAATTGTGTTCCCCAATCAGTTTATCGGTAAGTTTTTCCTTGGGAATTTGCAGGAAAAATGCAGAATCCCGCCTCAAGAGATCAAAATATCCCCTCTCCAGTATCTTTGCAGCCTGTTCCGGGTCCCCCTTTTTTACCAGTCCCAGGATAAGGGCAATAAGATCTCCGATCATCTCAATCATTCGCAATATGTAGTCTTTCTGATACATCTGGAAACTATCAGGTCGGTTATTGAAATTTTAAATTCATCACATTCCGGGAGTCGCTATTCAATTCTTTTTTGGATGATTTTCCAGGTATCTGTAACCAGGAAACTTTCCTCCATCTGGTCGATCATTTCCATGAATTTTGTCATTGGAATTGAAAATGTCACCAGGTCGCTTTTTGTAAATTTCCTCGCTGAAGGGTCCATGAGCCCCAAAACTGCACGGTTTGTTCCTTTTAGCTGTTCCCTGTAAGGATAATATACAATATTCGTACACCCTGCACCGAAAGGCGAGATGACGGCATCTTCAGCGGTACTGTCAAAACAAGTCAGGGTAAAAAGTCCTGAAAGCACATCGGGTGTGGCAAAAAAGATGACTGCATCAGGTTCATCATTTTCGTCCAGTTTATCCCATCTTTTGAAAATAAGATGTTCTCCCCTGGTCGGCAGTTTGGGCAGATTGTCCCAGAAACTAGCCACCTGTCCCGGGAATAACTTGTAGCGTTCTCCGCGGCCGTCGGGATAATGCGATATATAACACTCGAAACCCGAAGGCATAGAATCGGTAAACATCAGGTAACGTTTTCCGCCGATACAGGTTACCGAACGATCCAGGAAACACAGGGATTCACCTTTCCTGACTTTTGACAATTGTGCAATCACACACCTGTGACCGCCGGGATCTTCAGGTATTAAGACATTTTTGCTCTCCTGTGCATATTGAAATGTGATGGGCAGCTCGGTATTATTGAAATACTTCCCCCAAAGTTCAACAAATTTATCACGCTTCTCTATCTTCATTCTAAACAATGAGTTTGATAATTGTGAAGATACACCATCTTTTTGTTTTGATTAAGGATATTTGTCAGCCGGGAAATAATTAATCCAAAACAAATAAACAGGCAAACAGTTCAGAAACTTTCCTTTGCATCTTCATGGAATTGTTTAATTTTAAGGTCTGACATCCCGGGTTTAGCACGGAACTACCATAACTAATTTTATTCACAAAATACCATGAGGAGAATAATTATTTTATTGCTGATCACCCTTTTAATGGGGAATTTGCATGCTGCCGATCTTAAAAGCATACGTGAATTCGGCGTAGAACCGGGCAATAGTCCGGCACTCAATAAAATCAATCTTCAGAAGGCAATAGACTGGGCCACAACAACCGGCGCATCCCTCTATGTGGAACCCACCGACGAGCCCTATCCTGTCGACGGCGGGATCATTCTAAAAAAGAACGTATCCCTGGTAGGGGTGAACGGCCCGACACCCAGGGGTACGGTGCATCCCACAAAAAAACAACCGGTTGGCAGTGTTCTCAGAATCACTGACAAAGAGAATGTGTTTATAACAGTTGAAGCAGGAACCCAGATCAAGGGTATCCAGTTCTGGTATCCCGAACAGGCCATTAAGGATCCCAACGCCATAATCCCTTACCCCGCAACGATCCGGACATCCCAGACAAGTCCGGCACAGGGGGTCTATCTCTCCTGTCTCACCTTTTACGGCGAATACCTGGCCATGGACTTCAACGCGCCGCGCCAGTTTGCCTGTGAACTGATGCTTTTCGAACATTGTTACGGTTATCCCTTGAGCGGGGAATTTATCCGGATGAACTACTGCTACGACGTCCCCAGGATTATTCACTGTCACGTTAATCCTGCCATTCAGAGGTTTTTCAGGGGCGGGTACAGCAAGGAAGTCATTGATGCTGTCGTCGCAAAAAAAACATTTGCCTACAACATCAACAATACGGACAATGCCCAGCTGATGGACCTATTTGCTTTCGGCGTCTTCGGAGGAATACTGCTGGATGGTGAATCTTACGGCCAGCTGACCAATTTCAATTTCGACTGTGTTTCAATAGGCATATACAAGAAGGGAAACAATACCAAAAACAGAAATTGGCAGATTGCCCAGGGGTCTATCATTGCAAACTGCGGCGCCGGGGTGGAAGACATTCATCCGATTGTCATTGAAGGACAAGGACATACCGCATTAAGCAATGTAGAAGCATTTTCAGGTGGGAACGGGGCGCTAACCACCGTTCCCGGAAACCAGTCGTGGGACTTTTTGCTGGTCAGAGGGACAGAAAAGCTGACTGTCTCCATTTTTGGAAGCAGGATGAGAAATTATGCTTCAGAAAATCCGATTACAATTGAAAACAAAAAGGCAGTGATACAGGCAGTTGCATGCTTCGACAAAAATGAAAATCTTTACAATAAGATCATCCGGAATTAACCCAATCGAAATAGATTCAAAAACACATACGAATGTCAGTAAATGTAAAACTTAAAAAAGGATTTGACCTCCGGATGGAAGGTGAAGCTAAAAAAAAGCTCATAACTGGAACAGAATCTGTCCTTTATGCGGTTAAACCTACCGACTTTCCCGGCCTGATTCCAAAAATGGTGGTAAAGGAAGGAGACAAAGTCAGCGCCGGATCTACCCTTTTTACAGATAAGCTAAGACCTGAAATCAGATTTACTTCGCCTGTCAGCGGTACTGTAATAGCAGTGAACAGGGGAGACAGGAGAAAACTACTGGAGGTTGTGGTTGAAAAATCCGGTGATGAATATGTTGACTTTGGACGGCAGGATATATCCGCCATTTCTCCGGAGAAAATGAAGGAACTATTGCTCGTTTCAGGCTTATGGCCTGCACTGCGACAAAGGCCCTATCACATTATCGCTTCACCGGCAAGTGTTCCAAAATCGATTTTTATCTCCGGATTCGATTCTGCCCCTTTGGCGCCGGACTACACGTTTATCTCGGACAATTCTTCTTCGTCCTTTTTTTATACCGGCATTAAAGCGCTGGGGAAATTAACGAATGGTAAAATAAACCTCGTTCTGAATGGGAAAGGAGAGACTCCGTCCGTCGTGAAAAATTTAGATGGCGTCGAAATTTCCAGGTTTACCGGCCCCCACCCCGCAGGAAATACCGGGGTACATATTCACCACATTGATCCTCTGAACAAAGGAGAAATTGTATGGGTGGTCAACTTCCAGGATGTGCTATCGATTGGCCGGCTTTTTGAAGAAGGAATTTACAAAAATGAAAGGATCGTTGCTTTAACAGGATCTGAAGTTATTAACCCTGAATATTACAGGCTCATAGCCGGTGCATCTGTTGCCGGTATCCTGAAATCAAACCTAAAGGAAGGCAAGCCAAGAGTTATAAGCGGAAACGTACTTACCGGTACCAGAATCCTTCAGAATGGTTTCCTGGGTTACTATGACTCGCAGATAACGGTCATTCCCGAAGGTGATTACTCTGAATTTTTTGGCTGGGCAAGTCCTGGCCTGAACAAATTCAGTTTTTACAGGGTATTTGTTTCATCGTTGTTTCATGGAAAGAGCTATCGCCTTGACACCAATCTGCACGGAGGAGAAAGGGCATTTGTAATGACAGGAAAGTACGAGAAGGTTGTTCCGATGGATATCTATCCTATGCAGTTGCTAAAAGCTATCCTCGCCCAGGATATTGAGATGATGGAGAACCTTGGTATCTATGAAATAGCGGAAGAGGATTTTGCGCTCTGCGAATATATCTGTCCTTCCAAAATCGAGATCCAATCCATTGTCAGGAAGGGTATCGAACTGATGATAAAGGAAATGAGTTAGTAAAAAAAGAAAAATACAATGGATTTATTACGAAAAAAATTAAACAGGCTGAAGCCTCATTTTTCCGAAGGCGGGAGATTCAGCCGGTTCAGGTCGGTGTTTGAAGGCGTCGAGACATTCCTGTATGTGCCGGACCATGTAACGTTCAAGGGTTCGCATGTACGTGACAGCATAGATCTGAAACGTACCATGACTGTGGTCATTGTCGCACTGATGCCCGCGTTTATTTTTGGTGCTTTTAATACTGGTTTTCAGCATTTCAGATCTTTGGGAATTGAGACAGGTATCCTGGAGAATTTCTGGTTTGGTTTTCTCAGGATATTACCGCTTATCATAGTGAGTTATGGTGTCGGTCTGGGTATTGAATTCATTGCCGCCCAGCTGAGAGGCCACGAAATCAACGAAGGCTTCCTTGTAACCGGATTGCTGATACCGCTCATCATGCCCATTGACATTCCGCTGTGGATGCTGGCCATCGCTACCGCTTTCGCTGTTATTATCGGAAAAGAGGTCTTTGGCGGAACCGGAATGAATGTTTTTAACCCGGCACTCGTTGCACGGGCATTCCTCTTTTTTGCTTATCCTGCATGGATGACCGGGGACAAGGTCTGGACTGCGGGACTTACAAAAGGAGAAAATATTATTGACGGCTTCTCCGGTGCAACACCGCTTTCCTTGTGCGCAGCAGGAGAGACAACCAAATTACCATCCTTCATGGACATGTTTATAGGGACAATTCCGGGGTCAATCGGCGAAACATCTACGCTTGCTATCCTGCTGGGCGCACTGATTCTGATCGTTACAGGGATAGGAAGCTGGAAAATTATCGTAAGCGTTTTCGCTGGTGGCCTTGGCATGGGACTTCTTCTGAATGTCTTTGCCGCCAATGCCTTCATGCAACTGCCTTACTATTATCATTTTGTGATGGGTGGATTTGCTTTTGGCGCTGTTTTCATGGCAACCGACCCTGTATCAGGTTCCCATACTGAAACGGGGAAATGGATATACGGATTCCTGATCGGAGTATTCTCTGTCCTGATCAGGGTGGTTAATCCCGCCTATCCGGAGGGGGTTATGCTGGCCATTCTGTTAATGAACATGTTTGCACCACTGATAGATTATTTTGTCGTTCAGGCAAACATCAGCAAGCGAACCAGGAGAGGGAAAATTGCATTAAACAATCAGAAAAATGAAGCAGTTCAGTAATACCTATATTTTTATTTTTTCGGCGGTAATGGTGATAGCAGTGGCGACACTTTTATCATTGGCAGCGACCTTGCTGCAACCCCGTCAGGAAAAAAACCTCGAGATTGAGAAGAAGAAAAGCATGCTTGAATCGATCAATATTCCTGCCACTGCAGAAAATACGGAGGCGTTGTACGATAAATACATAAAGGAGAGCTTCGTCCTTAACTCAAAAGGCGAGGTAGTTACCGGAGTAGATGCCTTCGGCATTGTTTTGAAGAACGAACAGAAGAAACCAATCGAAAAACAATACTTACCGGTGTTTAAGGCCTCCCCGGATGATGGGGAAAAAGTCATCATTCTTCCGGTGGAAGGGAAAGGTCTCTGGGGACCGATTTTCGGATATGTCTCCTTAAAGTCAGACATGAACACCATTTATGGCGTGACCTTTGACCACAAAGGAGAGACGCCCGGACTTGGCGCGGAAATCAACACCTCAAATTTTGAAAGCCAGTTCCCGGGGAAAAAATTATTTGATAATGACCAGTTCATTTCGGTTATGGTAATTAAAGGAGGGGCCAAACCTGGTGATCTGCATGGTGTTGATGCAATCTCGGGCGGAACCATCACCAGCAAGGGACTGGAAAAAATGCTTTTCGACTGCATCTCTAAGTACAATGGCTTCTTGCTAAAAAACAGAAATTAAGATATGAGTAACAAGGAAAAAGAACCAATGTTTTCGGCTAAAAACTGGAAACTATTTACAGCACCGCTCAGCAGTGACAACCCGATTACTGTTCAGGTTTTGGGAATTTGTTCCGCCCTTGCCGTAACGGTCAAACTCAAACCTGCCATTGTCATGGCTTTGTCTGTGACCATCGTCGTGGCCGTTTCGAATGTGGTAATTGCTGCCATGCGCAAGTTCATACCTGACAGGATCCGAATCATCGTTCAGCTGGTGGTAATTGCCACCATGGTTATCCTGGTCGATCAGTTCCTGAAAGCCTATGCTTTTGACGTGAGCAAACAGTTGTCTGTATTCGTCGGACTGATCATTACCAACTGCATCCTGATGGGGCGCCTCGAAGCCTTCGCGATGGCCAATAAGCCCTGGCCTTCCTTCATCGACGGACTGGGAAACGGAGCTGGTTATGGCATAATCCTGGTTGTGGTAGCCTTTTTCAGGGAATTACTGGGTTCAGGAACAATCTTTGGTTATCCCATCGTGGAAAAAATCGGCCTGTATAAGCTGGGATACGAGAACAACGGAATGATGATCCTTCCCCCAATGGCGCTTATTGCAGTCGGACTGATTATCTGGTTCCAGAGAAGCAGGAACAAGAACCTGATAGAAAAGAAATAGATAACAGAATATGGAAAATCTGATTAATATATTCATAAAGTCAATTTTTATTGACAACATGGTTTTTGCATACTTTCTTGGAATGTGTTCGTTCCTTGCAGTTTCCAAAAACGTGAAAACATCAATGGGCCTGGGGATTGCCGTTGTATTTGTACTGTTGATCACCATACCGGTCAATTTCCTTGTGGAACATTATTTGTTGAAAAAAGGTGCCTTGATATGGCTTGGTGAGGATTTTGCCGATGTTGACCTCAGCTTCCTCTCCTTCATGATATTTATTGCTGTCATTGCCGCTATTGTTCAGCTGGTCGAAATGATCATTGAAAAATTCAGCCCTTCCCTTTACAACTCACTTGGCATCTTTCTCCCGCTGATTGCCGTCAATTGCGCCATACTGGGTGCTGCCCTTTTTATGCAGGAGAGGGAATACCAAACACTTGCTGAAGCAACAGTATTTGGGGTGGGTTCAGGTATCGGCTGGATGATCGCGATCGTAAGTATCGCAGCCATCAGGGAGCGGCTTAAATACAGCAATGTTCCGGATCCGCTGAAGGGTCTTGGAATAACCTTCATACTCACAGGGCTGATGGCCATTGCATTTATGGGACTGATGGGATTTAAACTTTAACCGAAAATTCAGAACAATGATTTTAGCGTTATCTACAACAAGCACCATATTTTACAGTATAATCGTATTCCTGACAATTATTCTGATTCTGGTAGGCATCCTGCTTTTTGCAAGAAATAAACTGGCACCACAGGGGAATGTTTCACTGCAAATCAACGACCGTCTCCTTACCGTTACTCCCGGCTCAAGCGTTTTATCCACTTTGTCGGGCAATGATATTTTTCTTCCTTCAGCATGCGGAGGCGGGGGTACCTGCGGCATGTGCAAATGCCAGGTGCTTGAAGGAGGGGGATCCATACTTCCGACAGAAACAGGCTTCTTTACCAGGAAAGAACAGCATGACCACTGGAGACTGGGATGCCAGGTGAAAATCAGGGAAGACATCCAGATCAAAGTCCCGGAGGCTGTCCTGGGCATCAAAAAATGGGAATGTGAGGTGGTTTCAAACAGGAATGTAGCCACTTTCATCAAGGAATTTGTGGTTAAACTCCCCGATGGCGAGTCGCTGGATTTTGAACCTGGAGGATATGTCCAGATAGATGTGCCGGTCTACCACACAAGCTTCAGCGATTTTGACATCGAGAAAGAATACAGGAGCGACTGGGATCATCTCAAGGTCTGGGAACTTCAGGTTAATAACAGGGAAGAGACTTTCAGAGCCTATTCCATGGCCAATTATCCTGCGGAAAAAGATGTTATTAAATTGAATATAAGGATTGCCACACCACCCTGGAATGGGGCAAAAAAGGAATTCCTGAATGTTCCTCCGGGAATTTGTTCTTCTTATATCTTCTCCCGGAAACCGGGTGACAAAGTGGTAGTTTCGGGACCTTACGGTGAATTCCACATCAAAGACAGCACTAACGAGATGGTATACATTGGAGGAGGAGCGGGAATGGCACCGCTGAGATCTCACATATTTCACCTCTTCCATACGCTGAAAACAAGCCGGAAAGTTTCCTTCTGGTACGGGGCCAGGTCACTCAGAGAAACTTTTTACGAGGACGAATTCAGGAAAATAGAAAAATTATTTCCCAATTTCAGCTTCCACCTGGCATTGTCAGAACCACTGCCGGAAGACAATTGGACAGGTTATACAGGGTTTATTCACAAGGTACTTTTCGATAATTACCTGGGCAAACATGATTCCCCCGAAGATATTGAATACTATTTCTGTGGTCCGCCCATGATGAACAGCGCTGTCTTAAAAATGCTCGATAATCTGGGGGTTCCGGAAGAAAATATAGCTTTTGATGATTTTGGATGATAAAATGAAACCTGGTGCCCAGAAACCAGTTACCAATCATTTACCGGTTATTTCTACCGCCGGTTAAACTTAAAAGCCAAACCACCGGAGCTCCCGGCAACATGGCTTTCAGGCTTATTACTGATTATCGGCAGGCTCAATGTCCTTTCAAAATGCCACGCGTCCCGCAGGTTGAGCATCCCGGCAATTCTTCAGTAGGATTACAACCGACATCGTTGTATTGGGCACAGGTAATCCCTTTTTTTCTCAGTTCTTTATTTCCGCCAATATGGGTATTGGGAAACCGGCCATTTTTTTTGAAAAGAAGGGTGACAGCAAGGCCAGCAAAAGCAACGGCCAGCAGGATTGTCGTAATTATCAGCAATTTAAGAAGCATTCCGATTTGGTTTGACTGTACACCTGTTGAACTTAACTGTGTATCAAAGATAGTCATCCTTCCTTGCTGAACACAGGAAGATGTATGAAATTAACGGGGAAAAATGATCCACTCATCATTTCTTTCAAAAAACCATCTTATTAATTACCTGTATTTCAGATAATTCTATGCTTTTTGGGCAATCACCTGTCCCAGGCCTGATTCAAATTCTTTTTTAGAAACATTCTTAAATCCGGCATTGCGCAACATTTCTGTGACTTCCTCTTCAGTAAAACAATCTCCGGCATCGGTACCTACCAGCATATTGATGGCGAAAATCGCCCCGGAAACAGGTAAAGTCCTGTCATTGTTCATGATCCAGTCCTGAATGATAATTTTCCCGCCAGGATTAAGTGATTTAAAGCACTTTTTGATCAAATTACTATTCACCTCCAACGAATTACTGTGAATGATAGCCGAAAGGAAAACCATATCGAATCCCCCTGGCAAATCATCTACAGTATAATCACCTGTACATGTCGAAATTTTTTCGGTAAAACCTTCTTTATCAATGAATTTCAGAGTAATGGGCACTACATTGGGCAAATCAAAAACAGTGGCTTTCATCTCCGGTTTCCTCGAAATAAATTCCATGGAAAAAGCTCCTGATCCGCCGCCAACATCCAGTATTGAACGGATGCCGGACAAATCAATACCGGCCAGTTGTCCGGGAGCCTGTTTCACTGCCCTGTCGTGCATGGCACTGATGAAAGCATAAAGCCAACCCTCTCCCCTACCATTGATAGCATCGGGATGTGCAGATTCCCCGGATTTAACAACCTGGGTAAGGTTGCTCCACGTATTCCACAAATGATTCGTATGCATTAGTCCACCCAGGTAGTCCGGACTTTTTTTAGACAGGAAGGCAAAACTTTCAGCTGTATTGAAAAACATTTCCTTCTGCTTGTTCAGAAAGCCAAACGAAACCAGTGCATTCATCAGCCGGTCGCAGGCATGCATATCCAGATGCAAACTGATGGCAAGTTCTTTGCTGGTTGAGCCTGCATCTTCAACATTTGTAAAAATATCCAGTTCGAAGCCGCTTAACAATATTCTGCTTTTCTGAAATGATGAAGCAAATTCCCTGATAGTGTTTGGATTCATAACCTCTAAAGTGTATTTTCTACTATTTCAAAATATTTCAACCTATCTCAACTATTTCAACTTATTTCAAGAAATATCGATCTCTACTGTATAGTCACCTTTGGATACGGAACATCATATCCTTTCACTGAATACCAGACAATTTTATTGAGTTCTTCGTCGTCTGCTTCATCGGGTTCATCCAAAGGCAATTCCATCGATTTTTTTGCCCAATACAATGGTTTCCCCCGCAGTGCCGACATTTTGGGATTCATCTGATCGAGGGGTATGTTGTTGGGCAAAGCTTTGTATGGAGTGAAATCTGGCTTTTCGGTAAAGCAATCCGTCATTGGTTCGGCTGTAAGGTCAAACTGGCTCATGGGTGAAAGTCCAAGTATCAGTTCAATGGTTCTCAGGATACTGTTTTGATTGTACTGGGTACTGATTACCTGGCCTCTTTTGGTATAGGGACTGATACAGAATGCGACGGTACGTTTCCCGTCGACATGGTCATAACCGGACTGAGGATCATCCTGGACAACGAATATTGCGGTCTCCTTCCAGAATTTGCTGTTGCTGATTGCTTCAACAATCTGTCCGAGTGCCAGGTCATTATCGGCTACTTCCGCAGCAGGGATCGGATAATCCTCTTTGACACCGGTAGTGTGATCATTGGGCAGTAACATCATCATTAAACTGGGCAATTCCCCCTTCGCTTCGTACCCCTTCAGCTCCTTCAAAAATTCCCTGACCCGGTAAACATCAGGCACCTTGCCTGTAAAACCGGCAAAAGTCGGGCAGTTATAAGGTTCAAGAGTATGAACTTTAACTTCAGACTTAACATTGACATTCGATGTATTGTTAAGATAATCCTGGTACAACATGGTCCAGGTTGCATTAGCCGGTTCAATTTTGGCTTCAGTAAACTCCCCATAATTCCTGAAGGTCATGCCTTTTGCCAGTACTTTGTCCCAGATAAAACCGGATGAAGCAAAAGTCAGCGGATCATCTCCTCGGTAAGGGTAACTCCTGATAAATCCTCCAAAACTCTTTTCGAGATAATCCGTCACATATCCTTCGTTGGTCCACTGGTGGCCATCGGCGCTGAGCACCCCATTGCAATAAGTATTGTCGAGCAGTACAAAATTCTCTGCCAGCGCATGGTGGTTGGGTGTTATTTTCCTGCCGAGAAGACACAGGCTGCTGTCCCCGTTTCCTTGTTTTAAGTCACCAAAAACCTGGTCATAGGTTTTATTCTCCTTAATTATGTACAGAACATGCTTAATCACAGATTTTTCACCCGGCCTGACCGGAACAGGAACAATTTTCGCACTTACCTTCCCAAGGTTCATGACCTGGGTTATTTCGGGCAAACGCATATTTGTAGCTGCTTTTATGGTATATTCTTCAAGCATTTTGGCGGAAGGCACAGGAATAAAAGAGACAGAGCCCAGGTGATCGTTTGATTTGTAACCTTTGGCATTCTGGCTCATCTGGCGGGTTCCGACACCCTTGGTATTGGCAACAACCAATTTATTTCCGTCCCGGTTAATAATAACAGCTCCCGGGTACCAGCCCGTGGGAATCAAACCGCGTACATTACCTGTTGCCTGATCAATAACCGAAATAAGGTTATTTCCTCCGTTGGCAACATACAAGGTCTTGCCATCTCCTGATACTGCAAGGGAATTTGGTGCGCTGCCAAAAGGCAAATCTGCCATCGGCTTTGGATTTATATCTCTGATAACCTGATCAGTACGGGTATCAATAACTGAAATAAGATCACTATTGGCATTGGCGACATATAATTTTGAACCATCCGGATGCAGCGCCAGCCCAGTCGGATGCAGATGTACCTTGATTTCACCGGTTAATTTAAGGGTACCAATGTCAATTACCGATACCGTACCGGTAGAGGCGATCCCCGTTTTAGGGTCGACTACCACAGGTGTACCGGCCGACATGGCGGTTTTATCATTTTTGACCGGTATCCTTCCACCCCAGTTTGTGACGTAAAGCTTTTCCCTGCAGATTACAACGGAATATGGGGCAATACCTGTCGGTACAAACGCTTCAAACTTGCCGGTCCTTTTGTTCACAAACCCTACAGCATTGTTACGGTTAAGTGTCACATAAATATAACCCCGCTTTTCATCAATGGCAAAACCTCCCGGATATTCCCTGTCATTGGTGGCTCTAACTGATTTATCCAGCACTTCATTCTCCCATGCAAACTTTCCGCCGGCCTGGAGTTTTGTGGGCAGAAGAATCTCGTCACTCCAGGAAAAAGTGCCGTCAGATTGTAACATGGCAGAGCGCAGGTAGCCTCTAGTATCAGTCGTCCAAACCTTTTGTCCGTTGTCACTCCAGGCAATGCCAGTGAAAGTATTGCCACCCTCTTTGAGCTGAAGTGTCTGCTTGATTGTTTGTTTTGCAACATCAAAGAATACAATGTCCCTGAGATTTTTGACTGCAAGGATCGTTTCTTTTGGATTAAGTGCAATATCGACCGGCCGGCCCGGAAAGGTTACATTGATACCAGCCGGATCGATGGTCTGAGAGGTAGGTACAACATAACTATCATCCTTTTGCTTGCCAACAAGCGAATTTTTGTTAAATTTATCTTTCCCTGATTCCTGGGCACACAATTGTGTCAGTCCGGTGAATATTGAAATTAATAACGCGATTGAAAAGGGATAAAAATTGTTGCCCCAATTCAGTTTTGCAGAGTTGATTCGCATTTTTTTAAAATGTTAAAGTTATTGTTGTTCATGATATTCCTGACACCGGAAAATCGGTGATTGTCCATTCATCCGATAGATAAAGGTAAAATAAATAAGAAGATGATTAAAGAAAGCACAAATTTTAAGAGCCTGATTTTGGTAATTACAACCATCTCAATCATTTCAGGTATGATCGTTCTGGCCTGCCAGGATAAAAACGAGTATTATTCTGCCTCCGATTTTGAAAAAGCACCAAAGTCAGATGTTCATTTTCATTACGACACTCCTGACATTTATTGCCTCAAAGTTGCCTCAGAATTGAATATGAGGATAATATCGCCCAATGTCGATGCAGGATTCCCTTTAGATGATCAGCTAAGCATTGCAAGCAAAATACGGCAGACCTTTCCGGATAGATTTGCATTCCTGGGAACTTTTGCTGTGGACAGTTTCGGAAAACCGGGATTCGCCGACAGCAGCATAAACAAGATCAAAGCTTGCATGAAGGCAGGTGCATCCGGAATCAAGATCTGGAAAAATATAGGAATGGTGCTGAAGGATGACAATGGCAGGTTTGTGATGGTAGACAATCCTGCATTTGACCCAATATTCAGTTACCTGGAAAAAAACAATATTCCTGTGATGGGACACCTTGGAGAGCCCCGGGATTGCTGGCTTCCGCTGAAGGAGATGAAAGACAGTTCCAATTGCAGATATTACCGGTCCCATCCTCAGTATCATATGTTCATGCATCCGGAATGTCCGTCGTATGAAGATCAGATGAATGCAAGGGACAATCTGCTCCGAAAACATCCCGGACTCCGGTTTACCGGTGCACATATTGCCAGCCTGGAGTGGAGCGTGGATGAAGTCGCCAAAAGGCTTGACAAATTTCCTAATTTAACGGTCGATTTAGCGGCAAGAATGGCTCACCTGCAGTACCAGTCGATACAGGATTACCAACATGTCCGCAATTTTATGATCAAATACCAGGACAGGATACTCTATGGCACGGATGTGACTATCGACCAGCAGGACACAGATCACACAGCTTTATCTAAAATGCTGACGGAGAGATGGAAATCACACTGGATGTACCTGGCTACTGATTCTACCCAACACATAAAAAACCTCACCGGTGATGTCAGGGGTTTGCACCTGCCTAAAAAAGTGATGGATAAAATTTTCAATTCGAATGCAAACCTCTTCTTCAGCCCGATTTAACCTTCAATTTGCTCTCTGACTTTTTTCTATACTTATTTACGACTCATGGAAGGAGGAATATCGGCCGGATTACTCCCCCATTTTTTATTGGGTTGCGGACCCATTTCGAACACCAGGGTACCACCTTTGACAATGTCTTCATTTGTTATCCAGCTCCTGGTATACGGCTTGCCATTCAAAGTTGCAGACTGAATATAAAAATTAGCAGGGGAGACACCCTTCGCTTTTACCGTAAACTTATGCCCTCCGAAATATTTGCCCAAATCCAGGGTGGCTTCTTCAAAAATGGGTGATCCTATCACGAATACATTTTGTCCGGGAGCCACAGGATAAAAACCCATTGCGCTGAAGATGTACCATGCCGACATCTGACCCATATCGTCATTTCCGCACAATCCGTCTGGCTTGGCTATGTATTTTTCAGCCATTATCTGACTAACCCTTTTCTGTGTTTTCCAGGGCTCACCCGCATAATTAAATAAATAGGCAACATGATGAACCGGTTCGTTACCATGGACATATTGCCCTATCTTACTGTACATTGGAGCATATTCCGGACCGGTTTCGTTGGGTGTCATCGTAAAAAGAGTATCGAGTTTGGTGATAAATTCTTTCTTGCCTCCCATAGTATTCATCAGCCCCTGAATATCATGAGGAACATGCCACAGGTATTGCCAGGCATTCGATTCAGTGTAGTGCCTGTTCGGACTGACTCCGACCCACAAAGGATCCCAGCAGCTGTAATAAGGCCGTCCGTCATCAGCCCTGATAACCTTAGGGGGTTCACTGCACATTTCAAGCCAGGTGCCGTCGGCATTCCTCGGACGGAAAAATCCCGTTGAAGAATCAAATAAATTGACATAGCATCGTGCCCTTTTTGAGAACAACCGGAAATCCTCATCTTTGCCCAATTCTTTTGCCATGGAGGCAAGGCACCAGTCATCATAAGCGTATTCCATTGTCACAGAGACTGATTCCCGGATTTTATCCGCCGGCATATAGCCAAGTTTAGTGTAATAATTTAAACCGGTCCGGCTGTCTGCCGGTTCGCCCGGCTCCGTAGCATTTTTTTTCATGCCTTCATAGGCTTTTTCAATATTAAACCCACGGATTCCTTTCATGTATGAATCAACTATCACAGAAGTGGCGTGATCACCGATCATCCCTTTCATGTAGTAATTCTTATAGCATACGTATTGAGGAATTCTGCCTCCCTGGTCATACATATCCAGAAAAGTATTGATCATTTCTGTTTGCCTCTCCGGTTCAAGGTATGCAAGCAAAGGATGTTCCGTACGATAGGTATCCCAAAGGGAAAAATCGACATAATAACGTCCTCCGTTTGTCTGATGAACTTTGTTGTCGAAGTGGCTGTAATAAGATCCGTCGGCATCTGAAAAAGTACGTGGAAACATCAGCGCATGGTAGACAGAAGTATAAAACGTGGTTTTCTGGTCCTCAGAACCGCCCTTGACCCAAATTTTATTCAGTTTTTCATTCCAGACATTTCTCGCATTGGTCCTGACCTCATCAAAATTCCAGCCGGGAATTTCTGCTGCCAGGTTTTTCCTGGCCCCATCGATGCTTACAAAGGATATGCCCACCCTAATTAGTACCTGTTCCCCTTTTGATGTTGAATAATTGACAAAGGCGCCGATCCCGTTTCCCCCCGACATTTCGTTTGAATTGTACCTGATACTGTCTCCGGTCCAGGTTCCCCAGGATGCAAACGGCTTGCTGAATTGGGCAAAGAAATAACACTTAAGGGGATTATTGGTATTCCCCTCCTGGTCAGTGATCACATAGCCCTCTATCTCGCTCTTATTTAACACTTTAACATATGCGTCACGATTTGGGGTGAGGGAGTGTGTTACATCAATTATTATGTGAGAGCTGGTTGATTCCGGGAAGGTATACCTGTGGAGTCCGGCGCGCTCGGTGGCGGTCAGTTCTGCTTTTATGTCATAGTCCTTTAGCAGGACCGCATAATAGCCCGGCGATGCCTCTTCTTCGGTATGGCTGTAGCCCGATTCATAACCTTTCGGTAAAATAGTTGTATCATGACCTGACCGGGCCAGGTCTGCCATAATTTTTTGTCTCTCCTCCCGGATCAGGGACCTATATCTCTTTCTCAGATCCGTTCCGGACAACTTCGTCAACTCTTGTTTCTCCGTTTCAGAAAGCTGGCTCAACCTGAACTCGGCATTTTTTCTCGCAAGCCTGTCAGGTGATTTTGCGAGTCCGGGAAACACCTTAAGAGCCCCTGTAGTAGGCATTACAAGTATGTTGCAGTAGTTGGTAAGTGTGTTGTCACCGGTACCGCTCAGCTGTGTATGACTAAAACCTAAAATCGAAGTTTTGGCATAGTTATAGGCTTTTACTCCCTGGTAGCCATTGTCCGGACTTAATTGTACCATACCGAAAGGCAGGCATGCCCCCGGGAAGGAATTCCCTTCCTTGTCTGTTCCTATAAACGGGTTGACATAGTCAGCAAGTTCTCTTGTTCCTGATGCTTTCTTAATATCACTTTTCCCGCAAACTGTTACAAACATCAAGGCTGCACATATCGCAGAGAATAAAATTATCCACTTCTTTTCGGATACAAAACTGGTTAACTTCATTTTTAATCTATTGATTTATTGTTTATTATTATCGATGTCTCTGGCACATCTGAATCCAACGCCAAAATCACACCAGTTCCCTGGCAGCCCTTTCCTGTAATATACTTTTTTACACATTCCCCCGGAATGCCAGCTCCCGCTCCTGATCACCCGGCTGCTGCCGCTCTTTGGCCCGGCGGGATTATCCGTTTCACTTTCCTTGTAATAAGTATCAGAGTAGTAATCGGAAACCCATTCCCAAACATTCCCAGCCATATTGTGAAGACCATATCCGTTCGGGACATCCTTTCCAACAGGTTCAATAAAATTCTGCCAACCCGAAGGATTCTGCGTGGGCTTATTTTCAACCTGGTAATTTCCATTTGGATACTCCTTATCCTGAAGACCACCTCGTGCAGCATACTCCCATTCAGCCTCAGTTGGCAACCGCTTGCCGCACCATGCTGCATATTTCTGCGCATCATACCAATTGACACCTATCACCGGATAGTCAGGATAATTATCCCCACTTTTAAAGTTATCAGTATTATAAAAATCAGGCAGCTTATACCCAGTTGATTTACAGAATATTATATATTCCCTGTTGGTAACTTCAAATTTATCCATCAGGAAAGAACTAATTCTAACATTGTGCTCCGGACCAAAGTCAGTTCCCTTGCCCATGATAAATTCTCCCGCCGGTATCAAAGCCATGGCATTGGTAGTTGATTCCTGCCCGGAAGCAGTAAAGACTGTTAAACAAAAAAATAAGCATGAACAAAGTTTAGTCTGCCTCACTCTAAAATTTTCTTAAGTTCAATGACAATGGAGTTTTCAGCATTAAATGTAACTAAAATTCAGGCATAATAGACTGAAACTGCCACAATAATCCACCTGCCGGAAATTATGTCCGGTGTAAACAGGTTGAATGGGTTAACTATCAGAGTTATGCCAGCTATATCTCTCAACCTTGTCCCGCCTTTCTAAAATCCGGTAAGCAATAACAATATCCTTACTAGTCCCTGGCACAGTTAGCTCTTATTAAACGACTTACTGGACCCCAGAAATACATTGGTGTATGGAGAACATTAGAAAATGTCAATTTTCTTAAAAACCTCATTGTCTGTCACCTTATTCAATCATCCAAATCACTGCCCCTGTTCTTGAAGTACCAGGAAAGGAAATTTTACATACATACGACGCAGGTATTTTATTTCGTTTGCAGAACCTGCTAAGAGATTCATAATAAGTTTATTTACAACTTATCGGTGAAAAATCACTCCTTGCAGTCCGGACAATCGTGTTACACAAAAATGGGGAAAGTGCCAAAGCCCCCGAAAACAAAAGGCTGTACTCATTATCATTTAAAGAACCTGCCATTTATCCCACAAACAATGTTCACCTGCACTGTAGTCATTTCATCTACAAGCCTTTCAGCATTTTTGGAATACGATTCTCCCTTTCCCTTATTTCAAACGGAAGGTACACAGGCTACTTTTACATATACAAAACTTTCAGAATGTCAATTGAAATTTTGGAAGTTTTATAAACCAATTAATAACAGGTATCATGAAAACTAATATTTACAAATTGCTGGTAATTGCAGGGGTGATTTTAGTTTCAGCTACAAGTTGCAGTGAAAAAGGATTGTTGCAGGAAAAATCAGCTGTTTTGAATTTTGGAACCATGAAAGATCAGGATTCCAATACGTACAAGACAGTCAAAATCGGCACCCAGGTATGGATGGCGGAAAACCTTAAAACTACCAAATACACTGATGGCACATCGATTCCAAATGTTATTGCGAAGGATGAATTTCATGTTTTATCTTCGGGCGCTTACTGCGATTACGACAATGAAACAGCAAACGGAGAAACTTACGGTCACCTTTATAACTGGTACGCAGTATCCAGCAGTCATAAAATCGCACCTGATGGATGGCGTGTACCCACCGAGAACGACTGGGCAATTTTGGTGAATTATCTGGGCGGAGAAAAAGTAGCAGGTGAAAAGTTGAAGGAATCCGGATTAACTCACTGGAATGCAGTGAACACCGGTGCTTCAGACATTTTTGGTTTTAAAGCTCTTCCCTGTGGAACCCGGGCTGAAAATGGACAATTCAGTTTCCTTGGAACCGCAACTTATTGGTGGAGTGCCACACAGGCCAATGACAAAAGTGCATTACTGAGGGGTTGTGCCAACACAACAAATTCATTGCTGCTTCTCTATTATTACAAAGAATATGGATTTTCTGTCAGGTTGATTAAGGACTAATTATGGCTGTCAGCAAGAAATACACATCCTGATTTCTGATCACGTTTAGTATACATCCGGTAAAATTTTAAGAGGCCGTCTCAAAACAAAAATGAGGCGGTTCTTTTTGTTTGGAGACATGATAAGCCAACGAAGATGGGAACAATGAAAAATTTATATAACAAATTGAAATAGCGGAATACGAATAACCGGTTTTTCTTTTTATTATTTAACTTAGATGCCCTAAATCAGAAAACAGGAATGATAGGCTGATGTTTAATTGTATTACTTAACACTTAATTATTATGCAAAAAAATAATTTCAGTCGAAGGGCTTTTCTTGGAACAGGTTTAACTGCAGCAGCATCTGCTGCAGTAGGCGGAACCTTTGATACCAATGCGGAAACAAGCATGTCTAATGCTAAAACCGGCAAAAACAATCCTTTCAACCCCAGGACTTATGGTGCAATGCCTACCCGGTCGCTCGGCAAAACCGGGCATAAAGTGGGAATTTTAAGTCTGGGCGGACAAGCAACTCTTGAGATAAAAGGGAAAGAAGAAGAATCCGATAAAATTATAAACAGAGCCATTGACCTGGGAATTAATTACATAGATACTGCCGCCGCCTACGGTGGAGGGGTGAGTCAACTCAACATTGGCAGGGTAATGAAAACCAGGAGGAGCGAAGTGTGGCTTTCCACCAAAACCCACGACCGTACCTATGACGGTTCGATGAGACTGCTGGAAGAGAGCCTGAAGAATCTGCAGACCGACCATCTTGACACCTGGCAACTACACAATGTCCAGACTATGGACCAGGTGAACCAGATATTTTCCGGTACTGGTGCCATCAAGGCTCTTGAAAAGGCAAAAGCAGAGGGAGTGGTCAGAAATTTGGGGATTACAGGCCATTATGAACCGCTGGTTTTACTTGAAGCAATCCGAAGGTATCAGTTTGATTCTATTTTGATGGCGCTGAACGCCGCTGATGTGCATTACCTGAGCTTCATCAATTACCTTCTGCCGGAAGCCCAGAAACTGGGAATGGCAATCATCGGCATGAAAGTGACAACACGTGGCCGCATGCTTTCTACATGGGTCCCACCAGCCCTGGAAGAACAAAATGAAAGTTTAAGAACCAACAAACCAGGAACAATAACTATAAAAGAGGCATTGTCCTATAACATGAGCCTGCCTGTAAGTACCACCATCATAGGTGTTGACAGTATCGCTCAGATAGAGGAAAATGTATCTATCGCATCCGGATTTTCACCTTTGAGCAAACAGGAGATGCAGGAAATCGAGTTCAAAACGCTGCCAATAGTCAGGCAGGGACTATATTTCCGCAGATGGAATCTGGGTGCATAATTTTTAATTCATGCAATAGTTATTGAATCCAACCCGGCCCGTTCCCGCCTGCTGAAGTGTCTTTCTTAATCATCTTGGTCAGTATTTAACAAATGAACTTTCAAATAAAAAAACAGCTCCTTATTTGTTTCATATTTGCAGGAGTCATTCTGAACCAGTCGCTTCGCGCACAGCCGGACTCTGCCGGTACCAAACATGTGAAAGTTTATTATGAGCGTGGAATGTTTGGTGGCTGGCCTGCCAATTTCGGAATCTGGAACTGGGGGGATGAAATTCTGGTTGGATTTGCAAAAGGCTCCTACAAAGATCTGGGACCTGCAATGCACAATATCGACCGTGAGAAGCCGGAACTTCATCTGCTGGCCCGAAGCCTTGACGGAGGTGAAACCTGGGAGATTGAAGACCCGTGCAGAACAGGTAAAGGTGCACTTTTCGTCCCTAATCACGGCAGTTATCACGGAATAGAGAGAACAGATGTTAAATTGTCCAAAATTATCGAATGCAACGGAATAGATTTTGAACATCCTGACCTGGCATTTACTGTCAGGATGACCAATACAAATGGAGCAGAATCCCTTTTCTGGTATTCATATGACAGGGGGCATCAATGGGAAGGCCCATGCCTTCTCCCGGAATTCAGTACCAAAGGGACCGCCGGAAGAACAGATTACATAGTAGATTCTAAAAACGATTGCTTATTAATTATTACAGCTGCCAAATCGAACGGAAAAGAAGGAAGGGTGATGTGCGTGAAAACAACTGACGGGGGAAAGAACTGGGCCTTTGTATCATGGATCGGTCCCGAACCCTTAGAAGGATACTCCATTATGCCTGCATCAGTCCGACTATCCGATAATGAGATACTGGTGGCAGTCAGAAGGAACAAGTCGATTGCTGCATTCATTTCTTCAGACAATGGACTGACCTGGACTGAACTTACCGACCCGGTAAAGGACACAGGTGAAGGGAATCCTCCTGCAATGATCAAAATGAAAGATGGCAGAATTTGCCTTGTTTATGGGAGCAGAAAGAGGCCTTTCAGCATTTGTGCCAAAATAAGCGGAGACAAAGGGAAAACCTGGAGCATTCCTTATATTCTGAGACAAGACGGATCAGGCCGTGATATGGGATACCCGCGGATCATGCAGCGTTCTGATGGCAGGATAGCAGCAATCTATTATTTTCAGGACGCAATAACTGGTCCTGAACGATACATTGGGTGTACAATATGGACTCCGCCCGCAATAGGTAAAGAATAACCTTTCCCCGACAGTCTGAATACTGAATCTGCATCAAAACAATTAACCTGGTTTGCATCTGTTGAAGTGGGCAGGGGACAAAGTTCATAATCGGCGTTAAATAAGTCATGCGCTATTCCCTACTGAAAACAAGCTCATTAACTTGAAATATTTGACATTCCCCTGGTATATTGGCAAATAATTTTTTAAATTTGATGTAACTTAAGTTGTGAATCGATACAGCATCGATCCAGCGAACCGGTGCAAATAAACGATCCGGCTTAAAAATCTTAAAAGATGGAGGGCCGTAAAATGAAAACAACCAACTATTTTGCAGTATTGATCTTTTGCCTCATCCTTGGAGGCGGCGTCGCGATTGCTTATATCATTTATGGTATGAAGGCAAGTACTGAAGGATTACCAATCGAAATCGCTTCCTTCGTCTTAGCGCTCATAGTATCGGTCTCGATAAAAGTGGCAGATCAGTGGGAAAAGGCTGTTGTATTAAGGCTTGGACGCTTTCATTCCCTCAGGGGCCCTGGCCTTTTCTTCATCATCCCAATCATTGATACCATCCCATACTGGATTGATACTAGGGTAATTACTTCTTCCTTTACTGCTGAAAAGACTCTTACAAAAGATACCGTACCAGTTGACGTGGATGCTGTATTATTCTGGAAGGTGCTCGATCCAAAAAAAGCAGCTTTGGACGTAGCAGATTACCACAGTGCCATCAATTGGGCATCACAAACTGCCCTGCGGGACGTTATCGGCAAAACTATGCTCTCAGACATGCTGGAAGGCAGAGAAAAAATCAGTACTGAACTGCAGCGGATTATTGACGAAAGAACCGAACCCTGGGGAATCAATGTAATTTCAGTGGAAGTGAAAGATGTTCTAATCCCTTCAGCACTTGAAGATGCCATGTCCATGCAGGCACAGGCCGAAAGGGAACGTCAGGCGAGGGTAATCCTGGGTGATTCAGAAAGACAGGTAGCTCAAAAATTTGAGGAAGCAGCACAGTCCTATGCCAACAATCCGACTGCACTCCACCTGCGGGCAATGAACATGCTTTATGAGGGACTGAAGGACAATTCAACTATTGTTATTGTTCCGAGTACCGCACTTGAGACCATGCAGCTGGGCGGACTTGCAGGAATGACGGCAATGTCCATGGGTTTGAAAAAGGATATGGCAAAGAAGGTCAGGGAAGACCAGGCAGAATAAAATACTTTGGTATAAAGGGGGATTGGTCTGATTCTCAAACCGTGTAATGACCTAAGTTAACTTGGGTGCTCAGGGGAGGTACAGCTAATAAATAACTGTATGTGAGCAAATTGTGATCATTTTAGATTGACAGGTAAGGCTGCATCCCATAGTCCGGCCTTATTTGTGGTAAGGAATCGTTTATTGTCAATTGATAACTGAAAATCATAATACAATGCATCAGAAAATTTCGTAGTTTAATACTTTTGTTTGAACTGACTCCTTAGAAATTTTCGTAAACATTAATGAAGTTATAAATCATGACCTTAGACCACATCGCCATCTGGACCAAAAACCTCGAAGAACTCCGGGAATTTTACACCAAATATTTCGGTGGCATATCCAACGAGAGATATTTCAATGAGAAGAAGCAGTTCGCCAGCTATTTCCTCTCTTTTAAGACGGGAACCAGGATGGAAATCATGACCAGGCCTGATATTCTTGCCAGACTGGATGACAGCGAAACACTTCAACATTCCGGAATCGTTCATATGGCCTTCGGAGTGGATACCATGCGGGAGGTGGATGAAAAAGCGAAGGAACTTGATGCGGCCGGGTTCAAAATTTTGAGTGGTCCAAGGAGAACTGGCGATGGCGGTTATGAATTTGAAACATTGGATCCGGATGGTAACAGGATTGAAGTAACCACCTTATATACAGAGCAATAATCTGTTAATTGGACTCATTCCAAATAAGGTTTGTTAATTTCTGATTTTGCTTCTCCCGAAACGTATTTGGATGAATTGAAGAAACCATGATTTTCATTCTTCAATATCATTTTACATCCCGGATGCTACTATAAAAATCATTAAATTACGCTGTCCAATTTAATCGGCTATTTTTTTCACTTTTCAATATTAACTTCTAAGCTTTTATCAGTTATGACTACATCAAGAAGAGACTTTATCAAATCGGCTTCAGTTTTGGGAGCCGGCGCTGTTTTTATTCCTAACATGATGAGCTGCTCCCCTTCCGGCAGGCTGAACATCGCAGTTATTGGCATCGGAGGACAGGGACGCAGCAACTGGAGCAAATGCATTAACCAGAAAGAACCTAAATGGAATGAAAATATAGTCGCACTTTGCGATGTAGATGACAACAGGGCCGCTGAGGGATTTAAAACTATGCCCAAAGCCAAACAATTCAAGGACTACCGGGTGATGTTGGACAAGATGCACAAGCATATAGATGCAGTAATGGTTTGTACACCAGACCATTCCCATTTCCCTGCCGCAATGGCAGCCATGGAGCTTGGAAAGCATGTCATCGTCGAAAAACCACTTGCTCACAACATCTGGCAGCTGCGCACGCTGAAGAAAGCAGCCAGTCATTATAAAGTGATCACCCAAATGGCCAACCAGGGCCATGCGACAAATGGCATCAGGCTCGTTAAGGAATGGTACGATGCAGGCTTGCTGGGCAATGTTACAGAGGTTATTGCCTGGTTCGACGGTCCTGAGTTCGGGCCCGACAAATATTTTAGAAAACCACAAAGTTTTCCTCCGGTGGAAGAGCCGGTTCCTTCCTACCTGGACTGGGACTTATGGCTGGGACCTGCTGCAAGCAGACCGTACAACAGTGTTTATGCCCCAAAAACATGGCGAAGCTGGTTTGATTTTGGGAACGGAGAATTGGGCGACTGGTGCTGTCACACCCTGGATGCACCTTTCTGGGCTTTGGATATGGGAATGCCGGATGTAGTGGAGGCAGAATTCAAGACTCCGGTTCCTGACAATGGATTTGTCTCGGATCAGGCTATTATTCGCTGGGATTTCCCGGCCCGAGGGAATAAAGTTCCGTTAAAACTGAGATGGTATGAAGGCGGACTCATGCCCGAAAATCGTCCGGAATGGAACCTTGAAAAACTGCCCAAAAGTGGGATGATTATGGTTGGCGACAAACAGTGCCTTATTACCGGTGCAAGGCCCAATGACCCAAGACTGTTGTTGCCTCTGCCCGAATGGCAGGAATACAAAAAGAATTTGCCTGCCCAAACCATACCAAGGGTCTTCGAAGAAAATCCACAGAGAGAATGGATAGAAGCGATCAAAAACAATACCCTCCCCGGATCAAATTTCAATTATTCCACCCAGCTGGTAGAAATGGCCCTGACGGGTGTTCTGGCGCAAAGGTTCAACACCCGCATCGAATACGATGCAAAAAACATGAAAGTGACCAATCATCCCGAATTGGATGTGTACATTAAGGAACCTATGAGGAAGGGATTCTCTTACGGCGAGAACCTCTGATCCATTCAATTCCAAAGTTAAAAATCTGCGTCACAAATTTTCCGGAGACAATTTCAAAACGGTCGACAAGAAAACCCGGAGAATTTGTGGCGCAATATTTCCTGATAACCAGGATATTGCCGCACTTGAGTGACCGTAACCCTTTATTTACAGAACGTCGATTCCGTATACCTGTAATTTCAAATGCTTCCCCGTGGCCAAACTTAAAAAAGATGATATAATCCTGTGGGTCCACCAATGAATCAGGGCAGGTTTTTGGGGTTCATTGCTGGGAATGTGGCTGCTATTGGGAATCACCGCACGAAGTTTTTCTTCCCTGGATAGATGATGGCCCTGACATATTAACCATTAATGCATTGGCTGGGCATTCCGGAATTTCAGGAGAGACTTTGGAGTAATGGATTCAGGCAAAAAGGATGTTGATTACGAAGAATGACATGTCCATAAGCAGGACCGGAAAATGTTAACGTTGCTGCAAAAAATTATGCCTTAAAGTTTGATACTAAACCACAAAATGATTAACTTAATATGGAAGTAAATTAATGGCCACAAAAATCATTAAACGTATGAAGATCGGTATACTACTTGAAACCAAGGAATTCGAAAAGGCATGGAATGCATTTCGATTTGCTGTGACTGCCCAGAAGCAGGGACACGAGGTGAAAGTATTCCTGATGGGCGAAGCCGTTGAATGTCAAGGATTAACGCACGAGAAATACAACGTGGACCAGCAATTAAACTATTTTATCGAAGAAGGGGGTGAGGTTCTCGCATGTGGCACCTGTCTGAAATCAAGGCACCTGGAAGGCACTGATGCCTGTCCGATGTCCACCATGATTGATTGTGTGAATGTAGTTGTCTGGGCAGACAAAACAGTCACATTTTAGGTGATTGGTCCACCGGAACCTCTCATTTATCTTCTTCTTTTATTCCGTTGTTTTTTCTCTGAAGGTATAAATATACTGGTATCCCAGCCAGAATCAGGGACATACCGATGGCTGCCTCCCGTGGCCTGGCCACGATGGTATTGATGAATAACCCGATGCAGAACAGAATAAAGATAGCCGGGACAACCGGGTAGCCCCAGACCTTGTAAGGCCGGTGAGCTTCAGGCATTTTCCGTCGCAAGATGAATACTCCCAGCGAAGTAGCCCCGTAAAAAATGAAAACCGCGAAAATTATCATGTCGGTCAACTGATCGAACGTCCCGGATAAAACCAGGACAGAGGCCCATATACCCTGCCATAAAAGAGAATTAGAAGGCACATTGGCTTTGTTCAGGTGTGCAATACCCGGAAAGAACAGCCGCTCACGGGACATGGCATAATATGGACGTGCACCGGTCAGAATACTGGCATTCGTACACCCCAGGGTTGTAATAAGGATCAGCACTGATATAAACATAACACCCCCGGTACCCCAGAAGCTCCTTACAGCCTCTACAGCAGCAATTTGATTTCCGGCCGCATGAATACTTTCCAGCTGAGGAATTGACAACAAGGTTAGGTAGGTTACGTTAACCAGCAAATAAATAGCGATGATGATAAAGACTCCGATGATAATCCCCTTCGGAATATTTTTGTTGGGATTCTGAACTTCCCCGCCGACAAATCCAACAGATACCCATCCCTGGTAGGCCCAAAATGCACCCAGCATAGCAGTATAAAAAGCTGAAATAGTAATTTTCCCATCCGTCAGATTACCTGCATCCATAAAATTGGCGGGTATTTTATGGGAACTGGTCAGACCAAAGAAAACAATCACCAGGAGCCCGGTAAACACCATAATCAAAATAGCCTTACTAAACCCTGCTCCGGTTTTCAGTCCCGAAATATTCAATGCGGTTAAAATTAAAATCAACAAAATAGCGACAAGCTTGACTCCGAAATCCTGGAAAGGAAAGAACACTCCGCCAATGGTAAAGTCCTGTAATGCGGGGAAGATTTCAGGAATGGAAATAATGCTGTTAAGTGACTGGGCAAACACATATGCCAGGGAAGATATAGTTGCCGTCTGGATCACAGTAAATAAGGACCATCCATAAAGAAACGCAAAAAAGCGATTGTATATTTTCTTTAAATAGACAAAATCCCCCCCAGTATCCGCCATTAATCCGGCAACTTCTGCGTTGCTCAAGGCACCAAACAAGGTTATGATCCCGCCCACAATCCAGGCCATAAGAATCCACGCAGAAGAGTGCAGCTCGGCTGCCATTGGCGCAATTTTTTTATAAACTCCTGACCCAATGATGTTTGCAACCACAAAGATGATAACATATCCTAAGCCGAGCGATCTGACTAAACTTCTTTGATTACCCATATGAATACGATAGAGGATGATTGAGGATCATAAAAATAGTAAAATGCATCATCCTTGAACGGATAATTGAAAAAATGTTAACAAAGTTGAATAAAAGACAAAAGAAAGTGGAAATTGGTCATTTTATACCTGGGAACCAGGTGGCAGGGTTCATACACTGATTTACAATAAAAACGGGATGAACAATTTGGTATGTTTCATGTACTCTTGGTAAAGATCTCCAAAATATTCCAGGCATTCCTTCTCATCGCGCAAAGCCGTAAGATAAAGGAAAATTGTCGAGGCAAATGTAACGAGCAGCAAAGGAACCGTTGTATTTTTCAGAAAAATTCCCCAGGCAAGAAATATCAGGGAACCGTAAAGGGGATGCCTGATCCGCCTGAAAATTCCGCTTCTTACCAGTTCAGTGGTCTTCTCAAACCTGTAAAGTGATTCCCTTCCTTTGTTATTTTCAGCTTTTCCGAATTTTTTTAGCACAACGAAACCGGAAATCACGTAATACAATGAAATTAAAAGAAGTACCCAGGATATAACCTGCTTTATACCTAAAGGGTCATCATACCAGAATTTATAATTGGAAGCAAATAGCCAAATAATGCATTCCCATCCAAGAAACCTGGTAAATCCATGACTGCTCAGATTGGACAAACTTCTCCTTGAAAGAAGAATTATCGGAATACTAAGAAAACAAAACAAGGTTAAACTACTCATATATACCCATTAATCAACTCATGAATGCTAATTTATAAAAAGGGATAGCGTATTATTCCGGCAAATGCGTCAATCACGATGAGTCATGAAAATTATCTCGCGGGGTTGGAATACACCCGGATGCTGTTGGTTATATGCTATATTTACGGATATTACAAAACAACAATCCAATAAAAGATCGATTTTACTTTCCGAAAGCGATAAAAGCCAGGACAAGGAGAGTTGTGATCGCTACCAGTACCCAGATAACCCTTCTTTCAAAAGTCAGCTTCTTCTC
Source organism: Prolixibacteraceae bacterium (assembly GCA_963663675.1). GTDB lineage: Bacteria > Bacteroidota > Bacteroidia > Bacteroidales > Prolixibacteraceae > CAINVV01. Next base: position 3,350,818 of record OY760498.1, read on the forward strand.
ACATTCGTCAATTTTCTCTTTTACCTTTTCCCTTTTAACTGTTTTAACATCCATTGCCAGCGCCTTTTTGTACCAGTCCCTGGCCTCTCTTAAAAGTTCAAATTTTAAAAAATCGTCGCCGTGTTGCTTCAGGTCCATAAATTTACGATAAGCAGGACTCAGCGTTCTATGTACCATCTGACGTGTTATGATTCAAAGTTTATAGTTTACGGTATATACAAATTTAATGCAACACCCTTCGAAATCCAACTAAAATTGGAAATATATACAATCGTAGCGTTCAGGAAATAAAATAGAGTAATTCTAAGTCCAATCCACAAATTTTCAGGTTTATAGATTCAATTATACGAATCTGATCTCATGCAAAAAAGAGTAAAATACGTTGTTATAATCTGCAGGGGCAATCCGGTTTTTTCAAAAATCTCCATCATGAATTATTTGGCCAATGTTGCGAAAAAGCATAAAAATATTTGAAAACATTTGACGAAATTTATATCGGATAATATTCAATAAATTCAATATAGCCAGTATGTCAAACAAAAGATTTATCAGCAGATCAGCATCTCTGTTTTTGGGCCTGTCATTGACAATTTTCATTGCAGTGAATGCACAGTCGTTAAAAGAGATAGAATCCGTACGGACCTCGTTACCAAATGGATGGAAACTTACACCAGTCGGTAAATTGCTGCCGCTGGGAGATTTGCCTTTAAATATGGCGGTATCGCCTGACCGGAAGTTACTCGCGGTCACCAACAATGGCCAAAGTGATCAGTCTATCCACCTGATCAATCCTGAGAGTATGCAATTACTTGACTCTGTTGTTATTGCCAAAGGATGGCTTGGACTTACTTTCTCAAAAGACGGGAAAAATCTGTTCGCTTCAGGAGGAAATGACAACTGGGTTATGCGATTTCAGGTAAAAAACAACAAAATTGTTCCTTACGACACCCTCGTCATTGGCAAAAAGTGGCCTGAAAAAATTTCAATCGCAGGTATTGCAGTAGACGCGAAACAAGAATTGCTGTACACTGTCACAAAAGAGAATAACTCGCTCTATGTGTTTGATATCAAATCAAAGAAAATAAAAAGCCGGGTTCCGCTGGGGGGCGAAGGGTATACCTGCCTGCTGTCGGGGGATGAAAAGACGCTTTACATTTCCTGCTGGGGATGCGACAGGATTATTTTGTTTGATACTGACAAACAGGTAGTTAAAGGCTATGTCCCGGTAGGGGATAACCCGAATGATATGTGTATCACCCGGGATGGTAAATATCTTTTTGTATCAAATGCCAATGATAATTCGGTCTCCGTCATCGCGACAGGTAAAAACAGGGTGATTGAAACTCTCAATTCAGCACTTTATCCGAATTCTCCGTCTGGTTCTACCTCCAACAGCGTTGCATTGAGCGAGGACGAAAAAACGCTGTATATCGCCAATGCGGACAACAACTGCCTAGCTGTATTTGATGTTTCCGAACCGGGAGAAAGCAAAAGCAAGGGTTTTATTCCGACAGGATGGTATCCAACATGCGTCAGGACAATTAAGGATCACATTTATGTGGCCAATGGCAAGGGACTTACTTCCAAACCAAATCCGCTTGGACCAAGCCCCATGAACAAAAAAGAGGCGGTAGCTCGTCATGCAGATATTCAGGACAGGAAAGCCCAGTACATAGCCGGTTTGTTCAGGGGTACCCTGCAGTCCGTAAAAGTGCCGGATGAGAATCTGCTTGGCATATACTCCAAAGCAGTTTACAAAAACGTCCCTTATTCCAAAGACAGGGAGATGGTCAGTAACGGGGAAAAAGGAAACCCTGTGCCAACTCGTGTTGGAGACGCTTCTCCCATCAAATATGTATTTTATATAATAAAGGAAAACAGAACCTACGACCAGGTACTCGGGGATGTTCAGACAGGAAACGGGGATACAAGCCTTGTACTCTTTGGTGAAAAGGTAACGCCCAACCTTCACAACCTGGCGAAGCAATTTGTTTTACTCGATAATTTTTATGTTGACGGGGAGGTCAGTGCGGATGGCCACAACTGGACGATGGGAGCCTATGCTACTGATTACCTGGAAAAGAACTGGCCGGTAAGTTATGGTGGAAGAGGGGGATCTTATCCTGGTGAAGGTGAACGGGAAATCGCCAACAACAAAAATGGATTCTTGTGGGATTACTGCAAGAAATTTGGGGTTTCTTACAGGAGTTACGGCGAATTTATTTCTGATGCCAGGACTGCCAACATTCCGGTTCTTATTGATCATTTCTGCAAGGATTTTACCGGCTGGGACCTGAGTATTCGCGATACTGTCCGCTTCAGGGAATGGAAACGCGACTTCGAGACCCTGCTTGCCCAAGGTAATATACCAAGGTTGAATACGTTACGATTCGGAAACGACCACACCGAAGGTCTCAGGCTTGGCAGACCAACACCGAAAGCCTTTGCTGCAGACAATGACCTGGCCGTTGGACTATTCGTGGAATACCTTAGCAATTCCCCTATCTGGAACGAAAGCGTGATAATTATTGTGGAAGACGATGCCCAAAACGGGCCGGATCATGTAGATGCGCACAGATCAACAACATACGTCGCAGGGGGCTTCGTCAAGCAGGGCTATGTAGATCATACCATGTATTCGACCAGTTCAGCCCTTCGCACCATTGAACTGATCCTGGGCTTACCTCCTATGACCCAGTATGATGCATCAGCAGAACCTATGTGGAGATGTTTCAATTTGACGGCAACGCATCCTCCTTTTAAAGCGGTTCCAAACCTGGTTGACCTGAACCTGAAGAACAAAGCCGAAAACGATTTATCCAGGTTAAGTGAAAAATTCGATTTCAGCAAGGAGGACCGTATTCCTGATGCATTGTTCAATGAAGTGTTGTGGTCGGCCATAAAAGGGACTGATACTCCCTGCCCTGCCCCGGTGCGCGCTGCTTTCTTTAATGCCGAAAAGGAAGGTGACGATGATTGAATCAGGTTTATAGTCAATTGCAACTTTGCAATGTTAGAAATCTTTCAGACACACTCAACAAAAGAGTTATTTTAAATAGCTTAAAATCTGTTAATTGCAAACAACATAAGCTTTAGTCTACCGGAGTCATCCTGGTATTTTTTCCATTGATCTTCCTGACGGTTTGTAGTGAAAATGTCGTATCGCAAACTAAGCCGGTTGCTGCATTAGTTTTTGCCAAAATACAATATATCAGATGGCTGACACAGATGGATGCGAGTGTTGACATCTTTTACAATGTCATAGGTCTCACCTATTATCCGTTTTGGCCTACAGGAAATCCTGGTTAATCATTTTCTATCAATGACCCGGGTGCAAACCTGCTAAACTTGGCCTTCCTGGCAAAAATTCATTTAATTGTCGCAATTCAAAATCAGGCGCCTTTCACTTCCTCCTCCAAGGATCCGGATACGAGATCATCAATAGACACTTTCCTGCTGATGTGGCCCATAAGATGTTCGATGTCCTCAGCACGAAGAATGTCTCGCACCTCTGAGTGCGCCTCGGCGATTCTGAAGGATATACCCTTGGCATTCAAGAAAATGTAAAGTCTCTTTATAAGCTCAGCCCCGGCAGTATCTACATATGGTGATGTACTGAAATCCCAGATGACACATTCCAGGGTTCCTTCAGAAGCATTTATTTCTTCCCACAATTTTTTACGAACATTGTCAACATTAAAATAAAGCAGGGAAGCTTCAACCCTGAAAAGGAACAAGCCGGGTATTAATTCATTATCAGGATGCCGTCCGATATCAGTATACCGCCTTGTGCCGGGGACACGGCCCAGTATGGCAATATGAGGGTTCGATACTGCAATAAGTATCAGCACAATAGAGGAGATGGCTGCAAGAACAACTCCATTGAGAATGCCAAAAACAATCACTCCGCAAAAAGCGATGATGGCAACTGTGAATTCCATGCGGCTTATTTTTCGCAAACGCCCTAATCCCTTAATATCGACAAGTCCGCTTACTGCAACGAGCAATATAGCAGCAAGGACAACATTGGGCAGATTTTTCATGGTTCCGGTAAGAAACAGCAGGCACAATCCAATGGCCACTGAAGCAAACACCAGAGACAAAGGTGATTTGGCGCCTGCCTTGCTGTTTACAGCAGACTGGGACAATCCGCCGGAAACCGGGAAACCCTGGCCAAAAGCAGTTGCTGCATTGGCAACTGCAAGGGCAAGCAGCTCCTGTCGGGCATCAATTTCGTATCCTCCCTGAGCAGCGAGTGTTTTAGCAGCGGAAACGCTTTCAATGTATGCCAGTAAAAAGCTGGCAAATGCCAGCGGAATGATTCCTTCTATTTCTTTCACATCTAATACGGGAATCTGAAATTCAGGCAATCCCGGAGGTATAAAGCCTGTTAACGAAAATCCTGAATCACTTAAATTGGTGGTTGAGATTAAAATGATGGAAATTACAACCAAAATTATAGCAACAGGCCTTCCCGGCAGTAGTTTTTGACCGCCAACCAAAAAAATAATAGAAGCGAATCCAAATATAAATACAGCATAATTGGTCTGTGGCAGTTGAATTATAAGTAGCCATGCCCGCTCAAAAAAACTGTCGCCACCACCTTCAACACCGAATAATTTAGGAAGTTGCGTCATTGCAATTGAAAACGCGGCACCGGCTTTAAAGCCAAGCAGAACCGACCCGCTTATAAAGTTCACAAAACTGTTCAGGCGCAGCAGGTAAGCAGCCAGGCTTATCAGGGCCATTACAAATGCAGTGAGTGAGGCAATCCGGATCCATTGCTGAACATCTCCGTTTGCCATAGTGGCCAATGTGGATCCTATGAGGAGGGATATAGCGGAGGTCGGTCCGATGGCCAGCTGCATTCCCGATCCAAAAATGGCATAAAAGAGGCCACCGATAAGATAACCATAAATACCATAATGAACAGGTAATCCGGCAAGGGAGGCATAGGCCATTGAAACAGGGATAGCGTAAGCTGCCAGAGTTATTCCCGAAAAAGCATCAAATCGTGCATCTTTCAGCCGGTAGGATTTAATCCATTGAATGGAAGGGAATACAGCAGACCACATAATGCACCAAAATATTTAAACCTGATCAGGACAAATTGTTAATCCTCAGAAAGTAAGGATTGTTTTAAAAGCTGAAGTTCTGCAAGCTTTTCCGGACTTACTTTCGGATAGGAGAGCTTCATGGAATCAAGCGTACTGATTATGGCAGAGGCAACTACAATCCGGGCAAAATGCTTATTGTCAGCAGGAACTACGTACCATGGAGATTTTTCTGCTGCTGTTTTCCTGATCAGGTCATCATAGGCAGCCATGTATTCCTTCCAGAATTTTCGTTCCACAATATCCGAACCGCTAAATTTCCAGTTCTTATCAGGGGTATCAATTCTTTCTAGAAACCTCTTTTTCTGCTCCTTCTTTGAAACATTGAGGAATATTTTGACCACCAGGACACCATTTTTGTTCAGATAGGATTCAAAATTACGGATGTCGTTGAGACGGTCTTTCCATATGTTTTCCGTTATTAGCCTTTCAGGTATCTTTTGAAACCTGAGAATAGTCTGATGGACTCTGACGACCAATACTTCCTCATAATAAGAACGGTTGAATATACCAATCTTACCTCTTTCCGGCAATCGCTTCATACACCGCCATAAATAATCATGATCAAGTTCCTCGGCATTGGGAGCCTTAAATGGTGTCACCTCACATCCCTGCGGATTGATTCCGGACATCACGTGCTTGATCGCACCATCTTTGCCAGCAGCATCCATAGCCTGAAAAATCACAAGCAAAGCCCATTTATCGTGGGCGTACATCATATCCTGCATCTCTGACAGAGCTTTCACTCCCTGATCCAACCACTGACGGGCGAGTGGCTTATCTTCCTTTCCCAGCTCTGAATCTGCATCAGTCGGGTAATCCTTCAATTTGAATTTTTTGCCATCAGTCACACGGTACTGCCTGGCTAATTTCTTCGCCCTGGCAATGATATTCTTTTTGCTAAATCCTTTAGATTCATTCTTAGTAATTTGTTCTGAATCGATTTCCTGATTATTTGTATTCCGGATTGCCATAACATTGATTTTTAAAATTTCCAGGTTCTGCACTGACAAACGGTTCAACTGAAATAATTTTCCGTTTTGAATTTCAGTGCAATAATCAAATATACAAATTATATGGCCGAAATATTTTGAAAGTTTTAAATTACATCTTTTTGTTTGGGGCGATGTCATCCTAATTGTTCGATTATCCCAAAATATTCGCTGACATGATTTTTTTTATACCGGGAATTATGAATACAAATTCATCGTTCTTGATAAATGTATCCCTGACCCGGCCAATGACTTGTATGAGCAAAATAAATACACCACTTATAATTTAATCTTGTGGATTGAACCCTGATTGCTTTCAATGCTGGTTTCTTCTTTTGATGATACCGCCTGAGGCTTCCTTGATCGTATTGGCAAAAACAAAAGCGTTCGGGTCTACCTGCGACACAAGGTTCTTTAGTTTCCTAAGCTCAAGTCTGGTAATAACCGTGAAAATTATATCGCATTCCGCGCTGATCTCAAATTTTCCCGGCAAGAATCCTCGCTCACCCTTGTAGACTGTTATACCCCTACCAAGCTTATTAACAAGCTGGTATTTAATTATTTCACTCTTCCCGGAAATAATGGTCACACCGGTATATGCCTGCAATCCCTCGACCACATAATCTATACACCTGGTAGCAGAAAAATAGGTAAGTACGGAATAAAGAGCAGTTTCAATGCCAAACTTGAATGCTGCAACGGAAAAGATGAGTACATTAAGTCCCAGGATGATTTCTGAAATCGAAAATGAGGTGCGCTTCAGGGTGTACAATGCAAGTACCTCAATGCCATCCAGGGCAGCGCCAGCTCTCATTATCAGCCCGATCCCTATTCCCAGGAACACTCCTCCAAAAATTGAGATCAGCAGTTTGTCCTCAGTAATATTAAATTCAGGGAGCAAAGTAAGGCAGATTCCCAATAGTATGACGCTAAGTAGTGTTCGGAATGCAAACCTGGATCCCACTGAGAAATAACTTATTACAATGAATGGCAGGTTCAGGACTACAATCACCAGTGCAAGGTTGAAATGGTACAACTCATGGACAAGCAGAGAAATACCTGTAACACCTCCATCGAAGAAATGGTTGGGGACCAGGAAGCCCTTTAACGCGTAACCAGCAAAAACAACTCCAGCCAGCATCAAAAGAATATCCTGCAAAATTTCTAATGGATCCATTCTTTTCGAATGCCCCAGGGAAGAAGCCAGCCTTGATTTCAGATGACTGAGATTTGCCTGCTTTTGTTCTTCTCTTTCCCGGATGGCGGTTTGTGTGTAGTACTTATGCGATTCAAGAAATTCAACCTGTTGCAGAAGCCAGTCAGCCTTCGTGTTCACCAGGCCCTGGTGTTTGAATTCCTGGTACAATTTCTCTGCTACATCAGGGTAATTGTTGGATCCAAGATAGAACAGGTCAGCATCACACAAAATCTGACTAAGCAGGCTTTCTGGTGTTTGATGAAGCTTTGTCTTCAATATTAAATCACACACCGTATCAATCTCAAATACAGAATAACCAAAATCAGGAAGATATTCCCTTGCCATATCACAGGAGATTTCTTCATGACCCTGCTGCCGGGACAGATAACCCGCATCGTGAAACAGGGCAGCGGTTTTCAACAGGATCAAATCATTCCCAGAGATTTTTTCAGCTATACCGATATGCTCAGCCGCTTCAATAACACCAATCGTATGATCTAACCGATGATATGTAAGATAGTTGGGCAGACCTGCCTCCAGTTTCTGAGTCAGGAAAGAATACGCTGGGTCATACTGCATGGCTAATATTTTTTCGGATCATTCAATTAAGCACCTCATACAAAAGGACTTTAGCTGTTTTATTTTTCAAAATGACTGGTCCTATCAACCTGCAATTGAAGGATTGCGAGACTTTTTCATAACAGCTTGCCGAGATGACTATTTGCCCTGCCTCAGCAGCTTTTTGCAATCGCTGTGCAACGTTAACAGCATCACCAATTACAGTATAATCCAATCTCCGCAAAGTTACGGATCCGATATTTCCGGAAATCATTTCACCACAATTGATCCCGATGGATACTTTCGGCAAAAAATCTATCTCTGCTTTTAAGGATTCAATATTGTTTCTGATGGCCAGGCATGCCTCAATTGCCCTGTCTGTATGATACGGGCCTTTGAATACAGCCATCACGCAATCACCTATGAATTTGTCAATGATCCCCTGCTGCGCAATGATTTCGTTCGCCATCAGGTCAAAATACCTGTTCAGAAGGGTAACTACAGTATCTGGCGGCTCCCTCTCACTAATAGAGGTAAAACTGCAGATATCGACAAATACGACAGTAGCCTCAACAGTCTCACTGGCCATTATTGAGGTTTCAAATTCCCTGCTGCCCATGAAGTTAAGTACATTCTCGTCCACATACATTTTTAGAATATTATTTTCCTTGATCGCCTTCAAGGTCTCCTGGAGCAGTTTTACATGCTGAATGGTTTTCTCCATTGTCAGTTCCAGATCATCAAAATCAACCGGTTTGGTCAAAAAGTCGAATGCGCCTCGGTTCATAGCCTTACGGATATTTTCCATATCACCATAAGCCGAGACCATCACAGTTTTAACCAGTGGATTGAACTCATTGAGCTTTGTCAGCAATGTCAGTCCATCCATTTCCGGCATATTAATATCACTGAGAACAATCTCAACATCCGGAAATTCATTGATTTTTCTGAGGGCATCTTTCCCGTTTACCGCGAAAATGAACTCATATTGCTGTTCCCTAATTTTTTTCCGGAATTTTTGCCTGATCAGTATCTCCAAATCAGTTTCATCATCCGCAATTAAAATCTTAATCATTGGATTATTGCTTTTAATTTCTCTTTCAGTGAATTAAAATCCAAAGGTTTGGTAAGAAAATCGTCTGCTCCCAGTTGCATCGCTAACCGGTAATTGTAACTGTCGCCGTACGCTGTAATCATCATGACCACAGGTGGTGGTTTTGAATATTTTTCTTTAATGTGTCCCAGTAATTCCAGTCCACTCATTCCGGGCATGTTAATATCAGAAAGAATCAGCACTGCTTCCTGCTCGTGTTCGTTGATAAAAGTCAGCGCCTCTTCTCCTGAAAATGAAAATACGAAGTTGATTTCACCCCTTTTTATTTCTTTTCTGAAGTGCTGTTCAAAGAGAACCTGAATATCTCTTTCATCATCAACAACCAGTATCTTAGCCATGCTTTTCAACTTTTTCAATTGGTAAACAGACCGTAAAGACAGATCCTTCACCTTCTTTGGTTTCTACTTTAAGTTCTCCTCCATGTCCCTGTGTAACAATCTCATAGCACATAGATAATCCCAGCCCGGTACCCTGTCCTGTTGGTTTGGTAGTGAAAAATGGCTGAAATATTTTGTCGAGAATGTTGGAGGGAATACCGTCCCCATTGTCAGAAACCTTTATTTCCAAACCTTGTTTTGTTTTTTTTGTAGAAATGATAACTGTCGGATTAAATGACTCCCCAAGCCTTTTCTTCTTTTCGGTAACAACGTAGAATGCATTGGTAAGCAGATTAAGAATAACCCTCCCCATTTCCTGTGGTATCACGCTTACTTTGCCTACTGCCGGGTCCAGATCTGTTTCAAATTTTGCATTGAAGGTCTTATCCTTAGCCCTCAGTCCGTGATAAGCAAGTCTCAGGTATTCATCCGCCAGAGAATTGATATCTGTCAATTCTTTCTGTCCGGAATTGGCCCTGGAATGCTGAAGCATGCCTTTTACGATGTTGTCCGCCCGTTTCCCGTGATAGTTTATTTTTTCAAGATTTGTTTTAATATCATTTAAAATCAGCCCGGCTTCCTCCTTATTGTCCTTTTCAATTTCTGCCTGCATTTCATCGAGAAGCTCACTGCTTACTTCTGAAAAATTGTTGACAAAATTCAATGGATTTTGTATTTCATGGGCGATCCCGGCCGTTAGTTCACCCAGCGAAGCCATTTTTTCGGATTGGATAAGCTGGGACTGTGTCGTTCTCAGTTCTGTCAATGCCAATTCCAGTTCCTCCTTCTGCCGCGTAAGTTCAGCTGTTCTTTCAGCCACCAGACCCTCAAGTTCCACTTTCCGTTGCGCAATTGCCCTGTTAAGTTCATCTTCATGCTGTCGCTTAATCCGTTCTTTTTCTGCCACTTTCGCCTGCCGGTTTTGACTGTACCATATCGCAGCCATCCAAATGAAGGAGAGTGTTATGGCACTTTTAAAATAGGGCTCCGAAATTTTATATGCTTCTTTACTTATAAGTTCAGTCAAATCATTGAGAAGGACGACAAGGACATATGGAATAAATGCAACAAGAAAGGAACGCAACTGTTGTAACTCTTTCTGATTTAATGAATAGGCTACAAGTCCCAGCACATAAAGATTCCATAACCATACCGTCAAAACAGATTCTGAAAAGATTGAAGTTATGGCAAAAAGAGCAATAGTAAAAATCAGGAGATATTTATATTTGTTTTCCAATTCAGGTAGATTATTTATCCGGGCAAACCTGCGGTACCGAACCGTGATTACCACGCTGACGATTAAAGGGGGAATGAATGAAGACATAGATTAAGAATGTATTGGTTAATTTTGACGCAAAATCCACCATTCAATAAAAAACTAAAGTAAAATTAATCAAAACTAAATAACAATTGTTAAATATGCCAGGCCGTTTAAAGCGCAATTGTCTTAAGCTTACTGAGATCAGAAACCGGAATAAAGTTGATTGAACAATAGCTTGAATGTACTGCAGGTTTGCGCCCGGAAAGTAATCTCCGGACCAAATGCGAACATCCTTCCCGAACCTACTTTTGCTTCAAATGCTGCCACTCCGTTCTGCAAATAACCTGAGCCAAAAGCCCAGCCACTTCTCAGAGGCTTATCCGAACCGAACCAGGCCAGCGGAATTACTTTGCCATCGATGGATGCCTCGGGTAAAAGATTAAACACCGGACTCGAATCGAAGAAAACATCAGCCTCATCTGGCATACCCCAACCGCATAACTGCCCGGTATTGATTTTAACTCTCAGGATACTGCCCGGTATATAATATTTATCCGACGACAACGGAGTTTCCTTACCCTTTTTGACTTCGACAAGCGCATCTTTCACCGGCAATTTCAAATGGTAGGCAAGGCTGGTACTTCTGCCCATTGTGACCACTTTTCCACCTGCTTCCATGAATTTTTTCAATTCAACAATTGAACTGTCAGCACTGATTTTTCCCCACTGGTACCAGTATTCTTCCGGTATATCAGTCATTTTTGTAGTATCTGCCCGGAGAAATGACTTTGAGGCTGGATAGGGAGGTATTGCACCACTGACAAAAACAAGAACATCGTACTTACTTTTTAGGTTTCCGGTATTTATTTCTTTAACATACAAAGACTTATAATCGAAATGATACTGTTCCATAATCCATCTCAACCAGCCGGAGGATATCGATCCCCCATAGGAATCCCATATACCAATGCGCAATTTTGATATCTTATTGGTAAGATCGGACGGACGTCTGGAAACTGCTAAAATTTTAATACCCAACGCCTTTGCATCCCTTTCCAGAATCTGTTTAGCTTTTCTGCTACCAGTAATAAAAAATGATCCCTGCCCGGTTGCAAGCTTGTCTTGAGTCTGCTTTTTAATTCTGTAGACATCAACTCCAAGGTGAATCAAGTCATTAACAGCTGCAAATGAATTGTTGCATCTTGAATCAAGAATGTATCCGGCAGGGGAAGATGATCCGGAAATACTTCCTTGAGGAGACTGAATTTCACCATATGGAATGGCCGCAAACGGACCGTCAAAAGCATCAAGCATCCTTTTAAACTGGATACCCATCGAAAATGCAGGGGTCCATCCTGCTATATCATAAGGCTTTACAGGAGAGCCACCGGGATATAGAAAATCATTTGGATGATCTTGCGGTTCGAACATATCAAGGATATGTGGGCGAAAAGCCTGGTTCGTTTTGACAATGTAGGACCCTGCAAGGTATTTGTTTCCTCCGGCTGAAAAATCCGCTGTCGCTTTGCAGACACGGATACCTGAACGGATCAGTGCATTGACAAACTTAACAGCGGTCGGGAAATCAGGCTGATCAGATGGAATGATGTATCCACGTGGATCACGTAGTGAAGAATCTTTTAATACTGCCTGAAAATACCTTAATGGTATAGTATCAGGAGCATCCCGGCCAGCATCAGAACGTGAATCATTGTTTATTTTACGCCTGGGATCATTCTTCCAGGCATCAGTTATGGCTTCTACCCGCCTGGATGAGATGGTCCAGCTATCCTTGTTGCCGGCATTAACGGAATTATTACCCATGCTGTAAATATTGTACAGAAGATGTTCACGGTTACGGGATGCGTAATCCAATATCGCATAATTCAGCGAAACTGAATAGTCAATGGACCTTCTGAAATTCCATTTCTGTGGCATAACCGGGTATGGAGTATTTCCGCTGGGAAGCAACCGGGACGGTACAAGCGGGATAGAGGAAGGGGTCGGACTACCAATTATCTCTGTAAGCAACCCGATCATATTGTGAAAATAGGAGGTGGTCCGGAGGCCTCCGTTGTACCAGGTTGAAAAAACAGACCCTCCCCGCTCTGTATAGCCAGGTTTCTCTTCCACATTCAGCCTGTTTATCATGGCAGCGCCCAACGCATCTATTCCTGTAATAACCAATGGATGAATCAGGTAATTGAAGGGATCCCTGTATGGCGGACCAGCAACCACAGAACCGGCAGGTCCGGACTGGTGATGATTATACACAATCTGCGGCATCCATTCAACATAAAGTTGCCTGCTGATATTTTGAGTCTCTTGCAGGTTCATCATGTAAAAATCACGGTTGTTGTCGTGACCGGCATATTTCTCATACAACCTGGGAAGTTGGGAAAAAGATCTCTTCAGGGTATCCTGATTGCGCATATACCAGCCTGATACCAATTCCTGGCCATCAGGATTTGCATGGGCAAAAAGTATGATTACTTCGTCAAGAATCCTAAGGGTTTCCGGATCTTTCCTGCTTACAAGTTGCCAGATGGTTTCTATCAGCTGATGGGTGCCTACTGTTTCAGTAGCATGCAATCCGCCGTCAATCCAAACGACAGCTTTTCCTTCCATTGCCATGGAATGAGCTTCCTGCTCCGAAATATTTTCGGCACGGGAAAGTTTTTGAGAGATTTCCTGGTAACGGTTTAGATTTTTGATGTTTTCAGGAGAAGAAACAATCATCATGTATTGTGTTCTGCCCTCTTCTGTTAATCCCATGTCAACCATTTTCAAACGGTCACTAACAGTTGCTAACTTTTTGAAATATGCTTCTGTTTGTGAATACGTTGCTAATTTGTAATTATCGCCAATAGAAAATCCAAAATGCTGTGCAGGTGAAGGTATATTCTGAGCAACCGACAACCTGGCAGCGATGGTAATAAAAAGGATGATGGAAATTGACTGAATGTTCATTGATAGAATTTGAGGTAAATAGCTCTGGTTAAAATAAACATCCGAATTTAATAAATATGGCTTTACCTGATTCGGCAATTAATTATTCATGCCGCGTTGAATCTTTTTAATTCAAGATCCTGTCCGCAATTGACTGTTGACAGTTATTTTACCGGACTTTCATGCTTTAAATAGATAGAAAATCCTATTTTTACTGAATTCCGGCCCGAAAGACTACCACTTACTTTAACCCTGTTACTACAATGAAAAATCCAAGGCTGTTTGCTGCATTTACAACATTATTGATTTCTCTGTCGCTTTTTTCCTGTAAAGAAAGCTCTGACAAAAAAGACTATACTCAATTTACAGATCCCATGATCGGAACCGGAGGGCATGGACATACCTTTCCGGGAGCCGTCGTTCCGTTCGGAATGGTTCAAATTAGTCCAGACACCCGCTGGGAAGATTGGGATGGTTCATCCGGGTACCATTATTCCGATAAAACCATCATGGGTTTCAGCCAGACCCATTTAAGCGGAACAGGCGCACCGGAATATTGTGATGTGCTTTTAATGCCGACAGTCGGAGAAGTTCAGATTATGCCCGGAGAAGACAACGATCCCAAATCTGGCTACAGGTCGGCCTTCAGCCATAAAAATGAGCATGCCTCACCTGGCTATTACAGTGTGATACTGGATGATGACGGGGTGAAAGCCGAATTGACTGCCACAACACGAACCGGATTTCACCGCTATTCCTTTCCGGCATCAGAAAAATCAAATATTATCCTGGATATCAAAAACAGGGATCAGGTGCTTGAATCAAACATGGAGATTATAAGCGATACTGAGATCCAGGGACTGAGAAAATCAAGAAGGTGGGCTGACGAGCAATTTGTCTATTTCTATGCAAAATTCTCAAAACCATTCAAAACATGTGGCATTGCTGTCAATGACACACTGGTGGAAGGAATTAAAAAGGCAGAAGGGAAAAACCTCCGGGCATACTTTCAGTTTAAGACTGCCAGTAATGAAGAGGTTATGGTTAAAATCGGCATATCTGCCGTCGATGTTGCCGGAGCCAGAAAAAACCTTGAAACAGAAAATCCGGGCTGGGACTTCGATAAAATTGCTTCACAGGCGAAGGAAAAATGGAACACCTTTTTGTCAAAAATAGAGGTTGAAGGCGGTACCGAAAAGCAAAACAGAATTTTTTATACCGCATTGTACCACAGCGCAATAGCACCCAATGAATTCATGGATGTTGACCGCAGGTACCGGGGCATTGACCACAAAATACATACGGCAGAAGGATTCACTAATTACACTGTTTTTTCACTCTGGGATACTTTCAGGGCAAACATGCCGCTTTATACAATTATTGACCCTGCGAGATATGCTGATTTTATCAAAACATTTTTGGAAATGTACAAGGTCGGGGGCATTTTGCCCCAGTGGGAACTGGCGGGGAACAACACTGCCGTTATGATCGGTTACCATACTCATTCAGCGATATTGGACGCCTATGCAAAGGGCATAAAAGGGATTGACTATGAACTTGCGTTCGAAGCCATGAAAAAGCGCGTTGAAGGCATAAGCTATTACAAGGATCTAGGATTTATCCCGGCCGACAAAGTTGGTGGCTCTGTCTCAATGGTTTTGGAATATGCCTACAACGACTGGAGTGTTGCACAAATGGCAAAAGCGCTGAACAAACCTGTTGATTACAGCGATTACACTTATCGGTCGCAGTTTTACAGGAATATGTTTGATCCTTCTACCGGGTTCATGAGACCAAAAAATTCAGACAGGAATTGGGTCACACCTTTCGACCCGACTGAAGGAAGTGATCACTTTGTTGAAGGAAACTCCTTTCAATACAGCCTGTTTGCCCCTCATGACGTCAACGGACTGATAGACCTGATCGGGGGCGATGTAAAATTCATTGCCTGGATGGATACGCTCTTTACAAAAAAATCAAAACATGATCTCAATGTTGTCGACGCCTCCGGATTAATCGGACAGTATGCCCACGGAAACGAGCCCAGTCATCACATGGCCTACCTTTACAATTATGCCGGGGTACCTTGGAAAACCCAGGAGATCGTCAGGCAAATTCTGGATACGCTGTACGACGATCAGCCAGACGGCCTGAGCGGTAATGAGGATTGCGGACAAATGTCCGCCTGGTATATTTTAAGTTCCATGGGATTTTACCCGGTGTGCCCGGGTTCTGCAAACTATGTAATGGGAACCCCTTTGTTTAGCCGGGTAAGAATTAATCTCGAAAACGGAAAACAATTTACGATCAAAGCCAACAATGTCTCTTCCGAAAATAAATATATTCAGTCTGTCTCTGTCAATGGCAATCCGTATTCAAAATCTTGGTTTACCCACGAAGATATTCTGAATGGCAGCGAAATTGTCTTTGAAATGGGTAATACTCCAAATAAAAACTGGGGTGCGGCAAAGGAAGACAGGCCTGTCACGGAAAAATATGAAAAGTCGGCACCTCTTCCCTATGCTGTCACCAAAGATGAATACTTTCTTAAATCAGGTACTGTAGCCTTAAAATGCGATGATCCTCAGGATAAAATATTTTACACTACAGATGGCAGCCGTCCCGATGAAAAATCCACGCTATACACTACCCCGGTTATCCTCCATCAAAGTACACCTGTCAGGTTTGCTTCCTACCGGTCCGGACTGCTGCCTAGCCTGCCAGTATCTGTGAATGTTACAAAACTGGAATTTGAGAATTTCAGGAATTATCAGGAGACGGGGCAATTTGCCCCCGGATTGAATTACCGGTATTATGAAGCTCATGTGATGGATGAGAGTGAACTTGACAACCTTACCCCGGCAGAAACAGGCATAATTCCGTCCCTGACCATCGATCAACGCAAAAGAGAGGATTACTTCGGATACATTTTTGACGGGTTCCTGGAAATCCCGGCAGACGGTATTTATACGTTTTCTATCAGGGTGAACGATAAGTGCACTTTGTACCTTGATGAGAAAGAATTTATGCGTGGCGGGATAAAAACCATTGCTTTAAGAAAAGGGAAATACAAATTACTTGAAAAGTATTTTCAACTGGGTGCTAAAAAATTTAACACTGTAAGCTGGGAAGGTCCGGGAATTGCAACTCAGGAAATACCTGCGAAAGCTTTTTTTCATCAAAAATAAAGGATGATTAACTTTAGAATGATTCCATTTTACACAATACCAACTGAATAGTTTAAAGCGTAAATTGCCACAAGTCAAGAATAAAAATAACGGAGAAAAGTTGAACATATATTACTCGCGCAAATATCATTTTAAAATTCTTGAATTTCAGAAAGTACGCTTGGAACCCTCAAAGATAATTACGCACTATTTTGTGAGAAATAGTTCATGAAGGGTTCATGCATTTATAAATAGTTTTTAAATTGCCACATGGAAACGAAGTTCAGTAAAGCGATTAGTCGGATAATCATTTTTGGTTGGTCCCGACGAGTCTGGATGGGTATTTCATGCAAAGAGATATTACCTGAAAATTTTAATTACTGAATTTGATATGGAACTACCTCATTACCATTTCATTGACATTCTAATCAGCCTGGTATTGGCTTTTATCATGTTTGGGGTGGGTCTTTCGCTTACAACCACCAGTTTCAAAAATGTATTCTTTTATCCGAAATCACTGATCATCGGTTTGTCTTCCCAAATAATTGTCTTGCCGATCATTTCATTTACTGTCACTTATTTTTCTAACCTGCCATTGCCATTTAAGGTTGGTCTGATTATTCTCTCTACCTGTCCGGGAGGAACAGTTTCAGGCTTCCTGACCTATTTTTTCAAAGGGAACGCCGCGCTTTCCATCACGTTTACCTCCATTAACAGTTTTATAACCCTGCTAACCATTCCTTTTATCGTCAACCTGAGCCTGGTCTTCTATTATGGCAAAACGACCGAAATCCAACTCTCCTACGTTGAAACTATTATCCAGATTTTTTCAGTTACAATTGTGCCGGCACTTATAGGAGTGTTTGTCAGGTCAAGGTATCCGGAGTTTGCCATCAATTCTCAGCGTCCTTTGAAACTGGCTTTATTGGTGGCACTTGGAGTTGTTTTTGTCATTAAGTTTTTTGCCGCAGAGACCAGCGGCGGTACCGGAGTCACAATCGAAGAAGTATTTGTTATCCTTCCTTATGCCCTGCTGGTAAATGCTCTTTCAATTTTGTGGGGATACCGGTTTGGCAGGGCCAATAAGCTGGGAGTCAGAAATTCATATACGATTGGCATCGAGGCTGCTGTCCAAAATACCACACTCGCATTTTTGGTGGCGGGAACCTTGCTTCAGAACCAGGACATGGTGAAGCCATCCCTGATATATGCCCTTTTTTCCTTCTGGACAGCCATATTTTATACCTGGATAATCAAAAGAACCAACAAGATTACTCTGTTTGGTGAATTTAATTCCTGATCAGAAACTACTCCAGCTTTCACCCTGCTTTGACATTATTTACGTGCCTGGTCCATGCAATTAAAGTATGAGCTATATTCGAACCCTGATTTTGATGTAAATTTTCCTGCTGCTATCAACATAAGTCCCGAAACTTAATACAACCGGAAGCTACATTTGAAATGGAATGAAGAAATTCATTTTGTGGCATTTATGTAACTGGAAAACAAATTGTTAACAAATGAGACTCACTCTTGTAATTTTATTGATGGTACAGTCCATCTCCCTGTTTCCACAGCCTTCAAACCGTCGCGGTGCGTATGACATTTCAAAGGAGCGGGTATTGTACACTGTCGGTTACACTCACCTTGACTCTGAGTATGAATGGGACTACAGAACCACTGTCAGTGAATATCTTAAAAACACCCTGGAGGAAAACTTCAGATTGTTGGACAAATATCCTGATTATGTTTTCAACTTTACCGGTTCCCGCCGATATCGCCTGATGAAGGAGTACCATCCCGAATTATATGCCAGGTTAAAGCATTATGTCGACGATGGTCGCTGGTTTATGGCAGGTTCTTCAGTGGAAGAAGGCGAAGTAAATGCTTCCTCCTCAGAATCAGTACTCAGACAGGTCCTTTACGGCAATTCATTTTTCAGAAAGGAATTTGGAAAGACAAGCTCCGATTATATGCTTCCTGATTGTTTCGGTTTTGTGGCAAACCTGCCGACAGTATTGCATCATGCGGGGATTATAGGGTTCTCAACACAGAAATTAACAATTCCAAATCTGCGAACTGCAGTCCCGCTGCCTTTTAATATAGGTTTCTGGAAGGGTCCGGATGGGAAGGGAATCCTGGCCTGCCTGGATGCAACGGACTACGACGGGGACCTGATGCCCAGGCTTGACATTGATTCCTATTGGGATAAGCGACTTGCGGAAGATCAGCGGAAATACGGAATTACCTTTGGCTATCGCTATTATGGATCCGGCGACATGGGCGGTGGAATACGGGAAAGAGATATCATCAACGCGGAAGGAAGCCTCAAAAATCCGGACAGCAAAATAAAAGTTCTGCTCACCTCTTCCGACCAGATGTTCAAAGATATAACACCGGAAATACAGCAAAAACTGCCGGTCTATTCCGGGGATTTGTTTTTGGTCGAGCATAGTGCCGGCTCAATGACTTCGGCATCCTACCTGAAAAGGTTGAACAGGAAAAATGAGATTCTCGCTCAGTCATCGGAGCAGATGGCCGTAATTTCAGGTTATATGACAGGAGCGCCCTATCCGCTTGAAAAAATTAATAACGCATGGGAACTGGTGCTGGGAAGCCAAATGCATGATGTACTGCCGGGAACTGCAATACCCAGTGCTTTTAACCTTGCCTGGAACGATGAATTCGTCGCCCAAAATGGCTTCTCAGCTGTTTTGCAGAACGCCCTTGGAGAAGTGGCATCCCAGTTGAACACTCAGACTAATGGAAGAGCGGTGGCAGTTTATAATCCGGTTGCACGGGATCGTGAAGATGTGTGTACTGCCGAAATTGAATTTCCTGAGTCGACTGCTCACATCAGGGTATTCGACTGGAAAGGAAGGGAAGTTCCGTCGCAGGTTATTGAAAGAAGTGGTAACAAAATAAAATTCATCTTTCCTGCCAGGATACCATCACTGGGAATAGCCATTTATGACGTGCAGGCATCCGCTGAAAAATCAAAACTTGTCACACCTTCTCTCTCCATTGAACCAAATACGCTTGAAAATGAGTACTATAAAGTCACAATTGATGACAAGGGTGACATTGCCAGTATTTTAGACAAAAAAGAAAACAGGGAAATCCTTTCAAGACCTGCCCGGCTTGAGTTCCAACATGAAATACCAATAAAAGAACCTGCGTGGAACATGTTCTGGTATGACAGGAAAAATCCTCCTTTTGCCTTCCTTAACCAGGAACCAACCATCAAAACGATAGAAAATGGCCCGGTCCGTGTGGCATTCGAGGTAACCAGGAAGGGAGAAAACTCTGTCATCAGGCAAATTATAAGCCTGTCAGCAGGAGATGCCGGCAAACGTTTAGAGGTTTCCAACAAAATTGACTGGCAGTCGACCGGAGTAAGCCTGAAAGCGTCTTTCCCGCTTACGGCAGAGAACGAAAATGCAACCTACAACCTCGGTGTTGGTACCGTACAAAGAAATACAAACCACGAACTAAAATTTGAAGTACCTTCAAAAATGTGGTTTGACCTTACAGATCGTTCTGGTAAATTTGGTGTATCGGTTCTTGAAGATTGCAGGTACGGGTCCGATAAACCTGATCAGCACACACTCCGCTTAACATTACAATACACCCCTTCCGCCCGGTTATGCCCGACATGGCAGTACCAGGCTTCGCAGGACTGGGGTATCCAGGATGTGAAATACGGACTGTACAGCCACGCCGGTGACTGGTCAGAAAGCGAAACCCAGAAACAGGCTGAATTTCTGAATAAACCTTTGATTGCTTTTCAAACCCCGAAACATGCCGGGAAAACAGGTTCGACCTTCTCCTTTCTGAAAATCAGCTCTCCAAAAGTCGGACTTATGGCCATGAAGAAGGCCGAAATGAGCGACTATATTGTCGTAAGGGTAAACGAACTTTCAGGTAAGGATCAAACAGGGGTTAAAATGCAATTCCCTTCTAAAATTCTTGATGCTTTTGAAATCAACGGACAGGAAGAAAAAACCGGTGATGTGCCTGTCAATGGCAACTCAATCATCTTCGGCCTTTCCCATTTTACATTGCGCAGTTTTGCTGTCAGACTTGAACCGGTCAGCATGATGGAATTGATTCAGTCACCGGTCAGTTTGTCGTTCGATCAGGACGTGATGAGTTTTGACGACAACAGGACAGACGGAGATATGACGAGAAAGTATGATCCAACAGCACACGGCAACGTGAACAATTATCCCGCTGAAATGATACCGGATGAAATAATCAGTGAGGGTGTGCAATTTAATATTGGCAGCAGGGCAGATCTGCAAAAGAATATTGTAACCTGCAGGGGACAAAATATTCAGCTGCCTGCAGGAGAATACAATAAACTTTACATTCTGGCTGCTGCAACTGAAGATGCCGCGGGTTTATTTAAAATCAACGACATGGCCTTTAATTTGAATGTATCGGGATGGTCAGGTTTTATAGGTCAGCATTACCAGAGACAGTTCGACCTGGACGGATCCACCGTGATTGGTATCAAAGAGCCTTTCCTGAAAAAAGATAATATTGCATGGTTTGCCTCCCACACCCACTTCGGTTACCCAACAAGGAATGAACCCTACCACTATTGCTACATTTTCAAGTACGAATTCAATCTTCCGCCAAATTCTTCCAATCTTAACTTACCCGACAATGACCGTATTAAAATATTTGCCATCACCATAGCAAATAAACGTACTGACGATATAAGTTTACTTCAGCCTTTGTGCGATGACTTTTTGGAGAATGGACATTTTAAACTTAGAAATTCGGGACAATAAGTGAATCAACCATCGTTGTATAATTGCGGGGACTCCTTTGCAACAGGAAACCAGCACTATTTTATAAAAACATCGAATTTATTATTAGCCGGAAATATCATTTTGTAGGTGTTTTCCCTACACAGAAATCATCGTTTATCCTACTTCGTTTTTCTAAACCCCTTACTGGCCTCTTAAGGTGCCCGATTTATATTTGCATCATACGACACGAAAGAGTTGGTCGGTATACTGACCGCAACAATTTAAAAACGATGCCATGAATTCAGAACTTTTTACCAGGTGGTTACAAACAGAAGCAGAAATTCTATATCATCAATCTGGTACGCCTGAAACTTTTATGAACAGGGCCAAACCATTGATCGAAGCGCTGGTTAAAGAGAATAAATCTGAATTACTCTCTGAAAAAGATCTTCAGGAAATTCTGACCGCTACCAAATCTCAAAAAAATCCGGATACTGTAAAAAGAAACAGTTATTTCGATATCGTCGATCTTTGCTTATACAGGGCTAATTAAAAAATATCACTGGCTGTTCAAGTGTAAAACCCTTGATTATTCTGAATAGCCGAATATTGACCAGGGTTAAACCCGATTAATTAATCCTGCTGCCTTTCCGGTGGCAGGATTTGTTTTTTCAGGAAGGCAGATTGCGACCTTGCCTCCTTCCATTTGGGCTATTGGGCGTATAATCTGTCAATCTGGTAAACTTCCCCAACAGGGAAAATCGACATCGGGTTTCATTAATGTTAAATTCACCAATACAGTTAAAATCAAAGTGTCTTTTCGTCCCGATTATCAATATTTCGTTACCTTAGCATCGTTTTAACTACTACTACATTATATGAGACAATTTACGGGATACCTGGTGTTATCCTTTGCCGTGTTATGCATGATTGCATGTTCCAGCAGCAAAAGCGGGCAAACCCAAGCCGGCTGCAATGACTTTGGTCAAATCTCCTATCTGGATAAACCCTATTTGCAGGAATTCAGTATTAAATTTCAGGCAGACAAAACACAGCAGGCATCTTTACTGGCTATGTCGGCAAATCGTGACGGCCAGATCAGGCTCCTGACTGACAGTGGGGTCCTGGTGCCAGACAACGGAAGCATGTTTTATTCCGGTGGACTTACCCAGGATGTATCCTATACCCAGTTGTTGTCCAAAAAAATTACAGCCATAGGAACTTATGAAAATCAGACGTTTTATCTCGACAACAAACAGCTTTTCAGCAATGCCTGGGCCGGCAAAATCCAGATAGATCATGGTCTGACAGGTGCAAGGTTATTTGCCGGGGGGGAAGACTTTCACTTTCTGGTTTCAGACGGGGAGACCCTGCTTTACTTCAATAAGGCAGGCGGGAAAATCTGGACAGGCACTTTCAGTGGATTGAAACAAATCAGATACCTTGAAAACCACAAAAGTTTTTTGCTGGTATCAGGTGAAAAAGTTGCAGAATATACACCCGGTCAAACAATCACTGAAATTTATTCCGGAACTGGAATAACCTGTGCATCAAGGTTTAATGGCAATAAAATTATCATTGGAACTAATGCCGGCTACCTGGTCATTCCTGGAAAGGAATTGATTACACGTCTTCCCTGCACAGAGATCACAACTTTACAGGAAATTAATGGTCAGATGTGGTTCGGATCCTCCCATGGAGCCTTTCGCCTGAACGAAAATGGAAAGTTCAGCTATTTTGCAGGAGAAAGGTGGATTCCGGGCAACCGTGTCATTGCACTTGAAGCAGGCCCTGAACAATCCGTGCTGGTTCTTACAGAGAAAGGCATCGGCAAAATATGCCGCAAAATGATGACATTGGAAGAAAAGGCAATGTTTTTCGAAAAACAGGTGAGGGAGAAGAATATACGCTATGGATTCAACAGCAGTTCTGCCAGGCTTGTTAACAGCTATTCTTCCGGTCAGACAGGGGCACAACCTAGCGACAACCTCTGGACATCCATGTATCTTGCCAGTCAGTTGTACAGGTACAAGGTTACAGGATCTGAAGAAGCCAGGCAGAATGCTTATGAATCGTTTGAAGCGATGGAAAGACTCTTCACGGTAACCGGTATACCGGGGCTTTTCGCCCGGAGTTATGAGCGCGACTACAAGGTAGACACTGTGCGAAAGCCCGGATGGGAGAAAAGAGAATTGGAATCAGGATCACCGGCCAGTTTATGGTTACCGGCCAAAGATCACTCCAACTGGACCTGGAGATCAACTGCCAGCAGTGATCAGACGGTAGGACAGATTTTTGCCCTTACAACCATCCTGGAATTAGCCGATGACCCTGAATGGAAAGCACGTGCGCTGAAATGTCTCGACAACCTGGTGGGTTACATTGTTAAAAATGACCTCTACTTAATTGATGTAGACGGACATCCGACGCTATGGGGCAAATGGAACCAGGCATATGTCAATAATTTTCCCACGAATGTGAATGACCGTAAGCTGTATTCCTCAAATATTATCTCATTCCTTCAGACTGCATGCCATTTTACCGGCAAAAAGGTGTATTTGGACAAGGCAAACGAGATGATGGAAAAACACAGGTACCTGGAAAATCTTACCCGGCCTTTTTCTGAGATTGGCACATCTGATGCCGATACCCTAAGCAGGATACTTTCCGGTGAATGGAACCACTCTGATGATGAAATGTATTTCCTGGCTTACCAGGGCTTGCATAAATATGCTTTTACCCCTGAACTAAGGGCAAAATACGAAACTGCCATCCGTGATCACTGGGAAATAGAACGTCCCGAAGGCAATGCTCTCTGGAATTTTATTTATGCCTCAACAGGGGCAAGGGAATTTGACCTGGACCGTTCGATTCTGTTCCTGCAAACCTATCCCTTAGATCTTCGGAACTGGGGGGTTCAGAATTCAGGCAGGAAGGACATTGAATTGCTGCCTGCCAATTTTCGCGGACAGACAACCAGGGAGCTTCTGCCTTTGAGTGAAATTCCGCTCTACCGGCACAACGGCGATATCTTCACCCTGGATTCCGGGGGTGATGGAACCAGCCTGATCAGTGCCGGTGATGTCTGGTTACTGCCATACTGGATGGGCAGATACCTGGGAGTCATAAGACAGGGACAATAACCCGATTCTACTCACAATGTAAAGAACTGTTAATCAATACAAAAAAGTTAATTTTTTCAATATTCACGGTTATGATTAAAAAACCACTGCTTTTTTCACTGCTGTTACTTTCAGGAACTCTTGCAATTGCGCAGGAGAAGTATGCCATCGGCATGTTTCACTTTAATTTGCAGTATGTGGCCGGAGATTACCGCATTGAAAACCGGATCATCAAGGAATCGCTTTATCCTGTACTGCAGTTTTTTGAAAAAAATCCGAAATACAAATCAGACATCGAAATACAAGGTTATGCTATCGAAGTCCTTGCAAATGAGCACCCTGACGTATTGGCACTATTCAAAAAACTTATCAACCGCGGGCAGATTGAACTGGTAATTGCCCATTACTCAGATCAGTTTTTTATTGCTTATCCTGCGCTCGACATGAAAAAATCGATCGAATTGTCAGACAAAGTTCTGGCCGCGCATGGGATGAAACGATCAAAAGTATTTTTCAGCCAGGAGATTCAGTGGACGCCAGCTTTTGCGAGTTTCCTGAAAGATCAGTACGACCTTGTGGTTACCTCCTCAGACCCTCACAGCTACTACCGCGACAAAACACTTCCGCTTGTGAACGTAACTTACGGAAAAGAGAAAATTCTGGGACTTATCGGTGCAGGCGAGAAAAAGCTCGACGGACTGGAATGGGATTTTGCCTTCCTCGATGATGGTGAGGTGTTTAACACTACCGACTACAGGAGCAATTTTTACCGAGTTGCTGAACAAGAAAAAGAAAGCATCGACCGGTTCAAAAAACTGCAATCTGAAGGTTACAAATTTGTCACCATGAGTGAACTTGCTGCAAAAATCAAGCAGTCAAAAGGATACAAGGTTCCAGATTATCCATTTGTACCTGAAGGGACCTGGAACATGTCGGTTTGCGGTCCTTTTATGTGGATGGGCCGTCAAAGAAGCGGAGTTGAAACTGACGGAATCACCCGAGCCTTGTCTTATGAATGGCGCGGGATCGTGATGATGACTGAACAGCTTGTCGCTTATGCCGAATCAAATGGGATCAAGGTTGACGAACAAAAAAAACTGGTTCAGGAAGCCTGGGAGCATTTGCTGCTTTCTGAAGTTTCGGATGCAAGTGGCTGGACACCCTGGTTGGTTGAAGTCAAGTACACAGAAATCGAGATAGACCAGGTTCAAAGAAGAATTAAAACGGTCCTTGAAAAAATAAAGGAACTGGCTCCTTCGGCAGATGCCGCCTATATACTAGACACACGGAATGGTTCCATTAATGAAGTTGGAGCATTCAAAGCAGACCTGTCCGTAGCATCAGTTTTGCCTGTTCCGATCGCGGTCCGTGCCGGGAAAACCGTGATGAATACAAGAAAACTGAACGACCATTTGTATTGCATTGATATACTTTGCGACAGGCCTGCAGACGGTGCAGTAGAAATATTGTTCGATACTCCTTCATCAGGAATGTGGTATTCAGCAGGTACGGGGGAAGAAATTGCTGTTGAAATCCCAACCGATCTGAAACACGATCCTGCCCTGTCTCTTTCCAACGGATTTCTCTACCTTGGGAATGGTTTCAGCCTGATCAAAGATTGTTCCGTTGAACATCTGGCTGCCACCTGGAGACAGAAAGAGCAAAAACTTGTATTCAGGGAAGAGCTGAATGAAAATAATCCGGGCATGAAAATGCGTTTCTACGTTGTTCGGGGCGAAATGAATGCAGGACTGGAATTTGCCAACAAACTGAATACCTGGCCTTCCTACCTCCTCAAAATTATCAATAACAAAGTGAAATACGAGAAAGTGATACCTGAGTAATAGTCTGAAGTCTGCTGGTTGAATGATGGAATGTCGCCTTTTATCAAACAATTTTATAATCCTACTAAAGTGACAAATTAACTTTCGCTTCTACAGCAACATTTTTGTATTTTCGTGGCTTGACTGCCAAACTATGATTAAAAAATTTCCAGGCTTATTAGTCTTGTTTATTCTCGTTGTTAAAACCCTATCAATAGCCGGTAACCATCCTGAGCGACATTCCCGCGATAGGTCCAGAGATACGATCACGATAAAAAAGACAATCAACGAGAATTTTAAAATCCATGCCAAAAAAATTGTGGGTCCGATTCACCTGGATGGTGTTGTACATGAGCCTGACTGGCTGGATGCTGAAACTGCTAGGGATTTCTACCAGGTTCTTCCATATGATACCAGTCATTCCGTGGCGAAATCAGAGATTAAAATGGCATATGATGAAAAAGCCATTTATATTGCTGTAATTTTTCATGATACTGTACCGGGAAGACGACCGGTTGAATCTCTTCGAAGGGATTTTCTATTCAATAACAATGACAATTTTCTCGTCTTTCTAGATCCGTTTAACGATCAGACAACCGGATTTTCTTTCGGGGTAAATGCTGCCGGGGCCATTTGTGACGGAACCATGAGTGGTGGGTCTGTAGTCAACTGGATATGGGACAGCAAATGGGAATCCAAGACAAAAAATTATTCGGATAAATGGATTTCAGAAATGCGGATTCCTTTCAAGTCAATCCGTTACAAAAGAGATGTCAATCATTGGAACATTCAGTTTTCCAGACTGGACCTGAAACTAAACGAGAAATCAGCATGGACGCCGATTCCCAGACAATTCCCTACTGCTTCACTGGCATATGCCGGCCAGGTTATTTTTGATACACCACCCCCCAAATCAGGAATGAAGCTCTCCGTTATTCCTTATATCTTTGGCAGCGTCTCCAAAAATTATGAAAAACGGGAGCCATCAGTCTACCACAAGGATTTTGGATTCGATGCCAAAGTTGGCCTTTCCAGCTCATTGAACCTTGATCTGACCTATAATCCGGACTTTTCGCAGGCCGAGGTAGATGACCAGGTGACTAATCTTGAAAGATTCGAGCTCTATTTTCCTGAAAAAAGGCAGTTCTTCCTGGAAAACAGTGACCTTTTCGCAAATTTTGGAACGACCAATGTCAGGCCTTTCTTTTCAAGAAGAATCGGACTGGATGCACCGGTTACCGCCGGTGCCAGGCTAAGCGGCAGATTAGGCCAGGACTGGCGTATAGGGATGATGGACATGCAAACAGGTGCAGAAGGAGATTACC
This sequence comes from Prolixibacteraceae bacterium, assembly GCA_963663675.1. Lineage (GTDB taxonomy): Bacteria > Bacteroidota > Bacteroidia > Bacteroidales > Prolixibacteraceae > CAINVV01. The sequence goes on from OY760498.1 coordinate 3,378,578, forward strand.
TGGCACGGAATTTCTTCGTGGCTTCTTTGCAAAAAAAGGTTTTCTCCCGATCAAATATTGGCCTGATTTTCGTTAACAAGCAACAACTAAATATCCCGGCTTCATGGGTAGGAAACGACTACAACAGGGTCGCCGGACTTGAGTACAATCTTGCCAGCAGGGATAATTTCTGGAATGCCAAACTTTATGGGCAGAAATCCTTTACGCCAAATGCCAATTCCTCGCAGGAATTTGCACAGGGACTGAATGTTGCATATTCCCGTAAAACGCATTTGATTGAACTGAACCAGATCTACGTGGGAAAAGAATTCAATGCAGAAACCGGATATGTCCCGAGGAATGATTATTTGAGGCTGGACCCAAGAGCCACGATCAAGTTTTATCCCAAACATGGCAGTATTGAGAACCATGGATTGATTACCGAAGCCGATAATATTTTTCAACCGGGGAACATGAAACTGACTGATCAGGCATTGGGATTTACTTACTTTTTTAATTTTAAAGACCGCACGCATTTTGAGTTGAGAAGCAATTATATCTATGTTCTACTAAGAAAGGAATTTGACCCGACAAACCAGGGGACCCATTTTCTTCCGGAAGGAAGCGATTACCGATGGGGCGATGTCTCTTTTCTCCTTAACTCTGACAACAGGAAAATTTTCAGATACGATTTCCAGTCCGGCCTTGGCGGCTATTACAATGGCAATAGATGGTTTTTCCAGGGAGGTTTCATTTACCGGTTTCAACCGCATGGATATATCTCTTTGATTTACAGCTATAATAAACTTATCCTGCCGTCGCCCTGGACTCCTACAGGATTTTTACTTATCGGGCCGAAACTTGATGTCACCTTCACGGATAAATTGTTTTTCACAACCTACGTCCAGTATAACCAACAGGCAAAAAATCTGAACATTAATTCCCGCTTCCAATGGCGGTACAAACCCGTATCAGATATTTTCCTGGTATATACCGACAACTATTTCCCGGAAAGCTGGAATGTTAAAAACCGGGCCCTTGTACTGAAAATGACATATTGGTTCAATTAAATCCTGTACATTTATTATAACTAAATAAAATACAGTTGTTTAAATTAATTACGCCACAGGTATTCAGGAATATTATGGCATGATCTTTCACGGGAATCATCAGATAACCAGATAATGCGTTTTAACGAATTGATATATCCGCTACATTTGATGAAAATCAAAAAAATTCACAACCAATTCTGAAAAGCCGGAAAATTACTCATTATGAGATCATTAACTATTTTAATTTTATTCCTGACCTCATTCTCAAATCATCTTAATTCCCAGCCGCGGCAAATTCAACTGAACGGAGAATGGAAGGCCCGGAGAGCTTTGGATGTTTTGGATGACGGCACCAGGATAACTTCACCCGGGTATCGGCTGGAGGGTTGGATGGAGGCAATTGTTCCTGGTACGGTTCTGACCACACTTTTGCATAACAAACAGGTACCCGATCCGTTTTTCGGAATGAACAATACGAAAATCGCTGATGTATTTAACACCGGACGAGACTACTATACCTACTGGTTCTACAGGGAATTTGACTTACCGGAACTGAAACCGGGAGAACAGGCATGGCTTTCGTTCAGAGGAATCAACTATTTTGCGGATATTTATCTGAACGGGAAAAGAGTCAATACCGAAATGCACCGCGGAATGTACCTGAGGGAGAAGTACCTGGTGACACCCTTCATTCTGACCGGGAAAACAAATAAGCTTGCCGTCTGGGTAGCACCGCCTGATCCAGTCGGGAATCCAAACAACGGCCAGGGAGGAGATGGCACAATAGCCAGAAACGTGACCATGCAGTGCACTGCGGGATGGGATTGGATATGCTCCGTTCCGGACAGGAATACAGGGATATGGGACCAGGTTTCCCTCGAAATTACCTCGGGGATCGATCTGAAGAATCCATACATTGAATGCAGGGTACCCGGAGTCAGGATTCCTGGAGAAAAACAGGATCCAGCCTATATTCTGACAAAAACAGAACTTAAAAACTGCACGGAAAAACCCGTGAAAGGGATCGCTACTTCAGAAGTAGATGGGCACACGGTTTCTCTCGAACTGGTCATTCAGCCGGGAGAAGAGAAGACAATTACCTTCCAGGAGATTGAAATAAAAAATCCCAGGCTTTGGTGGCCCAATGGAACCGGAGATCATCCGTTGTACCCGGTTAAACTTAATTTCAAAGCTACCGATGGAACTCTTTCGGACAGCGAGACAATTCAAATTGGTATACGGGAAACCTCGAATAAATTTGATCAGGCACTCAGGTCACAGATATTTTATGTGAACGGTCAGAAAATATTTATCAAGGGAGGTAACTGGATTGCATCTGATGCCCTTTTGCGCTTAAGTGCACAACGTTATGAAGCCGAAGTCAGACTGCATGCGGGCTTGAACATGAACATGATCCGCGTCTGGGGAGGTGCGCTGACTGAAAGACCTGAATTTTATGACGCTTGCGACAGATATGGCATACTTGTTTGGCAGGACCTCTGGATTTCAGGAGATTGCAATGGTGAATGGCAGGATCCTTTGAAAAAGGATTCCAAGGAGAGACGCAAGGCTTATCCGGATGATCATAACCTGTTCCTCACTTCAGTCACAGATCAGGTAAAGATGCTGAGAAACCACCCGAGCCTTTTTTTGTGGTGTGGTGGTAACGAGACTTATCCACCCAAAGATATCCTTGATGCGTTATCGAAAGTGATATTTCCTGCTCTGGATCCAAAACGGCTCTTCCTGGACAAGTCGACCTCACCAATGCTGATGACCAATGAGAATGGAAGTACAGGTGACGGGCCATACGGGATACTCGAACCTGTTGATATGTTTACAAAAAAATCATTCCCGTTCAATCCGGAAATTGGATCAGTAGGAATTCCCAACTTCGACGGACTAACGAAAATAATTCCTGCGGAAGAATTGCGGGTGCCACGAACGCCAAATGGATCAGGTTCATGGAATTATCACAAATACCATTCTTTTCAGGATTTTCCGGACCGCTATGGGAAAGTCAGGGGAATCGAAGATTTCTGTATGAAAGCCCAGATAGTCAGTTATGATCAATACAGGTCTCTTCAGGAAGCATCCAACTACAAGATGTGGAAATGGTACTCCGGTATGCTCATTTGGAAAAATCAGAATCCCTGGACTGCGCTCAGAGGTTCATTTTACGATTATTACCTCGATTACCAGGGCGGATATTTTGGATACAAGCATGGAGCAGCGCCATTACATATTCAACTGAACCTCAATGACTCAACAATATGTGTTGTAAATCAGACGGCTATAAAATCGGAGAAAATCACAGCCTGGATACGCCTTTTTGACTTGCACGGAAAACTGGTTTCTGAACAAAAAGAAGTTGTTTCCCAGGATGCTCAGTCTGCTAAATTGTTAAATAAAATCTCCCTGCCTGCCAACTCAAACACTCTCTTCTTCTTAAAACTTCAATTATTGGATAAAAAGGGGATGGTACTCGACGAAAATTTATACTGGCTGACGACCAAAGCCCGATCATATGAAGCACTCAATCAGTTAGATAAGGTGAAGCTTCAAATTAGCTCTGAGAAATCATCCTCCGGAGGACGTTCACTGACAATTTCCAATCCCGGGATTGAGACGGCCTTCTTTATCCGAATTAAAGTATTGGATGACAAAGGATTGTCGATTTTACCTGTTTACCTAGATGACAACTATTTCACCTTGCTGCCAGGGGAATCAAAAACAATAAAACTGAATTTCCCGGATGCTTTTCATAGCCAATCCAAATCAATGAAAGCAGCCCTGGAAGGCTGGAACATTGAACCCGTTGAGACAATCTTATGATCAATGTAGCTATATAAAACAGATTCAAGTAACTTATTCATAACATCTTCAACCATGCAGAAATTATCCAGACGCAATTTTGTTCAGTCAGGGACGCTAGCCGTGGCAGGTACCCTGGCAGCTGGTAAAACCTTCGCTTCAGCTGTATCCGAAAAGCAGTACATAAGTCTGCGCCCTCCGCTATCCAAAAGAAATTTCACCTCCGAAGCAGTCGAAAAAACCATCCTGGAGGTAAAAGGGAAAATTAAAAATCCCAAGCTGGCCTGGATGTTTGAGAACTGCTACCCGAATACGCTGGATACAACTGTAACATACAGTGAAAAAGGAGGTCAGCCGGATACCTTTGTTATTACCGGCGATATTCATGCCATGTGGCTACGCGACAGTTCTGCCCAGGTCTGGCCTTATCTCCCGCTGATCAACCAGGATGAAAAACTTAAATTGATGATTTCAGGCTTGATCCGCAGGCAGACCGACTGCATACTGATCGACCCGTATGCGAATGCCTTCAATGATGGCCCCGGGAAAAGTGATTGGCTTACAGACCTTACCGATATGAAACCTGAATTGCACGAACGCAAATGGGAAATAGACTCGCTTTGCTTTCCAGTCAGGCTTGCTTATCACTACTGGAAAACATCCGGTGACAGCACTGTTTTTACAGGCAAGTGGCAGCAAGCGGCAAAATCCATCATCCGGACTTTTAAAGACCAGCAGAAAAAAACAGGGAAAGGGAGTTATTCCTTTATGCGTAAAACAGAGAAGGCAAGTGATACACAGTTTGGCAATGGTTATGGCCTTCCGGTGAAGCCGGTAGGTCTGATCTGTTCTGCATTCCGGCCGTCCGATGATGCTACATTTTTCCAGTTCCTGATTCCTTCCAACTACTTTGCAGTGGTATCGCTCAGACAGATAGCTGAAATTGCTTCCAAAGTACTCAAAGACGATTCCTTGTCAAAAGAAGCTGAAACCCTGGCTTTGGAAGTTGACTCCGCGCTGAAAAAATATGCAGTTGGCACTCATGAGACAGCAGGGAAGATAATTTCCTACGAAGTTGATGGGTATGGCAATCACCTGTTCATGGACGATACAAACATGCCCAGCCTGTTAACTCTTCCCTATATGAATGCCATCCCTTTAAATGATCCACTCTATCAAAACACCCGAAAATTCGTTTTCTCAGATGCAAATCCGTGGTTTTTCAAAGGTAAGAACGTGGAAGGGATCGGTGGTCCGCATGTCAACGGAGGGTATGATTATATCTGGCCTATGAGCATCATTTTCAGGGCAATGACTTCCAATAATGAGAATGAAATCAGCCAATGCCTGAAGTGGCTGATCGAGACGGATGCCAACAAAGGTTTTATGCATGAAGCATTTTTAAAGGATGATCCAAATACATTCACCAGGTCATGGTTTGCCTGGGCAAATACACTATTTGGAGAACTTGTCATCAAGATTTATCACGAACATCCAAATATCCTATCTTTGGTATAGCACTGAATTACAGCTTTTATCCAAAATTCCAAATAAGATAAACACTAAAATACTGAAATTCTCAAGACACTGATAGTTAAAGAGATGAGAGGAATTGATAATAGTAAATTCAAATGAAGAAACTGATTTACCTGTTTTTATTCGCCTGGTTGTTAGCCGCTTGTCATAATGAGAAGCCATTGATAAGTGATACAGGCAGGTTAAATGACATTGAGAGGATGCTGAAAATCCAGAAGAAACTGACAGTAAACTCACTGAATCCGATCTGGACAGTTCTTGACAAGCCGGAATCAAAGGAAGAAGAACAGGCACTAAGATTCATGTATGCCTACATGCCGCTGAGCGATCTGGCAGACTATTCTCCGGATTTTATCAAGGCCAATGTTCGTAAAAGCTTGCAGGCAAGGAGTGAGACTACCTGGGGCAAACAACTCCCCGAGGAGGTATTTCTCCATTTTGTCCTCCCTCTTCGTGTTAACAACGAAAACCTGGATTCTTTCAGGCTGGTTTATTACGATGAACTGAAAACCAGGATAAAGGGAATGACTATGAAAAATGCTGCATTGGAGGTCAATCACTGGTGTCACGAAAAAGTAAACTACCGTGGAACAGATTCAAGGACAAGTGCCCCATTGAGCACGATTCGCAAGACTTTCGGCCGCTGCGGTGAGGAATCCACATTTACTGTTTCAGCCATGCGTGCTGCAGGTATTCCCGCCAGGCAGGTTTATACTCCCAGGTGGGCTCACACGGATGATAACCACGCCTGGGTAGAGGTTTGGATCGAAGGTAAATGGCATTATATGGGAGCGTGTGAACCCGATACCGACCTGGACAGGGGCTGGTTCAGTGAACCTTCCCAGCGCACTATGCTGATACATACAAGGACCTACGGTCGCTATTTTGGATCCGAAGAGATACTGGACGCTTCAGACCGTTTTTCGGAGCTGAATCTGACATCCAATTATGCCAGGACCAAAACAGTTACAGTTGTGGTTAAGGATAGTGAAGGTAAACCGGCAACAGGTGCCAAGGTAGAGTTCAAACTGTACAATTATGCAGAGTTTTACCCAATCGCCACTATCCTGACCGATCAATCCGGAGCGGCAAAATTTACCACAGGGTTGGGAGATTTACTGGTTTGGGCATCCGGAAAGGAGAAATTTGCCTTCGAAAAGCTCCATGTAGCCTCAACTGATACCTTGAACCTTGTTCTTAACAGGTCTATTGTTGAAAACGAAAAATTCAATTACGACCTGGTTCCGCCGAAAGTGCTTAAACCTGTTACAGCTGCCAGTGATTCAGACCGAAAGCACAATGAAAGACGTTTAGCCTTCGAAGACTCCGTCAGGAACAGGACCATGTCATTTTTCAAGGATTCCGCCTGGATCATTAATTACGCAAAAACAGACCAGTTGGCTGAAGATACGCTGATTCGGGTGCTCCGATTGAGCTACGGGAACTGGAAAGAGATGCTGAATTACATCGAAACGAACAAAAAAACAGGACGAAAGTTGCTATTCCCCCTGACCTATGGAATCTCTGACAAGGATCTCAGCGACACCAAAGCATCCGTTTTAACAGATCACCTGTTGCAAGTCGCCGCGACAGCAGGAAATGGAGAATCATCGGAATATTTTGAGAAGTATGTATTGGCACCGCGCATCGGAATGGAGATTCTTTCACCCTGGAGGAGTTTCCTTTGGCGTAGAATGGGACCCGAATTGGCTGCTGCCACACGTAAAGATATGAATACGCTTATTAACTGGATCAAAACATATATTGCAATTGACACAGTTGCAAATAAGCATTCCCGTGCTCCCCTGACACCCATTGGAGTATTCAATCTCAGAGTTGCTGACCCTGTTTCGCGAAATATTTTCTTTGTCGCTTCAAGCCGTACCTTCGGAATTCCGGCCCGGTTGAACCCCGAAACCCTTTTCCCTGAATACTACCAAAACGGTGCCTGGTACCGCGCTAACCTGGAAACCCCACAGGCACAGCCAGAAATGGGTCAATTGTCACTGAAAGAAAGGAACAACGCTATTCCCCCTCAATATGCCCTTCATTTTACCATTGCTAGGATAGAGAACGGCACATGTCAGACACTGGAATTTGAAGAAGGCCGAAAATTGACTGATTTCCCTGACCCCGTCATACTTGAAACAGGACAATATATGCTGGTAACAGGAAGCAGACTCTCCGATGCTTCAGTTTTAAGTTCAGTAGCATTTTTTAATGTGTCGAAAGATAAACCAGTTACTGTTGAAGTTGAACTCAGAAAAGAAGAAGTCGTTTTGAAACCAAAGGGCCGGTGTGAACCAGGAAAGATCAACCTGAAAAGTCTGCCCGAAAACCAGGCGGTGAAACTTTCAGACCTGATCAAAAATCAAAATTCAGTGGTTGTTTTGCTGGATCCCGAGAGTGAGCCATCCAAACACATTCTGAATGATCTTGCACCATACAGCGAACAGTTCGACAAGTGGAAAGGACAATTTATTTTTGTAATTGTTTCCGGCAAGGAGATGAAATCTGCAACATTTAAAAATTACAGGTTACCGGTGCAGAAATGCTTTGCCTCCGATGCAGGTGACGAGCTCGGACAAATGCTCTCCTCATTTACCGGATTGAATTCGGTGAACAATTTACCTGTTGTTTTCTTCTGTCGGCCATCCGGAGATATAATGATGACATCTTCAGGATATAAAATTGGTATTGGCGAGCAGCTGGTCCAATTCATCAAACGCCTTGATAGAGAAAATATTCGACAACCGGCATCTGCATGCACTACTCCCTGACTCATTGCAATTTAGAATGATTATAAAAAACAATCTTTCCCCATTATTTTTAACAAATGCAAGATTTTACCTATTTTATAATTTTTTAACACAAAATATTTGGATATGAGCTAGTTCCGCTCTACCTTTGAGGTACATTTTTTTCATAAGTTTAGGTTAGTTAGGTTAGTTAGTTTGGTTAGTTTTAGTAAAAGGATGGAGTCGCCCGACTCTGTCCTTTTCGTTTTTTACCACTACACCCTCAAGGTAGGCATACCCTCAAGGTTGGGAAACCTTGAGGGTATGCCTACCTTTATTTTCTGAATTTTTTAACAGCTAATTCCTTAATACCTTTTTCACAATTTGTTAACATAAAATGTTTGCAGAATATCCGGGTCAGGTTTAAATTTGCAATACATTTTTTTCATAAGTTTAGGTTTAGTTAGTTTGGTTAGTTTTAGTAAAAGGATGGAGTCGCCCGACTCTGTCCTTTTCGTTTTTACCACCACACCCTCAAGGTTGGCATACCTTCAAGGTTTGGGAAACCTTGAAGGTATGCCAACCTTGAGGGTGAATTTATTCTAATTGCAGCCCCGTTATTCGAATAACTGTATCAGTTCCTCCTTCCCGAAAATGGCAAAAGGATCGTTCCTGTTAATGAATTCATTGGCCAGCACAGCTTTCTTTTCCTGCAGCAATTGGATTTTCTCTTCAATACTCTTTTCCGAGATAAACCGGTATACAAAAACTTTGTTATGTTGCCCTATCCTGTGGGCTCTGCTTATGGCCTGCATCTCTGAAGCAGGATTCCACCAGGGATCTATTATAAAAATATAATCAGCGGCAGTAAGATTTAGACCAACTCCTCCTGCTTTTAATGAAATCAGAAAGATATTTTTATCACGGTCTGACTGAAACTCCTCAATCACAGATTTTCTGTCAGTTGTTTGACCGGTAAGCCGGCAATAACCCCACTTCATTTTTCCGCAGACTTCATCAAGTAAATTGAGATGCTTGACAAAGGAGGAAAAAACGAGGATTTTATGTTTCTCGGCAACCAATACCTCGAGCATGGAGACTATCTCGTTAAATTTTCCTGATTCAACTTCTGATGACTGATTGATCAGGCGGGGATGAATGGCAATCTGCCTCAGCCGGGTAAGTGCTTGAAGAACAATGAAAGTAGTATTGCGGGGCTCAAGTTCATCAATGTTTTGCAACAAATAATTCCTAACCGAAGATTTCTCTGATTCATACATCTCCAACTGTTGAGCTGTCATCTCAATGGTTAAGGTCTCCTCCATTAACGGAGGCAGATCTTCTTCAACCTGCTCCTTGGTTCTGCGCATTATGAAGGGCTCAATAAGCCTGTTCAGACTAACCGATATCTCCGGATTGTGCTCTTTTTCAATGGGAAGTAAATAATTCTCACGAAAAAACTTATAGCTTCCCAACTGACCGGGATTGAGAAAATTCATCTGTGACCATAAATCTGAAAGAGAGTTCTCTATTGGCGTTCCGGTAAGTGCCAGACGATGTCTGGACTGCAATGAAACAACAGCCTTATAACTTTTTGATTCTGAATTTTTTATATTTTGACTTTCATCCAGAATAACGTAGAAAAAGGTGTATTTTGAGAGTACATCAGCATCATTTCTAACCGTCCCGTAAGTGGTAAGTATAATATCACACTGGTGAATGAGTTTAGCCAGATCATAGGTCTCTCTTCTTTTTACACCCGAATATGAGTACATTTTTAACGAGGGGGCAAACTTTCTGATCTCATTTTCCCAGTTATGCATCAGGGAAACTGGCAAAACTATCAGGCTGGCAGGCTGATGCTCGATAGGTTCAGGTTCCTGCTTCTGAAAAAGCGACATCTGTCCTTTTGAGTCAGTAAACGGATAAAAATCATTCCCGGAATTTCTTTTCAACTTCAGCAAAAGCACAAGCGTCTGAAGTGTTTTCCCAAGTCCCATGTCGTCTGCCAGGCAGCCATTCATCCTGTTTTGCCAGAGGTGAAAGAGCCAGTTAAAACCATCATGCTGGTAATTCCTGAGTTTTGCCTTCAGATCCAGGGGAACTTCCTGCGTCTTAATACTCCAGGTGACAAGGGTTCTGATCCTTTCCTGCAGAATACTGTTAACGGAGGATATTTCATCGGAAAGCAACATAAAATGACAGGGTCTGATAATAACCTTATTGGCTTCAGTCTTACCAAATGACAGCAGCTCGCTGAACATGCCAAACCATGATTCAGGCAAAATAAAAATTTCGCCATCAGGCAACCTGAATTCTCTTTGTTTACTTAAAATATGCCTTTTAAACCGGACAAAGGGAATATTCCATTCCCCAATGTGGACCATCATTTCAATATCAAACCAGTCGATTTTATTGTCGACTTTAATTTTAAGGTCATACCTTCCAAGGTAATAAGGATTGGCTAGTCCTGACTGTGATATATTTATACCGGCTTCTCTTAATACTCCCGCGTTCAGGGATAACCAGGCAACTGCATTGTACATGGTATTATTGTCCTGTACAGGCAGCGGATAATCCGGTTGTAGTCTGTCGGCAAGTCCCCGAACTCCAAGGTCCCGCACATAATCAAGAATTTCACCTTCCCAATTGTCATCACGGCTGTATACCTCGAAAATGTATTGCCCTTCAGCCTTAATCAATTTAACAACCCGTTCCTCACCAACTTTCAATCTCAGCCTGACACCATTGTAGGTGAAATAGAGGGACAACACAAAATTATCGTTCAAATCTTTCTCAAGAGACAGAAATGCTGCTTTCACCGGAACGGTTTCCCTGATCTCAAAACCGGAAAAATTTACTTCCTGGGATTTAATTGAATTCAGTATGAACGTTTCAAAATAACGATCCTCCATCTTCTTGGGGATGGAGATGTATTCCTTCTCCCTGAACGGGAGCAATTTTGAGGCAGAGATATGTTCGAAAAAGTAAATTTTATTCTGATAATAAATTCTGCAGGGCTCATTGACCAGAATTTCTATACTCTTATTCAAAAGAGAAAAGTGTTCCATTCCGTTTCTCAACATCAGAAAGTACCTGGTTTCTCCTGCTGATCTGATGAAGTTGAAAACTGTTCCGGTATTCTGATAGCAAAGCTGGATAATATCCTCATCGTACAGATTGCAGTATTTATCACGTTTCTGGTATACAGGGATGCTTGCCTTCTTTAGCAATTCGAGGATTTCAGACAAGGCCGTCTCGATGTATGAAATCACTTTCTGCCTGATTTCCTCCTTCTTTAGTATATTTTGAAATTCACTTGCTGGTTTATCCGGACAAAACCGTTTGAGTAACGCTTCATCGCTGTAACGTTCAGCAACCCTGACAATTCTAACCTGGTCCTGCGAAAATTGAACGACCGTATTATTCAGGTCATGTTGTTTCACCTTGCCGCGCAACCGTTGATATGGCTCTCCCGGTATCTGCTCAGCAAGATAAGGCACAAGCAAATGACCAAAATTGCGGTGTTTGGTAAGTGCAACAACAAAAAATTTAGACGACTGGTTCAATTTGCAGATGATTTAAAGAAACTTCAACCCCCAACCCTCTTTACTTTGTAACCTTCAGCGATTAGTAACGCCATGGTACGGTCTCTGAAATCACCCTGAATAAGGATTTCACCGTCCCGGGCAGATCCCCCCACGCCAAACTTTGTCTTCAGCTTTTTTCCCAGGTCCGCCAGATCTTCATCCTTTCCAACAAATCCAGTAATCAGGGTAACTACTTTCCCTGCACGCTGCTTTTTATCAAGCATCACTTTCAGATGCTGCAGTGATGGCGGAAGGGTCTCCAGAACTGAATCATCTCCTGTCAACTGGTAGTTATAATCTGCCGATGTAGAGTATACAACACCTTCTCTGCTTTTCCGCTGCTGATTCTGCATTATTATGTGTATTGATTATTCATATTATTCGCACCGAATTGAAATGAATCAGGTATTGACATCCTATTATACAATATTTTAGCATATTCTAATTCCTTTTACTCCTACATCTGGAATAACCGTTATGAAAAAGTTTTATGCCTTTCATCAACTGGTAAATCTTCAAAATGATTGGGAATAATGCGAACTGCAAAGATAGTAGTTTGATGGACGGGATGGTCGCTTATTTAATAATATTTTAAACTAGGGGATATTTTCCCAATTTGGTTTTTCAGATAAAAATCAATCAACCGAATTTGCTACTTTTGAGCGATTTTTTCAATTTCCTGAATGATTTGAAATAATCAGGTTTTGAAAACACAAAAAGAGATTGCTGTTATCCCTGGTTTCAATTTTCTATATGCCTGATTGTCAATATTTAAGAATGCAATATGATGCGTGAGATATTTGACTGCCACGTAATGTTAATAGATAAAGACAAGTATGATAGTTTATTACATTGATATTTAATACAAAAAATCCTTATTAAAATTATTTCCTTTTGAAATGAGAATGACTGGAATACACCAATTGAAATGAAAATAGGAGCGTACGAATCGAAGATCAGCACAGTTAATTCCATTTGTACTTTTAAAAACAAATATCAACAGATGAAATACCCATGAGACAATTATCTCACCACCCTAAAATGAATATTTGGGTATTCCATGTGGCAATTATAAAACAAATTACAAACACATGAACAGAATAATAGAAAAGGAGTACTTCTCTGACAAAGTAGTCCGTTTCGTAGTAGAGAACCCTAAGATTGCACGCTCCAGAAAAGCCGGAAACTTTGTAATTCTGAAAATAGGAGAACATGGCGAACGTTTTCCGCTTACTATTGCGGATGCCGATCCTTTAAAAGGAACAATCACGCTGGTTGTTCAGATAGTGGGGGTCAGTTCCGCCAAATTAGCTGCTTTGGAAGTTGGTGAAAGCATTACCGACCTCGTTGGCCCGCTGGGAAAACCGACAGACATAGAACTCAAGGGAACTATTCTCGCTTGTGGCGGAGGTGTTGGCGTAGCTCCGCTGCTTCCGATAGTGGAAGCTTTTAAGAAAGCCGGCAACAGGGTTGTTTCCGTAATAGCAGCCAGGAGTAAAGATCTTATCATTCTGGAGGACCAGATAAGAAAATGGTCTGATGACGTGATAATTATGACGGATGATGGTTCATACGGCAAACAGGGTTTAATCACAGCAGGAATGGAAGAGGTGATCCAACGTGAGAAAATCGATGAATGTATTGTGATAGGTCCAGCAATTATGATGAAATTTGCCTCACTCACGACAAAAAAATATAGTATCCCAACCCAGGCCAGTCTGAATTCAATCATGGTCGACGGAACCGGAATGTGCGGTGCCTGCAGGGTAACCGTAGGCGGAAAAACAAGATTTACCTGTGTTGACGGTCCTGAGTTTGATGCTCATGAAATTAATTTTGATGAGATGTTAATGCGTCTTGGAGGCTATCGCGCCGAAGAGGTCTGCGCCAGTGAAAAGTATTTTCAAAAATAACGATAAGAAGATGTCTTTAGATCCCGAATTTCTCAAGAATGAACGCAGTCAGGAGTGGAGGGCTGCATTGCGTTCTAAAATAAAAAATAAGGAAAGAACTGCACTGCCACGCGTACACATGCCTGAACAGGCACCCGAAATCCGTGTCAAATATCAGGACCGGGAAGTCAACCTGGGTATAACCCCCGAGCAGGCATCCCTTGAAGCCTCAAGGTGCATGGACTGTGTAACCCCCACCTGCATCGAAGGATGCCCGGTGAACATCAATATTCCGAAGTTTGTCAAACAGATAGAAAACGGTGATATTCTGTCAGCCGCAGCTACCCTGAAGGAGACTAATGCACTACCTGCTGTTTGCGGCAGAGTTTGCCCGCAGGAGAAACAATGCGAATCACGGTGCTTCTATATCGAAAAGATGAACCTTCAATCAGTTGCCATAGGTCACCTGGAAAGGTTTGCTGCGGATTTTGAAAGAGCATCAGGAACAGCAAATATTCCGGCAACAGCTGAGCCAAATGGAATTAAGGTGGCCACAGTCGGATCAGGACCCGCTGCGCTCTCTTTTGCTGGTGATATGGTCAAGTATGGCTATGATGTTACCGTGTTTGAAGCATTGCATGAAATTGGCGGTGTTTTAAAATATGGAATCCCTGAATTCAGGCTTCCGAATTCAATTGTTGATTTTGAACTTGACAACCTCAAAAAAATGGGCGTCAAATTTGAAACCAATTTTATCGTCGGCCGGACTGCCTCTTTTGATGACCTTCGCGAGGAAGGATACAAAGCTTTTTTTATCGGCAGCGGGGCAGGTCTTCCGAGATTTATGGATATCCCGGGTGAAAATTACAACGGGATTCTCTCATCCAATGAATATCTGACACGTGTAAACCTGATGGGTGCCAATTCTGATGCCAATGATACACCGGTTATAAAAGGGAAGAAAGTTGCAGTTATCGGTGGCGGAAACACTGCCATGGACTCTGTACGAACTGCCCTCCGCCTGGGTGCTGACAGGGCCATGATCATTTATCGTCGCTCGGAAGCCGAAATGCCAGCCCGTATCGAGGAGGTCAAACATGCCAAAGAAGAGGGTGTCGAATTTATGAATCTCTGCAATCCACTTGAATATATTGCAGATGAAAAAGGGATGGTTAACAGAATGCGTCTTAACAGGATGGGATTGGGCGAACCCGATGCTTCAGGAAGAAGAAGGCCTGTACCTATCGATGGCTCAGAATTTGAAATCGAGGTGGATCTCGTAATTGTAGCCGTTGGTGTTTCTCCGAATCCACTTGTTCCCTCATGCCTGCCGGACCTGAAAATCTCTAAGTGGGGAACAATCATAGTTGAAGAGGAGAAAATGCAATCTTCCATTGAGGAGATGTTCGCGGGTGGCGATATCGTCAGGGGAGGTGCCACGGTCATCCTCGCCATGGGTGATGGACGCAAAGCAGCAGAAAATATGCATTATTATCTTCAGAATAAAAAAGCAACCGATACTAAAATCAATTGATATGCCGGATTTAAGTATAAAATATCTTGGGCTCGACCTTAAAAGTCCGGTAATAGCCGGCAGCAGCAGCCTGACCAATACTATTGAACACCTCAAGGCCATCGAAAAAGCCGGAGCAGGAGCAGTAGTGCTGAAATCTGTTTTCGAAGAGGAGATTTATCTCGAATATGCCCACGAATTTGAAAAGCTGGGTCCCATGGACAATAATCTTGAGTTCCTGGATTACTATGACCTCGAAATCAAAAAGGAAAATCTGAAGCACTATCTTCAGCTTATTGCTGATGCCAAAGCTCAGCTTTCCATTCCTGTGATTGCAAGCATTAATTGCATCACTTCCCAGGAATGGGGTTTCTTTGCGAAAAAAATTGAATCTGCAGGTGCTGATGCCATTGAACTGAACCTTTTTGTCTCTCCGACCAATCTTTCACAAACCAGTCAGGACAATGAAAGCACTTATTTCGACATTATCACCAGGGTTACCAAGAAAGTGTCCATTCCTGTTTCAGTCAAGATAAGTCCCTATTTCTCCAACCTTGGAGGCATGATCCGTGACATTTCCTTCTCCGGCGTGAAAGGTATAGTATTATTCAACAGGTTCTATGCACCTGATATTGACATAGACAAACAAATTATCCACGGGTCCAATGTTTTAAGTCAGAAAACAGACTACCTTTTGCCATTGCGCTGGATTGCAATCATGTCTAACCGTGTTAATTGCGATCTTGCCTCTTCAACCGGTGTACACGACTGGCAAACCGCAGTAAAGATGATTCTGGCTGGCAGTCAGGCTGTGCAGGTGGCATCAGCCATTTATGAAAACGGCTTTGAATTTATCGGCGAGATTAATCAGAAGACTGATGAATGGATGGCACAGCACAACTACGAAAAAATTGATAACTTTAGGGGTAAATTGAGCATGGACAATTCGGTCAATCCGGCCGAGTTTGAACGTGTACAGTTTATGAAAATATTTGGAGAGTATAAAACCGGTCAATAATCAGGCCCTGATGTCAACTAACTTAATTAAGAACAAAGAACTATCGGGAAGTTTATCCTTCAGATACTTCCCGATAGTTCTATTGATGTTGTTAATCTCGTTGTCAGTCTCAGGCCAGAATGCCAAAAATTACGATAAGGTCATCATTGGAGACTACCGTTACATTCTTCATACTGTTCAAAAAAAAGAGACTCTCTATTCGATCGCCAGACATTATGAATGCACCCAGGAGGAGATTCTTGCCAACAACAAGAATATCTCTGGCGTTTTAAAAAAAGGAATGGTACTGAAAATACCAGATCATTCCTACCAAAAACCTCAGGCTGCCAGAGTGGATGAGAACAAGTTCATCAAACACCAGGTTATTAGTGGCGATAATTATTACCAGCTGAAGCTCAAATACGGGGTGGATGAAGAGGAACTGCTCAAGTTCAATCCTGAATTGAAGGACGGGTTAAAGACAGGTAAAACCATTTTAGTTCCCAAAAAATCAAAGGCTGAAATAGATTCGGGTGTTGACTCTTCAAATAATCAACCATCTAAAGATGTTTCGTTAACTTCCGCTACCCGAAGTAACGGCAAAGTACTGAATATAGGACTTTACCTTCCCATTTCTGCTGCTGTCACTGATAGTCTGAGACCAACAGCCCGGACACTAAGCTTCCTCGCCTTCTACCAGGGAGCGCTAATAGCTGTTGATAAGTTATCAAAATCAGGGATAAAGACAAAATTGTATGTCTATGATACAGAGAAGCAGACCTCTAAAATTGAGAATCTTATCAAAAAACCTGAATTTTTGTCGCTAGACTTACTAATTGGCCCGGTTTATCCTGACAATCAAAAACTTGCATCCGAATTAAGTGCCAAGAACAGTATACCTATGGTCTCCCCATTGTCCCAGGATGACAGATTTGTTAAGACCAATCCGTTTTATTTTCAGGTCAATCCGGTCAGGAAGATTAGAATTGAGGCAACTGCCGATTATATTGTCAGGGAATTTCAAAGAGATAAAATCATTTTTCTCGAAGTTGAAAACGGCAGTCAGGATACGAAACTGATACGTGACCTGGTCAATAAAAAGAGTATCGCAAAAGGTGCTTCAAAAAGTCAGATTCAGATTTACAATCTTTGGTCCAGAGGGACTGAAGCTCTTGAACCCCAGCTTAAGACTGACAAACCGAATGTTTTCGTGATGGCCGAAATGAATGAGGTTAACGTAAGCATTGCAATGAACAGGTTATCTTTGTTGTCAAAAAAATATCCTGTTGTCCTTGTCGGTATACAGGAATTTACCCGGATGCAAAGCATCGAAACCGAGAACCTGCACAATATTGATCTTCATTATCTTGCCAATTCATACATTGATTACAGTCTGCCGGTTGTAACCACTTTTCTTGAAAATTTCAAGGCCGAATACAGCTCCGAGCCATCCCTTTTCGCATTCCAGGGGTATGATGTAATGACTTTCTTCATTCAGTCACTTCAGAAGTATGGAGACCTGAGTCACGGAATTCCCCAGGGGAACAATGACAACTTGCTCAATTCAGCTTTTCATTTCACAAAGGTTTCAGATTTTGGGGGCTATACGAATGATACATTTTTTATCATTGAGTACACTACTGGTTATGAAGTAAAATCACTGGGTTCTATTACTGCAAGATAAAATCATCACGACAATACAAGACAAAAAAAAGACTCCTCACGAAGTCTTTTTTTTGTCTTGTATTTTTATTTACTTATGATCAACCGAATACATATGAGCGATCAGATCAACAACTTTATTGGAGTAACCCCACTCATTATCATACCATGAAACAACTTTCACAAACGTATCATTCAAACCAATTCCTGCACCTGCATCGAAAATGGAGGTACGCGGATCGGTAACGAAATCGGTTGAAACTACATCGTCTTCAGTATAACCAAGGATACCTTTCAGCTCACCTTCAGAAGCAGCCTTCATTGCAGCGCAAATAGTCTGATAGGAAGCCGGTTTAGCGAGGCGGCAGGTAAGATCGACAACAGAAACATCCGGTGTGGGAACACGGAAAGACATACCGGTAAGCTTACCGTTCAATTCAGGTATTACTTTACCGACAGCTTTTGCTGCACCAGTAGAAGACGGAATGATATTCTGGGCTGCACCACGTCCACCTCTCCAGTCTTTTGCAGACGGACCGTCAACAGTTTTCTGGGTAGCTGTAGTTGCGTGAACAGTGGTCATCAAACCTTCAATGATACCAAAATTATCATGTAAAACTTTGGCAATTGGAGCCAGACAGTTGGTTGTACAGGAAGCGTTGGAAACAAAATGCATGTCAGAAGAATATTTAGCATGATTCACACCCATAACAAACATTGGGGTATCATCCTTTGAAGGAGCAGACATGATAACTTTCTTAGCACCTGCATTTAGGTGAGCCTGACATTTTTCCTTATCCAGGAAAAGTCCTGTTGATTCTACAACATACTCTGCCCCAATCTCGTTCCATTTCAAATCGGCAGGATTTTTCTCGGAAGTAACACGGATCTTATTACCATTTACAACCAGGAAGTTACCATCAACCGAAACTGTTCCTTTAAAACGACCGTGTGTAGAGTCGTATTTCAGCATATAAGCCATGTAGTTCACATCGATGAGGTCGTTGATTCCAACAACTTCAACATCATTTCTTTCAACAGCGGCACGGAAAACCAGACGGCCAATACGACCAAAACCGTTGATACCAACTTTAATCTTTGACATAATCTATTCGTTTTGAGAATTATAGAAGTATAAAACACCTTTTATAGAAAGCAGAGCAAAGGTAACGATATAATTCATTAACTTAATAATTCAGAACTGGATATAGGTCTCTTTTTACAAATTGTTAACGTAAAAGACAGAATAGGGAAAGAAATAACTTAAAACGATGGTGAGGAAAAGTGAAAAATTGTTTTACCAGTTTCGGCATGTCCAACTAATTGATTCACGGATAAATCAATGTTTCGTCCAGGAACTGCTTTTTTTTGCCTGCCTTGGTTTGTAATCACACTCACAACTTTTGCATTGGGCAAAAAGCACAGCAATTGTGAGCAAAAGGGAAAATACTATGAGGTATTTTTTCATCTCAGGAGAAACCGTTAAAATTTAGACAGTAAGAACCGTTCGGAATTCCCGAAAAAAATAGCTGGTATACCTGTAATAATATACACTGCCTGTTAGGAAAACAATGCCTTGCCTGTACTAAATTATCTCTGCCAAACGTTCGTTTGTCTTGCAGGTCTGGGCTTATAGGTACAACTGCTGGCACTTTTGCATTGCACTGAAAGAATGGCAACCGCCAGAATCAGAGAAAAAATGACAATGGATTTTTTCATCTTTGGAAATTTCGGTTTACACAAGTTGGATAGTTTCAATAAAATCCTAAATTGAGCCGATGACGAGAATTGAACTCGTGACCCCTTCCTTACCAAGGAAGTACTCTACCCCTGAGCTACATCGGCAAAATCAGAGCGGGAGACGGGACTCAAACCCGCGACCCTCAGCTTGGAAGGCTAATGCTCTATCAACTGAGCTACTCCCGCAATGTAATAAGATTAATAATGCAGACTATTAGATTGTATTATCTGCCTGATCAGGTGGGGAGAGCAGGATTCGAACCTACGAAGGCATACGCCAGCAGATTTACAGTCTGCCCCAGTTGGCCGCTTTGGTATCTCCCCTAAAACTATCATTCAAAGAACTGAGCCGAATGTCAGATTCGAACTGACGACCCCGAGATTACAAATCACGTGCTCTGGCCAACTGAGCTAATTCGGCAAGTGGGTAAGCTACCTGCATCGCACCGCTACAACCATCTACCCTTGCTGCCTTCCGACCCTGGGGGAGTTCGACGGGAACTGATCGTGCAGGACTTACCCGCCGCAAAAGTAGGAAAAAATCGTTTTGTACCAAACAAAAAAAAACTTCATAACATTTTTTTTAAAGATATCGACTCACTATTTTAATTTACAGGCTATTATAGAATTAAAATAATTGTCTGTATTTTAAACAATGGGAAGGTTTTACTAAATTTAGAATATATTTGTTTCTGTTTTTGTTAAAACACCTATATTCTTATGGAAAACGAACATCAATCACTCAACTATTTCTCCATGATGCACGGCCTTTATCTTGGCTTTGCACTTATCCTGAATACGCTGGTATTTTATTTATTGGGTATTCCATTTTCTGAAGTAACAGGGTTGCTTACTTATGCGATTATTATTAGTGGAAACGGATTCGCCATGTGGACATTTGCAAAATTAAACACTGAAGAGGGCCTTCCCTATTCAAGAGCCCTGGGACTCGGTACTTTGGTCTCACTTTTCGGAGCTGTCATTTTCAGTTTTTTTACCTTCATTTTATACAAATATATCGAACCCGGACTTATTGATAAAATGCTGACCAATGTGGAGGAAAAATTGATTCAGCAAGGAATGAAGGATGATTCTATTGAAAAGATGCTTGGTGCATCAAGAAGCATGATGTCTCCTGGTATTCTGGCCGTCTCCCAGTTGTTTTCAATCGCTTTAATGGGTTTTCTCTTTTCACTGATTTTAGCCATATTTTTCAAAAAGGAACCGACCAACCCATTCCACGAATTTGAACAGGAAGAGGAAGAATACGAATAACCGATCTGATTTAAACTTAATTCCTTCACATGGACATTTCCGTTGTTGTTCCTTTGTTTAATGAAGCTGAATCCCTGCCAGAGCTAAATCAGTGGATTGACCGTGTTATGAAATCAGGTGGCTTTACCTACGAGATATTGTTCATCGATGACGGAAGCAACGACGGGTCCTGGAAATGGATCGAACAGCAATCCCAGGTCTCTCCCACCGTAAAAGGAGTTCGTTTCAGAAGGAATTACGGGAAGTCTGCGGCGCTGCACACCGGTTTTCATGAAGCCGGTGGAGATGTGGTCATTACTATGGATGCCGATTTGCAGGATAGTCCGGACGAGATTCCCGAATTGTACAGGATGATAAAAACTGAAGGCTATGACCTGGTTTCAGGATGGAAGAAAAAAAGGTTTGACCCTCTTTCTAAACGGCTTCCGAGCAAACTGTACAATGCGACTGCCAGCATGGTTACAGGGATCAAATTACACGATTTTAACTGCGGTTTAAAAGCCTATCGCAACGAAGTAGTCAAAAGTATTGAAGTGTACGGGGAAATGCACCGTTACATCCCATATATCGCGAAACAGGCCGGATTCTCAAAGATTGGTGAGCTTGTCGTCCGGCACCAGCCACGGAAATATGGCACAACCAAATTCGGTTTGAGCCGTTTCATTTTCGGCTACCTCGATCTAATGTCCATCTCATTTATATCAAGATTCGGGAAACGTCCGATGCATCTGTTTGGTACGCTTGGCTCACTGATGTTTTTGATTGGATTCCTGGCTGTCGCCTGGCTGGGTGGATACAAACTCTTTCAACAACTGAACGGCATCCTTGTCGAACGGGTAACCCAGAGTCCATACTTTTACCTCGCACTGACCTCTATGATCCTTGGCACCCAGCTCTTTCTGGCAGGATTTCTCGGAGAACTGATTTCCAGAACATCTTCAGAAAGAAATCATTACCTGATAGTCAAGAAAACTGAAGCTCAAAATAGTGCCCTGGTCCATTGAGGAATCCAAGTATTCCCGTAATGTATGACATTACAATGAGTTATGAATCAATAATTACTTTTCCTGGGATAATTAATTGACAAGTTCTTTTCTTTAACCCCGGGTTTAAACCTATTGACGTTATCCTTTAAAAATTATCCCACAGTGGTATGGAATTTTCAGTATTAAAGGACATAGTTATCATATTCGCACTTTCTTCGCTGGTAAATTATTTGTTTACCAAGATCAAAGTACCGACTATCATTGGTTACCTTCTTACAGGTGTGATCGTTGGGCCTAAACTGATGGGAATAATAAAAACACCATCAGAAATTGAACTGATGGCAGAAATCGGTGTCGTTCTTCTGCTCTTCATGATAGGAATGGAGTTTTCCTTAAACCATTTGTTCAAAATACGCCGCAGGGTATTTTTAGGTGGATTTCTTCAGCTTTCACTGACAACTCTGGTCACCACATTTCTTGCACATTCTTATGACCTTAATTGGAAGGCATCCCTTTTTGTCGGATTTCTGACTGCCTTGAGCAGTACTGCTGTTGTACTTAAAATCTTGCAGGACCGTTCAGAAATCACCTCTAATTACGGCAGGACTGTTCTTGGAATATTAATATTTCAGGACGTTATCCTGATTCCCCTGATGCTCTTCACTCCTTTTCTTGGAGGCGGAGAGATTGACTATTCCGGCCAGATTTTAATGCTGGCATTAAAATCAGTAATTATCATTGGGTCCCTCTATATTGGCAACAGATGGCTGATGCCAAAGCTCCTTCATCAAATAGCCATGACGCGCAACCAGGAGCTCTTCATGATGATCATACTGCTGATTTGTCTTTCTGTCGCACTTCTTACCTTTCAAATGGGGATGCCACTGGCGTTCGGAGCATTTCTGGCCGGATTGATGATTTCCGAATCGGAGTACAGCCATGATGCTTTTGGCAACCTGGTTACCTTCAGAGATACTTTTACAAGTTTCTTTTTCGTCTCAATCGGCATGCTATTGGATCTTGCCTTTGTGGCAGAGCATTTCATTGTCATAGCGATAACCGTTATAGCAGTTGTATTTCTGAAATTTATTGTAGGCAGCCTGACTGCTTTTTTACTCGGACACACATTCAGGGGAACGGTTTTGGTTGGTATAGCCTTAAGCCAGGTGGGAGAATTCTCTTTTATCCTTGCCAAATTGGGAAAGGATTTTTCTATTCTTGACAACCATTATTACCAACTGTTTTTGGCCGTGGCAATAATTACCATGTCGATATCTCCTTTTATGATCATGCTGGGTACCCGGATCACGAATCTGCTGTTGCGACTTCCGGTCCCGAAGTGGATGATAGAAGGTCTGTTTCCTCTGAAACAGATAGATATTCCATTGCTGCAGAACCACCTCGTTCTTATTGGTAAAGATTCGCGCGCGCAAAACCTGTCCAAAATGGCCAAATACCACAATCTGCCCTATGTCTCCATCATCTTTGATCCGGAGATTGCCCGTCAGCGACAGGAAAAAGGTGAAATTGTGGTTTATGGGGATGCCTTCAACCTTCCAATCCTTGAAAAGGCACATGTTGCCAATGCCCATATTGTCGTTATCTCAATCGGTAAACTCGACATACTTAAAATCATTATCGATAAAGTCAGGCAGCTTAATAAAAATGCTTCAATTGTAGTAAGGACAAGGCATATTGAAGATATTGAAGAATTATACAAGATAGGGGCAACCCAGGTAATACCTGAAGAATTTGAAACCGCGATCAATCTCTTCGAAAGGGTTATGGCCAATTTTCTGTTGCCAAGAAATGAGATAGACCTTGCTGTAGACAGGATTCGCAGCGATCATTACGGCATCTTCCTGGAAGACAACGGCAACACGCGTTTCAATATTTCAAAAGATATTCCCGATGTTGAAATCATTGCCATAGAGGTAATGAAAAATGCTCCCGCTATTGGCAGATCACTGGTTGAAAGTAAATTAAGACAGGATTACGGAGTCACGCTGGTTGCCCTTAAACGTGACAACAAAATAATTGACCACCCAAAACCCTCCCTGACTTTCTACGAAGGAGATGTGGCCTATGTCCTGGGAAAAACGGAACAAATATCAAAAGCCAGAGAATTATTTAATTCCTGACAATTTCAAATAACAATTTTCCCTGTTAGTGAGTTTCACACCTGCGAAAACCTCTTTCCTTTCAACTTAACAATTCAATTTTAATGCCCATTTTGGTCAATTCATTCGCTGTAACATGTACCATAAACAAGGACAAAGGCCTGCGGAAATTTCCGCAGGCCTTTATCCTTGTTTATGGTGATCCTCAAAGGATTTATTTTCCTCCAAAGTGATAGGCCAATCCAATGGCTACACCAACATTATGCTTGTCATAAGCTTCAAAATAACTACCTACGTCAGGGTCTTTGAACAATTTTGTGGCAGTATTATAGTTCGTTACAAGAAAGCCCAAATCTACAGTAAGGGCAGGCAAAGGTTTGAGTTCAAAACCACCTGCGAAGGAATTAGATGGGCTGTAAAAGCTGAAATCACTATTGTACTGTTCATATACACCAATCTGTGTGCGCATGTAACCTAAACTTACTGCAGCCCAGTCAACTAATTGATATTGACCTCCTAAAGACCATTCCCACTCGTTGTGCCGGATGATTCTTGGCTCACCATAAATGTTGTTACCCCAATTAACACCCTTGTCGTTGTAAACATTTAAAGAGCTCGTCATGCTAAATTTCGTGTTGAACTTGTAATCAATCCCAACTGCAAATATTGCAGGAATATCGCTCTTGGTGGTAGCTCCGTCCGGGAACATCCCTGTACCATCAACTTTTGTCGCATTTGTCAGATCCAACTTGGTCTTGAATTCATATTTCATACCGATATTTAATCCTTTCGCAGGTGAAATATTAATACCCAGGATTGGAGTAATTCCCCATCCGGTCTGTTCGACGTCAACTGCTTTATCCTGAAGCGCTTTTCCTGTTGCATCCATTTGTGCTGCCTGTCCGTTCAGGGATGCAGCCCCGGAAGTAAAGGCAGTCTGTACACCGGCCATGGACATTGAACTGATTTGAGCCGAAGTATATCCCATTGTAAGTAAACCACCTTCCAGTTGTGTTTTTTGAGCAGCAGAAATATATCCTGCTCCCAAAAGCTGCGAAATAGTGTATCCACCGGCTCCGGCAGATATTAGTGGCTGAACACTGGCTGCAGCGGCCGTTGACTGACTTGCCATGCCTGTCAGCATCGGGGACACCGTATTTGAAAGATAGGAAGGTGCATTAACAAAAGATCCGTTGACTTTTACCTGAATATTAGTTATGGAACCAGTATACTTATTTTTTGATGGAACATAACGCAATCCTGCGTAGGCAGAAAACATTTCACAGAATTTATACGAGACACCGCCCTGTATGCCCCAGTATATGGATTCTCCTTTGAAGGAGATATCAGTACCGTAATTTGTAATGCTCTGATTTAATTTACTAAGTCCTGCAAGTCCTGGTACAAGTTTGGATATTGGCTTCTCAAATGATGGCAAACCGCGGTCAAACTCAGCGCTGCCACCACCACTGTTGGGACCGATTCCCAATGAGTAGGCAATCCGATCCTTCTTGTAAATAGCAAAGGCGGTTGGAAATACAGGAACGATAATTTTACCATCGTAAGTGGAAGTGTTTAAAAGCGGGAAATTACTTGTAATGGTTTTCGTCTGATAAAGGTATTGGCTGTTAACAGAAATGAAAAACCCGTTATCCATCTTTATTAAACCAGCAGGGTTGAAATATACTGCATCAACAGAAGTGGAGGCATTCCGGGATAATATTCTCATATACTGAGCACTTTGGTTAGCATTCGTAAGAAGGCCGCCGGCAAAAACAACTCCAAAACACATCAATAAACCAGTAGTTGCTAGAATTTTTTTCATAATTTTTAATTCAAAAATTTGGATTATATTAAACCTTGTTCTATCTCAATTTTGTCAGATCCGGTAACATCAGCCAATGTTTAATAAATGAGCACAGATGTTAAAATAATTTAAATTACAAGCGAAGTTAAAAACAATTTAATAAAATACAAACTGCATATAATTGAAAATCTGTATTATAGACCCTTTCGTTTAAATATTCAAAACATTGTAAATACCTGGCGCCTAAACGTGCTCAAAATGCTGCTAATTACATCCCGTATTAATGCTGATTTATGATTATCCGAACCAAAAAAAATAGTTACTTAAGAGTTCCAGTTATGCACAAATGTATATAAATAAAAGACAACCAACTTATTGCAACTAAATGTAGGATATTTATTACCTTAGCAGAGTACTCTTGGAAGGAATAATTCTATTTTAATTTATACTAAATACGTTTAACGCTCCTTTTCGAAAAAATAAAAAATTAAAATGGATCAACGTGTAAAAAATATCATAATTATTGCAGCCATCGTTTCATTTGGATTACTGGCCTGGTATCTGAGTAACATCATCGCATACATCCTCATAGCTGCAGTAATGGCCTTGATAGGTGGACCGATTTCACTTAAACTACAACAGATACATTTTAAAAAATTCCGTATCAGTAAAAGTGTCTCTGCTCTCCTGACCGTACTGACTTTATGGTTATGTTTTATCGGATTTTTCATCTTTCTGATTCCTCTTGTAGTATCCGAGGTTAACCAATTATCGGCAATAAACATCCAGGATGTCACCACCTATCTGAATGGAGCCTTTGAACAAATCCGGATTAACTACCCTGGCCTGGTTTCTAATATCACCCAAAGTGAAAATCTTGAATCTTACCTTAGGACACAGTTTTCAGGAATTATAAATTTTGGCCAGGTAAGCTCTGTGTTTGGGTCAATTGCCAAAGTGGTAGGCAACCTCTTCCTGATGTTTTTTTCGGTATCATTTATACTCTACTTTTTCTTAAAGGAGGAGGGTTTGTTTGGAAGATGGATTCTGGTATTATCCCCTGATAAATATGAATCCAGGGTGGAGAAAATAATTCATTCTGTTAGCGGTTTGCTCAAAAGGTACCTTGTCGGAATATTGTTTCAGATGCTGGGTGTGATGATACTTTCTATAACTGGCTTTACCATCATAGGACTTGGGTTCTCGCATGCTGTTGTGGTGGGTGTTTTTGCCGGACTAATCAATGTCATACCGTATATTGGCCCATGGATCGGAGCATTGTTTGCATTGGTAGTTGCAATTGCAAACAACATGAATGCCAGTTTTTCCAGTGTAACACTTCCACTTATGGCAATGATCGTAATAGTTGTTATGGTTGTCCAGCTAATTGACAACATGGTATTTCAGACTGTCATTTATTCCTCCAGTGTCAAAGTCCATCCCCTGGAGATTTTTTTCGTCACATTGATTGCCGGCAGCCTGGCAGGAATTCCGGGCATGATACTAGGTATTCCGGCGTATACAGTGTTAAGAGTTATTGCCAACGAATTTCTTTCTGAATTCAAAGTGATAAAAAGCCTGACTGGTCACAGCTAAACGCTGATTGATTCTGTTCTCCAGGGTTTAAAAGGCAGACAGGCGGTTTTGGAATCTATCCGATCAACAGAGTGTCACCCCGTAACATCTTTGAATATCCCATACTCCAACTTTTTTCTTTCGGATTTAAGTGCCTGAATCAAAGATTCTACTTCCAAAACATTGACATTGTTGTTGGTGTTGCTTTGGATTAGCAATAGAAATAAATATTATAAACCAAACTACGGTTCCAATCTTCGTACATTAATTTGTTTAAAATATCAAACAAAATGAGTCCTGATTTTTAAAGTCTCATTTCATCTATTGGCTATTCAACAGGCTGCTGATCAGGATGTGCGCTCTCCTCCTCTGCAATCTCCCAAATAGGAATAACCGGGAATAATTTCATCAGCACGGATATAATGATGACTGCCAGCGTGATGGTTCCAACGGTGATGGCTGTTTCTACAATAGTAGGGTGATAAACCATCCAGGCATCTGGTACAAATTGTTTTGGCAGGAAGGGCGATTCCATGGTCGGAACAACGATAAGCAGTCGTTTGAACCATGACGCAATTAAAACTACTATACCAATAATCAGCATCGGCAAAGGTTTTCTCATCCTCCTGAATAGAAGAAGGATCATGGGAATAATCAGACCAAGCAGCTGCACGCTCCAGAATTCAAAAGCAAAATCCCCGACAAATAATTCATGGAGGTGATGTGCTTCAAAAGTTTTCATTTTATAGGCAGGAACCAGAAATTCGTTCACATTAAAGTAAAAATAGACAATGGAAACCAGGAATAGCAACTTCCCCATTTTGTCGAAATGCTCGACAGTAATGTACCTTTTAAGTTTATAATTGTTGCGTACGAAGAACATCAGGATTATCACTGCTGAAGCCCCGGCAACAAAGGCTCCGGACAGGAAGTAAGGTCCGAAAATGGTGCTGTCCCAACCCGGGCGCGTTGTCACGGCAAACAACCAGGAGGTGACAGTGTGGATAGCAAAAGCTGTGGGAACGATCAAAATCAGCAAAATGCGTACGATCTTCATCAGGATTTTGTATTGCTCCGAAGTGTGCTGAAAATTAAAAGATAGCAACTCATAAGTTTTTTGGAGCCATTGCGGGGCATGACCTATTCTGCCTTTACTGATAGCCATATCCGGAACCATTGTTAACACGTACAGTAAAATACTTAGTGTCATATAAGTCGTAACCACTGTAACGTCCCATAGAATTGGGGATTGTATCCTGGCATACATAAAAACGTAAGGCAATCT
This sequence comes from Prolixibacteraceae bacterium, assembly GCA_963663675.1. Lineage (GTDB taxonomy): Bacteria > Bacteroidota > Bacteroidia > Bacteroidales > Prolixibacteraceae > CAINVV01. Next base: position 3,407,139 of record OY760498.1, read on the forward strand.
CTCCGGACGTCCCATGTCCGAAACAATAACCAATCCAGCTACCGCTGAAAATGCAACAGCTATAATCTCAGCAATACGGCCGATAGGCTTAATCCATTTGTAGCCCATCAAACCAAGAACAGAACTGATGAGCATCCCGATCAAACTGGTGGCAACAAAGAATACAAAGTTGGATATATACATTCCCCAACTGACATAATCCCTCAGTCCGGTAACAATCAGACCTTTGTCCAGCTGTATATAATATGCATAGAAACAAACCAGCAGTAACATGGTCAAACTTGCCATCCAGATCAAAAAAGGCCGGTCAACGCCAACGGGTCTTAATATGTCGGTGGCAATTCGATCAAGTCGTTTGTCTTTTAGAAAATTGGTATTCACTTCAGATGCCATGGTTGCTATTGTTTGGTTAACGATTATTACGCCTTATTGCATTCAGTTTAGCCTTTCCGGATTTGCATGCAATACTAATAATTCTCGACGTAAAAATGAAATCATTTTAAATTTACGACAAAAAACTGCTTGAATTCCGCCACCCACAATTAATTTTTTCTCCTAACTTCGTATTAAATTAGGATTTGAACATAACCCTTCCGGATCACCATTATATTCGATCAAATACAGTCCGGAATGGTTGTATTTTTTTAAATCTACATATTTATTTTTAAAACGCTACTGTAGATGATTGATTTTCCGACGCTGAAACACAACCTGAAAGGGGAATTGTTAACAGACGATTCCTCGCTAATACTTTATTCTACAGACGCTTCAGCGTACAAAGAAAAACCAGTTGCCGTCGTTTTCCCGCAAGACAAAGAGGATATTCTGCAGGTAATTTTATTTTGTCAGAAATTTCATCTCGGAATCATCCCTCGTACTGCAGGCACTTCACTTGCCGGTCAGGTTGTTGGGAATGGCATTGTTGTGGATGTCTCCCGTACCATGACAAAAATTATTGAAGTCAATCAGGATGAAAGCTGGGTAAAACTCCAGCCTGGGGTAGTACTCGATGAACTTAATCTATACCTCAGGCAGTTTGGTCTTTTTTTTGGACCGGAGACATCTACATCAAATCGCTGCATGATTGGAGGCATGGTCGGCAACAATGCCTGCGGAGCACATTCGCTTATTTATGGCAGTACCCGCGACCATCTTCTGGAAGTTACCGGATTTCTGGCCGACGGATCAGAAGTTCATTTCAGACCCCTATCAACAAAAGAGTTCCGGGAAAAAACCATTGGCGACAAACTGGAAAATTCTCTTTACCGCCAGATTGACAAGATGCTTTCTGATCCGGAGAACAAGAATAGTATTGAGAATGAGTACCCGGAAAAGTCACTTCGCCGCAGAAATACAGGTTATGCCCTGGATGAATTGTTGAACAGCGCTCCTTTCTCTCAAAGCGCAAAAAATTTCAATTTTTCAAAGCTGGTTGCCGGATCCGAAGGCACATTGCTCTTTGTTACTGAAATCAAGCTTAACCTGGTACCACTCCCTCCAAAGGAACTGGGACTTGTATGTATTCATTTCCGGACACTTGAGGAGGCAATGGCAGGCAACCTCATCGCACTAAAGTACAGCCCTGGTGCAATTGAGCTTATTGATGACGTCATTTTAAAATGTACCCTGGACAGCATAGAACAGAGAAAAAACAGATTCTTTGTACAAGGGGAACCGGGAGCCATTCTGATTGTTGAATGGGCCCGTAATACCAGGGATGAAATTACGGCTTTGCAACAGGCAATGGAGCTGGAAATGCGCAGTGAAGGTTATGGTTATCATTTCCCCCTCATTAGCGGAGAAGACATTAAAAAAGTATGGGCGTTACGAAAAGCGGGACTGGGACTTTTGTCGAATATTCCTGGAGACGCAAAACCAGTATCCCTCGTGGAGGATACCGCAGTCGATCCGAAGATTTTGTCAAGTTATATTGCTGACTTTAAGAAGATCATGGCAAGTCATGGCCTGAGTTGTGTTTATCATGCCCACATTGCAACCGGTGAACTTCATCTGAGGCCTGTTATCAACCTGAAGGATCCGGAAGGCATCAGGCTGTTCCGCACGGTAGCTACTGAAATCGCACACCTGGTAAAGCGATACCGGGGTTCTCTCAGCGGAGAGCACGGAGACGGCAGGCTTCGAGGGGAGTTTATTCCCGTAATTCTTGGAGAACATAACTTTGAGCTGATTAAACAGGTTAAAAATTGCTGGGATCCGCTGAACATCTTTAATCCAGGAAAGATAGTCAATACTCCCCCGATGGACAGCTCGTTAAGAATCAAACTCAAAATTAACGATCCTGTCCCTGACACCTTCTTCGATTGGTCAGATTCCATGGGATTTACACGTCACGTGGAAAAATGCAATGGATCAGGAGATTGCCGTAAATCAGAAATTATTGGTGGGACCATGTGCCCCAGTTACATGGCCACCCGGGAAGAAAAAAATACGACCAGGGCGCGGGCTAATTTGCTGAACGACTATTTGCAAAACAAAAAAACCAGGGAAATTTTCCAAAGCAAGGAGATCCTGAATATCCTTGACTTGTGTATCTCCTGCAAAGGCTGCAAATCAGAATGTCCTTCCGGCGTGGACATGACCAAAATCAAAGCTGAATTTCTTCAGCAAAAATATGATCTGGAAGGCTCACCCCTGAGGTCGAAGCTGGTAGCCAATATTGAAACCATTTACAAGTGGGGTTCTGCCCTTCCAAAATTGTCAAATTTTATCCTTCACAACCGTATTTTTTCATCTTTTCTGAAATTTGCAACAGGTTTCGCGCAAAAAAGAAGTATACCCGGACTGTATAAAATGACTTTGCGCAAGTGGTGTAAAACGAATCTGACCGGGCTAAATGATGACCTGATTTATCCCAAAGGCTTCCTCTACTTTTTCGTTGATGAGTTTACCAACTACAATGATACAGAAATTGGCATCAAGGCAATCAAGGTATTGAACCGCCTGGGATATCACGTAGAACTTGTCAGGCACGAAGTTAGCGGCAGAACTTTCCTTTCAAAAGGTTTTGTGCGGAAAGCCACCGGGATCGCAGAAAAAAATGTGCGTATCTTTGGACCACTGGTAGATGAAGCACATCCCCTGGTCGGTATTGAGCCTTCTGCAATTTTAACATTTAGGGATGAATACCCTGATTTACTGCGTGGTGAATTGAAAGCTACAGCAAAACGAATTGCAAAGAACTCACTGATGATTGATGAATTCCTGGTAAAGGAAATGGAAAAGGGGAACATAACAAATGGGAGTTTTACCGGTAAAGAAGTAACAATCAGCCTCCACGGCCATTGTCAGCAGAAAGCAATTGCATCAACCCTGCCAACAAAAAAAATGCTTTCAATGCCTGTAAACTATCATGTAAAAGAAATTCCCTCAGGATGTTGTGGCATGGCAGGATCATTCGGTTATGAAAAAGAACATTATAACCTTTCCATGAAAATTGGAGAACTCGTACTCTTCCCCGAATTGAAGAACCTTGGCAAGGAGGTTGTAGTTGCAGCACCGGGAACGAGTTGCCGGCATCACATAATGGATGGGACGGGTAAAAAAGCCCTTCATCCCATTGAAATTATCTATGATGCAATAATTTAGGCAGAGTAACTGTTCCTTTTCAGCGACAAAGAAGAATCCGGTTCCAAACAACAAATAATAACTATCAAAAACTACTGAAATGAATCAAAAAACATTAACCCTTTTTATAGCCCTGACTCTAACTGCCTCATTTCTATGGGGCGCAGACCTGAAAATCAGCTGGAAAGAAGGCAGGGACAACCGGTACAATTATCCGGCAATGCTGGCGGTTACCTATGCCGAAAATGGTAAGCCAGTGGCAAACGCGGAAGTATACCGAGAAAAGGAACTGTTGGGCACGACCAACCAACAAGGCCTTCTTATTACCAATACACTGAACAATGCAGCCGTAAAATACTCAATAAAGGCTTGCCTTGATGGAGATTGCAGCAAGACAACCACCTACCAGGTCCTTCCTTCAGAATTTCCTTTTCCAACTGTTATCAGCATGGGAGAAGATCCGGGTAATTCTATGTCATTCACCTGGCACACGCAGGATCAGGATAAAATTTCCCTGGTTGAATGCGCAAGACAGGATGATCCCGCCGGCTTCAAGGGGAAACAGGTAATACGCACAAAAGGGATTTCCTACCTCCATGAAATAATTGACGTGGATAAGCCGGAAGGTAAAAAACAAAAGGTCATGATTCACAAGGCAACTGTAGTTCAGCTGAATCCTGATACTAAATATATTTACAGGGTCGGGGACGGAAAACACTGGAGTGAAGGGTCTTTCACGACTGCTATGGGTCAGGAAAACGAAGGGGTGGTAAAATTTCTCTTTGTCGCTGATACCCAGGAATCAACCAGGGAAAATTACCAGTCCGGATCAAAAAAAATTTTGAAAAAGGCATTCGAACAGAATCCTGATATTCGTTTCATTGTTCAGGGAGGCGATTTTGTCAACCGGGGAATGAATGGACAGGAATGGGCCTGGGCATTTGAAGCCGGGGAAAAATATTTCCATAATATGCCACTTGCTACTGTGGTTGGTAATCATGAAACGGGCGGGCTTACCTATACTGCTCCACAACAGCGAAATGCGGCTTACCTTTCTTACTTTAATAATCCATCCAACCGTACTGTTTATGCGGAGGGAAGCGCCTATTCATTTAATTACGGCACTGTACACCTGCTCTGTCTTGATATGCAGAACCTGGATGATGCCATTGAAATCAATGCCAGGACAGGAGAAAAGAAATACCTGCTGGCAGCAACTGATTGGATCAAAAAGGATCTTGAATCAGCTACTGCTCAAAAAAAATGGAAGATTGTAGTCATGCATCAGCCAATTTACGGGGCCAACCGTGATGAAAAAGAGTTCAGGGAAGTACTGGCTCCTCTTTTTGACAAGGGGAAGGTGGATGTTGTAATTACAGGGCACGACCATTATTATTTCAGAAGTTTTCCGATGCGATACGACAGTGCAAGAAATGACGGTGAAGTTGTGCCAATAGACCAGTTTGGAACAGTTTACCTGATTGGAGGAACCAGCTGTTCAAAGCTTTACGTTCAGAAATTTGCAAAACCCTACCAGGCAGTCGTGATGGCTAAGGCAAATTTCCCCGGCAGATATCCCTATTTAAGAACTGAACCACTGACAAAGCCGGACTATTCAACATTTACTGTAAGTAAAGAAACACTTCATTATCAATTCTTTGATATTGACGGGAAACTGCTCGATGAATTTTACATAAATAAGAAATCTGAATAATATAATTTCTGACTTCTGCTGTCATCCTGAAAAACAATAAATTCCCATATGTAAATTACAGAACTTCAATTAATTCCATTTTTACTGGAGATTTACATCAAATAAAATGAGATATATTTTACTTATAGTCTACGTTCTTGCATACAATCATTATTGCATCGGCCAGCAATCACCTCACCATAAAGACCATACACCAAAGGAACTGGTAGCTGACAACGGAATTTTAACATTAAAACTTGATCTGACAAGAGGCGGGGCCATCTCCTTTCTCTCCATTTCCGGGTCAAATCGCAGTGTTGTAAACATTGCCGATGAGGGCAGGTACATCCAGCAATCCTATTATGCAGGGAAATCACTCGACCGGAAAGCTGAAGGTCAGGCTCCCAGGTGGTCACCATGGCCATGGAATCCAATACAGGTGGGCGATGCCTTCAGAAACAGGGCTAAAATTCTTGAATACAAACAAGACAAAGCTTCCTTGTATGTCAGGTGTATCCCGATGCAGTGGGACATGAACAACAAACCGGCTGAAGCAGAAATGGAACAGTGGACCACGTTAAATGGCAATATACTGGAGGTTCGGAATCGCCTGACCTGTCACCGTACTGACAACATTTACGGCGACAGCCTGTTTTGCAGCCAGGAGCTTCCTGCAGTCTATCCAATCTCAGCCCTGAAGAATTTATATACCTACCGGGGATCTGCTCCATTTTCGAAAGCTCCCGTTCAACAGCTTGAAGTAAAGAACCTGTCAAGTGGATTCTGGGGTGTCTACAAGGATGTTACAGAGAACTGGATGGCATTCACCGATGAAGACAACTGGGGAATGGCCGTTTACAATCCCATGTGTACCGATTTCCTGGCAGGTCTGTCCGGAGTAATCGGAAAAGAAGCATCAGATGGTTCCACATCCTACATTGCACCTGTGAAAAAGGCGGTATTGTACAAAAACAGCGTGTATGAATATAGCTATTACATTCTGATCGGGCCCCTTGAAGAAATGAGAAATAAAATATATTCCCTCAGAAACGGCACAAGATAAGAGAAATACAGGAATTGCCAGGAAAAACACCTTTGGCATTTTGCAGGTATTGTAAAGCTCAAACAGATCTATTTTCATTAAATTGCATAATTTCAGTAACTGAAAAAGCTGTATACTAACTGAATGACCAGTAAACATATCAAAACATAAAAGGTGAAAAGAAAAAGCCTGATTAAATTATTTTTTCTGTTGCCCCTGACGACTTTGTTTAACATAAGCCATGCATCCGGTACCGGAAAAGACACGCTGAAAGCTGACATTGTCATCCAGTCAAAAGAACTTGACCGGTTAAACCTTGCCTTACCTGACGGTGGTATTATGCCTGTACCGGGAGTATTAAACATCCAGTTGTTCCGTTCAAGCAAAGACGCGCCTGAAATAACAGACGGCGACGGATGGACCTATGCCCACCACATGGATCTGGCCGTCTGGAAAGGCCGGATGTATGCAGCATGGAACATGACACTGAAAGATGAAGACCGTCCTCCGTCCAAGGTTGTTTTTTCAACATCAGCTGACGGATTGACCTGGACACGACCTGCCGATCTGTTTCCCCGCGAATGGGCTTGGGCTTGCCGTTTCTATTTTTTCCTCTCCGGAAATAACAGGATGCTGGCATTTTGTGTTGCCAAAAGTAACAACGACGGAAAAATTAGTGAGGACAAAAAATCAATTTTACTGGTTCGTGAGATAATGCCTGATCACCGGCTGGGAGATGTTTTTACCTTGATTAACCCTCAGCCCGGATTACCCGCTTCGTTCGAAAATTCGGCTGATAAGGATTTTGTTGCTGCATGCAGGGAAGCAGTCGCCAATAATGTATTGCTTGAGCAACAGGATTATGGCGTTTTCCTTGGAAACCGCAAAATGGAATGGCACGAAAAAACTCCACCCTACAAAGGATTTTACAAGTTTGGAAAAGCATTTTGCTTCTATCATCGTGCCGACGGTAAGCTTGTCGGAATGAGCAAAATGGGATTTGTAACCATTTCTGACGATGAAGGCAAAACCTGGTCAGAGCCGACCCTGCCTCCATCGCTGACAGCGGGAGCTGCCAAGGTCTGGGGTCAAAAGACAGATGATAACCGCTACATCCTTGCTTACAATCCTGATCCAAAAAGAGGAAAGCGGTTTCCCCTGGTGATGGTTCAGGGAGAAGATGGTATTCACTTTAATTCAATGCAGCTCATTCACGGCGAATTTTCACCCCTGAGATATCCCGGCCTATACAAAGATTTTGGTTATCAGTATGTTCGGGGCATCCCGGAATGGTCTGACGATCACAGTTTCAACGATAAACATGCCATCTGGCTGATTTACAGCGTCAACAAAGAGGATGTCTGGATTTCCAGAATTCCATTACCTGCTGGCTTAGTTTCAACACCATTGAACACCGAGAATTTTAATAAAATGCCCCTGGGGCCAATTGTTAAAGACTGGAATTTGTATTGCCCCAAATGGGCTCCGGTAAATGTCGTAAATGAACCTGGCAATTCCGGTAACAAATGCCTGGAACTTAAAGACAGCGATCCGGTTGATCATGCCCAGGCACAAAGACTATTTCCGCTATCAGAATCGGTGAAAATTAATATTCGTGTTAAGCCGATGCAAACAAATGGTTATCTTGAAGCAGCTTTGGAAAATGAGGCCGGAGCAAGTGCATTGCGCGTGATTTTTAGTCCGGACGGATCAGTAAGTATCAGCAGTTCGGAAGGAATAAATCAAATTGGAGCATACACAGCAGGCAAATGGTTATCTCTAAATCTAAATACGGATCCGGATAGCAAAACACTCAAAGTCAGCCTAAAGGGGAATAACGCAAAAACAGTTGAACTGAAATGGGAAAATCCTGATTTTCTGCGAAGGCTTGTCTTTCGAACCGGAAAGAGATTTGAGTTGCTGGCCCCAAGTCCCCTTGCGGAGGGTACTGATCGTCCAACTGCAGAAGCCCAGGTCTTCCTGGTTGATGATGTAACCTTGAAAACTAAATAAAAAGCAATAAAGCAGTTTGTTATGACAATTTCGATACTCAATAATTTAATGATTCTTGTCAGTTAAAGGCATATATAAATACGTTACGCAATCAGAACAAATTAAATATTCAATTCATGGAATCAGTCAGGATATACCTGATCTGCTTATTGACAGGGCTAAGTCTCCATGTCTATCCCCAGGAAGAATTAAAAGATACAACCCGGACAAGTGTCTCAGACACCGGAAAAGCAACTTTTAACGGATATGTATCAGATATGGCGTCTCCCCAGTACAACAACATACTTGATCGGTGGAAAACCATCAACTACCTCAATCAAAGATTGAATTTCGACTGGACTCCTGCAAACAAGCTCTCATTTACGGCACAGCTCCGGTCCAGGTTTATTTACAATCAGACTGGTCCGGACACAACTTATTTCAAAATTCAGGACGGATTTGTCTGGCAGAATGGGAAGCACAATTTTACAACAATGTTCGACCGGTTTAACCTGAAATATACACAGGAGAAATTTGAAATAACAGTGGGCCGTCAACGCATCAACTGGGGACAGTCTTTTGTGTGGAACCCGAACGACCTTTTTAATTCATATTCTTACCTGGATTTTGATTATGTTGAACGACCGGGATCAGATGCAGTAAGGCTTCAATATTACAATTCGCCGACATCCGTAACTGAACTGGCAGCAAAATTCGATCGTGAAAATAAAATAACCATTGCCGCCTTGCACAGGTTCAACAGATCCGGCTGGGACATCCAGTTCCTTGGAGGTGCACTCAGCAGTGAGGATGCAGTGATTGGAGCAGGATTTACCGGCAATATAAATTCGGTCAGCCTGTTTGGAGAGGGAACCTTATTCAGATCTTTAAAAAATTTTGCAGATTCGACTGGTCTGGTCATGATCGACGTTGGGTGTGCCACGACTTTCAGCAATCAACTGGGCTTGCAGTTTGAAGGGTTGTATGTCAGCAAAGAAATGAATATCAATAGTTTGTATACATTATTTGAATCAACTATGGATGTCAGAAAAATCGGTTTTGCCAAGATCAACCTTTTCGGAAGCATTTCTTATCCGATTACCCCATTGGTCAACAGTTCCCTGGCATTGATGTGGTTTCCGGATACTGGCGGAATAAGCGGATTTTATACAGGTCCCTCCTTTGACTTTTCGCTGGGAAATAATCTTGGCCTTGCAGTTATTGTACAATATTTCACTGGCACCTTCCCTGATACTGTGACATTATTGCTTCAAAAACAAACTTTGTTGCTTTCTTTTGTTCGCCTTAAATGGAACTTCTGATTTCAGGCCCAACCACTGGCTACGGTTTCTTCCACATCTTCCGGGTTAATTGGTATTCTTTCCCCCAAAAGGCGGCAACCGGTTTCAGTAACCAGGATGTCATCCTCCAGGCGTATTCCTCCAAATCCTAAATACTCCCTGACTTTTGCAAAGTTGATAAAATCACGGTTAATGCTTTCCTTCTCCCATTTTTCGATCAAAGCAGGTATAAAATAAATACCCGGCTCATTGGTGATAACAAATCCGGGCCGGAGCCTGCGTCCCATCCGCAGGTAGGCAGTTCCAAACTGATCAACAGGTCTTATTTCGTGATCATAACCAACGTGAATCTGACCATAATCCTCCATGTCATGCACATCGAGTCCCAACATATGGCCAAGACCATGCGGGAAGAAAAGTGCATGTGCCCCATTGGTGACTGCATCTTCAATATTCCCTTTCATCAGTCCCAGGTCATGGAGCCCCGAAGCAATAATGGAAGCTGTCTGCAAATGAACATGCTGATAGGATGTTCCGGGTTTTGCAAGGGACAGGGCACAGTTATTTGCAGCCAGCACAATGTTGTAAATATCAAGCTGTTTCTTACTAAACTTTCCCCCCACAGGTATTGTCCTTGTAAAATCGGATGCGTAGTGGCCGTTGGATTCCGCTCCAGCATCCACTATCATCAACCGTCCGGCCTCCAATGGAAATGAATGATTGTGATTGTGGAGTGTTTCACCATTTTGTGTCAGAATTGTTGGAAAGGAAGTACCTGCCCCCTTCGAACGCGCAATACCTTCAATAAATCCGGCAATTTGCTGCTCGCTCATGCCGGGCTTCGCCATTTTCATGGCAGTGACATGCATTTCGTATCCAATAGTACAAGCACGTTCAATTTCAATGATTTCCTCCTCATCCTTAATAGAACGCATGGATACACAGGCATTGATTAATGCCTGTGACGAATATTGTATTACATTTCCGAATTTTATTCCAAGTAATCTACTTAAAAAAACCTGGTTATCAGTACGATACGGGGGTGTAAAGTGAATTCTTCGGCCACTTCTGACAGCATTTTCGATGGTAAGACTGAGTTTCTCCAGGGATGCTGACATTTGTACCCCGGCACTAAGTGCCTGTTCTGCAACAGATTTTTGAGGCCCCATCCATATAATATCCTCAATATCAACATCATTTGCAAAAATTGCGTCACTATTGTTATCGACATCAATTACACCGAACATACCTGGAAGGTCCAATCCGAAAAAATAGAGAAAAGTACTGTCCTGTCTGAAATGGTAAGTATTCTCCGGATAATTCATAGGAGATTCCTGATTCCCGGGGACAAGAATCAATCCTGTTCCCATTTTCTGCCTCAAGGTGGCTCTTCTCCTGATATATGTTTCCTTTTTAAACATAAACGTTGAAATTTACTGTTTTATTTTTTCAAAGGTAATTTACGATTTCCGATTTTGTAATATCTATGACGGATAAGGGAGAATATCCATAACACATCAATTGTAAAACACTGATTTCCAAACTTCAGCAGAACTATCCCTGCTTCTTATGAATTCAAAATCGAAATTCCAAAATTACTTTTTAGCCTGTAACCTTTGCAGGAAGTCCTTTTTTAAGGATTTTTCGTTCCGACTTTGGTTTGGGAAGGAACATATCGCTTGCCGTCAGACCTACTTCCCTGAGGGCCTTAATGCTATATTCCAAACGATCCAGATCATCATTTTTCGCATTATTGGTACCAAAAGTAAATTTGACGCCTGCAGCTTTGGCTCTTTTAATAAAGGCTATGCTGGGAAGTTTAAATCTTGAATTAATTTCGAGAGCTACCTGATTTCGGACGAGGGCATTAATCACCCTGTCCATCCTTTCAGTTGTCCATAACTCATCGTAACGCTGGGCAAGCTGGGGTGGAAGAAAAGTAGGATTAACATGAATATCAATTGGTTCACCTTCAAGAATTGCTTCAATCTTACCAACAAGCATATCCATAAACTGCTGGTCATTTTCGACAAAAGTCTCATCCGGCATCCACAGGCGCATTCTTCTGCCTTTATCATCAGTCCAGGTCATGGCATCAGTGAAAATATAGTCAAATCCGGCAACTGCCTGAGGTGTGAACAAAGTCACCCACTCCCGTCCCTCACATTGCATTGCCTTGAATACAGGTTCTTTCTTTATGGTGTTCAGGTAGCTGTACAATGTTGAATCGTTCGTCACCGGAAACTTCAGACCGCAATTGGCAGCAACGCCATAACAAAAGCCATTCTCTCTTGCATGCTGACAAGCCTGGTCCATTGTCAGGCCACCTTTGAGGTGAACGTGAAAATCAATTAACGGAAATTCGCGCTGATTCAGACTATCAATCACATCTGCGATGGAATCGGAATTAAGCTGAACAGGCATTTTCCCAAAACTTTTTGAAATCGGTTTGAATTTCATCTCAGAGATTACAATGTCCCCCTCTTCATTCATCTTCCGAATAGCGATGAAACTGCGTGAAAGCACCATTCCAGACAGGCCTTCAATTCTTTTGGCGTTCTGAGGTTCGGCGTATTCGCTGATAAGTTTTCCATTAACAAAAACTGCAATCTTGTTACCAATAACAGACAGATTCAGATCAAACCATTCATTGTCTTCAACCGTCCGGACAAAATTATTGCGGATTCTTGACAAACTTCCGGTTTTCTGCGCTAATCCCGTGCTGTAATCACTGTTATTTATCATCACAGAATAACCCCTCATTGATTTGACGTCGGGGCTCTTGGACGTAGAAAAATTAATCTGCCCGACTGCCCCCGGAGTGGTTTTCATTTTAAAAGAAAGTTCAAAATTACTAATTCTGAAACCGGAGGTTAAGGAGGCATCACTCTTTTCCAACAGGAACTGGCCATCCTTTAAATCAACGTTTTTAGCTTTCCAAAATTTTTCGAGATTGGTTTTGTCGACAGTGGACTCCACTCCTAACTCGGGCCCATTGTATCTTGCGATGAAGTACACTGCTAATGCCAGCACCAATATGGCAGGCAGAATTTTTTTCATAAGCATATCAAAGGAATTAAGGTTTAAAATTCAAATGGATCAAATTCAGGATTTGGCGATTTTTCTTCGGTAGTTCTCCACTTCCCAATTATCAATAAAAGCGATCTGTTCATCATTAAGGAACTTGGGACCGCCAAAATTTTCTGTGTAAAAACTAATCTTTAAAATATTTTCATAAACATCCAAAACATTTCTTGCCGATTTCAGACTCTCCTCAACTCCAATAATACCCCTGTTCTGTAAAGCAATAACCTTTGGAAGATAGCCGTAACGGGTTATAAACTCATCAATCATCTTCGATGTCACATCTATATCCGCCTGTTCACTTTTTTGGATTGGAATATAAAGATAGTGAGCTTTACAATATACAATATCATCCGGAGTAAATGATTTGCAAACTTTACGAAAAATTTGCTCCTCCTTCACAAATCCGGCGATCAGATCGCTTTTGATTCCTATCGCTTTGAAATCAGCATATCCGGGATTCAATGAGCCTATTTGGTCAATAATCACGGACTTCAATTCTTCAGTTTCAGTATCAGGGTGCTGACTGCTTATGTTTGCACCAATTGTTGTCATAATATCATCGTAGATGACTTTTATCTCTTCTGTTGTGTCGGCTCCGACAAATACTCCATGATTTTCCAGAAAGATGATTTGTGGTCCAAAACCATTTATCTCAGAGAATTTTCTTATATCTTCGGCTACTTTTTTAAAAAGTATATATCCAGGATCAGTGTATTCGACAAACAGGGCCTTGTCCCCAAACAATTTTTTGCATGCTTCACCTGCACGCATTGAACACATCAGTCCGTTAACCTTTGTTGGGTGGGTATGCACAACGTAGCTGTAATCAATCACCTCGTGCAGCGAGGTTTCAACGGATGGTCTCAGCTCTTTAGGGGATACTATCGCCTCATGCAAATCTGCCTTGACTTCATTTTCACGAATAAGTGAATCCGTGCTGTAGCTTTTTACTGATATTTGTTTCAGTTTCTCCCTTGAAAGCGCGACGAACCCTGATTCTTCTATAGTCGCCAATGAGACACCACTTGCTTTGATCCAAATCTTCTGCTGATTTTTATAAGAAGTATTTCCTCCCCCTGCAATAACAAATGAGGGGTCAGCCCCATAAAAACGTGAAATCTCAACTAATTCCTTTAAATGCCGATCCATTCGTGACTTTTGTGTTATAAAATTATTGATTAAAAAAGGTTAAAGCCTGAAGTACGTATCAGTCTTTAAAGGTAGTTCGGGTGAAATAGAAAAATCATCCGTGATCAAATACTGGTCTCACCATTTATTCACTTTATCCTTTATCCTTTATCCTTTATCCTTTATCCTTTATCCTTTATCCTTTATCCTTTATCCTTTATCCTTTATCCTGCAATTTTTGTATTATCTCTTTGATAATACATCCTTCTCATATTGCTGTATCTCCATTACATAATCCGGGCCAACAGCAACACCCGATTTCAAAAGGTAGTAGGCCCATACGGCACCAATAGGCATGGTTTTTTGTTCTTCAAGGTATGCCAGCCTTTCGAAATACATCCCCTTTTCCTCCAGTTCCAGCAAAAGATTGGTTGGCTCGAGAAGGGCAATTAAAAATGCCTTCATGGTAGCCCTTGTACCAATTACATACGCCCCGATCCTGTTGATGGAAGCATCGAAAAAGTCGAGGCCGATATTGACGCGTTTTTGGAAATTATTGCGGACTATTTCATGCGCAATCAGCTGTATATCATCATTAAGAGTTACCACATGATCTGAATCCCACCGAATGGGCCGGGTCACGTGCAACAAAATTTCATCCAGGAACTGAAGACAGGCAGAAATTTTGTCACCCACTTGTTCTGTCGGATGAAAATGCCCGTTGTCCAGGCAAATAAGCTTGTTGTTTGATATGGCATAACCCAGGTAGAAATCATGAGATCCGACAGTCATTGATTCAGCACCAATACCGAAAAGCTTGCTTTCGACAGCATCTTTCATTTGAGATTTTGGGTATTCAACAGCCATCGCCTCGTCAAGCGATTTTTTGAGTAAGGCACGGTGACCATTCCTGTCGATGGGAGTATCTTTTGAACCATCCGGAATCCAGGTATTGTGTACACATGGAGATCCCAGCTGTTTGCCTATCTCTGCAGATATGGCCCTGCATCTTTTTACGTGTTCGACCCAGAATTTGCGGTTGGACTCGTTCTTGCTGGATAAAGTAAATCCATCTGCCGCCCTTGGATGGGAGAAACAGGAAGCATTGAAATCCATACCTATACCCAGTTTCTTGCACCAATCAATCCAGCTTTGGAAATGCTTAATTTCTATCTGATCCCGATCAACCATTTCTCCCCCAAAATCACCATAAATGGCATGAAGGTTGATCCGCTGGGTTCCGGGCAGAAGTGAAATGACCTTTTCAAGGTCATCACGAACCTGCTGAATATTTGTTGCTTTCCCGGGATAGTTGCCCGTCGCTTGTATTCCACCTCCGGATAATGTTGCATCAGGGGTTTCAAAACCTCCGACGTCATCAGTTTGCCAGCAATGAAGGCTGATCCTGAGTTCATCCATTTTCCCCAGTACCTTGTCAGTATCCACACCAAATGATGCATATATCTTTTTTGCAACGGCGTAAGAGCCTTCAATCATTTCGCTTCTCATCAGTAAATGTGATATTTAAATTCTTGATTATAAATAATTTAATCCATTTTATTCCAGATTGTCGAATATTTCAAAAATCGACTATTCAGTAAGGTTCCTGGTAATAAGGATTTAGTTTGATTTATCAGAAAATGGCAAATAAAGTTACCTAATTCTTCCGGAAAATATGATCTGATTTAACTTAATTTTCAAAACTTAAGGCTGGTCAGGTCAAAACCAGGAAAGGAAATCTTATTTAAATGGAGTTGCCAATTGCAACTATAACCACAGAAAGCAGAATCACTGAAATTCCGGCCACAAAAGTTGTGAACGTCCTTCCCGAAACTCCTTTCCATTCCCTGTTGTACAAGCCCCACATATTGGCAGTCAATATGATGGTAGACATATGCAGAATCCAGGAACTGGCTCCGTTACCGAGTTTGCTCTCTCCCATTCCATAAAAGAAGAATTGCATAAACCAGGTTGTACCGGCGAGGGCGGAGAAGATATAGTTGTTAAGCAACGGTTTCTTCAGATCAACAAAATTGCCGTACGTTTTATTTTTAAAATTTAGGATAGTGGTCCATATCAGGTTGGTCGTCAACCCGCCCCAAAGGATAACAACAAAAGTTACATTGTTCTGGAACAGGAATTCCCCCTGGTCGGGGTTAGCCGCTTTCCAAAGGTCGTTGGCAACATTCGCCATTGGTTTTCCGGCCTCTATACCAAAATTGAAAAATGAACTTAGAATACCAGAAATAATAGCAACGATCAGGCCTTTCACCAGACTAAACTCAGCCACACTTGCCCTGGTTTGTTCAGGCGAAAGTTCCTTTTCCTTTCGGTGCCCGGCAGAACCAGTAATTGCAATACCGGTCAGACAGACCGCAACACCAAGCAGAACCAGCTGACCGCCAGAATCTCCAAGCATCTGGAGAAATGAAACTTTCCCCGGAGTCGGGTTGATGGCATAATAGATTGGGGGTACCAATGCACCGAAAGCAGAGCAGAAACCGAGAACAACAGAATTCCCCAGTGACATTCCAAGATACCGGACACCCAGACCGTAAGTGAGTCCTCCGATTCCCCAAAGCAATCCCATCAGATAGGTTATTCCAAGAATTCCGTCGCCAGTTGAGGCAATAATTTTTGCAAATCCCGGAATTGTAAGCCAGGCGGCCAGCGGAGGAACAATAAGCCATGAGAAAAGTCCGCCAATGATCCAATAACTCTCCCATGCCCAGCCCTTAACCTTCTTGAATGGCATATAAAAACTTCCGGATGCAAACCCTCCTATCGAGTGAAAAATAACTCCTAAAAGTGCATTCATTGAAAATAATTGTTAGTTATGACAGTCTGATTACAAGGACAATCCTTGCCTTTGAATTTTTCCTAAAAATAGATTAAAATTCAAGAACTGCTCAGAATTAAAATACTATTTGAACTTTTTATAAATAAATTCTGTTCAGTTTTTGTCCGGTTAGGACTTTTCCCTTTTTGTCCTTACCTTTGTGCCGGATAACCCGTGTGCTTGAAAACCACGTAAAAAACAAGTAAAATGAAACAAAAATTAAGTATTACCTTCTTTCTTGCAGGAGTTCTCTTTACCTCCTGTCTCCTGATTTCAAACCTCATTTCCTCCAAAATTATTGCGCTGGGAAACTGGTACGTGCCAGCAGGCGTCATGATTTTTCCATTGTCCTATATAATTAATGACGTTGTTGCAGAAGTATGGGGATATAAAAAAGTCAGGTTTATTATCTGGACCGGATTTCTGATGAATCTTATTGCCGTCCTTTTTTATACGCTCAGTGTGAAATGGCCGGCAGCTCCATTCTGGCAAAACCAGGAAGCCTTTGCAAACATTCTTAGCAGCACTCCAAGGATTGCCATTGCCAGTTTGCTGGCTTATCTGATTGGTTCATTTCTCAATGCCTATGTCATGAGCACGTTAAAAATCCGTACCAGGGGCAGGAATTTTTCTTTCAGGGCAATACTTTCCACCTTGCTTGGAGAAGGCGCTGATTCGGCAGTATTCATTACAGTTGCCTTTGCCGGGATCATTCCACTAAGTGAGCTGCCTTTAATGGTTCTGACCCAGGCGATAATCAAAACATTGTTTGAAGTGATCCTGCTGCCTGTTACAATATATGTCGTGAAACTCATCAAGCGGGTGGATAATATTGACACTTTCGATGTAGGGATCTCCTACAACCCGTTTAAAGTAAAAGATCTGTAAAACGGCAGGATGAACCGGGAGAACAATCGGCAATTTCAAAAACAAATATTTTAGCATCATGACAGGAAGAGATAAAAAAGGATTGACCCATTTAGGCAGGGCAGGAAATGTATATCATTTTGAATATGATCCGTCCTTGCTTGAAACATTCGAAAACCAGCATCCTGGCAATGACTACAGGGTAAAATTCAATTGCCCTGAATTCACCACGCTGTGCCCTATCACCGGACAACCAGATTTTGCTTCTCTTTATATCAGTTATATTCCCGATTTGAAGATGGTGGAGAGTAAAAGTCTGAAACTGTATCTTTTCAGCTTCAGAAACCATGGTGATTTCCATGAAGATTGCGTCAATATCATCATGAAGGATCTGATCCGGCTGATGGATCCCCGGTACATTGAGGTCTGGGGAAAATTTACTCCAAGAGGCGGCATCAGCATTGACCCCTATTGCAATTATGGCAAACCGGGCACCAAATTTGAACAGATGGCTGAGTACAGGCTGATGAATCACGACTTGTATCCTGAGAAAGTGGATAACAGATGATCATGCAACCGACCAGTGTCTGATAGTACCGGGAATCATGTTTGAAATCTAACTGGCAAATAGTTTGTCTTCTTCGACAAGCCAGGATGCTGATCTGAAAAACTATAGACAGGTTTAGTGTCTCCTCAACAGAACCAGTTGCGAATCTGAAATCTATCCATCATGTAAAATGGCCCCATCGACAGGCAGGGGCCCGGTTTGACAAAAAAAAGGTGCCTTTGGGGCACCCTTTTCATATAATTGATTTGATCAATTAAGCTTTAATCACTTTTTTGAATCCATATACTGCAGCCGCTCCTAACTCCTCTTCGATGCGGAGAAGCTGGTTGTATTTGGCCATCCTGTCGGAACGGCTCAATGATCCTGTCTTGATCTGCCCACTGTTGGTTGCAACAGCAATATCAGCAATAGTTGCATCTTCGGTCTCTCCTGAACGGTGCGATGTTACACTGGTATAACCTGCACGGTGAGCCATATCAATTGCATCCAGGGTTTCTGTTAAAGTACCAATCTGGTTAACTTTAATCAGGATAGAATTGGAGGCACCGAGTTCAATCCCTTTCTTCAGGTATTCGACATTGGTAACAAACAGGTCATCTCCAACAAGCTGGCATTTATGACCCAGTTTTTCGGTCAGCAAAACCCAGCCATCCCAGTCATTTTCTGAGCAACCATCTTCTACTGAGTCAATCGGGAAGTTCTCAACCAGGTAGGTCAAAAATTCTACCTGCTCAACATTGTTGCGCTTTGCACCATTGGGTCCTTCAAATTTGGCATAATTGTAAATGCCGTCTTTGTAGAACTCAGAAGCAGCACAGTCAAGGCCAATGGAAATTTCTCCACCATCTTCGGCACGGCCCGGTTTGTATCCTGCATTCTTAATAGCAAGTATAATGCTGTTAAGCGCATCTTCCGTACCATCGAGTTTTGGGGCAAAACCTCCTTCATCACCTACCGCGGTGCTAAGGTTACGGTCGTGCAATACTTTTTTCAGACTATGGAATACCTCAGCGCCCATGCGAAGTGCTTCACGGAAAGAGGATGCTCCAATCGGACGAATCATAAATTCCTGGAAAGCAATAGGTGCATCCGAGTGAGATCCGCCATTGATGATGTTCATCATTGGTACCGGCAATGTTCTTGCGTTGACACCTCCGATGTAACGGTAAAGTGGCATCTCAAGATAAGCGGCAGCAGCTTTAGCAGTAGCAAGAGAAACACCCAGGATGGCATTTGCTCCAAGTTTGGATTTTGTTTTCGTTCCGTCCAATGCTATCAAGGCGTGATCCAGTGCAACCTGGTTCAATGAATTCATTCCAATGACGGCTTCAGCGATGACTGTATTAACATTTTCAACCGCTTTCAAAACGCCTTTACCAAGATATCTTTTCTTGTCTCCGTCGCGAAGCTCAATTGCCTCATTTTCTCCGGTGGATGCTCCGGATGGTACTGCAGCACGGCCTACAAATCCGCTCTCAAGGGTTACTTCTACTTCTACGGTTGGATTACCGCGTGAATCAAGAATTTCTCTTCCGACGACTTTACTTATTAACATTTTGTGTGATATTTATGTGATACAATTAATTCGCTACCCGAAGGATAGACTATTTCTATGTTAAGTTAAAAAAACACGCAAAGATAAACAAACTGTCACAAAATATATTCGCCTGACTGACCAGGACCAATTTGTTAATGTAAAAATCACGTTGCGATTTTTAAAAGGAAAATATAAAGGAAATAATCCTGTGGAGTACAAGATAAAGAGCAGAAATTAACAGTGAATTCAGCATAATAAAACCTTTTACATCTTGCATGGCACCAGAAAAATGAATTAAGGCTTCAAGTTAGCTTCGCAAGATATGCCTGATATTATGATTCTGAAATCATTATTGCATCAAATGATCTCAGAATCATCGTACTTCATCCTGCAACTGTACAGAAACGAACAAGGTAGAGTCTCTTTAACAACGTGACAATTAATAACCTGAATATTGCAATCCTTGTCCTGACCGCAAATGACCAACCAGAAAGTAGGGCGGTCTATTGATTGTCAGTGCGGCTCAATTTTTTCTGTATCTTCCTGATAGCCTGATCAATTGGCTTTTCAGGTTCTATAACATTATAAACTCCCCAAAAATCAGGATCTGCAAAACCGGATACCTGCTCCATCATCACAACATTTTGTTTCAGATGATCGGCAGGTTTGGCCTTCTTGTCGATAGTTTTCATCCAGTCGGTAACTGCCATTTCAATGGTACTGGAATAGTGCGTGTTGAAGAGTTTCCTTTTCCATTCAATTTTGAAAACGAGTTCCGCCCTGGAATATCCGAAAATCCATCTCCCGTTTTTTTCCCGGTAGTTGATCTGGTAGTTTGCCTGGGTGGGATATACCTTCGCACCCACAGGTTTTTTGCGTATAAAAAATTCGGAAGAAGCAACCTTATCTGTGACATTCAGGCTGAATGAGGCGCTGATGATGGCAAGAGTTTCTGTATCAACGTATAATTTACCATAATACAACGGCTCCTTGACGAATGGGAACTGACTGAAATCAATGATGTACATCAACCTGTCACCTATTTTGGTGATATTTTCAATCGTAAACTGGTAATTACCAATCATATCGTCGGTAAAAATCAATTCGGGGTTTTTCATGATATCAAGCATCAGTGTTGTATACGGACCGCCCTGCAATTTAAAAGTGATGGTATCAAGCTTTGTGTAATCTGTACTCTTTCTTCCTTTTGAAAGTTCGGCCAGGTCAGATCTTGATGAAAGTATCGGCTGTTTGTATACATCTATAACAGCCTCTGAAAGAGATACATACGTTTTATTCTTTTTGATTGTCTCGCGGTAAAAAACTTTCATTAGGTTCTGATCCATGTTGTAATTCTCGCCTCTCTTGCCCAGGATAGTCCTCATCAGCATATCAGGATCCCGGGGGTGAATATTAACGGTTCCAAGAGTTACAGTCAATAATTCAAGTTCGATACGGTTTTTGTCCGGTTTAAGGGATGAAAGGCTGATTATTTTTCCCTTGTGCCCCAGAAAAGAGACGATAACTTTGCCATCTATCTGTGTCAAAGGAACCTTAAAGGAAAACTCCCCGTCACTATTGGCAACTGTTGACAGGTTGGTACCCTCGAGTGTCAGGGTCGCAAAACCCAGTGGTTTCCTTGAATCCAACTCAACGATTGTTCCCTTGAATTGCTTATACTCCAGTGAATCGGGTACATATTCAGCCCTTTGGACTGCCTGGGCATTACTGCACCAATAAAAAACAGACAGAAGGATTACCATTATCCTGGTCAGACCGTAAAATCCGGAATAATTTTTTGTTTTCATGGCAATATAATTTAGTTATATTTTTGATTATAAAGAATTTATAGCGTAATTTGCATTCTAAGTACCGGACTTTTCAGACGTAAATATCAATATTAATTTATTGAAAGTCAGAAGGTACCTATGGAGCCCTCAATGAATATGCCTCCAATTTTGTGAAAGATAGTTCATGAGGGTTTTATTCAACAATCCCAGTACAATATTGTTGATCATTATGGAATCAGCATTATTCTTCGAAGTTTTCATATTGACCTGAATAGTTTGCATTCATTAATTTTCTTATTTTAAAATCAATTTCAGCATTCCATGAATTTGTTTTAAGGATGCTTCTATTCTCAAGACAGACAGGGAGGGAATTACCCTTACTGAAAACCTGAAAATATATCATAACTCTTCGGGAATATCTATATAAATTATTGTTTAGAATTTACCCGGAACATTTCGCAGAAATGAAAATATTTTTTTTCTCCTTAATCCTGCTACTTTTCACTTCCCTACTGAATGGACAGGAAGCGAAAAATAATCCCAAGATTGGTCTGGTTCTCTCAGGAGGCGGCGCGAAGGGATTTGCTCATGTTGGAGTACTGAAAGTACTTGAAGAGGCTAAAATACCTGTGGATTATATTGCCGGAACCAGTATCGGAAGTATAGTCGGTGGACTTTATGCCTGCGGATATAATGCTGAAACCCTGGAAAAACTGGTAAAGAGTCAGGACTGGACAAATTTGCTTAGTAATGAATATAAGACTGAATTTGCCAATCCGTTTGACAAGGCTGATGAATCCAGATATGCAGTCAGTTTTCCCTTCGAACAAAAAAAACTGGCGCTTTCAGATGGTATCCTCAACGGGCAAAATGCGATGGAATTCCTAACTTACCTGACATTAGGCTTTCATGATGTCTATGACTTTTCAAAGTTGCCGATTCCCTTCCTCTGCATTGCCACCGACCTGGCAACCGGCGAAGAAGTAATACTGAATAAAGGTTATCTGCCCAAAGCCATTCGTGCCAGCATAGCAGTCCCTGCTGCATTTTCTTCCACCGAGATTGATGGCAGAAAACTGGTCGACGGGGGTGTCGTCAACAATTACCCGGTTGACAGGTGCCGGGAAATGGGAGCTGATATTATCATAGGAGTAGATATATCCGACAGTTTGATGACAGCCCCGGAAATTAAGGACATACCCGATGTGATCGCACAAATGATCAGCTTCATGGGAAAACAAAAGAAAACCGAGAATGAAAAAAAAACAGATATCAATATCCGGCCCTATCTCCGTGGGTTCTCGGCCGCAGACTTCAGTGCTGAATCAGCTATAAAACTGATCATGCTGGGGGAAGAGGCAGCAAGGCGCGTATTGCCTGAATTAATTCGCATGAGAGACTCCCTAAAGCTGGAAGTAAAACCTAGGGCCACTCATCAGGCTCCTAAAAATGATTCTACCCTCGTCATCAGCAACATTGAAGTAACAGGGACAGACCGGACTCAGATAACTTTTTACCTCGGACAAGTTGGAATCAAACATAATCAACGTGTTACATTAGAACATCTCAGAAATGGAATTTCCAGGCTTTACTCGACCGGGAACTACGAATTTGTTAATTACCAGATAATTGGCAACAGGACTAAAACCATGAAAATAGAGGTAAAAGAGCGGAAAAACAACAAAATAAACGCGGGACTGCGATACGATTCAGATTACAAATCTTCCATGTTGCTCAATATTACCCTGAGAAACCAGAATTTTTTCGGATCAAGGTTGTCAGTTGATGCCAAATTATCTGAGTATCCTATGTTTGCAGCTCACTATTCACTCGACAGGGGATGGAAACCGGGCTTCTTTTCAAAGATCATGTATGCAGAAGACAGAATTAACAGGTACCAGAACAACAAAAAAACAGCAGCAATTGACAAATCACTGATCAATTTTCAGCTGGCATCTCACTCGTATATTAACGATGCGACCAGATTTACCCTTGGTGGCTCAATGGACAGTTATCATACCGGAACAATAATAGGTGATACAACAGGTTATAATATTCATGATGAAACCTATTTCAACCTCTTTTCCAAAATTGAACACAACAGTCTGAACAAAGTATATTTTCCCACGAAGGGAATTAACATAGGAGGTGGAATTAAAATCTTGCTCAACAACTGGAATACCAATCCGGTTATGGTCGGCGATTTTGTTTACGCCCGGGCAAGGTCACTTTCAGACCGGATCGCATTACGCTACGGATTGGATAGCAGGCTGATAATCGGGAAAAACGAGTCATTTTTTCACCGCACCTACGTCGGAGGAGTAAAACAACCTGATTACTTTGAGAATAATATTGCTTTTAACGGTCTGAGAAGAATGGAATTTATGACCGGAAGCATCGGCGTTGGAAGGCTCGAAGCCCGTTTGAGGATGTGGGAAAAGCTATATGTTTCCTTGACCGGGGATGTAGGGATGTACAGCGAAGACAACCTCTTTTTCAGTAACCAGACCACTATTTATGGTTATGGATTTAATGTTGCCTACGACAGCGTGGTCGGACCGTTGATGCTGAACCTCAGCATGTCGAGTGTCGACAGAACAATTCTCCCGTTCTTTTCCCTGGGATTCTGGTTTTGATATTTTCTAATCCCGTATAACTATCTTTGTCTGACGGAAGGCTAATCATTGTGCCAGGTTTGTCAAAGTGAAGTCTTCGATGGAAAAATTAAAGTCTGCTTTATAAAATGCGTTTTTCAGCGATTTTTCTACTGCTATTGCAAATTCAAATCTCACAAGGTTTTGCAGGTACCAAATCTGTCGATCGATTTTTTGCTACCGACAAGTTAAAAACTGTCTCCTACAGTATTTATGCCATTGATGCCGAAACAGGAAAAAAAATTCATTCTTCAGTTCAGAAAAGCCTGTCTACCGCATCTGTGATGAAACTCTTTACCTCTGCCGTAGCCCTGGATATGCTCGGGCCAGAATTCACTTTTACAACCTCGCTGGAATACACCGGGGTGGTTGATCCGGCGACAGGTGTTCTTTCAGGTAACCTGGTGCTGAAAGGAGGAGGAGATCCGGCCTTTTACTCTTCCTACTTTGAGGAGCATTACAGAAATTGCTTCATGGACTGGATCAAGGCTCTGAAGACCAAGGGTATAAAAAAAATAAATGGGCGGCTATTGTTAGATCTCACCTCAATGGATAAATTGTCTGTTCCCGGAGGATGGGCTTGGGATGATATTGGAAATTATTACGGCGCTGGTGTATCCGCGCTTTCTTTTAACGACAACCTGTATGAAATCCACTTTGCCTCCCCGGCGACTGACGGCAAGGGTGTGACGATCCTGTCAAAAAATCCGGAGATAGCAGGATTGTCCCTGGAAAACAAGGTGATTTCATCCGTCAGAGCCGGAGATCACACTATAGTGTACGGCGCCCCCGGATCATACAATCAGTATATTGAAGGCACAATACCTGTCAACCAGTCCGACTTTGTGGTAAAAGCAGCAATGCCCGATCCGCCCTTCGTGGCAGCCGGAACTTTCCTTTCCGGATTAACGCAGAGCGGAATCCAAATAACAGGCGATATTGGCATCGCGGGGACCAATGACACTGCCAAGAGATTTCTTCTTGGCAAAATTGAATCACCCCCGCTGAAAGAACTGATTGTGCCGCTCAACAAGGAGAGCCTCAATTTATTTGCGGAACACCTGCTCTGCGAAATCGGGCGGAAATATGCCGGTAAGCCGTCTATTGAAAACGGAATAAAAGCTTATCATAAATTTTGTGAGGATAAACTGATATCCGCAGCCGGATTCTTTCCTGCTGACGGCAGCGGACTTTCAAGAAGCAATGCCCTTACGGCCCAAACACTGGTTGAAACTATGAAATACATTTATGACGGGAACTCCAAAGATCTGTTCTTTCAATCACTTCCCGTTGCAGGTATCGACGGAACTTTGAAAAACTCTTTCAAGGGCACTCCTCTTGAGCAAAACCTGAGAGCCAAGACAGGCTCCATGGAAAGAGTAAGGAGCCTGGCGGGAACCATGAAAACCATCGATGGGAAAACTATCATCTTTGCAGTACTTCTCAATAATTATGATCTTACCTCCCCGGACCTATCAAAACTGTTGGAAACAATCCTGTTATCCTTTTATAATAATGAGGGAGACTGATACGGTATTATTTCCACTTGTAAATGTGAATTTTGAATTTTTGGTTAAAATATTCCATAATTCACAACCATTAACCAAAAAGGGAAATTTTCTTTAATTTATTAATTATTTAACCTTGATTACTTACGATTTTATTTTGTGGTCTATTTTTTATTGATACTTTTGCTGCAGTTAAGGTGAAAATTTAAAAAAATGGCCCACCGTAACAAAAATGCAAATATTGAGTAAAACAAACAGAAAATACCTGAAAGTAGATTTTCATAAAATTGAAAACAAAAATCCGGTGTATTTTATTCGAACTTTGCAAACAAAAAAATAAGAAATGAAAGTATCCGTTGACATTCTCCTCCTCGTGGTTATTCTAATTCTCGTCTGTGCTGGTTGAGGAGGTTGAGTCTTTGTGATGACAAAAAATAGATGAACCTTTCTCAGCAAACCGAGAAAGGTTCTTTTTTTAAGTTACAGATTATGCAAAAAGGATTAAGAAGCAATCAATCGACACAGGGTCGAAAAATGGCCGGAGCCAGAAGTTTATGGCGTGCAAACGGAATGAAGGAGAGCCATTTTGGCAAACCTATCATTGCCATTGTAAACTCTTTCACACAATTTGTACCGGGTCATGCACATTTGCATGAAGTAGGACAGATGGTAAAAGGGTTGGTCGAAGCAGAAGGATGTTTTGCTGCGGAGTTTAACACGATTGCCATTGACGATGGAATCGCCATGGGTCACAATGGGATGCTCTATTCCCTGCCCTCCCGCGACCTGATAGCTGACAGTGTGGAATACATGGTAAACGCCCACCAGGCAGATGCAATGATTTGCATCTCCAATTGCGATAAAATCACCCCTGGAATGATGATGGCGTCGATGCGTCTGAACATTCCTTCCATATTTGTATCCGGCGGTCCGATGGAGGCCGGCGAGATCCGGGGCAAGCAGTACGACCTCGTTGACGCCATGGTTATGGCTGCCGATGATTCTGTTGATGAAACTTTACTTTCCGAAGTTGAAATGGATGCCTGCCCTACCTGCGGTTCATGTTCAGGTATGTTCACAGCCAACTCAATGAACTGCCTGACGGAAGCATTGGGACTTTCACTTCCGGGAAACGGAACTGTGGTAGCTACCCATGCCAACAGGAAAAGACTCTTCGAAAAGGCTGCAAAACGCATCGTTGAAATCACCAACGAATATTATCTCCTTGGAAATGAGAAGGTTCTACCCCGCTCTGTTGCTACCCGTGAAGCATTCATGAATGCAATGACACTGGACATTGCCATGGGGGGATCGACAAATACCGTATTACACCTTCTTGCAGTTGCCCATGAAGCCGGTGTCAACTTCACCATGAAAGACATGGATGAACTTTCACGAAAAGTGCCATGTATCTGCAAGGTAGCACCCAGTTCATCCTTTCACATCCAGGATGTAAACAGGGCAGGCGGAATCCTTGGCATCCTGGGTGAGCTGGAAAGGAAAAACCTATTGAACCTCGGTGTGTCACGTGTGGACGAGCCAACCCTGGCTGCAGCCATTGAAAAATGGGACATTCGCAGGGTTGGCGCAACCAATGAGGCAAAAAAATTGTACTTATCTGCTCCCGGAAATATAGGACGTAATCTCGTGATGGGTTCACAGGAAAAATATTATTCAGAACCCGACGTTGACCGTCTGAATGGTTGCATTCGCCAGGTCGATAATGCCTTCTCAAAGGAAGGCGGCCTCGCGGTCCTGTATGGAAATATTGCGCGCAATGGTTGCATAGTAAAAACAGCCGGAGTCGATGCTTCTGTTTATCACTTCGAAGGTACCGCACGTATTTTTGAATCGCAGGAAGACTCCTGCACAGGAATACTGGAAGGGAGAGTCAAGGCAGGTGATGTAGTCATCATTCGTTACGAGGGACCCAAAGGAGGGCCCGGTATGCAGGAGATGCTCTACCCTACTTCTTACCTTAAATCCAGAAAACTGGACAAATCCTGCGCATTGCTTACTGACGGAAGATTTTCAGGGGGAACTTCAGGACTGTCGATAGGCCATGTATCACCGGAGGCAGCTGCAGGAGGAGAGATTGCCCTGGTTAAAGACGGAGATAAAATCGTCATCGATATCCCGGGGAGAACGATCAACCTGATGATAAACGAACATGAAATGGCTACCCGAAAATCTGCAGAGGAAGCGAAAGGGAAAGATGCTTACAAGCCCGTTTCCAGAGACAGGAATATCAGCAAGGCGCTGAGAATTTATGCGCAGAATGTTTCTTCGGCAGACAGGGGAGCAATTCGAATGATTGATTAAAAAAATACACGCCAATTACAACAGACAAAAGCTTCTTATTAAATAAATGATCAGATTATGATAACCAAAAATGAGAAAATAAAAAATAGTCCGAAAGAAACAATTGAAATATCGGGTTCGGAAGCAATGGTCCGTTCTCTGGTTGCGGAGGGGGTAGAAACCATTTTCGGATATCCGGGCGGAGCGATAATGCCCATTTACGATGCATTATATGATTTTGGCCATGCAGTTAACCACATTCTTGTCCGCCACGAACAGGGTGCCGTCCATGCCGCACAAGGGTATGCCCGGGTATCAGGTAAGGTTGGGGTATGTTTTGCGACTTCAGGTCCGGGAGCTACCAACCTGATAACAGGCATAGCCGATGCAATGATTGATTCTACTCCATTGGTCTGTGTTACCGGCCAGGTAACCTCTGGACTACTCGGAACAGATGCTTTCCAGGAATCCGACGTAATCGGCATTTCAATGCCTGTAACCAAGTGGAATTACCAGATTACCAGGGCAGAAGAAATTCCGGAAGCCATTGCAAAGGCATTTTTCATTGCATCAACCGGGCGTCCGGGACCCGTATTATTGGACATCACCAAGGATGCGCAATTCGGCAAACTCAATTTTGCCTATAAAAAGTGTACCCGTATTCGTTCTTACGTACCGGAATTTCCAACCAATAAGACTTACATCAAAAATGCCGCAGACCTGATCAATTCATCAAAAAAACCATTCCTTATTTTTGGCCAGGGTATATTGTTGTCGGGTGCAGAAAAAGAGCTGGCACATTTCATTGAAAAAACAGGTATTCCGGCAGCATCAACACTCCTGGGGATATCTGCTTTAAAAAGTGACCATCCATTAAATATGGGCATGCTCGGAATGCATGGCAACTACGCACCTAATATCAAAACAAATGAATGTGATGTTCTGATTGCCGTCGGCATGCGTTTTGATGACAGGGTAACCGGGAATATTAAAACCTACGCTAAACAGGCTAAAGTTGTCCATATTGAGATCGATGCTGCCGAAATCGATAAAAACATTAAAACTGAAGTGGCAATTCTTGGAGATGCCAAACATATACTCCGGCTTTTGTCAACTTTGGTTGCTGAAAGACAGCACACGGAATGGGTGAATGAATTCCTTCAGGCAAGGCAGAAAGAGGAAGAAAAAGTAATTGTCAACGACCTCAAGCCAACCAAACCGGGGCTTACCATGGGTGAAGTGGTTCGCTTATCAACCAACCTGACTGACAACAAAGCAGTTATCGTGACGGATGTAGGCCAGAATCAGATGGCAGCAGCCCGCTATGCACGTTTTAACCAAACCAGGTCCTGGGTAACTTCAGGAGGATTGGGAACTATGGGCTTTGGACTGCCTGCGGCGATGGGAGCCAAAATGGGAGCACCAGGTAAAGATGTCATCCTGTTTGTTGGCGATGGTGGAATCCAGATGACAATTCAGGAACTGGGCACAATAGCCCAGGAAAAACTTGCGGTCAAGATTGTGATTCTGAACAATGACTTTTTGGGAATGGTACGTCAGTGGCAGGAATTATTCTTCGAGAAAAGATACTCATTTACCGAGATAAATAGTCCGGATTTTGTCAAACTCGCAGATGCATATGGCATCCCGGGGGCTGTGGTGTCTGAAAGGAAGGATCTCGAACCGGCAATGAAAGCAATGATTGCCTGCGATGGCCCTTATCTCCTTGAAGTCAAAATCGAGCAGGAAGATAATATCTTCCCGATGGTTCCGGCAGGCGCAACAGTATCGAATTGTCTCCTTGGTGCGGACGAATTATAAATCTCAACCCATAAAAAAGAAGCCATGAAGCAAGAATATATCATAAGCGCCTACAGTGAAAACCATATTGGTTTGTTAAACAGGATAACCATTATTTTCACCCGCAGAAAGGTCAATATAGAGAGCCTAACAGTATCTGAATCAGCAATATCAGGTATTTCTAAATTTACTATTGTAGTAAATGAAGAGAAAGAAAAGGTAGAAAATATTGTCAGACAGATCGAAAAACAGATCGAAGTACTGAAGGCTTTTTACCATACCGATGAAGAAATGATTTCCCAGGAGATTGCCTTATACAAGGTTTCTACCCAGGCTTTGGTTGAGAGTGACATGATTGAGAAAATTGTGCGAAAACACAATGCGCGCATCCTTGAGATTACCAAAGAGTACACTGTAATCGAAAAAACCGGGCACAAAGATGAGACACAGGCATTGTTCAACGGACTGAACCAGTTCGGAGTGCTGCAGTTTATCCGGTCCGGCCGGATTGCGATTACCCGCTCCCCAATCGAGAGACTTTCTGAATTCCTTCGTGAACGGGATGCACTTTTTGCCAAAATGGAAGCAAAGATTAAGTGAAATCGACAATTATCAGTATATCAAAGCGTTTACAGTGCATTTGAGGATTAAAAACCAATTGAAATAAAAATTTAGTACGAATAATACAATAAAACAACAAGAAAATGGCTAAAATTAATTTTGGAGGAACAGAAGAGAATGTGGTAACCCGTGAAGAGTTTCCATTGGCAAAAGCACAGGAAGTATTGAAGAATGACACCATTGCCATCATTGGTTATGGTGTACAGGGACCGGGTCAGTCGCTCAACCTTCGTGACAACGGATTCAATGTAATTATCGGTCAGCGGAAGGATTCCAAGACCTGGGACAAGGCAGTCGCAGACGGCTGGGTACCCGGGAAAACTCTTTTCGAAATCGAAGAAGCTTGTCAAAGAGGTACAATACTGCAGTTTTTGCTTTCTGATGCCGGTCAGATCAGTTTATGGCCAACAGTTCAAAAACATCTGACAGCAGGAAAGGCTCTGTATTTCTCCCACGGTTTCGGTATTACCTACAAAGAAAGAACCGGAATTGTACCTCCGGCAGATGTTGATGTAATTCTCGTCGCTCCAAAAGGATCGGGAACCAGCCTTCGCAGAATGTTTTTGCAGGGACGCGGATTAAACTCAAGCTATGCTATCTTCCAGGATGCAACAGGGAAAGCATGGGAGAGAGTTGTTGCTCTGGGAATCGGAGTAGGATCAGGTTACCTGTTTGAAACAACTTTCAGGAAAGAAGTTTATTCTGACCTAACCGGTGAACGCGGCACATTGATGGGAGCAATCCAGGGAATATTCGCCGCTCAGTACGAAGTATTGCGCAGCAATGGCCACTCCCCTTCAGAAGCTTTCAATGAGACAGTCGAAGAGCTGACCCAAAGCCTGATGCCACTCGTGGCAGAAAACGGAATGGACTGGATGTATGCCAACTGTTCCACAACTGCACAACGCGGCGCACTTGACTGGTGGAAAAAATTCAGGGATGCTTCCAAACCGGTATTTGAAGAGCTTTACAAGGAAGTTGCGGCCGGAAATGAAGCACAACGTTCCATCGATTCCAACAGCAAAGCCGATTACCGCGTCAAACTGGAGGAAGAGCTGAAAGAACTGCGCGAGTCTGAAATGTGGAGAGCTGGTTCTGCAGTCCGTAAACTGAGACCAGAGAACAACTAGAACATTTGCTAATTAAAATGTTATGGATAATAAAGTATATATTTTTGACACTACTTTGCGTGACGGCGAACAAGTACCCGGATGCCAGCTGAACACAATTGAGAAAATTGAGGTAGCCAAGGCACTGGAACAACTGGGTGTCGACATCATTGAAGCCGGATTTCCGATTTCCAGTCCGGGTGACTTCAAGTCAGTGGTCGAAATCTCGAAGGCGGTCACCTGGCCAACCATCTGCGCACTTACACGTGCCGTTGAGAAAGACATCGAAGTTGCAGCAGAATCGTTGAAATATGCAAAACGCGGCCGGATTCACACAGGAATCGGTACATCTCCCTATCATATAGTTTCCAAACTGAACTCTAACCCGGATGAAATTCTTGATCGTGCGGTCAGAGCAGTTAAATATGCCAAGAGATTTGTTGAAGATGTTGAATTCTACGCTGAAGATGCAGGACGATCAGACAATGTCTACCTGGCAAGGGTAATTGAGGCGGTTATCAAGGCAGGAGCCACGGTAGTCAATATACCGGATACCACCGGATATTGCCTTCCTTACGAGTTTGGAGAAAAGATCAAATTCCTGATGGAAAATGTTTCAAACATTGACAAAGCAATCATCTCCACCCACTGTCACAATGACCTGGGTATGGCAACTGCAAATACCATTGCAGGGGTTATGAACGGAGCCAGGCAAGTTGAGGTAACAATCAATGGCATCGGAGAACGGGCAGGGAACACTTCCCTGGAGGAGGTGGTCATGATACTTCGCTCTCACAAAGAACTGAATCTTTACACCAACGTCAATTCAAAGAATATTTACAAAACCAGTAAGCTCGTCTCCAGCCTGATGAATATGCCCGTTCAGCCTAACAAGGCCATTGTCGGAAGAAATGCATTCGCTCATTCAAGCGGCATCCACCAGGACGGTGTGCTTAAAAACCGTGAAAACTACGAAATCATCGACCCTGTAGAAGTTGGAATAAATGAATCATCTATCGTTTTAACCGCAAGAAGTGGAAGGGCAGCATTAAATCATCACCTGGAAATGTTGGGTTTTAAACTTGAGAAAGAAAAGCTTGACGAAGTGTACCAGGAGTTTTTGCTGATGGCTGACAAGAAAAAAGACATCAAGGAAGATGATCTTATGATGCTGGTTGGCGAAAGAAACATGAACGAACGACGGATTAAACTCGATTTCCTTCAGGTTGTCACAGGCAAGAATTTAGTTCCTATGGCTACTTTGCGACTTAACATTGCCGGCGAAAAATTTACAGCTACAGAATCCGGAAACGGACCAGTTGATGCAGCCATAAAAGCTGTCAAAGCAATTATCCACCGGAAGGTAACCTTGCAGGAATTCCTGATCCAGGCTATCAACAAAGGGAGTGATGATGTTGGCAAGGTACACATGCAAGTTGAGTCTGAAGGCAATATTTACAATGGCTTTGGCGCTAATACAGACATTATTACCGCTTCCGTTGAAGCTTTTCTGGATGCACTCAATAAAATTGGGAACAGTGAATTGGCTACTGACGTAAAAATAGAATGATGATTTAGTCAGAAGAACGATATTTGTTCTTATGTTATCACTAAGTTACTGATTGTGAGCATAATATCTATAGATGCTTCATTATTATAAAAAGAATATTATTAAAAGAATTTATCTTGGAACCAACAACATTATTTGACAAGATTTGGGATGCCCATGTAGTCAGCAAAATTGAGGGTGGCCCTTCAGTCCTTTACATCGACAGACATTTCATCCATGAAGTGACCAGTCCGGTGGCATTTTCAGGATTGGAAAAACGTGGACTAAAAGTATTCCGTCCGCAGAATACCATTGCAACACCTGACCACAATGTGCCGACAATTGAACAGCACCTTCCAATCAGGGAGGAACTCTCCCGCAAGCAGGTGGAAACTCTGACAGCCAATTGTGCAAGGCATAACATCCCGCTGTACGGTTTGAGCCACAAATGGCACGGAATTGTACACATTATCGGACCAGAGCTCGGGATTACCCAACCAGGCATGACTATTGTCTGTGGTGACAGCCATACCTCCACTCACGGCGCCTTCGGCAGTATTGCCTTTGGCATCGGAACCAGTGAAGTGGAGATGGTGTTTGCCAGTCAGTGCATCCTTCAGCCTAAGCCTAAAAAAATGAGAATCAACGTTGAAGGGAGATTGTCAAAAAATGTAACTTCCAAAGATATAGCCCTTTACGTGATATCTAAAATTACCACTTCCGGTGGAACAGGACACTTTATAGAGTTTGCCGGTTCAGCCATCCGTTCCCTTTCAATGGAAGCAAGGATGACCCTTTGCAACATGAGCATTGAGTGCGGAGCAAGAGGAGGAATGATCGCGCCCGATGAAACAACTTTTGCCTACCTGAAAGGCAGAGAAGTTGCCCCCAAAGGCAAAGAATGGGACCAAAAAGTGGAAGAATGGCGTAAACTCAAGACTGACGATGATGCTCAGTTTGATACTGAATACACATTTGATGCAGCAGGTATTACGCCAATGATAACTTATGGCACCAACCCTGGCATGGGCGTAGGTGTTGAAGGGTCTATTCCTACAGGAGATGATCTGGCCGGAAGCGATCGTGCAACCTTCATGAAATCACTTGAATACATGGGTTTCAAACCAGGCGAAAAACTTCTCGGCAAGAAGGTAGATTATGTTTTTATTGGCAGTTGTACCAATGGCCGTATTGAAGACTTCCGGATGTTTGCCAGCTATGTCAAAGGGAAAAAGAAAGCTCCCTGGGTTACGGCCTGGATAGTGCCGGGATCGAAACAAGTTGAACAACAAATCCGTGAGGAAGGCCTGGTTGAGGTCATGGAAGCAGCCGGATTTGCCCTCCGTCAACCGGGTTGCTCCGCATGCCTGGCCATGAACGACGACAAAATTCCTGAGGGAAAATATGCCGTTTCCACCTCTAACCGCAATTTTGAAGGACGACAGGGACCCGGTGCCCGCACAATGCTGGCCAGCCCGCTGGTAGCAGCGGCCGCAGCGGTGAGCGGAGTTATTTCCAATCCGGGAGCCTGATCAATTTTTATACAGAAATTTAATTTTATCTGAAAATGCCAATTGAGAAATTTATCAAAATAATAAGTCCGGCAGTACCTCTTCCAATAGAGAATGTAGACACGGATCAGATCATTCCTGCCAGGTTCCTTAAGGCAGTTGAACGCAAAGGCTTTGGCGACAATCTTTTCCGCGACTGGCGTTACGGGAAAGACGGAACACCCAATCCGGATTTCGTGCTGAATAATCCAATGTATACCGGAACTATCCTGGTTGCCGGGAAAAATTTCGGCAGCGGCTCCAGCAGGGAACATGCAGCGTGGTCTGTCTATGATTATGGCTTCAGGGTGGTTGTGTCCAGCTTTTTTGCAGACATTTTCAAAAACAACGTATTGAATAACGGATTACTGCCTGTCCAGGTGTCGGAAGATTTTTTGTCCGGCATGTTTAGTACCATTGAAGAAAATCCTGCTGCCAGCTTTGAAGTTGACCTTGAAAACCAGAATATTTGCAACTTATCCAATGCAACAGAATACCGGTTTGAAATCAATCCGTACAAAAAAGAGTGCCTTCTAAAAGGGTATGATGATATCGACTACCTGCTGAGTCTCAAAAAAGAGATTGAAGCATTTGAGACAAAATGACATTGATGCGATACCTGAGTGCATCTTCCATTTTTAAGTTTTCATGCATATTTTAAATTTTTGATGAAGCAAAAAATATACATCATGGATACAACCCTGAGGGATGGGGAACAAACCTCAGGCGTATCCTTTTCAGAATCTGAAAAGCTGAACATCGCGAAGATTCTGCTTGAAGAGGTAAAGGTTGATTACCTGGAGATTGCTTCAGCCAGAGTGTCTGAAGGTGAGCTGCTAGGTGCCAAAAAAATAATGGAATGGGCAAAAGGGTCTGAGTATCACGACAGGATCGAAATACTTGGCTTTGTCGATGGTACTACCTCCCTCGACTGGATAGCCAAGGCAGGTGGAAAAGTTATCAACCTTTTGGCAAAAGGATCGCTTCGTCACGTCACGCAGCAATTGAAAAAAAGTCCGGAGCAGCATCTCGAAGACATCAAAAAATCAATCGCACTGGCCAGGAAAATGAATATCTCAGTGAATATCTACCTGGAAGATTGGTCAAATGGCATGCGCAATTCGCCGGAATATGTCAATTTCATGCTTGAAGGACTAAAAGATGAGCCAATTAAGAGAATGATGCTTCCTGATACCCTGGGAATTCTTAATCCGACTGAGTCGTTTCAGTTCTGTACGACCATGATACGCAATTTCCCGATGCTTCATTTTGATTTCCATGCCCACAATGATTATGATCTGGCTGTTGCCAACGTTGACGCGGCGATCCGCGCAGGCATAAATACGATACACACCACCATCAACGGATTGGGTGAGAGAGCTGGCAATGCCCCGCTATCGAGCGTTGTGGCTTTGCTGAACGACCATCTCAAGATGTCCAACTCAATAAACGAGCACAAACTGAACATGGTGAGTCACCTGGTCGAAACATTCTCCGGCGTTCGCATCTCAGGCAACAAACCTATCATAGGCGAAAATGTCTTCACCCAATGCAGCGGGATTCATGCAGACGGCGATAACAAGGACAACCTGTATTACAACGACCTGTTGCCCGAAAGATTTGGACGAACCCGGAAATATGCCCTTGGTAAAACTTCCGGGAAGGCCAATATCGCGAAGAATCTTGAAGAAATGGGAATACGGCTCGATCCTGACAACCTGAAAAAGGTGACGGATAAAGTCATTGAACTTGCTGACAAGAAAGAGTCTGTTACTACTGAGGATTTGCCATACATCCTTTCTGATGTATTGCAGAGTGAATCGATCTTTGAAAAAATTACCCTGCGTAACTACGCAATATCCCATGCCCTGGGTCTCAGGCCTATGGCTACCGTCTGCATTGAAATGAATGGCCAGCTATATGAAGAAGCCGGATCAGGAGATGGCCAGTACGATGCATTTATGAATGCCTTGCGACATATTTATCAGAAACTGCACAAACAGTTGCCTTCCCTGATCGACTATACCGTCACTATTCCTCCCGGGGGAAAAACCGATGCTTTGGTCGAGACATTGATAACCTGGGAGCTTGGACGGGAATTCAAAACAAGGGGCCTTGACCCCGATCAGACAGCTGCTGCCATCAAAGCAACCATCAAAATGCTTAATATCATTGAAAGCGAGGGACAAATCTACTAACCCTAAACATTTGGATTTTCGATTTTAGATTTTGGAAGTGCAGAACTCACGAAATTGTATCTTTGAAAACTTTTTGCAAAACGACACAGTGTATTGCAGAAGTAATTGAAAATTCGAATAATATAATCGAAAATTTTAACATATTTGTAAACATCTGTAATTAAAATCGTTATGAGGTTGAATATCGCTGTACTGGCCGGAGATGGAATCGGGCCTGAAATAATTAGACAAGCCCTTAGGGTTACCGAAACTGTCGCGAAGAAATTCGGACATGAGCTTCATACAAGGGAGGCATTGGTAGGCGCTGTTGCCATCGATGCAACAGGTAATCCCTATCCCGACGAAACACACAATCTGTGCATGAATTCTGATGCAGTCTTGTTTGGAGCAATCGGCCATCCTCGTTTCGATAATGATCCGTCTGCAAAAATTCGTCCGGAACAGGGACTGCTGGCCATGCGCAAAAAGCTGGGTCTGTATGCCAATATCAGGCCATTGATTACTTTCCCATCCCTGCTGGAAAAGTCTCCGCTTAAAGCAGAACGAATTGAAGGGGCCGATTTCGTGGCCATCCGTGAACTTACCGGCGGACTTTATTTTGGTCAGCCCCAGGGACGAAGCGAAGATGGGGATACTGCTTATGATACATGCATTTACACCAGGGTGGAAGTTGAGCGTATCCTTAAACTTTCTTTCGAATTTGCGATGAAACGGAAAAAGCGTCTGACAGTGGTTGACAAAGCCAATATTCTGGCCACTTCCCGGTTGTGGAGACAAATTTCGAAAGAGATGGAACCGCAGTATCCTGAAGTTGAGGTGGAATATATGTTCGTAGACAATGCTGCTATGCAGTTGATTCAGTGGCCTAAGCGTTTTGATGTAATGGTAACTGAAAATATGTTCGGGGATATACTGACTGATGAGGCAAGTGTAATTGCCGGATCACTTGGCATGCTGCCATCTGCATCCATCGGAATTCACACCTCAGTCTTTGAACCCATCCATGGCTCATATCCGCAGGCTGCAGGCAAAAACATCGCCAACCCCTGTGCAACCATTCTTTCTGCAGCGATGCTGTTCGAATATACCTATTCCCTCAACGAAGAAGCAGCGATTATCAGAAAGGCAGTCGAAGCATCCCTTGAGGCAGGTGCCGTTACCGAAGACCTGACTGATGACAAATCCAAGGCGCTGTCTACTTCAGCTGTAGGCGATTGGATCGTGGAATACATAAATAAGATATAAGACTTAAGACATGAGATTTGAGATTAAAAAGGAATTGTAGTCTTCCCTGATCTTATATCTCATGTCTTATATCTTATATCTCCTAAAGTAAGGGTTGAATCACTTTCGCCCATGCTTTGTATCCTTCACCAAGCAGGTGCAACCCGTCATTCGTATACATGGGGTTCAGCAGGTCATCGTTCGGATTTTTAAGTTCGCTGAACAAATCCACATAAGTTGCACCAAGTTTAGGACAAATATTTCTCAACCTCTCGTTAAGGTCTTTTACCTGGGGCGTTCTGCTTGTGTGGCCACTGAATGTTTTGAAGGTATTGTTTACAGGCAGAATACTCTGGACATACACTTTTGTTTTAGGAGACTGGGATTTGATCCGGGATACGATTTTGCAAATATTTACGTAAACGGTATCCGGAGATATGTTTTTTGACAGGTCATTGATACCAATCAACAGGAAAACCTTGGCAGGTTGCAACCTGGTAACCTGGTAAAGTCTGAACAGGACTCCTTCACTTGTATCCCCGCTGATACCCCTGTTTTTTGCTTTAGGGTTCTGAAGTAATTCGCACCACTCCGAACCGTCAGTAATACTGTTCCCCAAAAATATAATCTCGTTTCTAGTATCCGGCAGCAAGTCGAAAAGTGATTTCCGCTGATCATAGTAGGTACCGAATTTAGATGTTTGACAATAGGTACCAACAGAAACCAAGAGAAGCAGAATGAACAATATGTTTTTCATGACACAGATATTTAATTTTTAGTCATCTACTTTATCAGCGTACTTTGGATTAAGCACCATAAGCTGCAAAATAATAGCCATAACTACCGGAATAGCCAGCAAGGCCACATCTGGGCCAAGGTTGCCGGCATCTGTGGATTTTCCCAAAAATACCGTGATAACAGCACCACAGGAGATTCCTGCCATGTTCATAAGGCCATATGCTGCAGCACGATGCCGTGAAGAAACAAACTGACAAAGAATTGGCATGCTGTTTGCGTCAAACGCTCCGAAACCAAGTCCGAAAAGTACAGCACCACCCATTACACTGAAGTATCCTGTCCCATATCCAAGAAAAAGTAATGCAGGCACCATCATGGTCAGACCAAGTACACCGGTATAAATGCGTCCTTTGATGTTTTTCTTCATCCAGTAGTCTGCGAGCAATCCTCCCAGGATAACGCTTATGAGAGATGAACCTGCAATCGTGACGGTTGCCAGCGGACCGGCAATTGACATATGTATGTGCAGGGTCTGGGAAAAGAGAGTCGGCATCCAGTTTTTAACCGCCCAACCCGGGAAACTCGGAGCAGCAAAATAAAACATCACTACCCAGAAACTTATGGTTCCGAACAACAGACCCAAACTGTGCTTCACAGATCTCAGCCCCTCTGAAAAAGTTGGTTTCTGTATATCTGATGCCTTTACCCTGTGATCTTTTAGAAAAAATACCAGTACAAGACTATAGGCAATGCCAATCAGTCCAAAAAGATGGAACGCCTGCTGCCAGGAGTATTCATCCGCTACAGTAGCGCCAAAACCACCAAGGGCTTGACCCAGGTATAGACCCGACAAGTGAATCCCGACTGCCAGCGATCTGGTTGTACCGCGGTGATAATCAGCAATAAGGGCCAATCCGGCAGGAATATACAGCGCCTCACTCACCCCCATCAGGGCCCTGAGTGCATAAAGCTGGTTGAAAGTAGTTGAATAGCCCATTGCGAGGGTAACTGCCGACCATACCGCAAGACTCCCCACAATCAGCCACTTGCGGTTGACCCGGTCTGCTATCAGTCCGGCCATTGGACTCATGATAGCATAAATCCAAAGAAATACTGCCATCAACCGGCCAAAATTTTCGGCTTTTTCGAGTTCATGAATATCTCCCATCATAGCTACTTTCATGGTAGAAAGCATCTGACGGTCCATGTAGTTTAGGAGGGCAACCATCCAAAGCAGGGCAACAACGACCCACGGATAAATTTTCTTGTACTGTTCTTTAGTCATCGTAGTAGTTTATGTTGAGTTTGAAATGCTTTACCCTGTCAATCTGTTTGAAAAGTTCAAATATACGAGCTTTTCAAAACTCTTTAAACTTTAAAACATTATAAAATTGCAATCCTTTGAAGTGTTTTCCATACCTGGAAAAGACAGCGCGGGACATGAAAATAATCTTCCCACTTACCTCCTTATAAGGACAAAAGCACTTCTCTCCTGCGATCCGGGTAACCAGGCCACTCACCTTTCCCGGGATCCGGAAAGTGAGATCAGGTATAGTCGTGCACTTTTTCGAACCAATCAAAACATGCCCGGTCACCTGAAAGCTCATACCCCTTGATCAGGCTGATAAGTGTTTCAACATGAACCCACCAGAGTTTCTGATCCCATTCCAGCTGTTGTGGCGGATAACCTTTGCAATCAAGATAATAAAAGATTCCGCCGAACTCATTGTCCCAACGGTATTGCAAAGTACGCAAAATTATTTTTACAGCCTTTTGTGCCTGTACAGGCCGTTTTAACCTGACAGACAGGCCCATAAAGAACCACATCACCTCAGTGGTATGACCCGGATTGAGCAAACGGCCTACAAAAGAATCAGAAAAGCTGTCACCCGGGCCAATACTTCCGGGATAAGCCCCATCTCATTGTTGTAGAAAACATTCATCACATCGTGGACACATTTTTCATTGGTGGCCTCCACCTGTTCTGCAGGCAAAAGATGTTCAATTTCAAGGGAGAGGTTGCCCAGGATCATTGGGAGCGATAACCCTTCCAGCAGCATTGCCCCAGGCGATGAGATTGCCTCAGGTAAATCGGTGAGAAATTCCATTTATATGGCCCCGACTGAAAACGGAAAATGACAATGCTGGCTGTCAGGCCCTTCCCCAATTTCCCCTCAAAGGCTTACTAATCCATTACATTTGGTAACACACGGAATATGCGACCGGGAAAGGTAGTTTCGTCATCCGAACTTCCCAGTAAAATGAGCCACGTGCATTTACTTTCAGGAGGTCAATTTCATTGTGGATGGTTTTGGCGCCATCTCTCATGGGCATACCATTTTCAACATTTGCACCTTCGGCAACCAGGATATAATTACCATCTGCTCCGGATAAGGGTCCGGCAAGGCCAAATTGAACTTTCATTCCGCTTCGTGGCGAATGGAAGCTAAACTTTTCGCAACCATTGTAACTTTGGAAATTATCGCAGATAATGACAGGATAACAAATCCTGCCGGCAAAATGCTGTATGGTATTTTATAATTGTGAAAAAAATTGCTCCATTTGAAGGTTTTTGACATCTTCCGAGAAATTCTCATAATTTTCAATCCACGCATTCTTCACAGGAGACCTGAACGATCCGCAATCAAATCCGATATATTTCATATAAGCTTTCCCAGTTGCAATACCTCCATATTTCCCGAGAAGCATGATCATATCAATGGATCTTTGCTGAAGTTTTCTTGCGGATTCAAAATTCCTATTGTCAAATGCCTCAATTAATTGCAGATAGAGCGGTGCGGCATAATTGAAGGTACTTCCCACAGCGCTCCTGGTTCCCAGTACCAGGGCTGACAGCATGTTTTCATCCCTTCCCCACATCATCTCGTATTTGCCACCCATAAAATTTGTACAGCTGAGAAAATCCATAAAATCTTCGTGGGTATACTTAATCCCTGCAAGATTAGGGATAAATGGAGCCGCCTCTTTCAAAAATTCAATCATGGGGACATAGCAGCCTGAAAGAACAGGAATATGGTAAAAATAGACTGGCAACCCAGGAACCTGTTCTGCAACCTTTGAAACAAACTCTGCCAATTGAGCAGCTCCGGCAGGCTTAAAATAGAAAGGTGCCAGCAGTGCGATACCGTCGATGCCCTGTTCACGGGCATGAATGGCACTTTCGATACATTCAACATAGGAGGTACCTCCTACAAGACTGATAACTTTCATACTTTTCTTCTCTTTGGAACGCCTGGTCCAGCCTTCAACAATTTTCATCTTCTCATTTTGAGAAAGCGAAACTCCTTCTCCCGTAGAGCCATTGATAAAAGCGCCGACAACGCCGTTCTTCTCCAGAAAGTCATAATAACCTTCGATTAGATCATACATAACTTCGCCATTGGCGCTCAAAGGTGCAAAAGGTGCAGCGATAAGTCCTTCAAATTTTTTCATTATGAATAATAATTTACTGTAAATAAGAATGTTGAGACAGGTAGTCCATCTCCAGCCGGTTAATGATAATTATTGCCTTTTCAGGCAGCGGGCCATCTTACATCACATCCTTTTCATATACTTTTGCATGGCAATACGATGTCCAATCTCTTATTTTGATACCGGCTTCTCTTTCCCTTCCATCGTGCTCAGGTGCAGATCCAAAGCGTGTACAGAGATTTGAATTTCCAGGATGGAAAGTCCAAGTGAAATGATAAGCAGAAAGAGTGCAAATCCGAATACCCAAAATGCCTCATCCGGGTAACCCATATAAATAAGGAACATAGTAAGAACACAAAGGAAGAGGCTGGTCACACCGAAAATCTGCATATTTTTTGTCAGGTACAGCCTGCGACGCAAATTTGCAATCTGCCCCAAAAGAATTTCATCCTTGTTAACCAGAAATTTTGAATGTAAATCCCTGATCAGGGCTGCGTACCCCATGAACCTGTTGGTATATGCGAGCAATATAAGTGAGATTGCCGAAAACAGCAGCGCGGGAGTGGTAAGCGTGAATTCATTCATGGAAGTTAATTAAAATGAATTATGAGTTAATTAAAATGAATTATGAGTTATGAATGCAACCAAATAATTCATAACTCATAATTCACATTTTACTTAAGCAGTTCCGCAATCTTCTCCCTCAGCTTCTCTTCTCTCAGATTCTTAGCTATAATCTTTCCGGATTTGTCTAAGAGCAGGTTAGCAGGGATAGAGTTGACACCGTATAATTTAGCCGCTGCATTGCCCCATCCCTTCATGTCAGACACCTGTGTCCAGGTGAGCTGATCTGCAGTAACCGCTTTCAGCCATTTACTTCTGTCGCTGTCGCAGGATACTCCCATTACGTGAAAGCCCTTCGAATTAAAGTCTTTCCAGACTGCTACCACATTTGGATTTTCTCCGCGGCAAGGGCCACACCATGATGCCCAGAAATCAATCAGCGTATATTCATGCCTGGAATAAATCTCTGAAAGTTTTACCGGGTTTCCGATTGAATCATTTTGTGTGAAATCAGGGGCAATTTGCCCAACAGCAACAGTTTGCAGAATCTTAACACGATCGGCAAGCGTTTTAGCACTCTTACTTTTCATTACCTCTGGAGAGAATTTCTGTAAATAGCCCTGAATTTCTTCAGCTTCCATACCATACTGGATACGCTGCAGTAGAACCGGGGCAACAAAGGAGTTTGGTTTTCCCGTTATGAAATTTTTATACATGGCAGTTTGAGTACTGTCAAGTAGGTTGATCTGTCTTTCCAGCAGCGTCTGTTCAGCTGCGTTGGATTGCTTTTTGGCCTCACTGTACTTCTGGTAAAGCTCCCTCATTTTATTGCTCAGCCCGGCTCCCTCATTTTCAAATGCCTTCATTTCATCCTGAGAAGCTGAACCTGTAACAGTTAAATTTTTCAGATCATCAGCTTTCCCGTTAACCTGAATCTCCTTGTTTTCAACAAATACGGCAGCGTTTTTGCGCTCGCCCAATGCTAGAACAT
This sequence comes from Prolixibacteraceae bacterium, assembly GCA_963663675.1. Lineage (GTDB taxonomy): Bacteria > Bacteroidota > Bacteroidia > Bacteroidales > Prolixibacteraceae > CAINVV01. The sequence goes on from OY760498.1 coordinate 3,450,807, forward strand.
ATTGGTCAGGCACTTCAACTACACCTTTTAGGACAAATTTGCCACCCGCACTTTTGGCTGAATCAATAGTAGTGGCATCACCACCCACATACTGCTTAAGGTAAACTGTCCCGTCTGGAAGTCCTTCAATATTTCCGTTGATGGTGAATTTGGGAGACTGGTTGCAGGCCGTTGCCAGGGCCACAGCTAAAACAAAATAAAAGAGGTTTTTCATTCTATGTTCTTTGGTTAAAATTATTGATTGCTAACTGTAATACTCATGTCAAAATTCTCATTTCCTATACATCACAAATAAGGATGCATTTCTTCAAAGATGCCAGCTTATCCGGATTGGCCGGGACAAATTCCTGGCCGACAAAACCTTTGTAGCCTGTATCAACAATTGCTTTCATGATTGTGGTGTAGTTCAGCTCCTGGGTCTCATCCAGCTCATGCCTTCCGGGAACACCACCGGTATGAATGTGGCCAATGTACTTGTTGAATTTTCGGATTGTATCAATTATGTTTCCTTCCATGATCTGCATATGGTAAATGTCATACAGCAATTTAAATCGCCCGGAACCGACCATTTCACAAAGTGCAGACCCCCAGGCGGTCTTGTCACACATATAATCTTTATGGCCATAACTGTTGAGCAGCTCCATAATAATTGTCACACCATACTTTTCTGCCAGCGGTGTTATTCTGCGCAGTCCTTTGGCACAATTGATCAGGCCAACCTGATCATTCATGCCCTCACGGTTACCTGAGAAACAGATCAGGTTGGGAACTCCGGCTTCAGCGGCCTTGGGAATCATCGCTTCGAAGTCGGCGACCAGTTTATCATGGTTTTCGATCCGGTTAAAACCTTTTGGAATACCCCAATCAGTTGCGTATCCAACCGCACACTTCAGTCCGTGGCTTTTCACAGTGGCCCAGTCCTTTTCATTGAGCAGTTCAATTGATTCAATTCCAATCTCTTTACATGCTTTCGCGAGATCATCGAGCGGAATATCGTTGTAACACCATTGGCTGACTGAATGATGAATATTACCCTTCAATCCTCCTTCCGGCATTTCGGCCGCCCTGCTTTCCTGGAATGAGAAAGCTGTTGCTGTGAGCGCTGCGGAGGCTGCAGCTTTCCCGATCATATTTCTTCTGTTCATGGTCAATATTTTCTAATTGAATCGTACGAATTTAAATAATTTTTAAATGTAAATTTATCTCGCAAATCCATGCAAATTACTTTAAGAAAATAACATAGTCTGAATACAGGGAATAATTATTATTCCGGGCATCAAAGCTTTACAGCTTTTCGTATTTTGCAGGATATTACTACGACTGAAAACAACTATTTAACAAAATGATTAAGTTCAAACAACTCCTGAATACCCTTCTTATGCTGGGTATTCCCTGTATTATCTCAGCACAGGCCATTGATTTTTCCAAAACCAGGATTTATTGTTCAGACAATAAAAACATTCTGTTAAACAAAGCCGCCTCCGTGCTCAGGGAAGAGTTGCAGCTTCATACAGGTCTGATGCCCGTATTATCATCAAAACCTGCAGCCAAAGATGCCCCGGTAATTGTAGTATGCATGGAAAAAGATCTGCCAAAGCTGCCTGCCGGGATGAATTCAGCCTTCAACGCGCTGGCTCCTGCCGGGAAAGATGGCTACCGGATTTCTATGGCTGACCCAAATTCGCTGGTCATTGCCGGCCACGATGAAAGAGGAGCGCTGTATGGCGTAGGGTATGTCCTAAGGAAAATGGAACTGACTGATCATAAAATACTTGTACCGGAAAATTTCTCCGTATCCTCCACTCCTCGCTACCCTATACGTGGTCACCAGTTGGGTTACAGGCCAAAAACCAATGCCTATGACGCCTGGACGGTTGCTCAATATGACAGGTACATCAGGGACCTGGCGCTGTTTGGAGCCAATAGCATTGAAATAATGCCTCCTCGTACCGACGATGATGCCACAAGTGTTAACATGAAACTACCTGCTATCCAAATGATTGTCGAGCAATCCCGTATCTGTCAATCCTACGGACTGGAGGTCTGGATGTGGTATCCCAACATGAACAGCGACTATGAATCAGCAGATTCCATCAAATTTGAACTTGCCGAAAGGGAAAAGATATTTAAGTTGCTGCCCAAACTCGACGCACTTTTTGTTCCGGGAGGAGATCCCGGCGACCTTGAACCGGATCCATTGTTTGGCTGGCTGGAGAAAGAGGCTGTAGTGCTAAAAAAATATCACCCAAATGCCAAAATCTGGATTTCACCACAGGCCTTCAAACCAAGCACCGTCTGGTACGCCAATTTTTTCTCTCATATCAACCGAAAACCGGACTGGCTTGGTGGCGTAGTATATGGCCCCTGGATTAAAATGCCACTGCCGGAAGTTCGTAAAGCTACTGACCCGTCTATTCCAATACGACTGTATCCGGATATTACCCACAGTTACAGCTGCCAGTTCCCTGTACCTCAGTGGGATCTGGCCTTTGCGATGACACTTGGCCGTGAATGCATCAACCCTCGCCCGTATGACGAGAAATTGATCCACAATCGCTATGCATCCCTTGCCCAGGGTAGTATCAGCTACTCTGAAGGCACCAATGATGACGTAAATAAATTTGTGTGGACAGGCCAGGACTGGAACCCCGATACTCCCGTGATTGAAACACTTCGCGACTATGCCCGCTATTTCATTGGACCAAAATATTCAGAGAGCATTGCCAGGGGTTTGATATTACTTGAACAGAATTTTCGCGGACCTTTGATCTCCAACGAACAGGTAGAAAAGACGTTGCAACAGTGGCAGGATATGGAAACTTCGGCCTCCTCCCGGGTTTTGGCCAACCCCAGGTTCCAGAGCGGTTTGATCCGTGCCTATTTTGATGCCTACACGCAACGACGACTACTTTATGAAAGAGCGCTGGAAATGCAGGCGCGTTCCGTACTTGAAGTGCCAAAGCCTGAAGGGTCCCTGAAATCGATTCAGTACGCCAGGGATATACTGATTCAGGCAAAAGAGAAACCGGTGTCACAACACCTCAGGACCAGGTGCTTCGCATTGGCAGATTCTCTATTTCGAAGTTTCGGAGCTCAGCTGACAATGAGTAAGCACCACGCCATGGGAGGACGAGGCAACTTCATCGACAACATCGATATTCCTTTAAATGATGCCTTGTGGCTGCTTGATCAGCTAAACCGTATCGAAAAGATGCCTGAAGAAGATCAGCGCCTGGCTGAAATCCACAAAATGCTTCATCGTACAGATCCTGGTCCGGGTGGTTTTTATGACAAACTAGGAAGCCCGTCATCCTGGCTGAGAGTTAAATCACAGAAAACCTGGCAGGAAGATCCGGGTAGCCTGGAATCCCCGCGTGTCAGTTTTGGTGTCGGACTCAAAGGTGTCGAATGGGTGGATGAGATAGTGGCCAAAGGCTTTGAGGGACAAGCTACTCCACTCGCCTGGATGGAACAGATCAACACACTGTATTTCACACCTTTGGTTATGGAATACCCGAATCTTGATCCCTCCGGAAAGTACATGCTGAGGATAGCCTATACAGGTCGTTTCCGTTCAAAAATCAAGCTGGAAGCTAATGGAATCTTGATTCATGATTTTATCCGGATGGGAACACAGCCGATCTTCGAATTTCCATTACCGGCAGAAGTGACCAGGACAGGGAAGGTTACTTTTACCTGGAATTGTGCCCAGAACGACAAGGGTGAAGGAGAAAGAGGCTCCCAGGTGGCAGAGATCTGGCTGATCAGAACGAACGATTAGTTGGGGGGAGACTATTAGGAGAAGTTATGAGTTATGAGTTATGAGTTATGAGTTATGAGTTATGAGTTATGAATTATGAATTATGAGTTAAAAAATGAGAACTATTGAACTAAGTGGAAGAAACCATTATTGAAACCTAAATTGCTATGAATAAACTATCTCTGTTTATTTCTCTTTTTCTTGTTATTTCCTTTTCTGCCCGAAGCGCATTAACCATCCTTCCTCAAAAAATCGAGGAAGGGAAATTTGTTAAATCCTGGCTTTTGCTTGGGCCTATTCCTCTTCAATTACAGACAGATGAGGCTAAATCATGGGAACACCTACCGGGATTTACTATCGACTACCTGAAAAAATATGGCGGAGAAAAGAATCCTGTAATAAAAGCGGGTGATGTCGTTAAAGCCGGTAAAAAGTCGGTTACCTGGAAATATTTCGAGACGCCAGATTCGATTGTTAACCTTGTAGCAGCTGTTTCCAAATCATTCCCTGTTTTCGCCTATGCCTACACTGAAGTGGAGGCTGCGGAAGACGGTGTCCAGATGCTGGGGCTTGGTACAAATGACGGAGCTACCCTCTTTGTTAATGGCACCCAGGTATTTGATTACCCTGCCATGCGCGGAGTTAAGGTTGACGGAGACCTCATTCCCGCACTTTTAAAAAAAGGGAAGAATACCATCCTGTTGAAAGTTGAACAGCATGGAAACAAATGGGGTTTTTGCCTCAGATTTCACAAGTTTTCGGCAAAAATTGCCCTTGAACGAGGAGATCTCTTCAAAGTATGGGCCGATGAAGCAGGAGTCGCCAGTGTAGCTTCTTCCTATGTTCCCGAAGTCCTGAACAGCCTGATTCAAAAACTGGATATTGTCATCACCGACATGCAGGGAAAGGAAATTCTGAAGGAAGAACGTCAGTCGGCTTTTTGTTCACCGCTCAAACTCCCGGCTGAAAATTACAAACCTTATATTGCCAACCTGGCTGTTCAGTTTAAATCCGGGGCGAAATTGCAAAAACGCATCGAGTTCACTGCAGGAAAACGCATTGAATATGTGCTGTTTAAGGAAGGAAAGTCTGATTACTGCATCTCACTGGCTGCCAACGCTTCCGAATCGGAGAAATGGGTAGCCAAAGAATTACAGCACTGGTTGAAGGAGATGAGTGGTGCTGAACTTCCAATACTGGACTTCAACCAGAACTACAAGGGAGCACAAATTGTTATCGGCGAAACAACTAACTCAATACCAGGGACAAAAGATGCCACTGAGGAAGAATCTTTTCACTATTACAACGAAGGCAAGGACATTTTTATTACCGGTGGCAAACAACGGGGCACCATGTACGGAGTCTTCGAATTCCTGGAAAGGGAACTGGGCTGCAGATGGTATACACCTGGCGTACAGACCATTCCAAAGCGGAATGAATTGAAATTTGTCTGGCTGGATCATTCCGAAAAACCCGGCGTCAGGGTTCGCAATGATTTTTATTATGAGGCTTTTGAGCCTATCTGGGCTACCCGCAACAAAATGAACGGAGCCATGGGCTACCGCGTACAGCCTGGTGGCATCGAAAGCTACTGGTCGGTACATACTTTTTACCCCCTGATGCCACCTTCCGAATTCTTTAAAAAGCACCCGGAATACTATAGCCTTATTGATGGCAAGAGAACTTTCGACAGGGCTCAGCTTTGCCTCACCAACCCGGATGTTCTGCGAATAATTACGGAGCGCATTAAAAAACGGATGACAGAGAGCCCGGAATACCTGATTTATGATGTTTCTCAGAACGACTGGTACAACCCTTGCCAGTGTGAAAAATGCCAGGCAATTGTGAAAGAAAAAGGTGGAGAATCCGGCCTGATCATCTGGTTTGTCAACCAGGTGGCAGAAGCTGTTGAAAAAGATTTCCCTGACAAGTTCATAGGCACACTGGCCTACCAGTACACCCGTACTCCGCCCAAAGATATCAAACCCAGGCACAATGTGGTGGTTCGCCTGTGCAGCATTGAATGCTGCTTTGCCCACGATTTCAAGTCATGTCCGGAAAATAAATCATTCCTTGATGACCTTCAGGGATGGTCTGCCATAGCACCTCATATGTATATCTGGGATTACGTGGTTAACTTTAGTCATTATGTTATGCCTTATCCGAATTTCAGGGTTCTGCAATCCAATATTCAGTCATTCAGGGACAACAACGCCATTGGCATCATGGAGCAGGCAGCCTACCAAAGCCGTGGCGGTGAATTTTCAGAACTGCGTTCCTACCTGGTTTCTAAACTGTTATGGAATCCGGAGTGCAACACTGAAGATGTAATCAACGATTTCATGTACGGATATTACGGTCGTTCGGGCAAGTTTGTCAGGCAGTATTTTGACCTGCTTCACAACCAGTTGACGCCGGATACCCATATCCACCTGGGACTCACTCCCGGAGATGCCCTCTTCTCTGATAAATTTGTCCAGCAATCCTGCGATTTATTCAAAGAGGCATGCAAAGTCGCTGACAATGATGACGTTCTCCACCGCGTAGAAATGTGTTCATTGCCTGTTCTCTACCTCAAATGCAAACGGACACCCGTAATTGCCAGGCAAGACGGGACCTATGAAGCTTTCTGCCGGATTGCAAAACGGGAAAATGTTACAAATTACTCGGAAGCAGGTGAGGTCGACAGGAAGGCATTTCATGACATGGTCGAAAATGCAAAATAAATTACCGGTGATTAGCCGGATATTACATAGAATAGAATGATTTTATTTAATTTTAAACATTAACCTGCTATTCTTCCTTTCTTTCAATCCAGGGATTGTTGAATTGTCGAATTGCTGAATAAAAAATAATTATGATGATACATTACGCAAAAAACAAGGATCTCGAAATTGCAGTCAAACAGCCAGGTGCAGAACTTTCTTCCATTAAATCAGTGAAAAGTGGCATCGAATACATGTGGAGTGGTGATCCGGCAGTGTGGAACAGCACCGCGCCAATACTATTTCCCATCGTCGGTGGACTGTTGGACAATACGTTTATCTGGAAAGGCGAAAAATATTCGCTTGATAAACATGGTTTTATCAGGGATAATCCTGCTCTTTTGCTGACAGGTATAACTTCCGACTCACTGACATTCGGGATGTCGGACAGTAAGGAAACACATAAAATGTACCCTTTCGATTTTGAGTTCAGCATTCAGTTTGCCCTGGAAGGCACCAAAATAAATGTCATCCACCAGGTAATCAATACTGGACATTCTGTTCTGTACTTTTCTTTGGGAGGACATCCCGGATTTAAATGTCCGCTCCACCCGGACGAAAAATACGAAGATTATTACCTTGAATTTGAATATCCCGAAGAATCCAGAACCTGGTTACTGCATGAAAACGGGACTGTTCTTGACGAAACAGCAACAGTCTTCGGAGGATCAAATATTATCCCGCTGACACATGAATTGTTCAGTAAGGATGCGCTGGTTTTTAAAGATTTGAAATCAAGAAGAGTGACGCTGCGCAGTAAAAAATCAAAACAGGCTCTTTCAGTCACTTTCCCGGGCTTCCCCTACCTGGGGATTTGGGCCAAACCATACGGTGACTATGTTTGCATTGAACCTTGGCTCGGTATTGCCGATAAATGGAACACTGACCAGCATTTTGAATACAAGGAGGGAATACTTTCCCTGCCTCCGGGCGAGGTTTTCGAAGCTACCTACGTCATTGAAATTCACGAATAAAGAAACGACAAACGGGCAGGGGACAGCGAAATTACCGCTGTCCCCTGCCCGTTGTTTTCTTTTCAATCACTTTAGAAATATAAATAACCTATTGGTTCAATATACTACTAATCAGACAATTGTCAATTTAGAGTATTAGTTCTTTGTCTCTTTGGCCATTTTCAGAGCCTCTGTAGTCGTGTAATACTTAACTATCATATTCGGCACTTCCCACTCTGGCAATTTTCCGGCTCTCAGGTATTCGAGAAATTTTCCTGTCACCTGGCTGAAATGCGCTTCATGCCCAACCTTGTATTTGTCAGGGATTATCACCTTCCAGGTTTTTCCCTCCACTTTTTCAAGTGCCAAACCCGGGTAAGTACTGTTTTTTACGATGGCATTTTCCAGTTCCCCGGCAAATTCCGGCGTTGCACTGTTGGCATGTACGTAAAGTGTCGGAAGGAATTTCTCGGCTTCTCCCTGTTTGATCTCCAGGGTTGCCCCGGTACCACGCATAATTGAGTAGTGCGTGTCTCCTGAACCTTCCGGAGCCTTGTATCTCCACTCAGCTGTTACTTTGGCATATACTCCTCTTATCTTATACAGCATTTCTCCATTGGCATACTCCTGAAGCTTACCGTCCAGAACGACTTTCGAAAGGTAATCTGGAAAATTCTCCGCCTGGGTGATTGTTTTAAACTCCTCCAGTGAAAGGACGGTCGGGTAGCGTCTTGCCTTAAGCATTTCTATATCTGATTTTTGCAGGATAACATCCGGGAAACAGCCCCATTGCACGAGGTCAACAAGATGGGTCGCCACATCCACCATGCCCTCTCCCTGCTGGTCCACATCGAAAAACCACACCGGACGAACAAGCGGAGAACCCGAAACACTTTTGTAAAAATAGTGAACACTGAACATCTCTACTCCAGGGACCTCGGGTGTACCGGGAAGAAGAGTACCAAATATCGGGGCAATGTGCGAAAGATTCTTCTGCAGAACTGAAGTGATCTCATATCTTTCCGTCATAATATCATACAACAGGACCCCTTTCCCGGAAGCGATTTTGAAGGCCTCCTCCAGCAAGGGGAAATTTTCAGGTGTAATGACCATTGGTTTATCTGCCAGTACATTCAGCCCGGCCTCAACCGATTTCTTGATGTATTCTGTTTTAATCCTGTTGTTTCCGGACAGCACAACCACATTACCCGGCTTTTGATCCAGCATCCTGGTAAGATAATCCTGTCCTTTGTAAACCACTTCGTTCCAGCCAGTGGGATTATCCTGGCGGGTGTTATATCCGTCAATTCGTTTCAGGTGCTGATCCAGGTCACTCCCTTCGGGTGCATAAACATGAACTTCGGGATTCACTTCGTCGTACATCATTTTCTGCACAAGAGCAGCGTGAAAGTGCCCGGGATCCAGTGTAATAAGCCTGACTTCACCTTTCGCCCCGGTGAAAGTTTTTGATACAGCCGGTTGTGCGCTCTTTTTCCCATTGCCGCAAGAGGAAAGCAACGCCAAAATCAAAAAGCCCATTTGAATAGTTTTGATTGTCATTGTATTATACTTTAAAGTTTTATTTGTGAATATTTTGTTTTTGAGTTGCCTTATGGTAACGAAGTGCAGCTTACTAATCTGAGATCAGCTAAGCCAATAGCCACTGGTTTAATATTATCTCATTTGGTCCGGACACATTGGGATGACTTTTTAGAACTCTAAAAATACTGAATACAAAATGAGTTTAAAAATACCAAAGTTCATTAAGCCTTTAACCGAGTCAAATACTTTTTTAACTTTAAGTATGAAACTTATTTTCAAAATTATTAACTTAGAATCATTCTAATTTATTGCCGTTAACAGTAAATTTCAGGTATCATGTGTGGACGATTCATACTTATCCAGGATGCCATATCCTTAAAAAACCGTTTCAAATTAGAAGTTCCGGAAGGGTTGGATCTCAAACCTTCCTACAATATATCTCCGGGTCAGAAAACTGCGGTAATTACCAATGAAAGGCCCGAAGAACTTCAGATGTACCGGTTTGGCCTCACACCGCATTGGGTAAAGAAACCCCTTTTGCTGATCAACGCGCGCTCAGAGGGAGATAACAATCCCACCAACAACCCTGATTACTCGGGACCGATGGCCATCTTTGACAAACCCGCATTCCGTAAACCTATCCGTTCACAACGATGCCTGGTACCTGCCGATGCTTTCCTCGAAGGTACCACCTTAGAAAAACTTGACAAGCCTTTTGTTATTTACCTTCGCAACAAAGTACGGCCGTTTGCTTTTGCAGGAATCTGGGATGTTTGGGACAATCCCGGTACCGGTGAAAAAATCCATTCCTTCGCCATTCTTACCACCTTTCCCAATCCATTGATTGCCAGCATTCCTCACCACCGGATGCCCGTTATCCTATCCCGGGAGAATGAAGCAAAGTGGCTTTCTTCAAACATGTCGACCGAAGAACTCACTTCCATGATGCTTCCTTATCCCTCCGAACTAATGAACGGTTACCCGATTGCGCCAACCATAAAAAATTCAAAATTCAATCATCCGGGATTGATTGATCCTACCGGTCCAAGGATTTTCACTGAAGGCAGAATAGAGTGATTAATAACAAATTACCATAAAAATATCCTGATCGCCTGTCAAAAAAGCAGGCCGTTCTTAGTGTGACTCGATTCATGCAGCAACAACCATCTTTTCCGCTCCACCCCACCTGCATACCCCACCAGTTTACCGTCATGACCAATGATTCTGTGACAAGGGATGATGACCGAAACAGGATTTTTCCCGTTGGCAGTTCCTACTGCCCTGGTATTCAATACAGAACCAAGCTCCAAGGCAATGTCACGATAGCTTTTCGTTTTACCATAAGGGACCTCCTGAAGTTTTTGCCAGACTTTTTTCTGAAAGCCGGTGCCATCCGGGTCGATTGCCAGGTCAAACCGGGAACGGGTTCCGTCAAAATATTCCTTTAACTGGGCAGCGGCCTGCAGCAAAATATCCGGAAAGTGTTCTGACTCATCAGCCTGTTCATCACTGAATGTCACGGATTTCAGGTGAGTTTCATCTGAGACCAGGGAGATGCGTCCTAACGGACTTTCCATGCTCATAAAGTAGCTTTTCACGACTGTATGGACAGAATATTAGTCAGTCGGCTGCATAAATCCTTCAGACCCTCCGGATTATCACCGCCGGGTTGCTCAATCGTTGCCCAGCTTTTGTAGCCAATTTCATCCAACGCTTTAACAATGACCGGCCAGTTGTTGTCACCCTCCTGCAACGCTACACCAAATCCTGCCCACTTGCCTTGTTTGTCGGCAATTTTCCTGTTGTATTCCTTGATATGTATGCGAGCAATTCTTTTCCCAAGAATGCGGATCCATTGTTCGGGCCATCCGATTACCAGGACATTTCCGCAGTCAAAATAAGCTCGGATCAAGGGTGAATTGAACTGGTCGATATACCGGGCAGCTTCAAGCGGTGACAGGAGAAAATTATTCCACACATTTTCGATGGCAATGGAAATGCCCATTTTCTCAGCAAAAGGCAGGGCCAAGCTAATCCCGGTAACGGACCTGTCCCAGCAGGTATCATAACTTACAGTCTCATTTACTCTGCCTGGGACCAGCAGGATGGTGTCGCCTCCATAAATTTTGGCATCCTCGATAGTCACTTTTAGGGCTTCAACAGCCAAAGCTCTAACTTTCTCATCCGGATCAGTCAGAGAATATTTACCATTGCCATAAACAGAAGGGACAGGCAGGCCGGTAATCTCCCTGGCTTTCAATACTTCCTCCCTGTTTAGATGGCTGACCACCTCTACCCCATCAAATCCGGCGGCTTTAGCTGCCTGGAATTTCTCGAGAATGGTTTTTCCATACCCAATATTTCCCCACATGATCCCTTTTTTGTTGGACCGCGTAGCCGCTCCGGATGTCCGGGACATTCCAAAATACGGGATAGTAGAAAGCGCAGCAGCCCCTAAGACTGATTTTCCTGCAAAGGCCCTTCTCCTCATGAGAATTGTGGTATTATGTTAAAAACATTTTCCAGTCACGGACTGCTTTACCCCTGTTTTTCAGGAAGGAACAGCCTCAATTCCAATCACGGGGATAACTTCCGGAATATTTGGAACCGGTCCGAAAGCATAAGTCTTTGGACCAAGAGAAAGGCTCGAATTCATCATTTCATCCCAGGTAACATCTTTGCCGGTATAGGCGGAAATCCTTCCCATCATGGTGACAAACGTCGAATTTACCTGTGCTTCAGCATCGCTGAATGGCTTTCCGGTCCTGATGGAGGTAACAAGGTTAACATGTTCCTGGACATAAGGATCCCCGACTTTCCAGGTCTGGTCCGGATCACCCTCTTTGGTCTTTGGATATTGCCACATGATGGTTCCATCCGGATGGAACAGGGTTCCGCTGCAATCAGCATATCCTTTGGTACCGACGATGACCTCACGTTTCAGGTTGCTACATCCGCTGATTTGGCGGGCTGCACAATGTGCCTGCATACCATTGTCATACACATATTCTACACTGAAAAAATCATACTGGTCACCGGTGATACGCCGTTGCCTGCCTCCCCAGCCCATGCACTTAACCGGATTTTTCCCAATATACCAGTTCATTACATCCACTTCATGGATAAACTGTTCAACGATATGATCTCCCGACAACCAGCAGAAATTTTCCCAGTTGCGAAGCATGTATTCCATATCGGTCCATTCCGGCCTTCTTTTTTTCACCCAAAGTGCTCCACCGTTGCGGACAACGTGTGCGCTTACGATATCGCCGATTTCACCTGCCATCACCCTGCGGTGTGTCTCGACATAATCTTTCTGAACGCGGCGGATGGTTCCGCTTACAATCGACAAGCCAAGCTGCTCGGCCTTTTTGGCAGATACCAGGATGGAGCGTGCCCCAACAGGATCAACGGCACAGGGTTTTTCCATGAAAATGTGCTTCCCTGCATTGACAGCGGCTTCAACGTGTGCCGGCCGGAAATGAGGAGGTGTACATAAAAGCACAATATCGATCCCTGAGTCCAGGACTTTCTGATAAGCATCAAATCCTATAAAACACTTATCATCAGGAACTTCAATGTTACGTTGTTTTTTGAGCAGTGCCCTTGATTCATCCATTTTATCCTGGAAGACGTCGCCCAAAGCAACAATCTGCAGGTTTGGCCCGGCATCGACAAAATTCATGGCTGCACCTGTTCCCCTGCCACCACATCCGACGAGTCCGGCACGAAGTACCTTTCCGTCAGGAGCTTTTTCCGGCCAAACGGGAGCCGCCGTCCCGGCTACTTGCTTATTGCCTGAACCTGAGCAGGAAAGAAGAAGATTTGCTGCACCCAATGTTGCAACTGTTCCCAGAGCCGCATTTGCAATGAAGTTGCGGCGTCCTGAATCATTTTTTGTTTCCATGATATAGATTGTAGTTATTGATAGTTTCTAAGGATTTCGGGAACTGAAAGTCTATTCATCTGTACAATTTCACTTCCTCCCTTCATTTTTGAAACAGCTTGGTAGTCAGCCAAATAGTTAATCCTTTAATTCAAGGACTTTTATGTTCTTGTAATGGACCTCATCTTCATGTTCCTGGATTAGCAAATGTCCTGTCGGGAATTCGCCGAATCCCTTCACCTTGGCAAATTTGCTGGTAGCAACAATGGCTTTCCATTCAGGGGTGCCCCTGGTATATTCTACGATCTTAATACCATTCAGGTAGTGAGTAACTTTTTCGCCGCGGACCTCAATGCGGGCGCGGTTCCACTGATTTACCCCATTGCTGCGTTTCACAGCTTGCGCAGGATCAAATTTTTGGGAATTGGCCGGAATCAGGTCGTACAAAGATGCAAGTGTGCGGTTTCCGTTTATCCCCAGTTTGGCATCCGGGTGTTTGTCGTCATCGAGTATCTGATACTCGCATCCTATTGTGGAGTAGGTTTTCCCGTCAGGATTATGCTGAATGAAATATTTAATCCCGCCATTGGCTCCCGGTGTGAATAGAAAATCCACTTCCCAGATAAAATTCTTATACTCTTTCTTCGTAACGATATCACCACCGCCCTTGTTGTCAGGCAAATTGACAATCAATTCATTATCACGCATTGTCCATCCTTTTAAGGGTGAAACGCCCTCTTTCGCCGTGACCCACTGATCCAGGCCCTTCCCCTCCCACAATAATTTCCAGCCGGCTTTTTTCTCGGTTTCCGTCAGTGTATTTGACAGGTAGCTTACTTCTGCCACATTCTCCATTTTCTTCCTTTCGGCTGTTAGGTCGGTCGTCATAATCCTGATATTTCTCCAGCGGATTGTTTTACCCTCAACTTCCTTTTTCTGGCCAATGCCATGAACCTGCAGAGCTATGAATCCAGTTGGTGTCATATCGTCAACCAGGTTAGCGCAAGGCACGCCGTTTAACCATGTCCGGATAGAATTTCCAATGCATTCAACCCTGTAGCTGTTCCATTCCCCTTTCTTGTAGGCACTCTTGGCAGCCTGATTGTACTCCATTGGATATAACCAGCCGCGGCGGGCCTCATCGTAAATACCAGCCGACCAGGCCCGTTCTGAGTCGTCACACTCCACCTGGTATCCGTGAACGCGTCCATCCTTGATTTTCGGATCACTGATGCTCCTGATCTGTACGCCGGAATTGAGACCCCTGTCCATTTTCATCTCATACTCAAGGATGAAATCACCATAATTCCGGGTGGTCGCCAGGAAGGAATTCGGACTGTTTAAAATACTTGTTCCGACAATCTCCTTGTCGACAATCTGGTAATTGGCTTTACCATTGACAACCTTCCATCCGTCAAGGTTCTTGCCATTGAACAACTGAACCCAACCGGATTTCGCGCCAAATGCTCCTGTTACAAGCAGTACGAGCAAAAATAATGTGCTGAATTTTCTCATTTGAAAGTATATTGATGTATTTTCGAATTATTCGGTCTGCTAAAATAAACAACTTTTTTCATAGCGTTACCGCAAACGGATAGTTTTTCGAATTGATTTTCATCCTAATTCCAACTACATTTGTACATTGAGTAAAAAAATAAAGCTGATCTGTTTTTCAAGCTAAATCTGTCCATTAACAAAACCATTATCCAATGAGAAACCTGCAATTACCAGTTTTGCCCCAAAGGGAACGAAGGACAATTGACTCTATTCTTTATCCTTTATCCTTTATCCTTCATCCTTTATCCTTTATCCTTTATTCTTTATCCTTTATCCTTCTTTTAAGCTGTTCCGGAAAATCCAACCTCGACTATGTTGATCCCACCATAGGCAACGTTGGTTTTCTCCTGCAACCAACCCGTCCTACTGTTCAGTTGCCCAACCAGGTGATCAGGATGTACCCGGTCAGAGCAGACTACATTGATGATCAGATCAGTTTTTTTCCTCTGACAATCGCCTCCCATCGCAATGGCGAGCTGTTTGGAATTATGCCCTATCCGGGAGAGGTTAAGCCTGAAAGCTGGAGCAGGAGGCAAACCTATGATCATGAACTGGAGATAACCAGACCTTTCTATTATTCCACGTTTTTTATAGATCAAAATATTAAGACAGAATTTACTCCCGGCGCATTATCCGGGTATTTCAGGTTTACTTTCCCCAGTGGGATCGCAAAATTCCTGGCTTTAAGAGTGATTAACCGCGGGAGCTGGGAAATGGGATCGGGTAGCTCATTCAACGGCACAGAAGATTTTCAGGGAATGAAAGCTTTTGTCTACGGAGAGTTGAGCCAGGCAGGCCAATCCGGAAAAATCGACTTTCCAGTTTCTGAAAACAGGAGGAATGAAAACATGACCAAACCAGGGGCTTTTTTCAGTTTCGCCTCCGGAAGCGATCCTGTCATTGAACTTAAGTATGCAGTCTCATTTATCAGCCCTGAACAGGCAAAAGCCAATCTGGCTGCCGAAATTCCGGGTTGGGGATTTGAGTCGCTGAAAAAATCAGCAGAAAACAAATGGGCCAAAGTGATGAACCAGATCCAGGTCAAAGGCGGAACTGAAGCCCAGAAACGCACTTTCTACACTTCCCTGTACAGGCAGTATGAACGAATGGTCAACATCAATGAGCATGGTCAGTACTACAGCGCATACGACCACCAGGTACACAAAGCTGATCGCGACTTCTACATTGACGACTGGATGTGGGATACCTACCTTGCCATGCACCCGCTACGGTCAATATTACATCCCACTCTTGAAGGTGACATGCTTCAATCTTACGTAAACATGTACGAACAGGGAGGATGGATGCCCCAGTTTCCGATTCTTTACAAGGATAATCCGGCAATGAACGGATTTCACTCCACAGTTTCAATTCTGGACGGATACAGGAAGGGAATCAGAAATTTTGACGCGCAAAAAGCTTATGAAGGAATGCTTAAAAATGCAACTTCGGCTACTATGCTTCCCTGGCGTAACGGACCGAAATGTATCCTTGATACTTTTTACCGCGAAAAGGGATTCTACCCGGCCTTATGGCCCGGGCAAACTGAGACGGTGAAAATGGTACACGATTTTGAACGCCGTGAAAGTGTAGCCATCACCCTGGGACATAGTTACGATGACTGGGCATTGTCGGAAATGGCCGGAGAACTGAATAAGCCGGAAGACGCTGCTTATTACCGTCAGCAATCGCTAAACTACCGCAACCTTTATCGTCCGGATAAAAAACTGATGTGGCCGAAAGATTCTGCCGGCAACTGGATTGACATCGACCCTAAATTTGACGGCGGTCCCGGCGGCCGCGAATATTACGACGAGAACAATGCCTACACCTATGCATGGCAGGCACAGCACGACCTTCATGGGCTTATTGACCTGATGGGTGGCCGCGAAGGCTTTATCCCAACCCTGGACCAATTGTTCCGGGAACCGCTTGGCAGAAGCAAATATGCTTTCTGGGCTAAATTCCCGGATGCCACAGGTATGGTAGGCCAGTATTCAATGGGAAACGAACCAAGTTTCTTTATACCATACCTTTACAACTATGCAGGTGAACCCTGGAAAACACAGAAAAGGATTCGTTTTCTGCTGGATGTTTGGTTTAAGGACAATATCTTCGGCATTCCCGGCGATGAGGACGGAGGCGGCATGACTGCCTTTGTGGTGTTCTCTTCCATGGGATTTTACCCGGTAACTCCCGGTTTACCAGTTTACAATATTGGTTCACCGCTTTTTGAGGAGGTCAAAATTTCCCTGGAGAATGGTAAAACATTCACAATCAAGGCACCCGGATGTTCTGTAAAAAACAAGTATATCCAGAGTGCCACTTTAAACGGCAAACCTCTCAACAAACCATGGTTTACCCACGAGGAACTTATAAACGGAGCTACCCTTGAACTTAAGATGGGTGATTTCCCCAACAAGGAATGGGGAGCAAAGCCAGAGGACGCACCTCCATCTGAAGTTAAACTGAAATAAAAAACCGGACAGTTTAACAGGCGAAGTGGATTCTCACTTCGCCTGTTAATATCCTGATCAAAGTTTTCTCTCCGGTTCATCCGGATTATATCATAGATTAACAACGATGACTTCTGTCGACCCAGCCTCAACCCGGCATAACTGGCATGCCATCTATGTCAACTCCAGGGCAGAGAAAAAGGTGCATAATGAACTGGCCCGGAAAGGAATTGAATCCTTTCTGCCGGTACAGCGAAAACTTCGCCAGTGGAGTGACCGACAAAAATGGGTGGAAATGCCATTGATTTCAGGGTATGTCTTTGTTCATATTACCAGGAAGGAATATGATACCGTTCTTCAAACCCAAAATGTGATGCAATATGTTCGTTTTGAGGGAAAAGCTGCTGTCATACGTGACCAGGATATAGAGATACTCAAAAGAATGCTTGGACAGCATGACCTCGACGTTGAAATTACCAGTGAGGAACTGCAGCCCGGAATGATGGTTGAGATTATTGCAGGGCCTATGATAGGGGTAAAAGGTGAACTCCTCTCTTTCAGGGGAACAAATAAAGTCGCACTCCGGATCGCCCCGCTTGGGTTTACTGTCCTGGTTGCTTCTCCTGGTAAAAACCTGGTAGTTGTAAATAATTGATCGGCGCATTCCCGGATTAGCGCATTCCTGCCCTTTCCAGTTTCAATCCTCACACCCTTCCTTTTCCAAATTTCTCGTATCTTTACCATCCTAATCAATTCTCTAAAACCATGAAATACCCAATCAGACATTACGGGACGAATCAAACAGGAATATCCGGGTATTCCATGCGACAATTAAAAAGCAAAACTATTTACCTATGAAGGGGATCATTCTGGCAGGCGGATCAGGGTCGCGGCTGCATCCGATCACACTAGGCACTTCAAAGCAACTGCTTCCAATCTACGACAAACCAATGATCTATTATCCGATGTCCGTGCTTATGCTGGCCGGTATTCGCGAAATATTGATTATCACCACACCAGAAGAACAATCAGCATTTATCCGCCTGCTCGGCGATGGTTCCCAGTTCGGTATTGAACTGCAATATGTTGTTCAGCCTTCGCCTGACGGTCTGGCTCAGGCATTTATTCTCGGTGAAAAATTCATTGGCGGAGAAGATGTCTGCCTGGTGCTCGGCGACAATATATTCTATGGCCATGGTTTCGTGGAATTGTTGAATAAAGCTGTTGAGCAGGTAACCATCCAACGTAAGGCAGCCGTTTTCGGATATTGGGTAAATGATCCCGAAAGATATGGCGTCTGTACTTTTGATGCCAACGACAATGTTACCACCATTGAGGAGAAACCGGCTAAACCAAAATCAAATTATGCGGTTATCGGACTTTACTTCTATCCCAATTCGGTTGTTGACATTGCGAAAAACATAAAACCATCCTCCAGGGGAGAGCTTGAGATCACTACCGTGAACCAGGAGTATCTCGACCGCAAACAACTTAAAGTTGAATTAATGGGCCGGGGATATGCCTGGCTGGATACCGGAACTCACGAGTCACTGCTCGAAGCAGGCTCTTTCATCGCTACCATCGAGAAACGTACCGGCCTGAAAGTGGCCTGCCTTGAGGAGATAGCCTTCAGAAAAGGATGGATCGATGAGTCACAACTTCGAGCACAGGGCGACCTCTTGAAAAAAAATCAGTACGGGCAATATCTTTTGTCCTTATTGAGTTGATTTATTTATAATCATTCTAAATGAATTTCATCCTAACACAATTTCCAGGGCTCTATCTCATTGAGCCTAAAGTTCACAGCGATGCCAGGGGTTATTTTTTTGAATCATTTTTGCAGGAAGAATTTGAAAAAGAAATCGGACAAATTAAATTTATCCAGGAAAATGAATCCAAATCAGGTTATGGTGTCCTGCGCGGACTGCATTTCCAAAAACCTCCCTGTGCACAGGCCAAACTCGTCCGGTGTATTTCCGGATCCATACTGGACATTGTAGTTGATCTTCGCGCTGATTCCCCAACCTTTAAGAAGTGGTACAGTGTCAACCTGTCAGGCATCAACAAGCTACAGCTATTCATTCCACGCGGATTTGCCCACGGATTTGTTGTACTGAGCGATGAAGCCATTTTTTCTTACAAGGTCGACAACCTTTATGCCCCCACACACGACGCTGGCATTCATTACAACGATCCCGACCTGATGATAGACTGGGAAATTTCAACTGATGACATTAAATTATCCGCGAAGGACCAGGAATTACCTCTTTTTTCCAAACTGGATATGCCCGAATTTTTATTGTAATTAACTGATTTTCAATCAGCACATTCAGCAGAGATACCAACAATTTTGTATTCACATTGAAAGACTGTAATTAACCGCCGAAACTAAATAATAGAATTATAACCGGTCTGTTCCTCTATATATTTTAAATTTGTGTCGCTCTTTTAAAAAGTCCGGCTATGCATCCTTTTTTCATTTTGACAATGCATGTGCAAGATTTTTTAACTGTTATATTTATGGTTCTTTTTTGCCCCGGCTTGTTGCACTTGTGACTGAGCTGGCGGAGCATTAAGATACCCTGGTGTAAGCTTTCATCCCAGCTGAAAATAAATATTTGGGTATTCCATCAGGCAATTAAAAACTAAATTGTATACTGATGAAAAGAAGGTTAAAACGAGTTGGTTATACGGTTCACAGTTAATCACAGATGCCGGAATATTACATCAGGACCAGCCAATGTACATTTTCAAATATTAAAATAACCTCATTGAATAATTTCCAGGGCATAATAGAAATGGTCAACTTGCATTCGCAGCACAAAAAACTGGAAATGCAAATCATGCGAGCTATTGGGAAGGTCATTGAATCATCCGCTTTTATCAAGGGGAAAGAAGTAGCTGATTTCGAGCATAATCTCGCTCTTTTTCTTGGAACTGATCATGTAATCAGTTGCGCTAACGGCACAGACGCCCTGCAGATAGCGTTAATGGCGCTGGATCTTCAGCCGGGAGATGAGGTGATCGTTCCCGCATTTACTTATGTCGCGACAGCCGAAGTCATTGCCCTTCTCGGCGCTGTTCCGGTAATGGTTGATGTTGATGAGGACACTTTCAATATTTCACTTTCAGATATTGAAAAATCGATCACACCACGAACAAGGGCGATTATCCCTGTACATCTCTTTGGACAATGTTCAGACATGGAACCGCTGATGAATCTTGCTCAAAAACATAATTTGCGGGTGATTGAAGACAATGCCCAGTCGCTGGGCGCATCCTGTACCTTCAGTAACGGAAATACCAGGAAAGCGGGTACCATCGGTCACATAGGCTGCACTTCCTTTTTCCCAACGAAAAACCTGGGTTGTATGGGCGATGGTGGTGCACTGATGACTAACGATCCGGTTCTGGCAGAAAAAATCCGGATGATTGCAAATCACGGCCAGCAGAAAAAATATTTCCACAAGATCGTAGGATGCAACTCCCGACTTGATACTTTGCAGGCAGCAATATTAAATGTCAAATTGCCTTACTTGGGTAAATACCTTGAAGCACGCAAAAATGCAGCGGATTATTACCTGGAGGCATTAAAGCCATTTACCTTCGGGACTTTACCTGCTGCCATGACCTCTACTCCCCACACATACAATCAGTTTACATTAAAAATCAAGAATGGCCTGCGGGACCGGTTAAAGTATTTTCTGGCTGAAAAAGGTATTCCTTCCATGGTATACTATCCTCTTCCTCTTTATAAACAGGAGGCTTTCAGCAGGTTTGTACCTCCCGGATTTTCCCTTCCTGTGACTGAAAAACTTTGTAAGACAGTTCTTTCTCTCCCGGTTCACACGGAGATGAATGTCAGGGAACTGGAGTATATTGCCGAAAATCTCCTTAATTTTAAGGAATAGAATACAAATTGCATTCCTGTCAACATTTAACATTTATTCCCTCATCATATGCAGGAAATTCTGAATAAAATCACAGACAATACAGTCAAGGTTGGAGTCATTGGCCTTGGCTATGTCGGACTACCGCTGGCTGTCTCCTTCGCCACTTCAGGGATTTCAGTCATCGGTTTTGACAAATCCGGGTCCAAAGTCTCAAAAATAAATTCAGGGGAGAACTATATTACCGATATATCAAGAGATATCTGGCAGGAAGCCATGAATCAGAAAAATATATTTGCCACCACCGACTTCACCCTGTTATCTGACTGCCATGCCATCCTGATTTGTGTTCCGACACCACTGGATCCGTTTCACAAACCTGATATGAGTTTTATTGAGTCGGCATGCACTTCTATTGGCAAAAACATGCAGCCGGGAACATTTATCTGCCTCGAAAGTACCACCTATCCAACCACTACGGAGGATATCGTCATGCCAATTTTAGAAAAAGAGTCAGGTATGAAACATGGTCAGGATTTTTGGCTGGCTTTCTCTCCTGAACGGGTGGATCCGGGCAACACAACCTATTTCACACGCAACACGCCAAAAGTGTTGGGTGCTCTCGACGAAGCAGGACTAAACATTGGAAAAGCCCTTTACAGCAAGGCAGTTGATCATATTTACCCAGTTAGTTCACCACGTGTCGCCGAAATGGTAAAAATACTTGAGAACACCTACCGACTGGTTAATATCAGCCTCATTAATGAAATGGCTCTTCTCTGCGGCAAGATGGATATTGACATCTGGGAAGTGATCGATGCTGCGAAAACCAAGCCATACGGTTTTCAGCCTTTTTATCCCGGTCCTGGGGTCGGTGGCCATTGTATCCCGCTTGACCCGTTCTACCTCGAATACATTGCCAAGAAATTCAATTTCGATCTGACTATGATCAATACTGCCGGGCATATCAACATGATGATGCCCCACCGTATGGCAATAAAAATCTCCTCGGCTCTAAACAGGAATAAAAAGTCGATCAACGGCAGCAAGCTGCTGTTTCTTGGCGTGGCCTACAAACCGGATATCGATGATGAACGTGAGTCACCGGCGCTTAAGATTATGGACGAAGTAGCACAGAAAGGAGCAACCATATCTTACCACGATCCTTTTGTAGAAGAAGTGGAGACAACGGCAGGAAGAAAGTACAAATCAACAAAGCTGACTGCAGAGCTAATTCGACAAACAGATTGTGTAGTAATTACAACCAATCATACATCATTTGATATTGGCTGGGTTGTCGATAATGCCAGGTTGGTTGTCGATCTGCGCAACGCAGTTACCTGGAAATCAGATAAGGTTTATAAACTATAGTCGCAAGATATTCCTTTGAAGAGAAACCAACATAAACGCCTACTTATGCCTGACTATTTTGCTCACCAAACTGCCATCCTTGACGATGGGTGCTCTATCGGGGAGGGTACTAAAATATGGCATTTTAGCCATATCATGACTGGAGCCAAGATTGGCCTGAATTGTAATATCGGACAAAACGTGGTTATTTCACCCGGAGTTGTCATCGGGAATAACGTTAAGGTTCAGAACAATGTCTCCCTTTACACCGGAGTGATTTGTGAAGACGATGTATTTCTTGGCCCATCCTGCGTTTTTACCAATGTGATCAACCCGCGCAGTCATGTCAACCGGAAAGATGAATATGCGTCTACAACCGTGAAACACGGTGCCTCCATCGGCGCTAACGCGACTATTGTATGCGGCAATGATATTGGTGAATACTCCTTTATCGGCGCCGGAGCTGTCGTCACCAAGAACGTTGAACCATATGCGTTGGTGGTGGGCAACCCTGCCATTCAGATTGGCTGGATTTCCGAGTACGGGTTAAGGTTGAATTTTGATGATCACGGACATGCGACCTGCCCTGAGAGTGGAGAATCCTATATATTAAAAAATGGGATTGTCACTAAAGTTCAGTGAATCAAATAATTGAAATATTTCACATTAAGCATTATTTCCATCTATTTCTAAATAATTACTCCTATTTCTTCTTTTTCCCCTATTTCCTCCTATATTTCATATTTCTAATCATTCAATTTTCATGATAAATTTCGCTCTGATAGGCGCTGCCGGATATATTGCCCCACGTCACCTGAAAGCCATTTTGGATACTGGGAATAACCTGGTAACTGCCCTCGACCCCTTCGACTCCGTCGGCATCCTCGACAGTTATTTTCCGCAATGTGCCTTCTTTACCGAATTTGAACAATTCGAATGTTACGTAGAATCATTAAAGGGAACACCAGGCCAGGTTGATTTCGTAAGTGTCTGCTCCCCGAACTACCTCCATGATGCCCATACCCGGTTTGGTCTCCGTATCGGGGCAAATATTATCTGCGAGAAACCTATGGTTCTCGATCCGGCAGAAATAGACAAACTCGTAAAATTGGCGGATCAGGCTGGAAAACAAGTCTATAACATATTACAGCTCAGGCTTCATCCAACTATTATTGCTTTGAAAAAGAAGGTGGATGAAAGTCCTGCGGACAAGACCTTTGACCTGGATCTGACCTACATAACCTCAAGAGGAAACTGGTACCACGAAAGCTGGAAAGGGTATGTTTCAAAAAGCGGAGGCATTGCAACCAATATCGGGGTCCATTTCTATGATATGCTTGCCTGGATTTTTGGAGATGCAGGGGAAAGCATCGTTCATGTATCAACACATGACACTGTTTCAGGTTTACTGGGGTTCAAAAAAGCGCGGGTCCGCTATTTCCTGAGTATCAATTATGATAATATCCCAGCTGAAATAAAGGCAGCTGGCAAACGTACTTACAGATCCTTTGACAACAATGGAGAGGTAATCGAATTCAGTGAAGGATTTACCGACCTACATACCGAAAGCTACCGTCACATTCTATCGGGAAATGGCTTTCCGATAAGCGAAGCAAAAAAAGCAATCGAAATTGTTTACAATATCCGGAACACTAAACCTGTAGGTTTGATTGGGGATTACCATCCTTTTGCAAAAAATTGATTTACAACAAAATACATTCAAACAAATATTGATGTCAGATAAAAAAATAATAGTTGGTGACCAGGTTCGTTTCCTGGATGAAGTCGGAGGCGGCCGCGTCACTGCAATCCTCTCAAAAGACATGGTCAGTGTGGAAACTCAGGACGGTTTCGAGATTCCTACCTATATCAAAAACCTGGTACTCCTCGAACCGGACGTTCCTGTCTCTTCCTCTTATCGTCCTGTCATCCAGCATCCAGGCCGCACAGTCCCTTACGTCCAGCCACAACAGCAACAGACATCCGGGGAGCATTTCAAAGAAGTAAAAAGTAGTGGATTCAAAGAAATATTTCAGCAAAAAGGCAATGATTTTCCGGAATTCATTTTTGCCGCACTTCCCGACAATCCGGGTAATCCGCCGGAAGGCAACATCCTGCTGTACCTGGTAAATGACTGTAATTATACACTGATCTATCATTTCGCTACAAAAATGGGAGACCAGTATTCGACTGTCGATGCCGGAATGCTTGAGCCAAATACAAAAGTGGAACTCGACAGTATCAGCCCAAAAGCGATGGGAGAACTCCCTGAATATTGTTTTCAGCTGCTCTACTTCAGGAAAATAGCGTCACAGCTGGAAGAACCGCTACAAAAAGAGATAAAGATCTCACCTGTGAAGTTCTTCAAAGCCTCCTCTTTTGTGCAAAACAGGTATTTCAGTTCGCCGGCATTGCTGATTAAACTGGCATCCAATCCGCTGAAGGCAGAACTTGAAAAGCTGACAGACAGGGATTTTCAGCAGATTACCCTTACCAAGGAACCAAAAAAAGCAGCTGCACCGGAATTAATTAAATCAGAGCTCATTGAAGTAGACCTGCACATCAATCAGCTCGTGGACGATACCCGCGGCCTCTCCAATGCGGACATGCTGAAACATCAGATGGACACCTTCAGAAAAGAGATGGAGAATGCCATTGCCTCCGGCGCGAAGAAAATTGTCTTTATCCATGGTGTGGGTGACGGAATCCTGAAAAACGAACTGCGACGGGAACTTTCCCGCAAATATGCCAAATATCCTTTCCAGGATGCCTCATTCAGGGAATATGGATTTGGGGCCACAATGGCTGTCCTGAGAAAATAAAAAAAAGGAATCTTTCAGATAGCAGAAGAGGGGGTAAATGCCGGTTTTGGTATTTGCCCCCTCTTCTGTTTATTTGTTCTGTTTCAAACTGTAACTTTGATCATATAAAGATTTGCATCTCCGTAACTCAGGAAGCGATAACCTTCTGAAAGGGCATGGCTGTATACCTTTCTCCAATCATCTCCCAGGATGGCTGAAATCAACAGGAGCAATGTACTTTGAGGCTGATGGAAATTTGTAACAAGTCCGGCTATTACCCTGAACCGGTATCCCGATAGGATCATGATCTGGGTCGAAGTCTCCAGTGATGCAAGTCCTTTCTTTGCCAGGTAATCTGAAATAGCCGAGAGTGCCTCTTTCACTCCGATTTCTGAAACAGAATTGTGATAAGGATCCCATTGCCGGGTAATAAGCTGATCCCTCTCTATCCCGGGATTTTGAATGATTTTACAGCCTGTCCAAAATAAGCTTTCCAGGGTCCTGACGGTCGTTGTGCCCACGGCAATCACCTTGCCGGGATGGGCTATCAGCCTGTCCAGCATCACTTTGCTGACAGAAAAATGTTCGGTATGCATCCGGTGCTCCCCGATAGTATCGCTTTTAACCGGTTGAAAGGTCCCCGCCCCTACGTGAAGGGTCAGCTCCTGGCAGGATATCTTCCTCTTTCCCAACGCCTTAAAAACCTGCTCTGTAAAATGCAACCCTGCCGTTGGCGCGGCAACCGATCCTTTGATCCTGGAATAAACGGTCTGGTATACTGTCAGGTCTATTTCCTCCGATTCCCTGTGCAAATAAGGAGGAATCGGGATGTTTCCCGCAGCTTCAAGTATGTCAGCAAACGTATACCTGGAATTGTTCCAGCTGAAATTCACCTCATATCCTCCGTCCAGATCACCCACCAACGCTGCACTGAGTATCACATTTTCGCTGATATCTTCTTTATTATCAGGATATTTATTGATCTGAATCTGCATTTGCAGCAACTCTCCCTTCCATCGTTTCAGGTTACCTACTATGCATTTCCACGTGCAGGAACACGTCTGGGCAAAAGAAAGCAGGTAATCGTGTGGTCGGGAGGGCTCCAGGCAGAATACCTCGATTTTGGCACCTGTCGATTTAGTGAAATGAAGCCTGGCCCTGATAACCCTGGTATTGTTAAAAACCAGCATCGAATTTTCGGGGAGCAATCCCGGCAAATCACAAAACCGATGATCGGATATTTCATGGTTTTCCCATACGAGTAACCTGGATTGATCTCTTTCCGTCAGGGGATATTTCGCGATTGAACTATCGGGAAGGTCATAATGAAAATCCTGAATGGAACCGTCTGCAGCAAAGTTAATGTTCATAAAAAGTCTTTGTCCCAACACCCCGGGAGGTTGTTGGGACAAAGATAAAAAAAACGCAGACCTGTAAGCCGGGTTCTGTTTTGCATTCTGTCATTGATCTGGGACAGATGTCACCACCTGCCTCCTGCAGCCTACCCCCTGTAAGGATGGTTCCGTAGAACCGTTCGGGAACGGGCAGCTCCCTTCCTTTCGGACTTACAGTATATTTGGCCTTACAACCCATGAGATGTACGGCTGCCTGCGTCACCACAGGCACCGGTGGGCTCTTACCCCGCCTTTTCACCCTTGTTCCGGCAAGCCGGGACGGTCATTCTCTGTTACACCACTGCAGGTTTTCACCCGCCTTCCCGTTAGGAAACATGGTACCCTATGTTGCCCGGACTTTCCTCCCTGACGAGCAGGGCGACAGAACGGTCTGCTTTGGGGCAAAGATAGTTGTTTTTGACGACTGTACGACCTTACGACTGTACGACTATACGACTATACGACTATACGACTTTACGATGGTACGACTTTACGATGGTACGACGACACAGATTTAAGTCAATTTGGAAAGTCTGCTCAAATAGGTTAAATTTAGGATAATGAGTATAAATTCGACTCTAATACTGCAAAATAATTGGTTATGAAAATAGGTTCTCACAAAGAATTAGTCGTATTCAGGAATTCTTTTGATTTAGCGCTTCAGATTCATCAATTGTCGCAAAGATTTCCTCTTGAGGAAAAATATTCCTTAACTGATCAGATTAGAAGAAGTTCCAGATCAGTTGCCGCAAATATTGCTGAATCATTCGGTAAAAGGAAATATCCAAAATCATTTATTTCCAAATTACTCGATAGCAAAGGAGAGGCAGCAGAAACACAGGTTTGGTTACGATTTGCACTTTCATTTGGCTATCTGGATGAAAAAACTACCCAGGATTTGGATGAAAAATATGATCATCTTCAGGCACAAATTCTTACAATGATTCTAAATCCTGAAAAATGGTCAATTTAACCTATAGTCATAAAGTCTTACAGTCGTATAGTCTTACAGTCCTACAGTCGTAAAGTCGTATAGTCGTATAGTCGTATAGTCGTACAGTCACAAAAAAAAGGCACCAATCTCTCAGTGCCTTCTTTCTATCCTAAAATTGTAAACTTATTCTACTCCTTCAATTATGTTCCAATCCGAATGATTCATTCTCTGGTAGGAACGATATCTCCATTTAGCGTTATCCTCTGCAGCTTTGAAGAGCTCGTCCGCCTCTTTCGGAAAGGATTTTTTCAACGCTGTATAACGCACTTCACCATTGAGATAATTCTGGAATTTGCTCCAATCCGGCTCTTTGGAATCGAGTTGGAATGGGTTCTTGCCTTCATCCTCCAGTTGAGGGTTGTACCGGTACAGGTGCCAGTAACCACATTCTACCGCCAGTTTCTCTTCTTCCTGTGTACGACCCATCGAACGCAATCCGTGAGCAATACAAGGTGAATACGCAATAATCAGGGATGGGCCCGGATAGGCTTCCGCTTCGCGGATGGTTTTCAGGTACTGGGCCTGGTTGGCCCCCATAGCAACCTGTGCAACATACACATAGCCATAACTCATTGCAATAACACCGAGGTCCTTTTTCCTGATACGCTTGCCGGCAGCTGCAAATTTTGCAACAGCACCAATAGGAGTGGATTTGGAAGACTGTCCCCCTGTGTTGGAGTATACTTCGGTATCCAGCACCAGGATATTGACATTCTGTCCGGAAGCCAGAACATGGTCAAGACCGCCGTAACCGATGTCATAGGCCCAACCGTCACCGCCAAAGATCCAGATTGATTTCTTGATCATATATTGCTTCAGGGATACCAGCTCCATGGCATATTTTTCATTTTTGCCACTGAGTGCAGCAAGAACTTTAGTAGTGGCAGCCTCAGAACCTGCGGCATCTTCCCTGTTCTCAAGCCACTCGTTGAAAGCTTCAGCTTCAGCAACAGATACCCCTGCTTCAATGGCATTTTTCATAATCCCGGCAATACGGTCACGGTTGAAAGTAACACCTTCGTTCATACCAAAACCATACTCTGCGTTATCTTCAAAGAGACTGTTGGCCCATGCTGGTCCGCGTCCGCTCTCCTTGTTAAAAGTGTATGAAGTCGCGGGAGCAGATCCACCATATATAGAAGAACATCCTGTTGCATTGGCTACCATCATGCGCTCACCGAACAATTGAGTAATCAGCTTGATATAAGGTGTTTCCCCGCAACCCGCACAAGCACCTGAAAACTCGAAGAGCGGCTGGGCAAATTGTGAGTTTTTAACTGTTTTGTCAACTTCAACCAGTTTATCCTTGTAAGTAACATGTTTGGCAATTGCATCCCAGCGTGGAACATGCTGAAGCTGAGACTCGAGCGGTTTCATCACGAGGGCTTTTTCTTTCGACGGACAAACATCGGCACAGTTGCCACAACCGGTACAATCGTAAGGAGATACCTGGATGCGGAATTGAAGTCCGGCAAACTGTTTGCCATTCGCCTTCACTCCGGTTGTTCCTTCAGGCAGCATTGCCATCTCTTCTTCACTGATGAGGAATGGACGGATGGCTGCATGAGGACAAACATATGAACACTGGTTACACTGGATACAGTTTGCGTCGATCCACTCAGGAACATCAACGGCAATTCCCCTCTTTTCAAAAGCGGTAGTACCTGAAGGAAATGTTCCGTCTTCGATGCCTTTGAAAATGGATACAGGAAGATCGTCACCTTTCTGAGCATTGATCACGTCAACCGCCCTGCGGATGAATTCCGGACGGTCTGTATCTTCCCCCTCGACCTCAACAACCAGGTTGGCCCATTCTTTAGGGACTTCAACTTTTACTACATTGTTACCACCTGCATCAACAGCAGCAAAATTCATGTTAACGATTTGCTCGCCTTTCATGCCATAAGATTTCACGATAGCCTTTTTCATCTGGTCAACAGCCAGTTCATAAGGAATGACATTCGTGATTTTGAAGAAAGCTGCCTGCATGATAGTATTGGTGCGATTGCCAAGTCCAAGGTCTACAGCAAGTTTAGTACCGTTGATAATGTAAAATTTGATTTCATTTTCAGCCAGGTACTTCTTCATGTTTAACGGAAGCCTTTTTAACACCTCTTCTTCTTCCCATATGGTATTCAGAAGGAAAGAACCTCCTTTTTTCAGTCCTTTCAATATATCGTATTGATTGATATACGCCTGTACGTGACATGCTACAAAATCAGGAGTCGTTATCAAATAGGTGGAACGGATCGGGCTGTCACCAAAACGAAGGTGCGAAGCTGTAAATCCGCCCGACTTTTTGGAGTCATAGGCAAAATATGCCTGACAATATTTGTCGGTTGCTGAACCAATGATCTTGATAGAGTTTTTGTTGGCTCCAACGGTACCATCAGAACCCAATCCGTAGAATTTGGCTTCATAGATGTCATCCGGCGATACTTTTATCTCAGGGAGCAATGGCAGTGAGGTAAAGGTAACATCGTCAACTATACCGATGGTGAATTTGCCTTTTGGCTCCTTCATCTCCATATTCTTGTACACTGCAATGATCTGGGATGGTGTAACATCTTTTGATCCAAGGCCATACCTGCCACCTACGATAATGGGGCAATTTTCCTTGCCGTAGAAAGCATCGCGGATATCCAGGTAAAGCGGTTCACCATTTGCTCCCGGTTCTTTGGTTCGGTCAAGAACAGTGATCTTCTTCACAGTCGAAGGCATTACATTGAAGAAATATTTGGTGGCAAACGGACGGTAAAGGTGAACACTTACCATACCGCATTTTTTGCCCTGTGCATTCAGGTAGTCGATCGTTTCCCGGATAGTTTCTGTAACAGAACCCATGGCAACGATCACATTTTCAGCATCTTTTGCACCATAATAGGTAAAAGGGTGATATTCCCTGCCAGTAATTTTGGTAATTTCCTGCATGTATGCTTCAACCACATCCGGAACGGCATCATAAAATGGATTGCAAGCCTCTTTCGCCTGGAAGAAGATATCCGGATTCTGCGCAGTTCCACGGGTAACAGGATGCTCAGGGTTCATCGCCCTGTCGCGGAAAGCCTGCAGCGCTTTCGGATCTATCAGGGCTGCAATTTTCTCCTGATCCATCGCCTCAATCTTCTGAATCTCATGAGAGGTACGGAAACCATCAAAAAAATTAAGGAAAGGTATACGGGTTTTCAGTGTTGCCAGGTGTGCAACCCCACTGAGATCCATAGTCTCCTGAACAGAACCGGAAGCAAGCATGGCAAAACCTGTTTGACGACATGCATAAACGTCGCTGTGATCGCCAAAGATCGAGAGAGCGTGTCCTGCCAGTGCACGTGCACTAACGTGAAAAACTGTAGGCAACAACTCACCCGCAATCTTGTACATGTTGGGGATCATAAGCAGGAGCCCCTGGGATGCAGTGTAGGTCGTTGTAAGCGTACCCGATTGCAGCGAACCGTGAACAGCACCTGCGGCGCCTCCTTCACTTTGCATCTCAGTTATGCGCATTTTCGTACCCCAGATATTTTTACGGCCATTGGCCGCCCACTCATCCACAACCTCTGCCATCGTTGAGGACGGAGTTATTGGATAAATACAGGCTACCTCACTAAACATGTAGCTGATGTAAGAGGCAGCGTAGTTACCGTCACAGGTGATAAACTTTTTCTCTTTTGTCATTTTTTTGATATTAATGTATTAACTATCGGTTTATTACTATTTTAAATATCGCATCTATCAGTACCTGACTAAATTACACAAAGTAATTCTGTCCCAACCTGAATAATCTCATATCTCATGTCTCATAT
The DNA here is from genome assembly GCA_963663675.1 of Prolixibacteraceae bacterium. Classification (GTDB taxonomy): domain Bacteria; phylum Bacteroidota; class Bacteroidia; order Bacteroidales; family Prolixibacteraceae; genus CAINVV01. The sequence continues at coordinate 3,481,958 of OY760498.1, forward strand.
CTCATATCTCATGTCTCATATCTCATGTCTATCCTAATAAAGGAATCCAAAAAGCCAGAGTGGTATCGTATTCCCTTCTCCGGTTTCTATCATATCAGCAGCCGCGAAACAATTTTCACCCTCCGTTTGCGTGTACTTTCCCCCAATTACAAATTCGTACTTATCATCTACACGGAAATCGAGCATTTTGGCTGATTTCACACTGTGTCGGTAACCAACCTGGTTGTAAAAGAAGGTAGTCCTCAGATTCCTGTTATTGATATTGTCCGGGGCAATGATGTGCAAAAGATTGGTATTGTGCAGGTAAACCAGTTCAGGCTTCTGAAGCTGACCATTGTTGCCGTTTTCAAACAGCAGGTCAATAAGCCTGGCATTCTTCAGATAACGGAGGTAATTTAACACAGTTGCCCGGGATGTCTCAATCTCGGCGCTTAATTTACTGACATTAGGTGACAAAGGCATCTGGGCTCCAATCAGTTGCAATAGCTTTCGCAGTTTTGGCAGGTATTTAATTTCAATCTGGTTGAGATAGGTCAGATCAATCTCCAGCGCAAGGTTGACATGCCTAAGAAGACTCTCACCATAGAATTCCGGATTCTTGATAAAATAAGGATAATAGCCGCTTTTCAGGTATTCGGGGAAATAAGCCAGCGGCCTTACAATACTTATTATTTCAGGAACCAGTTCCTTGTGCCTTAACAGGATATCCTCCAGGAAAAGTTTGCCGAAATTGCTGCCAGTGCGGTAATTCAGGAATTCACGGAAGGACAAGCCTTCAAGATGGTAAATTTTGGCTATATCTCTCAGGGCATCATTGCCCTCAAAAATCCTCAAAACAGGCGAACTGCTGAAAATAAGCTGAAGCCCGGGTAACTCATCGTAACATTGCCTTAATTCGTTCGACCAGTTTGGATATTTATGAATCTGATCAAGTACCAGCACCTTTCCGCCACGTTTGTAAAATTCATCAGCAAATGAAAAGATCCTCCGTCTTGAAAAATAAAAATCGTTGAGGTTCACGTAAAGACAGTCACGCGAATCACCATATTTCTCTTTGATAAAATTCAAAAGAAATGTAGTCTTGCCTACACCACGGAACCCCTTGATACCAATTATCCTGGCATTCCAGTCTATCTCATGGTAAAGCTCCCTGACAATCCTTACATCTCCGGCGCTGACCAATAGTTTATGTGCTTCGAAAAAATATTCCACCTGGGCATAAATTATAGTCAACAAAAATAAGCAGAATTTACACAATTATGTAATCTCTAAATAACAATATGCTACAATGAGTGCTATTTATACTTAGTAAAAATAATTTCAGCAACTACAGTTTTCCCGGACAGTTTAATGCCGGATATTCCGGAAATCATCGATAAATCAACATATCTGGCTTAAGAAATATAATGCGGCCAAAAAACAAAATGCCTGAAGTTAGTTATCCCAACTTCAGGCATTGTCGCACAGTCGTAAAGTCTTTCTCCGTTCTCCTAATTACTGTTCATGGATATGATGAACTCTTCATTTGAATTGGTTTTGGACAGGCGATCTCTTACAAATTCCATCGCTTCTACCGAATTCATTCCATTAAGGAAATTGCGCAGAACCCATATCTTATCCAGCATCGCTTTTTCAAGCAGCAGGTCTTCGCGACGGGTGCTTGATGCCAGGATATCAACAGACGGAAATACACGGCGGTTCGAAAGTTTTCGGTCAAGCTGCAACTCCATGTTACCTGTTCCCTTGAACTCTTCGAAGATAACGTCATCCATTTTAGATCCCGTATCTGTCAGGGCGGTAGCCAGGATGGTAAGTGATCCTCCCTCTTCGATGTTACGGGCCGCTCCGAAAAAGCGTTTTGGCTTGTGCAGCGCATTGGCGTCCACACCTCCTGAAAGTACTTTGCCGGATGCCGGGGCAACCGTATTATAAGCACGGGCAAGACGGGTGATTGAATCAAGCAGGATAACAACATCATGGCCGCACTCAACCAGCCTTTTTGCCTTTTCAAGAACCATATTGGCAATCCGTACATGTCGTTCAGCAGGCTCATCAAAAGTGGAGGATATAACCTCGGCATTTACACTGCGGGCCATATCGGTCACCTCTTCTGGTCTCTCATCGATGAGCAGGATTATCATGTAAACTTCAGGATGGTTGGCCGCAATAGCATTGGCTATATCTTTCAGTAACATGGTTTTACCAGTCTTGGGTTGGGCAACGATCAATCCGCGCTGGCCCTTGCCAATGGGTGCGAACATATCTACCACCCTGGATGAAATACTGCTCGCTTTACCGGCAATATTGAATTTTTCATCAGGGAAAAGCGGTGTAAGATGTTCAAATGGAACCCTGTCGCGGATGTACTCCGGACTTCTTCCGTTAATTTCCACAACTTTCACCAGCGGGAAATACTTTTCACCTTCCTTTGGCGGACGGATAATGCCGTGCACGGTATCCCCTGTCTTTAATCCGAAAAGTTTGATCTGCGATTGCGACACATAGATATCATCGGGTGATGTCAGGTAGTTGTAATCGGAAGAGCGCAGAAAACCATATCCTTCCTGCATGATTTCAAGCACTCCGGTCTGGTTGATAACCCCCTCAAAATCATATGATTTCTCAGCTTCCTTGGCTTCTGTCGGCTTCTGCTGTTGAGAAGTTGGTCCGATAGAACCCTTTTGCGGGAAATTTGGATTAGTCTGACTGGAAATAAACTCTTTTTTCTGGAAATTTTTGATGATTGGCGGCCTTTTTTCTTCAGTGCGCTGTTCAGTCACCTCCTGTTCACTTTTAGCGGGTACCGCTTCCGCAATTTCCGGTTCTTCTTCCAAAACAGGAGCTGTGGAACTAACTGAAAGGATAGCTGATTCACTGCGCAAAACCCTGGGCCTGCGTTCTTTGTGGCTGACAGCATCCTTCCGTATCTTCTCATTTTTGGGAAGAAAAGGCAGAACAGAAGGAGCCTTATCGGGTTGATCTTCAGTTACCTGGCCGGAGAAAAGGTCGTCTTCCGAGACAGGGGCTTTAACAGCAGGTTCTGCGGAAGTAACCGCAGCCGGCTCGTTGGCTTGTAATTCAGATGGCTTTTTAACAATCCGGATTATTTTCTTTTCAGCAGGAACAGGAGCCTCTGCCTTGGGTTTTTGAGTCTTTGGATTACTCTTTTCTGCCGGATGCACCTTTTTTTCAGGGGGTTTGATGACAGAATCCCTGATCGCCTGTGTGTCAAGGATGGTGTAAATTAGGTCTTGCTTTTTGAAAGACTCAATACGCTTGATATTTAGCTCTTTGCCAATTTCGCGTAATTCCGGCAAGAGTTTCTTGCTCAGTTCAAGGATGTCGTACATGATTATGGTTGATTTGTAACAGAAACAAATGTTGCAAGGAGCAACAGCACGTCTACAATTTTAATTCTATAATAAATAACTTAGGAAGAAATAATTGGGATTTTGAAGAATTGTGTCAGATTGCTAATCCAAATCCGTTACAAATGTAGCTATTAGATTTTAATTAGCAAATTTTGTGACTGTATAAAATTATTTTTCTCCTTATCACTTGGGTCTTCCACGAAAAAAATGACGTTTGAAAACTTAGTTACGAGGCAAATTTGATCACAAATTCAATTTTATTGATAACCAAAGTAGCATAATTGAAATTTTTGAGCCCGAATAGGCTTTCAATTCCTAAATTTTCAGTATTAAAATTAAAAAATCATAAAACATAAAATTGACCACTTGCGTGGATTCTCAAGTTAGACAAAATTACATGATTAACTTAATATTAATTCTGGTGATTATGGTGATTTCTCAAATGATCAAAAAAATGTAAATAATTGATAATCTGACACAAAATGAATTTTTTTTCTCTTGATTTTCCTTTTTTTGCCTTAATATTGTTGTATCCACGAAGGACAAATAGAGCAAAAAGGGCAGGCCACTCTTTTTGTAGTAAAAATCAAACCAGGAAAAAAATGAGACAACTTAAAATCATCAAACAAATCACCAACAGGGAAACACCCTCATTGGACAAGTACCTTCTTGAAATTGGAAAAATCCGCCTGCTCAATGCCGAAGAAGAGATATACCTTTCACAGCAGATAAGAAAAGGCAACAGGATGGCACTCGACACACTGGTAAAATCCAATCTCCGGTTCGTGATATCAGTGGCCAAACAATACCAGAACCAGGGTTTGCCCCTTGCCGACCTGATCAATGATGGCAATCTCGGTCTGATAAAAGCAGCAGAACGTTTTGACTCAACCAAAGGATTCAAGTTTATCTCCTATGCGGTATGGTGGATCAGGCAATCAATTCTTCAGTCACTGGCAGAGCAGGCCCGCCTGGTGAAGCTACCTCAGAACAAAGTGGATTCAATCAGTAAAATAAACCTGGCTTTCACAAGGCTGGAGCAGGAATTCCAAAGAGAACCCACCGCGGCAGAACTTGCCGACATACTGCAGATGAATGTCCTGCTTGTAGACCAGTCCCTGCAGTCCAACGGGTTTCACCTCTCCCTTGATGCACCATTGTATGATGACGAAGAGCATGAAAGCAGTCAATACGACCTGTTTGCCAACGATTTTCTTCCTTCCCCCGATCAGCTGCTTATTGAGAATTCCCTTCAGGCTGAGATCCGGCGGTTGCTCTGCAAACTGGATCACCGTGAAGCAGACATTCTAACCTCCTGTTATGGTCTGAATGGTAGGCCTCTGCTTGACCTGGATGATATCGCCCGAATGTATGGCCTTACAAGAGAACGGGTCAGGCAGATAAGGGACAACAGCATCAGAAAATTGAGGGAAGTGCCCTTTCTGACAATCTTAAGGCCCTTCATGGGGTAAGTTCTTTAGAATTTTGGGTATATTTGCTGAAACCAATATTCCCAGTCGTGAAGCGAATGATTGCCCCCTCCTTGTTAGCAGCCGACTTTACCAGTCTCGGCGACGATATTCAGATGATTAACCGCAGCGAAGCCGATTGGATTCACTGCGATATCATGGACGGACATTTTGTTCCAAATATTTCTTTCGGGCTTCCTGTTGTGGAGCAAATCAAAAAAAAAGCGGAAAAACCACTGGATGTTCACCTGATGATCTCTGATCCTGACCGGTACCTGGAGCGATTTAAAGATGCGGGCGCAGATATTCTTACTGTACACTACGAAACATGTCCGCACCTTCACCGGACCATCGGGGCCATTCGCGAACTTGGTATGAAAGCCGGCGTGGCGATCAATCCCCATACCCCGGTGCAGATGCTGATCGATATCATGCACGACCTCGACTTGATTCTGCTTATGACGGTGAACCCGGGATTTGGCGGACAGAAATTCATCCAGGGAAGCTACAAGCGGCTGGTAACGCTTCGTCAAATGGTCAACACACTCAATAACAACGCATTGATAGAGGTAGACGGGGGCGTCAACCTCGAGACGGGAAGGCAGTTGTTTATGGCAGGTGCCGATATACTGGTAGCAGGCAACTTCGTTTTCAGTTCAGAAGATCCTACTGCAACCATCAAAGCCCTGAAAAACTGCTGACTTTTCAAATAAACGACTGTACGACTGTACGAGGGTATGAATGAAAGATTTGAGGGGGAGCGGCAGAGTGGGAAAACACGCAACGGTGTAACTGCGCAATGTTTCCTTTATCCTTGTTACATTCTCCGTTTACCGTTCAAAGACCTGCCTTCCGCCATTAAAACAGTCCCCGAGCCACCGGGTGGTTTAGTTCTCCGGTATACCGGTTTCCTTTGATAATAAACAAAGAAATCAGGAGGAATCCCGGAGATACTCAGAGGAAACAATGTTATCTCTCCGTATCCTTCTTCTCACCTTATTGTTTATTAGCTTCATAAACAAGCGTCACAGAGTTTCACTGTGGAAATAGTTTTCCTTTTCGTATCGTCATACAGTTTTCCCATCTTCACTTCGGATCGTCGTAAAGTCCTTTCCCGAAAATCCAAAATTTGTGCTATCTTTGTAACCCCTATGGGGCTGACCGGTTTTGACAGCGGGCAGAAGAGGTATGTAAGCATGCCGGGCTTTGAGTTTTGGCCCGTAAATCCTAAAGCTCAAACAATTAGTTGGCGCAGATAACTACGCTCTTGCCGCTTAATCGACGTAACGTTGATCAGCTAATCCGGTATTAGATACTGGAGCGGGACATCTCCCGGGTGCCATGTCCTGAAGCGGCCCGACCCGGAGGTGCAGATAAATCGGGAATAGTCAGGGGATTACTCCGCTTCCCTGGCGAAACAACCGGAGTTAAGATGACAGTCGGTGGCCTTGAGCCAGCCGTCATTCGAAAACCAAGTCAAGGCTAAGCATGGAGAAAGCGTATTGCTTCCTCGTTTGGACGCGGGTTCGACTCCCGCCAGCTCCACCTCAGACCATTATCCAACGATAGTGGTCTTTTTTTATGCCCACCCAAGTCGCTGGTAACAGGCACTTTCCTCAGCAAGAATATGCCCGGGAAATTTATATGCACCAAGTGAAAGATTTTGAGATAGAATAAAAGTCTAATGAGAAGAAAAATACAAAATTCAGATCTGTAACCTTTGGTTCCACTTTGAAACACAAAATCCAGCGGGTGACCGATCACTCGTTGGATTTGTAAAATACTGACAATTAAGGATTACATTCCCATTTCTTGCAGCATCGCCAAGGCTTTGTCCCTTAATGGTTTTTGACGTTTCCTCCAGATAAAATAGCCAACAAGGGCAGAACAACTCAGGAGTAAAAGAATACTTCCAAAACCAACCAGTATACGCATGGACTGATCTTCAAAAGGAAATCCTCTTTGTGCTGTGAAACTGAAGCCGAGTGCGCATAAAAGCACCGGTATGATTGTCTGGTAGGTTTTTGGTTGCCATAATGCGTAACGTGAGGCTGCTTTTCTGAGCATTTCCATGGTCGGGACTCCGTAATCAACAGCCTTGTATTCACTGTGTAAACTCTTGAATAAAAGCGCAAATGATAAAAACCCCAAAGAAAAAAACAAAAAACCGATTTTATCTATCTCAGGGCGGTCAACAATTATTCCTATTAGGAATATTAGAAAATAGGTTATGGTCAGTACCCGCATGATCCATTTAGATGAACCAGTTAATGCTAGATACCTGGTATCTTCTCTTTCAAGCTCCTTTACCAGTTGTTCTATATCAATCTCTTGATTATTGTGCGGTATTGTTTTCATAACTAATTGTATATTAATTGATTAATTTTTGTTTAAGCTGTTCTTTAATCCGGTGAATTTTAACCTTGACATTGGGTTCCGTGAGACCGATCACATCGGCTATTTCCCGCAATGAAAGCCCTTCGAGAAAAAGCGATATCAGTGCTTTATCAATGACTGACAATTGATTAAGGCAGATTTCCAATTGTTCAAGATGCTCTTCTTTTCGAAATTTCTGCTCCAGGTCCTCTTCATCGAGCAGAACAATCAGGCTTTGAGGGATCTGGTCGATGAATAATTTCTTATTCCGATAGGCAGAACCAGAGAAACTTATCGACGTGTTTACAGCAATTCTGTAGATCCAAGTGCTAATTGTTGAGTTGCCTCTGAATTTATCCAGGCTTTTCCAAATGTTCACGAGTACCTCCTGGTACATGTCGTTCAGGTCCGCATCATTGGGGCAGTAATAGCTACATATTCTGTTAATTCTTCCGCTATTCCCTTCAAGGATCTCCTTAAACCGTTTTTCCTTTTGATCTTCCATTTTCGGATGTGTTTAACTATTTAGTCAGGACTATGCATGAATGGTTACAAATTTTTATCATGAATTCTGCCTGGCAGGTTTTTGCTACAACGAAGGCATTCAGGTTCTTCACATCACTGTGAAATTACGAAAGCGGCCATTAATGAAATTGATCAAATTTAAAGATTATTCTGAAGGTCCCCCGGTTGGAAACACGTCCTTATTTTCACACTGGTAATCTGTTTGTCACCTGCCTTCTCAAAGATATAACCTTTGTGATGCTCCGGGAACCTGGCCAAAACAGTAACCTATTAATCAGCCATTTCAGTGCGAAAAACAATTGATTGAAAATCGTTTCACCCGGTTGGAGCCAGGGAGTACAGACCTGCTGTTCTCAGGTTTTGTATTGTTTCTTCTTAAAGATGACTTTTACTATTTTTCCAGGCAAATAGGAGTTGTACCAATTTACTAATTCATTTTCATCCAAACAAATATGCTCATCGACCTGAATATCCTGGTAACCACAAACGCCGGCAAAGAGGCAGCAGATAATGAGAGACTGGCCTCTTTTGGTCATCTTGGGACTCATTTTGAGGTGATGAATAAAGAGTTCCCGCTGGATTATGTCAGGTGTGACGGTCTGGTCTTTAATGTCCGGGGCATTTGCGACAGGGGTATTGATATTCAGGATATTGACCTGGAGTAGGTTAAACCCTGAAGGTTTATCGCTTTCAACTCCAATTTCATTGAGGATAATGAACTGGCCCAAATAAAAATTCAAATCATCCTCAACTTTCCAATGAACTTGCAGGCAAGTTATTAATGAGGCAAATTTCGATTATCCGTGTTACCCTAACGTGTTGTTGCGGAAGGCTGAATGCTCGCCTGGCCAGTCTGTGTCAACAAATCAGTTGTTTGTGTCGATGTACCGTCAAACTAAGTTGCTTCCATGAATAAAGAAATCTGCATTTTTTTGACTTCCGATTACAATCTCCAGTAAAATTTACTACGCCGATAGCCTGATACTATCCGAATATTGATCCACATGCAGCATCTAATATTCTCTTTTTAAGTATATTATCCCGTGCATCTATTATTGGTAACTACCTGTCCGGAAAAACTTCCCACTGGAGTCTTGTAGGGATATAACCTACAGCAGAATAAGAATTTCCGGATTTAAGTTTCATCTTTCACCTACTTCACAGGCACATTCTCCGGCTTATATTTACATGATTATTTGTAATGCGAAATAGCCAAAAAAAAATCCGGGTAAACAGAAAAAAATAAGATAATTGCAAGGTTACTCCTATTAAAATACTGAAATGATTGCAGCCCGGTAAGAGAAAATTGATGTCGAAGTTCATTACCATAATAATTCAAGGGGCAGAGCGAATTTCAAACTCTGCAAAAGCAAAACTGGAGGCGACGTTATAGTTAACCAACCGAAAATTATAATGGAAGAGTCCCACAAAATACTGAAGTAAGGCAGCGGTGCTTGAAATCATTAACAGTTCAGACAACATAATTTTTACAGATAATTGTATTTTTGCGAATTGTATAAGGTTAGTTATTAGTTAGAGTGATTGATTTCTTAGATTCAAATTTAGTTTAGTGTTTTGAAAAGTCTGGAGGACCCTTAACTCCAGGCTTTTTATTGTATCTAAATTGATGTCACTCCCTTTACAAACTTTTCCCGGATATTCATTTTCTTTTGATAGTTATAGCTTATACAGCGCATCATAGGATATTGGAATATTGCGAATCCTGTTTCTCAAATTTTGTTTTCCGAGACAATAAACTCCTCGTTTAATGGAACAGTCGATTTTATTTTATTGCTATCATCCTAAGAAAAAAGGGATCTATTTTAGGCTACCGATGAAAGCAATAATAAACTTTCGCAATACTGTAATCTTGCCAATTTTGTTGAAAAAAATATCTTAAACAAACATATAATACTGATTTACTTATCATTAACTTCTTGATAGTTGAATCTCACCTAAGCATCAATCATATGGTTTTTTGGAATTTATGTAGGTATTTTGCCTACATATAAATCAGCATTTCCGAACCCCTTTTTAGTATTTCCCCTATTCCCGCCGGATAACTGTTGTCGTAATTTTACATTCATCAGACATTCTGAAATAATGTCAAATAACCGAAACCATGAAAATAGATAACAGAACATTGCAAAGGAAAATTGGCAAGGAGCCGGTATTCATTTATAGTGATTTTGAAGAATGCGCTATCAGGGCGGAAAAAGTTGATGGGGAGATTGTGTACTACCTTAAATTCAAGGGGAACCATGAGTTCAAAGCCATTTACAACAGCAGGCTGGTGGGAGATGCCCTGTCGAGCAACCCTGAATTTATCACGAAGGAACAGTACAACAGGTATTAGAATTGCATGGTAATTCCCACTCAACTGTATCCGGAGCCTTCCTTTCCGAAAATCACAAGAGCCGGTTCAGAGCAGAACTAATCTTCAACAGTTAATCTTCACAGGCTAAATGCTTTATAAAATATTCGTTATTACACAGGATCCCAACGCACAAACCTAATTAGAAAAAACCTTATGTTAGCACTTATCGAATTTATCGTAGTCGGATTACTCTTTTTCGGGCTTTTGAAGTTATCTTATGTCGGGAAAGAGAACAAGAATGACAGGAAGATTACTCTTAGGCAAATTGCAAAGAAAATTGTCAGTGAATTTTGGGTTTACTACCTATTCCCGCTGATTCTGCTTATTCTTGCCTTAATTATTGCTTACAACATTGAAAGTTGGCATGCTGAAATGAAAGGAGTCCTTTTGTCAGCGCTGATGTTGTTCTGTAGCTTCTTTATTTTCACTGCGGCCTTTCTGAGAATGAAAGATTCCATTTGGGGAGAAAGTCTCTATAAATCCGAATAGTTTACCGCTTCCGGCAAAAAAAGGAGCCAGGGATATTGAAAATTGCACCAAATTGTTTATAGAAAATTTTTGGTGTAAATAATTGAATTGATTAGTTGTTAGATTTAATTGTTTCGTAGAATTAAGTTCATGTGCTGAAAGGCAGGAGGGTCCCAATCTTCCTGTCTTTCATTTTAGTGCTCTGGCATGCCGGTTTTTCCTGTGAAAACAAATATCAGTATATCCGGCCCGGGGATCAAGCTACTTTGCATCAGGTAGTGTAGTAGTTTTGAAATCGATCCTTCCATCACGACGCTTTCAGCTATCTCAGGTTTCAGAAGCTCTTTTACAGGTTCGCACCTTCCAAATCCGAATCAAGCAAATCCGTGCCTTTCAGGTTGGCGCCTTTCAGATTGGCATCAATAAGGATAGAACGCTGAAAATTGGCGTCAGTCAGATTGGCAAGCCAAAGAGAGGCTCCTTTTAGATTGGCTCCTTTAAGGTTGGCATCGCTCAGGTTGGCTCCTTTAAGGTTAGCATCCGATATAATTGCCCGCTGGAGGTTAGATCTCCGTAAATTAGTCCCTTCAAGGTTTGATCCTTTGAGATTGACTGCTTTAAGGTTGGCAAAGCTTAGGTTGGCACCCTGAAGGTTGGCACCCTGAAGATTGGCACCACTTAAATTTACACCTTCCAGTTCAGCATCCTTTAAAGAAATATATTCCAGGTTTGCATTGCCCCATCGGGCACCCTTTAAGTTCGCCCCTTCAAGGCTTGCTTCGCCCAGGTCTGCACCTTTCAGATCAGTATCCTGTAGATTGGCGCCATTGAGGGAAGCCCCGTACAGGAAGGTATTCCACAGGGAAGCTCCCTCAAGATTCGCCCCATTTAAATTGGCATCGACAAAAATTGCCCTTTGAAGATTCGCTCCTTTAAGATTCGCACCAGTAAGATTCGCGGTTCCAAGGTTTGCACGCTGCAGGTTAGCGCCGCTAAGGTTGGCCCCTTGGAGATTCGCTTCTCCAATCTCGGCACTTTTGAGATCCGAATCCTCCAGGTTTGCACCACTAAGATTGGCTTTCTTAAGATTGGCTCCCTTGAAGTTGGCAAAATACATATCTGCATGTTCCATATTTGCCTGCTCCAGGTCTGCACCTCTCAGGTTTACGTTCTTCATATTAGCTCCGGAAAGGTTGGCGCCCTGCAGATTAGCATCATTGAGGTAGGCTCCTTCAAGAGATGCACTTTGCAGGTTGGCTTTTTTCAAATTTGCATCTCCGATAATTGCTCTTTCAAGATTAGCTCCCTCAAGATTGGCACCCTCAAGGTTGGCACCCTCAAGATCGGCATCCTCAAGAATTGAGTTCCTCAGATCGGCATGACTCAGATTGGCATCTTCAAGATTGGCTCCCTCCAGGTTGGCACCACGCAGATTGGCTCCTTTTAAATTGGCATCCAGTAAAATGGCATGCTGAAGGTTGGCTCCCTCAAAATTTGAGTTCTGAAGGTCGGCTCCTTTCAAATAAGCCCCAGATAAATCAATTTCTTTAAACTGACCGTTCTTCAAAACAAAAACACTTTTGCCGCCACCCTTGAGGTATTCCCCAATTTTCTTTACATCAGTCATTTTAGTAGTATTTGAGATTGGTTTTACAATCATGAAATTGCTTGTCTGCAGGTATGTACAATGTAACCGTTCAATCCAAAAATATCAAATGCGTCTGCCATTCCATTTTTTAGGAATATCCCATAGGGAAACACAATCCAAATCTAACATTCAAATTTACCAATTACTAATAAAATCGTAATAATCATTTAATTAAAAAGCACGATCCATTGTAATAAAATCAGTTAGACAGCTTCATAACCTCTTGCCGGATAAGCCGGAACAAAATTTCTCTGTTCGAAAAAAAAGGTACCAGGTCTGAACCCGGTACCTTCTCTCAGTTTCATTCAGTAATACTTCTGTTATTTTTTTGTTGGTAAGAAAACGATATCCACGAGGTCGGCTGATTTAAAGAAATCCGATGCAAATTTCTTTACCTCCTCTTTGGTAAGGCTTTTCAATATGTTTTCGAAATTTTCAGGTGCATCATTGTTGATTTTGTGCAGGTAAAATCCCGATAAAGTTCCCATCCAGTAACTATTGTGAAGTTTACTCTGCTCCCTGTCTTTGAGCAGGTTTTTTACGACCTTATCCAAATCTTCAGCAGTCGGGCCGTTGGCAACAATCTTGTTGATTTCACGATAGATGATCGATTTAAGGTAAGCAGACCGCTCAGGTTCAGCATCAAACATCATCTGAAAGGTCTTTTCTGATTTTGGAAAATGATCATTGCTGGCCATCACATTCACGCCATACGTTCCTCCTTCTTTTTCCCGGACCTCCTCGATATACCGAAGGTTAAGTACTCCCTTCAAAACATTGAGTATAAGGTTAGACCTTGAATCATAAGCTGTCTTCTTGTTGTATGTCACAACAACTGTAGCTTTATTGACTTCCATTGGAATTTGTATCTGCTTTTCTGTTTTGCCCTTCGGTCCATTGATATTGTTGTCTCTCCAGTTTTCCTTGCGGGGGCTGTCAGTCAGGGATCCAATATATTTCTCTACCAGGGGCTTAACTTTGGACTCCTCAATGTTTCCAACAATGAAAAATGTAAAATCACCTGCATCGGCTATTCGCTCCCGGTAAATCTTTTCCATCTGCTCAATCGAAAGTTCATCAATAAACGCAGGAGTGGTGAGTTTGGTTCGCTTGTTATAATCACTTAAGATCAACTGAAGTGAGTCACTGATTATCTTCTGCGGATTGTTTGCCATGCTGGCAACCATACCTGCGAATCGTCCTTTCAAAGCCTGGAAAGCTTCCTTGTCAAAACGGGGTTTTTCAAACCTGAGATAGAGCAACTGCATCATTGTCTCAAAATCCCTGGGAGCCGAAGAACCGGATAGTGTTTCATTCAGATCGGTAAGGCCGACTCCCATACTGACGTTTTTCCCAGTCAGCATCTTTTTTAGATTGGTAGCATCAAAATCACCCACTCCAAACATTCCGACAAACTGGGGAAGCAGCATGGCCGATGCCAGCTGATCAACAGGTAGCAACGAATAACCTCCGGGACTAATACAATTTATCATTACATTGTCCTTTTCGTAATCGGCCATCCTGTAAATCACTTTCGCATGATTGGCAAGTGTCCACTCAACTGCATTGAACTGCGGGAGAGGAGTGGTTTTTACCACCGGGGACCCCTTTAGAGGTTTATCTATCAGGCTGGTACCAACCTGCGTATCCTCGTAAGGTTTGATATCGGAACCTTCAACCTCCTTCAAAATAGCAAGAGCCTCAGGTTCAGTCAATATTTTTGCATTCTCCTTATCCGGACCCATGGCTATAATCACCCTGTTTTCGGGAATAATCAACTGTTTGGCTTTGGCCGAAACTTCCTCAACAGTGATGGTAGGAAGGATTTTCTGTACCATCTGCCAGTCGAAATCAATCGATGTCAGGGGTTCATTACTCAGGAAATGTGACTGAATATCACTGACAAAAATGTCGTTCTGTATCTTGTCGCGTTGCTTCCATTGATTTTCAATCTGCGTAAGCATATTGCTTTTAGCACGCTGAACCTCTCCCTGGGTAAACCCAAAGCGCAATACACGCTGAGCCTCAGTATAGATCGCTTTAAGGGCTACATCTTCCTGGTCAGGTTTGGCAGTTGATGATATTGCCAGGACATTGCAACCGTTAACCAGTCCAAAGTATCCAACACTCCCGCTGACAAAGGGAGGCACTCCCTTCTGAAGAAGTTCTGTGATCCTGTCTCTCATCATGCTGTTGAAAAGTTCAATCACACGCTGATCACGGTAATAGGCCATATCCTTTGTTTCCGGTTTTGGCTCAGGATGTTTGATGTAGATGCTGACAGAGTATTGTGTCGATTCTTTGTCCTTGACCTGGACAAACCTTGTCTCTTTGTGATAAGGAACCATATCTTCACCCCGGGGCATTGGATTTTCGACTGCTGGGATGGATGTGAATTTTTCCTTGATGGATTTCTCAACATCATCAACATTAACATCCCCAACTATCGCGATACATTGAAGATCAGTCCTGTACCAATCATGATAGAACTTGCGAAGCGTGTCGTACTTGAAATGTTTGATAACTGCAGAGTCGCCAATCACATCCCGTACAGCATATTTTGAGCCTTTGAACAATACGGGGAAGAAAGCCCTTTGCATTCTAAAAGCGGCAGTACGACGCGTACGCCACTCTTCAGTGATTACACCACGCTCATCATCAATCTCCTTATCCGTTAGCAACAGATAATGAGACCAATCATGCAGAACCAACAGGCAGGTGTCCACCAATCCGGGATGGGTTACGGGAACATCACTAAGATTATAGACGGTTTCGCTGAATGAGGTATAGGCATTGATATTGCGGCCAAATGCTACCCCATGTCTCTCCAGTGTGTTGATAATCCCTTTGTCGGGGAAATTCTTGGTGCCATTAAAAGCCATATGCTCCAGAAAGTGGGCAAGACCATTCTGATTATCATCTTCAAGAACGGCCCCAACATTCTGGATGATGTAAAAACTGGCCCTTTCTTTTGGTTCTTCATTGTGCCGGATATAATAGGTCATTCCATTCGGAAGCTTACCGATGCGAAAGTTGGCATCCGGTGCTATCGGCTGGGCAACTGCCCCCAAAGAAAATAATGCAATTAATAATGCACTGAAAAACATGCTCCTTGGAAATTTGTTTGTTATCATGTGAAATAAAATTTATAAATTACAGTATATTAACCTACTAAATTAAAATTGACATCCCGGAAACACTGACCACAAATCATAAATACCAGGTTGCACAACTGCTATATCATGATTGGTATGACAAACATAATTTAAATTACAGCTAAAGATATTCGCAACAGCCAAAACCCAGGTGATTTTTCTCACCAAATCCAAGGTAATAACCGGATCTTATTAGCTCCGGATCAGCCTGAAGTCTGAATCGAAGCTGGTAACCTATCAGTTTGTTTTGTCCGGGATTACCCGCATTAATCGTTATCCCCTTTTGATTCACCTCAGATCTTAGCTTAAATTTTCCGGACACCGGCAAATGTGGGTGCTCATGACCATACAATATTCTGTATTTCAGGTAAAGATTTTCATAAAAATACCTTGCAAATGAATCGTCCTCCGGCGACAGATAAAGTTCATTCTTTCTTCCCGGAATTTTCACTGAAAGATGTAGCGGGGAGATGGTGCGGAAGGTCATTTTATCACTAAATTCCGGTTCAGGAATTTTCTCCACTTTCTCGATGAAAAAAGGCACCTGCGACAATTTATCACCCAGCATAAACCTGGCATCCACGAAATTTGAGGTTACGAGCGGCTCCAGATGGGGGTCCGGTAAGGTAGAGAATATAAGGCTGACTCTTTCGCATTGAATAAGCAACCGATCCGCCTCGATCTTTCTGTAAGGGACAATAATATGAGAGAAAACAAAATTTCTGAAAGGCTTATCCTTTCCCAGGTGCCCGGAAGAAACCAGGAATTCCTGCAAAGGGCTGCCCGGTGCGTTAAGCATGCGGTAAAACCAGGATCCAAGTTCAAACTGGTAGTTAACCGGCAGAATATTCCGCAGCTGATCAACCAGTTTTAACGTGAATTTATAGTGCATCTCCTGAAAATGAATAAAATAAAAACTGGAAGTTCCAGAGTTATTGTACAATAAAACAACTACTTACATAAATTATTTGTAGCCTTCAATCTTATCTGATATAGTTTTATACCTGATATGTATTTATCCCGCTGGTCGCTACAGCCCTGTCCACTTTCCTGATCATTCCCTGTAAAGCATTACCAGGACCTACTTCGACAAACGAATCGGCACCGTCGGCAAGCATGTTAACCACAGTTTGTGTCCATCTCACAGGTGAAGTTAACTGGGCGATCAGATTATCTTTTATCTGTAAAGGATCAGAAACAGGGGCAGCATTTACATTCTGATAAACCGGGCAAACCGGGGTCTGGAAGAAGGTGGCATGAATGGCTTCAGCAAGTTCTGTCCTGGCCGGTTCCATCAACGGTGAATGAAAAGCTCCCCCGACATTTAGCCGTAGGGCCCGTTTGGCACCAAGCTCTGTCAACCTGATGCAGGCTTTATCAACTCCCTCAATAGAACCGGAAATTACCAGTTGCCCGGGACAATTGTAATTTGCAGGTACTACTACCTCGTCAATCCCCGCGCAAACCTGCTCCACTACCGCATCATCTACCCCAAGTATTGCAGCCATTGTCGATGACTGCACTTCGCATGCCTTTTGCATAGCCATTGCCCGTTTTGATACCAGACGTAATCCATCCTCAAAGGAAATCGCTTTTGCCGCAACCAGGGCTGAAAATTCACCAAGCGAATGACCTGCAACCATATCAGGTTTAAAAGAATCACCCATCGCAATTGCCAGTAAAACCGAGTGAAGAAAGATGGCGGGTTGGGTCACTCTGGTCTGCTTTAATTCCTCTTCCGTGCCATTGAACATTGTTTCAGTGATGCTGAAACCCAGAATTTCGTTTGCTTTTTCAAAAAGAGATTTTGCCAGGGGAGACTTGTCATAAAGATCTTTTCCCATCCCTGGAAACTGGGCTCCCTGGCCCGGAAAAACATATGCCTTCATAAAGTAATTGTACTTAAAATTTGGACAAAGATAAAAATTGCCTTCACAAGTTTCGAAAATTGGGTTCCCACCAGTTCAATACTGTAGCCGACACCTAAAACTCAACTGCCTGTTATAAATTGCAGGATAGCCAATTGCACTCACTTTTAAGGCCTTTCCCCGAAAAAATTATCAGGAGAGCTTTGAACTTATGAGCCTTATAAATTCCTCCCTTGTGGCTACCTTTTCGAAAGCGCCGGTAAAATCGGAGGTTGTGGTAACCGAATTTTGCTTTTCAATCCCTCGCATGCACATGCACATGTGTTTAGCTTCAATAACTACTGCCACACCAAGAGGAGACAGTGTTTCCTGGATACACTCCTTGATCTGCAGCGTTAATCTCTCCTGCACCTGAAGCCGGCGCGAATAGGCTTCAACAACCCTGGCAATCTTACTCAGTCCGGTGATGTATCCATTCGGGATATAGGCGACATGAGCCTTCCCGAAAAAAGGCAACATATGATGTTCGCACAAAGAATAAATCTCTATGTCTTTTACAATTACCATTTGCCGGTAATCTTCCTTAAACTTTGCAGACAGTAAAATCTCTTCCGGATCCATGCTATATCCCTGTGTCATGAATTGAAGTGCTTTTGCAATCCTCAGCGGGGATTTTTCCAGTCCGTCCCGGGAAGTATCTTCCCCAATCAGTCCAATGATTTGCCGGTAATGTTCGGCTATCATCTTAACTGTCTCTTCGGGATAATGCTCAATTTTCTGATAACCATCCGATTCCTTCCTGTGTAAAGAAAAATGCATATTGTTGATTTTAAAATATTCTGGTATTAATGATCAAAACAGCGGCAAACACTTAACTTTAGATCGATTTTAAGACAACCATTTAATTAAACTTAGTACAAATAAACAACTTTTATTAACTTTTTTTGCCAAATTAAGTATGAATGTTTGTTAGGGGTTCAATTTTGAGGAATGATATTTTACTTTTGCACACCTAAACGTAATTAGACCTGTTTTTTGATAATGAGAATTTTGTTTGTAGGTGCAACCTGTTTTGAACTTTACCAGTTTTTCGAAAATCTGATCGAAATTGAGGGAGAAGGGAAGAATATCTTCCACTACAAATGGTATGACCTGGAAATTGACTTGCTTATACCTGGCATCGGCATGACTTTTACCGCATATCACCTGACAAGAGCACTCTATACATCAAAATATGACTTGGTTATCAATGCCGGGATCGCCGGAAGCTACCGGGACGAACTTTCAATTGGAACCGTTCTAAATGTAAAAAGTGAGCAGATCTGTGATCTTGGGATTGAAGAGAGCAACTCAATAATATCACTTTTTGATGCCGGCTTTATGGAATCCGACCAGTTCCCTTTTGTAAACGGCAAAATGTTGAATCCTCACCACTTCGATGAGCTGGAGCTGGCAACTGTCAGCGGAATAACAGGAAATATCAGCCATGGTAGTCCCCAAAGCATTTCGAAGATTACTTGCGATTTCGATCCTGATATTGAATCAATGGAAGGTGCAGCGGTTTTTTATGTATGCCTGCATGAAAAGGTTCCTTTCCTTGAAATCAGGGCAATTTCCAATTATGTCGAATCAAGGGATACTGCCAAATGGGATATCCCGCTGGCAATTGAAAACCTGACCGATGAACTTTTCAGGTTTCTCAGAAAATTTGCCAAAATTAAACAGCTCTCCTGATGGAACTTTCCCTTGGGTTTTCCACTTGTCCCAATGATACTTTTATTTTTGATGCAATAGTCAATGGGAGAATCGACACAGAAGGTTTACGATTCAACCTGCATCTTGCTGATGTAGAGGAACTAAACCAAATGGCCTTTTCATCCCTCCTGGATATCTCAAAGGTTAGTTACCATGCTTTTGCCTACCTGTCTGCCGGGTATCAGTTGCTGACTTCTGGCAGTGCCCTCGGTTTCAACAACGGTCCCCTGCTGATCAGCAAACACAAAATCTATCCTGACGAAGTGGATGATCTGAAAATTGCGATTCCCGGCAAATATACAACGGCCAATCTTCTCCTGTCATTTGCCTACCCGGATCTAAACCAGAAAAAAGAATACCTTTTCTCTGATATTGAGGATGTTATATTGTCCGGCGAGACAGATGCCGGAGTCATCATTCATGAGAACCGGTTTACTTATGAGCAGAAGGGATTGAAAAAAATCGTTGATCTTGGCGAATATTGGGAGCAACAAACCGGAATGCCTATTCCCCTGGGAGGTATCATTATTAAGAAGAGTCTGCCCATTGAAATCCGGCGCAAAGTGAACAGGGTGCTCCGGCGAAGCGTTGAATTTGCATTGTCTAACCCTGAAGATTCACTACCTTATGTCAGGAAGTATGCTCAGGCTATGGACGAAGAAGTTATGCGGAGCCACATTCAACTCTATGTGAATGAGTTTTCGATTGACCTTGGTGTCAAAGGAAAAGAAGCAATCAATACACTCTACGACAAATGCGTGGAAAAATCTGTCTTCCCTCCTCTTGAGCCCTCTTATTTCATTGAATAGTTCGACCCCGGCTTCATCAAAAATTGGATAGATAAATCTGATTTCTTTGACGTAATTTTGCAGCATCGAACTGGTCATGGAAAAACTACTGAGATTATATCGGGACAACGTTAATGGGATTATAGCCACACTGGCCATCCATCTGGTCGTTTTGGGCTCCCTCCTTTTTGCTGAGCTGACAAATAAGCATGAGTTGCCGGAACAAGCGCTCTTTGTGGATATTGTTGCTGAAGAGGTACAACCTGCTGTTCCCGAAAAGGAGATAATGGACATGAGTGAGCAAGCCTATGAATTAAGCGGCTCAAAATCAGGAGAAAAAAGCTCAAACAGGGCTGTCAATATCGGCGATATTAACGGCAAGACTGCGGGGGACCCATTTTTTGACAAGGAATATGCCAGGGAGGTTGCAGAAGCGAAGAAGCTGGCCAGCGATGTAAATAAAAATCTGGCAAAGAAAATTCCTGAAATCGGGGATATTCCAATGCCGGTTGCAAGCACCGAAGGAATGACCAGGGAAGAGGCCAAACAATCAACATTTAAAGGCAAATCCAACATACACTATCTGCTTGGAAACAGGTACCATGTTCAACTGCCCATTCCTGTCTATCTTGCGCAGGGCGGGGGTGAGGTAATTGTTGACATTGTTGTTAACAGAAACGGCGAAGTCATGAGTGCCTCTCCAAGGGACAATGCAAAATTAAGCGATCCTACTATTTTTGCCTATGCCAAACAGGCTGCGGAAAAGACTGTATTCAATTCCGACAGCAAGGCCCCTGAAAAAGAGCGTGGAACAATTACCTATGTGTTTGTAGCCCAATAGCTCGCTTTATCTTACCAATCAGGAAGCTCAATTTCACCATTTTTAACTGAAATATTCTTAATTTAAGTATTTATTTACTCATCTTTGAATAAGATTTGGATTGATAACAAAATCCATTTTAATATCTCTTAAAATTCAGCATTATGTCGATACAAGTATTTAGAGTTGAAGGAATGTCCTGCAAAAACTGCAAAGCACACGTCGAAAACGGCATCAAAGCCTTGGCGGGAATAGAGGATGTTGTCGCGGACTTCCAAACGGGGCAGGTAAAAGTCAAAGGTTCCAATGTAGATGCAGATTTAATCAGGGGAGCTGTGGAAAAAGCCGGGTACAAATTCAAGGGTACAGATAAATCACCAGTACCCGGATCTGATCTCTGGCTTAGCTAGCCGATCAGTCATTTTGACTTGTCTTTTTATATTTCTCCTGACATTATTACCTCTCTATCAGAATGTTAGTGCCAATTTGTCGTAATTCATAATTATGGTCTGGGTTTTGCCTATAGTATCACCGACTCAAGCAATCATAAAAAAACACATATGAATTTCAACAATTTCACCATCAAAGCCCAGGAGGCGGTTCAGAAAGCTTTCGAAATTACTTCAGGAAACAACCAGCAGATGATAGAGCCGGCACACCTGATGAAAGGTTTGTTGTCGGAGGCTGAAAATGTGACTTCATTTCTGCTGCAGAAAACAGGTGTCAACATCAGTTATTTTTCCAAAGAGCTGGACCGGATTATTTCCGGATACCCCAAAGTCACAGGAGGTGAGCCATTTCTTTCTTCTACCGCCAATTCAGTAGTTCAAAAAGCCATTTCCCTCGCACAAAAGATGGGGGATAAATTTGTTTCTGTCGAGCATTTACTGATGGCACTGCTGGAGACAGGCGAGGCAGTCGGAAAACTCATGAAAGAACAGGGGGTGGACAAAAAGGGACTTGAAGCAGCCGTCAGGGAATTGAGAAAGGGTTCAAAAGTGGAAAGCCAGACGGCTGAAGATACTTTTAATTCTCTTAGTCGATTCGCTGTTAATCTCAACGATGCTGCACGCTCCGGTAAGTTGGATCCGGTGATAGGCCGGGATGAAGAAATCAGGAGAGTTTTGCAAATTCTATCGAGAAGGACAAAGAACAATCCAATCCTGGTTGGCGAACCCGGTACCGGCAAAACTGCTATTGCCGAAGGACTTGCACAAAGGATTGTTCGTGGGGATGTACCTGAAAATCTTCAAAGCAAGCAGATTTTCTCATTGGACATGGGGGCGCTGATAGCTGGAGCGAAATACAAAGGCGAATTTGAGGAGAGACTTAAATCTGTCATTCAGGAAGTTGTGCAGGCAGAAGGTGAGGTGATACTTTTTATTGACGAGATCCACACACTTGTAGGTGCCGGCAAGAGCGAGGGTGCCATGGACGCGGCAAATATCCTGAAACCGGCACTTGCCAGAGGAGATCTGCGGGCTGTCGGGGCGACAACACTTGGTGAATACCAGAAATACTTCGAGAAGGACAAGGCCCTCGAAAGGCGGTTTCAGTTGGTAATGGTGAATGAGCCTGATACACAGTCCGCTATATCAATTCTTCGCGGACTCAAAGAAAGATATGAAAATCACCACAAGGTGAGGATCAAGGATGATGCAATCATTGCCGCTGTTGAACTGTCTCAACGATACATCACAGACAGGTTCCTTCCAGACAAAGCCATCGACCTCATGGATGAAGCAGCTGCCAAACTCAGGATGGAAATGAATTCTCTTCCCGAAGAACTGGATGAGATAGAAAGAAGGCTTACTCAACTTGAGATAGAAAAGGCGGCAATACAACGCGAAAATGACAGGACAAAACTTTCCCGGCTGGAAGAGGAAATTGCAAATCTCAAGGAGGATCAGAATAAATTTAAGGCAACCTGGAAAGCCGAGAAAGATCTGATTGAAGGCATTCAATCTGGGAAACAGGATATAGAAACGATGAAAATCCAGGCTTCTCAGGCTGAACGTCAGGGTGATTACGGCCTTGTCGCTGAAATCAGATATGGTAAGATAAAGGAAGCTGAGTCGGCAATTGCATTGCTCCAGGATCAGCTTAAGGAAAAACAAAAAAAACAATCACTTATCAAAGAAGAGGTTGATGCAGAAGATATTGCATCAGTCGTAGCCAGGTGGACCGGTATTCCGGTTACCCGGATGTTGCAAAGTGAAAAGGAAAAACTCATTCACCTTGAAGAAGAACTGCACAAAAGGGTTGTAGGCCAGGAAGAAGCAATCAGTGCAGTTTCTGATGCTGTTCGACGGTCAAGAGCAGGACTGCAGGATGAAAAGCGCCCGATAGGATCCTTTATCTTCCTCGGTTCAACAGGTGTAGGTAAGACCGAACTGGCGAAAGGACTGGCAGAATATCTCTTTGATGATGAAAACATGCTCACCCGCATTGACATGTCAGAATACCAGGAGAAATTCTCAGTCACCCGTCTGATAGGATCTCCCCCCGGGTACGTAGGTTATGATGAAGGCGGACAGCTGACAGAATCTGTAAGAAGGAAACCCTATTCAGTGATCCTTTTTGATGAAATAGAAAAGGCTCATCCTGATGTTTTCAATGTTCTGTTACAAGTTCTGGACGATGGCCGGCTTACTGACAACAAAGGCCGCACTGTCAATTTTAAAAACACGATCATCATCATGACTTCCAATCTGGGATCGCACCTGATCCGTGAGCGGACCGAACATATGAAGGACTCAGACAGATCAGCCACAATGGATCAGCTTCAAAAAGAGATGATGGAAATGCTGAAACAAACCATTCGACCTGAATTTCTTAACCGGATCGACGAGATAATACTCTTTACCCCGTTGAACAGGAAGGAAATCCGCCAGATAGTCAGGTTACAGTTCGAACTGGTTGTATCCCGTCTTGAAAAAAGCGGTTACACGGCAAAAATGACTGAAGCAGCAACAGACTGGTTCGCAGAAGCCGGCTTTGACCCCCAATTCGGCGCAAGGCCGGTCAAAAGAATCATGCAGAAATTTCTCCTGAATGATCTTTCCAAAGAAATATTGGCAGGAAAAGTTAGTAAAGAAGGAGAAATCATAATTGATGCCGAGCATGGGCACCTTGTTTTCAGGTAACTGATAATACAAATTTCTGTCTTTAAATACTAAAAATAGCTGCCGGTAATCAGCCATTAAATGGCTGATTACCGGCAGCTATTTTTATACACTTACCTCCCTTGGATGGAAAAATTAATGAGCAGTCGGGTCTAAACCTGAAAAAAGCCTTAATTTCGTCCATTAATTACAATGAGATGGTCGAAATTTGTGCTTTGGCTTCAGGAAGCAATGGTAATTGCTATTACATAGGAAATAACGAGGAGGCGGTTTTAATTGATGCCGGACTATCTTTCAAACAAATTCTCAGGAGAATTGAGGCGAAGGAACTGGATCCGAAAAAAATCAGGGCACTTTTTATTTCGCACGAACACGGTGACCATGTGAGGGGAGCCAGGGTTACGGGTAAAAAGCTCGACATACCTGTCTATATGACCAAAGGCACTTTCAATTCCTCTTTCCGCAGCTGGAAACCAATTTCATACATTGAAATTGAAAACAATATTCCACTTGAAATTGGTACGTTCAGAATTTATCCAATCCTCAAAAGCCATGATGCTTCCGAACCTACCTCCTTCAGAATTGAACACGACGGTTATAGTATCGGTGTATTTACAGATATCGGATCCCCATGTTATAATGTAAAAAATCATCTGAAGCAGTGCCATGCCCTATTCCTGGAAACAAACTACGATGAGAAACTTTTGAAGGAAGGTCCATATCCCTATCATTTAAAAGTCAGAATAGAATCTGAATTCGGCCACCTATCCAATGTTCAGGCATTTGAGCTTCTTAGTGAGCATGCGCATCCCCAACTTCAATGTGTCTTTCTGAGCCACCTGTCCGCAGAAAATAATCGTCCGGAACTTGCCGCCAATGAATTTAAACCCCTGGAAAGCCGGTTCCTGGTTAAACTGACTGACCGTTATGCTGCCGGGGAACTATACAGGTTAAAGTAGTTGATCTGCTTACTTTATCATGTAACCTAAGTGCTTATCTACCTAAGATCATTTCTTTTACCTCAAAAAGCAAGCTCCTGAATGTGAGCATCTTATTTCATATTTTGCATTTCACAAATCCTGCGTGTTTTATGGGCTTATGTTCTTCATCACCCCAAAAAAAAATATTACCTTTTCGGACTGATCAACATATCAATTCACAATGAAAAAAATCATGTATTTGCTAGTCGCCATTCCTGTGATCCTCTGTTCTTTTCAGGTAAAAGAAAATAAAACACCTGCAGCGGAAAATCCTCTTTTAAAACCATTTAGTACCCCTTTCCAGGTCCCTCCTTTCGGGGAAATTAAACTGGAACATTACCTTCCGGCAATTGAGGAAGGAATCAGGGCAAATCTTGCGGAAATTGATGCCATTGTCAATAATCCTGCAGCTCCCGATTTCATTAACACAATTCTTGCTTTCGATACTGCCGGAGATCAGCTGTCAGTTGCATCACGCATATTTTCAAACCTGAACGGAGCTAATACTAACCCGGAGATGCAGAAACTTGCCCGCGTAATAACGCCCAAACTGACCAGGCACCGGGACAATATATCTCTGAATCCAGCCCTTTTCAAGAGGATTAAGACGGTATACGAAAAAAGGAATTCCATGGGACTGGATGCGCAGCAAATCAGGGTCGTTGAGAAATACTACAAGGACTTTGAACGCAATGGGGCCAATTTATCCCCTGAAGATCAGAAAAAACTGCGTCTGCTGAACGAAGAAATATCCAGGAATGTTCTTCAGTTTGGTGAAAACCTTCTGGCCGAGACAAACAAGAATTTCAAACTTGTGGTAGACAAGAAGGAGAATCTTTCAGGTCTTCCTGCAGACGTGATTGAAGCTGCTGCAACGGAAGCAAAGAAAGATAGTCTTCCCGGCAAGTGGGTATTCACACTGGCAAAACCAAGCATGTTGCCGTTTCTACAATATGCAGACAAGCGCGAACTTCGCGAAAAGCTGTACCGTGGTTATTTTATGCGTTGTGATTACGACAACAAATTTGACAACAAAGAGTTGATAAAAAAGATGGTTCAGCTCAGGGATGAGAAGGCAAAATTACTTGGGTTTAAAAATTTCGCATCCTATGTGATTGCTGAAAACATGGCTAAAACACCTGAAGTTGTTTACCAATTTCTGGATAAACTCTGGGTGCCTGCACTTGCAAAAGCAAAAAAAGAAAGGGATGACATGCAAGCCCTTATTGACAAAGAGGGTGGAAAATTCAAACTTCAGTCGTGGGATTGGTGGTATTATTCGGAAAAAATCAGAAAAGCCAGGTACAACCTAGATGAAGCCGAGGTAAAACCATATTTTTCACTGGAGAATGTCCAGAATGGCATGTTTTATGTCGCTAATAAACTCTACGGCATCACTTTTGAGAAAAGGACAGATCTCCCGGTTTATCACCCTGAGGTAGTTGCCTACGAAGTTAAGGACAAGGATAAATCACACCTTGCTGTGCTTTATATGGATTTTCACCCGAGGGACGGGAAAAGAGTCGGGGCCTGGTGCACAGGATACGGAAGCCGGCAGTACAGAAACGGCAGGAAGATTGATCCTGTCATCTCCATGGTGATGAATTTTACCCGGCCGACCGGGAATGCCCCGGCATTGCTAACCTTTGAAGAGACTGAAACCGCATTTCACGAATTTGGCCATGCTTTGCACAGTGTTTTTGCAGATGGTCTTTACGACCGTACTTCCCGTGATGTGCCACGAGACTTCGTAGAACTACCATCCCAGATAAATGAAAACTGGGCATCTGAGCCACAGGTTTTAAAAGCCTACGCAAAACATTACAAGACAGGTAAAGTCATTCCGGATGCACTTATCAATAAATTGGAGAAAAACAGCAAGTTTAACCAGGGATTTACTGTTGTGGAACTTCTTGCTGCCTCCATTCTTGACATGGATTACAATACTGTAACAAATCCGGTGATTGATGATGTCAGAGCTTTTGAGAAGAAATCAATGGATAAAATCGGGTTAATCGATGAAATTCTGCCAAGATACAGAAGTACCTATTTTCAGCATTCTTTCGGCGGCGGGTATACCGCCGGATATTATGTTTACATCTGGGCCCAGGTGCTGGATGCAGATGCTTTTGATGCATTTAAAGCCTCCGGAGATATATTCAACCCTGAACTTGCTGCCAGATTCCGCGAATTGCTTACCAAATGCGGAAGCGATGAAGGAATGACTATATATCAGAAATTCAGAGGCAAAGATCCAGACATCACACCTTTGTTAAAAAGGTTGGGACTACAATAACACAAAAACTATATCTTTGCATTTGAAATACCCATTAGTCAATTATCACTATAACCGAAAATAATTAATTGGGTATTCACTGTGGTAAATTAAAGACAAGTTATAGACACATTAAAGGCAAAATTTCTTCACAACTTCAAACCTGCCGGGCGTAGCATGAAAAAAATCAGATTGAAAATTCTCGGGCTCTCTTACAGTCAGGATCAGTCAGGTGCTTATGCGCTGGTTCTAGCTGAGACTGATGGAAACCGTCGAATTCCAATCATTATAGGTGCGGTAGAGGCACAGGCTATTGCCATCAATCTTGAGGGACTTAAACCTCCCCGACCCCTGACACACGATCTATTTACCACGGTACTTTCTACATTCAATATCCAAATTACGGAAGTATTTATTCATTCCTTCGAGGAGGGAATATTTTATGCTGAGATGATGATGACCAGTGACAAGGGCAACTTCAACATTGACTCCAGAACATCTGATGCCATTGCCCTTGCGCTCCGCTGTAATTGCCCGATCTACACTACTGAAGAGGTGATGACACAAACCGGAATCATCATCGATTTTGAAGATACTGAAGAAGATAAAGAACTGGAAGAAGAATACGACGACCATTCTATTTACGATGAATTCACCCTTGAAGAACTGAATGAAATGCTTGACAAAGCTATTAGCGACGAGGAATATGAAAAAGCCTCGGTCATAAGGGATGAAATCAGTAAAAGGAGCGATCCGGAAAATAAATCTACTGAGAATAAATAATCAAATGCGACAATATCTTGACTTGTTGAATCACCTGCTTGAAACGGGAAGTGAAAGATCAGACCGGACAGGAACAGGAACGATCAGCCGGTTTGGCTACCAGATGCGCTTCAATCTTGCAGAAGGGTTTCCTGTTGTTACAACAAAAAAGCTTCATCTGAAATCAATTATCTATGAACTTTTATGGTTTCTTAAGGGGGACACCAACGTTAAATATCTTCAGGATAATGGGGTGAAGATCTGGAACGAATGGGCTGGAGAAGACGGAGAACTTGGACCTGTTTATGGTCACCAATGGCGCTCATGGTCGGCCCCGGACGGAAGGGAGATCGATCAGATTTCACAATTAATCAACCAGATAGAAAATAATCCATCCTCCCGCAGGTTAATTGTCAGTGCCTGGAATGTCGGGGATATTGACAAAATGAAACTCCCCCCTTGTCATCTGCTGTTCCAATTTTATGTTAATGATGGCAAACTTTCATGTCAGCTGTACCAGCGAAGCGCTGATGTCTTCCTGGGAGTGCCATTTAATATCGCCTCCTACGCACTGCTTACAATGATGATAGCTCAGGTCACCGGACTTCAGCCTGGCGATTTTGTGCATACATTTGGTGATGCTCACATATACAATAACCATTTGGAACAGGTCAGGACGCAACTCTCCCGTGAGCCATTCCCACTTCCGCAAATGAAGATAAACCCGGAAGTAAAAAGCATATTCGATTTTGAATATTCCGATTTTGAACTTGTTAACTACCAAGCTCATCCTCACATCAAAGGAGATGTTTCAGTGTAAGAAGTATCGGCAGAATAACAAAATAAGGGAATTACAAACTTAATATCAGAATGATCCATTCCAATATATCAATCATTGTTGCCATTGCAGAAAATTTCGCCATCGGCATAAACAACCAGTTGCTTTTTCATCTGCCGGACGACCTAAAACGCTTCAAGAAAATAACCTCCGGGAAAGCCCTGATTATGGGCAAACGAACCATGTACTCACTTCCTAAAGCCCCGCTTCCAAACAGAAGGAATATTGTTATAACGGATATTCCGGGTGAAACTTTTCCTGGATGTGAGTCTGCCTATTCAATCGACGAAGCAATTAAATTGGTTGAAAACGAACCTGAGGCATTTATCATTGGTGGAGGAATGATCTACAGGCAGTTTTACCCGGTAGCCGGAAAACTTTATCTCACCCTGGTGCACAAGGAGTTGGAGGCTGACACATTTTTCCCCACCATCAATTATTCTGAGTGGGAAGAATCTGAGCGCGAGGATCTCTTCGATGAGAAGAATGGATTTTCTTTCTCTTACCTGGATCTGACAAGAAAATAAGGTTCAGAAACCAGAAAGAGCAAAGTAGAATAATGCCTTGACCGATTAAGACTTGAAAATCAGAATAAATTACAGCAACAGTCAATCGTCCAGAACCAGCATCTTGCCAAGGTTGTCAAAGCGGTTGCTGTAATCCTGAATGGATGTCCGGATGACATGAAGCGCTTCTTCCCGGTCATATACCGCTTCAATCACGGTATTTCCCTCTTCTCCCGGGATATCCTTGTAGGTAAGGAAATAGTGGCGTAAACGGGTGATTATATGTTTCGGTACATCATCCAACGACTGAAAATGGCCATAAACAAAATCATTGTTGAGAACAGCAATAATTTTATCATCTGCCTCATCTCCATCGATCATCCTTAATCCGCCGATCGGTTTTGCAATCACCAGAATGTCTCCATGGTGGATGGACTTTTCAGTCAGTACCACGATATCAATCGGGTCACCATCTCCTTTGATCCCTTTCTTCCCGGTTCTTTTAGAGCAAAGATCGCCAACCAGTTTTCCGCAATATGTCTGGGGAATAAACCCATATAAGGCAGGACAGACATTAGAAAATTGCTGAGGACGGTCGATCTTCAGGTAACCGGTATCCTTATCAACTTCATATTTTACTGTATCGGTAGGGACAACTTCAATAAAGGCTGTCACCTTCTCAGGGGCGTGATCTCCGATATGAACACCATGCCAGGGGTGTGATTTGTAACGAAGACCCATCAGGCGACCGATAGGGTCTGAGAATTTGTCTGCCATAACTCATTTTTTTCTTATTACAAGTATACCCCTAATTTAGCTCAATTGCAAATGGTCTTTTATGAACCCCACCCTTCCCTGTCAAGGCTTCTGTACTGGATCGCTTCACCCAGGTGATCCGGATTAATACTCTCTGCCCCTTCGAGGTCAGCAATGGTTCTGGCCACCTTAAGAATTCTGTCATAAGCTCTTGCAGACAATCCCAGCCTCTCCATGGCATTTTTAAGGATGGCCTCGCCTGCACGGTCGGGCGCACAATAAAGATGCAAAAGCCTTGAATTCATCTGCGCGTTGCAATAAATGCCTGCTTCCTCGAATCGGAGGCGCTGAATTTCCCTGGCCTTTATCACCCGGTTTCGAATCGTTTCAGATGATTCTCCAGAGCTCATTTCAGAGAGCTTGTTGAAAGGCACTGGCACCACTTCCAGGTGAATATCTATACGGTCCAGCAAAGGGCCGGAAATCCTGTTAAGGTATTTTTGGACAACACCGGGTCCGCAGACACAAGGTTTTGACGGATGGTTATAAAACCCACAAGGACACGGATTCATAGAACATATCAGCATACATGCAGCCGGGTACTCGACCGAGCACTTGGCCCTGGAAACAGTGATTGTCCTGTCCTCCAAAGGTTGACGCATGACTTCCAGCACTGAACGCTTAAATTCAGGAAGCTCATCCAGAAACAACACCCCGTTATGTGAAAGCGAAATTTCCCCGGGCTGCGGATTTGTTCCTCCGCCGATAAGTGCGGCATCAGAAATTGTGTGGTGAGGGCTCCGGAATGGCCTTTGAATCATTAAGGAAGTTTCTGGTTCAATCTTACCTGCTACTGAATGAATCTTGGTTGTTTCCAGGGCTTCCTTCAGCGTAAACGGAGGTAATATAGTAGGTATCCTCTTGGCTAGCATAGTTTTACCTGCTCCTGGGGGACCTATCATTATCAAATTATGCCCACCGGCGGCCGCTATTTCCAGGGCGCGTTTGACGTTTTCCTGCCCTTTTACTTCCGAAAAATCCACCTCAAACCTGTTTTTGCTGGAATTAAATTCTTCCCGGGTGTCAATGATTGTCTGGTTTAGCTGAATTGCTGAATTAAAGTAGTCGATAACTTCCCGAATATTATCAACACCGAATATTTTAAGTCGGTCGACTACTGCCGCTTCTCTTGCATTTTGCATTGGGACGATTAATCCTTCGAAACCTTCTTCACGAGCCTTGATCGCTATTGGCAATACCCCCTTTATCGGTTGAAGGCCACCATCAAGGGATAATTCACCCATCATGACGAATTTTCCAATCTCTGTCGCAGTAATCTGCTCTGAAGCTGTCAGAATCCCCATGGCTATCGGCAAATCATACGCTGAACCCTCTTTGTGAATATCAGCCGGAGCCATGTTTATGACAGTCTTCTTGCCCGGAAGCCTGAATCCATGAAAACGTAAAGCAGCATCAATTCTTTGCTGGCTCTCACGAACTGCGAGATCAGCCAGTCCAACCATATTAAATCTTATTCCTTTCGAAATATCAGTTTCGATTGTGATGGTGGTCGCATCAATTCCATTAACCGCACTGCCATAGGTCTTTACGAGCATAATTGTTGTATTAGGGTTGAGGATATTATTAAATATACCGAATTTTCAGGAGAAAAGGAAATAATTCATTAGTAATCTGAGCTGGGAAGAACAAAGATAGCCTGTCATGAAAATTCGATGACAACGAATAATACCGCTATATTTGTGATATGTTTTTTCTTCAATTTGCTTGTTAAAGTTCAACTGTTAATTCTCAGCCTGTGTCAGACGTTATCCATCTTTTACCAGATTCAGTTGCCAACCAGATAGCTGCCGGTGAGGTAATCCAACGCCCGGCATCTGTCGTAAAAGAGCTGATCGAGAATGCCATCGATGCTGGTGGGAACAGTATTACTATCAACATAAAAGATGCGGGACGCACCCTGATCCAGGTAACGGACAATGGGAAGGGTATGTCGCCAACTGATGCAAGGATGTCATTTGAAAGGCATGCGACTTCAAAAATAAAGGATGCCAATGACCTGTATTCCATCAGAACCATGGGTTTCAGGGGGGAAGCGCTGGCTTCGATAGCTTCTGTCGCTGATGTGGAATTGCGAACCAAGCAAAGGGGTGAGGAATTAGGTACATACCTGCACATTTTAGGTTCTGTCCTGCAAAAGCAACAAACAGATAATTGTCCGGAAGGTTCAAATTTCTCAGTCAAAAATCTCTTTTTCAATGTACCGGCACGTCGAAAATTTTTAAAATCAAATAGTAACGAGTTTAAAAATATAATTACTGAGATACACCGGATTGCACTTGCGAATCCGGAACTTAATTTTTCATTGTTTCACAACCTGTCTCCGGTATTCGAACTTCAGGCCGAAAACATCAGAAAACGGATCGTCAGCCTGTTCGGGAAAAGTATCAACCAAAGCTTGACTCCCGTCGATGTCGAAACAACCCTGATCAAGGTATCCGGATTTATCGGACAACCCAAGTTTGCAAAAAAAAGCTTTGGAGAACAATTCTTCTTTGTGAACGGACGGTTCATGAAGCATCCCTTTTTCCATCGTGCTGTAATGAATGCATATGAACGCATTTTACCCCCGGAAACAGTTCCTTCCTACTTCCTCTATTTTGAGGTGGATCCGTCTACCATCGACATCAATATCCATCCAACCAAAACTGAGATAAAGTTTGAAGATGAACAGGCCATCTGGCATATTATCAGCGCCTGTATCCGCGAAGCAATAGGAAAATATAACCTGATGCCTGCCATTGACTTTGATCAAAGCGGATCGATTGAAATCCCGTTGCCCCCGGGCAGGGGAAGCTACATGGTACCTCCGGAGATCGGGATCAACCGCAATTATAATCCGTTCCAGCAGGAAAATTATGACAATATCCAGCATCACTACGGGAAAAATCCTGTACCGGGGCAATGGGAAAAACTGTACCGGGGGATGGAAAGGACCGATCAGCAGGACTTGTCGGAACGAAGAGAATACCTTCCTGATATGCCTCAGGAAGAAAAACAATATATTCAATCAGTTTTCCCGGATGATGAACCTCAACAATTTCAATCTTCCGGATTCCTGCAGTTAAAGAACAGGTACCTGCTCACTCCTGTAAAATCCGGACTAATGGTAATAGATCAAAGAGAAGCACATACCAGAATCCTTTACGAAAATTTCATGCAGAATTTCAGCACTCATATATCCGCCAGCCAACGTCAGCTTTTCCCCCCTGTCCTTCAATTGAGTGCGGCCGAGGCCGAGATATTAAATGCACTCCGGAATGAACTTCAACAGCTTGGTTTTGAAATCAGGCAGGAAGATGATTACAATTTTCACATAGACGGAACTCCCGGAGTACTGAGCCATATGGATGGTAAAGATCTGGTAGAAAAGATAGTATCAACATTTCAGGAACGACCTGTTGATTTGATGGAAGAGATAAAGTCACAACTGGCACTGGTACTGGCACAATCTTCATCCATAGCCTATGGGATTGCTTTAAAGCAGGAGGAGATGAGTGCCTTGTTCAACCGGTTATTTGCCTGTAATTCTCCGGGATACTCACCGACTGGGAAAAAAATTATCTCTATCATTGCGCTCGAAGAGATGGAAAAACTCATCAAAGATTAGAGTTATTCATCCGTATATAATATTGTTTTTTATTTGCCAGATGGAATACCCACATATTCATTTTCAGCCGATGTGAATATTTCTTCATGGCTATTTCATCTGATTACTTATTTTTGTAAAAATTGATCTGTAAACTCATACCATGCAATATCGTCCAGCCTCCCCGCTATCAATACCTCCGGTAGTCAAAAATCTTATCATGATCAACGTGGTCATGTTCGTCGCGACCTGGGCCTTAGGATCAAAAGGGATTGATCTCAACGAAATTTTAGGTCTTTATTATCCCGGATCGCCCCATTTCAGGCCTTATCAGCTGGTGACACACATTTTCATGCATGCAAATTTTATGCACCTGTTTTTCAACATGTTTGCACTTTATATGTTTGGTAAAGTACTCGAAATGGTATGGGGCCAGAAAAGGTTTCTCATCTATTTTTTTGTTACGGGATTAGGTGCCGCATCACTTCATTTGTTTGTCAATTACCTGGAACTGTCGCATGTGGCTAAAAATGTGGCTGCTTTTGTGAATACTCCTTCACCTGAACTGCTTGCTGGTTTTGTAAAGTCGAACCTCGGAGGGCATGCAGCCCCCTGGGTGCACGATTTTATAAATAAATGGTCCGAAACACCAGGAAATGCCGCGTATGCACAACAGGGGACCGAAATTGTCCAACGGATTTTTGAGGAACGAATTAACATTCCTACAGTTGGAGCTTCCGGTGCCGTTTTCGGCATTCTGCTTGGTTTTGGCGTTCTTTTCCCAAATACTGAACTTATGCTGCTCTTTCCTCCTGTTCCGATCAAAGCGAAATATTTCGTACTTGGCTATGGTTTGATTGAACTTTATTTAGGTTTCACCCAATCCGACAGTAATATAGCGCATTTTGCCCATCTTGGCGGAATGCTTTTCGGTTATCTTCTGATCAGGTACTGGAATATCAGCTCAAAGAATTTTTATTAAAAGAAAACTGAAATTACTTTCTATTCTATTTGCTTTATTTGTTCTTTGGAAATAATCCTAAGGTGAAGTAAAATATTGACGTTAAAGCTTATAGTCGAAAAACTGATGTATTAAAATTGCTAACTTTAGAAGTGATAATGACATGGGAATCACTGATGAGATTAAACTTTCCTACCAGCATGGATCATATTTAACGAAGCTGATCTATATCAACCTCGCTATCTGGATTGTTGTCCGGCTAACAGCGGTAATTTTTCTGCTGAGTGGAAATGAAAATCTTTCCTTCATCGACTGGCTCTCCCTGCCAGCATCGTTCGGTCAGTTTATATTGAGGCCATGGACAATTATCACCTACATGTTTCTTCATTATGAATTGTTGCATCTTGTCTTTAACCTGTTATGGCTCTACTCTTTCGGAAGGATTTTTCTTGAGTACCATCAACCGCGCAAATTGCTGTCAATTTACTTTTTCGGCGGGTTATCCGGTGGCATCTTCTTTATGGTGGCCTACAATTTTTTCCCGTATTTCAGGAACACATTGGAATTCAGTCAGTTACTTGGAGCCTCTGCAGCAGTTATAGCTATTGTGATAGCCACCGCAGTCTATGTTCCAAATCACTTAATTCATATCATACTGATCGGTCCTATAAAAATTAAGTGGATTGCATTAATTTCCGTCCTGCTATATATCGTCAATCTCACCGGGGATAATGCGGGGGGAAACTTCGCTCATCTGGGCGGGGCTTTTTGGGGACTGACATATATGACGTTGCTTAAATACGGATTTGACATCTCGGTACGATCCGATCGTTTTTTTGATCGTCTTTTTAAATGGTCCAGACCTGCAAAAAGACTAAAAGTCGAATACAAATCCGGCAATTACCGTGAATATGGCTACAACAAAAGCAAGAAAGAACAACAGGAAGAGGTTAACAGTATCCTTGACAAGATCAGTAATTCAGGGTACGACTCATTGTCAGCAGAGGAGAAAGAGTTACTTTTCAGAATGAGTGGTAAAAAATGAGAAAAGGAGCCATAAAAGATTTCTTCTCAAAGTTCGGATTTATCCTCAACATTGGTTTTGGAGGAATGCTGGTTTTGGCCTACCTTTCTGTTTTTGTGCCACCTGACCTATTCTGGCCGGCGGCTTTTGTTGGCTTGCTTTACCCCTACCTCCTGATTATCAATATACTATTTGTCATATATTACTCTTTAAGAAAATCCCGAAGGCTATTTCTTTCTCTGTTAATCATACTAATTGGATATCAGCATCTTTTCAATTTCATTCAGCCTGTTCCTAATTTAAAGAGTAACGTTAAAGGGCTGAAAATTCTGACTTTCAACGTCCATCATTTCGCCAAAGATCCTGCAAAAAAACAATCCGGAGAACCGGGGATTATTGAATATTTGAAATCGGCCAATGCCGATATCATCTGTTTACAGGAGGCTCAAATTTACAAAACAGGAAAATATAGCCCTGCCAGTATCAGGGATGCACTGCCCGGAATCAGGCATTATCAGCTTGCCCATACAATTTCGACTGCAGGTCCGATGACTTTGTCGAAATACCCTATCATTACACTGGGAGAAATCAGGTTTGAGCGCAGTGCCAATATGGTGTTGTTTTCAGATATTGTAATTCAGTCGAAAGACACAATTAGGGTATACAATTGTCACTTCCAATCATACAGGATAAGCCCGGAAGATTACTCCATTACCGATCCTGAGAGAAGCGGAACCAATGAACAGCAGCTACGCGAGGCAAAACTTATTACTAAAAAAATGATTCTCGCTTTTTCAATCAGGGCCAACCAGGCCAGGACTGTGTACTCCCACATAAAAAAGTGCCCGTATCCTGTGATAGTTTGCGGTGATTTTAATGATACTCCCGTTTCCTATACTTACCAAATTGTCGGCAATCAATTGAAAGATTCATTCTCAGACGCAGGTTTTGGTTTTTCAAACACTTATAACGGCATTTTACCTACCTTCCGAATCGACTATATTCTGCACAGCCAAAAATACAAGGCATTCTATTATCGTTGTGACCGGATCGATATGTCGGACCATTTCCCGGTAATAGCTATTATAAAATAAAGTTAAGTTAAGATAAAATAAATGAGCTTATTACCCTTCGGTTTCCTAATTCTTGCGGACCCGGGGTCCAGGACTAATTTTGCTCATTGCGCCAATTTTATTATTTTAATTTAAGTTATATTTGATAGATGAAAAAATACCGGGCCATAATAATTGATGATGAGAAGAATGTTCGGGAAGTTCTGCAACTACTCTTATTTCAATATTGCAAGGAAGTAGAAGTTGTAGCCCTCGCATCATCGGCTGCAGAGGGCCGGGAATTATTGCAAAAACATTCCATTGATTTTATTTTCCTGGATATTTCCATGCCTAAGGAAGATGGGTTCACCTTTCTGGGTACAATTCCAAAAGAGAATTACTGCATTATCTTTGTGACAGCCTCAGAAGATTATGCCATGAAGGCCCTAAAGGCAAGTGCTATTGACTACCTGCTAAAACCTATCTCCCCACTCGACCTTATTGAAGCTGTAACTAAAGCAACTCATCACCACGAATTGCACCAAAGCCGCGAAATCCAGAAAAATATATACAGTGAATCCCTTGATAACCTAAGCCAGACTATCAATTTAGGATCCAAACAAATCAACAAAATTACTGTTGCAGAACAATTCGGATTTCAACTGGTCAATACTTCAGATATCATGTATCTTGAAGCAGACAGCAACTACACAATCCTGCACCTGGCAGGTTTAAAGAAAATAGTTGCCACCCGGACGATGGGTGATTTTGAAAAAATTCTTGATCAACCTGAATTCTTCAGGATTCATAAATCAATCATCATCAATATTAATTATCTGAGAGCATACTCAAGCTACCAGGGAAATTTTGTAGAACTGACCGACGGTACTTCTTTAAATATTTCACGTAGAAGACTAAATGATTTTCGCGAGGCTATCAAACAATTCACCAAATCTATCGACTGACTTGAGAAGAGAAGTACTTATAATCATGGTCTTCCTGTTTTTCGTCTGCAAAAACCTGTTTGCCCAAAATCCTTATATTCAAAAATATACCGTAACTGAAGGACTCCCTTCAAATGGTGTTTATACTGTATTCCAGGACAGCAGAAAATTTTTATGGTTTGCTACCGATGCCGGGGTTGCCCGTTTTGACGGGACCAGGTTTACTTATTTCAGAAAACAGGATGGGCTCAGCAGCAATGATGTTTTCAATATAAAGGAAGACTCATTTGGCCGGATATGGTTCTTTCATATCAATGCCTCCATCAATTTCTTTTCGGACAATTATATACACAACGAAAAAAACACTCCGTTTCTGGATTCCCTGAAAGGCAGCTATTTCTGTAAAAAAATGTATGAAGATTCTGAGAGGAATATTTATTTCTATGATAACCCCCAAAGGATAATATATACCCTTAATCCCCGGAATCAGGTAACCAGGTACCAGATGCCGTCATTAATGCTGAAAAGTGATCTCAAGCCAAAAATGTTTGAAGCAATGGCAATTCGGTATATGGAAAGAAAAACGGATGGTGAATTCTGTTTTTTGACTCCTATGGGAGTTTTCAAAACCAAAACCTTAAATGGAAGTCCAAACCCTGATTCCGATGATTATCTTTTCAGTGATGTTCTGACCTCTTCTGATAAAATTCATTACGCTGTTGTCAGAGAAAAAGGCAACTCAAAATTTACTTTGAAAAAATTCAAAGATGATCTGAACTTTAAAAAGATAAAGCCATTTCCCAATACCGGTTCTGAATTTATTTTCTCTGTTCTGGAAGACAGTTATGGAATTTTTTGGGTTTCAACTTACGACAAGGGTGTTTTTTGTTTCAGAGGCGACAGTTTGATTTATCACCTTAACATCAAAAATGCCCTGACTATTCTGCAAGATCACGAAGGCAATATCTGGATATGTTCCATGAAAGAGGGGGTGTATAAAATCAATCCTTACATTACTATGAACAAGCACATTGAAAGTTCCGTATTTCAAAATAACGGAATCAGTACGTTGTGCAGGAAAGATAATACGGGAATTTGGCTAACGGACGGAAGGCTGGTTTATGCACTAATTAACAATGAATTATATAAGTTAGACTTTCAAAAGACTGAAAATACCTTCAATGAAATATTGCAGGTAGGCGATAATAAATTGATTATCGGAGAAACCAGTAAATATCCCTATTCGCTGGAAGGAGTTACGATTGATCATGCAAGAAAAAGAATACATTGTCAAAAAGTAAGCCAGTCGACTTCCCGGATGAAAAAAATTATATACAGTCCCGCGAGAAATGAAATCAGCAGTTACAATCAGTTCTCTATTTATATTATGAATCCTGTTGATATGTTCAGGGATATATCAACGAAAAAAATTGAGGAGCGCATATACAACACTTACTATGATTCCAGTAACAATTTAATTATTAATGCCAAGAATTCCTATGTACACAGAGATGGTACATCCACTATATCCAAAGAGCTAAAATTTCTGAAAAATAAGTTAATCACGGATCACCTGAATTTAAATGATTCAATTGAACTATTTAATATTGAGGGAGATAGCCTTTACATCTTAAATAACAAACAATTTATCAATTTATCGGAAGCATTGGATCAGCCTGACCACCTTACTATCAAGCATCTGTTCTATCAAGATTCAATCCTGTTCATTGCCTCCCCCAAAAAAATATTTATATGTAAGAATCCGTTAGACGTATTACGTGGTAAAAGGGTTCAACTACAAATGGCGAATATAAGTTTCCCGTCAATAAATGACATTCTTGTCAATGACAATAAACTATTTGTTGCCAGTGATGACGGACTTACTGCTGTACCGGTAGCAGATATCCAGCACGACAATATAAACCCGCCCATTCCTTATATCCTATCAATAAAAGTCAATGACACCGAGAAGAGTTTAGAGGATAGCCAGATAAAATTCAGAGGAGCAAAACGAATTAACATAGCATTTACGGGAATCAATTACTCTATTAGCCCCATTACTTATTCCTACAAACTTGAGGGGATAGATAGTAGCTGGACAATCTCAAGAGGGAATGATGTAGTAATTCAGAATCTATCCAGTGGAAATTACAAGTTTAAACTCCGCACAAAAAGGCTGGTATCTGAATGGAGCGAGCCTGTTGAAGTCGGGATTGTTGTTGAGGCTACAATTTGGGAACATCCTCTTTTTTACTTCTTTATCGGTTTGTTTGTAATTGGAATAATCTTTTTGCTGATACTGAGGCAAAAAAATAGTCAATTAAAACGACAGGAAGTTGCACACCAGATGATCCTGCTTGAGCAGAAATCATTGCAGGCCATGATGAATCCGCATTTTATCTTCAATTCACTCGGATCTATTCAAAATTATCTGTTGCACAATAAACCGTATGAAGCTGGTATTTACCTTTCACAATTTGCCCGATTAATCCGACAAAATCTTAACTCCATTGACACATCCCTGATCAATCTTGAAGAGGAGGTCAGCCGCGTTAAAAACTACCTCGATCTTGAAAAGCTCAGACTGGGTGATAAATTTGATTATATCATTACTATCCATGAATCCATTGAATCAGATAATGTTTTTATCCCGTCGATGATTATTCAGCCATTTGTTGAAAATGCAATATGGCATGGTATTGCAAACCTTGAAGATAAGGGACATGTATACATAACATTCGAATTGCATACCCAAAATTCGCTTAGGATAATTGTTGAAGACTCAGGGATTGGGTTTGAAAATTCGGAGAAATATAATATCAGACAAGAATCCCATCTCAATTTGGGAATGACGATAATAAGAAAGCGACTGAATCTGTTGAATAAGAAGTGCGGGATTGAAACAGGAATTACACTCAGTGAATATTCTCCCGGGTCAGTTAATCCAGGCACAAAAGTGGTCATAATTACACCTTTTTTTGACAGCAGATCTGCCATCCCTTCCTAATGATAATCCGTTGGCTCATGAAATCACCCATTCATTCAGCCAGAAGCACCTTATACTCAAACTTTGTTTTTGTTGCTGGAAATTGAATTATAATTACATTGATAGAAGGGATTTTAGTGTAAATCCAATGTATGAATTGTCTGCTTTACCCTACCGCTATACCTTAAAGTTGTAATCAAAACCTGGCCGTTGAAGAAGTTTGGCCGGACAGAGGCTAATGCCCGGTCCGGCCAAACTTCTTCTTTTTCATCGATTTAAATAAATAAAAATGAGAAAAATGGCAGTTATGTGCACATCAACCTCATTTTGTAGGACAGTATCTTACAAGAAATCACTTCACCATAGCTGCACTACTATTCAGGAAAGAATGAATTCTCTTATTTTTCAACTCTCAATTTTCGACTCTGAACATTTTGGGGGCCAGATCTTTTAGGTCACTTTTTCCTATATTTGCGAAAACTACTCTAATAATAAATCATGGAAAAAACAAATTCTGCCGACAAACGCATTTTGTCTGTTGATGTTTTGCGGGGTTTCGATATGTTTTGGCTTATCGGGGGAACAGGCATTGCGCTGGCCATTGTTAAATTCTTTGGTAGTAACGTACAGGATATTTTACTACCACAGTTTGATCATTGTGAATGGGTTGGCTTTACTTTCTACGACCTGATATTCCCGCTCTTTG
The DNA here is from genome assembly GCA_963663675.1 of Prolixibacteraceae bacterium. Lineage (GTDB taxonomy): Bacteria > Bacteroidota > Bacteroidia > Bacteroidales > Prolixibacteraceae > CAINVV01. Next base: position 3,523,160 of record OY760498.1, read on the forward strand.
AATTTGTGATGGGTATGTCTGTAGTCTTTTCTTTACAAAAGATTCTCGGTACAGAGGGAAAAGCCGTGGCCTACAAACGTCTGGTCAAAAGATTCGTCCTGTTGTTTTTATTGGGTATCATATATTACGGAGGGGTTTCCAACAGCTGGCCTGACATCAGAATCCTGGGAGTTTTGCAACGCCTGGCACTCACATATCTCCTGACTGGTGTAATTTTTATCCATTTTGACTTGAAGTGGATGGTAGTATTTTCTGCAGCAATTCTGATTTTATACTGGATATTACTCAGTTTTATCCCTGTCCCGGACACTGGGTTAGCATCACTGACGCCGGAATCCAACTGGGCCCAGTATATTGATGCTAAATTCCTTCCCGGAAAGAAAAATGGGCCCGGTGGCTTATGGGATATCTTAGGTTTACTTGGTACTCTACCGGCAACTGTTTCCTGTTTACTGGGAGTTTTTGCTGCCAGGATCTTATTAAGCAAGAAACTCGAGGATAAGCAACGTGTAATTTGGCTGCTGGGTGGCGGGCTTGCTATGGTCCTGACCGGTTACATCTGGGGATTACAATTTCCCATTATTAAGAAAGTCTGGACATCTACCTATGTTCTCGTGGGAGGGGGATATAGCCTGATGCTGATGGGGATATTTTATTACCTGATCGACATGAAAGAGTACAAAAAATGGACTTTGATGTTCGTTTGGATCGGGGTCAATCCTATCACAATTTATATGGCAAGAAATCTTATTGACTTTAATGGTCCGGCAAAGAGATTAGTTGGGGGAGATATTGCCACAATGGTTGGTGAACAATGGGCTTATTTCCTTTCGACTGCAGTGTCCCTGGGCTTCTCTTTGATTCTTCTCAGATTCCTGTACAACAGAAAAATATTCATAAAAGTCTGATTTATGAGCCTGACAAGATTATCTTTCTTAATCTCTGCCATAATTGGAATCACAACATTACTTTCCGCACAATCCAAGCCTGTCATAAAAGATTACACCAAACTTGTGAATCCGATGGTTGGCACGAACGCCCACGGTCACACTTTCCCGGGTGCAGTTGTTCCTTTCGGGATGATCCAGTTAAGCCCTGATACACGTCTTGAGACCTGGGACGGGTGTTCTGGATACCATTATTCGGATATCAGTATCCTGGGATTCAGCCATACCCATTTCAGCGGCACAGGTGTAGGAAGCGGTGCTGATATCATGTTGATGCCGGTTACAGGAGAGGCCTTTGTCAAACTTGGGAGTAAGGACGGAACAAAAAATGATTTCAGGAGTGCTTATTTACACAAAAATGAAACAGCATCTCCGGGATATTACAGCGTTAGGCTTGAAAATAAAGTGTTTGCAGAACTTACCTGCACAGAACGGGTAGGACTTCATCAATATTCTTTTCCTTCAGGTGAACAGGCAAATATTCTTGTAGATCTTGCCCATGGCGTCACATCCAGGGTTGATTCATTGTACCTGGAGGTCATCAACAACACTACGCTAACTGGGTTCAGACATGCATACAGCAGCCTTGACGGGGATAAGACTGTATATTTCGTAATTGAATTTTCCGTTCCATTCAGCGATTACAATGTCGAAGTCCAGGACAAAGCAATTGGCGAAAAACCCAGGAGCGGCGGAAAGAATTTAAGAGCATGTTTCCGGTTTGATAATACTTCACAAAATAAGGTTTTAGCAAGAGTTGCCTTATCAAGAGTAGATAAAGAAGGGGCTTTTAAAAATCTCAAGGCAGAACTAACAAACTGGGATTTCAACTCGGTCCGGGAAAAAGCCAGTCAGAAGTGGCAGAATGAACTTTCAAAAATTGAAGTCGAGGGTGGAACCCATGAACAGCAGGCAACATTTTATACGGCACTTTATCACTGCTACATCCATCCAAATATTGCAATGGATGCTGACAGGAGGTATATGGGGACAGATCATAAAATCCACACAGCAACAGGATTTGACAACTACACCAATTTTTCTCTATGGGATACGTTCAGGGCGCTGCATCCCCTGTTTACAATCATCAACCAGCAACGGACAAACCAGTTTATCCGGAGTATGACAGAACGTTATTTGAATTCCGGAACCCTGATGATTATGGAATTTGGTGGTAATGAGGGGTTTGGCATGATCGGATACCATGCACTTTCGGTTATTGCCGATGCTTATGTCAAGGGAATACGTGAATATGATGTTAACCTGACTTTTGAGGGAATGAAGATGCTTTCAGAAGGGATCAGGGCAGGCAAAGAGAGTTACCTGAAATTGGGATTTATTCCTTGTGACGTTGATGATCAGTCTGTTTCCAAAACATTGGAATATGCTTACGATGACTGGTGTATCACTCGTCTGGCAAAAGATCTGGATACCAAGAGTTTTCACAGATACAGTCAGAAGGGCAATTTTTATCAGAATGTATACTGCCCGGAAGTAGGTTTTATGAGAGGGAAGACTAGCAGTTATGAGTGGGAGAAGCCATTTAGCCCATTGTCTACTGCAAATTTTACTGAGGGGAATGCTTACCAGTTTTCACTTTTTGTTCCTCAGGACTACCAGGGATTGTTCAAACTAATGGGTGGTGCAGAAGCCGTTGATGTGTGGCTGGACAAATGTTTCACGACAAAAATGGATCCCAGTCAGTCACGAACCGGGGACATGACCGGAGATATAGGGCAATACGTTCATGGCAATGAGCCAAGTCACCATATGGCCTATTTATACAATTACCTGGGTAAACCATGGAAAACACAGAAACAGGTGCGCCAAATCATGGACAGGTTGTATTCAGACAAGCCGGACGGATTAAGCGGGAATGAGGATGCCGGCCAAATGTCTGCCTGGTATGTATTGAGTGCTTTGGGTTTTTATTCTACTACTCCGGGAATGGATTATTATGTAATTGGCTCACCTACTTTCCCCAAAGCGACCATACACCTTGAAAGCGGCAGGAAATTTACCATCAAGGCTCCTAATACCAGCCATAATAACATCTATATTAATTCTACCACACTAAATGGAGCTGTAACGACTAAATCATACCTGAAACACGCTGACATAATGAAAGGAGGCGAATTTATTATCGAAATGGCCGGCCATCCGGATAAAATATGGGGCTCAAAACCGGAAGATATCCCTTATTCGGACAGCTATCCGACTCCTTTAATGCCGGAAATTGAAACTACTGAACATTATTTCAAAGATTCAGTTGAAATAAGGATTTCATGTGATGAACCCGGTGCAGAAATTCGTTATACCCTGGACGGATCAGACCCTAAGGATAACGACAATCTTTATTCCAGGCCATTTATCCTGAACAGAACAGCAAAGCTCAAAGCAAGAAGTTTCCTGAAGGGGTATCATCCAAGCTATCCGGTGTCTGAGGATTTCACAAGGTTGTCCCTTCAGAAAGCTGTCAAGCTACCAGATCCCTTGCCTGGACTCCAGGCTCACTATTTCGAAGGCTATTGTGTTAAACTGGCTGACATGAAGAACTATCCGGTTACTCAGAACACAGTTTATCCCAAATTTGATATAAGTCTAATCAAGGACCTCCGTTCTTTTGGCTATTATTTCAGAGGATACATCAACATACCTGAAACCGGGATTTATACTTTCAGTCTCAATTCAAATGATGGCAGTAACCTGGTTGTCGACGGCAAATTGGAACTGATTAATGACGGATTTCACAGGGCACAGGAGCGCGTTTGCAAGATTTTACTTGATAAGGGATTCCATTCGGTAGGTGTTGATTATTTCCAGATGGGAGGTGCCAAGGCACTGTCGTTATCCTGGGCCTTTGAAAATGGCAAAAAAGAAGAAATTCCGCCAAAAGCATTGTTCCATACAGTGAATGAAAAATAATGAATTTGCTTTCTGTTTTGCGACAAAGACAAAATATAAATATTAAACGTAAACCTCTTCCAATTTAACTGAATCCTAAAGAATCATATTTCCAATGGTACATTTAAGAACTATTCAAAAAAGTATTCTGACTAATATCCTTATTCTGACTAACTTAACATGTTTTGCTCAAAAAGCTGACTATACTAAAATGGTGAACCTTTTTATAGGAACGTACAAAGATGGCCAAACTTTCCCAGGAGCAGCCTATCCATTCGGCAGTGTACAGTTAAGTCCGGATACAAGAAAAGAGGGGTTACTTTCCTGCGGTGGTTATTATTATCCGGATTCAATGATCCTGGGATTCAGCCATACACATCTGAGTGGAGTGGGTGAACCAGAATACCGTGATGTACTTTTTATGCCTACTGTCGGAAAAATAAAGTTACAGTCAGGTAAAGAGGGCATCAGGGGCTCCGGTTATCAGTCTTCCTATATTCACAATGAAGAAAAAGCATGGCCAGGTTACTATTCGGTTGTTTTAAGTGATTATAAAGTCAGGGCTGAATTAACAGCGACCCGGCGAGTTGGTTTTCACAGATACACGTTTCCAAAATCAGACAGTTCCAATGTCATCATTGATCTGGCTCATCCCAACGGAGCAGAAGAACTGATAATCACAAAAATTAGCGACCGCGAGATAGAAGGTTTGAGGCGGTCACACGGCTGGGCATGGGATCAGTATGTCTATTTTGCAGCAAAATTCTCAAAGCCTTTCAAATCATTTCAGATTGCAAAAGATGAGAACATCCTGCCTGGAATTAATTCATGCAAGGGTAAGGATATTAAAGCAGTAGCCACCTTTTCGACCAAAGACAACGAAACCATTTTAATTAAAGTTGGCATTTCTGCCGTCAGTTGTGAGGGAGCAAGAAAAAATTTAGAGTCAGAAGTACCGGGATGGAATTTTGATGATATTGCAGCTGAAACAAAGTCGGCCTGGAACAAAGAACTAAGCAGAATAGAGGTTTCAGGAGGGAGAAAAGATGATCTTATGCAATTTTACACTTCAATGTACAGGATTTGTGTCTCTCCCAATCTCTTTATGGATGCAGACGGTCAGTACCGTGGAGTTGACCATCAGATACACCGGGCCCAGGGTTTTGAAAACTACACTGTTTTCTCGTTATGGGATACATTTCGTGCTTTGCATCCACTATTTACAATCATTGATCAAAAACGAACCGTCGATTTTATAAATACCCTCCTCCAAATTTATGATGACGGCGGAAGACTGCCCATGTGGCCTCTGGCAGGCAACTACACGGACGATATGCTTGGCTATCATGCTATACCTGTAATTGCTGATGCCTACCTGAAGGGTATTCGTGGCTTCGACACCATTAAGGCATTTGAAGCAATGAAGCACAGCGCCGAACTAGACAAACTGGGTCTGAAATACTATAAACAAATTGGATATCTTCCATGTGACCGCCAGGGAGAATCTGTCTCTAAGACATTGGAATACTGTTATGATGACTGGTGCATCTCGCAGGTGGCCAAAGCCATGAAGTTTGAAGATGACTACACGGTCTTCCATCAGCGTGCGCATAATTATGAAAATGTTTTTGATGCCTCAACCGGTTTTATGAGAGGGAAAACCTTCAAAAGAAGCTGGCTTAAACCATTTGATCCGAAAGTCAATTCTGCCTATTCAGAAGGCAATGCCTACCAGTATATGTTCGTTCCGCATGACGTAGACGGGCTAAAACAATTGCTAGGAGGTGATAAGAAATTTGCCACGTGGCTGGATACCCTTTTCTTTATGCCGTCAAAAGAAGAACTGAAAATTGGGGAATACTGGCACGGCAACGAGCCCGGGCACCATCTTCCTTATCTATATGACTATGTTGGTGAACCCTGGAAAACACAATTTCTAACGCATAAAATCCTTACTAAATTGTATAGGAATGAGAAAGATGGTTTAGCCGGAAATGAAGATTGCGGACAAATGTCTGCCTGGTACATTTTAAGTTCACTTGGATTTTATCCAGTTGCGCCCGGTCAGAATATCTATGCCATTGGATCTCCCCTTTTTCATAAAGCAATTATTCATCTTGAAAACGGGAAATCTATCCATATTGAAGCGAGAAACATCTCCCCATCCAATTTTTACATTAAGTCTGCAAAAATAAACGGCAAGGATTATCCTAACTCTTTCCTCCAGCATGACGAACTGATGAAAGGAGCTGAGATTACTTATTGCATGAGTGCAAAACCTAATAAATACTGGGCCACGAAACCGGAAAACAGACCTTATTCTGAAAATGGGCAAAGTGTCACCAAGCTACCATTCATTCGTTCCGGCGACCGGTTATTTATGAAATCCACCAAAATTGAACTCGGCTGTGATACAGAAGGTGCTGAAATCCGATATACAGTTGATGGCACAGAACCAAATGAAAAGTCGGAGTTGTACAAAACACCGTTTGACATCGCCCGGACAGCAATAATCAAGATGAGGGCGTATCATAAGGATCATATGCCAAGCATTAAAATTGAAATTCTTGTCCAAAAAGCTGACTTGATGGATGCAATATTGATTTCAGATGTGGCTCCGGGGTTGGATTATGATTATTTCGAGCGCTTTTTTGTCCAGGCGACAGATATGGACCTGGTCCGGCCTTTAGCCTCATCTATAACGCCGGATTTTAATATTAAAATGGCCAGATCACCTACTTATTTCGGACTTCATTTCCAAGGTTTTGTAAGAATACCGACAGATGGGATCTATACATTTTTTCTCTCATCAAATGATGGTAGTTATCTCTACATCGATGGGAAGGAACTGATTGAAAATGATGGCAACCATGGTACTGTCGAAGAACCGGGTCAGATAGCATTAAAGGCCGGATATCACGCTATTGAAGTGAAATATATGCAATGCGGAGGCGCAAAAAGCCTAAATGTTGGTTGGGAAGGTCCGGGATTTACCAGGCAGGAAATACCATCTTCCTCCTTATTCCGAAAACTGTAAAAAAATAGCCCTGGTAAAACCAGGGCTATTTTTTTACCAGAAGTCAAAAGATTAAAGGAGTGCATCAATTTTAGCGGCGAGAATGGTCTTTGGGACAGCACCTACCTGTTTGTCAGCAATATCTCCACCCTTAAAAAATAAAATGGTAGGAATATTCCGGATTCCAAATTTGGCAGCCGTTCCAGGATTGGAGTCAACATCCATCTTTGTAATAACAGCGCGATCTTTGTACTCGTCTGCCAGCTCTGATACCAGAGGTCCGATCATTCGGCACGGACCGCACCATTCGGCCCAAAAATCAACCAATACTGGCTTGTCAGACTGAAGAACAATCTCGTCAAAATTTGAATCAGTAACTTCAATGGTCATGATGTATATTTTAAAATTTAATATTAGTTCGAGTTCACAAAGGTATAAAATTACGAAATTAATTTATACTAAAGTTTATAAAGCTATGTTTTTGCAAATAGCTTTTTAGTTCCGGGGAGAGTAAAACTCCCTTTGTTCTGGAAAACATCTGAATGCGCATATCTGATTCATTGTCAGCTAATACAAATTTGAGGGTTGTTCTGCCCTGGTTATTTGACAGGTGCTGTTCGAGTTCGATAATTGTATCCTCAGCAATAAGATCCAATGGGATATCAAGGGTCAAATGCTCTGCTTTCGATGCAAGCTCCTCTAATAATTCCATTTTAGACGGTTTAAACTCAAATTCATTGGTGCCGCTCCAACGCTCTGAGACACGTCCACGAACTATCAAAAATAAACCCTTTCTGCAGAATTTGCTAAACGAGACATAATCATTGCCGAACAACATAATCTTTATTGCACCATTGTAGTCGGTCAGAACCATGCTGGCGAAATTCTTCCCTGTTTTAGAGATACCCTCCTGAGCTTCAGTCACAATGCCGGCAAGTGTCAGATCCCGGTTTTTATAGGCCAGCAGGTCAGCACTCAAATCGGACAGGGTGACTCCTTTCGTACAGTAACTGTTGATTTCCAGCTTATAATCATCCAGAGGATGCGCAGAAAGGTAGATCCCTATCAGGTTCTTTTCTTTTTCCAGGGCGACAATACTTGGCCACTCCGGAACATTAGGAACAACAGGCAGTTTAATGGATATTGGCTGAACATCACCAAACAGATTGGCCATTGAACCACCCTTTTCACTTTGAATTTTGTTTCCGTATTTAATCAGTGCTTCAATAAAAGAAGATCCGTCACCTGTATCCCCAAAAAACTGTGCCCTGTTCATCGTTTGGAAACTGTCAAAGGCACCTGCCATTGCCAGTGCTTCGAGATTTTTTTTGTTGGTAGATTGCAGGTTTACGCGCTCGACAAGGTCAAAGATGCTCTTGAACTCTCCGTTAAGATCCCGTTCTTTGAGAATATCGGCCACGGCTCCTGCCCCAACCCCTTTTATTGCAGTGAGCCCAAATCTCAAGGCTCCGCTTTTATTGACAAAGAAGGAAGCCCTGGATTCGTTGATGTCAGGACCAAGCACCTTCATATCCATATGGGTGCATTCGTCCATGAAAAGGGAAATTTTGTCGGAATTTGAAAGGTTGCAGCTTAAAACTGCAGCCATAAATTCGGATGGATAATGTGCTTTCAAATAACCCGTCTGGTAGGCAATGAAGGCATAACAAACAGAATGTGATTTATTGAAGGCGTATGAGGCAAAAGACTCCCAGTCTTTCCAGATTTTTTCAATCAGATGATCTGCTGCTCTGCCCAGAACCTTGCACCCTTCAATGAACTGTTCATTTTTTTTACATCCCTCTTTGAAAAGGACCTTAAGTTCGTCCATCATTTTTCGGTCCTTTTTCCCCATGGCTTTTCGCAGGGAATCTGACTGTCCCCTGGTAAAATTAGCCAGTGCACGTGCCTGAAGCATCACCTGTTCCTGGTAAACAGTTATGCCGTAAGTATCTTTCAGATATGCCGCCATCATTGGATGATCGTAGACAACCTCCTCCCTGCCATGCTTCCTGTTGATGTAAGAAGGGATATAGTCCATTGGTCCCGGACGGTACAAGGCATTCATTGCAACAAGATCCTCAAAGCAGTTGGCCTGAAGCTGCTTTAGCCATTTCTTCATACCGGCAGATTCAAACTGGAATATAGCAGTAGTTTCACCTGCACTGAACAACTCGAATGTTTTGGCATCGTCCATCGGTATACTGTCGATATCAATAACCAACTTTCTTGAAAGCTTAACATTTTCAAGGCATTCCTTGATAATAGACAAGGTCTTCAGTCCCAGGAAGTCCATCTTCATCAATCCAATGGACTCTACAAAATGCCCGTCATACTGTGTTGTAAGCAAGTCTTCATCCTTTGTTGGCATCAACGGAATATGCATATCAAGCGGATCCCTCCCAATAATGACACCACAGGCATGTACTCCGAATTGCCGTACGCAGCCTTCCAATGTCCCTGCAAATTTCAGCATCTGCACCACCATTGGGTTCAGTGAATTTTTCTCCCGTTCCAATAATGGATTTTGTGAATAGGCATCCTTCAGGGTGATCTTGGGAGTATCGGGGACTAGCTTTGCAATACGGTCAGTTTCGGGCAAAGGGATCCTCAGCACTCTGCCAACATCACGGATGGCCATTTTGGCAGCCATGGTTCCAAAGGTGCAAATATGCGCGACCCTGTCCCTTCCATATTTTTCTTTTACCCAGTCTAAAACCAGTTGCCGGCCATCGTCATCAAAATCTATGTCGATATCCGGCATTGAAATTCGGTCAGGGTTCAGGAAACGTTCGAAAAGCAGATCATATTTCAGCGGATCAACATTGGTTATACCCGTAGTGTAGGCAACCACAGAACCGGCAGCTGAACCCCTCCCTGGACCAACTATGACACCCATCTCTCGGGCTGCATTAATAAAATCCTGTACGATAAGGAAATATCCCGGGAAACCCATTGTTTTGATTACATGCAGCTCAAAATTGATTCGTTCCATTGTTTCCGGATCAATATCACAGCCATATTTTTCTTCGGCGCCTTTATAAACCAGTGATTGAAGATAATCTGCTTCAAACTTCACCCGGAGTGCTCCATCATAGCCTCCCAATCTGCTAAAGTCATCACCGAACTCCTCTTTTAACGCATCAATTGAAAATTTTTCCCGATAATCAGAGGCCGTTCCAAAACTATCAGGAATCGGAAATTCGGGCATAATAGGTTTGGCGTTCAGCTCGAAGAACTCAACCTTGTCAACAATCTCCTGTGTATTGGATAGTACCTCAGGCATATCTGCAAACAGCTTGTTCATTTCCTCGGTACTTTTCAGCCATTCTTCTTTCGTGTACTTCATCCGGGTTGGATCGTCAAGATCCTTTCCAGTGTTCAGGCATATTAGCAAATCATGGGCATCAGCATCCTCTTCGTTGACAAAATGCACATCATTTGTAGCAATCAGCTTAATATCATGTTCTTTGGCCAGTTTAACCAATTCATTGTTTACACTAACCTGCTTGTCGTATACATCCCTGCGTAATTCAGGATCGGCGGCAGGATGACGCTGTACCTCCAAATAAAAATCATCTCCGAAAATAGACTTATACCAGGCAATTGTATCGTTTGCTCCGACAATATCTCCTTTCATTATAAGCTGCGGAACCTCTCCACCCAAACAAGCAGAAGAGACAATGAGACCTTCGCTGTATTTTTTAAGCAGAGTTTTATCGATCCTAGGCTTATAATACATGCCTTCCGTATTGGCAAGGGTAACCAGTTTCAATAGGTTACGGTAGCCTTTCTCGTTTTTTGCAAGCAGAATCAGGTGATCCCCGGACCGGTCATCCTTCTCATTTTTATCCTTAAACTGAATCCCCCTGGAGGCAACATATGTTTCGACGCCAAGAATAGGTTTTACTCCGTTCTTTTTGCACGTTTCATGAAAATCCTTTATCCCGAACATATTTCCATGATCAGTCAGGGCAATGGCACTCATACCATCATTTTTTGCCTTTGATACTAGTCCGGCAACGCTGGCTGCACCATCCAGAATCGAATATTGACTGTGCACATGCAAATGGGTATAAGGGATCATGGAACGAAATTGTTGACTTATAACTGACAAGAATCCCGGGCAGTAGAGTTACCTGAGAGGTTTAAAGATAATCAAAGGCCCCATTTAAACAAATGAAACAAACAATTCATGTTAATGTTGCTGAAAACTTTTCCAAAAAATGGACTGCAAAGGGTAAAGAATCTACCGCATGGATAGTCAAAACTAAATTCCAAAAAGTTTTGTTACCTTGGAAGTACTCATAGCATGGTAAGAATTCCAGGAATCCTGAAAAATAAAAGCTGACACTTCAAAAATCATATTGTTGGTCATATACCCTTCAAAGCTGTCTGCAGAAACAGGGAAAGACAGATCCGAAGTTGCTACACTTGGAATGAGAAAACTGGAATCAAAGATCAGATCCGTTGCAAGTGTTGTGGGATTATCACTATAGATACGCACTTTATAGGCTTCAGCATTTTCAACGGCCAGCCATTTAACAGTAATATCATTCGTTCCTCTAATAACTTCAAGCTGCCGGGGTGGTGTCAGTGATTTAGCTATTGTTGCATCAGATTTTGTCACTGAGCCTCCGGTTTGATAAGTCGAAGTGTAAGAATAATCACCCGGACCGGGAACTGTCGTTGTATAGGACGCAGCAGGAATCACCGTATAGAATGAAAAACCATCACCTGTAGGATTAGTTGGCTGAATGTTGACCAAAGGTCCATTTACAACAACGCCCGAAAGAGGTTTAAAACTATAGGCGGTATGCATAACGGCATATACAGGCTCGTTTGATGCATCGAGTATTGAATGAATATATGAATCAACATAAACATTTTCATCCACCTGTGTTTTGCTGCATGACAGTGATGAGACCGAAACAATTACAGCCGTAAAAAATTGTAAAAAAAATTTATTCATCGCTGATATATTTTAAATTTTAGCTGACAGAAAATTAATGCTAAATGGCAATTAATCACAATTTCATTCTATTGTAATAAATTTCATTTCATGATATGAGTAACACCAAAGTCTAACTAATTATTTTCCAGCTCCTTTGAAGAAAATGAAAATTCTTCATCCTTTCTGAAAAATATTCTTTGGACAAGAGCACAGTAGCTCAGACCAATGGTTTATTAATCCGAAATTATTCTCCCTTAGAATAATAAGCAATATTACAATTTTTATTTCAAAGATTTATTGTACCTTTGCCCCTCGTTTTTATTAATTAACAATTAAGAGTTAACTGTATGTCAGTAAAGATTCGTTTGGCTAGGCATGGCCGCAAACAACATGCCTACTACCACATTGTGGTAGCAAACAGCAGGGCGCCACGAGATGGCAGGTTTATTGAAAGGATCGGATCATACAATCCAAACACTAATCCTGCAACCATCGATCTTGACTTTGAAAAAGCTATTTCGTGGCTTTACAAAGGTGCTCAGCCTACAGATACAACACGTTCCATTCTTTCACACCAGGGTGTATTGATGAAAAAGCATCTACTGGACGGAGCAAAAAAAGGAGCTTTCAGTGAAGCAGAAGCTGAACTGAAATTTGAAGCATGGATGAAAGAGAAAGATGCCAAGATTCAGGCCTCTAAAGAAAAAATGACCAGTGCTCAGCTGGAAGAGAAGAAAGCCAGGTTAAAAGCCGAAGCTAAAGTGAATGAAGCACGTTTGGCCGAGATTGCTAAACGCAATGCTGCTATGGCTGCCGCAAAAACACCTGCACCTGTAGAAGAAGCTCCCGTCGCAGTAACTTCTGCTCCGGAGACTGAAGTTGAAACTGCAGAAGAGAACAGCGAAGCTTAATAAAGTCGGATCCCGTAAAGGGGATAAAGAATAAAAGCGATGGTCGTTAGCCATCGCTTTTTTATTTGCTATTTTTGCTTCAAAAATGTGATCACTTATGCTCGGATTAAACAAGCTGGATTTCTTCCCGATAGGAACCATCCTTAAGCCTCACGGTTTAAAAGGAGAGATGATTCTGGAGGTTGAGGACGGATACGAGGATTATCTGACTGAGCAGGAATACCTTATGGTCGAAATTGAAGGAGGACTCGTACCTTTCTTTGTAAGTGAGGAGAGCCTTAATTTCCGGACTCCAACTTCACTCTCCGTGGCATTTGACGATTACGACTCCACCGAAAAGGTACGCCCCTTGTGCGGATGCAAAATCTACCTGCACAAAGATGTCAGCCAGGATGAAAACGACTTCAATGATTTCATGGAGTTGCAGGGATATACTGTTTTTGATAAAGTAAAGGGCAAACTGGGAAACATCATTCAGATCGATAATTATTCAGGGAATGTGGTTTTGACTATTGAACATCTTGCCCATGAAGTATTGATACCACTTTCCGAAAACCTGATAACAGGGATTCTGGAGGACAAACATGAACTACACCTGGACTGCCCGGAAGGACTTATCGATTTATATCTTGAATAATGCTGTCCACCCGAAATATCAAACAATAAAAACCTATAAAGAATCAGATTTTGTATACACAGGAAGATTTAAAAAAAGCATTGGAGGTCCTGAAACAGGGAGGTGTAATATTATATCCGACAGACACAGTCTGGGGTTTGGGTTGCGATGCCACCAATCCGGAGTCGGTTAAACGTATTTTTGAAATCAAACAGCGTGAGGATGTAAAAAGCATGCTGATACTCATTGAGAATCAAAATATGCTTAGCTCTTATGTAAGTGAAGTACCGGAAGTAGCCTGGCAGTTGATTGATGTTGCGGACAAGCCTCTGACAATTATTTATCCCGGGGCAAAAAATCTCGCTAAAAATCTGATTGCGCCTGACGGTTCGATCGGTATAAGAGTAACCTCTGAAATTTTCACAGAGCAATTGATTCAGCGCTTTCGCAAACCTGTTGTCTCTACTTCTGCCAACCTTTCAGGGAAACCGACTCCTCAAAATTTTGATGAAATAGCAGAAGAGATTAAATCTGCTGTTGATTATGCGGTTCTATATCGCCAGGATGAGAAGGTTCGTGTATCACCGTCTTCCATCATCAAACTTGGAACAGGTGGCGAAATACAAATTATCAGACCTTAATAAATTCCCTAATTGCCCTCTTTTACTGTTCCCGAACCAACGATTGTCGATTCAACAGCTGGATTTCCATAATAAATGACACTACCGGATCCTGCAATCTTGCAATTTAGGTTTTCAACCGCATGGACCGTACAACTACCTGATCCAGATATCAGTACATTGACAACATTAGCTTTAATTCCTGTCGATTTAACTCCGCCCGAACCCGAGAGACTCAATTTCAATTCTGATACAACTTCTTCACCGGCAAGTTGCAAGTGACCTGATCCGGACAGACGTGAAGTGACTTTTTCAGCTTTAAGGTTCATCAGCCTGACAAAGCCGCTGCCACTAACCACGCAATCGAGTATTCTTGAGGAAATAAAATCATCAGCAAAGATCGACCCTGAACCTGAAACCAATAAAGCATCAATCTGAGGCATAGAGACATTAACAGTAACTTCTCCCGGATTCCATTTTGAGTCAAACCAGGTGTTGGTAGGATAACGGATAATGAGTCTTCGGTCCTTCACCTCAACAATGAGTTTGCCGATCGTCTCATCTTTGGCTGTAGCAGTAACTGACTGATCCGGTCCCTGCAACAGGATCACATTGGCATTGTTTCTGACTGAAATTTCAGTAAATGCAGCCAGGTCATATTTCACAGTCCTTTGTTGGGCTTGGAGGACTTGTGCGGATGAAACAAAAAGCAAGAAAGCCAGAACAATTCTATAATATCTCATAACGCTGATTCTTTTATTACAGGTGAAAAACTTCATTTCAGAATCTGTCAATTGCCATCAAATATATTCATTTGTTTATAATTTGACTTTAAATTGCCAAATGTAATACCCAAATAATCATTGTCAGTTGGATTGATTATTTTCTGATGGGTATTTCATTATACCTTATTAACCTGCGCCTGAAGGTGACTATTTCCTGACTTCAATAAAGTGTTTATTTTCAAATGGCCGATATTTAAAAATTTTCTCGAACCAATAAAGCACAAAATATTTTGGTTTGAATTTCTTCCTTTTCTCAGATAATTCAGGGTGCCAATCCAATTGATCCAGTCTTTTTCGCATAACAGCCGGATGATTATCCCTGAAACGCGTGAGACTATCAATTGATTGTGAATAATCGTATTCCGAGGAGCTCTGGTTGATGGTTTTAATATGCTTTGAGTCGACCGACCAATAATTCTTACTCCCTTCCAGTTTTTCCATCATTTTTTTTGGCGGCCTGACCCAACCATAATGATATACCCATGCGTCAATAAACTTGCCTTTAAGCTTTCGGGCATCTTTCCACCTGAAACCCTGTGCATCATTCCAGGAGCGGATGTTTTTGTCGTTTCGGATTATACGTATCTCGCTTCGGTACCATCTTCTTGAATCAGCTACGTAATCGTATGTACCGTAAAAATGGAGGTAATGAAAAATCAGGCCATGAACAGTATTATTGGTGAGATTATCTTTCATGGCGGCACTGATTACCGGAAGGTATTTTTCATGGATAACCTCATCTCCCTGGATATAAAAACACCAGTCATATTCTGGTGGAATTGCATCAAATGCTTTGTTGGTTTCTGAAGCAAGCACCCTGCCCTTTTCTTTTAAAGCAGGATCCCACACAGTATCGATGATCTGAATTTTATCTGATCCGATGGACTCAATCAACTCCCTGGTGCCATCATTACAGTCTCCGACAGCCACGATAAAATGGTCACATACCGGCAAAATTGAAGTGATTGCTTCAACAACAGGATAATCATACAGAACCCCGTTTTTTACAAAACTAAAACCGCAAACTTTCAAAGGTTTATGCTTTAAAGTAAATGTTTTACTTTGAGATCACTACACTTCGAACCCGGCAACCGCACCAAAGTCCAAAGTAGCAAAATAATCATCAAGTGTTTCAGCTCTCCTGATTAAGACAACCTCTCCGTTTTCCCTTCTCAACAATTCTGAAGAACGCAATTTACCATTGTAATTGAATCCCATGGCATGACCATGAGCACCTGTATCGTGAATTACAACCAGGTCACCTGGCGTCATTTTGGGTAGAACTCGGTTGATTGCAAATTTATCATTGTTTTCACACAATGACCCTGTCACATCGTACATAAATTTAGAGGGATTCTCATCATTCCCCAAAACTGTGATATGATGATAAGAACCATACAAAGCTGGACGCATCAGGTTGGCCATACTTGCATCCAGCCCTGCATATTTTTTGTAGGTATTTTTAATATGAAGTACCCTGGAAACTAAAAATCCATAGGGTCCGGTCATTGCCCTGCCAGACTCAAAATAGATTTTAAGAGGATCAAGACCGTTTCCGGCTATATATTGATTATAACTTTTCTGAATTCCTTCGCTCATTCTATCCAGGTCAACAGACTGCTGATCAGTCTTATATGGAATACCAATTCCCCCACCCAGGTTGGCAAATTCAAACTTAATGCCAAGATTCCGGTAAAGCTCAACAATCAATTCAAAGAGAATATGAGCCGTTTCAACAAAATAATCCGGATTCAATTCATTCGATGCAACCATTGTATGGATCCCAAACCGTTTGACACCTTTGTCTCGCAATACTTTGTATCCCTCAAAAAGCTGTTCGCGTGTAAATCCGTATTTCGCTTCTTCGGGATGTCCAATGATGGCGTTACCTTCTTTCAGAGTACCGGGATTGTAACGGAAACATACCAGTTCAGGCAAGCCAACCTGCTCCTCGAGGTATTTGATATGGGCAAAATCATCAAGGTTGACAATTGCTCCCAGTTCAATGGCTTTTTTATACTCATATGCCGGTGTGTCGTTCGAAGTAAACATGATTTCTTCTCCACGCATACCCAATCTTTCGGCTAACACAAGTTCCGCCATAGAACTGCAGTCGATGCCGAAACCTTCCTGACGCAATATCTTCATCAAAAACGGGTTTGGTGCAGATTTTATTGCATAATATTCCTTAAATCCCGGATTCCAGGAGAATGCTTTGAGAAATTTTCTGGCATAATCCCGCATGCCCTTCTCGTCGTAAATGTGAAACGGAGTTGGATATTTCTCAGCAATCTTTGCTAATTCCTCCCTGGAAAATGGTATCTGCTTTTCGTTCATCTTTGAAAATTATTGTCTATGCAAATTTACAAAAAAAGCTTGATGGGTTCTATTTAAAATAATTCTAAAAAAAGAAAAAATTGTGATCTAATTGTTAATTAAATATTTACAAAAACAATTCATTGCTTAAAATGCCACTTGCAATCTCTCTCACCTCCCCGGTAAGTTGAATATTCCATGAAGCATCCACTTCTATTTCCAGGGTACCTCCCGGCATCCGGACCTCAATAGCGCTGTCTGTCAATCCCTTCTTTACCAGGACAGCTGCAATGGCACTTGACGAGCTGCCCGATGCCTGTGTAAACCCTGCTCCTCTCTCCCATATCAGAGCTTCAACAGCTTTTCTTGAGACTACCCTTACAAACTGGACATTGATCCTGTTGGGAAACATCGGATGATTTTCAATTAGGGTTCCCACTCTTTTTATTTCTGCCTCATCCAGATGATCTCTCAAAACTACACAATGGGGATTCCCCACTGAAACACAATGAATATGATAAACATTGCCGTCAATTGAAAGCGGCTCATTGAAACACTCCACCTTAGAGAAACTTACCGGTATTTGTTCTGCCTCGAAATTAGCCCGTCCAATATCCACCCTTATTACGAAAGCTCTTCCATTGATCTTTTCCAGGATATGGGCAGTTACAACTCCGCCCAAAGTATGAATTGTAAAGTTGTCCTTGTTGGTAAAACCATAATCGAACAGGTATTTGGCGAAGATCCTAAGACCGTTACCACTTTTTTCTGCCTCCGAACCATCCGGATTAAGAATCCTCAGTCCAAAATCCGCATCCAGGGCCGGTACTTTCAGCAATATCCCGTCAGAGCCAATCCCTATATGAATATTACAAAGTTGCACCGTCTTTTCCCTGGTGAGTTCAAAATCCAAAGTCGACTGGTCCAACACAATGTATTCATTCCCAAGTCCGTGTGATTTAACAAAAAAATTCGTTTCCATAAGCCCTCATATTACAATGTTTGCTGTAAAAGTACCCAAAAATTTATTTTGTATCTTTGTCCGGACAACATTGTTGTCCTGGAAAATTCTTCTGAGGAGAGTCAGATTGAAATATAAAATTTATTTAGCTAAAGGCTCCCGGGTAATCTTATCATCCAATAATGTTCAGAAATACTTAGAAACTGTTTAGAGTTCTTACACAGAGAATTTATTGTTCAATAATGAAAATAAAAGCAGCCATGAAATTGACGCAAGAAACAAAATACCCAAGAGAAAAAAAGAGCATGACAGAGAGAAAAATCGACCGTGATTTTCCAACTCCGTGTTACTTTGGGGTTTCGTTCTTCAAAATTCATAAATGCGGAAATTTCTATACATCCTATAATTTAGATTAATAGAAGATTATTGTCTGTGTAATCAAATAGAACAGTCTCTTAGAGCCAATTCTCACTCCTCATTAGCTAAAAAATTCTTCGTAAATTACTGATTTATAATATCGTTACCCGTATGGCAAAAATTAATGAAAATTATCTGAAACTTAAGGCAGGCTATCTGTTCCCTGAAATTGGACGCCGGGTTAGGGAATTCGCAGCGGCAAACCCAGGCAAGGAAATTATCAGAATGGGCATCGGTGATGTTACTCAGCCCCTTTCTCCCTCTGTGATCAAGGCTTTCCATGAAGGTGTGGAGGAGATGGCTTCATTGTCCACATTCAAAGGATATGGCCCGGAACAGGGGTATGATTTCCTACGCGAAGCAATCGCAAAAAACGATTACTATTCCAGGGGGGTAAATATTTCGCCTGATGAAATATTTGTTTCAGACGGTTCGAAATGCGATACCGGCAATATCCAGGAAATTTTTGGAAGCGACAACAAAATAGCAATCTGTGACCCTGTTTATCCGGTCTATGCAGATACAACCGTGATGTCCGGCAAGACCGGAACCTGTAAAGCAAACGGGTATTTTGACGGAATCATCTACATGCCCTGTAATGAGCAGAATGCATTTCTTCCTGATCTTCCCTCGGAACGACCAGATTTAATTTTCCTCTGTTTTCCAAATAACCCGACCGGAACTGTTGCTTCCAAAGAAGTATTACAAAAATGGGTTGACTATGCCATTAAAAACCAGTGCATTATATTTTTCGATGCTGCATATGAGGCATTTATTACAGATCCGGCCATTCCACATTCAATTTATGAGATCGAAGGAGCTAAAAAAGTAGCCATTGAGTTCAGGAGTTTTTCCAAAACTGCAGGGTTCACTGGTACGCGTTGCGCCTTCACCGTAATTCCAGATGAACTGAACGCATATGACAGCCTGGGTGAACCGCACCAGGTAAAACCCTTATGGATGAGAAGGCATACGACCAAATTCAACGGAGTATCCTACCCTGTACAGAAAGCTGCCGCAGCTGTCTATTCCGAAAAAGGTGCAATAGAGGTAAAATCGGTTATAGCCTATTACCTTGAG
The DNA here is from genome assembly GCA_963663675.1 of Prolixibacteraceae bacterium. GTDB lineage: Bacteria > Bacteroidota > Bacteroidia > Bacteroidales > Prolixibacteraceae > CAINVV01. Next base: position 3,542,687 of record OY760498.1, read on the forward strand.
AATGCCCGTATCATGGTGAATAGTTTAAAAGAACAGGGATTTACCGTTTTTGGTGGTGTTAATGCTCCATACGTCTGGGTGAAAACAAAAAATGGGCTTAATTCTTGGGAATTTTTTGACCTTCTTCTCCATGAGGCGAATGTTGTTGGAACGCCCGGTTCCGGATTCGGCCCTTCGGGTGAAGGATATTTCAGATTTTCTGCTTTTGCTGAAAGAGAAAATGTAATCAAGGCAATGGAGAGGCTTAAATCACTAATAGATCTTAAATCCTGAGTTATAAAATGTGAAAAATGAGATTTGAGTACTCATAATTCATAACTTTGGAGTTAGTTTGTAGCCGGGGCACTTAAACATTAGTTCACTTTTGGAACATTCAGGGTCATGAGATATTATAAATGGCTGATTATATTTACATTATGGATTAGCCTACCGGTGGCAGGGTTTTCTCAGTTATACTTTCCTGAGGATATGATCAAAGTCACGGCCCAGATACTGGATGATTTAAGCGGCTTGCCTGTACCTTATGTAAATGTGATAAACCAGAGAGTCAGGGGAGGCACAATGACAGATAAGGAAGGAAAATTTTCATTGCAAGCCGATCCTTCAGATACACTGAGTTTTAAATCATTGGGATATATTGACAAGCGGGTTCCTGTAAGTGAACTGATTAAGGAAAATGCTGTTGTGACAATGGCCCCTGTCAGGTACCAGCTTGGAGGGGTAGAAATTACCGGCGAAGGCAGGAAGGTCAACATGACAGGTATCCCCACTGCCAAAATGAGCAAAACACCAGCAGAATTACGTGGTGAATTCGATAAAAAGCCGGGTGTTCTGACAGCCTTGTTTCATCCTACATCCTACCTTTATTACAAGTTCAACAAGGACGAAAAGGAAAAACGTAATACTATTGCCGCCATCAGGTCGGACAGGGAATGGCAATTATTTTCACTTGTATATAACAAGGAAATTGCAGGACGTCTTACCGGGCTTGAGGGAGAGGAACTTGATAATTTCATGGTCTATTTCAATGCTTTCAGCAACCTTCGGTTCAGTGCTACAACGTATGAAGTTGAAAAAAGAGTAAAAGAGATATTCGCGGAGTACAAGGAGAAAAAAATAGTGAATGATTCTAAATGAAGTTATTTGATTCCGAAGAAACAAAATACAGGCACTTGAACAATAGACAGACAAGAACTATCACTCATAAATCAAAATTCAAAAAATGCGCCTTCCAGCTTATACTGATATTGAGATTGCCCATAAGCTTATCAAACCCTTTATTCACAAAACACCGGTACTGACCAGTCAAAGCATCAATCAACTGATGGGTTGCAATCTCTTTTTTAAATGTGAAAACTTTCAAAAAGTCGGGGCATTCAAGTTCAGGGGAGCGACCAATGCTGTTCTCAGTTTAAGTGAAGAAGAGGCAATGTCCGGAGTTGGAACCCACTCCTCGGGCAATCATGCAGCAGCCCTCGCTCTCGCGGCAAAAATGCGCGGCATAAATGCACACATTGTGATGCCTTCCAATGCACCTGAAATAAAGAAAATTGCCGTAGCTGGTTATGGAGCACAAATTACTTTTTGTGAACCAACGCTTAAGGCCCGGGAAGAAACATTGCAGAAGATTACTAATGAACTGAACCTTACCATTGTACACCCCTACAATAATTTTAATGTTATTTGTGGTCAGGGAACCGTGGCCCTCGAACTTCTGGAAGAAATCAAAGCACTTGACGTTGTCATATGTCCTGTTGGCGGAGGAGGACTGCTGTCTGGAACTGCAATATCCACCAAAGCTTTGAATCCGGGTTGTAAAATTATTGCTGCAGAGCCCAAAGGTGCTGATGACGCTTTTCAGTCATTCAGGGATGGCTATATCCATTCATCAGTCAATCCGAAGACAATAGCCGACGGACTGCTGACTTCCCTTGGAGAATTAAACTTTGCGGTTATACAACCAAATGTTGATGAAATCATTACTACTTCAGAAGAATCTATCATTGCAGCCATGCGAATGATATGGGAAAGAATGAAGATAATCATTGAACCCTCCAGTGCTGTTCCATTGGCAGTTGTTATGGACAACAAGGAAAAATTCGCTGGAAGGAGAATTGGTATTATCTTGTCCGGCGGGAATGTTGATCTGGCTAAACTGCCGTTTTAATATCTCTAACTCAGGAGTAGCGGAATTCATACATATTTCATATGCTCCCATGAATCGCCTTAATATGAACACTCTGCTTAGAAATACCTTGGGGTAAACCGGCAATACCTTTTCCTCTTGTATGGGAAATCATAGCTTAGCATAAATTCATGCGTACCGGCGTTGTATTGAGTAGGGCGAAAAGTAGTGAGGTCATAAGCATAACCGAATTTAACCCCATTGGTTATGTAAAGCTGGAAAAGTAGTCCATATGAATTCTGTAACCGATAGGTAGCACCTATCCAAAGCTTGTCATAAAACAATGCGGTAGCAGAAAAATCGACAACAGTTGGCGTATTTTCACTCCATCTTGCCAAAGCCGTTGGTTTAAACTTAACATTATCCGTCATTTCCACAACATAACCACCCATGATGTAAAAATTCATCTCTTCATGGTAAACTGACTCCCCGCTATTGGAAGTAATTTTGTTTTTAAAAATTTTAGGAACAGATGCTCCAATGAAAAAATCATCAGCATGCCATAAAAAACCAACACCAAAATTTGGAAGTATCTTTTTGCTAATATCATAGGTGGCGACAGGATCATTTGGATCATTTACGATCAAATCTGACAGCATTGCATCATAAATATTAAAACCTCCTTTGATCCCAAAGGAGAGATATCTGTCATCTTCAAGTAATATCCGGTAGGAATAATCGCCATAAAAGCCAGTTTGCCTAACAGGACCATACCTGTCAGTAACGAGGGAAAATCCCAAACCAACATTGTACTTTCTGAATGGGCCCTGTATTGTAAGAGTACTCGTGTTAGGAGCACCATCAAAACCAACCCACTGAATCCTGGATAAAGCGGTTACGTTCACATAACCGGACATCCCTGCATAAGCAGGCTGAACTGTAAGCAAATTGTTCATATACTGATTGAACACAGGATCCTGCTGAGCATACAAAATTGTCCGGAATCCGAAAAAACAGACTCCAAAAACAACGACGAACAAACCCTTAAATAGAATATTTTTGAACTTCAAAGTTTAATATATTAACAGGGTAATTTTACAAATTTAATAATATACATAGACATATCCTTTCAACATTTGACCTCCAGAACCACCCAGTTTAAGAATGTAAAAATAAATTCCTGGTGCAACAATGTTATTTTTGGCAAAAGTTGATTCCTGGTATTTTCCATCCCATGCATTTTCAGGCAGCTCATAATTACTATTTTGAAAGACCAATTGTCCTGATCGGGTGAAAATAGACATTTGTGAATTCTTATAGTCTGAGCCATTTAAACCATCAATAATAAAGGTATCATTTAAACCATCCCCGTTTGGAGTAATCAATTGCGGAACAGTAGGAAGCTCCCTTACATAGACTCTTTGTGTACAAGTATCCACCAGGCCAACCTGATCCGTCACAGTCCAAACAACGTAAGTTAATCCTTTTCTGAACTTTTCAGGCGCATCATTGTATAGTGTATCAATTGCGCAGTTATCTGAAACAACCGGACGACCAAGCTTAATAGTGTATTTATTTGGCGAACCATCTGTTGATTTTATATAGGATACATTAATATCAACATCTTTAGGACAATCTATAACAGGGGGTGAAACATCCAGAACATCTATATAAACACTGTCTTTTTCGACACATCCCTTTGGACTGGTAAGCGTAATTTTTTGCCACCCAGCAGACAATCTGGTGGCTTCACGTGTGGTCTGGACCGGAGAAGTATCCCACTCATATGTGTAGCTGTTAAGTATGTATGGATCAGTAATTCCGTTGATCGTATCAATCCTGGCAGTTCCATTGATATCACTCATACATTGAATTGATTTGATTGCAAACCCTAATTTTAATGGTGTTGGTGCCAGTACATCGCCGGTAAATGCAGCAGCACACATTTTTGCATCAGTTACTAGGACGGTATAGGTACCTGAAGGCAGATTGGTTGCTGTCTGTGTTGTCTGAACAGGTTGAGTACTCCACTGATAGGTAAATGGTGCCGTTCCCATGGTTACATTCACAGTTAAAGCGCCGGTAGAATCCCCTTTGCAATTTAATTCGGATGAAATGACCACGTTGGCCCTTAACGAATCCGGCTGAGTAACCATGACAGGTTTAATATCAGAACACTTTCCTCCTGATGTAGTTCCCTTAATATAATAGAGCCCGGCAGCTACGCTTTTGGGTGATACAAGCGCAGATGTTGCATTTGAGTCAGTCCAATAGCTTAAAAATAATCCTGTAGTAGAACCTGCAGTCACTGCAGGCAATGTCAAGTCAGCGGTTGTACCGGTGCAGGATTTCAGAATCGGATTATTTATAACCAATTTTGGAACAGTAACGACCACAATAAATTTGGTTACTGTGCATGCCCCACCAGGCAGTGTGTATTGGATAGGATGCGTACCCGGACCTGCCAATTTAGGATCAAATACATTTCCATTCATTCCAGGACCAGTAAATGTACCTCCACTAGGTGTAACCGACAGTGGCATAGGCGAATCAGAAACGCAGAATGGACCGTAAGCACCATTGAATGTTACCGTTGTAACACTTATATCAGTCTGGAAGACATTTTTACACCCATTACTATTGGTAATCTGAAGGGCATATTTACCAGCATTGACACCGGTCATATTCGTTATCTGCGGATTTTGATCCTGTGAAATAAAGCCGTCGGGTCCTGTCCAATCATAGCGAGTCATACCTGAAGGTCCTCCCTTAAGGATTAAAGTACTACCCTCACAGACAGGATTCATATTCGGAACGATTGTCGGAATTGGCACCGATGCATAAAATGACACAGTTACTTTAGTGGAAAATGTACATCCGGCCTTGTCAACCACAGTAAGTGTATAATCCCCCGTAGCAGTCGCAGGATTGGCATTGTTCAACGTGGGGCTTTGTAAATTAGAGACGAAACCGTTAGGACCAGTCCATTTGTAACTAGCCATACCATTGGGTTCTCCTCTTAAACGGAGAGTATCCCCGCCACACACCGGGCTATTGGAGGTTGCTTTAGGCTGAAATGGCACAGGGGTAATGGTTTTTGAAGCTTCACAGCCGTTCCAGTCCACCACGGTTAATTTAAACGTCTGTGGAGGATTTGGATAAGGTATGGCTGGAGGATTTTGCTGATTCCAGGTTGACCCATTTTGATCTGACCATGTATAAGAAGTCATTCCGTTTGGACCAGCCTTTAATTGCAGGGTACCAGCCGGACAGACTGTTGTAGCCTCGGCAATAGGAATGGGTAATGGCTTAAAGGAGACACTGACAGTATCAGATGAGGTTGCATTGTTGGAATTTGTTACGATCAGGGTATAAACACCACTATTGACAATGCTGACATTGTTGATAGAAGGATTTTGTTCAGAAGACGTAAATCCGTTAGGGCCCGACCATGCATATGATTTCATGTTATCCGGGTAACCTGAAAGGTACAATGTTGAACCAATGCAGACTGGAAGTTGAGCTTCTGCCCTGGCAATATCAAGCAAGACAATAACTGAATCAGTTGCAGAACATCCTGCCGGAGAAGTGACAGTCAGTTTGTACTTCCCTGCTGCAGCTTCCGTGACGTTAGGTATAATCACGTCCATAGTGAAGAAATTAAACCCATTCGGATCAGTCCAAACAAAAGTATTACCGGGTACATCCGGTCCTCCCTTAAGTTGTAATGTCTGCCCCAGTGATAGCGGACTGTTCGATGCAGCACTGGCAGTTATAGAAATTAGTGAAAGTTTAACCGCAGTTCTGGTTAAACTGGTACACGTCGTGATGTTATCAACACTTTCCGCATAATATACGGCTGTAGAATTGGCAACATTCAAAGTAGGATTCGCAATTGCAAGTCCTCCAGATGGCTGATTGTACCAGACAATTGAAGTGCCGGGGGCAGGTGAGATGCTTTTATTCGCGTCAAGTACCTGTAGCGGATTTTGGGCACATTCTATAATATCACCGGTACTAACTGGAGCAGCAGGAGCCTGCAGTACAGTCAGTTTTACAGCCGTTCTGGCCAGACTTGAGCAACCAGATCCTATATAGACAGCTTCAGCGTATACCAACCGCTCTCCGGCTGCAATTTGAATTGGAGAAACTTCAACTCCATCGATGGATTTGTCAAACCATTTTATTGTGGTCATCGGAGCAACAACAATTGCATCATTGGCATTAATGCCGACAGCTGTTTCACAACTGACAAGCTCGTTGGATGCGCCACTTAAAACCGGGGGAACTGGGACATCTTCAATTGTCAGGGTAACCATCGTCCGGTTTGCACTTGTGCATTGACCTAAATTTGCCTGCGCCCAGTAAGAAATTGTACCAACATGATTTAAAATTGGGGAATTAACGAGATTACCACCAGTTGGGGAATCATACCAAGTAATGGTTGCTCCATCAACAGGCACATCAACTGAAGCCCTTAATACCTGGGCTGGGTTCTCCAAACATTCGGTCTGATCGCTAATCCAAACAGGATCAGCAGGTTTGGAATTAATGGTTACAGTTACCGTAGTCCTGGTCAGACTTTGACATCCGGAAACACCATCTATTGTACCGGCATAATAAACTGAAACGCCGTCAGAACTGACATTTGGAATATGATCAAGTGGCTCACCTCCAGTAGGCTCATTGAACCATTGCACATTCAATCCGCCTGAATTAACACGCGTTGAGAGGTCAACAGGAATGTCCGGATCACTCTGACACAAGGTCAGATCCCCAATATATGTTGGAGGAAGAGGAACCGGACTGATAGTTAGTTTTACATGAGCCCTGTTTTTACTTTGACATGTACCATTGTCTGCTTCAGCATAATAATCAACAGAACCAACAGTATTCAATTTTGGATCAGCAACAGGGACACCTCCTGCAGGCAAGATATACCACTTTATAGGTGTTCCGTCAGGTGAAGTTGCTGATGCCTTCAAAGTTTGAACCGGATTTGTTGCACAAACAGAAACAAATTCATCTCCGGTTATAACTGGATCAGCTGGTAATGCAATGATCTTTAGAGTCTGGGGAGTCCTTGTTAAACTAGAACAACCAGTAACAGTATTGACTGCCTCAGCATAATAAGTAACCTGGCCTGGTCCACTCTGTGAAGGTGGATCAGGTACAACCTGTGTTCCCCCAGATGCATTGGCATACCATACTACCGTCATACCCGACGGAACTGTTGCAGATGCCACCAAAGGAGTAGAATCATCACATTTTGGCAGAGGATCAATAGTAATCGGCGGGTTCGGTGCCGGATTGATGGTTAAAGTAACAAGTGTCCTGGTGCTGCTCTTACAACCTGAAGTTAGATTCTCTGACTCTGCGAAATAGTCCTTTGTGCCAACCGCAGAAAGTATTGGGATTGCAACCAGGTTGCCTGCCGCATCATACCAGTTTACCTTAAAACCGAAAGGTACAGAAGCAGTTGCTGTCAGCGAGGTTATAGGATTTGTCTCGCAAATTACAACCGGGTCAGTTGTATCAACAGGTGGATCAGGCATAAGAACTATTTCGATGGTTACCGGGGTCCTGGTAAGACTATTACAAGTACCATCAAAAGATTCAGCATAGAAAGTTTTTTTATCAATGGCAGCACTACTTAAGGAAGGTACTATAGGAGTACCACCGACAGGAGCAGCATACCAATTAACAACAGAACCCGCAGGAGCTGTTGCCGTTGGAGTATAAACCATTGGTGATACAGGATCTACACATTGTATTATATCGCCTCCACTTACGGGTGGCAGTGGTGCAGGTGTGATGGTTAGGGTAATCCCGGAGGATCTGGTGAGACTGGAACATGTGCCATCATTTGCTTCTGCATAGAATGTCTTCGAACCGACACTGCTCATGAAAGGACTAATCATCTGTCCAAGCACCGGAGCATCATACCAGTAAATGGTTGTTCCAGGAGCAATTGGACCAGAAAGATAATCCTCTGCATTCAAAGTTTGGATTGGTAGTTGTTCACAAACCGGAGGTGGTGAAGGAAGTACAGTAGGAGCAGGTGGCGGCATGCTTATTGTAAGCGTAATCATAGTTCTGGTCAGACTCGTACAACCGCTAACATTATCTACATATTCTGCATAGACGATTTTTGTTCCTATGGCATTTAGTATTGGTGAAACTACAACCCCACCCGTTGGGGCACTGTACCACACGATTGATGCTCCCGACAGAGCAGGTGCAACAGTATTTGCATCAATAGGAATGATTGCACCATTGACACATTCAGAAAGTATTCCAACGCTGTTTGGAGGAACAGGTGCAGGATTGACTACTACATGAGTTGGAATTGCCTGAGGATCACTGGAGCACCCGGTTGAATTAACAGTGACAATTACTGTATAATCACCCGAGGTGGTAACCAGGTTGTCCCTCGTTGTAGCACCATTAGCTGACCATAGATAACTATATATGCTGCCTGTAGGGGCTCCGGTCAGTAAAACGCTTCCCCCTTCACAGAATGTCAGTGGACCTGATGCGGTAATAACTGGAGTTGCCGGTTTACTGTTAACTACAATTGTTTTGGAAGCGACAGCACCATTACCACAACTATTGATAGCCTGGACTGTTATATTTCCACTGGTTGCTCCCATCCCAAAATCAACTGTAATCGTTGATGCGTAAGGAGGTGTAGATATTATCGTAGCACCTGAAGGAGCAGTCCATAAGTAATTTACGGCACCAGTAACCGGTGTAACAGAAAATACCACACCTGAAGTTCCTTCACAAATGGCAGACGGACCGGCAATACTACCCGGGTTGGCCGGGACATCGTTCACCGTAACTGGCAGGACAGATAAGACACCGTTCCCGCAATCATTTGAACCATAAACAGTGAAATTACCTGATTCAGATAATGCACCAAATGTAACTACAATATTATTTGAATTTGCACCCGAAACAATTGTGGTACCGGATGGCAAGGTCCAATGGTAATCTGTCACACCTGCAATCGGTGCAACCCAGTACACATTAGTGGTACCCTTACAAACTGTATTTGGTCCGGAAATAACACCCGGATTTCCAGGAGCACCTTTCACCTGAATATACATAATATCAGATGCTGCTGTCAGACAAGGAGCCAGAGGATCCACGGTCAGAGTGAGCGTTAAAGTATTCCCGACATCTGTTGGAGAAGGATAATAAGTTGGATTCAGCGTGTTTAAATCAACCAATACCCCGGAACCGTTATGAATCCAATGTGGATTCTGAAAATCGGTCGCAGCAGTTCCGCTCAATACAACAGAAGAAGGGAAACAAACAGTTTGATCGCTACCTGCGCTTACAGTAGGTTCTTTTTGGATGGTCAACAACATATCATCATGAACTGTCGTCAAACATGGCGCTATTCCGGAAGCATTAAGTGTCAGGATAACTGATCCATTGTTAATATCAAGGGCACTTGGGGAATAAGTCGGTGTAGTTGTACCATTGTTCATGAAAGATCCGGTTCCTGAGGTTGTCCACAACAAAGTAGAATATTTGGTTGCAGTAGCACTTGACACCGTAAAATTGCTTCCGGCACAAATAATGGCATCGCTTCCGGCAACCGATGTTGCCGCTGGCAGTGTAAAGGTATTGACAACTGTCGAAGCAGCGCTCTGGCACCCATAACTATCCGTAACAACTACACTGTAACTGCCCGCAGTTGTAACAATAATTGACTGGGATGTAGCACCGTTTGACCACAAATAGGAGTAGCCTATACCTGCTGTGGCAGTAAGAAGTACGCTTCCGCCTGCACAAAAAGACAAGGGACCTCCGGCAGTAATTACTGGTGTAACAGGGGTTGGGTGTACCGTAATTGCCTTAGAGGCAACAGGACCAGTACCGCAACTGTTCTGGGCAAATACTGATATTGTCCCGTTAATGGCAAGAGGATCAAAATTAACCCGGATGGAATTCGGGGCAAGCGTAACAAAAGTACCGTTAGAAACGCTCCATGTATAACTTGTAGCACCTGTCACCGGAGTGATTGTATAATCTTCCGAACCGCCACCCTGGCAAATTACTGAGTTCCCATTTATTATCCCTGGATCTGCAGGTACATCATTGACCTGAACCGCAAGTTGTGCAACCAGTCCGTCACCACATCCGTTACTTCCATATACAGAAACATCGCCAGAGGAGGATCCTGAACCATAAGTAACCGATATCTCATACGGATTAGCGCCTGGGATCAATGTTGCCCCGGGAGGTACACTCCAATGGTAGGTTGCAGAAGGATCAGCAAAAGGGGTAATTGTGTAACTGACAGTAGACCCTATACAAACGGAGGCCGCACCAGGCACCGCGGTAATCACACCCGCATTCTCAGGAGCTGATGAGACCAGAATGCGCTTGGTTGCCGAAGCAGGAACAGTACAAGGTGACAATGGATCAACGGTAAGGGTCAGAACGACTGTCTGTATTCCAAGGAAGGGAGCTGGCTGAAAAATAGGCTTTAAAGTATTAGCATTTAATAAATTACCAAGACCGGAAGTTATAGTCCATATCGGATTGATGCCATTTGAAACACTTACATCATCAATAGTGACTGAAGCAGGATAACATACTGTTAAATCTGAACCCATATTCAGAGCTGGTACAGCCTGAATCGTCAGCGTCATGTCGTCATGAATATCACCGGTACAAGGCGTATTATTTGAGGCTGTCAAAGTAAGGACAACGGATCCGTTTGCAATATCAGCGGCACTAGGTGTATAAGTAGGATTTTGAACTCCTGAAACGCTAAAACTTCCGGTTCCTGTTGATGACCATAACAAATCAAAATAATTGCTGGCAACTGCATCAGTCAGAGCGTAGGTATCACCCGTACAGATGATATTATCTTTGCCGGCACTAACAGTAGCAGCAGGGGTAGTGTCTGTCGTAACACTGGCAGAAACGGGACTCTGGCACCCAAATGAATCTGTTACTATAACAGTGAAAGTACCTGTCGTATTTACATTGATTGTTTGGGACGTTGCGCCATTTGACCACAGGTAGGAATAACCACTACCAGTTGGAGCGGACAGTATAACGCTTCCACCCACACAGAAGGTAAGAGGGCCATTGGCAGTTATGACAGGAATTGGAGGAGTAGGATGGACTGTAACTGCTTTTGTTGCTGTTGGACCGTTACCACAACTGTTGACTGCATATACAGAAATTGTGCCGACCGAAGCCAAAGGTCCAAAATTAACCCTAATGGAAGTTGGGGAGATCACTGTAAAAGTACCATTTGATACATTCCAGACATAGCTGGTTGCACCAGGAACCGGAGTAATTGAATATACTTCTGCACTTGTTCCCTGGCAAACGTCGGTTCGTCCATTGATTGAGCCTGGATTTACAGGTTTATCATTTACCAGAACGGCCAATTTCGAAACTGGTCCGTTTCCACAACTATTAGTACCAAAAACTGATACGTCACCGGATGATGATGCAGTCCCATAAATGACCGAAATCTGATATGGATTGGCACCAGGCACAAGAGTGGCACCAGGAGGCACACTCCAGTTGTAGTTAACATTGGGATCGGCAAAAGGCACAATAGAATAGGAAACTGTCGTCCCTTTACATACTGATGCCGAGCCAGGTACAGCAGTAATTACACCCGGATCACTCGGCAGTGCATAGACAGTAATTGATTTTGTACTTGTAACCTGAGGCGTCGCACAAGGAGCTGTTGGATCCACTGTAAGAGTTAACGTTATAGTATTTCCAACATCAGCTGCCTGAGGTTGATAGGTTGGAGTTAATGAATTGGCATTGAACAACACTCCAGCTCCGGTTAAAGACCATCGAGGATTAGTACCATTATTCATAACTGCATCGCTGACAGTTAATGAAGCGGGATAGCACACTGTCTGGCTAGCTCCGGCAGAAATAGTCGGAGTTGGATGAATTGTAAGGGTCATATCATCATGAATATTCCCAGTGCAAGGTGCATTATAAGAAGCTCTTAAAGTCAGGATTACTGATCCGCTTGCAATATCTGCAGCACTGGGAGTATAGCTGGGATTTAACCCTCCCGGACTACTGAATAACCCAGTACCGGTGGAAGTCCAGAGCAAATCAAAATAATTGGCAGCAGTTGCATCACTGATGATATATGAATCCCCCTCACAAATGGTATTATCAGCGCCGGCGAAAACGGTTGCATTTGGAATTATACTTGTAATTTTGGGCGCTGAAACATCACTTTGACACCCAATGGCATCCGAGACAACCACCGTGAAACTACCAGCAGTAGTGACAGTTATGGATTGAGTTGTTGATCCGTTTGACCATAAATAGGCAGCACTTGTTGGTGCAGAAAGGGTTACACTGCCCCCGGCACAAAATGAGGTTGGACCAGAAGCCGTTATTACAGGAGTTGCTGGTTTTGGATTGACAGTTATTGATTTTGTCTCTGTGGGACCGTCTCCACAACTATTTGTTGCATATACAGAAATTGTGCCATTAACCGCTGAAGGGCTAAAAGTAACTCTGATTGTAGTTGGAGAAAGTACACCATATGTTCCATTTGAAACACTCCAGGTGTAACTGGTCGCTCCCGGAATAGGTGTTATGGAATAATCCTGAATAGCACTCTGACAAACAGGAGTATTCCCGTTAATATTGTCAGGCTTTGGCGGCAATAGACCCTGTACCAGAACCGGGTAGGCAGCGCTTGTACCGGAACAACCATTGGCGTCAGTGAAGCTAACATGCAAATTATGTGTTCCGCTTGTAGTCCAAACAATTGTAATGGCACTACTATTCGCTCCTGATGTAATGCTGCCTCCTGAAGAAAGGGTCCAATTGTAGTTACTCATCCCAACCTGAGTTGTATATACATCGCCTGTTGGATCGGCACAAACGACTGAAGGGCCGGTGATTGCAGGTGTTGGCAAAGGATTTATAAGGATATTGGCAGTAGTAGTACCTGAGCAACTGCCATTGGAGAAATTATACGTAACAGTATGATTACCAGCCGTACTGGCAGCTAAATCTATTGCCCCTGTAGATGGATTTATAGCTACTCCCGGGGTTGAGCTATATGTTCCACCTGTTTGCCCTGTTTGCAATACAGAAGCCGTTCCAGTATTACAGTAAGGATTAGATGTATAGCTAATCAAAGCTGTCGGAATGGAATTAACAGTTATTGAAGTGCTCGTGGTGTTTGAACAACTACCATTGGTAAAACTATAAGTCACATTATAGGTCCCTGGAGTACTTAATGCCAGATTTATGGAGCCCGTTAAGGAATTGATAGATAAACCCGGGGTAGATGAATAAGTACCTCCGGATGGTCCACTTTGAGAAACAACTGCTGTCCCGATCTGACAGTAAGGGTTGCCAGCATAAACTATAGATGCAGTTGGTAAAGGAACAATTGTTATAGTAGTAGTTGCGGTGTTGGAACAAGTACCATTTGAAAAACTGTACGTAACAGTATAAGTTCCAGGTGTACTTGATGCCAAATCAATTGTACCACTGGACGGAGAAATAGATAGTCCTGCGGTAGAAGAATAATTTCCTCCGGTTGGCCCGGTTTGAGAAACTGTTGCAGTACCTGTTTTACAATAAGGGCTGCCCGGATAACTAATTGTTGCAATCGGTAATGCATTTATCGTTATCGAAGTTGTGGTTGAATTTGGACAAGGTCCACTCGAAAAACTATAGGTGACAGTATAGGTTCCGACAGCACTTGCTGCCAGATTAATTGCCCCAGTTAAGGAATTAATGGAAAGGCCTGCAGTGGAAGTATAAATCCCGCCTATTTGTCCCGTTTGTGTAACGTTCGCTGTCCCGGTTTTACAGTAAGGATTATCGGCATAGTTAATTGATGCTATAGGCAACGGATTAATAATTACAGTGGTGGATGTGGTATTTGAACAAACACCATCCGTAAAGCTATATGATACCACATAATTGCCCGCTGTACTTGATGTTAAATCTATTGCCCCAGTCAAAGAATTGATTGACAGTCCCGAAGTAGAGGAATAAGTTCCACCCACAGGACCGGTTTGAATAACATTTGCTGTTCCTGTTTGACAATACGGACTACCTGCGTAGCTAATGGCAGCAACCGGTAGCGGATTGATAGTAATTGAGGTCGTCGTGGAATTCGAACAGGTACCGTCGCTAAAACTATATCTAACTAAATAATTTCCTGCTGTACTTGAGGCTAAATCTATTACTCCTGTTAATGGATTGATAGATAATCCTGCAGTTGAGGAATAAGTTCCTCCTGTTGGTCCGGTTTGAGTGACATTGGCCGTACCTGTTTTGCAATAGGGATTCCCGGTATAACTAATCAGGGCAGTAGGTAACGGATTTATGGTAACCGGAGTTGAGACTGAATTATTACATGTCCCATTTGTAAAACTATAGGTCACCGTATAAGTACCAGGAGTACTTGAGGCAAGATTTATGGTCCCGGTGGTTGCACTGATGGACAATCCGGCAGATGAAGAAAAAGTACCTCCGGAGGGTCCGGTTTGTGTTACAGCAACTGTTCCGGTATTACAGAAAGGATTGCCAGGATAAACTATAGTGGCAGTTGGCAGGGCATTAATAATTACTGAGGTAGTGGTTGCCCCGGGACAAATACCATTTGTAAAACTATATGTAACAGTATATGTGCCCGGCGTACTGGCGGCAAGGTCAATTGAACCGTTTGAAGGTGTTATGATCAGCCCGGCAGTGGAAGTGTAAGTTCCTCCGGTCGACCCAGTCTGTGTAACTGTGGCCGTTCCGGTCTGACAATAAGGACTCCCGGAATAAGTAATTGATGCAGTTGATGGTGGATTAATAGTTACAGACGTTGTTGTGGAGTTGGGACAGGTACCGTTGGTAAAATTGTAGGTAACCGTGTATGTCCCAGGAGTACTGGCTACCAGATTGATTTCTCCGGTTGAAGGATTAAGGGATAATCCTGCAGTCGACGAATATGTTCCACCGGTTTGTCCTGTCTGAGTAACAACAGCAGACCCAGTTTGACAATATGGATTTCCGGCATAATTTATTGATGCTGAAGGAAGTGCTATTATGTTTACAGAAGCTGTGGTTGTACTGGGACATGTTCCATCGGTAAAACTATAGGTAACTGTATAGGTACCTGGAGTACTGGCTGCCAAATTAATAGAACCCGTAGAGGAATTTATTGAAAGTCCAATGGTTGAGGTATAAACACCACCCCCTTGTCCAGTCTGTATTACAGTTGCAGTACCTGTCTGGCAATAGGGAATTCCTGTATAACTTATTGTCGCAGTAGGTAAAGGATTAATCGTTACCGAGGCAGATGCTGTATTAACGCACGGACCATTTGTAAAACTATAAGTGACGGTATAAATACCTGGAGTACTGGCTGATAGATCAATAGCGCCAGTAGTTGAATTGATTGACAATCCGGCCGTTGAAGAATAACTTCCACCAGTTTGTCCGGTTTGGGTGACATTGGCGGTGCCACTTTTACAGTAAGGTGTTCCCGTATAGGTTATTGTGGCAACTGGCAAAAGATTGATAGTCACGTTAGTGGATGTGGTTCCCAAACAAACACCATCAGTAAAATTATATGTCACGGTATATGTACCTGCTGCACTCGCGGCGAGGTTGATCGCTCCGGTAGAAGAATTAATAGATAGTCCTGCTGTTGATGAGTACGTCCCCCCGGGAGGCCCTGTTTGCGTCACTGTTGCCGTTCCAATCTTGCAAAAAGGATTGCCTGAATAACTGATTGTTGCAGTTGGCAATGGGTTGATCGTTAAAGTCGTTGTAGTGCTATTAAGACAGGTCCCATTACTGAAATTGTAAGTAACAGTGTATGTACCAGCATTACTGGATGATAAGTCTATAGCTCCGGTGAGTGGATCAATAGATAATCCCACAGTCGAAATATAGGTTCCTCCTGTCGGACCGCTCTGAGTAACAGTTGCTGTCCCCGATTTGCAATATGGACTACCTGCATAACTAATTGTTGCAGTGGGCAGAGTATTGATTGTTACAATCGTTGTTGTAGTATTTGAGCAGGCACCATTCGCAAAACTATATGTCACCGTATAAGTACCTACGGAGCTGGCAGCCAGGTTAATCTCTCCTGTTACTGCATTAATCGATATACCTGCAGTAGAGGAATATGTCCCGCCTGTTTGCCCGGTTTGTGTGACAATTGCCGTTCCGGTCTGACAGAATGGATTGCCCGAATAACTAATTGTAGCTGTAGGCAGTGGATTAATTACCACAACGGCAGTTGTGCTATTCGGACAGGTACCATCAGTAAAGCTGTATGTAACTGTATAACTTCCAACTGTACTTGCTGCCAAATTAATAGACCCTGTAACCGGATTGATTGACAATCCTGCCGTGGAACTATAAGTCCCGCCTGCCTGTCCTGTTTGTGTAACACTGGCTGTACCAACATGACAATACGGACTCCCCGTGTAACTGATTGTGGCTGTAGGAAGGGTGTTTATAGTCAATGCTGTAGTGGTCGTATTTGCACAGGTACCATTAGTAAAGCTATACGTGACCGTATAACTTCCCGCAGTACTTGAAACCAGGTCTATTGCACCAGTAGACGAATTAATTGACAGTCCGGCAGTAGATGAGTAAATACCTCCTGCAGGTCCACTCTGTGTTACTGTCGCGACACCGGATTTACAATATGGAGTACCTGTATAGCTGATCAAAGCCGTAGGTAATGAATTGATTGTAACCGAAGTTGTTACTGTATTTGAACAAGTACCATTCGTAAAACTATACATAACTGTATAAGTACCTGCTGTGCTAGAACCGAGGTTTATTTCCCCTGTTATCGAATTAATAGACAGACCGGGAGTTGATGAGTAAGTACCTCCGATTGGTCCTGTTTGTGTAACTGTTGCAGTACCAATCTTACAATATGGATTACCTGAATAACTAATTGTGGCAGTAGGCGGTGCACTTATTGTTATTGTGGTAGTAGTTGTATTTGGGCAGGTTCCATTTGTAAAAAGATAGGTCACTGTATAAGTCCCCGCGCTACTGGCAACTAGATCAACAGCACCGGTTGTCGAATTAATTGAAAGTCCGGCAGTTGAGGAATAGGTTCCTCCGGTTGGTCCTGTTTGAGTTACGGTAGCCACACCCGATTTGCAATATGGACTTCCTGCATAAATAATCGTTGCAACAGGCAGAGGATTGATCGTAACGGAGGTAACTGCCACGTTTGAGCAAGAGCCATTGGTGTAATTATATGTCACTGTGTAAGTGCCTACTACACTGGAAGCCAAGCTGATTTCCCCTGTTATTGAATTAA
This sequence comes from Prolixibacteraceae bacterium, assembly GCA_963663675.1. Lineage (GTDB taxonomy): Bacteria > Bacteroidota > Bacteroidia > Bacteroidales > Prolixibacteraceae > CAINVV01. The sequence continues at coordinate 3,560,140 of OY760498.1, forward strand.
TTGTCAGGCCTGCAGTTGAGGTATATGTCCCACCAGCTTGTCCGGTTTGTGTAACAAGTGCCGTTCCTGTCTGACAGTAAGGATTACCTGAATAACTGATGGTAGCTATGGGTAAAGGATTGATTACCACACTTGCAGTTGTACTATTCGGGCATGTACCATCAGAAAAGCTGTATGTTACAGTATAACTTCCTACTGTACTGGCTGCCAGATCAATGGCACCCGTAGCCGGGTTGATTGATAATCCTGCTGTAGAGCTATAGGTTCCACCTGCCTGTCCGGCCTGTGTAACATTTGCAATACCCGTCTGACAGTAAGGACTCCCGGTATAACTTATCGAAGCTATGGGAAGGGAATTTATGGTTATTGATGTCGAAGTATTATTCGTACAAACTCCATTTGTGAAACTATAAGTCACCGTATAACTCCCCGCCGTACTTGCTCCCAGATCTATGGCACCTGTTGTCGAATTTAATGATAACCCGGCTGAAGAGGTATAAATACCACCAATTTGCCCAGTTTGGGTTACAATAGCTGTCCCTGTTTTGCAATATGGATTACCGGTATAATTGATCAATGCCGTCGGTAATGAACTGATGGTAACCGTTGTCGTTGCTGTATTTGAACAGGTACCATTCGAATAACTATAGGTAACTGTATAGGTACCTGCGGCACTTGCTGCGAGATTGATTGCTCCGGTTGTTGAATTAATTGAGAGTCCGGCTGTTGATGAATACGTACCTCCGGTAGATCCAGTTAAGGTTACAATCGCGACGCCGGTCTGACAATACGGACTACCGGAATAATTAATTGTGGCAGATGGCAGGGCAAGAACTGTAACAACTGTCGTTGCAATGCTTGAACAGGTACCATCGGTAAACGAGTAAGTAACCAAATAAGTACCAGGAGAACTTGCAGCCAGATTTATTGAACCATTAGATGATGTTATTGACAAACCAGCAGTTGAGGTATAGGTTCCACCTGCCGGACCGCTTAGTGTAACAGTAGCTACACCGGACATACAATAAGGACTCCCGGCATAACTGATTGTCGCAGAAGGTACATTATTAATTGTTACAGAAGTGGAAGTGGTATTTGGACAAGTACTATCCGTAAAACTATAGGTCACGACGTATGTTCCAGGTGTACTTGCACCGAGATTAATCGCACCTGTGGATGAATTAATTGATAAGCCTGCGGTGGACGAGTAGGTTCCAATAGCCGATCCGGTCCGTGTTACCAAGGCTGTTCCTGTGGCGCAATATGGGCTCCCGGCATAACTAATACTGGCAGTAGGTAAAGCATTGATTGTTAAATTAGTCGAGACAGAACTTGAACAATCACCATTCGAAAAATTATAAGTAACAACATAACTGCCCACAGTACTTGCAACCAAATCAACCTCTCCTGTAGAAGAATTAATTGACAAGCCTGCTGTTGAACTATAAATTCCACCGGCCTGACCTGTTTGCGTAACACTTGCAGTACCCGTCTGACAGTAAGGACTCCCCGTATAACTTATGGTTGCAGTGGGAAGAGTATTAATTGTAACATTAGTGGTAGTTGAATTAGGACATGTGCCGTCAGTGAAACTATATGTAACAATATATGTCCCAGCGGTACTCGTTGCAAGGTTTATCGTACCAGTGATCGCATCAAGTGACAAACCGGCAGTAGATGTATAGGTTCCACCAGTGGGACCACTTTGTGTTACTGTAGCAGTACCAATTCTGCAATATGGATTACCCGTATAACTTATCAGCCCGAGCGGTAAACTAATTATGGTAACTGATGTGGTAGTAGTATTAGAGCAGGTGCCATTTGAAAAAGCATATTCCACAGTGTAAGTTCCGGGTGTACTTGCCACGAGGTTAATGGCACCGGTAGACCCATTGATGGATAAACCGGCTGAGGAAGAATAGGTACCGCCTGTTGGACCGGTAAGCGTAACAAATGCAGTCCCGGTTTGGCAGAAAGGATCACCGGCATAAACAATGGTAGCGGTGGGTGGTGCACTTATAGTAACATTGGTTGTTACTGAATTAATACAGGTTCCGTCTGTAAAACTATAAGTTACTACATAAGTTCCCGGAGTGCTTGCAGCAAGGTTTATTGCTCCTGTTGAAGAAGTAATTGATAATCCGGGGGTCGAGGAAAAAGAACCGCCGGGAGTACCAACCAAGGTAACATTTGCCACACCGGTTTTGCAATAAGGGCTTCCGGAGTAGCTGATAGTTGCTGCAGGGAGAGGATTTATCGTGACCGAAGCAGTAGTAGTATTCGGGCATGTTCCATTCGTAAAGCTATAAGTTACCGTATAATTTCCGGGTGTACTTAACGCAAGATCAATCTGACCGGTACTGGCATCAATGGTTAAGCCCGCAGAAGATGAATAGGTCCCGCCGGTTTGCCCGGTTTGCGTAACTGTGGCAATACCAGTCTGACAAAAGGGACTTGCAGCATAATTAATTGAGGCAACTGGTAATGGTAAAACATCTAATGTATAAATTGTGCCCGATGGGACACCATCAATCACACACAAGTATTGATTCCCATCCATGGCTAAAGTAATACCCGAAAGATTCAAAATTGGCGTTACCTGAAGCGGTATAATATCTGCAAATGGACCACCTCCGATACTCTCCTGCCATTTCCATGTTGTACCAGTAAAGACCTGCAATGATATACTATTTCCTTCACACACTGGTAAAGGTGGTGGAGCAGGGGAACCAATTGTACTGTTTTCAAGAAAAGAGACCAATGGCATACCCTTGACAGTCATTGAATGGACTGGTATAGAAAATCCCGAAAAGATATGCAACATCAGAAGGATGACCAGCAAAAATCTTTTTTTCAAAAACCTGAACCCAATATATGATGTAGCAGATACACTCATTGTAATAAGTCTTAGTACAACCGACGAAAGCAATTAACCTAAAATCTTCTCCCAAGAGAATGAATTTCCAGGACTATTCCAAATTATATCGTTTTGTTTATCTCTAAAAAGCACAAAAGGTAACCCATTAATGAGAAGCAGTATAGCTATTATCGATAAAAAAACGTAGAAGTATACTATTTATTGTTTCATTAAGGGCATAAAGCCACAATTTCAACTCATATTATCCTGAAATCAAACAAAAACCATAAAACACTATTAATTAGAAAATTACGATACTAAATAGTTTAAAATCAATTATATGTCATTAAAGATAAAATTATCTGTCATGCGAATGCCTTTCCTTTACTAATTTATCATCTAATTCGCTGACTAACTAATAAATAAACATCCTATTAATCCCAAATATAGTATTAAAATTAAGAAATAAATGCTTTAAATTTGAACAAAAAATAATTTTGATTACAAATAAAACTATTTTGGGCATAGACCCGGGTTCGAATATAATGGGTTATGGGGTTATCCGGGTGTATAACAACAACGTAAGCATTGTTGCATTGGGAGTGGTTAAAACATCCGGTTTAAGCGGGCACTACGAAAAACTTAGCCACATTTTCAACCGCACACTGTACCTTGTTGATGAATATAATCCGGATGAAACAGCCCTTGAAGCCCCATTTTTTGGGAAAAATATTCAATCAATGTTAAAACTTGGCCGTGCCCAGGGGGTAGCCATGGCTGCATCGCTTTACCGGGGGGTGCCAATCTTTGAGTACGCCCCGCTCCGCATCAAGCAGGCTATTACAGGGAATGGCGCTTCCTCTAAAGAACAGGTAGCGTATTTTCTGAAACAAATGTTTGGAATGACCATTATGCCGTCAGATCTGGATGCCACGGATGGCCTGGCAGCAGCCGTATGCCATTATTTACAGATGAAGAATCCGGTAACAGAAAAAGGTGCGAAAAACTGGGAGGAATTCATCAGGAAAAATCCCGACCGCATTAAATAAAATGATTTCCTGAAAAACAGAAATTGAAATAATCTCAAATTATTTCAATTTTATTTTATCGACAATTCATAGTAAACCGGAAATTTTTCTTCTAAACTACAAAGAATCAGCTATTGATTTGGCTATAGCGGCAAATTCGTCAGAGGAAAACTGCAGCTTGGGTTTTGAAAAATCAATATCCCTCTCGCTGTTCAATGGAACAAGATGCACATGAGCATGAGGAACTTCAAGTCCCAGGACCGCGACACCGATACGTTTACACAGGATAGCCTTGTTCATTGCGATTGCAACCTTACGGGCAAACTCCATTAATCCTGCATAAGTTTCCTGGTCAAGGTCAAAAAGGTAATCGACCTCTCTTTTGGGAATTACCAATACGTGTCCCTTAGCCAGTGGAAAAATGTCGAGAAAGGCCATAAAATCCTTATCCTCTGCCACTTTATAGGAAGGAATCTCACCCGCTGCAATCTTTGAAAAGATGGATGCCATATAATGTCTTTACTGACCTAATTCAATATTGATGATTTCGAACGGGATGATTCCGGAAGGCACATGAATATCCACGATATCCCCTATTTTTTTCCCTAGAAGTCCCTTGGCAATCGGGGTACTGACACTGATTTTTGCCATCTTCAGATCAGACTCATGATCTGAAACAATGGTATAGACCATAACCGCGTTATTTTTTACATTTTTTATAGTCACTTTGTTCATGATCTGAACAACGTCTGTGTCAATTTTAGACTGATCAATAATTCTCGCATTGGCAATCTGATCCTGGAGAACAGCAATCTTGGCTTCAAGCATGCCTTGAGCATCCTTTGCTGCATCATATTCTGCATTTTCAGAGATATCCCCCTTTTCAATAGCTTCTCCGATCAACTTGGAAATTGCTGGCCTTTCGATGTTTAACATCCGGTCGAGATCTGCTTTCAACTTTTTCAGCCCTTCTGCAGAGATATAAGTAACTTTGGTCATTCTTCTAATCTGTTTCTGATATTATACATAAAAAAACAGAAGAACTCCAAACCTCGGAGCTCTTCTACAATTCTATCTCTGACAAATGTAGAAAATATTCTTTCTAATTTACAAATCTGAAGGCAATTTTTTTCATTCAGGGCCAAAATGAATTTTGGCCCTGAATATTCCCGAGAACAGGATCTCCAATATAGGGAGATAAGCCAAATCATTGATCCTTTTTCTTATTTTTGTAGTATGAAGAAATTAGAGATAATAAGGAACCTCGTGATATCCAGAATCGTTCTGTACTCTTTGGGTTTAATGATTGGTGCATCAGTTCTTTCCTGCGCCGACAATCAGAATAGCTTCGTACCTTATGCGAAGGTTGACAAATACATATCACTGGTAAATAACAATAACCTGCTGATACCCGGCAATTCCATGACTTTCCCGGGAGACGGCTATTCAGGATTGATCGTAATATGTATCAGCGAGATGCAATACGCAGCCTATGACGCCTGCTGCCCTTATGAGGGGACAAAGGCAAGTTACGTTGAAACAAATCCAGGTCAGACCGGAACAGTTGCCAGCAGTAACCCGGTAGCTACCTGCAAGACTTGTGGATCTCAATACATTTTGTACAACGGAGGCTATGCAATCAAAGGACCATCCACCAGGCCACTGAAACCATACCAGGTGACAGTGCTTGATAACCGGCTCTGGATACACAACTAGATATGAGACATGAGATATAAGACATAAGACATGAGATATAAGACATGAGATATAAGATCAGTTCATCTCATGTCTTATATCTCATGTCTCATGTCTTTTTAATAGCGGTAATGTTCCGGCTTATATGGACCTTCCTTAGGAATACCCAGGTATTCAGATTGTTCTGGTGTAAGTGTAGTAAGCTTAACACCCAATTGGGCCAGGTGCAGCCTTGCAACTTCTTCATCCAAGTATTTTGGAAGGCGATAGACGCCAATCTCATAATTATTCTTCCACAAATCCAGTTGCGCAAGCGTTTGATTGGTGAATGAGTTACTCATCACGAAAGAGGGGTGACCTGTTGCGCATCCAAGGTTCACAAGCCTGCCTTCCGCCAGCAGGAAAATAGCATGGCCGTCAGGATACAAGTATTTGTCAACCTGTGGTTTAATATTTATTTTCCTGATCCCGGGCCAATTTTCCAACCTGCTGACCTGAATCTCGTTATCGAAATGGCCAATGTTGCAGACAATCGCCTGGTCAGGCATGGCGGCAAGATGCTCGGCAGTAATAATATCCTTGTTTCCTGTCGTGGTCACAAAAATATTGCATTCCTTCACAACATCTTCAATGGTTGCAACCTGGAAGCCTTCCATGGCGGCCTGGAGGGCACAGATCGGATCAATCTCCGTCACAATAACCCTGGCGCCATAGCCTCTGAGGGATCTGGCACAACCTTTGCCAACATCACCATAACCGCAAATAAGAACGACCTTACCGGCAACCATGACATCAGTGGCGCGTTTTATTCCGTCAGCAAGCGATTCACGGCAACCGTACAGGTTATCAAATTTTGATTTGGTGACTGAATCATTAACATTAATTGCAGGGAAAAGCAACTCGCCCCTCTCCAGCATCTGATACAGCCGGTGAACACCTGTGGTTGTTTCTTCCGAGACACCCTTTATTTCTTTGATCGCATTGCTCCACCGTTTTGGTGACTCTTTAAGAATCCTTTTGAGGGCGAGGTAAAGTTGTCTCTCATCCTCTCCTTCTGTTACTCTTTCCAAAATTGCAACATCTTTTTCTGCGGCATTTCCAATGTGAACCATCATGGTTGCATCCCCGCCGTCATCAACAATAAGTTGCGGTCCCACCCCATTTCCGAAATCCAGAGCGCGTTCGGTACACCACCAATATTCTTCGAGCGTTTCTCCTTTCCATGCAAAAACAGGAATCCCCGACTGCGCGATGGCAGCGGCAGCATGATCCTGGGTGGAAAAAATATTGCAGGAAGCCCAACGTACTGTCGCACCCAGTTGCGCCAGCGTTTCAATAAGAACAGCTGTCTGAATGGTCATATGCAGTGAGCCCATGATGCGAACTCCATTCAGCGGTTTCTCAATGCCGTATTTTATTCTTAACGACATTAAGCCCGGCATCTCTTTTTCTGCAATTTCTATTTCTTTCCGGCCAAAAGCAGCCAATGAAATATCCTTTACTTTATAATCTTCCATCTATGATAATGAATTTACTTTACTGTTGATATAATGGCACGAAATTTATTTCAAGCCTGCAAAGATAAGCATAGCCTTTGTTTTATCCTTCACTAATTGCTCTTTTAGCTTTTTCAGATTCTCAAATTTAACTTCATTTCTTATCCGCTCCATAAAGTGAACAGTAATTTCCTGCTGATAAATATCCTTTGAAAAGTTGAATATATTGACTTCAATACTTCTGTGATCCACGTTCGAGTTAACAGTAGGCCGCGTACCTACATTCAGCATTCCTTCATACCTGTCTCCGTCAACAAAGACATATACCGCATATACACCATCTGTGGGAACCATTTTATGGCGATCATCAGGTAAAATATTGGCAGTTGGAAACCCCAACTCTCTTCCCAGTCTTTTCCCTTCAACAACCTGGCCTTTCAATATGTATGAATATCCGAGGAGCTGGTTTGCTTTTCTCATTTCACCAGCCTCCAGTGCCTGGCGTATCTTGGTGGAGCTGACAGCAACATTTTCAACCAAAAGCTGGCTCAATTGCTCGACTTCGAACCCAAACTGCGCGCCCAACAGGCTGAGTGCCAGAAAATCGCCTTTGCGGTCATGTCCTAATTTGTGATCATAACCTGTAACCAGCTTATGAATATTCATTCGCTTCACCAGGATATCCTCAACAAATTCTGTATATGACAACGCAGCAAAATCACTGGTAAAAGGATAAATTACCAGGTGATCCAGTTGCATTTCTTCCAGAAGTGCCGTTTTTTCTTCTATGGTGGATAACAACCGTATTGTATCTTCTTTCGGAGTAACAATCATCCGGGGATGCGGGGAGAAGGTAAAAACGACAGATTCTCCGCCGGTTTTGAGGCTGATGCGTTTAAGTTCATCAATTACCTCACGATGACCGAGGTGCACACCATCAAATGTTCCGATTGTGACAACCGGTTTGCGGGCATTAAAATTATCTAATCCGTAATGTAACTGCACGTAAAAAATAAAATGCAAAAATAGTTAAAAATTTAAGCCTCTATGCTGCTTTTCATTTTTCACTTAAAGACTGTTTATTAGCTACGAATTTTTATTTTTGTTGCATCATCGTTTCCTTCAGGGGAAATAATCTAAAAACAGGAAAAAATGAATCGTATCCTTGCTATTTTGTCTGTCGCGCTTTTGGTTGTTGCATGCGGGAAAAAGAACAACTTCACAATTAACGGAAAAATTGATGGAGGTGCCGGCAAAACTATCTATCTGAGCTATCTTCTTACCAATTCACAGATACTTGCAGATTCTGCAGAAATGGATAACACCGGTTCATTTAAACTCAAAGGAAAAGTCAGTGCACCGACATTCTTCCTGTTGAAGGTATCTGACATCAATTTTGCAACGATAATAGCTGATTCTGCAGAAAATCTGACAATTACCGGATCATACAAGAATTTTTCAAGGAATTACGACGTAAAAGGTTCAGATAATTCGTCAAAAGTTCGGGAACTGACATTTCGGTTTGCCGAAGTCAGGTCAAAACTCGATTCTCTGCGCCAGCTTTATCAGAAACATCAGGGAGATGCTGGTTATACTGCCGATCTGGAACGCTGGAACAATGAATATGTCAAAGCGTTTAATGACTATACTACCTTCCTGAATGATTTTATAAAAAGAAATCCATTCTCAATGGCATGTGTTTATGCACTTTATCAAAAGTGGGATGAAAATAATTATGTAGCCACTGACTTTCAGGCTATGAGGTCTGCTGCATCTGCTTTGTACGCGATACATCCAAAGAACGAACAGGTAAAAGCCCTTTACAACAACACACTGAATATTCTCAGGCAGCAAAGCAACTCCAAGCTGAACAACCTGATCTCTCAGACTGCCGTAAACTCACCCAACATTAAACTGCCGGATGTTACAGGCGTTCAGCGTGAACTCTGGTCGTTACACGGAAAATACGTCCTGCTGCATTTCTGGTCGGCCAAGGATCGTACTTCCAGGATTCAGAACCAGGTACTGTCAGAACTTTACGCCAAATACAGAAGCAGGGGATTCGAAATATATATGGTCAGTGTTGACAATGACAAATCTGCATGGACTACTGCTATTGCAGAAGATAAGCTCACCTGGATCAATGTAGGTGACATGAAAGGAAGTGTCAGTGCGTTGATAAGCTACAATATCCAGTCAGTTCCTTCCAATTATCTCCTGGACAAGGAAGGTAAAATTATCGGGAAAAACCTTCAGGGGCCTGAACTTAACAAAGCATTGTCGAATTGCCTGTAACTACTGAATATTTTATCGAGAACTAAATTTTCAAGGGGAGTCATTCCTGGAGGATTTATCAGATGCCCTGGAGATAAATTCATAAATCTATCCGCGAAATACCCTAATTTTCCCAATTTACATCCTGCATTTACAGTGGTAATTTCAGCAGCTGTTCTCACAGCAGGTCAAGTCTTTCCTGTCATTTTGCTTCCATCATTTTATAAGTGAGACTCTTCTGGCAAATTGACGGTTTTTATCCGTTAACATTTTTTGTCTTGTTAAATAATGATTTACACCTATCTTTGTCGCGAAATTTATTGGCAAAGATTTATCACAAAAACTGCCTGTGGTTATCGGAAAAAAAATCTATTTTATCTCGGACCTGCACCTTGGCGCTCCAGCGCTAAGGAACAACAAAGAGCGTGAGTTGTTATTCGTCGATTGGCTGCAATCGATCAGAGAGGATGCTTCCATGATTTTTCTGATGGGTGATTATTTCGACTTTTGGTTCGAATACAAAAAAACTGTTCCAAAAGGTTTTGTCAGGTCCCTGGGTGCATTGGCTGAAATATGCGACAGCGGAATTCCGGTTCACTTTTTCACCGGAAATCACGATATTTGGGCATTTGATTATTTGACAATAGAGGTTGGCATGATTGTCCACACCGATACAGTCAAAATGGAGCTTTCAGGCAAGAAATTTTTTCTCTCCCACGGAGACGACCTGGGTAAAAAAGATTTTGGCTATCAGTTGATAAAGAATTTTTTTCACAACAAGTTTGCCCAGTGGGCTTTTGCCAAAATTCATCCAGACTTATCATTCAGAATAGCTCATTATTGGTCTAAAAAAAGCCGTCTTTCATATAATACAAAGGATCACAATTTTAAGGGACTGGAATACGAAGAGCAGTACAATTATGCCAAAAGTGTTCTCCGAAAAGAACACTTTGATTATTTTGTTTTCGGCCATCGCCACATAATTCTTAATGAAAAAATTGCTGATGACTCTAAACTGATAGTTCTGGGTGACTGGATAAAAAAATTCTCGTACGGGGTTTTTGACGGCAATGAATTTAGTATAGAAAAAATTAAGAAAGAAAAACTAAAAGAGTATAGAATAACAATTTAATCATGAGTAAAAAGCTTTATACCATCATTACGGGCACGGGATCTTATGTTCCACCAACCATAATCCCAAACGACTATTTCCTTGATGCTGAATTTTATGAACCGCACACAGGAAAGAAATTTGAAACGCCTAATTCTGAAATCATTCGCAAATTCAACGAAATAACCAATATCGAAGAAAGAAGGTATGCAGAACCTGATCAGGCTACCAGTCACCTGGCTATTTTTGCAGCAGAAGATGCAATCACCTCTTCCGGTTTCGACCGCGAGAAATTTGAGTTTATCATCGTAGCACATAACTTCGGAGATATTTACCCCGGAACCTACCGTTCAGACGTTTGTCCGGCTATCGCCAATCGTGTCAAACTGGGTCTTGGTATAAAAAACCCAAAAGTTATGACACATGACGTCATCGCCGGATGCCCCGGTTGGACGACCGCAATGATTGTTGCTGATGCTTACATCAAAAGCGGACATTTCAAAAGCGGACTTGTAATCGGCTCTGATCTGAACTCAAGGGTATCAGATCCATACGACCGCGACCGAATGATATTCTCTGACGGATCAGGTGCAGTAATTGTTGAAGCAATTGAGAGTGAGACTCCTGTAGGTATTCTTGCGTGCGAGAGCCGCTCGGATAATGATCCGGGTATGCTAAAAATGGGTGTTTCCCTGAATCCTGACTATAAAGGAACTGAATTAAATATCAGGATGGCCGGGCACAAAGTGTATGCTTATGCCCTTAGTGCAGTTCCCGGGGTAGTGAAAGACAGTCTCGACAAAGCCGGGCTTCATCTTAATGATATTAAGAAAGTTCTGATTCACCAGGCAAATGAAAAAATGGATGAGGCAATCCTCCACCGGGTATTCAAACTCTATGGAATCAAGGAATTTAACTCTGATGTAATGCCAATGACCATCCGCACTCTCGGAAATTCATCGACAGCCACAGTACCCACCCTGCTGGATCTGATTCTGAAAAATAAAATGGAAGATCATGCTATTGAACCTGGTGACAACATTGTTCTTACCTCTGTTGGTGCCGGTATGGTCATTAACTCAATAGTTTACCGTTTCCCAAAAGATTCACTTTTATAAAGAACTCCACCGGGATTATAAATCAACTGGAATATCAGACTAATATTTTTTAGCGCAACCACCCCAAACGGTTGCGCTTTTTTTATTTTTATAGAAAAATCACTTTTATGGAAATCTTCTTCCCTGTTCTTGCATTTCTCCTTGGCTGTACCATCGTTTTTCTCTGGCAGCAACGTCGTCTAAGCGATGAAAGGACTGCACAAGTCTCTAAACTCAATGAATCCGAGATGCAGGGATTCTCAAAAATTGCAGAGGCTGAAAAAGGCCGGTCACTGGCCGAACAGCAATTGTCATTATTGACCGGTATCAACACAGATCTAAAGGCGGCATTGGCGGCAGAACGGCAGAAGAGCGAGGATTCGATCAGACAGTTAACATCTTCCTTGTCTGAACTTGAACATGCAAAAAAACAATTGACGGAAAGGGCACAAGAGCTTGAAAAAATCCAAAAGAAATTAACCACTGAATTTGAAAATATTGCAAACAGTATACTAAAAGTACATTCCGCGGAATTTACCACTCTTAATCAGAAAAATATTGGAGATATCCTTAATCCGCTCAAGGATAAGATACTTACATTTGAAAAAAAGGTTGAGGAATCCTATGAGAAGACGTTGAGAGACCAGACCGATCTGAAAGCTGAACTTAAAAAATTGCAGGACCTCAACATCAAAATAAGTGATGAGGCTCACAACTTGACTCAGGCACTCAAAGGGGATGTAAAAAAACAGGGCAATTGGGGTGAATTTGTTCTCGAAAGGGTTCTTGAACGATCCGGACTTACCAATGGAAGAGAGTATGAAAGGGAAGTTGTCGATGAAAACAGCGATGGAAAACAGATCAGGCCCGATGTGATTATACATCTGCCTGATAAAAAGCACCTGATCGTTGATTCAAAAGTTTCATTGGTTGCTTATGAGAGATTGGTCAATGAAAACTCTGACGAACTTAGGGCCGGCCACCTGGCTGATCACCTTAAATCACTGCGGACGCACATAAAAATGCTTTCTGATAAGCATTATCCTACTGCAAAAAACCTGAACAGTCCGGATTTCGTTCTGCTTTTCCTTCCTATTGAATCATCTTTCAGCATCGCCATTCAGGGAGATCAGGAATTGTTTAATTATGCCTGGGATAACAAAGTCGTAATTGTCAGCCCTTCAACCCTTCTGGCGACGCTAAGAACAATCGCTTCCATCTGGAAACAGGAAAATCAGACCAAAAACGCTCTTGAGATCGCATCCCTGGGAGCCTCCCTTTATGATAAATTTGTAAATTTTGTCCAGGATCTCGAAAAAGTCGGGAAAGGATTGGAGACAGCACAATCCAATTACAGCAATGCACTCAGCAAATTACATTCAGGCAAGGGCAACCTTATCAGAACCTCAGAAAAGCTGAAAGATCTGGGGATAAAAACACAGAAAGCGCTTCCCGACTATTTAATAGAAGACGAGAAGAGGGAAGAATCACCAGACGAAGGTTCTAGCCTTTTCAAAGAGTGATAAATGATGTGCTACAAGTGTAGCAAGAAACAGAAAAAACAGGAATTCCCTCCAGAAACCGCGCCTGCCTGCCATAAAGAAATGGGCAATTAAGAAGGAGACTGAAATCGTCAAAATCGCGATGATACCCAAACCTGTTGAGGGGAAAAGGAATACTGACAGAACACACAACCCAAGCATCCAGTAAAGGATGATAAAATATTTTCTGGTACTCATTTTCCTGATACTCACAGAATTGACCAATGTTATACTGCCAAACGAAGAAAGAAGAAATATAAATGCAGTAATCACGAGAAAACCTAAATCAGAAATGAAATGGTTGTTGACCGATTTTATACCTTCCGATATGGAAGCTATAATAACCTGATCCGAACCTGAAACAAAAAGAAAGGACCAAAGCAAAAGCCAGGGAAGAGTTATTCCGATCAGTGGAATCACCAGCAACCTCCAGTTGTCATTCTTTTGCAACACAAAAATACTGATCCAGATAAGAGGAAATAGTGCTACAACCGGCAGATAGAAAAGCGAACCTGTTGAAAGCAAAAATGAAGCATTAAATGTTGAAGATATCTCGTTTTTTCTGTGATAGGTCGAGAAAATGTAATAGACCGCCAACAGTAGGAACAAAGTTGCAGGAAATACAGCATGAAATGTTTGTAAGGATGGAAATGCTGAAACTGTGCTTACGTAGATTATGCCCGGAAGGAATGTCCTGTGCGGTAAAAACTGGAATTCATAACTTATCATGGATAATATGAGTGCATTAAGCAGAACGAGGATAAATCCGGTTAAAACAGGTATAAACATGCTGCCTGAAAGGAACTTATTGAAAAAAATGGACAGAGGCATCATTCCTTCTCCCGGATTAACCACAAAAGCTGCAGGTTCACTTAATGGTTCCATCCAGAACAAAAAGGCCACAATTGGAATGAGTATGGCACTGTAAACACTTTTGCTGTTAAATAGCCTCAGAAACATCTCAGTCTATTTTAAATCAAAACCCAAATCAGTACGATAATACATCTTATCAAAAAATATCCTTTCAGCATTTTTATAACTCATCTTCAATGCTTCATCCATCGTATCCGCTATTGAACTGACTGCCAGAACTCTGCCTCCATTAGAAAGAACTTTTTCTCCCTCCAGCCTGGTTCCGGCATGGAATACTACACTGTCCTTAACAGTTTCAAGGTTCCTGATTTGTTTGCCTTTCTCATAAGACCCGGGATAACCTCCGGCAACAATAACCACGGTCACAGCACTTTTGGGGCTAATAAGCAACTCCCTTTCGTTGAGATTGCCCATTGCCACGCCTTCGAAAAGCTCAACAAGGTCCGATTGAATTCGCATCAGAACGGCCTCAGTCTCAGGATCACCCATCCTTACATTGTACTCGATTAGATAGGGGTCTCCGTCACAATTCATAAGCCCAAGGAAGACAAATCCCCTGTAATCAATTCCTTCTTTCTGAAGTCCATGAATAGTCGGAATTACCATTCGGTCTTCCACCTTTTGAATAAATTCGGCCGTTGCGAACGGCACAGGTGAAATTGCGCCCATCCCACCTGTATTAAGACCGGTATCCCCCTCACCTATACGTTTGTAGTCCTTAGCCTCAGGTAATATCTTATAATTTATTCCATCTGTCAGAACAAATACGGAACATTCAACACCTGAAAGAAACTCCTCAATAACAACTGTAGAGCTTGCGCTTCCAAAAAGTCCGCCAAGCATCTCTGAGAGTGCATCAATTGCCTCCTGTAACCTGTCTAAAATCAAAACACCCTTACCTGCCGCCAATCCGTCAGCTTTAAGTACATAAGGAGCTTTAAGACTTTTTAAAAACTCAATTCCCTCCTCCTTGTTTGTACTGTTGACCGTAAAATATTTTGCTGTTGGAATTCCGTTTCTGACCATGAATTCTTTGGCAAATTCCTTGCTTCCTTCAAGTCTTGCACCATCTCTCCCTGGTCCAATCACCGGAATGTTTCTGAGATTTTCGTCTGCAAGGAAGAAATCATGTATTCCTTCTACCAGCGGAACTTCAGGTCCAACAACAACCATATCAATATTGTTGGTTAGAACTGCCTCACGGATACCTATAAAATCATTAACATCAATAGCAAGATTATGACCCAGTGCCGCTGTTCCAGCATTACCGGGGGCAATGAAGAGTTCATTGGTATAACTGCTTTGTTTCAACTTCCAGGCAAAGGCATGCTCCCGTCCTCCTGAACCGACAATTAATATGTTCATATGCTGTAATATTGCCCTGCAAAATAAACAAGATTTTTGTTTAAAAAATTGTGAAAACTTCCTTTAGGGAAATTTATCTTATTTTTATAGAGTATTAACAACCCAATAGGTGCATTTATTGTTGAGAAAGCACTTATACCAATAAGAAGCTTAACTTATTACTACTTCTAATATTTTATATTGATTGGTATGGAAATAAAGTCCATTACAGTAATTGGCAGCACAAATACAGACATGGTTATTAAAACATCTAAGCTTCCTTCGCCAGGTGAGACAATCTTAGGTGGGCATTTTTTAATGAATCCGGGGGGGAAAGGTGCCAACCAAGCAGTTGCTGCTGCGCGTTTAAACGGGAAAGTGAACCTGGTAGCTAAAACAGGCGAAGATATGTTCGGTCTGCAGGCAAAGAAATTATTCAGGTCAGAGAATCTGAATACCGATTACCTTACCTCTGATCCTGTTTCACCTTCAGGAATCGCATTGATTACTGTTGACGACCATGGTGAAAACTGCATTGTAGTAGCTCCGGGTGCCAATGCATGCCTGTTCAGGGAAGATATTATCAATGCCTTGCCCGCGATAATGAAATCAGAGTATATCTTAATGCAACTTGAAATACCGCTGGATACTGTTATGTATGCCGCTGAAATAGCACACAAGGCAGGCAGAAAAGTGATTCTTAATCCCGCCCCGGCACAACGACTGCCTTCCGAACTGCTTTCAATGCTTTACATGATCACTCCCAATGAAACTGAAGCCGAATTACTTACCGGAATTCCGGTAAAAGATATTGACAGTGCAAAAGCAGCCGCCCAGATACTTGTAGGGAAAGGTGTTGAAGTTGCAGTGATAACAATGGGAAGTAAAGGGGCACTTCTTGTTACGGATGAATACTCTGAACTAATCCCAGCCTATCAGGTTGAAGCAATAGATACAACTGCTGCCGGAGACTGCTTCAATGGCGCCTTGACCGTCGCACTTTCAGAAGGCGCAGAATTAAAGGACGCCGTCAGATTTGCCAACAAAGCTGCCTCTATATCTGTCACACGATTGGGAGCCCAGGCTTCAGCTCCTTACCGCCATGAAGTGGATAATAATTAATGACCATAAAATGAAAAAATCAACCCTGATAATATTCTTTTTTAGTGCCTGGATGATAGCTGCTTATTACCCATGTGCAGCTCAAAAGACAATAAATAAAATCAAAATAATTCTGGACACAGACATTGGCCCGGATTACGATGATGTGGGTGCCATGGCAGTACTTCATGCCATGGCCGACAGCGGTAAAATTCAAATACTTGGCACATTCTCAAGCAACAGGGATTCCTTGGTAGTGCCTACCATTGAAGTGCTGAATACCTGGTTCGGACGTCCGGAAATACTGACAGGCAGCCCAAAGAAAGAAGGTGTAAGTATTTCTTCCTCACAACATTGGCCTGACTCCCTCGTAAGCCGGTTTCCACATAAAATTAAATCATCACGATTGGCTCCTGACGCCGTAGCCGGTTATCGTCAGATTCTCGCGGCCCAGCCGGATCATTCAGTAACAATCGTGACTATAGGTTTCCTTACTAACCTCAGTAACCTGTTGCAATCCCAGCCTGATCAGGTGAGTCAACTAAACGGGAAAGAGCTGGTGGCAAAAAAGGTTAAGAGACTGGTTTCTATGGCTGGAGGATTTCCTTCCGGCAAAGAATTCAATATATATATGGATAGCCCGGCTTCAAAATATTGCTTTGAAAACTGGCCAACTGAAATTGTATTTTCGGGGTTCGAAATAGGCGAGAAGGTCAAAACAGGTTTAAGATTAGTTCACCATTCAGGCATTGACAATCCGGTGCGGGAGGCTTTCAGGATAGCGATGTACGGGTCTAAAGAGGACCGGGGCGGACGGATGAGCTGGGATCAGACAGCTGTTATCATTGCAGTCTATGGCCCGGATCCATTTTTCACCTCGGTAAAAGGCACTATCAGGGTTAACCCTGACGGAAGCAACAAGTGGGATGATAATCCTGAAGGAAAACACAGTTATGTCAAATTTAAAATGACCCCGGAAAGTATAAGCAAATTTATTGAAGACAGGATGATGCATATTCCTGTAAAGAAAAAACAATGAAACCCTCATGACTATTATTCCAATAACAGGATATATAAATCATTGAGGATTCCATACGTACGTTCTCAGTTTCTAACAATTTACTAATGATATTTTCGAATGAAATGCCCATGATAAAATTATACCATCCCCAGAAAATGATAATAACGTTATACTGTCTGTCCTTAAAAAAATTAATTATTATCAGATAAAAAAGTAACGAACCATGAAAAAAAATTACTTATTGACCTTGATCCTGGCTGGTTTGCTGGCTGCATGCAGCTTTCCTGATCCTGACACCAGGATCATCTCACCCGGACAGCTTAAAGATAAAATTGCCGGAGGATGGGCCGGTAAAATCATAGGAGTGACCTATGGGGCACCCACCGAATTTCGTGCTTTGGGCCACATTTTTGAAGATTCAATAAACTGGAAACCCAAAGATGTGACAGGAGCCCTTACCCAGGACGACCTTTATGTTCAGCTCACCTTTCTTATGACAATGGATCAATTTGGCATCAATGCTCCGGCAAAAAAATACCAGGAATTATTTGCCAGGGCGGGATATCAGTTATGGCATGCCAATGCACAGGCGAGGAAGAATTATTTCGACAGCATCTTCCCTCCCCGTTCAGGTGCTCCGGAATATAACTTTCATGCCAATGATATTGATTTTCAGATTGAAGCCGATTATATCGGGTTTATGGCTCCGGGGATGCCCAACACCGCACTCAGTTTAGCTCACAAAATTGGGCATATAATGAATTATGGAGATGGATTTTACGGAGGTGTTTTTCTTGCTGCACTTTATTCTGAAGCATTTTTCGAATCAAATGTCCGGAAGATTATCGAAAAAGCCTTATATTCTTTACCCCCTGAATCAGATTACTCAAAAATCATCACAGACGTGTTAACCCTTAAAGACAAATATCCTGAAGACTGGCGATCTGCCTGGAATGTTATAGAGGAAAAATGGGGGAAAACCCACATCTGTACTGCAGGAGAGTCATTTAATATAGATGCAAAATTCAACGGCGCCTATATTATAATGGGCCTCCTTTATGGCAATTCTGACCCGATGAAAACAATGGAAATTACCACACGGTGCGGACAGGATTCAGATTGTAATCCTTCCAATGCCATGGCTGTATTGGGTGTTATAAAGGGATTCAGCAAACTGCCTGAAAATATGAAAAACGCGGTTATGGGGATGCAGGACTCACTTTTTATTTATACCGATTACTCCTTCAAAAAAGCTGTTGACCACACATACAAATATGCACTGGATATGGTAACAGAAGTTGGAGGCACAGTAAAAAAAGATGAAATCTGGATCAAGAACCAGGATCCGGTTCCGGCTGCCTTAGAGATAAGCTTCCCCAAAATGGTCTTAAGCGAAAAAGTGTCGATCTTCGATGAGAAACGTTGGAAATTTTCCGGTAAATGGCAAACATTTCAATTGGAACCTGAAAACTCAACGATAAAAACCAATCAGTCAAAATTCTCGAACAAGAAGGGAGATTCTCTGGAATTCGAATTTGAAGGAAATGCAATTTCACTGGAAGGAAACTGGACCAAAGATGCCGGGAAAGCTGATGTTTTGATCGACGGGAAATTATATTCTTCATTCGATTCCTTTTTCTATTACAACAACCAGGAACAAACGCCGATCAACATTTGCCATGTGCTGAATCTTTCACCCGGCAAACACACATTAAAACTGGTGATTACCGGCGAAAAGAAACCGGAATCGCTGGACAGCAGGATTTATGTGTGTGATGCCCTGGTTTTTAAAACTGAATAAACAGACTCTCTGATTTGTTCAAATAATTACTTCCTTTTAAACTGATATTCATCTTATTCATTTATACAACCAAAATTAACCAGACACCATGTACATTGTTGAAACTTACTCAGTGGCAGTTCTTTTGTCATTTGTTACCATGCTCTGCTGGGGTTCATGGGCCAATACTCAAAAACTGGCTGAAAAATCTTGGCGGTTTGAACTCTTCTATTGGGACTATGTAATCGGGATCCTGCTGATGGCGTTGTTTTTCTCCTTTACGTTAGGCAGTTATGGAGTGCAGGGACGAAGTTTTATTGCTGATCTGAAGCTGGCAGATCCGGTAAATATTCAAAAGGCTATCCTTGGAGGAGTTATTTTTAATGCCGCAAATATACTGGTTGCCGCCGCTATTGCCATCGCAGGAATGTCCGTGGCTTTCCCGGTAGGAATAGGAATTGCTCTCGTTTTCGGCGTAATAATAAATTATATTGCTACCCCATCGGGGAGCGCTGTTTGGCTGTTTACCGGAGTGGGACTTGTGACGGCTGCCATTGTCACAGATGCTGTTGCCTATCGGAAAAAGGCCTCACAATCGATGAAAATACCTACCAAAGGGATCCTCTTGTCATTGGTGGGCGGAATTATGATGGCCATGTTTTACAGATTCGTGGCTAGCTCTATGGCCAAGGATTTTGAACAACCGGAAGCCGGGTTTTTGACTCCGTATACTGCCACATTCTTCTTTGCTGTCGGAGTACTTCTGAGTAACCTGGTATTTAATACCATTCTGATGAAGAAGCCATTTGAAGGTGAACCTGTGAGTTATATCCAATATTTCAGCGGAGGTTTAAAAGAGCACCTGACCGGAATTTTGGGTGGGATGATATGGTGCATTGGAATGTCCCTGAGTATTCTGGCAGCAGGAAAGGCCGGGTTCCCGATCTCCTACGGTTTGGGTCAGGGGGCGACCTTGGTTGCTGCCTTATGGGGCGTATTTATATGGAAGGAATTCAAAGGGTCGAAAGGAACTACCGGATTACTAACTTCCATGTTCCTGCTCTTCATTCTGGGCATCGGAATTATCATCTACGCAGGAAGTAATTGATTCAAAACAAAGAAAAAAAAAGAGGGTATCTGTTAGAAACCCTCTTTTTTTTGTTCGAAACTTGCTTTATTTAAGCTTGTTTTACGTTTACGGCGATAAGACCTTTTCTTCCGTCTTGTAGTTCGAAAGTTACATGGTCGTTTTCTTTGATTTGATCGATCAATCCTGTTACGTGTACAAAGTACTCATTTTGAGACTCATCGTCTTTAATAAACCCAAATCCTTTTGTTACATTAAAGAATTTGACAATTCCTTTACTCATTTATTATTATAATTTTAATTCGGATCAAATATAATATTTATTTCGATATAATCAGTTAACCTGCCTGAAGCCGTAAAGTACTGATTCGTTCAATCTTTTCATTAGCAAATTCTGGAGTGATTACCATGCTGGTTCCCCCTTCTGATGGCATCTCAAACATTGCATCAATCATTATGGTCTCACAAATTGATCTCAATCCGCGTGCACCAAGTTTGAACTCGATAGCTTTGTCGACAATAACATCGAGGGTCTCTTCCAAAAACTCCAGTTTAATACCGTCCATCTCAAATAATTTGTGGTATTGTTTTATGATAGAATTTTTGGGCTCGGTTAGAATTCTGCGTAAGGATTCCCTGTCGAGCGGCACCAGGTAGGTTAATACAGGCAAACGGCCAACTATCTCGGGAATCAATCCAAAAGCTCGTAAATCCTGTGGAGAAACATACTGAAGCAAATGATCCCTGTCAATTTTACCATGTTCTACTGATGCCTTGTAACCAACGACCTTGGTGTTCAGCCGAAGTCCGATTTTTCTTTCGATACCTTCGAAGGCTCCTCCGCAAACAAACAATATATTCTTGGTATCAACGGGAATCATCTTCTGCTCAGGATGTTTTCTCCCTCCCTGCGGAGGAACATTTACAATTGCACCTTCCAAAAGTTTGAGCAACCCCTGTTGTACTCCCTCACCCGAAACATCACGGGTGATGGAAGGATTATCTCCTTTGCGGGCAATTTTGTCTATTTCATCAATAAAGACTATTCCGCGTTCTGCGGCCTCAACATTGTAATCTGCGGCCTGGAGCAGGCGGGTCAGAAGGCTCTCAATGTCTTCCCCCACATAACCGGCCTCTGTTAAAACAGTTGCGTCAACTATGGTAAAGGGAACATGCAACATCCTGGCGATAGTCTTTGCCAGCAGGGTTTTTCCTGTACCTGTCGGACCAACAAGAATGATATTTGATTTTTCAATCTCGGTGCCATCTTCAGAAACTTTCTGGTTGAGCCTTTTGTAATGATTGTAAACTGCAACCGAAAGAATTTTCTTGGCATCATCTTGTCCGATTACGTATTGATCCAAAAAAGCCTTGATTTCCTTTGGCTTTTTCAGTTCAACCCCCTTGAGGTCGAAACCAACATTTTTCTTAAATTCTTCTTCAACGATCGAATGTGCCTGTTCGATGCAATTTTCGCAGATATGGCCTTCCATGCCTGCAATCAGAAGCTGAACATCTTTCTTCTCCCGTCCGCAAAACGAACATTTGTCGATTTTCTTCATTCAATTCAATTTATTATCCGGAATGATCCAGCCTACTTTTTCTGGCGCGTCAAAATTTCATCAATCATGCCATATTCCTTTGCCTCCTCAGCAGTCATCCAGTAATCCCGGTCAGAATCCTTTTCAACTTTTTCAACAGTCTGGCCTGAATGGAAAGCTATGATTTCATAAAGTTCACGTTTCAATTTCATGATCTCCCTTGCAGTAATCTCAATATCAGATGCCTGACCTTGCGCCCCGCCCATAGGCTGATGAATCATTATACGAGAATGTTTAAGTGCTGAACGTTTCCCTGTGGTGCCGGCAGTCATCAGTACTGCAGCCATGGACGCTGCCATTCCTGTACAGATAGTTGCGATGTTGCAATTGATGTATTGCATGGTGTCATATATTCCCAATCCGGCATGAACGGATCCTCCGGGTGAGTTAAAATAAATCTGGATATCCTTGCCAGGATCTGATGATTCGAGGAAAAGCAACTGCGCCTGAATAATATTGGCAACATAATCATCGATCGGAATACCAAGGAAAATGATCCTGTCCATCATTAACCTGGAGAAAACATCCATCTGCGCGATGTTCAACTGTCGCTCCTCGATGATGGTAGGAGAGATATAGCTTGCATGAATTGATTCAAATTTATGAAGGGATAAACTACTGATACCCATCTGTTTTGTCGCATATTTGCGAAATTCATCACTTTTTAGATTCATAATGTAATGATATTAAAATGAAAAAACTTTGTAAAAACCTGATTCATTCGCCACAATGTGTGGCCATAGGTCAGATTTTTACAAAGTTATTAAAATACCCTTTCCAAAGAATTTTCAGAAAGATATTCTCATCAAACTAAAAGGCTATTTTTCAAAAAGGTCATCAAAGGCTTTCTGAGTAACTGATTTTACATTAAGTTCTGCATTCGCCCTGATAAATTCCAGTACCAAACTTTCAGATTTCTTTTCTACCAGGCGATGTCTCTCCTCCTCATTCTTGAGGATTGACTTAGCATAATTGTCCAGGTACTCATCAGGCACATTGAACATTCCATACTGACGAAACTGCATCAGGGCTGTTTCTTTCGCTAGGTCAACCACATCAGCTTCACTAACCTGCAGGTTATTGTCCTTCGCAAGACGGCTCTTGATCAACGTCCATTCCAGATCCTTGATAAAATGGTCAAACTCTTCATCAACCTGCTCCCTGGTAATATTCTCGTTTGAGTAAACCAGCCATCGCTTTAAAAATTCTTCAGGAAGTTTCATCCCAACAAATTTTGTCAATGCTTCTTTTGTATCAATCAGGAAGCGGTAGTCTGAAGAATATCCAAGATTTGCCTTTAAGTCTTCGGCAATTTTTTCCCTGAATTGTTCAATTGTAGTTACATCAGTTGTTCCACCGAGCGATTTTTGAAACATCTCCTCGTTAAGTTCTGCCGGAACAAAAGTGTTTACCTTGCTTACCGCTAATTCAAAATCGGATGTAAGCTCCTCTGCCTGAGCATCGTCAATTTTAAGAACCTGTTTCAGGTAGTGGTTATTGTCGAAAGAAGTTTTTGGATTAAAAGTAAAGGTATCACCAGCCTTTTTTCCTAAAAGTGCGCTTTTGGCTTTTTTAGCTTTTACCATTTGAATAGAAACCTGTGCTTCGTCCACCTGGATTCCACCTTCAAGTACAGCCCCGCTGGCATCAAGTTGTTTAAGGCTGCCAATAAGATTTTCGTTTTCTCCGGATATTTCCGCTTCAACATAACTGCCAAAACGGTTTTGAAAAGCTTCTACCTGGTTGCTGATCATCTCTTCATCAACAATTATCTCGTACAATGGAAGCGTCCCGGCTTTTTTGAAATCGATGTCGATGGCAGGAGAAATACCAAGATCAAAGACAAATTCAAAAGTCTCGTCATGATCAAAATCAATAGGCTTCTGCTCTGTTTCATTTGGCAGTGGTTCACCCAGTATCTGAAGTTTTTCATCACTGATATATCGGCTCAGTTCTGTGCTGAGTATTTTGTTAATCTCTTCAGCAAGTAAAGCCCTGCCATACATCTTTTTGATCAGTCCCGCAGGAACCATTCCCTTACGGAAACCTGGCATATTGGCTTTTTTACGGTAATCCTTCAATGTTTCATTTACCGTCGCTTCGTAATCACTTTTTTCGATTGAGAGCCTGATTACGGCATTAAGTTCATCGATGTTTGTTCTTGAGATGTTCATTAAAAATGATTGAATGTATATTTAATATACTGTTAATTGTCTAAATTTCAGGACTATTAAAATTCATCTTCCTGATCATCGGTCTGTAATTGACTGTCTGTTTAACAGTATAAACTTCGCAGTCAAGCTCACACCATCATATTTAAAAACCGCCTCTTTTTCCGGTTCAGGAAAGGCGGTTTTTCTCAGTGCGGACGAAGGGACTCGAACCCCCACGCCTCTCGGCACCAGATCCTAAGTCTGGCACGGCTACCAATTACGCCACGTCCGCATTTTTCGAGCTGCAAATATACGATTATTTTTAATTCTGCTATTATGAAAATGAATAGTTTGCATGAAATACCCGTGAGACAATTGGCTCATCTGCCTAAAATGCAAATCCGGATATTCAATTTGGCTAAAAGAACAAATTATTTACACATTAAATTGTGATCCCGTTGTAAATTGGCAAAAACAAAAGATTCCGATAAAATGACCATGTCAATAAAGCAAAAATTTTCCGGAAGAAAATCAGGCGTCACCGCTAATTTCCGGTTCTATCTCCTTTTCCTTGCTTTTGGGTCTTCTCAATTCAAAGTTTTGTCCCAGGTAGAGCCTCCGCACTTCCTCATCAGCTGCCAGAGCCTCAGCACTACCGCTGTTTAATATTCTGCCGTCATAAAGGAGATAAGAGCGGTCTGTGATTGAGAGAGTTTCGTGAACATTGTGGTCCGTAATCAATATTCCTATGTTTTTGTCCTTCAATTTGAAAACAATTTGCTGGATATCCTCAACGGCTATAGGATCCACACCTGCAAATGGCTCGTCAAGCAATATAAATGCGGGGTTGATCGCAAGGCACCGTGCAATCTCAGTACGCCTTCTTTCACCTCCCGACAATTGTATGCCAAGACTCTTCCTTATGTGCTGAAGTCCGAATTCAGTCAACAGTGATTCAAGCTTCTCATGCTGATACTCCTTAGAGAATGTAGTCATCTCTAAGATAGACCGGATGTTATCTTCAACACTCATCTGCCTGAATACCGATGCCTCCTGGGCAAGGTATCCAATACCCAGTTTCGCTCTTTTGTATACAGGGAAAGTGGTTATATCAGTGTCATCCAGGAAAATGCTTCCGCCATCGGCTTTTATAAGACCAACAATCATATAAAATGAGGTTGTCTTACCGGCTCCGTTGGGACCGAGCAAGCCAACAATTTCGCCTTGCTCAACTTCAATTGAAACATTTTTTACAACCGTTCGGTTACGATATTTCTTGACTATACTTTCTGCTCTTAACTTCATCTTTTTTAAAGCTTTAATCAATTGACTAAAGTACTTTGAAGATAATATTAATTATCTATTACTATCAGCCTATTCTATAAAGACAACAATTCATGTTTGTTACCTGGCCTGTAACACCGGTTTCAGGGTACTGGAACATTTACTAAGCCTCAAGAAGATCAATACTCTTTCTCTTTTTCTCGACTAACCTTGCCATAATAATTCCCAATTCATATAACAATGCCAACGGTCCCGTTACCAGAAGCATACTGAATGCATCAGGCGGAGTGATTATTGCGGCCAGGGTAAGTAAGAGAATAAAGGCATGCTTGCGGTATTTTCTGAAAAACGACGTCCCTGCCAGGCCCACTTTGCTGAGGAAGTACATAACGATAGGAAGCTCAAATACAATCCCGCTTCCCAAAACAATGGTGTTAACGGAGCTGATGTAAGAAGTCAGATTGATCTGATTAAGTACTTCATTGCTTACCTGATAACTACCAAAAAAATGCGTGGTCAATGGTACAATCAGGAAATAGCCAAAACTTATGCCAAGGAGAAAAAGCAAGGTGCTGTAAAAAACTGCAGCCGTTACATGTTTTCGCTCATTTTCATAGAGGGCCGGACGAACAAAACGCCAAAATTCCCATAGAATATATGGTATGGCAATAATAATTCCTCCAATAATTGCCAGGTTTAAGTGGATGCTGAACTGTCCCGAAAGATCAATATTGATTAACTGAAATGGCTTTGTATTGATCGCAAGATCAGGAGAATTTAGCTGAACGGCCAGCCAGCCAAAAAAGCGGTTGGTTACAAAATTTGCATTTTTGGGAGCAAGCAATACATTGTCAAA
The DNA here is from genome assembly GCA_963663675.1 of Prolixibacteraceae bacterium. Taxonomy (GTDB): domain Bacteria; phylum Bacteroidota; class Bacteroidia; order Bacteroidales; family Prolixibacteraceae; genus CAINVV01. The sequence continues at coordinate 3,586,339 of OY760498.1, forward strand.
AATAAATTGCTTGTTCAGAAATACAAAAACCCCACAAATCAAGACTGCAGCAGAAGCACGCACAAGGTGCCACCTTAGTTCCTCAAGGTGCTGCAGGAAGGACATCTCTTTTACAGGAGTGCTTCCGCCCTTTTTATTCGAAGAATTTGATATCTTTTCCTGATCTGCCATGAATAAAAAAAGTGATGGTGAACAAATTTCAGTCGCAAATATACAATTCTTTACCCACAAGACTAAAATCAGAAACCTATTTGATTTCGAATGTTAAATTTTATTGATAATGATTAATTGACTTGTTTGGAGGACAATATTTTATAACTTAGTATTCTTAAAGAAAAAAGGTACAGAAAAAACGATGATAATTGATGATAATAATACACTAACTTCTGAACTTCAAAAGTATTTCGGGTTCGACCGTTTCAAAGGACAACAGGAGGAAGTGATAAAAAGTGTACTAGCCGGAAAAGATACATTTGTGCTGATGCCAACCGGAGGCGGAAAATCTCTTTGTTACCAGTTACCTGCGCTTCTTCAGGAAGGCACTGCCATTGTAATATCTCCCTTGATTGCACTGATGAAAAATCAGGTAGATGCTATCAGAAGTTTTAGCGTACATGACGGGATTGCACACTTCCTGAATTCAAGCCTCACTAAATCGGCTATTCAGAAAGTTAAGGAAGATATAGGAAAAGGGCAGACAAAATTACTGTATGTTGCACCTGAATCTTTGACCAAACAAGAGAATATTGATTTCCTCAAAACTATTAAAATCTCTTTCTACGCGATTGACGAGGCTCACTGTATATCCGAGTGGGGACATGATTTCAGGCCTGAATACCGCCGGATCAGACCGATTGTCAATGAGATTGGTCAAGCCCCAATAATTGCCCTGACTGCAACCGCAACACCAAAGGTACAGAGCGATATCCAGAAAAACCTCGGTATGTTGCATGCCAATGTTTTTAAGTCTTCATTTAACAGACCCAATCTTTTTTATGAAGTCCGGCCCAAGGTGAAAGCCAAGGATCAGATTATCCGCCTGTTCAGGAACAATGTGGGCAAGTCGGCAATTATATACTGCCTCAGCCGCAAAAAAGTGGAAGAAATCACAGAACTTTTGCAGGTAAACGGCATAAAAGCCCTGCCATACCACGCCGGGATGGATTCAGCTACCCGTTCAAATAACCAGGACAAGTTCCTTATGGAGGAAGTGGATGTCATTGTGGCGACTATTGCTTTCGGAATGGGAATAGACAAGCCTGATGTACGTTTTGTGGTTCACTATGATATTCCAAAGTCCCTTGAAGGTTTTTACCAGGAAACTGGCAGGGCAGGCAGGGATGGCGGAGAAGGCAAATGCATTACATTTTACAGTTACAAGGATATTCAGAAACTCGAAAAATTTATGCAGGGCAAACCTGTTGCCGAACAGGAGATTGGAAAACAGCTTTTGCTTGATACAGTAGCTTTTGCTGAATCGTCATTGTGCCGCAGAACCATATTGCTGCACTATTTCGGTGAAAAATACATAACCGAAAATTGCGAGCATTGCGACAACTGTCTGAATCCCAAAGAACTGATTGAAGGCAAAGAGATGGTAACCCTTGCATTGCAAGCTGTTCTGGAAGTCAAAGAACAATGCAAAAGTGAGCATTTGGTCAACATTCTTGTAGGGAACGAAACTGCCCAGGTGAAGTCTTTTATGCACAATCAGCTCGATATTTTTGGGGAAGGAGAAGACCACAAAGACAAATTATGGAATGCCGTTTACCGTCAATGCATTATTGCCGGCTTTTTGATCAAGGACATTGAAAATTACGGCGTTCTGAAAATGTCTGACAAAGGAAGGACTTACCTCAAAAACCCTCAGCCATTTACCATAGTCAAGAACCATGACTACGAAGCGGAAGAAGATTCTGAAGAAGTACCTCAAGGAGCCGGGACCGCAGGTGATCCGGAACTTTTCGTTATGTTGAAGGATTTGCGAAAAAAAGTAGCTGTCAAGAATAATCTCCCCCCCTTCGTGATTTTTCAGGATCCTTCATTGGCCGATATGTCTATTCAGTATCCAACCACACTTGATGAACTTCAAAACATCATCGGTGTCGGTCAAGGTAAAGCTCAAAGATATGGTAAGCCTTTCGTAGATCTCATCAAGAAACATGTCGAGGACAATGGAATTGAGCGCGCCCAGGACTTTGTCGTCCGTTCAGTCGCGAATAAATCCAAAAACAAAGTATTTATAATCCAAAGTATCGACCGCAAATTGCCACTGAACGAAATTGCAGTCTCCAAAGACATGGACATGGATACTTTGCTTACTGAAATTGAGGCGATTGTTAATTCTGGAACGAAAATCAACCTGGATTACTATGTCTACGATATCATGGACGAGGAGCAAGTTGATGACATTTTCAATTACTTCAAAGAGGATGCTGAGACAGATTCACTGGAAGAAGCTATTGCAGAATTGGGTGATGATTACGAGACTGAAGAAATCAGGTTAATCCGGATCAAGTTTCTTGCAGAAATGGGGAATTAGCTGATTGGTCTGTTCACATCCACATACTTTGGAAAATCAATAAAAAATGCTGTTTGACCTAGCTGGCTCTCAAAGCTTATCAGGGCATTGTAATTTTCAAGAATACTTTTGGTAATAGCCAACCCGAGTCCCATACCTCCACTTTTTGTAGTAAAGTTGGGTTCAAAAAGCCTGTCCCGGTCTGCTACCGGAATACCTGTTCCATTGTCTTTCACTGTAATCCTGACATATTGACCCATTGTGTCAAATTTTATCACAATTGAACCATTGGGCTGATTTTGAATGGCCTGAGTTGCATTCCTAACTATATTGACCAAAGCTCTGCGCAACTGATCACGATCACCAGACACATAAATCAGTTCAGCAGGGTAACTGACCAGCAGGTTATACTCCTCAGGAGAATCGAACAGTGTAGCAACCTCCCTGATAAGGCCCACCATTTCTACCCTTTCGACATGGGTTGAAGGCATCCTGGCAAAATCCGAAAAAGTTGATGCGATTTCAGACAAAGCATCAATTTGTGCAACTAGCATACTGGTAACCCGGTTAAAATAATCATCAAAGTTGGCAGATCTCTGATCCTTGATTTTTTGCAGATACTGTATATTTAATTTCATCGGAGTCAGAGGATTATTGATCTCATGGGCTATTTGCCTTGCCATTCCCTTCCAGGCTGACTCCCGTTCTGACCGGGCCAGTAAATCAGCGCTTTCTGCAAGTTCTGCCACTTTTTTGTTGTAGGCCCTTACCAGTCTGCCGATTTCATCATCACCTTGGTATTCAATTTCAGCGTTTGGTTTTCCCAAGGCAATTCCTTTTAATTTTTGTTCTATCTGAAGAAGCGGAACTGTCAATTTCGTACTGATAATCAATGCAATAACTGTTGTAATCAATACCAGTAAAATATAAAGATTGACAAATGCTGCAATGAATCCGGAAACCTGTCGCCTGAATTCATCCTGCCGGTTAAAATAAGGCAGATTGACATAACCGACCTTATCATCAGAACTATTGAAAAGAGGCGCATACACGGAGAAAAATTCCATTTTGCCCAGGTTTTCGTTGTGCAGGAATGTGGCATTCCCCTGGAAATTCATCGCCCGGAATGCCTGCGGATTCATTCTGCCGGAGGTTAAGCCATGCTCAAAGATTTCATACCTGGAACTCGCGAGCATTCTCCCTTTCAGATCATAAACATTAATATCTGTCCAGGTAATATCCGAAATTTCGACGAGCTGATCCACCAGGAAGTCGTGTAAGGTATCAGGTTTCATTGTATTCCCAATTCTTAACCCAAGTTCTGAAGAAATAGCTCTCACCTTTTGATCCAGATTATCTTTCATTGACCTTTGAAATTCCATATAATTGTAATTGACCAAACCAAGGCCAATCAGGAAAAGAGACACAAGCAAAGTTGCAACAAGAGTTAGTTGAATCTTGCCCCTTAATTCTATCCGGTCTTTGGGGATAAGTTTCCACCGTTGGTTAAGAAGAATCCAGATGAATCCCAGCAAATAAATAAGAAGGAACATCGGAGGAAAACCTCGGCCCTGTTCAATCCAGGATTCGATCGGATAACTTACGACTACATAATTTGAATCACCCCGTTTGTAAATACAGTGACTGAATCCACCTTTCTCATAAAATGTAAAATCCTTATTAAGAGATACTTCTTCATTAAAATGGGGATCATACAAATAACTGCCTCCCCTGTCGACCAGTTTTTTGTCAAAATATTTCGCATAGCTGTAACTGGCATCCCGGTTTCTTTTGACAGCTTGCTGATCCATAAGTAATTGAGGATAACCCTTCCCTTCAGGTACTATTTTGGAATTAAGTTCTATGAAAGCGATCAGGTGCTTATTGTTTTTCAAATCAGTCAGACTCAATTCACCGAGATAAGAAATCCTTCCGTTCAGACGGTCCATCAAATAAAAATTAGAACCTGCCAGATGTACACCTTTGGTTTCCTTTAGCTTGTTGAAAAAATCGTAACAAGGATATCTCTTTCGCTCATCAGTAATTAAAACACTGTCTCTTGCAGCGCAAACTGTGATCTGCAGATCGTAATTCTTCCAAAAACCGGTAAAATAGTTCTCCTTCAGGTATTTTTCAAGATTTTGATAAGGCGGCATCAGAAAAGAATGAATAATTGAATCTTGACGAACTTTTGTTTCAAAGTCGGACAGGAAAATTTCAGCTGCGGGATCACGCTCGGAAGCCAGATTAACTGCCATAACTTGCTGTATTTTAGATTTTCGCTTCGAAAGCTCACCAAGAGCAGTCAGATTGAGTCCGAAAGCTATCAGCAATCCGAAAACCAGCAGGAAACTAAGTTTATATTTTGACAAAAGTTCTGTTCCGGTGTAGTTCAGAAGAATCAGGATCGTTGCGTAAACAACAATGGCAGCAAGTGGAATTTTTACTCCAAAGGCAAATCCGGCCAGCAGTAGAACAACCAATGATAAAAAGTTCGGCAACAAAAATGAAAAGGATTGTTTTGATCCTTTAACAGCACATCTGACCCTGAGTAAAATTGCCCCTAAACCTATCATTTGCATAGCGATACATCCGGATGCAATAATATTTGGTAAGGAGAGGCTGTAATTACTGTAAAGCTCGAGTGATATGTCGGAGTTATTGAGAAGTACCAAAAACAATCCTGTTGAGACCATAAAATAACCGGAAACAACTATAAACAAACCGGCATTGCTAAACGAAAAAGGATATTGAATTTGCTCTTTCCTGAACAAAACAAAAAAAGATTGGGCTATGAAGAAAAGAAAAAAGGATATCAACAGATAGTCACCCAATGAGGAGAGTTGATTTCGCCAGGCAAAATGAGCAGGTGTAAAAAGCTTGTCATTATAAACCTCCACCGGCAGTTTAAAATAATTTAATAAAAGATAGAATGACCCCGCAAAAAGAAAAGCCATTCCAAATTTTGTCCAGGATTTAAACTTTTGCCCTGTGATCCAGCGGTTGAAATGAGCAGAGAGCAAAACAATAAACAGCAGGAAAAAAAGTAAGGAAGGAACGGCTTCCCGGGAAGTCCCATTTTGCTTGTTCTTAAACTGAATTCCAAAATGAAATTTCCCTTCATGACAAAATACCTGAATTGTTCCGGGCTTCTCATCCGTGATTACTTCACATTGATCGGACAAACCGAAATCTTCCTGGAAAGAGGAACTTATATACTTGTTCTGATAAGGAAAATCCCTTTTAATTAGCATATAACCCGTTATGGTGTACGGATTTACCTGCCTTGAAAAAATATAAAACCAGCCGGTTGGCATTTTTTTCAACAACCCCTCCGGTTTTATCTTTTCATATTTATTTTCAAATGCGACAAGGGAAGAGGTCCAGAATACCAGTGAGTCACTTTTCGAAATTGTAATATAAAGGCCTGATTTCTCCAGATCGCTGTTTGATGGTTTTAACCACAGATCTTTCCCGGTTTTACCGGATTCTACCAGTAAAGCCAATTGATCCATTTCAGTCCTGATCAATTTCTCTTTCGCCTCAAAAACCCTGTAGATTCTCTCAGCCTCGGCTTTCTGATCTGAACCCGAGAAGAACACCGGACCCCATATGAAAGAAATCAATAAAGCCAGTATACTGCCAATCAGTAGTATATTTCGGTAATAAATATTTCTTATACGTTCAGGCATGGTGATATGGCTCTCCTTTGATGATAGTCAAAGCACGGTACAGTTGCTCAACAAACAACAATCGTACCAGCTGATGCGGGAATGTAAGCCTTGAAAGGGACATTTTTGAATCTGCTCTTTTATAAACTGAATCAGAAAAGCCATATGGGCCTCCAATAACGAAAATTACCTGTCTGACACCTGAAAGCATTCTTTTTTCGATCCAGCCGGAAAAGCCGGGAGATGAAAATTCTGTGCCATCAACATCGAGCAAAACCAGTTCATCTCCTGAAGCAACTTGATCCAGCAAGGCTTTGCCTTCTTTCTCTTTTTGCTGATCAGCAGTAAGATGACGACTGTTTTTAATATCCGGAATGACCTTGATATCAAATGGCAGGTAATGGACCAATCTCTTTTGGTAATCCTCTATCCCCTCTATCAGGTACTTTTTATCAGTGGATCCAACAAGCATCAGGGTAATTCTCACGGCATCATTATTGTTAGATTATTACAAAGTAATGCTATTTTTACACATGCTGTAAAATCCTGAGTTAAATTTGCAGGTTTTGGCGGGAATTGATAGTTTAACTGTAATTTTAATCCGTTCTATTAAAAATTATAACACAGGTTAACGGCAAAATTTAACACCAACTGGATATCATTAAAACATTCAAAATATGAAGAAAATTCTGCTCACAATGATGTCTGTTTTTTTCCTTTTACTTCAGACAACCATTGTATCCGGCCAGATTCCGGGTCAGATCGAATCAGGATTTAAAACCGGGAACGCCAGGATGGTTGCTAATTATTTTAATGACAATGTGGAACTTGTAATTCTGGACAAGGAAAATATCTGCTCAAAAGAACAGGGAGAGATGATCCTGAGCGATTTTCTCAGCAAGAATAAACCTACAGATTTCAAGATTACGCACCAGAGTGGAACTGACTCAGTTTACGGGATTGGTAAAATGCAGACAACAGGAGCCAATTACCGCATTATTCTCATGATGAAATCCTTCTCCGGCAAATCGCTGATTGTACAACTGAGAATTGAGAAAGATTAGATTTTAAAAAGACTGTGATGACATTTTTGCAACCTGCCAGACTGTGGATAGCGAACATTGTTGAAAAGATTGCCCAAAAAGCAAAAAAAATCACAGTACCTTTTTTCGATGGATTGCCATTGTACGATGTTGCTCTCTTTTTCTGGAAAGGAATTGTAGATGGCGCCATAACTACCCGGGCCTCAGCGATAGCCTTTAATTTTATTCTTGCCATGTTCCCGGCAATAATTTTTCTTTTTACACTGATTCCTTACATTCCGATAGATAATTTCCAGGTATTGTTAATGGACCTGATACAAAGCGTACTTCCTGACAACGCTTATATGGCCGTCCAGGGAACAATCCAGGATATCATCACACAACCAAGGAGCAGCCTTTTGTCTTTCGGATTCCTGGCGGCCTTCGTGTTTTCTTCCAACGGACTTGTCTCGATTATTGTCGCATTTAACCGCACAATCCACGCTATTGAGACAAGAGGTATCATAAGCCTTTATTTTATTGCATTCTGCCTGTCATTGATCCTGACCTTTCTGACGACTGTAAGTGTTGCTCTTATTACAATCAGTCAGCGTGTTATGGAATTTTTGCTTGCAAAACAGGTTATTCGTTTCGATTACATCTATTACCTGCTGATTGGCGGCAAATGGCTGATAATTCTTCTGTTGTTCTTTTTTGCTTTTGCTTTCATCTTCTATTTCGCCCCGGCACGAAAAATGAAATTCAGGTTTATATCGGCAGGCGGTACCCTTGCTACCTTGCTTTCCATCCTTATATCTGTTGGATTCTCCTTCTATATCAACAACTTCGGGCAATACAATACTCTTTACGGTTCAATCGGGACACTGGTTGTGGTAATGCTTTGGATCTATTTTATGGCCTTGAACCTGCTGATAGGTTTTGAATTGAATGTAAGCATCTGGAGCGCGCAGAGTAAATTCAGTCTCACAAAATCCAGTGCTATAGAGCCACCTGAATCAATTTACAATGATGGGAATGACACCAGGTGAACAGGTTAATGAACTGACTCAATACTCCTCCTTCCTGTAATAAATACGCATCAGGCTATCATCGAGTGGTTCTTCGCGATCAAGCACCCAGTCGGTTTCCGGGGCTTTAATGCCGGATCCAAACCTTGCATTGCCGATGTAGACCCTTGCCTCATCCCATAAACCCTCTTTCATATAAGATTCAAGCAAAGATTTACCTCCTTCAATAAGTAATGACTGAATCCCCCTGCTGAAAAGAATTGTATTGATGGTACAAAGCATGTCAGGACCGAAATGAATGCATTGGTACTCCAGGTTCGGTTTTGATTCCATCTCCATTTCTGTGAAAACAAGGGTCTCAGTAGACTGATCAAGCAATGAGCAGGATTTGTCCAGTATCCCATTGCGGTCCAGGACGATGCGCAGAGGATGTTTGCCGCTCCATTCACGTACCGTAAGCGACGGATTGTCTTTCAATGCGGTTTTTGTTCCTACCATGATTGCTGCTTCATCCGTCCTCATTTTATGGACTGCAATTCTGGATAAGTCGTTGGTAATCCAGGTAGGCTTGCCAAATTCCTCTTCCCCGCGTGCCTTATCGATAAAGCCATCTTCTGTCTGAGCCCATTTAAGAATGATATATGGCCGCTTTTTTTTGTGAAAAGTCAGGAATCTCCGGTTCATGCGGTTGCATTCCTCCTCCAGCATTCCTGTAACCACCTCACAGCCGGCAGCCTTTAACTTTTCAAATCCTCTTCCGGCCACTTTTTCATTGGGATCCTTGCTGCCTACCACTACCCTCGGAATTTTCTCCTGAACAATCAAATCAGCGCAAGGTGGGGTTTTCCCAAAGTGAGAGCAGGGTTCAAGTGTGACAAACATGGTAGAATCACCTAACAAATCAGGATTCCTGACCGACCGGACGGCATTAACTTCGGCATGTGCTTCCCCGTATTTGCGATGGTATCCTTCGCCAATGATAATTCCTTTGTGAACAATTACACAACCAACCATCGGATTTGGGGCGACCTGCCCCATTCCAAGCCTCGCAAGTTCGATAGCCCGACTCATGAATTTTTCTTCTTCAAAATCAGCATCAATCCGGCTGTGATTCTCTATTTTTGTATTCTTAGCCATGTTTAAAGCGAAAAACATAATCAGGGAGAAACTTGCTCCCATCTACCCCCCCGAAGAAGTGGAAAGCCTGTCAAGGTTTATCCTCGAACATGTTACGGGCTTTAGCCGGATGCAGATGCACCTGAACCAATCCCATGAACTTTCGGACACGAAGATAATGCAAATAGGGGAAATCCTGAACCGGCTTCTGGCACACGAACCAATTCAGTATATTATTGGTGAGTCCGATTTCTACGGTTTAAAATTTAGGGTTTCCCCGGATGTCCTTATCCCCAGATCAGAGACAGAGGAACTTGTGGACTGGATTTTACATGAAGAAAAAGACAGATGCCATACGTTGCTTGATATCGGAACGGGAAGTGGCTGCATTCCTGTTTCGATTGACCTTAACGCAAACCTGGAAAAAATTGAAGGATGGGATATATCTGCTGAGGCAATTCAACTGGCAGGATGCAACGCAGAAGAAAACGGATCAAAAGCCCTTTTTTTCGTTCAGGATATCCTGGATACCTCCCGAGTTCCTGAATCATCAACATGGGATGTCATCGTAAGCAATCCACCCTATGTTTTAAAGGAAGAGTCAATAGTGATGGAAAAACATGTCGTCGATCACGAGCCTCATATTGCGCTCTTTGTTCCCAATGATGATCCGCTGATTTTTTACCGCGCCATAACAAAGTTTGCTAAAATCCACCTTCAACCTCACGGTCGTCTATATTTTGAAATAAACGAAAAGCAAGGTACACAAACGGCAAATTTACTGGAAGAGAATGGCTTTAAAGACATTCAGCTAAGGAAAGATCTTCAGGGTAAAGAGCGGATGATCCGGGCTATTAAATAAAAACAACAATGGATGCCGGCCATTCCGGGTACCAAATGAGCCCTTTGGTGACACAAATTTTAATTGTCACAGGTGATCTGTTATCACGCAAGCTCTTCTAAAAGTTTTCTGCATTCCTTCCTGCTCAAAAAGCGAGATGTTCAAAACGTAAATACCCGGATGAACCCTCTTAAAATCAGGACCTGAACCATCCCAAAAAATATTGTCTGAACCGCTTGTTGTCAGGTTGTTGGCAAGTTTCCTGATTACTCTTCCATTACTATTTAGAATCGTTATATTTATCAATTCACCAGGCTTGATACCATTAAGGTGAATATTTAACTGATCATTGAACCCATCCCCGTTCGGGGAAAAAATTTCCGGCTCAATGGAAATCTTGCTGTCAATGGAATCTGCTACTTCCATTACCGAATTTTTATACCCGGGAGTCGCAAATCCAGCGTATTTAGCAGCTGAATGCCAGTTTCGATTCTGGGAAGCAGGATGCGAAAAACTGATTCTCTCCAATGAAATGCCCTCATTATCAGTTATGAACGCATTATGCATCTCTTCGCTATAATTCATTTCATCGATTATCTCATTGTTCAGATTGAGCAATACTACACAGCCCGCCTGATCAACAAGCGTTGGAAATCTTGCCACCTGGAGCAGGCAGCTGTCACACCGGGAACGATAAAAACGAATTATTCCTTCGATGGATTTGGTAACCGTGAGGTAGCTATCTGCCGGCATGTAAATCCGTTCCGAAGAGAGTTGAGAAATTTGTTTCAATACATTTGATTCATCACGGGTTGCGAGGAATAATCCGGAAAGGTCCACTTCATGACCACTGTTGTTGTAAATCTCGACAAAATCAGATCCGCCGGGGTAAGGGTTGAATAGTACTTCATTGATGAGTATATCTGATCTTACAGGTATATAGTAGCCATATTTCACTGTTTGATCAGGCATGAAATTACCACAATCGTCCTTTAATCCATGAATAATCAGTGAGTAAGTGATTCCGTTTTGGAGGGACGAGGGACGAAAATATATTTTCAGTATGCAATGATTATTATCATTGCTTATCGAATCAATCACGGCATTGGACGGGACATTCATTAATCCGTCTGCAGGATTCACTGAAAAGCCAGAACATTCTGATAGCTGAATCTCCAGGATATGATAATCAGTCAAAGTGGTTGCCATAATATATGGAGCAGTGTGATCATAATTTGATGCTTTGACAGAATTTTCAGCACCAGGCGTTCCTCCATTTTTGGACAAGGTTGTTGCCCAGTTGTATTGCTGCCCGCAAAATCTGTAAGGATCTATCCTTTCAAGTGAATATCCTCCATCCTCAAACCCTTTTTTATGCCGGGACGGAGTATAATCCACCTGGTCAGTCAGTCGCTTCTGAGAATCATACAGCGAAACTGTCACCCCGGAATTATTAAGCGATAAGCCGGAAACTTCAATTACCTTGCAGTAATTCAGAAAGTCTTTTGCTCCTCCGGTGGCTGTAAGCAGCAAAAACCCACCAGCAGAAATTGTGATATCCGGCAGAATCTTTTGTTTGGAACCAAATCCAAGTATCCAGCCTTTCAAATTCACGGGAAGAGAATGCGTATTGTAAAGCTCAATGTATTCCCGATCCGGTAACCCAGCGATCGGAGTCGGGTCTGCCATGATTTCGTTGATCACAATTAATGGCAATGATGCCGAAACTGAATCGGAACCTGCAAGGAATTCACCGTACAGAACCGTGTTCATTCGGAGGATAATATTGTTCAATTGATTGCAGACGGCGTCCATCTCAAAATTTTCACAGTGAACCAATCGTAAAAATCCTTTTGAACTTTCGATTGAACCAAAATACACGAACAAAAAAATAAATATGTAATTTTTTAGTGCCATATTTTTGAAAATAATAAGAAAATTATATAGTTTTGCCCTCAGAGTCTTACAATTTTACAGCACCGGGCGGTTTACATTAAAGTTAACCCATCTTCCTGGCAATAACGAATCAGGAGAATGAAAAGCCGGGCAGTATTAAATAAATTAAATGCGACGTTCAATTAAAATATTCATTATCTGCATAATAAACTGACCGTTAATTGAAGAATTACGGTTTACGAATAAAGACAAACATTAAAATAAGATAGTCATGAGAGTAGCAATAGTTGGAACCAGTGGAGCAGTTGGCCAGGAGTTTTTAAAAGTGCTGGCAGAGAGAAATTTCCCTTTGGACGAGCTGATATTGTTTGGTTCATCCAGAAGTAGCGGATCAACTTACGAGTTTAACAGTAAAACACTAACCGTTAAAGAATTGCAGCACAATGATGATTTTAAGGGCATCGATATCGCGTTAGTTTCTGCAGGAGCGGGAATATCTAAAGAATTCGCCGGGACAATTACCAAATTCGGGACTATCATGATTGATAACTCAAGTGCATTCAGGATGGAAGATGATATTCCACTGGTAGTGCCGGAAGTAAATGCTGCAGATGCAAAAAATATGCCGAGGCGTATCATTGCCAATCCCAACTGTACAACAATACAGATGGTTGTAGCATTGAAACCGATCGAAGCCCTTTCCCATATCAAACGCGTTCACATTTCCACTTATCAGAGCGCAAGCGGTGCAGGAGCTTCCGGAATGGATGAACTTGAGACACAAACCCTGCAAGTTGCCAAAAATGAAGAGCCTACAGTGAAAAAATTTGCCTACCAGATAGTTCAGAACCTTATTCCTCATATTGATGTCTTCCTCGACAACGACTACACCAAGGAGGAGATGAAAATGTTCCATGAAACCCGTAAGATTATGCACTCAGATGTTCTGGTAAGTGCAACTGCTGTGCGGGTTCCGGTAATGCGTGCACACTCCGAGGCCATTTGGGTGGAGACTGAAAAAGAGATAACAGTCGAGCAGGCCAGGGCGGCTTTTGAAAAGGCTGACGGTGTAATAGTCATCGATAATACCGCTGAAAAACAATATCCCATGCCACTTTACCTCGCGGGACGGGATGAAGTTTTTGTCGGAAGGATTCGCAAAGATCTGACTTCACCAACCGGCCTGGTATTCTGGACTGTCTCTGACCAAATCAAAAAAGGAGCCGCACTCAATGCTGTCCAGATTGCTGAATACCTGGTAGCAGAAGGCGTAGTAAAATAATTACTTACAACCATATTGTCTGAATACTTATGAAGTACCTCAGCAAAAAAAGAAAGTCGTTAAATTGAATAATTTAACGACTTTCTTTTTTTGTAATTATTTAATTTACAAGGCATATCAATCATCAAAATTGGGAAAAAGGAAATCGTTGAACGGGAACCTTGTAACATGTATCTTTTTCACTTCTTCGTAGAGGACTCTCTTGAACTCCGGAATATTAAGCCGCTGTTTGGCTGAGATAAAGATCGCGTTGGCACTCTCTTTGGCGATCCATGAATGTTTCCATTCCTCCAGGCTCTTGTTCTCTTTTGTTGAAGGAGTAAGGTCGTCTTCTTCTTTCTCAACATGAGTGAAAGCATCTATCTTGTTAAAAAGATAGATCATCGGCTTATCGGATGCCCCAATATCAGCCAGTGTTTTATTGACTACTTCAATTTGCTCCTCAAAACCGGAATGTGCAATGTCTACTACATGTATAAGTATGTCTGACTCACGGGTTTCATCCAAAGTTGATTTAAATGATTCAACCAGGTGATGAGGTAACTTACGGATAAATCCCACTGTATCAGTTAGTAAGAAGGGAAGATTTCCAACCACAACTTTTCTGACCGTTGTATCGAGGGTGGCAAAGAGTTTATTTTCCGCAAAAACCTCCGACTTACTGATGAGGTTCATAATGGTTGACTTGCCAACGTTGGTATATCCTACCAGTGCAACCCTGACCATCCGGCCACGGTTAGCCCGCTGAACCATCATCTGCTTGTCGATTCTGGCAAGTTCACTTTTTAAAAGAGATATTTTGTCAAGAATTATACGTTTGTCAGTTTCAATTTGCGATTCTCCCGGACCACGCATACCTATACCCCCCTGCTGCCGTTCAAGGTGGGTCCACATTCTCGTAAGTCTAGGTAAAAGATATTGATATTGAGCAAGTTCAACCTGCACTTTTGCGTGTGCTGTCTGTGCTCTTTTGGCAAAAATATCAAGTATCAGGTTGGTTCTGTCAAGTATTTTGCAAGAAATGACTTTTTCGATGTTACGAAGCTGAGTAGCTGATAATTCGTCGTCAAATATAACGGAATCGATCTCATGAACCGTCACGAAATCAAGAATTTCCTGCAACTTACCGGCGCCTACAAAAGTCGCAGGATGAGGATTGATAAGGCGTTGGGTGAACCGCTCATAAACCTCCGCTCCGGCCGTATCGGCCAGAAACTCAAGTTCATCGAGGTATTCATTTACTGTCTTCTCGTCCTGCCTCCCGTAAATTAAACCGACCAGGATCACTTTCTCCTTCTGTACAGAAGTATCATGCAATTTTGCCATGCCACAAAAATACATAAAATATTTGCGGCTGCCATTCCCAACCCAGGGAGTAAGATAACCAAGACAGAATTTTTAATTATCTGTCATAATCAATCAGCCTTCAACCATCCTATGCGGTATGATAATTATAATCTAACCAGTTGAATTTCGCAACTGATCTTTACATCATCACTTACCAGGAGGCCACCTGCTTCAAGGGTTGCATTCCAGTTTAGCCCCCAGTCTTTGCGGCTAATTTTCCCATTGATGGTGTATCCGGCTTTTTCATTCCCCCATGGATCTTTCATAACACCTCCGAATTCAACATCCAGTTTCACCTTTTTGCTGATACCCTTGATGGTGAGTTCTCCGAACAGTTCATAGGTATCCTCGTCCGATTTTTTATATGATCCGCCCTTAAAGGTAATCTCCTTAAAGTTCCCGGCATCGAAGAAATCTGCACTTCTGAGATGCGTATCTCGGTCTGCAACGCCTGTATCAATGGAGGAAGGGTTCATGCTGAATTCAATATCCGAAGTAATAAAATTATCTCCTGAAGTATATACTGACGCATTGAACTCTTTGAACATTCCTGTTACGTTCGTAATCATCAGGTGCTTTACCTTGAACGCGATTTCACTGTGTACCGGGTCAATGCCCCATTTTGTTTTTATTGCAGTTTCCATTGTCATTAATTTATTAATTTATAATGACACAAAAATACGGCCGGGACATGGAGCCTGAAATGGACAAATAACGGCATCCATGGTACAAATCAAGGTAAGGTGAAGAATGGAAAGGATTCAGCAGTTGTACTTGTCAGGCATTAATTACCCCAGCTTTAAAATCATGAAGCGAATGTCCGCTGTTGGTTTTAAAGAATTTGCTGAAGTGCGAAGGATCCTCAAATCCTAATTCGAAACCTATTTCCTTGCTGCTTTTATTTGTGAAAACAGCCATCCTCTTGGCTTCCAGAGTCAGCCTGTTCTGAATATAATCCTTGGCCGAAATGCTTATGGTAGATTTGATTACTTCATTCAGATAGTTGGGTGTAACATACAATGCTTCAGCATAATCCTTAACCTGGTGCCATTCCATATAATGTTTTTCAACTATCTCCTTGAAATTTTTGACAAGCATTTTCCCAACTTCAACATTTTGATTATCAATGCCGGGAATAAGAGAACAATGGCCATTGCATTCAATGAGAAACAGTTTCAGATAGGCTCCGATCGTTTCATACCGCAGATCGCCTTCAGAATGAAATGCGGAAAAAATCTGATCCCCGAAAAGCCTGAGCTTGCTTGACATCTCTCCATTCAGAGCAAGAGGCGGTGTTTCATCGCTTTTTTGGAATAATTTTAGATTCGCAATAAAATCCGGACGAATGCTGTTACTTTCCAGGAAATCGGGTGTAAACAGGATCACATATCCTGTAGGATCCGGATCCGTGTTGATTTGATGAACCTGTTCCGGACTAACAAAAAAGATATGATTCGGCAGAATTTCATATTCCTTGAAATCAATGATATGTTTTCCCGTTGCAGTAAAAGACCAGATTACAGAATAATAATTGTGCCTGTGAGGATTATCAGAAATTCCTCCCAGAAGTTTGTCAATCTCTTCCATTGTTTTCATTACGAATGGCATCGGGTTTCCATTCAGATGTAAATCAAGACTATATATTTTATCTCTCGCCGGCATCTTAGATTATATGAACCAAACACTCCTATTTCATTCTGACAAATAATTCTTAAGGTCGCTTATTGATGACGAATTCGTCTATTACTTTCAACAACTCCATTATATCCAGTGGTTTTGTCAGGAATTTCCTGGCACCATTTTTCAACAAAAGGTCAACCGCTTTTGGCATAGCATCAGCACTTATTACAATAACCGGAATAAAGCTGGTGCGTTCTTCCTTTTGAAGCCGGTCAAGAACTTCGGTTCCGTGAAGATCCGGAAGGTTCAGGTCAAGTAAAATTAAATCAGGCCTATTGTCTATTGCAAGAGCTACAGTCTCCGAACCGTAGGCACTGGTCACTAATTTAATCCCGGAATGCATGGTACGGAGAAATTGCTCTACCAATTCAACATCTGATGTATTGTCTTCGATATACAAGACTTTTCCGGTGCTGGTATCTTCTCCTTTATTTAGCTCCATCAGAACGCCTGATTTTTCGGTACTCTCCAACAGACTATCGCATTGTGGCATCTCTATCCAAAAAGTACTTCCCTTGTTAATCTCACTTTCGACTCCAACTGTTCCGCCCATAGCATCAATTAATTTTTTAACTACAGACAATCCCAGCCCGGTACCTTCCGTTGCTGATTTTTCTGCGCCAATCCGCTCAAATGGAGTAAATAATTTGGATATATCATCCGGCGAAATTCCAAAGCCAGTATCTGAAATTGAAATTCTAACCGGAATAATTCCATTCTCAACAGGAGGCATCTTCACAACTTTCACCTCTATCTCACCGCCTTCCCGGTTATATTTTATCGCATTATTAATTAAGTTCAGCAATATTTGTTTTAGTCTCTGTCTGTCAGCCTTTACAAAGTATTTGGTACTATCTGAAACTGAAAAATTTAAAGCTAGCCCCTGAAAAGCTGCCTGGGGTCTGATAATATCCAATGTTTCCGAAATAATCCCGCTTAGAGGAACCGACTCCATTGAGAGAGAAAGCCGTCCAGCTTCAATCCTGGAAATATCAAGTACTTCATTGATGAGATCAAGCAGGTGTTTCCCGCTGCTAAGAATATGGCTAACCGCTTTCTTTTGTCTCTTATTGAGTTCACCCATATCGAGTAGCTGGGCAAAACCAAGGATAGAATTCATGGGAGTCCTTAATTCATGGCTCATTCGGGACAAAAATTCACTCTTTGCCATGTTAGCCTGTTCGGCATCATTGCGTGCCTTGCTGATTTCAACTTCCGCTTTTTTCCGTTCTTCAATCTCTTTGAGCAAATTATCGTTTGTTTCGGCAAGCTGCGAAGTTCTTTCTTCGATTTTCTGCTCCAGGTTTGCATTAAGGTCCCGAATTTTCATCTCAGCCTCTTTGCGCCCTGTTACATCCTGCTTAACGGCAAGAAAATTTGTAATCTTCCCGGATGCATCGTTAATAGGAGATATCGATATGTTTTCCCAGTACAAATCGCCGGACTTTTTTTTGTTCAGCCACTCGCCGTGCCATTCTTTTCCGGATGTAACGGTCTTCCACATCTCCCTGTAGACCTCCACATCTGTTTTCTCAGATTTAAGAATATTAGTATTCTTGCCGAGCACTTCGCTAAATTTGTATCCTGTTGTCTCCTCAAATGCCGGATTGACGTACTCAATATTGGCATTAAGATCAGTAATTACAATCGATACAGGACTTTGCTCAACAGCAAGGGATAGTTTTTTTATTTCATCCTCTTTTAAACGCTTTTCCGAAATATCTCTGGCAAAAGTCAGAACCCGGTCCATACCCATTGGAGCCAGCCTGACCTCAAAACAGGAAAATCCGGTTTCCAGCATATCTGAGAATTCATAGGTCACCACTGCTTTTGACTCAAGGCATTCATGGATCTTTTGCAGATGCACGGCAGCAGAGTCCTGCTTAAATATTTTCTTTAAATTCACTCCATCAACATGATCATCAGAACCAATTAATTTGTTGTTGTCAGAACTGTAAAATTCAAGAAAGGTTCCATCCTGCGCTGTAACGAAAATTAAATCCGGAATTGCTCTTATGATAGCTGTTAACCGTTCATTCTGCTGTCGGATCTTTTCTTCAGACAGTTTGATTTCCGTAATGTCCTCTTTAATTGCCAGGTAATGTGTTATCTTACCGGAGGAGTCCATGATTGGAGCAATTGTGGACGATTCCCAGTAGAGTTCTCCATTTTTCCTTTTGTTGTGAAACAGGCCTTTCCATTCCCTTCCTTCGCTGATATTTTCCCAAAGTATGGAATATTCATTTGATTGTGTTTCACCAGATTTAAGTACCCTTGGATTTTTCCCCATCAATTCTTCAAGTGTATAACCTGTTGTTTCACTGACTCTTGGATTGACGTATTCAATGTTTCCTTCCAGATTAGTGATGACTATACTGACAGGACTCTGTTCCACAGCCCGCGAAAGTTTACGCAACTGTTCTTCTGCTGCCCGTTGTTCGGTAATATCCTGCCATGTGACAAGTAAAACCGGACTGCCCTCATAATCAATAACTGAGAGATTGATCACGGCAAGAAAGTCACTGCCATCAAATCGCTGATGCATCCATTCAAATGAATTATTTCCCTTTTCAAAAGTCTCCCTGATCAATTCGATTGCATATTCTTCTGATTTTCTTCCATTTAGCTGATATTCGGGCGATATTTGACCTGGAGTTTTCCCCAATAGCATTGACCTGTCTCCACGGATCAAAGTTTCCGAAGCATGATTGCAATCAATAAATATTCCATCCCTGACAATCAGGTAGCCTCCAGGGGAGTCATAAAACAAGGTTTTGTATTTAAGTTCACTTGCCGCAAGGCTGTCCTGTGCTTTTTTGCGTTCTGAAATGTCACGCATACTTCCGAATACCGCAACCGGTTGTCTGTCTGAATTAAAACGGAGCGCAGAAGAGATAGCAATCGGAATAACGGAACCATCTTTGTTTCTAAAAGAAAGTTCAAAGTCAGTTACACTTCCGGTTTTAAATAACTCAGCAAAGAAATGATTTCTCTCTTCAGGAACTGTATAGAATCCGACAATTGATTGTCCGATCAATTCTTCTTTACAAAACTGACCCTTAGAAATTTTATGGATGGATGGACTGATTTCCAGAAGGATGCCTTCAATTGTAGCTTCATAATAGACATCCTGCGTATTTTCAAATATATTACGGTATTTTTCTTCACTCTTCAGTAATTTCATTTCCGCCATTTTGCGCTCATGAATATCATACAGCGCGCCGCGCCCACCGACTAGTTTCCCGTTTTCAAAAATTGGCTTAGTGGAAGATCTGACCCACCGGATATCGCCATCCTTTTTATAAAACCGGTACTCCAGATTAGAAAAATCTGTTTCAGCCAATTGAGCAAGTGCGTTCATCAGTACAGGCCTGTCATCCGGGTACATAAAGGTAAAGAAATTTTCCCCGGTAAGGTCTTCAGGTCTGTATCCAAGAATTCGTTCAATAGCGGGACTAACATAATTGACTGTACCATCGGCAGCAACTTCGAATATTACATCATTGATGGTCTCCACCATTTTTCGGTAAAGTTCCTGTGTGCTTTTTAACTGATTTTCAGTTTGCTTTCTTTTCGAAACATCACGGACAATAAAAACCATACGTGCTGGTTGCCCGTTTTCATCATTAATAACTTCCCCGTTCACTTCCATGTCAAAGAGCGTACCGTCTGACTTAATGCCAATATACTCTTCCGCTCCCAGGGGATTTTTCTGCAGCATACTGGTAATGCCGTTGACTGCTTTCGAATGAAATTCGGGAGTGATAAACTCAAGAAGGTTATGACCGTTCAGGATTTCGGAGTTTTCGTAGCCAAACATCTCCAATGACCGTGGCGATGAAAAAAGTATTTTGCCTTCAATGTCTGTTATGGTTATCACATCCGGAGAAGCAACAAGAATAGACTTGTAAAGTGATTCGCTTTCCCTGATTTCCTTCTCAATTTCCTTCTGAAGTGTAATATCAGTCATGGAACCGGCACCACCAACTATTGTACCATTTTCATATACCGGTAAAGTGGATGATCTGACCCATTTTGTTTCACCGCACTTGCATATTAACCGGTATTCAAGGCTGGAATAATCCCTTTTTTCCAGGTCAATCAGTTTGCCCCTCAGAAGTACCCGGTCCGCTTCATGAACATAATTCAAGAAATTTTTCCCGGTAATTTCATCATGGCTATACCCCAGAACCCTTTTAATCGCAGGGCTTACATACAGTATTGTTCCATCTCCGGCGATTTCATAAATTATATCGCTGATGTTTTCAACCAAACTCCGGTACTTCCCTTCACTCCTGGTTAACTTTATCTCATTTTCTTTATTCTCCAGGTAATCACCAATTCTCAATGAGACTGCAAATAACAATCTTTCTTCACCCGACAAAAATACGGGTCCTTGATTGGAATACTTATTTTCAGGATAACAGACCTCAACTTTCCCGATAATTCGGTTTCCTATTTTTAAATCCTGGGACAACTTGTTGACACTATCCTTAAAACCGGGGGTGTTAAATTCATTGTCCCCAACCTTAATGGAAGCCTCCAACAGATCCGGAAACTGCCATGCTGCAGGAAGGATATCTGCAATTCTCCGGCACACCTCGTCCACGGAAAGACCATGTGTCATCATGATCTCAGTAATAGAGTAATGACAATTCAATTCTTTTACTCTCTCTGCAAGGTTGAACTCTACTTTTGAATGAAAAGTCATCATCTGCTCAAGTTTCTGCTTCAGGGAATCAACCTCCTTTTGCGATTCATTAAGCTGACAATAAAGTTCTTCCATCGATTTATTCAATTCCTCCATTAAGTTTTTAAATTCTCATGGTCCGATTTACAACCAAACCAGCTTTGCGTTAATAATTCTATTATTTAATTAAATTTTCACATCGAATGCAGTTCTGCAAAGCAAATCGAAGCTCAGCGAAGCCAATTGGCCTGGTTTTATTTTCATTTCGGTTTGTGAATTAAAATCACAACATTTCCATATTGTGCAATTTAATTTTTTTTGTTGAGCCGCTGAAATAATTGAACCTTGCAAATCTCTAAACTACGACCAAACAACCATGTGGAATAAATGTTTTAGAACGAATATTTCTTTAACGAAATCCGGCATTAATCAATACCGGCAAACATAAATTCTGATTTGAAAATAGGATGCCAGAAGAGGACAATTTTATATAAATATTAAATTTTACGAATAAGATAGAATATCAGCGGAAGTTCACGTGTTCTGAGACAGCAATGGCTACCGCCCAAAATGGAGATTCCTGAAAAATGGATTAAGAGAGGACTGTTTTCTTCTTTGCATTCCAACTACAGGCATATATTCAGAATAATGAGAGTATTGCCATCTCCAGGAAGTGCCAGAATAAAAAGCAAACTATTCCGGTATAAAACAGCAGTTCGTGGTATTTTAAATACTGAACGATTTTAAGAAAAATTTTCTGGTCTTCCTCCATTAATTGATTTGATTTTGCTGTGTAATCATTCTGATTAATAAGGGTTCTGGCACCTTCGAGTTTAAGCATCTCAAAGTTGACAGATTTGGAATCGACCAATTTTTTCAGGTAGTTCATACCAAACCAAATGCTTGACGCCCAGGACATCACAGCAAGACCCAGTGGAATCTGGGTTAATACCAAAGGCTTGCCCAGTGTCAGATACACAGAAAAACCAATTGCAGCTACATTCAAGGCAATTATGTAGAATACAAATTTTTCCTGCAACTGACTCAGACTTCGATAAATTTCAAATTTAACATCCATAAAGAATGAACTTTAACAGCTTCTGTGTAAGCTTACGACAAATTTAAAGAATTTACGGGTAATTTGTATGCTTTTCTTTCGCTATTAAACATTGAGACAAATATGTTCAACAATTACTTCAGAAATGAACCTTGAGATAGTTGCATTATTCACATTCAATTTCCCCGGTCAATTTCAAAGTTTAATGCGGTTATCAACACAATATTAAACTAAAGTGCTGAATATTTAATTGATTAATGTTGTAATTTACCGGAATCGTTAATGTGTTCATAACTATCAGTAAACAATCTAATGGAAAGAAGTTGTAAAACCCTGGTTCTTATCCTTTCATTTCTTGTAATCAGCCTGGTCGACGGAGAAATTGCAACAGGTCATGGCTTAAAAGAGCAAATACTTTGGAAAACAGGTGCAGGAAACTACAAAGGATACCGCGTACCTTCAATTCTACTTACAAAGAAGGGGACGCTCCTTGCCTTCGCGGAGGGAAGAAATGATGGCGGAGACAGCGGCGATATTGATCTCGTGATGAAAAGATCGACCGATAACGGAAAATCCTGGAGTGAAGAAATGATTGTTTGGAATGACTCGTTGAATACCTGTGGAAATCCTTGTCCCGTTGTCGATAATCAAACCGGAAGAATTTGGCTCTTTATGACGTGGAATCTTGGTAAAGACCATGAAAATGAAATCATCCGAAAAACCTCCAGGGACACGAGATTACCTTTTGTATGCTATTCGGACAACGATGGATTGAACTGGTCGGTTCCTTATCCGCTCACCCAAACCTGCAAAGAAGCTTCATGGGGCTGGTATGCTACAGGTCCCGGAACCGGTATCCAGTTGATATATGGAAAACACAAAGGCCGGATGGTCATTCCCGCCAATCACAGCTATTACGATCCGGAGAGTAAAATTCGCAAAGACCCATTTGGCTATGGCTCACATATACTTTTATCAGACGACCAGGGGAAGACGTGGCAAATGAGTAGTCCAATACGTCCTGGGTGCAACGAAAGCCAGGTAACTGAGCTTTCGGACGGGACTTTGCTTATGAACATGCGGTCCTACAATAAGAAGCAATGCAGGGCCATTTCATTCAGCACCGACGGGGGCGAAACCTGGAGTTTAATTAACCATGATTTCCAGTTGGTCGAATCTGTCTGCCAGGCAAGTCTATTCAGTTATGGAGAGTACAAGGGACAACATATTTACCTCTTCTCCAACCCGGCGGTAACCGTCGGGAGAACGCATATGACCATAAGATACAGCCTGGATGATTGCCATTCATGGGCAGCTTCAAAATTAATTAATGCAGGTCCATCAGGCTATTCGTGCCTGGTCAAACTGAAAAACAAACAGGTCGGACTACTTTTTGAAAAAGGCACAAAGGGCTCAGCAGAAATGATCAGTTTTGTAAAAATGGACATGAAAGACATTCTTGGAGCAGCTGATATTCAAATTAATGAACAAGTTTTACATTGAAAAAAATTCAGGAGAGAAAAAACTGAGCTATCAGTGACTGGTGTTTACCTGCTTTGTCTTTTCCTGCAGTCGAGTGTCCTCCGGACAGCAAGGCGGAAATCATATCCGACAAAATTGCCAAACCCACTTCCTTTCCAGTATCCCATTGACAGAATGCGCCTTGTACCCTCAATTGATCCGGGATCATCAGTCAGCTTTCCTTCCCTGTCAAACCCGCCGGGGTAAGGAAGCTTTTGATTTTTCAACCCTGTAACCTGCAATTTCCCGTATGAATGCGGGCGCAAATACGGGCTTTATCTTCCAACATGCCCGCTTTTCAGAATGCAGTTTTTATAAAGGCATGCATCTCATCAGAGCTGGTTCGGGTTATGTTTTTCAAATTAAATTTTTGGTTTCCCTGGGTTGCATGCAATAAATAACTACAAACATTAATGCAAATATAGCGGCATAAAAAAATTCCGGCTTAATCCCCTGACAGAAGATTAAGCCGGAAAAATTTATACCCTTTTTTTTTAAAGATTCAACATTCCAAAAAGAAGTGTGGTAACAATTTACCTCCAGGCTATTTCACAAAAATATCGATCTGTTTAAGATAATCATTCCCATGCCATCCTCCATCGGTTAAAAACATAAGATAACGGCATTTCAGGATATCCTCAAATCGCAGCGATGAACCAGCGGAACCCATCATGCCTCTTCCTCCTGCTCCATAAAAACCAACATATTTCCAGCCGGCTGCTTTTGGATCTCCTTCTGTGGCAACAGGAGAATCAGAGGCCCATATGCTAAAGATCTGCGTGCCTCTGTTTCTTAACTGATTAAGGAAAAGGTCTATTTTATCGATCTGAACTGATTTCTGCAAATCAAAAATATATCTGCCTTCTCCGTTATCAAACCATATCGTATCAGAAAGTTTACCGGCCTTTGAATCAAGCACCTGGGACATATCAATTTTAAAATTCGTAAGATCTTTTCCTTTATTCGATTTGCCCGTAGCATAATACACTGCACTCACCTTATTTCCGGTAGCTACATCCGCATAATCCGCAGCAGATGGAGGCGTAGGAACAATGATGGTATCCATTCCCATACTTTTGAGATATGCCTTGAACCTTGGATTTCCAGTCATGCGTTGATCGATGTTTGGACCAAATAACGGCTTTTGAGCATACTTCAGGGATTTCATGTCCGGAGTAATAATCTCCTTCACTCTCAATACTGCAGGTTTACTCTCTTTGAAATCATCGTAAAGTGGTTGTAAAGGGACGGCATCGCTGTTTTGATTTTTAGCAACAGTGACAGCAAAAATCTTAATCCCGGCATTATCTGGGAGAGTAATGGATTTGGTTCCTTTAGGCAGGTTAAACTCATACTTGAAAATGTAGCAGTACTGATAGGCATCATTTGCTTTTGGAGAATGCCTGTGGTTGGCGTACCAGGCGATATTGTCACCCTTTGAATAAGGGCTCGTTATCTCTGCCACCTTCATATCGTTAAAATAGAGTTTCCTGCTGTAATGCTGCCCTATCCACCCGGTCCAATCCTGAACATTAAAATTAACTGTCCGGCTTCCAATCTTCAGCTTGTCTTTGGTGTCGCCTGTTGCAGCTGCCAGAATGTATATTTTATTGTAATCGCCTGCTGGCAAGTTAATTTTCTGTCCTTTAGCGGCCATTACATTGTTCTGTCCATCCGTACTATTTCCTGTCTTAAACTGAATATCCTCACTAACGATAGTAGAAGATAATAATTCGGCGGGATAGGAAAGTCCGTTGCTCATATTCCCGTCAGTCCGGTTATTATCTGAACTGATAACATCTTGGTTATATGGCAATTCTACATCAACCTGTTCTGGTTTTTCCATTGATGTACCAGGTTTTTCAAATTTTACGGCAAAACTTCGCAATTCGAATTTCGTCATATCAAAGTTCAGAGTTCCACTGTTAAAATCTGCAGTACCAATTTTCTTCTCCTGACCGTTCACTTCATAGGCATCAACTATCTTACCAGGAAATTTAACCGCAACATCCTTTGCATCTTTACCATACAGCTCATTGAACCGAACAATGAAGTAATCACTTTCCTCAGCCTTTTTAAATGCCATTACATCTACCTTGCCGGTATTAATGTCAAGCAGGGAAATTTCTTTCCCCAATGCTCCATCGTGTTTTGTTGTTTCAAAAGCAACCAGGGGAGAATTCAAAAAACTACCCTGCCATGGCGTCATAGCATATACCCAATCACCATTATGGGCATAAATTCCATATTTTACCTCATGAATGCCCCAGTCCTGAGTCCCCTGATAAACATACGAGTTGGCTTTTGGTGTATACATCAATGTGAGTCTCAAAGTGTTATTGTCGGGTTTATCAGAACCGTATTTACAATCCTCGAGAATTGAAACGCCATAATTATTTGGCCGGTCTGTGATATCTATCCACTGTCTCCCGGGAACTTCAAATTTTACTTCATTGTTGGTTGTTCGTTGCACAGCAGCCGTATTGAGGCCATAAGTTGCAAATTCATTGGTAACTGTGGTAGGGAAAGCGGCTTTCAGGCTTACCTCTTTGGATTGCCAGTCAATGGTGTTGCTGACTTCTATTCGTTTTCCTGCCTGCCCTGCAGCAAGACTTATTATTTGGGTGATGGCTGAGTTCTGACCTTTCTTAGTTACTTCAAGAGCAACTCTGACCGGCCCCTGTTCAACAATTTTGACTGTCACATCCTTGTTCATGAAATCGAAGGGAGGTTTTTTTCGATCATTCCAGTCCATATTCCAGGAAGGCCATTGTGACGGACGTTCCTGCTGAAATTGAAGTGAGGCAGGTTTGGACAACACTTCTTTCGAAGCTTTCTTGTCGTAAATGCTTGAAATATCACCATTCTTATCAATCTCCACCTTGAAATAACCATTTTCAAGTGTCTGATCCTTTACAGACAATGTGGATACAGCAGAAGCTCCGGCAGTCTCGCGAACGTCAAAAACCGACAGTCCGACGGAGGGAAGCTGTGCCAGGAAAATGAATTTAATCTTGTTCCCTTTTGATGACAAAATCTGCGTAGGCAAAGCTTGTCCATTCTTGTCATAAACCATAATGCCGGCGGGAATCTTTGCAAAGGCCAGTTCGGCAGTAACTACATCTTCACGAGCTATGGCAACAGGATTGTATACAACTACAGCCTTGCCTTGTACCTGCGTATTTAATCCGCCGGAAACAGCACTGACCGAATTCTTTAACACCTCAGAAAGGTTGTTCATTGCAATAAATTCATCATTCCATGCATAGTTATAAGCCAGAACGGTACTTGTTCCTGGAAGTATATCGTGAAACTGGCTGCCAAGAATGAGATCCCAAGAATTGTGCAACTTAGTTACAGGATAAGCAGCACCACCTATCCAATCAGCGAATGAAGCCACCTGCTCTGCTGACTTAGCCAAAAGTTCGTTCTTGCGGTTGGCCCTTTTCATAAAAGACTGGGAAGTCATTGATCCTGCACTGTGCTCGGTAAGCAGTAAATCCCCCGCATAAGTAGGAAGCTTTTCCCTCAGTTGTGGAGTAATGTCTTTAAATATCTGATCCGAGGAAGTCAGAACAACTTTAAAGTTACTGTCATCATGTTTAAGGCTGTTTACTGCATTGATAACATCTTTTTCCCTGGGAGCACCACCAATATCTCCTGTCCCATAATATCTGAAATCGAAGGAAACTCCGAATTTATTGATATCCCCGTTTATCCGGCTGGTCCACTCTTTGTTTTTATCCAGTCTTTCTTCGACACTACCTCCATAATTGGTCGCATTCAACGCTGCCAGCAGGCCTTTGCCATCAGGGCCCTCCCAGACGCCAACATTAAACGGTAGACCGTTTGAAGATCTCCAGGTTAATTTCTGGGTTGAAAATCCCAGCAATCCGGCATGATTCCATACCGATGGCAGGGTAGCAACAAATCCGAAACAGTCGGGAAGCATATAGTCATAGCTCTCTTTCCCAAATTCCTTTCTGAAGTACTGATTTCCGTAAAGCACCTGACGGAGAACAGATTCTGAAGATGAGATGTTTACTTCACCCTCATCCACTGAAGAACCGGAGATAAACCATCTACCCTGTTTAATATAGTCTGCAACTTTTTTGTAGGATTCAGGATAATACTCCTTCATCATGTTATAACGTCGCGAACCGGTGAAGTTGAACACATAATCAGGATACTTTTCCAGCAACTTAAAGTTGTCCTCCATAGTATTCTTAATGTATTCATTGATTGTTGTCGGGTATTCCCAGTTCCATTCTGTGTCGAGGTGGGCATAACCGATTGTGTACAAAACCTTGTCTTTTGAAATGTCATACTTTTCCCGTCTATCAAGCTGCTGGGCGAAGACCAAAACGGGCATAACAAGACCTGCAAGGAAAAAAAGTCTGAATTTGTTTTTCATGTGTTTATAATTTGTTTTTTAATTGCCACATGGAATACCCAAATATTCATTTCCGGTTGGAGAAAAAACTTCCTCATGGGTATTTCATTTGTTTATAATTTGTTTTTTAATGGCCAAATGGAATAAAAGAAAAGTGCAGCTAATACCCACACAATCATTGTCTTTTGATGTGATAATATTCTTATGTGCATTTCATCAGTACAAATTTAAGGCATCATAAGTGGTTTGGAACAGATTGACATCCAGGCTTAGCCCGGCTCTTTCCAATGTACCTGGCGCCATAACAATTTTGACTGTCAAGTTCTCAGCTTATTGCTTAGATACCGGAACAGGGATTTGGTTTAAACCAAAAATTCAAAATTTTTTTGGGAATTACATTGAAGTTAACAACGAAGAGAGAACCTATCCCGGAGAAACGCAGGACAATTCTTCAATGCCCTTTATTAAATGAGGAAGGAAGATTTCCTTGAAATTTAGCTGAAGTTGAACCGATAGCCAGGTCCAATTCCTGCTTTTTCCCGGAAGTATTGATGATGAACAACTTTTCATCCGGACTTTAACATGTCCCTTCAAGCGACACATCTTGGTATTAACAGGTATCAAAAATATAAAAATATTTTAAGTGAAAGACCCAGACCTATAAACCGGGGAAATTGTATTAACTGGAATGAAAAATCCAATTATTTTATTTACTTTGTCTGAATCACATCACAATCCAGCTATGCTAAACGAACAACTTGTCGGGTTCATCGAATCCAGTTTGAAAAAAAACCGTGATATTATAGCCCTCACGGACTACAATGGTGAAAGTTTTACCTATTCCGGGGTCACTCAGGAAATACTCAGGTTTCATGTGTTATTCGGGAGTACAGGAATTAAACCCGGAGATAAAATAGCTCTTCTTGGAAAAAATTCAGCCAAATGGTGTATCGGATACCTTTCCGTCATTACCTACGGAGCTGTTGTAGTGCCTATTTTACCGGATTTTAAGACTGAGGATCTGACCTACATTATCAATCATTCCGACTCGGTAATGATGTTATGTGCCGACAATATTTTTCAGGACCTGGACATAAAAAAAATACCAAACATAAA
This sequence comes from Prolixibacteraceae bacterium, assembly GCA_963663675.1. Taxonomy (GTDB): domain Bacteria; phylum Bacteroidota; class Bacteroidia; order Bacteroidales; family Prolixibacteraceae; genus CAINVV01. The sequence goes on from OY760498.1 coordinate 3,615,520, forward strand.
AGCCGTAGTCTCACTCAGTAACTTTGAGCTGTTATTTTCAGCTAATGATGCCATTTCAGAGGCTGTAAGTCAGGTTGCTTCCAATTATCTGCAAAAATACCCCAACGGGATTTCATCCGGAGAGTTCAGCCTGCCGAAGGTGACAAATGATCAGCTAGCAGTCATCAGTTATACCTCTGGAACTATGGGGTTTTCAAAAGGTGTAATGTTGTCGCACAACAGCCTGACTGCCAACATCCGGTTTGCCCAGAACAACATGCCATTGCAACCGGGTGATTCAATTGTTTCATTTTTGCCGCTTGCCCATGCTTATGGATGTGCCTTTGAATTCCTGTTTCCAATCAGTATAGGATGTCACATTACCATCCTCACCAAAACGCCTTCGCCAAGGGTTATCATCCAGGCATTTAAAGAAATCAGGCCGGCACTGGTGCTGTCAGTGCCACTGGTAATTGAAAAAATTTACAAGAAACAGATACTTCCAGAAATCAGTAAGCCTATCATGAAGATTCTGCTAAGGACACCAATAATCCGGAATGTAATCTATGGAAAGATCAAGGCAAAACTTACTGAATCATTTGGCGGTAAATTCCATGAAATCGTTATTGGCGGCGCCCCGTTCAACATTGAGGCAGAGACGCTGTTCCGGAAAATAAAATTTCCATATACCGTTGGTTATGGAATGACGGAATGCGGACCTCTCATCAGTTATGCATCACATAAAATCGTAAAGAAAGGATCTTCAGGTAAATCTGTAGATACTCTTGAAGTGAAAATTGATTCCGTTGATCCTCAAAAAATTGCGGGGGAAATAATTATCAGGGGTGATAATGTAATGCTGGGATATTACAAAAATGAAGAAGCTACACGTGAAATAATTGACAGCGAGGGTTGGCTTCATTCCGGTGACTCAGGAGTCATCGACCAGGAAGGCAATATTTTCATTAAAGGCCGTATCAAAAATATGTTACTCGGTGCAAGTGGTAAAAATATTTACCCCGAAGAGCTGGAAGCAAAACTGAACAATAAATTTGGCATCGCGGAATCACTCATTGTCCAACGCGATGACGACAAATTGGTTGCACTGATCTATCCGGATGCTGAGGTTGTTGAAGCCAATAACATTTCATCAGACAATTTGAAAATGATGTTCTTTCATTACCTGAAGGATATCAATGACTCTGTGCCTTCCTATATGAATATTTCCAAATTTGAAATTCATCCTGAAGAATTCGTAAAGACTCCAAAACGCAGTATTAAAAGATTTTTATACAAGTAATTGATTTCCCCCTTTGCCCGAACTTCAACATTTGTTCCTGAACTTGCAAAGCCTTCATAGCAGAACCATCAACATTTCTGTTGGTTCAAAACTTTATTCTGGCAGGCAGGATGCAACACTGAAACCTACTAACAGCTCCAGCCGTATTATCAGATTATTATATACGGCTGATGCATTCACACAACGAACACAAAACCAGTTGGGTTGTTCTGATTACTGCCATAACTATGGTTGTGGAGATTTATTTCGGACTTTCCACAAGATCAATGGCCTTGCTTGCAGACGGGATACACATGGGATCTCATGTCCTGGCAATTGGCCTGAGCTGGATTGCCTATGTTATGGTTCGTAAAATGTCCTCAAAAAAAACCTACAAAGGCAATGCTAATAAAATATTGTCGCTTTCTGGTTACAGCAGCGGATTGATGCTTCTCATATTTGCATTTGTAATTCTTGGCGAAGCGATTAAGCGGCTTTTTAATCCCGGACCCATTCATTTTGAAGAAGCAATTCTGGTGGCAGTAATTGGCCTTGCAGTGAATATCGCCTGCGCATTTCTGCTCCGTCACGACCATGAACATACAGATCATAATATCAAGGCAGCCTACCTGCATGTTATCGCCGATGCTCTTACCAGTGTGACAGCAATTATCGGCCTGACAGCTGCCATGTACCTGAATATCATTTGGCTTGATGCCATGGGTGCGATAATCAGTTCATTCGTCATCGTAAGATGGTCGGTCGGTTTATTGAAGGAATCGGGAAAAACTTTGCTGGATCTGTAATAAACTGTCCGCAACCATTTGAGAATAATCAGACAAAGATTACAGGCAAATTTCATATCATCCATTTTTCTATAGCCTCTGCTAAAACTCTTCTCAGGAAGAACCTTTTGCATCAATCAGCAAACTCGTGAGGTTTCTGTTACAATCTGATTTTAAAAATTAGTTGCTTTAAATGTATATATAGGATCTCTTAACTTGATCTTTCTTGCAAGGGAATTAAAATCCAGTAATAAACATATTTGCCGGTATTTTAAGGTGCGTTCCTAATATTTCAAGGATTTAATCGGCCACTTTTACACCTTGAATGAAAAAATTTGACAACATGGGTGTTTCATGTATCGGCTTAATAGACCTGGCAGCTGGAAAGACAATTTTCTGTAGATAATTTCATGTGAAAAAATTTGAATCTGTTTAAAACAAACAGTAACTTTAATCATTGACTGCAATAGAGGACATTCACAAAAAAATATTCATGAAAAAATTTTCTTTTATAACCATAATCGTTTTATTTTCAGCATTTTCATTGTTCTCCCAAAACGGCAGTCTGCCTGTTCGTGTTATCATGATTGGTGCACATCCGGATGATTGTGATCTGGATGGCGGCGGGACAGCCATCTTGTTTGCCTCGATGGGTTGTGCGGTCAAATTTGTTTCCGTCACCAATGGTGATGCCGGGCACCAGTCCGAGGGAGGCGGAGCACTTGCCAAACGCAGGATGGCAGAGGCAAAAGAAGCGGGAAAAAGATTCGGTGTCGAATATGTTGTATTGGATAACCACGATGGAGAATTGACTCCCTCCCTGGAGATAAGACATCAGGTCATACGGGAAATACGCAACTGGCATGCTGATGTCGTCATTTCTCCCCGTCCAAATGACTATCATCCCGATCACCGTTATACTGCGGTTCTTGTCCAGGATGCTGCTTACATGGTTGCTGTGCCGAATGTGGCTCCGGATACACCACCTTTGCAAAAAAATCCGGTCTTTCTTTACTTCCAGGATAATTTTCAACGCCCAAATCCTTTCCGGCCCGATATAGCAGTCGACTTTACAGAGGTATTCGATAATAAGGTAAATGCAATTTCTGCACACCAGTCACAGATGTTCGAATGGCTTCCATGGATAGGTGGTTACGCCAGCGAGGTCCCTGCCTTGCCATCAGACAGAATTGCCTGGTTGTCAAAGAGATTGACCTCGTTTTGGACCATTAATCCTGAGGTGCGAAAATCCCTGGAGAAATGGTATGGAAAAGAACACGCATCCCGGGCAAAATTTGCTGAGGCATTTGAAATTTGCGAATATGGCTCCAGGCCGGATGAAAACAAAATAAGACAACTGTTCCCCATGCTGGGAAAATAATCTACATCTATTCTGTTCTCAGATTATAGGCTCCCTGAATAATTATCCTCTTAAGAGACCCGTCACCAATAATCTCTGTCAGGCCCCTGGATATCTTGCCTGTCCTGACCTTGACCTTTTTAACATAGTAATTTTGATTTTCTTCCTTCACAACGGAAAATACATAGTTATCCGGTCCTGACTTGACGAATGCTTCGTTTGGCAAGGCACTGGCTTGCAGCTTATCTACAATGACATAAGCATCAACATAGGCATTGTTTATAAATTGGACACCCTCCTCTTTTTCTATTTTTGCGATACACTGTATGGATCTTGACTCCGGATCAATGGCTCTTCCAACTGACGTAAGAACTGCATGATGGACAGAATCTTGCACCCCGGTTGTCTTAAAATAAATATCCTGGCCTGCTTTCAGCTTACTGACTGCGCTTTCATAAACCGAAAACTGAAGATGCAGCTGACTGACATCCACTATTTCCATTATATTTTTTTGTTGTTCAACAAATTGCCCGAGTGTAATATTCTGTGTTGTAACAAAACCGCTCAAAGGTGCAGTCACCGGGAATGTAACAGCAGGTTCGCCAGCTTCAATTTTCGCAACATTCAGTCTTAAAATTTCCAGGCGCAATTTTAATGAAAGGTATTTGGCATTCATAGCATTGTATTCGCTTTCGATGGCGATAAAATCCTTTTCTGCACTAATTTTTTCAGCTAATAGCGCCTTATTTCTATCATAATCAGATCTTAACCTTTTTAGTCGGGAAGAGGTTTCGACCAGTTCCTGTTGTAAAATTATCACATCGTTGTTGTACAGCGTACATAAAACCTGCCCCTTCTTAACAAAATCACCAATGGCACAGTTAATGGTTTCTACAGTTCCCGCTACCGGTGAACTAAGCTGAGCCATTGCTCCGGAAGGCGCTTTAATATAACCGTTACACTTAATCTCTTCCGCAAAGGTTGAAGTGATAATTTCACCTATTTTCATTTTGTTCAATTCAAACTGATTCTGTGAAATTATCAACAACTGGTTATTATCATTTTTCTTACTCTCGTCAGGCTTGCCTCCCTGACCGCATTGCGAAAAAACAACAACCATTAAACAACAGACAAGGAGTAAATTATATCGCTTCATCTTAATCAGTAAATTAGACAATTAAATAATTTTTTCTTTCCGGCCCGGTTTACCGGAAAACTCAAATAATAATTTTGTATTTGCAGGCTGATAAGCCCTGATCCATTGACTTTGCGGATGACATGCACCTTTCGGCTGTGAAATAATTAGCGTATGGGACACATGTGGCAATGCTGATTCTTTAGATTTGGCAGGCACGGCGGTGAATAAGAGAATCATCGCAGGTACAACCAAAAACAATTTCGAAAATATCAGCCTTAGAATCCTAAACCGAAATATTGTTTTTCTGTTAAATATCTCGTAGAGCAAAGGTAATGCTATCATAGTCAGCAAGGTAGATGTTATCAGGCCTCCAATTACAACTGTTGCCAATGGGCGCTGCACTTCTGCCCCTGCACCGGTTGAGATGGCCATTGGCAAGAATCCCATTGCAGCAGCTGAGGCTGTCAGCATAACAGGCCTTAATCGTTCAGTCGTTCCCTTTATAATCAATTCGTGCATATTGGTCATGCCTTTGTGCTGCAAGTCTTTAAAGTGTTCAATTAGAACAATACCATTAAGGACAGCAATACCAAAAAGTGCAATAAAACCTATCCCCGCAGAAACGCTAAACGGCATTCCCCTGATCCACAGCAGTAAAACACCGCCAACGGTGGCCAGTGGAACTGATGAAAATATCATAAGTGCATCCTTAAAGGATCTGAACGCGAAATGCAGGAAAATAAAAATCAGCAATAATGCGATAGGAACGGCTACTATCAGGCGCCTGGTCGCATTCTGCAAATTTTCAAACTGTCCGCCATAAGAAATATAATTTCCGGGTTCAAGTGAGATCCTTTCATCTATTCTCGTCTGAATATCCTTTACAACAGACTGAAGATCACGATTTCTCACATTAACGCTCACGACTACGCGCCTGTGGGTATTGTCACGGGATATCTTGGCCGGCCCTTCTGAAAATGAAATCTCCGCCAGTTCCTGTAATGCAATTTGTTTACCATTAAGCATCGGAATCTGAAGATTCCTGATATCATCCAAATCCATCCGGTTCTGCTTCTTTTGCCTGACAACAAGATCGAAGCGTTTCTCTCCTTCAAAAACGATACCCGTGGTTTCACCCCCGAAAGCCACTGCAAGGTAACGGTTCAATGTTTTCATATCTATTCCGAGGTACGCAATTTTCTTCCTGTCATATTTGACATTCATTTGTGGAAGACCGGTCGTCTTTTCAAGAATAATATCCGCTGCTCCTGGAATATCTTCGATCATTTTTTTTACTTCAATGGCTTTCCGGTTCAGGTAATCAAGGTCTTCCCCGAATATTTTTACGGCTATATCAGCCCTGACACCTGTAATCAATTCATTAAAACGCATTTCAATCGGCTGGGTAAATTCGTAGTCAATACCCGGAATTACAGACAATGCCTCCTTAAATTTATCGGCCAGTTCCTCTTTACTTGTGGCAGAAACCCATTCATCTCGCGGTTTCAGTTTGATGATCATATCAATCTCCTCCATTGACATCGGATCCGTAGGCACTTCTGCCGCACCAATCCGGCTGACGATCTGGTGAATTTCCGGAAATTTGGTGATCAGAATATTTTCCATTTGCGTGGTCATCTCTACTGTTTTCGAAAGCGAGGTTCCGGTTTTCAATACAGGCTGAATGACAAAATCACCTTCATCAAGTGTAGGGACAAATTCACCCCCGATCCGGTTAAACAGGAAACCGGTAAGAAGCAAAGAAGCCAAAGCTGAGCCTAAAACAATCCGTTTGTGATTGATTGACCATTTTATGACAGGCAGGTAAGATGTATGGGCCAAATTCATAACCCATTCAGACGGCTTCCACCGTGGGCCTTTCTCCGGTTTTAGAAAAAGTGAAGCTGCAACCGGAAGCCAGGTCAGGCCCAGAATCATGGCTCCTATGATGGCAAAGCTGAAAGACAGAGCCATCGGACGGAACATTTTACCTTCAACTCCACTCAATGAAAGAATAGGAATAAAAACAATCAAAATGATAATCTGTCCAAATACGGCAGAACTCATCATTTTTGAGGCGCCTTTATAGGTAATCCTGTCAATCAGCAGCTGGCTTTCCAATCCGTGTTCTTCATCAAATTCAGCATTCCCGGCTGTCAGCCGGATAACGATGTATTCAACGATAATAACAGCCCCGTCAATGATAATTCCGAAGTCAAGTGCTCCAAGGCTCATCAGGTTCGCGTCAATTCCAAAAACATACATCATAAAAATCGTAAAGAACAATGAAAGAGGAATCATTGAAGCAATAACCATTGCTGAACGCACATTGCCCAATAACAGTATGACCATCAAAACAACGATGACACAACCGAGCAACAGGTTTTCAACGACTGTCAGCGAAGTCTTGGAAATCAACTCGCTTCTTTCAAGAATCGGATTGATGAAAATACCTTCCGGCAGATTTTTCTGAATGGATTCAACCCGCTTTTTTACATCATTGATGACTAATTTTGAATTCGCATCTTTAAGCATCATTATCTGCCCCAATACTTTCTCTCCCTGACCGTTGGCAGTAATGGCACCAAACCGGTTGGCATAACCGAAATGCACATCCGCTATATCTTTTACCAAAATGGGTATCCCCCCATTGTTTTTCACAACAATGTCTTCAATATCCGGAATTGATTTTACAAGTCCGTCACCCCGGATAAAATAACTCTGATTTACTTTCTCAATATATGAACCGCCAGAAATGCTGTTGTTTCCCTCAACCGCATTAAAAACATCCATCAGGGTTACATCAAGACTGCGCATTCTCACAGGGTCGACTGCAACTTCATATTGCTTTAGGTAGCCTCCCCAGCTGTTCACTTCGACAACACCATTGATACCCGATAACTGTCTCTTTATTATCCAGTCCTGAATTGTCCGAAGTTCTGTAGCTGTATATTTTCCTTCATAACCCGGCTTAATATCAACGATATACTGGTATATTTCTCCCAACCCCGTTGTAATTGGCCCCATTCCCGGCGTGCCAAAATTTTCCGGGATATTTGCGGATGCAGCCTTGATTTTTTCTGCAATCAGCTGCCGTGGCAGATATGTACCCAAATTGTCCTCAAAAACAATCGTTACAACAGATATTCCAAATTTTGATACTGATCTTATCTCTTTTACTCCGGGCAAATTAGCCATTTCCAGTTCAACCGGAGCTGTAATAAATTGTTCAATCTCCTGGGTTGACAAGTTTCCGGAGGTAGTGATTACCTGGACCTGGTTGTTGGTTATATCGGGGACTGCCCCAACCGGTATTTTGAGTATGGCAAACAGTCCAAATGCCGAAATAGTGATGGTAAAAAGAATTACTATCAATTTGTTCCGAATGCTGAAATCAATTATCTTTTTTAACATAAGACAGGTTTATCCTTAAAGGTTTGACTAAGGCAGGCAGCAGACTTTTCAATTTGAGAATCAGCATACAAAATACAAAAAAAACATCAAAAAATAATAAACTCATTTAAAAATTAATCGTCTAGATGTCTGTTCTTCAACATTTTAAAAATTACTTTTATTGTTCATTTTTTATCGGTTTATCCCGGCCCAACTAATCGACCACTCAATATCTGTTATTGACAAGTAAGATTATCAGACGATTAATCCTTCAATGTTTTGCTTTCACAATCATTCGATACTTTTCAAGTTGTATATTTCTGAAATTTTTAAAACAAGATTAATATTTAATTTCCCAACTTGAGGATTCTCATTAATTCGTTAGTTTTATAGTACTTGTAAAATTTACCACTGCCACTGCTTATTTGTAATGTAACAACCCCGACTATGAAAAAATTTAAGTTAATTCTTTCCGTTATACTTATCAGTCTGGCAGTTGCCATTTTGGTCGCTTTTGTGTTTATACAAAAAATTAAGAAACAGGCTATTCCCGACTATTCTGCCAATATCGGGTTTAAAGGGCTTTTAGAAGAGGTCCGGGTATTCCGTGACAAGTACGGCATTCCTCATATCTATGCAAAAAATGAAGCAGATCTGTACAAAACTACAGGATACATAATGGCACAGGAACGTCTGTGGCAAATGGACTTGCTTCGCCGGGTGACTACCGGCCGGCTTTCAGAGATCTTTGGCAAAGACATGGTTAAAACTGATGAGATCATGAGGGCTTTGCAGATGACTGCCAAATCCAGGATGATAATTGAAAAGACAGACCATGCCGTGTTGGAGGCATTAAAAAATTTTGCAACAGGAGTTAACTTTTACATTGATTCGCATAAGGATAAATTGCCTCCCGAATTTATTATCCTGGGTTACAAACCCGAACACTGGGAAATTGAACATTCCTTTAATATGGTCGGATACATGGGCTGGGACCTGATGCACGGATGGACTGAGGATCTTCTGTTAACAGGATTGGCAGCCAAACTTGACTCCTTGCATTTTTGCACGATAGTTCCGGATATGAAAAATCAACCAAAACCTGTTTTCCCTGATTTTCAACTACAGCAAAAAAAACTGTCGTCCATTACTCTTTCTGCCCTTGACAAACTGGATGGACTGGGGGCCGAAGTTTTTAATGCCAGCAACAATTGGGCCGTATCAGGTAAAAAAAGTGAGACCGGTATGCCTTTACTTGCCAATGATATGCATCTTTCCCTCAACGCACCGGGTATCTGGATGCAGATTCACCAGGAAATCCCGGGGAAACTGAATGTAACCGGTGTCGCTTTACCAGGACAGCCGATGGTTATAAGCGGACACAATGATTCAATAGCCTGGGGTATGACTAACGTGGCAGTAGACAACCTGGATTTTTACCAGGAAAAAATAAATGAGAGTCAGGATAAGTACTTTTTCAACGGGGAGTGGAAACCGTTGAAAATAGAAAAGACCAGTATAAAAACCAAGGAAGGCGAGGTCTTCGAAAGGACTTTACGCTATTCGCACCGCGGACCGCTAGTTTCGGAGATTAAAGAGATAAAGGACAAGCAACTTTCAATGCGCTGGTCGGGTTTCGATTACAGCAATGAAGTACGTGCGGTCTATTTGCTGAACCGTGCTAAAAACTGGATCGATTTTCGCGATGCGGTAAGTACATTTAAATCAGCTAGTCAGAATATTGTTTATGCTGATGTCAAAGGAAATATTGGCCTGCAATGCAGTGCCGGGATCCCGATCCGTAAAGGTGACGGGTTTTCAATCTATTCAGGGGAGACTGCAGAGTTTGACTGGACGGGATACGTTCCGTTTGAGGAATTGCCCTACGAATATAATCCTGAAAGAGGATATGTATCCTCTGCCAACAACAAAACTGCCCCCGCGGATTATCCCTATTATATCAGCCGTTGGTTTTCAATGCCCACCAGGATTGAGCGAATCCGGGAAATGCTGGAAGCCAAGGAAAAACTGAATGTGGCAGATTTCCAGGCCATACAATCAGACTGTAAATCAAAATTGGGTGAAGCTTACCTGGACAGATTTGTGCAGGTACTTGGAAGCAGCGGATTAAAAGAGGAAACCGAATTAAAGGCGCTTTCATTGCTTCGCGACTGGGATGGCAAACTGGAACGGGAAAGCCCTGCTGCCACCATATTTGAAACCCTGTTCATGAACCTTATCAGGGACATGATCTCCGATGAACTGGATGCAGACCTTACCACAAAGGTTCTTGGGAACAAAACAATGGGATTGAATCTGGTTGCCAGTGCTTTAAGATCAAATACAACTGTATGGTTTGACAATATCAAAACCGAAAAAAAGGAAACTTTTGAAGACATACTGCTTGTAAGCTTTAAAACCACTGTTAAAAATCTGACTGAAAAGCTTGGGAAGAACCCTGCTGACTGGCAATGGCAAAAAGTCCATACCTTGACAATCCTACACCCGATGGGTAAGCTCAAAATTCTTGACCTGGTATTTGGGATGAACACCAGGACCTATGGCGTTCCTGGCAGTTTCCATACTGTTGGCCCATACTCCTATTCGTTTAACAATCCCTATTCGGCAGATCACGGAGCCTCGCAGCGACATGTATTCGACCTGGCAGACTGGGACCGTTCAGCAACTGTAATACCTACAGGAACATCTGGCATTCCAGGCAGCCCGTACTATTGCGACCAGACTGAACTATACACAAACAACCAATATCACAGCGATTATTTTTCAGAAGAAAAAGTTAAGCTGTCATCTGTAACAAGCATGAAGTTTTTACCTGAATAATCTTATTCAGACTGATTCTAAAATAGAGAAAATTCCATCTGCGAAATGAAAATAATCATTCACACGACTGGTAATCAATAGTATCCCGGATTTCAAACAACAAGTCTCCTGTTTCTATTGTAAAGGTAAAATTCAGTAAAACAACGCAAGTCGCATTGGAATCTGATATTCCTTGTTCATACCCTGCGATATGCATTAAGCGTTTAATTTATCAAACAAATCTCCGGGCTTGCTTTCTTCAATTTCTATCACCAATTCAATTGAGATATCGGAAAATCGCTGAAAATTCAGGACAACCGCATATCAGTCAATGATAGAATATATTACACCGATTGACTCGGTTTTATCACCATGGATTATACCGGTCCAATATGACTTTTTCATCTTTGATAAGTCGTGAAAATGTGATCCTAAATATCACAAAAAAAGGAGGCAACTACCTCCTTTGTATTTAATCAAAATCCAAACATTAAATAAATCCGTAATGCTTTAGTTGTGTCACAGAAAGCGGAGCTCCAACTTCTATAATTGCACTTTTTCTGATACTTACCTGATGGTTGAAATCATGGTGTCTGTTGTTGGATACGATTCCAATAGAAGCAACCATCCCTAAGACGAAAAATGTTAACCCCAGTAAAAATGTTTTTGTTTTCATAATAATGTATGTTTTAAAGTGTTGTTTTTAATAATAATACTCAAACATACTACCCGATAGAAGGATGTCAAAGTAAACTAGATGAAATGAGCTATTTCATAGACAAACTGCTTTTTTTTACGGATGAGTGACACATCCAATCGTCCGTTCATTGTTGAATATCTGTTGATGCAATTGGATTCAACCTCACTTTAGCAGTCAGTGAAACTGTATTATCAGGCAGTGCAAAGACTAATTTCCGCATATCCGGGTTAATCATGAAATTTAAACATCTTGATTATCTTTACAAGGGTTGATTCTATGCTGTCAGAAAGGCTTTAGATGGATAATGACAACAGGCTCATTAACATTAATACATTGATTTTCAGCACATAATTCAACTATTAATACATTCAATCACAATTACCGGGATTCATATGGAAAAACAACCGTCGAGAGCAGAAGCATTTGCATTGTTATCTGAATACAATAACCAGGACAGCCTGATCCGCCATGGACTTGCTGTTGAATCTGTGATGCGGCATTTCGCAGAGCAGACCGGAGAGGATATCGAAAAATGGGGTGTAATTGGGTTGTGCCATGACCTGGATTATGAGAGATATCCTGAACAACACTGCACAATGACAAGGAAGATCCTTGAGGATCACCACTGGCCCGAGAGTTATATCAGGGCAATAGTAAGTCACGGCTGGGGCCTCTGTTCAGATGTTGAACCGATCGAATACCTGGAAAAAGTACTTTTCGCAACAGATGAATTAACAGGGCTGATCACTGCATGCGTTTATGTGAGGCCATCCAAAAGCATCCTTGACCTCACAACCAAGTCAGTTATGAAGAAATGGAATACCAGGGCTTTTGCTGCAGGTGCGAACCGGGACGTAATTTCCAAAGGAGCGGAAATGCTTGGGAAATCAGTGGAAGAACTTGTTGAAGAGACCATTGCAGCCATGCAGAAGGGTGCTGAAGTAATCGGACTCAGAGGTGAACTTTAAATTTAATAACCTTGTAAATAACTATATCAGCATTCCTATGACCATTTTAAAACTATTGCAACCTGCTCTTTTGCTGCTTTTCATAAGTTCTGCGACTGTTATAAATGCCCAAAACTGGCCCTGTTGGCGGGGACCCAACGGTGATGGTACCAGCCCGGAAACCGGTTTACCAACAAAATGGGATTCGACAACCAATGTTGTATGGAAAAGTCCGGTTCCAGGTTCCGGTTATGCTTCACCCATCATTTGGGGGGACAGGCTTTTTACTGCTTCCGCTTTATCTGACTCCGAAGAGAAAGTTCTCCTTTGTTATGACTGCACCAATGGTAATCTGTTGTGGCAAAAAACAGTCGTCAAAGGTAAATTTGAAAACAAACACAATGACAACAGTTTTGCATCCGGCACACCTGCTACTGACGGGACGCTGGTATTTATATCTTTTCTGGATGGTCAGGATGTTGTAGTTGCAGCTTACGATTTTACAGGCAAACAGGTCTGGCTCCAAAAACCAGGTACTTTTTCCAGTCCCCATGGCTACAGCTGTTCTCCAGCAATTTTTGAAGACATGGTGATCATCAACGGAGACAGTAAGGGTGATTCTTTTATCGCAGCGTTGAGCCGGGCAGACGGACATATCATCTGGAAAGTTCCGCACGACAAACCGGCACATAGTTTCAGCTCTCCGATTTTCAGGAATATGGCAGGTAAAATGCAGATGATTTTTGGTGGCAATAAGGAAATCGCTTCCTATAACCCAAAAGACGGGACAAAGAATTGGTTTGTAAACGGGCCTTCTGAAGACTTTACCTCCAGTCCGGTATACAATGAAAAGTCTGGTCTTGTCATATTCAGCAGTGCCTGGCCAAAACGCATTTTAATGGGTATTAAACCTGACGGGGCAGGTGATGTTACAACAAGCCATGTTGTGTGGCAAAGCACAAACGGCGCCTGCTACGTCCCGTCACCTGCAAGTATTGACGAATATCTCTTTTCTACGATGATCAATGGTAAACTATATTGCATGGATGCTGCAACCGGAAAGGTTTTATGGACCGAAGATAACGGAAAGCAATATTCATCACCGGTTATCGCCAATGGCCTGGTATATATTCCCAATGATGATGGTGAGATAAAGGTGATTAAGCCGGGTCCGGCATTCAACATGATCGCAAAAAATTCTATTGGGGAAAAGATGTTTGCTTCCCCCGCCCTAAGCAATGGTAAAATATATTTGAGAGGCCTGAAATACCTGTATTGCATCGGCAACAATTCAAAATAAGGATATCTGTTAGAAATTCAGACCTTTAAGATTATACTCAAATCTCAGAGTCAAAAAAGAGTAAAGGCATGGTTAATACATTGCCCTTACTCTTTTTTTTATTGCCCAAACTATTCAACCAATTCTCTTACAACACAATACCTACTGTCAAACTAAGCGCTTTAGTTTGATAGTCAGACGGTTGACCGGCAATATCGCATAGGCCCATGTCATACCGCAGGTTAAAACGGAAATCCTGTTTCCAGATGGGGGCCTGGAATCCGATTCCAAAAGCAACGCCCCAATCGGTCTTTTTGCTGTCCGGGGCCTGGACCGAGATACCACTGTTATTCCCTTTTGATGGTTGTGTCAGCGTATTTAAAGCAAACCCCGCATAAGGACCGGCCTCAATATAAAACTGAGATCCTTTATCATTAAAATTGTCCCTGTATTGAAAAAGTACCGGAACCTGCAGGTAATCAATTTTAAAATCGGTCTTGACGGTCGTATTCAGTTCTGAGGTTTCTTCATTACGGCCCTTCCTTACATAGTTGACCTCAGGTTGAAATGCAAAGGATTTGCTGACCGGCAGCGTAGAAAACGCACCAACTGTATAGGAAAAGGTAACATTGGTATTGTCGAGCAAATCTCCCTTTGGGGCAAATGTAGAAACTGTGACACCGTTACGCAATCCGAAATCAACCTGTGAAAAGGCCGATGTGGAAATCATTGTTAAGGCTAAGGCCAGTAAAATTGAATTCTTTGTTTTCATGGTAATAAACGTTATTTAAAAGATTTGTGAATGAATCTGATTTGAGTTGATGCCCAGGAATAGCAATCGCTCTGTGAACCATGCAACGAGTTCTTCCCGTCCCAGTAGAAGAAATTGCATCTTCTCACAAGTGTTGCAGTTTATAATGATCTCCAGCAACTGCTGGTTCATATCTAAGTTTTCCGGGTAGGAGATGCTGCCGGAAGATTCATAATAGGTGATCAGTTGTGAAAAATACCTCCTTTCGAGACTTTCCAGCTCAGCAACAAAGAGTGGTGGTGAAAGGGGATCGTTAACAGAATAGATTAAGGACAGAAAACTGTTGCATTCATCCTTCAGCTTGGTTTTTATCAGTTCGAAAGCAGAATGAATGCCCCTGTCGTCGGTAACAAATGCAAAATGGGAATTTGTCCCCGCCCGGCCTTGTTTAACTCTGGAGGAAACAAAAGGGAAAACCGTACTTTTCTTTTCAGTCTGCATTGCATCAATAATCTATGATGCAAAGGAAAAGTAACGGTCAGGGAAAAATTTTGATCTGGATCAAAAAATGTCGAAGAATGAAATTATTTACCCGCCCGGATCCGGCTCAGGGTTTCCTGTGTTATTCCTAGAAAGGAAGCAATATGCCCCAGTCTTGCTCTTTGAAAAATCCCTGGATACTCCTTCATCAGTGCATTGTAGCGATCCTCGGCACTCTGGAACTTTATGCCGATAATATATTCCGACAATTTTTTAGTTAACGCGTAAATGGCATGAAATGCAAACTTAGCCATGTCATGATTTTCATCCAGCATTGCCTCCATTTCAGTGTAACGGATGGAGTAAACGACAGAATCTTCCAGCAATTCGCAATACACCATGGTTGGTTTCCTGTTATAGAAACTATCCACGGCAGTTAAAAATGAATTCTCCGGGAAAAACCATTGGGTAATTTCTTTCCCGTTTGGAGTATTATAATATACCCGTGCCAGCCCTTTTTCTATGTAATAAATATGATGGCAAACTTCACCGGCCCTGTAAAGGAAATGCCCTTTATTAAATTCTTCCCTTATAAATACAGAATTTATTTCCAGTTCGGACTTTTCAGAAAGGTTGGTAATACTCCTGATATAGGTTGGAAACTTCATTGTACTGATTTTATTACAAAAATTAAACCGAAAAAAATGGCAGATATAAAAACACCTGGTATTCCAGTTGCATGGCACTATTTTAAAATCTGACGATTACTAACCAAAAGTAATAGAACAATCTGATATATGATTTGAATGGAATAACCAAAATTACCTGGCTAAACCGGAAGAAGCGGAACAGCAGTAAAACAAATGATTACTTTCTGCCTATATAAAGGTTAACTCAATTTTTAGAACCTGCTACATAAAACAAAAGATTTTATTTAAGTTTAGGTCAACCTAAATTCCAATATATCAATTGCCTGCAATTGGCTTATGCAAGCAACTGAAAATTTGAACTTTAGAAACCAAAAAACAGCTTACGCAATGGAGAATTTCTCACTGAAAAGAATGTTCAGCTTCTTGTTGATTTTACTTTGGGGTAACCTGATTACTCAAGCCTTTGGCGCCAAGGGTAACCTACCGGCTGACAAGGAGGATCTGACACATTATGTCGACCCATTGATCGGCACCGCACATTGCAGATGGTTCCATTTCGCGCCTGGTGCAAATCCTTTCGGCATGGCAAAACCCGGACCATCTACCAATGGCCACCTTGGAAACCGCAGCGGTTGGCAGGCAGTAGGTTATGACTTCAGACATACTTCAATTGAAGGTTTTCCAAATTTCCATGAGAACCAGATTGGAGGTATAGTCTTTATGCCAACTACCGGTAAACTTGTCACTGTTCCTGGAAGTTTAGATTCAACTGGATCAGGGTACCGCTCATCATTTGAGAAAAAGGACGAGATCATTCATCCAGGATATTATTCCGTCCTTCTAAAGGATTATGGAATAAAAGCTGAAGTAACATCTACCAAACGGGTAAGTTATCACCGTTACACATTCCCGCAAAGCAATCAGTCCAACATTTTGTTCGATATTGGGAATAAGCAGGGGGAGAGTGGCGATGTGAAAGATGCAAAGGTTAAAATTACGGGCAATGGCCTTGTCGAAGGTTATGTTGAAACCACTCCTGCCTATGTAAACAAATACCAGGCAGGGTCGAGCGTTATCATGTATTTCTCTGCCGAAATTGATAAAAAGCCAACTTCATTCGGTATATTTCACGGCTCCAAAATTGAACCAGGAATAAAAGAAGCATCCGGTGTTGGTGCCGGACTTTATCTGACCTTTGGTACTAAATACAACGAGAGTATCGTGATAAAAGCAGGACTTTCCTATACTTCAGTTGAAAATGCCCGCCAAAACCTTTTAAAAGAGGCATCTGAATTAAGTTTTGATCAAGCCAGGGAAATGACTAACAAATCCTGGAATTCCCTGCTCGGAAGAATCTGTATCGAAGGGAAAATCCATAGCGACAAAGTCAAGTTTTATACAGGTCTCTATCATGCTTTGCTTGGCCGCGGACTGGCAAGCGATGTTAACGGAGCATACCCCAAAAATAACGGCACGACAGGACAAATCCCTCTTGATTCAGCAGGTAAACCCATCCACAATCTTTACAATACTGATGCAATTTGGGGGACACAATGGAACCTCATTCAGTTATGGGCCCTTGTATACCCGGAATATTTATCCGATTTTATTCAAAGTCATTTGCTTGTCTATAAGGATGCTGGGTGGCTGGGCGACGGAATCGCCACAAGCAAATTTATTTCAGGAGTCGGAACCAACCAGGTACCTCTGGCAATCGTTGCAGCGTATATGTGCGGCATCAGGGATTTTGACATCCAGGAAGGATACCGGGCTTCCCTGAAAAATGAAATAACTTCTGAAAACCGGATTATGGGTGCCGGCAAAATGGATGTCGGCCAGTTTGTAAAGTTCGGCTATGTACCCTATGTAAAAAAGATGAACACTTTCTCCGAATTGTGGAAGTTTTCCTGTTCTCATACGCTGGAATATTCATATTCCTCCTATGCAGTGGCCCAGCTCGCCAGGAGTATCGGAAAGAAAACTGACTATAAAATGTTGATGGATCTTTCAAAGGGATGGGAAAAAATCTTTAATCCCAAAATCAGACTAATGTGGCCAAAGCTGGAAAATGGAGCGTTTCTTGAGGATTTTGATCCGAAAGAGGCTTTTAACGGATTCCAGGAAGGGAATGCCTATCAGTATACTTTTTATGTGCCGCACGATCCGAATGGAATTATTGCCAAAGTTGGAAAGGCCGAATTCAATAATCGCCTGGACAGTACATTTATTGTCTCTGAAAAGGATCTTTTTGGAGGAGGAGAAGTAATTGATGCTTTTGCAGGCATCAATAAACTTTACAATCACGGAAACCAGCCCTGTTTGCATTACTCCTGGTTGTTCAATTTTTCGGGCATACCTTCAAAAACCCAAAAATGGGTAAGAGCAATTTGTAACAACTTCTACGGTACGGAGGGCATCCATGGTTACGGTTATGGCCAGGATGAAGACCAGGGACAACTGGGTGGATGGTATGTAATGGCCGGAATTGGACTATTTGATGTAAAAGGGCTGATAACCAAAGATTCCAGGTTCGGAATCAGCAGTCCTCTTTTTGACAAAATCACAATTTACCTGAACAATAAATATTATCAGGGTGATAAATTTGTCATTGAAACAGTGAATAACACTCCGGAGAATTTTTATATCCAGTCAATGGCTGTTAACGGGAAAAAACTCACTGAAACTTTTGTGCCTTTTTCCACAATTGTGGCTGGAGGCAAAATGACCCTAAAACTGGGAGGTGTTCCCAAAAATAACTATTGAGTACTCTGCCAGGAATTAAAAAATATATTTTCAGAGTATTACCACTCGAATTCGACATTAACGCCATCCGGACTATTTTCAAAACTGATAAAGGAAGTTTTACTACTGGCATCCCATTCAGTTTGAATTGCTGACAATTGTTGTCCGTTTGAATCTGTAACCAGGATCTTCAAAGGTGCCGCAGGAAGAAGTATCCTCATAGCGTTGGTGGTATTTACAGGACTTTTTGCCGTAAACGAATATTTCTTTTCCCCGGTTACCTCATTATTTATTCTGGCAGCTCCTGCCAGGACCTGAGGCCTTTTAGGATCAGGTACACGACCGACATTGTAAAGAAATGCCTGTTCTCCCGGCATTACGGTTTTTTCTGTCAAAACCGGGAGTTTCGGGTCGAAAAGATCAATCAGGCAGCCTTTCAGTGTGTAAGGGTTTTTATCGGCACTTTCATCAAGAACTGAGATGAGTTCGAAAGGCCCCCGGTTCAGGTAAAAATAGTTTTTGATGACTAATTCTCCCGATTTGGCATTTTGCTCATAAAGTTGTTTTACCCTCGCTAAAAAATTATTGTCTGAATCCGCTGTGAGGACAAATTCCTTTGGATCCTGTCGCGTGACAAAGACACTTCCTTTTCCATAACGGAATTCACCTTCTTTCGTATTGCGTTTCATATCAAGTAATTCAAACAAATGTTCGGAAGGGGCCTGGTATTTTTTGCCACCGCTGTTCCACCACTCTTTAACGGACTGGAACGGATCATTATCCCGGCCGCAATAATACAATACACCTCCATTCTTTACCCACTGCGCAATATGCCTGTGGGCATCAGGATCAAGTGGTTTCATATTCGAATAGGACATCAGCAGAACTTTGGTATCTTTCCAGGTATCCGGATAGGACACGTTTTCGATGTGCAGTATCTTTACAGGTATTCCCCTTTTTAGCAGTGGTAACGTTAATCCGTAGAAGTTTGACAACTGGGGATCTTCATAATCTTTGTGTGTAGGGAAACGCTGAAACATCATGGAATTGCCCATCAGGACGCTGATACCAGCAGAACCGTTTAAATGGTTGTCAGACAATGGCATCTGATTCAGCGAATTAACCATTACCTGCATCTGGGTTGAATAATAGCGGGGTATTGATTCTTTTTCCTGGCTGTTTGGTTTCCTGTACAATCCCTGGTAAATTCTGTCGGGCCATGGCATCACCTCATAATCGGCAATCATGGGGTACAACAACTGAGCGGTAAAGGTAGCCTGGTAATTCTTTTTGTAGTCGCCCCAGTCGCGCGGCCAGTCTTCAATGGGATCGGTAAGAAAAAACATCTTTCTCCCGGTCGGAGCAGTCATTGATTCCATGGATCCATATTCAAGAAACGCATTTTCAAATACACGTTCCTTCATGACTCCGTTATAATAGGTTGGCTCCCTTGATGTTCCCGTCCATACCTGGGCGATGTATCCGTCAACGCAAGGCAGTGAAGCCAGGCTGGCTTCCGGGCTCACGATCTTCCATGAAGAATAATTGACCAGTGAATGAGTCGGCACATAACACCTGACATTCATCCCTTTACTTCTGCCATATTCTTTTGCATAGGTAAAAACTGCATTAAGCGCGTTATAATACAACTGGTATTTCAATTTACTGGAGAGGTAAGTATTTTCGGGAGATTCGTGCTGTGGCCGCCAGGGGAAGTGGTAATATTTCTGCCATTCCTCCTTGAATGCACTGCTGTACCCTGCACGGGCCCAAAACTCAGGCTCTTCAAGGTAAATGGCATCTATTCCCGCATCAATAACCCGTTTAATATGCTTTTCGTTCATATATTTAATGAACGAAGCAGTGGGAACCAGGTAAGGAATCAGTTTCCCATGCCAGATCGTGTCGCCTTTGGCCGTCACCTGACCTTCATTAAGGTGGTTGATACCATCCCATTGCCCTGTGAAGTAATCCTTGTAATCACCCCATGCAATTCCGGTCATGAAATGAACAGTGTAACCACGATCCCGCCAGGATTGTACACGTTGTTCAAATGTCATCCCCGGCCTGTCCGTAGCTCCATATACGATGGCTACATCAGACCTGACATCCGTTGCAGGTTTCCATTGCCCACTGGTCTGGAAAACCGTTTTTTCCTTTATGCCCGTTGCAGCGGCATGTGCTTTCGGCTGAGAAAAAGAATTTTGTGATAACAGCGTGCAGGCTACCAGCAAAAGAAAAAAGACTTTGTTCGTCATCTGATGAAGTTTTTATTGTTGATTCAGCATCCAAAATTATTGTATATTTCTGATTTTCAAGGCTATTAAAAATAGCAGTTTATCACCAACTAAAAGTATGAATTCTTTCGGAATTTATCTTCAATACCCAGTCCATCCGGCTTCAGGTCGCATTTACATGGAACATTCAGAAAAATAGAAAATTTCAAAAAGGATTATTTCCTGATAATTATTAAATTGAGAACGAAAATGTTAAATCAAATATACGGTCAACTTTTCGTATTCGATATTATAATTTATTGATTTGTAGTTACTTATATAAAAAATTATAAAAGATGTCAATTTTAAGACCTTTTTTTCTTTTTTGCTTCCTGTTTACCTTCGTTTATACAGGTAAGTGCCGGGAGAAAGAGGCTGTAGCTACACAGTCTTTTCCAGGAACTTTTACCAATCCGGTATGGGATGGTGCCGATCCATGGATGGTGAAGCACAAGGGTGAGTACATTTATTGCTGTTCTTCCAAAAATTCAATTTTAGTATCCAGGTCTTCAAAAATGACCGAAAAAGGTGAAATAAAAGTAATCTGGAAGGCGCCTGCTGTCGGTTGGAACCGATCCTGTGTCTGGGCTCCTGAGATTCACTTCATCAAAGGCAGGTGGTATGTTTATTATGCTGCAGGTGAATCTGGTCCGCCATTTATTCATCAGCGAACCGGAGTCCTCCGGTCAAAAACAGAAAATGTTTTCAGCGAATATGAAGATATGGGTGTTCTATATACCGGGGATAATCCAGGGAACCCCTCCTCAAATATCTGGGCCATTGACATGACCGTTTTTGAACATCATGGAAAACTTTATACTGTCTGGTCCGGATGGATTAAACAGGAAAACACTGATGCGACTCCGCAGCATTTATATATCTCCGAAATGAAAAATCCTTACACCCTGAAAGGGCTCAGGGTCAAACTTTCATCTCCTGTTGAGGGCTGGGAAACAGGTGGTCCGTTAAACCTGAATGAAGGTCCGGAAATACTGAAAAACGGGGACAATGTATTTGTCGTTTATTCGTGCCGCGAATCATGGCTCGCTGAATACCGGCTGGGAATGCTTCAGCTGATCAATCCTGACGGAGACCTGACCGATCCGGCAAACTGGAAAAAGATCGGACCAGTGTTCCAGGGATCATCGAAAGTCTTCGGTACCGGTCATTGCTCATTTGTGAAATCTCCTGACAATACAGAAGACTGGATCATCTATCATTCTAAGAAAAGCACCAAACCCGGTTGGGAGCGGGATGTGCGAATGCAACCCTTTCGTTGGAATCCTGATGGAACGCCCTTTTTCGGAGCACCTGTTCCGGCTGGAGTAAAGCTCAATCTTCCGGCAGGGGAGAAGGATGAGAAAAGTTGAAATAGAATGAATTAAGGGGGAATAAGTTGTAAAAATTAGAAATAAATGGAAATAATTAGGATTGCAGCAATTTCAACCTATTTTTATCTTTTTCTGTTTCTATTTATATTTTTTTGCATTTCAACTATTTCTTTTTCTTCATCAGCCATACCTCAGAAACGATCGTCCCCCACCCTCCTGAATTTCTCCATTGCTCCACGCTTACCCGGTCACCATTTGCCACATCTGCCGATTTCCTCAATGTGATGGTGAGTTCTCCGCCGGCAGTTGCCTTTGCAGGAATATCATAGGTAAAGAAGTCGCTCATCTGCAAAGGAAGTTCAACATCCTTAACAAGAAGTATATCATTGGCATACACGGACTGACCTCTTTGGTTCATCCTGGATGAATAACGTTCCTGGTACCATGGACGAACAAAAGTAAACCGAATTTTATAGGTACCATTCTTATCCAGGTTACTGTAATGAAAAGTAACACCCTGTTTTTCATCCTGCGTGTAATGCATGGATCTTTGAGAGGGCCGGTTGCCCTCAGATAGCATTTGGGAAACATAAGGCTGACCGTGATCGTAAGGATAACCTGACACCAAATCAGGCGCCTTATTATACGTACCAAGATTGTCATAAAACCCTCCGGCTCCCGGATTATCATAATCAGTAATCATGGAAAGCAATTCCTGCCGGGATTTATTATCGGCTTTAAGCGATCTTTCAAGCTGACGTTTCAACCAACCCAGCCCGATGAAATCATGTTTGAGATTAAATATTCCGTCATTTCTCTCGCCTGAGATCTTGTTGCTCTCTTCTCCAAGCCTCTCCGCTTCTTTCCGGAATGCTTTCATTTCGTCAGTTTCTTTCAGGTCGAACCAGGTAAGCGCTTCCTGAACCATCCTATTAGTATCATTGACTTTAAGAGCCGCTGCAACATGATTTTCGATCCTGGACTGAAGCTGCAACTGCCGGGCAACGCTAAGTTGGGTATAACAATCCAGAGCTCCTTTTTGCATGTACATTCTCCACAACCAATCCTTTTCCAACATTTCTTTGGGGATCAATCTTCCGGCTTGCTTTACCAGGTCATAATAAGCTTTAATACCCTGTTTTTGAGGCAATGGGGTACCGGGTTGTTCTTCGATGTTTTCTTCAAGCAGAAAAAGTGCCCTGGCCATGAGGGGCGCTGCCGCAGGGCCAAACCAACTTTTGCAGTATTCGTCAACTACCTGGTCAAGGGTTGTCCGGGGCGACCAGAGCAATCGCTGCCACATCCACTGGTTGAAGTGGTCGTGATGACCGCTTGAATGCGTTATATCCCCGATCCCATAAGGCATCAGGTCATTAAAGACACGATAATAGTTCTTCGGACAGGCATAAAATGAAAGCCGGTTGTAAACCATTGTCAAGAACTGGTCAGGACGCCTTTCATAAATTTCATGGCTCCAGTGTGGCGGGTGATTTCCATCCTTGTCTGGCCGGGGATACATTTGTATGAAAGCGTGCTGGGCATACTTCCAGTGTGTTATTTCATTGTAATAGAGCAACTGTTGCTGAGGGGGGAGCTGATGAAGCAGTTCCTTGGGATAAAGGCCGTAGGGACCGTAGCCGGGGTACCTGAAAAGATCCATCCGGTGAGTCTGCCTGTGTCCAGGCTGCCAGGAAGTCGCATCTGAGCCGGGACCATAACCCCAGGCCCACAACCATTCCCTTGGTTTTTCCTGAAGATAGGCCAGAATGGCCAAATCGTCATTGTTGTCAAACTTCTGATTGGTAATGTAGACGCGGGTTTCCGGATGGTACTTGTGAATTCTTGCTGCCATTTCTTCGACCGTCCTGATAAAAGTCAGCCCATAAGGTTTGCACAAATCACACTCACATCCACCGCCGTCACCACCATAAAATTTCACCAGATCGAAAGACTGAGGAGTATTGAAATATTTCTCGCACTGATCAATCATATACTGCTTTGCAGCGGGAACAGAAAGGCAGACATAGCCTGTTCTGCCGATCGATTCCTTAGCCTCCCATTCTTCAGGAATCTCTCCACCAGCAGAATTAGCGCCAAAATCGCCCTGCGTCATCAACCCGAAAGACTTTATAAAATCATAATCAGACCCATATCCTGTCGAAAAAATATTTGCCCCTGCAAGGGCATAATCCAGGTAGACCCGCTGTTTTTCTTTAATCGTCCAAGGTCGAACCTTTGCCAGGTTTAACGCTACCGAACTTTGCTGAACCTGGGTTCCCCTGATCTCAAATGCCGGGGCAGTCCTGATATTCACTTTGTCCGGCAATCGCATAACGCCATTATTTACAATTATTTGCCTCAGAAGCTCACCAACAGCATACAGGCATCCGCGATCATCAATCCCCGCTGCCACAACCAGGTTTTGATCTGCAGAATTAATTAACAGAAATCCTTCCGGTCCGGGTTCGAGATCGGACAATGGAGGAATCCTGTTTTTGCTGAAATAGTCGCTTATCTCACCGAAGTTCCCTGGTTTCCCGAGCAATATGCACAATTTATCCTTTGCCGTCGCCGGATCAATACTTTTGGAAATAACCTGAACGTCCTCGATACCTGCCTCCTTTAGCCTGTCAGACAAAAGATTGGCAATATTCAGCTCTACGTTTCCTGCCTTGGCAGAATGTCGCACGACTACTCCTCTGTACGTATTCGCCAGCGTGATTACCGGGAAGAACAGCAATACATCAAAAAAAATGGCAACAAAAAAAATCCAATTTGATAAAGTGCTTTTAATGAAAGCCTTATGTCCATTTTCGGCAATTTTCATCTTAAGAAGTTATTAATTAGTCTGGTCCCAACACATCCGGGCATCTGGCAAGACGAACAACATCATCATTGATATCCTGATATGTAATTTTAATAAAATTACAACAGATTATCGATTATCTGTTCATTGGTTTTTGAAGGCAAATTATGTTCAGAACGATCCAAAGAGTCCGGCAGTTTATATCTCCTGGAATGATGCCCGTCAATTTGTTGAGAAATTGTCTGAACTAACCGGAAAGAATTTCCGGCTGCCTACCGAGGCTGAGTGGGAATATGCCTGCAGGGCAGGAACACAAACCCGCTTTTACTGGGGCGATGACCCAAAATACAGGGAGATGAACGACCATGCCTGGTGGAGAGGCAACACAGTGATAACTAACAACAAATATGCAAGGAGAGCAGGAGCATTTCCGCCCAATCCATGGGGCCTTTATGATATGAGCGGCAATGTTTCAGAATGGTGCCAGGACTGGCACAACTATTATCCGGGAGGCCCGGCCAAGGATCCTCAGGGTCCGGCTTTTGCAGAACGCCGGGTATTACGCGGCGGAAGCTGGTGAATGAACTGTCGGATGAGAGCCAGGCCATCGAGCTGAATGACGGAACCCTGATGCTCAATATGCGCAGTAATATGGGTACAAGTTGTCGGGGAGTCGCCACCAGCAAGGACGGAGGCGATACCTGGTCTCCGGTTTATTGGGACTATTCGCTGAACGGATGTCCTTGCCAGGCATGCATTCTCCGATACAGTTTCGCCCAAAGCGATGGAAAGGACCGCATCCTGTTTGCCAATCCTGACAACATCGGAGAACGCTTTGGTATACTGGACCGTACAAAACTCTCCGTTCGACTGAGCTATGATGAAGGCCAGACATGGCCGGTAAAAAAACTTATTCATGCAGGTCCCTCTTCCTATTCATCCATGGTTCGTCTTCCTGACGGTACCATCTGTCTTCTATTCGAGGGAGGGGAAAAACACAGGCGGGAATGGATAAAGTTTGTCCGCCTTTCACTCGAGTGGCTGACAGACGGAAAGGACAAAATCTGATAAATCCGGGATAGATTTTGACATTATCGGGCAGGATACCTTATAAATTATTAATCTCCCATGATTAAACTTTTAATGGCGCTTGTGACAGCACCAATCCTACCATCTGATATTATATTAGAATCAATCTTAATAACAGGCAGTACACCTTTGGTTGTACTGGTTATAAACACCTCATCTGCAGATAGTAAATCCACAATTTTAAAATCCTTAACGCGAATATCAAAGCCTTGCAAACTGAGTATTCTTTTTCGCGTAACTCCCTCGAGTATTTTGGTTTTTGGGGTATAAACTACCTGATCCTTCACAAAAAAAACATTGCTTCTGGAACATTCACGCACCCAGTTTTTGTCGATGTACAAAACTTCGGCTGTACTTTTTTCAGCTAATTCCCTGGATAACCTCACAGACCTGATGTAGTTGATTGTCTTGGCCTCAGGCATTTCACGCTGGTATCTGCAAGTTATCAGACTACCCCCATT
Source organism: Prolixibacteraceae bacterium (assembly GCA_963663675.1). GTDB lineage: Bacteria > Bacteroidota > Bacteroidia > Bacteroidales > Prolixibacteraceae > CAINVV01. Next base: position 3,641,786 of record OY760498.1, read on the forward strand.
TTTCCAGGCAACCGGGTGTTTTATTTCAAATGGTTTATTGATCAAAACCAGTGAAGAACGGTTTGGAATAAGTGTAAAATCATCACTTGAAAGACCCCCGGTAAGCATAATTTTCACAGATGAATTTCCGATATTGTTTTTCCGGATGAGATTCATGACTATATCCGATAATTCCTCCTTGGAATAAGACAGATGCATATTCAGCAGAGCCGCGGATTTAATAAACCTGTCGAGGTGAAAAGACAAAAAAGGCGGGAAATTTCCTCGGACAAGGAAAAAATCAAAAATTCCGTATCCCCTCTGGATAATTAAATCAGAGACAGGAATATTTGATTGATTAAAAGGAACAAATTGGCCGTTTATAAAGGTAAAGTTGTTATCCATCTTCAGATTTTATTTGATTTAATAACATAATTGTCTACTACCCAGGCTGCGAAAGGGAAACAGCAGGTAAATGCAGGGGATACGGCATTCAGTACGTGTATGGAGTCATTGTCTCCCTCTACGACAAAATCCATGATCAATTCCCTGGTTTGTTTGTTCAGCAACTGCGCACGAATCCCAGGCCTTCCCCATTCATTAAAACCTTTGACATCTATTTTTTTTACAAGTTCACGCGCCAGACCGGCAAAATAGGCACGATTGTATTTCCTGATTTCTTCCAGGGCAATATTCCTGAATCCAAAAGAGTTCCTGATGAATAAGGATGCTTCCCAGGATAAAATCCCTGCTATTTCAGCCGGACTGAAACGATCGAAACCATGATAATTTTCCCTCCAGAAAGCCGGTGTCGATGTCGGCCCGATTTTGACGGTTCCATCCACCGTTACCGTGAAGTGTACACCCAGCCATGGATTCTTCAGGTTAGGAACCGGGTACACATTCGTGGAAACAGGCACTTCGTTTCCATGGTATTTCAGATATACTCCTTTAAATGGTATGATGGTATATTTCTCAGAATAGCCGAAATCACCCGCGACTTTATCTGCGTAGAGCCCTGCTGCATTGATGATTTTTGTCGCAGATAAAGTTCTTCCCAAACTAGTTTTAATGCTGTTGCCTTCGATCCTGGATTTGTAACCTTCTCCAAAAAACATCTCTATCCCCCTGGATTTGAGTTCGTTTTTAATTGCCTGCGTAACCTCTACAGGATCAACTGTTGCCGTTGTGGGCGAATACAAGGCATTTTTAAACGTTTTTACATTGGGGTCGATTTCATACAATTGTTTTTCATCGATCATCTGCACCTCAACACCATTGGTCTTACCCCTTTTTTCAAGTTCATAAAGTGCCGGAAGCTCGCTTTCGTCCTTTGCTACCACTACCTTCTTGCATTCATTGATTTTCAGATTATTGGCATAGCAATATTCCCTCATCTGACGGTTGCCTTCCCGAGTGAGTTTTGCTTTGAGCGTATCGGCAGAATAGTAAAAACCGGCATGCAAAACTCCGCTGTTTCGACCACTGCCATGATAAGCCACATCTTGCTCCTTCTCAAGTACGGCTATTTTGGACTCCGGAAACCTGGTTCTCAAATCCCTGGCAATCGATAAGCCCACAACACCTCCCCCAATTATCAGATAATCAAAATGCATGTCTTCTTTTAGCCTTAAATAGAATTATTCTAAATAAATTCAATATGCATTTGTTATAAAGCATCCATCCTTATTCGACAAACTGTTTTGCATAATATTTTGCAGTCAGTTTTTCTCCGGTAGCTTTTTCAATCATATCATTCCATGAATACCGTGCACCAGGGTAAAAAACTTTTTCCCTCAGGAAGTTTCCTACGGCTTTGTCACCAACAAGCGACTGCTTTTTGGTGATATTGGCTGTCAAATAACAGTACAATTGGGACGCCAGAAGTTCTCCCAGCAGATAATTGTGATAGTAGCAGGGATAGAGGGCAATATGGATTTTCGTAGCCCAGTCCGGCATGTTCCGTCCTTCCGGTTTTTTTAACATCTGATACTTCTCAACCACATCCCACCACAATTTATTAAGATCCTGGTCAGGATTTTCATACATAGACTTTTCGAAGCGGTACATGACCTGGGCCCAACGGCTGAATACCAGCATCTGCAGGCGAAGAGACTTCCGGCTCTCCTCCCTGATCTTATCGCTTTCCCTGGCATCAATAATCCCCATATCAAGCATCCATGCCGGATTGGTGGCCATACGGCCAAACATGTTTGCAACCGCCTCGGTTGTAAATGTGTGTGCTGCATCCCGGAGCGTAAAAGGCAGGCTCCTATCATTGTAATATGAATAGACGCCATGGCCGAGCTCATGGAGGATAGTATTCATCCAGTAGGAATCTGGACGTATATTGTCCAGGGTGCGGACATCACCGGCACGATCAATATCAGTACAGAAAGCATGCTGGTTTTTCCCGGGTTTCTCATAGAGGTCACTTTTCACCAGGATGGCATCAACATTCAGTCCGATTCCGTCATAAAAGGCAGCGACAAGTTTAACCGGATCTTTGTCCTTGTAATATTGGTCAAAATCAACCGGATAGATTTCAGGAGCCTCCTGGAAATACCTGTTCTGGTAATGCCATGGCTTTAACTCTTCAGCTTTAATTCCATATCTTTTGGCAAAATAGGCATCAATATCAGCTTTCAGTTGGGCAAAATTTGCTTTCGTGAGGTTATCCAGCTCATCAAAAGTTGCTGTCACTTCAGCAGGATCCTGGCCGGAAAGCTTAAGACTCATTTCGTGGAAATTGCTGAAACCCAGATTGTGCGCGATAAGATTCCGCTGTTTCACCAGCTTAATGATATCCTCTGCGACAACCGGACCAATCTGTTTATGTGCTTCCCAGGCGGCCTGAAGCTCCGTACTTGATCTGGAGTTCTTCAGGATATCCTCAACCTGGTTGTCGGAAAGCTCTTTTCCATTAACTTTTGCCCTGAAATTCAGGTATTTCCTGTTGATATCGGTCTCCATTTTAAGCTTTGTGGCAATCAGGCTGGTATCTACCTGTTTCCCCAGGTAACTGTCGTAAATAAGTTCTAGCTGTCGCAGCAGAATAGGATCTTTTATTTCATTCGATTCCCTGATTTCCTTAAGTTCAGCAAAAGCCTTTTTGTCCGTATACAATTCATCAAAGGCGAATGCGGCTTTCTCGCTTTTTGCGAGGTCAGCATCAGTACCTGTAATATTGGCATTCCAGGATGTGAGGGCCGATTCCTTATAAAGCGGAATCACTTTTGCGTCATATGCGGCAAGGAATTCTTTGAGCCTGTTTTCCATTTTTTCCTGTTTTGTAGTGCATGACATTACCATTAAAATAATTAATACTAAGGCAGTCAGTAATTTCAGATTATTCATAGCGATCAGATAAGTTTTACGAAAGTAATGAAAACATGATGCGAACCGGAAAAGACGAAGTTAATCAGCTTTAGTGACTTTTTAATTCAATTGTCGGTGAAAAAACAAATCACATCAGCAATACATATTTTTAAATAGTAAATATGGGGAATAGGCATAAACTGCCTAATATTGCAGTCGAATATTAAAGGCAGGAAAATGATTAGCTACGAAACACCGTACCGTGTATGTTATGCAGATACCGACCGCATGGGGATCATGTATTACGGGAATTATCCCCGGTTGTATGAAATCGGAAGAACGGATATGATCCGGACCATCTGGAAATCATACAGGGAAGTAGAGGAAAGCGGTATTATCCTTCCGGTAAGGCTGATGCACGCGGTTTACCATAAACCTGCCAACTACGACGAACTTCTTACAATCAGAACCATTATCAAAGAAATTCCTAAAGTAAAATTCAGGCTGATTTCCGAAATCTACAATGAGAAGATGGAATTGATCAATGAAGGAGAGGTCACTCTTGGATTTATGGATGCAGCAACCGGAAGACCAAGAAGAGCTCCTGAAGATTTTACATCCCTCCTTGAAAAAACCGGCAAATTCTTATGAAATGCACGAAAATTCCATGCCCTATTTTTGGTAAACCGTCAAACCGGGTTAATTAAACCGGATCAGAAATTTTTAACCCGGAAACTCAGGGGTGAAGAATATCCCAACAATCAGAAATTATTTTAATTCCGGCCAGAATCAGGCATTCGCCAAATAAAATCCAGGCTAGCTTCGCATGATTGGTTAGTCCGGCAAGCAAGCCAAATAACAACAGCATGCCGGTACTGCCGTTGCATTTCCTCTGAACCCGGCAATGGTCTCAAACCATTTCCCGGGATTCGTTCTTTCTATTTCTCATCCTATGCACAAGTGACATTATTTGGATCCTATCCAGTAAACAAATAAAGCACCTGCACTTTCGTCGCGCAGGTGCTTTTCATGGAAGGTTAAGGTTTGCCGGGTTAAAGCAGGGTGAAACAAACGTTGTATATAATTAATAATCAGGATATTGATCCGTCTTGCCAGTTCTAACAGGCAGACCCATAGAATTTCTGCTTTCAGACCTGATCACGCAACAATTTAAGAGTGGGTCTTAAGTTTTGTAACAACCTTCTTCTCATAGACATACACATAGTTTCCATCGCGGGACAAGGTTGTTATCGCACCTGTTCTTGCCTTGAAATCCATATATTTACAGGTGTTCAGATCGAATGTTCCAATATCTGCCTTATCGGTCTTCATCACCAGTATCTCACCGACGCGATCCTCCAGGGAGGAAGTTCTGTATTTGCCTGAATGCACGAGCGCTCCATTCGTCACGTCAAAAGTGGACACTCCTTTCTCACCTACCACTACGATTACATTCTCTTTGAATGGAAGAATACTCTGGGCAAGTCCGACCCCCCCCTTGGAAACAGGCACCTCATATTTTTCTTTACCCGTAGCAATATCCATGGAATAAAGCTCTTTGCCGCTGCAAACGATATAGTCTCCGTTCAATGCGATGGCATTGGTAATTCCCTTCTTGAATCTTTCAGATTCCCAGACAAGTTTACCATCAGATGCATTCAATGCCTGAATACCAAAGGGTTTTACATTCTCAAAAGCAATAATATATTCTGTTACTACTTTGTCGGCCGTTCTGCGCGTTTGAATGTATTGCTTCTCCACGATGCCCCCGATCTGGAGCAGCACTTTACCGTCAATCACAGTCATTCCCGGAATTGCGCGTGCATCCTCGATTTCATGTGAGGTCCAGAGCAGCTTGCCCGTATTTATATCGTACTTTTTTACATATTGCTTGCTTTTGCTGACCATATCCAGAACGTAAATATCATTTCCGTCAACAACAGGCGATGCTACGGCTCCATAAACCCCAAATGCCTTGCATCCAAGAGGTTTCCCGACTATCTTTTCAGGTGTAAAATCGAATGCGGCCGACCACAACTGGGCGCCGGTCTTGTAATCATACACCTGCATGCCATTCAGCCTCAGGAATACTTTGTTTTCGGTAACATCCAGTGAAAAGAGAAATTTTTTGGAGATAATTTTTCTCTCAGCGCGCCCTACGTAGTTATTTTCCCATAAAATTTCACCATTTTTCATGTTGATACGGACGATCTGGTTTTTAAATCCCGTTAACAGTGCACCCAAAGCGCTTGGAACAAAATTGACCATCACCATCGTCTGGTCATTGGAGTCATAAACGTACTGGCCGACAACTCCCTTGAATTTTGCCGTACTCCATAACTCTTCGCCAGTTTGGGCCCTGATATAGACCAATTCATTCTTCAGCGTTATGGTAAAGCAATCTTCCTCCTTGATATAGGTAATGGAGGACTCGTCAAGGTCCTGGTATTTATCGCTGGACCAAAGCAGTTTCCCCGTTTCGAGGTCTATACAGGCGATCTGGTCCTTTCCCAGCTTACGGTCGAAAAGGAAGACCGTTCTGGACTCCCAGAATGGGATCAATTCATCAATCTTCCTTAGTTTCGGGGCAATGTCATCGAAGGATTTGGTCCATATTGTCTTCCCGGTATTGTTGTCAAAAAGCGTCATATCCTTGTCGGAGGCGGCATAACTGTGTTTTCCTTCCAGGGAAGTACCCGCATGAACAATTTGATGGGATAGTTTGGTTTCCCAGACTACAGGCATATCCTCCTGTGCAGAAACTGCTGCATAAGCGAACAACAGCGAAGCAAAAAGCATTAATCGTTTCATAATCAGATAGTTTAAAATTTGAATGTATAATTGAATTTGTAATCTTTGTTCTTTGGCATCTTAAAGCTTAACCGGAAAGCAAAAACGGCATCCTTTAGCCTGTTTTGTGAGGGGATGTTTCCGTCATTTTGTTCGGCCACAAATACTGACACGACATTGCCTTTGTCGCGAATGGTCAGCTGAAGGGTATATGTCCCTTTGATGTTGAATTTTTGTCCGAATTGATAAAGCACACCCTCAGGCGGTGTCATTGCTTTTCCCAGATCCAGGTTTGCCTGCCTGATGATCTCCTCCTTTGATTCAAGTAGCGGCCTGTTTTCAGCATGCAGCCAAAACGATGTAACAATCAGAAATGCAGTGATATAGATGATTTTCATAGCTATTATTGATTAAATTCAAGATTCCAAATAATCATACGGTTACCCATCGCCACCAGGATGGAACTGTCGCCCGGCAGAAAAACAAAGGATGGCCTGGAGTCACTGATAAATTTCTCCCCGTCACTTTTTTCAAACAACCTGTGCCCCAATTCGAACCTTTTGAGCAAACTACCATCCTCCAGGTCATAGAGATGAATTTCCTGGAAACGGGTTCCCCTCGAATTGATGGCAAAAAATTTTTCGTTGCTGCTGAATTTAAGTTCTGGCCGGGCGATGGACTGGGAAGTAAAACCCTGCCTGACCGGCTCAAGTGTCACCGCGTTAACCAGGTTGATGTAGGTGATCCCTTTTTTGGTGGTCTGCGCTTTGGGATCAGGATTTTGCAGGACAAACAATAATTTCCCGTCCGGTGAGAACCTGAAATTGTAGATGATATCATAGAGCTCACCAATGGTCCGGATCTTCTCAAGACTCTGCGTGTCAAAAAAGCTGACCCGCTGTTTGTATTTTACGGCAAAATTGATCGCTTTTTTTTGCGTGTCAAATGTTTTGTCACCCTTGAGATCTTCTTTGTTTATCGAATGCGAGACCACAATGGTCTTACCATCCGGTGAAAGTTCAATAGCATTTCCTGCCCCGCCAACCTTGAAGGACCTGCTCCTGGATGCCTCCGGCAGATTCCAGGTAACCACCTCCCCGGCACTGAGGCTGAGAGCCATCTTTTCGTCGGCAGAGATCACCACATCCTGTACTTTTTCAAAAATCCTGATTTGACGGCCGGTCTTAGCTTCGATAATCTCAAATTTGATGGACCTGGGTTGGTTACTTGCCGGGATGATGTAGCCTTGTTGCTGAAGGAGAATGTATTTCCCTGTTGCCGAGATACTGACTTTTGAACCGGTCGGCCAGTTTCCGGCAGAATATTCTCCGGTTATTTTCCCGGTTTTCCAGTCCGCAATTTTCAATGGGACAGCCTCTTTCGTGCTGGCAATAAGCGTGTTTTCTCCGGTGAGGAAATCGACGCCGGTAAAATACCAGCCGCTTTCCCCTATTTTCACCCACTCAAAATCGGAATTTGAGGCCTGACCCATCACATTCCCGGAAAGGCTCAAAAGTGTGAAAATCACAGATGCCAGACCTACAGTAACCTGACGCAGGCAGATTATCGTCTGTAACTTAATGTGAGTCAGCGTTGTCATTTTAAAATTCAAAGCTTCCATAATATCCTCTTTCAGTAAATTACCAAAAAAACACAGAGCTCCCGGCTGTGTAATTGCTTATAACCCCAAACACCGCCGTGCGAGAGATTTGCCAGGAAACTCTGTGAGTGTTTCTGATGTCTTCTGATTTGGAAAGCGGCGTATGTACAAGCAATTACATGGGCAAAGCTAACTGCTTCAATACTTTGCGGTAATAGAGTATACGTCGTAATCAGCTACGACTTTTACCCTGTTTTAGATGGGAAAACGGGTAAAGTATGGGATAGCGGACCCGGCAAAAAGGAAAATTTGCCAGGATTTGCTCCCGGAAAATAAAATTAGTGGATTGTTCAGACGAGGCCCTTTTTGATGGCATAACTGATCAGCCCTGCAATATTGCTGACATTTAATTTCTTCATAAGGTTGGTACGGTGGGTATCCACAGTTCGGTGACTGATGAAAAGTTTTACCCCTATCTCCTTGTTGGAAAAACCCTCTGCAATAAGCCGGAGTACCTCGGTTTCCCGGTCTGACAATGCTTCGGTCTGCTGAAAGGAGGATTGAAGTCCAGGATCTTTTGTATTCAGGAGGGATAGGGTAACTCCACGCGAAAAATAGGGCTGTCCCATTGTTACAGAGTCGATTGCCCTCAGCAATTCCTCCTGCGAGCAGCTTTTCAACAAATATCCATCAGCACCCAGTGCCACCAGGTTTTTGATCATGCCTGCCTCCTCGTGCATGGAGAGGATGATTACCCGGGTGGACGGATTTGTCTTTCTGATCTCCCTGAGCGCATCAATTCCGTTCATAACAGGCATATCAATGTCCATCAATACCAGTTCAGGATCAACAACTTTCAGCATTTGCAAAGCTTCCCTGCCGTTGTTTGCCACTCCTGCAACCAGGATATCTTCCCTGTTTTTCAACAAGGATATCAACCCGTCAATAATCAACTGGTGATCATCCACTATTAAGATTTTAACTTTCTTCATTCAACTGGTATTCTGATAGTTATAATTGTCCCATTTCCTGGCGCCGACTCGAAATGGAGATGACCTTTGATCCCGTCTATTCGTCCGGCAATATTCAGCAGACCGATTCCCTTCTTTTCGTGTTTATGCACGTCGAAACCGATGCCATTGTCCGAAACACTCAGCACAGCATGGCTGGTAACCCTGAGCAACCGGACATTGAGCATATCGGCACCGGAGTGTTTGATAACATTGTTGACCAACTCCTGGAGTACCCTGAAAAGTACGAGCTCGCTGTGTTTTCCGATCCGTTCCCGGAATCCGCTGTGTTCGAAGTTATATTTCACCGGCGTATTTTCAAGGATCAGTTTTAGCGTACCCTCCACGGCGGGTATCAGTCCGAATTGTTCCAGCTCTTTGGGCATCATCTGGTGAGAAATGGACCTTACTTCAGAACTGGCGCTATCCAGCATGGATTCAAGTCTCCTGAAATCCTGAAGCTGGTCAGGGCTTGTCACCTTCCCTGCCAGCGACTGGTAATTCAGCCTGATGGCAGTGAGCGTTTGTCCCAAACCATCGTGCAGTTCCCTTGCAATGCGTCGGCGTTCCTCCTCCTGTCCCTCCAGAACGGCATTCAGCCGTGCCTCATTCTCTCTTATCTTTTCAGCGGCAGCGGCAGCCTTCTGACGTTGCTGATGCCTGTAAAAGAGGAAAATAGCCGCTCCAGTCATAGAAATCAGGATGAACAGCAGCAGCAACAACTGCGTTTTTTTCTGGATGAGGCTGATCTCAGCAAACTCTTTGTCATGTTTAGCCAGTTCAAGGTCCTGCGCCAGTTTTTCGTTCTCGTACTTGGTCTGGACTTCCAGTATCTGCTGACGGATACGTCCATCGTAAGCCGAATCCTTCATGGCAATGTACTGTTGCATGTAATAGAAAGCGCTGTCATGCTGGCTGGTTAGAGCTTTAAGCTTTGCAAGCCCGATCAGGGCGCTGGTTTCCTCTTCCGGTACGGAAATTTTCCTCGCAATATGCAGCGAACGGGTCAATACTTTCAAGGCCTCAGGAAATCTTCCCGTTTCCGTATAAACAGTACCCAGCCTGGACAAGCTGGAGGAAATACCTTTGAGATCGCCCAATTTCTCCCTTATTTCCAGGGATTCCCTGTACAAGCCGATTGCCACCGGATATGCCTTCTGTCCCATGTAAATATTGCCCATATTGCTCAGGTTGCCACTGATCAATTCATCATTCCTGAGTTGTCTTGATAATGCCAGCGCCTTTTCGTAAAATTCGAGCGACCGTATCGTATCGCGCATTCTGCAGTAGAGATTGGCCATATTGCTGTAGGAAGTAGCCTCCCCCAACGAATCATTCATCTTTAACCTGAATTGCAGGGCGCGTTGATGATATCCGAGTGCATTATCCAGGTCTCCCAGGTTCTGGTGAATGATGGCAATGTTATTCAGACAATAGCCAATCCATTTGTCCTGGCCGAGATTCTCGTAAATTTTGAGGGCCGCAAGCTGATTTTGCAGTGCATCCTTGAGCCTGCCCTGTTTCTGATCGATGATGCCGAGTTTGTTGTACAAGGAAGCCATTCCCGGAAGGTCGTTCAGGTATTCCCTGATTTTCATGGCTTCCTTCAGCTGCTCAGTTGCCTTCCTGTAGTCCGCCTTGTCGATGTAGAGTATTCCAAGATCGTTGTAAGCCTGGGCAATCCCCTTGCTGAATTTCAGGTCATTGGCCAGCTTCAGGGCTTGTTCGCCAAACAACCTGGCAGAATCGGCCGAGACGAAACGGTAATCATAACAGAGATTGCTCAGTAAAATAACCCTGTTGGTATCCGGCTTTGAGACAGCAAGCTGGTGAAGCTGATCTTTGATACCACAATAAGCCAACGATGAATGCAATGATACAAAAAACAAAAGGAGAGGCAGGCGAAAAATCTTCATACCAGTAAGTTAGTTCAGTAAACATAATAACTTACGTTAACCATTAAAAAAAGGTATCTGTTTCAATAGAAAATTATCAGGGAAAATGAAATTTAGGAGAAATAAAAAATCCAGCCTGATTTTTTTGAAGAAATGACTCATTTTTGGTTTCCGCTAAAGTGTTGCAGACCAAATAATTTTTTATATTTGCCGACTCAATGGGGGATTAGCTCAGTTGGCTAGAGCGTTTGACTGGCAGTCAAAAGGTCATCGGTTCGATTCCGATATTCTCCACTCTGAAAATCAAAGAGTTACACAAATTCGTGTAACTCTTTTTTTATTAGTGTGAAGTTTTACTGTGTAGTTTGGACTGAAACTTGAGACTGTGGAAAGACGACAAATCTATTCTCAGAACGATCTTTACTGATGTATTTGGCAAATATGCTGGTAAGAATACCCCCTTTTCAACATTTTTATCTCCTCGGCATATTCATCTTTCATAAATTCAGTATTCTTACGATATCCAAGTTTACGTCCAACAACCCCAGAATTGGCACGATAGTTTTGATATCCACTGGATAAGCGATTCTCGATCGACCTACGCTCCATCCTTGCAACTTCCGCCAAAATTGTCACCAGAAATTGACTCATAGGGTTGATTTCCTTCTCCGGTGTAAGGGTTTCAATATTGTAGTTTTGGATGAAGAGAGAAATCTTATTTTGGTTGAAGATTTCTAATGTCTGTAAAACTTGCAGCGTGTCTCTACCAAGTCGTGACAATTCAGTCACCAAAACTTTGTCAATCTGATGGGAATTTACAAACTCAATCATATTCATCAGCTCCTTTCGTTCGCCGTTTTTCTTTACCCCACTTACTTTTTCGGCAAAAACGGCTTCAACATTGTAATTTAATGAATTTACGAGCTGAGTCAGATCATTTATTTGCCGGTCATAATTTTGGCGGTCGTTGGTTGAAGACACTCGACAGAATAAAACTACTTTTTCCATAATTCAAAGGATAGAATACAGGCTAAGATACTATTATACAGCGACATTGCCAATTATTATTGATGCAAAATGATAAACTTGTGTGGAATTTTATTCTATTGTGTATATATTGGCTTGGACTGTTTGAGTTGATTAAAGAACCAATCTTCTTACCAGGATGGATTGTCCGAAATAATAATCCAAAACTTTAGATCGACTAACTTTCCCTAGTCTTAGCCCCAATAGCCAATATTAACACCATCTATCTGGTATTTTTGATTTACCGTGTTTTTAAGAATATTACAATCAACCAGACAAGATGATATTTGACAATAGGATTGGATACGTTAAAATCAATTCGTCACAAAAATGTTTTCCAATTTTGACCCTCTGTTTAGGGGTAAGACACTGTAAGAATAGTTTAGTTCAGATATAAATGATTGTTACTCATTGTTTCAAAAATATTTGATTTTTCATCTGATAATGCTAAATTTATGAACTTGAATTCTCGTTAAAAAGAATTTAGTAAACAAATTACCTGAGCTTGAATTAGCTATTTAAAAGACCATTGCGACCTAACGTTCATCAATTTTCCCTAACTAATTTATTATGTGCGCAATCTCAGGGAAATTCATTGGAGGCCAAGATCTTTGTTTAACTTAATTGTGTGATAATTGCAATTTGGCGTATTTAGTACGAATAAATAAATGAGTGGATTATCGTAAATTATTTAAATCAAATCTGAGATTTTGGGATCCAATCTACGGAACTAAAAATGACATGACAAATACTTAATGAATAATACTGATCAAGTAAAACCCATATTAAGATGGGCGGGCGGGAAAAATTGGCTTGTTAAACACTTAGATAAACTAGTACCTCCAAATGGTTTTAAAAACTATCATGAACCATTTATTGGGGCTGCATCCATTTTTCTATCTATTAATCCTGGTAAAAAGGCTTTTCTGTCTGATTTAAATAAAGAACTTATTGACACCTATAAGACACTTAGAGATAATCCTGAAGGAATTATTAATGTCTTGAAGACATATCATAACACACAGGATTTTTACTATATGCTTAGGGGAATGGACTTTGAAGACCCCAATGAAAAAGCTGCAAGATTTATTTTTTTAAACCAAACATCATTCAACGGCATATATCGTGTAAATCTTAATGGAGTATACAATGTTCCTTTTGGATTTAGGACTAAAGATTTTCTAGAAGCCGAAAACCTTCGCTTAGTCAGTTTTAGACTTAGAAACGCGATTCTCTTAGATGGTGATTTCTCATTAATAAGAAAGAATGTGAGACGTGGGGATTTGGTTTTTTTAGATCCACCATATACCGTGTCACATAACAATAATGGATTTATTAAATACAACCAGAAACTGTTTTCACTTGATGACCAAAAAAGACTTAGCGAGTTAATCGATATCATAAAAAGAAAGGATGCTTTTTATATTCTCACAAATGCCGCTCACCAAACCATCCGAGAGATTTTTGAGAAAGGAGACACTATATATGAAAAGAGTAGAGCTAGTCTAATAGGAGGAACAAATGCTGTTAGAGGCATAACCACAGAATTCATCTTCACGAACATAAGATAAGAAAATGACACAAGATCAAATAGATCAGTTTTGGAATAGTATTGTTCCTGCAAAAAATTTAAAAGGAACAATTTCTAAACGTCTTAACCCATTTGTTTTGGAAAGTATTCATCCAGAACTTCAGGATAGATTTGAAAATGAAGGTTGGTCTATCGATAAAAAATTCAGGACCAAGATCAGAATGAAGAAAAAGAAGTCCTTTGATACTATTTTTGAAGATGAGGTATGGACTATGGTAGCAAATCTTGGATTTCAGCATTTGAATAAGGACAGAAATTTTAAATTACCTTACTCTGATGATCCAAAGATGGCTCAACAAATAGACGTATTTGCCGCTGATAATGAAACAATTCTAATTATAGAGTGTAAGTCTGCCGATGGAGATCCCAAAAAGGGAAATTTTAAAGAAACGATAGAAGCAATCGGAGGAAAGAAAGACGGGTTGTTAAAATCTATAAGGAAAATTTATCCGGAATCTAAGCACAAAATAAAATTCATTTTTGCAACAAAAAATTATTTTTTGACAGATCAAGACATATTAAGACTGGAAAACTATGGGATTCTTCATTTTGACGAAGAGATAGTACAATATTACCAAGATTTAACTAAACACTTAGGATTATCAGCTCGATATCAGTTACTGGGGAATTTATTTGAAGGTCAAGATATTCCAGAACTTCAAAATCAAATCCCGGCGATTGAAGGTAAAATGGGTGGCCACACATATTACTCATTTTCAATAGAACCAGAAAAGCTATTAAAAATAGGGTATGTCCTTCATCGAAATAAAGCGAATAAAAAGCTTATGCCAACCTACCAAAGACTTATTAAGAAAATTCGTTTGAAATCAGTTCAAGATTTCGTAGAAGATGGTGGATTTTTCCCTAATTCTATTGTTGTGAACATCCAAACTGGAAATAAAAAACTCAGATTTGATAGATCCGCCTCTCAGGTTGAGTATGCTTTATCAAGAATTGGTGTGTTACACTTACCAAAACAATATCGATCAGCATTTATCATAGATGGCCAACACAGATTATATGGTTATGCTAATTCAGAGTATAGAAGTAAGAATTCAATTCCAGTCGTGGCATTTATTAACCTTGACCGAAAGGAACAGGTCCAATTATTTATGCAAATCAACGAGAATCAAAAAGCGGTTCCAAAAAATTTAAGAAATACACTAAATTCAGATTTACTTTGGAGTTCTGAATACTATGATGATCAAATAAAAGCTTTAAAACTTCAAATTTCTCAAGATTTAGGGGAAGAAAAAACTTCTCCTTTATATGATCGAATAATTGTTGGAGAGAATCCAAAAACTTTAACAAGATGCATAACAATAGACACCATAAAAATTGGCCTTGACAGAAGCAACTTTTTTGGGCAATTCACCAAAAGTACCATAAAAGTAGATGGCACTTTTTATATGGGTAATAATGACGAAACATATAACAAATTTTTCCCATTTATTCAGGGATGTTTTCTCTATATAAAAAATGGGTTAAGGGCTGATTGGGAACTTGGAGAGAGTAATAACGGTTATCTTTCAATAAATGCTGGAATTGAAAATCTTATTAGGATCTTTAATGATATTGTGGATCATTTGGTTAAGTCTAATAATTTGAAACCAAAGATTGATAGTGTTGAAAAGATAATTAATGAAATGTCCTACTATTTAGATCCATTAATTGATTTTCTATTAGGAATTTCAACTGAGCAAAAAATAGAGTTTAGGAAAAGTTATGGCTCAGGTCAACGTGCAAGGTATTGGAGGACATTGCAGAGAGCTATCCACAATGCTCGTACTGACTTCAATCCACAAGGATTAGAAAAATATTGGAAAGATGAAGCCAAAGCATTTAATGAAGATTCTTATAGAATGATCAGTGAATTAGAAACATATTTGAATGAAGATTTTAGATCCAAACTTGAAAGCCACTATGGCCAATCTTGGTTTAAGACAGGATTACCAAAAACTGTCTATGATTCTGCCAATCAACTGGCATCTGACAAAAATTATGAAGCCAAAAGTAAAGAAGACGAAGTAGAACCTTGGAGCTGTTTAAATATCATTGATTATAGAAAAATTGCAACATATGGTAAAAACTGGAGCGAGATATTCGAGCAATCCTATACTAAACCTGGAGAGGAGAAGATAAGAGGTGGAAAAGATTCTAAGACTGAATGGATGCAAAAACTTGAGCGAATTCGGAATCAAGTTGCACATTCAAAAAGTGTTAAGGTTGAAGAATATGGCTTCCTTGAAGAACTTTATGAATGGTTAATAGAAAAGAAAGTAGAAGCAAATATGGAGTGTTAATCCTTGTTTAACATGAATTTATAATTAATATATTCCATGAAATGGAAAGACAAAATAAATAAATTATTGAAATTATTGAATAATTTAACAAATGTGTAAGCTTACAATTGGATTTTTATCCTGTTTGAGTAAAAGCAGAATTTTATGCAAATTTGTGCTAAATGAAGAAGCTAATATTAACCATAACCACAATTTGATAGAACAATGAATAAACAGAATAATTATTTGATTTTCTTTATTTTACTAACATCTTTCTTTTTTTTTGATAGTTGTTCAAAGGAGGATAACATTGATCTTAAACCAGTAGCATTTGGTACAGTAACTGACATTGAAGGTAATATTTACAATACTATTACAATTGAAATTACTGATGGAACGTTAAAAAGCGCAAATACTATTCAGAAAGTAACTCAAACTTGGATGGTAGAAAACCTAAAAACCACTAAGTATGGTAATGGTGAAATAATAGAAACGACTTCCCCTGCCACATTGAATTTTTTCCAAGATTCAGATACTCTTTTTAATTATCAGTGGGCATACGGAGGTGACGAGAGCAACGTTGATATATATGGCAGATTATATACCTGGGGAGCAGTTATGGATAGTCGCAATATCTGCCCGGATGGTTGGCATGTACCCACTAAAGCAGAATGGTCTCAACTTGCAATATACCTAGGAGGTAAATTTGTTGAAGATGGGGATGGGATGGGATCTTGGAGTGGTGTCGGAGGTAAACTAAAGGAAACTGGTTACGTACATTGGAAAAGTACAAATACCGGGGCAGTCAATTCAATTGGAATGACATTTTTACCAGGCGGAACCCGTAGTAGCTTTGATGGATCAGACTTCTGGGGTATTACTGAAAGGGGTGTGTGGTGGAGTTCAACAGAGGATCTTAATCGGTCATATCGTTGGGCATGGACTTATACTACCGGTTACTTAACAGCTGGGTTATGGACAGCTGCTTATTTTGTAAATGATGGAATTTCTGTTCGCTGTATGCGATAGACAAATCAATAATTACATAGAACCTCATTGGTGGACATTCCGGTGATTTGGGTCAGGTTTTTATTCAGGATAATCCATTTTTTTACAGTTTTATACCCAACAAAGCTGCAGGATATCTGATAATTTCCTTCGGGAAGCGATAATGAATAATTTCCGGAGTTATTGCTGTGTGTTCCTTTCCCCGATTCATTTTCATATAAGGTTACTCCTGCCAAAAACGCATTATTTTCAGCATCGGTTATTTTACCTTTTATGGTGTAGATACTTTGTGAATAGCCAGGATGAATACAAACGAGAAAAGAAAATACCAATCCTGAAACAAATTTTCTAAACAGCATATTAAAAAACCGGGATAAATATAATACTCCGCAATATTGAACCAAAAGGGTTGTTGAGCTAAGTTAATATTTGATATTTGTTTTCAAGATTTAAGCTGCTATTTTTTCTAAAGATACCTGGTATCTGAGATTTGGTTTTTGCATTGTAGCGTGATGTGTTTTTTTTGCAAATCATACTCTTGCAGATAAACTTCATCACCAAACTGAAAATCTCTATCGTTTATTCGGTGCTCAAATGTTTTTGTCCCATTTTATACGTCAGAGAAAAATGGTTGGACCGTTTTTAAATAATGTGTTTTAATTGAATACCAGAATAATCCCTTTTATTGCTCGTAATTGTTAATTTTTTATCCAATAAGGTGTTGACTATAAGAAATCGGTTAAGAATTTCCTCAGAGGGATATGAATAATACCTTCATAACTTGTCCCTGAATAATCATCCAAAGTGATTACATATTTGGGATAATTATCTTTTATAGCCATCAGATTTCCAAATTCCCGTTCCATGGTTTGTTTCTCAGTAATTCTTAAGGCAACCTGAATGTATATTTTTTCAGATTGACGTTCACCAATGAAATCGATTTCTTTTTCATTCTGCTTTCCAATCAGAACCGAATAACCAATCGATTTAAGATGAAGATAAACCGTATTTTCAATGATTTGGCCCAAATCAAAGGGAGAAAAACCTGCTATGGAATTCCTTAATCCAATATCGTTAAAATAATATTTTTCGCCAACTTCAAAAACCTTTTTGCCCTGAATGTCAGACCGCTGAACATTCGATATCAACATAGCAGTTGTGAGATAATTCAGATAATTTAGGATCGCTGTTATTGAAATAGAGACATTTTGAGATTTCAGGAAATTACCTATTCCTCTTGCAGAAATGAGGTTGCCGGTCTCGTTGGCCAAATATTTAATAAGCCTGACCAGAAAATCAACATTCCGTACTTCAAACCTTGAAACAACATCCCTGAAAAGAATTGACTGGCTTATATTTTTGAGATAATCAAAAACGGTTTCATCCGTAAGGTCCAAGTGAATTAAATATGGAAGCCCACCATATTTCAGATACTTTTCGAGACTATCGGAAGCATTTTCAAGCCTATGAAAAATTAAGAATTCAGGATAACTCAATGCATAGACAGGTATTTCGATGTATCTGCCACCTAAGTAGGTTCCCAGTTCTCCGGAAAGAATATGGGCATTGCTCCCAGTGCAATAAATATCATATCCACCTTCAGCAAGAAGACTCCTTAGTGTTTTTTCAAATTCAGGAACCATTTGAATTTCGTCAATCATCAGAAAATTCAGTTCATCGGCTTTTGATACTGATTTAATGTATTTGTAAAGAGAATCTGAAGTTGTAAGTTTTTCAAATTCGTTCGTTTCCAGATTGATGTATATAATGTTAGGATTTGGGAACTTCTCCTTGATACTGTCCATTGCCTGAAACAATAGGTAGCTTTTACCAACTCTCCGCTGTCCAATCAGTACCTTAATTATCTCCTTACCAATATAACGGTCAATGCTTTTTTTATAGATTTCCCGGGTAATGTATTTTTTCATTTTGTATTTATAAATGACAAACGTACAAATATAACTATTTTTGTCATTTATAAATACATAGTTTTAGTAAAAATGAATTGGGAGAAGTGAGATACTGGAGTGCCTTTTTTGTGCTGCTGAATGCTGTATAATATTATATTTTGCGATTTCACTTATCTATATCTATCACATAATCAATGCGATGCAATTTTGCATTATTCACTGGCAGTCAAAAGGTCATCAGTTCGATTTCGATATTATCCACTGAAAATCAAGGGGTTACAATGTGAATTGTGACTCTTTTTTGTTATATGTAGTTCTGCATTTTAGCTTTGCGTGAAACATGGGGCTGTTGTAAAAAATAAGCCTAACCTCCGAGTAGTCCTTAAGGATGCACTTTCCAAACTCCTTTTGGTCGATGTCTTAAATATTGGTGATCCGCCCCTTAAATCAAAATAAATAAATTTCATGTTGTATATTTTCATCATTTTGCTTATTTTTGTTGTAAATAGTCAACATTTATAGTTGAAATACCCATGAGACAATTATCACATTAACCTAAAATGAATATGTGGGTATTCCATGCTACCTTTAAAAAACAATTTATATACGCATGAATAGCAAAAAGCAACTATTGTTCCCCAAACATAAATTGGTACTGGAACAAGTAGGAGAAAATATAAAACTGGCACGAAAGCGCAGGAAGCTTACCACCATACAAGTGAGTGAAAGGGCTGGTATTGACAGAACCACTTTATACCAGATAGAAAGAGGCAACGGAAGCGTGTCAATGGCCGCTTATTTTAATACGCTAAGAGTATTGGGGTTGCAGGATGATTTTTTGAAATTGGCTGCCGATGATAGTTTCGGCAGAAAATTACAAGACCTTGAATTAATCGGGAAGAAATAAAATGGCTGCTTCAAAAACTGATATACTGGTCTATGCGCATTGGTTCGGAATGGAAGAACCGAAGTGTATAGGTATGCTTAATGCACAAAAAGTTAAAGGTAAAAAGGCTTTTAGTTTTGAATACGATCCAGCTTGGATAAGGTCAAAAGAACAGATGCTTTTAGATCCTGATATTACCTGGTATACCGGACTACAATATCCGAATGGGAAGGAAAATTTCGGGGTGTTTCTGGATTCAATGCCAGATACATGGGGCAGAAAACTAATGAGAAGAAGGGCTTCACAAAAAGCCAAAGAGGAAGGAAAGGCTGCACCAACTTTGTATGATATTGATTATTTACTGGGAGTAGCTGATGAAAGCCGGATGGGTGCCTTGCGTTTCAAACTGGATGCCAACGGACCATTCCTGGATAATAATCTCCTTAACCCAACACCACCAACGACCAGCATAAAGGAATTACAATATGCTGCTAAAATATTGGAATCAGATGAAGATAGTGTTGCTGTAAAAAAATGGTTGGCGATATTGATTGCACCAGGTTCTTCATTAGGGGGTGCCAGGCCAAAAGCCAATGTCAAAGATGAGCATGGTGAATTGTGGATAGCCAAGTTTCCGTCCAGAAGTGATACTTATGATAAAGCCGCCTGGGAGTATTTGGCCTATCAACTGGCAATAAAAGCCGGGATTCAAATGGCAGAATCAAGAATCGAAAAGATTTCCGGAAAGCATCATACTTTTTTCACCAGGCGATTCGACAGGCTTAACGGAGAAAGGATACACTTTGCGAGTGCAATGACCATGACTGGCAATAACGAAGATACCATCAAAGAAAGTCCTGCCGGTTATTTGGATATTGCAGAGTTCATACAATTCAATGGTGCACAGAACACTTTTAATCTGGGCCAATTATGGCGCAGGATCGTTTTTAACATAGCCATCTCGAATACCGATGACCATTTGAGAAATCACGGTTTTATCCTAACTAAAGATGGTTGGATTCTTTCCCCGGCGTATGACATTAACCCTTTGATCGATAAGGATGGACTTGCTTTGAATATTGATACTGAAAATAATGCCTTGGATTTTGAACTCGCCAAAAGCGTAGGTGGGTATTTTCAACTTTCAGATTCATCGATGGATACAATCTTGCATGAAGTTAAAACTGTCGTAAGCAACTGGGAAAAAATTGCTCAGAGAATTGGAATTTCAAGGTCAGAAATGGAAATGATGGCTTCTGCCTTCAAATATTAGTTTAGAAGAACAAGAATCCTTAACTATGCGCATCTCGCAAAATTGTCTATAAAGACAAAATATGAGTTTTGTCCCGAAATGATCTTTGAATCTGCACGGATTTGTACACAATTTACCTTATCAGGATTTCAGACCTTTGTTATCTCCAACCCTGGCTGATTGGAATGTTATCGTCCTCGACGTCGATGTTGGTCGACAATTCGCTTAAAATTTCACTATCCAGGAATTGATTTTCTGAGGTACTGCCAGTAACCTCAAAGTTGGACGAAAGAACTGGCAAGAATGATCAATGCGAATATTGAGTAATTTTATTCTTCAATTCTTTTATGGCATTTTCAACAATGTCCCTATCTTCCGGCTTAAGTCCGACATGCTGCATTGCTCCGGTAAAGGTTGAAAAGACCTCAATATTAAAAGGCAAACCATGAGCTTCGTTTTTAAAAAGAAGGGAAAATAATGTAACATTTGGAGAAGCGGTCAGCAAAGCCATTGCTCTCTTGGCAGACAGCACTGAATGGGCTTTTAAATATTCACAAAAAGTCTTGATCTCATAACTTCTTATCCTGGAATCTGCTTCTCTTAAATCAATAAATAAATTAAAAGTCGGATTAAAGTCAAGGTCTGAGTATAGTTCTTTATGATAATCTATTAAATTTTCCAAAAATATTGAGCCATGGCAGTAATCAAGGATGATCTTTTTTTCCGGAAGAATTTTGTACTGTATGGGTTGCATCAGGTTAAGTTTAAGCCAAGTTTCTTCCAATAGACAATCTATTCATGAAATTTCCATGAATCCTTCTTTTATTCATTAATCCGAAAACTACTCAAAAGGTTACCCCGCTTTAAGGAGAAAAATGAATTATTTACTCATTTTCTACTTTTTTCAGGCCGAATGGCCATATGGGAAAGAAGACCTGTTAGCTAATTCACGTGAGGGTTACGTTCAACCCGCTTTATGATTTAGAAACTGTTTAAACAGTCTCTAAATCCGGATGGAGAATCAAGTCATTTATCTACCCGCACAAAACCAGCCTTATCTGCCAGGGACCAACAGCCGGAATGACAAATTTTTGGTAGGGACCATCATTCCCGGATGCATTGATAATTGTCTCTTTGCATTGCATATCAAAAAGATGGATTGCATTTTTATCCGTTTTCAGCATTAAAACCACATCTTCAGCCTGATCAAATGACGAGTTGGTGAAAGAAAGGGCTATCTTTCCATGATCCGGTTCGCGTATCCAAAGATTCATTTTCTGAAATGAGGCTATATAACCAGGGAGCGAATCTTTTGACAGCCAACGGAAAACAGATTTCATCTGTGAACTTTTGGACAGGTTGCCCATAAATGTCCAGGGATAATACCCTGCCACACATATTCGTCCTCCCAGTTTATTTTCAAATACTCCCGAGGTACAAGGTTCTACTTCTTTGCCGGTATAGTCGACCAGGAAAGAAAGTACCCGGGCCTTTTCATTCGTCTTTCGGAGCGAGTAAGCGGGAGAATTCCAGAAGGACTGACGGTTGTCCCGCTTGCGTCCGGCAAAATTTCCGTTCAACGGATGGTCCGTAAATTTTTCGATACGGTCCTTATTCTCAGAATTTACTACGTCAAAACCGGTAAGTTCGCCAAATCCCAACTCGTTCAACTGCTCCAACGTTGGCGCATCAATATAAACACCCCTGGACAGAAGGTTGGTGATTTCATCTTTCGAAAGTGCGAAAATATTATCCTTCCCCAGTATTGTTACAGCGGCATGTTCATTTGAATAACATATTGGCAGCCCTATATCGTAAAACTCGTGGTTAACAACCGGATTTCCATAACTGGTCCACTTGCCCTTGTCGAGGTTGCCGGTGATGTAACTGTCTTTGTTCCAAAAAGTCTGAACACCGGTTATCGGGGAACGACCCAGCGATCTGACCAGGAGGTCGAAGAACGGACGCGATTCCTGCAATCGGGTCACCAGCGCCTCATATTCGTCCAGTGGCTCATCGTACATCGACAGTACGTTGAAAGCGGCACCAGTACAACCTGCTGCGATGTGCGAACAGGCCTCCAAAACCACGCTGTTGGCAGCTTTTTTTAACCGCTGGTAGGGGAAATTTTCAATTTCCGACTGGATGGAAATTACCTCTTCCGGCAACATAGAAACCTGCCTGCCCACATCGTGCGACTTCCCGACCAGTTCCCGGGTGTTTGAGTCTTCATAAAACCCACCCCCGGGGCGCCACATGACCGGGGAATGATTTGGTCCGGCAAGGATTTTAGCCCAGTTGTCAAAGTCGTAGCCTTCATAAAAGCGGTCACCTGTCATAAATCCCAGGCTGATACCCGGGTTGATTTTATGCACTGTCTCTTCAATCAGTCCGAATAAATGCGCGATGGTGTTCCGGTTGTGCTGAAGCCAGGCTTTCCTGATTTCCAGCTTGTTTTCCTGAGAATCTTCATTGAATGCTTTTTTCAGGCTTTCCCGTGTATATTTTTTACCTGTCTCCTTTTCAAAAATATTCAGGCAGTTATCACAAAAACATCCATTGCCGACAGGCATATGGCCAAACCTGATATCGTCATCAATCCAGATGTAATCCGGATTTGCATTGGCTGCATACTGGTATATCTGCCGGATGTATCCCTTCATATTTTCATCATTCGGGCAATAAGATCCATTGCAGACAGCCCCGTCAATATTGGTCATATAAGTATAGTTTCCATGCAGCGAGTTGTCGAGGTTCTCGTTGTGATGGCCAATGGATGAGAGTATATTGATTCCGGTCCTGTATCCCCGTTTTCTTGCCTGGACCATCCTTCCTTTCAGTATATCAGCCCTTTGCCTGAAAACATCAAGAGGTATGGGTGGGTGCGTTTCGGAAGAAAAAAAGGTGATTTCATCCGTTACATTTTTGTGCTTATCGAATAAATCGAAAAGTTCATTGCATCGGGTATCAGACATCCACACCGGGACCCCGATACGAAAGGAAATAAACGCTTTTTCAATCTTTGCACCGGATGCCGGTGATCCTGAAACCGGATTTTCCTGCTTTGGGGATCCCAGATTACAGCTGAAATTCAGAAATGCAATAATCGAAACAATTAATTTATTCATTGTTACAGTTTATTTGTTTGGAATTCAATACCTTAAAACATCCTTTCAATTCCAAGTTGCGCTTTCCCCGAAGAGTGTTTTTTGACCTTTTCATTGGCCGGTGGATTTTCGCTTAGTACAGACCAGGTGGTTAAATTTCCTCCTTCAGGAAGAATCATAATTACCTCATTCACCTTTGTTTTAATTTCCGGTTTCCCCCTGCTGATTTTTTGACCCGATTTCTTTGGTCCGGACATTACTACGGCATTTACCCAGGGCAGATCCAGTTTACAGGTATTCCCCAGCAGGCTTTTGATGCAAATCCACTGAACCATACCGGACTTTATTTCGGAAGAAACGACAAAACCTCCTTCAGCGTGAAGGGTGAATCTTCCGTTTTTATCGGCCGGGAATGCCGGGAAAACACGCAAAACACCATCATAACTTTGCAGCAAAGATTCATTCATGGCAGTTGCCAATACAGACATCGATTCCATCGACATATGGCGGAACGGCCACATAGGAAGTGGAAATTTCTCATCCTTTGAAGTGGAATTGACATCCTTTACCATGTTTGTCCGGAAAAACCATTCGGCATCTTTGTTTACCTCACCTTCCATGCCCCAGTGACCCCATCCGTTGCAATATATCTGCCATCTTCCTGGGAAACGACTCAGGTCGGCCGACAACTCTTTGGATAAACCCAGCCGGGCCAGAACGACTGAGACAGGGTCCCAACCGGTAACTTCAGATCCGTATAAAAGAGCTGTAGCGGTCATTTTGGAAAACAATTCGCTGCCTTTTTGCGACAATCCAATCGTTCCTGACGGGAAGACCGGTGAGGAAGGTACTGAAGGGAAAATGCCATCCAGCAGTTTCAAGCCTTTGTTGATGGCTGAATCCGCAACCGGATCATAAACCGTCAGCATTTTGTTTTCCTTGATACCCCATCCTGCTGCAAAAATCGTGTCAGTCGGGCATTCAAGGCCCTTAAAGAAGCCCGTTCGCAATTTATACCCTGATTTTTCCGCTGAAATCGCTTTTTCACCTGCCTGTACAGATGGCAATGGCGCAAGATGATCCAGTATTTCTTTCCATTTGACAGCTTCAGGCAAATTAGTCCCTGTAAGTTTTAGCGCTTCCAGCGAAGCTGAGAATAAAGCCTTCGCATACACCAGCTCGGTCAGCCCATCTTTTAGTTTGATCCAGCCCTCGTAACCGCTGCCTTCCCTGGCATGGTACAATCCGTCATTTTCCTTTACCAGGATGGATTCATAGAATCTGGACGCCTCAACAATAAAGGGGAGGACTTTCTCCTGCAGAAAATTTCTGTCACCCGTGTATTGATATTGCCTCCAGAAATCAAGGGCGATTTCAGCAATTGGGGTATGATTTATTTTCTCCCCGCTGGAGTTGTAACCGCGTCGTTCGGTTACATCCGATATAAAAGCGCCGTCCACATTAAACAGTGTCCTGGCATCTTTTTTGGCCTGAGGCAGCGAATTAAACCTGAAATTCAGGTAGGAAGAAACGAGCTCATGAAAACCTGCCGCGTTCAGGGGCCAGCACAATTGCTGCTGGTTCCAGTGGAAATAAAAGTTCCAGTTCTGCACATCCCGGCTCCAGCCCCATAACCCATTGTTAAACCTGCCAGGATATTTACCTCCCTGGGAAGCGTTGGCGTAAAACATGGTCAGGTACCAGAGATTATTCAGATAATCGTCTCCATAATCCATTAGTGAACGGTTCCATAATGATTTCCATACTTCAGCATTGGATTCCGTAAAACTCT
Organism: Prolixibacteraceae bacterium; assembly: GCA_963663675.1. Taxonomy (GTDB): domain Bacteria; phylum Bacteroidota; class Bacteroidia; order Bacteroidales; family Prolixibacteraceae; genus CAINVV01. The sequence goes on from OY760498.1 coordinate 3,667,232, forward strand.
GAAAACCTTTCTGTTGGGCCCGAGACAAGGTACCAGTTATTTCCGGGACAGGATCTTTGTCGGTTGGTGATGTAACAGTAAATGCGAATTTTGCTTTCTTTTGATGATTTCCCGACAACCGGATAGTCGTACTGTGGGAATGTTCCCTAGAATATTTCACGGTAAGTCCGTTATCCTGAATGACCTTTCCACCAACTCCAAATTTCCCGGATGAAAGCTGCTGGGTGAGGTAAACACCACTATTGTCTGCAATAGCCTCAGTACCAGGCAACCCTATGGAAGCATCCCTGTTGATCTGGCTGTACCAATGGGAAAAAGTGCGGGAACCGAACCGCTCGACAGCAATGTCAACAGGAACATCTTCTTTAAAATCGCTGTTCAGGTCATAAAATAGTATGCCGGTTTTATGATCAACAATAGCCCTCAGGCTGATTTTCCCGAATGGACTGGCAGCCTCCAGGCTCAGCGAGGCATCCGCGAGATTAAGTTTTGCCTTAAATTCAGAAAGATATAAAGTGCTGAAAACCGGAAACTTAAAATCCATAACAATACGGCAGGCATGCCGTTGGGTGGTACTGTAATCTTCTTCCTTTCCGCTCCAGTTGTGGAAGGGGCCAAATGGTGCATCGTCCCACAAATCACTTTTATTAACGACTGCAATAAGTTTTGAATCCTCACACCAGAATAAAACGCCGATCTCGCCATTTCCAAGCGGAATTCCCTGCATTGGATCCATGGGAGGACTGAGATAAACCAGGTCATATTGCGAAACCCGTCCGGGCCAATCGATTTTCCATGCTGCAGTTTTCGGGTCAAACCCCGATTTAATTCCTGCAGTAGTGACAGAATCCCTGGAAAATACAGACAAACAGAACGCAAGATAAATTATGGCGGTCGCTGAAAACATTTTTGCAGTCATTCTTCTTCGGTTTTGCATAGATTCGGGTTTATTGTCTGGTGGATAACTTAGTTAAACTTTGATCTTTAGGGAAATATCCTTCAAAGAATGCTTTTTCAGGTCCGTCGTACATGGCCACCCTGACAGTACCCCAGGTTTCCTGGTCGCCGGTGGCATAATATACATAGGTCCTTCCTTCATATTCCAGGACATCAACATCCGAGTTGTTCCTTCCTTCTCCCGAAGTAGCTTCCAGAATGGGATTAAAAGGACTTAGCTCCCAGTTTTCCAGGTCTTTGGTACGCGAGATGTAAGAAATCCATCCGTTATGTCCTTTCTGCGGTGCGTGGAGGTAAATCACATAGTAATAAGGCTTTAAATACCTAACCATCGGACAGGCAGAATACTCATGCTTTTCTCCCGTATAAACCAAACCGGAAATCTTTTCCCATTTCGACAGATCCTTTGAACGGGCAAATTTGAAACAAAACTGAACCGGCATATCCGATTCGTAGGCCATCAGGAAACCATTATTATCCTGACAAACTGATGAATTAAAAAGATGTTCGTTCCCTTCCGGAAGAATGACTTTTTCGGACTTCCAGGTTTTCAAATCAGTCGTAACGAACCTGTCTATCCCGCTTGAATTCATCACTTTGCCAAAATCAGTAAATTCAAGGGCAAAAACGTTTAATTCGTCGTTGTTCACGTAAGCAGAAACAAACGAATGTCCTTGCCCAAACCGGGCAACTTCCTTCCCAGTCTGCAAATCATCGATGTAGAGGTAGGCATCCTTCCCTTTGGCATAAGCGCCTCCCGGCCGGTTGTTCGACACCAGCAAAAGTCTTGAGCGGAAAATCACCGGAGTATTTTCCATCGGTGTCCGGCCCACATCCGAAAATGCGAAAGGCAACTTGAGCAGGGCAGGCTTTTGTGCCATGACAGTAAAAAACGGGGTAAAGCCCAAGATACACAACAACAGGACTTTCATAGTTAATAGTTTAATTGTCAGGTTTTTATCGAATAGTATGTAATTTTGTCTGTAATGGTTCTAAATTAATCCTGTTTTAACAACCAGCTATATCCCATTCCCCTGTCTATCAGTCATTTCAAACTCTACTTTACCCCCTTTCATCAGTTCAAAATGAGAAAATTTGTAATTCTCAATTGGTTTGCCATTGAAATGAATGGATTTAATGTAGCAGTTTTTATCTGAATTACCTGGAGCTGAGAGTACAAGGGTTTCGCCATTTCCGAGTTTGATCGTCACTTTACGAAAAACCGGTCCGGTAACGGCATATTCGGGTAATGAAGGACAGACGGGGTAAAAACCAATGGCTCCCAGGATATACCAGGCCGACATTTGTCCCGAATCGTCGTTGCCGCTTAGTCCACCCGGTCCGGTACCATATTCAGTTTTTAATATTTCCCTCACCATCCGGGATGACTTCCAGGGCTGGCCAGAATAGATGTATAAAAATGGAATTTGTTGTCCAGGCTCGTTGCCATGCCAGTATTGCCCCTGTGCAAAAAAATCATCGAGTGACTGGTTGAATTTCTTCTCTCCGCCCATCAGTGAGATCAATCCCTCTACATCCTGCGGAACATACCAGTTGTATTGCCATGGAGTGCCTTCGGTGATATAGAACATCTTTTTGTTTTTATCAAAATCCGTAGTAAAAGTCCCGTTGGCAAAACGGCCGTTCATGTTGTTCACTGCGGGATCGAATACATTCCGGTAGTTTTGCGAACGTTTCAAAAAATATTCATAATCGGCAGTTTTACCCATTTTTTTGGCGACCTGAGCCAGGCTGAAGTCGTCGTAGGCATATTCAAGTGTCCTGGAGACCTGTTCCTTTTTATGAAATGCTTCCTGCACAGAGTCTTCGAGCGGGATGTACCCGTATTTTAAATAAGATTTCAATGCCCTTCTGCCTTTACCATCAACATATTCCTCAAAATTTGCGGGTGTTTCGGTCGCGTTGTGCTTCATTAGCTGATATTCCTCCTCAGTCAGGTCAATAACACCTTTGGCGTATGCTTCCGCAATGATTGAAACCGCGTGATCGCCAATCATTGCGGCGGAATAGCTGTTCCATTGGGGGAAAATTGGCAGCCAGCCCCGGACTTTGCCCATCGTCAGCAAAGACTTTACCATGTCGGCATTGTATTCGGGAGCAACCAGGTTATACAGCGGATGCAGAGACCGGTAAGTATCCCACGCCGAAAAATCGCCATAGTAATTTCCATTGCAAATGGTATCGGTCTGATCGTTGCCGTCGAATCGCGGGTATTGTCCGTCAACATCGTTGTAGGTTCGCGGTTGTTGAAAAGAATGGTACATGGCAGTATAAAACTTTACTAACTCCTCGCTGTTATTGCTTTCCACCTCAATTCGGGAGAGTATATTGTTCCATTTATTTTTCAGTTTTTGCCTAACCACGTCGAAATTAAAATCAGGAATCTCTGCCTCCAGGTTCTTACGGGCCTGATCCAAACTCACGAACGAAGTTCCTACCTTTACCTTAACCATTTCACCTTTTTTAACCCTGAAAGAAAAATAAGCCCCTGAATTGGGCTGGTTGATGATCTGAAGTTCACCGTTTTTTACCTTGTCCTCTGTATAGACACCATACGCAAGGGCAGGTTTTTCAAGCCTCACTACAAAGTACCCTGAAAATCCGGCCAGCTTTCCGTATCCCTGGTAAATCCGCCGTATTGGATTGTAACCAATAATTTCATTCTTTTCAGGGATTACCTGCACAAAACCTTCGCCTTTATCATTGTTCGGGTTGGCGACAATGTGCGCATCTCCTTCATTTCTAAAAGTAAAGCAAAAAATTCCGCACCGTGTTGTTGCACTCATTTCAGCCGTGATCTGATAGGTTTCCAGGTCTACTTTGTAATACTGGGGACTTGACACCTCTGTCGCATGAGAATAGCGGGAACCTCGTTTCAACGGATTACACACCAGTTGACCAGAAACCGGCATGACAGCCATTGAGGCATATTCCTGGGTGCAGGAACCGCTGAGCCAATGCGACCCGCGGAATCCAGTCAAAAGGGTGTCCTTGTAATAATAAGCAGAGACACATTTGCGCTGGGTGTTGGTCGTTTGAGGCGACCAGTTTGTCATACCGAATGGCATAGTTACCGAAGGCTGCACCATTGCATTATTTTCGGTCCCGGCACCGTGTTTTAGCCCTGATTCTGTTGTGGTTGGTGCAGTGCCGATGATCGGACTCACAAACCGGGTATAGTCTTTTTCTGACACTTTTGCCAAAACCTGCCCTGCCGCCAGGGATATCATCAAAAAGACCAATAATGGAAAACATTTTTTTAACATCTTCTTTAAATATATATGATTCTTATTACTAATCTATTACAAATTATTTATTTGCTCCACGGACAATTTTTCGGACCAATTTTGTCAACTGGAATTTTTTGCAATCCATACTTCTTTAAGAATTTGGATGCGTAGAATGATCCTATGCTATTTCCCTTTGAACTGACGGCAGGGTTATTCTCAAAAGTCTGTTGTTTTTTGCTTCTTAAAAAGGTGCCTGAACAATCAACAATCAGGTTGTTTCTGATTGTATTTGCGTCTGCATTTTCGCGGATGTTTTTCACTTCTAGGTATTTACTGGTGTACAAGGGTGAAAAGATATCCACATCGGCAATGATTTTTTTCCTGATTTCAGGAGAATCCAGTTGTTCCAGCCAGCGTTTTTCACCCCAGGAGGAAAAACTCACCGCTGCATTGCACTTGTAGAAAAGGTTGTTTTCCACCAGGTTGTCTTTCCCTCCATGAATCTGAACACCACCAAATTGCCTGGCTCCGCATCTTTCAAATATATTGCCATAAATAATTACACCGGAAATCATGTCATCCAGCCTGACACCTGCGGCACCACTGTGAGTACCCCCTGCAATGTCGGACCAGCGGTTGAAACGAATGTTTATCCCCCGGTAGGAGGGATTGTACCACATATCAAGCGCACCCTGGTCATCCGACTCATTGACCACCTTGCTGATTTCATTGTACTCTATGGTAAAGTCGTTGCCTTCCAGCCGCATGGCAGATGAAGATGAATACCTGAACCTGTTATGACTGACCCGCATACCACAGCCATCCAGGAGTACTGCCGGCTCATAGGTTCTTTTAAACAGCGAGAAATATTCCACAATTGTGTTTTCAATGAAATCATTGGAGGCGATAAGGTTTTTCCTGTCTCCTCCTTTTATGGAAATTCCGGAAAATCCCAATGTCCGGATCAGGCATCCGGATATTCCGTGGCCTGATCCTCCGTCAATATGAATGCCGTCTCGTCCAAATCTTTCCATCCGGCAATCTTTTATCAGGCATTTTGTACCTCCTGTAATTGAAACTGCGCTTCCGCGACTTTCCTCAAAAGCCAGTCCCTGCAGTGTTACATGGGAGCAGTCCTTCATTTCGATCATAAATGGCGCATCGAACACTGAAAGGGATACCTCCGCTTTATCGGGATTCACGTCCACCGGTGGATACCAGTACAACTGCCCGTCACTCCTGTCAAGATACCACTCACCGGGCTGGTCGATCTCGCAAAACAGGTTTACACCGAAATACCTCAGGCTGTCTCTATAGCCGTAATTATGATATGGTTCAGACAGGAAGAAGGTTTTTGAAAGTGTATCAACTTTAGTTACTTTCTGAAATTCATCGCTCCAGTCAAAGTACCAGTAACCGCCAAGGCAGACCTCCTTTTCTCTGGCCCACTTGTTCTGCCGGTTGTCAATATAACCGAAGACTCCTTCTTTGGTGCTCCTTTTTTTAAGGTAGGTAGGAGGTAATTCGGTCGCTCCTTTCACGAGTCCGGATACCGTAAAACCGTTATCAGGCCAGCGGGCAAGCGTTTGCAGTTGTCCGTTGCAAAATAACTCGGGGCGTTTGCCAGGTTCAACCGGATTGCCATAATTTGTAATTCCAGCCTCATTGATATTGATCACGTAAATTTTCCCGGTCACAGCCGCAGGCAATTCTTTCATTTTATCAGGATTCTCCAGCAAATGCCAGTTTTTCAATTTTCGGCTGCCTTTAAAAACGGGAACACCTTTCCCGGAAGCTTTAATGACAAATGGATGTTTCTCATCTCCAGGGTCTTCAGAAGTAAATACTACCGGCGTCTCCAACTGATAAATTCCACCTTCCACATAAATAGTTACTGAACCTTCAGGCGTTTCCTTATGGGTAAAACGGGCGATCTCTCTTGCCTTGTCGAGGCTATTAACAGGGTATTGCCTTGTCCCGGGATTACTGTCACTTCCGTTGGACGAGACGTAAATTTCCAATTTCCCTGCATCGAACCCTTGAACAGAAGCGCCTACGGAAGCCGACCAGGAAAATAATATGCCTATAATCAATAAAATAGTCGGCGTGGAATATTTTAGTCTTGGTTTTTGTTTCATACAGAAGTCAGTTACAAGGTTTCATACGCTCTATTCACATCCTCTAACGATAGCACTAATTTAAGGAGCCTGTGGAATAAACTTTGCCGATTTAAGTATTGATACAAATTCAGATGGAAATTCTTTGATAAATTGTGATAAAGGAATTGGCTTATCCTGGAGGCGGGTTTGTTTTTGATTAATTTCCCCCATCAGGCTCCAGTTCCGTCCGCTTCCTGAAACAGGTTCCTGAACTTTTTGCGTGTAGGAGGTAAAATCGATCACCATTCCCGGCGATTTTGATTGCCATTCCCTTACCGTTGCAAGTCTGAAGTCTTTGCACATGAACCAGCGGATTTCCTTTTCCGCGTCCGAACCGCCTATTCCTGAGCCTCTTTCAACAAACTGGTAAATGAAACTGTTGGATTTGTAATGTTTGCGCCAAATGAGTCCAAACTCACCCTGTGTAATCATTTTCACATCAGGCCAGCGTTTCTGCACAGCTTCCAGCCAGCCGGTCAGTCCGGCCACATCAATGGGCAGTGATACTTCCCAGCAGTTGGTAACCCAGGCGAAACTGTTCAGCTGGAACCCTCTGTCAAAATGAATAGAGGAAGTATGGAGCATTTCCCTGAGTCCGGTTTCCAATCCATATTTCCCCAATGTTTCTATGGGTCCCACGCCCATCCGGCTGTTGAAACCTCCGGCAAATCCTTCTCTCCGGGCTGCCAGGAAATCCATCGTCCATCCGTCAAGATTCACAACATCAATAAAATCGTCATTCCCCTGGGCTGGTTTGCAAAAATGCTCTTTTGAAGGATAAAACGGGTAACTCACAGAGCCATCACCGTCCTGGTTATCAACAGAATACTGACTCCAGATATTTCCCTGGCACACATGAATCTTCTCAACTTTTGCCAGGTATTCCTGGTTTTTGGCCGACAAAAAACCCGCGACAACGCTTGCTGGGCGAAAGCCCCTTCCTACCATTTGCGACACCTTTGCCAATCCGTCGCGTAAATCATTGTTAACCTGTTCAGTGGAATTATAGGCATTCGCAAAATAGGCTCCCGGGATGAAGGTAACATCATCGCCAAATTTGCGATGATAACCGACAACCAGTTCCCGGATTTTCACATAATCCGAAGAGGTATCGTTCAGAGCCAGCCAACTTAATGCCCAGGTAATCCTCCCCCCTGGAAATCCTTTTTCTATGGCTTCCCTAAATTTTATTACCCTGTCAGGAGTATGCAGGTCACGCTCGTCATGGCCAACATTTTTATCTCGCGATACTTCGATCTGGTTTACCCGTATTACTGCATTAAAAGTTAAAAACCTGTTGCCGTAGAGGTTACCGGATTCTCTGACAGTACCATCCTGTGCATGAAGAAATATTGGAAACCATAATAGCAGCAGAAAACAGTTCACTTTAGTTATCATAATAGTTTCTCCCGTAGTTATCATAAGTAAATTACTGAATATCAATTCGCCATCATGTTCTGCCCTGATCCATCGGGGGAACGCGCAATATAATTACATCACCTTTTGTTGGCTTGGCCCATGCTCGCTTCTCCAGTATTCAACACCTCTAATCAATGTATATCAACACATTATCTCTATTTATTTATTTCTGATACTTTTTTTGCAATTAAAGAAAGTACGGTTTTATCGTTCCATTCCTGGCAATGTCCTGCCATGGGCGTAAAACTGACAACTGCATCTGATTTGGGATTTTCGGTTTTGTCCAGAAAATCCTTTAAAAAACGTGTAGCAACATTGGAGTACAATCCATCCATGTCACCAGTCCAGATTGATATTTTCCCCTGAAGTTTTGGACCAAGGACAGACCAGTTTTTTGCAAGAACTTTCTTGAGATCATATTTTTCCCATTGCCTGGCAATTTCGTGATCAATTTTTCCTGATGCCGGATCAAAAGCCAGTGCAGGCAGCCCGTCATTCCCTTTCGGGCTAAAAACGGCATTATAAGCCCCAAACTGTCCTCCGGACACCAGGTAATTACCAGTTCTGCTGACCACATTTTCGCTTGCAATCCAGTCCGACATCGACCTTGTTGGTTCGTCATAAATGGTTCGTCTTCCGGGTTGCAAATATCCATACCTGTTAAAAAAGATACTCTCATCAGCATACATATTTATGAGCCCGAAGTGTTCGAAATCAACCGGATCCGGACTGTAAGACCATGTACCGTCGAAAAAATCGGGATAGAATATCTGTAAACCCAGCGCTACCCAACCTCCTGTTGAGCAGCCAACGACAAAGCGGTTCCGGGACTTGGTGTCGTAGCGCACCTGACTTTCGATTTCAGGGATCAATTCTTCGGTCAAGGCTTTTCCACAAGGTCCATTATTCTCTGAATCAACCTGGTAGGTATCTCCATATGGGCCTTGAGAGTCGAGAAAAACATAAATAATCTGTGGAGACTGATCACTGAACCACCAATCTGATAACACGGGATTGTTGATAAAATCTTTAATGGAGCTCGACCGTCCGTTCAGACCGGGAGCTCTGTAACAAATCGGGTAAGAGCGGTCAGGGTGTTTAAAATAGCCTGAGGGAAGCAAAACAGAAGCTTTGAGGTAACGGGGCTTTCCTGAAAAATCTGAAAGCAGTTTACTTTTGATGACAACAGGAATAACAAATTTATGACTGATTATTTCAACCGGAGGTATTAACTTTTCCAGGCTCAGGTGAAGCCCGATATTGGTAGACAAGCGTATCGAATCAACTTTCGAATAGAGATTGCCCGGAACATTTTCCTGTCCGTCATCCAAATTCTGTTTGTATACAACCTGGTAATAACAAATTCCTGACGCAAAAAAATCATCATTTACCGTGCTGTTAATCATCACATTATCATCCTTAGAATCAACCGAAAAAGGAGTGTCCGGATTCCAGTTAACTGCAGTTGTTCCAATCGTAATTTCTGAACCAAAGCGGGGTTCCTTCTCCTTTTTTTTCGTCAGATGTAAAATTATCCGACCGCTTTTCTGAAATGATTTTCTCATTTCAGATGAAACCGAAATTTTGGCTTGCAATACTGGAAAATCCTTTGCTGCTGAAACAGATAGTACAGCACAAGTCAAAAGAAATAGAATGGTGCAAATTATTTTTCTCATATTAATAGTTATCAAGTCACCGGATTTCAATGTACAATACATGGAATTGGCAGAATTTTCAAATAACTGGCCGCCTTGAAAATAATATCACGGCAATTAGCCTTATTGATCCTGGATAAGCTAAGCTGAATTTCGTTTAGACATTCAACTTAAAAACAAATTGTTCACACCTGCCACTCACCTGTATTTCCTGTTAAAAATACCCATTTGTTTCAAGACATTCTAATTTCTTTCCCTTATTTCCTGTTTTGCACTGCTATAATGGGCTTGTTTAGGTAATTTATTTCAAACTCACAGGTGCCAGGATCCAGGCATGATTTTTCTGTACAGTTATGAGCGTGGTTTCAAAACTGCTATTGGAAAATATTTGAAATGGTTGTGCAACCACTGAAATAGCCGCATCAGGCAAGATTTTGCCATGAATTATATGAAATCCTGCCAGGCCACAACGGATGGGAGGTCCGGGTACCAGGGTCTACGAACTTATTGTACGACTTCAAACTTACTGGCATGGAATTGTAATCTCCACTTAACAATCTGTCACTTCCTAAAGATGATTGATTTCCCTGACTTCAATGTGGCGGGGAATGCGTGGTCTGCCTGCTTCAATCCAGGCAGACCTGACAAGTTCTGCCAACGATTTGGCGGATCCTGTTATCATTTCAACCGTAAAATCATTTGTTGAGCTCCAGAGGAGCTGGTAATACAAGTCATTGTAATCATGACCTGCCTTTTCAAAGGCAAGTTTATCAGCATTTAGCAAAGAATCCTTGTACTGATAATTGTAATACATGTAATCGAACACATAATGCATCACATCCTTTACACGATGGATCCCTGAACGTTTTACCGCTACGGAATCAACATACCTGTTGATCATCATTGATTCGTAACGGCCATGGATTCCGCTCTGTCCGCTCAATTTGCCATCGTAATTTACCGTCAGATGCAGAGGCATATGACCATCACCAATATAATGTCCAAGATCGGCTGCAGTGAGTAAAACCCTTTCCCAATCTCTTGCTTTGAACTGTTTAACCAGGACATTGTATGTCGAATCAGTAACCCAGGGCAGTGTACCGTTCTTCATCACGAACTCTTTGCCGTATTTATTAAAAGCTTCAGCCTCCCCTTCGACGATCTTGTGTGTTCCGACAAAATCGGTGTAGGAGTCAATATCTATATAGTGCTTTATCCCTTCAGTGGGGTCAGTTTTTCTTCGGTTATCTGCTTCAGACCCGTGCAGGGAAAGAACTTCTGTCCACCCTTTGTACCTGTTCAGCCTGTGCGGGAAAAACCTGGAAGTGGAACTATTTATTTTCTTATGTCCCTGTTCTCCCCAACTGCATAACAGTATGACTGAGGCCAACATAACCGTGAAACGAAGAACTTTTAATCCCATCTGCGAATTTTATGTTTATTATTACACAAATCTATAAATATCGCGGGAATGATAAAGGTTCTTTTTAATTCTACTCATACCCAACTGAGGCATATCCGACCAAATGCCTGATACCGGCGTTAGCGGTTTTGCCCATTCGCAGGTCCTCCAACTGTAATCTTTGTAATTATCCGGGAGCACCGTGATTGAAAAGAATTTCCTGATTTTATCCACATTTAACGACCAGTAATTTGATTTTACATTCACATATTTCCCTCTATTTTCTTGAAAGACCGAAGGTATTTATCAATATAATCCTGCTTTTCCTTTGATTTGTACTGCATGATAAACCTTGGATGTTCCAGTGGAATTATCTCCTTAAAGAATCCAAACTTCTGATTGACAGAGCGAATAAATTTCTCATTCTTTCCTGTTCCGAAACAGAAACAAATATCCGTTTCTATTCCCAGGCTGATTAGCTTCGTGATATTTTCAATGCTATAGTCATATATGGCAGCAGTTAATTCACTGCTGTCGTAATAGTTGAAATTCTTTTCTTTCCCTGTTCCGTCAGAAATAGTAAATCCCAGGGGAAATACAGAGTTGATGTAAAAGTTGTTATAAAAAGCAACTGTTCCACCGTACGCCTCAATAACCTCATAAACAAACACGGAGGAGGGCTCATGGGTGACTTTCCCGTCGTAAGGGATATTACATTCCTTGTTTAGGCGTTTTGTGTCTGTAAAAGGTATTCCGGTGACACCAGCTCCAAAACGGCCGGGATTAATCCCCAAAATCAGGTGACGGCTAAAGTTGTCGTTGTAAAACTTCCGATAAAATGCACTGGAAACCGGCATAATCTGCTCATTTCCCCTGAAGGGATTCATGATATTGATTCCTTCAGGCAGTTTGCCTTTGAAATCGAGCGACCGGTTAAATTCAATGGCCCGATCAGCAAAAGTGGTACCACTCATTATTTTCAGATATTTTCAGCAAAATAGGTTATTAATCATCAGAACACAATATCCAATAGGTATGTAACCGGGCCTTATTCAGTATCCAATTTTTGAACCTTACTCTCTAATCCCTTCCAACGTGAACAAAAATGCATAGTTCAGTGCAACATCTTTCAGGTAATCAAATCGTCCGCTGGCACCGCCATGCCCGAATTCCATATTGGTGTGCAGCAGCAAAACATTATGGTCAGTTTTCATGACCCTGAGTTTGGCCACCCATTTGGCTGGTTCAAAATATTGCACCTGGCTGTCATGCAACCCTGTGGTAACTATCATATTGGGATAATTCTTCTTCTGTACATTTTCGTAAGGAGAATAGCTTTTCATATAGAAATAGGCATCCTTGTTCCTGGGATTGCCCCATTCATCAAATTCATTGGTAGTGAGCGGAATACTTTCATCCAGCATAGTGTTTACGACATCCACAAAGGGCACCTGGGCAATGATTCCGTGCCATAGCTCCGGAGCCATATTGGCAACCGCACCCATTAGCAAGCCTCCTGCGCTTCCTCCCATGGCGTACAAATGCGGTCTGGAAGTATATTTCTCCTTGACCAAAAATTCGCCGCAATCGATAAAATCGGTGAAGGTGTTTATTTTTTTCATCAGTTTGCCGTCTTCGTACCAGAGACGCCCCATCTCCTGTCCTCCCCGGATGTGCGCAATCGCATAAACAAAACCCCTGTTGAGGAGTGTCAGCCGGGAACTGTTGAAACTGGCATCCATGCTGGCTCCATAACTTCCGTACCCATAAAGCAGCAGGGGTGCAGTGCCATTCTTCTTAAATCCCTTTTTATAAACAAGGGAGATCGGGACCTTAGTACCATCTTTGGCTGTTGCATACAACCGTTCGGACTGGTATTCTTTAGGATCATAACCGCCCAAAACTTCCTGTTGCTTTTTCAATGTCTTCACTCTGGTCGTCATATCGTAATCGAAAGTGGAGACCGGAGTTGTGAGTGAGGTATAACCGTACCTCAGGTTGGTAGTGTTGTATTCCGGGTTGGAACCAAAATTGGCGGCATACGTTGCTTCTCCGAAATCGAGGTAATGTTCGGAATTATCTTTTAAGCTCCTGATTCTCAGCTTAACAAGTCCGTCTTTGCGTTCATTGATGGCAATAAAGTCCCTGAATTCTTCGACTCCTTGTAACAATACATCCTTCCTTACCGGAATTACTTCTTTCCAGTCTGCAGCAGTTGTCTGATTTAAAGGACATTCCATCAGCTTGAAATTCTTAGCGTCATTCCTGTTGGTAAGGATCAGGAATCTGTCGGCAAGCGGAGTGACACTGTACAAAACATCCTTCATCCGTGGCTGAAAAACCTGGAAGGTCCCGTTAGGGTTGGCTGCATCCAGGAACCTGCACTCGGAGGACATTGTTGCTTGTGAAACTATGAATATATACTTGTTATTCTTGCTCTTATCTACACCGATATAATTGCTTTTGTCCTTTTCTTCATAGACCAGAACGTCCTTTTGGGCATCTGTTCCCAAGGTATGACGTTTGATTCTCTCCAATAAAAGTGTCACCGGGTTTTTGGCGGTATAGAAAATAGTCTTGTTGTCATTGGCCCAGCAAGGATCTCCTTCGGTGTTCTCAATGGCATCATCCAGTAACTTTCCCGTCTGAAGGTCCTTGATCTTAATGGTGTACTGTCTTCTGCTCACCTTATCAAGTCCAAACGCAAGGAACCTGTTATCCTCACTGATGCTGAAGCCTGTTGCTGCATAATAGGCATGTCCTTCTGCCTCTTTATCCACATCCAGCAATATCTCTTCTTTGGCATCCAGGCTTCCTTTTTTACGGCAATACTTGTAGTATTGTTTTCCGTCTTCTGTGCGGGTATAATAGAAATAACCGTTTTTGAGAACCGGAACACTTTCATCTTTTTCTTTGATCCTGTTTTTCATTTCGGCGAACAAATCAGCCTGGAACTTTTTGGTATTGCTCATGACTTTGTCCAGGTAGGCATTCTCTGCCTTCAGATAATCCACAACTTTTGTGCTGTCGGGGCCTTTCCCAAAATAATCGTACATCCAGTAATAGTTGTCCAAAACCTTGTCGCCATGGATAGTTCGCCAATGTTCCTTTTTCGCTGCGATGGGTGCTGTTGCCTTCATAAACTGTGCATTAACAGATATTACGTAAAGTAAAAGTGTTACCAAAACAAATGATTTTTTCATAACCAAAGTAATATGTTTGAGTGATCCGTCGAAAAATTTCAACTATTTACCAATTTGACCTCTTCGGGAATGTTAATTTAAACGCAATAGAAATATTTATTGAAACGTTAGAAATTTAGAAATAGTTTCATGAAATAACCATCCCCACATGACGGGACCAACCGAAAATGAATTACCGGGTATTAGCTTCCCTGATCTTCAATTCCATTTGACCATTAAAAAACAATAACTTACACCTTAAACTGTTTATTAAGATTTAACGGTTTTCATGGCTTTGGCAAGTTCACCGGAGGTTGCAGTCAACTGAATTGTTCATATTGCCTGCTTGAACTTTATTACGGTGAATGAGTAAGGGGCTAAAATTACCTCCCCTGATTTCCCTTTCAGGGATATCTCCTTTTCGGCAGGAGAGATCAGAAATGGCTGTTCCAGTGAATTATAAGACTCCGGATTCTCACTTCTTAAAACTGTCTGGATAGCCTTTGGATTAAGATTTGCCTTGCAATCCAACACAATCTTTTGACTAACAGTTTTTTCACTAACATTTACCATCTTCAGAATAATCTCCCCTGATGAATGATCAGAAACTGCAGAAGCATACAAACCATCTTGACCAGTCAGCGGCTGATTGTTCCGGATTATGGGTACGACGTTGGTTCCCTTGTTGGTTGAAAACAATTTTTGAACATAGTAACTTGTTGTGCCATAAGATTCCAGGTTATCAAACCAAATCAGGTCAGGAGTCCATTGCCATCCTTCCGTGTGAGCGAACAATGGTGCGTAGGAACAAAGGTTGACCACATCAGCATTTCTTTCCAGGCCTGTCATGAAGGCTGCTTCTGCCAAAGCGCATTTCCACGTATTCCTGTTGTCAGGATTCGCCCCTGAAATGCTTTGAGCGGCATATTCTCCGGCAAAAATTTTATAGCTGTTCCGGTCATAATGGTCATATCGTGTGGCATTTTTCAAAAACCACTCCGGATTTGCGTAGTAATGCTCATCAACAATTTCGGCATGAGCTTTTTTTAGCTCCCGGGAAGCAAAATCAAAGAATTTGCCATTCGGGGAGGGGCCAGTGCCCGAAACCAAGGCAATCAGGGGATATTTTCCCTTAATTGCCTTGGCAAATGCATCATAGCGTTCAAGGTATTGTGCTCCCCATTGCTCATTTCCAATCCCCAGCATCTTAAGGTGGAATGGTTCAGGATGCCCCATTTTCGCACGAAGTCTCCCCCATTGTGTTTCAGGCGATCCGTTGGCAAATTCGATAAGGTCGAGTGCATCCTGAATGTATGGATCAAGCTGGTCCATTGGAACCACCTCCGCAGAATTGTACTGGCAGGCCATGCCGCAGCTAAGAATTGGAAGTGGTTCGGCTCCCAGATCTTCGGCCAGTTGAAAATACTCGTAAAAGCCCAGTCCGAAAGATTGATAATAATCCGGCGTTAGCCTGTGCTTAAACTCTGTATTCCAACGATTGATCATCATTTTACGTTCCTCAACCGGTCCTACTGTCTTTTTCCATTGGTACCTGGTGGCCAGTTCATAGCCCTCCACAATACATCCCCCGGGGAATCTAAGAAATCCCGGTTTTAAATCAGCCAGGAGTTGTACAAGATCTTTGCGCAAACCTCCGGTCCGGTTTTTCCATGTGTCGCAAGGAAACAGCGAAACCATGTCAAGGTCAACAACTCCCTCCCCTTCGAACCAAAGTACCAGCCTGGCCTTCGGTTCAGTAGCTGTGGCCACGAAACTGGCAGTATAATTTCTCCATACATTTTTATCGGGCAACAGAGTGGCAGACCCTATTACTTCTCCGGTTGGAGTTACCAGTTCAAGGCGGATATTTACACTGCCATTCCCCTGATTTCTAGCCAAAACCGAAAAGTGATAGGTCATATCCCTTTTGATACCCATCCCACGAAAGCCTTCGTTCTCCAACCCGAATTTCTCTTCGGAATTAGTCCGGGCAATCCGGGCAAACCGGGGATTATCAGCATTGGTTTCACTCCTGTTCAGAATCAGTAGCCCATCTGTAACGTCCTTTTTCAGTATTTTCCAGCCCATCAATGGCTTTGCAAATTCAAAGGACCGATTTTTAACCAGTTCTGCATAAATGCCTCCGTCAGCCGCGAAGTTGATATCTTCAAAGAATATCCCCCACATGGTTGGCTCAACAGAAGCAGTGGGTTGATCAACTTTAACTGTTATCTTATCCTCCTGATTTGCGCTCAGGGCCAGAGTGAACAATAATCCGATAAAAATAAGGGCTAAAAATTTTAAGCTGTTTCCCATTTATTCCATTCTTTTCTTTCGGGCCCAGTTCAGGAATTGTACAACCTGGATTTACTTCTTTGGCTCAAGAGCTGCGCGACAATATTCCACACATTTGGCAGTTTCTTTTACTGCATCCGATTCTGCCGGTACTGTATATTCCAGTTCAATGTCGCAGAAAATAGGCCAGCCTTTTTTCTGAATCAGCTGAAGTATTTCGATAACCGGAGTTTCCCCTTTACCGAATTGTTGATTTTTATTTGGGTCAGCAGCTTTGGGGCCTGTTTTGTCTTTGATGTGAATACTGACAATCCTGTCATGAAGCCTCTCAATAAGGACATTGGGATCCTGACCGGTAGCTCCGAAATAATGACCGGCGTCAAAGTTCAGCATGAGTTTTTTACCGAGAGCAAGAACCTTGTCAAAACTAAAGTTGGGATCTCCTGGCTGTCCGTGGTTATGGAAAATGACATAGAGGTTATGTTTCTCTGCAAAAGGCTCCATACGGGTGGCTGTCTCTTCAGAAATTTCCATGGAGATACCAACCGCTCCGAGTGCTTTACAGGCATTAAACGCGTAATTTATCTCATCATCAGACCAGCTTCGGTCTCCCAGTTTCAGTATATGTATCTTAACACCTTTGGATTCAAACATCTTACGTATTTCCCTGAACTTATCCATCGATACAGTAGATCGCCACTTGCGAATAACCTCCTTATCCTTCGTGCCCTGGGGAATACCAGCAAAACGTTCAGCAACATCGCCCATAAGTTCCACCGAACTCAAACCAGATTGTGTAATATAGCCAAGTACTGCCTCAAGCGACTGATCAGGCATGCTCCTGAAACTATAGGTTATGGCACCGATCTGCACCCCTCCGAATTTTGAACTGTTCTTTTCTTTGGCAGTTGCCGGAGATTGTGTAAAAACAATGGCCAGAATAAAAAGGGCCAGTACCCTGATGAATGAACCGGCGACTTTCGGGAAATAGTTTACTGATGTTTTTTCCATGACGTTGGGAATAAATTTATAAACAAAGTTTGATTAATGTCAGAAGAATCACTCCCTTGCGCAATTAAGCGACAACCGGTGATTCCATGTTGCAAGTTAGCAATAGATATTAAAATTAACCATTTCTGGTATCACTTTTTGGAGAGCGGACTGAAAAATACCGGCAAGACACGAAAACAGAGAAGAACACTATAATAAGACTCAGGAACCAATTCTACAGTGCCGGATAAACTTCATAACACATTTCGCGAAAATCAGCCAAATTGCTTTTACAGAACGAGTTATAATGCATGTTATGCATTGTCATTCATGCTTATTGCCACAATTGTACCCATACTTCCAGAAATTCATCCATTTGAGGAAAATAATCTGGCACGAAAAATACATACGTGTAATCAGGCTCAGTCTGAATACAATTAAGGACAAATCTCCTGGTCAGAAAAATGGCTTTTTCGTTTAATTCATTTACCTTCGCAGATTCTTACATCAGTGTACATTAACAAATATGTGGAAATATCTGACCAGGATTCTGTTACGTAACAGACCTGTCATTCTTGTAATTATAGTACTTCTTACAGCTTTCATGGGATGGAAGGGGGTTGGTGTGAAGTTGGCATATGATAATGCAAGCCTTCTGCCAAAAGATGATAGCTTTATTGTTGATTACAACGCTTTTAAAAAGAAGTTTGGTGAAGACGGGAGTGTATTGGTGATAGGTGTTGAAAATCCCGGGATGTTCAACATCAGGGATTTTAATCAGTGGTATGACCTGACAGACGACATGTCCCGGATTAATGGTGTACAGGGTGTTATGTCCATCACAAAAGCTGCCAATATCCTAAAAAATGATTCCTTGCACCAGTTTGAATTTTTGCCACTGGTTCCGGCAAGACCAACAACACAAGCCGAGGTCGACAGCCTGAAAAACAAAATCTTGTCCCTCCGTTTTTATGACGGATTACTATTCAATTCCAGCACTAACGTTTACATTCTTGCAATAACACTTCAGAAATCAGTCTTAAACGACAAAACGAGATTGACTGTCACTGATGATATCGTAAACCGAGCAAAAGCATATTCTGCCCAGAGCGGGCATGAACTTCACTACTCCGGACTTCCATACATCCGTACGGTAATGGCCCGGACCATCCAGCATGAGCTTTTCCTTTTCGTGGTACTGTCGCTCATCATCGCAGCATTTATTCTGTACCTCTTTTTCAGGTCATTGAAAGTTGTTGCGAGTTCGTTGGTAGTAGTAGGGATCAGCATTGTTTTCACCATCGGGCTTATTGGACTATTTGGATTTAAAATCAGTATCCTGACCGGGGTAATTCCCTCTCTGATTGTAGTTATCGCGATCGAAAACTGCATTTATATCCTGAACAAGTATCATTGGGAGTACCGCAACCATGGAAATAAAATATTGGCCCTTTCCCGGGTCGTCCGCCGGATCGGTTTTGCTTCTTTCATGGTCAATACTGCAACTGCAGCCGGGTTTGCAGCTTTTATCCTGGTTTCCAATCAGATGTTGCGCGAATTTGGCATCATTGCAGCCATAAGTATCATGATGGAATATGTGCTCTGCATTACGCTTTTGCCTATCATTTTCAGTTACATGGATCCGCCCAGTGACAAACACATTAAGCACCTGGACAACAATTTCTTCAACAATATCCTTGAGAAAATCCTCTATATCATCCAGTTCAAAAGGAAATGGGTGTTCTCAATTGCCGGAATTTTGCTTTTTACAGGCATTATTGGAATGCTAAATATGAGAACTTCGGGTAAAGTAACCGATGACATTCACAAAGGCAATCCAATTTACAAAGACCTGAAATTTTTTGAAAAACAACTTGGCGGGGTAATGCCGTTTGAAATCTCTGTTGACACAAAGAAGAAAAAGGGCGTAATGCTTTATTCAACTATACAAAAGATCGATCAGCTTCAGAATATAATTTCCAAAAACAAAGAATTTTCCAAACCCCTTTCAGTTACCGAGTTTGTTAAATTCTCCAAACAGGCGTACTTCAACGGCAATCCTGAAATGTATTCAGTGCCCAATTCCATGGAAAAAACATTTGTCCTGTCTTATTTTCCTAAGAAGGCAGACGGCAAGCAACAACTACTTAACTCATTCATTGACAGCACACAACAAGTAACAAGAGTGAGTTTTCAGATGGCCGATATTGGCACTATTCAAATGAACAGATTGCTCGACAGAATCCGCCCTCAGGTTGATTCAATTTTCCCCAGGCAAGACTACAACGTAAAGATAACTGGCAGTAGTGTTATCTATGCCAGGGGAACTGAGTTTCTGATTAAACATCTTTTAATTAGCGTCTTGCTCGCCATAGGTTTTATTTCGCTGCTCATGGCACTGATGTTCTCAAGCATCAGGATGATCGCCGTTTCCATGATACCCAATATCATTCCGTTAATTATCACGGCAGCCATTATGGGCTTTACCGGAGTGCCGATCAAGCCCTCAACAATCATAGTTTTCAGCATTGCCCTGGGGATCTCGGTGGATAACACCATTCAGTATCTCTCACGCTATCGGCATGAACTGAAGGCAACAGGCAACAACATCAAGGTCTCAACCATTAATGCGCTTCATGAAGCCGGATTCAGTATGATATACACATCCATTGTCCTGGTGCTTGGTTTCAGTGTGTTTATGGTTTCCAGTTTTGGCGGAACGCAGGCTTTGGGTTTGCTCGTTTCGACAACCCTGTTTATTGCCATGTTTTTCAATATGATTGTCTTGCCATCGTTGTTATTGGTTCTGGACAAATACCTGGTAACAAGGGCATTCAAGAGCGAGCCGGTCATTGATATTGACGAAGACGCAGAAGACAAAGAATAGAGGATTAAGGACAAACTTATCAGCCTGCACGCTTTTCCGTGGCAAGGATCATCTTAATCTGGAGCTTATTGCCAATTGCAAGAACATCAATCAGATCCTGAATAGTAAGAGAATTGTCGGTTCTTAAGACTATTGTAACATCATTAATTTTCTGTTTGATCACTTTAAGTGAACCCTCCAGTTTATCAAACGGAATCTGCTCTTTATCAATAAAGTAATTTTTCTCTTTTGTCACAGAAAGAGTGATCTGTTTCTTGTCAATGGTTTGATTGGAAGCAGATTTTGGCAACATCAGCTTTATCACGTTAGGATTGGCGAAAGTAGCCACCAAAAGAAAAAACAGCAACAGGAAGAACATGATATCATTCAATGATCCAGTAGCAACTTCCGGCTTGAATTCCAGTCTTTTCCTGAGTTTCATGTGTATATATAATTTGTTTTATAATTGTCTCCGGAATCGAATATCAGCGAAGCTGATAACAGCATAATCATTTCCGATAGGTCCCGTAACGTCGGGAAAGTAGTATATCTAACTATGTTCGAGGAGGTTGATAAACTCAAATGCATCCTCCTCAACCCTGTTCATGTACTTATCAATCATAATGTTCAGCATGTGGTACCCGGAGTAGGCAATTACCCCTACAATAAGTCCCAGACCACTGGAAATCATCTTTTGATAAAGACCTTCTGATATGATCCCGATGCTGATATTATCAGACATGGAAATATCATAGAAGATTTTAATAACCCCCGCAATGGTACCAATAAAACCAAGCATGGGGGCGATACCCGCAAAGAGTCCAAGGTAGTGCAGGTCTTTGCTCATCTTGTTCATCTCAATCTGGGCAGCTGTTTCAATTGAGCTCTCAATCTCCTTTATCGGACGTCCGATACTGCGTGTAGCATGGTAAAAGATACGGCTGTAAGAACTGTTACCCGCCTTCAAAGTAGCTACAGCCTGACTAAGATCACCACTTTTCAGGTAATTGTGGAAAGCTGATACAATATTTGGTTCGGATTTGGTATAACGCTTGATTTCGATGTATTTTACAATAATCAAATAGCAGGAAATCAATGATACAATTAGTATGGGAACCAGTATCCATCCTCCTTTAAGTAATAATTCAAACATGGAAATACTGGATGTCTTTGGCAGATTTTGAATCTGAACGGTTACCTGTAAAATCATATAATTTTAATTTGCTAATTTGCTAATATGCTAATGTGCTAATTCAGTACGCTTCTGATAATAATCTGCTTTTTTCATTAGCACATTAGCACCTTAGCATATTTGCACATTTTCTTACGCCCATTTCCTAAGATGCTTGATATTCATGCGCACCTTTTTGATCCTCTGGAGGTAGGTGGTAACAAACAATCTCCTGACTTTAGGAAATTCGATCTTTTTAAACTCATATCCTTCCGCTTTAAGCGCGCGTATTACCCTGGGAAGAGCCCATTTCAAATGTGCCTCTGCTTTAAATGAGTCGTGAAACGTGAGGATACTTCCAGGTCGGACAAAATTCAAAACATTTTCCAGAACCTCTTCACGGGTGATATTCTGATTGTAATCGCAGGAGATAACGTCCCACATCACTATCTTATATTTTTGAGACAGGAAAAGATATTGTCCCCTGGTCAACCATCCGTGAGGCGGACGAAACAGATTTGAACCTATCAGCCTGTTGGCTTGTTCAATATCCTTAAAATATTCGAGGTTACTTGTCTTTAACCCTTGAAGGTGGTGATAAGTATGATTTCCAACCGCATGCCCGTCTTCAAGAATCTGTTCGAAAATTTCAGGATAACGGAATACATTTTCCCCAACAGCAAAAAAAGTTGCTTTTACCTTCTCTTCATTCAGAAGATCAAGAACCCAGGGGGTCACTCCCGGAATTGGGCCATCATCGAAAGTCAGGTATACGGTCTTCTCTTCACCGGACATGCGCCATACGGCAGCAGGAAACCACTTGGTAAAAAATCCGGGGAGATGTACCTGTAATTTAAACTTCATGAAAATCAATATTTATTAACTCTCTGGCTTCGCGGAATATCCACATCCACCTCTGCATTTGCAAGAACATTAATTCCGGCAAATTATACTCAGCTACTTTTCTGTTAAGGAGCAAAAGTAGCTATTATCTTTTGAATAATATAAAACTTACTATAAACTTCACTTGTTTAAGGAATTTCCTCTTTCAGGCTGCACTACAGAAATCATTTTGCTAAGTTTTGCATTGATCTCTTTTGCGAGTTCTTTTTCCCCGTATTGCTCGGTAATAACTCCCAACTCCTGCAGTAAGTAGAACGAACGCTGGAGGTCCTCTGCCACTGAATCCCTGAATTTTGGCTCAAGAGACAGGTAATACATTATCTCACGTTCATTGTTCTCAGCCATTTGCCTTACAACATCACTTCCTTTTTTCATCGCAGCAGGCATCATATTCACCTCCAGGTTGGTTATATCTTTGCCAATCCTGTGCATATCGTACTGTGCCGCCTTGAAATAAGTTTCTGCCATTAAAAGGTTGAAATAATTATAAGGTACTTTTTTATTGGGAACCAGTTCATTGCAGCGATCCAAAACAGCAACAGCCGAATCTGTTTTCCCTTCAGCCACCAATTGATCTGCCAGCCTGACAAAATTATTCCTGATGTTCATAGACATCCTGATATTATTTTCGTCGAGATAGACTTTGGGGTCATTCATGTTGCCCCACTTGAATTTATTGATGACATTGTCATACATGATAGCAGAATTTACCCTTCCGATCTGGCCTTCCTTAACCTTGGTCTTAATAGGTACCAAACGGTAAGCAAATCCCTCAGCCTGGAAGTATTCCTGCAGATTAACGTACTTGTCTCTTCCGACTGTTACAGCAAAATATATGGGCCTTTTCCATTTATTGTTATTGATAATATCCAGGATAATCATCTCATCTTTTGATAAATAATTTCCCGTAAGGTTTATTTCGAGCTTATCGACAATCAATGAGTCATCTTTTGCTGAAACTGTCCCGGTTGCGAGCACAGCACTTTTGTCGACAGGATAGTACAGCTGTCGGGTGGGTATAAAAGATGCATTATCGGCTTGCTGCAATTTACTTCCCGGATCTTCAGAGCGGATAAATTCCAATGCTTCATTCAGGTTAACCGGACGTTTCAACTGATCCAGAACATAGACAACGTCTCTCGTACCCTGAACAACCTGATCTTTGGTGAATTTGATCGGCAATGGATCAGAATCATAGTATTTTTGCCTCATCTGATCGATATACCAATCGGTTTGAAGATAGCTCAGATTGACAACGCGGACGTCAGTGCGTATTCCCTCAACTTCCTGTGCATACCACAAAGGAAAAGTATCGTTGTCTCCATTGGTAAAGATAATTGCATTAGGGGCACAGGTTTTCAGGTAGTTGCCTCCGAAATCCCGGGCTGTGTATCTTCCGGAGCGATTATGGTCATCCCAGTTTTGAGAAGCCATCAGCACAGGAACAGCGAAGAATGTCAATAAGGTGGCGGCAACGGCACTGATAGCTGTTTTGGAAAATCTTTTCAGGAGATCGTAAACCGCTAAAACACCAAGACCGATCCAGATCGCAAAGGCATAAAAAGATCCGGCATAGGCATAGTCGCGCTCACGGGGCTGAAGCGGATCCTGGTTAAGATAAACAACGATAGCAAGCCCTGTCATAAAAAACAAAAGCATTACAACGGAAAAATCCTGTTTCCCTTTTTTCCCTGACTGGTACTGAAAAAACATTCCCAGGAGTCCAAGAATAAAGGGAAGCATATAATAGGCATTTTTACCCGGATTATCTCCTATCGTCGGAGGGAGATTATTCTGATCACCCAAACGAATCGAATCAAGCGCATTGATACCTGTTATCCAGTTTCCGTTCAGTATACCACCCTGCCCCTGCACGTCGTTCTGCCGGCCTGAGAAATTCCACATAAAATACCTGAGGTACATAAATCCGACCTGGTACCCCAGGAAAAACCGGAGGTTCTCTCCAAAGGTAGGTTTCATAAGTGTTTCAGACTCTCCTTGCCGGTTGACTGTCTGAACAGGTGTCCCTTTAATACCTCCCCAGTTCTTATATTCCTGAACATGTTCAGGATTTGAACTGTACATCCTTGGAAAAATAGTGCAAAAACGGGAGTCATAATTCGGAACCTGCCTGTATTCGGCAATCTCATACCGGCCGTTTTTCATGATATAAGCCGGACTGCCTTGTTTGTATGGAGTGGTTTCATCAAGAGGTGCATTGTAATACTGGCCATAACCCAAAGGACGGCTGCCATATTGGTCTCGGTTAAGATAAGATAGCAAAGAGAATACATTATCCGGATTGTTCTGATCCATCGGCGGGTTCGCTGATGAGCGGATTACCGTCATGGCATAAGAGGAATATCCGATAACAATAACTGACAAGCCTATCAAGACTGTATTAAGAACAACCTTTTTATGACGGTACGTATAAATAATTCCATAACTGATACTACCCGTAAGTGCCATCGCATAAATGATTACGCCACTGTTGTAAGGCAATCCAATGCCATTCACAAACAAAAGCTCAAACCAGGAGGCAGCAACTACCAGCCCGGGAATAATTACCCAGATTATAACTGCCAGCAGAAATAGAGAAATACCTGAAGCAGCCAGTATTCCATTGCGCGAGGTTTCGTATTTACGGAAGTAGTAAACAAATACAATTGCAGGAATAGCCAACAGGTTCAACAGGTGAACGCCAATTGAAAGTCCGATCAGATAACAGATAAGAATGATCCAGCGATTGGCAAAAGCGTCATCGGCTTCATTCTCCCATTTCAATATGGCCCAGAAAACCAACGCTGTAAAAAGGGATGAGGTTCCGTAAACTTCACCTTCAACGGCTGAAAACCAAAAAGTATCGGAAAAAGTATAGGCAAGTGCTCCCACTGCCCCGGCACCAATAACTGCGATCAATTCTGTAAGTGTCTCCTTTTCTCCTGTGACTATCAGCTTTTTCGCAAGGTGTGTTATGGTCCAGAAAAGAAACAGAATGGTAAAGGCACTAGCCAAAGCAGACATGACATTCACCATCACCGGAATATTGGATGTTGAAGAAGCGAACATGGTGAAAATACGTCCAAGAATCATAAACAAGGGGGCACCTGGCGGATGTCCGACCTCCAGCCTGAAAGCTGTGGTAATAAACTCACCACAGTCCCAAAAGCTCGCAGTTGGTTCTATTGTCATCAGATAAACAATAGCCGCAACAACAAAAATCCCCCATCCAACTACTGTGTTGTAAAACTTGAATGTTTTCATCCGCATTAATTTTAACTAAACTAAAAGATCCCTATGGATATCCTGGCATCAGGTAAGGCTTCATCAATATTGAAGTGCACATTCCATACAATTCAAAATCTTTGCGAAGATATAAAATCTTTGAGCACAGGAGAAAAGTAATTAATTCGATTGGGCCTGTCTGATTGAATTCTTAACGTCTTTTAACAGGAAATTCATATAAACCTCAGTATTACTACTATTTACGCGACAATTACATTACAGTTGAACAGCATTTCAAGTACTATTTTCAAAAATCCGGACGATTCAACTTTCTTTTTCCATTTTATATTGGCAGGAAAAAAAAACTTTGTATTTTTGCGCCGTCTTAAATAGTAAGACACATTTGATTGACCCGTGGTGTAATTGGCAACACGTCTGATTTTGGTTCAGAAGAGTTCAAGTTCGAGCCTTGACGGGTCAACCAGTAAATCAATCACTTACACATTTTTTGTGCAGGTGATTTTTTGCTTTTAAACATCTGGGCCTTGTTCATCCGGGATTACCTTAAAATATTCCGGCTGACAACAATCAAAAAATTTTGCATAACAATTTGATATGCCCTTGTTACGCTCAAGATTTTTTATGGGTGAGAGACCCGTCATGTCCCTGGCAGCATTTACTATTCCCAGGGAGAGCGGTTCCTGTAAATCACTACAAATGTTTTTCAACAGGCAGACTGTTTTTAATGTGTATCCCCTGAACCGGACCGTTAATGGGCCGGTCCGGGCAGGATGAATATGAATAAAGCGTTCTGTATCATCGCTTTTCCTGATAATCCATTCTGAGCCGTCAGCCAGCATTACTTTTCTGTATCCTTTTGAAACTGCAACCCATCGGCCAAAATCACCAGGCAAAATTGCCTTTATAGATTCTAGAATGGAAATTACTTCCCCGGCTATTGCATTGGGTGTCATTTCGCCGAAATAAACATCAACATAGTTGTTGCAAAGTGGTTCCAACAAATTAACTATGGATTCCTGAGTCGCATTTCTGACAATATCCAGAATATGGTTCCGGTGATGTTTAAAAGCATTAAACAGCACCGGCGATGGTATTTCATACGATACTGCCGATTCATTCATTGTGCAATCCGAACGAACATTTATTCAATCTATTGATAATCTGACATTTACAACACACCCTGTGACAGCTAATTGTAAAATTTAAATCCCCGGCAGGCTAATTCCCGTTATCTTGCGATACAGGTCCAGTGCATATAGATCTGTCATGCCTGATACAAAATCTACAATTGTCTGAAGTTGATCGTAAAGGTTTGCTGATTTAAGATGATACTGTTGCGGGATAATTGACAACAATTTCTCTGACAGATGGCCTTCAGGATACAGGACAGCCGGAGTAAATTCTTCCATCAGAGTTCCCAAAATTTTATACCCGGCAATTTCAATCTGTATAACCGAAGGATCCTGGTAAATCCGTAAAACAGATATTTCCTTAATCTCCTTCATGGCACGCATGGCAGAACCTTCAAGCTGCTTAATCAATGATGCAATCTCCTCTCCATCAAGTATTTTGTCCATATTTTCAAGAAAAATCACACCGCACTGCCTGACGAGTTTCCCGATTACCATGGCCCGCAAATAGCTGATCCGTTCGTTACGGTCCTGGACTATTCTGAGATTTTCGCTTATAATTTTCAGGATTTCAACATCCTTGGCAGAATCAAAAAATGCCATTAACAAAGCCTCTGCATCATTTGTGGAGATTATTTTCAGTTTATGGGCATCTTCAACATCCATAATCTGGTAACAGATATCATCTGCCGCCTCAACCAGGTATACCAAAGGATGCCTGGCATAATGCAATGGTAAGGCATTCAGTTGTTTTATTCCAAGATGACTGGCTATTTTATGATAGAGCTGTTTCTCAGTCTGAAAAAATCCAAATTTCTGTTTGTTGCCGGCAAGAGAAGATTCGTAAGGATATTTTACCATAGCCGCCAGCGTTGAATAAGTTAGTCCAAATCCACCTTCGCGACGGCCATTAAAAGTGTGAGATAACAGCCTGAAGGCATTCGCATTTCCGTCGAAGCAGGTAAAATCTGTTTGCTGCTCTTCGGGAAGTTTGTCCAAGTAGGTTTTTCCTCCACCTTTAATGAAAAAATTCGCGATGGCATTTTCACCGGAATGCCCGAATGGAGGATTGCCCAGATCATGAGCCAGGCAAGCAGTCGAGACAATGGTTCCAATCTCTGAAAAAGTAGGCAAATCAGTAGTATCGCCTTCTTTAATCAAACTTTGCCCAACAAGGTTTCCCAAGGACCTCCCGACACTGGCAACTTCCAGCGAATGGGTGAGCCGATTATGGACAAAGATGCTTCCAGGTAAGGGGAACACCTGTGTTTTATTTTGCAACCTTCTGAATGGCGATGAAAAGATGATACGGTCGTAATCTCTTTGGAAAGCTGTCCTGATCTCTTCAGGTTCATCGTAATTCCGGAATTCGGAACCCAAACGGAAAGGAGAAATCAACTTACTCCATTTTGTCATAGTGTCTTAAACTGGTAATATTTCAAAGATGGTTCAATTTTCGAACATTTCAAAAGATTGTTAAAAATTAATAAATATATTCGCAGTATATAATTATAGGTTTAAATATGTTTGCACCAATGCTCGATGGATTACTTTTACCATTGCTGGTAGCCATGTTTTTAGGACTCAATATGGGCGGTAGCGGAACGGCTCCGTCTTTTGCTTCAGCGTATGGTTCAGGAATTCTAAGGAGATCTTTGATTCCGGGCCTCTTTGGAATCTTCGTATTAATGGGAGCCCTTCTGGCCGGCAAAAACACCGCAATTACCCTTGGAAAGGGAATTCTTCCCGCAGTAAGTCTGGACTATACACTCACAACCATCATCCTGTTCTCAGTAGCGCTTTCACTCCTTTTTGCCAATTTGCTCGGGGTACCCCAATCAACTTCACAATCAACGGTAGTTGCATTGGTTGCACCGGCACACTATGTTGGTCAGCTCAACACGCACAAGATATTTTATGAGATCATTCCTACCTGGATCATCCTTCCACTGGTTTCTTTTGGAATCATGTATTTCATTACGCAGGTAGTTAGCCGAAGGTTTGACCTGAAACATCCGGGCTTTTTCTTTACAGATAAACGGCAGAATTTTTTCAGGTGGGTTGTAATTATTACCAGTTGTTACGTTGCATTTTCAATCGGATCGAATAATGTCGCGAATGCAGCAGGTCCTATTACGTCAATGATAACAAACGAGTTGCATATCAATCCGACCAGTGGAAACTTCCTGTTGATCATGATTCTTTCCACTTTGATAATTGCACCTGCATTTGGCATTGGCAGTTCCATTTTCGGGCACAAGCTAATGGTCAGAACCGGAACTGAAATCGTTGAAATTGGCAAGGTAGAAGCTTCTATGGTTCAATTTGTTACAGCAACTCTTTTACTTGCAGCCTCTGTGACCAAAGGAATTCCGACTTCGCTCGTTCAGCTGAATACTTTTGCTATCCTGGCATTAAGCATTTCCAAAGTTGGCTGGAAACAAACCTTCTCGCAAAAAGCAGTCAAACAATTCTGGCTCATTTGGTTAATTGCACCGTTGATCGCTTTTATGTGCTCCTATTTTCTTACTTCACTGGCTGACAAGTTCGGATTACTGTCAATTTGATCAGAATAGCACCGGCCGGAATTTTTTAATGGCTCTATCCAGTTCTGCTGCATCCGGGAAATGGCTTCTTAAACGTTCCTTAAAAATAGGTCCATGATTGGGTATTTTGGTGTGCACTAACTCGTGTACCAGGATATAATCTATCAGCCTGTCAGGCAAGCGCATCAGGTGAAGGTTCAGGTTGATATTTCCCAATCCCGAACAACTACCCCAGTTTGTCCTGTTGTTTTTGATGGTCACTTTTCTGAAGGAATATCCCAATTCATTTGCCAGTTCTCTTGTCCGGTCCGGCAGGTATCTTTTCGCTTCATACCTTAGTACTCCTTCGAGGTTCAACCTGATCTTATCCCGGATTTCAGGATGATCCAGCGAAGCCATTTCGGGGTAACCAATTACCACTGACTGTTCTTCGGGATGAAAGTGCACTTTTACCCTGTCTGATTTGACCGGTAAAACAATGTACTTTAAATTTCTTGTGGAAAAGAGAGTTCCGGATTGCAGTGAAATCCTGTCTGCTCCTTTCTTCTTGAGCTTTTCAAGGTTTTTAATTACCCACTCTTTTTTCTCTGACAGAAAAGCTTCTCCCTTGGAAAATGAATAAAGCCAGGGAATTGAAACCAATACTTCGCCTGTAGACCTGACTGATATCCTGAGTTGGGTCGATCGTGCCTTTCTGACCAGCTTAACTTCTCCTATTCCCTCCACACTGGTAATTTTTGCATTCATTGGGTTATCTCCCGGGAATAAATTTCATGAGGTAGCCGCAACTATTTTCTCTTAAAAAAGATTCCCCATTTTTTAAATATACCTGAAAGGTTAGTGGAAGGACCATTTTGCAGGAGTTTTTACTGCGTAATATGTTGGTGCGCAAAAATTTCATTGTTGCCAATTGTTATTAAATCACTTGAAAAATGATGTGCTAAACTAAAGAATTATTTCCTAATTTTGATTTGTGCCTGGCTAAACAAATCACGGTAAATGTGAGTTGAAGGATTTTCACAACTATGTGCATGGTCATTAAATCTTAAGAAAAATCACTATCATGAGCGAAAACAACGGAACAAAAATCTTGCTGGCCTTTGTAGCCGGCGCTGCAATTGGAGCTGCGATCGGGTATTTTCTGAATTCAGATAACAAAGAAGAGGTCCTCAATGATTTGAAAGAAGGGGCTTCAAAGCTTAAAAGTGACCTGGAAGATAATTTGAACAAAGCAAAGGATCTGGTGGATAATTTTCGGAAAAACACCGAACCGACAACAGAAAGCAGCGAGAAATGACAGAGCATGAACCAGATTTTTTTCAGGATCTTAAAATCCTGATTACTGATTATCTCACAGCGCGGATCAAGTTGTTGAAATTTGAGGCATTTGAGAAGACAGCCAAAATCACTGCTACACTTTTCTCTTCCTTCGTAATCGCCATGCTGGCTTTCTTCTTACTTTTTTTCCTAAGCATAGCCCTTGGATTTTATTTTGGCGCTGTACTTGAGAGTAATGGCACAGGATTCCTGATGGTAACAGGATTGTACCTTATCATGCTGATCCCGTTTATAATTTTCAGAAAAAGTCTTATCGAAAAACTGATTATCAACCGGTTGATTGAGCAGCTAACAGAAAAGGAAGAGGAAGAAATATGACCCATACCGCAACAAAAATGGATAATCTGACAAAGCTGAGAATGGAGAAAAACAAGCTCCAGGCCTTTTGTACCTACCAGGAAAAATTGATTGGTTTAAAATTCAATGAATTCCAGGCAAATTACCCCATGATACTTGGAGAGGCACTCCTTCCTTACGACAATGCTCAGAATGTGAAGGTCAGCAGCCTTCTTGATTCGGTCAATGATGTGATCGCCAAATTATTACCCGGAATCTTCGAGGGACGTTATTTACCAGGAATGATGATGAAATTTTTACAGGTTCTGGTGATCAACCTGATCAACAAACGGAAATAAGAAAGGGTGACAAATTGTCACCCTTTCTTATTTCCCATGTTATAATCAATCAGGGAAATAGCCTTTTATGATGCCTCGTTTTGAGTCGCGAATAAAAAGCAGTATCTCATCTCTCTCACGGGATGCCGGCATTTCGGTCTCTACGACTTCAAGTGCCTGAGAGTTATTGTATCCTTTTTGGTAGATAATGCGATAGATGTCCTGAATCTGGGTGATCATTTCATTGGTAAATTCCCTTCTGCGCAATCCGATAGAATTAACGCCGGCGTAGGAAAGCGGTTCGCGTCCTGCCTTGATATAAGGAGGAACGTCTTTTCTTACCAGGGAACCGCCTGAAAGCATAACGTGCTTCCCGATGTGGCAGAACTGGTGGATACCAGTGTGCCCGCCAATGATAGCGAAATCATCCACCACAACTTCACCCGCCAGGGAAGTAGAATTCACCAGGATGACATTATCCCCTACAACGCAATCGTGCGCGACATGAACATATGCCATGATCAGACAATTGTTTCCGATGACAGTCTTGCCCTTAGCAGAGGTACCCCTGTTAATTGTGACGCACTCCCTGATAGTCGTGTTGTCTCCTATTTCAACTGTTGAATATTCCCCCCTGAATTTCAGGTCTTGTGGTTCTCCGCCAACGACAGCACCGGGGTAAATTTTACAGTTTTTCCCGATACGGGTTCCGGGAAAAATTGTTGCATGTGGACCTATATTTGTTCCTTCTCCAATGACGACATCGTCACCGATGGTAGCAAATGGCTCAACGACAACCCCTTCTGCCAGTTTTGCATTAGGATGGATATGTGCGAGTACTTGATTCATTCGAAAAATTCTAAATTATTTATTTTTTACGATCTGTGCCATAAATTCACCTTCACAAACTACCGTATCACCAACAAATGCAAGGCCGCGCATATTGGCAATTCCTCTCCTGATCGGGCCCTGCAATTTAATCTTGTATACCAGGGTATCACCCGGAACAACCTTTTTCCGGAACTTGATATTGTCCATGGTCATAAAGTAAGTTGAATAATCTCCGTCTGCATGCATGGAACTGATAACAAAAACCCCGCCGCATTGCGCCATGGATTCAATAATCATTACACCGGGCATAACAGGTTCGTCGGGAAAGTGTCCCACGAAAAAGGGTTCGTTCATGGTGACATTCTTCACGCCGATAATGTAATCACTGCCCTTTTCAATGATCTTGTCAAGCAAAAGGAATGGGTTGCGGTGTGGCAACATCCTTTTAATAGCATTTATATCATAAATTGGTTCTTTATTGGGATCGTATTCCGGTGGTGCTGATTCAGCCTGACTACGAAGGCATTCTTTCAGCAACAGTTTTGTAAATTCCGTATTGGCCAGGTGCCCCGGGCGCCTGGCAATAATTCTGCCTTTGATCCTTCTGCCAAGCAATGCGGTATCTCCTATAAGATCAAGGAGTTTATGTCTTGCACACTCATTGTCGAAGTGAAGTTTAAGGTTGTTGAGAATACCTATCTCATTTACCTGAATGTGCTCATGGTGGAAAAGATCAGCGATCCTGTTGAGTTCATCCTGGGGCATATCCTGATCCATGATTACAATGGCATTATCCAGGTCACCACCTTTGACAAGATTGTTTTTCAACAGTGTTTCCAGTTCCCTTACAAAAACAAAAGTTCGGCAGGGTGCAATCTCTGCAGCATACTCGGTACTCTGATCATAGGATGCAAACTGGTTTCCCAGAACCGAAGAGTTGTAGGAAACCAGAATATCGATAGAGAAATTCTCATCCGGAAGAATGGTTATCTCTGAACCGGTTGACTGATTTTTATAGGTAATTTTTTTCTTAACTGCAAAGTACTCTCTTTCAGCACTCTGCTCTGCTATGCCTGCTTCCTGGAGTGCTTCAACCCACGCAAGTGCACTTCCGTCCATTATCGGGACCTCGGACCCATTGATTTCCATCAGGACATTGTCAATCTCTGATGTAATCAACGCCGACATGCAGTGTTCAATAGTGCTTATTGAAACATCTCCCTCCTGTAAAACAGTTCCTCTTGCGGTGCCTCTCACTTTTGAAACACTGGCTTCAATCACAGGTTCCCCTTCCAGATCGGTTCTTTTGAACCTGAAACCAAAATTTTCGGGAGCCGGTTTGAAAGTCAGCGAAACTTCGACGCCAGTGTGAAGTCCTTTACCTGAAACAGTAACAGGGTAGGCTATGGTATTTTGTCTCACTATCATCTTTGAATGACTAAAAATTGAGTTAATATATTTTATCTATTTCTGTTCAGCTTTCTTCATCCATTTTTTTAGGTCATGTACATCCCCTGACATTTGGGGGAGCTTTCTGAAAATAGCCATCGAACGCATGAAATCCTTGTGATCTTGTGCAGGAGAACCCATAACTACTGAATTATCAGCTACATTAGTCATTACTCCTGTCTGACCACCAATCCTGACATTGTCACCAATAGTGAGATGCCCCGTCACTCCGACCTGACCTGCCACCATACAGTTTTTCCCGATTTTTGATGATCCGGATATTCCGGCCAAAGCCGCTATTACAGTATTTTCACCAATTTCCACATTATGGCCAACCTGGATGAGATTGTCCAGTTTAACACCTCTCCGGATGATGGTCGAACCCATTGTCGCACAATCTATTGTGGTATTGGCGCCAATTTCAACAAAATCTTCAATAACAACATTCCCTATCTGTGCAATTTTTGAAAAGGGACCACCATTTGAATTGGGTGCAAATCCAAAGCCGTCAGCTCCGATTATAACACCTGCGTGAAGGATGCAATCAGATCCTATTTTGCAGTCAGCATAAATCTTCACCCCGCTGTAAAGAATTGTACTGTCACCAACAACAACATTATCACCAATGAATACCTGGGGATATATCTTTACATTGTTTCCTATGACAGCATTGGCAGAAATATATGCGAATGCCCCAAGATAAATATCGTCTCCAAGCTTTGCGCTTGTACTGACAAATGAGGGTTGTTCAATTCCCTTTTTTGCAGGTTTTAACTGCTCGTATATTTTAAGCAATTCTGCAAGCGCCACATATGGGTCTGCAACCCTGATCATTGCGCAACTGACTGGTTCATCCGGCAGAAACTCTTTTGAAACAAGTACAGCAGATGCCTGTGTAGTATAAATGTATTTTGTATAGGCGGGATTGGACAGGAAGGTGAGCGTACCAGGTACACCCTGATCAATTTTAGAGATATTATGCAGCCTGATTTCCCCATCACCCTCAACAGTACCATTGAGAAGCGATGCAATGTCTTTGACCTTAAACTCCATTCAATTACTTTTAAAAATTCGGTGCAAAAATAATCAATATTAGTTACCCAGAGAGTTTTTTGCCGGATAACAGACAAAATGTTTACGGACAGTCTTGGTCAATCCCTCCAGATTTATATCCGATGCATCACGGATATCATTTAATTTACCGTTTTTATACAGTATCAGAATGGCTTCTTCTTCAGGTTGATATGCTTTATTTGTCATCTCACCAATAGATACAAAATAATCCGTTTGGTCTTCCGGAATCCCCATTCCCGAACGAACCCTCTCCCTGAGATCGCTTACCACAACATCACTGAACGGATGGGTGGAAACTTTTATCTTCATCAGCTTCCTGTTCAAAATTCTTTCAGATAAACCGGCCAGTACCATATCCGGATGCGAGGTCCATTCCTTGATTGTGCTTGATATGTCAGAATCATCAAGCCGGGCAAAACGGCTGATCGCATTTTTCCGCACACTGTTGTCAGGTGACCGGAAATCTGCGGAACTGATTTCATGGTTCAAAAAACAGGAAAATGCGCTGGCAGCCGGGACTTTTTGTCCTTCATTGATAAGATCTGATGCCCGGCGAAGCAGGTTGACAAGCAAACATTCAGCTGACACTACCGTTTTGTGAAGGTAAACCTGCCAGTACATCAACCTCCTGGCTATCAAAAATTTCTCCACCGAATAAATCCCTTTGGCCTCAACCACCAACTGATCATTCCTGACATCCAGCATCTTGATGATTCTGTCTGAGGATACAACTCCCTCTGAAACGCCACAATAGAAGCTGTCCCGTTTCAGAAAGTCAAGCCTGTCCATATCGAGCTGACTGCTTACCAGAAGATGCAGGAAATGCTTTGGATACTGATCCAGGAAGATTTGAATCGCAAGATCAAGCCTTCCTTCAAATTCTTCATTGAGTTCCTGCATAAACAACAATGAGAGTTCTTCGTGTGAAATACCTTTGACAATACTCTCCTCCAGAGCGTGAGAAAACGGTCCGTGGCCAAGGTCATGCAGCAATACTGCGGCGGAAACACCTTCAGCCTCTTGATCTGTGATTTCCACACCCTTATCAATCAACACATTTAAGGCCGTTCGTACAAGATACATAGCACCAATGCTGTGCTCAAACCTTGTATGGTTGGCTCCGGGGTAAACATGAGAAGTGAGACCCAATTGCCTGATTCGTCTTAACCGTTGAAAATATGGGTGTTCAATTAAATCAAAGAGCAACCCTGAATTCAGGTCAATAAAACCCCAGACAGGATCGTTCACAATTTTATGCTTATTTTGCTTCACAGGCTATTTTTTATTATCAAATTGACGCATAAAGATTTACATTAACAGGTCAGTTAATCTTAATTTTTTTACTTTTCATTGTAATTTTCGCTCCTCAGCACCCTTCAACCCCATATAAATCATTCAAAATTAGAAATAAATATTTGTTTAATTCAAACATATATAGTAATTTCGCAGCGGAGATTAATCGCAGGATTAGGGGACAGATAGTCCCCTATTTTATTAAAAGTGAAAATGATAACGAAAGAAGTTATTCAAAGATTAGCAGAAGAAAAGCTGACTGACACGATGTTTATCGTCGATATCACGGTTGGTCCGGGCAATGCTATTTCTGTGGTAATTGACAGCGAACATGGATTAAGCATAGATAAATGCATCGAAATGAGTCGCCACATTGAACAT
Source organism: Prolixibacteraceae bacterium (assembly GCA_963663675.1). Taxonomy (GTDB): domain Bacteria; phylum Bacteroidota; class Bacteroidia; order Bacteroidales; family Prolixibacteraceae; genus CAINVV01. The sequence continues at coordinate 3,703,384 of OY760498.1, forward strand.
CAGTTTGACCGTGAAGTGGAGGATTTTTCATTGGAAGTATCATCTCCAGGATTGACACAGCCTTTCAAAGTGCTCCGTCAATACCATAAAAATATTGGCAAAGAGGTCGAGGTCGTAACATCAAAAGGAGTTAAAATGACAGGCATCCTTAAATCAGCCGACGAAAATGCGTTGTGTATAGAGACAACAAGCAATGTTAAAATAGATGGAAAGAAAACAGTTGAGACCAAAACTGCCGAATTTTCATTTCAAGAGATAAAATCAGTTAAACCCGTTATTACTTTCAAATAAAATCCTGAAGATATGGACAACCTCAATCTGATTGACACGTTTTCGGAATTTAAAGACCTGAAAAACATCGATCGTGCCACAATGATGAGCGTATTGGAAGATGCGTTTAGAAGTGTTATTCAAAAACAGTTCGGCTCGGACGAGAATTTTGATGTCATTATAAACCCCGACAAAGGAGACTTCGAGATATATCGGAACCGCACTGTAGTGGAAGACGATGAGCTTACAGATTTAAATACTGAAATTGCAATTTCATCTGCCAATGTCAATGACGGAGATTACGAACTGGGAGAAGAATTTACAGATACAATCCGTTTCAGTGATTTCGGCAGAAGGGCCATACTGAATTTACGTCAGAATCTGGCATCCAGAATTCTGGAGCTTGAAAAAGACAATATTTATCAAAAGTATAAAGCCAGAATAGGAGAAATCGTGACAGGAGAAGTTTACCAGATATGGAAAAAAGAACTTTTGCTGCTCGATGACGAAGGAAATGAACTTATACTTCCAAAAACAGAGCAGATCCCATCCGATTTCTTCAGGAAGGGAGACAGCGTTCGTGCCGTTGTAATCAAGGTAGAGATGAGGAACAATAGTCCTTATATTATTTTATCGCGAACCTCACCGGTATTCCTTGAAAGGCTTTTTGAACTTGAGGTACCTGAGATTTCCGACGGGCTGATCACCATCAAGAAAATTGTAAGGATTCCCGGCGAGCGTGCAAAAGTGGCTGTAGAATCCTATGATGACCGTATTGATCCTGTAGGTGCATGTGTTGGAATGAAAGGCTCGCGAATACATGGAATAGTCAGGGAATTACGCAATGAAAATATTGACGTAATTAATTTCACCAACAATAATCAATTGTACATACAAAGAGCACTCAACCCGGCAAAAATCTCCTCCATAAAAATTTATGGTAACGAGAACAGGGTAGAGGTATTTTTGAAACCTGAGGAAGTATCTCTTGCCATCGGCAAGGGCGGATTGAATATTAAACTGGCCAGTCAGCTGACCGGATACGACATCGATGTATATCGCGACCGTGAAATTGCAGATGAAGAAGATGTTTCCCTGGAAGAATTTGCAGATGAAATCGATGACTGGGTTCTCGACGGACTCAAGGCAATCGGTTGTGATACTGCCAGAAATGTACTGAACCTCTCAAGGGAGGAGCTTATTAAACGTACCGACTTCGAAGAGGAAACCATCGACGAAGTCTTACGCATACTGAAGTCCGAATTTGAACAATAATTGTCAGACGTTCATTCAACCGGAAGAGATAAAGCAAATTAAACTGTTTGGCAAACTATGGATACAGGGAACAAAGTATCAAGGTTAAGTAAAATAGCACGTGATCTAAACGTGGGGATCGCTACAATCGTAGAGTTTCTGAATAAGCAGGGGATCAAGATGACCCCTGACCCCAACGCAAAGATTGATGCTGATGCCCAGGCACTTCTCGAAAAACAGTTTCGAAAGGATCATGATGCCAAAGTTGAGGCAGACATGCACCGCCCCGGTCGTCTGAAAAGAGATACTGTGACCATCGAAGATGTTCACCCGAACGATCATAAGGTGCCGGCAGAGGAATACGAAGATGATTCCTTCAGTGTCAAAGACAACAGTCTGCACCACACAACGGAAGGCAAACACCATGAGCCACAGGCCAAGACACCTAAACCTGAGATCATGCAGACGCCACTGCCGGAGAAACCAACGATTAAAGTGGTTGGAACGGTTGATCTTGATAGTTTATCTCCGAAACCAAAAGTATCTGAACCGGTTGCCCCTCCTGTTAAACCCGTTCAACCTTCAGAACAGGATACAGAGAAAAAGCCTGAAAAAGCTGAATTAAATAAGGATGCAGAAAAACAAACAGCAGTTTCAGATTCCGAACACAAAGAAGAAGAAACAAAACCTGTAGAGAAGCCAATAGAAGAGAGTGTTCCTGAAATGATTTCAAATGTCACACAATTGGAATCAAATATAAATATAGTCGGGAAAATAGATCTCTCTGCCATTGCAGCCGAAAAGACAAAAAAAGAGGCAGTTCTTACCAAGAAAAAACATATATCAAAAACCCCGGAAGGAAAACCTGCCAAACCAGCCCGCGAGGGAAAACACCGGGAAGACCCACTGGAAGAAATATTCCCGGATCTTGTAGAAGTTCCAGAAGAAATATTCAAACATGCCAGGGAGATTCTCTCCGGTCCTAAAGTTGTCGGAAAAATTGATTTACCCAGCGAAGGCCTGAAAAAAGGTATTGGGATACGCGATGAAGATCGTTCACTCCGCAAGAAAAAGCGCAAGCGTGTTACCAAGGAAACCAAGGAACGCGTTCCGCTGAACCTTGAAAAACGGGTCGATGAACCTAAGGATAAGAAGGAAAAAGAGAAAGAAAAGAGCACTATCAAAAAGAAAAGTTCTCTTGTAGTAAAGAAAAAATTACCTCTGAAAAAAGAGGTCAACGAAGAAGATGTACAAAAGCAGGTCAAGGAAACTCTTGCACGTCTGACAACAAAAAGCCAGAAAACCCGCGGATCAAAACACCGACGTGACAAACGGCTTGCGTTTACGGAAAAAATGGCAGAAGAGAGTGCACAGGCTGAAATCGACAGGAATATTATCAAAGTTACAGAGTTTGTCTCTGTAAGTGAACTTGCCAGCATGATGGACGTTAATCCTACCCAGGTCATCGCAACCTGTATGTCACTGGGACTGTTCGTGTCTATCAATCAGAGACTTGATGCGGAAACCATGTCAGTTGTTGCTGATGAGTTTGGATATAAGGTCGAATTTATTTCAGTTGAAGTACAGGAAGCAATACTTGAAGAGAAGGATTCAGATGATGATCTTAAACCCAGACCACCGATTGTCACGGTTATGGGACACGTCGACCACGGTAAGACTTCTCTCCTCGACTACATCCGTAAAGCCAACGTTATCGCCGGTGAGGCGGGTGGTATCACGCAGCATATCGGCGCGTACAATGTTACACTGGAAGACGGTCGTAAAATCACCTTCCTCGACACTCCAGGTCACGAAGCATTTACTGCGATGCGTGCCCGTGGTGCACAGATAACAGACATTGCCATCATCATTGTGGCTGCAGACGACGACGTAATGCCACAGACTGTGGAAGCTATTAACCATGCTTCAGCTGCAGGCGTACCAATTGTTTTCGCAATCAATAAAGTTGACAAAAATACTGCAGATCCCGAAAAGATAAAACATCAGCTCGCCAACATGAATTATCTTGTTGAAAGCTGGGGTGGAAAATACCAGTCACACGACATTTCGGCCAAATCCGGCATCGGAGTTGCAGAACTCCTCGAAAAAGTACTGCTTGAAGCAGAAATGCTTGACCTTAAGGCGAATCCGAACAAAAGGGCAAACGGGTCTGTTATCGAATCTACACTGGACAAAGGTCGTGGTTATGTTGCTACTATCCTGGTGCAGTCAGGAACCCTCAAAGTAGGGGATGTAATTCTGGCCGGACCGCATTTTGGCCATATAAAAGCCATGTTCAACGAGCGGAATCAACGGGTTGAAAGTGTTGGCCCTGCTGAACCGGTATTAATTCTCGGCTTGAACGGTGCACCTCAGGCCGGCGACAAGTTTAATGTAATGGAAAGCGAACGTGAAGCGCGTCAGATCGCCAATAAACGCGAACAGCTTCAACGTGAGCAAGGCTTGAGGACTCAGAAACATATTACTCTCGATGAAATCGGCCGGAGAATTGCCATCGGCAACTTCCAGGAACTGAATATCATTGTCAAGGGAGATGTAGACGGATCTATCGAAGCCCTGACGGATTCATTGATCAAACTGTCAACTACCGAAATACAGGTTAACGTAATACACAAAGCTGTCGGACAGATTACCGAGTCAGATATCATGCTGGCATCTGCATCCAATGCAATCATCGTCGGATTCCAGGTAAGGCCTTCAATGAGTGCCAGGAAACTTGCAGAGAAAGAGGAAATTGACATCCGTCTGTACTCCATCATCTACGATGCCATCAACGAGATCAAATCGGCCATGGAAGGTATGTTGGCCCCCGAGATCAAAGAAGAGATCAAAGGTACGGCAGAGATTCTCACAGTATTCAAAATCACCAAGGTTGGAACCATTGCGGGATGTATCGTGCGTGACGGCAAAATCGTTCGTAACTCAAAAGTGCGACTGATCCGGGACGGTATTGTGGTATTCACAGGCGAGCTGGAATCCCTCAAAAGATTCAAGGATGATGTCAAAGAGGTTGCCAAAGGCTATGAATGTGGCCTGAACATCCAAAACTACAATGACCTCCATGAAGGTGACTTCATCGAAGCATTTGAACAGGTCGAAGTAGCGAAGACACTCTAAAGAAGGATAAAGGATAAAGGATAAAGGATAAAGGATGGACCCCGAATGCTTGAGCATTAATTAAATTCTCTTGGTTTTGATGTTTTGGTGAATATCGTTCCAAGGATGTTCATCAGCTCAAATGATTCATTTTCCAATTTAATCCAATCCTGATTATTTTCAGTTGTAGCAATTGTTAGACTAATCCAATAATTTGACTCTCTGATTTCCTTAAGAGCTATACCAATTTTATTTGAAAAATCTGCTTTTGATACCGCACTCTGTGCTTCTGCATAGTTGGCACCGCATGAAGATGATGATTTTAATATCTGCCATCTTATTACATCAAATTCGTTCCCTTTTGGAAGAATTCTTACTAATTGTATAATATTTACAGCAAAGTTAAATAGTCTTACCTGAAGATTATTCCTGAATGGCGGTTTGAGCATATCTTGGAAATTTATTTATAAATTACTGAAAATTATACAATTACTCAAATTTTCTCAATAAAAAATTGGAAGAATTATATTTTTATAATTCTTCCAATTACCAAGTTCGGCACTAGCCGCACTTTATCCTTTATCCTTTATCCTTTATCCTTCTTTAGTTCGCCGCTTCAAACTGGTTCAGGAATCGTACATCGTTTTCGAAATAAAGTCGCAGATCATTGATACCGAATTTTAGCATGGCAATGCGCTCTATGCCCATTCCAAAGGCAAAACCGGTATATTTATTACTATCGATTCCGGATGCCTCCAAAACATTCGGATCCACCATGCCACAACCCAGAATCTCAAGCCATCCGGTGTATTTACAGACATTACAGCCCTTTCCTCCACAAATCGAACAGGATACATCCACTTCTGCCGAAGGCTCTGTAAACGGGAAATAAGATGGCCTCATTCGGATCTCAGCTTTCTCTCCAAAAAGCTCTTTGGCAAAATACAGGAGTGTCTGTTTAAGGTCTGCAAAGGAAACATCTTCGTCTATATAGAGGCCTTCAATCTGGTGAAACATACAGTGAGCACGGTAAGAAATGGCTTCATTACGGAAAACCCTGCCCGGAGTGACCGTACGGATTGGAGGCTTTGTTGTCTCCATATCATGTACCTGAACAGACGAAGTGTGTGTCCGCAGCAGAATATCAGGATTCTTGCTGATGAAAAATGTATCCTGCATATCTCGGGCCGGATGTTCTTCGGCAAAATTCAATGCAGAAAAGACATGCCAGTCATCTTCAATTTCCGGACCTTCCGAAACTACAAAGCCCAATCTTTTGAAAATCTCCAGAATCTCATTCTTTACAATTGAAATAGGATGACGTGTTCCAGCCTTCATAGGATCTCCCGGAAGGGAAAGATCGGGTCTCTTATTATCAAAGGTTTGCTCCCCGAGCGCATCTTTCAGGAATTTGATTTTTTCGAGTGCAAAATTCTTCAGGGTATTTACAGCTTGTCCAATCTCCTTTTTCTGATCAGGAGCTACATTTCTAAAATCTTCAATCAATTTAGAAATTTCCCCTTTTTTGCTGAGATATTTAATCCTCAATTCCTCAAGCTCTTCTGCTGATTTGACTGCTGTCTCTTCGATCTCACGTTGAAGTTCCTTAATCCTGTCTAACATCGTCTTCCTGTTTGTGAAGTGCAAAAATAGAAAAATTGTTCGAACCAGTTATATCCTGTCAATCCCAATGTCACTATGTGAGACCGGATCCTCAACCGGCTCAAGGTGTGTAAAAACAGTCACAGGAAATGGAAAGTGATCTCTTACCCTGGCTTCTATGACCTCCAGGAGATCATGTCCTTTCTGCACCGTCCACTCACCAGGGACCAGGATATGCACAGAAATAAATTTACGCTGCCCAGCCTGTCTTGTCATGAGTGAATGAAACTCAATCCCACTTTCCCGGTATATATCAAAAATAGTCTCGATCTGCTGTCTCTCCTCACTTGGAATAGCAGTATCAATGAGCCCTTGCGCAGACTGATGCATTAACCTGTAACCTGTCCAAACAATATTCAGGGCAACCAGCATGGCAATAATGGGATCCAGTATCAGCCAACCGGTCAATTTCACCAGTCCGATTGCAAAAAGAACGCCGACAGATGTCCATACATCAGTCAAAAGATGTTTCCCATCTGCCGTAAGTGTTATAGAATGGCTCTTCTTGCCCTCGCGCAGAAGTACAAAAGCGACCAAAAGGTTTATTAATGAGGCTGCAAGGGACACCAGCAAACCAATTCCCATATTTTCAAGTGGCTGAGGATCAAGCAATCTTGGATAAGCAGTCCAGACAATGCTGCATGCAGCCACAATGATAAGGCCTCCTTCAATCGCACTTGAAAAATATTCTGCTTTTGTATGGCCGAAGGCATGTTCGTCATCAGCCGGTTTTTCTGCAATAGTGAGAACAACCAAGGCAATAAGTGCAGCCAGCAGGTTGACACAGGATTCCAGGGCATCAGAAAGCAAACCAACAGATCCGGTTATCCAATAAGCAGTTCCCTTCAGGCTGATGGTCATCACCGCAGCGAAGATCGACAGGTAAATAAACTTCTTTAAAGATTTTGCAGTCATAATTTTTCAAGGTATATCATGTCCAGGATGTTCCCATGTTCATTTCTTAAGAAGTCCCTCCCGCTCAAGCAATGGAGTAATTGAAGGTTCCTGACCCCTGAAAGCTTTGTACAATAACATTGGATGGGCTGTACCTCCTTTTTCCAGAATATTTTTGCGGAATGATTCTGCAGTGGCCCTGTCAAAAATTCCGTTTTTTCTAAAGAGAGAGAAGGCGTCAGCATCAAGAACTTCAGCCCATTTGTATCCGTAGTATCCTGCAGCATAGCCTCCAGCGAAAATATGAGAGAAGGAAGTACTGATGCAATATCCGTCAAGTGGAGGGAAAACATCGGTTGATGAAAGTGCTGCCCTTTCAAATTCAATTACATTACCTGTAAAAGGTTGGGTGATGGAATGCCAGGCCATATCGTTCATCCCAAAACTCAACTGGCGCTCACTTTGGGTTCCGGCAAGGAAATTTTTGGATTTAATCAGCTTTTGCACCAATTCTGGAGGAATCTTTTCTCCCGTCTGGTAATGTTTCGCAAAAATATCCAGGAAATCCTTTTCGACTGCCCAGTTTTCCATGATTTGGGAAGGTAACTCAACAAAATCACGGTAAACCGAAGTACCTGACAAACCCTCATACACTGTGTTTGCCAACATACCATGCAACCCATGTCCAAATTCGTGCAGGAAAGTAGAAACTTCATAAAAAGTCAATAAGGATGGCTTGGTATCAGTCGGTTTGGTAAAATTGGTAACAATCGAAACAAAGGGACGGACATTTTTACCATCCAGGTTGCTTTGGCCGCGAAATTCTGTCATCCAGGCACCGCCTCTTTTACCCTCCCTGGGGAAGAAATCGAGGTAGAGAACCGAAAGGAAAGTTCCGTCCTTGTCAAAAACTTCATATGCCTTGACATCAGGATGATACACTTGTATCCCATTGTTTTCCCTGAATGTGATACCATATAACCGATTGGCCAGTTCAAAAACACCGCCAATGACATTTTCCAGCTTAAGATATGGTTTGACAGCCTGTTCATCAAATCCATAGCGCTCATTTTTGAGTTTTTCTGACCAGAAACTCCAATCCCATCGGGCAAGCATTTCGGTAGATCCATGTGCTTTAGCATATTCGGAGACATCTTCAAGATCCTGCAGGGAAGATGGTCGTGACGCTTCATGCAGTTGACTTAGAAATGCATTGACTTTTTCCGGACTTTCTGCCATCCTTTCTTCAAGAACATAAGCTGCATGATTGGGGTAACCCAGGAGTTTTGCCCTTTCAAGCCTGAGATTCACTATCTTTCTGATGATCTCCTCATTGTTGTGGTCATTTTTATGAAAAGCGCGTGAATTATAGGCCCTGTAAATCTCCTCACGCAATTTCCTGTTTTCGGCGAATTTCATGAAAGCGATGTAACCTGGTCCCTGCAAATTAAACATCCAACCCTCTTTTTTCTTTGATTTTGCCAATTGTGCCGCAGTTTCTATTTCACTTTCAGGAAGCCCGGCCAGGTCAGTTTTATCTGTTATCAATAGCTGGTAAGCATTGGTTTCTGCCAGAACATTTTCCCCAAACCTGAGGCTAAGTTCAGACAATTCAGTGTTAATCTGGGCAAATCGCTCTTTGGCAGCTCCTTCCAGGTTAGCGCCACTTCGAACAAAGCCTTTGTAACTATCATCCAACAACTTGAGATCCTCTGCATTCAGGTTATATTGGGCCCTTCCGTTGTATACTGTTTTGACCCGCTTGAATAACTTTTCATTCAGGGATACATAATTGTGGTAGGAAGATAATTTAGGTGAAACCTCCCGGGTAATCGCCTGAATTTTATCATCTGTCTCAGCAGAATTCAGATTGAACAGAATCGTGGTAGCCCTTGTCAATTTTTTTCCTGATTCTTCCAGGGCACGAATGGTATTGTTGAATGTCGGCGTTTCAGGATTGTTTATAACAGCATCTACTTCTTTTTTTGCTTCTCCCAGGAGTTGGTCTATTGCCGGTAAGAAATGTTCCTTTTTAATCTCATTGAAAGGAGGAGTTTCATGTAGAGTAGTCCAGTTTGTCAACAACGGGTTAGTACCTGCATTTTCATTCTTCATATTGATTGTAATTAAACCGGTCAGGATCATTAACCCGACAATTAGTAATTTCTGCATTGTGGTGGTAAAGTTATTTTGTTTGGTGTTTCTTTGCAAAGGAAGTGAAAAATGACAAGTGAAAATCGCAAACATAAGACCCTCTTGCCTGCATAAATTTCACCCCGCATTTTTGGTTTTTAATTTTCGTTTGGTTTTCGCCTTCATTACGCTCCAGCCGAATTTTCCGATTTTTTTCCCCATCTCATAATAATTTCCATGGGAATAAGCAATCAAACCGGCATTTTCAAGGCTCATTGCTCCGCTTTCAGGATTGATATACCTGTCGTCAGCTACAATGTTTACAACATTGGCAATGAACATGTCATGTGTGCCCAGCTCTTTTACCTCGATAACTTTGCATTCTATGCTGATAGGTGATTCAGCGACAATCGGACAATTTACTACCGAAGCCGGCATTGCCGTCAGTCCACTTTCCTGAAATTTATTGTGGTCCCGTCCCGATTTTACTCCGCACCAATCGGTAACCTCAGCCAATTCTTTGGTAGTCAGGTTAATAACAAACTCACCTGTCCTTTTTATAATTCCTGAAGAATACCTTCCGGGCCGAACTGAAATATAGCACATTGGCGGATCGGTACAGATGGTTCCAAGCCAGGACACCGTGATCAGGTTGTACTCATCCGGGGTTGAGCCACAGCTTATCAGTGCTGCGGGTAGCGGGTAAATCATGTTGCCCGGTTTCCAGTTGATTTTTGACATAAAAATCTAATTGTTATTTAATATTATTGACCAAATACCAATTCAAATCTCGATTTTGGATTATTGGTTTATAAAGGCTTAAAGTTGGGATTTAAAAATTAAACAGATAAACAATAAGAAACACTTAACCAAGGAGTCACATCAGTAAGGATCAAGGATAATTTGAAAATCCAAAGTCCAAAATTCCTCACAGAGTTTGCTCAAGCTTTCTGATTTCTGTCCATTCAGATTCGTCTAGTTTAGCTCCGGGTACCCGGATAACCCTGGATGCAAGCAATGCGCCCAATTTTCCGCTTTTCTCCAGATCATAACCCTTGGCAATTCCGGCCAGAAAACCCGCAGCGAAAAAATCTCCTGCCCCGGTGGTGTCAACAACGAGGTCACCAGCTGCAGGTATAAGAATACGGTTGGCTCCCCGTTGAATATAAGCGCCCTCCTTCCCTACTTTGACCACTGCAATGTCACACAGTCTGGCGAGGCTCTCAACAGCCTCCAGTGGCTGCAAACCGGTAAATGCGACTGCTTCCTCTTCATTTGCAAAAACTATGTCAACGTAACTTGCAACCAGTTCGTTCAATATTTCACGATTGGCTTCCACAACATTATAGCTTGCCAGATCAAGTGCTATCGTAAGTCCCGCACTTTTAGCCGCAGATGCTGCAGCCATTATCAGTGCATGGTTGTAGACCAGGTAGCCTTCAATAAAGAAAACATCAAATCCCTCCAGACGATCTGAGGTTACATCCTCAGGATGCAATTCTGAAGCTGCCCCAAGATAAGTAGCAAAAGTACGTTCTCCGTCTGGTTCAACCAGGCCAACGGCTCTGCCTGTAGGCAAATCAGAATGGATAAGCAGTGGTTGGATACCTTGATTTTTTTGCTCATCCTCAAACAGTTTTCCTAGGTCATCTACACCAACTGTACCCAGAAAACCACAAGGTACATCCAGGTTTGCAATCCCATTGATGGCATTGGCAACAGATCCGCCCGTCACAAGGAGCCTTTTTTCGTTCAATATTTCCATTTGAATCCTTTCAGACATGGTTCGGTCGACCAGTGTCATACTCCCCTTAGGAAGATTTAAGGAATTGATTACCTGATCATTATTTAGCAAGGTAATGATATCAACCAATGCATTTCCAATCCCTAATATTCTTGAATACCCCATTATGGTTTTTTATTTTATGCGTATTAGATTTGTTTTTTAAGGCCGTATAGAATACCCTTTCGATCTTTTCCGGTTTGCCAAAAAATTTTCTTGTGGGTATTTCAATGATTTTATGCAAATATATTTCCATTTTATGAAAAAGGTGTTACTTTTGCAACGCTTTAGAAAATTACTAAAGCAAATAAACTCCTTAGTAGCTCAGTTGGTTAGAGCGGCGGACTGTTAATCCGTAGGTCGTAGGTTCAAGTCCTACCTGAGGAGCATCATCAAAAAGGAGGTCGAAAATGACCTCCTTTTTTTGTTTCCCCATTTTCGAACAACTTGCTGGCATTGGTCAAAACGAGAATTAAGGACTTGCCGAAAAGGTTGCAACTTTCCAATTACCTGATCAATTAACTCCAAGAAGAGTGATCAAGATGCTGCGACAATAAGACAATGCCGACAGGATAACAAGAACTGGAGGCGGGCAATTCACTTATAAAGGGACAATGAATTTTATGTGGGATACCTGGCTTAGCAAAACACTTAAACCATTATTAACCGCAAAACACTTAAATGACAGTTCGTCAATTGCTTAATCCTATTGCCATTTTATAGGCTAATGCAGACTCTGGCAATGGTGTAAGAGAATCTAATAAAATATTGTAAGTTCCTTTTTCTGATAGTTCGTCAGCAACTTTTTTAATTAATGCTAAAGTAGCTTTCATTAAACCTGAACCCAGGCTTAAACGGGCAACACCTAAGTCCTGCAGTTCACTTACGGATAAAGGTAATCCTCCTCCAATTGTAGGATTTGAAAGAATATTAATTGGGGCTTTAATTTCTTTAACTAATGTTGAAATAGTTTCCTTTTCCCATAAAGGTTGTATGAATATGCAGTCGGCACCTGCTTCACGGTATTTATTGCCACGCTTTATTGATTCAGATAATTTTTTCAGTGGCGAACCTGACGAAGTATAAAATGAATCGGTCCTTGCATTAATTACCAAGTGAAATCCCAGTGAATCAGATAAGGCACGAATAGCTGAAATCCGTTCACAAAATTCCGTCTCGTCAAGTAATTCCGGACTTAAATTAATACTGTCTTCAATGTTAATTCCAACAATTCCTGTTGCAATTATCTTTTTAACCGAATCAATAATTTCATTTAAATTCTCACCGTATCCGGCTTCTATATCCACCGTAACAGGGACCCGTACTGCATTTACGATCCCAGTTATAACTTGAATCATTTCTGACAATTGTATTACCTGGTTATCAGGATAACCTAAAGAGGCAGCTACTCCCATACTTGTTGTTGCAATAGCTTTATAGCCACATGCTTCTATTAATTTAGAACTTCCGATGTCCCATGAGTTTAATAGAACCAAAATTTCTTTGTCCTGATGAAATTTCAAGAACATTTCAGCTTTTTCTTTTTGAAAACTTGAGACCATAATTTTGTATATAATTGTTATAATTAAATTAATCTAACTTCTCATTGAATTGCCGCTAACTCTTGTGTGAAAAGAGCAAAAGCATTGCTAACATGTTGTAGTTTTCTGGTTAACTGTACCTTTATGCACTTAATTTCATTTAAAAATAGGCATTAATATTCAAAGATTTTCAAACAGATTTTTTGTTTTTAGACTTTTTATTGAAAGTTGATTCGAGAAAGGTGGTAACGAACTCCAAACCTGAACAGAAATCTTCATTGTTAGCTACACTCGTCAAAAGGTTAGATCATACTATTTAAAATAAAGTAGGATGCAATGACAGGCAATAACTGACCTTAGGAGGATTAAATATTATTCTACAATACTTTAACTTAACCAGGTTGTATTAACCTTGTTGCAACTTTGTGCTATCAGGGGAGCATCATCAAAAAGGAGGTCTAAAAAGGCCTCCTTTTGTTATTTTTACCCCTTGGGAAAACCATAGATCAAATGACATTTCCATACAAACCAAAGAGAATTTAAAAATTAGTAGCCTAACAAAAAGGTTGCAACTTTCCAATTACCGGACCAATTTCCCATAATTAGTTGTGAGCACGGTTCAAAGACATTCTGATATTCCCCTGTAAAGAACATTACCAAATAAAGTACGGACAGGTCAACTACTCTGAGATTTCAGGACCATTGAACCAATATGGGTACAAAACACGGAATGTGTGTTCGTTTTGTCCGGGGAGTGTGAGGAGGTTGATTAAAAAAAATCAATTGGAATTTAGTTCATTAATCGCTCTGCCGTCAGATTTATTACTTTAGTATGTTTACCAAATCTTTGAAAGAATAAACGGATAAGATGTAATATTTCAAGGTGAACAGTTAATTTTATTTATCCTAATAATTCATAAAGAACACATTGGAAGTGTTGGGGTAATTTTGTATTTAAAGTTGATTTAAACGATGATTATGATATTAAAATATTTGTTGACCCTATTAGTCTTTTCAATTTGTTCAATTTCTTTTGGACAACAGGCTAATAAACTGAAACAAATGATGCAAGATCATTTAAAATTCAAGGGTAAAAATCCGGTATACAGCATTCAAGTGTACATTTCGAATCCAGATTCGGTTTTTTGTGATGCTGTAGGTTTTTCAGATGGGAAAAATTTGAAAGCGGACAAAGACAATCAGTTCAAAACAGCAAGTATCACCAAGACATTTACAGCTGTTGTTATTCTACAAATGGTTGAAGAGGAGTTGTTAGACATTAATGAACCGATTTCAAAGTATTTGGGTGATTTGATATTTGCCAGAGTAAATGAACTACATTACTTCCATCAAATACCTTATGGTGACCAAATTACAGTAAAGCAACTTCTACAACATAGAAGTGGTCTTGCTGATATATTCACTGATGCTCCATTAAGATTTTATGTTAACGAGTTTTTGACTAAAAACCAGAATTGGGATTCTGAAAAATTAATGAAATATTATTTCAAATATGGGCTAAACAAAAAGGCTCATTCCGCTCCTGACAGTGGATATTATTATTCAGATGTTAACTATTTTCTGTTGGGATTAATTATTGAAAAAATTTCCGGACAACCTTTAGCAAATCAATTCCGTTCAAGAATTTTCGAGCCATTACAAATGACTAACACCTATTTTGAATATTATGAGCCAGCAATGGGGAATGGCCGGATAGCTCATTCTTTTTTTGGCAAAAGGGATATAACAAAAACCCTAAACACATCTTATGATTGGGCCGGTGGAGGCGTTATTTCAACTACTACTGATCTTGCTTCATTCCTAAAAGGACTTTTTGAAGATTCCCTTTTTAAAAAAAGTTCTACATTGAAAGAAATGACTACTTTTTTACCTCACACATTAAAATCTGGGAAAATTAGCTTTTATGGTTTAGGGTTGTATAAATATTATTTTGATAATGATTATTATGGACACGGAGGATTTTGGGGTTCTTTGATTGCCTATTGTCCGGCGAATAAAACTATTTTTTGTGGAAGCATTAACCAGGTAAATCCATCCTTCAAAACAAATGAATTTATTGATTCACTTATTAAAACATTCAATGAACAAACACTTCACGACAAGTACTAATGAATTTTTGTTGACCATCACCAATTTCAATATTCAACCTCTTATTAAATAATCAAATTAGTCAACTACCCTATAATAGTGTTCCAACAGGTTAGATATTTCAAGGTTCCCCACTACTTCGAAGGACAAAAAACTCGGTTGGAAGACAAATGGACGGTGAATAATGAGCGTATATAATATTATTATACAACATTTTAGCTCCTTCAAAGTAAACTAAATTGGTTGCAACTTTGTGCTATCAGGGGAGCATCTTCAAAAAGGAGGTCTAAAAAGGCCTCCATTTGTTATTTTTACCCCTTGGGAAACCATACAAACCAAAGAGAATTTAATAATAACCTCTGAAACCCGCATGCACTTTACAATGTGTTGCCCGCTTATGTTTCATCAACTAAGCAAAGACTACTTCTCTTCATCAAGGTTAAAATCCTTTACTTGCTGCTTCAAATTTCTAATCCATTTGTCCCAGATTTTATAAGATAAAAAAATGAGTTGAAACAGAACAACTATAATACCTACCAGTATTAGTTCTTTTTCTTTTGTAAAATTTATTGTTGATGTAAAAAAAATAATTATCGAGATGCTATACAGAAAAGAGATTATTAATGAAAAAACTGATAGCCGCTTTATTCTCATTAAATAATTCTGAATTGACAGCTTCAAATTTGCCTCCATAATAGGTTGTGTTATGGAAATATAACCAATAACATCATTGAAAATATATAGTAATAAGCCGACTACCAATACTATATTTGCATAAAATGGTTTTTTGTCTCCATCAAACCAATCGAAGTAAATAAATAAAAACAATACCAGCCCAATTGTTTCAACAATTAATTTAGTCCTTATCCTTTTAAAGGAAGGAAGATTAGTCACTTTGATCATTCGTTGCAGGTTTGCATCACTTTTTAAAGTTCCACCGGCATTCTGCCAGCCTGATTTTAAATCATTTAGTTCCATAATTTTTATTTTAGTATTTCTTTCAATTTATTTTTAATTCTGTTTAATCGTACACCTACGTTACTTTCACTTAATCCTGTTATTTCTGCAATTTCCTGATAATTGAAGTCCTCCAAATAAAGAGATATGACGGCTTTCTCTGAATCGTTTAATTTCCGTAAAGCCCAGAATAGTCGTTCTTCATTTTCTGAAATTGTCTTTTCGTCAGAGGGCTGAATGTGTTCAGGAAACTCTTGGTAATAATCAATAAGTATTTTTGATTTTCGATAAATAGCGATGGCAGTATTTAAAGCAATCCTGTATATCCATGAACTGACTTTAGACTCTCCTTTAAAACTGGGATAAGATATCCAAAGTTGATAGACAATTTCCTGGAATAAGTCTTCCTGGTCTTCTCTACTATCCCGATATACTCTGCAAATCTTATATATGATTTTTTGAAAGTCATGGATTACCTTTAAAAATTCTTTTTCCATACTATGGTTCTTTTCAGTTATTAAGTATTTTTTTATTACATTTTGAAATTAAGTTATATAGTCATAGGTTGATTAATTAAGAGAAAATCTTACAGGTTTATAATATAATTTTAGTGGTTAATATTAGGAGTGAGCGATTTCAGCCCAATTAAATTTGTGTCAGCCGATAATTGAACCACTGGGACAATCTGCCTTAGACCTACCTTTTTGAATTGCAGGATTGCAGTTTAACATTGCGGGCAACGTATTAGCGTTGTGTATCAATCCAGTGCCACTACTAATACTGTAACCAGAATATGTTAAAAATCTACGAAGAATTTTATAATAGAGCAACCTGAGTATATATTTGGTAAATAATCTTATTAGCTATGAAACAAAGAATCAATTTACTCCTTATACTTCTCATAATTGCGCCGAATGTTTTTACCCAAAATATACAAACAAACCTGAATCAGTATTTTTCCGGTTTAGCAGAAAACCTTGAATTTAACGGAAGTGTATTAGTCGCGGGAGAAGGGAAAATAATTTATAAAAAATCATTTGGATATGCTGATTTTAAGAATAAAATTGAAAATACTGATTCTACTCTCATTAATCTGGCGTCCGTTTCAAAAACCCTCACTGCTATAGCCGTATTGCAACTGAAAGAACAAGGGAGACTTAAGCTTGATGATGCTTTTATCAAATATTTTCCAGAGTTCCCCTATCCCGAAATTACCATAAAACAATTATTATCACACACTTCAGGACTGCCTGATAATGAAGCATTGCTCGATTCGATGATCGCAAAGAACCCTCACAGAATTTTTACTAACAGAGATATTATCCCGGCTATGATAATTTTTAAGAAATGTAAGGCTCTGAGATTCAAACCGGGAGAAAAATGGGGATATAGTTCTGCGGGATATGAATTACTGGTTTTGCTGGTTGAAAAAATAAGCAAACTACCCTTTGATGTTTATATGAAGCAACATGTATTTATTCCTGCCGGTATGTCACATAGTTATGTACAAACCTCTTTATCCCAGCAATTCGACAGAAACCGCTGCCTCGGTTTTATGTATAGCAGTCATTACGAAATGAAACTGGAACAAATGGATACCCTGCCCGACTGGAAGGAATTTACTTATAATCTGGCCGGACTGGTTGGTGGTTCAAATGTAGTGAGCAGTATAAATGATTTGCTGGCGTACGATCAAGCACTTTATTCCGGAAAGCTATTAAAACCGGCGACGCTGAAGGAAGCTTTCACGCCGGTTAAACTCAATAATGGAGACGACAACAAGGCGGCGCAGGGTTCTTATGGTTTAGGCTGGTTTATAGAAAAAGATTCAACCGGTGGAACAACAGTTTCACATTCTGGCGCTGCACCGGGAGTAACAACTTTTTTTATCAGAAACTTAACCAGAAAACAGGTTCTGATAATACTGCAAAACATTCAAAATCCCGGCTTCAATATTTCTTCTGTATTACAGATATTGAATGGTGAATCCTTAGTTTACAAAAAGTCTGCCGCTTTTGAATTCTCACAATATTTATTTGAAAATGGCATGGAACCGGCGCTTTCCCATTTGCAGGGAATGTTGTCGGATACTATTCAATATGTGTTGACAGAAAAAGATATGGCAAGAGTTGGCCTGGAATTCAGCAGGAACAGACAATTCCAGCAGTATTGCCTTGAAGCGTATAAATTGAATACAGAATTTTTTCCAAAAAGCTGGAAAGTTTACGATGACTATGCCAATATATTGTTAAAAAACGGTCAAAAGGACGAAGCTATCAAGATGTTCCAAAAATCAATTGAACTGAATCCCGATAATCAAAATGGCAAAAAAGCTTTAGAGCAAATCCTGAAATAATCAAAATTCTTTAACATGAAACGCAAATAAATGCACGAACACACACAACATATAAAGCATTGATGTATTGGTGCTTGTATGCGGCATTCTGCTCTCGCGCCAGCATTTTCAATGGCGTATAATGACGCGTCCCGTTCTCCCCAACGACTTCATTTGGCCAAACGTTCACAGTAAAATAAGATTACTTTGCAAACATCAAACGACAGACAATAAAACAAGTAGACAAACTGTATAAATACTTAAAAAAATACCAAAATGAGAAAATTAATATTCTTTATGCATACTTCACTGGATGGTTTTGTAGCAGGACTTAAGGGAGAAATGAACTGGATAAAAATAGACGAAGAGATATTTGACTTTGTTGCTACGATGACCGACAATGCTGACACCGCGCTTTATGGACGAGTAACGTATGAAATGATGCAGAATTATTGGCCAAATGCTGGCAAACAACCAGACGCATCGAAACACGACAAAGAACATTCGGCCTGGTACAATAAAGTTTCAAAAGTTGTCTTATCAAAGACAATTGGGGGAAAAAGGGCTTGACAATACCACAGTTATTGGGGACCAACTAGCCCACAACATAAATAAAATAAAAAATCAAGACGGAAAAAATATTATAATTTTTGGAAGTCCGACCGCTTCTCATTCATTGTTAAATCAAGGTCTTATTGACGAGTTTTGGTTATTTGTTAATCCAGTATTACTTGGACATGGCATTCCTTTATTTAAAGGTATAACCGAAACAACTAAACTGAAACTAACAGAATCGAGAACATTTTTTTGTGGAGTAATTGCTCTTCACTACGAAACAAATTGCATGTAAGTAATAAGAATAAATTAAAGTCGTATTTATTGTTTTTCGTCAAAATCCATCTTTGAAAAGACCTTAAACAACCAATATCCGATCAATACCCCGAGACCATTCAATATTATGTCATCAATATCAAAAATACCCATGTGTAACAAAGCCTGCATAAGTTCGATGATCAAACCTGCTGCAAATGCAAGAGCGAATGATTTTTTCCAGGTCATATTCCGATAGATGAATGGAACAAGAAATCCAATTGGCACCAGTAAAATAATATTACCAATAAGGTTAATGCCGGCAATAATTGACCCTTTCTCGCCGTGCAAATAAGGTAATATAGTCCTGAACGGTATTAAGTTGGGAGGGCCTTCCTGTGTTCCGCCAAAATTCAACATCAGTGGACCTATTCTAATTGGAGGCAAGTCTTTAAAAACAAGTACTTCGATCAGAACTGCACAATAAGCCACGAGGAGAATGATTAATAATATACGATTCTTCATTTTTTTAGTTTTTTGCATGCCAAAAGTGTCAATAAATCTGGCAAATTAAATTTTGAAGTTAAGAAAAAGCCTGAATAACTCCGGAATACAAGCCTGATAGCCTTTCCAAACTCATTCAGAACCTTGCTTTTGACGCTTTTTGTCATACAAGGGAGACATTTATGACGAGAGTCCATTTTCGACCTTTTTTTGTTTCCCCTCTTTCGAAAACCTTGACGGCATTGGTCAAAATACGGATCTGAGCAGTGAACGAAAAGATTGCAACTCTCACTTTTTCTAAGACGACTTTTTCAGAAAAGATGCAACCAAGCATCTTCTTTTTTGTCTCACAACTTGATTTTCTGTAAAACGCAGAAAGATTTTCCAACATTGGGATCGTCTTACGGATGTATCCATTGTACAGTGACTTCAGTTCTACCAAATTTTTCAACTTGACCCGTAGTTGAACCAAATCCTTGTCTGTCTTTTCCTACATCGTATGGTATTTATGTGGGGTTATTTCCTTGTCAAGTAACCTTTCATCAAGATTTGTCTTTCTGGACTCAATATTGGTCAATTCACTCTTTACACAGGTAATTTCATCCCTAAGTTGGTTGTCCCCACGATCAAAGTTCCTTTTCAATTTACTTTTGGACAGGTTCAGGGTATGTGCAGAAATTTTTCCGATATAGACATAATCCAATAAGAGAAGTATGAATAAAATCTCGCACCATGTTAATCGTCAACAAAAATTGAACGATTTTAAGATAATCAACATTGACACATACGAGAATACGAACTGCAGTATTTCGAAGGTGAATAACACATATTTCACTTTTAACATACGTTACGATCGTTTACCCTGCGATACGCCCCCTACATTGACAAAATAGTTTCATCACTCTTTTAATAAATAGGTTAGCCGTGCTAGTTTTTTCATGAAAACACCTTTAGCTCAGGCGTAAAATCATGTCTTGATTTAAAAAATGGTTGTTCGTAGTTGATTTTCAGTCGTTGACAATGAATAAAACAAAAGATTCAAACTTAAAATGCATTTCAATTAACTCTGCAAAAACAAAGAATGATAATAATTAAATGATAAGAAATGAAGAATTTAGCTTTAACATTAGTGGTAATAGCTATGTTTACAACGCTGGCTGTTAGTCAAAAGCTTACTCAAACTGTAAGAGGAACAATTCTTGATACCGACAGTAAATTGCCGCTTATAGCCGCTACTGTAACTATACCTGGCAGCAACCCAATAATTGGCACTACGACAGATATAAACGGTAATTTCAGATTGGAAAACATGTCAATAGGCCGAATTACTTTGCAAATATCATATATGGGGTACGAATCCAAAATAATTCCAAATATTGAGGTTAACTCGGGTAAAGAAATATTCTTAAGTATATGTCTGCAGGAATCGGCTGTAAATTTGAATGAAGTAGTAATTAAAGCACGTGAGAAAGGAGGGGCAATGAACGACATGTCCTTGCTTAGTTCGCATACATTATCACCTGAAGAAACGAAACGTTTCACGGGCGGAATGGACGATCCTGCCCGTGTAGTATCAAGTTTTGCAGGAGTGGCCAGTACGCCCGATGGAAGTAGCGATATTATTGTACGGGGAAACTCACCAAAGTACATGCAGTGGCGTTTGGAAGGAGCTGAAATTTCGAGTCCTTACCACATGGATGATCAAAATGCTTCGTTTGGAGCGCTTACAGCTCTAAACAATAATTTATTAGCCAACTCCGATTTTTATACCGGAGCCTTTTCGGCAGAATATGGTGATGTCCTATCGTGCGTTTACGATGTGAAACTCAGGCCGGGAAATAACGAAAAGTTTGAAGCAACCGGCGGCTTGGGTATTATGGGTGTGGAGCTTACCCTGGAAGGTCCGTTTAAAAAAGGTTATGCCGGCTCATACCTGTTTAATTACAGGTACTCAGCAATTGAGCTAATAAAAAAAATGGGTGTGGTGGATATTGCCGGACCAGTGAATTACCAGGATGCAACATTTAAAATAGTTCTGCCTACTAGAAGAACAGGAACATTTTCCTTCTATGGATTGGGAGGATTGAGTGCTATTTCGGTGGAGAATCTTGGGCCAACAGGCCTTACAACACCAGGAGTGCCAATATCCAATGCTTCCGCTAGCAGAGATTATTACAAGTCAAATTATCTGGCTAATCTTGGAATGAACCATGTTTTGTCGCTAAATGAAAAAAGCTTTGTTAAAACGTCACTTAGTTATTCAGGAACTGGAATTGATGATGATATATATGAGACGGATACAATTAAAATTTATAACAACTTAGATGAATTTACAGGAGATTCCATTGCTCCCAAAAAGCAAATGATAAACAGCAGGATTGTAAATTCAGCGATCAGGGTAGCAACTACCTACAGTAATAAAATCGATGCAAAAAATAAAATTCAAATAGGCACAAAATATACGCTATATAAATTCAATTACAATCAAAACATCTTTAGTAATGAGGGAAATTCAATGATTAACGTAAATGACTTTAAAAATAATTTAAGTACAATAAATAATTTTATAAGTTGGAAACACAGCTTTAGTGATAAAATGATTGTTGTGGCAGGTTTACATAACATGAATATTTTAAACAAAAATAAAAGCACGATTGAACCAAGATTAAATATAAACTGGAATATTAATGAAACCAGTTCAGTGCAAGCAGGGTATGGTAATCACAGCACCACAGAAAGTGCACATAATTATTTTACAAAAATTCCGCAAGACAATGGTAGCTTTGCGGAACCTAATAAAAATCTCGGGTTGTTGAAAGCGCATCATTACGTATTGGGCTATGAAAACCGCTTTACAAAGAGTTTGATGGGAAAAATTGAGCTATACTACCAATCCCTATACAATTTACCGGTCGAAAACAACGACACCAGTTATTATTGCACCATTAACGAGGGTATCGATTATAATTATGTTGCATTGGTTAATGAAGGCATTGGTAAAAACTACGGTGTGGAAATTTCTGTCGAACGGTTTTTTGATAATAATTTCTACTTTTTAATAAATAGTTCACTATTCAATTCGAAATACAAATCGTTGGAAGGGGTTTGGCGGAATACCCGATATAATAACAAATATATTGTGAATATATTAGGTGGAAAGGAGTTTAAAAATCTTGGTAAAAAACAAAACAAGACCCTGGCATTAAATACAAAAATATTCTTCGAAGGTGGGCAGCGATATATTCCGCTCCTAAGAGATGCCCAGGGAAATGTAGCAGTTGACCCCGAAAACGACAGATATTTTGACTATAGCAAAGCTTATAACGATAAACTTGACAATATCTTTCAGTTGAATTTTTCGGTTAGCTTAAAGTTCAACAAACAAAGAGCTACCCACGAAATATTCCTTGATCTTATGAACCTTACAAACAGACAGGCCAGAATGACAGAATATTATGATGCGAATAAACCTGATAAAGTTGGCTATACCACTCAGTTTGGATTTGTACCAAACTTAATGTACCGGGTATATTTTTAACAAAAAAAAATAACTGATAAATAACAACAGAAAATGAGCATGCAAAAAATATCTCATCCATCATCTTAATGACTTCCTAACATTTGAAAGGAGATAAATTGTTGCAATTTTCGAATGAAAGGGGAGCAATCAAATGATAATAAAACCATGTAAATTAAATACTTACAAGGTTTTTTATTTTGTCAGCTAAAGAATAACTAAATAAAAATGTAATACTAAAATACTTTGGTTTAGGCTAAAAATACTGATTTACTACCTAAAAGATCAATGATTTCCATCAAAACAAATTTCTGACAAAAACAAGTGCAGGTACTAAATAATCTTTGCAGCATATAATGATTCCAATGTAGGTACAGTAAAACCCCAAAGCAAATAAAAATTTTCGTTCGCAAACATTGAATTATTCATATTAAATTATGATGGGGGGGCGGTTGGCGAAAATTCAGGCTAATTGAAAATTTACAGCAATTCCTGAAGTCCTTTGAAACTTTCCAAAAACCTGATTTTGAATACCTCAGATTTAAGATGTCGACAGACTAACTAAAATTGCTGAACATCAATACTTTTGTTGGCATCAGCATCACTCTTTTTAGTAACCATCAAGACAACGCCATTTTTGGCTTTCTCTCCATATTTATCAGTCGCAGACTTATCTCTCAGAACAGATACTGACTTTATATCATCAGGCTTGACAGCCTTGAACTGAATTTTATCAACTATAACTCCATCCAAAATATACAATGGAGTATGTTCGTCCCCTGAAAAATCAGGATTAACAGAACTGGAAGGAACTGGTGCTATTTTGGACTTCCTTTCAGTAATATTCAATTCTTCTTTTATTGTATTATCCTTTAAATCAGCAAATTCAGATAATATACTGAATATATTCTTCTCCACTATTTCATTGAAGCCCTGGTAGAATAATAATACCTTCCCTTTGGGGGATACGATTAAAAAATTTGGATAATTCGAAATATGAAACTTCTTTTCGACCTCAATGGCCGAATATAAAATTGTTGAACGCAGGTTGTTTCTTTCAACAAATTTTGATATCCCATCCCTGGTGTCCACTTTACTGCTAAAAACACTTACAATTGCGACATTATCAACGTTTTTAAATTTATCTTCAATCCTATTCATCATTTGTGCAGCAGGAATACAACTGCTACACCACGTTGCAGTAAATTCCAACAATAAGTACTTCCCAAGAAGGTCGGTGTTCGATAATATCTCCTCTTTCCCCAAAATTGGCAATTTCCATTCGGGGGCAGTTTGACCAATTAAACTACCCGGATTCAACATTTCCTTTTCAGGAAGTTTAGCTCCAACTATCGGATTTTGATGAATCAAAGTTTCTTCACTGAAATAATTTTGTGGTATGACAGGATTTATTGTGGTATTGCTGAAATATGTTGTCTTGAAAGTGCTAAATGAACTGGTTATGATTTTTTTCGTATAGTAAACCGGATAAAATTTAGATTTATTGAAATACATTTCGATGTAGGTATGCACGTCATTCATCTCACCGTTTGAGTTAAGTGGATTTTCTGCAATCTTATTTGATTCCATTGAAAATCGGAAACATTGTTCCTGAGCAACTACGGTGTCGGCATTTTGAACAATAGTCCAGTTTTTATTATTAATGGCTTCCTCAATTTCTTTTGCCAGGATTATCGGGGTTAGGTAAAAAAGTTGATGGGAACGATGGATAGCTGGTCTATATCCGCCACCTACCTTTAAATCTTTAAATGCTTCAGGGGTTTCCAATAAACTGGCCTTTTTAACTACCCCTTTATATGAATTAAATACCTGATTATTAAAGTAACAAGAGAAATCACCTGTTTCGCCTCCATCTGTGTTTTTAGCAATTTCAAAGTTGTAATAAAATCCACACAAAGTATCCGATGGAACCTTTTGAGTAACCATGTTCGCTTCAAAAGTCATTGTACCACCATAGGGGAAAGAAAAAGTACTCTCACAATAAGTCTGGTAGGTTTGGTAACTATTTAATTCCTTGACAATTTTTTTTAGGGTTGGATTTGTTCTTGAATATAAAACGATACTGGTGATAATCAGATAAATAGTAAAAATTGTTTTTTTCATCTCAAATTCAAGTTAGATAAATGGTTTTCAACCCGTTAAATGACACAGGACAGCAAGTCATCAAATTTACAAAAAATATACAGCCCTGCACAACTGAATGACACTATAAATCAGCGCATAAGACCAAAAGATCATTTTAAACCTGTTTCAATTTTCGAAGGAAAGAGGAACCAAAACAGACAAGAGGTCATTTTCGACCTCTTGTCTGTTTTGTAAATCATTTAGGGATAGATATTCAACCGTGATGAATGTTGTTTATTCTTTCGTAGTTGCTGTCATTTCAGTTGCGGCCTGGATGCCTGACGAAATTTCTTCAGGTATATAACCTAATCTGATGTATACAGGGTGTATAGTCTTTCTGATTTCGGGAAGTTTTCTTGCAAAGATGAGTGCTCCCAAAATGCAGGTTACTCCACCTATGAGTATTGTATGCGGAACTCCTATCGTTTTTGCCAGAGTTCCGGCCATGAAACTGCCGAATGGTGCTGTACCCATGAAGGCCATGGTATAAAAACTCATGACTCTGCCTCTTTTGTCTTCATCCACAATAGTTTGTAAAATAGTATTGCTGGATGCCATCTGCAACATCATCCCAAGGCCGATGATGACCATCAGGAACATGGAAACCAGAAATAATTCCGAAAATGAAAATGCGACAAGTCCGATACCGAAAGTTCCGGCAGCCAATGGAATGATTCGGCCAAGACCCAGCACATTTTTACGTGAGGCCAGGTACAGGGCCCCCGTCAATGCCCCAATCCCGGACGCACCCATCAGAAAACCAAAGGTATGGGGGCCGCCATGAAGTATTTCTTTCGCTATGACAGGCATCAGAACGGTATACGGCATTCCCATAAGACTGACCAGGGCAAGCAAAAGAATCATATACCTGATGGGGAGAGAATCGAAAGTATAATGAAAACCTTCCATGAATTCCTTTAGGATGTGTTTCTCCTTTTTCTTAATTGCGGGAAGATTTATTTTCATCAGAAACAAAAACAGCAAAACAAAAAGATAACTGATACCATTTATTAGGAAACAGTAACCTTCTCCTGCAAAGGCAATTAGCAAACCTGCTATCGAAGGCCCGAGCAACCTGGCCCCGTTCACCATAGATGAATTCAACGCGATGGCATTGCCAAGGTCCTCCTTTTTGTCAACCATATGTATAACCAGGGATTGTCGCGCAGGGACATCAAACGCGTTGATAAAACCGAGTATCGCACTGAGGACAACAATATGCCATACCTCAATAATCCCTGACAGATAGAGGAATGCAAGAACAAACGCCTGAATCATTGCAGCCAGCTGTGTGACGATCAGAATATGGTATTTGTTCAAGCGATCCGTGAGAACTCCGGCAAACGGAGAGAGCAGAAAGGTAGGGATCTGGCCTGCAAAACCGACTACTCCGAGCAGAAATACCGAACCAGACAGATGATATACCAACCAGGGTGTAGCTAATCTCTGTATCCAGGTGCCAACCAGTGAAATACTCTGACCACTGAAGAACAGGCGATAATTTCTGTACTGAAGCGAGCGGAACATGCCCTGAAACCGGGATACTTCGGTGATGCTTATTCTTCTTTTCATATGTCTGTCAACAAAGTTATTATTCTAATCCTGTTTTTACTATTGACCGCCTTTCTGAATTGATCTATCAGAGTTTATGTGCGGTTTCTCCCTTAATCCCTTTAAGCTTTCGGCGCTATTCAGACGGGGAAGCATATTTTCTCACATAGTGAAAATGGGAAATACCATGAAGGAATTTATAATTTCATGCAGATATGGCAAAAAAAAGAGGGTGTCTGGAGGGTTTCAAGGGAAGTCTCCCATGGGCATTAAGAAACATTATAGAATGGCCATTGAATTTAACCGGAGAATTGATATTTCAAATGATCAGTAATAGATGGTGTTTGAACATTTTGATGCTTTTTAATAGTCCATGGCTGTTCGTACCTTATAAAGCTTACCTTCCTCCTCCTCTTTGTGTTATACAAAGATATTCTCAGCGAGTGCTTTATCATTTGGTAAAGTAAAACAAAATCTACTCCCTTTCGCAACAATACTTTCCACCCAAATTTTTCCACCGCATTTTTCTACAAATTCCTTGCAAAGAATTAATCCGAGACCGGTTCCAAATTCACCATTGGTTCCTTTGATCGAATAGTTTTTGTCAAGCATAAACAACTTTTTCTGATTTTCAGGCGATATCCCGATTCCTGTATCAGCAACCGAAATCTCCACCATATCTTTCCCTTCAGAGGCTGAGACTACTTTTGCAGAAACAACAACTTCCCCATTTTCATTTGTAAATTTTATGGCGTTAGAAACCAGATTTCGGATGACAGTCTTAACCAAATCAGCATCAGTGTTAACATTAATACCTTCAGAAACACTCGATTTTAAATGAATGCTTTTTTGGACAGCAACCGATTGAAGCAAATTCAGATTTTCATCTACCAGGTTTTTTATATTGGTAAGGGAAGGGCTATATTCAATCGCACCGCTTTGGGAGCGAGCCCACTCAAGCAGGTTTTCTAATAGCTTATAGGTATTCTGGCTATTTTTGTACAACAGGTTGATAATTTCCCGTTTTTGGAGCTCATCCAGTGTTTCATAATCCACATGCAACAATTCTGAAAAACCTAACAAGGCATTAAACGGATTCTTCAAGTCGTGAGCAATAATTGAAAGAAATTTGTCCTTGGTCGCATTTAGTTCTTCCAGTTTATCTTTTTGCATCCTGATCTTTTTCTCGCGTTTCTGGAGCTGGGTAATATCGCCCACTATGGAAAAAAATCCTTTGACCAACCTATTTTCGCCCATATGCGGGACGAGTACCACGTGCAAAGACTTTTCTTTCCCGTTCATTTCCCGCGAAGTATTGAACCTTACAATTTTCCCCTGAAGAGCTTTGGGCATTACCTGGAGAAGTGCGTCATATGTGTTTTTGACAACAATATCTTTTACAGGTTTTCCAAATATATCCTGCATGGAAAGGCCCATCCATTTTTCGTAGGTTTTATTGGCATACCTGTAACGAAGATCGGTATCGAGATAGGAAATCAACAATGGTAAATGGTCTAAAATCAAGCTCATGGTCCGCTGGTTAGAGAAAATTTCCTGAAAAGCTTCTTCTTTGGTATGTCGTTTTTTACCATAAATATACCCGATAATCATACCAAATATGCCAAAGAGAACCGGAATGGCCAGGTGGTGCAAATGGGAATGATTAATCGTTAATGAAACATCCTCATTATACTCTTCTGCAACAATAATGATGAATGTAATTATACTTCCAAATCCGAATCCCGCAAGCGAAAACAAATATTTGGGATGAACTTTTATGATATCCCTGCTGTAATGCTCAGGGACAAGTGCCATTGCCGCCAATTTCATTGTCGTTTTCTTTTCCATTATTACCCAATTATATTCTTAAACAATAGATTGTTTAGCGGGTTATAAGTTTAGCCATCGCTGTCCTGGTTTTGCATCTTTTATATCCTGTTAACTTAAATTAGCAACTTAGGTTGTATTTTGTTCCAACCATAATCGGTTACCAACGACAAAATCAGACTTATCGCGATAAGTACAGGCATTTTCATATCATGATTATAAACCTGTCAGGATATAAATTTTTGGAGAAGTGTAAATAATTGTTCCTTTCTTATAGGTTTCTCGAGGTGCTCATCACATCCCTGTGAAAGTGATGTTTCTCTGTCACCTGACATTGCGAAAGCAGTTACGGCGATAACAGGGATTTCAGGCTTTGAAGCTTTAATTTTTTTCGTGGCTTCATATCCATTCATATTTGGCATATTAATGTCCATCAGAACCAACTTTATTTCAGGATGAGCCTTAAAGAGATTTATGGCCTCAAATCCATCACGGGCATGAAGTATGCGAAGATTTGATTTTATAAGTAAGTATGTAAAGAGCTGGAAATTAGAATCCTCATCTTCAGCTATCAAAATTGTCTGGTTTGAAAAATTATTTTGCGCTTTCATTTCACCATTATATTCTAATGACTTCCTGATGACTAATTTCGGTTCAAGTATTGGGATGGTAAAATAAAAAGTAGACCCTTCCCCTGAAGTTGAATCCAACAAAATCTGCCCACCAAGTAATTCTACTTTATGTTTGACAATGGTGAGGCCAATTCCTGTTCCTCCATACTTTCGGGTATGAGAATCGTCGGCTTGCCTGAACTTATCAAAAATTATAGCCTTTTGATTCTCCGGAACTCCAATTCCAGTATCTTTTACAAAAAATCTGATTCGATCAGATTCTCCATTTGACCCAACCATATATCCGAACTCAACTTTACCGGATGAGGTGAATTTAAACGCATTCTGAAACAGATGGGCAAATATTCTGTTAATCATTTGCTGATCGGAATATAGTTGAATATGGTGATCGGAATTACAGCTCAGACATTCAATTTCAATTTGTGGTTTGTTGGCTTTTTTTTGTTCATCCTTTGCCAGTGTGATCAGGTTTTTCATAAACGGCAAGAGGGAAAACCGTTCATAGTGTGTTTTAGACTCACCGCTTTCAAGTAATGTTAAGTCGAGTATTCCTTCAATAATATCCAGAAGGTTATTTCCGCTTTTAAGGATCATTTGAGAATACATTGTGATTTGATCCATCGGAGTCTCTTCATCAATAAGGCTTGAAAATCCTATAACGGCATTAAGTGGAGTGCGTAATTCGTGCGACATAGTGGACAGGAAGGCAGATTTCAGCCGATCGCTTTCCTGAGCATTCTCTTTGGCAATGATCAAGTCGTGAATGATTTTTTTCTTTTCAGTGATATCTTCCTTTACTGCCACGAAAGAAGATATTTTGCCACTTTCGTCGAAAACCGGGGAAATTACAGCGCTTTCCCAATAATGTTCGCCGTTTTTCTTCTTATTATGAAACTCTCCATGCCAGTCGTTGCCTGACAAAATGGTATCCCACAAGCCCCTGTAGAACTCAGGACTATGTTCGCCAGATTGAAGAATACTTGGGTTTCTACCGATCACCTCTGCAGAGGCATAACCGGTAACCTCAGTAAATTTTGGGTTCACATATTCAATAACGCCATCTGTATTGGTTATCACAATGGCTACCGGGTTTTGATCAATCGCCCGTCCTAAAAGCCTTAACTGCTTTTGAGCCCGCTTTCGTTCTGTAATATCCTGTATTGTTGAAATAAAGTAAGAAGGTTTTCCCTCAGTATCTCTTTGTAAAGTTGCACTGATCTCCGTATATACAACATTTCCATTTTTGTGAATGTACCTTTTTTCGAACCAGACGATTTCTTTAACGCCATCGACAAGCGATTTCATATTCTTCTCACTCAATCGAATATCATTTTTATGTGTGATCTCCTTCCATTTTAGTTTCAACAATTCCTCTTTTGAATAACCCAGCATCTGGCAAAATGCCTGGTTAACTTTAAGAGAACCATCAATTCCTGTTACCAATTTTCCAAGAGGCGAATTTTCAAAATAATTTCTGAAGTTTTCTTCGCTTTTACGCAAGGCATCTGCGGCTTGTTTCCGTAAGGTAATATCTCTATAAACACTGAGTATATTTTCTTTCCCATCAATTTCAATAACTTTGCTATGAATTTCAAAAAGTAATACTGAACCATCTTTTGCCTGGTGGGCCGTTTCAAAATAAAGGTAGCCTTCACGAGCCAGGTTTTCAAGCCGGTCTTTAACCTTTGGCTTATATTTTTCGGTATTCAAATCAATGGTTTTCATGTTTCGCAACTCATTGCCTGAATAGCCAAGTATGTTACATGCAGCCGGATTTACATCAAGAATATTCCCATTGAAATCGACCAGTAGTATTGGATCGGCCGCGTTTTCAAAAAGCGACTTGAATTTCAATTCCGACTGGCGAACCTCAATTTCTGCATTGATCCGCTCGGTAATGTCTTTGGTAACCGATAATAGATAGGATTGGTCAGCAAACTCAACTATCCGGGCAGAAATTAATGTTTGAATCAACCTACCATCTTTGACCCTGAACGCTACTTCAGAATTATCAACATAGCCTTTCAATTTAAGAGAATTTATAAACAGTTCTCTGTCCCATTTATCAACCCAGAACCCAAGTTCGACAGAGCTCTTTCCAATAATTTCTTCCCGTTTAAAACCGCTAAATTTTTCAAATGATTCGTTAACCTCAAGATACCTTCCAGTTTGGATTTCTGATATTGATATAGCATCGGGCGATATGTTGAAGATATTTTTAAACCGTTCTTCGCTTTCACGCCTAGCTCTTAAACTTTCCAATTGTTCGGTAATGTCGTTGGTGACCGCAAGAAATACACTTTTGTTTTCTGCTTTATGAAGTTGTAAGTGGATCTCCACCGGATAACTGATCCCATTTTTCCGCCGGTGTATGGTTTTGATAACCAACTGATCTTTTTCGCCAGTAGTTAGCGGCTCAAGCACTTGCCTGAAGGTTTCATCAGTAAATTCGGGTTTGATGTCAACGGGGGTCAATTCTTTTATTTCTTCCAGACTAAACCCCAGATTTTCCAATGCGCCATGGTTTACGAATTCGAATTTCAGGGTGATTGCATCAAATACATATATTTCGTTCAGGCTATTTTCAATAATATTAAGCAACCTGAACTGTTCTGCTTCCGCTTGTTTTCGTTCGGTAATGTCTATGATGATGCCAATCAATCCGGAAATTTCGTTTTGAACGTTTTGATACGTCGCTTTATGGATGATCACATCATGTTCGAAACCAATAGCATCAATAAACCTGGATTCATAAACCTGTGTACCACCGGAATCAAGAATCTCTCTGTCTTTTTCAAAATAAATTTCTGCCAGATCGGGCGGGTACAAATCGAAAACAGTTTTCCCGATTAGCAGTTCTCTTGAATACCCAAAGAGTGAAACAAAAGAGTTGTTTGCGTCAAGATATTTCCCATCTTTATCTTTATAAAAAACCGGAACCGGCATCACTGCAAGCAAATTATTTAAGAAGCTTTCTCTCTCTCTTAATACATTGGCATTGATCTTGAATTCAGTAATATCCCTTGTTATGGAGAGGATATGAGGCTGGTTGTTCAGTGTTATAAGATTGGCAGACATCAGGGCAGTTTTCAGGGAACCGTCTTTGCACCGGAATCTGGATTCAAGGTTATGAACGAAGCCATTCTCTTTGAGCCCTGCTATCAGCTTCTCGCGATCTTCGGGTATCGCCCAGATATTTATTTCAGACGAACGTTTCCCGATTGCCTCATCACGTGTAAAACCGGAAAGATTGGTAAAGCCTTCGTTAATTTCAACATATAATCCGTCGAGCTGGTTTATGTTGACTGCGTCCGGACTTGTTTGGAAAGCTTTCCTGTATTTCTCTTCGCTTTCCTTAATTTTCCGTTGTGCCTCCCTTTCGTGTGTCTGATCGCGGAACACCAGCACAACACCGGTAATTTTACCTTCTGCACCGCGTATGGGAGCTCCGCTGTCACCAATTGGTATTTCATCTCCATTTTTCGATCTCAAAAACGTATGATTCGACAGCATAACAATCATACCTTTTTCGAGGACCTTGTCAACCGGGTTTTCAACTTCTTCAAGGGTATCCTCACTAAAAACACAGAAAACCTGGCGGATAGGCTTCCCGCTGGCTTCAGTTTCTGTCCAGCCAGTCAATGATTCGGCCACCGGGTTCAAGTAACAGATATTGCCATTCAGGTCAGTTGTAATGATGGCATCACCAGTGCTATATAAGGTTGTTCTAAACCGCTCCTCGCTCTCCCTCAGAGCGGCTTCAGTTTGTTTTCGTTCTGTTATATCACGAATGACTTGATGGAGAAAATTCCGGCTGTCAACTT
Source organism: Prolixibacteraceae bacterium (assembly GCA_963663675.1). GTDB lineage: Bacteria > Bacteroidota > Bacteroidia > Bacteroidales > Prolixibacteraceae > CAINVV01. The sequence continues at coordinate 3,736,249 of OY760498.1, forward strand.
GAATAATTCTGGCGCTAATTTCAACATTAAATTGTGAACCATCTTTCCGTTGATGTACAGATTCGACAATATATCCTTCATCTTCAGCCAGATCCTTTAGCAGTGACGCAGCATATTTCCTAAAATCAGGAGCAACCAAATTTGTTTGTTTCAATTTTTGCAACTCTTCCAGGCTGTACTGGTAAGCCTGCTGGGCGCGCTGATTTGCATCAATAATATTCAGGTTTTCGTCCTCAAGCAAAATGATGTCGTTGGCATATTTTACCACGTACTCGTAGTGACTTTTCAGAGCAGCCTGTTTCAGCTCATCTTCCAGCAATTGTTTGAAAAAATGCTTTCGACGGTAATTAATAATTAAAAAGACTACCGCCGAAAAAGATAAAAACAAAAGGGTTAAAATGATGGAGATAATTTTTATGCGCTGATAAACAGGCTTGTATAATTCATCCGAATTGATTTTTGATGCTAAAAACCAGGATGAATTTTTTATAGGTCGAATATATTCAACAACCTTTTGACCATGATAACCAATGCCCAAATAATAACCCGGACCATTTTTAACTGCTCTGACAGCAGGATTATCATCTTTTGTCAGTGGAAATTTGAGCGAAAGAGCGGCGTTGGGAAAATATTTCAAATTAGTCAGGTACAACACAGAGTCCCCGGCTTTCTCAAATAAAAATGCTTCTTCAGTAGAATCTATTGTCCCGGCTTTAACGATGGAGTTTAATTGCACGTTGGGATCTATACGGAAAAGGATGATGGCATGAACTTCACGTTGATTGTTAACAATGGGACACGCGATATCAATGTAAATAGCCCCATCTTTTTCTCTCTTAAACAAGTCGCCAATGATTTCTGTTTTGGCTTTTATTACCTCACGGACTGATTTAATGGTTGACTTGTCCACAAATTCAGTATCCCCGGTTTTACCTGCCAATATAACCTGGCTGGTAGTATCTGTAATTAGGATGTTTATACAATTGGGATTATTTCGGATTACGACTTGAAGCCTTAGCTGAATTTCTCTTTCTAACTCTTTTTTATCACGATGGTCTATCAAGTTGAGAACAGCATCCTGCAATAACGGGCTTTGTGCTATTTCCCGGACATCACCAAGTCTCTCCTGTCTCCAGGATTCAACCTGACTGCTTTTTAAAATAGATGTATTTTTTAATTGTTTGAGCGCCTGATTACTCCAAATAGTTTTTTCATTTCTTAAATAGAAATAACTTCCTGCAAACAATAAGATAGCTGCAAAAATAAAAGAAGTGATTAGCCCCCTACTTGTTTCCGATTCCCACTTTTCGTGTTTCATAATTAGTTTTTACTGCATCCAAGGCTTCTAATTCTAATGGTCATTTTTCGTCAACCGTCATAATTGCCTGTGACAAAACTCTTAAAAACGCAAAATTACCTACACTAGGCTGAATGACATATAGGTATTTACCCTGATAGAATGAAAGCGCCTGTGGATTTAGAATGGCTTTCCCCGCGGTTACAAGTCTGGGATAAGTCTTTTATCTCTAATTTCACAACTATTTGATAATCTGATTCAAGGGACTGAATGAAACCTCCAAAGGGATCGGAATTCACTTTGCGGTGGTGGCAATTTAAAGTTGTATGATTCCCTTGCTGATGGCGTAACGGATGAGATCGGTTATATTTTTGAAATTCAGCTTCTCCATAATATTTGCACGGTGGTTTTCCACCGTTTTTATACTGATTTGTAAGATTTTAGCTATTCCCCTGTTGCAGTGGCCTTCAGCCACGAGTTGAAGTATTTGACTTTCCCTTTCTGTCAGGGTCGGTGTTTGCAGGATTTCATTTTCAGTTTGCGGGCTTTGTTCCATCATCCTTTCATTAATGATTTCAACGATTTCAGGAGAGAAAAATAACTTTCCAAGTGACACCGATCTAATTGCGGAAACCAGTTGTTCAGGCGCTGATTTCTTGATGATATAACCTTTTACACCGGCACGCAAGGTCGCAAAAACCAGCTCTTCTGTGTCGTGCATGGAAAGGATTATAATTTTTACCCCGGGGCAACGTTTGTTAACCTGGCGGGCTACTTCCAGTCCATTTAAAAGAGGCATACTAATATCGAGAACAAGGATCCCTGGTAATAGCTCCCCGACTTTTTTAACTGTTTCTATTCCATCTTCAGCTTCGCCAATAACCACAATTCCGAATTCATGTTCCAAAAGTGAGCGCAATCCTTTGCGAACGATCGCATGATCGTCAGCCAGGAACACCGTTATTTCATTTTTACTGTCCATGGAGTGGTACTTTTATTCTTAAGTTTGTCCCCTTAGCAATGCCCGAGCTAATTTGAAATTTCCCTTGCAATGCACTGACCCTTTCATTCATCCCAATTAATCCAATTCCCATGTGTTTACCGGACTTTCCACTTTTGAAGTTTGTATCAAATCCTTTCCCGTCATCATTTATTGTTAAGTAAAACCATTCCTTCCTTGAGGTAATGCATATTTCAATATTTTGTGCATCAGCATGTTTTGCAACATTGGTCAAAGCTTCCTGAACTATCCTGAAAAGGTTGATTTCCTGTTCGTTATTCAAATTTGAATTAAAATTATCGATAACGCGCACAGTGATGCCGGTACGTTTTTCAAACTGTTGCGCATAAGATTTTATGGTTGCGGCAAATCCAAGTATTTCAAGAATTGACGGGTGAAGATTGAGCGAAATATCGTGAACACGGGTTAAAATTGTATCTAACAGTTCATCGGTTTCTTTTATTCGTTCACATGCAAGGTTGTGTGTTTCGACCGGAATATTTTTTAACACTGTTGAAAGGTTGATCTTCATTGCTGTCAAAGCCTGACCAATTTCGTCGTGCAGTTCCCTGGCCAGCATTTTCTTTTCCTTTTCCTGGGCGGTTATGAGTTCAGAACTAAGTAACCTCAGTTCTTTTTCGTGCCTTATTAGTTTTTCCTGAGCTTTTTTTCGTTGCGAAATATCGTGATAATTTACCAGGATGCCACCAATGGCCGGATTGTCAATCTGGTTAACAGCTGTAAGTTCGATCCATTTAAAGCGGTGGTCTTTACACAGATAACAACATTCGGTATTAATGACTTTCCCCGGCTCGGCAAGTAATGAATTAAAATCATCTTTAATTCTTTTTTGATCGTTGGAGTGAATGTTATCTAATGCATTTTGGCCAATCAGTTCGTCAGACGTCCAGCCAAACCATTTTTCAACATTGGAGCTTTTGTATCGGATAATTTCATTTCGATCAACAATGGTAATTACATCCGAAATATTGGCAATCATAGCTCTTTGTCTGATTTCGTTTTCGCGAAGTGCCATTTCTGCCAGTACCTGTTCCGTAATATCCATCTGAATGGTAATTAATACCTTTCCAAATGACGAATGCTCAAATTGAGTGACACTGGCCTGGGACCAAAAAATACTCCCATCTTTTCTTGCATTTTGCACAACACCTTTCCATTTTCCATGATCACGAACATAATTGATTATAATTTTATCAGTTTTAATGGCATTACGGTTCGAATCCGGAGCATTTAGAACAGACACATGTTTCCCAATAAGTTCTCCTTTGCCGTATCCGAACATATCTTCAAACCGAAGACTTGTATGAACAATAATTTCATCCTTTTCCCGGATGAGCATGACTCCATCAGAAATATTAGCAGCTATTTCAGCACGATATCGCAATTCTTCTTCACGCATTTTAAGGTCTGTAATATCCTGGGCCGTTCCATGTAACCCAATAATATTATGATATTCATCGAAGCGGCATTCTCCACGTGCCCTTATCCAACGCTCTCCAACTTTTTTGTCTGTGAGTTTTAAATCAATTTTATAGGAATGTCCGGTTTCCATGCTTTTTTTAACGGCCTCATCAAGTCGGTTTTGACTCTCTGGCGAATAAACTTCCAGGTGTTCATCATATCTGGGAGGTGGAGTTTTAGGGTCGAATCCATAAATCCGGTAATATTCTTTCGACCACGAAATTTCATCAGTCCGGGTATTCCATTCCCAACTTCCGATTTTTGCCAGACGTTGAGCTTCTTCAAGATTGTGCTCACTTTCCCTGATTTTTTCCATTGTCTTTTTCTGTTTTGTGATATCTGTCGTAATGGTTACAGAATACTTTAAAGAAGAAATAGGGGCAGCGCTCACGTTTGTCCAGATCATAGTACCATCTTCTTTTTTAATCCCAATTTCAACATCTCTGACGATCTTTTTTTCGCTTAAAGCACGGAGGCTGGGGAATTCTTCCGGCGGCATCGGTGTCATATCCGATCTAAAATAACTGTTTTTGCCATGTGCACCTTTGATTAATTGATCTTTAGAAATTCCAAGTATTTCTGACAAGGAATCATTAATTTCCAACGGATCATTTTGTGCATTAACGATGGAAACTCCAACGGGCAAGATTTCGAAAAGGTTATGCCATTTTTCTTCCCGGTCTTGCAATTCGTCTTGTATTCGCTTGCGCTCAGAAATGTCGTTAAACAGGATAGCAACCTGCCGTTTTTCTGGTTGGCCTAATCGGAAAGCGTAAACGTCGTACCAACGGTGCAATTGCTCTGCACGGTTCACAAAGCGTTCGGGTATTCCAGTTAATGCAATTCTTCCATAAATTTCGAACCAGGATTCTTCATGAAATGGTACAAGTTCACGCATTCTCTTGCCCTGTGCAGCTATCAGTCCGGTTTGTTTTTCGAACGCGGGATTAATTTCCAGAAAACAGTAATCGATTGGATTTTCGCATTCATCAAAAACCATTTCTATGATGCAAAATCCTTCATCGATTTCATTGAACAACATTCGGTATCTGGTCTCAAACTCTAACCGCTCTTTTTCCATTCGCTTTTGTTCGGTGATATCGGTGGCAATGCCGAGTAAACCCTTCACTTTACCATTTATATCCCAAATTGGCGCGAACTGGTTGTCGAAAATTACGTCGTTTAATTCGGTTATCCCGGATAAATATTCACCATTTGCAATTCTTTCAAGAACCGTTTTACCTGTGGTAACCTGTCCATTGTGTTCAACCACTTCTAACCCCGCAAAGAGTTCGTAAGCAGAAGCACCAACATTTTCTCCGGCTCTCATCCCCACGCGTTCGATGGCTTTTCCTTCATGCAAGGTAAAAATGCCCTCCTCATCTGTGGCAAAAATAGAAATTGGAGCGTTGGTGATCACTGTGCGAAGCAATTCCTCGGAATCCTTAAGTTGTTGTTCTGCTAATTTTCTTTCTGATAAGTCGTAAATAGCCCCTAAATGATAGTCACGCCTGTTTTTTTTATCACTCAGACGAATGACAGTGAGATCGACCCAAACAATGGATCCGTCTTTTCGTACATTTCGCTTTTCAAGGGTGTATGAATCAGTTTCACCTTTGCGAAGTTTTTCATGAAGATCGAGGTTTTTATTTAAATCAGCGGGATAAGTAATAGATTGAAATGTCTTTTTCAACAGTTCTTCTTCGGTATATCCAAGAATTTGGGCAAATTTTGAATTTATAAAGAGGAACTTTCCTGTAGCTGGATCTATAATAACAATTCCAATGGGTAATTTTTGAAATATAAATTCAGATTTGAATTCCTGCAAAAGTGAATTATTTAATTCAGCTTTGTTATGGAATTCGTCATCGTCCTTTAGGAATTCTTTCATGATCTTTTTAACTTAAAAATAATAAATGGAGGATTCAATTTCAAAATCTATCAAATTATCTAACCAACCATTAGTGAAAACTTAAAGATTTCTGATTGTCAATCACTTACCTTATAGTTTTTTGAGATTATTGCGCACTTAGAATTTTCTCACTTTTTGGAGTTTTGTCCATCAGTGATATACAAATGATCGGTAAAACTTAACAGGCCTGATCACAATTAGAATTCAATTTTCAGGAATCTATTGGTCCATTAAAAGTTTTTTCACGACTTCATCATAATAGGGCTTTTCTTTCAGGCTTGAATGAGAACCAGGAAAATAGAGAATATCGACTTCGATAAAATTGGGAAAATCAAAATCACGCATCACTACCGCACAACGCATATCATTGGAAAGCCTGGTATTGTCAATCATCGGAAACTGAAAATAATCTATCGTAAATTCCTGGGTCACCATGTTAAGGTATTTATCGTTGAGAGAGGTTTCTATATCCAGTCTTACATCGACTCTTTTTTCATCTATATTAAATCCCGAGGCCTTTAGAAAAATAACTCTTTTGTAGACGTTAGTTGCATTTACAGTTCTGACGGTATCATAAAATACCTTTGAATCTTTCCAGTCCATAGCAAATTCCTGCGAAGCGCCCGGCTTATACTTGACTGAATCGCCCGGAAAAGTTATAAACATGGTCTCCCTGGCAGCAGCTCCTTCAAGGCTGGAAATTTGCTTTGAGATAACATCTCCCGCCATTTTGTACAATCTCTTCCGGTATTCTTCTTTGAGCCTGATGTTTTTTTCAGAGGCGATTTGCCTGTCCAGGTAAACAAAAAGTGGCATCAGGTTAAGTGATTCATGGAAATTATATGCCAGCAGTTCGAGTTGAAGGATATTTTCATCCAACGAGTGAGAATCTTTTAAAATGGTGCCCAGAATAGAATTGAACATATCTTTCCTCAGGGCGCTTTCAGATTGTTCCCTACTGCTCATCAATTCAGTGTAGAGCCTGATTTTCGAATCATTATTCTGTCTGCTATTAAGATAAGCAGAACCAAAATAACTGACCAATGCAATTGTCAGGGCAGTAATCAGACCACCGATGGGATGCAGGATAATCTCAATCTTATCCCATGTATCCCGCTTTTCCTTTTTCGGCGCTAAAGGCTCTTCAGTATCCATTTGTCACCGGCTTTAATCATCAGTAAATTGTAACGAGTTGACTTGTTGGATGAAAAAACTTCAAAACTGGCATCCTGGTATCCAACAACTTCAAGTTTAAATTTACCCACTTCCTTAATAGTAGCGGTGAAGTAGCCGTTCGCATCAGTTTTTGCGGATGCCAATACTTTGACATTTTGCTTTATTTGCACAACCTGATTAGTCAATGGCTTCCCGTCATCCCCTTTTATTGTGCCATAGATTTCTCCTGAAAAAGATAGAATTGGGATGAATAATAAGATTAAAATCAGTATCGCTGTTGTTTTCATACTTATGTAATTTTGATTTTCAATGGTCACTTGGAACCCCTAGCCTAAAAAACATTTTCTATTGTGAGTTTTTGCTCATGAGGGCTACATGTGTTAATAATTATTTTTTGTTTTCACAGAGAATCGAAGATCAGCTAAGATAACAGCCATGAGGCTTATATTCATATCGATACCCGAATGCGAACCATGGCGATATTATAAGATCCAATTGTTGTATACTGTATTTTTCTGATTTCTAATTGACCTATAAATATAAGCTAAAAAAAGAAGGAATCATTTTACTGTAGTATATTTAACATATTACACTTTGTTTGAACAGGTCTGTTTTCGCTGATCATACAAGATTCGGAGTTCATCCCGCTGACTGACAGCCTTCAAGGTTTTTACAGGAAGAATTATCAGGGAAGTCATGCCGGTTTAGGACTTATAATTCAGCATTATAGAACTTTAATCCAAAAATAATAACCAAAACCTGATGCCATTTTCGAATGCCAAGGGGAGAAAGGGGCTGAAATCGAAGGATTTCAGCCCCTCTATTTTGATCCTCGGGGTAATATTGATCAATTACTTCATGCCTGTTGATCCTGTAATTTTATCATTAACTATTTTGCTCCACTTATCTGCAATTTGGGGCTCTCCAGCCAGGAATAAATTATCATAAGTTGTGTTATAAAATTCAACAATTGTATCCGGTTTATTCCTATTGATATTGCTGAATACCAGTTCAATTCGGTCAACTACCTTATTACTAATCTCTTTCGTAATGACGATTCTGCTGGATTCACTCACATGACATTTTTGAAAATCAGCCAGATTTACTTGTTGGGATGTTTCATTGTCATGCGTCTTTCGAACGACAAAGACATAATTCCTGACACTGTCAATCCCAATAACTGAATTGTTCCATCTCTCATATTCAGTTATTTGACAATTATTCTGTTCTGCCAGCGCGAATATTACTTTTTTAAATTTTGCTTCCTTCGCTTTTTTACGACGGCTGTTAATGGCGAAAATTATAAAACAGAAAACTATGAATAATGCGAACGTGATAAGTATGTTTAAGTCCATCCTATTTTGAATTTATTTATAAATGACAAAGCAAGCACACCAATAACTGATGTACCAGCAAAAAATGAATAGTAATTTAAAGAGGAATAAGAGTGGACTACCAAAAGTAATGGAAAGGAAAGATCAGGTCATACTTTCTGAATTTTATGACGGGGGGATTTGTATCAAATCTGTATCGTGCTGAGAAACAAAACAGAATTTGCTCAGGTGTGATTGAGTTAGACCAAAAATGATTTACCTGGTTTTTAAAAGTCGTTCGGGCAATATTTCGATTCAGACCCACATAACTTTCGGATTGTTCTGTCCGAAAGAAAAGGTCAGGAAAACTATTCTGAGATTTGAATTCAGATTTGGAATGCGTTGAATAAACGGCATGAAATGCTGCGGCATTCCCGCTATATAAACTGATGGTTAAGCAATACAGCAGTGCCAGGCTAAGAAGTACAATTATTTTAAATTGTTTTTTCACAGTGTAAAAATACAATTATCATGGATAAATAATTAGCTTTTTTAAATGCCCCATTGCCTGCCCCGGTTCATCGGGGATATCGAAGTTTGAATTTCAGTGGGTGTCATGGGTACTTCGACTTCACCAGACAAAAGGTATAATTTTATTCCGGGTTTTCCTGGTATATTCATCATACCCGCTCAATTCATTTCTTAAGGTTTTATCTTCCAGGGTAGTCCGGGTTATTAACAGGATAATCATCAAACATATTGGAACAATACTCCAAACTGAACCAAAAAGCAACGGAAATCCCATAGATTGAATGATTGATCCCATATAAGCAGGATGTCTGACTATTTTATATAATCCGGTTTCGCAAACAATATGATTCCTGTCTGATTGAATTCGGACGGTACTTGAAAAAAACTTATTCTGTTTTTGCGCGATAAGGAAAATAAGTTGTCCGGATGCTGTCAGCAGAATCCCCAGGAGATATAGGCTCCAATGAAATTCAGGAGACCAGTGATAACGGCCAGAATCCAGTCCGGCAATGATATACATAGAAATTGTTACCAGGAGAGCTAATCCCAAAATAATCTTGTCCCATTTTTTGGTGCCTTCTCCAGGCTTTGAACGTTCGTTTGACAATTCCGGGTCAATTTTCAGGAGAGTGTAATTTAATATGACCATAACCAGGCCAATCACCAGGTAAATGATCCCTTGCCAATAATTTATCCGGCCTGCACTGATAAATATGATGGCAAAAAACACTAAGGAGCCAATCAATTGTTTTATCAAATAATTCGCCTTCATGGATTAATAATTAATTACTGCCAAATTTTTCCCTCCTGAAGGGTAATCAACCCGATAACAACAGCAAAAAAGGTGATGATACACAACCAAATTCCAGGTGTATATCATCACCTTCAGGTTATAAGATATAATTTAAAAATAGTCAATAAAACTCAAATCTGAACATCTTCCGGGACATTAGAATATTGAAATTTTATGATAGAAATACGGGTGAAAAAAAGAGACAGAAAACACCAAACATGAAGTTTAATCTCCTAATCGAACTATATTGCCACGACCTGTTGACTTATGCCAGCATATTATTTATTCAAAATGCTTAAGTAGTGGTTGAAATTATAGAAAAACACCTATAACACACCCATGTAACACGTTGTATCAAAGAAAGCTAACAAATCCCGTTGCAGTATTCGAACGGTATTGAAGCATTATCTGGCGAGAGTATCTCAATTGTCTTGTAAGCTTCACTTATGCAGTTAGTTTCTCATAACTAATCATTTAACCCCCTCCCATTGAGAATTTGCTGAATACATTTTTCAACCCTTGACTCGCGGGTTTTGGATTGTTTGGGTGCAGAAAAATAGAGCAGGTATGCTCTTTTACGTCCCGGTGTCAAAGTATCAAAAGCTGTTTTTAAGCCGGGATCTTCATTTAATTTATTTTGAAATTCGTCAGGAATATCGTATTCGTCGGTCTTTTTAAAATTCACTTTCATCCCGGCTTTTTCCAATTCAATGGCTTCATAAATATAGGCCTTCAGAATGGTTTCCATCTCAACTATCTCCTGAATACCGGTAAACCGGATCTGGCGCGCAGCCTGGGTGTTCTCTCCCATTTTAATCAGAATACCATTTATATCTTGTAACAAGGCTCCCTTGAAAAACAAAAGCGCACAGTATTCTTTAAATGCCTGAATTAAAACGACATTGCTGCTTTGAAATGCATAACATGGTGAACCCCACTTCAATTCTTCAGTCAGTTGGCAGTCAAGAATAATCCATCTCAATTTCTCCATTTCATTCTGCCACTTTTGAGTTTTACTCAATATCATATCAACTTTTGGATTCATATTACTCATTAATATTTGGTGTTTAAATTAGTTCATATTTGGAACAAGTTCTTACCTGCTATTTCATCTTTAGGCATTGCAACCGGCTCTTTTATAACATCATGAGGGTGTCTCAAAAGTAATAAAACCTAACCGCAGAGATCGCAAAGAGTTTCGCAGAGGTCGCAGAGGATCTAAATATCAATAGGTTAACTTTGTGAACTTTGCACTTTCTTTGTGTCCTTTGCGGTTAAAATGAACTTTTGAGACACCCTCATCCATACGTGTTATCACTGGAGTTTTACGTTTCTAATTTTATAGGGTTATACAAAGGAAGGAGGAAATTTACTTCATGGCAGAATATTGCTCTATTTTGCATCGGCCCAGTAGTAGAAACGTTTTCTCATCAGATAAAAGCCTGTTTTCAGAAATTGGTAAACAGGACCAATCTGCATCAGTTAAATGACCCGGATATCATTATTTAACACAATTTTAAATCGAATAATCTGCTTCAGCCGGTTCAACTAAAGAGAATTTGCTGTAAAAAACAAAAAGAGGCAAAAAATTACCCCTTTTTGTTAAACACTTATTTAATATTTAAATGGCAAATGTGAACAGCCCACATGAGAAAAGTGAACTTTATTACCTCCTTCACACCTATTCTTCTGAGTACCATTTTATTTGCTGTGATGCATGCATAATGATGGCAAGAATTACGAACAGACCGATGCTGCCGGCAAGCAACGCGTAATCCCGCAATTGCAGAATGGTAAAAAGGAACAAGTACAAGCCCGATTGTAAAAGCGTTATCCAGGTTGTCATTCGTACATTTTTCAGCGTGGAAAACGTATACCAGGAGATCAGCAATGTGACAGCGACAGACGAAATCAGGTATGCCCAATTGAACCCGATCTGTTCACTGATTGAAGTCAGCAGCGCATAAAACATCAGCAAGGCAAAAGCCACCAACGAATACTGGAACGGATGGATCCTTGCTTTGCTCTTATTTTCAATGAAAATAAAGATGATGAAGTTCAGTGCTATAAAAAGGATGGCATACTTAACCGACCGCATGGATTTTTGGTAATGATCAATCGGGATGAGCAATTCTACCCCTAATTTAGCATCGTGCGTATTGTATTTCCGGTCGTTCCATTGCTGCGGGAAATTACGGTTAAGGTGGGTCACAATCCAATCAGCTGTAAAACCTTTGTCAGTAACCTGACGATTTGCCGGAAGAAATCCTCCGGTAAAACTCGGCTGTGCCCAGTCTGACTTCATAGCAACTTCTGAAGTTTTTCCCAGTGCTTCAACTGACAAATCCTCCGAACCGTTTAAAACAAGTTCCAGTTCAAAATTCATTGATTGATTCAGGTCAAGGGAATTGGCTTTAACGGTAATTCCCGACTGGAACAAATCAGTATCTGCCACCCCCGGATCCACTTTACATTTCTGTCCGTTAACAATTAATTCAGGCATGTTTTTAATACCCCTCATGTCTGAAACTCCGACGGTAAAATAAGCCGCACTCCAGTTGTAACTGGCATTTTGATGTTCCAACTGCGAAACATCAGGCTGTGCAAAAGTACCTTTCAATTTGAGTTTCCCTTCATAAACCACTACTTTGTATATTCCCCGCGTCCTTGTTTCCGGATATAAAACCCCCTCCGTTTTTAAAGTCTCCGGAAGAAAATGCGCTATACCGTGTCGTTCATTGATTCCCTGATTATTCTCCCCCTGTTCTTTGACAGTGTAAGGCACATTCAATACCGGACCCGCAACAACCTGTTTACCACCCCATTGAGCATAAAGTTCATTCTTCACCTTTTGGCTCAGGACAATTCGTTCCTGAATAAGTTCCTGGATCAAAAATGACGGGATAAGGAGCACAATCGCCAATCCCGACACAATGATCATCTTGACGCTGTAACTGTTCATTAACTGTTGAATACTCTTTGTTTCCATTTTTCGTTTGTAAAAGTACTTTGAATTTCAAAGTGTGTGATTAAAAAAATTTATTGATTGTTGATAAGTTCTTCGAGTGCCGCCAAATGCTGGCGAAATAAATTTCTACCGCTCACGGTTGCTGTGTAGGTAGTACTTGGTTTCCTGCCAACAAACTGTTTGGAAACCACAATTATTCCCTGTTGTTCCAAGGCTTTCAGGTGGCTGGCCAGGTTACCGTCAGTCAATCCGAGCAGCTCCTTCAATGCATTGAAATCAAGTTTGTCGTTCACCATGAGTGCCGACATGATTCCCAGCCTGATGCGGCTTTCAAATACTTTCTGAAGGTTTGAAATTGAATACTTCACTTGGATTATTTACTTTTTAGCGATTTACAAATTATCACTTACCAGTTTCCTGATAACTGCAACTATTTTTTAACGTTCATGCCGGAAATACATAAATGTACCGTAGATGATATGCATCAAGCCAAACCCTATAGTCCAAAAAAGAAGACCCTGAAAAATGAAGATACCTGCCAGAATGCCCAAAACTATTTCTATCAGTCCGAGGTAGTGAATTTCGCTAAAAGTAAACTTTCCGGCATTGACCAGAGACAATCCGTAAAAAATCAGCATAACTGAAGCGACCATATCCAAATTGTTCCGAAATACCAAAATCAGTGTTAAGATTCCTCCTGAGACCAGTGGAATCATAAAATGGAGGAGCAACCTCCGGGTTGAATTAGTCCAAAACTGCTGACCCGCTTTTCCGGCTTTCCTTCGGGAGAAGTAAACAGTTCCCAAACCTGCGAATCCAAGGACAAGTATCGCATCAAGTACCAGATAGAAGCCTGGACCTGAAGTTAACGATCCCCCTGCATTGCGCATGAATACGCTTAATTGCCCCTGATCCGCGTGTAGAATATAAAACCAGGCAATTGTTGCCCCCACCAAAGCACATACTCCAGCAAAAATACCGGATAATCCGCTTAACGACAAAAACTTGGACGACCGTTCCATGATTTCACGAATGGTCTGAATATCTTCCTTAGGATTTGTTAAATTTGTTTTCATTTAAAAGTACTTTGAAATACAAAGTTAATAATCAAAATTGAAATTCCAATAGATTGGACAAAAAATTTGATGAACTTTATTTTTCGAAGATTTTCCTATTTCACATACGGAATTTATCCATATTCGGCACTCATTAATCTTTGGGAGGCTGGAACACCTAATACTTATTTTTCTTCATCTGTTTTTTATAATTCTTCAAAAATTTTCCAAAATCCTTCTCTTTCTTTTGGCGTTCTGCAATGGTTGCTTCAAAATGCGCTTTCTCTTTCCCAATTTTAATATAATTTTCATAGGAAGCCACGTTTAATATTCCCTCATTGACAGCTTCCAGGACAGCACATCCGATTTCATTGGTGTGCGTACAATCCTTGAATTTGCACTGTTGAGAGAGATTGTATATTATGTCGAATGTGATTTCAAATCCGCTTCCTGAATCATTTATTCCGACCTCTCTCATTCCGGGGTTGTCAACCAATATTCCACCATTTTCCAGAATTACCAATTCCCTGTGACTTGTCACATGCCTTCCCTTATTGGTACTCTTGCTTATTGTGTCAGTCCGCATAATGGACTTACCAGCAAGATTATTTAATAAAGTTGATTTTCCTACCCCAGAGGATCCAAGCATACAATAAGTTTTCCCTTTTTCAATGAGCGCATTCATATCATCGATCCCAACCTGTGACACAGTGCTTACAGCAATAACCTTAACGTTATTAATCCTGGCTTTTACATCCTCCAAAATCACAGAAATCTGTCTTTCATCAATCAAATCTATTTTACTCAGGACAATTACAGGTGTTACATTAGATGAGTTACAGATGATCAGATATCGTTCAAGTCTGTTGATATTAAAATCCCTGTCAATTGCCTGGACTACAAATGCATAATCTATGTTTGCCGCTATGATCTGGACTTCTCCGGATTGACCGGCTGCCTGTCGTCCAATCACTGAAAATCTGGGGAAGATCTTGTGTATTAATGCAAAATCAGCATCATAAGTTGTCAACAAAACCCAATCACCCACGGCAGGAAAATCCTCCCGGCCCTTCGCCGTAAAGCGCAGGTTGCCAGTAATTTCAGCTTCAAATTCGCCATTACCGGTACTGACAATATACCTTTCCCTGTGTTCTGCAACAACCCTGCCCGCCTCAAAGCTTCCCGGGTTATTTTCAATCCGGAATTTTTCAAACTTGTTATTATATCCAAGGTCCTCCAATCGCATATGATATCTATTGTGAAGGTTGAGTAAGTATTAATAACCGGCCGCGCTGCCATCAGGACTTGACGAGTCTGCATATCCCGTATAAACTTTGAATTTCTCATCGTAAGTTATGCCCATCAGGGATCCCAAATTGCTTACAGCTACCAGATGGTGTCCCATATTTTCAAGTGCATGTTTAGTATCCGGAGACATCAGGTTTCTTTCGTATTTAATTACATCAGGAAGCCATTGTTCATGAATTTTCATGGCTTCTATAGCCTTATTGATTGGCATCCCGTAAGAGATTACATTTAAAACTGTCTGGAAAACAGTGTTAATGATTGTTCTGCCACCAGGAGATCCGATAATCAAAAAGGGCTTCCCATTTTTTGCGACAATTGTCGGGGTCATGGAGGACAGCATTCTCTTCTCCGGTGCAATAAGATTGGGTGGGGTCCCTATCTGACCGCTATTTGTCGTAACACCCGGTACCGGGTTGAAATCACCCATTTCATTGTTAAAAATAAAACCAAGTTTATCAGATCCCATCTTCGTCCCATAAAGATCTTCCAGTGTGTATGTCAACGATACAGCATTCCCATCTTTGTCAACAACAGAAAAATGGGTGGTATTATTACCATCATATGGATGTCCGAATCTGGAAGAATCGCTCACCGAGGCTTTGGTCATATTGATATTTTTAAAACGCATCTTCGCGAATTCCTTCGAAATTAATTTGTCCAGGGACATATCGGAATTAAAATCAGGATCACCCAAATATTCAGCACGATCAGCAAAAGCCCTTCTCATTACTTCGGCCAGCAAATGAACATAGGCAGCTGAGTTAAACTCTATGGAATCGAGATTGGCCAATTCCATCATATTCATCATTTCCAGCAAAGCAACACCCCCTGAACTTGGAGGAGCCATAGAATATATGTCATATCCTTTGTAAGTGCCTCTTATTGGTTTGCGCTCAACTGCTGTATACTTTTCCAGGTCTTTGCGCGTAATAATGCCACCATTCTTTTTCATGAAATATTCTATTTCAGCGGCAACTTCACCTTGATAAAATCCATCACGTCCTTTGTCCCGAATCAATTCAAGCGTTTTTGCAAGTGCCGGCTGTTTCCATATCTTACCGGGCCTGGTAACTTCTGCTTGTGCATCGTTGAAATAATTTTTCATAAAATCATTTGACCTGTTGGCATCAACAACCCCAAGGGCATCTCTATAAAGGCCCCATGGCATTGTAAATCCTTCTTTGGCCAGGTTAACAGATGGCTGTACTAAATCTTTCCAGGGCAACCTGCCATATTTTTGATGTGCCATAAATAAACCGGCAACAGTTCCCGGTACGCCTACTGCTTTGAGACTATAATGATTACTGCCCTCAATTAAGTTCTTTGAATTATCCAGAAACATATCCTGACTTGCTTCAAGCGGGGCTTTTTCGCGGAAATCAATCGTTGTTGCCACTCCGGCAGAATTCATAAAAACCAAAAATCCACCGCCTCCTATGTTACCTGCTACGGGATGCGTTACCTGCAATGCAAAAGCTGTAGCAATGCTTGCATCTATGGCATTACCTCCTTTCTTTAAAATATCGATACCGACTTTCGAGGCGACCGCATTGGAGGATACGACCATGCCATGTTCGCCATAAACCTGTGCAATAACTTCTGAATGACTTGGTAGAAGTGCCAGGAGAAATAATACCCGGAATATACTTTTAACTTTAAATTTTGAAACAGCCATTTTGCCTTTAATAAATTTAATTCTGTGGATTAAAGATAATTAATTGATGTCAGATTATTAATCACAGGTAGATCAAAATATACATACCATCTTTCATTACAAGCTAAAAAAATAATCAGGTGTGGTTTGCATTCAGTCCCAGAGCAAGTAAAAATTCATTCCGGCATACGCTGAAATATTTCAGGATACCGGGTAGTCATCAGATAACCATATCCGGCGTTGATAAGTAATTTTTCTAAATATTTTAGTATGTTTAAGGATTCGGATGCAGGAGGAATTGGCCAACGGATATAATCATAAAGATATTCCGGGTGGCGAGCCAAAAGATAACCATGCAGGAAAATATTCTAAACCCATGCAAATATTAAAAGACTTATACCAGGTCGGCGGAGATTTAAATGGTGTCACGTTCGATCTTACAGGAGCACTATGGAACGACGGGAATTCATACATACTGAAAACCAACAGCGGCCTGATCATGTTTGACTGCGGATGCGGAGATACCATGGAACAAATATTCGCAAATATGAAATACTGGAATCTCGCCCCAAATGACCTGCGTTATTGTTTTCTTACCCATCCGCATCTCGACCATGCAGGTGGCGCGCACATTTTAAAGGATGCAGGAGTAAAAATAATCGCCATTGAAGAAACCGCCAATGCAGTCGTCACGGGAGATGAAAGGTGCTGCGGATACCTTTATCATAAAACATTCAAGCCTGTTAAAGTCGATCAGATTGTTTCCGATGGTGATATTCTGAATATCCTGGGAAAAAATATCAGTGTATTGCATTTCCCCGGACATACGATGGGTTGCACTGCCTATTCATTTATGCATGAAAATAAAAATATCGTTGTAAGCGGCGATATTATAGGGACACTTCTTGCCGGTGATTTTGGGTGGGATGGCTCCATTGATTTCGATAAAAAAATCTATACGGAATCTCTTCGGAGGTTCGCAAAAAAAGACATGGACATTATGTTGCCCGGTCATGGGCTGATTTATTTCCACAAACCACAATGGAGGGTTGAGCAGGCGCTTAACAGCGCTTTAATACAGTGGCGTTAAGTCTTGCCCGTGAATTTGGACAAAAGGGGAACGATGTACGGAGCTGATCCTCATTTATAAATGTTCATTCATATCTTTTTAAATCATTCCTCATTAAGAAAAACCAATATCATGTTTATCTCGTTGTATAAAAATTCAACCTGAAATTAAGCGTTGAGTATGTATATAAAGTTATAGAAAACTGCTATTTGGGAAACTATCAATTAATCAAACCATTAACAAATGAAGGTCAAATTGACTAAATTATTTCCTGTCATCCTTGCCATGATCCCAGCAACAGTGGCGATGTCTCAAAATAACGAGTTGATTACCAACTGGAAATATGCTATTTCTGCCCCTGCAGGGAGATCTCCGGGAGCCGGAAATCCATTGCCATTCCCCGATGCTATTCACCCAAACAGCCTGGTAACCGGTGTGGGATATGGAGTGGTGCGACTGGATCCTGACGGGAAAGAGCTTTTCAATTTTAAAGTGGATGGGAACGTGATGGTACCGGCCATTGGCAATTTGGACGGTGACAACAAGACTGAAATTGTAGTTCCGACAAATACCGGAGTCGTTTATTGCATCGATGAAACGGGAAAGCAAATATGGAAGACTGAACTGAACGACTACCTTTATGAATTCGGAGGTGCCGTTCTTGCTGACATTGACGGGGATGGAAAGCTTGAGTCGTTTTTCAATGCCAAAGCCGGGACAATTTATTGCCTTAATCACGATGGTACCCTACGCTGGAAAGTTTTAGCAGAACCACGGGCATGCAACCCTGCCGTCGGGGACATTGATGGAGATGGTAAAGCCGAAATTTTTTATGGTACCGATGTAAGTAAAATATTCTGCCTTGACTACCAGGGCCGCTATTTGTGGCATACTGAAATTCCGAATGGTGTTTACGGGCGATCGTCTCCTACGCTTGCCGACCTAAACGGAGACGGCAGGTATGAATTAATTATGCCTCACAGCAATACTACACCTTATCCGGCAATAGTCGTATTGGATGCACATTCCGGCAAATTGCTCTGGAAAGGCAACACTGTTATGCAGAATTATGGTGGAACCAGCGTAGCCGATCTGGACCATGACGGACAACTTGAAGTAATTGTTGTCGACAAGGGCAATACAGTCAATGTTTTTGGATGGGATGGAAGCCTGAAGTGGCGTACTACACTTAGTGGACATGGAATGTTTTTCGCTGCAGGAGTTGCGGATTTCTTCAACGACGGTCAGTACGAAATACTTTGTGGCTGCCGAGCTACTGGTCCCGAAGGTCAAACTATGTTCTTACTGAACGAAAAAGGAGTGATTATCCGTGAATACAAGGAAGGAGGCGACAGGCAAACAACTCCAGTGATTGCCGATCTGAACGGAGACAAGATTCCCGAGATTTTTTATGCTGATGTTGCCCGCAAAAATATCGTAAGTTATTCTCTGCAAGGAACAAAGGCAGGTGGTGAAATTCCCTGGCCATGCTGGAAAAAGGCCCCATCCAATAATAGCTTTATCAAATCCAGTACTGAAAAAAAATTTCCGATGGAAACCAATCCCGGAAGCAGATCAACCGTTTCTGAATCTTTCCCTGCTTTTATAGGAAAGAATATTCTCAGTGTAAAATTACCTGCAATCGAAGAAGGGTCTGATATTATTTGTGAAGCAAGAATTACTGATGGCAGGATGGTGACAAATTCTGTTTTCACCTGGACCACGAGCATTAACGGTACAGTAGAAATTTCTTTTAACGTTTCAGCCGCGGAGGAGCAGCAACTTGAATACATAGTCCGCGACAGGAACAGCAAGTTGGTGCTGACCCGGAAATCAGTAAAAATTCGAGCCGACGGTTATCTTAGGGACAAGGATTACATAAAGTCGGCAGCTAACGAGATGCATAAGATTGCCAGTCAGCTCCCATCCTATGATATTTCAATAACCTCCGGACTAGTCTCAGGAATAAACCAGGCCAATTCGTTGCTCTCAGGCATGACCTCATCCAAAGATCCCCAAATACTGGCGACAGCAGGCAAAACAATAGAAAACAACCGACAAAAAGTAGATTTCACACTGAAGTATGCTCGCTTTTTGAACCGGGTAAGGAAAATCGGCAACAAAGGGACATTTTATGTCTGGCAAAATCCCAATCCCTGGGATGAAGTCAGTCCTGAGAATGCATTTCCTTCAGATCCGGTTGCGGATACAACCAAAGTGGAGGTCCTTGCTATGGGCAATGAGACTGAGGCAGTTGCTCTTGATATCACCAACCTTAAAGAGTCATCGCAGGTTGTGAAGATATATCCTTATAATATGGTTGACAGTAATGGAAAAACAATCAGCTTCCACGATGTAGCTGAACTGCGTGAATCAGTGAACACCCCGGATAACAGGGGGAAAATGCCCGATGAAGTTTTACCTAAACTGAACGAGGGGAACACAATCTATCTTGGAGGTTATGACAGCCGAAAACTCTGGATAAATATCAACACGACATCCCTCACTCCCGGAAATTATCGTTTCAAACTGGGGTTCGAATCAGTAAGCCTGCATGAATCAGTTCAGACAGTATGGATCGATCTGACTGTCAGCCCGGTCCGTGTACCTGACAAAAATGAATTTGCCTTTAATACCTGGAGTTCCATCGAAATTGCCGATGATAAGATGCGGGAAATGGTCGTTAAAGACCTGATAGATCATAAAATAGGAGTGTTGTCAATGTTGCCCGGACCACGGTTTTATCTTGACGGGAATGGAAAGCTAATGGAAGACTGGTCACACTGGGACAAACTCTACACCCCACTAAAGGACAAAATAGTTTGCTTTGTCACAAGTGCTTTGTCGATTGAGACAAAAGACCGCCAGGTTTCCAAAGATGAATATGCTGCACTCCTGAAGGTGGCCTATTCGCTGGCCCATAAAGGAATGGCCGACCGTGGCATCGACAAAAAGCAATGGGCTATCTATGTCATGGATGAACCTGCCCTGACAGGCTATCCCAGTATCGAGCAGGCTGTCCGGATTGCAAAAGAAATAAGGACTGCCTCACCAGATATGGAACTGTACATTGATCCTGCCGGAATGGTAACCCCGGAAACCATGAAATCTTTTGAAGGGTTAATAGATATTTACAGTCCGCAGATTGATTTGCTAAAAGATCCGGACGGGAAGTTGCTGAATTACTTCCATCAATTAAACAAACGGTTGTGGTTCTATGAAGCACCGAGCCCTGCAAGGACATTTCATCCATTGGGCCATTACAGGGTACAGGGATGGCTGGCTTTCGACTATGGTCTTACAGGATGTGGCTTCTGGTGCTATAATTCCAATAATGTCAATAATCTCTGGAGAATAACTGCTCCGGACGATTATGATGCTGTTTACAATGACGGAACCTGTATAATTCCTTCAAGGCGATGGGAAGCAAGTCGTGACGGTGCCGAAGATTATCATTTGTTAATGATGCTGAAACGAAAGATTTCCGAATTCAAAACGGGTTCAGAACAACAAAAAACCATCGCCCGGGAGGCCGAAGACAAAATGAACCAGCTTGTCAGGGAAATAACCTCCCATGTGAAGAAAATAAAGGAAATAAGCCGTGATTTTATACCCTATGAAGTTGATTATTCCTTATTCACTGAAGCGAGGAAGACTCTCATCGGTTACCTGGAGAAGATGGGCCGGATGACATCCTCAAATTAGACTAAATAACTATAAAACTAATTGACAATAGTTTAATCTGCTACCTAATAATTGAATCAGAAGCAATAAAAGGAGGTCTGGATCGACTTCCTTTTTGTTTCCCCGTGCAAAAATACCTTCAATATCCGGTTTGAAGTTTGGCAAAAACAATTCGTGTAAAATCCCGTAAAAACACAGGAATAAAAATGGTATTCACTGAAAGAGATAAAACTCATGCATAATGATTTATGCAAAAGAATTGGCTAATGGATTTACAAATTATTCCCATATGTTGATTTTTAGATATTTAATTCTCTTCCTTTCGAAAAAAATAACTTGTCGAATATCATATCCCTGACAGATTAAAGTCCTATTTTTACATCATATTTATGTGTTTTATCTTTTATTTATATCCAAAGGACAAACCATAATTTATTCATATTAATTTGATTATTAATCAATTAAAAAGATTGGTATCATAAAATATCCATCCCGACGCGTCGAGATCAACCGAAAATGAATATCTGGGTATTGGCTTTGCAGATCTTCGATTCCATATGACAATTAAAAAACAAATTATAAATACATGAAATAGCCATGAGAATATGTTCCCATCAACCGAAAATGAATATTTGGGTATTCCATCAGGCAATTAAAAACTAAATTATATACTGATGAAACCAAAAATAGCAGCTCAGGCAGGTACATTCGAGTCGAGCGATGTGATATTCCTGATTGAACCACTGCCCGATTTATCCGGAAGAAAACTTGAAATCTCCTCTACGGTAATGCAACAATTCGGATCAAGCTTCAAGCGAATAGTTGAGGATGTGCTTGACAAACATGAAATGACTGATATTCACTTAATTGCAAAAGATAAAGGAGCTCTTGAACCAACCATTAAAGCCCGTCTTGAAACAGCCATCATGCGCTCGCTCGACCAACAGGAAGGAACTTTAAAATAACTGATTCAGAATGAAGATATTTAAAAATCGCAGGACAATGCTCTATATTCCCGGCAACAATCCGGCTATGATTCAGCAGGGAGGAATATACGGAGCAGACAGTATCCTTTTAGATCTGGAAGATGCTGTAGCACTGAATCAAAAAGATTCTGCCCGGATTTTGGTTAGAAATATGATTCAAGTGATTGATTTTTATGACACGGAAGTTTGTGTGAGAGTCAATCACCTCAGTACTCCTTTCGGACTGGCAGATCTCGAAGAGATAGTTCCTTTGCAACCATCGGCCATTCGCTATCCAAAGACAGAATCAGCAGAGGAGGTAATCGAACTTTTATCCATAATTGAAAAAATCGAAGACCGGCACAATCTACCTCACAACAAAATGACCCTTCATGCGATGATCGAAACTGCGATGGGGGTACAAAATGTATTCAGCATCGCCAGTAAGTTCAACCGTATAGACGCAATAACTATCGGAGGACAGGATCTAACCGCAGATATGAATATCATTTACACCCCGGATGGCACCGGAATCGATTTCGCGCGCAAACGAATTATTATGGCTGCGAAAGCCAGTCACATAGATGTTATAGATACTGTTTTCCCCGATGTCAATGATGAAGAAGGATTGCGGAGAGAGACTGAATACGCCAAAAAGATAGGCTTTACAGGCAAAGCAGTAATCAACCCGCGACAGATTGATATAGTTCATGCAGTGTACACTCCGACTGAAGAGGAAATCAGGAAAGCTTACCGGATTGTTAAGGAGTTCAAAACCAATAGTGCTGCTGGTATCGGCGTTTTTGCCATAGATGGGAAAATGATTGATGCCCCCATCGTTGCAAGGGCTGAATATGTACTCAGACTTGCCAATGTAGAAGTAAAATAGAACTGAGGACAACAAAAGACGACCGGTACCGTGTTCCGTAATTTAAAGCCCCTCCTGACAAATGGACGGACCAATTATTATTTCAACAGACTAAAATTCAACAATATGCTAAATAGTTTAGGAAGGGAGATTCCTGAATACATCGAAGGAATCGGAAAATTGGAGCCTTTTCAGGGAGCACTCACTAAATTGAGCAAGGGATGGATGGACGAACCGACAATTCCGGCCCCTAATAAAGCATATTTACCCCACCAGAACAAGCTTTGCAACACACTGGAGGCGGCAATTATCCGATGTAACCCTCATAACGGGATGACAGTATCTTTCCACCATCACCTCAGAAACGGGGATATTCTATTGGTTCAAACACTTACCATTCTGCACAACATGGGCATACGGGAGATTACACTTGCCTCCTCCTCCCTGAATGAATGCCACGATCCAATACTTCCCTTTTTGACAGATGGTACCGTAACCCGCATATTTTCATCGGGTATCCGGAGTCAGTTGGGACATGCCATTGCGTTGGGAGTCCTGGACACCCCTGCAGTGATTCACTCACATGGGGGCAGGGTGCGTTGTATCCATACTGGAAAGATTCAGATAGATTTGGCAGTAATACCTGCATCCGCGGCTGATTGTGAGGGGAATGCAACGGGTTCCCACGGAAAATCGGCTTTCGGGTCTATCGGATACGCCGTAATTGATGCACGTTACGCCAAACAAGTGATAGTCGTAACAGACAACCTGGTGAATTATCCCTGCATTCCGTTGTCAATCTCTCAAAACTTTGTGGATCACGTGGTTTTGGTAGATTCGATCGGCGATGCTTCAAAAATTGCCACAGGAACAACCCGTATCACCAATTCGCCAATGGATCTGAGGATTGCAAAACTAGCAGCAGATGTGATTGAACACTCAGGATTTTTTGAGCCGGGATTTGCTTTCCAGGTCGGGGCCGGTGGAGCTTCTTTGGCAGTAGCCAAATTTATCCGTGAAAAGATGAAGTCAAAAGGAATTAAGGGCAGTTTTATGCTGGGCGGTATAACCTCATATTGTGTCGATATGCTCAATGAGGGACTCTTTGAGACGATCTTTGATGTGCAGTCTTTTGATGCGGTGGTGAGTAATTCATTGCTCAACAACCGCCACCACATCGAGATTCCGGCAGCACTTTATGCCAATCCTTTTAATTGTGGATGCATTACCAACAAAATTGATGTGGTTGTTCTTGGTGCACTGGAGATTGATGTGGATTTTAATGTCAACGTCATAACCGGTTCAGAAGGAAAAATCCGTGGAGCATCGGGTGGCCACTCAGATACGGCCTCCGGGGCAAAACTTACAATTGTGGTTTGTCCATCCTTTCGCGGGCGGATTCCAATTATCAAAAAACGGGTCCACACCATTGTTACTCCGGGAGAAACTGTTCATGTTCTTGTGACCGAACGGGGTATCTGCGTGAACCCTGCATTTAAGGACCTGGAAGATAATCTGAAGAATGCAGGCCTCAATATCAAAGATATTCATGATCTTGAAATTGAGGTGGACAAGATAACCGGAATTCCTGCCCCACTTGAATATACTGATAAAATTGTAGGAGTGGTTGAATACAGGGATGGAACAATAATCGATGTGATCCACCAGCTTAAAGAGAAAAAATAATCATTAAACGGAGAAAAGCAAGATCGAACCACTCGAGCAAATATTGGAAGCCAGGGAGAAACGGGCAGTGATTAAAGGGCAATTCTACGGCAAGGGAAGTCCTTTGATAAGCCTCTGTCTCAATGTTCCCGGTTTTCCTAAAAGCAATTCGATCACAAAGGAATTTTTTCGATTCTGCCTTTCGGACCTTACCTATTTTTTGAGATCCCGTCTGATTGAACTGGATTACAAAATAAGCGTTGAAATTTGTGATGCCGCAGGAGATTATTTTGTAGCTCTCTGTTCAAAAAATTTGCCTGACTTGCTGGAGATCAAACAAATATGTGAAGCCTTTGAGGGAAACCACCCCCTGGGCAGGTTTATAGATGTCGATTTAAATGATGAACAAGGAAATACAATCTCATCAGGAAAATCGAAAGCTTGTTTTTTCTGTGGAGAAAAACCTGCAATAGAGTGCCGGCGCCAGAATGCCCACGACCAGGAACAACTCCGGTCATTCATGTTTTCCAAAATGAAAGATTATTGCCATAATCAAAGAGAATCAGCGATCATTAAAAAGCTTTCATCATTTGCACAAAAGGCCATTCTTTACGAAATTTCGCTGACACCAAAGCCCGGCCTCGTTGATAAATTCAGCAATGGAAGTCATACTGACATGAACTTTCTGACATTCATCAATTCAACAACAGCCATTTCTGGTTTTTTTGATGAGTTGGCACAGGCCGGATTTTCCTTTCGTGACAACGATTATGCAAAAGCACTCCCGGTTATCCGGAATATCGGGCTTCGAATGGAATCCGCGATGTATGAAGCAACAGGGAACATTAATACCCAAAAAGGAATTATCTTTTTAATGGGACTATCTTTATTCGCCTGTGGTAAACTTTACTCTCAGGGGGACCATTTTGACAAGGATGTATTTCGCGGAATCATTGAAAATATCTGCGAAGATATTGTAAGTAAAGAACTTGCAGTTCCATCACCATCCAACTTGAGTCATGGTGAAGAGATTTACAGGAAATATGGCATCAGTGGAGCCCGTGGAGAGGCAGAAAGCGGTTTACGAACAGTTTTTGAATTTGGACTACCTCAATTGGAGAGAATCACAGAAATAAATGACAGTGCGCTAATTAAATGTTTTCTTGCAATAGCCTCGAACAACAATGACACCAATATTCTGTACCGCCAGGGAATAGAAACATTACTTGGCTTCAGGGATCTTTGCAAAAAAGCTTTTGAAAATTTCACAGATGAAAACTATTCAAGAGTGATTCAGTTTTGTAAAAGTGAAAATATTTCACCCGGAGGCTCTGCTGATCTCCTGGCCGTGTCTATCTTTGTATGGCTAGTGATGGATGCCGAACAAAAACATAATTTTCCATTTCTACCAGGAACAAATGACTTTTGAAGATACAGATTTCCGACAAGAAACCCTTGACCTCGAAAATCCATTCGATGTTAAACTGGTAAAGGGTTTTCTCGCTGAACTTGGCTTTGAATTTGATCCTTCTGAGGTCGAGTGTACCATGATCGTGTATAACCTTCATGGTGAAATTGTTGGAACAGGCTCGCATCTAGGACGAATTCTCAAATATGTGGGTGTTTCACCCAAGTACAGGGACACTACAGCTTTTGCACTGATTGTCACATACATGACAGAGAAACTCCTGAAGATATACAAACATACCTTTGTATTTACCCGTCCAGAGAATTCTATCAGGTTCAGTGGATTGGGCTTCAGTGAAATCGCTACTGCCCCACCTCTTTTTGCACTGCTCGAATTCGGATTTGAATCAATATTGACTTACCAGGATTATCTTAAAACTTTGATTCGGAAGACCATTACGGGTTCGGTCGCGTCTATTGTGGTTAATTGCAATCCGTTTACCAACGGTCATAAATTCTTGATTGAAAAGGCTGCTGCTGAAAATGAACTGGTTTACCTTTTCGTGGTGGAAGAAGATCTCTCGGTTTTCCCATTTACCGTCCGTTGGGAATTGATTCGAAAAGGAATCGGACACCTTAAAAATGTTGTTATGGTTCGTGGCGGAATGTACATTGTTTCCGGATCCATATTCCCGGCCTACTTCCTGAAGAATGAAACGACCAGCGATGTGATGGAAAAACAGGCAGAACTGGATGTCAGGATTTTTGCAAACTATGTAGTTCCTTTACTCGGAATCAAAAAACGATATGTCGGCACCGAGGAATATTGCACAACAACTGCAGCGTATAACCAGGCCATGAAAAAAATTTTACCGGGCAGCGGTGTGGAAGTCATCGAGGTCACCAGGAAAGCTACAACTACCAGGTATATGACTACTCCTGAATTCATAAGCGCCTCAAAAATTCGTGATGCCATTAAAATGGATAAATTGGATGATGTAATTGAATTTTTGCCCGACTCGACCAGGGATTTTCTCTATTCAGATGAATCACTGGATATCCGGTTGAAAATCAAATCCAGCCATGGCAGGCATTAAACAAGAAAAATTCAATCCCCAATATTTATGACCGCTAGATTATTTTACCTTTTTCTTTCAGCGATTCTTCTTGCCTGTTGCAGCCACAGGATAAATATAAAAAGGGTAAATAAATCATCCTCAGGGTTGAAGACAATCGGCTTTGAAGCAAAAGGAGTTTATCCGGAACCCGTTATTAAATACTTCGTTAAAAAAATCAAGACTCCGGACAAACTAAATATTTCAAGCGGAATTGAATTATACAGAGTATCCTACTACACTAAGGATGAGACCAATAAAAAAATATTAGTTTCCGGATTACTGGCCATACCCAGAAATAAAAAGATAAAAGGCGTCGTAAGCTACCATCACGGTACCAATAGCGAAAGATCCAATGCTCCTTCTAAACCCTCACGGGACGAAGGATTGGCAATATCTGCCGTATTTGCGGGAGGAGGATATTTATGCCTGGTACCAGACTATATCGGGCTGGGAGTTTCATCTGATATTCCAACTTATCTCCATGTAGAAACAACTGTCAATGCAGTGGTAGATTTGTTAAAGGTCGGTGCTGAAATCTGCACTTCAATAACAGGAAAACAGTTAAATAATCTTTTCCTTTGCGGCATGTCACAAGGCGGACATACCACTGCGGCTGTCCATCGCAACCTTGAAAAAAATCCGGTAAGCGGACTGAAACTAATTGCTTCTTCGTCAATTTCAGGTGCCTATAATTTGAAAACTATCAGCATCCCTTATGCGATTGAAAAAAACAGCATTTTTTATCTGGGTTACATCGCAAATTCTTATTGCCACGTTTACAATAAACCTCTCAGCTCAATAATTGCAGCACCTTACGATACTGTCGTTGCCAGATTATTTGACGGGAACTGCGACTATGACCAAATAAAAAGCAGGTTGCCAAAAACTGCCGGGGAGTTGTATACCAAAAAGATCCTCAACGATATTAAATCCGGCACTGCCGATTGGTTCACAGAGAAGTTGGAAGAAAACCAAACCTATGACTGGAAACCTGAAGCTAAATTCAGAATGTATTATGGACTTAATGACAATGATGTCTCCCCAAAGGATGCTGAAGGTGCCTTTATCAGGATGAAACAACTGGGAGGTAATGTTCAGCTTATAGGACTAGGCAATTTAAACCATATTCAGACGGCCTACTCCGGATTACCAAAAACCAGGGCTTACTTTGACTCCTTAACCGTCATTCTGCAAAATCCGGTCAAAGTGACTGAAGCAAAATAATCATCAGTGGCAATTACCCGCAATTGGTTTTGTCCTTTTGCAGCCATACATTATCGGGAGTAACCAGCATAAAGGAGATCGGAAATGATCTCCTTTATTGTTGCCTTCTACATGAAATTCCAAACTGACCTGTTGGACGTTCAATTAGAACTAATCAAAACTAAAATCCAGTATTACAGGTGTTTAAATTAACGATATCTGTTCCCGAACGGGATTTCAGTACTAATACTTATCTGCTTTGGGTATAAATACCTATTGATTTGCCGGCTTTAGTGAAGTTATTTGCAAAGTGTAAGCATTGGGATCGAAATCATTCTTAAAACTGATAATCAGGTAGATTAATATCATGAAACGATTAATATTGATTATAGCATTGGTTCAAGTGCTCTTTGTTCCTGCTGCGTTGAAAGCCCAAAATAAACCGGTTATTAATTCAAATATTTCTGGAAGGGTAATTAACGGATCAACCAACGAAAACCTGTTTGGTGCCTATGTAATTATCAAAGGGACAACCAATGGATGTGTGACAAATACCAACGGCGAGTTTCGTCTGTTGTCGGCACAAAAATTACCCTTTGTACTGCTTGTATCTTATATTGGATACAAATCGCAGGAAATCCTGATAAAAGAGAACCAAGTGCTTGTCAAACTGGAAGAGAATGAAAACGAGTTATCTGAAGTAGTCATTAGTTCGAGACGACGACAAGAATCGTCACAGGATGTTCCAATTCCCGTTTCAGTAATCAGGGGAGCCATTATGGAAAATAATGGTGCATTCAATGTCAACAGGTTGAAAGAGATGGTCCCTTCTGTACAGCTGTATTCTTCAAACGCCAGGAACACTTCACTTAATATCAGGGGACTAGGATCTACCTTCGGATTAACCAATGATGGTGTTGACCCTGGTGTCGGTTTTTATATCGATGGAGTATATTATGCCCGGCCGGCAGCAACGGCACTGGATTTTGTCGATGTTGATCAGGTTGAAATCCTTCGTGGACCACAGGGAACACTTTTTGGAAAGAATACTACTTCCGGGGCATTCAACATAACAACCCGTGCCCCTGATTTTAGGTCGGCTGCCAGCCTGGAGGTAAGTTACGGAAACTATGGATATATCCAGGCAAAAACCTCCTTAACAGGACCTTTGGGTAAAAAATTTGCCGTAAGACTCTCTTTCTCAGGGACCCAGCGAAACGGTCTATTATACAATACCAGAACCGAGAAACCTGAGAATAATCTGAATAATTCAGGCGTCAGAGGGCAACTCCTTTATAAGCCAAATGAGAACATAAAAATAATTCTGGCCGCTGATGCCACAGTTCAAAAACCGGATGGCTATGCCCAGGTTTATGCCGGGGTTATTACAACAAAGCGCGCGGCCTACAGGCAATTCAATCAGATCATTGCAGATCTAAACTATAAAGTTCCGGAAACAGATCCGTTCAAACGACATATTGATCACGATACTCCCTGGAAATCAGGAAATAACCTCGGGGGAGTATCTTTGAATGTGGATGCAAAATTGGGATCAGGAACTTTGACCTCGACCACTGCGTGGAGATACTGGATCTGGGATCCTTCCAATGACCGCGATTTCACTGGCCTGCCTGTGCTGACAAAATCACAGGGTAATTCAAAACATGAACAGTGGTCACAAGAGATACGCTATGCAGGCAAGTTTTCTGAAATAATTAGCGGAGTGGCAGGTTTGTATGGTATCTGGCAAGATCTGAATACAGATCCGGTTCAGACAGAAGAATCCGGTTCTGCCCAATGGCGATTTTCACAAAGCACTTCCAGCGAATTATGGAAAACTCCGGGTTTGTTCGACGGATACGGGACAAAAACCACCTCCAGCATGCAGTCCTTTAGTGGCGCGGTTTTTGGTCAGCTAGACTGGAATCTAATTGATAAATTACATTTACTACCTGGAATCCGTTACAATTACGACAAGAAGAATGTGGTTTATGACCGGCAGACTTATGGTGGGTTACAAACGACTGACCCCGCCCTGCTGGCACTGAAAAATTCACTCTATACCAACCAGGCCTTCAATACCGATGTAAATGAAAGTAACTTTTCCGGACAACTTACCCTTAGCTATAAACCATCTTTGAGATTAAATACCTTTTTAACCTATGCCAACAGCTACAAGCCGGTTGGCATTAACCTGGGCGGGCTCCCGACTGACAAAGGGCGAGTGATGACTGAACTGGCCAAAATTAAACCGGAGTATGTAACTCATTATGAAATAGGACTTAAAACAATGCCTTCAGGTTTCGCCATGCTCAATTTTATTCTTTTCGATACCGATATAAAGGATTATCAGACGCAGGTACAGACTGAAGAAGTGGGCGTTAACAGGGGTTATCTTGCCAATGCAGAGAAAGTCCGGGTGATGGGAGCAGAAATGGAAGTGAGTGTCCGCCCCAATAATTTCATTTTTATAAATTGCGCCGTTTCATATACGGATGGAAAGTATGTTTCCTTCAGGAACGCACCTGTCCCTTTGGAAGAGGTAGGAGGGACAAGTGCATTTAAGGATATTTCTGGTGGTAAATTGCCCGGAATCTCAAAATGGTCCGGATCATTGAGCGGAGAATTTACTAAAAAAGGAAAACTGACAGATTTGGCCGGTAACTATTTTCTGTCTTTGGATTTGTTTTGCCGTTCTTCATTTTCATCCAGCCCATCCCCTTCAAAGTACCTGAATATTGATGGATATTACCTCGTAAATGGAAGAATTGGGTTCAGAGCCGTAAAAGGCATTTCATTATTTGCCTGGTCAAGAAACCTTTTCAACAGAAGTTATTTTGAACAACTATTACCGGCCGCAGGCAGTGCAGGCCAGTATGCTGCGGTATTGGGTGATCCTTTAACCTACGGGATTACCATAAAATACACATTTGTCAATCTATAGTGTTGCAACGGAAGTCTTACAGAACAATTGATAAATATGACAATGATGTATCCTAACCTAAAAGGGGTTTAGACCGCAAGATCTAAACCCCCAAATTATTTTACCGGACAAATCTAAAGCAGGATGACCTGGCAATTCTGTTAATCGACTGTCAATTAACTTTTCAGAATTTTCGTTGTGATATTTTTAATGCTGATATCTATTCCTTCAAATGGTTTTCCGTTCCCCTGGTTATCGTCTTCCACAATGTTGAACTTGGTCCCTGCAATATCTTTAGCTGCCAGTATTCTTTTGAAGTCAATAACTCCTTCACCAACACTGCATATATCGTCTTTTATTACCTCATAGAATGGAGGCTGATTGGTGCGCATGTCTTTAAGGTGGAGAAGCTGGAATCTGCCCGGATATTTGTTGAACATGGCAACCGGATCCTGACCAGCCTTGGAAACCCAGAAAAGGTCCAATTCCATGGTGATAAGATCAGCGTCCATTTCCTTAAGGAAAATATCATAGTAAGGTACAACGCCATCAATATTTTTAAATTCAAAATTGTGATTATGGTATCCAAACTGAATACCAGCAGCCTTTGTGATTTTAGCGACTTCATTGCAATCTGCAATCGTCTTCTTGTAGGACTCAATATTGCGGTCGACCTCTTCAATCCAAGGTTTGATGCAATATTTCACCCCAAGTTCGGCGTGTGAATCTGCCATTAATTTTGCCTTATCCATCGTAATGCTGGCAGATTCTACCTGAGTGTGGCTGCTGAGAGTGACCATTCCCAGATCAGCGACGATCTTCTTGAATTCAACAGGGGAATAACCATAAAATTTTCCTTCTGAATAACCAGCCAGTTCCAGGTTTTTGTATCCTATTTCGGATACTTTTTTAAGTGTTCCCACTACATCCGCCGCCATAGCGTCCCGAATGCTATAAAGCTGCAATCCAACACCAAAACTTTTTCTGTCAACCGAGGCAGGGGAATTGCATCCAACTGCGCCCAACAACATCATACCAACTGATCCTACAGCTGAAATCTTTAAAAACTCTCTTCTTTTTTGCATAATTTGAATATTTAGTTATTTACGTTCGATGCGATTTAATAGCATAAAGATAATACTCTCGTCTGAGCTTCAAAACCGGTATCCAAAAAATATTAATTTAAAAACCTTAGACTGATTATAAACAATAGCTGACAGAACGGCTTGTACAAACTTGATTTGTAGCGAAATAGGACTATTGTAATTCACGCCGGATATAAATCACATGGTTCCCCGGAACTTTTATCCCTTGAAAATATTTCCGGAAACGGTATCCACTTGATACTAAATATCTGAAAAAACTGTCAATGCAAAAGAGGATTCATTACCGGCAATTCAATAAATCCTGAGAGTAACGGATATCCTGTCGTACTGGCATTATCCTTCTGATCAGATCTTATTACCTAGTTATTGAAGGAAATATTATCCGGAATTTATTCCTTTGGGACAGTCTCGCTGTGGTCCAGGAGCCGCAAGATCCATTGCGATCTTTGCCTTGAAAATAATCAGGTAAGCCTGATTTGATTTGCTGCTGCAATTCCAGCTAAAAAATTTTGCCGCCATTATTACATGTTTTTCTTATCTTGCAACATACTGACTGAAAAGAAAAAGAAACTACCATGAAGAAAGATTCTCAATTTTCTGCAAAGAATTATTTAAAGACCCGTCAAACTACCCTGAGGCAGGCAGTAAAAAGTTATCCTGTAAAAATAATGGTTTTGTTTTTCCAATTGTTCTCCATAACGTTCTTCGTGGCTGCCGCAAAACCGGGTTTAAAAACTACCGGGACAGGCAATGACAGCTATTCGGTTAACAGCCTGAATGATGCCAAAGTAAGTATGAATCAGGAAAAACCGGAGGATAACTCCTTTATCAGCCTGTTCAATTGCAAAGATCTGTCCGGATGGTGTTATCGCAGCAAATCACCCGGGAATAATGTGTTTGAGTCGTTTGAAGGCAAGACTGAATCAACAGACAGCCGTTACATGGCAAAGGACAGCATGCTTACGATCAATCCCTGGGACGAGGCAAAAGGTCCGCACTGGGTAAATCTCTGGACCTTAAAAGAATTTACAAGCGACTTCATACTTACTGTAGAATTCCGAGCTTCGCCAAATGCCGACAGTGGCATCTTCCTCAGGGGCAAACAGCTGCAGTGCCGCGATTACTTAGTGGCCGGCCCTTACAAGGAGCTTAAAAACTACCAGCCCCAGGATTGGAACAAAATCGAGGTGGTTGTCAAAAATAATATCGCCCATTGCACCTGTAATGGGGAGATACTTGAAGAAGCCCTCCAAATTCCCGGGACAGGTTCAATCGGACTGGAAGCAGACCGTGGCAGAATGGACTACAGGAACATTCGGATAAAAGAGTTATGACCAGGTATTTTTTTGATACCTGAAATATCTGGATGTACAATCTATTTCCCGGCATTTTGAACACATCGGAAGCCGAGGTGATTGCTTGCCGATGAAACTTCCCCTTTGCC
The DNA here is from genome assembly GCA_963663675.1 of Prolixibacteraceae bacterium. Classification (GTDB taxonomy): domain Bacteria; phylum Bacteroidota; class Bacteroidia; order Bacteroidales; family Prolixibacteraceae; genus CAINVV01. The sequence goes on from OY760498.1 coordinate 3,770,190, forward strand.
CCGGGCACCTACCATATACCTTGTACAATACTGATCAGTGCACAGGAAGGAACCGCCCCTGTGCACGCGTTTCTTTTCTTCAGGTTCGGCAGGATCGAAAGGTGAATCAGGGCCCTGCGGATTGACAGCAACATCTCCCTGAAGCTTGTGTTGTGCGTAGGTATCACGATGATACCAATCGTTGCACCATTGCCATACATTACCAGCCATATCGTAAAGGCCATATCCGTTTGGAGGATATTGTGCGACAGGGGCTATGCCCTCGAAACCATCTTCACCTGTATCATCAACAGGGAATATTCCCTGGTAGGTATTGGCCATTGACTTGCCTCCGGGTTTAAATTCATCACCCCAGGCATAGGTTTTGCCTGTCAGTCCGCCACGTGCCGCAAATTCCCATTCGGCTTCTGTCGGCAATCTTTTACCTGCCCATTTTGCATAAGCCAAGGCATCTGCATAGGCAACCTGCACAACGGGATAGTTGCCTTTACCCTTGATATCGCTATTCAAACCTGTCGGATGCCGCCAGCAGGCACCCGGTTCATAGCTCCACCACTGGAGCATGTTATCGAGTTTCACCGGCTCGGAAGTAGGCGTAAAAACAGCCGATCCGGGTACCAGATTTTCAGGAGGGACAGTTGGAAACTCTTCCCGGGAAGGCGCAATTTCAGCGATGGTTTTGTACCCTGTGGCCTGTACAAATTTCTCAAACTGAACATTGGTAACTACTGTTGTATCCATCCAGAAACCATCTACATAAACCCGATGAATCGGTTTGGCATCCTCAACTGCGTTCATGGTTGCCGCAGTACACACACCTTCACTCGGAACTATGCTGCCCATTGAGAACTCACCTCCCGGAATCCATACCATGCCGGCAGGAGCAGATTCTGCCGGCAGTTTTTTGTTTTCCACTGTCCGAGAAAAAGGTGAAGTTACAGTATTTACTGCCGGACTAATGTGAGAAATCATCTCAGATTCATTCCCTTGATCTTTAGCCTTATGAATTAGAAGGACATAAATGATTATGGCAACCAGTATGGTACCGCCTAAAATAAACCATTGCTTATAATTGGGCTTAAGTGTTTTAGGCAAGGGTGCTTTCGACCTTTTATTCATTACGGAATTTTAGTTCTGGTTCTTCTTGCTCTGAGTCATTTTTGTCTCCCTGTTCATCTCGAAGATATCTGTGCTTATCGAATAATCACCGATAAGGTGCTTGCAAAAATAATCAGCCTTCAGCCAGAATGAGTATTCAGTAAAATCACCATATGCATGCCGCTGCCCGGGCATAATGAAAATATCGAAACGTTTGTTTGCTTTGATGAGGGCATTAGCCATCCTGAATGTGTTGGCAGCATGAACGTTATTATCAATATCTCCGGTAATAAGCATCAGTTTACCCTTCAGGTTCTTTGCCAGTTGAGAATTCTTTTCAATATCGTAGATAAACTGGGTTTCGCCATCATCATTCATCTTTTCTTTGACACCGTGATGCGTTTCACTCCACCACCTGTTGTAAACGTTATTTTCATGATTTCCGGAAGAAGAAACTGCAACCTTATAAAAATCAGGATATTGACACAGTGCTGCCGTTGACATGAATCCGCCACCAGAGTGTCCTGTAATGCCAACCCTGGTAATATCAATGTATTTATACCTGTCTGCCAGTTGCTCTGCCACATATTTTTTATCAGCCAGGCCATAATCCCTTAGATCACCATATCCATAATTGTGGTACCACTTTGACCGGTTCGGATTACCACCCCTGTTACCGAGGGTGATTACAATGAAACCAAGTTGCGCAAGCCGGTCTGTCCGATCCATTTTGCTGGAAAACGCAGCATTGACCGCTTCAGTCTGAGGCCCGGGATAAACATACTCTATCAAAGGGTAAATTTTGGTGGAATCAAAATTAAATGGCTTGTACATTACACCGTAAATATCTGTGATACCGTCTGATGCCTTGGCCTTAAAAGGTTCAGGAAACTTATATCCAGACTGGAACAGGTTACTCAAATCGGATTTCCCCAGTTCCATGACCAATTTCCCGCTATTGTCCCTGATTTCATATTTCGGAACTGTATTGATTCTTGAACCAGAATTGACAAAATACTTGTAAGAATCACTCATATCCATGTTATTGGTAAAATCACCGGGATTCAGCAGTTGCAAACCGGTACCGTCAAGGTTTACCCTGTACAAATGCTCATAATATGGATTTTCATTGTTTTCACGTCCGTTGGCAACAAAATACAAAGTCCTGCTTTTTTCGTCAACTTTAACAATCTCTCCGCAGTGCCATGGACCCGATGTTATCTGGTTCTTCATGTTTCCGTTATCATCGTACAGGTAAAAATGCGCCCAACCATCACGCTCCGACCAGTGTATTAGTTCCTTGCCATTGGCAAGAATGAACAATCTCTTCGTCTCAATGTAGGTATTCATCCGTTCCTCGACCAGAACTTTCACCTCACCTGACTGTGTGTTTACGGTACAAATATCCACTCTGTAAAGATCCCGGCTCTTCCGGGTAAAAAACAGCTTGTCCGATGTTTCAGAAAGCCACATTGACGGCACGTAATCCTCAAGCTTTTGCTTATTGGTAAGATTGGCCCTGTGAATTTCCAGGGTCTGATCTTTAAACTTGTCGACAGCAAATTTTTTCCCGTTCTTCGCAATCATATCAAAGATCCATAATTCATCAATGGGTGATTCTTTCTCTCCGGGCATCTGGTATTTGTAGGTCTCCAGTTCCGGTCGGGGCTCTTTCAGAACATTAATGACCCATAAATCCTTCACCAGCCTGTTGTCGCTCCGAACCATCGCGAATTTTTTAGAATCACGCGACCAGGAAATCCATGCTCTTTTCCTCTTTTTACTCTCTTCCCTGATCTTTTTATCATCGTCATTAACAGTAGGTGTATACCCATCGCCATAGGAATAGTCTTTTACCCCGTCTGTGGTAAGCTGATGCTCAACGACCGTACTGTCTTTTTCATTCATTTTGGCTTTCTGGTAGTTTTCTTTGTCTATCCAGTAAAGGTTGTAATTACGCGAAAAGAGCACATATTCTCCATTTGGAGAAATACTGGCCCAGTCCGGGTTCTCCTTTTCCTCTTTCCAATCTTTATTTTCATACAGTTCCCCTGTTTTCAGGTTATACTCAAAGTGAAAAACCTTCTTTTTGATTTTGTCCTTATCCTTTTCATTTCCGGCTTTGGCGGTTTTTTTCTCCGTCAGGCTTTCTTTTGAGGCTATTGTAGAGTCTTTACCCGCCTCACCCTTTTTCTTTTCCTCATCTATGGTACTTGTGACATCGAACCGGAATACAGTATCGTCTTTGCGGAATTTTGGCTTGATTACGGGAAGATGCTGCCAGTCATAGGGATCTCCAATAATCTTTGTCAGGGTAGAAGCCATTTTATGGTTATCGAACAAGAAAGACTTTGTTCGTTTTTCCATATCCACCAGGTAAAAAAACGTCCCTTCTGAAGTCGTGTCGGAATACCAGAACTGATCACCAGTTCTAAGCCATTTCGGATTGACCGAAGTACTAAAAACCATCTTTTTAATTTTTGTGGGAGAAAACCTTTCGGCCAGTCGGTAACCGGCATTTTCCACAGGTTGGTTTTGTGCAGAAAGTTTATAGCCGGAAATGGCAGCTATAAAAACAACGAACAGCAGGAACAATTTTTTTTGCTTCATCTGGATTATTGGTCAGTTATTGTTTGATTTTCATTTATATACGGATACTACCTGATAAGATTATGAAATCGTGCCATATAATAAGGCAGCAGGAAGAATGTTCCTTCCTGTTCGGATCTGCCACCACCGACCTCTTCGGTGGATAAGGCAAATCCATCCCTGTCCTGTCTCACATGGCCTCGCTCTTCAACCGGAAGGGCATACCCGTTGATACCCCAGCCAATTGCCGGATTTTGCCCGGGTGTCGGATCGAAAACAATATCAAGACGATGGGTATTGTCCATTTTATAGCCAACAAGGTCAAGGGGAATGCCCTTAAGCGTTTCAACTATCCCATTCCCCAATGATGGGACATTTTTCAGCTCCATTATCTTCAGTCGGGTAAAACCGCCAGCCTCAGGGAATACACTTTGTGAATTGAAAAATCCCTTTTGATCCAGCTGAGAGAACCGGTTTGCCAATGATGCGTAAACTGCATCCCAAAAAGCATTTTGTTGCTTGCTGATGTGCAACCAGGAATTCTCAAGTGACATCCGGTACATGATCAAAAGTTCCGGATTCTTCTCGTAATTGATCAATCCGTACATACTCATCAGGCAGAGATTGTTATCCCATGGAACCACATTGGAAGGCGGAAAAAATTCTTTGCCATGCATGGCATTTATGTGGTAATTGTACTTCTCCCGAAGCATCGCTGCCACTTTTTCATATTTCTGATCGCCTGTAACATGGGCCGCGACATTCAGGAATGAAAGCATCATCATAGAATTTAAGCCACGCTGCTCCCAACCCCATATAGAGTTAAGATATTTCGGAGAAAAATCGCCCCACCTTGTTGGTTTTCCATCAAAATCAGACAAATAGAAGCCATGACGTATCAAATGATCTGTAATCGCAGCCACAACTTCCCGAACAGGCCCTTTCTCCTCTTCGGTTTTTGCCACCAGGTCATAATAAATTCCATAGAAAAAATAATGGCCGGCAAGTTCGTCTGAGCTAGTATCACATTTCCAGAGGTATTTCCCGTCTTTGCTTTTCACAAAGCGCGGGTTGATATCCTTCCAGAATGGATCACTTTTCTGAACAGCCAAATTCATTTTGTGACTGTATTCGGGATCTTTCAGCGGCTCTGGCCAGTCTACCGGGACAATTACCCTGGCGGGAAATCCCGGCTCATGGGTAATATCCACCAACCATTTGCATGCATTAAAGCTTCTGATTGCCAGCTTTTTAGCTTCAATATCACCCGTTACGGCATACCGGAATGCCTGGGCTGCCCCATACATGGATGTGTACATTCCGTCATTGTCAGAGATCCCTGGTGATGAAGTTTCTACATCATAAGGCACCTTTAATTCGTTCGGAGCAATAAAACCCAGTCTTTGATGCCTGGATTCCGTCTGGTGAGTAAAATAGGCAGCCTTTTCATCCAGTGTCATCGGTTTGGAAATGATTTGTCCAACTCCCTTGTTAGTTGCGAACCAGGCAGTACCATCTTTTTGAACGGCAATATCATTTACATAATCATCAGGGAGCCATCTAAAGCTAAAACGGTAATGGAAACGGTTATTTTCAAACCGGATCGCGCCTTTCTCTGTTCCAAACCATACAATGCCGTCAATACCGGCCTCGGCACAGGTAAAATGGTTGTAAGGCAACCCTTCCTTCCCCGAAAACAATTTCCATTTTCCCCCGCTAAAGCACCCTACACCCTGTTCTGCCCCGAACCAAAGTTGTCCTTTTGAATCAACCACGAGGGCTGAAACCCTCACCGGAGCCCATTTGTATTTCTCATCCGCAGGAAATTGCTCTGTCCATTTCTTATCTGCTTGTGAATAATAAAACAGGCCTTTGCTGGTCCCTATGGCATAACTGCCATTGAATCCAACGGAAGAAAGCAGGATACCGGAGTTTACGGGAAGGTCAGGCAATTTTATAGTTACCGGAATTATTCTTGACTTTAATGGACGCCAATACTTACCATCCCATTTCAATTGCGAACTTTCAAGCACAGCGACTGGAGATTCCTCTTCAAATGCAACCCGTGTCACTTTCTCCCCCGGCATACCCTGTTTTGGCGTAAAGCGGACGGCGACGTCCTGCATGAACTGGCTTTCAGTTACCTGCTGACCAGAATTTGTGATTGGGATAAACAGTAACAAAAACAATAATAGCCTCATAGCAATTTAGAATTTGAATATCCGGTTGAACTGAAAACCAATATCAGCCTGCACAAATTTAGATTTATTTAATTTGAATTCAGAATAACAAACCTAATTGTCTCATGCGTATTTCATTTGGCTTTTTTCTTCTCCCCGGATTCATTGAAGAAAAGAAAATCCATTTTAGAATCTTCTTCAGGCATTTCCATTCGTTACGTAATGCAGAAAAAAATTACTGTTTCAGCCGACTTGAATAATATTCATAAAATATTTGTTGTCAGGGATGGAAAATACTACCTTTAAGTTAATATTCTGTAGGTTTTATGTTAAGTAAATTGCCGGTTATTCAATGATAGCTTAATGATCCGGCATAGTTTTCTATAAAGATAAAAACAGAGCTTCACTCCTAACCAATGAAAAAAAAAGAAAATGATCCGTCTGCATCTCGTCGCAGAAAGGATGATGCAAAATTATTTTTGAAGTCTGCTTTTCCCTCTGAGTATGAAGCAGAGACACAAAATTCCCATATCTCTGACTACAACCGGAATTTAATTGAATCCAGTCTTGACCCGTTTGTAACCATAGGTCCAGACGGGAAGATCACAGACGTAAATACTGCAACTGAAACTGCAACCGGATTTTCCCGCACGGAACTCATCGGGTCTGATTTCTCATTGTACTTTACGGAACCGGATAAGGCAATATATGGCTATCAACAAGTATTTACCAATGGATCTGTTAAGGACTACGAATTGGAACTTTGTCATCGTGACGGACATACCACACCGGTTCTGTACAATGCTTCATTATATCGGGATTCTGAAGGCAATGCCGCCGGGGTATTCGCTGCTGCCCGGGATATCACAGAACTCAAAAAAGCTGAAAATTTAAATAAGGTTGCCTTTGAATATACCAGAAGTCTGATTGAGAATAACCTGGATCCATTAGTAACCATTGGCAAAGAAGGTAAGATCACAGACGTAAATACTGCAACTGAAACTGCAACCGGATTTTCCCGCTCAGATCTCATCGGTTCTGATTTCTCCGACTACTTCACCGAGCCTGATAAAGCCCGCAAAGGATACCTGCAGGTATTTTCAGAAGGATATGTCAAAGATTATGAACTGGAACTTCGTCATCGCAACGGAGATACCATACCGGTTCTTTACAATGCCTCAGTTTACCGTTGTTCAAAAGGCAATGTTATTGGTGCTTTTGCCGCTGCCAGGGATATAACCGTTATCAAAAAGGCAGAAACACAAATTAAGGAATTAAATGCAGGCCTTGAATCCAAAATTACGGAAAGAACCGTTGAACTGGCTGCCAAACAGGCTGAACTTGAGAATTTCTTTAATGTCGCACTTGACCTTCTAAGCATTATTGATACTTCCGGCAAATTTGTCCGGGTTAACAAAGCCTGGGAAAACACGCTTGGATATCCTGTCTCCGAAATTGAAAACAGGCAATTTCTGGATTTCGTCCATCCTGATGATATTCAGCCGACAATTGATGTATTTGCAAGTCTTGTCGATCAGCAACCATTAGACAGTTTCACAAACAGGTATAAAACAAGAGACAGTAGTTACAGATTTATAGAATGGCGCAGCGTTCCCGTCGGGCATTTGTTTTATTCAGCGGCACGTGATGTAACTGAACGCATTAAGGCAGAAGAAGAAACGAAACTTCAACATGAAAGGCTGAGACTTGCAACCAGTGCAGGCGGAATAGGTGTATGGGACTACGACCTTGTTAATGATTCCCTTTTGTGGGATGATCAGAATTATTTCTTATATGGACTTACTGGATATTCTGAAAAGCTGGTTTACGAATCCTGGCTAATGAGCCTGCATCCGGAAGATAAAGTACGATGTAATGAAGAAATGCAATTAGCCATTAGCGGTGTGGAAGATTATAACACCGAATTCAGGGTAATCTGGGCGGATGGGTCGGTTCATAATTTACGCGGGATGGCATATGTACAACACGACAAGTCGGGCAAACCACTGCGGATGATTGGAACAAACTGGGATATCACCCGGCAGAAAAAAATCGAAAATGATCTTATCCAGGCCAGGGATGAAGCAGAGATCGCCAGTCGTTCCAAAAGCGAATTTCTGTCCCGCATGAGCCATGAACTAAGAACCCCGCTGAACGCAATACTTGGATTTGCACAACTGCTCAACATGGGAGGCCTCAATCCGGTACAAAAAAAGGGAGTTGACAGGATACTGCAGGGTGGCAACCGATTGCTAAAGTTGGTTAATGATGTTCTTGACATATCCCGAATCGATATTGGCAACCTGTCTGTTTCGATTGAACCGATAAAAATTAAGGAGGTTTTTATCGAGATGACAGATAGGATTACGCCTTTGGCCCACGACCGACAGGTAGAAGTCCGGGTTATGGAGTCACCCCTTTCCGATGTCTGTGTAAAAGCTGACCGCAAACGACTGAACCAGGTATTGAATAATCTGATGGACAATGCCGTCAAATACAATAAGCCAGGAGGATTAGTTGAAGTCAGAACTGAACTGATCCGCAAAGTCAAAAGCCCCGGGAAAATTAAAATTTCGTTTCATGATACTGGTATTGGTATTCCTGAAAAGGATATGAACAAACTTTTTAAGCCATTTGAGACCATAGTTCCTGCCCAGCCAGATTCAGGTGGAACAGGCCTTGGACTAGCTGTGGTGAAAAAATTGATGGACGCCATGAATGGGAGTGTAGGGGCAGAAAGTAAACAAGGTATTGGAAGTACCTTTTGGATTGAACTGATCCAGGATAACAGCCATTCAAATAAATAGGCTAGTCAATTCTAATTCCATAAATAAGCAAAATAATTTAGCGCAGCTGAATTTGTAAATGGTGTTCTCAATCAAGTAGAAATACTTCAAGAGAATAAATCCAGTCGGAAAAACAAAATACAAGACCTCGGAAATTTTGATACATTTCTGAGGTCTCGTATTTTATTTTTCAAAATCATTTCTTTACTGAAGTCGGAGCCAGTGTAACAGTCTTAACGTCTACAGTGATTTCCGCAAGTCTTTTTTGGACCTCAGGCTTCATACTTTCCTGGTACCGGCCTCCAAGATGTTTCGCCAGAAATTTTTCGGCTGATGCCATCATGGACATATTATTAACCGGACGGGCAAATCCATGGCCTTCATCAGGTGCAACAATATATTCGACAGGGAATCCCCTGTCACGCAATGCCACAACAATCTGATCAGATTCTGCCTTGTTGACACGCGGGTCATTTGCACCTTGAACAACAAGCAATGCTGCCTTTATCTTTGAGGCAGAGTTTAGCGGTGACTGGCGCTCGAGTTGCGCTTTGCCTTCGGGATTTGTCGGGTCACCCATTCTTACATGAAAAGTCGTCCTGATGGCTTCCCAGTAAGGCGGGATGGAATTGAGAAGGGTTATCAGGTTGGAGGGGCCAACAATCGAAACTCCGCAAGCGTAAACATCCGGTGTAAAGGCAACCCCGGCAAGGGTCGCATAACCGCCGTAAGATCCTCCCATAATTCCCACTCTTTTGGGATCAGCGATCCCTTCTCCGATAAGGTACTTTACACCCCATGTCAAATCATCCTGCATCTTTTCTCCCCACTGGTTGTTCCCGGCGTTCAAAAATTTTTTGCCGTAGCCTGTTGAAGATCTGAAATTCGGAGATAAAACTGCATATCCCCTGTTGGCGAGAAACTGGGCGAATGAATTATAACCCCAGGTATCACGGGCCCACGGCCCTCCATGAGGAAAAACTACCAGGGGAAGATTTTTGGGTTCAAGACCCTTGGGTAGGGTTAAATAGGCCGGGATTTCAAGTCCGTCTGAAGATTTATATTTAATTGCTTTCATTTCTGCAAGATCCTGGACCGGGATGTTCGGACGGGGCCTGTACTGGAAAGTAAGTTTTTTACTGGTACGGTCCCAAAGATATACGGATCCGGGATCTACATCAGCTGAAGCACTGACCAGCCAATAATTCTCATCAGTTGTGGAGGAATAAAAGTAGATATCAGAATTTGGCAACTCTTTTGTAATCAGATTGTAATCGGCTTCGAAGGATTTGTCCTTCCAGTAAACCCTGTTTCTTTCATCATTATAGGAGGTATAGATTATCTCTTTGCTTTTTTCAGAAATGCCAAGATTACCAAAATCAACCCTCTTCAAAGGATCACTTTCAATAATTTCTTCCTTCAATGTCAATGGATCAAAGCGAACCAACCTGGAGAGATCAACTGAATCTCCCTTGTTGGTACTCATATACACCCATTTGTTGTACTTATCGAATGCAAAAGGTACAGCTTCTTCAAACACTGTTGTGGAATAAACCTTTACAAGCTCCTTTGCATCGACCCTAAGTAGATCGGTACTTCCATCCGCATTAGAGCGACTGGCCAGTCTTAGCTGATCATCCCAGTCGAATACCCATCCGGTGATTCGGTCTGCCGGCGAATTTTGACGGATCAGGGTTCTCTCCCCTGTCGAAAGTTTCATCTTGTAAAGATCATGCCAGGCCTTGTCGCGGTCGTTTAACCCAATGTAAATGGCATCAGCATCCTTGAAAGGTACATCGTAGATGTAAACCCTAACCCCCTTAAGGTTGGTAAGATCCCTGTTTACAGGAATATCCTTGCCAGGCTGAGGCGCTTCTTGCGGGTCTACAGCGTAAATATTGAAATTCTCGTCACCTCCCTTGTCTTGAATGTACAGGATGTACTTGCCGTCACGAGACCAGAAATAGGTTCTGACCGGTCGAAGGGTATCAGCAGTTATCGGCCTGGCAGCAACAAAATCTTCATTGAGTTTCTTGACCCATATATTGAGGGTCCCTTTGTACGGCTTGATAAATGAAATAAATTTCCCGTCAGGCGAAAGTTGTCCGCCGGCAATTTCAGGGTTGTCGAACAAGAGTTCACGATCTATAACAGGAGGCTGCTGAACCTTGGGAGCAGGAGCCTGGCATGCTGCCAGCAATGTAAGCAGCAAAACGTAAATCAGCTTAAAAACTTTCATGGGTAATAAATTTAGTTAAATGCTGGGTTAAATAACTCAAAATCAGAATTTTCACTTCACAAAACATATGAAATTCACTTTAAATTACTTTTAGGAGGTTGCTCTTAGGTTTATAACTATTTGTGGAAGTAAACACTTATACGTCGGTCAGGAAAATTTGTATTCAGTAAAGATAATCTTTATTTAACTTTTTTCATTCCGACAAACCAATAGAAAATTATTAATCCATTCAAATTTATTATATCTAAAAAGCTTATTATCATTAGTATATAATTACAGTAAATCATTACGTGAAAGCCGGCGACATCAAAACATGATAACATAATATCTTTTACATATTAGAAGTGGCAGTTTAGTCACTTTGAAAGATTTACTCCATTTATTTGACGTTTTATTATGTACTATGTTCTCTAAATGGCCAAAACAACAACGGCTGAACACTAAATGTTCAGCCGCCAAAAGATCAACTACGGGGAATAAACAGAACGATAAATATCCCCGCATTAAAAATGATAAAAGGATTTCAGGAACTGGAGATCAAGACTCACTTGACTTTGTCAAAATAAAGTATTCCCGGGAACTCCCTGTCTGCCATTTTTGTGGTAAAACTGATTGTCAGTAGTTTTTCGCCCGGGTCTGCTTTCCATGTCTCCTTCGAATTTAGAACTGATTCCTGACCGTCCCTATAGAAGGTTGTATTTGAATCCAGCATCAATGTCCCTTCAGAAGCTGAGCGGGTTGCCTTGGTAGTCCTGGGCATGTCATAAATGACAATTTTGCTCTCTTTCCCGTCAAGAGAGAGATTTTCAACAAAAGGATATTGCTGTCCGTCAGCATTTTCATAGGTTCTGGTCGTCAACAAACTGTCTCCTGCGACCTTGATTGTAAGTTTTGAGAGGAAAATCTGGCTGCCCTGCAAAACAGTTTTTTCCCTGTTCAGTTTCCATTCCCCGGTGAATCCGGGCTCCTCAGCCTGTAAAGAAAATGCAGTGATTACCAACAAAAGTGCGAAAATGAGTTTGAAATTTTTTGCTTTCATAGTTTGAGAATAAGGTGAATTTGCTTGATTAATTACAAATGTATATAAAAACAATCAACGAATTTCAGATATTTCCGGACAAATTTTCGATCTCTTCAATTAAATATTTCTGTCAACGCACTGGTTTCCCTATTCCTTTATAAATAAAGAAAAGGACTGTTATAAACAGAAAGGCTGAAATCTTTGGATTTCAGCCTTTCTGTTTATTGTCTCCTATCACTCCATAAGCCTTTTACCAGGCTCTGAAAGTGTGAGATTACAAATCACAACGCCTTTACCTGCTTTTCACAGGCAGCTTTTATCTCGGCCGCTTTTGTATTAGCTGGATTCAGTTCAATCGCCTTATCGAGGGACGGGATTGCATCGGAAAATTCTTTCTTGGCCTTCGCTACTTCAGCCTTGTATCCCGGATCATTGGCATCCTTGAATTTCTTTGAATTAATTTTATCCACAGCACCTTTCAGTATGGTATTGCCGGCATTGTAATGATTGACACCTTCTGTAAAATAAGTTCTGGAAATATCTCCTTTAAATTTGGCATTTTGAGGGAATTTGGCATAACCCTCATTGATTGCCTTCATATATTCATCATTCTTATTTTGAATTTTGTACACTATTGCCTTATTGTATAAAGCATCTTCCGGTTTGTAATTGTTGGCATAGCATAAATCGAAGTATTTTATGGCTTTGGTGTAATCTTTTGTTTGAAAGGAACAAAAAGCACAATTATAATACATGGCATAATCCTTTGGATTAGTACCCCAGGCAGAATCAGCTTTTTCGTAAGTCCGCAGTGCTTTGGCATAATCTTTGGCCTTCAACGCATCATTCCCTGCATTCTGCAATTTGATATGCTCCTGGGCAAAAATTGTTCCCACACAAAAAGATAAGATCCAAACAAAGGCAAGTCTTTTCATACATCTCAATTTTAAGTAGTTATAATTTTAAAAATAAGTCTGGTTTAAAAAATACATTACTAAAGTCAGCAACTGACAAAAGTCAGATTCTCATTTATTCTGTCAAAACTAAAAAAATTTCATTAACAACAAAAAACATTCAAAAAATACTGTCGGAAAATCGCGGGCAGTAGCTGGTTAAAAAAGTGCCTTCAATTGTCTTTTTCAAAAGTATGAACAACTATAAGTCAATCAATAATGCCTCCCATTCATGCCTGATAGCAATTATAAATAATAGGAAAACTTATGAAATTGAGGTACAATTGGTTACTACAGATATAACTTCATTCGCCATGAGAAAACTGAAGAATTTTATCCGGCTTTCTTCCTGAACCTTCAGTTCCTGTTAAGCTGTCAAAAGAGTGAGAACAGTCCCGATTCAACAACACACCAGTTCCGAAGCCAGCCCAAAGACAGAATTAATTTTTTTAAAACTCTGATTATCTGTTAATTAAAACAATATTACAATTAACAGATTGTTGTTGATAAAAATATGAGATTCACCCGGATTCAATGGTATAATGTTCGGGATGTAAGGTACCTTTCATGTAATTTAATGTAGTAATTACCACTGCCTTACAGGAGGGAACAGTTAGCCGCGTGTATTCCGGATCCGGTAATGAAGTGAATGTGCTACCTTTTTTTCTTTACACGGCATTACCAGCAATGGATCAATCGATTGCGAACGGTGAGGAGTGAAGGGAAAAAAAGAATCAATGATCCGAATGACAATTTAATTGAACTTGCAAAAAATAAACTGACCAGACTGGATATAAAATATCAAACAACTATTAAACAAGAATTTAATTGATGAGTTTTCGAATATCATCTGTTAAGACAAAATTATATGACTCACAAAAAAACACTTTCTGAATACCTGAAAGGTGGCTCAATCGGGGTGCTTGATTTGAGCAACGGACGGTTATGCAATCTTTACCTGGCGAATTCAAATCTTCATAATGCCAGGCTGAGCAACGCTGACCTTAGTGGTACAATCCTTAATGGCGCCATACTGTCCAATGCCGACCTTCACGGGGCAAATCTGAGTGGTGCCAACCTAAGCAACACTGACCTCAGTCATGCAGATTTGAGCAATGCGGATCTAAGTGAAGCAAATCTGAGTTACGCCAACCTCAGTCATGCCAACCTGAGTGAAACCAACCTGATTCTGGCAAGACTTGATGATGCGAATCTGAACGAGGCAAATCTGAGCGGCGCAAGTCTGATGGGTGCTAACCTGATCAAGGCTCATCTGAAAAATACCGATCTTACAGGGGCAAATCTTGAAGGAGCCTTCCTTGTGGATGCTGATATCAAAGGGGCTAATCTTGAAAGCACCTACCTGGATGAAAGTTACCAGTTTGATACCAACTTTACCAGTTCACTGAAATAATTTGTTAATCAATCACTCCGGGACTTAGTTTTCCGGAAAACAAGCTGTTGCGATTGCTGTTGTTTTCTAAGCAACCTGAAAAATATCTGTTCCTAAGATTAAAAGGCGGTTACCCATTCGTCTGTTTTTCCCTTTTTTGGCCACTCTATTCACTCTGACAGCGTCATTTTCCCAGTAAAATCCAAATTCAACTCCCAAATTACTTTTCTTTACACTGTAGCACTAATATGTCGTCTGCGTGAAAATCACAATAAGTTTCTGCCAATATTTTTTTTTGTTGTAGATATCCTGCAAGGTACATGCTCAATTTCTAAGGTACAGGTTGTTGTTCTGACAATCAGCATGCAAATCAGGATATTATTTTTTTCAGGTCTGATCTTCAATGTCCTGCAATAGAATGGGTCAGGAAAATCCAATTGAAAGGACCTATCAAACAACAAAATATTTGCTGCAATTCCAGGAGCTACATGCGATAAAAAACCGGGTAAAACATATTGGATTCTAATTTGTTACTTTTGTGAACATTTTGGATTGGTTGATTGCGAACAATTGATTAATTCCGGAATTTCAAATTAATTGCCTCCATTATGGACCAAAAAATAATTGAAACCTCATTGAATGTCTTTTTCAATATGAGCCCTGACCTTTTTTGTATTGTATCAGGAGAGGGAAAGTTCATGGCTCTTAATCCCGCATGGGAATCGACCCTGGGATATTCAATTGAAAATTTAAGAGGCAAAAAATTCATTGAAATAGTGCATCCGGAGGATGTTTTGCAGACATTAAATCAATTTGAATTACAGAATAAGGGGAAAGAAACTATAAATTTTATCAATAGATACCGCTGTTCCGACAATTCTTACAAACTACTGGAATGGAGAGGGCAAACGGGCAGTGACGGGACCATTTATGCAGTTGCAAGAGATATCAGTGAAAAGAGACAATCTGAAGACCTTATTTTAAAACAGAAGGAAGTTCTTGAGTCGATTACCAGGTCGCTTCGCGATGCCATCATTATGCTTGACAACACCGGAAATATAACTTTCTGGAATAAGGCTGCCTCATCAATTTTTGGATATTCCATTGGTGAAGCCATGGGACAAAACCTGCACAAACTAATCTCCCCGGTCAAATATTTAAGTGCCCACAATGAAGCATTTCCTAATTTTCAGTTGACAGGCCAGGGATCTGCAACAGGAAAAACCCTCGAACTGACAGCAGTGCATAAAAATGGTACGGAATTTCCTGTTGAGATTTCCATGTCCGGTTTCAAGGATAAAGATTCCTGGCAATCAGTTGGAGTCATACGCGATATTACCGAAAGAAAAGTGTCGGAAGAAGCACTTAAGAAAAGTGAACAAAAATTCCGGCAGATTTTTCACAACATGCAGGATGTCTATGTAATGACCAACATAGATGGCAAAATACTGGAAATCAGCCCCTCCATCAAAAGACTACTAAATTTCGACAGGGAAGAGCTGATTGGGACTCAAGTCGATGATTTATATTTCAACCGCGAAGATCGACAGAAAGTAATCCGGGAAGTTGGTGAAAAGGGAGAGTTGCTGGATTACGAATTAAGACTCAGACACAAAAACGACCAGATGGTCTGGGCATCCGTCAACAATCATAATGTTTTTGACAACGAGGGAAATTTCCTTGGAATTGAGACAATAGTGAGAGACATAAGTTTCCGCAAACATGCTGAAGATGAAATGCAGAAACTTTCTACAGCTGTTGAGCATAGCCCTGTCAGTATTGTTATTTCTGATCTTGAAGGAAAAATCGTATATGCCAATCCCAAGGCGGTGGAAACAACAGGGTATTCTCTGGAAGAACTCATAGGGCAAAATCCAAGGGTATTAAAATCAGGCGAAACACCCCAGGAAGAATACAGAAAACTCTGGGAAACAATAAGTTCCGGGAATCAATGGTCTGGCACTTTCCACAACAAGAAAAAAAACGGGATACTTTACTGGGAATCTTCCTCTATCTCTCCCATCTTAGATTCGACTGGGAAGATAATAAATTACGTAGCAGTTAAAGAAGATATTACGGAAAAGAAAAAAATTAATGATGAACTGATTGCCAGTGAAGCCAAATTAAAAGAAGCCAACACAACCAAGGATAAACTCTTCTCAATTATTGGACATGACCTCCGAAGTTCTATCGGAAGTTTTCAACCTATCCTGGAATTGCTTGCAGATGAGAGCAATCTGGAAGAATCTGAGAAGAATGTTTTGCTGAATGCCTTGATTCAAGGTTCTAAAACGGCATACAGCCTGCTCGAAAATCTATTGAGCTGGGCATCCGGACAGTCAAACAGGATCAATTTAGAACCTGTCAATTTCTATATAAATGAAATCATTGAGTGTAATATTGATTTATTGTCTTCTTCAGCTTATCAAAAATCAATAACCATTACGGTAAATAACAAGGAGCCTGTTTCGGCATTTGCAGACAGAAATTCAATCGACCTGGTAGTCCGCAATTTGCTCTCTAATGCCATAAAATTCACCAACGAGAAAGGGAACATAACAATCGATATTACAGATCATGAAGACTTTGTAGAAATTGGAATTGCCGATAATGGAATCGGCATTAAAAAAGATCTGGCAGATAACCTGTTCTCAACGAATTCATTTTATACCACATTGGGAACAAATTTCGAAAAGGGATCAGGGCTGGGATTGGTACTCTGCAAGGATTTTGTTGAGAAAAACGGAGGCAAAATCAGGGTTGAAAGTGTTGTGGGGGAAGGTAGCAGGTTCATTTTTACCATACCCAAAAGAGAAACTGAATCCTGAAGATCCAAAACCAGGATAAGTATCCTTTAAGCGAAATTGATTATGCAGGCTCCCGAACCGGAAAATCTGTGTCTATTGGGTTTTAACGGCGGCTCAGTCAAACCAAAATTTGATCATGCGAAATTATTGGGTTTATAACGAGGTAACAGAGAAACCCTAGGGATTGTGAAGAAGAAAGTACTTCCCTTTCCGGCTTCGCTCTCTACCCAAATCTTACCTCCATGCTTGGAGACGAATTCTTTTGACAGCAGTAGGCCTAATCCGGTACCTACCTCATTCTGAGTACCATAAGTTGAATGAGTCTCTTCCAGCTTGAACAATTTCTCAATGTCGCTTTTTCGGATTCCAACACCATTGTCTTTAATAGAGATCATCCAGTCGTCAGGCTGTTGTTCTGCTGAGATCTGAATCAATCCTCCGGGATGGGTGAATTTGACAGCATTGGATATCAGATTTCTTAAAACGGCGTTAATCATGTCCTTGTCCGCAAAGACTTTGACATTGGCAGGTACTTTTTTCGTTATTGAAATAGACTTCTGCAAGGCAGAGTCGTTAAGTAACTCGATAGTTTCATTGAACAGTGGAGCCATGTCCAGATACTCAGGATTGAATGACATTCTTCCTGTTTGCGAACGTGACCATTCCAGCAAATTCTTAAGTAAATCCATTGCCCTTTGTGAGGATTTCTGGATTGATTCGGCATATTCTTCAAGACCGTCGTAATCCTTGACTTTAATTTGCTCTAACAGTAGAGTGCTGTAGCCCATGGTGGCATTAAACGGACTCTTGAGATCATGCGCAATGATAGAGAAGAATTTATCTTTCGTAGCATTCAGGTCACCCAGACGGGCCTCATTTTCTTTAAGTGATTTCTCCGCTTGAATACGCTCGGTTACATCAATCGCAAAAGCTGCCATTCCAGTTGTGGAACCATCCGTCGCGAAGAGGGGACTATAGTACCACTCGCAGGTAATAATATTTCCCTCTTTGGTTTTGTTCTCCAGGGTATGTATTGATGTAATTCCGTTATCAACGACCTGTTGCAGGATTTTGCCAACAAAAAAGACCTTATTTTCCGGAACAAGTAGATTGGTATTCTTACCCATTGCTTCTTCCTCACTATAACCAAAGATCTCTTCTGCGGCAGGATTCCAGCTGGTTAAACGAAATTCCCTGTCACATTCGATGGCAGCAAGCGGTGTTTTTTGGATATGTGTCCGGTACCTGCTTTCGGAGTTGATCAGCATTTTATCCGCACTCTTGCGTTCAGTAATATCCCGTTGAATCCCAAAATGTCCGGAAATTCTGTTTCTTGAATCGTAAACGCAGATATAATCAACTTCAATATACATCTGTGAGCCGTCAAATCTTCTTTCCGATGACTCAAAATGAAGTTTCCCTGCATCAAAAAACTGCTTCCATATTTTCTTGCCGTTTTCGAGGTCGTGGGCAAAAAAGTCATAGGGGGTCAGATTCAAAAAATTCTCCCTTGTTGCCCTGTACTGGTCTAGCAATGCATCGTTAACCTTTGTGACACGCTGATGGGAGAATACGTATTCCAGTGTTTTATCCTTGTCAATGGTTTCATTCCACTCAACTGGCTCCTCAAGCATCATAAAAAAAAATCCTTCGGATGACTGCGAAAAAAACACTTCCAGCAAACTTTCACTTTCCCTCAGGTCCTCTTCTGATTTCCTGCGTACAGTGATGTTCCTGATGACTACACTCGCAAGTTCATTCCCATCAATATCAGTAAAAACGGAGGAGGAAACTTCAACGGGAAACCTTTTGCCGTCACGTCCCAAACCCATGAACTCTCCGAATAATTTGCCTGTTTGGGCCCTGTTTTCAAAAGCTTCGGCAAATCTGGGATCATTAGTGTCAAGAATTCCGTTCTGACCAATTTGGCAAAGTTCGTCTATAGCCCGGCCAAACATCTGACAGGCGGCAGGATTCGCATTAAGAATCATCCCGTCAACAGTTGTAAGCAGAACTGCTTCCGGCGTATTTTCAAACAGCATTTGATAACCCGCCTCATTTTTACGCAGATCTTCTTCCAATAGAATTCGCCCTTTAATATCTTTCATTAAAGCCGGTTGCCATGTATTAATAACAGTAATAACTTTCCCTGTTACCTTTGGAAAATTTTATACTGTTATGCTTAAATTGATAAAAGAATTTTACCGCATTATTTGTTAATCAAGAATATGCTTAGGTATAACGTTTAAATTATGTTAAGGGACTACACAATAACACAATAACAAAGGTATGAAAAAAGATTTAAGAATTACACTAAAAAAAAGGTCTGATTCATATATGGTTACAAAAGATATTAAAATGATCGGTTTATACGGCAAAAAGTGTTCCTGTGCGTGTTTTTACTTTAAAAAACGATACTGATGTAACAAAATTTTGCTGTGCGAAGTTTAAAATGCAAAACAGAGCCTGTTTCGAGTGTATTTAAAAATATTCTGCAATTCTGAGCAGGAAAATTCTATAAAAAATTTCTGTCAAGATATTCCTGGAATTTATCCTTGAACTGGTCGCTGACCGGGATATACACTTTGCCAAACACAATCCGGCTGCGTTCAATGGTGTCTATTTTATCCAGGTTGACGATAAAGGAGCGATGTACCCTCATGAACTTATCTTCCGGCAGTTTTTGCTCAAGAGACTTGATTGAATTGAGTGATAACACAGGTTTATCTTCACCAACCGTATATACCTTGATATAATCTTTTAATCCTTCGATGTAGAGAATGTCATTAAAATTGATGCGCCGGATCTTGTATTCCGATTTCAGGAATAAAAACTGGTTGTTCGCTTCAATGGTAGGGGCCGAACTGGCTTCCAGTTCAGCCAATTTGCGCGCCTTGCCGGCAGCCTTTAAAAATTCTTCATAGCTGAATGGCTTAAGCAGGTAATCAACCGCATTGAGTTTAAAACCTTCAAGCGCATATTTTTCGTAGGCTGTGGTAAAAATTATTTTATGCTCCTCTTCCAGGCTTCTGATAAACTCGATGCCGGTTAAATCAGGCATCTGAATATCAACAAAAATTAATTCAGCTTCCTCGTTGGCAAGAAATTCTACAGCATCCAGCGGATTTTCAAAAGCCCCGGACAACTCTAAAAATGGTGTTTTGTTGATATAGTCAACAACCAGTTTTAGCGCAAGCGGCTCATCATCAATGGCAATTGTCTTCAGCTTCATCCCATTATCCCTTTCTGATGGTAAGTTCAACTTTAAAATTGGGTTCTGCCCGATCGATTTTCAATTCATGCCTCCCTGGAAACAGTAATAAGAGTCGTTTTTTGACATTCTCCAACCCTATTCCGGAATGCTGGAGATCTCCTGTCTTCGGACTTTGACCTATCCTGTTTTCCGTTCTGAAGCAAATCTTCTCACTGTCAATGTCCATCTGAATTTTTATCTGTGAGGCATCCCGGTGACTCGTACCATGCTTGAAAGCATTTTCGATGAAGGGAATAAACAAGAGTGGCGGGATGGGAGAATCAGGGTAATCTTTGGGAAAATCAATCTGTAAATCGACTTTGGGGCTCAACCGCAATTTCATAAGATCAATATAGTTGTTTAAAAACTGAATTTCATGGCTCATCATAGTCTCCCCACGCTCTGATTCATAGAGCAGGTAGCGCATCATTTTTGATAGTTTCAGAACGGATTCCTGGGCAGTCGGGCCGTCAATACCTATCAATGAATAGATATTGTTCAGCGTGTTAAAGAAAAAATGCGGACTGATCTGGTTCTTCAAGAATGCAAGCTCCGAATGCAGTTTTTCCTGTTCCATCTCTTTTTGCCTCTTCTCATTCTGTTTCAATTTTTCCATCACACCCAGTCCCATCGCAAAACCGGAAAGTAAGACAGACGAGAGGAAATGGTTAAACAGACCAAACGCTTTCATTGGTGGTTTGAAATCCTCTTTCCCCTTGTTAATACTCTTAATTGCTTCCTCAAATCTTGCTGACTCAACCGGATCATAAATCCAGTTTTGTTCTACCACGGTTGTGATGAAATAGGTAGCAAAGATCAAACCGAATAAAATCAGAACATAGGTCAGACCTCTGTCCTGCAGGAAAAATTTTGGCACCAGCCACAAATATCCTACATAAAAAATAATCCCTGCTGATGCGGCATGCACATAAAATTCGATTAACCTGTGCAGATTTCCCCCACCAAAGGCGTTATGAAGGTACAACGGGATAATTATTACTATGATCCAGGCAATTGCATGGAGCGACCATGTAATCCAACTGCCGCGTTTTGAAACTGAATTGACCATTTGATCACTTTTTCCCAAAGATAATAATTTCATCTGTTTACATTTTGTTTTTCAATGGTCAGATGGAACACCCACATAATCATTTTCGGTTGGTGTGAAAACTTCCTTATGGGTATTTCATTCAAAAATGCCATTATTAATTTGTTGAATATCAGAACATACGAATAAAACTCACAAATTGATTGTCATTCCTTTTTGTGAGCTTTGGCTCACATTAGATTCCTAAGGCAATGAATCAGTATGTTTTCTCTCCACCAACAAGACGGCCTCTTCTGTTTTCGTCCTGAATGCAGAAAGGGTTGATTTATTCTTTATTTAATTATTATTCATACCGTAATGCGTCAATTGGATTGAGATTGGAAGCTTTTTGGGCCGGATACCACCCAAAGAAGATTCCTATAGCAGTACACACAAGAAAAGATACTACCACCGACTGGGTCATGATTACTACCGGCCAACCCATCAGGGAGCCAACCAGGGAACTAATGACGTAGCCCAATCCAATTCCTATTACACCCCCAACAACACTTAACATGGTGGATTCAATCAGGAATTGCATCAATATATCAATTCCCTTTCCCCCTATTGACATACGCAGACCTATCTCGCGAGTTCGCTCAGTAACAGAAACATACATGATATTCATGATCCCGATTCCCCCAACCAGCAAAGATATCCCTGCAATAGCACCCAGAAGCGTGGTCAGGATGTCGCTGATTGATGTGAAGGTTTTAACCAGTTCAGCCTGAGACATCACCCTGAAATCATCATCAGTAGGCTTGGTAATTTTATGTTGTTTGCGCATTACATTTTGCAGTTCAGAAATTGCAGCCTGAGTCTTATCCTCGCTTACTGCAGAAGTATAAATCGCCTGGATATAATCGATAGCAACAAAACGGCGCTGAACAGTGGTATAAGGAGCAATCAGCAGGTCATCCTGATCCTGGCCAAAAGAGTTCTCCCCTTTTTCTCCTAAAACACCAATGATTTTCATCGGTATGTTTTTAAACCGGATCGTTTGACCGATCGGGTCAGTCCCATTCGGAAATATATTTTTCACTACAGTTTTGCCTATCAGGCAGACTTTTGCCAACCCGGCAATCTCCTGATCTGTAAAGATTCGGCCGCTTTCAACCTCTATTTTTTTAATGCTGAAATATTGGATATTTGAGCCATAAATAGTGGTCGGCCAGTTTGAGTTGCTAAAAACTGCCTGACCGCTGGTACGAACCTCTGGTGAAACAGCAGTTATATCCTGACACTGTTGTTTAATTGCCTCAACATCTGTGAGTTTAAGTGACTGACTGCTTGAATTTCCCATCATGACTCCGCCCCTTTGTTGGGAGCCGGGCATAATAAAAACCAGGTTGGAACCCATTCCGGACATTTGGTCCTGAATACTTTTCTTTGACCCCTGGCCAATGGCCAGCATAGCTATGACTGATGCAACACCGATGATGATGCCAAGCATCGTCAGAAATGCCCTGAATTTATTGCGCATCAGTGCATTCTTTGCAATTTTTATGAGATTGGAATAGTTCATTTTATGAATTATAAGGTTCAAGTTCAACAAGTGGCAGAGATTTCAGCATATCAGTGGCAAGTACCCTGTCGGCAACCATGAGCTCTTTGGTAACCCATCCGTCGCGGAAAATTATGTTCCGGGAGGTGAGCCTTGCAATATCCGGTTCATGTGTAACAAACACGATCGTTTTCCCCTGATCAGAATTCAGTCTCTGGAAAAGTTCCATGATTTCGTATGAAGTCCTGGTATCCAGATTTCCGGTAGCTTCATCAGCCAGAATGACCACTGGATCATTAACCAGGGACCGCGCGATGGCAACCCGTTGTTGCTGTCCTCCAGAAAGTTGGTTGGGCATGTGGTGCATCCTGTCGGCCAATCCGACGGCTTCGAGTGCTGCAATTGCAAGTTCCCTTCTCTCCTTTGATTTGATCCTGTTGTTATAGAAGAGGGGCAATTCAACATTTTCAAGGGCAGATGTCCGGGACAGAAGGTTGTACGACTGGAATACAAATCCCAGTTTTTCATTTCTCAATGATGCCAGCTCATTCTTGTTCAGTTCCGAAACGCTGACACCGTCAAGTTTGTATTCGCCTGAAGTAGGTTTATCAAGACAGCCCAAAATGTTTAGCATCGTTGACTTGCCTGATCCACTGGTCCCCATGATGGCGACAAATTCACCTTCCCGGATGCTGAGATTAATTCCTTTCAGTGCGCGGACTGTAACATCGCCCACATAAAAATCCTTTTTCAGGTTGATGACTTCTATAATTGTATTTTTCATAACATATATTTTTTAACAGGCCAAACAGTTGTTATTTCAACTATTACTTTTTTTGTCCGGGACGCTGAGGCATAAATGGGCTTTTTACCGTTTTCTTTGTTACAGCAGTGGCTTTCTCGGCACTCATTGACAGAACTAGTTCATCTCCTTCATTCAGACCGGATATTAGCTCATAATTTATCCCGTCATTTGATCCGATTATAACTTCACTTTTGTGAACCAAAGGACCATTTTTTGTCCAGACTGTTGTGCTCTTCGGGTCGGCTCCGGCAGTTTTACTTCCCTGCAACATCTTTTCCCTGATCTCCAACGGCAGGGTTTTGGCATAAGCTGATAACATATTTGCATCAGGTGTGAACCTTACGGCTTTACCCGGAATTACCAGTATATCATTTTTCTCATTGACAAAAATAGTGGTACTTGCCGTCATACCAGGCATCAGCTTAATATCCGGATTAGGTGCTTCAATGATAACTGTGTAGGTTACAACATTATTCGTCACAACAGGCTGCATTCTGATTTCAGAGACTTTTCCGTCGAACTTCATGTCAGGGTAGGCATCCACGGTGAAAAGAGCCCTCTGATTCATTTTTACCTGGCCAATGTCGGCTTCATCTATTTTGGCTTCAACCTGCATCCTGGTTAAGTCGTTGGCAATACTAAAGAGGGTTGGAGTATTGAAGCTTGCTGCAACAGTCTGGCCTTCATCAACTGCCCGGTTGAGGATCACTCCGTCAATCGGAGAGAAAATTCGCGCATAGGACAAATTGATTCGATTCTTGTCATAGACAGATTTTGCATTTTTCAAGGAGGCAAGTGCATTGTTGTAATTGTATTCGGCCAGATCATAATCTGATTGGGCAATAAGCTTCTTGGCAATCAGTGATTTGTAACGGTCATAGGTAGCCTTCTGGTATTTCACCTGCGCATCAGCCTGGTCGACTGAAGCCTTTGACTGATCCAACTGGGCCATTAATGGCGTTTCGTCCAGCTGGGCCAATAGCTGACCTTTTTTCACCTGCGAATTAAAGTCTACATAAATTTTTGTAATAACTCCTGAAACCTGTGTACCCACCTGTACAGTTTTGATAGCTTCAAGTGTTCCGGTTGCAGTGATGGTGTTGCTGATACTCCCTTTCTCCAGTTTAACTGTTTCGAAGGAATACGTTTGTTCGGCATTTCTGAAAAACATAAAAGCAAGTACGCCTAAGACTAGAACCAGGAGAGCCGATGCTGAGTAAATCAAATTCTTTTTCATTGTAATATATTTTTAAGATTTGTTTTCCATTGAATATCTGACTATTAAATTTTAAAGTACCAAAGGGATTCCTTTATAAAAATCGAGCACTTTGTAACCAAAAATCAGGCTGAATTTTGATTGCAGCAAGTTGCTTTCTGACGTAATAAGATTCGTTTTCTGAACCAGGAAATCAACGGAATTGAGAAGTCCAACTTTGAATTTTTCGTCAGTTACATCATATGACTCTTTACTGGACTGCATTTGCTCAATAGCGGCTGCATATTCAGATTTTGCCTTATCCACATCTGCACAAGCCTGTTCAATCTCCTTGCGCAAACTGTTTTTGGTATTGATTTCATCCAATTCAGCATTGGAAACTGCAATACGTGCGAGGCTGACATTTGTTCTTACCTGATTTTTCTGAAAGATTGGAATCGAGAGAGTGAGGCCTACGGACGGATTCAGTTTGTTCGAGACCTGAGCCTTATAATCAGATAAAGTGTTCAAACTGGCGTAACCTGTAGATAATCCGGCACCGAGTGAAAGACTGGGCAGATAATCAGCTTTGGCCACCTGTACATTTAGTCCGGCACTTTCTTTGTTCAACTCAGCATTTCGTATCTGAGGTTTGATCCCCAGTGCGAGGTTATAGATCTGTTGGGCATCAGGCTGTTCTGACTTTAAAAGCAGACTGTCCAGGTTGGGTGTACTGATTTCAAAATTTTTATCAACAGGCAACTCCATTAGTTGCATCAAAGTAACCTTGTTGATTGTCAGCTGGCTCCCGGCAGAGGCCAAAGTAGATTTCTCATTTGCAAGTTCGGACTTGATTTGCAAATAATCAGCCATTGAGATAACTCCCTGGTCCATTCGTTCTTTGGCAAGGGCCAACTGTTCAGTGGTTGTTTCAACCTGCTTTTTTGCATTCTTAACATTTTCATTGCTGTACAAAACCTGGAGGTAGGCATTCAGGATGTTGATGCCAACCGATTCTTTGACCAGCTCAGAATAATAATGACCGCTTTCAAGATCGATTGAGGCCATTTTTATTTTGTTGCTCAGTTTTGAACCACTAAAAAGGACTACATTTGAGTTAAGCGAGTAATTGGAATTGTTGGAGGATGTTTGACTTCCGTAAGTGCCGGATGTAGCGTCAAATTCCTTGCTCCAGTTGAAATTCTGGCTGGCAGCAGCATTAAGTGAGGGTAACCTGTTTGCTTGTGCCTGATCAGAATATAACTTGTTCTGACTATTTGTCAGTTCGGCTTTTTTAACCTGTATATTTTTATCCAGGGCATAATTTATACAATCTTCCAGTTTCCAGGATGTAACCTGAGCATTTCCTGTTATCGCAGAAAAGACAACCAGGAATCCGGTAATAAGCAAACTTGTCTGTATTGTTTTCATAACTTCTTTATTATTTTGAAGCAAAACAACACCAGGAGCAGATTTTTTTAAAATGGAATAGACGTTTAGGCTGTTTTTACCGACATTCGGGCTGATTTTATGTCAAAATATTGACCCAAACCTGCATCTGTTATATATTCTTTCCGGAATTAGATTGTACTTTTGAAAAGGGATTGGCGAAAATCAAATTTGTTTTGTTAATTTGATTACGAATTGTTTCCTGCAGCAGTGCATGGAAATCTGCACATCATCGACCCTGAAGAGATCAACTATTAAGCAACTAATACTAAATACAATGATCAATTATCGTTTTTTAATCACGTTGAACGTGCTTTTGTTCGCTTTTGTAACAGTTTTTTCTTCTCCAAAAAAGAGTGAGCCCAACGTATTGAAGGCAGAATTCATTTATGAAAAAGCATCCTTCCCATCATGCCATGCTTCCACCCTCGTTGAAACAAAAGCGGGTATCCTGGCTGCATGGTTTGGCGGCACGCACGAGAACCACCCTGACGTGTGCATATACACATCAGTCTGTTCAAAAGGCAAATGGAGCGACCCTGCCCTTGCGGCTGACGGAATCATCAATGATACACTGCGTTATCCATGCTGGAATCCGGTACTTTTTAAAAGGGACAATGGCGATGTGATCCTTTATTACAAGGTAGGAAAAAGTCCGCGCGAGTGGTGGGGAATGTATAAAATCTCAAAAGATGATGGAAAAACATGGTCTTCCGCAATTTTAATACCGGATAACCTATATGGCCCAATCAAAAATAAGCCGGAAAAATTAAAGAACGGGACCATTCTTTATCCTACCAGTGTGGAGACAAGAGAAAGCTGGAAAGTCTATGTTGAGACTTCAGACCAGGACTTAAAACATTGGAAAAAAATAATGATAGACAACAATGGGTTCAACGCCATTCAGCCAACCATCCTCTTTCACAAGGATGGCCAGATACAATTGCTGTGCAGGAGCAGAGAAAAACGAATTGTTGAAACATGGTCAAAAGATCAGGGTGAAACATGGTCACCGGTTCAACAGACTTCACTGGTGAACAACAATTCCGGCATAGATGCCGTAACACTAAAAAACGGCACACAGGCACTCATCTGCAATCCCATTGAAAGAGGAAGAAACAAACTTTCTGTTTACACTTCTGCTGATGGGAAAACCTGGGAAGAACTGATCGTTCTGGAAGATCAGCCAAAAGGAGAATTCAGCTATCCTTGCATGATCCAGGGTAAAGACGGCACAATACACATCGCTTACACCTACAACAGGGTAAAAATTAAATATGTGCACATTAAAATAAAAAAATAATCCCGGATGGTTAAACGACGAGATTTCTTGAAGGGAAGCATGCTACTTACTGCAGGTGTTACCTGCTCCACCACATTGCTGGCTAATACCGGCAATGAAAGCAGCTCCGTTCAGGCGACAGTAACTTTGAACAAAAACATACCTGTTCGCTATGACGCGGATGTCGTTGTTATCGGAGGTGGTATTTCGGGCGTTTCAGCAGCCTGTTCAGCGGCTATTTCGGGGGCACGTGTGATTCTGGTTGAAGGATATGGCAGTCTTGGCGGCAACCTAACTATGGGAGGGGTGGCCAACTTCTGTGGTCAGATTGATCGTCAGGGTGAGGTTTTTGATGAAATTTTAAGCACCCTCAAAAAATTCAACTCTCTTGGGGAAGGTGACAAGCCTTCCGTTTTCAACTACGAAATTCTAGCTCTTGTTTTGCAGGAAATAGTTCTAAGGAGAAAGGTTAAAGTACTGTTGCATACGAGGCTGGTCGATGTGATGGTGAAAGGAAACAATATTACCGAATGTATTGTCTGCGGAAAATCCGGACTGGAAGCCGTCAGGGGGAAAATATTTATTGATTGTTCCGGTGATGCGGACCTGGCAAGGTTTGCCGGTATCTCTACCATGAAAGGGGATGAAACTACCGGTTATCAGTTGCCTATGTCAAAAATATTCTTTGTCAGGGAAGTCGATGCATCCGGATTTGTCAGGCAAACTCCTGAAGACTGGCCGACCCGGATAACCAATAATGAGGATTTGCCCATGGTAAGCGTCTGGCCGGATGGGCCGGGTGGTAAGGCGCTTAAATTAAAGATCCCGATGTTTGATTCAACTACAACCGAAGGATTGACCAATGCTGAAATCCAGGCGAAAAGACGCACCATGGATGTGCTTTATTATTACCAGAATTTAGAGAAGAATAAATGGCGGCTGACCAGCAGCGCGGCACAGATTGGCATCAGGGAAGGCGCTAGGATAATGGGCGATTACTTATTGAAAGTGGATGATTTGAGGGCAGGAAAAACGTTTGAGGACGGAGTCGCCCGAGGCACATTTTACCTCGACGGCCATGGGTTGACAGATGATAAAAGGACCTATATCCTTCCAAAAGACCTGTTACAGGTTCCGCCTTACCAGATTCCGATGAGGTCTCTTATTGCAAAGGATGCTGAAAATTTATTGATGGCCGGCCGGTGCATGTCGGCTGAGCAACTGGCTTTGTCTTCTGCCAGGGTATCCACTTCCTGTTCCATGATGGGACAGGCTGCCGGAATTGCAGCCGGAATGGCAGTCCTGCAGAATACTAAAATAAGGAACCTTGATTATACAGAAATCAAACAGGAAGTATTGAAGAGGGGGGCGCAACTCGATGTGAAAGAACAAATTTATCCGATCTACGGATAACTCCTGACAGATTGTGTAAGGTGTAACCGGATTTAACAGAGAAAGCAACAAAACAAAATATGAAAATGCGGCCTTCCATTACAAGATCTTCATACACACCCCATAAATTTATCCTCCTGATTACCTGGCTGGTGATGGCATCAGTTCAGCTCTTCGCTCAGCCCAAAGGGAGAGAAAATTTTGATGCCGGATGGAAATTCCACCTTGGAAACGTCGCAGGGGCAGAGAAACCGGAATTTCCCGACCAAAACTGGAGAGTGCTGAACGTGCCTCATGACTGGAGCATTGAAGGGAACTTCAGGCCGGATAACCCGGCAACCAATTCGGGAGCATCACTTCCCGGCGGTATCGGATGGTACCGGAAATCGCTGAATTTACCCGGCCATGATGCGTTACACCGTTTCATTGAGTTCGATGGCGTGTATATGAACAGCACCGTGTGGGTTAACGGCCATGAGCTTGGTAACCGTCCTTACGGATATTCTTCCTTTGAGTATGACATGACCCCCTATCTTGTAGCAGGTGAGAATATTATAGCCGTTAAGGTGGATAACTCTCTCCAACCCAACTCCAGATGGTATTCGGGATCAGGAATCTACCGGCATGTCTGGCTGACCACTTCAACGTCCATTCGCATAGCTCATTGGGGAACCTACCTGACCACGCCAAAAGTTTCGTCCAGTGAAGCCCTGGTACAGGTTGAGACAAGTATTGCCAATGAAGGCACAAACAGGGCGAATATCCGCATTGTATCAACCATATTCGACTCAAATGGACAGAAAATAGCCACTCAATCCCAAAATGGGAAAATTGAACCAGATTCACTGCTTAAAATCAATACCGGCATCCGTATCACCTCACCTCAGCTCTGGAGTACAGAAAACCCTGTTTTATACAGGCTGGCCAGCGAAGTTTACCAGGGGAATGAGCGCATGGATACCTACTACACAACTTTTGGAATCCGATCCTTGCAATTCAGGTCAGACAGCGGCTTGTTCATAAACAACAAATGTGTCAAAGTGTTGGGTGTCTGCATGCACCATGATTTAGGCTGTTTAGGCACTGCACTGAATACACGGGCACTGACGCGGCAGCTGGAGATATTGAAAAGCATGGGATGCAATGGCATCCGTACAAGCCATAACCCTCCTTCGCCCGATTTACTGGACCTGTGTGATAAAATGGGATTTTTGGTAATGGATGAGGCTTTCGATGTCTGGTTTCTTGAGAAAATGAAATACGATTATCATATCTTCTTCAAGGACTGGCACGAACGTGATCTTTCCGACATGGTGCTGCGCGACAGGAATCACCCCTCCATCTTTCTGTGGAGCATCGGCAATGAGATACCCGAAAAGAATCATACCAAATACGGCGGAGCTGCCATTGCCAAAGAACTGGACGGGATTATCAAAAAGTACGACAAATCCCGTTATACCACGTCAGCATTTGCGGGGGTCTGGCGTGCAGACACAACTTTTATGTCAGACAAAGTAGATGTGATTGGCATTAATTACACGGTAGAAAGATATCCCGAGGAGAAACTCAAACATCCGAATGGGTTTTTTATCGCCAGTGAAACCACCTCCTCACTGAGCGACAGGGGGATTTACCACTTTCCGGCTGGTAAGGCAATGAAGCCAACACCGGACCTTCACTGCTCCTCTTTCGATCACCGCGGCACCTATTATGACCGGCCCGCGAGTATGATCACTCAAACCACCTGGAGAGCGGTAAAAGAGACTCCTTATGTGGCAGGTTTATTTATCTGGACTGGCTTCGACTATTATGGGGAACCAATTTATCCGTATCCTTGTATCTCCTCAAGTTTTGGCATTGTTGACCTTTGCGGATTCCCGAAAGATGTCTATTATTTTTACAAAAGCCAGTGGACCAGTGAGCCGGTATTGCACCTCCTTCCCCACTGGAACTGGAAACCGGGAGATACCATTGATGTCGTTGCCTATACCAACTGCGAATCCGTAAAACTGTACCTCAACGATCAATTAATTGGAGAACAGGCATTTGCCAATACTAAGATTACATATCTCACCAATCAGTGGGAGAAAGTAATCAATCTCGGTGAAGGACAAAAATTATCATTGGACTGGAAAGTTCCGTTCACACCGGGAACCCTGAGGGCAGAAGGTTTCAAAAACGGGAAGCTTATCGCAACGGATATTGTCAATACAGCCGGTGATGCTTCAAAAATCGAACTTACAGCTGATCATTCTCTCATTTCTGCCGATGGCACAGACCTCTCATATATCACAATCAAAATAAAAGACAGCATGGGAAATCCTGTCCCAAATGCAGATAATCTCATCCATTTTGACCTGGCAGGCGAGGGCCGGATTGTTGGAGTAGCCAATGGGGATCCAATCAGTCTTGAACCAGCAAAGGGAAAAGAACGCCGGGCCTTCAGCGGGATGTGCCAGGTAGTTATCCAGAGTACAAATAAAAAAGGGAAAATTACCGTTAAAGCGACTTCCACAGGATTACCAGATGAAAAAATAGTACTGACAAGCAATTGATTAACCAGGAAATAACTTAGAATTATGAAAACCAGACAAATTTTCTTTTTCCTCTGCTACATCCTCAGTTTACAACTCAATGCACAACCTGCTGGAAGGGTAAATTTTGATGCAAGTTGGAAATTTCACCTTGGTGACTTAGCCGGCGCTGAGATGAGCAGTTTTCAGGATCAGAACTGGCGGGCTCTTGACCTGCCCCACGACTGGAGTATTGAGGGAAGTTTCAGGCCTGATAACCCATCAGGTCATCAGGGGGGATTACTCCCGGGTGGAATCGGGTGGTACAGAAAGAAATTCGAAGTATCTAATATTGAGGGTAATAAATATTTTATCGTTATGGACGGCGTTTATAAAAACAGTACGGTCTTTATCAACGGGCACAGTCTTGGAACCCGTCCATATGGCTATGCAACATTCCAGTATGACCTGACACCCTACCTGGTGAAAGGAGAAAATCTGTTGTCAGTGAAAGTTGACAATTCTAAACAGCCTGATTCCCGATGGTACACAGGGGCAGGTATGTACCGTCATGTCTGGCTGGTTAAAACATCAGAGATTTATGTTCCACAGTGGGGAACGTTTGTAACTACCCCGAAAGTCAGTGAGAAAGAGGCTACTGTGAATGTGGATGCCGCTATTAATAATGATTCTAAAGAAAGAGCAAGTCTCAGGATAGAATTTTCCCTTGTTGATAATTCCGGGAAAGTGGTTGCCAAACAAACCCAAAACGCCAAAGTTGGGCCGGCATCAAAAATAACGGTAAAATCATCACTTAAAGTACTATCTCCCCAGTTATGGGACTTGCAAAACCCATCCCTGTATAAGCTTTATACGAATATTTATACAGGAAAGGAATTAAAGGATACCTATACAACCACAGTCGGAATTCGTTCCATCGCATTCACCGCAGACAAAGGTTTCTTTTTGAACGGCAATCCGGTAAAGATCCTGGGTGTTTGCAACCACCACGACCTTGGCCCTCTTGGCGCTGCACTTAACGACAGGGCCCTTGAACGACAGCTTGAACTGCTTAAATCGATGGGATGCAACGGAATCAGATGCAGTCACAACCTGATGGCGCCGGAATTACTTGAATTGTGCGACAAGATGGGCTTCCTGGTTATGGATGAGACCTTCGACTGCTGGTACATCGGCAAGGATGCAGCACCATTCGGTTTTCAGAATTATTTCAAGGACTGGGCTGAACGCGAAATAACAGACATGGTGTTGCGAGACAGAAACCACCCATCTGTGATTCTTTGGAGTATTGGCAACGAAATCAAGGAGCAGTGGTTTCCCGGGAGTACAAACGGGGAAGAGCTGGCTAGGGAATTGACAGCTGCCATCAAAAAATATGACACAACACGTTACACAACCTCTGCATTCAACTTTATCAGGGATGCGGAAAAAAAGGGCATGACAGCAGCAGTAGATGTTGTCGGATTTAATTACAGCATTGATGCATATGATGAAATTAAGGCCAAACATCCTGACTGGTTCTACATTGCCAGTGAAACAACCTCCCAGTTTGACAGCAGGGGCATTTACCATTTCCCAGCAGACACTATCGCAAAAACCTTCAGTGACGGTCAGACCTCCGCATTCGATAATGCCGGGGGAGGCACCACCTGTGAAGAGGCCTGGAAAGCCGTAAAAGAAAGACCATGGATGTCCGGAATGTATATCTGGACAGGATTTGATTACATGGGAGAACCGGCACCCTACGAAAAGATTGCTGTCAGTTCTTACTTCGGTATTTTCGATTTGTGCGGATTCCCCAAAGACAGTTACTATTTCTATAAAAGTCAGTGGACCAAAGAGCCTATGGTTCACCTTCTTCCGCACTGGAACTGGAAGGCAGGCCAGGCAATTGATGTTGTCGCTTATACCAACTGCGATGAGGTAAAACTTTTCCTGAATGATAAACCACTGGAATCAAAGGCCTTGAAAGAAAGTAAAAAATTATCCCTGCAGTGGAAAGTGCCTTTTGCACCGGGAGTGCTAAGGGCTGAGGGGTATATCGGAGGGAAACTCGTTGCGACGGATAAAGAACAGACTGCCGGTGATGCGGCCAGGATTGGGCTGACAGCCGACAGATCCTCAATAAAGGCCTCAGGCACAGACCTTTCCTTTATCACCGTAAAAATAACCGATAGCAACGGCGTGATGGTACCTGATGCCGATAATCTTATTCATTTCGATATTGAAGGCGAAGGTAAAATCGTTGGGGTTGGAAATGGTAATCCAATGAGCCTTGAACCGGCAAAAGGTAAAGAAAGAAGGGCTTTCAGCGGAATGTGCCTGGTTGTGGTCCAGGGATCCGGCAAAAAAGGAATTATTGCATTAACAGCATCCTCCCCCGGTTTGCAGGATGAGAAAATCACGCTTGTCAACAACTGAGAAGTGAGCAAATTAAATAACAAATTAATGTCCGCTATTCCCTGTCGTCGTCTTCCCTGATCTGAACCCTCCGGATTTTACCGCTTATGGTCTTTGGAAGTTCAGTTACGAACTCGACGATACGGGGATATTTGTAGGGCGCCGTGACTTTTTTTACATGCTCCTGTAACTCTTTAGCCAGTTCGTCACTTGCCTGGTAGTTTTTAGCAAGAATGATCGTCGCTTTCACAACCTGTCCCCTGTCAGGATCAGGTACGGCAGTTATGGCGCATTCCAGTACCGCCGGATGTTCCATCAGGGCGCTCTCCACTTCAAAAGGTCCGATCCTGTATCCGGAACTTTTGATGACATCGTCAGCGCGTCCAACAAACCAATAATAGCCGTCTTCATCACGCCATGCCATATCCCCGGTATAGTAGATATTATCGTGCCAGACCTTCCTGGTAAGTTGTTCATCACGGTAGTATCCGTTAAACATGCCAACAGGCGGGTTTTGGTCAGTATAAATTACTATTTGACCTTCATCACCTGCTTCGCATGAAGTTCCTGTTTCATCCAGCAGATCAATTTTATAACCTGGTGATGGTTTGCCCATTGAGCCTGGTTTTGGTTCCATCCATGGATATGTTGCAAGAGCAACAGTACATTCTGTTTGACCATATCCTTCCATCAGCGTTAATCCTGTTTCAGTAAGAAATTGTTTATATACTTCAGGATTTAACGGCTCTCCCGCGACGACACAGTATTTCAAATACTCCAGGTTGTATCCTGACAGCTCTTCCTTGATCAGAAAGCGGTAAATCGTCGGAGGTGCACAGAAAGTTGTAACCTTGTATTTAACAATAACTTCCAATAGCTTTTTAGGAACAAACTTGTCATAATCGTAAGTCATAACCGCACTGCCTGACAACCATTGGCCGTACAGTTTGCCCCATGCGGATTTGGCCCAGCCCGTATCTGCAACGGTAAAATGAAGGCCATTGTCCATGACATTTTGCCAGTACCTCGCTGTTAAAATATGTCCCAAAGGATAGATAAAATTGTGATTCACCATTTTAGGCATACCCGTGGTACCTGAGGTGAAATAAAGCAGCATGATATCATTGTTCTGTGTTGCCTGATCACCCTGCGGACGCTGAAACTTATCGGAACTGCCATCCATGCCGGAATTGAAATTCAGCCATCCGTCGCGATCCTCACCAACCAGGGCCTTGACCTTAAAAGTCGGAGATTTAGGTTCGGACTCCTCCACATGCTGAATCACATCCAATTCTGGCACGCAAACAATCATTTTTATCTCAGCAGCATTGTTCCTGTATACAAGATCCTTGGTGCTTAAAAGATGGGTTGCAGGAATTGTGATTGCCCCGATTTTGTGCAAGGCAAGGGCACAGAACCAAAATTCGAACCTGCGTTTCAGTATCAGCATCACCGGATCACCTTTCCGGATACCGGCCGAAATGAAAAAATTGGCAGCCTTGTTGCTCTGCTTTTTCATCTGAGCAAAAGTAAAAAGCGCTTCTTCTCCTTTGTCATTGCACCAAACCATGGCAATTTTATCCGGGTCAGAGGATGCTATCACATCCACGACATCAAAGGCAAAATTGAAATTTTCAGGAACTTTGATATCAAATCCTGAAAAAAAGTCGGGATAACTGGTAAAATCTGTTTTTGAAAGGAATTTGTCTAGCAGCATATGCGTTTGAGAAAAAGCGTTTTAGATAATTTGTGACAGGTAATTTAAGCCGATTGTTCAGATGATTATTGCGAGAAACCTGGATGGCTGGTTGTTTAAGGCTTTCATAGCATGTTGGTAACCCGAATCAAAATAAACCGAATCACCCTCATTCAGTGTAATTTCATGTCCGTCGACAATGACCATTAATGATCCTTCCAGAACAAAATTGAACTCCTGTCCTGGATGGGAATTGAATTCAGGTGTTTGGTTATCATTACGGGGTGCCACCGTAACAATAAATGGCTCCACTTTTTTGTGTATGAAATTGTATGCCAGGTTTTCGTAAGTATATTGTTTCCTTCGGTCAACGCTGATACCCTTCCCCTTCCTTACAACGGAATAGACATGCAATTTAGGCTGCTCGCCACTCAGCAGGGCAGCGAGCTCTATATTGTAGTGATGTGCTATTTTATATAAAACACCGACAGGAATGTCTGTTTCACCGCTTTCATAGTGCTGTAAAAGATCAGGTTCAATATTGAGTTCCACGGCAAACTTTTCAACCGGGACACCAGAAATTTTCCGCAACTCCATAATTCGGGCTGCTATGAATTTAATCTCTTCTCTCATAATACTTTATATTAGTTTTCCTGGTAGAATTTAATATTATTCTGTCTCAAAAATTCTGTGATCCTGTCTACATGAATGCAGTGACCGACATGTATAAAGGGATAATTGGAAATCCATGTTTTTTTACCATCAATAATCATCTCTTTATCAGCAATGTCAAATCCAAGGTGCAGGTGACTGGTCATGTATTGCATCCCGTAAACCAATCCGTCGCTGTCAAATAAAGGACCGCCGCTCTGACCTCGCAGTCCGGGAGTGCTCATCTCGATTGAAACAGTCTGTTTGCTGTCGCTGCCAAATCGGGTTATAATCCCATCCAATGGAAATTTCGGAGAGTTTTGAATCCCTGTATTTGTCCATTCAATATCATCGGTTTCCTGGTTGAGCCTGAAATTATTAAACTCGGGGAATGGATATCCAAGCCTGCAAAGTGATTTACCCTGCTTAACCTTGTCCGGATTTTTCACGAATGTCGCATAGGAACTGTAATATTTCCGTGTAAAACCCTCAAACATAATAATTGCCAAATCTATGGTCGGATGTTCGATATATTTGAAATTTCCACTGTCGACTGAGTTTAGAAAATTTATTTTCAACTGAACTGTTGATTCATCCCTGTATCCAAATTTGGCTTCCAGTACCGAGAGATTGCTCTTGTAGTCTTCATCTTTATCCAGTTTATATTTCTCAGCATTAAAACTCTGAAATCGCCTATTGAGCAACTCCGCACCATTAATCAATTGCAATACATGCTTGCAGGTAATGGCTACGCCATCCTCATTTACAAAAAACAATGTGGAGGAACCCGGAGATAAAAGTCCGCCATATGTTCGGGATATGGTATGTATAGGTTTTGTAAATTGATCCGCGGTTTCAATCGCTTTTATAAACATTGTTGTTTTTTTGAAATGAAATTCTGGAAAATTGGCGCTATTATAGTAAAATCAATTTGGAAGTAATTTTCCGATAATAATTATTTAAACAAACTGACAGAAATTAAGCTCATTAAAGCACTATCCGTACCATTGCCGGGTCCGGGTGGCGGTTTTGATGCAGTCGATTGCAGTATTTACATTGCTTACAACCTGGAAATCAAACATGCCAACACAAATAAAGTCCGCCCCATTGTTATAGGCCCAGCTAAATCCGTCCCTGGGCTCAATGGCACCTGCGGCAAGGATCTTAAATCCCATTACAGGTACAGTGGCTTTGCTGACAAATTCGACAGTGCGTTCCGGAAACAGGCAAAACATGTTGTTATGATAACGGTTGTGGTCAGAATATTCTTTCCCGTCCACTTCAAATGGAAACCTGTTTTCACGTGGATGAGCAGACCAATATTGGTCATGATGCATGGTTTTCATGTAGTAATCCGGAATGATACCTTTTTCCTGGCAGGCAATCAGCGATTCCACTGAATGAGCAGCAAGTCCCGCAGTATACCCCTGCTGTCGGATATGCGAAAGCATTTTTTCAATAACTTCCAGTCTTTCTCCCTGCACGAGCCAGTCGCACCAGTTACCTTGAACCTGGATAATATCAACACCAAAATCAATGGCCCTGTCAATATTTTCGTAAAATAAATTGGGATCAGTGCCGGGTCCTACCTTATCAAGGAATTTTCTGTCCAGGTTCGGATGTACCTGCGATATCACCTTGATTTTGCTACCAGTCATTTTT
The DNA here is from genome assembly GCA_963663675.1 of Prolixibacteraceae bacterium. Taxonomy (GTDB): domain Bacteria; phylum Bacteroidota; class Bacteroidia; order Bacteroidales; family Prolixibacteraceae; genus CAINVV01. Next base: position 3,808,166 of record OY760498.1, read on the forward strand.
TTGTATTTGGCAAGCAAGGGATTGGACGGGAATCCGATGTTTATGGTATTGATACCTGCCTGTTCCGCGAGCATAAGAGTTTCATAAACTTTTTGCTCCGTATTGTATGCCTTGAAAAGTGTCGGCACATATAACAAATCGCGTGAATGAGCCCAGCCTCCTATCAGGTTTCCTCCGGCGATAAGCCTGCTTAATTCATGTTTTCCAATCTTACCTTTGGGTAATTCTCCCTTTAGCTCATTCAGGGAGGTTTGTTTAACCTGGATAGTTGCACCCGACATAACATCAACTCCAAAAGTTTTGAAGTTGTGTGCAGCACCCCATCCCACAATACCCAGTGCCGGAATTGTCGCCAGATTTTTTAACGCTTCACGACGCGAACTTACTCTGTCACCGTGTGTTTCTCCTGATTTTCTCTTTTCCCCGGAATCTTCCATAAATTCATCCAGTCCAAAACCATTTTCCCGGTACAGGAAGAGAAATATCAGCACAACAGCCTCTATAAACAGCTTATCTACAATAAATAAATGGCCATCCGCGGGATTCAGCATCGGGTTGCCGAACGGAGGATATGCAAAATAGTAAAATATCATAAGGACCGAGCCGGCAAGAGCAGCAAGCCTGCTGTAAAACCCGGTAAACAGGGCGAGCCCAATTAATGTCAGGCCGTACATGTTCAATGTGTCGGTGACCTTCAGCATGCCGGATGAATCTGCCAGAAAATGGTAAAATCCGGAAAAAAAGCCTGATGTATTTCTTAAAAACCCTGATGCAGACCAGTTTCCCTGGACTATTTTGGAAATGCCCTCATAAATAAAGTGCCAGCCAATTGCTGCACGCAAGATAGTCAGCAATATTTTTTGAGAAGTTTTCGTTGTACTGTTTTCCATAAATAGTTAGTTTGATCCAACAGAAATGAAGGCAGATTTTTCAAACCTCAAGTATTTGAAATCTACTACCAAACAAACAAAAATAAAGAATTAATTTGCATTAGATTTTTCTCATGCCATTTTAATAACCAAATAATCTAAACATGAAGGGAATAACCGGATTAGCTGCCTTATTACTTTTTGGCATTTATAGTTTTGCTGTTCCGCCGGAAAATTCAGTTGCAAAAAAGAACTGGCATGATAACAAATACTCAATGTTCATCCATTTTGGCGTTTATTCCGGATTGGGTGGTGTCTGGGAGGGGAAACCCGTGACCAGGGGTTACAGTGAACAGATTCAGGCCCATGCTGGAATATTGACTGACATATATGACGACGTTCCTGCACAATTCAATCCTGCGAACTGGAATGCAGCAGAAATAGCGGCTCTGGCAAAAAAAGCCGGTATGAGGTCAATCATCATAACTTCCAAGCATCATGATGGTTTTTGCATGTATAAATCGGCCTGGACCCGTTTTAACATAGTTGATGCAACTCCCTTTAAACGGGACATTATCAAGGAACTGGCAGATGCCTGCAAAAAGGTTGGACTAAATTTCGGCCTATATTATTCTCTGATAGATTACAGGATTCATCCAATCGCAAGCCACAACGCCAATCCGATCAGTCCGGACCACCACGAATACAACAAAAAACAGATCACCGAACTGCTGACCAATTATGGCAGAATATCAGAAATGTGGTTTGACATGGGGTCCCTGACAGCAAATCAAAGCAGGGAAATCTATGACCTGGTTCATCACTTTCAGCCTGATTGCATGGTCAGCGGCAGGCTTGGAAATGATGCCTACGATTTTTGCGTGATGGGCGACAACGAATATCCGGATTACAAAATTGACTCTCCCTGGCAGACCCCGGCCTCGATGTTTGACGAAACGTGGGGTTACAGATCCTGGCAAATAAGGGAAAATGCTCCGGCAAAAACCAGGGAAAAACTACTGAGTCTGATTAAAGTAGTGAGCCGTGGGGGGAACTACCTTCTAAACATCGGTCCCAAAGGGGATGGCACCGTAGTGCCGTATGAATCAGACGTATTGAAAGGTATCGGCAAATGGCTGGATAAGAATGGCGAAGCCATCTATGGCACAAGAGCCAATCCACTGCCTGTTTCACCTTCCTGGGGAGACATTACGACCAAAGACAATTCTCTCTACCTGATCTTATCCGGGAAAAAGGAAAGTCAGTTTGAATTGCCTGGCATTTCAGGCAAAATCAGGAAAGCCTCTCTACTCCATGATCCCACCACTACTTTCAAGACCAGGTACTCCAAAGAAGTATTACAAGTCATTGGATCACAATCCCTATACCTGAACCAGGAGATCCAGGTCATTAAGCTTGAATTCGAGGAAAAATTTCAAATCAGGCCGGAAAAATTGCTGACGGGTAAAAAAATCAGCCTCTCCTTCGCAAATTCAATAAAACATTATAGCTATTCCTGCATTGATTATTACAACAATCACCGGAGTATCGTCAAACAGTCCTGGAATTTCAGCAAAGTTCAGAAAGCAGCCACTCCGGTAATTTATTTCACTGAGGAAGAATTGGGCAAAGAGCTGGAACTGAACTGGAATGGACTGGCGGAAATTGTCCATTTAAAAGAGAGCGAGAAAATTCCTCTTAACACAATACCGGGAGAAATCAAGTGGACCAACCGTTATACATATGGCCCGGTTGATGCGGATTTCGAAAGCAATCCGGGTCCGATAAAACCTGCCATTAACACCGAATCAGACTGGGCAAGTCGAAATCAGCAAAAATGGGTTTCTCAGGATTGGCAAAATGGGAAGAATGAATCTGAGGTTTCCAAACCCATTCAGTTAAAGTACATTTTACAGGAAATAATTTCTGACAAGGTACAAAACCAGCTGATTGAAATTTCAAGCGGGGATGGTATCCAGGTTTTCCTGAACGGAGAAAACCTTGTCAAACACAACAATCAGCGCAACAGCTGGATGAACAGGGAACTAGTCCTGCTTCCCCTTAAGTCAGGAAAAAATCAGTTACTGATTAAATTCTTCAATCGATACGGCTATCAGTTGGATTACAGGATCAATTACCAGGTTAATCAAACTATTTACCGTCAGAAACTGACTCCCCGAAAACTGGAAGGGATAAACAATTGTGAATTAAAACTTCGCAATCCTGAAAGCATACATCAGCCAATTCGGATGAACAACATCCGCATTGATTTGTAAGCAGTTAGTAAAACAGAGTGGATAAAAAATATCTTTACCTTTAAAATTTCAATGGTATGTTTAGAAAATTGTTAAGCCTGATATGTATTACAGCGCTCTGCTGTAGTTCCCTGGCCGTTTTGGCACAAAATAAGACAGTTGAAACTGGTAAATCAGAGATGCAAAGTTCCATGAAAGACCTGTCAGCCGCAGTTCTGGTAATGGCAAAGGAAATCAGTGGTCCGGAAGGGAAAGCTAGAGATATGTTGCTCGATGAGGTGGAAAAACGCAGTCGTGTGCGCTGGGAACTTACAGCACAATTGCCTGCTGCAGGACAGAGGGGAATCGTTTTGGGAAGAAAAAGTGAACTGGTGCGGGAATTTCCCGCTCTGGCTGAAAAACTTAAACCATTAGCCTCAGACAAACCGGAAGGTTTTCAGATAATATCCACTGAATCAGGCTTGATTGTTGTGGCTGGGAACGATGAGCGCGGAGTATTGTTCGGAGCAGGAAAACTTCTCAGGTTAATGGACTATTCAAAAGGGAAAGTAACAGTCTCATATCTGATCAATATTTCTTCCTCACCACAGTTTGCCTTGAGGGGACATCAATTGGGATACCGTCCCAAAACAAATTCCTATGATGGATGGTCTGTCCCGATGTGGGAGCAATATATCCGTGACCTGGTAATATTTGGCACCAATGCCATAGAATTGATCCCCCCGGTTTCTGATGATGATCCGGATAGTCCGCATTTCCCCATGGAACCTATGAAAATGATGATAGAGATGTCCAGGCTTGCGAAAGAATACGGAATCGAATGTTGGGTCTGGTATCCCGCTATGGAAAAAGATTACAACGATAAAGCTACAGAAACGAGGGCAATCAGGGAGTGGGGTGAAGTACTGGCCCAATTGCCCCGTGTAGATGCCATCTTTGTCCCAGGAGGGGATCCCGGGCATACTGCGCCAAAAGTTTTATTCTCGATGTTGGCAAAGCAGGCATCACAGTTGAAGAAATTACACCCGGGGGCTAAAATGTGGATGTCACCACAGGGATTTAACGGTGCCTGGATGGAAGAGTTTTATGCCCTGATGAAGGCAGAACCAGACTGGCTTGAAGGCATAGTATTTGGACCGCAGCATTGTGTCAGCCTGGAAGAACTTCGTTCTGCAGTTCCAAAAAAATACAAAATGCGCTTTTACCCGGATATTACGCATTCACAGTGGGCGCAATATCCCGTTCCTGACTGGGATTTCGCCTATATGGCCACCCTCAACCGGGAACCGATCAACCCGCGGCCTATTGATCAGTCCCTGATTTTTAAAAGGTTGCAGCCTGTTGCCGAATACGGATTTCTTACTTATTCGGAGGGATGCAATGATGATGTCAATAAGATGATCTGGAGCAGCCTTGGATGGGATCCGAAAGAAAATGTCACAGATATCCTTCGCGACTACTCCAGGTATTTCATTGGAAGTCAGGTCGGTGAGCAGTTTGCACAAGGGCTTATAAACCTGGAACGAAACTGGAGAGGGTCACTCGCAGATAACCAGGGTGTAGACAACACCCTCGGCCAATTCAGGGAAATGGAAAAGTCCGCTACACCGGTTATGCTTCAGAACTGGCGTTTTCAGCAGGCCCTGTACAGGGCTTATTACGATGCAACTATCCGAAGCAGGTTGTTGCAGGAATCAGCACAGGAGCAGAGAGCGCTGGAATACCTCAGAAAAGCTCCGGCAGCCGGGAGTCTGGCAGCAATGACAAAAGCAGGAACAGCACTTGCAAAACCAGACTCACCCTATTCGGCTGATACACGGGCCAGGGTATTCGAGCTGGCGGAAGCACTGTTTCAAAGCATCCATATGCAACTAAGTGTTCCACGCTACCAGGCAATCGCGGTACGTCGGGGAGCAAATCTTGATCTGATCGACTTTCCTTTGAACAATGCCCCGTGGTTATTAAAACAATTTTCAGAAATAGCCTTAGTGCAAAATGAACAGGATCGCCTCCACAGGATTGACGACATTGTAAACCGGACCAATCCGGGTGCAGGTGGTTTTTACGATGACCTTGGTAAGCCTGGATTACAACCGCACCTTGTGATGGGTACGACGTACCCGGAGGATCCTGCTTCACTCAAATCACCCATGTCAAGCATGGTTGTCCGCAGGGATCACAACAGCCCGGTATCCTCCTGCACCTATGCCGAAACATTGCATGACTTTCCGCTGGAAATGTACTATCCGGACCTGGATAAAAATGCAAAGTACCGGTTGAAGGTTGTATATGGGCCGGAAGGTAGAACAGATTTAAGGCTCATAGCAAACGACACCTTTGAAATTCATCCTTTTCGCCCCAAAGATATGAACTATACTCCTCAGGAATTTGATATACCTGCTGAAGCGACAAAAAACGGACATCTTAAGCTAAGATGGAACCGGCCGGCGGGCCTCGGTGGCAGCGGAAGAGGTGTACAAATTGCAGAAGTGTGGCTGATGCTTGTAAATGATCATCCGGTGCAAACACGAACTCCTTATCAATATTAACTGCTAAATTGAGGATCACTCCTGTTATTATCACTATTTTAACAAGAGAAAGATTATCTAATAATTTTGATTCAAATTATTGATTTTGTGTTTCCTATTGTTCCTATTTAGATGATTTATCAATAAATATTTTTAATACAATCGATTGCGCCACTTTTTATATTTGTGCATTAAAATAATTAAACCAACAGCTTTATGAAGAAGGTTTTCATACTGTTCCTTGCATTTTTTGTTGCAAACTCTGGATTTGGAAAAACCGGGAATGAAAAAATATTCGCTGCCGGCAACATCAAAAAAACGATGAAAAAAGTGGTGGCCTGGCAATTGCAAAACCCAAAACATGAACTAACTGACTGGACAAACGGAGCATTTTATGCTGGTGTGACTGCCGCCTGGGAAACCACCAGATCGAAGGATATCTACAAGTCATTGATTGACATGGGAATCAAAAACGGGTGGAAACCCGGAAGGCGTTGGTATCATGCCGATGATATCGCTATTTGCCAGACTTATGTTGACATTTACAATGTGGAGAAAAAACGGGAGATAATTCAACCTTTTATCGATACCCTCGCGGTTTTCATGAAAAATCCTTATCCAACCAGAGGAAATGAGGTAATCAAATGGTGGTGGTGCGATGCTCTCTTCATGGGCCCTCCCGCGATAGTGAAACTGGGCATTGCCACAGGTAACAACAGCTACCTAGCCTACAGTGACCAACTGTTCAAAGAATCATATAACCTCCTGTACGACAAGGAGGAACACCTTTTTGCCAGGGACCTTAAATATGTAATTAAAAATGACGGGAATGATATCCGTGAAGCCAACGGAAAGAAAATCTTCTGGTCCAGGGGCAATGGCTGGGTTATGGGTGGCATCGTTAGGATTCTCAAAGAATTGCCTGCCAATTATGCAGGACGTGATTTTTACATCACTCTGTTCAGGGAAATGTCTGCCCGCCTGAAAGAACTGCAGCAGGAGGACGGACTTTGGAGGGCCAGCCTGCTGGATCCTGACTCCTACCCCGGCGGAGAGGTAAGCGGCTCAGGATTTAATTGTTACGCTATTACATGGGGTATCAACAATGCCATTCTCGACAAGGAAACCTATCTGCAGGTAGTAAAAAAGGCATGGATCGGACTGAATCAATGTGTTCAAAAAGACGGACATGTCGGTTGGGTACAGCCAATTGGTGCAGATCCCAGGAAAAACTTTAACGCAGATAGCTGGGAGGTATATGGATCAGGTGCTTTCCTGCTCGCCGGCAGTGAGGTATTCAAACTTAAAAAATAGAATGAGTTTTGTATTTTGAATCTAAACGCCTCATATTATGATTTTTAATCTATTTATTTGATAATCAATAATTTACAATCATCTATGAAATTAAAAGCATTGTTCTCCCCGATACTGCTCCTTTACCGGGAAGGATTGTTCGTTCAACCGGTTGAGAAATTCGTAAAAATTTTGGTCACCCCAGACCATTCGGACTAGCTGTATCTACCCGGTGAACCTGCAAAATTCAAAATCAATGTAATGAAGAACAGTGAGCCTGTAAAAATGTCACAGTCAGGTAGGTATAAAGTCCGGAAATGATGACCCCTTCAAAAATGGATAAAGCATCCTCAAAGAGAGTCTTTTCCTGGTTTCTGTTCCTGGGGATGCAATAATGTAACTTGCCCGCCCAATTCGATATTTTCAGTATACAATGTAATCCAGACTCCAAAAAATCTCCATATTTTTGAAGAAACCGGTCACCGGACTTATCCGGATCAAAACGAAATAGTGAAAAAATGGCTCCTGGAAAAACTCAAAATAACAAAATAACAAATGAGCTCTAAGATATTCCTTTTACTCGCCTGCCTTCTGACTATAACTTCCGTGTCTGCTCAGTCTCAATGGCGTGGCCCCAATCGCGACGGTATTTATCCTGAAACCAATTTACTGAAAGAATGGCCTTCCATGGGGCCAAAGATGCTCTGGTCTTTTGAAGGGCTTGGCACAGGACAGGGAAGTGTGGCAGTCAGTAATGAGAAAGTTTATGTCACGGGTATTCCTGACACACTGACTGCAGAAGGTTTCCTTTTCGTTTTTGATACCAATGGGAAAATGCTTTGGAAAAAAAACTACGGGAAAGACTGGGTCGGGATATTCCCCGGGGCACGTTCTACGCCAACAATAGTAGGTGATCTCATTTATCTTGAGAGTGGTAACGGTAGTGTTCATTGCCTGAATGCCCAAAACGGCGATAAAGTCTGGGAAATGGATTTTTTCAGGGATATGCAGGCAGACTCTGTCCAGTTTGGTTATTCTGAATCTTTACTGATCGATGGAGATGTACTTTACTGTACTCCCGGAGGAAAAACCAACAACGTCGTTGCACTAAACCGTTTCAACGGGAAAAAAATCTGGTCAAGTCCAGGGTACGGGGAACAGGCCACCTACTCCTCTCCCATCCTGGTCAACCACAACGGGAACAGGTTGCTTGTCAATCTTACCTCCACTTCCATCATTGGTTTGAATGCAGACACCGGTGAAATGTACTGGAGAATCCATCAGTTCCAGGACAATAAGATTCATGCCAACACACCGGTCTACTCAGATGGCAAAATTATTATTTCGAGCGCCTCAAGAAAAGACAGCTCCGGGTTGGTTGTGCTTCAACTTTCAAAGGATGGTAAAAAAGCAGATATTTTGTGGCGCAACAAGGAATTTATCAACCTGATGGAGGGTTTTATCCTGAAAGACGGTAATATCTATGGATCTGCCTATCTGCAACCCAAATGGTTCTGTATAGACCTGCAAACGGGTGCTACAAAGTACATTGCAAAGGGATTGGGGGGCGGGCCGGTAATCTATGCAGATGGAAATTTCTATTGCTATGCTGAGAAGGATGGAGAGATGGCACTTGCGGAAGCCGATCCCGAAAAATTTATTGTAATCAGCAGGTTCAAAGTGCCAATGGGTACCGCGCAGCACTGGGCGCATCCCGTAATTGCCGGCAAAAAACTATACCTCAGGCACAACGAGGCTCTTATGGTGTACGATCTGAAAAACTGAACGATAAATTGAAACAGAAACTTGGTTGGCAAAAATAATAATCAAACGAAATCACCTGCCTGAATGTAAGTAGGTGGGAGAAGGGTGTCATTTGGATAAACGGACATAATTTAGGTCGTTACTGGACTATCGGGACCAAAAAAAGTTTGTACTGCCCCGATACCTGGTCAAAAGAGGGTGTTAATTTGCTATTATGATTCGACTTACATCTATTAAAACCAAACACAAATTAAGCAATGAAAGAATTAGAATTATTAATTTGAATGATTCTAAATAATTTTTTTATTATTATTCAGTAGTTTTCATTCCTCCCATTTTCTCTTATTTTTACAAAAAACCTTTACAAATGGAAGAATTAGCAGTCGGAACCAGGGTAGAGCATCCCCGCTACGGAGAAGGGATCATCAGTAAAAATAAAATTACTTCCTACGAGATCTTTTTTGAACATGGCGGGAAAATTGAGCTTACCAAACGAAATGAAGATCTGGAAGTCTTAGATGCTCCTGCGGAAAAACCAAAAAACTCCCTCACCCTGTCCGAGGTGGAGAAGGTAATTCGTTATGTGCTCGACGAGCAGGGAGCCTTGCAGGAAACTGTGCCTTTGGGAGAGAAATGGATCGGAGGCAACATGTTACTGCAGCCCGCCAACCTCAGTCTCAAACCCAAAGAAATACCAATTGAAAATTTCTTCCACAAAATCGTAATGCTGCGTGACAGGCTCCGGGTTCTGGAACAGAATATTAACAGTCACCCCGGTTTGTCTGACGAAGAAAAGGTAAACATGCAACAGTACATCACCCGCATTTATGGTTCTCTGACCTCCTTCAATATTTTGTTTGCCGAAAACAAGCACTATTTTGTTGGGGTAAAGTCCTGATAATTAATGATAAAATCAAAAAAAAGTCGAACCCGTGCGAGGTTAACTAAATGTGTAAAGGCTGCTTTGCCCCAGGGAACAAAAACGGCTTTCTGGCTGTTAAAAATTACAATTCCCGTTTCTTTCGCAGTTTTCTTGTTTGATTATTCGGGATGGATGAACATTGTCGCCGGTTGGACCTCTCCGTTGTTCAGGCTGATCGGTCTGTCGGGAGAAGCATCAATAGTGCTGATTACCAGTATAATTACCAATATCTATTCATCAATAGCGGTGATGACCACCTTGGGAACAGGCTACCGTGAAGGAACTATCCTTGCTGTCATGTGTCTGATTTCACATGCCTTGATTGTGGAAACAGCCATTCAGAAAAAGACCGGATCAATGCCCTGGCGCATGGTTTTTACAAGATTATCGGCAAGTCTGTTGGCCGCATTTCTGCTTAATACTTTCCTCCCTGGGAAAATGGATGAAAATCACGAAATACTTATCAAACAGACGGTTGAGTTTGTTCCTGCACTCAAAGGATGGCTCCGTGCGATATCCATTACAACATTGAAGATAATTGTGCTGGTCAATTTATTGCTCATTTTGCAGAAGATTCTCAGTGAGTTCGGACTGATAAAATGGATATTGAAACCCTTTATTCCCCTACTCAAAATTATGGGGCTCCCTCCCGGTACCGGATTTCTCTGGATGGTAGCTTATACCCTTGGCCTCTCTTATGGTGGAGCCATCATGATCAGTCAATCTGAGGAAGGACATCTGACAAATGAGGAAGCGGATTTATTGAATCACCATATTGCTGTCTCTCACTCAATTCTGGAAGACACACTATTGTTTGCTGCAATGGGATACAATCTTGCTATTCTCCTTTTCCCCAGAATTCTGCTTTCGGTTCTCTATGTCTGGCTAAGACGGCTGGAAACAAACATCCGGGGAAATACCAGCCCAATATAGCTATAGTAAGTATAGCAGGCGAACTGTTTCAGCCGTAAAATTTAGCTCTGATTTGATCCATGAAATTCAAAAAAATTGCAATTTAGATAACTGGAAAGAAACTGTATCCAAACATTCAAGACTATGCTTCCACGCACATTTTTATTGCAGATTGTTCTTTTGTTTTGCCTGTTTGCAGCAAAGGCACAGAAGGGAATTGATCAGAAGACTGTCGATGCTGCTCTTAAAAACGGGAAACAAGCAAGTGAAGGTTTTATCCGTAGCCTCCGTTTTGTAAATGGCTGGCTGGCACACACAGACTCTGCCTCGGGACTAATACCATCCAACTTCGACAAAGGCAAAGATATCTGGGAACCACACAACTCAGCGGCTGATAATTGGGCATTTATGGTATTGACATCGTATATTCTTGATAAGGAAATGTACAACGGCCAAATGCTGGATATGCTCAACACGGAGCGAAAATTAACATCCCGGGTTAAATCACTTCCGGATACTTACTCTTTCACGAAGAAAGGCTTCAAAACCGATATACCGGATATGAACTGGGTGATTTTCGGTACTGCAGAATATATGAAGGATGGCATCATTCCATTATGCGAATACATTGGCAAGTCCCCTTGGCGCGAAAGGATGATGGAAATGCTCAAAGATCTGCCGGAATATTACACAGTTTTCAAAAATATTGATCAGCTTGGCGGTTACAAAGTGGCATCAGAGGAAGTGAACGGGGATATGTTGCAGACACTGGTTCGCACCTATTGGATGACCGGTAAACCGGAATTTCTTAATTGGGCCATGCTGATCGGCGATTATTACATGCTTGGCGGACGTGATCTCAGTGCCCTGAAATATCTCCGGTTACGTGATCATGGTTGTGAAATATTAGGTGGGCTAAGCGAACTGTATGTAACCCTCAGTTTCGTTAATCCGGCAAAAAAGAAACTTTACCAGGAACCCCTTCATCACCTGCTCGACCGTATCCTGGAAATCGGACGCAATCCGGATGGTCTGTTTTACAATGCCGTAAACGCTGAAACGGGAGAGGTAGCAGATAAAGCAATTTCAGATAACTGGGGATATGTTTTTGATTCATTTTACTCTGTTTTCCTCATCGATCATACAGAAAAATACCGTCAGGCCTTTTTATCAATGCTCAAAAACCTCAACGAAAAATACCGCAGCTTCCCCTGGGAAGGGAAAAGTCATGACGGTTATGCAGATGCCCTGGAAGGCGGAATAAATCTCTATAACCGTGAACCGGTTGCCGATCTGAAAAATTGGATTGAGAGCGAAATGCAGGTAATGTTCAGGATGCAAAAAGCGGATGGCATTATCGAAGGGTGGCATGGTGACGGCAACTTTGCAAGAACAGCCATCATGTTCAGTCTGTGGAAAACCTGCGGGGCAACGGTTACTCCCTGGCGTGCCGATCTGGTGCTTGGTGCTGAAACGAACAGCATCGAAACCTGTTTTGTATTGACCACGGGAAAAGAATGGAATGGGAAACTGGTGTTCGATTCACCGAGACACAAGACAAATCTTGGTTTACCAATTGACTATCCTCGAATCAACCAGTTTCCGGAGTGGTTTACGGCCCGTCCTGGAAAGAAATACTTCATCACTTCCTCAGGAAAAAATATCACCGGGAAATATGACGGGGAAAATTTGCTCCAGGGAATCCCCGTTAATTTGAACGCAGGCGAAAGCTTGATTGTCTCAGTAAAAGAACTTTAATCTCGGTCCTGAATTTTTTTCATTTTAATTGCAATTCATTACTTTTAAGAAAAAAAGATATGACAATCCAATCTTCTTCCGGTTATAAAACTTCAATTTTTTTGGAAAAACATTCGGCGCTGATTCGTATTTGGCACTGGCTGACCTTTCTGTTTGTTATATCACTGATAATTACTGTTTTATTCGCATCGACAGTTCTAAATCCAAGGGAAAATGTTTCAGTTGTTCAAAATGTTCTGAAATCTAAAGGAATCACTGCTGATAACAACCAGACTTTCGCTGTGACACACCTATATGACGATAAAATGTGGAACCTGCACAAACTGCTTGGTTATGGACTGGCATTTCTATTTCTGAGCAGGGTGGTCATCGAATTTATGCAGTCAGACGAGGAAAAGAATCCGGCCAGAATTAAAAAGGCACTTTTTGCTTTCCTGCAGTCAAAGAAGCCGGAGGAAAAAAAGGACCTCAGACACTACCTGATCGTTAAATACAGTTATATGCTGTTCTATGGAATTTTGCTTGTGATGGTTATCACCGGACTTACAATTGCTTTTGGAGGAGATTTTGGCTTGTCCGGACCTACCAGGCACAATATCAAGGAAATTCATGGATTTGTCCAGTATTTCATATACGCATTCGTCATTTTTCATTTGGCAGGAATCATATTGGCCGACCTGGGTAAGGCTAAGGGCATCGTTTCAAGCATGATAAACGGAGGTAAATGATCTGTTAAATGCTTGCCATTGCAGAATGCCCGGTAAATTTCCTGTGACCCTGTTGAAGAATAGCGCAGGAAGCTGTGCTCAGAACCTTGTTTATTATGAAAAAAATAATTCTCAGCACACTACTCGCATTTTTACTTTTTCCTTCATTCCTATTTTCCCAACAGAAAAAATTTCTGGAGAACATTTACAGTTATATCGAGGATCCGGGAATGTTCGCTTTGAACCAGGAACCTGGACATGTTCCTTTGGTGCCGTATGCTGATCTTGCAGAAGCACTGGAAAATAACAGGGAAAAATCCTGGGGATACCAGTCGCTGAACGGCACGTGGAAATTTCTTTGGCTAGAGAATCCAGATTTGGTTCCATCCGATTTTTACCTTGAGAAATACTGGGATCAGGACTGGAATAGCATCAAAGTTCCTGGAAACTGGGAAATGCAGGGATTTGGAGATCCAATGTTCAGGAATGTTTCTCAGCCGTTCAGATCGAATCCTCCCAAAATTCCTCATGACTACAATCCTACAGGATGTTATCGGCGCGTTTTTACCGTACCTGAAAGCTGGAAGGACAGGCAGGTATTTTTGCGGATGGAGGCTGTAACTTCCGCATCATTTGTCTGGATCAATGGCAGGGAAGTCGGATTTAATGAAGGGGCCAACGAACCGGCAGAATACAACATAAGCAAATATCTGAAGAAAGGGACCAATACCCTGGCAGTGTGTGTCACCAAATATTCAGCCGGCACATATCTTGAGGATCAGGATTTCTGGCGATTATCAGGCATTTTCCGTGATGTTTCACTATTGGCAGTCCCCAAAGTGCACATCCGTGACTATTTTGTTACCACAGACCTTGAACAGGATTACAGGGATGCTACGTTAAATATCGAAGCTGAAATAAAGAATTACACAACGGTTACGGCAAATGGATATTCCATCAAAGCCAGATTGTTCGATGCAGAGAAGAAACAGGTTGGTCCTGCACTTATATCCGGAAATTTAATGGTATCCGGAAATGGAAACGATCATGTAAAATTGATTTCAAAAATTGAAAATCCCGGAAAATGGTCTGCTGAAAATCCGGAATTATACTCCCTTTCGCTTGAACTAATTGATCCAAATGGTAAGACATCTGAAATTCTCAGCACCAAAATCGGATTTAGAAAAGTGGAGGTTAAACACCAGGTTTTGATGGTCAACGGGGTACCAGTCAAACTAAATGGGACAAACTCCCATATGCAGCATCCGGACCTGGGGCATACGATGGATATAGAGACCATGCGCAAAGACCTGATACTAATGAAGCAATTTAATGTCAATTGCGTCAGAACAAGCCATTATCCGCCTAATATAGAATACCTTAACCTGGCAGACGAGCTGGGAATGTATATCGTGGATGAAACAGGGGACGAGTCCCATGCCACAGAATTTGTATCCACACTTCCTGAATGGAAAAATGCTTATATCGACCGGGTACGGGGGATGGTCCTCCGCGACAGAAATCATCCTTGCATTATTTTCTGGAGCGCGGGCAATGAAAGCGGCTTTGGAAATAATATATGTGAGGTAATTAAGGAAGGGAAATCACTTGACCCGACTCATTTATTCATGTATGGCGGCAATACCGATGATGTGGCATGGAAAAATGAAGTCCTTTGCGAGGATATTATTGGTCCAAGATATGCTACACCTTACGAATTGCGTACAAGGATTGCAGAAGTCCCCGAAAGCCAGGATCCCCGGCCTTCATTTATGGATGAATATATTTCTGTGGAAGGCAATGGAGGAGGCGGTTTTGACGAATATTGGGATGTAATTTACAAATATCCCCGAATTTCCGGAGGCGCTATCTGGGATTGGGTGAGTCCCGGGATCAGGGAAAAAATACAGCTTCTTACTGATGAATCAAAGAATCACATCTCCGTTGCAATAAAAGGACGCGGAAAACTGACTGAAGGAAAATTTGGCAAAGCCGTAGAATTAAGTGGTCACGACCAGTGGATTGATGTTTATCGGGACCCTACCCTGGATATTACAGGTCACCATCTGACATTATCACTGTGGATTTTCCCGCGCAAATGGAATGGTAACGGACAAATGATAACAAAGGGAAGCTACCAGTTTGGATTGAACCAATTTCACAAAGACTCCCTCGAATTTTTTGTTTCTGATACAAAAAAGAGAATTCTGAAAATCCATCTCCCTGCGAATTGGGAGAATAACTGGCACCACGTTGCCGGGATCTGCGATGGATCAGAAATGGCTGTATATATCGATGGGGAAAAATCAGAAAGTATTCCCTTTTCAGGATTTATTACCAACAAGCCATTCCCTGTCAATATCGGACGATTTTCAGATATGGATGGACAGGAATACCCTGATAATCTGAGCAATGCACTATTCGACCGTATCTCGGTTTACAACAAGGATGTACCTGTCGGACAACTGATGAATCCGTCAGTTCAAACGAAGCAAGATGCTTTGTTGTGGCTCGAATGCGATGAAGTCAGAGAAAATGGTGAATATTACAGTCTGGGGATTGGAGGCCGCTCCTATGGTCTGATCTGGCCCGACCGGACTCCTCAGCCTGAACTGTACCAGGTTAAAAAGTCAGCACAACCGGTACATGTCGAATTGAAAGATCCTGTTAATGGCCTGGTGGAAATAACAAATCGTTTTGCATTTACTAACCTCAGTAATTTAAAGACAACCTGGGAATTACAAGCAGATGGGAATACAATCCAAAAAGGAGATTTAAACATTGCAGCAGCACCATCCGAAAAAATTTCAATAAAAATCCCCTGGCAAAAACCGGTAATTGTGCCCGGAGTCATTTATCGTTTGATTGTAAGCACTCAACTGAAAAGTAACAAATCATTTGCACCGGAAGGTTTTGAAGTTGCCTGGGATCAGCTTGAATTACCCTGGTTCGAAGCAGTAAAAACAGAAGAAAACAAGTCCATTCCTGATCTTAAGGTGGCGGATTCAGGAGAAAAACTCTCCATCCTGGGAAAAAATTTCGAATATGAATTCAGCAAAAAGACCGGGCAGCTTACTGCGATGAAATACCTCGGAAAAAATCTCATCCGGGAAGGTGCGAAACTAAATGTCTGGCGTGCGCCACTTGCCAATGATCTCGACAACTGGTCCAATTCTACATCCAGCCTGCCACAGAAAAAACCTGGGATGGGCAACTTTCCGGCAGGTGCCTGGTATTCATATGGCCTTGATAATCTAAGATTTACATTGGATGGGTTTTCTGTAATCAGCCGGATGAGTAATAGGATTATCATTGATATTTTGGATCATGCTGAGGGAGCAGATTACAGGACCGCCTTTGACAATCATTATTTATATACCATCGATGGAAATGGAGAAATATCAATCAGTCACACAATTACACCCCAGGGTCTGATGCCTGCCTGGTTACCAAAGATTGGTACTCAATGGATAATAGACAAACAATTAAATAATATAACCTGGTATGGCAGAGGCCCGTTTGAGAATTACCCTGACCGGAAAACCGGAGCCCGGATTGGTGTTTATAACAAGAATGTTCAGGATATGAAGGAACCATACCTGGTTTCCCAGGATTATGGTTGCCGTACAGACAACAGATGGGTCAGGCTCGAATCGGAAGACGGAACCGGAATTCAGTTTTCAGGAAATGAACTTTTTAATTTCAGCGCCCAGGTATATAGTACAGATAATTTGTCAAGAGCCCGTTATCCTTATCAACTCACTCAAATGGATGGTTATGCGTTTAACTTTGATTACGCAACCAGCGGGCTAGGTTGTACTTCAATATCAGTTCTGAATAAATACAGGGTCATGCCACAGGAATATCATTTTACAATGAATCTGAAACCTTTCAAAGAAGCGAAAAAATAGGAAAGCTCTCCAGCTGAAAATCATCCATTGAATCATTGCAACTCGTTCACATAGAAGTACCTGATCCTGCAGGAAGTTCCCTTGCTTTGGCTGTTTTTTTCAGGCAAAAGCCTGATTTTCAGCTGGTGTTTCCCCTCTATTAAACCATATCCCAGGGTGTAAAACCAAGGCAGGTGCAGCTGCGCACTCCAGGGAGTAAAGAGGTCCTGTTTGCGCCAGACCCCCTTATCAATGCGATATTCAATGATTCCGGCATCTGAACCTGCCGCAACGGCAATACCAACCGCATCACCTTCAAAAGCAAAATTCAGGATACCTGCAGGATGGTCTGCTACCATCATCGGCACATTGGTGAAATCCGGTCGGGTACCGGTGTTATCTGATGGCTTCCAGTCGTTTTCAATTTTCCAGCCTTTGGCCGTTCTGATCTGAACAGCAGGAACTAGTTTGCCATGATTGTAACAACCCACAAACATCTTTTCGGGTAGCAGGTATGAGGTTGGTTTTACATTCGTATTCGGCAAATTTCTCCAGCAAATATCCAGAAATGACTTCATTGACTGATAATAAATATGCTGGCCAAAAGGAGAAGGATGCAGGTCTTTAAAATCTCTCTCCCAGCTAAATTCACCGTTGTCTATCCGCTCCGTCACTTCCTTTGCAAGATTGATGGTTGAAAGGCCATACCACGACGCAACCTTTTCATGATTTTGAATCTCCAGTGGCACATTCCCATTCCTGTAATCCTTCATTTTATCGGGATCGACAAAATACATAATTACAATGTCCATGGCAGGATTAGATTCCAGGGCATGCCGGACAATTCCTTCCATACCCAAAACCTGGGTGTCGGCAGAATATCCATTGGTCCTGTCGTTTACAGCTGCTTCTTCGAATAATAAGTCGACCCTGCCTTTGGCGAGCACATCCCTTTCGAACCTGAAAGCTCCGGGAGTACTTCCCATGGAGGGAATCCCTGCTGCTACAAAGTCGAACCGTGTTTCAGGAAACCTCTTTTTCAAATAGTTACAGATACTGTCACGCCAGCCGGAATTGTATGTGATTGAACCTCCCAGAAATGCGACTCTTCCAAATTTTTCCCTTTCAAAAATGATCCCGGAATTTTGCAGTTTATTCCTGATTGTCTGATATTTATGGCTTTCAAGCGGGATAATTGTCTCTGAATAGCTGTTTCGGATAAAATCAGCACCGGCCTTTAAATTTTCTATCGGGAAATGGTGTCCCTGCATTGTATGGTTCCCAGAGGTATTGGTGTATACTGTTGCCGGGCCTCCGAGGCGAATGTACCTGCTAATGAGCAGATAAGTATTTTCCTCAGAAGGAACAATACTGTCCTTTAAACCGATGGAATGGAAGACCGGAACCTTTGCGGCAGCAAGTTTTTCCAGGTTGTCAATTGGATTGTCAGTATAATTTATTGCTTCCTTTTCGCTTTTAAAACCATAGGCTCTCATTAACTGTTTCCATGATTCCGGATCTCCTTTAGCTGTTCTTTTTCCGCCTGGCCAGCTTTTGAAATCGCAAACAGGGGCTTCTGCATAGATACAACTCACTCTTTCAGGATATTTTTTTGCAAAATTGTACACGTATAACCCGCCCCGGCTCACACCTTCAAGTGAAGCCTTGTTGCTTAACCCGTACTGGGTTGTCAGATATTTGTAAAAAGAACTCCATATCTCAACGCAGTCCGGAGAACCAAAAAGATAATCGGTATTGATGTAAACCACGTGAAACCCTTTTTTCACAAGCAAACTGTCCATCTGGTAATGCCATTCAGGGAAGCGGGCACGCCAGATCCATGGTTTGCCCGGAGCTGGTTTGTCAGGCACGATGATGTGGCATTCCCGCCTGTCATATTGAAAGTCATAACGGGTAAATCCATGCCATTCAGATTTTATACCAGGATATAGTGCCTGTATAAAATCAGGGTCCTTGCCCGTAAGCTGTTTACAGATCACTTTCGCAATTATCCCGGCGCCGTCCGCATTTGGGTGTATCTGGTCCGGGAACAGGCTGGCTAAACCCGAAAGAGCAGTGTAAAGATCAATTACCTGGAGTTTCTCTTCACTGGCAAGCCGGTCCACTGCCGGAATAACTCCATGAACTATGATTGAATCATTAATCCCCCAGCGTGTGGCATAGGCCGGGACCGGTCTGCACAGGTATATTTTTGGATGGGAGGAGAGACTTTTCAACTCTTTAACCATGGACCGGTAGTCTTCCACAAATTCACCTGAATATTTCCAGTTCTGAGGTTTGGTATCATTGGTGCCCAACTTGATGATCACCACATCCGGCAGAAATATCTTTGCCTCCTTGTATGCATCTTCTTTCCTGTAAGGGAAATCTCCCTTATTTAGCATGGTCCTGCCTCCGACACCAAAATTGCGCACAACCCACCGGTCACCAAGCATCCTGCCAAGCTGTGACGGGTAAGAATCTCTCGGACGATCCGGAATTCCGGAACCATAAGTGATGCTGTTGCCAATGCATGCAACTTTTAACGGGGAAGAATAGCCGGATGGATCAATGTACTGGGCATAACCGGTTAAACACAGCAATATGAAACCCAGGGAAAAGGAAATGATTTTCATAAAGTCAGAGGTTTTGAAACAACAAAATAAATCAATCATTTGATGCGGCAAGAGGTTAATACTAACTTATTTGACGTCAGTAGATAAATTCTATTATCTTTATCATTAAACGTTTATTCCTCTTTTGTGTCAAAAGGCTTTCATCTCTCCTAACACCAAAAAAAAATGTTGATCAACTCAAAAGCTAAACCATGAGAAACACTGTCCACCAACCTAAAAATCTTCATTTGATTGTGCTAATGTGCTTTACATTAATCCTGACAACAGCAAAAGCTCAGGATAAATCTGCTTATAACAATAACTGGCCGGAATGGAGGGGAGCTTTCAATACCGGAGCAGCCAATGGAGGAAATACTCCCGTAGAATTCAGCGAAACAAAAAATATCAAATGGAAAATTGGGATTCCGGGTAAAGGGCACGCCACACCAATTATCTGGGGCAATCAGATCATTGTCCAGACAGCAGTAGCTACCGACAAAAAAGCAACCTCTGCTGATACAACAAAAAAGGCAAGCCCGATGGCACCGACACAAACTGATTTTATTCATCAGTTCAAAGTAATTTCTGTGGATAAAAACAGCGGGAAGATAATCTGGCAAACCATCGTAAAGGAGGTACTACCGGAAGAAAGAACCCATGAACTGGGAAGTTGGGCATCCAATTCTCCGGTGACTGATGGTGAAAATATCTTCGCCTTTTTTGGCTCACGCGGCCTTTTTTGTCTCGACATGAAGGGAAATGTGAAATGGGAACGCAATTTTGGCCAAATGGATATAGTTGCCAGCTTTGGAGAAGGCAGTTCTCCTGCTATTTTCAAAGACAAGATTTTCATCCAATGGGACCACCAGGGAAAATCTGTTCTGTATGCTTTGGATAAAAAAACCGGGAAAGATGCATGGTCCTCTCCCCGGGAGGAAATCACCTCATGGGCTACCCCGCTGATTGTCGAAGTTAACGGCAAGGCACAGGTAATTACAAGTGCCACCAACAAAGTGAGGAGTTACGATGCTGAAACCGGTCAGATTATCTGGGAATGTTCCGGAATGACCAAAAATGTAATTCCGGATCCTTTGTATGGCGGTGGAATCCTCTACCTGCTGAGCGGTTTCAGGGGCAATGCAGTCAAAGCTATCGATTTGGCCAAAGCCAGCGGAGACATTACCGGATCACCTGTTATACTTTGGGAATACAACCAGGATGCTCCTTATACCCCTAGCCCATTGCTGATGGATGGAAAACTCTATTTTCTGAAAGGTAACAACGGTATTCTGACTTGTCTTGATGCCAAAAACGGTAAAGTAATTTATAGCAATCAGAAACTGGAAGGAATTTCGAATATTTTTTCCTCGCCAACCGGGAACAAGGACAAAATCTATATTGCAGCAACCGGCACTGTGGATGTTGTAAAAGCAGGTTCTGAATTTTCGATATTAGCCAAAAATGCATTGGATGATACCTTTCATGCCTCACCGGTTATAGTAGGTAACGACCTGTTTCTAAGGGGATTTAAGTATTTGTATTGTATATCGGAACAATAACTGGTTGACTAGCACACTAAGAATACTATTTTTCAGGGCCGAATTTAATTCTTAACTGAATTACAATTTGGCCCTGGAATATTGAAGTGGCCAATTGATGTCCTCTCCAAGTTCTTTTGCCGCCTTTAGTGGGAAATAGGGTTCCCGGAGGGATTCCCGGGCAATCAGGACAAGATCTGCCGCATCATTAGAAATTATGGCCTCAGCCTGGTCTGCCTTTGTAATCAATCCAACTGCGCCTGTAAGTATTCCTGCCTCCTTCCTGATACGTTCTGAAAAACCTACCTGGTAACCTGGTCCAACCGGAATTTTCGCACCAGGAATCAACCCGCCGGATGAGCAGTCTATCAGGTCGACTCCCGTTCCTTTTAAAATCGAGCACAATTTCACAGCTTCGTCAGGATTCCATCCTCCTTCAGCCCAGTCGGTGACCGAAATTCTCACAAATAACGGGAGGCTAGACGACCAAACCTTTTGGACTGCTCCGACAACATCCAGCAATAACCGGATCCTGTTTTCAAAGCTCCCGCCATAATTGTCCGTTCTATGATTGGTTAACGGTGACAAAAACTGATGCATCAGGTAACCATGAGCAGCATGTATTTCCAAAACTTTGAAGCCTGCCTGCAAGGCTCTCTCAGCGGCAGTTTTAAAATCAGAAATTACCTTCAGTATGCCTTCTTCATCTAATGCAATAGGTATCTCATCCTCCGGATTGAATGCAAGTGCAGAAGGAGCCACTGTTCTCCACCCGTCTTGATTGAGTGGAATCTGCTGGCCTCCCTTCCAGGGCTCAGCACAGCCGGCTTTGCGCCCTGCATGCGCAATCTGGATTCCGGGAACACTTCCCTGCCGTTCAATAAATTCTGTTATACTTTTAAGTTTCTCTATATGCTCAGGCTTATAAAGACCCAGGTCACCGGGAGATATCCTTCCTTCCGCACAAACTGCTGTTGCCTCCAGGATGATTAATCCTGCCCCTCCTGTTGCCCGGCTGCCATAATGAACTAAATGCCAGTTATCGGCAAAACCGTCAATGGCAGTATACTGACACATTGGAGAAATAGTAATCCTGTTCTTAAGGACAATATCCTTTATCCTAAGGGGAGAAAATAATTGTGACATAATTCTAATTGTTCTGATAAATGACGGAATAAAAATATTCTATTTTTTAGGATATTCGAAACCGGCAACCAGGATTGTAGTAAATAAACTGATTCATTTTGAAGTCAAATGAGTAAATTACGACGTTAAACAGGAAAAAAGGTACGTTAAAAAACTTTGCGGACAATGAAAAGGCTTCTGACCTACCTTTATCTCAGGTATCGATAAATTATTTAGAACCTCCCAAAATTTTTGTTGGGGCCGGTGGTAAGATAATCTTAGTCAAGCATCTTTTCAGTAAGGGAGGGAAGGTGTTTACTCTGATGGTTCAACCTGCCGGCCCTAAATTTTTTATCATAAATAAAGAAACCGTCTCAAGTTAATTGAGACGGTTTCTTTATTGTGGGTTGTACTGGAATCGAACCAGTGACCCCTACCCTGTCAAGGTAATGCTCTAAACCAACTGAGCTAACAACCCGGTTTCGTCTGGCAAAAATACATTTTTTTTTGAAAAAATCCCTCCTGACTTTTCAGGAAGGACTTTTTCGAAAATATATTATTCATTCAGGAATATATACCTAACAACTACCAGGACAAACAGGAGATACATCATCCAATGCACTTGTTTTGCTTTTCCCGATGCAACTTTGAGTATGGTATAGAAGAAAATACCGCCTGCAATACCGTTGGCAATGCTATAGGTGAACGGCATAAGAACGAAAGTTATAAAAGCGGGAAAACCTTCAGTGAAATCATGGAAATCGATATCAAGGACTGAGGAAGCCATGAGTACACCCACAATAATCAACGCGGGTGCAGTTGCAGCGCTTGGGATCATTGTTGCCAGCGGTGCAATGAGCAAAGCCAGCAGGAACAATACCCCTGTAGTGATTGCTGTCAATCCGGTGCGACCTCCTTCACCAATACCGGCTGCACTTTCAACATAGGCGGTTACAGTAGAAGTTCCCATAAGTGCGCCAAATGAAACGCCCACAGCGTCAACAAGCATGGCTTTGCCAATTTTGGGAGAATTTCCATCCTTGTCAATCAATCCTGCTTTATTGGCAGTACCGACAAGTGTTCCAAAGGTATCAAACAGTTCGACAAACGTAAAAGTGAATACCACCGTCCAGATGCCCATGTTCAGGGCCCCTTTGATATCCAGTTCTCCGATCGCGAGGTTATGGATGTCCGGCAGAGAGAAAAAAGCAAAGTGTTCAGGTACCATAGTCACTCCCATTGGAATTCCGATCAGCGTGGTGATGACAATACCGATCAAGAGTGAGCCCTTGATATTTCTCGCCATCAAAACTGCGGTAATTGTCAGTCCAATAAGGCACAAAAGCATCGCATGATTGTGGAAATTACCCAGTCCGATATTCCATTCAAAAAATTTCAGTGTAGCCATTCCTCCTGATTTTGCAACTGCCTCAACAGTTGGTGGAATCAGGTTTGTACCAACGACCATGATTTCAGAAAGTTTTAATCCGATAATGGTGATGAAAAGTCCAATCCCCACAGTAATGGCTCGTTTGAGTGAATTAGGGACAGCAACTACCAATATCTGGCGAATCTTGGTAATGGTCAGGATAATAAAAATGACCCCTGAAATAAACACTGCTCCCAGGGCTACACGCCAGGGCATTCCGACACCTGCAAGTGCCACCGTGGCAAATAATGCATTTAGTCCCATTCCAGGAGCAAGCGCAATTGGAAAATTTGCCACCAGGCCCATCGCAATCGTAACAAATCCCGCTGAAATGGCTGTAGCGAAGAAAACCGCATTCTTATCCATCCCCGTAGAGGACAGGATATTCGGGTTCAGAAAGAGAATATAGGCCATTGTCATGAAAGTGGTGACACCCGCAATGATCTCGGTCTTTACATTCGTCTTGTTCTCAGTTAATTTGAATAGCTTTTCAATCATCTCGTTTAAATATTAATTAGAATGTCCATTTAACGGCAGCCGTGGGACATGCTTTGAATCCTTTGTGAAGAGCAAAATTTGAAGCGATTTCAGTCTCGTTACCAAAGGCAAAATTCTTTGAAACGTTGTACCACACCTGAGGTTCGCTCAGAAATACGTAGCTGGTTTTGGTTCCCAGTGGAGCATTGACAAAAAAATCATTGTCTTCTTTCCAGAAATCAGCAAATCCGGTAAACGTAACTTTTCCCTTGAATAACTGCACAGTCCAGACTTGTGTAAGCTGAAAAGATGAGCTGTTTTTCCCCTTTATTGTTTTGAACATTGCCTCAGTGGTGTATATCCAGGAGTAATCTTTTGCATGCCAGGTATAGTTTCCCCCGAACAACCAGGCATTATTGATACCATAGGATTTTGCGTCTTCGCTGCGACCTAAACCTCCATTAAATTCTGCGTGAATCTCAAATGGACTCTTCCAGAACTTAATTCCGCGAGAAATCTCAAAATATGCCAGGCTAACACCGTCAACGCCATTGACATTGTAATCCATGTCAATAAAGAAAAAAGTACTTCCCCATTTGTCGGGTTTAAACATCTCAACAGTGGAAGTCAGATAGCCACGATCTTTACCCATGTCATAGTGCAACTGAACATTTTGTGCTTTAATTGCTGTGGCAGATGCCAAAATCAGTAATAGAAAAAGAAATTTCTTCATTCGGTTATGTAATTAAATTGAAAAAAATATGTACCCAAAAATAAGCATAAAATTCTAAGTACATAAATTATTAAATCACTGATTTTGTGATACTTAATAATTCATATGTTAAAATATACTAATTTTGGCAGAAGATACTTATTCCTCATTCCGGACCGTTTTCATCAATAGAGCGGTTTAAGAAACGGTTCATCGGATAGATGATTTTGAAGTATCTGATACACTGCTCAGGGAAATTCGATGAAAGCACCTCTTCCTCACTTAAATTATGGCCAAAACCAAAAGACCGGTTCTTTATTAAGTCCACATATTCCCAATCTTTCGGATATCCCTTTGGAGCAGTTTTCAACGCATCAGAATAGTGTACATTAAAGGTTGATTTTATTGGTTCTCCTGAAAGCAAAGCTTGATACTCTTCCGGATGGTAGTAAATTTCCTGCCGGATAGCCTGCAAATATTCAGGCGAAGGCATATAGTTCCCTCCCGCAATAAAACATTCACCGGGCTGCAAATGCAGGTAATATCCTGCAAAACCCGCTTTTCGACCACCCCGTGTAATGTAACTTCCATAATTGGTCTTAAAAGGTCGCTTGTCATTGGTAAAACGGACATCTCTAAAAATGCGGAACATGCAGTCTTTTGGCTGAAGCTTAGGTACCTCGGCATCAAATTTTCTGATTTCATCAATCAGCCAACCTGTCAAAGCTAAAAAGTCCTTACGCGTTTTTTCGTATCTGTCCCTGTTTGCATCAAACCAGTCTCTCTGATTGTTGACCTCAAGTTCTCTCAGAAATTGAAGAATTTCAACCATGTGTCTAAATGATTAAGTGTTTTTCAAAAATAACTAAAACAGAGAACCATTCTTGAAATGGAAAGCTATTTTTGCTATTGGAATTAAATGTACAGGAATAATTTTCCGGCTGATTCACAAAATTCAATGACTTTTAAGTTCCTAATTAAACTCCTAACAAAAGCCACTAAAGAAGTTGAAAATAAAGGGAAGGGTGCCCCTGCTGAATCAGGTCAATAGTTGCTTCATTTAAAAAATAATATGAGTGAAACGAACAAGAACTAAAGATCACAAAAGGATATGAAAAAAAGTGTCATCATCGTTGCCGGAGGAAGCGGCACCCGAATGGGCAGTGAACTTCCAAAACAATTTATCCTGTTGGAAAATTTACCGGTGCTGATGTGGACTATATTGGCATTTATTAATTATGAACCGTCCATCCCGATCATCGTCGTTTTGCCGGAATCACAAGTAAAATACTGGATGGATTTGTGCTTACTTCATAATTTCAATCACCCGCACCTGGTTGTAAAGGGGGGGAAATCCCGTTTCCACTCTGTAAAAAATGGGCTCGATGCACTGGGCGAAACCGACTTGGTCGCTGTTCATGATGGCGTCCGGCCCCTGGTTTCTATGGACACAATAAATAATTGCTTCGTACAGGCAGCCAGAACAGGATCCGCAATTCCAGTTCTGCCACTGGACGAGACTCTGAGAAAAGGAAATATGGAACTCTCCCAAACGGTCGACAGGTCAATTTATTTTACTGTCCAGACACCACAGGTATTCCGGACACCCATAATTAAGCAGGCATACGAACAAGATTGGAATCCGGAATTTACAGATGATGCTTCCGTAGTTGAAAATAAGGGGGTCCGGGTGATAATGGTACCCGGAAATCCCGAAAACATAAAAATAACCAGGCCCGGCGATCTCTTGGTAGCAAGAGCATACCTTAAAAAAAAGGAAGACATCTTGTGATGCCTTCCTGGTAACTCCGTGAAGTGAAAATATATAATCAGCTTCCCGATAATTATAAAGGGAAACCTGTTAGCTGAATAATCCCGGATAATAAGAGGCAATGAGGTTCAGGTGTTCTTTCGTATTGGTCACACCACTGATCAATACTCTCTGGTTGAAAAATTCCTGTTTGTTCATCTTTTCTGATGCATTGCCAAAACCATTTGCCACGACTGCCCTATCAAGTTTCTTAATGCCAAAAGAAGTACCATTGCATTCATACTGAACCGGAAGCTGATCGTTCAGAACATAATATTTCCTGCACTTTTTTTGCTTATCCATTACCACTACTACTTTCATATCAGTATTTTCATAGGAAATAAGATATTTATCCAGTTCATTGTTGTTTAGCATCATGTGATCGTCTAACAGCTCGATGGTATAATTTCCAAAAGCTGAATTGGATTCTCCTTTTGCAACAATGGTTCTTGCGGTTGAAGCAAAACTTAAGGTAAGTACTAATACAGTTGTTAAAATGAGCGTTTTCATGTTTATTAATTTTTTAGTTGTTTTATAAAATAGTCTGATTAAATCCGAAACTCACTCATAAGACGCTACAATTTTTTATTCGTTACAGGAATTTTGAAGCATGAAAAAACCGGATTTGAAAATATTTTTTGTATTTAACAGTATATCTGCATTTTGCAAATTTTTGATGGAAATAAATGGTCTCCATATTTAACTTTTCATTATAAAATTTTAATTTTTCTTAACTGATTATTTATTCATTAAATTTGTAAAAACAGCGCTTGGATTACTAAAAAACCAAATAAACATTAAACTCATTACTAAAAAAATGGAAAAAAAATTGGAAGCCGGACGAAGAGATTTTTTAAAGAATCTAAGTTTAATAACCGGAGCAATGATGTTGCCAACCGGTCAGCTTGTTTATGGAAAAATTAAAAAGCCGGAAATGAAACTTGGTTTTGTCACCTACCTGTGGGGTAAAGACTGGGATCAGGATACCCTGATCAGGAACCTGACACAATCGGGAATCCATGGCGTTGAACTCCGGGTTGAGCATGCTCATAAAGTAAGTCCTCTTTTGACAAAAGAAGAGCGTCTCCTGGTGAAAAAGAAATTTCAGGATAGTCCGGTAGCAATCGTTGGAATGGGAACCAATCAGCAATACGATTATGTTGAGCCGGAGAAACTTACCAAATCGATAGAAGAGACCAAACAATTCATGATTCTAAGCCAAGAGATCGGCGGCTCAGGGGTTAAGGTGAAACCTAACGGATTCAGAAAAGGGATTCCTCACGAAAAGACCATTGAACAGATAGGAAAAGCATTGAATGAACTGGCTATTTTTGGTGCCAATTTAGGTCAGCAGTTAAGGCTGGAAGTCCATGGCGAAGAAACACAGGAATTGTACAATATCAAGGCAATCATGGACGTAGCAACACATCCCAATGCAACAGTTTGCTGGAATTGTAATTCCCAGGACCTGAATGGCGGCGGACTGGAATCAAATTTTAATATGGTAAAAGCCAGGTTTGGAGATATCTGCCACGTAAGGGAGTTGAATGATCCGACTTACCCTTACCAGGATTTGATGAATCTGTTTGTGAAGAACAAATACAAAGGATGGGTCCTTCTCGAATGTCGTACCAATCCTGAAGATAAAGTGAATGCCCTGATCGGGCAAAGAGAAATCTTTGAAAAGATGATCGGAAGAAAATAAAAGAGATGTTTCTATCTTATCAAAGATTGCTTTTTAGGCAAATCTGAACAAATATAGATAGTCATTTTAATTCCTATCTTTATATGGTGGGGAATTTATTAAAAGTCTAAAAACCAAAAACATGAGAAAAACTCAAAATTTAGAATGGAATCGTTTTGCACTAATTGCCGGCTTTCTTTGCTCATTTTACCTGGTTCCAATGATTGTAAAGGCGCAGTCAGGTGAGATTGTTGGTAAGACTATGTCGGCCGTGAAAATTTCAGATGCAAACAACGAACCAAAATCCATCCCTTTTGTCGGAGAAAAAGTTTTGTTGATTCAATACACTGATCCTGATGTTAAAGACATTAACGACAAGCTTTCAGACGCAGTTAAAGCAAAAAAATTCGACCAGAATAAATACCAGGGCATCGGTATCGCCAACTGCAAAGACACCTGGATCCCCAATGCCGGAATTAGGATGAAAGCAAGGCAAAAGGAAAAACAATTTGCTGGTTCCATCGTGATGCTGGATGAAGACCATGTATTGCCGAAAGCTTTGGGATTGGGTGATTGTAATGGGATTGGCGTCCTGCTGATAGTTGGTAAGGACAAGGTTATCAAATACCTGAAAAGAATCAAATCAGAAGAAGAAAGTCTGGCTGCTACTGAGGAAGTTGTCAAAATCCTCGAAGAAGAGATCAATAAGTAATTTTATCTTTTGAACATCTCTTCTGTTATAATCACAGTAAAAAATGCTTTGTACTGTTCATTAAAATATGAAAAATATGAAAAGTCCGGAGTTGTGGTTTCAATGGATACCAAGGGCACTTTGCATCGTTGCGATCTTGTTTATCAGTATGTTTGCACTTGATGCTTTTGCTCCCGGTTTGCCGGTGTGGATACAGATACGTGATTTTCTGATCCACCTGATCCCTACCTACATTTTAATTTTGATCCTTTGGTTCGCCTGGATTAACGAGAAATGGGGCGGAATACTTTTTATCACATTCGGCGCCTTAACAAGCATCCCGGTTTTTTTGCTGAATTATCACAGGACAGGTTCTGTCCTGGTTGCATTAAGTATTGTGTTATTGATTAATGTACCCGTTATTATGGTTGGGGTCATGTTTTTGATCAGTAATTATTTGAAAATCAAATCTAATAAGGCTAACAAAACAAAAATAACGGTTTAAAACTGTTTTTTTGTTTTGTTACTTAAGCTTTTCAAATAAGGTTTTTAAATTCACCTTTTTACTAATAAGATCCTTTACCTCATCTATCGAAACACGTTCCTGCTCCATGGAGTCGCGGTAGCGGATTGTAACTGTGTTGTCTTCCATTGTCTGGTGGTCCACAGTTACACAGTATGGCGTTCCGATTGCATCCTGGCGTCTGTATCTTTTCCCGATTGAATCTTTTTCGTCGTACTGGCAGTTGAATTCGAACTTTAAATTATCAATTATCATTCTTGCTTTCTCGGGAAGTCCTTCCTTCTTAATTAAAGGCATCACTGCCAGTTTAACAGGTGCAAGGGGAGCCGGAAGCCTCAACACCACACGGGTATCCTTTTTACCGTCACCACCGTCAATCTCCTCTTCATGGTAGGAAGCAGAAAGTACCTGAAGAAACATCCTGTCTACCCCGATTGAAGTCTCAACAACAAAAGGGACATAGGATTCATTTAATTCTGGATCAAAATATTGAATTTTCTTGCCTGAAAATTTCTGATGCTGTGAAAGGTCGAAATCGGTACGAGAATGGATTCCTTCAACTTCCTTGAACCCGAATGGAAACTTAAATTCAATGTCTACTGCGGCATTTGCGTAGTGAGCCAGTTTCTCGTGAACGTGAAAACGATAATTTGCTTCACCAAAACCAAGGGCCTGGTGCCATTTCATACGTGTTTCCTTCCATTGTTCAAACCAATTCAGTTCAGATCCCGGGCGAACGAAAAATTGCATCTCCATCTGCTCAAATTCCCTCATTCGGAAAATAAACTGGCGTGCAACAATTTCATTGCGAAATGCCTTACCGATCTGTGCTATACCGAAAGGAATCTTCATCCTTCCGGTTTTCTGGACATTGAGATAGTTGACGAAAATACCCTGGGCAGTCTCAGGCCTGAGGTAAATCTTCAAAGCTCCATCAGCAGTGGATCCCATTTCGGTTGAGAACATGAGATTAAACTGGCGAACATCTGTCCAGTTTCTGGTACCTGAGACTGGACAAACAATTTCGTTATCTTCAATGATCTGCTTTAATTCAGCCAGGTCGGAATTATTTAACGCGTTCGAAAAACGTGTATGCAAGGCGTCCCACTTTTGCTGATTTTCGAGTACTCTTGAATTGGTCTCCCTGAAAACTTTCTCATCAAATGAATCACCGAAACGACCACGTGCCTTTTCGACCTCCTTATCAATTTTCCCTTCAATTTTAGCCAGCTCCTCCTCAATCAATACATCCGCACGGTATCTTTTCTTGGAATCCTTGTTGTCAATCAAAGGATCGTTGAATGCATCGACATGACCTGAAGCCTTCCAGATTGTCGGGTGCATAAAAATGGCCGAGTCAATCCCCACAACATTTTCATTGAGAAGAACCATCGAATCCCACCAGTATTTTTTAATGTTGTTTTTTAGCTCAACACCGTTCTGACCATAATCATAAACGGCGCCTAATCCGTCATAAATCTCGCTCGATGGGAAAATATAGCCATACTCTTTGCTATGGGCTATCAATTTTTTAAAAAGGTCTTCCTGGTTCATTTTGTTAATTGTGGCAATACCTGATGATTGCCTGATTATGTATTTTGAAAATTTAAATGCAAAAAAAAAATCAACAACCTGATATTAAATTAACCTGATCAGGCTCCTATGGTTATTTCACCTCTTCAAAATCAACGTATTCACCGTCGCTCTTCTGGAAATTCTTCTCTTTTCGTTCAGTGCGCTCGACTTTCACCTGTCCGGGAGAGGAGTATTCGGTCCTTCTTTTTGCCTCCTCCTGTGCTTTCAAGTCCTGGTAAACTTTATCAGCTGCCCTTTCAACAATTCTGGGTCCAAAATACCTCATGAAAAACCTGAATCCGTAATAAACAAGAAGCAGGATAAAAATTGTGTCGAAAAATGTGGAGATATTTAATATAATAAAGAGTATCATGACCTAACCAATTTTCATCAGTGCACAAAAATAGTATTTTTTTTTGAGGTCAGCTCAATTATAAACGGGACAGCCTATGTCAGATCTTTTGGTTCCCTTCTTGTATACACCTTTTCTTTGTTTGGCTTCATCCTGAAAAATCAGGTTGATCCCGATTCTCAGGTTCATATTGTTGGCTGTACTGGGGTAAAACATAGACCTGACATTATCTGAGGCAGCATAAAGCTGAAATATGCCAAAACGATAAGCGGCCGCAACACCCAAATTATCAACGGTTGACTCCATGACAGAATAACTGGCCGACATCGAAAATTTTCTGGTAAACGCAGCATTGGCTGAGGCAGTGAAAGAGGTATGAAGCAAATTGTTAAACATCCTCACCCTGGCAACACCTCCAAAAGTATAATCCTCGCTTATTTTGTATTCACCGGCTAAGTATAATTTTACCGGTAACAGCGTCATGAAATTGGAATTTGTCTGATCCGGGTAAAATGCAACGCGCAAACTATCCCTCAACGGAAGCAGCAGACTACTTACATCCGTAAGATTTGGCGGATTGTTTGTAGCTGTCTGCGTATTGAGATTAATGCCCCGTAATAAAAACTTGCCGTTTTCCGAAAAAGAGTTAATATTCTTATTCCAGGATATAAAGCCTAGATCAATAAGACTCATTGAAAATTCAAACTTTTTGCTGATTCTGTTAGCAAACCCAATATCTATAGCCATTCCTGGGTTAGCGAAATTGGTCAGATAAGTTTTCCTGTCGTAATAGCTTCTTCCATAAAAATTATACCCATTGTTGTTAGTGATCTGAATATCAACGGGCGCTGACATAAAAACTCTTCCTGAAGCGCCCATGTCAATCTGATCACCACTTGCAGGCATGCCTGCAACGACATTCAGGCCTGAAGTTTTTATTCCGGACATTCCAAAGAGCAATTTGCCTGTAATGCCCACACTTAGTTTTTTCGTCATGTCTCGGGCAAATGTGAAAGCGAATTCACGATAATGCTGTCCTGTACCACCAAAATATCCGGAATGATAAGTGCTTCCAAGGTATGGAGCATTACCGTAATAAATCAGGTTT
The DNA here is from genome assembly GCA_963663675.1 of Prolixibacteraceae bacterium. Classification (GTDB taxonomy): domain Bacteria; phylum Bacteroidota; class Bacteroidia; order Bacteroidales; family Prolixibacteraceae; genus CAINVV01. Next base: position 3,840,703 of record OY760498.1, read on the forward strand.
GCCAGGCTTTTGGTAAAAAAAACTTCTGCTACCTCCTTTTCGGTCCATGAAAAAGCAAAAAAATCCGTCTCCTTTTTCCACCCGAACTCAATCAGTGTCAGGGCGGCATATTCATACAGAAAATTGTTTTGATCAAGAGCGGACAGGTATTTTTTAAAATCCATTACAAGAGAATCCGACTGTGCACCGATCCCCTTGTGAATAAGATCATTGTAACTCCAATTGTTCGCATTGGCAGAAAGATCGAGTTTTGAGAAAAGAGGCAGGCTGACATAAAATCCTCTGTCAATCCCTGGTCTTGCCGGATTGAGATCTTTGGTCTGAGGTACTGATTTCAGATAATACAGTGAACTCGGCTGACCATTTAGTTCAATATTTCCAACTGTAAAGAAGAACAATAGAAATGCAAGGCAAAGGATGGTTTGTCTCATTGCTGAATCTTGAACAGATTTACTGGTGCCCTGAATCCAATTTTGAAAGAGATTTGAGCATATTTTAAAGCATTTGCAACAACAGGTGCTGTACCCGGCTGATGAAGGGATATGTTGAGATCAATCTGGGAGGCAGTTGTGAGGTTTTTTATATCGGCCGGGTAAAGTTTGTACTCGATAGAATCATTTGATGCTACAGTGACATTACCCTGTGAATCAGTCAAAGCTTCATTTAATAGAGTTGTTCCCGAATCCAGGAGTGTGCCGTTGATTGTGATAATATATCGGTATTTCATAGGTGTTTCATTCACTGTCTTAACAATTACAACCATTGAATCTATACCGTTTGTACTGAGAGAAAGCCCATTAAGAGGATAAGGAATTAACTTGAAATTCAAAGGGTCAGCCGTAACGATGGTATTACCTGACCATGGGAAGGCAGTATACTCATTTACCACATAGGATCCGCTGGAAAAAGGTCTGTATACAACTGGATTAAGCCCGCTGGGATATGCTAGTCTGTCAAGTTCAAATTCTGACTGATCACATGAGGCAATTAGAAGTAAAATCATCCCTAAAATGTAGAAAATCAGGTATTTTCTCATTTAATTATCATTTGAAAGTTATACAGGGCTCCGTCCGGAGAGTAAGCCACCAGGCTGGCAACAGAAGAATTTATATCGAAAAGCCCAATCGTTTGAAAACTGCATTTCTCTGGCAATAAAACAATGAAATTCGAGCCATCACTTCTCAAAATGACAGCCTTGCTTTCAGCAGCTGAATATAATTCAATTAACCTCTCATTTCCTATCTTTATCAGTGAAGGAGCTGTATCCATAAGAATATTCACCTCTTTTTTAAAGATCAGGTTACCGGATAGATCAAACAAGGCAATGTTTTTCTGGTCTGCAAATAAAAACTCAGTTGACCCTTCAACAGATAGTTCAACAGGAAGAAAAATGTGTTCATCCGAAAAATTTCCAACTGACATTTTCCTGGAAGATCCATCCAGTCCGACAAATCGGATTTGGCCTTTATCATCAGTGGTTACAAAAGCCTGAGACCCACTTTTATCTTTAATTAAAAAAAAATTATTACCGGAATGAGCAAATTCATCTTTCATTTTAATTCGCTCTTTTCCTTGCCTGTCAACAATATAAGTGTGTTTTTTGTCGGAATAAACCAGGTAATCTTTTGTTCCGGCCTTGAAATACCTTACCGGAAGTTCAACAATGCCGGAGGTGGCCTTCGGCTGCCATCCGGGAAGTAGCTTACCGTTCTTATCCAGGTTATAAACCTTCCGGTCGCGACAGGCAATCAGGTACCTGTAATTCTTTTTGCCATCGTAATCAAAAACTGAAATTTCATTGGTTGCAGCAGATCTGAGCCGGACAGGAAAATTTTTTATTTCGCTGCCATTCCCCCCAATGAGATGAATGGAATTCCTTGTATTAAATATCATCTGTAAATCGCCGTTCCTGTAATAATCGATCATTTTGATCCCGCCCATTACATGCCCATCTATCCGGATCTTCCACTTTTCAATTCCCTCTTTATCAAGGCAGACCAGCCAATTCTCATTATTCTGGAATACCAGTTCTCGCTCCTGACTATTTTGTGTACCGGAGATAAAAACAGGTTTTCCTGTTAGTTTACCCTGGAACTGACAGCTCCAGAGTGGCACCGGATCCGGATTTGCAGCAGAATTAAAAAAGAGGCTCGCTGAGTTATAAACCATTCCGTTCTCATAACTCCATTGCCACGCTACATTGTCAATTTTCATTAAGTCTGAAATTCCCTTGGTCAAATTTTGATAAGAATCTTCATCAAAGACAGAACTGAAAAAAGGCAATGATTGTCCGGGAGCACTCCACAAAAAATAATTAGATGTTCTTGCGAAGCCGGATGAAAATTTTACATACGAAGCATTATTGATTAAAAGTTCATTCCTCCGCAGGTGGTTAAGATATCTTTTTAGTGATGCTGATGACCCACCAAATAAAAGATACTCATCATTTACAGCCATATAACTGGTCGGGATAGCAGCAAAACAATATCCTCCAAGCAACTGTCCAAAATTCTTGCAAGGTAACTTCAGAATATTATTTTTCGCTGCATCCGCATTTTCGACCTCACTGAACCTGCCTTTGCTGGCAGACATCCATTTCTTTATTGCCTGTACCAGGGGGTCGTTACTGCCAGATTTAATTTTGATAAGCAGAAAACGGTTATCAGAAGATTGTTCCAGGTTATAATTAAGGAAAACTGAAGCCCCCTCTCCTTGCCAGTTCTCATTCAGATACTTTTCAACATTCAGGTTAAGCACTTTGGACAATGCGGATAAAGTATCGTTGTATCGATTATATATTTCTTTTTTTTCCAGGAAACTGTGATAATCACTAAAATATTCCAATGGATCGGACAGATTTTGAATTGCAAAGTAACTGGTATTTGAAGGCATAAACTGAGTTAATGAACCAGCAACCGGTTTTTGATGACGAAATATATCCAGATAAGATGAGAAGGTACTGTCAGTAATAGTTAATCCACTCATAAGCAACTGATTATCCTTTTGGATTACATCAACTTCAGTCCATTTAGCATAGTCCGGACGTAAGATTGCCAACGCCATGCTGTCAGGAAAATAAGCGGACAAGTACCTGGAGAATTTCTTGTGATTTATGAAAATATTGAGATCAATATTTTCTGTATCATTGTTTTTGACCTTGAGAAAGCCGGGATCACTGGATACCGGGGAATAATTCATTTGTACAATTGCAGAACATAGGTGGTAAAAATCATCACTTGCAATCATGAGGCCCTGGTAGAAAACTATCAGTACCTTTCTGATCACGCCATGTTCAATCCATTCATATTTTTGTATATCAGCATCTTTATATTCTACCCCGGCAGCCACAATATTTCTGGTCTGAAAATAACCGTGTATCAAGCTATTTATGCTGTTTTTCTCCGAAATACTGCCAATCCTAAGTATAAAAAGTTTTGAACTATCTCCAGGAACAAATATCATTTCCTTATGTCGGAGAATCTTCTCAAGTTCTTTGTTTTGAACAGTTACTGAATCAAGGAAAACAAAATCAGAATAAAAACCTGCAACATTACTGAAAGTGCACAAGGACTTCCAGCTGCTATTTTTCACTGTTTTTGCCACAAGCCCCCCCAGATCGCGTACACGAACAAAGTATGGTGATTCTACCGGCACGGCTTTAATGGGGGAAGTACCTAAATATCTTGATTCCCGGGCAAAAAAATACCAGCCAGCAATACTACCTGCTATTAAAAGGAATGTAATAAAAATCAACAGCCGTTTCCCCATTGTCATGCTTCTATTCTACGGTAAAAATAGCATTTTAACGAGGAATTGTTGTAGAAGATACAAATAATCAACTATTTCGGAGCTGTCCTTCTTTTATTGGGTTTTTATCTGCGATGCATCAACAATTTTGTACACCTTGTCTGATCTTCTTACCCTGGATGGCACTGATACTGAACAATAAGATCCTTTGGGCGCCTCAACTACCGTTTTCAATTCAACTCTGATTTCATTTACCAATGTCTGAATCACACCGCTGCTTGGGCCGGTTATCATAATCTCATCCCCGGGTTTAAGTGATCCGGTTTCCAGTTTAAACTCACCGATACTGATGTTTGTAAAAAAATTGGTCACTTTACCGAGATAAACTCTTCTTTTTGTCGCAAGAGATCCATAATTACCACTCCATTCCCCGAGTCGCTGTCCGAGGTAATAGCCATCCCAAAAACCCCTGTTGAAAACAGTTGCAAGCCTTTTATCCCAGTCTTCAATCTTTTCAGGCGTAAAAGTTCCTTCCTGGTACGCTGTTGCGGCTTCACGGTAGCACTCCACTACGCACTTCACATAATCTGCACTCCTGGCCCTGCCTTCAATTTTAAGAACAGTTACCCCGGCATCGAGTATTTTATTCAGAAAGTGAATGGTCTTAAGGTCTTTGGGAGACATAATATATTCATTGTCGATTTCGAATTCAGCACCTGTCTCCTTGTCAGTTACAGTATAAGCACGACGGCAGCTCTGCATGCATGAGCCTCTGTTTGCGGAGGAATTCATTTCATGCAGCGAAAGATAGCATTTACCGGAGGTAGCCATGCACAAAGCTCCATGAGCGAACATCTCAAGGCGGATCAATTCGCCATTGGGTCCTCTTAGGTCGTCTTCCTTGATTTTTTTTGAAATCTCCCAGACCCTGCCAATATTCATCTCACGGGCCAGTACCATAACATCTGCAAACTGTGCATAGAACTTCACCGTTTCATAATTTGTGATATTTAACTGGGTTGAGATATGCACCTCCATGCCAACGGTCCTGCAAGCCTGGATAACCGCCAGATCCGATGCTATAACAGCTGATACACGGGCATCTCTGGCTGCATTGATTATCATATTCAAAGTTTCCGACTCTTCGTCAAATACGACGGTATTTATTGTCAGATAGGTTTTGACACCTGCTTGCCCGGCCCGTCGCGCGATTTCGCGAAGATCTTCCAGGGTAAAATTATTGGCTGATCTGGCCCTCATATTCAGGTGTTCAACCCCAAAATACACTGAACCAGCACCGGCCTGTATTGCTGCCATAAGTGATTCATACGAACCAACAGGTGCCATTATTTCAATATTATCTTGCATTGTCTCTGTTTTTATAAGTGATGAATATACTGGCAAATTCAGGAGTTCATTATTGGTCTGAATTTATCCATGCTGAACTCCGGTTCTTCAAAATTTTGGCCTTTCATTCATAGGGCACAAAAGTAAGATTTTATCTGCTGAATGAATTATCAGGTTTTCACCTGGTAAAGTTTTTAGATAAACTGTATATTTGAAAAATTCCTTTTACATACCGAAAATCTTAACTCTCCGGGTTATGAAGTATTTAATATATTTACTGGTTGCTATGGCTTTATTGGTATCAGCCAAGACCGACAAAAATTATTACAAAGAAAAATACCGGCCTCAAGTCCATTTCTCTCCTGAGAAAAACTGGTTGTTTGAGCCATCCGGTTTTGTTTATTATCTTGGTGAGTACCACCTTTTTTACCAAAATGTATCAATCGACAACAAGGTACTCTCTAACAAATTGGGCCACGCAGTCAGCAAGGATTTGATCCACTGGCAACATCTTCCTTTTGCCTTCATTCCGGATGATAAAGCTATTGATGCAACTTCGTGTCGTCCAATGTCGGGGAGTGCTGTAATTGACTCCATGAATCTCACAGGGCTTCAGCAAAATAATACCAGGACAATGCTGATATATTACTCTGACAGTAAGGGTGATCAGAATCTGGCATATAGCACTGACAAAGGAGAGACATGGAATAAATATGCCAAAAATCCGGTAATAGGTAGCCCGGGATTGAACAGCCATGATCCAAAGGTCTTTTTCCATCAACCAACCGGGAAATGGATTCTTTCGTTGTATTGTGAAAAAGGGGAAGATGGCAAATCAGCAGGTATCTCATTCTACAATTCATCCGATTTGCTGCATTGGCAATTTCAAAGCCACTTAGAAGGGTTCGGAGAATGTCCTGATATCTTTGAAATTAAAGTGGAAGGAAATACCAACGAAAAGAAATGGGTAGTCCTGAGCGGTGAAGGTGATTATAAAATTGGATTCTTTGATGGCTTGGCATTTAAGCCGGAGACAGAAATGAAGAAACTCGACTTTGGGAAAAATTTCTTTGCCGCACAGACTCTTTCCAACGCTCCAAATGGCAAGATCATCCTGATTGCCTGGATGAGAGGCGGAGAATATGCTGACATGCCTTTCAACGGACAGATGAGCTTCCCAACCGAATTATCCCTGAGATCCAACCAGGATGGCCTCGTATTATGCAGAGAACCTGTGTCTGCTATTTCAAGCCTTTTTGATCATGACGTAATAAAAAAAGATAAAAACCTGATACCGGGGATAAAGGGAAATTTACTTGGTGGAATAAGTGGTGACGCCGTATTTATCAAAGCAATATTTCAGGTCAAAACTTCAGATACTTTTGGTTTCATCGTCCGCAATGGCAAAAAATCAGAAGGTACAGATATTCAATATAATACATCTAAAAAAACATTGTTTGTCAATGGCGAAAAAATGTTACTGGAACCTATTGCAGGAAAGATTGAACTCAAAATAATTTTGGACCGTTCATCCATTGAAGTATTTGGCAATAATGGAGAAACCGGAATCAGCACCTGTTTTTCACCTGTAGCCGGAGAGGAAGAGTTGATGCTTTATACACAGGGGGGCGAACTTTTTGTCGAATCATTGGAGGCTTATACCCTGAATTCAGCCTGGTCGAAGAAATAAGCTAATTAAGTCTATCTTTGTAGTTCTAAATTTATTTTGATTTGTGTATATATACAAAGTTCGGTTTTAATGGTAAATTTTCTCGATAATATTGACTATCCATCTGATCTTAAAAAACTTAAAGAAAAAGACTTACCCCAGGTATGTTCTGAAATTCGGGAAATGATTATTCAGGAAGCCTCCTGCAATCCGGGTCATTTCGGAGCCAGTATGGGAGTTGTTGAGTTGACAGTTGCGCTACATTATGTTTATAATACCCCTTACGATAAGTTGATCTGGGACGTCGGCCACCAGGCCTACGGACACAAAATTTTAACAGGGAGAAGAAAACAATTCCAAACAAACAGGCGATACAAAGGGTTAAGCGGATTCCCCAACAGATTTGAGAGCGAATATGATGCATTCGGAGTCGGTCATTCTTCAACTTCCATATCTGCTGCACTCGGTATTTCAATTGCAGCACAAATGAATGGCGAGAAAGACCGCAAAGTGGTTGCCATAATTGGCGACGGATCAATGACCGGAGGAATGGCGTTCGAAGGCTTAAACAACGCCGGAGGGGCTAATGCTGATCTTCTTGTCATTCTGAACGACAACAACATGTCAATTGATCCTAATGTTGGCGGCCTCAGCAGGTACTTTGTCCGAATGCAAACCTCGAGAGCATACAATCGTTTAAGATCAGGCGTATGGCAAGTGCTTAAGCATTTCAGGACAGCCGGCCGAAAAATGCTTGCTCTGCTTAAAAGGCACCAGCATGCTGTCAAATCTATGGTTTTTAACGACAGCAACCTGTTTGAGGCACTCGGATTCCGCTATTTCGGCCCTGTCGACGGCCATGATGTGGTTGGCCTGACCAGAATTCTTAACGACCTTCAACAGATACCGGGCCCGAAACTTCTCCATATTATGACCAAAAAGGGGAAAGGTTACACACCTGCGGAAAATGATGCTACTAAATGGCATGCCCCGGGTAAGTTTGATGTTGTTACAGGTGAGATTTTCAATGATCCCGGACCACATCCAAAAATTCCAAAATACCAGGTTGTCTTCGGACAGACTTTGCTTGAACTGGCCAGAAAAAATAAAAATATTGTCGGAGTCACCCCGGCTATGCCGAGTGGCTGTTCCATGAATATAATGATGGAAGAGATGCCTGAAAGGGCTTTTGACGTTGGTATTGCGGAACCACACGCGGTGACCTTTGCTGCAGGGATGGCTGTATCAGGAAAGATTCCGTTCGTGAATATCTACTCCTCCTTTATGCAAAGATCCTATGATCAGATTATTCACGACGTGGCTCTTCAAAAACTGAATGTTGTTTTTTGCATGGACAGGGGCGGTCTTGTTGGAGCAGATGGTGCGACTCATCATGGGGTTTTTGATTTGTCGTTCATGCGGAACATCCCAAATATGACTGTTTCCGCCCCGATGGATGAACTGGAGCTGAGGAATTTAATGTATACAGCCCAGCTTCCTGACAAAGGCCCGTTCGCAATCCGGTATCCTCGTGGCAATGGGATGCATAAGGAATGGCAGCTGGAATTTTCTGAAATACCGGTTGGTATTGGCAGAAAAATCGCTGACGGAACCGATGTTGCTGTCCTGTCTATTGGTCATCCGGGAAATTTTGTGACTGAAGTCAGAAAAATTCTGGAGACCGAAAATATTTCAGTGGCTCACTACGATATGAGGTTTGTAAAACCGATTGACCAGGAAATTCTTGATGAAGTCGGGGCACGTTTCGATCACATCATTACTGTTGAAGACGGTGTTATTGCAGGAGGATTTGGAAGCGCAGTTATAGAGTATTTTGCCAGCCGGGACATAAAAAAATCCGTAATAAGACTGGGAGTACCGGATCGATTTATTGAACAGGGAACACAGCAGGAACTGTACCGCGAATGCGGTTTTGATAAAGAAGGAATTTGCCGGACAATTAGGGAAATAGTTGGTTCAACAAAGGAATAATTCACCAGGTTTGCAGACTTGCAGGGTCCGTCGAATTCAACTTTTCTAATTAATCACCAATCGAATCCTCACATGATCAAAATGTCTGATTCATTTTGATCATTGTATAATATTTTTTATACCTTTGCCAAGCTTTTTAAGAAGGATAATTATGAACTACCTTTCGCAATACACCCTTCCATTTTCAGGATTGAGTGAAGGTAAGCATCAGTTTGAATTTACAGTTGACAATCGTTTTTTTGCAGAGTTTGAGAATTCTGAAGTAGAAAACGGTGAATTGTTAATCCGGGTAGAACTTGAGAAACGGACTACCCATCTGAGGCTGTCCTTTTCAATTAAAGGGGTAGTAGAACTGATCTGTGACCGCTGTCTGGAAAATTTTAGTTACCCTATTGAAAGCCATAGAGAACTGTTGGTCAAATTCAGTGAAAAACCTGTCGAAGATGAAGCAGAGTTGATTTATCTTCATCCCAGTGAATTTCAGGTTGAGATTGCGCAGTTTATCTATGAATTCGTAATTTTAAGTTTGCCTATCCGTAGAATTCATCCTGATGGAGAGGACGGTAACAGTTTATGTGATCCGGTGATGATAAAAAAACTGGAAGAGCTTAGATACCATGGCAATTCTTTAAATGAACCGGATGACCCAAGATGGAATGAGTTAAAAAAAATTATTGGTAATTAAAGTAAAGTTTATTAAAAATGGCACATCCTAAGCACAAACACTCCAGTACAAGAAGAGATAAGCGCAGGACTCACGACAAAGCGGTACCTGCCCAGATTTCATCATGTTCAAATTGCGGTTCAGCTGTAAGGTATCATACCGTGTGCGCTGAATGCGGTTATTACAGGGGTAAACTGGCAATTGAAAAGACCACTGCAGTCTAATTCCACGTCTTTCCGAAGCGTGTTTTTGTTAGCTGGTAAAATTACAAAGGAATCCCGTGAGGGATTTTTTTGTTACTGTTATTTGCATTAAATGCCGGCGATTTATTACCTTCATCAGCGTTTTAAAACTGATCAATATTAACAGACATGTCAAAACCAATCATCAACGAAGTTAAAGCCCTGAATACCATTGCTCAGGACACAAAGATAAAAGGGAATATCGAGTCCAACGGAGATATTCGTATCGATGGGATTCTGGATGGGGATCTGGATTGCAAAGGCAGAGTAGTTGTTGGTCCGGAGTCTAAAATTACTGGAACAATCCGATGCTCCAGCGCAGAAATCCTGGGATTTGTCAAAGGAGAAATTATTGTAAAAGACCTTCTTTCTCTTAAAGGAAGTGCATCCATAACCGGAAACCTCACAATGGGAAAACTTTCTGTTGAACCGGGTGCACGCTTTGTTGGACATTGCAAGATGATCAATGATGAATATGCCAATTCCGAAACCGAAACGGATGAGAAGTAAGTTATGCTCAGGTTTAAAGATCTCTTTGAATCATTTGAACTTAAATTTCAGGAAGAAATTCATACAATCCGGTCTACATTACCAGTACAATTGTATGAACCTGTCGCTTATTCCCTGGGTGTAAGCGGGAAAAGGATAAGGCCGGTACTTTTGCTCCATGCCGCATCACTTTATACCAACGGCATTGAATCCTTTTATCCGGCGGCTGCTGCAATAGAACTCTTCCATAACTTCACCTTGTTGCACGACGACATCATGGATCATGCAGGCATCCGCAGAGGCTTGCCGGCAGTTCATGTAAAATATGGAGAGAACAGTGCTATATTGAGCGGAGACGCAATGTCAATCATGGCTTTCAGGTTTTTAACCCGGTGTGGCACTCAGAATCTTCAGGATGTGCTTTCCTTGTTTTCTCAGACTGCCCTGGAAGTTTGCGAAGGTCAGCAGTACGATATGGAATTCGAAGAAAAGGAACTGGTATCCATCCCCGAGTACCTGGAAATGATAAGGTTAAAAACAGCGGTACTTATCGGGTGCAGCCTTAAAACCGGGGCAATTCTCGCAGGTGCCTCAGAAAATCAATGTCAGCTGCTGTATGATTTCGGCATTCATATTGGAACCGCCTTCCAACTCCAGGACGACTGGCTGGATGTTTACGGCGACGCAAAATCCTTTGGCAAAAAAATTGGAGGTGACATCACTGAGAATAAAAAAACCTATATTCTTCTCAAGGCCCTGGAAATGAGCAATGAGACAGATCGATCGACATTAGAGTACTGGATGCGCAAAGAAAATTTTGATACAGATGAAAAAATCGATGTCGTAAAGGAAATCTTTACCCGATCGGGTGCAGCTGACGAAACGAGAGTTCTTATGAAATATTTTCATGACAAGGCATTGACTTCGCTGGCGCGTCTTAATATTGCGGATTCAGATAAAAGTGAACTAAGAATTTTCGCTGCCCAGGTATTGTCAAGGGCTAAATGAAATCCAGCCTTCAGGAAAAACTCATCCTATCATTACGGAACGATCAACCTTAAAGTCTGTCAGCCTGATTCATCCAGACTAAAACCTTCCACCTTACCACATTTGTCAACTGCCCAAAACCAACTCCATACGAGACATTGCTTCCTCAAGAACCTGTTTAGGACAGGCAAAATTCAGCCTGAAAAATCCTACACCTTCCTTACCATAAATCGAACCTTTGTTCAATGCCACTTCAGCATTGTCAATAAGTAGCCTGTTCATTGAAGTTTCGTCAATTCCGTACCCACGAAAATCTATCCATGCAAGATAGGTAGCTTCAGTAAAAGTCATTTTAAGCTTTGGCATCTTTTTACCAATAAAATCGAGTAGGTAATCGCGGTTCACTTCAAGATAGTCATTTTGCTGTTTGACCCAGTCAAGTCCGTATTTATAAGCAGCTTCGAGAGCAGTATTTCCGAAGAGATTACCGCTTTTCAAATGAAGCATATGCAAAAAGTGATCGTATTGTTGTCTGATCTCCCGGTTAGGAATGATGACATAAGAAGTCGCCAATCCTGCAATATTGAATGTTTTACTTGGAGCCATACAAACTATGCAATTATTTGCAAGTTCATCTGAGATAGTTGGAAGTGGGGTATGCTTGTAACCGTCAAAAATCAGGTCTGAATGAATTTCATCCGATATAATCAAAATATTGTTTTTTAGACATATATCACCTAATTGTGAAAGTTCTTCTTTAGTCCAGACCCGCCCAACCGGATTATGAGGATTACACAGGATTATCAACCTTGTATCATTGTCAATTTTTCTAACCAAATCTTCAAAATCAAAAGAATAATGGCCATTATTATTGACAAGTGGATTCTCCACGATAGTCCGTCCGCAGTCACTAACGCAAGTGAAGAAAGGTGTATATACCGGGGGCTGTATGATGATTTTATCTCCAGGCTGTGTGTATGACATAATTATGGCAGAAAGTGTGGCGACGACACCCTGAGTCGGCAGGATCATTTCGCGTTCAATATGCCAGTCATGCCTCTGTTGCTGCCATTTAATTATCGAATTATAATATCCATCCGGACGATAAGAATAGGCATAAATCTCATGATTGGCCCGGTACCTTATAGCCGCGGTAATAAAGTCAGGTACCCTGAAATCGCTATCGGCCACCCAAAGCGGGATAGCGTTCCCATTCCCGAAATATTTCTGGAGCTGATCATATTTCTCACAGTCAGTTCCTCTCCTCTCAATTATTTCGTCAAAATTATATTTCATCATAAACCGTTATTAATATGAGATATAAACATGATCAATTCATCTTTTAATTTAATCAAAAAAATTTCATGCCTGAATCTAAAATTTCACTTTTTTTAAGGACCTTAACCACCTCGGATATAGCATCTTTTCTAATTACCTCATCCTTCATGCAAAGAATGAAACCGAACCTGTCCAGGTCCAGGCACAATTCAAAGTCCTGTGCTGGTGACCAATTGCTGTTTGCCGGATTCAACAGTCTGGCACCATCTCCTGTTCTCAGAATCTCTTTCATTTTCCCAAAGTCTGTTGGGATGTCCAATATCCTGTCCTTGATATATTCAGCCAGAAAAGTGTCTTCCTGAGTCGGTCTTTGACCTTCATAGCCCATGCATACCAAACTTACCATTTCAGGATTGCTTCTTTGCAGGTAACTGATGATTGCACCGGCATTAACGAAGCTTCCGGTGAGGATTTCGCTTGCACCAGTTGCATTCATGAGTCCTTTTGTACCTGAACTTGTAGTCATTATAATTGTCTTCCCGATAAGGTTTTTCTGATAAATATGCGTCGGAGAATTACCATAATCAAAACCTTGCACTATTTTCTCACTTCGTTCTCCAAGCAGGATGGCATCCGGGATCAGGGCTTTCAATCGCAACGCTTCTTCCACATGTTCAACCGGGAAAATTTTTTCAGCACCTGCCGCCATAAGGTAACATGCTGTTGAGAAAGCTCTGAAAACATCAATAACCACTGTTGATCCTTTCGCCTTCCTGGCGCCTTCCGTCAATTGTAATATATCTATCCGCATCCTCAAAAATTATATTTATGCGCTAACCTGCACAGAAATTGAAGTTTCAGATTCAACACGTGAGGCTATTCCCTCCAGCTCTGCAAGTGGCACTCCATAAAGATTTTCTGCCGGAGTATCACGTGCTATTGAATATATCATCACCATTCGCGGTTGTATTTCCTTCAGCAGCCCGATCCATTTTTCGACCTCGAAATCAGTAGTATTGTCTACTTCTGCTCCATTGAAAGTTCCCCGCAGAAACATGGTCTGTATGATTACGGCGCCATTGAACTGTTTGAGTTGACGGACCAGCTTATCAAGATCAAGCCTGCCTTCAGGTTTATTTAGCAGAATAATGGTTTCCAATATTCCCGAATCCAACTTAAGAATATTATCGTCAACCATTTTTAAAGCCTCTACAACACGAGGCTTATGCAATGTGGTGGAGTTTGAAAGAACAGCAATTCTTGATTTCGGAGAGATTTCATCTCTCAGTTGGAGGGTATCTTCAATGATACCACTAAAATCGGGATGTAAAGTTGGTTCTCCGTTCCCCGCAAAGGTGATCACATCTGGAAGTTCTGAATCTTCTGCCATTTCAAGTAGTTTTTGCTGCAGAAGAGACCTGACAACATCTCTGGCAGGCAAGACTGCACGGTTGTTTTTTCTTTCCGGATTCCAGCCGCACTCACAATAAATGCAATCAAATGAACACAACTTGGAATCAACAGGGAGCAGGTTAATACCCAGTGAGATACCCAGTCTTCGGCTGATTACCGGGCCAAATATGGTTTGATCAAAAAGAAATGTTGCCATAATACTGCTTCCTCAAATTTAAATTTTTAGCACAATTTTCTCACCCTGGTTCCGGGCTGAAGTTTCATTTCCAACATGTCAACTCCCGTCAGTAAATTAAGTCCCGGTCGCTTGCCAACTTCTATAGAGCCCACCCGATCTGCCATTTTTAATGCAGCAGCACCATTAAAGGATGCCCAAACCATCAGCTCATCCAGAGTTAAAGCCGGATATGCCGACTGAATAATCTTCATTTCTTCAAGAATAGAAAGCTGGCGGTTTGACCCCAGGCTATCAGTACCCAGGCAAATCTGAAGATGATTATATCTGAAGAGCTCAACATCAGGTAGCTTATTCTGGATGAAAAGATTTGAGCCGGGACAGAGAACAAACCATGTATTATCCTTCTTCCTGATACTTGTAATATAATCTATATCAGATTGATTTGTATGGAGATTGTGTACCAGGAGCAGGCTGATCTCTGAGGGCAGGAGATCAAGCGTACTGTGGATCGCACTTTCACCGGTAGGGGAAAAGGACGATGTGTCAATAGAAAGGTTGTCACGAAGATGTCCGGCTATACCTCCGGTTCCGGTTCTAAATAATTCATCTTCTTCCTTACTTTCCTGGCTATGAATTGACAGGATTGAATCATTCCTGATTGCCTCTGCCGCTATGGCATCAAACAGCGGTTTTGAAATGGAATAAGGTGCATGCGGCACAATACCTGCTTTTAATCCAAGCCGTTCAGCGGCTACCAGTCCGGACCGGGCACGTTCAAATGCATTTTCAGCGCGTTCAGGTACAAATCCCAAAGCTTCTATGAAAGTATAGTAATCGATTTGCGACCTTTGTTTCACACCGAAGACTGAGGTTTCATTGGCAATATCCCCAACTGCGACAATCCCGTTTTTATACATCAGCAAATCAGCAATTTCAGCAGCCTGTATAACCACGTCAGGCTCATTGTTCCTGGCCTGTGTCACTTGCCGGATAAAAGAAACAAATCCTGTCCCTGCTTCATAAAGACTCTTCAAGTGTGACAATTCAAGGTGACAATGAGCATTTACAAAACCCGGCACAATTATCCCGCTGAAAAACTCGACACTTGCCGATTCATCCATAATCCCTTGAGTATCCAGAATATCAGCGATTGTTCCGTCTTCCTCAACTGACAATATCCCTTTAGAGTATGATTTACCCCGACCATCCAGGATCATGTGAGCAGAAATTTTACGCATGAGATAATGATTCAAGAAACCTTATTGAACTGTTGGAGAAGTGACTTGTGGAGGCGATGGGGATTTTTTTACTTTGGTAGTATCCAAGTTAAAACCGCCGGGCCTGATCGTATCACTTTTGGCTTTCACCTCCATTTCACTCAATACATTTAATACCTCATCATAAACCGGAACGAAGGCTCTGGTATTTTTCCCGTACCAGAGAAGTGAATTCTCAATATCAGCACGTTCAACCCTGTATTTTTTACAAATTGAAAGATACAAGTCTTCCGACAAGCTATCCCTGATCATTGACAAATTGTATTTCTGACTGTTAATTGCATCTGCAAGGTGGATATCTACCAAAATAGGAACCATTTTTTTCCTGGGAAGAATCCCTTTCGGCAAATTCTCCCTGGTACAAGCCAGAATTGTCAGCAAACACACAAAATACAATATGATGCGGTATTTCATTCGTCATCCTCCCGTTGTTTCAGATCACGAATACGTTTTGATAATGGTGATGCAAAGACGAATTCGTTTAGCTTTTTATTTCTTGTAAATAATACTTGAGTGTTATTCCCTTCCCATCCTTTTTCCCCTTCGGAGATAAATAAAATATTATCGCCAATTTCCATCACAGAGTTCATGTCATGGGTGTTGATCAGCGTTGTAATATCAAATTCCACTGTAATTTCCTTTATAAGATTATCTATAAGTATAGAGGTTACCGGATCCAGTCCGGAGTTGGGTTCGTCACAGAAAAGATATTTTGGGTTAAGCGCAATAGCCCTGGCAATTGCAACTCTTTTGCGCATTCCTCCAGATATTTCCGAAGGGAAAAGATGGTTAGATCCTTTGATGTTGACCCGCTCAAGACAGAAGTCTACGTGCCTGTTCTTCTCACCGGTTGTCATGTTCGTGAACATATCCATAGGGAACCGAACATTGCCTGCTACATCCAGAGAATCAAAAAGGGCGCCTCCCTGAAACACCATACCCATCTCCTGCCTTAGCCCCCGCAATTCTTTAAACGCCATTTGCCTGATGTCCCTTCCATCAAACAGAATCTCGCCATTATCCACCTCAAGAAGCCGGACAATTGATTTGAGCAGAACTGTCTTTCCGGATCCGCTCTGACCGATAATCAGGTTAGTCTTTCCCTTCTCAAAAACAGTTGTGATGTTCTTCAGTATCTCTCTGCTTTCGAACGACTTCTTTATGTTTTTAATTTCGATCATTTGAAAAGCAGTTGGGTAAGAACCAGGTCAAAGAAGAGTATAAGGATGCTGGTATTGACAACCGCCCGGGTACTGGCACGGCCAACTTCAAGGGCTCCACCCTGTACATTGTAACCCTGGTATGAGGCAACTGTAGCGATCAAAAATCCGAAAGCCAGGGTTTTAATCATTGAAAAAGTAACATAGTAAGGTATAAAAAGAGTTCTGATACCACCCATATACTCAGCGACTGTAACCACACCGGTAACAGGCCCTGCTATCAAGCCTCCGATTATGCCGCAAAAAACACTCAGAATGAAGAGGACCGGACTCATGAAAACTACCGCAATGACTTTGGGAAGTATCAAGTATGAAGCAGAGTTGACACCCATCAATTCCAGGGAATCTATTTGTTCTGTGACCCTCATGCTGCCTATTTCTGAAGCAATATTCGAACCAACTTTCCCGGCAAGCATCAGGCTAAGAATCGTACAGGAAAATTCAAGGATCAGGGTATCGCGGTTGCCAAGACCAATCAGGTATGTCGGCAACAGTGGGCTTGACATATTATAAGTGAGCTGCAACGTAATAATACCTCCCATAAAGACAGATATAATCGCAACAATCCCGACTGAATGAATCCCCAGTTTTTCAATTTCCAGCAATAATTGCTGCCAGTAAATCCGGCTTCTTTCCGGCTTACTGAAAACCCGATACATCAACAAAAAGTAATTACCAATTTCGTTGAATATCTTCATGAAAAATTTTTTCATAAAAATACAAATTATTTAAACAACGACTTGGAACTATTTCCAGTCCTGAATTAGTTCCTGATGAGTGGATTCAGAAAAAAAAATCTAATTTTGAGCCAAATAGCCTGAACATGGGAAATTGTAAAAACTATTGCGTCATAATGGCAGGAGGAATCGGAAGCAGGTTCTGGCCATTAAGCACCGCTGACCGGCCTAAACAGTTCATTGATATTCTTGGCATTGGAAAAACTTTGCTGCAGCTCACATTTGAGCGATTCAACAGGATAATGCCGGCTGAGAACATTTTTATTGTAACCAGCGAAAACTATAAAGACCTGGTTATAGAACAACTTCCCATGGTTAAAGAGTCCCAGGTCTTACTGGAGCCACTTCGCAGGAATACGGCACCATGCATAGCCTATGCTGCATACAAAATTCAGAGTATTTGTCCGACCGCAAAAATCGTTGTTTCACCTTCTGATCACCTGATTCTTAAAGAGGATCTTTTCCTTAACGAAATTGACAAGGGATTACACTTTGCCGGCGAGAAAGAGGTCCTCCTTACGCTGGGCATACAACCTTCCCGCCCTGAAACAGGATACGGCTATATCCAGGTAAGCGAAAAAACGGAATTCAGCAACTTTAGCAACCTGTTCAAGGTAAAAACCTTTACTGAAAAACCGGATCGTGCTATGGCCCAGGTGTTTATTGATACAGGCGAATTTTTCTGGAATTCCGGGATATTTGTCTGGACTGTTCAGGCGATATTAAATGCATTTGAGAAATACCTTCCTGATGTCAATTCGCTCTTCGAAAATGGGAGAAAACTGATCAATACTGCAGATGAATGTTTTTTCATCAACAAGACTTACTCTGAATGTCCAAATATTTCCATAGACTATGGTATTATGGAAAAAGCTGACAATGTTTATGTTCTTACAGCAGATTTCGGCTGGTCCGATCTTGGGACATGGGGATCTCTTTATGAAAACCATCCATTGGATAAAAACGGGAATGCTGTTGCAGGCAAGAAAATCTTTTTGTATGACACCGAAGGTTGTATCGTCAATCTTCCTGACGATAAAATTGCAGTCATACAGGGACTTAATGATTATATTGTTGTTGAATCCCAAAACACACTGCTTATTTGCAGAAAGAATGACGAGCAACAGATCAGGCAGTTTGTTGCTGATGTGATGTTAGCAGAGGAGAAAAACAACTGAAACTCGTATTTCTTCAGCTTATTTCAGCGTAATTGACTTTGAGCTTTTTAGTTCTTTGATAAGTCTATCCCTGATCGATTTGAAACTGGGCATGTTTTTCTCGCTCACAGGAAGGGCAGGAGGTGACTTCATTTTAAGCGGGTCAACAGGAAATCCACTCTGAAATACCCGAAAATCAAGGTGAGGTCCGGAAGCCAATCCGGTTGAACCGACAAACCCGATCAGTTCACCCTGCTTAACCCTTGATCCGACCTGGATTCCAGGGGCGAATTTGGAAAGGTGCATGTACGTAGTGGTGTATACAGAATTGTGTTTGATCTTAATAAAATTTCCTCCTCCACCGGCTTGGTAAGCCCTGGTCTGAACTATGCCATCTCCGATTGAATATACGGGTGTGCCTGTCGGCGCAGCGTAATCAACACCAAAATGGGGTCTTACAATTCTAAGTACCGGGTGCATTCTTGCCCCTGAAAAACGCGAACTAATCCTGAATATTTTCAAAGGTGCCTTTAGAAATTCCTTTCTGATACTTTTCCCCTGATCATCAAAATAACGCTGTCCGTCTTCCTGCTCAAAGTGGATCGCATAAAAATCCTGGCCTGAAGAATTAAAGAGAGCTGCATGAATGGCACCAATTCCCAAAGGTCCGCCATTTACGAATTCCTGATCGTAGATTACCTTGAAATAATCTCCTTTCTGTAAGGCAAAGAAATCAATGGTCCATGCAAAAATATCTTGTAAGAAGATTGCCATTGTAGGATCCAGATTGTTCTCCTGAATTGACTTCCAAAGAGAAGAATTTATCACTCCTGAGGCGATCTTCCGCTCGGTTGTTACTTCATTCTTACCTGCTGTTACCTTACATGAATCCGGATCGAGCCGGTAAGTAAAATAATTTACCAGACTTGCAGAATAGACGAAGTAAAGTGGAGTACGTGCAGAATCACGTGAATAGAAAAGAGCATAATCGTTTCCGACATTCATCTTACGGAGGTCGAAGACTGAACCTGGAAGATGGGCTATCCGGTCGATGACCAGGGATGATACGCCTCTGTCTGACAAAATATCGGATAGACTCTCATTCGGCCTCACTTTATTTTCCTCGACGTGGAAGGAGTCGGCTGGCAAACCATATAGTAATTTAGGCTCGACAAATAAGATATCCTCTTTCATATCAACCGACGGGATCATATAGTTGTAGTACATGATACGAGAGAAAGTAAAATTAAGCAGTAAAAACAAACAGATACCAAAAATCCATTCAGGGAGATATTTTCTGCGGGTTGATTCCTCACCCGTTTTTCTGATTCGGTTGAATATCCGTGATTTAAGCTTTGATTTCATCAAACCCCTTTCCATACACACCCATAACAGAGCCTTGTGAGATAAAGGCTTCAGGGTCGATTGATTTTATTTTTTGAAAAATCATGGGAGATTCCCGTTTCCTGACAACAGTCATGATCATTTTTACCTGCTTCTTTGTGTACCAGCCTGTACCTTCAATGATAGTAAGTCCTCTTCGGGATTCCTTATTAATAAAATCAGCAATCTCCTCATATTTCTCAGAGAAGATGAATAACTGAACTGATTGTTGCGCCCCGGTAAGAAATGCATCGATGGAATAAGCAACGATCCACATTGTGACATAGCTGTATACAAGTATTTCGACAGACGAAAGAACAAAGTAGGAGGAAGTGATAATTATCACGTCACAATACATGATAATCCTGCCCGGGCTGATATTACGGTACTTATTGATGATCATTGCTATGATGTCGGTTCCCCCGGTACTGCCGCCCTGGTTAAAGGTTATTCCAAGTCCCACACCACAAAGGATGCCACCCAGAACTGAAGAAAGAAAAAGATCCTTTACCAGCGGCTCCTTAATAAACATCGGGAAAATATTAAGCAACAACGAGATGACCACCATACTGAATAGTGTTTTCAAACCAAAAGTGGTACCCAGTATACGAATCGCAAGTACGATCAGGAAACTGTTTATGACGAAATATGGATATCCTGCAGGAACACCCGTGGCATAAAAAATCAACTGGGAGATTCCTGTTACACCCCCAGCTGTAATCCTGACCGGTATAAGAAATGCTGTAACCCCGAATACATACATGGCAAGTCCGAGGACTATTACCGAGTACATTTTAATAAAGGAAAATATTTTCTTCGCCATCGGGATTAAATAGGTGTGCTAAATTAAATCTTTTTTAAAAATTTATTTAATTTCACGACGAATTAACAAACTAAACTTTTCAAGCAAAAAATTCGAATTAACTAAAAATCAATTTTTTGATCGAGCGACTATTTTAATCAAAATATATAGATATGAAAATTCATGAATATCAAGCCAAGGAGATTTTTTCCCGTTACCAGATTCCGGTCACAAATGAAATAGTCTGCTATTCGGTTGAAGAGGCTGTCGATGCTGCAGCAAAGTTAGGTCTGCCGGTTGTTGTTAAGGCTCAGGTTTTGGCCGGTGGAAGGGGAAAAGCCGGAGGTGTTAAACTGGCAAGAACAAAAGAGGACGTCCCTGAAATGGCAGGGAAAATCCTTGGGATGGACATCAAAGGGTATACTGTTGAAAAAATATTGATCGCTCAGGGAGTTAAGTTCTCTTCTGAGTTTTATGTTGGCCTTACCATAGACAGAAATTCAAAATCTGTCATCTTTATGGCAAGTAGTGAGGGAGGAGTTGAAATTGAAGAAGTTGCAAAAGACAACCCGGATGCAATCCACAAATTTGTCATTGACCCGACATTAGGAATGACTCCATTCCTTGCCAGGAAAATTGCATTTGCCCTTTTCAGTGATTTCAGCCTGGTGAAGCAGGGGGCAGATCTCTTCCAAAAACTGTATCGCATTTTTATGGACACTGATTCGTCGCTTGTTGAGATTAATCCTTTGGTTATCACTGATGACGGGAAGCTTCTGGCACTCGATGGAAAAATGAATTTTGACGACAATGCGCTCTTCCGTCAAAGTGATATAGAAGCATTGAATGAACCAACTCCGGACGAATTGAAGGAGATCGATGCCAAAGAAAAGGGTCTGACTTACATCAGGCTGGAGGGTTCTATAGGGTGTATGGTTAACGGAGCCGGACTGGCAATGGCAACGATGGATCTTATCAAGTATTTCGGTGGCGAACCTGCCAATTTTTTGGATATCGGAGGAAGTTCCAACCCTCAGAAGGTAATTGACGCCATGAATCTTATCCTCTCCGATAAGAACGTAAAAGTTGTCATGATCAACATTTTCGGTGGCATAACACGTTGTGATGATGTTGCACGGGGACTGATAATTGCACTTGAGAAAATAAAGGTAGGAGTTCCAATTGTAGTAAGACTTTCAGGAACCAACTCAAAGGAGGGGCTTGAAATCCTGAAACAAGCCAACCTGCCGATTGTTGAGACAATGAGTCAGGCTGCTCAAAAAGCCATCGAACTGAGTACCAAAAATTAACAAACACCTTATTCAATCAGATATGAGCATTTTAGTCAATAAAAATACAAAGTTGCTGGTACAAGGTATCACAGGAAGAGACGGTAGTTTTCATGCAGGCAAGATGAAAGCTTATGGCACCAATGTCGTGGCCGGTGTCTCCCCAGGTAAAGGTGGCAGTGCTGTCGACGGCATTCCGGTTTTCAACACTGTAGAGGCAGCCGTCAAGGCAACAGGTGCAAACACATCTATCATTTTTGTTCCGGCCCACCTGGCGGCTGATGCGATTCTTGAGGCCTCTGAAGCAGGTATAGGCCTTGTAATAGCCATCTCGGAAGGCGTCCCGACACTGGATATGGTAAAAGTAATGCCTTACCTGGCAAAAAAGGGAACAAAACTGATAGGACCAAACTGTCCGGGGCTCATTTCGCCTGATGAAGCGCTGGTAGGAATCCTTCCGGGAAACATTTTTCTGAAAGGCAATGTTGGCCTGATGAGCCGAAGCGGCACCCTAACCTATGAAATGGTTTACCAGTTAACCAGCAACGGTATTGGCCAGAGCACTTGTGTCGGTATCGGCGGTGATCCTGTTGCCGGACTCTATTATCTTGAGTTGCTCCGGATGTTTCAGGATGATCCTGCTACAGAGGCAATTGTGTTGATTGGTGAGATTGGTGGAGATGCTGAAGAAAGGGCTGCCCAGTTTATTGCTGATCATGTGACCAAACCGGTTGTTGCATTCATTGCAGGCCAGTCTGCCCCTCCGGGGAAAAGAATGGGTCATGCCGGTGCCATCATTTCAAGCGGAAGCGGTACAGCTGAAGAAAAAATACGTGCATTTGAAAATGTTGGCGTTAAAGTCGCCAAGATTCCAAGTGAAATTCCTGACCTGATCAGGCAGGCAATGAAAAAGTAGAATAAGGGAGAAAAATTCTCCCTTATTCTACTTTTTCATTTTTCGCTGCATTCAGTACCTCATTAACCGAACCGTGCAGCAAAAGAAGTCGTTTTGCCTTGGCTTCACTGTATCCCAATTCGCTCACAATCATGCGGGTTCCTCTGTGAACCAGTTTTTGGTTGGTCAATTGCATGTTGACCATTTTATTCCCTTTGACCCTACCGAGTTTAATCATGACGGAAGTTGTAATCATATTGAGTATCAACTTCTGGGATGTACCTGATTTCATTCGGGTGCTTCCAGTTACAAATTCAGGACCAACAATTGCTTCTATGGCTATGTCAACATTCTTTGCCAATAAACTTCCTGGATTATTGACTATGCAGCCAGTCAGGATATTGTGTTCCCTCGCTTTCTTTACTGCACCAACTACATAGGGTGTTCGACCTGAAGCAGCAATGCCAACAACAGTATCAAGTTCGTTGATATCCAGCTTTTCCAGCTCCATCCAACCAATCTCTTCGTTGTCTTCAGCAGCTTCGACTGCTTTCCGAATTGCCTTGTCTCCACCGGCAATCAATCCAATTACAAGTCCGTATCCGACACCAAAAGTCGGTGGAATTTCCGAAGCATCCAATATACCCAATCGTCCACTTGTACCGGCGCCCATATAGAAGAGACGTCCGCCCTTTTTCATTCTCAGATAGATCTGCTCAACAAGTTTTTCAATCTGAGGTATCACAGCACTAACCGCAGGCAGTATTTTTTTATCCTCTTCATGAATGTTTAGAAGTAACTCCTTTACCGACATTTTGTCGAGATCGTTGTACAACGAATCCGTCTCGGTGATGCTTTCGCTAGTCATTTTGGATATTTGCTAATGTATTGATTTCCAGGTGATATTTAACTAAACCATCGATAGGTTCCCGCTGGATGGAGACACAATTTAATTGATACAGAGCGCAAACTTCCTCAACAATCCCGCTGAAGTGAAAAGCAACTGAACCAACAAATCCTATTGAATTGGACTTGTAATCCGGAATTTTAGTCACATTGCGGTCGAAAAATTCAATCAGGCTATTCCGGACGAGATCATAGGAATAGTTATTTGATATTTCTTCTGCGAGGAACGGAGCAAATGATGCCAGAAAATAATTTGGTTTCTCCGTTCTATATACTCGCTGGAGTACTTCTTCGCGGGTTATGTGATATTTTGCTTCGAATTTTTTCCTGAGGGGTTTTGGCATTACCTCTTTGAAAAAATCACCTAGTAATTTCCTTCCCAGAACTGCACCACTTCCCTCGTCTCCCAATATAAATCCAAGCGGCGATATACCCTTTTCCACCGTTTCCCCATTGTAGAGGCAAACATTGGACCCTGTTCCAAGTATGCATGCAATTCCCGGTTTGTCACCAAATAATGATCGAGAGGCGGCCAGGATGTCACTGTAAAGCTCGATGATTGCCACTGGATACATTTGCTGCAAAGCAAACCGGATTACCCCTGCCTTGTCCTCATTGATGATTCCTGTACCGTAGAAAAAGATTTTGTTAACCGGCTCGTCAGTGAATGGTAACAAACTGACTATCAATTCTTCATAAATTGATTCCGAAGAACGGAAAAAGGGATTAATCCCGGTCGTATATAAAATATGCATCTCTCCAGAAGAAGAGATTAGTTTCCATGCACATTTGGAAGATCCGCTATCTGCGATTAAGATCACAATAACTGCTTTTAAAATTTCCGTATTAAATTATCTCATGCCTGGTAAAAAGTACGAAGAACATCACTGTAACACTCTATTCGGCCTCTGAGCTTGTATAAAGATGCTTCTTCCTTTCCGGAATTCTGGCTATATTCACGAGAAAGCCTCCGTGCATTTCAGTTTCTAAACGTAAAGATAGAAAATATATCAATATAATACGGGTATTATATAACATGTAATACCAATATATAAATTTTCATTATTTGCGCTATTTTTGAGGTTTATAACTGACGGCTCTATTATATTAATATCATAACAATGATCAGAATTCTTGCAATATGGATGTTAATAGTGTGGCTTGTTTTCCGGGTTTCCGGGTGTGGAGTAATCAGGATCAATAAACTCGAATATTTTCCGAAAGGACCAAAAACAGCCGTTTTCCTGAGTGACCACACTTTTTCACCTAAGAAGCTCCGACTTGTTGACAATCTCACCGGTAGAATTGTTTTTGAAGAAACCCCACTCCAATCGAATTGCGAAAAAAAGGACCGGGAAAGCGTTCACCGGCTCAATTTTTCTTCTGTCGTACAACCGGAAGGGCATCTTCGTGAAGCATCAATAGCAATATCACCCTCATTAAACGTCTCATCCGGCATTTACAAAGGGAGAACGGACTATATCCTGCAGTCCATTCGACTGGAGCGGTGCGGATACAATTCCATCCTGAAAGACACCTGTCATACCGCAGATAGCATTGTGACGGATCATCCCATTAATAGCGGTCGACGGATTGATGTTACTGGCAGTTGGCATGATACCACTGACTATCTTCCATATTCGATGACCTCAGAAAAAGCAGTATCTCAGATGAATACCGGGTACCGGGAGAATCCTGCATTTTACAAGGACAACTATAAGACCAAGGAATACCGGGAACCAACAGGATCACTGATATTCCGGAAGAAGCCAGATGGAGGTAACCTGCTGGATTGTGAGCAACCTCTCATCGCGAATCATACCAAAAATGATTATTTTTAACGAATGACCTGCAACTTCAGAAAAATCATCCTTTCAGTATTACTCCCGACAATTATTGCTGGATGCAATTTTACGACCTCCTCCCAGCAAATAATCACCGCTGAAAATATGCTCAGAAAGGGGGAGCTTGCAAAAGCGCGAATGATAACCTCTGACATGTTAAAATATAATGAACTGGCTGAACGGGAGAAGGCTAAAATTGATTCCATCCTGGAAATTTGCCACAGGATCCAAAGAGATTTTACTTTATCAGGAAGTGATGTTCTCAAAGGCATCGCTATTTACAATACCAAAGCGGACACCGCTGAATTATTGCGGCTTGAAATAGAACATAAAATTGATGTATTGGTTCTGGATGGCAAAAAGCAATATTTCAAGAACAGTATCAGGAATATTTTTCTATTGGATTCCACTTATGCAAGGTTGAGAACCCAAAAGAATGAAACCTCAGTTGATTCACTGTCGATTTTCAGAATCGCACAATCCGCAGAAGTTCTCAGAAATTCGGAATCATTCGGGAAACCGGTAAATCCGGTAAAAATGAAACTTATCTATTCCATCACTGTCAATGCAGATGCGGTTCCGGAAGGAGACACTATTCGCTGCTGGATGCCCTTTCCAAGGGAAAATATCCCCCGTCAAAAAGATATCCGATTGATCATCACAGATCCTGAAGAATTTCGCATTTCTCCGGCTTCAGACCTGCAAAGGACAATTTACCTTGAGAAAAAAGCTGTCACACATCAACCTGTAGTTTTCAAAACAGAGATTGAAATCACAGCCTATGCTCAATCCTTTCAGCTGACCCCGGAAATGATCCTGCCTTACAAGAAAGAGACTGCATTATACAAGGGAAACACATCGGAAAGAGGACCTCAAATCATTTTTAATAAAAACATCAAATTTCTGGCTAAAACCATATTACAGAATGAAACTAATCCATTACTTCAGGTTAGGAAGATTTACCGTTGGATCAATGATTCCGTAACCTGGTCCAGTGAGCCTGAATACTCCATTATGCCAGATATGCCTGGATTCGTGATGAGAAACAGGCACGGTGATTGCGGCATGCAAACAATGCTCTTTATGACACTTGCCAGGTATGCCGGAATTCCGGTCAAATGGCAGAGCGGTTGGATGCTTCATCCCGGAGAAGTCAACCTGCACGATTGGTGCGAAGTTTATTATGAAGGATTAGGCTGGGTACCTCTGGATCAGTCATTTGGGCTACAAAATAGTACTAACGAAAAGATCCGGGATTTCTATGTTACCGGCATTGACGCGTACCGCCTGATTGTAAATGATGATTTCAGCCAGCCACTTTCGCCGCAAAAAAAATATCTTCGCAGCGAACCATACGATTTCCAGCGTGGAGAAGTCGAATGGAAGGGAGGAAATCTCTATTTTGACAAATGGTCCTGGCATATGGATGTGACCTACCATTAGCAATGAATTGTATTTGTAAAAGCGACTCAAATATCAGATAATCAAGCATTGACAACAATTTTGTTTTCTCAAAAAAAATATAAAAAATGAAGTACATCATCTTATTGCTACTACTCACCGGATTTTCGATTTCTTTAAATGCCAAAAACTACCCAAAACGTGAAATGAGGGCGGTCTGGATTGCTACTGTAGCCAATATAGATTGGCCATCCAATCAAAATTTATCCACAGAGGAACAAAAAGCTGAAATGATTGCAATACTTGATGCTGTCAAAGCTTACAACATGAATACAGTCATTTTCCAGATCAGGCCTGATGCCGATGCCCTTTATGTCTCAAAACTGGAGCCCTGGTCAGAATGGCTTACCGGGAAACAGGGGGTTGCACCAGATCCATGGTATGACCCGCTTCAGTTCACCATTGACGAATGTCGCAAACGCGGCCTGGATATTCACGTTTGGCTCAACCCTTATCGTGCAGTACAGAATATAGATAAGGGGCAGTCGGCACCCGAACACGTATCCAATACGCATCCGGATTGGATGATTACCTACGGGAATAAAAAATATTTTGATCCGGGAATACCTGCTGTACGGGACCATGTGGCTAGTGTAGTGAGTGACCTGGTGAGAAGATATGACCTGGATGCCATTCATATGGATGACTATTTTTATCCTTACAAGATTGAAGGTTCGGAATTTCCTGACGACTCGTCCTTCAAAGAATTTGGTGGCAATTATGGACCTGAAAGGAAAGATGACTGGAGAAGAAACAACGTGGACCTGATTATTAAACAAATTCACGACAGTATTAAGTCAATCAACCCTTCTGTAGAATTTGGGATCTCTCCCTTCGGTGTGTGGCGCAACAAAAAGAATGATCCCGAAGGATCTGAAACAAGGGCAGGGGTGACCAACTATGATGATCTTTACGCCAATATTCTCAAATGGCAATATGAAAAATGGATCGATTACGTGACGCCTCAACTCTATTGGTATATAGGGAAAGAGGTGGCTGATTACGCTATCCTGGCAAAATGGTGGGCGAACCACAGTTATGGCTGCAACATTTACAGCGGACAGGCAATCTATTTAATTGACCCTCAGTCAAAAGACCAGGCATGGAGAAATTCTGACGAAATCACGAAGCAACTCACTCTGAACCGTACCATCCCTGAGATTAAAGGAAGCATGTATTTCAGTGCTAAATTTCTGAACAAAAACCCACTATCACTGCACGAGAACCTGTTAAGGGAGTATTATCGATACCCTGCACTTACTCCGGTTAATTCGTTTATAACACCTGTAATTCCACAAAAACCATTAGGCCCAGTAATGGAGAAAGAAGGGCAGGATGTTGTACTTTCATGGCAAAAGGGGGAAAATAACAGCATGTTTGTTGTTTATCAGTTCAAAAAACTCCAGAGAAAAAAGATTAGCAAGCCTGACAAGATATTAACTGTAACATCTTACCAGAAACTATTGCTTCATGCAGAAAACGGGTACAATCCTGCCAAATACCGTTATGTCGTGACTGCACTCAGCCCGACACACACTGAAAGTGATCCGGTGAAATTCAAATAATTAAAATACAAATGCAACAACAGACCATCAACAGTCAGAGATACCTTGCACTGGATGTGCTTCGAGGGATGACAGTTGCACTGATGATCCTGGTCAATAATCCCGGAAGCTGGTCACATATTTATGCACCTTTGGAACATGCTGCCTGGCAGGGTTGTACGCCTACTGACCTAGTTTTTCCGTTCTTCCTTTTTGTGGTTGGTGCCTCCATGTATTTTTCATTTGCAAAATATGGCAACCGGCTCAACAAGGATTCTTTGCTGAAAATAGGAAAACGTACCCTGCTAATCTTTGCCATCGGCCTGTTTCTTAACTCATTTCCGCAATGGAGTACCGATTTTTCCAAATTAAGAATTATGGGTGTTTTACAACGCATAGCGTTGGCATATGGCATTGCGGCGCTGATTGTATTGTCTGTCAATAAAAAATATCTGCCCTGGATCGGTGCAACCATCCTGATGGCTTATTGGGGACTGGTTGTTTTAGCCGGGGGACCGGATCCTTACTCTCTTGCCGGTAATCCGGCAAGTTCGTTTGATTCGGCTATCCTGGGGGTTAATCATATCTACAAGGGATTTGGGATACCATTT
The DNA here is from genome assembly GCA_963663675.1 of Prolixibacteraceae bacterium. GTDB lineage: Bacteria > Bacteroidota > Bacteroidia > Bacteroidales > Prolixibacteraceae > CAINVV01. The sequence continues at coordinate 3,869,835 of OY760498.1, forward strand.
GACCCGGAAGGCCTATTCAGCACTATTCCTGCTGTTGTCACAGTTCTTATAGGCTACCTTATTGGATCCCTGATCAGGGAAATGCCAAAAAAAGAAGTTCCATTATTGCTTGTAATATTTGGAATCATAACCTATGGATGTGGTGCATTATGGGGATTATATTTTCCAATTTCCAAACCTATATGGTCCAGCTCATATGTTCTTTTTACGGCAGGCCATGCATCAATATGGATGGCCTTGCTTATCTGGATTATCGATGTGAAAGGTTATGCCGGCTGGACCTCCTTTTTTGTGGTTTTTGGGGTGAACCCGCTTTTCATTTTCGCTGCCTCTGGGCTTTGGGCTCGTATTATAGGTCGCATGATTCACCTATCAACATCCGACGGTAGCCAGGTAAGCGGTTCATTATGGCTATATAAAGAGATATTCGTCCCCCTGGCAGGAGAACTGAACGGTTCGTTGCTCTTTGCACTCAGCCATGTAGTTCTATTTTGGTTGTTGGGTTATATTCTTTTCAAGAAGAAAATTTATATCAAAGTTTAGCCAGATTTATGAGAAATTATAAAACGGAAAGTAAGTTTCAATTCGCCGGTGCTTCAGTTTTTCTGAAATACGGACTGCTCATCATCTTTTTTTTCGGTTCAGCAGGTATTTCGATGGCAGACAAGACCCAAAGACTATACAAAAAGGCCAGGGAAGCCTCCGGCCAGTTTGCAAAAAAGGCCTCCGCAGGCACGGTTTACACATTCAAAGTTGATACTGTAATCATGGATCCCAAAAGGACAAGCCTGAGGCTGAATATGAAATCCTCTTTTTCAGAAATTCCCTTCCGGCCTGAGACAGTCAGACAATATTATAATGATTACAAAGAATCCCTAGGAAGAAAATTCAGGAAATGCAAACTTTCTATATGGTCCATGGGGAAGGAAATCAGCGAATTGATACCCAATTCATACCGGGATAGTTCCTTCCCGATTGACAAAACAAGGCTTTCGGTTGTTTCAGGCAGGACCGTACCTGTTGTCACGAATCTATCCAGAAACCTGAATTTTCCGAAAGGACTTGACAGCAGAAACATTGCCTTGTGGCAGAGCCATGGCTGGTATTATGAAAATACCCTTGATCGCTGGGAATGGCAGAGAGCACGTGACTTTTTATCCGTTGAAGATATCTGGACGCTCAGTTTCGTTGTACCATACCTCACTCCCATGCTGGAAAACGCAGGAGCAAATGTCTGGCTTCCACGCGAAAGGGATTTCAACAAGAACGAAGTTATTGTTGATTCAGAAAAATCTACGGCAGGTTCGGAATACACGGAGGAGGGAACATCCTGGAAGATGTCCTCCCAGCCAGGTTATGCACTGAAATACCCGTTTTTGTTTGATGGCGAAAATCCTTTCCAGTTCGGACATGCCAGGACAACAGTCGCAGGGATACATTCAACTGCAACGGCAAATTACTTGCCGGAAATACCTGTAAAGGGCAACTATGCAGTTTATGTTTCTTACGCCGGGGATGACGATAATGTAAAAGATGCCAGTTACACTGTGATACATTCAGGAGGAAGGACTACCTTCAAGGTCAACCAATCCGCTGGTGGCGGTACATGGATTTACCTCGGAACATTTCAATTTGAAACAGGTAAAAATCCTGATAAAGGAATGGTTGTGCTGACAAATGCTTCTTCTGAACCAGGTAAAAAAGTTTCTGCCGATGCAGTCCGGTTTGGAGGCGGAATGGGAAATATTGTCCGGGGCAGGCAGGAACAACTTAAGAAATTGTTTATTCTGCGCGAAAATTGGGGATGGAATACTGATTCTGCAGAATGGATACCATTCTCCAGTCAAAGGCCAAGATACCAGGAAGCAGCCCGCTATTTTCTCCAGTATTCCGGTTTCCCGGATTCACTCGTCTACAGCCTGAACCGCACCAGGATTGATTATTCCAATCGTGGATCAGACGCAGCCCTTTATGCCCTTCGTGAAAGCGGCAAGGAAGATTATAAGGACGATTACATGTGCCGAGGGGAGTGGGTCAATTACCTGATGGGGGCACCGAATGGTCCTACCAAAGCACCAATGACCAAGGGACTGGGAATTCCCATGGACATGTCTCTGGGATTCCATACCGATGCAGGTACTACGAAGGACAGTTCAATTATTGGCACGCTTGTTATTTATGATACAACTTTCGATACCGATAAATTTCCAAACGGGCAATCCAAATGGGCCAGTAGGGATCTTGCGGACATTGTTCAAAGTCAGATAGTTGACGACCTCAGACTGTTACACAAGACCGACTGGACAAGAAGGGGCATGTGGAATAAAAGATATTTTGAGGCAGCACGGCCAAAGGTTCCTGCACTACTGACGGAGCTCCTCTCCCACCAAAACTTTGCAGACATGTATCTTGCCCAGGACCCCCAATTCAAATTTGATGTATGCCGTTCATTTTACAAAGGTATCCTTAAATTCCTTGCTTTTCAGAACAGTGTACCTTATGTGGTTCAACCACTGCCTGTTGATCATTTTGCCATGAAACTGGAAGGAAATAAAATCCAACTTTCATGGAATCCAGTAAATGATCGCCTCGAACCAACGGCAAAACCAACTGGCTACAGGGTTTACAAAAGGGTAGAAGATGGTGGTTTTGATGAAGGTTTCTCCGTTAAAGAAAATAAAGTTGTACTGAGAGATCTTACACCTGGCCAAATATACAGTTTCAAGGTTACTGCCATCAACGATGGTGGAGAAAGCTTCCCTTCTGAAATACTGTCATGCTCTCTTCCCTTGGGAGACTCCAAACCAGCCCTGGTAATCAATGGATTTGACAGAGTTAGTGCACCTGCAGCATTCGACAATGGCAAGGAAGCCGGCTTTCAAATGCAAGAAGACGAAGGAGTGCCATATATTCAAAACCCCTCCTATATAGGTGAGCAATACGATTTTGACCGAAATTCGCCATGGCTCGATGATGATGCTTCAGGATTTGGCTCCAGTCATGCCGATCATGAGACAATGATTGTCTCAGGTAACAGTTTTGATTATCCATATGTTCACGGGAAAGCGCTTCGCTCCAATGGAATAGGGTTTATCTCCATGAGTGACGAAAGTTTTGAAGAACAAGACTTTGACCCGTCAAAATTTTCGCTCTTTGACCTGATATTCGGTGAAGAAAAGAACATTTCAAAGATTATTGGCCTTCCGGCAAGGAATTTTACAGTTTTCACAAAAGGCATTCGGGACGCGCTGACAAAAATTACCTCAATGGATGGCGCAAAAGTTATTGTTTCAGGCGCTTATGTCGGGACCGACCTGGCATTGTGTGGTGATACCCTGGCAAAGAAATTTGCAGCTGAAGTTCTCCACTTTAAACAAAGAACAAACCATGCAAGTAAGTCAGGGCTGATTTATACTGTGAACAGTATCAAACAAGACAATTCATCCCAATATCACTATGTAAAAAATTGGAATCCTTATATTTACAAAGTTGAGTCGCCAGATGCCGTTGAACCTGAGGGGAAAGATGCATCGGTTCTCTTTCGCTACTTTGGAGACAACAAAAGTGCAGGAGTCTGGTACAATGGCAAATATGAGAGTTTTGTGCTGGGCATACCAATCGAGACCATTGCAACTGATTCAGAACGTGAAGCTTTGATGGGACAACTTTTAAAATTGTCCGGATTGAAGTGTCAACTAAGTAAATAAAGACAGTTTTTAAAATAATAGCAAGACTGAAATACGTCTACCTTAATTGATTATTAATAAGCGATTTAATAAATAACAAATATGAGAATTACCTGTTTTTTACCAGTTGGAAATGAAAAAGAAACTATAGCAACAATCAATGAGCTCAGGAATTCAGAGCTCGTCGCCAAAATATATCTGATCGGCTCAGACAGGGAGTTGTTTGCAGCTAAAGGTGCTGAATGGCTAAATACAGGCAATCTGACATTTGGAGCCACAGTCAGGTCCATCGCAGTTCTGAGCATGACTGATTTTACGTTGATTTATACCAGGCGTAGTCCGTTAAAACTGGGACAATATGCACTGGAGAGATTTATCAGCGTCGCTTCGGATACCGGAGCAGGACTTGTCTACTCGAACTATCTGGCAGTCAAGGGCGGATCATTGACAAACAACCCTGTGATAGATTACCAGGAGGGCAGTTTACGTGACGATTTCAATTTTGGTTCGCTACTGTTTTACCGCAAGAAATTTCTGAAAGAGGCTGCTGAAAATGTGAATATTAGCCTGAATCATGCAGGAATATACAATCTGAGGCTTAACCTCTCACTTCTGGCGCCAATTGTAAGGATTCCGGAATATCTCTATACGGAAGAAGAATCTGACCTACGGCACACCGGAGAAAAAATATTCGATTATGTGGATCCCAAAAACAGGGGTGTTCAAATCGAGATGGAACAGGTGTGCACCCGGTTTTTGAAGGATGCAGGCGCTTTCCTGGAGCCTGATTTCAAACAGGTTGATTTCACTCTTGATACATTCCCGGTAGAGGCTTCTGTAATTATTCCTGTAAGAAACAGGGTTAGAACCATCGAAGATGCCATTCAGTCTGTTTTATCTCAAAAAACGAATTTTAGTTTTAACCTGATCATCGCGGACAATTATTCGACAGATGGTACTACTGAAATAATTGAAAAATATGCCGAAAAAGATCCAAGATTGATCCATCTAATTCCCTTCCGCAAAGATCTCGGAATCGGGGGATGCTGGAATGAAGCCGCAGCGCATCCTCTTTGCGGAAAATTTGCTGTTCAGCTGGACAGCGACGATCTCTACCTGGATCATACCACACTTCAGCAAGTCGTGGATACTTTCTATCGGGAAAATTGTGCCATGGTTGTAGGATCTTACCGGATGGTCAATTTCGCACTGGAGGAGATTCCCCCTGGAGTAATTGACCACAAGGAGTGGACCCCTGATAATGGAAGAAATAATGGATTAAGAATTAATGGATTAGGTGCACCAAGAGCATTCTATACGCCTGTATTACAATCCATCAAAGTACCAAATGTCAATTACGGTGAAGATTATGCCCTTGGTTTGGCCATTTCCAGGTATTACCAGATTGGAAGAATTTATAATCCAATCTATCTTTGCCGCAGGTGGGATGACAACTCGGATGCTACCCTAAGCGTCGAAGTAATGAATGCGCACGATCTGTACAAGGATAGGATCAGGACGATTGAGTTTCTGGCAAGGAAGAGGATGAATAGGGGTGATGAATTATGAGTGAGAAGTTATGAGTAATGATTTAAGAAATGAGATGGAATTTGCAAATGTGTTAATGTGCAAATCTATAAGAGTGAACGAAATAGAGAACGCACGTTTAAACCGGTATTTGAGTAAACTATTCTCCAATCATGAAGGGGTTGAATTTGCGTAGCTACGGGAGAAACCCATAGAAAGAAATAATGTAAAGCGCGCCGTCCGCAAACAAATGAACGGAATTGAACTTAAGTATTTTTAGACGGAATAGTTTGAATATTTGAAAAAAGGAAAATGGGTGATAAAACTGAAAATACAGCATCAACGAATAACTTTTTCAGGGATTTTCTGTTGCAACAGAACCTGACGTGGGAGTTATCTGCTGCAAACTACCGGGGACTGGACCGCATTGAAGAGAAAGAGTTTCTTTTTGACGGATTCAAAATAAAGGTTCAGTTCAATCCTGAAAGGATCAGATCCACATCGGCAAAAGTTGATCAGAACTCAATTGCTGCAAGGAAATGCTTTCTTTGCCCTGAAAACCGGCCCGATGAGCAAAAAAGCTTAGCGATTGGCAACGATTTCCTTCTGTTAGTCAATCCATTCCCGATTTTCAGGACACATTTTACGATACCATCCGTTTACCATACCGATCAGCGTATCCTGCCGAGTCTCGGCGCCATGTTTGATATTTCCCAAAAGATGGAGGGGTATTCCTTATTTTACAATGGCCCCGAATGTGGTGCCTCGGCCCCGGATCACCTCCATTTTCAAGCAGGAGAGAACGGTTTTATGCCGGTTGAGGAAGAATTCGAGACGATGAAAGGTCATGCAAATACTTTGTTTTTTGATAGTGGGGAACTTAAAATATGGGTATTTGATCAATATCTTAGAAATATGATTTCATTTGTTACAGGTTCCCGCGAGGAAGGAATCCGTGCCATCGAAAAAGTTTATTTCCGGTTCAGGGATTTACAACCTGAAAAACCGGAGCCAATGGTCAATATGTTGTGCTATTTCAAGGACCAAAAGTGGCATATACACCTGTTTCCGAGGAAATTACACAGACCTGAACAATTTTTTCAAAAAGGGACGGAGCAGTTACTGATCAGTCCGGCTTCGGTGGATTTTGGAGGGGTCTTTGTAACACCCCGACGGGAAGATTTTGACAAAATAACTGCCGGGGATATTTCAGATATTTTTGCCCAGGTCAGCCTGGATAATACAAAATTTGAGCTATTGAAAAACGCAATTATCAACAAAGAACTCAGATAAAATGGAACAGCCCAAGCTGAAGATTGGAATCATGGCAGAAAAGGATATACACTGCTGCTTCAAGGAGGCATACAGGCTAAGTACAAACAACATGATCCTCGTCGGAAATCAGACAATTCAATTTGACGGTAAGCAAATTCACCTTAATGGTAAAATTCTGGCTGAAGATGAGATCTGTTTTGAGCCCGTTAATGCGAAATTTGCCTCTTTTGAACTCTACAACGTCACCATTGGAGTACAATTTCATTGGGAAAGGAAAGAGAATCAGTTATTCAAGGGTGTCCTTCAGATTGTGAAGGATGGAAAAAAGCTCCAGGCAATCAATATATTGCCACTTGAAGATTATCTGGTCAGCGTCATTTCATCCGAGATGAGTGCTACAAGCAGCCTGGAACTACTTAAGGCTCACGCCATTATATCCAGGTCATGGCTGATCGCCCAAGTGGTAAAAGGAAAGGAACTCGGACAATCCGGGCAAAAATACCAGACAATTTTCGAAACTGACGACACATACATCCGCTGGTACGATCGCGAAGATCATACGCTTTTTGATGTATGCGCAGACGACCATTGTCAGCGCTACCAGGGAATTACCCGACAAACGAGCAACCTGGTAGAAAAGGCGGTAAATGAAACCGCAGGTATGATACTGATGCACCATGGTCACGTATGTGACGCAAGGTTTTCAAAAAGTTGCGGAGGTGTAACAGAGACTTTTGAAAAAGTTTGGGAACCAGTTGTACATCCCTATCTTCAGACCATACGTGATTCAACCAATGGTGGTAATGGTCTGGCTCTCATGCTTACTGAGGAGGCCATAGCAGAAAGATGGATTCGGACCTCTCCATCATCCTTTTGCAACACCATGGACCACAGAGTCCTGTCTCAGGTATTGAACGATTACGACCAGGAAACTGCCGACTTTTACAGATGGAAGGTAACCTACAGTCAGGCTGAAATATCCGGTTTAATTTCAAAGAAAACAGGTATTGAATTTGGTGAAATAATTGATCTCATCCCAAAGGAAAGAGGACATTCCGGCAGGATTATCAAACTGGAGATCGTTGGAACAAAAAAGAGGCGAATTGTGGGTAAAGAGCTGGAAATAAGGAAGATTCTGTCAACATCCCACCTCTATAGCTCCGCGTTTGTTGTTGACAAGTATGAATTGAAAGATCTGATTCCCGGTAAATTTGTACTTACCGGAGCAGGATGGGGGCATGGAGTAGGGCTCTGCCAGATTGGGGCCGCCATGATGGGAGAAAGCGGATATACGCATGAGGCGATTCTGAAGCATTACTTCGTCGGCGCAGAACTGGAGAAAATGTATGAATGATGAGTGATGAATGTGAGTTAACAATCTGAATTTCATGAAAATAATTGGTTATAGATCTCTAATTTATTGAGAGTTATGATTAATTTTAAATTTTATTCATATTGGAATAATTTTGGCCTCCTCCCCAATCATAACTCATCACTCCTAATTCATGATTATAAAAACTAAACTTCAACCTATGAGAAAGACCTACCGCAACCCCTGGGCCTGGATACCAACCCTCTATTTTGCAGAAGGGATACCGTATGTGGTGGCTATGACGGTTGCTGTTATCATGTTCAAGAGACTTGGCATCTCAAATACAGATATCGCCCTATATACCAGCTGGTTGTATTTACCATGGGTGATCAAGCCAATGTGGAGCCCTGTTGTCGACCTTTTTAAGACAAAACGATGGTGGATAGTCCTGATGCAACTTCTTATCGGTGCAGGCCTTGGAGGTGTCGCACTGGCAATTCCCTTACCGGGATTCTTCAAGATTACTCTGATCTTTCTCTGGTTAATGGCTTTCAGTTCTGCAACACACGACATTTCTGCAGATGGATTTTACATGCTTGGGCTGAACGAACACCAGCAAGCCTACTTTGTCGGGATTCGCAGTACATTTTATCGCATCGCGATGATAACTGGGCAGGGTTTGCTAATTATTCTTGCCGGCTATTTTGAAACAACCACCGGTTTACCCCCTATCGATATCAGTCTGAAAGCCAGCCCTGCAATTATAATTAACACGGCGATACCACAAATTAACAAGGATTTGGCAACTGATAGCGGGAATGCTTTCTTTACTACATTTCCGCAGGATGTAAATATTTCCACCCGAAATATCCCGGTAAGGCAACTGGATTCTATCCGCAAAATGATCACCAGCCACAACCAGGACCTTGGTTTTACCGGCAATGGGCGGACAGTTGCTGCTTCTGCCAAGGATCAAAATATTTCCATTTGGACAGAATATATTTCCACTCCGTTGAAACATTACCTGGAAAGGCATTTTCAAAAAAAAGAAATAAAACAATCCGATGAGCAACTGACCGGCAATGTGACCGTTGTAGCTGTCAAACTGAACGGAAAACCGGAACCTGGTAAGGAGATGATCCTCAACTTTAAATTCAAAGATGGCGACAATAGTCTGAAACTGCTGGAAGGGGAACGCCTTTCATTTAACCTCCATAACTGGGAACAGCCGGCTTATCTGCTTTTCCAGGCAGATCCTAAGCTAAACTCCACCTCTGATGCCAGGTTCAGGGGCACCTCAGGCAACATCCACCTGGCATGGAGCATCACTTTTGTGATCCTGGCCATATTATTTGTCATATTCTCTTTTTATCATCGTTTTATTCTTCCCTATCCCCCTTCCGACAAAAGGGTTCTAAGAGGGGAGGAGAGCGTATTCGTTGCATTTTTCAGAACATTCGCCTCTTTTTTCAAAAGAAAAGAGATTTGGGTAATTCTCTCCTTTTTGCTGTTCTATCGGCTGGGAGAGGCGCAACTGATCAAAATGGCATCACCTTTTATGCTAGATTCCAGGCAGTTGGGTGGACTCGGCCTCACAACAGGAGAGGTCGGATTAATCTATGGTACCTTCGGTATCCTGGCATTGACAGCCGGAGGAATCCTTGGCGGACTGGCAGCATCCAGGAAAGGATTCAGGTACTGGCTTTGGTGGATGGTACTTGCCATCAACATTCCACATGTCGCCTATATTTACATGGCCTATGCCCAACCCACCAATTACCTCATAATCAGTCTATGCGCCGCTATTGAGCAATTCAGCTACGGATTTGGATTCACCGCATACATGCTCTATATGATCTACATTGCTGAAGGTGAAAACAAAACTGCCCATTTTGCTATTGCCACCGGGTTCATGGCCCTTGGCATGATGCTTCCGGGTATGTTTTCAGGCTGGCTTCAGGAAATTATCGGATACAAAAATTTCTTTGTATGGGTAATGCTCTGTATGATTCCCGGTATGATTCCGGTACTGTTTTTGAATGTAAAGCCAGAGTTTGGGAAAAAGAACAAAGCATAGGTGAAGGAGTGGGCTAATAGGCTAATTTGCTGATGAAAAAATGGTAACCGGAGAAATCGGCTGACGACCGACTAGCATCAACATAGGGCAACGAACTGTGGACATAAGATATGAGAAGGAGAACGGATAACAGGAAAGTGCAAACATGAAGAAAATAATTTTTTTAATCATAATTGTATTATCGGTTCAGATTGCAAAGGCACAGGTGGATCTGGAAAAATTGCTTCATCATCCATGGGTAGACTCTGTCTTCGCTTCTCTATCCCCTGTGCAGCGGATTGCTCAGCTGGTATGGATCGATGTGACGGCAAAAAATAACCTGGAAAAACAGCTGAAGGACGCAGAACTGATCAAAAACTTTGGAATAGGTGGAATCATCTTTTTTGAAGGGGATCCCGTTACGCAGGCCAAACTCACAAATTATTATCAGTCGCTGTCTGAGGTCCCCTTGCTTTCGGTCATGGACGCAGAGTGGGGCCCAGGAATGCGTTTACCCGGTATAATGCCTTTCCCCTATAATATGGCAATGGGCGCTACCGGAGACTCCTCACTGGTAAGAAATGCGGCCCATGAGATGGCAGAACAAATGAAACGTATTGGTATCAATATTGCACTCGGGCCAGACTGCGACATAAATACAGAGCCAATGAATCCCATCATTGGAATGCGTTCCTTCGGCGAGTCCCGTGACCTGGTTTCCAACCTTGGGCTTGCATACATGCATGGGCTCCAGGAAAACGGAATCATGGCAACGGCCAAACACTATCCGGGACACGGAGATACGCAAACTGACTCCCATTTGATGCTTCCTCTTCTGCCCTACTCAAGACAAAGACTTGATTCTCTGGAACTTTACCCTTTCAGAAAATTATCCGAAGCAGGTATCGGATGCATCATGACAGCACATTTGCAAGTGCCTGCCATAGATTCTTCCAGGGAGATTCCATCCAGTCTGTCACCACTCATCATAGATCAGATACTTCACAAAAAATGGCACTTCAGGGGACTGGTGATAACTGATGCGATGAATATGAAAGGAGTAAAGGGATATGAAAAACCAGGCAGGCCGGAGGTCCTTGCATTAAAGGCCGGCAACGACGTAATAGAATACCCGGCAGATCCGGTGCTCACGCTAAAAACAATTAGTGAGGCTCTGAAAGTCAATGAATTAACTCAGGAAGCAATAGATCTGAAATGCAGGAAAGTTCTAGCAGCCAAACTTTGGTGTGGTTTAAATCGCATCGTAAAAAAAGATTCCAATCAGCTGTTAAGGGAACTCAACTCCCCGCAAGCTGAACTGATCAAACGAAAAATTATCGAATCATCCCTTACACTTTTGGAAAACAAGGAGGGGATCATCCCGTTAGTTTATCTCGAAAAAACCCGGATTGCGGCTGTATCTGTCGGGAGTTCTAATACGACCCCATTCCAGCGGATGCTTGCGAAATATTCCAAGGTTGATTTTTTTCAGCTGAAAGAAAATTTTACTGACACGGAAAGAGTGGAAATGCAGAAAAAACTGAAAGAATATGACCTGGTTGTTGCCGGAATCCATTCGATGTTTGAAAGTAAACTTCGCCATTCCCTCCAGGTTGGTATACTTCAGAAGGAGCCTCCTATAAGGCCCTATGGTGTAACCGGGGAACTGGATTCGCTCCTAACATTCTTTGCCTCGAAACCTAAGACCATCACAGTATTTTTTGCCAGTCCTTACGGATTGGGGGAACTGCATGCACCCCTGAAAACAGACGGACTGATCATGGCCTATCAGAACGATTCACTAGCGCAGGAACTTTCTGCCCAGCTTATCTTCGGAGGCATAGGAGCCCAAGGAAAGCTTCCGGTTTCAATTCCGGGAAAATTTAAAGCCGGGGATGGCCTTGAAATCAAAAATTCCATCCGTTTGAAATATACAATCCCGGAAGAAGCAGACATCCGGAGTGAACCATTCAACAGGGAGATTGACTCTATTGTTTCCAATGCCCTGTATAACAAAGCATTTCCTGGCTGCAATATTCTGGTTGCCAAAGACGGAAAAGTAATTTTTCACAAAGCGTACGGTTTTCACGGATATGACAAAATCATCCCGGAGCAGGAGGAAGACTTGTATGATCTGGCATCTGTTACAAAAATTACAGGAGGATTACCGGTTTGGCTGAAACTATATGACGAGGGCAAAGTGAATCTGGACGAAAAAGTTTCCACTTATTACCCGGAATGGAAAAACCGGATCTTTCACCGCTCCAACAAATCGGATATCACAGTAAGGGAGCTGTTGTCCCACCAATCCGGACTTACTCCTTTCATACCATTTTGGAAAAGGAGTTTGAAGGATGGAAAGATATCCTCTAAATGGTACACTTTTGAACCGGACAAAAAGCATAATTTGCAGGTAGCAAGAGGAATTTATCTTGAAAACAGGTTTGCATGCAAGATCTATAAGACAATCAGAAAATCAGATCTGAAATTCCGGGGTAAATATGTGTACAGCGATCTTCCGTTTTTACTGACGCCAAAAATCACTTCAGGTATCTCCGGAAAATCCTTTATTGAAAGCCTTGACAGCAATTTCTACTATCCATTGGGTGCCTACCGGATCACATACAGGCCCCTGTTCAAATTTTCGGACAATGAGATCATTCCGACCGAAATGGATGATTATTACCGCAAGCAACAACTTCTTGGAACTGTCCACGATGAGTCAGCTGCCACACTTGGCGGCATCTCAGGTAATGCAGGACTGTTTGCCTCAGCCAATGACCTTGCCAAATTGTACCAGATGTATCTCCAAATGGGAAGCTATGGAGGTCGACAATATCTCAGTGAGTCAACAATGAAGGAGTTCACCCGGGCCCAGTTTCCGCGGAACAACAACAGGCGAGGACTGGGCTTTGACAAGCCATCGCTGAACAATCCAAATCTGAGTGAGAAAGGTTCCTACCCCGTCAAGGATGCCTCCCCGGAAAGTTTCGGCCATTCAGGCTATACAGGCACTTTTGTATGGATCGATCCAAAGTACAAATTGGTGTATATTTTTCTTTCCAACAGGGTCTTTCCCACGAGGAATAACAACAAGATAAGTGACATGAATGTACGAACTGAAATTCAGCAAATTATATTCAAAAATATGCCCCAAAACTAAATTGGTATTATATCTTACAAAATTTCTTAACAAATGTAAAAATTTGTTATATTAGTACCCGTTAATCCGGTTAAAACTGTTTCAAAACAACTAAACCGCTTTAATAAATTTAGATGGTTCGTTCAACTTTAGCTATCTGTTTTTATAAGACATGTATCAATAGAACCGCCATACTTTTAAATGATTTTTTTGTAATACCAAAACAATACGTATGATCCGCATTCTCATTTGCATGGCAGGTGCTCTTTTTACAGTTGCATGTCATACGAATATCTCCAGATTAAATGAGGCTGAACAGATTTCAAAATCTGTTATCACTCAATTTATACCTGACGGACGTGAGGATATTTTTAAAATCCATTTCACTGAAAAAGGTACGGATCTGGTTGTTACCGGTGAGACTACTTCGCCGGAAGGGAAAAATGCCCTGCTAGCCTCATTGAACAATTCAAAATTCAGTATAATAGACAGCATAAGAATACTGCCTGAAGATTCACTGGAAACAAAAATATGGGGACTGGTCACTATTAGTGTCTGCAATATCCGCACACAACCTGCTGACGAGGCTGAAATGGCATCCCAGGCACTTCTTGGAACACCTGTAAAAATTCTTAAAAAATCCAAACACTGGCTTTTAATCCAAACTCCTGACCGTTATATCGGATGGGTTGATGATAATGCAATAAATCAGATAGATTCCGCAGGTATGGCTGCCTGGAGATGCTCCAAAAGAGTGATCTACCAGCCTCTTTCCGGGAATAGTTTTCATCCCAAAACTAAAGAAGCAGTTACAGATTTGGTGGCAGGCGATATCCTCAAAGCAGATACCATCATAAAAAGCAGGTATATTCTGGAGATGCCGGACGGCAGGAAACTGTCCATCCCGGCAGGTGACGCTATGGATTTTGAACATTGGAAGAAAAGCACCTCTCCCACTGCATCAAGTGTAATTAACTGTGCAAAATCAATGCTTGGACGTCCTTATTTATGGGGAGGGACCTCAAGCAAAGGAGTTGATTGCAGCGGTTTTACAAAAACTGTCTATTTTCTTAACGGACTCATCCTGGCACGTGATGCCTCCCTGCAATTCAGGCATGGCGAATTCATTGATCCGGTTAACGGTTATGAGAAACTGAGAAGTGGTGACCTTGTATTCTTTGGTAAAAAAGCCGACGGGGAACATCCGGCAAAAGCCACTCATGTTGGAATTTACCTGGGTAACGGCCTGTATATTAACTCTTCGGGATACGTGAGAATCGACAGTTTCAATCCTGCTGACAAAAATTATTCCAAAAAAAGGGCTGAGACCTGGCTTGGAGGCAGAACTGTACTTGGTTCAGAGGGGACCAAAGGTATTATTAAAGTAAAGGACCATCCTTGGTACTAAAATAAAAGACTCAAAACGTTTTTCCAGATGAGAACTGATCGAAGACGATTTATAGGAACGACCACCATGGCAGCGGGAGCCGGTCTGCTTTCTTCCTTCTCTAAAGATGTTAAATCCTTTCCGCGTTACAAAGGTAGCGGCAATGGGCTCAAATTTACTTTCAGACCTTATGAGTTACAACTCAGGCATACTTTTACTATTGCCTCCAACTCCCGGACAACCACAGCTGTTATGCTGACACAAATTGAGTGGGAAGGGGTCACCGGTTTTGGAGAGGCATCTATGCCTCCCTATTTGGGTGAATCGCATGAGACAGCCACAAAATTTCTCTCCTCCCTAAATCTTTCACAATTCAAGGATCCCTTTAGAATGGAGGAGATACTTGATTACGTTGATGCTGCCCTGCCGGGAAACTGTGCAGCGAAAGCATCGGTCGATATCGCGCTGCATGATCTGGTGGGAAAACTTCTCAACCAGCCATGGTACAGGATTTGGGGATATTCTGCAGAAAAGACACCACTTACCACCTATACCATTGGTATTGACAAACAGGAGCAGGTGATAGAAAAAACCAAAGAAGCTTCTGCTTTCAAAATACTGAAAGTAAAGATCGGGGGAGGCAATGACAAGGAGATGATCGATGCCGTTCGTTCTGTTACTAAGGTACCTCTTTGTGTGGACGTTAACCAAGGCTGGAAAGACCGCAAAGAGGCGCTGGATAAAATTCATTGGCTGAAAGAACAGGGAGTTGTTTTTATCGAACAGCCCATGGACAAGCACAACTTCGACGACACTGCCTGGCTGACACAAAACAGTCCGCTCCCGATTCTGGCAGACGAAGCAATGCAGCGACTCGGCGACCTGGAAAAATTGCACGGCGTCTATTCCGGTATCAACTGCAAACTGATGAAATGTACAGGCATGCGGGAAGCGCACAAGATTCTTGAACTGGCACGGGCCCTGAAGATGAAAACGCTGATCGGGTGCATGACTGAAACTTCCTGCGGAACAAGCGCTGCGGCACAGCTCTCTCCCATCGTTGACTGGGCAGACCTTGATGGCAACTTACTTATTTCCAATGATGTGTATGAAGGAATTACCATCCGCGAGGGTAAAATAATACTCCCCAATGCAAGCGGAATCGGTATAAAAAAAAGGCTGAAATAATAAGTACAGCGAATAACTTAACCAGAATTACATGAATTAATCTAATCCAAAAACAAAATGAAATGAAAAAATTATTTGCATTATTTTTCATTTTGTGCACGGTCATGCAATTGACTTACGCACAGCAAAGGACTGTCTCCGGGACTGTCCGGGACAAAGCGACCGGTGAACCGATGACAGGTGTAACCATTGTTGAAAAAGGCACAGAACATGGCGTTATCACTGACGCAAATGGTAAATATACCTTCTCTGTGCCACAAGACGCTGTTTTAGTATTCAGCTTTATTGGAATGACAACCCAGGAGATCAAATCAGGCAAACTGATAGCAATCAATGTAGATATGGAATCCGATGTATCTCAGGTTGAGGAGGTTGTTGTTGTAGGTTATGGTACCCAAAAGAAAGTGAACCTAACTGGAGCTGTTGCTACAGTTGAAGTACAAAAATCATTATCCGGAAAGCCTATCAATGATGTAGCCAAAGGTCTGCAAGGGGTAGTACCGGGACTTACAATCACCTATTCAAACGGTGACATTTCCAGATCGCCAGTGATGAGCATCCGTGGCATGGGGTCTTTGAACGCAACAAACGGCGGATCCCCTCTGATCCTGGTAGACAATGTTGTTGTCGGTGATATCAACCTGATTAATCCTGAAGACATTGAAAGCATTTCAGTGCTCAAAGATGCTGCATCAACCTCAATATACGGTGCCAGGGCAGCATTTGGTGTTGTCCTGATCAAATCGAAATCAGGAAGCAAGAGCACTAAATTTTCAATTTCCTACTCAAACAATTTTGCCTGGAACTCTCCTACTGTATTGCCACAATTTCCCAAAGATGCGGTAGCAGAAATAACTGCAATGGATGCAGCCATGACAAGGTCTAGTCAGTCGTTTGATATGTTTGGGATGAAAGCTGGACCACTTACTGCAGGAATTACCAAGTGGCAGCAGAATTATGCCAACAACCGCAAGGGTAAAGAGATGATCCTTGGCGAGGATTTTGAAATTATCAGCGGTGTCCCCTATTTCTATCGGCTATGGGATCCAATTAAGGAAATGTATCAGAAATGGACACCCCAACAAAACCACAACCTTCAGATTACCGGAGGCTCAGAGAAGTTGAACTATTACTTATCCGGAGCATATGATTACCAGGAAGGTATCATGAAAATTAAACCCGATAAGTTGAACAAATACAATTTCACTCTGGGAATAAATTCAAAGGTTAATTCCTGGCTGGATATTGATGCCAAAGTTATGACAAGGGAGTATGACCTAAGCTATCCGTATGCATACCAGGATTACTATTACTACATGTGGCGATGGGGATCCTACTTCCCTTACGGCACTTATACAGATCCCAACGGAATTACTGCAAACTTCAGGAATGTGAATGGTTACATGGATGCTGCCAACTATTGTACAAGTAATCAATCCTATACCAATACCAATATAGGTGCTACTTTTCACCTTGCAAAATCTGTGACATTGCGCTCTGAATTTGCAAATAGTGTAGCAAACACCAGCATTCACGAAACAGGCGGCTATGTCTCTCTTTGGGATTTCTGGGCAGGCGGTGGTCTGCCGTTGAACAAAGCACTACCAAGTGCTGCATACGATGAAACCGATTACACTGCCAAAAAATCAACCCAAATAACCTCCAACACCTACATTACTTACGAAGAGAAAATCAAGGACCATGGCATTAAGTTTACAGGTGGTTTCAACGTGGAAATGGGAGAATACCTCATGCAGTTTAGCAAGAGACTGGGTCTGATGGATGTTAACAAAGGCGAATTACCATTGGCTACCGGCACCCCTTCTGTTGACGGTGACCATAGCAACTGGTCTGTTGCAGGTATGTTTGCAAGGTTTAACTACAACTACAAAGGCATCTACTTAGCAGAAGTCAATGGACGCTACGATGGATCTTCCAACTTTCCTGCAAATTCCCGTTGGGCATTCTTCCCTTCTGTCTCCCTGGGATACAGAATTGGAGAAGAAGACTGGATGAGTTTCAGTAAATCAATTTTTACTGACATGAAAATTCGCGGATCCTACGGAAGCATTGGAAACCAGAATGTTGGCTCTGACAGATTTGTCGCTACCATGGTGCCCGGTTCAGCCAACTGGGTAATAGGAGCTGCCAAAGTACCTTACATCGGTACTCCTGCAAATGTCACAGAAAGTCTTAAATGGGAAACAATCAACACACTGGATTTAGGTCTGGATTTGCGCCTGTGGAAAAACCAGGTAGGTTTCACTTTTGACTGGTTCCAAAGAGACAACACCAACATGCTTGCTCCGGGAGCTACCCTGCCTGCATCATTCGGTTCTACTGCTGCCTATGAAAATGCAGGCTCTTTAAGAACTGCGGGATGGGAAATTGCAGCAGACATCAACCACTCCTTCACCAATGGACTGAACCTGTATGCAAACATTTCTCTTTCAGACTATAACAGCAAAATAACACAGTGGAACAGCAACGATGCCAAATTGCTGACCCAAAACTATACCGGCAAGAACATAGGCGAGGTATGGGGTTTCAAAACAGATCGCTACTTCAAGGATGCTGCTGATGTTCAGGCTTCTCCAAGTCAGGTTGGATTACAATCAGGCAATTTTGTATATGGGGGAGGTGACATCAAGTACAAGAATCTTAACACTGACAATATAATTTCTGCCGGCAAATCAACTTTTGATGATCACGGTGACCTTGCAATTATCGGAAACACCACTCCACGCTACCAATACAGCTTCAGGTTTGGTGCTAATTACAAAAATTTTGATATTGATGTATTCTTTCAGGGTGTTGGCAAAAGAGATTGGTGGGCAACAGGAAATGAAGCTATTCCATACTTCAGAGGTGCTGACGTAATGTATGAACACCAAATGGATTTCTGGACAGCTGACAATACGACCGCAAGATATCCCCGTCCTTACCCGGGTAATGCCGTTTCTGCAATCGCCGGAATTAATACCATGGCAGGTGGTGCAGCTTCAGTTTCAGGCAACAACTTCTATCCCCAGGATAAATACCTGTTGAATCTGGCCTATTTAAGATTAAAGAACCTCACATTTGGTTATACTATTCCTGGTCACATAACCCAAAAAATAAAGCTGGATAAATTACGAGTTTATTTTAGTGGTCAAAATTTATTTGAGTTCGCTCAAAATAAGATACCTATTGATACTGAGATCACCCAGGGATCTGTAACCTCGAACTTCTATGGAAGGACAGCGCCATTTATGAGAACACTTTCATTTGGATTGCAAGTTTCACTATAATACATAAATAACATTTATCATGAAACAGATAATTAAATATACAATCGTATTGACCCTGTGGTTAATGGCAGGTATATCTTGTTCAGATGACTACTTCAATCGCGGTTCTCAGATAAAATTTGATGATTCTAATTTCTGGAGCAGCGAAGGCAATGTCAAAACCTACTGTTATGAATTTTATAACAGGTTTGTTGGTTTCTCAACTGGTACAGACGGGGATTTTTATTTCACCACATTTACCGATGACCAGGCAGCCAGTGGAATGAACCTCTTCCCAACAACTGCTCCCTCTACAAGTACCGCCTGGACTTTTGTATATGTCCGCAAGGCAAATCTTCTTTTGGAGAGAGTCGACCAGGTTCCCATGAGCGATGATGCAAAAAATCATTACAGGGGAATTGCAAGGTTCTTCAGGGCCTTTGAATATGCAAACCTGGTCAGGCGTTACGGTGACATACCCTGGATTGACAAATATTTAGACCAGTCACAAACTGATGAGATTTACAAACCAAGAACTGCAAGAGATGTTGTTGTTGACAATATCCTGGCTGATCTGGACTTTGCAGCAGCTAACGTCAGAACAAAAGCTGTGGCAGACGCTCTTTCAGACAAGAATACCGTAAACAAGAATGTAGTTTATGCTTTGATGGCCAGGGTCGCCTTATACGAAGCGTCTGTATGCAAATATCAGAACAACAACATTGACAGAGCAAAAACCTTGTTTACCAAAGCCGCAAATGCTGCCCAGTTTGTAATTGATCAAGGTTATACTTTAAGTTCAAGCTACAAGGATGTATACAGCACTCTCGATTTAACAAGTAACAAAGAAGTCCTGTTGTACAAAAATTATGTGACAGCAGTCATGACACATTCTGTCGTAGGATATACCAACAGCAGCACCATGATCAGTGGATTGACTAAAGATGCTATAGATAGTTATTTGTGCAAAGACGGACTGCCAATTACATTGTCATCGCTTTATCAGGGGGATGCAGATATCAGCAAAACTCTGGCCAACAGGGACGACCGTTTGCTAAAAACTGTCGATAATGTACTGTGCTATACCGGGACACCGAACTCTAAAGGGTTCACTTCTTCCACAGGTTATAAAATTACAAAATTTGACAATGCTGCTATGCCGGCATCTGAAGTCTTAGCTCCTAACAATACAACTGATGCTCCATTGTTCTGGCTGGCAGAGACATTACTCATTTACGCTGAAGCCGTGGTGGAACTGGGAACTGTGACACAGGCCGATCTGAACAAAACGGTCAATTTGCTCAGAGCCCGTGCCGGAGTCGCCGCACTGGATATGAATAACGTTCCAAACGATCCCAAACGCGATACAGATGTCTCTGCCCTCTTATGGGAAGTGCGCAGAGAAAGACGTGTTGAACTGGTCATGGATGGTTTCCGCCAATGGGATCTTCGCAGGTGGAAGAAACTTAACTACCTGGATCCAATTACCAAACCAGACATTTTCAAAGGAGCTAAAATTGTTCCCAAACCCTCTGGCGGACCAAAAGTTGACGCCAATAACTATATTACGCCTTATGGAACCACTTTACGTCCGGTTGATCAGTTAACCAGGAACTACCTGGATCCTATCCCAACCGGACAATTGACGCTGTATCAGTTAAAGAATATTAATTTCCCTCAGAATCCCGGGTGGTAACAGTCACTATCTGATACAATAATACACATTAAACAGAGGGGAGGATTTGCATGCATATCCTCCCCTTTTGACTTCGTAAATTTTCCAATAGTATGATATACAGCTATTTTTTTCACATGGTCGGCTTCTGACCTTCTTAGAAAACAACTTTATGAAAAAATTGTACTACAGGATTGCTCTTGCCCTGCTTATTCTTTTGGCAACTTTAGCAGTGGTCACGGCCCAATCAATTCATTTTGCCCATGTCACAGATACCCATGTAGGCTGCCAGTCCGGAGCAGAGGATCTCTCATTGACAGTTAAGGATATCAACCGTCAGACAGATATTGATTTTGTATTGTTAACAGGAGATATCACCGAATTTGGGTCAGATACGGAACTGCTTCAGGCACGCAAGATTATTGATCGTCTCAACAAACCCTGGTACATCGTTCCGGGAAATCACGATTCAAAATGGTCCGAAAGCGGAAACAACAGTTTTGTAAAAACCTTTGGATCAGAACGTTTCTCTTTCCTAAAAAGTGGAATTCAATTTATTGGGACTGCTTCCGGACCAAACATGCGGATGGCACCGGGGCTTGTTCCAAGAGAGCAGATACTCTTCCTGGATTCTGTACTTACACACCTGGAGTTACCCGGACAACCTGTCATATTTGTGAACCACTATCCATTGGATGAATCTCTTGCCAACTGGTACACAGTTATTGATTTGTTGAAAAAAGTCAACATAAAAGCTACCCTGCTTGGTCATGGTCATACCAACAAACTCTATAACTTCGAAGGGATTCCCGGCGTAATGGGACGTTCCAACCTGAAAACTGCTAAGGCTGAACCAGGCTACAACCTGGTAACAATTGAGAAAGACACCATGTTCTATCAGGAAAGGCTATCAGCAGGTAAAACTTTACAGACTTGGTGCAAGGTCCCTCTAAATTCAAAAGCAGGTATAAGTCAGAAATGGCCACGTCCGGATTATTCTGTCAATAACCAATATCCCAGGGTCAAAGCGGTATGGTCTGTTCGGGAAAACAGTGATATCGGAACCGGTTTCAGTCTCAGAGGCAATGTGGGTGTTTATGCAAATACTGCAGGGGAGATTATTGCCATCAATACCCGGACAGGAGAAAAAAAATGGACATTCAGATCCGGGGGTAAAATTTACTCAACCCCGGCCATTAATGGTGGTAAGGTTATTTGCGCTTCGACCGATCAAAATATTTATTGCCTGGATATTAAATCAGGTCAGCTCATCTGGAAATTCCCGACACACAAACCTATTGTTGCCTCACCAGCTATAGAAAACAACTCTGTTTTTATTGGTTCTTCAGAAGGGATATTCAGGTGTATCGACCTAATGAGCGGGAAATTAGTATGGAAATTTGACAGTGTCAAAAATTTCACAGAATGTAGACCATTAATATTGAGCAAAATAGTTTGCTTTGGCTCATGGGGCAATACGTTTTATGCACTTAACAAAAGCGATGGAAAACTCCTTTGGAAAAGAGAAAAATACAGCAACAGGATGCTGTCTCCCGCCGCTGTATGGCCGGTCGCTTCCAATGGCAAAATATTCCTGGTGGCACCCGACCGCCACATGACTGCACTGGATGAAAATACTGGAAGGGAAATCTGGGATTCAGGCAAATACAGTTGTCGCGAATCGATTGGAATTTCAACTGATGGGAAGATTGTGTATATCAAAAATATGTCTGAAGGAAATATAGATGCCTTTTATTCCACTACGGAAGATCAAAAACTGGTTTGGGAGTGTAAAGCAGACCTCGGTTATGAAATTGCACCTTCTCCGATTGTTGAATCCGGGGAATTCGTGTTTATACCAACAACATCGGGTATTGTAGTGGCTGTTGACAGAAAGACCCATTTAGTTGTATGGAAACACAAAATCTCCAATGCACTGATCAACTCTGTATTACCAATTGGCAAACATAAAATAATCGTTAGCGCAATGGATGGAAGAGTGGAATGCCTCTCCTTCAAAAGGATACTAAAGAAGGCTAAAGGTTGATGGATAAATGCTAAAGTAAGGACTTCGCAGGATTTGAACTCTGTTTTCGTTCCCCTGTATACTCCCTGCTCTTTGCACGATGCCCCACGCATTTTTATACATTATCCTTTTGCCTTCTTCAATAGCCTTATTTTGTTCTATTTTAGCAAAAAATTTCTCCCATGGATCTAATGGGCTACAAAGCATTTATCTTCGACATGGACGGAGTACTGGTTGACACAGAAAACCTCTACAAAGTCATTGAAAGAGAACTGTTTGAAAAAGTAGGCGCCAATGTAGGCCAGCAAGAGCATATCTCTTACCAGGGAAGCTCCAATCCGGTAATGTGGAGCCTGATCAAGGAGAAACACAACCTCCCCCATCCGGTGGATGAACTTGTAGGAATCACTGAGGACAAAGTGATCAGCTACTTCACTTCCCTATCCGACATTCAGCCAATGCATGGAGTTGTTGAACTGCTTAATTTTCTCGCATCCAAAGGGATCAAACTGGCGTTGGCTTCCTCTTCCACAATTAATGTGATCAGTATCATCTTGTTAAAGACCGGACTTGCGCCCTATTTTGAAGTAATAGTCGATAGTACGGAAGCCGGTGCCGGGAAACCCGATCCGGCTATTTTTCTGCTGGCCCAAAGAAAACTTGGCATCCCCGGGGATCAATGCATAGTGATTGAAGATTCCAAGAATGGCATTGAGGCTGCACTGGCGGCAGGTATCCACTGCATTGCTTTTAGTGGTCCAGGGTCAGAACACCAGGATCAGAGTGCTGCAGATTGGAGAATAAAGCGTTTCAGGGAAATAATTGAGAAATATTAAAGTAAGGTAGGATGGGCTAATGGGCTTCTAGTCCTGAAATAGGTTTACTAAATAAGTACACAAAAATCAGGATTAGTCAGGGAATACGACACACACAGAACTGAACATTGACTGAAGGCCGCAAAACATCAGGACAAAGTAACAGCCTTTGATAGTGCATCTTATAGATTCGTCGTCCGTATATTAATTTCCGAAATTGAGTTTTGATCGTTTCGGACGGAATGGAGAGAAATTAGAACAAAGGTTTTAGGAAAAAATTGAACTTTTCAAAATCTGAAAATTGGTCGAATAGAATTATTAGTCAGAACATTAATAAACACTTAATTTGGAAAAAATATATACTTATAAGGAGGAACAAATAAACATTTGGTCCCACGCACTGGGATTATTGCTTTTTGTTGCAGGAACCATCATTTTACTTGCAAAGGCAGTTAAGCTTCACTCGTTGAAAGTATTCATTGCGTTTCTTGTCTATGGCATCGGCGTAAATACCATGTACCTGGCTTCCACCCTGTATCACTCTGCAACAAAACCAGTGAGGAGAAAACGGCTGAATGTATTCGATCACAGTGCCATCTATCTGACCATCGCCGGCAGTTACACTCCTATTACCCTCCTGACAATGCCCCCGGCATGGGGAACACCTATTTTGATCACAGTGTGGACAATCGCAATTATCGGAATTACCCTAAAATTCTTCTTTATCGGAAAGTATTCCAGACTGTCCACTTCAATGTACGTGCTGATGGGATGGGTGATAATTGTCGCAATCAAACCATTGATAAACAGCATGGAAATGGCGGGTCTGATCTGGCTCCTTGCCGGGGGACTCGCCTACACTATCGGAGCTCTGCTCTACCAGTTGAAAGGGCTAAAGTACAATCATGCGGTGTTTCACGTTTTCGTTTTGATCGGAAGTGCTTGCCATTATGTGGTGATTTATAGTTACTGTCTGAAGTAGATTGCGCAAATTGAGGACCAATTTACACGAACGACACTTGGGAATTTTGGATTTTGGATTTTGGATTGTACGCCTCCGCCCGAAAAGATCAAACCTCAATTTTGGACTTTTGCTCACAGACATCGGTCTAGTTGTGAA
This sequence comes from Prolixibacteraceae bacterium, assembly GCA_963663675.1. Lineage (GTDB taxonomy): Bacteria > Bacteroidota > Bacteroidia > Bacteroidales > Prolixibacteraceae > CAINVV01. Next base: position 3,894,313 of record OY760498.1, read on the forward strand.
CTATTTCCATGGATTTTACCTAATGCTACTCAAATATATCCACGTTATGGTTATTTCAATATGCAAATTAGTCCGGTTTCCGTTCCCCAGTCTGCATTCTCCAATTTGCATTTTTGCACATTAGCACATTCCTATGCCCCAAGCTCTATGCCCTCGGCCATTTCTTTCGTGTAAATTCGTCCCTAATTCGTGTAATCTTCTATTCTTTTTTCTTATTTTGTAAATCAATCCTATAACAACTACCAAAATGGACATGGAGGACATTTTCCAGAAAATCGGGACGTCTCAAACGCTTAGTCAAAAGATCGAAAGAAATATTGAACGGGCAATCAGGGAGAAAAAATTGCCCATAGGAGCCAAATTGCCTCCCGAAAGAGAACTATGTGAAATGTTCGCAGTTAGTCGCACCGCACTCAGGGAAGCGCTCAGGCGACTTAGCGCCAGGGGTTTGATAGAAATAAAAAAAGGAAGCGGAATGGTAGTCACCAAAATCGACATCAAAGATGCCATCAGCTCTCTCAATCTCTATTATGATTTAAAATTTGATGATCAGCTAATTCTTCAGATTATAGAACTCCGACTTGCGTTTGAGCCTGAAATTGCTAAAATGGCTGCACTCAACAGGACGGACGAAGATTTAAAGAACCTGGAAGCCAATCTGCTCGAATTTGCACGTTGTAATCCTGACAATACCCAGCTTGAATCAGATATCGACAACAAATTTCACCTGTGCCTGGCTCGTGCTACAACCAACCCATTTGTTATCGTAACCATGGAGCCGGTATATAACCTGTTACCGCGAATGCGGAATTTTATCTACGCTAACATCGAAGGAGAGAAGGAGATCACCCTGGGCTATCACAAAGAGATATTTAATGCCATCAGGGAAAAAGATGCAGAGAGGGCCTACGAAAAAATGGAGGCGCATATCGACCGCAATATGCAGGTTTACAACAAATTCCTGAAACAGTTTTAATCCCGGGCAGGCTGATGGATAATCAGGTGGCGTGATCCAGGCATTAACCCAAGCTAACCTTAAGAATTAGAGCTCAAGCATCCTCTTTATCTTTAATTCCAGACCGTTGGCCCTAACTCACAATTTATTTCCCCATCTTCCCCAAAACTTCATTGAGTCCTTGAGGATGATCAATCGAAAAAGCATAGGAGGCCGGGTCTGTCTTCGAATCATTAGACATGGAAAAGGTAACTCTCTCTCCCTTTTCGAAGATGTTAATGATGGCTATTGCATCAGATTCGTTGATGAATATCCTATCTGAGACATTTTTTGCGGTAAACTGAAATGGCTCACCATCAACTTGTTTAATCGTGATTTTGTAGTAATTCTCATCTCCTTTCGTCACAATTTTCTGACCATATTCATAAAGCTTGATGCAAAAAGAGACCCTGTCAATCAGAAATTTGACCTTTAATTCTGTGTTGTCGACATTGCGCTTGTTGTAGGTACCCCAGATGGCAAAGGAATTTGTGACATAATAAGCATTTTTGCTGTCACCCAGCTGGCCGGAATAGGATGAGATTTTCCACATGCTCTGTTCAACGGACTGTACTGCCTGAACTGTATCTTTTTTAACGGCATCTGTTTGTTTGGTGACTTTTTGCTGTTTTGAACCACATGCCAGTAAAATGGCAGGAAGGAAGATATACAAGATCAATTTCCTCATTTGAAGAGTTTTTCACAATTTGGTCTGTTAAATATATGATTTTTTCTGTAAGAAATGAAGAAATTACTAGGATTATGGACGAAACGAAGTTCAGCGAAGCTAATTTGCATGAACTTTATAAGTGTGGGAAGGTATCGAATATGGGACTCATTGCATCTGGAAGTGGACAATGTGATGGAACTGGCAGAGTAGCTGAATAATCAAAAAATTATGACCACTATCTCATAAACTGTGTTCATAGAAAAGACCAAGAGTTGTACCCCTGCCTATTAAAATTTAACCGCATTGTGGGTATTACATTAGGCGAATTCGTCCGTATCCCGTTCTCCATTCTCCCATTTGCATATTTATCTCACGTATCATCTCTTATATCTCATTTCTATTTTCTACTCGACTGTCACCGACTTTGCAAGGTTCCTGGGCTGGTCTACATCACACCCGCGTAAAACTGCTATGTAATACGAAAAAAGCTGCAATGGCACAATAGCCAGCAGTGGTGTAACAGCAGGATGTGAATCAGGGATCTCGAAAACATCGTTGACCATTTCTTTCAATACCGTGTCACCCTCGGTAACCACGGCGATGAGATTGCCTTTTCGTGCTTTGACTTCCTGAATGTTGCTGACAATTTTCTCATAATAATGATCATGGGGCGCAACCACTACCACAGGCAGGTTGTCATCAACAAGGGCAATAGGACCATGTTTCATCTCCCCTGCAGCATATCCTTCAGCGTGCATGTAAGAGATCTCCTTGAGCTTTAAGGCACCTTCCAGGGCAACTGGGAAAAGGGCTCCCCTTCCCAGGAACAAGGCATTTGCAGCATCTTTGTACTTTTCAGCTGTCTCTTTTATAAGCTGATGTTTTTCAAGTATAGTCCTGATTTTAGCAGGTATTTCCGTCAATTCCCTTAAGAGATCATGATATAGCTCTGCCGAAATTTCTTCCCTTTCACGCGCCAGCTTAATGCCAAAAAGCGTCAGAACTGTAACCTGGGCAGTAAATGCCTTGGTGGAGGCTACGCCAATTTCAATGCCGGCATGTGTATAGACACCGGCATCCGTTTCCCTTGCTATTGAAGAGCCGACAACATTGCAAACACCAATAATTGTCGCACCTTTTTCCTTCGCCATACGCAAAGCAACGAGAGTATCAGAGGTTTCACCGCTCTGGCTGATGGCAATTACCAGGTCATCAGATGAGAGTACAGGATTGCGGTACCTGAACTCTGAGGCATATTCAACTTCAACCGGAATACGTGCATAGGTCTCAATCAGGTACTCACCCACAAGGGCAGCGTGCCAGGAGGTACCACATCCGATGATAATTATTCTTTTGGCCCTGAGTATTGTCGGAAAAATGTCTATCAGTCCTCCCAGCACCAAGGAGTTATGATCCGGAGAAATTCTGCCTCGGAATGTATCTTCTATCGTCTTTGGCTGCTCAAAAATCTCTTTCAACATAAAATGAGCGAACTCACCCTTTTCGATTTCTCCGATCGACTGGTTGACTATTGATATCTGAAATGAGGCAGGTTTATCATCCAGCGTTTTTATCATGAGGTTGCTCCTGGAAATAACAGCTACCTCATTGTCTTTCATGTAAATGACATTATTGGTATACCCAATGATCGGGGTTGCATCGGAGCCGATGAAATATTCCCCCAGTCCTATCCCTATTACCAGCGGACTGCCTCTCCGGGCAACAATCAGCTGATCCTTCTCGTCCCTGCAGATTACAGCAATGCCAAAAGCACCAACAACTTTGGAGAGCGCCAGGCGAACGGCAATTTCCGCACTGATACCATCACCATCCCGGTAGAAGAATTCAACCAGGTTCACAAGCACTTCTGTGTCCGTTTCAGACTGAAAGACGAATCCTTTTTCGATCAGGTCACTTTTCAGCTCTGCATAATTTTCTATTATTCCATTGTGAACCAGGGCAAAATAGTGATTCATTGACAAGTGCGGATGGGCATTTACATCGTTGGGCTCTCCATGGGTTGCCCATCTCGTGTGAGCTATGCCAAAAGTGCCACCCAAGGTCATGTTTTCTATATACTTTTCCAGGTCTGCAACCTTCCCTTTGCATTTATGAACCTGAAGTGAGCCATTTAATACAGCGAGGCCAGCTGAGTCATATCCACGGTACTCAAGGCGTCTTAATCCCTGAATTAAAAAAGGATAGGCTTGATTATTGCCAATGTAACCTACTATTCCACACATAGTTTTTAATTTAAAAAGATCAGAGAATTGATAAAATTCCTTTCCCGAAGTTAATCTTTATCTCAACAATCAATTTCTGGTTCAACCTAATTCGCCATTCCGGACACGTCAATATTGAAATTTATCAAAGTTGCTGTTGTATTTTGATTCTCTAACTGTGACCAGACCGAAATAAGTGAAACAAATTGGACTTTCCAATATAATTTAGGCAATAAACTGATTCTGCATTTTCATTGATCAATCTTCTTTTGAATACGTTGCTTTTCAGCATGTACATGACTGAAGCATCTGGCGAACCATCTTAATACTGGAATATTGGCGAAGTTTGGTTTTAACAATACAGATTGTGTACCAGACCAGAAATTCATAATACATGATATCCCCATCCCAACCTGTTGGGACGAACCGAAAATGAATATTTGGGTATTAGCTACGTTGGCATTCGATTCCATGTGGCAATTAAAAAACAAATTATTAAAACACGAGTCAATATTAAACCATTTCATCCAATTCCATTGGTCGCTGGGAAGCAATGTGCTTCCATTTGTAATATTTTAAATACCTTGAATACTTATTTAGTACATTTGAAGTATGAACCTCTAAAAACCCTCACTATGATTTGGATAATTCCCGTAGTTTTTGTTGTGGTTATCTTCTGGCTGATTGGCATTTACAACAGTCTGGTACGGTTACGCAATGTGAGGCAAAACGCTTTTGCCGATATTGATGTCCAGTTGAAACAAAGGCATGACCTTGTCCCTCAACTCGTTGAAACCGTAAAAGGTTATGCAACCCACGAAAAAGAGTTGTTGCTCAAAATTACCCAGGCCAGGACAACTGCGATGGGAGCCTCCTCAATTGACGAAAAAATCAAAGCAGAAACACAGCTTTCTTCAGCTCTGCAAGGACTGAAAGTATCCGTTGAAGCCTATCCTGATCTGAAAGCCAACCAGAACTTCCTGCAACTACAGGAAGAGTTGAGTGATATCGAAAATAAACTGGCAGCTGCCCGCAGGTATTTCAATGGTGCCACCACTGAATACAATACCGGTATCGAAACTTTCCCATCCAATCTGATTGCAAATAGTTTTAGCTTTCACCGCGAAACTCTTTTCGATCTGGGACAGGATCGGGTATCTTTCGAAGAGCCTCCAAAGATTAGTTTCAATTAGAGACATTAAAATTTATGATCACAAACCGGTGGTATACTAATAAATTCATCCCTTTTCAATGACATACGTAGGAATACAGACACAGATCAGGAGAAACAATTTTAACAGTCTGCTCCTGATTCTGGCGTTCCCGCTTGTATTACTTGGGATGGTTTATGCCTTTCTCTTTTTTTCACACCGGCAGCAGGATTTTCCGATTATTAACGACACATTTTTTCAAATCCTTCCTTTTGTGATCATAGGTACCTCTATCTGGTTTATAATAGCCTGGATTATGCATAACACCCTAATCAGGTTAGCAACTGGGTCAAGGCCCCTAACCAGAATGGAGAACAAGCGGGTCTATAACCTGGTCGAAAATCTGTGCATCTCCAAGGGGATGAAACTACCGCAAATTTACCTTATCGAAGACGATTCCCTCAACGCATTTGCCAGTGGCATCAATGAGAGAACCTTTTCAGTGACCTTTTCCCGTGGGATTATCGATAAACTGGATGACGACGAACTCGAAGGAGTAATTGCACATGAACTTTCCCATATCCGAAACCGCGATGTCCGGCTGATGATTATTTCGATCATCTTTGTCGGCATCTTTGCCTTCGTAGCCGAAATAGCATTCCGTAGCCTGAGATTCGGGGCCCTCTCGAGGGGTAACAAGAAAGATTCGGGTGTAGTGATGATTGTTGCCATTGTAATCTCCGCTATTTGCTACCTGATTGCCCTTTTGCTGCGTTTCGGCATTTCCAGATCACGCGAGTACATGGCCGATGCAGGAGCCTCTGAAATGACCCATAAACCTTATGCTCTTGCAAGTGCGCTTCGTAAGATCAGCCAGGACCCGCTAATCGAAGCCGTTGAGAACCGTGATGTTGCTCAGCTCTTTATTGAGAATCCGCAGGCGGAGGAACAAAAATTTTCTTTCAGCAACCTCTTTTCCACGCATCCCCCCATCCAAAAAAGGATTGAATTGTTGAATCAGTTCGCGTAAAAAGGGTATAAAATGTATCAACATTGATCCTCTGTGAACCTCAGTTCAGAAAATTTATTAATCATAAAAACGGGAAAATTTCAGGAGAGATGCTGTTGTAAAAAAAAACTTCGATAAGACCGTATGTATTACGTTTTATCGAAGCCTCTTAGTACCCGGGGCGGGAATTTTTTATATTTTGTAATTAGTTGTTTTTAAGCATCATATAAACAAATATGGGGGGTGTGAGTAACACTATAGTAACAATGTCCAACCACCACCTCAACTATGGCCATTTTCACTTGGTAAAAATCAGTAATCGGCAGTGAATCCGCTCATGTAGGTATTCAGTAATTCAAGGTCATATCTTGTCCGCTACAGGTCTATCCTCGTCTTGCTTCTTCGGAGGTGTTCCATGACCTCGATGTTCTGATAGCGGCTCCTCACACCTGTGTATGACTTTTCCGCTGTCATAGTCTGTTATTTCTTCAAAGTATTGGTCGTTGACATGATCGATTGCCCTTTCTTTATGAACAAATTTTTCAAGTTTTTTGCTGTAGTCAGAACCAGAAATAATTTCAAATTTCTTTTGCCTTTTACCTTTTCTTTCTCCTACAGCAACCATCTTGAAATTGTCATGAAGATTAAGCTTATCTTCAATCAATACGTTAATGGTCCGACTCATACCTCCACAAATCCGACATGGTTTTCTTTCAGAGAGTTCAACATTTGAATCCTCATCTGGAATAAGCGATCCACAAGTGCTGCATTGTTCACTGTTCTTTTCCTCAGACATACAAGTGTCGTTTATGAATAAAAGGAAATATCAGTCCTTATCGGGAGTTCAACTTCACCATGATCTCCCTGAAGCTCTCCAACCCCGCCTCCAGGTTCTCGATGATATCCTCAGCGATGGTTTCTGGATCTGGTAGGTTGTCCAGATCGGCCAGGGACTTGTCTTTGATCCAGGAGATGTCCAGAGAGGTCTTGTCCCGGGCGATGATCTCCTCATAGCTGAACTTTCTCCATTGCCCCTCAGGGTTGGTCTCAGAATGGTATGTTTCTTTCCTGAGGTGCCTGTTGGCTGGGTTGTAGCAGACAATGAAATCTTTCAGGTCATCCAGCTTCAGCGGATTCTTCTTGAGGGTATGGTGAATGTTTGTCCTGTAGTCATAGACCCAGATCTCTTTTGTCCAGGGATCCTTACTGGCAGGTTTATTATCGAAGAAGATCACGTTGGCTTTCACCCCCTGGGCATAGAAGATCCCAGTAGGTAATCTCAGGATGGTATGCAGATCTGTTGTCTCGAGAAGCTTCTTTCTGACCGTCTCCCCTGCTCCACCTTCAAATAGGACATTGTCAGGCACTACAACTGCTGCCAGACCCGTGGTTTTGAGCATGGAGCGGATATGCTGGACAAAGTTCAGCTGTTTGTTGCTGGTGGTCGCCCAGAAATCCTGGCGGTTGTAGGTCAGGTCATCCTTCTCCAGTTCTCCTTCCTCGTTGGTGAAGGTCTGAGAACTCTTCTTGCCAAACGGAGGATTGGCCAGTACATAGTCGTAGGTTGTTGGTGAAGCAGCAATCAGGGCATCAGCAGGGGAGATGAAGTTATCACTGTCGATGTCCCCAATGTTGTGTAGGAACATGTTCATCAGTGCCAGTCTCCTGGTTCCTGCAACAATTTCATTCCCATAGAAGGTCTGAAGCTTGATGAACTTCTTCTGATCCTTGTCGAGATTGTAATTTGCCACCAGGTAGTCATAGGCTGCCAAAAAGAAGCCTCCTGTGCCACAGGCAGGATCAGCGATGGTCTTCAAAGGTTGAGGCTGAATACACTCAACCATTGCCCTGATTAAGGGTCTTGGAGTGAAGTACTGACCTGCACCGCTCTTAACGTCCTGGGCATTTTGCTCCAGGAGTTTTTCATAGATATCACCCTTCACATCGGCTCCCATCACGAGCCATTGCTCACTGTCAATCATGTCGATGATCTTGGCCAGCATGGCAGGATCCTGGATCTTGTTCTGGCTCTTGGTAAAGATCTGCCCCAGAATGCCTTTCTGAGTGCTTAATTCACGCAGTAGGACAGAGTAATGCAATTCCAGTTCTGCACCCTTTATGCCCGTCAAACTCTCCCAGTTGTATTCTGAGGGGATATTCAGCTGCCTATTGTATGGTGGCTTGCTGTACTCGTCAGCCATCTTCAGGAAGAGCAGGTAAGTGAGTTGTTCCAGGTAATCTCCATATCCGACACCTACATCACGGAGAGGGTTGCAGAAAGACCATACCTTGGATACTATACTTGATGTATTGTTGTTCATATTCATGTTTATCAATTGCTTATACTAATTTCCCTTCAAACGCTTTCTTCAGAATGCTCTGCCTCAGTGATTCTGTCTGGAGTAGGCTCTGACAGATGGTTTCTTCTATCTTGTCGCAGACTGTGAGTTTGCTTTCTAATTCCTCAACAATAAATCGCTGCTCTTCAAACGTCATAACTGGAATCTCCAGGTTTTTCAAAATCCCCTGGCTAATGTTTGGCTGTGCTCCACCAATTCCTTGCTTTACAAGGCTGGGTTTCTTAAAAACTAAGTAGTAATAGAGAAAGTTGGAGTTGATATTCTCATTTTGATATATACCACAGACAGCCTGATTTGTTGCAGCCTCTACACCCAGGAATGCCAGTTTGCCAATTGTGGCTCCATAAAGAGCAATCAATAAGGTGCCTTTGGGGAATATTTTTGCACTTGAATTTTTAACTGCTTCCTCGGAGATTTTTTCTTCTGTGACAGTGATCAAGCCTTTATCCAACTCACCTGATTTTACCCAGGGGATATTCCCTTCATAGTAGCTTTTTATTCCTCTACTCGGTGTTCCTCCACTTGTGGTAGTACAAACTTCCCCAAGTTTCCTGACTCTCCATCCATTTGGCAACTTTCCATCCTTCACTTCCTTATTGGTCAGCTTCCCTTCAAATGCCCATTTCAACAGGCTCTGACGGTAGATCTTCAGTTGCTGCTGTGCCAGGAGTAGTTGCTGCTTCCCGTTTTCCAGATCGCTGAGCAGTTCTTCTATCTTGGAGACGATGGCTTGTTGCTCTTTTGGAGGAGGGAGCGGGATGGCAAGTTTGGAAAAAGCTTTCAAGGATATCTCTTTGAAAGTAGTACCATTAGCGGCTTTTTCTGCCTCTTGCTTTGAGGCTTTTAAAAAGTAGTATAAGTATTCATTGCAGATCGACTCATATGGAACAACGCTTTTAAACCCTTGGTTTGTACTAACATTATTCCCTGCAATCACAACATATCCTATTGGGGCTCTTGATGAAAAAAGAACTGAACCTTTTGGAATTAACCTTGCAGATGAATTTTTTAACCCACTCTCTGATATTGATTTTTTTCCATGAAAAATGACCTTATCATGATAGCCAGTCAAGTCCGAAGGGGAAATCCAGGAAATATTACCATTCCAATATGCTGCTACTGAAGTGGATGGGGTACCACCAGAAACAATTTCACCGATTTCGCCCAGAGTCTTCACTTTCCAATGGTTTGGAATTTCCCTTTTTACACTCATTTTACAGCCAATATCTCATTTGATTTACTAATTATCTCTTCAAAACTACGCTTCAAATATTTTAAAGACGATATCTTTATTTGAATTTGTATTATGAAAAGTGAGGAATATATTTCTTATCAATTTTCCCCAAAACATTTTCATTGAAGAGGGACTGGTTGGCATATGAGATTGTTTTTTCATGGGCAAGTTTACCAATTACAATAGCTGGATGAATATTTAGTTCGTTTGCACAATCGACAATTGACTGCCTGGAAAGGTAATTAAGTTTTGGTTTAAGGTATTCATATATTTCTTCGTGTTTCAGTTTGGTCGAGGCATAATTGTTGGCTTCAATCTCCAGCGCACTAAGTTCTTGTTCATGAAAATTATCGAAAAAAAGTGTATTGGGAGACTCCAAATGGTATAAAATATGTCCGATTTCATGAGCAATCGTAAACCAAAAATTGTCAATTCTTTTATACCTTCCTGTAAAGACAATGACTGGAGTTTGATTTGCATAAAAAGCCGCTCCATCAAGGTATGTTTTTTGTAGGTGAGGTAAGACAAAAAATATCACGCCTGCTTTGTTGAGTTGTTCGATGAACATATTGTAACCGTTATCAATCAAAGTATATGTATGAATGTCATGGTACAATGTTTCCAATTGGTCCTTATTGTAATTATTGACTTGATAGCTTAATGCTGTTTGTAAAGCTTTCCAATACCATGTGTAAGTATAAGCCGCTTTGTATTGATCAAAGCTTTCCGATTTTCTAGCTAATAGCGGAGTGGTTTTCTCGTCCCAAGCCTCAAAATTTAGCCTGTCAACACCCCAATATTCCACTATGCTTGTGTATAGCTGAGAAAAATTGGCAAAATCAGGTAGCCATTTTTTATGAATCATATCTCGGATAGGCATTCTTTCATAAATCTTAGCCTTTATCTCTGCTTGGATTTCTTTTTCTGACTTTTCGCTGTTTACCCAAAGTCTGTAATTAGCATCCAGATTTAGCCAGTATTGGGGAGAAGTTTCAAAAACTTCAGCCAGTACTTTAGCCATATCAAGGGTAATGGTCTGATTGTCTTGCAAGATTTTGTTAAGATGCTTGATCGTGATGCCCATCACTTCCGACAAATCTTCTTGGCTCCAGTTTCTATATTCCATTTGTTCTCTAATGAAATATCCTGGGCCAAATTTCCGGGCTGGTCTAAGTTTATTCTGTGTTAACATTTTTTTAAGAATAATGGTTCGAGATTTCGTCCACAATAAATTCCCCAATCGTATGCTCAACGTTATTCCAGTCAATTTGAACTTCCAATCGGTATTTGAGCTTCAAACGCAACGAATACCTTGCTTCTTGACCTTCCATTTTTTCAAAATTCAACCCTTTATCTTTCCACAAATCATAAATGTCATATGCAGCTTCAATTTGTTGTATTCGGGCAAAAAATTTGTCAATAATATCGTTGGGAAATTTGTATTTCTTGGATTTTCCAGTTGTGTATAATTTCTCTAATTCCTTGTTGGTAAATCTAAAATTCATATAAATATGTTACAAAAGTAGTACAAATATATTAAAAACAATATTAAATATTATACAAATAGGTAAATATATAAAGTCGAATTAACCTGTCCGTACAAACTCCACCATTAATTACGCCGCCAATACCTCATTAAGTTCGTTAATAATCTCCTCTGTCTGATCCCCAAACAGTTGCCACATCTTACCCAGTCCACCCTGGGCATCAAATGGGGTCATGTCAAAGTCATCCTTCTCAATATGGAAACAGTCGGTCACGTGCACCTTGATCATCCTTAACCATTGCATCTGTTCCTCGTTGAATTTGGTGGCTCCTGCCTGCTTCTTGAACACCCACTCTTGGAAGTTTTTATCAACGATCTTGTCATAAGTAGCCAAACCAGAGTCAAGTCCGCTAACCTTCCTAATCAGGGATACAATGGCAGTCAGTTCATTCCTGGGAGAGTCTTTACAGAGATCCAGAGCCTGGTATGCTCTCCAGACATGTAATGGTGCCAGTAACGGCTTATCCTGCTGTAATCGCTCCAAAACCTCCTTTATCATGGAGTAGGTGAGTTCACGTCTTCTGTATGGCTGGTTGTAGAAGATCTGAAGAGCTGTCAACTCGTCCTTGTGCTGGTACATCCAGTCGGAAAATTCCGTCATGATCTCATTGGCTTTCTCCTGGTTCTCCTGGTCCCATCCGACATGGATCACCTCATCTGGATTGGCAGTGTCAATGATTTGCTCGAGTGCCTTCCTTACATTCTCGATGTACTGATTTAACTCTCCGTTGAATACCCTGGCAGCTTCGTTCTGAAGTTTTACCGTTTCAATCCTGATAGCTTCTTCTATGGTGTCCGGTGCCTCCCCGACCAACTTTATTTTCACCCTGGACTCGATCTCTTCCAGTACATCCGGATTGTAGGCATCCAACAGCTCCTTCACTACCTGCTTTAGGCTTTTACCATCGGCCTTCTCTGCAAACTTCTTTTGCTCCTGAGGCTTGATCTGCTTGTCCAGCCTGGTGAGTCTATTGGCCAGGGAAGTGAACAACTCTTCATCCCTCGCCCCCACGGCTATGGCCTGTAACAATTCTTTCAGGGGAACACCAGGTTTCTTTTCCAACGGTCTACTGTCCGTTTTCAGGCTTCTGGTGACTCCGATAGCATCCACAATGACAAAGTGATCCTTGGTTATCCTGGCTGTTGGTGTGACCTTCCTTAGGCTATCCAGATCTATGATCCTGGTACCTCGGCCTTTCATCTGTTCAAAGTAATTCCTGCTCTTGACATCTCTCATAAACAGGAGACACTCCAGTGGTCGGATATCTGTCCCAGTAGCGATCATGTCCACTGTTACTGCTATCCTTGGATGGTAGCCGTTCCTGAACTGTGCCAGCGAACTCTTGGGATCTTCACCCTTCTCAGTCACTTTATCCTCAGCATCAGTTTTGTCTTTCCCTGAATTGTAGGTGATCTTTTTACAGAAGCGATTCTCTTCGCCAAATTCCTCTCTCACGATCCTGATTATATCATCGGCATGACTGTCAGTCTTGGCGAAGATCAAGGTCTTGGGAACCTCAAAAATGCCATCCTTGTCATACCTGTCCGGGAAGATTCCAGGTAGGTTATCCTTGAAGGCTCTGATGATCGTCCTGATCTGATTTGGGTTAACCACATCCTTGTCAAGCTGCTGAGCGGAATAATCTTCTTCCTCGTCCTGTAAAGCCATTCTCTTCTTCCTGCTGAGCCTGTGCCTCAACTCGACATATTCACCCATCCGGATTGTTCCACCCTCTTTGGTCACCTTGGTGTCTATGATAAACACATCATAACCGACATTGACTCCGTCGGCTACAGCCATCTCATGGGAATATTCACTGACCAAGTTTTGATTAAAGTATCCGATGGTTCTCTTGTCTGGAGTAGCTGTCAGACCGATTTCAAAGGCATCGTAGTATTCCAGTACCTGTTTCCAGAGGTTGTAAATACTTCTGTGGCATTCATCGATCACGATGAAGTCAAAAAACTCGATGGGCATCTTAGGATCATACTCAATAGGGGGAATCACCTTGGCGTGGTATTTTCTTTCATTGGGATTTTCTTCCTCCAGCTGCTCATCCAGTTCTTCACCCTTAAGTATCGCATAGAGCCTTTGAATGGTGCTGATGCATACCTGGCTATCTGTGGCAATGTAGCTTGATTTTAATCGTTGTACCGAGTAGAGTTCAGTGAATTTCCGGTTATCATCACTCGGCAGGTATGACATAAACTCCTGCTCTGCTTGTTCTCCGAGGTTCTTGGTATCGACAAGGAACAGGATTCTCTTTGCCTTGGCAAACTTGAGTAACCTGTATATGGTAGTAATGGCTGTAAATGTCTTACCAGAGCCTGTAGCCATCTGTATCAATGCCCTTGGCTTGTTCTCCTTGAATGAGGTTTCAAGGTTATTTATGGCATTGATTTGGCATTGCCTCAACCCGTCAGGCTTCAGTCCAGGGAGATCGTGCAATCTTGTCCTCAGGGATGTAACCTTCTTCTGCAACTCTCTCAGTGTTTCAGGCCGATGGAAACTGAATACCTCCCTGAATCTCGGTTTGGAATCATTGAAGTCTGAGAACCTGGTTAACTCGCCTGTGCTGATATAGATGTATGGAAGTGGTTGGTTCTTGAGATGCTTGAGTTTGGCATTGGCATATCCTTCAGACTGATCCTCATGCCAGTTTAACTTATGTCCTTCCTCCTCCCTCTTGGCTTCGATCACTCCACAAGGCTTCCCATCAACAAATAGTACATAATCAGCTGGGCCAACATCGGTGAGATACTCTTTTACCGCTACACCAGGACCTGCTTGTATGTTGACCTTCTTCATATCCTGAATAAGCCAGCCACAAGCGATTAGTTGCTTGTCAATGTGATCTCTGGCAATTTGCTCAGGGTTCTGGTTAGTCATTGGTCGGTCATCTGGAATGGGTTGGTTAAAAGTAGGTAAAAAATTCCAGCAAGACCAAGTCTTCAGCAAACTACCCTGAAAATTATATAAGTGGGAAATACAGCGACTTTTGAATCGTCTTACATTTTGAAAGTCAAGGCAACAGGGAATCCTTGCTTGTATGTAATGGATGGTACCTTTATTTTGGAACTACCCAAATCAGCAATGTATTTTTCTATGGATTTTCACCATGAAGAAGAATTACCACCTTCCCTGTAATGCCCTGATTTTCTTTATCATATCCCTAATTAATCTCTGATGTGAGCCATTCCAAGTCATGGTCTGATCGAGAATTTGTATTTTTTAGGACTCAAAATGTCCTCACAAATCACCTTCCCGCTGCACAGATGGACAGCAATTTCAGCCTATCACGATGAATATCAGGCAGGTTACGACAATGACATGGCAAAAGGAATCATACTTCAAACCGTGCTGCAGCTTTGATCTTTTGGTTTAGCTCTGAAATAAGATCATTCTCAGCGGACGGATATTTCTCAGTTGCCTCCTCGCTAATGAATTTTCTCATTTCATAAGCATCCTTTTTTGAAATCTTCCCAGTTAATTGCATTTCCCTGATTTCACCCTGTAGTTTGTCAACACCGATTTGCTGTACATGCATTAAAGACAGCTCCTTGATTAGATCTCGCTTGGTTCTGATTTCTGAGAGTGACCCAATTGAGCTTTTGTTTTTCTCAATGGATTTGTATTCACTCCTCCATAGATGGCATAACTCCTCAAAAAAGGATCGATCCAGGAGATTTTTCACTTGCAGTTCCTGAACTTTGAACTGCCTTGATAACTTTTTCATAAACCTCAACTCGTATCTCAGGACATTCTTCCCGTCAAAATAGGGTGGGATAAACATCCTCTTGCTTTTCATCTCTTTGATTTTGTCGTAGAACAGCAATATTTTCTCCTCCGTCTGGTAGTATATGCCATTGTTCTGTTCTTGCCTTTTAAAGCGTGATTTCTGGCCAAAATGGGCCAGATAGGCCTCAACTGGATGACGGAGTAAAATGTTCCCGGAGAAATCAAACCTCGATACCCTTCCTTCCTCGATGGGGAAATTGAGCATGTCGCCCAACTGGTGAATAGCGCCTGAAACCTCTTTGAAGGTAAAAGGGGACAGGTTTTCCTGTTGAGCAAATACCTGAATGCTTCCCTCAATAGAAATTCTGTCCTGTCTCAATACCAAATAAAGATTTCTGAGATTCCCTTTCACAAATTCACCTGACTGGTCAAGTCCACTTGATTTCAATACTAACCCTTCAGGAAGGTGATTAAGGAAATTCAATGTCAGATCATATCCCTTGGTTAGTATTATTTTGAGCGTATCATAGTTCATGGTTACAAAATTTTGGTACTAAACCTGCTTAACATAGGGAGAATGAGAGAGGGGAGATAAATCCCCCCTCTTTCAACCATCAAAAATTCAACTCTGAATCAATTGCCAATGCTCTGATCATCTCAATTTCATGATCGAGTTCACCATCTACCAACTCGTACCAGAGGTTCTTCCTGTTGAGTTTCTGTCCACGGCTAATAAATAACTCAATGCAGGTAATGCCCTTCTCTCTATAATCTGCATTGAAGACCATCAGGCAGGCATCCTTGGTGCCGTTGATGTCACCATAAGCAAAAGGTTTTGCAGGATCTGGAATGTGAACACTGCTAATGTTTACACTTCCTTTAGTAATGGCCATGTCTGGACTCTCTTCTCCCTTCCACTTTTGGGGTCTCGGGACAAAATTAAAGGACATTCCTCCCGGATTGGGTTTGCCTTTATTAATCAGCAGAAGCTGAAAAGGGTTGTACTTGAAGGTCGCCCGGAGAATCTCAAATCGATATTTAGCAGTTGCCTCATTTAGCCTTACTCCTTTATAGTAATCGGTAAGAATCATGACCTACGTCCTTTCTGATTGAGGGTGAGGTGGGAAATCGCTTTCGCTTCCATCTCCTCTGACGTTGCTACCCTGTTCTGTCTCAACCATTCTTCAAGTTCTTCCCTATCAAAATAGACCATCTTCCCCCGGGGTTTGTAATGAGGAATGGACCTGGACATGGTAAGTTTGTACAGGTGGCTTTTGCTTACACCCATGTAAGTGGCCGTTTCTTCAAAAGTCAGGACATTTTTTGCCTTCAAAAATCCAAGGACGATTGCCTGGTCGTTGTTGTCCAACTGATTTTTTAAACTCATTTGATAAAATTTTAAAAATTAATAAAATGGGCTTTGAAAGGCTCTTTCTTGCCCATTAGACTCTCAAGAATCTAAGGGTAAAGGAACTGAAGAAGGGATAAGAAAAAGGAGCAATTATCACTCAATTGAGTGATAAAAAGCCTAATAAGAGATATGAATGAATAGATGATATATTCAGATTATGAGAGCGTTAAGTCACATAAATTGGAGTCATGCAACCCAATCTGGAGGGAATTACCCAAAAAGGTATAATTATTTATACACTTATCTCAGGTTGAATCATCTCAGAGGCCTTGTCTGATGCAAAATTCACATCAATTACTTTTACTCTTGAATATGGATACCTTGCATATCATCCAGGAACATGCTACCTTAGTCCTAAGAAATGGGTTTGCTGTCACCTGGAGTGGAGATCTCAATGCCGATGGCATGCAATGGGAGAAGCAAATTTCCTTACTGGCATATATTTTCTTACCATTTAATTTCAGGGATGATGTCACAGATGCACTCGGTAGTAGTATCAACCCCAGACGGAATGAGGTTTTATTACAGCCTGAGTCCGAGGGAGTACGACCTGTATCAGGAAAAGACCTCGAAGAGGATGTCTCCGCAGGTGGTGATCAAGCAATTGAAGGCTCTGGAGAAATATCTTCCAATGAGCGAAGAGGATCAGAAATGGATGTTTCTGAACATCGAGGACATTCACTGGAGTTGGGTGAGCAAAGACCTGAGGGAGGGAGTTTCCAAAGATGAAATAAACAAGGAGATAGCAATTTGGGATAAGTCCTTGTAATAACTTCATAAGTTAACAAATATACGGTCGGATGACGTTAAACCAAGAATTGCAGAAGTTACCAGAGGAATACAGATCCCAAGCAGAGCAAGATCTGACATTAGACAAACTGATATTCAAGGGAAAATCGCTGACTCAGGAAAACTATCGGAACGAGGCGTTTCGTGGTTTGGGCAGGCAGGCAACATTTGAGGATGAGGATCTGCTAATTCCCTACTGGGTTGAACTTCTCCCAGTGAAGTAGACGATGAAGTAGTATATGCTTATCCTTGAGCATTAACCTCTCTAAGATGATACAGATAACAGTGATGCAGATTTTGGTAATGAAATCCAGGAACAAGCCACCTTTCTTCTCAGAAACGAGAATGCTGTTACCTAGATTGGATATCTCAATGCTGAAAACATGCAAAAGGAGAAAGCATTCATCCAAACCGCCTAAATATTTACACACCAATTAATTTCAGGGATGATGTCACAAATGCACTCGATAGTAGTATCAACCCCAGACGGAATGAGGTTTTATCACAGTCTGGAACAGAAGGAGTACGATCTGTATCAGAGGTTAACTCAGAAGGGGTACGCTCCATTCATAGCGATTCGGAATCTGAAGGTTCCAGAGGCATTTCTGCCAATGAGCCAAGAGGATCAGGATTGGATGCTGAACAACGTGGACAGTCTTCACTGGAGTTGGGTGAGCAACAACCTGAGGAAGCAAGTTTCAAAAGACGAGATACTCTGGAAGATAGAAGAATTGGAGATGACCTTGTAATTACTATTTCAGAAAATAAATTTACCACTCGATGACGTTAGAACAAGAGGTACTGAAGCTTCCGATGGAGTACAGATCCCAAGTTGGGCAAGATCCGATAGTAAGAACGCTGATCCGTCACAATCAGCCATTGACGCAGAAAAATTACCTGATCGAGGCGGTCAACGGAATGTCACAGACTCCTACTCAGGAGACATTGGACTTCCTGACTCCAGACTGGTTGAGCATCCTGCCGAAGAAGTAATGATTAGAAATCGTACTCAGGAAGAGCATTCACAGCCTTCTTTTTCAACTCATCTACTACTCTTGTATATTTTTCTGTATGCTTGAGGGATGTATGGCCAAGGGTACTGGAAACGGTCTTGATATCAGGCTTCTCAGCACTCGTCAGCAGGTTAACAGCAAAGGAGTGGCGGGCACAATGCCAGGTGATATGCTTGTTTATCTCGGCACGCTTTACCCATGCATCCAAAGTGCCATTGCAGCCATTCAGGGTAGGAAGTTCAAATACCAGGGTATTTGGATCTCCCGCTTCACCGATTATCTTCCGTGCCGTCAAATTGAGATCTACCATTACAGGCTTGCCCGTTTTGGCTTGGTCAACCTTCATTTTACCGGTAGCGAAATCAATACTTGAGTAGGTCAGTGCAGCAACATCACAAAACCTCAATCCTGTGCAACAGCAAAGGATAAATGCCCTTTTGATATTGGGATTTTGACACGGTGTTTGGGCCAGCAACTTGATCTCATCATTGCTCAGAATATCTTTTCTGAGACCCTCAGTCGTTTTATATACTACTCCAACTGCTGGGCTGTTTGCAATTATTCCTCTTTCCACAGCATACTTCAGGATCTTTTTAAACCGTTTGAAGTAGCTATGGCCACCTTCCCCCGTGCTTTTCTCTTTCAGGTACTCGACAAAACGAACCATCATCGTTTTGTCTATCTTGGTAAGTAAGAGGGCACCAAACTTGACACCAGGCATCTTGGCAGTCAGGAAGTCCTTGAATCGCTCATTTACGGCCTGGATCATCCTCAGGTCCCTCTTTGTATAGCTCTTAATATAGCTTTTCACAAAGTCCTGGTAAAGTACTTTTTGCTTAGTAGGTGCAACTAATCCAAAAGCTGAGTGGTTCATTTCGCTTTCTCTCTGAGTCCTGATTGTTTCAGCAAGTTCCAACGTTTCTTTGTTACTCAAGCGATCGGCAGGTGTCCGGGGATTGGCGTTGACATAGAGTTTCAGAAACTCATAGGATCGGACCCCATCCCGGTAAATATCAAGGTATAAGCTCAGGTTGTCATTGGCCAATTTCTTCTCCCTCAGGACAACATTGTTCTTTTTTGTACCTTTCCTTTTAATTTTCTCAACTTTTTTACTCATCTTTTCTTTTGTTAAGTTGTTGTATTCAAATGTAGTAACAAAATGAGTAAAAAGCAAATTCCGGTAACGAAATAGCAACAAAAAGTAACAGAAAAAGGGAAATCAAGTGATGTGAAGATCAGGCAAACCTTCTGAAACCTCAATAAAAAAAGGACTTTGATTTCTCTTCAAAGTCCTTGTTCTACTGGTGTGGTACCCGGGGCGGGAATCGAACCCGCACGATATTGCTATCACTGGATTTTGAGTCCAGCGCGTCTACCAATTCCGCCACCCGGGCGTTGGTATGCTTTTCTCAACGCGGAGCAAAGATAAACCAAAAAACTTAACCCGAAAATATTTTTTCAAAAAACACAGTACTAAATAAATTGTTTGTCGTAAATTCAAAAACATTTTTTTGATGTGGAGCTTACTAATACCAATTAACCTGATTTGCAACTTTTTAAAATTATTACCGGCCTATTTCCGGAATATCAGCTTATCGATTTGCCAACGAAATAGCCATGATTGCACAATCACTATCCGAATGAACATAATTTCAACAATCATGCTATTACTTACGCTGATCTCCGATTCCATTTTGCCATTGAAAATCAAAATATAGTCAAATGAATCCTGCTGAGGAACCAAATATATTTGATGCCATCCGCAACAATGACCGGCAGGCTTTCGAGCGCGTATTCAGACATTCCTACCGGCCCCTCACTGCCTATGCATTTCGTTTTGTGCGTGATTTACCTGCAGCTGAAAACGTCGTTCAGGATGTGTTCCTGAAATTATGGCAAAACCGAAAAAGAATGACCATTACCACTTCGCTGGATCATTACCTGTTCAGGGCGGTCAGAAATCACTGCCTGAATTTCCTGGATAAAGCCAGGGTACGTTCCTCTTACCTCAGGATGCAGGCAGAAAGAGAGGAAAACAACGATGATAACAAAGAATATTACCCTGAAATCGGTCTGTTGGAAATTATCGGGAATGCAATCAGCGCCCTCCCGGAAAAAAGGCAGAAAATTTTTCGACTGTCAAGAGAAGATGGGCTGAAATACCAGGAAATTGCTGATCAGTTAAATATTTCGGTTAAAACTGTAGAAGCACAGATGTCCCTGGCCTTGAAGCAACTGCGCGAATCCTTGAAAAAATATAACTACCTTATGCTTTTTTTGATGATTCGGGGTAAGGGTAAATCTTTGCAAAGGTGTCAAGGATTTGTGGAAGTAGTGGGTTATCCTATTAGTTAGTATTGTTAAGATGGAAGAAGAAAAAGAAATTAAAGATTCCTGGATATCTTTTTTGTCGGGCGAGAAGGAGGAAATTCCTGAAAAGGGTGAGGTCAATGACAGTGAATTCAGGGACCTTGAAAGAACCTGGAATCTCACCGGAACAGAATATTGTTATCGTGAAACCGATCCTGACAAAGCCTGGTCCAGGCTTACTGAAAAAATGAGTGATACCAGGGTGGTTTCTTTAAAACGGTCCAATTATCTGCGCTATGTTGCCATATTCGTCGCTTTTTTCACTGTTGGGTCAATTCTTTTTCTACTTATAAGGAATCCCGAAAAGATTCAGGAGCAGCTAACTGCCGGGATACCATCCACGAAAACAATACAGACAATTGCAAGTCCTGCAGTACTGACAACCATAACTCTCCCGGACGGTACCCTTGTGACCCTGAACGCAAATACAGAACTGAAATATCCCGAGAAATTCACCAATTATGAAAGGATTGTAAAGCTTACAGGTGAAGCATATTTTGACGTGGTTCATGATGCCGCTCACCCATTTGTAGTTGAAACGGGCAACATTCGGGTTGAAGATTTGGGAACTTCATTCAATATCTCGGCCTATCCCGGCCACGGCATGGTAGAGGTGAATGTCACCACAGGAAGTGTAAGGCTTAGCGACAGGCAAAAAAATGAATCAACTGTAATTGTCGCAGGCACCAATGGCAAATATTCAAAGCAGAACAATAGTATACTGGTATCCGGAGAACTTACCCCGAACTACCGGTCCTGGATCACAAAAGAGCTCACTTTTCGTCATATGCCACTCTCGGAAGTATTTGAACAACTTGAAAATATTTACCATGTGCCGATTGAACTCACTGATTCAAGTATTGCCACTATATCTTATACCGCAAATTTTGACAAACTTGAGGTCAATGATATTGTTAATGTAATTGCCCAAACGCATCATCTGTCTGTATCCAAAAAATCTGGCAAGTTTGTTTTCGCCTTAAAATAAATACTTTAGCAAAAATTCACGTCTCAAAAAGTGAGATTACCATGCCATCCAGATCAAAAACAATAATTTTGATCCTGTTATTCAACTCTTTTGTGAATTTGTTACCTGCACAAGAGAAGCCTGAGCCATTAAGCCGACTTATTACAATAACCACGGACTCAATCACAGTTGAATCTTTCCTTGAAAAATTAGTCAGAGACAATGATCTTTACTTTTCTTACAATCCCGATCTGCTACCGGAAGGGACTTCAACATTCTCATTTAAACAGCGGCCCCTCCGCGAGGTGCTAACGGATATTCTACCTGACACTCTTTACAATGTAAATCTTATTGACTACCAGCTTATCATAACACGCAAAGAGCCAAAACCGTTAATAGTAACTGGCCGGGTAGTTGAAAAAGATGGAAAGACTCCTTTGGAATATGCTACAGTTTCAGTGGACAGGGAATTTATCGGGACCATGACAAACAATGAAGGGAATTTCGATCTTAAAATTCCCTATAATCTGAGGAACAGAAATCTCGTTATCAGTTCATTGGGGTACAAACAAAAAATAATTTCACTGAAAGAACTTGAAAAAGAATCTGTTATCCGGCTTCACAGTGAGACAGTGAGTCTTAGGGAGATTACTGTCACACCAGTAAATCCTCATGATATTTTGCGGCAATTCAGGAATAAAATAAGTGAGAACTATGTTGGAGAACCGCAATTGATGACAACTTTCTACAGGGAAACTGCCCGCCAGGATGGAAATTATGTTGGTGTGTGGGAGGCAGTTATGGAGATTCTGAAGGCACCATACAAAAGCAATGAGCCCGACCGCGTCCGTTTCATCAAGGGTAGGAAAGCAGACCTTAACCGGAAACCAAAGGCGGTTTTCCTGAAAGTTCAGGGGGGGCCTCTTGGCATCAATTCTCTGGATATAGTTAAGAATGAAGAGACTTTTCTTAGTCCTGAATACGAATATCTGTACCGCTATCAGTTCGAAAGACCGGAAATCATTAACGA
Source organism: Prolixibacteraceae bacterium (assembly GCA_963663675.1). Lineage (GTDB taxonomy): Bacteria > Bacteroidota > Bacteroidia > Bacteroidales > Prolixibacteraceae > CAINVV01. The sequence continues at coordinate 3,916,818 of OY760498.1, forward strand.
TAGAGTGACCTGGATCATCAGTTTTGAACGTTTGTCAGAAACCGATTTCCCATGCTATAACGGAAAAGTATTCATAGATTCTGACAGTTATGCGCTGGTAGGTGCTGAATTTTCATACGACAAAAAGAGCCTTAAAATCAATGGAGGGAGTTTTATCCAAAAAGAGCCATTTGGTTTCGACACCCGTCCTGAAAATGTGGAATATTCAGTTCATTACAGGTTATTAAACGGGAAATGGCAATTCCACTCTGCGCATAGTGATGTGATCTTCAAAGTTAAACAAAAGAATAAATTCAAGACTGAATACCGCAATGTATCAGACCTTCTTGTCACACAACAGTTTTCCTTTCCAAAAAAAGCGAGATTCGGACCGGATGGAATTTTAAATGAGAAAGATATTTTTTCTGAAAAAATAGGAACTTATGATAGCGCTTACTGGGAAGATTACAATGTAATCGAACCCGATGACGATCTCGGCAAGGCAATAAGAGATGCAAACAAGAATTAATCAGAAGAATTCGCTCTCCGCAGAATCATCCTCTTTCTCCTCTTTCATGACTTTGCTGCAATCCAGGTCCACATTGAAGCCAGGAGGGGCGTTAAAAACCGACGCTTGCGAATAGCTGAGGGTTCTGTCCCGGTAAAGGCTATTCATGAAATAACCATATACAGGAAGTGCCATGCTGGCTCCCTGTCCGGCTGAAAGGCCTTCGAAGTGGATGCTGCGAAGATCACCACCGGTCCATACACCCGTAACTAGTTCAGGAGTTATTCCCATGAACCATCCGTCAGACTGATTCTGGGTGGTTCCGGTTTTGCCAGCCACATCCGCTGTAATATTTCCGTAGGAAACATCTCTTCTCAAACGCTGACTAGTCCCCTCATTGACAACAGCTTCCATCAGGTTAATCATCAGATAGGCAGTCCTTGCATCAATTGCATCGTGTGATTCAGGAGAGAAACGGGCCAGCACGTTACCGTTGCGGTCCTCAATCCTTGTCACGCAATATGGCTTGGTATAAACCCCATTGTTCCCGTATGTCCCATAAGCTCCAACCATCTCATAAAGCGAAACATCTGAAGTACCAAGAAACATGGAAGGGACAGGATCGATCGGACTTGTAATACCCAGTTTATGCATCATATCAGCCATCGCCTGCGGATTAAACTGTTTCATCACCCAGGCTGATATCTGGTTTACAGAATTGGCAAGACCCCATTTGAGTGTTACCATTTTACCATCCATTTTAGTTTCACCCGAGTTTTTAGCTGTCCACGTCGTACCATCGAACAGGGTAAACGAATGTTCTGTATTCGGTACAAGGGTACAGGGAGAGAAACCGTTCTGCATAGCCAGCGTGTAAAGGAAAGGCTTCACGGTGGAACCTACCTGACGTTTTCCGCTTTTCACCATGTCATACATGAAATGTCTGTAGTTTGGTCCACCTACCCAGGCCTTTATCTTTCCTGTCTTCACTTCCATGGTCATCATGGCAGAGCGAAGAAACCCCAGGTGATATTTGATGGAATCAAGTGGAGACATTATCGTGTCAATTTCACCTCTCCATGAAAAGACTGTCATCTCGGCAGGTTTGTTGAAAGCGGTCCTAATCTCAGTTTCATTCATACCCTGGTTATGAAGCGAACGGTACCTGTCACTGGCTTTCATCATTCTGTCGTACTCCTGCTGAGCCTGTTCGTTAGTCAGGTCATTGGAGAAGGGACGGTTGCGCTGACTCCTTATCCGCTGGTTAAAAAGTGGCTGGACATTTTTGCTAAGATGAGTTATGACAGCTTTTTCAGCATAGGCCTGCATCCGCATGTCGATTGTAGAATAAATTTTTAGTCCATCAGTGTAAATATTGTAGAGCTTCCCGTCAGGCTTTGGATTTTTGGCACACCAACCATACAAAGGATTGGTTTCCCACTCTACTGAGTCTTCACTATATTGCTGCATCTGCCAGGCCCTGTATTTTCCCCTGTCAGGTTTGGGAGAATTCATAATAGTTCGGAGGTACTCAGTAAAATAGGTGCCAGGGGTTGATTTATAATCTTCCTTGTGAAAGTTCAGGTTAAGTGGGAGTGCTTTGTAATGAATAAATTCTGATTCAGTGATGTCTCCGTTCTTTTCCATCTGGGATAATACAACATTCCTGCGGTTCCGAACAAGTTCCGGCCTTCGGACTGGATTGTAAAGGGATGAGTTTTTGGCCATACCCACCAGCATGGCTGCCTGTTCCAGAGTCAACTGATCCGGTGTGGTACCGAAATAAATTTCTGCAGCAGATTTTATTCCAACAGCCAGATTCAAAAAGTCGTATTTGTTAAGATACATCGCGATGATCTCTTCCTTGGTGAAGTTCCGCTCCAGCTTCACAGCGATCACCCACTCTCTCAACTTTCTGATTGCCAGTTGAAATTTGTTCCCGATATCTTCCCTGGGGAAAAGCATCTTGGCCAGTTGCTGGGAAAGTGTACTGCCACCACCGGCACTTTGATCACCTGTAGCAATACCCTTGAATACCCTGAAAAGTCCGCGTAAGTCAATACCAGGATGTTTGTAAAACCGCACATCTTCAGTTGCTATAAGGGCATGTATAACGTTAGGGCTAATTGCTTCGAAACTGGTAAAGGTACGGTTCTCCTTGTAATAATACCTGCGCATCACAACGCTGTCGGCAGTGTAAACCTCAGACGCAAGGGAGGATTCGATATTTTCGAGTTCTGTCAGCGTTGGCATGTATCCCAGCTTGCCATTGCTTATCAGGGTGAAAAGTATCACCAAAGCAAGGATTCCGATACCAAAAACAGTCCAGAAGATTACCAGGTACTTTTTGAATGGGTTGTTCGATGTCATCATCTGAGTTCTTTTAACTTTCCCCGAATGAATTCCTTTTTGATTGATGCAGTAAATACCGGTCTAAAAGGATAGCAATGCAGGTACAAGGCCACAAAGTTAAGATTTAGAATTGATCTTTTTAAGAACCTGTTTCTGAATTTGGTCACATCGCCGGATCGTCTCCATTTCAATTTGCTCAGCCGCCAGAAGTTTTTCTGCCGCCAGTGAACCGTCATCCAGGTCTGCTGCATTAATCCTGATATTTAACATGGCCCCTGACACCGCGGTTCTCAGGCACAACGCACCGACAGCAACATCACTTGCGGAGTTTGGATTTCCTGTTTCAGCCATCCGCTCAAGTAATTCCAATGAATCAGATGCTGTTTTTATCACCCTGAAGGGAACCTCAATGGCGTTCAAAGTTGCGTCCCGGATCGCTTTCTTACGTAAATCCTTCTGATCCTGAGTCTCTTTCGGCAACCCAAAAGCGTCCATTACTCCGTTAAAAGCAAGGGTATCTTCATCTACCATGGCAAGCAATGATTCGTAAGCCATTTTACCATGTTCAGCCTGATCAGAAAATTCTTTCCACTGGCCGTCCCATCCGCGTTTGTGGGCCGAAAGGTTGGCAACCATAGATCCCAGAGCGGCTCCTAAGGCCCCGACTGCTGCTGAGACAGATCCGCCTCCGGGAGCTGGCGATTCAGATGCCGTTTCATAGGTAAATTTCCTAACAGACAAATCAGCCAGTTGATCTTTCAGCTCTTCTTTCAACAGATATTCAATGATCCTTTTATTCGGTTCAAATGGGGCAAGTTCATTAAGGCCCAGGGAACGGACTGCCATTTCGATGATTTCTTCATCCGGTATTCCGGTCGAACGTTTTTGCTTGTGCAAAAAATATTTCCCTGCATCGATCATGCAATGTAACGGAACAACTCCAATCAGTTCAGAACCCGTCACCCTTATACCCTTTTCTGCAGCTTTGTTACAAACCTCATCGAAAGCGACATGCACAGATGTTACCGTGATATCAGTCAGATTCATTGATACCTGGGCCATCCTGTACTCCTTGATGAACCATCCAATTGCCCTCACTCTTTTCAGTGTTCCGGGAATCCGGATGGGCTCACCATTTTTGTCTTTGACAATTTTGCCTGTGACAGCATCTCCATCACGTAATATTCTACCGGCTTCCCTTACATCATAGGCTATTGAGTTGGCATGCCGGACAGAGGTGGTGTTCAGATTGATATTGTATGCTACCAGGAAGTTCCTTGCACCAATGGCAACAGCCCCAGACCTGGCATTGAATTCGACAGGACCGAAGTCCGGCTTCCATTCCGGAGAGACGATTTTAGATGGAAGTCCCTCGTATTCCCCTGAACGACAGCTCGCCAGACTCTGACGCTTTGGCTCAAAGGCTGCATTTTCATAGCAATAGACGGGGATTAGCAGTTCCTCACCAACCCTTTCTGCCAATGCCCTTGCGTAATCAACCGTCTCTTCCATTGTAATATTGGAGACCGGGACCAACGGACAGACATCTGTCGCCCCGAACCGGGGATGTTCCCCCGTATGATGACGCATGTCGATCAGCTCAGAAGCTTTTTTTATGGCTTGAAAAGCTGCCTCCACAACAGCTTCAGGGGCACCGGCAAATGTTACTACTGTACGGTTGGTCGCATATCCGGGATCCACATTGAGCAATTTGATCCCTGGTACTTTTTCGATGACTTCAGTGATCTGCCTGATAACTTCCATCTCCCTGCCTTCAGAGAAATTCGGGACGCACTCTAATATTTTTTTCATCTTTTAATATTTATCAAATATTTACCTGAATACCAATGTTGTATAAACATGGAGCAGAGAGAGCGGAGCATGGAAAACGGATACCGGAGAACGGGGAAATGCCCAACATCATTGTTTTACTTTGACTTGTACGATCTTATCTCTCTTCTTTTTATTTCTTATATCTCTTTCTCATGGCTTATATCTTATATATTTTGTTTCTCCCCTCTCTTCCAAACTCCGGCAGGTTTTAACATACCCTGTTGGTAGAGTATTTCCTGGTAATTTTTGCCCGGGAAACAGATGAAGTCAGCCAAATTGCCTTTTGTGAGCCTACCCCGGTCATTTAGGTTAAGGGCATGTGCTGCACGGAAAGTAATAGCCGACAATTGTTCCGCCATGGTAAGTTTTTCGAATGTTCCAAGGATCGAAGTTTGCAACAAAAGATTTCCCATCGGTGCTGAACCGGGATTCCAGTCTGAACCAATCGCAAGACAGCAGCCAGCATCAAGCAGTCTGCGGGCAGGTGCAAATTTACAACCCAATCCGATGGAGGCACCCGGCAATACCATAGCAACTACATCTGACTCTGCCAGTAGAAATATCTCATTGATCTTTATCATTTCAAGGTGGTCAACGCTTTTTGCCTCCAGATTGACTGCAAGATTTACGCCGGCTGATGTAAATTGTTCTCCATGAACAACCAGGTCAAACCCTACCTTTGCAGCTTCAGAAAGATATTTAGCCGATTCATTCTTACTGAATGCACCCTCCTCAACGAAAATATCAATCCGTCCGGTGAGTTTTTTATCCTTTAAAACAGGGAACAATTTCTTAGTTAAATGCTCGAGGTATTCTTCCGCATTGCCTTCAAAATCATTTGGCTTTATATGTGCCGCAAGGCAGGTAGGTATCAGATCGATTGTAATATCCTGATTTACAGAATATATAATTTCGAGTAACCTCAGTTCTTCATCAACACTGAGTCCATAACCACTTTTGACCTCACATGTAGTTATTCCGTCTTTCAACTGTCGCATCGCCCTGGTTATCAACAGATTCTTCAGTTCCATATCAGAAGCATTCCTGGTTTTGACTACAGTATCCCAAATACCACCACCACTTTGTGCAATTTCCGAATAGCTTTTCCCTTCCAATCGCAAGGCATAATCTGCCTCACGACTGCCCGCCCAGCAAATGTGGGTATGGGGATCAATAAACCCTGGTAGAGCAATTGAATCAAAATCAATATTTTGGACTTCAGATATATCTGAATAGTATTTAGATTTCATCTCTTCGAACAAGCCAACTCTCAAAATTCTTCCTTCCTGGTGAACAATGCCTCCTGCTTCAATTACCTCAAGTTGGACATCTTTCAGGCTGCCCTTCATAGGGAGGTTTGCCATGGTCAAAAGCTGCCTGAATGGTCCGGTAATAATGGTTGATTGACTATTCATGTTAAAGCACGCCCTTAATTGGTTTAATACTCAGATTAGCAAAAGGACACAAAATGAAGTAAATTATTTAGCGCTCTTATTTAGACCCATTCCAAAATTCAATAACGTTGCCGTCGCTTCCCCGTAACCTGCATCATGATGTCTGAAAATACCCATGGCAGGATCATTGTACAGGACCCGGCGAATGCATGCAGCTGCCCGGTCGGTTCCATCAGCCAAAACAACCATACCTGCATGCTGAGAATAACCAATCCCGACACCTCCGCCATGGTGGAAGGAAACCCAAGTTGCTCCACCGGCAGTATTTGACATCAGGTTGAGTAACGGCCAGTCTGAAACAGCATCACTGCCATCTTTCATTTTCTCAGTTTCACGGTTTGGTGAGGCCACTGAACCACAGTCGAGATGATCGCGGCCAATAACCAAAGGCGCTTTTACCTTTCCTGCTTTCACAAGATCGTTGAAAAGTAAACCGGCCTTCTCCCTTTCTCCCATGCCAAGCCAGCAAATGCGGGCAGGAAGTCCCTGGAACGCGATACTTTCGCCGGCCTTTTTCAACCAGTTTATCATGTGGTGATTAACAGGGAAAGCCTCAATCAAAGCCCGGTCAGTAGTATAAATATCTTCCGGATCGCCGGATAACGCTGCCCACCGGAAAGGACCTTTCCCCTCACAAAAAAGAGGTCTTATGAATTTTGGAGTAAATCCGTCAAAATCATAAGCATTCGTCTCTCCCCCCTGCTTAGCCATTTCCCGGATGTTGTTGCCATAATCAAAAGTTACACTTCCAAGCTTTTGCAATTGAAGCATGAGACCAACATGGCGGGCCATGCTATTAATTGACAGCTCTTTATAAAGTGTCGGGTCTGTCTTTCTGAGAATCAGAGCCTCAGTCAGAGAAATTCCATTGGGAACATAACCATGTAGTGGATCATGGGCAGATGTCTGATCGGTAAGTACATCAGGAATAATACCGTCATTCAGCAAATTTTGCAAAGTATCACCTATATCGGCAACCAATCCGACAGATATTGCCTCCCCATCCTCCTTGGCTTTCAGAACCCGGTTAACTGCATCCCTGTAATTGAATTCGATATAGTCTATGTACCTTGTATTCATTCTTTTTCTAATCCTTTCCGGATCAATGTCAACACCCAGGAATGTGGCTCCGGCCATAGTGGCGGCCAAAGGTTGTGCTCCTCCCATTCCGCCAAGTCCACCGGATACCAGTAGTTTATGTTTCAGGCTGTTGTTGAAATATTTTTTCCCACAGGCAGCGAATGTTTCATAGGTTCCTTGTAAAATTCCCTGGCTGCCGATGTAAATCCAGCTTCCCGCAGTCATCTGTCCGTACATCATTAATCCGTCCTGCTTAAGTCGTTCGAAATGCTCCCAGGTTGCCCAGGCAGGTACAAGGTTGCTGTTGGCTATCAGTACCCTCGGGGCTTCAGGATGGGTTCTGACAACCCCCACTGCCTTCCCTGATTGTACCAGCAAAGAATGGTTTTCATCCAGCGTCAGCAGTGATCTGATAATCTGCCGTAAAGACTCCGGGTTTCGTGCTGCCTGCCCGGTACCACCATAAACTACAAGTTCCTCAGGATTTTCAGCTACCTCCCGGTCCAGGTTGTTCAGCAGCATGCGAAGTGGTGCTTCAGTCTGCCATGATTTGGCATTCAACTGGTTGCCACGTGGCGCATGGTAATTGGGATGAGCAGCATATTTTTCAATAAATTCCGAAAAATTCATCTTGTTCATTTTTTAGTTTAAGTCCATTGGCAGAGGCTACCTCTCCGGAAAGTTTCACGAGAGATTTGTTTTTAACCATTGTAATGGCTTTGTTCATCTCCTCCGACATCACATGATCAGATTCTGCAAACGGAATACTGCTTCGTACCATAGCATGGCAGGCATCCAGTATTATTGATGATTTCAGGGGCTTTCTGAAATCAAAGCCCTGTGCCGCACAGAAAAGTTCGATGCCCTGAATCTTTTCCAGGTTGTCCAAAATCATGAGGCACTTACGCGCACTGATTGATCCCATACTGACATGGTCCTCCTGCCCGAGAGATGTTGGTATGCTATCGGCAGAGGCCGGGAAGCAGAAAGTTTTGTTTTCACTGACAAGTGCTGCAGTCGTGTATTGTGGGATCATAAACCCCGAATTCAGACCTGTTTCGTGCATAAGCAACTTTGGTAGCCCGGGAATGGTATCCTTCAGAGACAGATAGATTCTGCGGTCCGCAATATTGCCCAACTCGGCAGCAGCAACGGCTGCATAGTCGAGAGGTATGGCAAGGGGTTGGCCGTGAAAATTTCCTCCTGAGACAGAACTTCCGTCTCTTAACAGGATAGGGTTATCGGTTACTGAATTCAGCTCAATATGCAGCAACTCCTTCAAATGAAGGAAACTGTTTCGGGAAGCACCGTGTACCTGGGGAATACACCTGAGGGAATATGGGTCCTGCACACGCGTACAATTCTTATGCGACAGCACCATTTCTGAATCCAAAAGTAAAGTTCTCATTCGCTCCGCTACATAGATCGTACCCTGATATGGACGCAGCAGATGAAGTTCTTCAGTAAATGTCCTGACAGAACCAAGCATTGCTTCAAGATTCATTGCGGCAATCAGATCGGCATTGTCGAGACAGTTTTGGAATCGCTCAATGACTTTGATGGCATGAGCTGCAATAAATTGAGTGCCGTTAATCAGAGCAAGACCCTCCTTGGCGCCAAGATCAACAGGTGATAATCCTGATTTTTGCAGTACAGCTCCGGTTTCGACCCGGCCGCCCTTGTAATAGACTTCTCCAAGGCCTATCAAAGGAAGAAACAGATGGGAAAGTGGTGCAAGATCACCGGATGCACCCACCGAACCCTGCGATGGCACTACAGGGATAACATCATGGTCAATATGCCAGATGATCCTTTGCAGCGAACTTAAGGCAATGCCTGAATAACCCATTGAAAGTGCGTGTACTTTCAGGATCATCATCAGCTTTGAAATTTCAGGAGCGATAGGGTCTCCCACTCCGACACTGTGACTCTTTAAAATGTTATACTGCAGTTTCCTGGTGTCACTCTCAGAGATAATGGTTGTGCAAAGCGGACCAAACCCGGTATTGATACCATAAACACTCTGGTGGTCTGCTACTATCTCCTCCACCCTTTTTCTACTCTGTTCGATAACATGTGCAGCTGCGGGGCTGATTCTGCCTTTTATTTTTCCTGAGGCAATCTGTAAGGCAACACCCGTTGTAAGCCTGTCTTCACCGTAATTGAAAAATCCTGTTTTGGTCATAACACTTTAGAAATAGAAAGTGAAATTTGAGGTTAAACTCATTAGCTCCGGACAAGCAAAGTGAATGAACTTTATAGATTTCCGTCAGGCAGTGAATTATATAATCAAAATAGGCCGTGGAACTGGGCATTGATCCTGTCTATTATTTTGCTCAGATCTTCCTGGTTTTGTTCAAAATTAAGATTGTCTACATTGACAATCAACATCTTGCCAAGTGTATACCTTGATGCCCAGGCTTCATAACGCTGATTCAGCTGACTCAGGTAATCAATGCGGATACTGTTTTCATAATCACGGCCTCGTTTCTGTATATTGTTTACCAGTGTTGGCACAGTTGCCCTGAGGTAAATAGTCAGCGTCGGGGCTTTGATCAACTTGCTCATAAGGGAAAAGAGCGTATGGTAATTGGAAAAATCACGGGAGCTCATCAATCCCATCTCATGCAGGTTGGGAGCGAAAATTTCAGCATCCTCATAAATAGTACGGTCCTGGATAACCGTTTTACCGCTATCGCGGAATTCGAGTACCTGGCTAAACCGTGAATTGAGAAAATATACCTGGAGGTTAAACGACCAGCGAAGCATATCATGGTAGAAATCATCCAGATACGGATTATTGTCTGCGTCTTCAAAATGTGCTTCCCATCCATAATGTTTTGCCAACAGCCGGGTCAGTGTAGTTTTGCCGGAACCGATGTTCCCGGCTATCGCGATGTGCATGTTTGCAGGCTCCTTTTTCATATCTGGTAAATTTTTTCTTGATGTTATTGTAGGGACGTAAATAGGTAATGGTCTGATTTTACATCAACCTGATTGATTGGTAAGCTTTTTGTTTATTTCCAGCAACTCATCCAGGAAGTCCCGGTTATTTGAAAGTCTCGGAACCTTATTTTGTCCGCCAAGTTTTCCTTTTTCACGCAACCATTGGTGAAAGGTCCCTTTGGCGGCGATTATAACCTTTGGTCTGTTGAGTGTAGTGCTTTTGAACCGCTTGGCTTCATAATCAGAGTTGAGTTCCTGCAATCTGAGATCAAGCTGAACGGTGAATTTCTCCAGACTGTCGGGCTCCTTTTCGAATTCGATCAGCCATTCGTGTGCTCCTTTGCTGTTGCTGTCACTCATAAAAACCGGACCGGCGCTGTATTCGCTGATTATGGCACCTGTAGCCCCGGAAGCTGTTGATAAGGCTCTTTCAGCGTTATCGACGATTATTTCCTCCCCGAATGCATTGATGTATTGCTTTGTCCGGCCGGTAATTCTGAGTTTGTAGGGATTTTTTCTTGTGAACATCACCGTATCACCTATCATGTAACGCCAAAGTCCGCCATTGGTAGAAATAACGATGGCATAGTTCACGCCGGTTTCCACTTCCCACAATGGCAAAGCCCTGGGTGCAGAAGAGCCCAGTTCGCACATCGGGATAAACTCGTAAAAGATGCCATAATCAAGCATCAGGAGCATTTCAGGAGAAGCGGGATCATCCTGTATAGCAAAGAATCCCTCAGAAGCATTATAGGTCTCCATGTACTGCATATTCTCCGACGGGATAATTTTTTTGAACTGCTCGCGATAGGGTTCAAATGCAATACCACCATGGATAAAAAGCTCCAGATTAGGCCATACTTCCAGAAGATTTGATTTACCGGTATAGCTGAGGATATATTTCATCAAAACAAGATTCCACGAAGGTACACCTGCAAATGAGGTAACATTCTCATGGATCGTCGTTTTTGCTATCTCTTCTATTTTTTTTTCGAACTGTTCAATAAGTGCAATTTCTGTTGGCGGTGTCCTGTGAAAATCAGTCCAGAAGGGAAGATTCTCAATCATTATGGCAGAAAGGTCACCATAATAGGAATTGCTGTTCATACTGTTAACCCTGTGACTACCGCCAAGTGTCAGACTTTTCCCCGATAACAGTCGTGTTTCGGGGAAATTCTTATAATAAATAGCCAGAACATCCTTACCCCCCTGGAAATGACATTCATCCAGCGATTCTTTGGAGACTGGTATAAATTTACTCTTTGCGTTGGTGGTTCCGGAGGATTTGGCAAACCATTTGATTTCACCAGGCCAGAGCACATTCTTCCTTCCTTCTATCATCTGGCTGATGAAAGGTTCAACTTCCTCATAGGTTGAAATAGGTACTCTTTGCTGGAAATCTTTGACCGAAGCTATAGATTCATAGTCATATTTCCTGCCCCATTCACAATATTGGGCTGAACCAATTAAATCGAAAAGCAATTCCTCCTGAATATCCCTTGCATGTTCAAGGTACAGTTCAATCTGGTAGATTCTTTTGTAATTAATCCAGTTAATGATTGAATTGATTATTGCCATGAAGTCTGGTTAACGGTAAAATTAGTTTTAAAACAGTTGTTAAAACTACGAATTTTCGTGCAATCCGAAGATGACAAGATTTTATTTTTTAACTTTAATCCCTGCTTACTTATCCACTAATGGTTATGAACATTGTTGACATTATTATTATAATTATCCTGATTGCAGCAGCTGTTCACGGATTTATAAAAGGCTTCTTTGTTGAGTTTGCCTCAGTGGCAGCACTTGTCCTGGGAATATTGTCTGCCGTGATGTTTGCCGGCAATCTCAGGACCTGGCTTCAGGGTGTCGTTTCGTGGGGTCAGGAGACCACAAAGGTTGTAGCATTCCTGATAATTTTCATTGGTGTAGTCATCGTAGTTCATCTGATTGCCAACATACTGGAAAAATTCGTTCAGGCGATTGCTCTCGGAACCCTGAGCCGCATAGGTGGCGCAATTTTTGGCGTTGTCAAGACTGTTTTTATTCTCAGTTTCTTCATGTATGTGATTGCCCGCATTGAAGCTTACGACGTTACAATTATCCCCAAAGTACCCAAAAGCCATTCGAAATATTATGCGCCCATTGAAAAACTGGTACCAAACCTGTTCCCATTCCTTCGTGAAGAAAAAGAGGAGAGTCAAAAGCGTATTTTGTCATGATTCTGTTCCGGATAATTAAGTATCGCATTGGCATATTCATTCAGTACGAAGATCACGAAAATTTTATCTTTAAATCAATTCAATTTTCATCAGCCGGAATAATGCGTTATTTTCGCACAAAATTTTGATGGTACAATATCTGCTTGATTGTCTTTCAATTTGAATTACAGTTGATGAGGATAACCCATTTGACCTTTAAGAAAATCTAAAATGAACTTTGTAGAAGAACTTTCCTGGAGAGGCATGATTCATGATAAAATGCCCGGAATAGATGAACAGCTGACCAAAGAACTGACGACTGCATACGTTGGAATTGACCCTACGGCGGATTCACTTCATATCGGACACCTGGTTGGTGTAATGATGCTGAAACACTTCCAGGTTGCCGGTCACAAACCTATTGTACTGGTTGGCGGCGCAACCGGAATGATCGGCGATCCTTCCGGAAAATCGCAGGAAAGGAATTTACTCGATGAACATACTCTAAGGCACAACCAGGAATGTCTTAAAATGCAACTCGCAAAATTTCTGGATTTTGAATCAGATGCTCCCAATGCTGCAGAAATGGTAAACAATTACGATTGGATGAGCAACTTCACATTTCTTGATTTCATCCGCGACATCGGGAAGCACATCACAGTCAACTACATGATGGCCAAGGATTCAGTAAAAAAAAGGCTTGATTCTGACAGCGGATCCGGTATGTCTTTTACAGAATTTACCTATCAACTGGTTCAGGGTGCGGATTTCCTGCATCTCTACCAGAACAACAATTGTAAATTGCAAATGGGAGGCTCCGACCAGTGGGGAAATATTACGACTGGAACAGAACTGATCCGCCGTAAAACCGGTGGTGAAGCTTATGCACTGACTTGTCCACTGATTAAGAAAGCAGATGGGTCGAAGTTTGGAAAGACAGAATCAGGTAATGTATGGCTCGATCCCGTCCGCACATCTCCTTACAAATTTTACCAGTTCTGGCTCAATGCTTCTGATGAGGATGCTCAGAAATATATCAGGATATTTACTTTGCTGCCAAAGGAAGCTGTTGAGATTCTTATACGGCAACACCTTGAAGCACCACATCTTCGCTTGCTTCAGAAATGCCTGGCGAAGGAAGTGACCTGTATGGTGCATTCAGAAGAGGCTTATCATGCCGCAGTGGAGGCGTCAGAAATACTTTTTGGTAAAGGGACTGAGGAGACCTTGCGTAAACTTGACGAAGAGACGCTCCTTTCAATATTTGAAGGAGTTCCCCAGTTCCAGGTATCAACGAATGAGTTGGCAATCGGGATAAATGTTATTGATCTGCTGACAGAAAAAAGCAATGTATTTCCTTCCAAGGGTGAAGCCAGACGGAACATTGCCGGTGGGGGTGTATCCATCAATAAAAGCAAACTTGATACTGCCGAACTGATTATCAAGTCAGAACAATTAATCGGGGGGAAATACCTGCTGTTACAGAAAGGAAAGAAAAACTATTACCTTTTCATTGCAGAATAATCTGAGAATGAAAAGCAGTTGTATTCCCTAAACAGGTTAAATCAAAAACAGAGGGCTTTCTGATTTACGGGTAATAAGGTTCCCTATGACATTGCATTTGATGATACACGATCATATCGTGTATCATTTTTCCATCGCTTTCCCTGGATAAATCCAAAATAATGGTTTGGTTTTGATATCTGTTTAAATCTGCCAGAAGACACTATCAATTCGGGAAAAGACCTTCCGGGAAATTGCCCCTTACTGATTCATTAAGTTTCATTTGTGATACTGTACATCACTTTTTGCCCGCAGCGGGTTAAGTAATGAAAATGCAATAACAATTTAACCAAATACAAAATTTTGAATATAAGAACAAATAAATTTGAAAATAGATGATTTTAAAGTGTGTTCCGGTCGGTTGGGGACTGATTGGCAGCTACATTGAAGGAAGTAAAAACTTTCTGATTTTGCAGTGTATTAGATACTGATAAAATAATCGTTCAAAATCAAATGAATTCAATACAATGAGCGAAACGAAAAAAGGTTTGCAGTGCTACGAGCTTGAGTTTGCAGTGAGGGATTATGAGTGTGATTTACAGGGAATTGTCAACAATGCCGTATACCAGAACTACTACGAACATGCCAGGCACCAGTTTCTTTTGGGGAAAAATGTCGATTTTGCTTTGCTCCACGGCAAAGGAATTGACCTGATTGTTTCCAGGGTTGAAATAGACTATAAATATTCACTGCGGAGCGGTGATCGTTTCAAAGTGACCGTCAGCATTCAAAGAGAGGGACACCTAAGACTTATATTCGTGCAGGATATTTTTAAACTCCCGGAAAATAAGCTGGTATCACATGCCAAAGTTACAGGCGTGGGATTACATAACAGCAGACCAATCAAGCTGGACAATATCCCTGGCTTTGAAGATCTCTTGTAAGATTCTGTTATTGTTTCATTCAAATTTAGAATACACCTGATGTCAATAAAAAAGTGGCACCGTTAAAAGCCGGATGCACACCTCAGATCTCAATGCGAAAGTATGTCATAATATTGCAATCCAAATACTTATCTTTTAGTCACCTCTCATCTTGTTTCATTACCAGCAAAATCTGCATCCGTGCTAAGTATTTGGAGCAATGAATTGAAATCTTTGTTCTCTTTTCCCTACATTTGTCAATATCATCAATCTACGCTACTTACCAAATTTAAAAATTGATCAAATGTTAAGAAAAATCAGTCTGATCGGGTCCTTGATTCTTTTGATGTCAATCCCGAATGTTTCAAAAGCTATCGACTCTGCCAAACCATTCCTTGGTCGCTGGGCACTTTTCCTTCCCGGTGGCGCCGGCTGGCTGGAAGTCAAACAGATGGACACCTACCTTGAGGCAAGCCTTCTCTGGTACGGCGGCAGTGTGGAGCCTGTATCGAGTGTATACATGGAGGGCGAAACGCTGGTTGTCACCAGGTCACGCAGTTTTGTGCGCACTACAGCCCAGGCTGGCGTTCCGGCCCGGACACACAATGCAAGTGTACAGTTTCGTTTTTCCCTTTATGCAGATCAGCTTGTAGGCGAAGAGATCTCTCCTGAAAAAGATGGCAGCTCAACTACCATGCGTTTTACTGGCAAAAAGATTCCAGATGTGCCTGCAGCTCCTGACCTCTCCAAACTGGTTTATGGAAAACCGGTAAAAATTTTCAACGGGAAAGATCTTACCGGATGGAAATTACTTGAAGAGAATAAAGTTAGCGGATGGTCGGTGGTTGACGGAACGCTTGTAAACGATCCGGTCCAAAAAGAGGGACAGCCGCATGTTTCTTACGGAAACCTGTGTACCGTTGATAAATATGAAGATTTCAACCTGAAACTCCAGGTCAATGTTCCTGCCGGAAGCAACAGTGGAGTCTACCTTCGTGGTATATATGAGATTCAGGTTGTTGACAGCTACGGACACGCACTTGATCCTCACAACATGGGTGCACTTTATAGCAGAATCACACCTTCCGAGTCGGCAGAAAAACCTGCCGGAGAGTGGCAAAACATGGATATAACACTGTGCGACAGACATTTAACTGTTATATTAAACGGAAAAACAATTATCAACAATCAACCTGTACTGGGTTGCACTGGAGGTGCCATCACTGCCTGTGAATTCATCCCTGGTCCATTATACCTTCAGGGCGATCATGGCAAAGTATCCTATCGAAACATAGAGATTAAACCTATCTTGAAAAAATAACAGAAGACCTATTATTCTATTTTCAGATAATTTCTTCAATATCAGGCAATCCTGTTGATTTCTCAACAGGATTGCTTTACTCAACCCCTACCAGGTCAATACTCAGTAATGAAATTGACTTGACTTTCATATTATCAATCCTATTGATAATATATAGTGGTTATTAGCTTTGCTTTCTTCGATCACTTATGGGAACTTAAAACAAATAAATATACTCATGAAAGCTTTTTCACTGCTGACAGCCTGTTTCTTGCTGTCAATTTCAATGACCTCGCCGGTATTCGGCAAGGGTAAAGATAATAGTTCCTTTAACCTGATGACCTATAACATCCGGATGAACACAGAAGCCGATGGTGTGAACGCCTGGCCATTGCGAAAAGATAAAGTTGCAGGATTAATCCGGTTTCATCAGGTGGATATTTTTGGAGTACAGGAAGCTCTTCTGGTTCAGATGAACGACCTGAAAAGCAGTTTGCCGGAATATGATTGTTATGGGGTTGGTCGTGACGATGGCAATGAGGAAGGCGAATTTATGACCATATTTTATAAAAAAGACCGCTTTGAGAAACTCAATGCGGGGACCTTCTGGCTCAACGAAAATACTGAAAAGCCAGGTTTGGGCTGGGATGCAGCTTGCAACAGAACCTGCACCTGGATCAAATTCAAAGATAAATCCACTAAAAAGTTATTCTTTGCCTTCAACACCCATTTTGATCACCGGGGAAGGGTAGCCAGGGAGGAATCTGCCAAACTGATACTCAAATTTATGGCAACAATCAACAAAGACAACCTACCCATGTTTCTGACCGGGGACTTCAACTCATCCAAAGAGGCTGCCCCTATACAGAAAATTCTGACAGTATTGTTTGATTCCCGTGACAAATGTGTTACAGCACCCTATGGCCCGCAAGGAACGAGTGGCGGTTTCGAAGTAAAAGATTCAAAAAGAGTGATTGACTATATTTTTATCAACCAAAAAGTTGAAGTTCTTCGTCATGGCGTTTTGACTGACTCAAATGGTCTCTATTATCCATCTGATCACCGGCCTGTTCTGGCAGAAATCAGAATTCTTTAAACTCCTCCATAGACATTCCGGCCAATTACATACAATCTTCAGAAGATCAGTTATTTCTTGTAAATTATTGTATAATTTTATAACAATACTTACCGAAACAACGAAAACCAATGAACAGGATCTTCTGCTTTTGTCTTTCACTTGTTATTATTACAGGCTGTCAGAGTCAGAAAAACAAATTGCCAGTCGATTATGTTGACCCGTTTATCGGAACTTCCATTAGCAGATGGATGCAGTTCCCGGGTTCTGTATTGCCTTTCGGCATGGTCAAACTGAGTCCGGATAATACAGACGACTGGTTAATGAACGCAGGGTACGAGGATAGTATCAGGAGTATCTGTGGTTTTGGACACCTCCACTCCTGGATGACCGGGAGCTTCCTCATGATGCCTGCCACCGGTGAGTTGAGAATACATCCGGGGACCAAGGAGCATCCGGAAGGAGGATATCGATCACGTGTCAAACCGGGAAGCGCGGTTGCATCGGCTGGTTATTATTCTGTGATACTGGATGATTATAAGATTCAGGCAGAATTGACATCTACCATGCGTTGTGGCTTGCAGCGGTACAGATTCCCCAAAAGCAATTCATCCAGAATATTGATTGACCTTCAGGTTCCCGAGGAAGGCCGTCCGGAATTTGTTCATGCAGTTGTTAAACGGATTACAGACACAGAAATTACCGGTACGATTCACCGGATTGATGGCTGGAACGATTACACCATCCATTTTGTATCCCGGTTCAGTAAGCCTTTCCAGAGAATGGGCGGATGGATAGGAAATGAAATAAAAGAGAACACTGATTCTGTATCAGTCAGCCAAAATTCTGACCTCGGAGCTTTCCTGCAATTCACTACGATTGAAAATGAGAAAATTCTGGTAAAGACTGGGATTTCATTTGTAAGTGCAGACCAGGCAAGACTGAATCTTGAAACGGAGTTGGATTCCTTTGGCTGGGATTTTGATGCAGTACACGAGCATGCCAGAATGGTCTGGAACGAGCTTCTTGGAAAGTTAAAGGTGGAAGGTGGCAGTGAAACTGATAAAGTAAAATTTTATACCAACCTCTATCATTCCTACTGCGCTCGTTCTGTGTTCAGCGATGCGAACGGAAAATATGCGGACGCGTGTGAGAAGATCCGGCAGCTGCCCAATCCCGAGAACCCTGTTTACGGATGCGATGCTTTCTGGATGACTTTCTGGAATTTAAACCAGTTATGGTCACTCGTCAATCCTTCCATCGCTTCAAAATGGGCAAAATCAGAATTGCAGCTTTATGATGACGGAGGATGGCTGAACAGAGGTCCCGGGGCACTGGAATATTCCGGAATTATGGTCGCTGAACATGAAATACCATTATTGACCAACGCCTGGATGAAAGGCATAAGGGATTTTGATATCCGAAAAGCCTACAAAGCGATGAAAGAGATTCAGACCAGGCCAGGGGCGGAACATCCCTGCGGAGGATATGCCGGCAATAACAATCTCAAGCCCTATTTAAGCATGGGTTTTGTCCCTTCTGATGAAGGGCCGGTGTCAAATACGCTGGAGTACGCTTTCGATGACTGGTGTGTCGGTCAGCTGGCCAAAGCGTTGGGTAATGAAGTGGATTACCGCTATTTTATGAAAAGGTCACAATATTACCGGAATGTTTTCGATCCACAGACCCGTTTAATGAGGCCGAAACATGAAGGAGGTCCATGGTACGAGGAATTTCAACCACTCAAGTCAGCCGTTGGAAAATCCGATAATTTCGGGACAAAAGATTATGTTGAAGCAAATTCGTGGCAATACAGCTGGTTTGTTCCGCATGATTTGAAGGGACTCATTGAGTTGATAGGGAAAGACGAATTTAACAACAGGCTGGAAACGGGATTTAAAAACTCACTGCCTGTTTTTACCAGCAATTTTGTGAATCACAGCAACCAGCCCAACATGCAGGCCGCGTGGCTTTTTAATTATTCGGGGAAACCCTGGCTTACGCAGAAATGGGTTCGGGAAATACTGGATAATTACTATACTGCAACAGCAAAAGGATACCCAGGTGACGAAGATGAAGGACAGATGGGAGCTTGGTATGTAATGAGCGCCATGGGACTTTTTGAAATGGATGGGGGTTCCGGGATCAATCCTGCCTATGAGATAGCATCTCCAATCTTTGAAAAAATAACCATAGCACTTGATACTCTGTATTATCCTGGCAAGCAATTTGTGATCCAGTCAAATAACTTTTCACCTCAAAACCGGTATATCCAGTCAGCTTCATTAAACGGGAAACCATTGAATAAATTCTGGTTCAGTCATGCCGAGCTTGTCAGGGGAGGAGAACTTATTCTGGAGATGGGCCCGGAACCAAACAAAGTATGGGCAGCAGATTCTGTTCATCCACAACAAAATGAATATGAGGCATTTGTCACAACCCCTTATGTCCGAGATACCAAAAAGATGTTCACAGATCAGACCACTGTTTCTATCGCATGCGACACGAAAGATGCCATAATTTATTACACCCTCGACGGGAAAGAGCCGGACAAGACATCGCCTGTATACCTGGTACCATTCCTGGTCAAAAAGAGTACTGCATTAAAGATGAAAGCATTTGCAGGTGAGACTTATAGTCTGACAGCTACAGCAGAACTCAAAAAAACCTCCCTCACACGGGCGGTAAATCCCGGAAAAACACTACCAGGGCTAACCTACACCTACTATCATGGGTCCTACAGAAAAGTCAATGACTTTGCCGGACAGGCACCATTGAAAAGTGGTATTTCGCCGGATTTCTCGATCTCTGGCCGGGACCGTGATCAAAATTTCGCTTACGATTTTGACGGCTACCTCAAAATTCCTTCAGACGGCATATATACGATTTACCTGAATACCAACGACGGTGGCAAATTATATCTTGACAATAAGTTGCTGATTGATAACGACGGAATGCATCCTGCCGCTGAAATATTCAGGGAGACAGCACTGAATTCCGGTTATCATCCCATCTCAGTAAAGTATTTCCAGGAGGGAGGATCAAACACACTGGATGTAAGCTGGGCCGGAAAAGATTTTGCCAAAACACCGATTCCGGCAGAGGTGTTATTTCACAAGAAATAACCCGGTTGAAATAATTTCCGGGACCCAATCATTCAGCTTTTTCATCTTCGGGATTACCTGAATATAATCCAAGAGCTATACTGCACAACAGTATAAAAGGAAATTGATGTGTGAAATTAATACTGGCCAATGCATCGCTAAATGATATTTTATCCCCAATAAGAATTCTTTTCAAGGGATTAAAAAGTTCTAAAAGCGTTATTGTTAAAGACATAAATAGGACGAGAATTAATACTCTTTTTAGATGTCGAACATCAATCGTGAATTTTTTCATTTTTTCATTAATGACTAGTTTAGTTCATTCGAAGCATGCAATTCCCTCAATTACACGACCATTCGCCAAAATACGAATGGAAAGTTAAGAAAAAGGTAATAAGTCAACCCTTTTCTTAACTTCCAAAATTATAGTATTGCATAACCCCATTCTTTCCAGAATTTGCATGTTAATATCTCAGATTTTTTGAGCAAGTAAAATACAGCATAAAAAGCATCATAAATGGTTGTTGAAGTATTTGTAATTGCTCCTCCATTAATGAATTTTAATTCTTTTAAAGAAAGTTCCGTTAAATTATCCATACCTTCAATATTTCTGCTGATTATGAATTAATCCTCTTTACCTCCATCTCTCCAACCATCCATGGCCCCTGTTTTAATTTCGGTCCAATGATCATAAACAAATTTTGCTGCAGACAACCAAAATCCACCCTTAATCCACTTTGATATTTTGATCATACCACCATTTACCAGAAATAATTCATTCTTTCCAAGATCTTTCATGATTTAAAATTTTGAACTTAACTCCTACTCTTTTACAAGGCTTTTCGGAATCTGCCCGAGTATTGTGCACTTCACTCTGTATAAAGTTACGGCAGTTCCCTCTCATAAAAGAATAGCGGAAAAGTTTATTATCAAAATTTTAATCTAAAGTATGCCGGATTGCCGCGCAACAGCTTTATCAGTTTACCCAAATTGCAACAAATTGCTTCTGTTTTGGTTCATTATGGCAGCAGGTTTTTCATATTCCACCTTGAATTAATTCCATGTCCTTGCATCATGTACGCGCAGATTAAATTACTTTGGGTCATTGGCATAGTGCATTGTGAAACAAAATGAATAATTTGGAAACAGGTATTCAAAAAAACGGCCACAACAAGTGCTGTGACCGAAATATTGGTAAGAAATTGCGTTGAACCACCCGTAAAATTCATATTGGCTAAACGGAAGAACACTGTTAGCCAGGAAATAATTTATGTGAATAATCCTAGTTTGTAACGGACCTTACAATTTCCTCAATTTCAATGGCAGCTCCAATCATGGCACTCTGAATACTATCAGGCATCCCTGAAACTAAAGATTTGATATTCAGGGTAGCGACGTAGATTTTCCCATCCGCCTTTTCATAAACTGAAACACGGCATGGCATTATGACTGATGCGACACGTTCATCACTCATCGCCAGTAATTCTCCTGAATAGGCCGGCTTGCAGATTTCGATCACCTTTACCGGTCTTACGGATTTCCCGGATTTGGCTAATGTAGCCTGAAGATCATGGGTAGCAGGATTTCCCCATTCACGGTCGATCGCCGCAGTTGTCAAAATTTCAACTGTCTCATTGAATCCAAAAAGACTCTCTTTCTCGAAAATTGGTTGATTTTCTTGCATGGCTTTACACTTTAGATGACTTTTAAAATTTAAAATCCTTTGGAAACTAAAATTTCAAGGAATTCCATCTACTAAGTTAACGATAATTCAATTTAATATTTTTCTGTTGTAAATTCATTTCAAATTAAATTTCGATCATCATTCGACTTAATTTAAAATTAAGCCCGGAGAAAGGTTGAAATATCAGAGTTGGCACCAACACCTCTGATTTTCTTTGCAGGAAAGAAACTCTTAAAAGAGATTTTTTCGACCCTTCAGAGTAACAAGCGCGATTTCAACCGGAACACTTGTTGTAATAGATATATGTACCTATTTTCATTTTTTCGACTTTTTGTACGTTTTTTTAAAAAAATCTAAAAATTAACAAATTCCTAACATTAATCATTCAATCATAACATAAGATTTACCTAGATTTGAAGGGTTAAGCTTATGAAACCTCAATGATCGAAAGCCCGCCAAAGAGGATGAATATATTTTTCAGGGTTTCGCACGTCCAATAAAACATGAATTGTATCGTGTGCAGCAGGGGCAATTATTGTAGAGTGTACATTCAGTCTGATTTGATAAAACCAACTAAAAAGCTAAAATACCAATGATTACTCACGAGGAGATTTGCAGTGTCCACTCGATGACTGAAGTTGAAAAATATCAGTTACTCGAGCAGGTAATGACCGATTATGATCACAGGGAAAATAACCTGATACAAATCCTGCATATGGCTCAGGCCATTTTTGGATATCTTCCTGCCGAAGTTCAATCTTTCATCGCAGAGAAGATGGATATACCCAATTCTAAAGTAAATAGCGTATTAACTTTTTATTCCTTCTTCTCAACAAAGCCGAAAGGGAAGTACACTGTAAGCATTTGCCTCGGAACTGCTTGTTATGTGCGGGGGGGCAAAGATGTGGTAAATAAATTGAAAGAGATTCTCGCCCTGGAAGTCGGCGAAACCACCGATGACAAAATGTTCTCATTACAGGTTATGCGATGTATTGGCGCTTGTGGACTTGCTCCGGCAATTACAATTAACGAGAAGGTCTATAAACAGGTGAACCCCAATAAATTGCACCGTATTCTTGGTATGCTGAGATAAATGTCAGTACAGTTTTCCATTCATAACCCGGTTAATAAATTCATCAATACCATGTATATCAACTCCCTGAAAGATCTGACTGAAACGAAAAAAACATTTCAGGAACAGGAAACTCAATACCCGTTTGTAGCCCATGTTTGTTATGCTGCCGGTTGTCTGTCCTCCGACTGCCGGGAAGTAAAGGATGCATTGGTCAAGGCCCTGGAGCATGAGAAACTGACGGATAAAGTAAAAATAAAACTGACAGGATGCATGGGCGCCTGTACTTTAGGTCCCACCCTGATAATTAATCCGGGACAGACCCTTTATTGTAACCTGAAGCCTTCTGACATGCCTCATATTGTCAAAGAGCACTTTAAAAAGGGGAAAATAGCCGGAAAATATTGTTTCAAAGATCCCGAAACAGGAAAAGAAATTCACAACATGCAGGAGATCAATTTCTTTAAGCTCCAAAAGAAAATTGTTCTCCGCAATTGTGGATCAGTAGATTTTGCCTCGCTTGAGGAGTACATAGCCAATGACGGATATTTTGCCCTTTGCAAAGCGCTTACAACAATGACCCCGGGGCAGGTAGTTGACGAAGTAAAAAGGTCAGGAATGCGCGGCCGAGGTGGAGGAGGTTTCCCCACAGGATTAAAATGGGAACTGGCCTCAATGGAAGAGAATGATCAGAAATATATCATTTGTAACGCGGATGAAGGAGACCCCGGCGCATTCATGGACCGTAGTCTCCTGGAAGGTGATGCTCATGCAGTGATTGAGGGGATGATCATAGGCGGATATGCCATAGGGGCATCCAAAGGTGTGGTGTACATTCGTGCGGAATATCCTATCGCCATCGAACGTCTGACTATATCCATAAAGGCAGCACAGGCCAGTGGTTTGCTCGGGAACGACATTTTCTCTTCCGGATTCAATTTCGACATCGAAATCCGTATTGGTGCCGGTGCATTTGTATGTGGTGAAGAGACAGCACTGATGGCATCTGTTGAAGGAAGAAGAGGCGAGCCAACCCAGAAACCTCCATTCCCCGTTCAGTCCGGACTGTATGGGAAACCAACTGTCATCAACAATGTAGAAACATTTGGAAGTATTGCACCCATATTGCTCAAAGGTGCCGGATGGTTCGCATCAATAGGTACAGAGAAGAGCAAGGGAACCAAGGTTTTTGCCCTTGCAGGAGATATCCGCATGAAAGGTTTGATCGAAGTTCCAATGGGAATATCCCTTGGCAAGATATTGTTCGATATCGGCGGTGGAATACCAAGAAATAAAAATTTCAAGGTTGCCCAGACAGGAGGGCCTTCCGGCGGATGCCTGACCGCCGAACACCTGAATACACCTATCGACTATGACTCCCTGATCAAACATGGGGCTATCATGGGGTCAGGTGGTTTGATCAGTGCGGATGAGGATACCTGCATGGTGGATATGGCGCGTTTCTTTATGGATTTCGTTCAGGAAGAATCTTGCGGAAAATGTACCCCCTGCCGTCTGGGTACCAAGCGTATGCTCGAAATACTCGAGCGTATCACTGTTGGGAAAGGAGAGGAAGGAGATGTAGAAAAATTAATTGAGCTGGGCACCTCTATCAAGGAATCGGCGATCTGCGGCCTTGGCCAGACTGCTGCCAATCCTGTACTAAGTACAATAAAATATTTCAGGCACGAATATGATGAACACATTCAAAAGAAATATTGCCGTTCAGGTGTCTGCAGCGAATTGTTCATCTCACCTTGCCAGAATGCCTGTCCTGCAGGTGTCAATGTGCCCGGCTACATTGCATTGATTGCATCAGGCAGGGTAAAGGATGCTTATCACCTGATACGCCAGGACAATCCTTTCCCATCCATCTGCGGAAGGGTATGTACCCATCCATGCGAAAGCAAATGTCGCAGGGCCCAGATTGACGAAGCGATTGCAATTGCCGATCTTAAAAGGTATGCAGCTGATTATGTGTTGAATTCAGATGAGCCGTACATGAATCTGATGTTCCAGAAAAACGGCAAATCTGTTGGTATCATTGGCGCCGGGCCTTCAGGCCTGACCTGTGGATATTACCTGTCTAGGCTGGGCTATACCGTTGATATTTATGAAGAAAAGAGTGTAGCCGGAGGAATTCTAGCTTATGGAATACCTGAATACCGTCAACCAAAGGATATCCTGAAAAAGGAGATTGACTCAATTATCCAGTCCGGTATTAATGTAATATACAACACCAAAGTCGGTGAACATATCTCATTTGAAGAACTGAAAGCCAAATATGGGGCAATCTATATTGCTACCGGGACACAGCTTTCCCGAAAAATAGGAATCGAAGGGGAAGAAAAGGAGGGTATTTATCACGGCCTTGATTTCCTGAAGGATATCAATCTCAATAAAAAGGTCAATGTTAAAGGAGTGGTTGCCGTAATCGGAGGTGGGAATACTGCCCTGGACGCTGCCAGGTCGGCATTGCGCCTGGGTGCCGAAAAAGTTCATATTCTCTACCGGCGGACACGAGAAGAAATGCCGGCCGACCGGCGTGAAATACAGGAAGCGCTGGATGAAGGAATCATATTGCATGAATTGGTCGCTCCGGTAAGATTTCTTGGTAACGGAGCCGTCCGCCAGATTGAATGTCTGAAAATGGAACCCGGTGAGTTTGGCAAAGATGGGAGAAGAATTCCGGTTAAACAGCCTGATTCAATATTCTCGCTGAATATTGATATGGCCATCCCGGCAGTCAGCCAATACTCTGATCTCCCTTTTGTAACTCGCAAAGATGTTGAATTAACTGATTGGGGAACTTTTATCGTAGACAGCACCACACAGATGACTACACAAAAGGGAATTTTTGCAGGAGGTGATGTCGCCAGGGGTTCAGATGTGGTGATAACTGCAATCGCTGATGGCAAGAATGCGGCCAAATCCATCGACAAATACCTCGGAGGCAAGGGTATCCTCAACACAGGAGAGCCAATTGATATACCCAACCTCCGTCCTGATGAGGCCAATACGATCGAACACGACAGATTTCCAATGAGGTATCTTGAAGACGAGAAACGGCGTACTACTTTCGAGGAAGTGGCTCAGGGATTTCACAAACTCAATGCCATTGCGGAAGCCATGCGCTGTCTGCAATGCTCCAAACACTAACAGAAAAATAATATATTATGGCACTTGTCACACTGACCATCAACGATAAAAGCATCACTACCGAAGAAGGTACAACCATTTTCGAAGCAGCCAAACAAAACAATATCCTCATTCCTCATTTTTGTTACCTGGAGAATGTTCACCAAATAGGTTCCTGCAGAATTTGCGTGGTTGAAGTTGAAGGAGCAAGAAATCTCATGGCTTCCTGTGTTTCTGTGGTCAAAGAGGGAATGGTCGTTCATACCAATACCTCAAAAGTCCGTAAAGTAAGAAAGGTCCTGTACGAATTGATTCTTTCGGATCATCCCAAAAATTGCCTGGGTTGCCATCGCAACCAAAACTGTGAGCTTCAGGATCTGGGAGAACAGATTCAAATTGACGGATTCCGGTTTGAAGGGGTGAAATCCAAAGACGTGGTTGATAGTTCAAGTGCTTCAATCGTCAGGGACAGTTCCAAATGTATACTTTGCCGACGTTGCGTGACGGTTTGCAACGAAATTCAGGGAGTGGGGTTAATGAATGCGCATCACCGTGGATTCTCAACTTTTATTGGTCCTTCAGAGGATGAATCCCTTGGCCATTCAATCTGCACAAACTGTGGACAATGCATTGTTGTATGCCCTGTCGGCGCCCTTAAAGAAAAAGATTCAACACAAATTGTATGGGATGCCTTATTGGATAAATCAAAAACAGTGGTTGTTCAGACAGCACCTGCGGTACGTGTTGCCCTGGGCGAAAAATTTGGTTTTGAGCCCGGCACTATCGTTACCGGCAAAATGGCCTCCTCATTGCGCGAGTTAGGTTTTGACTATATCTTTGACACCAATTTTGCTGCCGATCTGACCATTCTGGAAGAAGGGTCAGAATTTTTGAAAAGGGTTTCAGATCACTTTTCTTCAACAAATGGCGCAGTTTTGCCAATGATTACCAGCTGCAGTCCCGGCTGGATCAAATTCGTTGAACACCAGTATCCGGAAAAGCTTGGGCACCTGTCAAGCTGTAAATCGCCTCATATGATGCTGGGTGCATTGATCAAATCCTATTTTGCAGAAAAGATTAAAATTGATCCAAAAGATCTGTTTGTTGTATCTGTCATGCCTTGTACAGCCAAAAAATTTGAAATCACCCGACCTGAGATGGAATCAAAAGGGAACCGGGATGTTGACGCTGTGCTTACAACACGCGAACTGGCGAGGATGATAAAGGATGCCGGTATTGATTTTGCCCAGCTTCCTGATTCTGAATTTGATTCACCCCTGGGCTTATCCTCTGGTGCGGCAGATATATTTGGCACTACCGGAGGAGTAATGGAAGCAGCTCTCCGTACTGTCTATGAACTTGTTACAGGGCGTGAATTACCTACTGAAAAGATGCACATCAAGCCATTGACAGGGTTGAAACAAATTAAAACGGCCGAATTGAAAATCGAAAACCCGGTTGATGCGTATAAGTTTCTTGACGGAGTGACAGTCCAGGTTGCTGTAACCAGCGGATTGAAAGGTGCATCCAAACTAATGGATGAGATTCGTCAAGGTACAAGCCCTTACCACTTTATTGAGGTGATGGGTTGTCCGGGAGGTTGCATTAGCGGTGGTGGTCAACCACGGCCCATCAATGACATGGTGAGAATGAAACGACTTGAGGCTATTTATCGAGAAGATGAGGGAAAATTACTGCGAAAATCGCATCTGAATGAGGATCTGCAAACCTTGTATAAAGAGTTCCTCGGTCACCCACTCGGACATCTTTCTCATGAATTGCTGCACACAACTTACCGGAAGAGGGAGAAAAATTAATAGCAAACAATTCTGAGCTTCAGTTTTTCAGCTTCCAGTCTGCGCCTTCTTTTGTATCCTTGATCTCAAAACCCAGGGCAATCAGCCGGTCACGAATCTGATCAGAGGTTGCCCAGTCTTTTTTCATTTTGGCTTCCTGGCGAAGCGATAACAAGAGTTCAACCATCTGTCCAAAAAGTTCGTTGCCCCCGGCGTTCATGCTGCTATCTTGTGACTTAAGTCCCAGGACATCATTTACCATATCTGAGAAAAGCTGCTGAAGTTTTGTGAGGTCCAGGGCAGTAACTGTTGCTTTCCCGTCGTTGACTGCATTGATCATTCTTGAGCCATCGAACAGGGTTGCTATCAATATCGAACTATTGAGGTCATCATTCAGGGCTTCATAACAATCGTTTCTCAGTTTTTCCACATCAATGGTAGATTCGGTCGCAGTCTTCAGTCCCGGAAGAAGAGCCATTGCGTTCATGAGACGCTCGAAGCCCTTTTCCGCGGCTTGCAGCGCCTCATTGGAGAAATCAAGCGGACTGCGGTAATGTGCCTGAAGAATGAAAAATCGAATGGTCATCGGGTGGTAGGCCTTTTCGAGGAGGGGATGCGTCCCGTTGAAAAATTCATCCAGCTGAATGAAATTGCCCAACGATTTACCCATTTTTTGGCCGTTAATAGTAATCATATTGTTGTGAATCCAGTAATTCACGGTAGAATGGCCAAAGCAAGCCATTCCCTGCGCAACTTCAGCTTCATGGTGAGGGAACAGCAGATCAAGTCCGCCACCATGAATATCAAATGTTTCACCAAGGTATTTGGTGCTCATGGCTGTGCATTCGGTGTGCCATCCGGGAAATCCGGATCCCCATGGTGAAGGCCAGCGCATGATGTGTTCAGGTTGCGCACTTTTCCAAAGTGCAAAATCAAGACCGGATTTCTTCTCGCTCTGGCCATCCAGATCACGGGTATTGGTGTACAAATCTTCTATTTTCCTGCCGGAGAGTATTCCGTATGCATGTTTCAGTGCATATGCCTCCACATCAAAGTAGACAGACCCATTTTTCTCATAGGCAAATCCAGAGCCAATAATCTTCTTTATTGCCTCAATCTGTTCGATGATATGTCCTGAAGCGACAGGCTCAATGCTTGGTGGCAGGACATTAAGCTGACTCATATTCTTTCGGTAACTGTTGGTATAGATCTGAACGATCTCCATGGGTTCCAGCTCCTCAACTTTTGCTTTTTTGGCAACTTTATCCTCTCCCTCGTCCTCATCATTGACCAGGTGTCCAACGTCTGTTATATTCCTCACATAACGCACTTTGTATCCGATATGGAGCAAATAACGGAAAAGCAGATCGAAAGTGATGGCCGGGCGCGCATGACCAAGGTGTGCATGACCGTATACTGTAGGTCCGCATACATACATCCCCACATGATCCTTGTGTATGGGAACAAAAAGTTCTTTTTTGCGGGTCAGGGTGTTGTAGAGTATTAACTTTTCCATTGTTGTCGTTTGAAGAGATCGAAACGCAAAATTAAAAAAAAAGGGATGAACCTCTAATTAATTGACTACACCTTTCTTATCTTTGGTTCCCAAAGCATAATAATTAAGACCATATGAAGCACCTGGTTATAAAATCCCTTCTTCTTCTTGCTATTATTTCATTCTCAGCCTGCTCCTTTTCTCAAAATAAGCCTGTACCCGAGGGGCCGATGGTCCTGATCAAAACAAGATTTGGAGATATGAAGGTCGTTTTGTACAATGAAACACCGTTACACCGGGATAACTTTATGAAACTGACAAAAGAGGGAGTGTATGACAGCCTGTTGTTTCACCGGGTCATCAAAGGGTTCATGGTACAGGGAGGAGATCCCCAATCCAAACGAGCAACAAAAGAACAGACGCTTGGAGACGGAGATTTGAATTATACAGTGCCGGCGGAAATAGTTCCCGGAATTATTCACAAAAAAGGGGTCATTGCTGCCGCCAGAAACGGTGATGATGTAAATCCGGAACGCAGATCCTCTGCCACGCAATTTTACCTTGCCCAGGGCAAAGTGTACAAACTTGATGATGTTCCTTTGATTGAAGCCAACCTTAACAGCCGGGCCACAGAATCACTTTTCAACAAACTTGTTTCAGCCAAGATCGATACCCTTTCCTTATTTCAAATGACCAGGAACAAGGAAGGTTATGAAAAAATTATCGGAAAGTTAAGACAGCAGGCTGAAAATGAAATTGCAAAAAATCCGCTTAAACTGACAAATCAGCAGATTCAAACCTATACCACCCTGGGTGGAATCCCGCATCTCGATGGTGCTTACACTGTATTCGGAGAGGTGATTGATGGAATGGCAGTAATTGATTCAATTGCAGCGCAACCAACCGGACCCAATAATCGCCCGATAGAAAATATCAGGATGAAAATTGAGGTAATCAGGGAGTAACCGGCTCAACTGTAAATCCAACTTTGCGAAGATCCTCATAGAATGAGGGATACGATTTTGTAACCACCATTGCATCCTGAATCCTCACCGCACCCATGATCATGGCAACGGGAGCAAATGCCATGGCCATCCTGTGATCATCGTAAGTGGCAATGACAGGATTTGCCTGGGATAAGGATTGAACTGTCTTTCCATCCCAGGAAAGTTCGCCCCCGGCAGGTTCAGTGAGCATAACACCCAACTTCAAGCATTCATTCTTTAATGCGGCGATTCGGTCTGTCTCCTTGATTTTCAGTGTTTTAAGTCCAATAAAATGGAATGGAAGTTGCCTGAGCACCGATAATACGACAAATGTTTGTGCCAAATCAGGGTTTTCAATAAAATCCAGGTTGAACTGCTTAAGTGCAGTCTCCTTAATTTTTGTAAGTCTAACGGCATCACCATCCTGGCGCGATCTGATACCAAAGTATTTTTCAAACCACTCGGACTGGATAGAATCACCTTGCAGGCTCTTAATATTCAATCCCTTAAGATATAAATCACACCGATCAGACAAGGCTGCCATGGCATACCAGTAAGAAGCTCCGGACCAGTCGGCCTCAACAGTGAATGGAACAGGCTTGTAAGACTGGGCATCAATACGTATCTCATTACCATTCCATTGATACCTGATTCCGAATTGTTTCATTAGCTGAAGGGTCATTTCGATATAAGCCCTGGAGGTAATTTTATTCTTAAGCCTGAGGGTGAGTCCTCCCTGAACCGTCGGGGCAATCATAAGCAAAGCTGAAATGTACTGGCTGCTAATGCTTCCATCCAATTCAATGATATCGCCTTTAAGTGCAGTCCCCGTTATTTTTAACGGAGGGAATCCCTCTTCACCTGTATACTCAATCTGTGCACCAATCTTTCGCAATGCATCTACCAGGATGGAAATAGGCCTGTGTCGCATCCTTTCAGAACCGGTAATGTGCCACTCTCCAACAATTTTGGAGAGATAGGCAGTCAAAAATCTCATGGCTGTACCAGCATGGCCGATATCAAAGCGGTTCGAATTGGACTGAAGAACCTGGTTCATAGCAATCGAGTCATCGCAATCAGATACATTTTTTATGGGGTACGGAGAATAACTCAAAGCATTGATGATAAGCGCCCTGTTACTGATGCTTTTCGATGTTGGCAAAATAATTTCTCCGACTATGGATAAATCTTTCTTCGTTAGAAGGGTATGCATGCTATAAACTGAAAAATAAGGAAGTGAGATTAGAATCCTTTCCGCACAAATCCGGATTAACTCAAATCACTCCTGTAACGTTTGGTGAAAATTTGTATCAGGCTTTGTTGATCTCCCTGAAATAATCGAGCGCTTCAAAAATCTGCTCTTTGCTGCAGTTCCTGTTGATCTCAACCTCGCCTACAGAGGCAATAAGGGTGAAATTTATATTGGTACCATCATTCTTTTTGTCGTGACTCATCAATGTGTACAGCTCCTCGTAATCACCGGTTTCAATCTGCAGTTTTCCATAAATGGACTGGATCCAGGCTGCAAGATGGTGCATTGTTCCATCCGCAAAACCACAATTGATATGGGAAAGATATAGTTCGACAAGCATTCCGTAGGCCACGGCATGTCCATGTAACAGCGGTTTAGCAAGTTTAAGTGAATAACTTTCGAAAGCATGTCCGACAGTATGGCCAAAATTTAATGCCTTGCGAATATTTTTTTCGTTGGGATCTTTCTTGACAAAATACTCCTTGATAAGTATAGAGCGCGTTATCATATCCTGCAGAACTTTGTAGTCCGGATTTTTTAAATCAAATTTCCGTAAATCGGCCAGATCATCCTGCGAATGAATCAGGGCATGCTTGATCATCTCTGCAAAACCGGAAATCAGATTTTCATGATCCAGCGTTTTTAAGAACCGTGGGTCAATGATGACTTGAAGTGGCTTGTTGAAAACACCAATTTCATTTTTTAAACCGTTGAAATTGAAACCGGTCTTGCCCCCGATAGAAGCATCAACCTGGGCAAGCAAAGTTGTCGGAATATTGATAAATTCAATTCCCCTTTTGAAGGTTGAAGCGGCAAAACTACCAAGATCCGTCAACATCCCTCCGCCAAGATTAACGATCAGGGAACTGCGGTCGGCTCCGTTTTTACTCAGGAACATCCAGATCATTTCCACCGACCACAAGGATTTATTGTCTTCTCCGGCTGGAATAACCACCGTCTTAAATTTTTCAATTTTGGAAACATCACACAAATGTGGAAGACAAAACCTCTCGGTATTCTTGTCCATAAGTAAAAACAGCTTGTCCTCAGGAAAAGCGGAGATCACCGCGCCCAGTGCTTTTTCGAGCTGATCAGTAACTACAACGGAATTTTTAATTGTCATAGGGTTTTTATCTACTGTTAATTAACAACAAAGGTAAGAGTTTTCGTTTATGTTAGGTTTTTTTGAACCAAAAGCCCGACCTGTTGCATTGAATGAAGTGAACGTTTTAAATTTATCAATTCCCGATCTTAACAGATGTCATAGTAAGTGATCCTGCAACTGCCTTATCGTTAAATATATTCAGTTTCTCATTTTCTGCTTTCAATGCAAGGATATAAAGCAATGGAAGAAAATGTTCAGGAGTCGGAATGGAGAGATCAAATGCTTTCCCCTGTAATTTGAAGTCAATTAACTTCTGATGGTCCCCTTCCCGAATATATGCCTTCATTTTTTCATCAGCTTCAATTGCCCACTCATAGCCAAATCCGGGTTCATTCAGTTTATTCCAGGCAACCCGTTGTAAGTTATGCACCATGTTTCCGCTTCCAACAATCAATACCCCCTTATTTCGCAAGGAAGAAAGTTCTTTGCCCAAATCGTAGTGAAACTGAGGAGGCTGGTAATAATCCAGGCTCATTTGAATAACCGGCACATCCGCCGCAGGATACAGGTGCCTGACCACACTCCAGCAACCATGGTCCAGTCCCCATTTGTGATCCAGCCCGACTTCTGTCTTGGTCACGGCACTTTGTGTCTCAAGGGCAAGTTCCGGACTTCCAGGTGCAGGATATTCCACCTCAAACAATCGCTGTGGAAACCCCCCGAAATCGTGAATAGTTGGAGGTTGCTCCATGGCAGTCACCAAGGTTCCGCGTGTTTCCCAATGTGCGGAAATGCAAAGTATGGCATTAGGCTTTGGC
Source organism: Prolixibacteraceae bacterium (assembly GCA_963663675.1). Lineage (GTDB taxonomy): Bacteria > Bacteroidota > Bacteroidia > Bacteroidales > Prolixibacteraceae > CAINVV01. The sequence goes on from OY760498.1 coordinate 3,950,419, forward strand.
AGTGTCCTGCCAACTTCCCGCCAGCCACTGACGAATTCATTCTCTTCGATTGCATTCATGGGGGATCCATGACCCACAAACAGGACAGGCATTTGTTCTGTTTTATCAAATGATCCGGAAATATTGTTTAAGACATTGACTTTCATGGCACTTACAAGTAATGGAATAACTTCCAGGCATTTTAAAAAAATTAATCTGTTTATTGTACAAACAATCGTCAATGATCACTTTTACGCAAACATTGAAAATTATATAACAAATGAATCAGGCTGCTGCATGGAATATTGTTTAAACCCTGTTTGCACTCCATGTATTTGGCAAACACAGTAACCTGACCCATTTTCAGCCATTGAACTTACGAATGGCATCCAGCATGGCAGCCAGGTTTTCAATTGGAACATTTGCCTGTATGTTGTGAACAGTAGTGAATACAAATCCTCCGTTCTTAGCGAAAATTTCGCAGTTCTGCAGGACTTGTCTGCTAACTTCATGCGGACTACCGAAAGCCAGTATCTTTTGTGTATCAACACCTCCACCCCAGAAAACAAGATCTTTTCCATATGTGTCCTTCAGGTGGTGAGGTTCCATTCCTGTTGCACTGATCTGTACCGGGTTGATGATGTCAAAACCTGCCTCAATAAATAATGGCATAAATGTCTCAACGGCACCACAAGAGTGCTTGAAGCTTTTCCAGCCTGTATATTTATGCATCCAGTCATTGATTTTTTTGTAATAAGGCAGGTACAATTCCCTGAAATCTTCAGGAGAACAAAATGTCGATAGCTGGGTTCCAAAGTCCGTCCCGCAAATGAATACCGCATCAATCCGGTTGCCAATTCTTTGATGGATTTTGGCAAAATTATTGATGGCAATTTCAGTCTGCTTTTCAAAAATTGCATGGATATAATCCGGCCTCAAAACCGTGCTCATGTACCATTCTGCAATATCCCTGATCCCACGGGGATTTCTCAGCTGCATCCCGGGCACCAATGCAATATCTCCGAGGGCAGTGCCTCCAAGGCTGGCTATTATACCTTTTCCCTTCGAATATTGGGTATTGATTGTTCTTTCCCAATAGTCGAGGGTCTCTTCTGAAACCGGTTCAAATTCCTCCACATTGTCCTCCGGATTGAGTTTGGCTTCTTCAATGGCATCCTGTCGGATGATGGCATCGAAAAAGTACCCTGTTTTTGGCATCCTGGCATTGGGGGCAAGGGAAATATCCCCTGCAGGGTACATCAAGGTACTGCCATCCCCCTCCCTGGTGGTATTAAAATCTTCGGGGACCATAACCTCCTGTCCCCAGTTGGTGGTCCATTTTTTCCATGCACATTCACTGTTGGGAAATCCGAACATGTTATTTTTTCCATAGGCGCCAACAACATCTATCTCCATCTTCTCAATGAGTTCCTCATCCACTTCTCCCAGCATCTGAAACGGTTCAATGACCCTTACAGGCCGTTCCTCAAGCCCCAAATAGGTCCGGAGATTTTTCACGGCAAGGCAATGAATACCAGTTACTGCAGTACCACCAAAATCAACGACTAATCGATCAGGCTGCTGGTGATTAAGCGATTTTTGAAGATTCTCCCTTGAATTCATGGTATACAGCAAATTACATTCTGACAACAGCAATATTAATCTGAGGTGTTAAGGCAGAATTTGGGTATTCCCCATCCGGTCGCCGGTACCCGGATTTCAGTAATAGTGGAACTCATACCTATCCTTATCAATACCGGATTCTGTCTTATAAATATAGGTAAAATAATTATTTGCCTTCCAGGTATTCAAAAAGAGGCCGCTCCTGCAGAACAGAAGCGGCCTCACTTATAAAAGAGTTGTTGGTTCTATTGTAAAATGAATTCAATCGGGACGGTATAGGCTACACTGACAGCTTGACCGCGTTGCTTTGCCGGTTTCCAGTCTGGCATCATATTCACAACGCGTAAAGATTCTGCATCCAGCAACGGATTAACGGATTTCACCACTTTGGCATCTTCCACTTTACCGGAGGTGCTGACTACAAAAGAAACGAATACTTTTCCCTGGATTTTATTTCTCCGTGCTTCAGCCGGATACTTGATCACTTTGGCAATAAAATTCCTCAAGGCACTCGATCCCCCCGGAAATTCGGGCATTTCCTCCACTACTACAAAGACCTCTTTTTCTCCTTTCGCATTGGTTTTTGAAAGTTCACTTTTTGGGCCTGAAGTTCCGGCTGTTGCAACCTTATCTTCCTTAGCTTTGTCTTTACTTGTTATTAAAATAACGCCATTCTTCCCCTTTTCACCATAAACAGTGGTAGCAGATTCATCTTTTAACACTTGCATGGATTCAATTTGATCAGAGCTGATTTGTTCCATCTGTTTTTGAGTAATCTCCTCTCCATCAAGATAGAACAACGGGGGGTTGGCATTGTCTATATCACGTATTTTGATTTTTGAAGAAGCCGTTCGCTCAGCTGAGGGATTAGTTCCGTATGCTACAACAGTAATTTTGTCAATTTTAACGTTCCCAACTTCCATGACAATTTTCATCGGTTGAGTGTTTACCTTTTGGACAACCGTCTTAAATCCTACAAAAGAGAAGAATATTTCGCCGTCCTCCGGGATCCCCTTTAATTCGAACTTTCCCTCAGGACCGGACATAGTACCTATGGTTGAACCCCGGAGAATAACCGATGTCCCGGGCAGGGGAGTTCCATCCGCTTTGAATACCCGGCCTTTAACATTGACGGTTTTCGCTTCAGGCAGCAGGGTGCTGATATCAGTTCCGTATTGATATTCAGGAACTGCAAATGCATAGAAGAGCATGGCCGCCATTGGCAGGACCAGCAACATCTTTAATTTTCTGAAAGGAGAATTTATTTTCTTTTTCATCATTGTAAATCGTTTTTTGTTGAGTGAATAACTGAATGAATTGGTGAAACTGAAGACAGGTTCTCCCAATAACTGGTTAAGCAATGCTGCCTGGTATATCGCAGGATCGGCTGTACTTTGCAAGGCACTCTCATCAGCCAGGTATTCATGGTTCTGGCGTATGAGACGGGCATAAATCCATGCAACCGGGTTAAACCACTGCACAATACAGATCAGTTCGACAAGCAGCAGATCAAACCAGTGTCGTTGCTGAATATGCTCCCGCTCATGATGTATGATCTCTTCCATTTCGATGGGTGCAATTGAAGGATTGACAAAAACGAAAGAGAAAAATGAAAATGAGGATGCAAAGTCAGGGGTCCGGACCAGTTTTACCTCTCCTGTCCTTTCATAACCGGCCTTGCGCAGTTTCAGGATGATTTTCCCGGTTTGCAGGAGCATTCGCATCACAACAGCAGAGATACCGGCAACATAAATCCAAAAGAGGTATGGAAATGAAGGTTCTTCCGGAAGGATTGTACCCCGGGACAACACGCCAACTGAAGTTGCGGTGGTTGTAACCGAAGGCAGAATTACAGTATAATGGAAGGCATAAAAAGGGAAAAGCAACGAAGCGACAATTCCTGCCAGCAGGTAGTACCTGTTCAGCCTGAAATAACGTTCATTTCTGAGAACCAACAGGTAAATAACTGCGAAACTGGTTAGCCAGGCAGCTGATCTCAATAAAAACAGGCCTATTGTTTCCATTTATTCAGTTTTATTTCGTTTAGCTAATTCCTTCTTTGTCTCTTCCATCAAAAGCTCCAGATCCCGGATAGACAAATCATTCTCTTTGGCAAAAAAGGAGGCCATGGTTGGAAAAGAATCGTTGAAGTAATTCTTCATCAATCCTATCAGCTGCTTGCCTGAATACTCCTTCTTTTGTACCAGGGGATAATAGACAAACACTTTGCCATAGTCTTTGTGCCCGACAAATCCCTTCTTTTCCAGGATCCTGACGACAGTAGATACTGTGTTGCGCGCTGGTTTTGGCTCTTCGAACCGGTCGAGGATATCCTTGACAAGTCCTTCACCAAGATCCCACAATATCTGCATCACCTGCTCTTCTGATTTTGTTAATTGCATAATCGCTGTTTTATTAATCAATCCTTCAATACAAATATACAACTATATTTTTAGTCACAAAACTATTTTAATATTATTTAACTATATTTTTAGTCAATGATAATGTATATTTTGTAAACCATTGTTTGTTAGAGTCTTCGTGGCTACTATTTTGTCACAAAAACACCAGGATTCACAAAGAAAAATGAGCTGACTAAATTAATTTACAATCTTGGTATGGTCATTCCTCCGTCTACCGTTACCACTTGCCCGGTTGAGTAGGGCATGCTTCCCGCAGCCATCGCAGCGGCCACCTTTCCAACATCTTCAGGGGTTCCCCATCTTTGCTGGATGGCCAGGCCATTCTGAAACATGCGGTCATATTTCTCCCGGACGCCTGAAGTCATATCCGTACGGATAACTCCGGGCTGAATTTCATACACAGGAATATCGAATTCGCCCAGACGGGAAGCCCATAACCGGGTTGCCATCGCAATACCGGCCTTCGAGATGCAGTATTCTCCCCGGTTCACCGAGGCAATTGTTGCTGAGACTGAAGAGACATTGATGATGCAGAAAAATTCTTCATGAAGTATTTTCTTTGTCTCAATCATTTTATTGGCCAGAAGCTGTGTCAGAAAATAAGGTCCCCGGAGGTTAACATTCATGACATATTCATAACTTTCTTCTGTAGCCTCAAGAATATCCATTCTTTCAGGCGGAGCAATCCCTGCATTGTTGACCAATATATTAACCTTGCCAAACCTTTTATAAACAGCCTCAGTCAAACTGATCCGATCCTCCTTTTTAGACACATCACCTTGAAAATAAGCGATATCTGCTCCGGCTTTCCTCAAATCTTCCAAGACAAAGCTTACTTCAGCCTCATTCCGCTGACCATTCAGAGCCAGGTCAAATCCGGCTTTAGCCAGTTCAATGGCAATTCCCAGTCCAATACCCCTGGTTCCCCCGGTTATCAATGCTACATTTCTCATTTTGGATTTTCGATTTTCGATTAGCACTCGCATACTTCATAGCCTTTCCCGATTGCAATGCATATCGGGTTCACATATCTTATATTTTATATCTCATGTCTCATATCTCATATCTCATGTCTCATGTCTCATATCTTATATCTTATATCTTATATCTCAACTCCGGTATCTCCACCCAGCTTTTCTTTGCCCAGCTTTCCAGCCCTTTTTCAGCCAGTTGCACACCCTTTGCTCCTTCCAGCAGAGTCCATTGGAACGGTTCATTCTTCACAACATGTTTCAGGAAAAGCTCCCATTCCGCCTTGAAGGCATTGTCAAAATACTCCTGTTCAGGAACTTTCGACCATCCCTCATAAAAATTAATTGGACTGGGAATGTCCGGATTCCAGACAGGCTTGGGAGTGTTCCCGTAATGTTGGGTCCAGCATTCCCGAAGGCCTGCAACGGCAGAACCTTTTGTACCATCCACATGCAAGGTAAGAAGGTCGTCCCTTCTGACCCTTGTAACCCAGGAAGAGTTGAAATGTGCAATTATTCCGCCTTCCAGCTCAAATGTTGCATATGCCGCATCGTCGGCTGTACATTTATAGGTTTTGCCCTGTTCATCTACCCTTTCAGGAATATGTGTTGCTCCCAGGCAAAAGACTCCCTTGACCGGGCCAAACAGGTTATCAAGGACATACCGCCAGTGGCAAAGCATATCAATTATTATTCCGCCATCATCCTCTTTTCGGTAATTCCAGCTTGGGCGTTGAGCGGGCACACTGAATCCTTCAAAAACCCAGTATCCGAATTCCCCTCTCACCGATAGAATCTTTCCAAAGAAATCGTTTTCCATCAAACGTTTAAGTTTCCTTATTCCGGGCAGAAACAGCTTATCCTGAACTACGCCATGTTTGACACCTTCTTCCTCACACACCTCGTAAAGTTCAAGGGCCATGACAGTATCAGCTGCAACAGGTTTTTCACAATAAACGTGTTTCCCGGCCCTTGCAGCCTTCTTGACAGCATCTGCACGGCGTCCTGTTGTCTGGGCATCAAAATAAATCTGGTAGAACGGGTCTTTCAGCAATTCATCCAGGTTAGTGGTCCATTTATCCAGGCCTGCCATTTCTGCAAGCTTTTTAAGTTTGACAGGATCCCGCCCGACCAAAACAGGATCAGGCATAATATACTCGGAAGGTCCGCACTTCACACCTCCCTGCCGGATAATTTCGACGATGGAGCGCATCAGATGCTGATTGGTACCCATCCGCCCTGTAACACCGTTCATGATGATCCCTATCCTGTGAACAGTTAAATTTTCACTCATAATTTATGTTTTTGTCAGATATGCATTTTTTATTTTACCGAGATAGGCTTTCTGATCGGTCGCCCAGTATTTGTCAGAAAAAACCTCAACTTCATGATAGCCTTTAAAACCAGTCTCTTCAACCCAGGATCTGATCTGCGGGACGTTAATGCAACCATCTCCCATCAGTCCCCTGTCGTTTAGAAAATCTGTCGTCGGGAGTTTCCAATCGCAAATGTGAAATGCAAAAAGTCTTTTTTGCAAGCCACAGCGATGAATTTCACCTTTTAATTCCGGATCCCACCAAAGATGATAAACATCCACGGCAACACCAACCATCTCTGAATTAATCATTTCCGTCATATCATTTGCCTGCCGGATGGTATTGATTGCCGAACGGTCCCCGGCATACATGGGGTGAAGGGGTTCAATGGCAAGTCTCACCCCGGCACTCTGTGCCGCCGGAAGTATTTTGGTGATACCCTCGGCAATCTGTTCCCTGGATTTTTCGAGTGGCTGACCCCCATCGGCGCCACAAACCAGGACAATCATAGGTGCTCCGATGGATGCTGCCTGTTCGATGGCCCAAAGATTATCATCTATCGAGTCCAATCGTTTTTGCGGGTTGGTGGATGGGAAAAACCCTCCGCGTGCCAGTGAAACAACTTTCATATTAAAATCATTCAGTAAGTTACTGACATCTTTCAAGTTCCTGCTATCCAGAACATTCCTCCAGACCGTTATTCCCTTTATACCCTCATCGGAATAATTCAGAACACACTCTTCAATGCTCCAGGGTCTGGTGGTCATTGTGTGCACACAAAGTCTTGACAAATCTTTTATAGAAGAAACCATCTCTAGATTAATCGGTTGAAAAATGTATAATATGATTCCCCGGAAATGATCCGGGACAAATACAACGCAGTCTCCCGCATATGATAATCTCCCCACATACTTGACTCATTGCACGGAATTTTGTAACCTTCAGGGACAAAATCCCAGCCATTTGGCCGGTGATACACTGAATGGAGCAAAATCCCATGGTGCTTTTGATCGACAGACAAATAGGGTGTTTCCAGCAATCTTGATGCCACAGTCAATCCAGCTTGCCAGTATCGGTTGCCATCGGTTGAATTTCCATTCGAATTGAAAAAATGACCTAGCCTTAACAATCCCTGTGCTCCAATCGCTGCAGCTGAGCTGTCAACTGGTTCAAAGTCATTGAAAGGATCGGCAGTATTGTTCAAATAATTACCTAAATACACAAGTCCGGGAGCACCGGTGTCCCAGTAAGGAATGCCGTCAAGGGCAGAGTTGGTTATGAAAAAATCACAAGTCGCCTTTGCACCTCTTTCCAGAACATGCATCACCCTTTCTTTTTGAACTGCATCGCCGAATTCACTTTCAGGAAGTTCTTTTAGAAACTCCAGTTCCTCTGTAAATCCAAGCATGGCCCAGGCCAGTCCACGAGTCCAGGTTGTAAATCCGCTGTATCCCTGCTGAGAATTTGGACAGCGGTAGTTTCCGTCGTTGGTATTAAACACGGACTCATGGGCCGTTCGTCCCCACACATCGTAACTGTCCCGACCCTCTCCATAATACACTGAATATCTGGCAGTAGAAAGTAAATGATCAATCCCCCGCTGAAACAAAGAGATACGGACATCATTTTCTCCTGGCAGGTAATGCCCAAGCCTGTCAGCCAGCATTAATATCCTGCACGAACGGATCGTATCGACAAAAAGAGAGTGCGGTCCGTTGAATGAATAGATAAACCCTCCGTCATTTGTTTTACTCCAGCGGTTTGCCTGTACTGCACCCGAAGCTTTTATTGCCAATTCATAAAAATTCTTTTCCCACTCATTGTGAGGCACTTTACCCTCCATCATGAGACGATGCAGATTTCCGTAAGTGCTGATGTTATTGAATCCGTGATCATGGACTCCGATGTGACTTATGTGAGGAGCCATTGAATGAAGGGTATTCCGGCGACCCATCTCCAAAAAGGATTCATCTCCGGTAGCATCAAACTGGAGAATAGCCGATCCAAACTGAAACCCCTGTGTCCATTCCGTCCAGCCCCTTGAAGTATACTTACCGCCGACTGTAAAAACCGGAACACCTCCTCCTTTATCATATTCAGATTCAATTGCTGAAATCTTCTCTCCCGATAATTTCCAGAAGTGATCCAGCTTTCCCTTTAAATCAGTCGTTTTAATTTTGTAATCTATAATCATACAGAAATATATCTAATTAACTCTCCCCGTCCTTCATTTGTCGTAAAGTCGTACCGTCTCTTAATCAACGCGTCTGGTCGTCCCAAGAACCATCCCTTTCGTCTTCGGCAAGAAAGAAACAATCACCGCACCCAGGGCTGCAAGGCAAATAAGCAAAATAAATCCCGTGGCATAACTCTTTGTTCCTTCGTTGTACAAATAGCCAACCAACATTGGAAAAGTTGATTCTGCTATTCCATCCGCCACCAGCACAATTCCCATGGTCCGGCCCAGTGCCCTGACTCCGAACAGGTCCGCTGCCATCAACGGAATAATCATATAGTCACCACCAAGGCCAATTCCGAATATAATGGCAAAAATGTATATTCTTCCGGGAAAATCAGGTACCAGCAAAAGAGGGATGGTGCATGCTACTATCATATAAATCAGGATCATGACATATTTCCTGTTGATAAGATCAGCAAGGAAACCCATCAAAACCCTTCCTGCCAGGCTGGAAAGCATGATATAGGACATTACACTGGCAGACTGAAACTGGGTAAAGCTATGATCGACCAGGTAAAGTTTCATGTGCTGCATGATACCTCCTACTGCCCCAATGGAACACATGCTGCCAATGGCCAAAAGGTAGAAATTCGGATTTTTAAGAATTGTTCTTGTGGGTACCAATGTTGGTCCATTCCCATTTGTACCATGAGCAACCTCCGGTTCCTTTATAAAATAGGCCATCGGGAAAGAGATAAGAACAATCAATATTCCCAGAATCACGAGTGCAAGATGCCAACCGAGGTTCTTTTCCATCCCGGCAATCAGGTAGGGAACTACGGCCCCTCCAGTTCCGATTCCCAGGTAAGCAATACCCATCGCTTTCCCCCTGTTTCTATCAAACCACCTGGATATCAGCACCTGACAAGGAAGTGGCCCGCCAAATATATACCCCAGGGCATTGAATATATAAAAAAGATAAAAAAGTGGTAGTGAATTTGAATAACTCAACCCTATCAAAGCAGTTCCGGCGAATATAGCCCCAGCAAGCATTAGTCTTCGCGGGCCGTAATTATCAATCATCCAGCCGGCAACAAAGCCGAACAGGGGTGCAACAAGTAATTTACCCAAAGCATTTCCTGATGTAACAACTCCCCGGGACCAACCATACTCCTTAATCATGAAATCATAGAAGAAAGGCAGTCCATAAATGACAAATCCAACTATGGCAAATAAAGAAAGAAAAGCAGTTGCAAGGACATATGTATTTGAACTTCGCCTGCCCTCCGTTTGGCTAATTTCCTGTCGTCCAATCATCCTGTATAAAATTATGAGTAGCTGTAGGATAGTTGTTATGGATACCTATGCCTTTTTTAAAGGAATATTTTTAATAGCTACTAAGATATTAGATTTGGCGACAGGAACAATAAACTGTATGCCATTTTCTCAGATGAGCTTTTTTCAACAATTCACTATATCCCTTTCAATTCGAATTCTGAGAATAAATGAACTGACAATGGTTTATCAATAATTTTCGTTTATCTTTAAGAGCATGAACTGGAAATCCGTATCTGTATAGTCGGGTGTATGCCCAACATTTAAATGGACAATCGCCATGTCCTTCCATCTATGGAGATAAATTGTGAAGCTTTGTGACAAAATTTTCTTAAATTCATTTTATTTTGTACGCTAATCTTTTGAAATTTCTATGCTTTACAACAATAAAAAATTCCTCTCCCTGTTGAAAAAAATCCAGCTGTTTTCGGGGATTTCACTTCTGCTTGCCATGACGGCAGCCATCCTGCTGGAGCATTTTGTGCTGGTTTTCTATCTTGGGGTAGTACTGATGCTGATGTTGATCCTGACCAGGGTTCTGAATTTTAATTTCGTTCGTTTCCAGCTGGAAAACGAAAAATTAATTATCCGTTATTACTCTCTCTATTCCGTGGACCGAAATTATGAATCAATAGAATTTCCGGTTCATAGTCTAAGAAAAGTAATTGTGAAGAAATACCTCTTCGGATTGAAATGGGATCTTCGGCTGACTGTCAAATTAAAGCAGGGAATGGCTGATTACCCGTCTGTATGCCTCTCAGCCGTTCCATTTGAAGAAAGACAGAAAATAGTCAAAGAAATCAGGGAACTGGTCAGATAATATCAGACTGTAAAACACTTCACAATGGATAACCATTGAAACCCATTCGAAAATTCAAATTCGAAAATCCCAAATGTTATCTCACCCTTGTATAGGGCTGTTGCTGCAATACAATTGCCGTCCTGGCCGGCAGATACAGTTTAAGGTGATGATTCGAACCCAATCCGCTCTCTGGCAGCGAATAATAGGTCATTCTGTCATCAATCCGGTTAAAGCCGCCATAAATATGGTCGTCGGTCTGAAGTACTACCTTAAATTTTGCCGGTTCGCACTGAATTCCATAATTTTCAAATGATTTGTCGGGATTGAAATTGAACACGAACAGCATGTTTTTCCTCTTGAAAGCGAGAACCTGGTCGGGCATATTGTCATGTATCCGCCACACTTCGGGCACTTCCAGTAGTCTTTCCTTCCTGAACAAATGGATCATGTCCTTATCGAAATCGAGGAGCCAGTGATATTTCAACTCAGGATCTTCTGCCACGCTCCAGATTCTGCGTGCATGCTGGTAGGACCATCCATTCCCTTCACGCGGAAAATCTATCCATTCCGGATGTCCGAATTCGTTGCCCATAAAATTGAGATAAGCACCACCTGCACATCCCAATGTAATTAGCCGGATCATTTTGTGCAGGGCGATTCCCCTGTCGACAATAAGGTTGGGCTGGTCTTTTCGCATACTGAAATACATCTCCTTATCAATCAGCCTGAAGATTACCGTCTTATCCCCAACCATTGCCTGATCGTGACTCTCAACGTAACTTACAACCTTCTCCTCAGGACGATGTGCGGTCAGCTCATAAAACAAACGGCCCACATTCCAGTCCTGATCCTGTTGCTCCTTGATCAACTTAATCCAGAGATCCGGAACACCCATCGACATTCTGTAATCAAACCCCAGTCCGCCGCTTTCCAATGGGGCTGCAAGTCCGGGCAGTCCGCTCATCTCCTCGGCGATCGAAAGCACACGCGGATTAAGCTCATGCGCCAGCTTGTTGGCCAGCATGAAATAGACAACAGCTTCATCATCAAGGTTAGGAGTGAAATAATCAGAATAGGAAGTAAATGCCTTTCCGAGACCGTGATCAAAATACAGCATGCTGGTGACCCCGTCAAAACGGAAACCGTCAAATCTGAACTCAGTCAGCCAATATTTAATATTTGATAAAAGGAAGTGTAGAACCTCATTCTTCGAATAATTAAAACAATAAGAATCCCAGGCTGGATGTTCTCCCCGAGCACCTTCGTGGAAGAATTGTGTCCGGGTACCGTCATACAAACCGAGCCCCTCGTTGACATTTTTTACTGCGTGGGAATGGACCAGGTCCATCACGACTGCAATTCCCATGCTATGCGCTTCATCAATCAGATGTTTTAACTCCTCAGGTGTTCCAAACCTGGAAGAGGGTGCGAAAAAACTGGAGACATGATACCCGAAACTTCCATAATAAGGATGCTCCGGTATTGCCATAAGTTGAACAGTATTGTATCCAGCCGCCTTGATTCGGGGCAGTATCTCGTACCGGAACTCATTGTAGGTATGTACCCGTGGCTCCTCGCCTGCCATTCCGACATGTGACTCGTATATCAGCGGCACCTCATGCGTTGGAATAAAATGATGTTTGAAATTAAATGCTTCTTTGGGAGCCCAAACCTGTGCGTTGAAAATATGCGTTTCAGAATCTTGCACCACACGTCTGGCCCAGGCAGGAATACGTTTGCCATGTCCTCCTTCCCAGTACAGGGATAGTGCATACAAATCACCGTGGTGAATGGATGCCAGTGGAATTTCAAGCTCCCACGAACCATTGGAAATTCTATGCAATTCAAAATCAGCCTGATCCTGCCAGTTATTGAAGTTCCCTGTCAAAAAAATTCTGGTGGCATTGGGAGCCCAGTCACGAAAGATCCATCTGTCCTCAGCTTTGAATAAACCAAAATAGTCATGCCCGGAAGCAAAATCCTGCAAGGAGTTATTCCCCAGCAATTCCATTTCTTTTATCCTGTATTTATCAGCCCAGCGACGGAAATCCGAAGCATAGGGCTGTAAATATGGATCCAGGTCAACTAATTGAGGCACATTCATATATTCAGACCTTTAGTTTGGCTAAAGTTATTAAAATTAACAAAGTTTAGTTTAAGTATAAAACTTTTCAATTCCATCCGCAACGATCCTTTCCAAATCCTCAGGAGTATCTATCCCAACTGTCCCATGATCAGTCACTTCTGTCTTGATCTTGTATCCATTTTCCAGCCATCGCAGTTGCTCAAGGGATTCTGCTTTTTCAAGTATTCCTTCCTGCAACTTGCTTAGTTGCTCCAGGATATCTGTCCTGTAGGCATATATTCCAACATGATTGAAATAACTGAAATTTTCAACCCATTCTGATTGTTCTTTTTTGACCAACATTGGAATGGGCAACCGGCTAAAATAGATAGCATTACCATGAATGTCGAGGGCTACTTTTGCCTCAGCCGGATTCAGGAGCACATCTGTCCTGACAATTTGTTCGATGAGCGTGGCAATTTCAGTGCCAGCATCGCGGACAAAAGGGTTCTTGAGGGATCGTATCTGATCGGGCTGAATAAATGGTTCATCACCCTGAACGTTGATCACTACATCAAATTTTTTCCCGGTCGACCTACTTATTATCCTGATGGCTTCTGCACAACGGTCAGTTCCGCTCCGGTGCTCCTCAGATGTCATCACGGCATTCCCTCCAAATCCCCTGACAGCTGCGGCTATCCGCTCATCATCAGTTGCAACCCAGACCTCTTCTACTGCCTGGATGACTTGTTCATACACGCGTTGTATCATGATTTTACCGGCAATATCTGCGAGTGGTTTACCCGGGAACCGGGTAGACCCGTACCGCGATGGAATAATGGCAATAAATTTTTGTGACATATAATTCTGTTATGGAAAAATCAAACCTTTTTATTGACTCAGGTTATAGTACAAATTAGTAAGAAACTCCTTAAATGATTCAGACAAAAGTAGCCATTGTTTAATAAACTTGACAAATGGGAAGTTAAGAAACAGAAAATCGAATGTTAATTGGTTGTCAGTGACTAACAGGCAGACCCGGACAAAGGGCGGATGCTACTTTATCATTCGGATATTCGCAGATTAATGCTAAATTTGCAGTTCCGAAAATTGGGGTTGATTGCATGGATATACAGGAGATTAAACTACGTTTCAGCATCATTGGAAATGCTCCGGGATTAAACAGGGCCATTGAAGTAGCGCTTCAGGTGGCGCCGACCGACTTGTCTGTACTCATTAGCGGAGAGAGTGGCGTCGGAAAGGAGTCTTTCCCACAGATCATTCACAACTATTCTCACCGCAAACACGGGAAATATATTGCAATTAACTGTGGCGCAATACCTGAAGGAACTATCGATTCAGAGCTTTTCGGCCATGAAAAGGGTTCTTTCACTGGTGCTCTGAACGACAGAAAAGGATATTTCGAAGTTACAGACGGTGGCACTCTTTTCCTGGATGAAATCGGAGAACTTCCCATATCCACCCAGGTAAGATTGCTGAGAGTCCTGGAAACAGGTGAATTTATCAGGGTCGGTTCTTCCCAGGTTCAAAAAACAAATGTACGGGTTATTGCTGCAACGAATTTCGATCTTACACATGCTATCAAAGAAGGTAAATTCAGAGAAGATCTCTACTACCGTTTAAATACAGTGCCTATCAAGGTGTTGCCGTTACGGGAAAGGGGTAATGATGTTCTACTGTTGTTCAGGAAATTTGCAAGTGATTTTGCCGAACGTTACAAAATGCCAGCAATCCGCCTGAACGAGGAAGCTCAGAAGATATTCCTCGGTTATCGCTGGCCTGGAAATGTCAGGCAGCTCAAAAATATTACGGAACAAATATCTATCATAGAGACTGAGCGAGATATAACAACTGAAAAGCTGGTGAATTACATTCCCAATGAAGACGGTGGTTATCTTCCGGCCATCTACAGCAAAGAATCTGATGCCAGGGCATTCGAGAATGAAAGAACCATGATGCTCAATGCGCTGATAGGATTGAAGAAAGAATTGGATGAATTAAAAGAAAAATTCAACCAGATGTTGAAAATCACACCTGCTGCCGTTCACACAGAACAGACTGAAAATGGATTTATGCAAGTGTATCAGGAAGGTAAGATTCCAGTGGAACAGGGAGAAACGCTCTTTAACCCGAGTTTTGTCAAACCTAATGGAAAATCTCATATTCAGGACACGGAAGAATTTGTGGAGGAATCCCTTTCAATTGAGGAAAAAGAGATGGAACTGATCCTTAAAGCCCTGGACCGGCACAATGGCAAGAGAAAACTTGCCGCAGAGGAGCTGGGAATCTCTGAAAGAACCCTTTACAGGAAAATTAAAGAATACAACATTACTCATAAATAAACAGCCTCATGCGGAAAAGATCACCGGAAAATATAAACGGTAAGGAAGTGGGAATCTGCATAGCCACTATGAATGAGGGTTTTTCGACGACCTGTAAAGCGAAAATTTTCAAATATGTAAATATCAATATCAAATATCAAATAATTCTGGTGATCCTAATTCTTTTATCGGCTTCAGGTTGCAAGATCAGTTATTCACTAAGTGGTGCGTCGATCTCTCCTGATGTAAAAACCGTATTTGTAGACTACTTCAGAAACAGGTCAAAGGTGATCAATCCGACTCTCAGTCAGTCATTCACTGAAGCCATGAAAGATAAGTTTGTCAATGAGACCGGGCTCACACTGAATTCGGATCAGGGAGATCTTGAATTTACAGGTGAAATCACCGGCTACGATGTTCGTCCGCTATCTGTGCAAAAAAGTGATACAGGGATGGACTATGCAGCAATGAACCGGCTGACAATAACTGTAAAAGTCATTTTCGTCAATAACAAGGATCATGAACAGGACTTTAATACCACATTTTCTGCGTATTTTGACTGGGAAAGCTCCAAAACCATCAACCAGATTGAAAGCGATGCCGTACAGGTGATCACCCAGCAGCTGGTAGACGATATCTTCAATAAGTCCGTTGCCAACTGGTAAATTAGACTATTGGAAAGTATCTCAGAATAATGAAGAAAAAAATTTGAAAAGGCCAGGTATGTCCATAACACGAGAACAGCTGATTCAGTATATCGAAAAACCCGGACTGCTTAAAGAACAGACGATTGGCGAATTGAAGGAAATCATAGATGAATTCCCTTTCTTTCAGTCTGCCCAGCTGCTTTATACCTCTAACCTGTTTTCGCAGGCAAATTTCCGCTATTCTGATTATTTGAAGACTTGTGCCATTTATGCAACTGACAGAACAATACTTTACCGGCTTCTTCAACACCAAAATCAATCTGATCCTGTTTCACGGAAAGTAAACAGGATCGAAGCACAATTAACTGAATCTTCTTCATTTTTTGAATTAGCCGAGGAAAAACAAATAACCGAAACTGAATTACCTCTGATTTCCTCCCCGTTACCCGGCGAAGCTGAAAATTCCGGATTTGACCTGCTTAGCTTTGAACAAACCGAATCAACACACTATTCGTTGGAAGGATCGGCTCCCATGTCCGAACAAAATGATCTTGAGACTATGAAAGGTCAAAATGATTCAGATTCAGAAAAGAAAGTTGATTTGATCGAGCAATTCATCAAGGTAAACCCGACATTACAACCCCGGAATGAAATTGTTCCGGTTCAAAATGATCTTTCAGAATTGAAAGAAGATCCTGACCTTGAAAAGGATGAATTCATAACTGAAACATTATCAAGAATTTACCTCAAACAAGGTCATTATCAGAAAGCTATAGACTCTTTTAAACGGTTAAGTTTGAAATTTCCCGAAAAAAGTGTTTATTTTGCCCAGCAAATTGAAGAGATTAAAAAATTACTTAATTAATACCAAATGTATCCATTTATTACAGTCCTGATTTTCATTGTTTGTTTCTTAATGGTTCTTCTCGTACTTGTTCAAAATTCAAAAGGCGGAGGGCTGGCATCTTCATTTTCAAGTTCTAATCAGGTTATGGGCGTACGTAAAACCACTGATTTCCTTGAAAAAGGAACCTGGATTCTTGCTGTCGCACTTGTTGTTCTATGTATCAGCGCTACTGCATTCCTGCCACGTCAGGGAGGACAGGCCAAATCAGCCATCGAACAACAAATACAAGGGGTACAGGATCCGACAGCTTTACCGACGTTCCCACAGTCAGTACCTCAGAAAACAGATTCGACAAAGAAGTAAATAATCATTTAAGATATCCGTAAACAGAAAAGCCATTGCCTTGAGCAATGGCTTTTCTGTTTGTAAGGTGTCATCTTGACAGTCTGAACTGACAGGGGGAAAAAAAATTATAACACTGAATATCTTGCATTTAAAATTAATTCACAATTTATCTTCTTTCCCCCCGCGTTAATTTGTCCGAGAATATCCCGGCAAAGTCAGTTTCTTGTATTTGGCACAAAATCTGATAGGGAAGTTGTATAGAAATTATTTTTCACTTATAATAAATTAAATAAATTTTCTAAAAATGGCAGAACTTAAAGGTAAAATCCTGGCGGGCAAAGTATTGATCGAGCCACAGGAAGCAGAGAAAAAAACAGCTGGTGGTATTATCATTCCTGATTCAGCTAAAGAAAAACCACTCTCAGGGAAAGTTGTCCTGGTCGGAAGTGCAAAAAAAGATGAAGTTATGGAGGTTAAAGTTGGTGATGTTGTTTTCTTCGGAAAATATTCCGGCACCGAACTTTCCATCGATGGTAAAGATTACCTGCTTGTATCACAATCAGATGTTCTTTTCATTGCTTAATTAATGTATTGTCAATCAACAAAATTTATTCAAAATGGCTAAAGAAATTAAATTCAATATTGAAGCACGTGAGTTGCTTAAAAAAGGGGTCGACCAACTCGCTGACGCAGTTAAGGTTACTTTGGGTCCTAAAGGCCGTAATGTTATTATTGAGAAAAAATTTGGTGCTCCGCTGGTGACAAAAGACGGTGTAACTGTTGCAAAAGAGATTGATCTTGCTGATTCGTATGCCAATATCGGTGCACACCTTGTAAAGGAAGTTGCTTCTAAAACCGGTGACGATGCCGGTGATGGTACAACAACAGCAACTGTTCTTGCACAGTCTATCATTACAGTTGGACTTAAAAACGTTACTGCAGGTGCAAATCCAATGGACCTGAAACGCGGAATTGACAAAGCCGTAATCAAAGTTGTAGAACACATCAGATCCCAGGCAATTAACGTAGGAAGTGATTTCAGCAAAATTGAGCAGGTTGCACGTGTATCGGCCAATAATGATTCAGAAATTGGTAAGCTGATTGCCGATGCAATGCAAAAAGTTAACAAGGAAGGTGTTATCACTGTCGAGGAAGCCAAAGGAACAGACACCTATGTGGAAGTTGTTGAAGGTATGCAGTTTGACCGTGGTTATATATCACCCTATTTCGTAACTGACACTGAAAAGATGGCTACAGAAATGGATCATCCTTTCATTTTGATCCACGACAAGAAAATTGGATCTATGAAGGAATTGGTTCCTGTACTTGAGGCAACGCATCAGTCAGGCCGTCCTTTGATGATCATTGCTGAAGATATCGAAGGAGAGGCATTGGCTACATTGGTGGTCAACCGTTTACGTGCCGGTCTGAAAGTTTGTGCAGTGAAGGCACCAGGATTTGGTGATCGTCGTAAAGAGATGCTGGAAGACCTGGCTATCCTAACCGGTGGAACTGTAATTACCGAAGAAAAAGGTATGAAATTGGAGGATACAACTCTTGAAATGCTTGGACGCGCTGAGAAAGTTACTGTCGACAAAGACAAAACGACAATTGTTAATGGTTCAGGAGACTCAGCTCTTATCGCTGCTCGTGTTGGCCAGATCAAAAAACAGATCGAAACAACTACTTCAGATTACGATCGCGAAAAACTTCAGGAACGTCTTGCCAAACTTTCCGGTGGTGTAGCAGTTCTTTACGTAGGTGCTCCTTCAGAAATTGAGATGAAAGAGAAGAAAGCCCGTGTAGATGACGCATTGAATGCAACCCGCGCCGCTATTGAAGAAGGTATCGTGCCCGGTGGTGGCGTTGCACTGATTCGTGCACAGGAGTCTCTCGAAGGACTTGAAGGTGACAATGACGATGAAACAACCGGTATCCTGATTGTAAAACGTGCAATCGAAGAGCCAATGCGTCAGATCGTTGCCAATGCCGGCGTTGAAGGTGCCGTTATCGTTCAGAAAGTTAAAGAAGGCAAAGGTGACTTCGGCTACAATGCACGCCTCGACATCTTCCAGAATCTTTATGAATCAGGAGTCATTGACCCTGCGAAAGTAACTCGTATCGCTCTTGAAAATGCTGCTTCAATTGCAGGAATGTTCTTAACCACAGAATGTGTCCTGGTAGAAGAAAAAGAAGAGAAATCAGCCATGCCTCCACAAGGCATGGGCGGTGGAATGGGTGGAATGATGTAATATACTCATCCAATATATAGGCCTTAATGGCTGCAATACAAAGCTGTCGATTTTTCGGCAGCTTTTGTTTTGTTCGAAATGAAAACTAATCCGAACATCTCCCAGGTTTTTTACCTTTGCAGAATCAATCGCAACTAATGGATCTGTTTACTGTATTCGTTCTGGCAATCGGACTATCGATGGACTCTTTTGCAGTTGCTGTCAGTTGCGGTCTGGCAGAACAAAAAGTCACTTTTGGCCATGCTGTAAAAATATCATTCGCGTTTGCCTTCTTCCAGGGAATTTTGCCTTTGTTGGGTTGGCTTATGGGTACCGAACTAAAGGGCTTTGTCGAAAGCATCGACCATTGGATTGCCTTCTCTTTACTTACTTACCTGGGCGGAAAGATGATTTATGAAAGTTTCAGTGACGACCTCACCGATAAAGTAACAGATATATATTCTTTCAGGCACATAATAACCCTTTCCATAGCTACCAGTATTGATGCCCTCGTCGTTGGTTTCAGCTATGCAATGGCAGAAACCGGCAAATTATTTGGCGGTGTGGTGGTTATCGGATCTGTTACTTTTTTATTTTCAATGCTGGGAATTAGAATCGGGAAGGACGTAGGAAGCAGATTCGGGTCAAAAGTTGAGTTCCTGGGTGGCCTCATACTATTTGGAATAGGCCTTAAGATTCTGATCGAACATTTGGGGTAAGCATACTGCTCTATTTTCAATAACCTGATAACTATTGGGGACCTGTGGATTCCTTCTCCATTAGATTTATACAAATCTAAACTTTCACTTCAAAAAATTTGGACATTTCAAAAAAACGTGTCAACTTTGTTCGTAATTTCACGAACTACGAATTATATCAATGGAAACAATCACACAAGACCATAAAAAAGCTGCAAGATACGCCAAAGCGATGGGACACCCTATCAGGATGTATGTGCTCGAACTTTTGTCAAAACAATCATGTTGCTACAGTGGTGACTTATCGGAAGTCCTCCCGATAGTGAAGTCCACACTCTCACAGCACTTGAAGGAATTGAAAGATGCGGGCTTAATCCAGGGCGAAATTGAAGCTCCAAGAATTAAGTATTGTTTGAACACGGAAAACTGGGTGGAAGCACAGGAACTATTTAATAAATTCCTGAATAGACCTATTACAATAACAAATTGTCAAACAGAGAAATAACGAATTTTTCAAAATGGAAATAAAAATTCTGGGACCAGGTTGCCAAAAGTGCAAAACACTTGAAAAAATTACCCGCGAAGTAGTTGAACAAAATGGCATAGATGCAACCATCATCAAAGTCGATGATATTATGGAAATCATGAAATACGGTGTTATGACAACCCCTGCATTGGTCGTTAACGGAAAAGTTGAAATAAAAGGCCGTGTTCCATCTTCTGAAGAAATCAAACAAGTCCTGACCAGGTAAATCTTGCGGTATGAAAAGAGCAATTGTATTTAGTATTGCGCTCCTGTTTTTGGGTTCCTTCTTTGGCCATGCCCAAAGTTCGGCAAAAGCAACTTCCACTGCTGCAACAGAGCAAATAGAAGCCTATTATTTTCATTTTAAGGCCCGGTGTGAAACATGCAGAGTTGTCGAATCAGAAGCAAAGGCCGATATTTTGAGCCTTTACCCCGGCAGGGCAACCTTTAAGTCCATTAACCTTGATGATGCCTCCAGTAAACCAATTGCAGACAGACTCAAAATTACAGGTCAAACACTTCTGGTTGTAAAAGGGGATAAGCAAATAAATCTGACCAATGAAGGTTTTTTGTATGCAACTACAAACCCTGACAAGCTCAAAAAAATTATCAAACAAAAAGTGGATGGTCTCTTTGATTTATAATTGATGGATTTTCTCACCAACCTTTTGGAGAATAGCACAATTCCCTGGCTTTCAGCCTTGGTGCTGGGTTTAATGACTGCTATCAGCCCGTGCCCGCTTGCCACCAACATTACGGCTGTAGGCTTTATCAGCAAGGATATTGAAAACCGGAACCGTGTTTTCGTGAATGGCTTGCTTTATACCCTGGGACGTGCAATTTCCTATACAACCATCGCCTTAATTATCTACCTGGGCGTGGATCAGTTTAAGTTTTCAGGCATATTCCAGCGTTATGGCGAAAAGATTTTGGGTCCCTCGCTAATTATTATCGGTTTGTTTATGCTTGATACAATTAAAATTAAGTTCCCTGGCATGAACAGGCTTGCATCAAAAATGGAGTCTAGAACAAAATGGGGATACTTTGATTCAACTTTACTGGGAATGATATTTGCATTGGCCTTCTGCCCGTATAGTGGAGTCCTTTATTTTGGCATGCTGGTCCCATTGACAGTCTCCAGTGCTTCAGGTCTCTATCTGCCAGTGGTATTTGCAATTGCTACTGGTATCCCGGTTATCATTTTTGCCTGGATATTGGCCTACGCGGTTTCAAGTATTGGGAATGTCTACAAAAAAGTAAAGAATTTCGAACTGTGGTTCCGACAGATTATTGCCATACTCTTTATTGCCGTTGGTATCTATTATATTTTCAGAGTATTCCTTTAAAAAATTTGCATGATAGGTTCATCGAATTACGAGCTTATTGAATCGTCCCGTATGAAAAACAAAAAATATACAACCTGGTTACCTGTAGCACTTGTGCCAATATGGTATCTTATTTATCACAATCTCCAGCCAATGACCGATTTGTTCATTGACTCTACTTTGGGAATGACCAAAGGGCAACATCTTACGGAAGCCTTGAGATTCTTCGTTTTTGAGTTCCCAAAGGTGATGCTTTTGTTAACGCTTATTATCTTCATTGTAGGAATTATCCGCTCCTACTTTACTCCCGAACGCACCCGAAAAGCCCTTGAAGGGAAGAAAACTTTTACAGGCAATGTGATGGCTGCAACGCTGGGAATTGTTACCCCGTTTTGCTCTTGTTCTGCTATCCCCCTGTTTTTAGGATTTGTAGAGTCAGGAGTTCCACTTGGCGTTACATTTTCCTTTCTGATTGCTGCACCTATGATCAACGAAGTGGCTATTATTCTTTTGTATGGTATGTTTGGGTGGAAGGTGGCTGCCATATATATTGGTACAGGATTAGCTATTGCGATATTGGCGGGCTGGATCATTGGTTTGTTGAAACTGGAAAAATGGGTTGAGCCCTGGGTGTATCAAACCCGCATGGGGGATAGCGGAATGGAAGAAGAGAATCTGACCTTTGCCAACCGAATCCGGTTTGGATATGAGGCCGTTAAAGAGATTGTAGGCAAAGTATGGATATATGTGGCATTAGGTATCTTAGTTGGCGCAGGGGCTCATGGTTATGTTCCGGAGGAATTCATGGCAGCCTTAATGGGCAAATCGGCATGGTATTCAATACCTCTTTCAATTTTGATTGGTATTCCATTGTATTCTAATGCAGCTGGGATTGTTCCGATTGTTTCGGTACTGATTGAAAAAGGGGCATCGCTTGGAACAGCACTGGCTTTTATGATGGCGGTAATTGGCCTTTCACTACCAGAAATGGTAATCCTTCGAAAAGTATTAAAACTCCCGCTGATCTTCACTTTCATTGGGATCGTAGGTTTTGGAATAATGTTAGTCGGGTATTTGTTTAATTATATTTTTTAACACAATGAGAACAACTGAAAAACCAACCTTACAAAATTTTCATATTGAAGGGGTAAAACATATTATACCCTTAGATGCTTTTGAAATTATTAAAAATGGTGATGCTGTATTGATAGATGTCCGTGAACTAAGTGAAGTCAGGCTGGAGAAAATTCCGCTCGATCGTGTATTGAACCATCCAATGTCGGTAATCATGGAAAGAATACCATATATCTCAAAAGATCAGCACATTATATTAATTTGTCAAGGTGGCGTTCGCAGTGTGAAGGTTGCCAATTTGCTCAACAGGCAAGGTTATCCTGATGTTGCAAATCTGGAAGGCGGAATTTCTTTGTGGAAGGCACAAGGCCTTCCCATTGAGAGCAATATCACTACTGGAGGATGCGGGTGCACACCTGCATTCCCTAAAACAGGTTATACATTGTTATAATTACACATCCGGCTATCCGTAGTAATCACGAAGTAAAGTTTAGGAGAATTTGTAATGAGTAAGATAAAAAATCATAGGCTATTTTTCATTTTGATTGTATTGGCGTATATGACAACAACTGCGTACGCACAAAATAAAAATCAGAATAGTAAAATTGAAAACACCATCAAACAGCCAAAGGAAGCTGTAAAATATAAAGTAACATTTATCGAACTCGGTTCTTTGCGTTGTATTCCCTGCCGCGAAATGCAGGCAGTCATGAAGGCTATAGAAGAAAAATATGGAAGCCAGGTTAAGGTTGTGTTTCACGATGTCTGGACACCGGAAGGAAAACCCTTTGCGGAAAAATATGATATTGACCAAATTCCCACACAGGTGTTTCTGGATGAGAACGGGAAAGAATTCTCAAGGCATGTCGGATATTTTCCGGAAGAAGATCTGGTGGCAGTTTTGAACAAAAAAGGTGTAAAATAATGAGTCAAAAGGCAGTTTCACAAAATTCTGCATTTAGTAATTCATTCACTAAACAAACCTATAAATAATAAAACATGAAAGCAAAGTCACTTGGTTTTATTGGTGGTGGACGTATCACCAGAATTTTTCTCGAGGCATTAACCAATGAGAAATTTGACATCCAGTCTGTCGTTGTATTTGATACCAATCCAGAGGTACTTGGTCTCCTGAAACAACAGTTTCCAAAGATAGTTATCGCTGAAACAGCAGAAGAAACTGCTGTTCAGCCAATTGTATTTATCGCATTGCATCCGCCGGTAATAATGGAAACTTTAGACAAAATTGCTGGTAATGTTGCATCCGACGCCATGGTAATTTCCCTGGCTCCAAAAATTACAATTGAAAAGATCAAATCCAAACTCCAAATCCCGAACATTGCCCGGATGATCCCAAATGCTACCTCATACATTAACCAGGGATACAATCCGGTGACTTTTGCAACAGGCTTCTTTGATAAAGAAAAAGCAGAACTATTTAATCTGCTGCAATTATTGGGAACTACTTTCGAAGTTGAAGAACCAAAACTTGAAGCCTACGCTATTCTTTCAGCAATGCTTCCTACCTACTTCTGGTTCCAGTGGAAAGAGTTGATCAGTCTCGGCGAACCGATGGGTCTCACAGTGGAAGAATGTAAAACAGCAATACATCAGACATTGTTGGCGGCCACAAATCTCTACTTTGAATCGGGTCTTTCTCCTGAAAAGGTAATAGACTTAATTCCGTTGAAACCAATTGGCGAAAACCAGTCCCAGATTGCTGAAATCTATCAGACAAAACTGATGGGATTGTTTGAAAAGATCAAACCCTAGCAATGCCGGTAAATTGGTAAGATACTCAATATTAAAATTTTAATTATGAAAATTCTGATCCTTTGTACAGGAAACAGTTGCCGGAGCCAGATGGCTCATGGATTTCTTCAGTCATTCGATCCTGCTATTACCGTCTGTTCCGCCGGGACTGAGGCTTCGGGAAAATTAAATCAAAAGGCTGTTATTGCCATGAAAGAGATTGGAATTGATATTAGTAACCATACTTCTGATCCGGTCGATTTATACCTGGTCCAGGACTGGGATTATGTAATCACCGTTTGCGGCGGTGCCAATGAAAACTGTCCGGCATTCCCCGGGAAAGTAAAGCACCGTCGGCACATTGGTTTCGATGATCCTTCACACGCTGTTGGTACTGAGGAATTTATTCACAGCGAATTTATTCGTGTCCGGGAGGAAATCAGAGAAGGTTTCCGGAAATTTTATGTCGAAGACATTAAACCACAATTATGAAACGACCATTCTGATCCCTGACGCAAAACATAAAAACAGGGACAGGGAGTTCCATAAGACCGTAGAAAATCGAAATTATATACAAATGAAAGCTGAAGATTTAAAGTTAGTTGTACAGGAAAAGTATGGAGCTATTGCCAAACAAAGTCTGTTGTTGAATCAAGCATCATGCTGCGGAACATCAGGCTGTTGCGGTAATTTAGATATCAAAATGATCGGGGATGAATATCAAAGCATTGATGGACATCACCAGGATGCGGATTTAGGCCTGGGTTGTGGCATTCCGACCCAGTTTGCAGCCATCAATACAGGTGATCATGTTTTGGATCTTGGGAGTGGTGCAGGTAATGATTGTTTCGTGGCACGAGCCATTGTCGGGGACAAGGGGAAGGTTACTGGTATTGATTTTACTGATGCGATGATTGAAAAGGCAATTATCAACAACAAAACGCTGGGTTACTCAAACGTTGAATTTATCAAAGGCGATATTGAAAATATGCCACTGCCCGATAACAGTTTTGATGTAGTAGTGTCGAACTGTGTTTTAAATCTGGTTCCGGATAAGGGAAAAGCCTTTGCTGAGATCATGCGTGTATTGAAGCCTGGAGGCCATTTTTGCGTCTCTGATGTGATCTTAAAAGGAGAGTTGCCAGAAAAGCTTAAAAACGATCTGGAGATGTATGCGGGTTGTGTATCAGGTGCCATCGAAGAGAGTTACTATTTGAATATTATTGTGAATCAGGGATTTACCAATGTCACAATTCATAAAATGAAACAAATCTCGATCCCGGTAGATATCCTCGAAAAATATCTGAAGAGGACAGAAATTGATGAATTCGGGTATGGTGAAAGGGGAATATTCAGCATAACAGTATCAGGTTGTAAATAATTATTTTTTCAATTCACAAATTAGGAATATGAGTACAACCAAACAACTTTCCTTTTTCGACCGGTATCTAACTCTGTGGATCTTTATGGTCATGTTTGCAGGAGTTATGACCGGTTATGTCATGCCGGGAATCTCAGGTTTCTGGAACTCGCTAAGTTCGGGGACTACCAATATTCCAATCGCAATCGGGCTGGTGCTGATGATGTACCCGCCTCTGGCAAAAGTGAAGTATGAGAAATTACCACTGGTGTTTAAAAATCTGAAACTTTTAAGCCTGTCACTTACCCAGAACTGGATTATTGGTCCATTTGTCATGTTCTTTCTCGCTCTAATTTTTCTCCACAACTATCCCGGACTGATGGTTGGCGTCATTCTCGTTGGACTGGCCAGATGTATTGCCATGGTTCTTGTCTGGAACGATCTGGCCAAAGGGGACTCAGAACTGGCTGCAGGATTGGTGGCCTTCAATGCGATTTTTCAGGTATTTCTGTATTCAGTATACGCGTATGTCTTTATTACCTTATTGCCTCCATTGTTTGGTTTAAAAGGGGCTGTAGTTCAGGTCTCTATCTCAGAAATTGCGGTAACTGTGTTAATATACCTCGGAATACCGTTCACAGCCGGGTTAGTCTCAAATCTCGTTTTGCGCACTTGGAAAGGAAATGACTGGTACTTCGATAAATTTATTCCAAAGGTTTCCTTACTAACCCCTATTGCATTGCTATTCACCATATTCGTGATGTTCTCCCTGAAAGGAGAAAAAATTATTGAGTTGCCAATGGACGTTGTGAGAGTTGCCATTCCCTATACATTATACTTTGCATTTATGTTCTTTTCAACTTTTTTCATTGCAAAATGGATGGGCGAAGGGTATGAAAAATCGACAACAATGGCTTTCACGGCAGGAAGCAATGATTTTGAACTGGCGATTGCTGTAGCTATTGCTGTATTTGGAATTAACTCTCAAGCCGCATTCGCAACAGTAATAGGTCCGCTGATTGAAGTTCCGGTCATGGTATTACTGGTTAATGTGGCTTTCTATTTCAGAAAGAACTTGTTTAAAAACTGAAATGGCAACCTGAAAAAATTATAAATCTTTTTCTGGTTTTGGCGTACGGGGTCGTTGGTCAATGCAGTCTTATTGTCAAAGTGTTCTGTTGAACTAATCTGAATTTACAATCATCAAATTTGGGAGGACCAAAATGTGGCGTAAAGTTATTGCTGAGGCCATAGGGTTCTTTGGGAATGCCGATGAATCTTCTGTCGAGTTCCTTGTTCTCATTTACATCCTGGAAAATCATCACTGCATAAATTCCATCAGGAATTTCAAATGAAAAGTCCATGCTTTCAGAAGTAGCCTTCAATGTCTGTGCTTTAGCCGGCTTCTTGATAAAGTCCTTATCATTATCATACAATTCGACGACAATATTTCCTTTCCCAACCTGAATATCAGTCACGACAATTTTCAGTGTTGCAGAACTTGTAAAGATCATTCCCAGAAAAACTAGGATCAAAAATATTTTTGTCATTGATGAGTCATAATAAGTTTGGAAGATTAAAATTGAAGCATTAATCAAAGTCAATTTACGGGCTTTGCTTCCAAAAGGTTTCCGGGTTAAAATCAAAACCCGGCGAGTATTTTCATTCCCAATGAAACTTTTTATTTAAATATTACAAAAAACACCTGGACCCTCTCAGGCAGAATAGCTATTTCAAAAGCCTTTAAAAATCTAATCAACAACCCATTGATTTTCAAGGATGGAAAATTTCCAGATTATTGCTGCGACTGAATAAAATTACTGGTTAAGTAAGTATCCGGTCAAATGGTAAAAAACATAAATTGTTCGTTTCTTTGAATTCAGGTAAGGAATCTTATTACTGCTACCTGAAATCATAATGATCGGGTTCACAATGAACCAATAAAAGTGAATTCGGGTATATGGGATATGATTCACATTCTTAATTTAACACCTTGAAATTCTTTGTTTTATAAACAGATCATCACAACAGTTTAACAAAAGTAATTATGAGAAAACTATTAATAGTTATTGCCAGTCTTCTGGCTACAACTATGGCATTTTGCCAGGAAAACCCTCTGTGGTTGCGTTACCCGGCGATTTCACCGGATGGTAAGACTATTCTGTTCACTTTCAAAGGTGATATTTATTCAGTTTCTTCCAAAGGAGGTTTGGCTGCACCTCTTACTATCAGTGAGTCCTATGAAAGCAATCCGGTATGGAGCCATGATGGGAAAAGCATTGCGTTTTCTTCAGATCGTTACGGTAATCCTGATCTGTTTATAATGCCTTCAAATGGTGGTGAGGCAAAACGACTGACCTATTATTTCAGGAAGGAAGTCCCGACCGGATTTACGAATGATGATAAAGCAATCCTGTTCAGTACTGCCAGGCAGGACCTGGTCACCAATGTTCAATTTCCAATGTCAGGAATGACAGAACTTTACAGTGTTCCGTCAAACGGTGGAAAAGTCTCTATGGTTCTGCCGGTTCCGGCCAACGATGCCAGTATGAACCTGAAAGGTGATAAAATCATTTACCATGACTACAAAGGATATGAAGATAACTGGCGCAAACATCATACTTCGGCCGTTACCCGCGATATTTGGGTTTATGACCTGGTAACCAAACAATACAGTCAGTTAACTGATTTTGCAGGAGAGGACAGAAACCCGGTATGGGACTCTAATGACAACGATTACTATTACCTGAGTGAGCAAAATGGTTCATTTAACATATTCAAAAGTTCGCTGAGTGAGCCTTCAAAAAGTACAGCTCTTACAACTTTTGGCAAAAATCCGGTACGATTCCTGTCTCGTTCTGTAACAAACACGCTCTGCTTTAGCTATAACGGTGAAATTTACACGCTTAACCCGGGAAGTCAGCCAGAGAAGCTGAATGTTAGCATTTATGCTGATGGTCGCACATCATTGGATAAAATTGTCCCTGTAAATGAGGGATTTACCGAAGCACGATTGTCTCCCAACGGTAAGGAGTTTGCATATATTTTCAGGGGTGAAATATTCGTTTCGAGTATCGAGGGCGGCATAACAAAACGAATTACAAATACAGCCTGGCAGGAACGAAGTGTAAGCTTTAGTCCGGATGGCCGTTCACTGGTTTACGCAGCCGAAAAAGAAAAAAACTGGAATATTTATAAAATATCGATTAGCAGAAAGGAAGAGCCATACTTTTATGTTTCAACTGTACTCAAGGAAGAAACAATTGTGGCTACGCCTGCTGAGGAATTCCAACCTGCTTTTTCTCCCAACGGGAAAGAAGTGGCTTATCTTGAAAACAGGGTTACGTTAAAAGTAATTAACCTGGCATCAGGTGTCTCACGCACAATAATGGCTGCCGATAAAAATTACTCTTATGCCGATGGTGATCAGTATTACCACTGGTCACCTGATAACAAATGGTTTCTTGTTCAATTTGGATATGCCGATCGGGTAATGTCTCCCGAGATTGGATTGGTAGAAGCAGATGGCAAAAGTGAGATACACAATCTGACATTAAGCGGATACGATGATTTCTATGCGAAATGGAGCAAGGATGGTAAAATGATGATCTGGGGGTCTGACCGGGAGGGCACGCGCCAGCAAAGCGGTGATCTAAGTAGCTTTAACATTTATGGTATGTTCTTCTCTAAGGAAGCATTTGACAGGTTCACCTTGTCAAAGGAAGATTTTGCCTTGCTAAAGGAACAGGAGGATAAGGAGAAAAAGGAGAAAAAAGATGTGGCAGAAAAATCAAAAGCCGCAGGAAAAAAATCGAAGGATGCAAAGGAAGCAAAAGCCGAAAATGATTCTGTCGTTAAAGATATTTCAATTGACTGGAATAACCTGACGGAAAGAAAATTGAAGCTTACTGTATATACCTCACCTGCAAGCGACTGGGTCCTGTCAAAAGATGGAGAAAAACTTTTCTATATTACCAGTTTTGATAAGGGTTACGACCTCTGGGTTACGGAGAATCGAACAAAAGAGACAAAACTATTGGCAAAACTTGGTTTAAAAAGTGCATCAATGGAGTTAAGCTCCGACGGGAAGTTTATTTTCCTGTTGGGAGACGGGAAAGCCATGAAGGTCGAAACTGAAAGCGGGAAATCAGAACCTTTAAAAGCAAGCGGAGAAATGGTCCTGAAACAATCGGACGAGCGAAACTACATATTTGATCATGCATGGCGCCAGTTCAAGGAAAAATTCTACACTGAGTCGTTGCATGGCGTCGACTGGGATTATTATTACAATGAATACAGGAAGTTCCTGCCATTTATCAACAACAATTATGATTTTGCAGAAATGATGAGTGAAATGCTAGGCGAAATGAATGCGTCACACACCGGATGTTCCTACAACTTCAACTCACCAGGCGGTGATCAGACATCTTGTCTCGGACTGTTTTACGATTATGATCATTCGGGTAACGGGCTAAAAGTTGCTGAAGTAATTCAGGGAGGACCGGCAGATAAGGCCGCATCGAAAATTAAAGCCGGTGTTGTCATTGAGAAGATAGATGGTATAGCTATCGATGATTCAATGGATTTTTATTTGATACTCAACCGTAAAGCAGGCAAGCCAACATTACTCTCAGTTTTGGATCCTGTCACAAATACCAGGTGGGACGAAATTATCAAGCCGGTCACTGCCATGCAGGAAAGCGAATTATTGTATAAGAGATGGGTGAACAACCGGCGGGAGGAAGTCACCAAACTGAGCGGTGGAAAAATTGGGTATATACATGTCCGGTCAATGAACGACGCGAGCATGCGTACAGTTTTTGAAGAAGCCCTGGGCAGGAATCTTGAAAAAGATGCAATAATTATTGATACGCGTTTCAACGGCGGAGGAAATATTCATGAACAATTATCTGATTTCCTGAGCGGTAAAAAATATATGGACATCATACCCCACGGACAGTATGTCGGGTCGGAACCTGCGGATAAATGGGTGAAGCCTTCTATTGTACTGATAGGAGAAAGCAACTATTCCGATGCACATCTCTTCCCGGTTGCCTACAAGCTCAAAGGTACCGGCAAGACCCTGGGGATGCCGGTTCCCGGGACAGGGACCTTTGTGTGGTGGGAACCCCAGATCGATCCGACCCTGGTTTTTGGAATCCCTATGGGAGGCTGGCGCACACCTGATGGAAAATTCTGCGAGAACAACCAGCTTGAACCCGATATCAAAATCCGGAATGAGCCGGGAATCATTTCAACTGGCCGTGATCAACAGATTGAAGCAGCTGTTTTGGAACTTATGAAAAAATGAAAATAGAAAGGATTGATTATCAATTACAAGAGGAACAAATTTTTGGTAGTTGAAAGAAAGAGGCCCTGGCGCTAATGCGACAGGGCCTTTTCTTTGTAGTAGTGAACTTCGAAATATCGAACCTTTTGGAACACTATTGTATGGTTGTTGACTTTATGATTTTTTCATAAACGTATAAATAATGAAGAATTTGGTGGCGTTTTTAGGTCGCCCAACGTTCTTTCATTAAATGTCTTCCCCTCTGACATTCAATAGTTGCACTCAACTTCCTAATTATTAGTTTTATTATACTATTATTATTCTGTTTTAACCCAAAACTCGAAAGTTGATCGGTCAAATTTTAGGAGTTTCTGGTATTGATGATATCTGTTAAAGTCGGCGTTAGTTTGATAAGTCCAAATCAGTTATAAAAAATAATACCGATCTTGAAAGAATGCCAGGCAACCCAACTTGCCAATTTTACATTATATAAGTAAAACAGATCACATTGGAAATCGAAAAGCTCATTAGGAAATGTATTCAAAATAACAGAAAAGCACAAAATCTGCTTTATGACTCATATTCTGACCAGCTTTATGTGATAGCCTACAGGTATCTCAATAATCGGTTTGGAGCCGAAGAAGTAATAGGAAATGCATTTTTAAAGATATTTCAGTCATTACCTAACTTCAAATTTGATGGTGAACCCAAATTTATTGCATGGATGAAACGGATTGTTATAAATGAAGCTCTGATGGAAATCCGCAAAATTAAACAAGTACCAACTTTCACAAATGAGTTTTCTGAAATAGATTGTACATCTGAATCTGCAAATCAAATGAATTATGAAGATTTGATGACAATAATTGACACTTTGCCTGAAGGTTATAAATTGGTATTCAAACTATATGTAATTGAGGGATATAATCATACTGAAGTTGCAGATATTCTTATGATTTCAGAAGGAACTTCTAAATCACAATTACATAAGGCTCGTTTTCAACTGCAGCAAATGCTGTTAAAAAATGATAAAAACTATGAAAGATCAGGAATTTGATAAAAAGATAAGGGAAGACTTTCAGAGGTCTGAATCTATGATTATAAAACCGCAATGGAATAAGAAAAGAGTTTGGAATCGTATTGAAGCAGAACTAGATAA
Organism: Prolixibacteraceae bacterium; assembly: GCA_963663675.1. Taxonomy (GTDB): domain Bacteria; phylum Bacteroidota; class Bacteroidia; order Bacteroidales; family Prolixibacteraceae; genus CAINVV01. Next base: position 3,982,708 of record OY760498.1, read on the forward strand.
GAAGAATTCCTCTTCCTGGTGGAAGGCTGCTGCCGCGGTTCTATTTCTTATTTCAGCAACGTGGACCTTTGCACAATGGAACAGTTTTCAAAATTATAAAAGAGACAAAGAAATCGAGGTCTCCAGCCTGCAGAAACAATTGGATAATAGTATCAACGGTAAGAAAGAAATGACAAGAATTAATGATCTGATTTTATCTCAAAAAAATCATGAACTGGATAGTCTGAAAAATTTTATTCATCGTACCGAAGAAATTAGCGAGCGAAAGGTTTTGAGCAGGACCTTTCAATCCAAAAACATAACATCGGCAAATCACAATTCAAATTCAAACAAAGAAAATCTGATTGACTCTCTTCAAAACCAATTAAAATTGACAAAAGTGATGTTGGTGAATCTGCAAGAAGAGCGAATGTCAAGAGACACAACACCTAAATCTGGAAATTCAGTTATCAGCAGACCGGTTCCTCCCGGGAAAAATACTCTGTTTATTAATAATCAAAATCGGACTTCTAAAAATAGACAAGGTTTGAAATTCCAATTTCTGGGAAATTCAAAAAATGACAATGTTGAATATAAATCAGATCATAGCATTTTTAAAAAATAATAAGATGAAAAAGATGAATCGCCTTTTAATTATCGGTTTAGTAGTATTATCTGGCTCAATCAAAGCACAGGAAAGTTTATTGCCTGACGAAATTTGGTATAATACAGGCAAAGACATTTTCATCCAATTCTGCTTGCCATCAATTTATGATTTGGAACATCTTTCGGATGCATCAAAGATCTTTTCTGATCTTTATTCAGAACCTGCCCAAAAGCATATTAAATTTTTCAGTAAATCAACTAGAATTAGTATTCTGTTAGACAACAAGGGAAAAGAGACGATAATTACAGATAATGAGAATACATCAAAGTACTATATTCCTGATGATTTAGTTCCTGATAGCGGAGCAATATTACAGGAACTTAAGGTTATAAATGCTGGTGATATTAAGATTAATTGCTATTTCAAAAATATTGATGATCTGATTTTGTTCCTTAAAAATGACTGGGGGAAAAGTGTTACATCTATCACAGCGGAATTCCAAAAATTACCAAATTGGGGAAAAAGAAAAGCAATCCTCTTGCATTACAGTCAAAATGGAAACACGATCCGGAATACTTTCATCAGTCCCAATACTAGAGCCGATCGCTGGGATGAATTGATGATAACAGGAGGAACTGGAGTTAACTCTTATAAGGGAAAACTGTTACCAGATTTGAATGTTGGAATTGGTCTGATGTTCAGTCAAAAAGGTATTTTAAAAGACAATTTTTTCTTGAATTATGAAATTATGTATGATTTTGTTTCTGAAAATGGGCAGTCTATGCCAAAATCCAACCATTTTATTGATGCCGGATACGCGAGGAATTTCTCAAAAACCCTGGATAAGACAGACTGGTATGGAATTTCTGTGGGATATCTGGTAAAGAAAAATTCTGATATTTTTGATGATCACACCTGGCGACTTTCATTACACAGGAATATCTCAAAGCACATAGAACTGGTTCCCCAAATATATTTCCCGAATAATTTTTCAAATGTATTTCCCGGATTAAAAGTCAATGTTAGTTTCTAAGAACATATAAAAATCAGAGTTTTGAATATCTGGATTTCAAAGAACAAAAATTTATACAGTTAAAATTATTCCAAAAAAGACGCAACGCCGGTGGATTATTATTATTAAATTTGTTATTATCTGTGAAATCTGTGATAATCAAAATAGGATGAATTTATGAGCAGGCAAGACAATTATTTTATTTTTTTGCTCGTTTTAATATCATTAGCTATAATTAGCAGTTGTTCGAAGGATGATAACAATGACAATACACCAATAGCATTTGGAACAGTAACGGACATCGATGGGAATGTTTACAATACCATAACAATTGAGATTGCTGATGGAACGTTAAAAAGCGCAAATACTACACAGAAAGTAAGTCAAACCTGGATGGTTGAAAACCTAAAAACAACGAAATACAGGAATGGCGACCCAATCCCAAACATTACACAAGGTGAAAATTGGAGTTCAATAACTACCGGTGCATGCTGTCATTACGACAATGATCCAAATATTTCAAGAACATATGGCTTATTGTACAATTGGTATGCTGTAAAGGATAGTAGAAATATAGCTCCGGATGGATGGCATGTGGCATCTGAATCTGATTGGCGGACACTTATAGATTTTTTGGGAGGATTAAGTGTCGCAGGCGGTAAATTAAAAGAAACTGGTACATCTCATTGGATAAAACCTAATACTGGTGCCAAAAATTCCATTGGTTTCACAGCCCTTCCTGGTGGTGCCCGTTGGGGAGGATTTGGAGCAAACGGATCATTCCATGTGCTTGATTCATGTGCCTACATTTGGACGTCAACAGCAGATCCTGCAGATCGATTTGGTACCTGGGCATGGCGGGTGGGTGCCTACCTTACAAGCAGTAGTATAACGATTGCAGATGGGCAAGCCGAAAATGGTTTTTCAATTCGCTGCATTAAGGATTATTGAAACCAGGTTCGCCCGGTTTTCTTTCAAAGAAAAGTTTAAATTGACCACCTACTTTCAGTATAAATGAGAAAGTATTGATATGAATGAAAACCTAAGTAAAATTTGGTTATTCTGTTCATCAAAGAACATTCATTGTAAACAGTGTTACTAAAGGGTATTTCACCTATCCAAAAACAGGACAATCGAACCAAAAACATCAACACCGACTTTGAGATAACAGACGGAATTTCATTAGATAACAAGGATAACAAACAAAGAAAAGGTCGGCGAAAACACCGACCTTTCTTACGAAGTAGCGGGGGTAGCGCTACTCAAAGCTTGTTTTTACAATACCCTAACTTTACAAATTAACACATATAGTTCTTCATATACAGCACATTACAGAATTTAAAAGTAAAGAAATGTAAAGTGAAGTAAAGAAATGTTTCCAATTTGTTTCCAATATGCTTCCAATTTCATACCTTTGGAATCAGAAAAATTTGGAATATGGCAACAACAAAATTGTTACTTCAAAAGCCCTACAAGTCAGGAACCAGAATCTTGAACCCTGAAAAAACGAGACTCTACTTGTTTTTAATTATTGACAGGGACCATATGGCAAAGATCAAAACCGAACATGTCATTTTACCCAAAGAATGGGATTTCAAAAAACAATTAAAAAAGGACTTATTAGCGGGCAGCATTGAGTTTAACAAAAGTCTTAATATCCTAAAAGATGATATCCTTGACAAATATCATGACATCCTTAAGAAAAGTCCAGATATTTCCTTTTCTGAAATATCGAATCAACTTAAAGAGTACGGTAAAACCAAAGAGGTCCCATTTTCAAATAATAGCAAAGATTTCTTCGAAGTGATGGATGAATTTCTGTTATTCCTCGAAGGAGAGGTTGCGGAAGGTACTATTAAGAAATTCAAAACGCTGAAGAAGAATCTCAAGGATTTTTGTGCATCGAACCATAAATACAAGATATTATCCTTCAACTCTATTGATCATTCTTTCAAAGATGCATATACCAAATATCTCAGGAACCAGGAGCCAAGAGGGCGGCAGAAAACTAGACCAAAAGGCGAACAGAAGGGCTTATTGAATGATACTATTGGAAAATATATAGAATGTCTTAAAACCTTTTGTAAATGGGCCACTGAAAGAAATTACAACCACAATCAGACTTTCAAGGATTTTACAACATTTACAAAGGCAAATTTGAAAAGGAAGAAACAGGATCATGATATAGTTACCTTAACCCTGCCTGAATTAAAACAATTTTACAACTATGATTTTACCACCAACCCATCGTTTGATCGGGTAAGGGACTTATTTTGTTTTGGTGCATATACCGGTCAACGTTGGAGCGACATTGAACGACTTGAAAAATCGGATATCCATGATGATGTCTGGATCTTTAATGCTTACAAAACAAAGAAGACTACGGAGATAGACTTGATCGGGTATGCAGCACCAGCACTTGATATCCTCAAGAAATATGATTACTGCTTACCTAAAATCTCTCTACAAAAATTTAACACTTACCTAAAAGATGCAGCAAAACTGGCCGAAATAGATACCCCCGTGAAGATTCGACGTTATGTTGGAGAAAAAGAGATTGAAATGACAAAACCGAAACATAGGTACCTGGGAAGTCATACGGCAAGAAAAACATGTGTTTCAATTCTTCTAAATGTTTATAATATGAATATTACCCATGTGCTGGAGATTACCGGGCATTCAGATCTTAAAACATTACAGAAGTATATTAACAATGATAGAAAAGCTCGGAGGGAGGCAATCAGTAATGCAAAGGAAGTTAAAGCAGCCCCTCTCAAAGTGGTCAAACATAAAGCAGGTTAAATCAATACGAAATCAATACCAATGACTGAAGAAAAATTTGATGGAGATGTACCAGGTGGATTACAATCCTTCTGGTTAGACCAAATAAAGGAATTACAAAAAGACAATTCTCTTCAAAAGGATTTAGCCGAAAAAAGAGATAATATGCTTTTTGATTATGGGAATAAAGTGGTTGAGTGCAATTCGCTAGAAAGTTTATATAAGCTCAAGGTGAGTGTCAAAAGATTTAAAACCATTACAATACAAACAAAAAAATGGAAACAACGAGAACCTGAATTTACATATAATGGTGTAACCTATTATAGAGAATCTTATGAATCAAAAACATATGAAGAAATAATTGAGGAACTGGATGCGATAATCGAAAATATTGATGTTAAAATCAAAATGTTTGAAATTTGTCAGAAACAAAATGAAAATATTAAAACAATCACTGATATTAAATTAAAACAAAAATTGGAAAGTCCATTATCAGATGAAAAGTTAGTTGAGGTCTGCAGACTGCTTATAGAACTTGAGCTACTTGGAGAAACTGATGTTGATTTATGGCTGTCTTGGTTTAATAGGAAACATATCAAAAGCAACTCAACAATAAAATGGGAAGGGAGCAAACAAATTCTTTCAAATGTAATACAGCACATATGTGGGTCCAGCCAGAAGGACGCCATAATGGCAGTTTTCGGAATCAAAAAAGTACCTAATCCTCAAAAGAGAAAATATATGGAAAACACAACTCTTTACGATAGAATTGAAAGTATTTTACAAAAATAGACATTACAAAAATAAAAAAGCCGAACCAACGCCGAATCTTGAAAGCCCTAGTAAAATAGGGCTTTTTTATTGTATGGCGAACCAATGCCGAACTCAATCAGTTCGGCTTATTTAGCTGATATTTCGATATGTGTAGGAGTTGAGCGGTCTATATTTGTCAAGGAATAACAAAACCCAGAATCATGACAAACTCAATTCTCTTAGAAAACATTACCAAAGACGACTTGCGCAATATGGTGTCTCAATGCATGCGAGAGGCGCTCTCAAATGAAAAGCCGATACCAGTTCAGATCGATCAAATTATTGAACAACCAATTTCCCAACCGGAGGCAATAAAATTCCTCGGTAAATCACGTCAAACCCTTATCTCCTGGAGACGGAAAGGAATAATCCACGCCCATACACTTGGAGGTCGTGTTTACTATTTACGATCTGAATTACTGGAAGCAGTAAAGCGTAAGTAGCGGTACCCCCGCCATACTTCCACCGCTTATAAAACAGGCATTCAACATCATACAAGATACAAACTGTAACAACAGGAAACATAATGGAAACAATAGAGAAATTGGTCCTCGAGTCGAGTCCTACAAACCAACACTTAGAATTGAATCGGTATAAACTATTTCATGTGTTCATGGATCCTTGCCATGTCATTTCACTGGATTTAAAGACTGGTATAGTCACTATTGAAGAATGTTTACCTGGAATTCCGGTTGAAATAACTCCTTTAGGGAAAAAGGTTTTTTTTCAAAGATTCTTAAGCGATGCTGAAAAACTAAAGGTAGAGATCGAAAGTAATCCATTGTCAGTTAGACGACATTTCAGATAGTGCAATTATGAACACAGGATGGATTAAGTTACATCGTAGCCTAAAAGATCATTGGATCTGGAAATCAGAAAATCGGTTAAAGTGGTGGCTAGACATCCTATTATCTGTAAACCACGATGATAAAAAAATATTAATACGAGGTGTTCTATTGGATTGTAAACGAGGACAAAGCGTGAAATCTTTGGAATCATGGGCAAGAGATTGGAATGTGTCCAAATGCGCTGTTCGTGATTTTTTCAAATTATTAAAATCAGACCAAATGCTGCAAATAGAATCACTTCGAACAACTACACGGATAACGGTCTGTAATTATGAATGTTACCAGACAATTACACACACAGAAAATACGCAAAAAAAACGGACAGGAATCCTTGAGACAACATTCAGTGTACACAAACAAGAAGTAAATAATGATAAGAATAATATCTCTGAAATTTTTGATGTTTTCCGAAAGAGATATCCCGGGAACGTAAGAGGCCTTAAAACAGAATTTGATCTCTTTATCAAGAAAAATAAACCTGAGATAGTCCATCTTCTTTTACCAGCGCTGGAAAAAGAAATTAGCCACAAGAATCAATTAATGTCAGGAAACAAGTTCGTTCCAAATTGGAAGGACTTAAAAACCTGGATCAATAACCGGTGCTGGGAACAGGAGTTTCCGGAAATATCACTGAAATCTGAAATTTATAACGAACGGTTACTATAACTATTTATGAAAAAAAACATTGGGCAAGTTCCACCGCAAGCAACTGAAGTTGAAGAAGCAGTTTTGGGTGCGATTATGATTGAGAGTTCAGCATACAAAAAAATCAGCAGCATCCTAACCGCAGATTCATTTTATGATCCAAAACACCAAAAAATCTTTCAAACGGTTGAATGCTTGGTGAATCAAAACAAACCTATTGATTTGTTGGTTGTGACTCAGGAGTTAAAGAATAGCGGAGAACTTGAAGCTATAGGGGGACCTCTATTCATCACTCAGCTGACAAATAAAATTGCTACAGCTGCTCACATCGAACATCATGCCAGAATAATTGCCCAAACTCAAATCGCCAGACAAATAATAAAAATTTGTGCAGAGAGGGGATCCCAGGCATATGACCAGATGACAGACATTGATGATCTGTTATCGGGATTGCAAGATGACTTGACGGCTATACTGCAATTCGGTCATAGTAACGAGACCAGTTTAGCAGATGGTCTTAAAGAAGTAGACCAGAGAATTGCATTTAACCAAACAAATACTGGTTTGTCCGGAATCGGAACTGGATTCTCCAAGCTCGACAAAATTACTGGAGGACTTCAGAAAACAGACCTAGTAATTATTGCTGGGGATTCCTCCCAAGGCAAAACCTCCTTTGCTTTATCTATTTTGAAGAATGCTGTAATCGACCATAAAGCAAGAGCAGCTGTTTATTCCCTTGAAATGAGCAGATCGCAATTGATTTCTAGAATACTGTCCACTGAAACAAATATCACTGCTAGTGACATCTTAGGTCGATGTTTGTCAAAAGCCGAAATTGAAAAAGTAGAAAGAATGACGTCTAAATTAAGATCCCTACCTATTTTTTTCGATGAAAGCTCAACTTCCACCATTGACCAAATTTGTTCTTCAATTCGTCGACTTTATATCAAACACAAAATTAACCTGGTTATTATAGACTACCTGCAATTAGTGGGTTCTGGGTTGAAGAATAAAACTGATGAAAGCCAGTTAGCTGAGGTTGCCAGAAGATTAAAAAACATTGCAAAGGAACTCGACATCACGGTTATTGCACTATCACAGTTCAATCGAGACCCAGCGAACTTCAGACCAAATGTTTCCCGGCTGAGAGGATCTGGTCAAATTGTTGAGGCAGCAGACCTGGTTCTGCTTGTCTGGAGACCTGAACACTATGGGCTTCATGAATTCCCTGACCCATTTAAAGGTACAGCATCCAAAGGATTGGCTGAATGTAGAATCGCTAAAGGCAGGAATGTCGGTACCGGAACCTTCTTATTACGATTTAACTCTGAAACGACAGGTTTTTACGAGTACGATCCATAGTACCAGTCATCTTTGTTCATTTCAAATAAAATTATAATTCATCAATAGATAAACATTAAAAAATAGATCAATATGACATTTCCAAAAGGACACAATTATGGGAATCGCTTCTCCCACAACAATCAGCCCCAAAATAGTGGGAGAAAACCGAGTCGATTAAAAATACTTCAGGCTATTTTTAATAGTCTTGATGAGAACGAAAGATTAAGCAAGGAGGATATTTTGAAGCTACTCGAATACATTATCATTTGTAACAAAGCCCAGCTTGAGACAATAGCAAGGAATCCCGACCTGCCTATGATAATTGTTAATCAAATAAAGGCAATAGTGACCGATCTCGCCAGTGGCAAGACCGACACTGTTGATAAGATATTTGATCGGCTCTATGGCAAAGCAACGATATCGTTGGAAGTTACAGGTGCAGCAGGAGTGCCTTTAATCCCGGACAAACCAATGAGCCGAAAAGAGTATGAAACCATGTATGAACAACTAATACAGGGCAAAATTGGATAATTAGATTATATATTACTGGATAAATAATGCAACATTTTAAAAATTATAGATATGGACAATAATCAGACAGCTTTAGATGTTTATGGAAATTTTACTGATCAAATTTGTGACATTTTTTTTGAATCGATTTCAGGGCATATTATCGATTGCATTCAATCATTACATTCTGTAAAAGGAAAGTGGGTGGAGCAAATAGAGGTTCAGGAAGACCTCCAGCCAGTCTATCAGGATATTTTATCAATAGAGTTACTATTAATTAATATTGATTTTGACCTATGGCACCAACATGGTGAAATTTCAATCAATAAGGGGATTGAGATGTATTTATCTTCATGTAGATATAACGTTTTTAGAGTCATAAGGTCATTCCAACGTATAAAAAATGATTGGATGGAAACCTCTCCCAAACTTGAGGGCGATGACCCAATTTTAATTGACATGAATGCCATCGAAACCTTGTTAGTATATATTGCTGAAGCTTTCGTATTCCAAAAAGAAAAAAAATTGGAGAATTCTAAATCTGTGGAAAATATTAACATAGAGCAAGTGTCTTCCAAGTAAAAATCCTATAGAGCAGGTCTGATAAAACAGATACTGTCCTGTAAAGAGTGTAAGTTAGAATTTCTGGGGGTTTAGCTATTTATAGCTGGACCCTCTTTTCAATTAATATACATGAGTTTGATTTTCCAACCTAAGATCTTCTACTTTAAACACAATGAATGGATTAATAAAGGCGTTTTTAGGTCAACAACCGGATTCTGCGTGTTTTATTGCCACAATATTGAAGCTGTCCAAAAAAGGCTTAGATTGGCTTTAGGGAGATTCCTGGTAAAATGATTAATTTTGAGAAAAGATAAAGCCATTGCCCTTTAAAATGCAAAAGAATAGACGTTTGCTATGGTGAGATTGAAATTCATTATCCAGGATAGCTGGGCGCCAGAATACCAAGTATTTTTCACAATAAAGGGTGTTGGACGAATCCACCTACAAACCAATATAGACTCTATACTACGTATAACCAAGTTAAACTGTCTGGTAGCAAAAATGCCATGGATGTTGAAAATATGCTTACAAAGGTATTTCCAATGTGTTCTAGGCACAACATCCCTTTAACAAGGATTATTACCTTAAGATGCCGAACATTGCTGTGCACATGAACACAACGATTACCAGCACTAACTTAGAATTGAAGATATAGATTACACAAGGATGAGGGTAAGACACCCTCAATCCAACGGCATCTGTGAGAGATTCCACAATACTATTCATCATCTGCAATAGTTACAACTTAATCTGACAGTCAGGGATTAAACTAATTTTTGAGTTGCAAAACACAATCAAGTTTAATCCACTAAAACTGTCAGAAATGTATACAGAAGTAAAATTAATCAGATGGCTAAAATAATTAGTAATCCCGTAGACAACGAACAGAAAAACCATCTCGCTTCCAATTGCCACTCCTGCTTAGCAAATCGTTTTGATCGCCTGAAAGATACCAAAACGTGACGCGAATAGATGAACTTTGTTCCGCAGACCACCACTGACCGAAGTATCCTAATGCGTAGAACATTCCGTCGGTACAATAACCACCTGGCATAGCACAAAAGCCAAAATCATCTGTGAAATTTAATTGAATTTTACCCATAAAGTCCGTCCAACCTGATTTTGATTTCAATTTATCTCCAGAATTCTTAATAAATTGTAATAAGGTTGTCCAATCTTCTTGATTGGATACATGCCAACCTCTAGGTGCAATATCTCTGTTGTCGGAAACGGCATACCAGTTATAAAGTTTGCCGTATTTATATCCATTTTTGATATTGTTCTCATAAAGACACCATGCACCAGAAGTAAGATTCGCCCATTCGGCCTTGTCCATAACGTTGGGTATTAGATCTCCATTCTGGTAATGGCTTACTTTCAGGTTTTCAGCCATCCATACTTGTTTACCAATTCTTACTGTTTTATAAACATTGCCGTCTATATCAGTTACAGGATCCTCATAGATAATTGTTCTCCTGGATGTTGATATTCCATTAGCATTATTTTTATCATTAACGATTGGTTGATTCTTCTTGCCAGTATTTTTAATTTCCTTACCATTTTTATCGATTTCTGTCCACCTTCCGTTCATCTTAACACTTGATTTTCCTCCAGAGAAGACGCCTGCCTCATCATAAATTTCGGGAATTATTAAAGTTCCATTCTTATTTATATAACCCCATTTATTACCTTTTCTTACCTTAGCTAAACCCTCACTATAATTTGATACAAAATCGTAATTTCTTTCGACTTTATTTGCAGATGTATCTGTGTTAGGAATTTCATTAGAAGTATCAGAATGTGAGATAAATGCTATAATTATGATAATCCCAATGAAAATGGCGAATATTGGGAGCCATGAATAAATGGATTTCTTTCCCTTTGGTTCTGGATCTTCATTTATTTCTGTACTCACAGAAAATAAGCTATCGTGATTTTTTGGATTATGTATTTCATCAATCTTAATGACTTCAGTAACTTCTTCTATAGCCTGAATAGGTGCCTGCCTTGAAATTTCCAACAAATCAGTTTTAAGTTTGCTTATGCTTTGAGGTCGTTGGTTCGTTTTGACCGAAAGTGCCAAAATAATAATGGCATTTAGCTTTTCTGAAACAGCAGAATTTAGTTCTCTCGGCGTTTTAATACCATCCTGCACTATCACCGCTGCCTCAGGTGGGGTTACCCCAGTAACCATCTTATACAATGTTGCAGCAACCGAATAAACATCTGTTGCAGCAGTAAGTTTTGCCAGGTCTTGTCCGTATTGTTCCAAAGGGGCATAACCTTTTGTCAAGGCTACCGGTGTCGTGGTTGAATGATCCTCTCCTTTTACCTCTGTAAACTTTGAAATACCAAAGTCAATCAATACCGGAGTGTTTGTCTTTTTCTTAACCAGTATGTTTGAAGGCTTAATATCTAAATGAAGTAATCCTTTTTCGTGTACAACTTCCAATGCATCACATAATGGAATAATATATTCCAGAGCTTCTGATTCTGAAAGTTTTCCTTTGCGATCAACCAATTGTTGTAAAGTTTCCCCCTCAATATAATCCATTACCATATATGCAGTTCCGTTCTCTTCAAAAACATCGATCACTTTAACGATATTTGGATGATCAAATTGCGAGAGTCGTTTAGCCTCACGAATAAACTTACGCCGGAATGAATTGGCTTGCTCTTTTCCAGAATTGGTTATTGTGACACTGCCGTTACTATTTCTCTCGCAAAACCCACGGAAGAAAAACTCTTTGATACAGACTTTTCTACCTAAACTTGTTTGCTCACCTAGATAAGTTATACCAAAATTACCTTGGGCGATCTTAAACAAGATCTGGTAATTATCTCCTTTTAAATAAGTTCCATTTCCAAGTTCCATTTCGCAGCAAGTTAGAAATAAATCAAATAATCAAAAATCCCGTAAACAACGTACAGAGTATCCATCTCGCTTACTTCCGAAATTATTTCTGCTTGTACCGCTGTGATCATATCCCATTGCTCGGTACCAGGCTTTTTCTGAAGAATTCTCTGTTAAGGTCCACCAGTAGCCGCCATATCCTATGTCTTGGAATATACCATTGCTGTTGCGGCAACCACCCGGAACGGCTGTAAAAACTGTCTCGTTGGTTGCTCCAGCATTAGGACTTAACCAATGGCTCGTATCCTTTTCTTTCAATTTGCCTCCTGCTATTGCATCTCCTCCAAGATATGTGGTGAGAGTAGTCCATTCAGTGTCGGTTGGGATGTGCCATCCTGTTGGGCAAAGCACACCTGAATTTACAGTGTACCAGTTGTAAAGTGCTCCATAAGTATTTTTGTTGTTTGCTGGATCATTATCGTACCAGCAATAACCATGTGTGGTTAAGTTTTCCCAAGATCTGCTGTCAGTTTCTAATGGGATTGATATTGCATCATTGTATTTTGTTACTTTCAGATTTTCAGCCATCCAAACCTGGGACCCAATTTTCACGGTTTTATAGACATTCCCATCAATATCAGTTAAACTTTGATCATTATTAGTAGATTGAAGCAATAACGGCTTTTCATTTTCGCTTGGATTGCCAAGCCTATCAATATATGGATTTGGACTGTTTTTTTGTGGTGCATACTCTTGACTTCTCTTTATTTCATTGACACGTTGAATAGTTTCTTTCTTAACAATTAATGCTTTGGCTAAAAAAAATAGGGCAATTAAAATGGAGATAGAGAAGAATATCCATAAGGCAACAACTCTTTTCCTTTTCTTAATGGGTCGTTGTGGATTTGGCTCTATTGTTGTAAAAGGAATTCTGACTTCACCGATCACTTCTGTGTCTTCCTCTATATCTTTAAAATCAACCTTTCCAGAAATACTCATCAAATCAGCCTTTAATATACTGATACTCTGGTGGCGATGAGTAGTTTTTACCGAGAGAGCTTGTAATATAATGGCATTTAGTTGTTCTGATATAATAAGATTTAATTCACTTGGCGATTTGATCCCATCTTGCACTATTATTCCAGCTTCAGGTGGGGTTATACCTGTAACAAGTTTATAAAGTGTTGCACCAACTGAATAAACATCTGTGGCTGAAGTAAGCTTTACCAGGTCTTGTCCGTATTGCTCCAACGGAGCATAACCCTTGGTCAAAGCAACCGGGGTGGTTGTTGAATTATCATCGCCGCTTGCCTCAGTAAATTTTGAAATACCAAAGTCAATCAATACCGGAGTGTTCGTCTTTTTTTTAATCAGGATGTTTGAAGGCTTAATGTCAAGATGTAGCAATCCTTTGTCGTGAACGACTTCCAATGCATCGCATAAGGGTATAATATATGCCAGCGCTTCAGTTTCTGTTAGTTTACCTTTCCGATCCACTATCTGCTGCAAGGTTTGTCCTTCAATATAATCCATGACCATATAAGCGGTTCCATTCTCTTCAAATACATCTATGACTTTGACAATATTGGGATGATCAAATTGCGAAAGCCGTTTTGCTTCACGAATAAATTTCCGTCGAAACGATTCGGTTATATCCTTACCAGAGGTGGTTACAGTCACATACCCATTTTGGGAACGCTCACATGATCCCTTAAAGAAAAACTCTTTGATGCATATTTTACGATCTAAGCAGGTTTGTTCTGCCAGATATGTGATGCCGAAATTTCCCTGAGAAATTTTACTGATGATTTTGTATTTTTCTCCATGTAAGCAGGTTGAGTTTCTAATTTCCATGCCTAATATATTGTTAAAGAGCTCAATAATCCCTTAACCATTCACCTCTTTTGTTAATGTAAAAATACCTACCTCCTTTGCCAACGACTGTATAATCATATTTGAAATCATCTGCAATATCGAATTGTGGAGGAATAATTTCATTCCCTTTTTGATCGATAAAACCATATTTGCCATTTCTTACAACCCTGGCCAACCCATTACTAATTGCATAAACTTGGTCATATTGTACTTGGGGGGCTTTTGTTTCCGTATTTTTAGCATTTAGATTATTTATAAACTCTTGTTGAGCAGCTATTATCAATTTATTCTGTTTTTGTTCTGCTTCCAAGTTTTTCAATGAAGTACTTATTTCATTATCTCTTGAATTTTGATTTGAAGAGACTCCTTTATTGGGTTGAAATGATATTCCAATATTTGATAAATCTATTTGTTTAAACACTGCGAATGAAAATGCACAAATAATAATTATGACCAATATGGTTATTGGCATTGGAAATTTAAGACTTGTAGACTTTCCTTCCTTTTTAGTCCTAACTAATTCGTTATTATCAAAATTAGAAGATGGGTGATTTGATTCAATCACTATAGTATTTTCTCTTGAATCAATCTTTGAGAGCGATAATAAATCTACTTTTAATTGATGAACACTAATTGGCCGATCATTTATCTGTATTGACATGCACTTTAGAAGTATTGCACATAAGTTCTTATTAATTGAGGGGTTATAGTCTAAAGGAGAAATTAACCCTTTCCTAACAATTAAAGATGGTTCGATTGGGGTAACTCCTGTAATAAGTTTATAAATAGTCGCTCCAACAGAATATATATCAGTAGCAACCGAGAGTTCAGAAATATCTTGCCCATATTGTTCCAATGGGGCATATCCCTTAGTCAATGCTACCGGTGTTGTAGTAGCGTGATCCTCCCCGCTCGCCTCAGTAAATTTCGAAATGCCAAAATCTATTAATACCGGAATTATAGACCTTTTCTTTAACAGAATATTTGACGGTTTAATGTCAAGGTGAAGCAATCCCTTATTGTGGACTACTTCTAATGCATCACAAACTTGAACAATTATTGCAAGTACTTCTTGTTCAGGAATTTTACCCTCTCTGTCAATTAATTGTTGTAAGGATTCACCTTCTATATAATCCATTACCATGTAGGCGGTTCCATTTTCTTCAAATACATCAATTACTTTAACAATATTTGGATGATCAAATTGTGATAATCGTTTTGCTTCACGAATAAATTTCCTTCTGAACGAATCAGATATTTCCCTGCCAGAGGTGGTCACAGTTACATACCCATTTTGGGAACGCTCACAATATCCTTTAAAGAAAAACTCTTTGATGCATACCTTACGATCCAAATTGGTTTGCTCAGCCAGATATGTGATGCCGAAATTTCCCTGAGAGATTTTATCAAGGATTTTATATTTTTCGCCTTGCAAGCTAATACCTTTGATTAATTCCATTGACGATTTTTTTATAGCTACTCAAACTGGATATATTTAAGCCATTAAAAGGTTGATTTTTGGGCAACATGAAGAAAGAGAGATAAGATTATTTTTCTATTCCTAATAATTCTATTTCGAAGATCAATACTGAATAAGGTTTAATTTTCGGTCCCGCAGCTTTATCTCCATATCCAAGGTCAGATGGAATGAAAATTTTCCATTTAGATCCGACAGGCATCAGTTGTAATGCTTCTGTCCAACCTTTGATTACCTGCGTTAAACCAAAAGTAACAGGTTCTCCACGGTCAACAGAGCTGTCAAAAACAACTCCGTCGATTGTAGTTCCATGATAATGGACTTTAACTGAGTCTTGAATTTTTGGTTTTGGACCATCGCCAACTTTTAGCACTTCATATTGAAGTCCTGAATCCGTTGTAGTAACGCCAGTACGCATCCTATTGTATGCTAAAAATTTCTGCCCGTCTTCTTTATTAGTATCTCCACTTTTGGTCTGAGCCTTAACGAAATACGCTTGTGTGATGGCGCCAGCTTGTGTTGAATCAACTATAATCAAATCACCATTTATTACTGAAGAAAATGCATCAAGTATTAAACTCTGATCAAGTTCATTTCCTCCAGGTGCTTGAGGAAGATTTTTCCTGATGTTGTTACCAAGATCAACCCCAATGGCATAAGCTGCTGAATCTGCACTGTTCTTCAGTGAAAATTGCTGAGTTGAGAATAATGAGTCCCTTTTAACATTCTGATTCAAGTAAAAATATACTACAACAACAACCATTATCAATATAGCCCCGATTGAAACAAATACTTTTAATTTTGAATATGACTCAGATTTTATACTATTTTTTGACTTTTCTTCAACAAGCGGAATAGCCTCTTTGGGCGTATCCAAGTTTTCATCTAGTTTTCTTGTTGGAATAGATTCAGCCAAAACTTCAGTTAAAGTCTCTTTGTCTTTTTCATTATTTGTTAAGGGTAATTGGTCAAAATAATTTTTAAGTTCTCTTATGCTTTGGGGCCTTTGCTCAATTTTATATGAAAGGGCCTGCATAATAACCTTACTTATCTCATAAGTTAATTTAGGGTTATAATCTTTTGGTGATTTAATTCCATTTTGAATAATTACCGAGGGTTCGGGTGGTGTTATACCTGTAACTAACTTGTACAGTGTGGCAGCAACAGAGTAAACATCCGTGGCTACGGTAAGACTTTTTAAATCCTGACCATATTGCTCAAGTGGTGCGTAACCTTTGGTTAGTGCAACCGGAGTTGTTGTATGTGATTCCTGATCACCTTGTTCTATGTATTTCGACACTCCAAAATCGATCAGTACTGGAATGTTCGACGTTTCTTCTATAATTATATTAGAAGGCTTAATATCCAAATGAAGAAGACCTTTTTGATGGACTAATTCAAGTGCATTACAGATAGGAATAATATAGGGAATTGCCTCTTGCTCAGTAAATCTTCCTTTCCTGTCAACGATTTGCTGCAGAGTCTCTCCTTTAACAAATTCCATAACCATATAAACGGTATCATTTTCATCAAAAATATCGATAACCTTGACTATGTTTGGATGATTGAATTGAGAGAGTCGAAGTGCCTCCTTCTTAAATTTTCTCTTAAAAGAGTCTGCTACTTCGCGTCCTGTGGAGGTTATTGTGATTCGCTGTTCTTCTGTTCGCTCACAATAACCTCGGAAAAAATACTCCTTTATACATACATGACGTTCCAGGTTCGTCTGTTCGGCTAAATAAGTTATTCCGAAATTTCCTTGAGAAATTTTGGAAAGTATCTTGTAATTTTCTCCTTTTAAATAAGTCCCGTTAGTTAGCTCCATCACAATAAATATTTATTATTAATTAATGTTTATTCCAATCCAAAAACACCATTTGATTTGAAAAATTGCCCCACATTACTGGTACTTGTTGTCCATTGGTGCCTTCCTTTACTCTTGGTGACACAAAGTCAAATAGCTCCTTGGCTGTAATTACCCGGTCACGATTGCTGTCAGCTCCTCCTTTTAATCCTTGTAAAAGAAAATAGGTAAAGATGCCACCTTTTATTGCAGGTAATTCCCTTGACATTTGAGATGTACGTGAAGAGAGAAAAAAAAGCAACTCTTTTCCAGCTTCATGTTTTTCAGCTGTGTTATGCTCCTCAATTCTAATAGCACCAGAAAAACATGCATCGGCAATCAATACTTGTCTCCGGGCTTTGCAACCAACAAGTAGTTTTCTGATATCGTCATAAGTTATTAGGGTACTCTTATTGGCATCATAGGGATAAAAAAACCCTTTTCCCCCGTGACCACTGAAATAAAAAAGAACAATATCCTCTTCTTGAGCTCTTGAAAAATAATTCTTTAATTGAATTATTATTGAATTCTTTGTTGCCTGGTTGTTTCTAAGTAATGCGATTTCGTGTGGTTGCTTTGAATATTTAAACAAGGAGGCAACCATTTCTGCATCAGTATCACCATATTTAAGATCGGCGATTTCAGCGTAATCTGCAATACCAGCGGCCACAACAAAAAGTTTTCCCTCAGAAGCACTTGTGTTAAATTGAAGTGTGATCAGTAAAAAAAACAAGAATAATCTCATTATTTATTTAGGATTAGATTTAGCATCAGATTTGGTCTTTTTATTCATTGCGTTTTTCCCAATTGTATCATTTGATTGAATTTCTACTTGGGCTTTTGGTTGTAACTTTTGAATAGGGGTTTTATCATTCTCTTTGTCTTTTCTAATTACTTCATTCTGAATTTCATCTTTGGGAACTGAAATAGGACTGATTTCCTTTAATGGAGAATTAATTCTTATAGTTGTGTCATTTTGAATGGGATGGCCGTTAGAAATCTTTTTCTGGTATGCTCTTAAGACAATGAAAATAATGGCCAAAACCACAATTGTAAGAACCCATGCATATTTCCTTGTTTTGACCATAATAGCTTCTGTCATAGTTTTCTTTTCAACTGGAATAGGCGCTTGTAATACTTCTTTCAAAACAAAAACTTCATTTGTCTTTAAATTAAAATTGCCAGAAACATTGCTAATTCTTATAAGCCAGGCTGAATAATTGTCATGGGTCCTTCCTTCACAGATTCGCTCAATTTCGTCAATCTTGCTTTTGACAGAATTATCCTTCAACAAAATTTCAACTAATTTTTCATCAGTCAAGTTTTCCAGCACCCCATCTGAGCACATGAAGAAATAATCCCCGGGGAGCAAATCTGTTGTTTCATAGATATCAGCATCTGCAGGTTCTTTCTGATTAGGCTGGACTGCCCGATGGATTATATTCCTTTTAGGGTGAACAGCAGCTTCTTCAATGGTAATCATCCCGGCTTTTACCAATGTTGCAACTAAAGAATGGTCCTCTGTCTTGTAAAGAATGGGGTGATTTGAAGTAGTACGAATGTGATAAACTCTGCTATCACCTATGTGAGCAATCATCGCACCTCCGGAGTGAAATTTCAAAAATGTGAGGGTGCTCCCCATTTTGTAAACAACATCAGGATCTTCTAATTTATTTAGTCGGTCATATACTTTAGCTAATGCAGTTTTAAAATCTGAAGGGGAGATCATCTCTTCAAAATCACGAGGAAAAGACTTGGATAAAGTCTCGCAGAGAACCGCACTTGCTACTTCCCCTTTATCTCTTCCCCCAACGCCATCGCAAACTAAAAAAAGTGAATCTTCAGTAGTTGCTTCATTAATCTGAGGGAATACACTATCTTCATTATTTGGCTTCATCCCAAGATTAGAAAAACCATGAGGATGATCTATTTCTATCTTCATTGAAAGGCAGTTTTTGTTTAATTGATCTTAGGAGTAAAATCTAAACCAACATGGTATCATCTAAAGAAATAGGAAATTCAAAGATCAATTCAGTTTTACCGGCAAGTATTCTATCACCAGCTCTGAGCAAAATAATATCTCCTTTAATGAGCTTTTGCCCGTTAATTACGGTACCATTAACACTTCCAATATCTTGTAAACGATGATCGTAGATTAGTGTAGCCTTATTAAAAACCACATTAACCTCAAAGTGTTTTCTACTTATAAAGGAGTCATTATTAGAAAACTGATGATCACAATTGGATGAACTGGATTTCCTTCCAAAAAGATTAACCCCTTGGTGCAATTGGAAGATCTTTAAAGTTTTTATTTCCTTCAATCGGCCAATAGAAAGTGCCATTTGGACATTAGGCCCAACAATAATGGTAGGTTCAGATATTTTTGCATCCTCAACTTGCTTTACTGGGGACACAAAAGGTTGCAATTTAATGAAGGATGATGGATTCCCCTTAAAATTACATTTGGGGCATACCAGAATCAAATTTTCATTTTCCGATTTATCTGCAGGTAAGGTTAAATGAGCTTTACAACTGGGACATAACAGATTTAATATTTCCATATTCATATTGCTAATCAGGAGAAATGGGAAATATCTGCATCGTTTGTATAATCCGGCATATTGGCCTCTGCCGTGAAAACCTCCGGGTTTTGAATCAATGCTTCTTGCATCTGTGGGACTGTGAGATGATGATGAGTTATATCAGCTATTTCATCAGACGAAATATTTCCGTCATGATTCAAGTCTGAGATCGCGTAATCAAATTCGCCATTTTTATCGACGTCTATTAATATTACATCTTCACCTCCAGTATTCAATTGGGCAACATAAACTTCATGGCCCTCAATGGTTGCTGAACCTACACCTAAGACATACACTTCATTACTGTTAGCATTTTGAGAATAGTCATATGATGTTTCATGAACCGATTCATTTGCGTCATATGATTGGAAATGATCGTTATGTGTCCCAGAACTCATGTCGACGGACGCATAATATTCCTGTTTTTGATTAGATGACATTGCATCCCATTCTTCCTTATAATAAGTATTATACATTTGACCATTGTATGAAAATGCTCCACCAGGACCTACCTGAGCTCTGGCATCGGCAAATGCCTCACCAAAAGTGAGAGAGTTATCAACATTTGCTATTTGAGCATCATGGGCAGTGGTTAGCACAACCTCTTCAGGAGATGATGTTGTTTGATTCAATGGTTCAGGTCGGGAAGATTCCACCTGGTTGGAATTGGGTGACAAGGGCGACGTATCTTCTGTATTAGCAGACTCATTTGATTCCAGATTGCTAACTGCACCAAATGCCTGGTCCGAGACTAAACTTGACCCTACCACACCTGCAACTAGACCAACAGCACCAACAGCAGAATCACGAGCAAATGGTCTGGTGTTGGAATTCTTATTGTCAATATTTTGGTCAATTGAATTCTGATTGATCGGCAGTATTTGTGTTTCTTGTTCCTGAAGATCTTGCTTGGTTGGTTTCATATCGTTTATTTTTTTTGTTTGATAATTCGAAACTAATCATAAAAATTCTTTCAAAATCACCTTAATTTAGTTTCTGTACGAAATCCAGCTCTTTCTGTACAAACACCTATTTATTGGATGACTAACTTCATTCGTTCCACTTCATTTTACAAAACGAACATTGACCACGATTACTCAAACTTTGCCAAGGAAGGTTTCCAAGAAAGTTTTTACATTTTGGGCAGACATAATCAATTCTTAATTGATCTTCAATCTCCTGTAATTTCTCAGGAAGCTTTGACTGGTCCTTGGAGGCTGCATGGATTCCATAAGAAATGCCAATTAATGATAAAACGACACCTATCCCGGCAGCGTATTTACCCCATCCTTCCATAAAAAAGGTCATTGCTCCCATAACAGCAGGAACTATCATAGGCAATGAACGTTTGACCATTACAGAGGTCATGGTCTCACTTTGGATTTTAATTTTTTTCTTATTGTAATCATCATAAACATTCTTCAACTGAAAGAACTTTTTTCTTAACTCAGAGGAATCTTCAGGCTTAGCTCTATCTATCCAGGGTTTCAGATCAATGTCAACACTTCCGGCAAGTTGTATTTTGTCCGAGGCATTTATCACTTTGGTTAGGATCTGTTGTCCGTTGACAAACGTACCATTTGTTGAATTTAAATCTTCCAGAATTAAACTACCGTCGCCTCTAAGAGTTAACTTGGCATGTTTTCGACTTACTCCCAAACCATTTACCTTTATATCGCCTTCTTTCCCGATAATCCATTCCATATCAAATATTCGCTTTATTACTGTAGATGTCTACTAATAAATTTTTTAAATTTTTCAAGGACTCTTTTGAAGCTGAAATAGTGAATGATGATTCAAAGTCAGAACCAGCAAGAATCAACTTCTGCTTTATGAGATTGATACAATAGATATATTCCCTGTTAACTATCAAGCTTCTCCCAATTCGAATAAATTGTCCAGCTGAAGTCCCCAATTGTTCTTCAATTAATTTCTGGAATGCGGTAAGATTTATTCCAAGTACATGCTTCTCTTTGTTATTTAATCTCAACGTAGTATAGTTTCCATCAGATTCAATATAAACTATTCTATTAAGCTGAATTCGAAGCAACTCATCCCTGGAATTGAAAAGAAGTGTTTTGGTCATTTCTTAAAGGTTTGGGCAGTCGGTTTAAACATTCAAATAAAAAATGAAGATAATAAATAATAGTAATTCATTTTACTGATATCTATTAAACAAACAATTATGATTTATGTTCAAACAAGTTGAGTTCCTTCCGCCAACAGACACGCTCTAAATGGAGTTTCAGGCGTTCCGGACTTTTAAATTTAGGAGAATTTAATTTTTGAGGATATCAATTACTTTTGAAAAACAATCCCGAACCTTCTTTTCGTCAATATCTTCAAGATAACTAATCTCGAAATTAGTATCAGCTGACAATAATTTTGTATTTGGGTCGTAATTAACAAACAAAAAGGCTATGCTCTCTTCTTCCTCTTCGATAGAAAAGGCAAAACCTGCAGTATAATCATTTACCCAATCAATATCATCTTCTATGGAGTCTTGGTGATTATCAAGAAGGTATTCATCTATTCCGGATCCACAATTCTTATCATTTATTAGATTTAGTACACTGGAAGTAAAATTCTCAAGAGCTTCATCAAGAGTATTGAATGTCCTATCATCACCAATATATTCGATATACCAATCCTCAAATCGTTCACAAATTTCAATTCTATACATATGTAGATTATTGGGAGTTTTGTAATTGCCAATTATCAAAGATATGATTTAAAGTAAATTGAAGCGGAATTATGGGGATAAAATGAAAATTAATCAAATTGCGTTTGTTTTTTACTTCAAAATTTGTTTGGAGCCTCAAATTTTTGACGAAATATCCTTTCGGTGCTAAGGCTATTACCATAACTTTGTTTGTAACTTATCTCGTTACCCAAA
Organism: Prolixibacteraceae bacterium; assembly: GCA_963663675.1. Taxonomy (GTDB): domain Bacteria; phylum Bacteroidota; class Bacteroidia; order Bacteroidales; family Prolixibacteraceae; genus CAINVV01. The sequence goes on from OY760498.1 coordinate 4,005,338, forward strand.
TCCTAATTCTCCAATTTTATATTACTTTACAACGTTTAACTTGACTTTGTTGGAATCAGAAACTATGACTATAATTAACTCAGAAACAATAAAATACACCTTTTCAGGGCACGATTCCTTTCAGTGCCGACAACTTTGGCTCAAAAAAGGTTTTGACTACGTACGATCTAATAAGGCTTTCAATGACGAAGATGCTGCTGTGAAATTGGGAGTCGGTAAAAACATGGTTTCTTCCATTCGCTTCTGGATGAAAGCTTTCAACATTATTGACAGCAAAGACATGCCGACCGAATTTGGTGTAAAGCTTTTTGACAACAATGGTTACGATCCATTTTTGGAAGACGATGCAAGTTTGTGGCTGCTCCATTATCAGCTTATTAAAACAGGGCTAGCCTCAACATATACTATTATTTTTAATAAGTTTAGGAAGGATAAACTTTTCTTTAATAAAGAATCCTATGTAAATTATCTTAAACGAATCAAAGAAGGAGGCAATACGATCAACTTCAACGAAAACACTGTTGCAGACGATTTCGTTGTATTTGTAAAAATGTACCAGAATAGCGATAGCACAAAGGACGTTGAGGAAAGTTTTTCGGGTATTCTTTCTGAGATTGACTTACTGAAAACGATAGGCAAAGGGAAAGATGAACAGTACCAAATTGAAAACAATGAAAGAGACAAACTTCCGGCGGCAGTTTTGCTCTTTTCAATATTGGACAATCCAACTTATGGAGATTCAATAGGTTTGAATTCGCTGGAATTTAACATAAACAGTCCGGGATCAATATTTTGTTTGAATCGTAACGGACTGACCAATAAAATTTCTGAAATTGTCCACAACAACAAGCAAATCACATTCACAGACCATGCGGGAATTAAGGAATTGCAATTTAAAATGAAACCAAGTGCTTATTCAATCTTAGATGCTTACTATGGCAAATAACTTCACAACATCTATAAATATTCTTAGAGACACTGAGAAAAATTTCCATTATATCCCAACTCCGAACTCCAGGCAAGTTGTAAGTCAGATTGTGAACGACTTCAAAAGGGGAATTCGTTCATTCAATATAATTGGCACCTATGGTACTGGAAAATCTTCTTTCTTGTTAGCACTTGAGCAAAGTATCAATGGAACGAAAAGATATTTTGAACCAAACTTTATTTCCAATCCTAAAGTTGACTTTGTAAAAATCGTTGGCTCATACACTTCAATCATAGGGCAGTTTGCTGATACATTTGAAGTAAAATCGAATAGTAACATACATGAAAATATTCTTTCAGAAATTTTCAGTCGCTATCATTCACTTGGCAAGAACCAAGGTATTTTGTTTTTGTTCTTAGATGAGTTTGGTAAGTTTTTAGAGTATGCAAGCAAGCACAATCCCGAAAATGAATTGTATTTCATTCAACAGTTAGCAGAGTTTTGCAACGACCCGAAATATAATATTGTTTTAATCACTACTGTCCACCAAAGTTTTGAGTCTTATGCTTACTCGCTTTCAAGTTCACAAAAGCAAGAATGGATAAAAGTTAAAGGTAGATTCAGGGAAATTACATTCAACGAGCCCGTTGAACAGCTTTTGTATTTAGCATCTGAACATATTGCTGAAAATTTTGACGGCAAATCTGCAAAAACAATAGTTGAAAAAGTTTTAAAGTTAGCTGAAGCATCAAAGGCATTTAACTTCAATAAAGATTTTCTGAGTGAGATTGCCACAAGACTTTTTCCACTAGACATTCTTTCCGCAAATATTCTCACGCTTTCATTACAGCGTTATGGCCAAAATGAAAGGTCACTATTTTCATTCCTTGAATCCACCGATCATACTGGATTATCCAAATTCAACAAAAGGGAAAATCCTTTTTACAATTTGAGCTGTGTATATGATTATTTAAACTTCAATTATTATTCCTTCCTTATATCAATATACAATCCTGATTTCTCAGCCTGGTCAAGCATCCGGTCCTCTTTAGAAGAGGTTGAAAGAGCATTTGACAGTAATATTGGAAATTTCACAAAAGCAATAAAAACAATTGGACTATTAAACATTTATTCGGCAAACGGAGCAATCTTAGACAAAAATTTCTTAGTCAACTATCTTGAACTGACTTGTGGAGTTTCTAATGCAAGTTTCATCATTGACAGCCTCGAGAAGAAAAGAATAATTCGTTTCCGTTCACATAGTAAGCGATACATTTTATTCGAAGGAACTGATTTAGATATTCAAACAGCACTAATTGAAGCTGGTAACAAAATTTCAGAAGTAGGTGATGTAACTACTTTGCTGGCTAAATACTTTCAATTTACTCCTGTATTTGCAAAGTTGTATTCTTATGAAAAAGGAACACCCAGATTTTTTGAGTTTATTATTTCTGAATTACCCATAAAAAAAATTCCAACTGGAGAAATAGACGGATATGTAAACCTTATTTTTAATGAGGAAATAGAGACTGAAGAAATCCAATCAGCATCTAGAAATCAAAAAGAAGCAATTTTATATTGCTTCTTCAAAAACTCAGCTGAAATTAAATCTTTATTATTTGAGATTGAAAAGACTCAAAATGTAATTGCAGAAAACAAGGAAGATAAAATAGCCAAGAGAGAATTGGAAAATATTGTCGAATCACAAATTCGTCTGTTAAATCACTTTATTACTGACAGCATTTACTCTGGAAGCAAGGATGTAGAATGGTTTTTTAAAGGTGCACCGAGAATTATTACGGACAAAAGAGATTTCAATAAACTCATTTCTCAAGTTTGTAATGAGGTGTACAATGACACACCTATTTTTAGAAATGAATTGGTAAACAAACACAAAATTTCCACCTCAATTCATACAGCTAAACGCAATTATTTCAAGGCTTTAGCAAATAATTGGGATAAAGAAAATTTAGGTTTTGATGAAGGTAAGTATCCACCAGAAAAGACAATTTACTTATCATTACTGAAAGAAAATGGTATTTCACCAATTCGTGAAAATTCATTTGATGTTGCAACAATCAACATTGATTCAACTTTCAATAAACTGTGGGAAGCTTCAGAAAGATTCATTGAGAGTGCAAAGTCCGAACAAAGAAGAGTTTCGGATTTCAATAATATATTGAATAAACGTCCGCTCAAACTTAAACAAGGATTTATTGATTTTTGGATTCCAACTTTTCTATTTATCAAGCGAGATGACTTTGCAATATTCAACGATGATGGATACATTCCAAATTTGTCTGATGAAAATTTAGAACTCATTGCCAAATTCCCTGAAAAATATGTTATCAAAACCTTTGACATCGAAGGTGTGAAATTGGATATTTTTAACAGCTACAGAACATTCTTAAATCAAGACACTAAACCAAAGTTTAATAATGATTCATTTATTGAAACAATCAAGCCCTTCATCACCTTCTACAAAGGGTTACCCGAATATTCGAAACAGACAAAGCGATTAAGTAGTTCAGCATTAAAAATCCGGACTGCAATTACCAGTAGCAAAGACCCCGAAATAACTTTCTTTGAAGCATTTCCTAATGCATTAGGAGTATCATTAAGCACTTTGCAAAAAGATAATTCAAAATTGCAGAGTTACATTACAAATCTGCAAAATGCAATACGGGAGTTGAGGACTTCATATGATGAGCTTATTCAACGCTTTGAAGAATTTATTTGCAACGAGTTTATTGGTCAAGCAGTGGAGTTTGAAGTGTACAAAAAGAAATTACAAAATCGTTTTAAGAAGTTAAAAAAACATTTGTTGTTAGCCAATCAAAAAACTCTCGTTCAGCGAATAGATTCAGCATTGGAAGATAAAAAGGCTTGGCTTAATTCAATAGCGCAAGCTGTAACAGGGAGAACACTTGAGATGTTCACGGATGAAGACGAAATTATGCTTTATGAAAAATTTAAATCGACAATTTTAGAGCTGGATAGCTTAACAAACATTTCAAGATCAGACATCGACGAGGACAATGAAGAAGTCATTGGTGTTAAGATAGACACTTTCTTCAGCACTATAAATCCCAAAATAGTGCGTTTGCCTAAAAATAAATCGGAAGAAATTGAGCGACTTAAAATGGCGTTAAAGGAAAAACTTGGTTCAGATAATACTGCAAACATTGCTGCTGTTTTAAACTTGTTAAAAGAATTATTGCAATGAGTAAAGTAAGACATGTTTTGGGAATTTCAGGCGGCAAGGACAGTGCAGCATTAGCAATCTACATGAAAACTCAATATCCGATATTGGATATTGAGTTTTACACTTGTGACACAGGGAAAGAACTAGATGAGACCTATCAGCTTATAAAAAATTTGGAAGTATTCCTAGGCATAAAAATAAATTTACTCCAAGCCGCACAGAATAGTTCAGAAGACCCATTTGACCATTTCTTGAAAATGTATGGTGGGTTTTTGCCTTCTTCAAATTCCCGATGGTGCACCAAGAAATTAAAGCTCGAACCATTTGAAAAATATGTTGGGATTGAACCTGTAATTTCATATGTGGGCATTCGGGGGGACGAAGAACGGGAAGGATATATTTCTACCAAGAAAAATATTCAATCCATTTTCCCATTCAGGAGAAATATTTGGAGTGAAGATGTTATTGCAAAATTGTTTTCTAATCAAAACTTTGAGAAATTACAGACACTTTCGAAAAATGTTGACTTTGGTAGGTTCCAAGAAAGGGCGAATCAAATAATTGCAAGAAAATTAGAACCGCACTTTACACAAGTACAAAAATTAAATTCATTACTAGACACAGATGTAAAAGGGTTCAACCATTTAGTTTTTGAGTTTTTAAAGACGTCTGATTACCCACTCGCAGAAGAAACTACTTTCCCCCTTTTAGAAAACGATGAAGTTTTAATACGAGAAGATATTTTCAGAATACTTGAAGAGAGCGGAGTTGGAGTGCCAGCCTATTATAATAAAGTCAATTTCACTATAGACGGCAAAACTGGACAATATTCAAGAAGCCGTTCAGGCTGCTACTTTTGTTTCTTTCAACAAAAAATTGAATGGGTTTGGTTGTATGAACAACATCCTGACCTTTACGTTAAAGCAATGCAATATGAGAAGGATGGCTATACTTGGGGACAGCATGAAAGCCTAGAGGAACTAATTCAACCAGAACGAATGAAACAGATTAAAGAGGAGTACTTAAAACGAATGGAAAAGAAAGCCAAAAGCAAGTCGCCATATTTGTTAGATATATTAGGTGAAGCTGAAGGTGAAGGATGTGCAACATGTTTTATTTAAAACAACATTAAAATGAAATATAGAATCGAGACATGGAACCTTAGCGTTCTAATCAAGCTTTATATGGCAGGGAATCTCAATCTAAATCCACCTTATCAGAGAAAATTTATTTGGTCTTTAGAAGATCAGCAAATTCTTATCGAATCTATAGGAAATAATTATCCTATTCCTAATCTGTTCTTACTCGAAACTGAGAAAGGCAAATTCGATATGGTTGATGGGCAGCAACGAAGTAGAACTATAATAAGTTTTTACAGTGAAGGTTTCGAGGACTTTAATGGCAAGAGATATAGTAGTAAGTTGTATCCAGAATTTGAGAATTATCAAATTTCTGTTATTATCATCGAGGAGATCCTAAAAGATGAACTTTCAATTGAAGAATTCTATAGTTTAGTGAATAGTGCTGGTATTCACCTTAATAGACCGGAAATTAAAAAAGCTGAATTTTATGATACTGAATTTTTAAAGCTAATAATTGAATGTAATTCCTATTCGAACTTTAAAGAGTTAGGATTATTTACAGATACCGTATTAAAACGGATGAATGATCTAGATTTTGTATCAGAGTTAATTGTCTTACTAAAGGAGGGAATAACTGAAAAAAAAGAAAAGGTTGATAGAACATTTGAACATGATATCACATCGGATGACAGCGAAAATTTGGAAAAAAGATTCAAGAAGATATCAGATTCATTAGTTGAATTAAATAAAGTTTTCCCATTAAGAAAAACAAGATATAAGCAACGAAATGACTTCTACACACTTTTTGGATTCTTTAATTTACATTCTCTCGATAGCGAATATCAATTATATATATATCAAATCTTAGTTTTAATTGGTGGTGACATTTACCCATCAAATGAGGAATGCATATCATTCCAGAATTATGCTAGGAATTGTATTACACAATCTAATTCGAAGAGTGCAAGACTGGAAAGGCTAAATTTTTTTGAATCACTTTTTCTTAATGAAAATTCCAGTCCCAATCTTGTTCAAAAAGATGTTATGGCCTACTATAAAATGCTTGATATAGAGCTTAAAAAGTCAAAGGCTCAATACACATTAGATTTAAACCATCTAAAATCTTTGAAACCTAGTATTTCATTTAATGCATAGACTATGTTGGTAATTGCTTCTAAGAAAATCACCTTACAAACCGGTAACAGAATTAAGTTGGCAATGGATGGGTATGACAACATAATAAATATTAACGGTGATGATTATGAACTAAAGTATTTGTCAGATATCCATGGGAACAAAGGCGGTAACTCAAATGTACTAAGTCTTCAGTTGGCAGGTGATAATGATGACGAAAAATATGCCGAGTTTGTAATTAAAATTTCAAAAATTTCGTTAAATGGTCCATTTTCTAAATACGATCGTAATCGCCAAATGCGATTCATGAGGGAGATTATTGGATTAAAGAAAGCAAATAAAAAAGGATTATCGAATGTAGTTAAGTTAATAAACTATGGCGAGATAAAGATTGGCGACAATCGTTTTTCATTCTATACTATGGAAAAAGCAACCTCTGACCTCACAGATTATTTAATGCCTCGGAGGACTATTCAACAAAAAATATTATTATTTCAAAGTATTTTAGAGGGGATTAAACAACTCCATGGAATCGACATTTATCATCGTGATATTAAGCATGACAATATTTTCATGTTCGGAGAGGAATGTAAAATAGGCGATTTAGGATTAATAAGATATAAATATGAAGATAATTTAGTACTTGATAGAGATCAAAGAATAGGTGCATTTGGTTGGGAAACACCTGAAGCAATGAACAAATTTTTAACAGAGCATAGATCTGACCCCGAGTTTACTTTTGATTGTAATATTGATGAATCTTCAGATATTTTCCAGTTGGGAAAACTTTTTTGGTATATTCTTCAAGGCAACCTACCTATCGGATGCCTTCATATCTCAGACTTTAAAATTGAAGATGAAGAGTTATATAGCGTTCTTACTTTATTGCTTCAGCATGGTAAAACCTTAGCATTTCAAAGAAGACCGCTAACCATTAGTGCTGTTGAACAGCTTATGGAACCCATTGCAAGAAAATATATTGTTTAGCGTCCAAATTATATTTATAAAATGGGTTCACTTAATAATCTAATTTATTTTGATAACAATGCATCCACTCCAATTGATAATCGGGTCTTGGATGCTATGATCCCATTTCTGACAGTAAATTTTGCTAATGCAAGCAGCACACATCATTTTGGTATTGCATCCAATGAAGCTGTAACCAAGGCAAGAAACCAAGTTGCCGATTTGATTGGAGCAGAAGAAAGTGAAATTATTTTCACAAGCGGTTCAACGGAAGCAATCAATATTGCTTTGGAAGGCATCGCGGATAATTATTCAACAAAAGGGAAACACATTGTAACTGTTTCAACAGAACATTATGCTGTGCTAGACAAATGCAAGCATCTTGAAACCAAAGGATACGAAGTAACCTATTTACCAGTATGTAAGGACGGATTGATTGATTTAAATGACCTAAGAAATTCGTTGCGTAAGGATACAATACTTGTGTGCGTAATGTATATAAATAATGAGACAGGAGTAATTCAACCTATAAAAGAAATTGCTTCGTTAGCACATGAAACGGGTGCCTTCTTCATGACAGATACAACCCAAGCGGTAGGGAAGATCGAAATCGATGTTGATGACCTAGGAATCGATTTGATGTGTATAAGCGGACATAAGATGTATGCTCCAAAAGGCATCGGTGCGTTATTTGTCAGATGTCATTGGAATCCTGTCACGCTATCAGCATTCATCCATGGTGGAGGACATGAAAAAGGGTTACGCAGTGGAACACTCAATGTACCAGGAATTGTAGCGCTTGGCATGGCATGTGAAATCGCAAAGCAAGAGATGTATCAAGATGCTGAGAAAATTTTGGGTTTGCGTAATAAATTAGAGAATGAATTAGTAAAAATATCAGGTGCTTATGTGAACGGAACAAAGGAGAAAAGAATATTTAATGTCAGTAATATTTGTTTCCCTGGCATTGATGCTAGTGTGTTAATTGGAAGAATGAAAAATATTGCAGTTTCAAATGGTTCAGCTTGCACTTCAGCTGTTTTTGCACCATCTCATGTTCTACTAGCAATGGGTTCAAATGATAATGATTCATTTGCTTCAATACGATTCTCACTAGGCCGATTTAATACAGCTGAAGAAGTTGAAACAGCAATAAGAACATTCAAACAATTTTTATAATCGACAACATCTTATGCTTAATCAAGTAAACTGGTCAGCAGAAAGAGATTACAAATCTGGGACAGAGAATGAGCCATTGCAATTCTATTTAGAAGGATTATCAAATAGCTCTGAGTTTCAATTACTGCTTGGCTATTTTAGCTCTGCTGCCATTAATCTCCTGTCTGTTGGCTTTGCCACCTTTATAAGTAAAGGGGGCAAAATGAAAATGGTCATAAATCATCTACTCTCGGAAAAGGACAAGGATGCAATTCAAAAAGCAGAAAATCATAATCTTTCTAACGAGATTTTTGATTTGAATGATGTTAAATCACTTGGAAAAATATTAGACGATTATAATGCTCACTTTTTTGAATGTCTTGCTTATTTAATTTCTGAAAAAAGAATTGAAATTAAGATAATTAAACCAAAAGATAAGCGAGGTATAGCGCATTACAAATCAGGTATTTTTTGTGATGGGGAAAATTATGTTGGTTATAAAGCATCCTGCAATTTCACATTATTTGGCCTGTCTGAAAATCTTGAAGAACTTGAAGCATTTTTAAGTTGGGAAAATGGGAGGTCAAATAAACTAATCAAAAAACAGCTGAGAGTCATTGCTGATTATTTTAATGAGAAGGATGAAGATGTGGAATATGTTTCTTCAAAAGATATTGAAGTTGCCATTAGAGATAAATTTGGAAATAAAGATATCAATGAACTCATAATTCAAGAAAGTGAATTACTAAAACGGAAAATAGACTTAACTAAGAATAAAAGAGTTAAGGATACCATTCAAAAGATAAATGATTATATTGATGAGTTTACTAGAAATCCAAGATTCCCTTTCTCCCAAGGACCAAGAGTATATCAATCTGAAGCATACCACAACTGGGTAAAAAATAATTTCGCTGGCGTATTTGCAATGGCAACAGGAACCGGTAAGACAATCACTGCATTGAATTGTGTTCTAAATGAATTTCAAAAAACAGGATCATATAAAGCAATAATCCTTGTTCCTACTTTGGTACTGGTTGAACAATGGAAACAAGAAGCAAAGAATTTTAATTTTGACAATATCATCTCGGTATCTTCAAAGAGCGCAGATTGGAACCAGAAGCTTATTGAATTGAGAACCAAAGCTTCTTTTGGAATGGGAATATCATTCGTTGTAATCGCAACCTACAAGTCCTTTACAAGTCCAAAGTTTCAGAATTTCATACAAGGATTAAAAGCAGATGAAATTTTTATTGCAGATGAAGCACATAACATTGGAGCAAGTAACGTAAAAAGCAAACTCCTTCAACTAAAAATTAATAAACGAATAGGACTGTCAGCGACACCTAAAAGAGTTTACGATCCGGAAGGGACCAAGCAGATAGAATTGTTCTTTAGTGACTCTGAACCTTATACTTATAGCTTCTCATTGGAAAGAGCAATTAATGAAAATATTTTATGCAAGTATTATTATTACCCAACAGTTGTGAATTTGCATGAGGATGAAATGGAGGAATATAATGAAATTTCATTACGTATTGCAAAGTTATATCAGAGGATCGCAACTGATGAAAGTATCAAAAAGAAATACGAAAATCTATTAATACTTAGAAAATCAATTATACATAAAGCTAAAAACAAGTTTGAAGCATTTACAAACATTGTTAATGACACTATTGACTCAGAAACAGGTTTAAAATATACACTTGTTTATGCCCCTGAAGGTTATCACTCTGATGAAGCATTTATTGAGGAGGATTTCCCTGATTTGGATGGTGATTCAAGGATTATTGACTTATATTCCAATATTATCAGAAATATTTCTCCAAGTACACATGTTGCCCAATATACTTCAGAAAGCAAGGATAAAGAAAACCTACTTCAAAGTTTTGAAGAAGGCAAAATAGATGTTTTGCTTTCAATGAAGTGTTTAGATGAAGGGGTTGATATTCCTAGGACAGAGCAAGCAATCTTTTGTTCTAGTACTGGTAACCCAAGACAGTTTATACAACGAAGGGGAAGAATTTTGAGGAAACATAGAGATAAGAAATTTGCTAAAATATTTGACCTGGTTGTTATCCCTAAGGTCGTCTTTGGTAGCCCGAATTTTGACAGCGAAAGAAAACTTGTTCAAAAAGAACTAGAACGAGTAGTATACTTCGCATATATGGCTATCAATAAGTATGAAGCTATTGAAAGCTTGAAGAGTATTTGTGAGTATTATCAATTAAATTTAGATACCATTCACTTAGAATTAATTAGTTAAACATGCAAAAAGAAACACTTAAAGCCTTTCTACAGGACGAATCATTTCGGGAGATATTGAAATCAAAGTACAATCTAAATGAAGACAAGATTGACAACATCTCTATGACTAGTTCGGAAAATATTCCTGAACTTATGGTAATCAAGGAAATGATTAACAAATCAGGAGATGAAAAATTAACTGCAAATATCATTAGCGGTCAAATTATTAATCTATTAGATAACCGATTGAAAAAATTGTCATGAAAATACATAGCATTACTATTACTAATTTTCTTTGCTACTACGGCACTAATAAAATTCTCTTTGAGGATGGACTTAACCTAGTCCTAGGTGCAAATGGTTATGGGAAATCAAAGCTTTATGATGCATTTCAATGGGTTTTTAAAGATGGGATAACAGATGATTCTGCTCCTGAGGTAATTAAAAATACATCATTGATAAAAAGAGAATTGATTTCGGAAAAGGCTTTGATTGAATGTGCTGCTGGAGACAAGGTATTTTGTGAAGTGGTAGTTGATGTGTCGGATTCTAGTTCTACCTACCAGTTAAAAAGAAAATATTTTGTTTCAAAAAAACATGATGGCACTTTCATTGAAGCTACTTTAAGTTCTTTTGAAGTTTACGAAAAAGATGTAGTACATTTCAAACCATTAGATGAAGATACTGCTTCAAAAATACCCAACCGGCTGATTAGCAGTGAGGTAATGCCGTATGTTTGGTTTCAAGGAGAAAAAGGAGTTAATAAAATTATTGACACATCTAACAAAGTTTCTCTCAAGAAGGTTATAGAAAAATTATCTGATATTGAGAAGTGGGATAAATATTTAGCAATTATTGAGAAAGCATACTCGACAGCAACTACAGACTTCAACAGAGAATTGAAAAACAATGCCCGAAATAGACAGGAATACGACATTGCGGAAGATGCATATAACAAAAATAAAAAGGCATTTGACATAGATATTGAAGAATTTAAAAATGCAAATGAAAATCTTGAGGCAGCAACTAGTCTCTTAGATTCTATTCTTGGTAAATTAGATTCTGCTCAAAAGATTACAGAATTAGATGGAATAAGGAAACAAAAGATGCTCGATTTAGAAGCAACAATAGCCGAGATTGATAAATCTAATTTAGGCTTTTCTAAGCGGTTGTTTCAAGATTATTGGTTATTGATGGGGACTGAAAAACTAGTTTCCAAATTTGAAGATAAGTACAACACATACAATGACTTTGTGAACCAAAGAAAAGTGACAGAAGCATTAGAAAAATCAGAATTTGATTCAACAACAAGGTTGCCAAGAGGTATTCCGGAAAGGATGCACGTTCAAAGAATGTTGGATTTAAAAAAATGTCTTGTCTGTGGTACACTAGCTCCAGTTGGGTCAAAAGAGTATAAAGAAATTGAAAAACTCTTACCCATACCCAAAGCTACCAAAGTAATTGAATCAACTCCAGATATTGAATCTGAGCTAAGAAGACTATATAATATTGGATTTTCTATTTCTGAGAAATTTAGTAATGCTGAAGATGAAATCGTGGCAGCTATTGAAAACAAAGAAAACCTCATTAAGAAGAAATCAGAACTTCAAGACGCTTTAGTTCATTTAGATACAGAGATCAGTAATGAAATTTTAAATAGCGGTGTTGACAGAGCTACTGATATTGTTTCTATGGCAACTGTGGCTAGTCAGGATATTCAAAAATACTCAGGCGAAGTTGGTAGGTTAAAATTGAAGAAAGAAAGAGATGAAGAAGAATTAAGAAAATCTGAGACTAAATTAAAACAACTTTCACAAGGAACTGTTGACCCTCTGTTTTTAGCAAAGAAAGAATTGCTTGATAATCTTGTTGAATTGACAAAAAGAGTAAAAGCAAAACAATATAAAGGGTTAGTTGACCAATTAGAAAGAACATCTAATGTTCACTATGAAAATATTAACAAGCCCACAGGTGCATTTTATGGAAGGATTAAATTCGTCGAAACAACAAGTGGCGGATATATACCTGAAAATTATGATGATAGTGGACAACGAATTTCAAACCTGAATACATCTCTAACTTCTTCATTAAAATTGTCTATTATTTTGGCAATAATGACGGCAAACCAAAATAGAGGTTACAACAATCGATACCCTCTAATTGCGGATGCACCTATTTCTGATTTTGACCCTTCAAAGAAAAAATCATTCTTGGTCGAAGCAGCAAATACATTCAATCAGAGTATTGTTATCATTTATGATTTTCTCGATATAGACACAGAAAGAACCAATCGTTTTAAACCAAATATTCCAAAATTGAAAGAATTAAAGGACGAGATTGAAAAGAGAGGAAAAAATTTGACAATTCACAACCTTGATATTCCTGATGGAATAACTACAACTAACCGAAAAGAATTATCAATAACAATCAACCCAGTTAATATAAAATGAAATTATTACTCGAAAAAATTGAATCTAAAACACCACATTATCCTGATATATACAGGGATATGATTGATTCGCTTTCAAGAAAGAAAGAATTGAGTTCATCTGACCAAACCGATGAGGAGCAAGTTGCAAAAGGAAAAGTATTTGGCACTTACTATGAGTGTTACATGTATGCAGTAATACTTGGTATTAAAGCCAATAATCGTTTAGCTTTCAACAGGGCAGAAGGGACTAAATTTCTTTCCATTGGAGAATGGAAACCTAAACAAATTACTCAATATCTAATTATGAGCCTATTAGCCATAGTTGATTTCCAATTTGAAATGATTGAGAATTTAAACGAAGAGCAAGCAAACGAAAAAGCAAATGAATTGCTTCATCTAATGGAAGGTTATGCAAAGGGTGGTTTAGAAATTCTTGCAAAGAAAATCAAAGATGACCCGACTTACTTTGAAAACACATTAAATGTTGTAGGATTCTTGAAACAATCTGAAAATGTATTGTAGGGTAAATATGGGGACCGATCAACATCCTCTATTTAAAGGCCAACTTTCAGGGAAGCATACAAATTGACTAGAAGATAAAAAATTAATGATTAGTAATCAACCATTTAACTCGGGCTTAAAGTGAAAAATAGAGTGTGAATATATTTTCAGAGAATAATGATACTTCAATTTGTCCCAAAATAATTGAAATGATCCAACTTATTGAAAATGTATGCTTTATTAGCTAGGGAAAATGAGTTAATGTTTCCAATATATTTCCAATTTAAAATCAAAAAACCCGCAAGTACTTGATTTGCGGGTTTTTATCATTCATCCTAGTAGCGGGGGTAGGACTCGAACCTACGACCTCCGGGTTATGAGCCCGACGAGCTACCAACTGCTCTACCCCACAGTATATTTTTAACTCAGCTGTGTCTGTTTTGTGAGTGCAAAGATAGCCTATTTTTCCGATACTGCAACATTGATGTGAGATTTTTGTGTATGTTTGGAAATCCAAGAATTTTGAACCCATGGCGGCAGAGAGAAAGAGAGATCAGTTGAAGAAATTGTTCCAAAATCCCTATCGGATCGTCATTTTCAACGACCTCAACCTTCATATTATAAGACAGATAAGGTTTAGTGCCCGTACACTGGTCCTGGGGGTAGTTGGCGCAGTGGTTGCCATAATTATTGGGGTTACAATTCTCATTGCCTTTACTCCTTTAAGGGAGTACATACCCGGATATCCGAGCGGAAAACTAAGGCAGAGATTAATTCAGAATGAGCTGGTAACAGACTCTCTGAAAGAAAAAATCAATCTTAACGAGCGCTATTTCCGCGACTTACGTGCCATGCTGAGTGGTGAAAACACCCTGGATACAATAGCAAAGAGAGATTCGTTTGTTCGTCCAAACCTGAACCAGCTGAAGCGGATTAACCAGGACAGCCTTTTCAGGGAGGATCTGGAGCAGGAGCAGTTCAATCTTCATTTAACCTCAGGAAGTACAAGGAAAGGCGGTCTTGCAAGCTTGCTCTTTTTCCCTCCTGTGAAAGGAATGGTAACCGGTAAACAGGATATTGTTGCCGGTCATTATGGAGTTGATGTAGTCGCCAAACCAAATACAAGAATCTCTTCTGCCTTGGATGGAACGGTTATCTTTTCCGATTGGACCATGGAGGCAGGTTATGTTATTGTCATACAGCATGATCAAAATGTTGTAACCAGCTATAAGCATAATTCCGAATTGCTTAAAAGGCAGGGAGAAAAAGTGAAGGCAGGGGAAGTCATTGCCATTATGGGAAACACCGGGAAAGAGACAACAGGCCCTCACCTGCATTTTGAAATATGGATGAATGGCAATCCCATCAATCCCGAAGATTACATCAGTTTTTAAATCTTTGCCAAAATGAAAAAAATTGCCCTGCTCGGTTCAACAGGATCAATCGGTCAGCAGACACTGGATGTAATTGAGAACAATCCCGACCTTTTTTCAGTCGAAGTGCTGACTGCCAACAACAACGTCGGACTTCTTATAGAACAGGCATTGAAATTTAAACCCAATGTCGTTGTTATCAGCAATGAAAATAAATACCACCTGGTTCGGGATGCCCTTAAAGATGAGCCGGTAAAAGTATATGCTGGTTGTGACGCCATTTCCCAGGTTGTTGAGATGGGATCGATCGATACTGTAGTAACAGCGATGGTGGGTTACTCCGGATTATTGCCGACAGTAAGGGCTGTTAAAGCCGGGAAGCAGATTGCCCTCGCCAACAAAGAGACCCTGGTTGTTGCAGGTGACCTGATTACAAGGCTGGCAGTAGAAAACAGATCGGAAATACTACCCATTGATTCCGAACATTCTGCCATTTTCCAATGCCTCATGGGGGAAGCAGAAGATTCTTTGGAAAAGATCTTACTTACCTGTTCTGGTGGCCCATTTCACGGTAAAACCAGGAAAGAGCTGGAAAAAGTCACTCTCAAAGAAGCTCTGAAGCATCCCAACTGGGACATGGGTGCAAAAATCACCATTGATTCGGCTACACTAATGAACAAAGGATTTGAAGTAATAGAGGCTAAATGGTTGTTCGGGGTGAAACCTGAGCAAATTGAAGTTGTTGTCCATCCGCAAAGTATCATCCATTCCATGGTCCGGTTTTGCGATGGTTCCATAAAAGCACAGCTCGGACTGCCAGACATGAGATTCCCCATTCAGTTTGCTTTAAGCTACCCTTTTCGTGTCAAAAACACATTGCCACGATTTAATTTCGCTGATTTTTCGACCTTTACTTTTACAACTCCCGATACAAAAAATTTTCGTAACCTTGCACTTTCATTTGAGGCCCTGAACAAAGGAGGCAATTTGGCTTGTGTTTTGAATGCTGCCAATGAAGTTTCAGTCAGCGCTTTCCTAAATGAAAAAATTTCGTTTCTCGGTATCGCAAAAATTAACGAGCAGGTAATGGAGAAAATTTCATTCGTCAAAAATCCCGAATTGAATGATTACATAGAGACAGACAAGGATGCCCGAATCTATGCGGAAGAGATGATCAGAAAGTGAACAAGATTGAAAAATCCTGAAAATAATTGATGACAATAGCCTGAACGCGGATTAAATTATATTGGACAGATCCGGTAATTGGCTTTAGTGAATAACAAATAATGAAGAAATCGACATAATGGTAATATTGATCAAAGCAGCTCAACTCATTCTGAGTCTTTCCATACTGGTAATTATCCATGAATTCGGGCACTTTATCTTTGCCAAAATTTTTGGCTGCAGGGTAGAAAAATTCTACCTGTTTTTTGACCCCTGGTTTTCTCTTTTTAAGACTCAAAAAGGGGAAACAGAATATGGTGTTGGTTGGCTACCCTTGGGCGGATATGTTAAAATCTCAGGGATGATTGATGAATCCATGGACAAAGAGCAAATGAAATTGCCTCCTCAACCCTGGGAATTCAGATCCAAACCTACCTGGCAAAGGTTGCTGATAATGATTGGCGGTGTACTTTTCAATCTGATACTGGCTCTTGCACTTTATTCCATGTTACTGTTTACCTGGGGTGAGGAGTATCTTCCCACTCAAAATGCCAAATATGGAATTGTAGCCTCGGATACCGGCCTTGAGATAGGTCTTAAAAACGGAGACAAAATTCTTTCGGTTGATGGCAAACAAATAGAGAGTTTCTATAAAATAATTCCAACCATCGTGTTGGATGGTGCAAAAACTATTGAAGTATTGAGGGATACTCAAAAAATAACCCTGCAAATCCGGAAAGAAATTATCCCCAAACTTCTTACCGACAAAAATATTCTCTCCCCCCGTATTCCCTATTCGTGTAAAATCATTGGTTTTGCCAAGCAATCGGCCGCAAGAGATGCCGGATTGGAAATCGGTGACGAGATTATAACTGCCGACAGCATCAAATTCACCTATTACGATGAATTTGTTGATAAACTTGCGGCATCAAAAGATAAAGACATCCACCTGGAAGTTATGCGCAACGGGGTTGTATCAATTAAAAAAGTCAGCATTGGTCCTTCAGGTCTGCTTGGAATTCAAAGAGCCATTGATCTGGAAGGTCTGTTTGAATATAAAACAATAAAGTACAGTTTTCTGCAATCCATTCCGGCAGGCATAACAAAAGGATATCATGCCGTCGGTGATTATCTGAAACAGTTCAAACTTCTGTTTTCTCCTGAAACAAAAGCCTACGAGTCCCTGGGCGGATTTATTGCCATTGGAAACATTTTCCCGGGTATGTGGGATTGGGAATCATTCTGGAACCTGACCGCTTTTCTTTCAATTATCCTTGCAGTAATGAATATTCTGCCAATTCCTGCTTTGGATGGTGGTCATGTGCTGTTTCTGCTTTATGAAATCATAACCCGCCGGAAACCAAGTGATAAATTTCTGGAATATGCACAGATTGGAGGGATGATACTTTTATTCGCCCTTTTGCTTTATGCCAATGGGAATGACATTCTGAAATTATTCAGGTAAGGAAGAAAAATGTATTCCCGACATTTCAGGGCCATTCAATGGCAGAATATTCCTGATAGTAATTTCTGACTGCCTTTTTAAAACAAATTAGGTCCAGATAAAATAATTCAATAAAAAGATTGCTATATTTGCGTCAAACAATAAAAAACAGGAAGCTATGAACTTATTTATACTGGGAGTGTTAAGCGGTGCGCATGTAGTATTGATTATTGCGGCTCTGCTGCTTTTGTTCGGTGGCCAGAAAATTCCTGAATTAATGGGCGGTCTTGGAAAAGGAATGAAGGAGTTTAAAAAGGCTATGAAGGAAGAAGAACCAACGACTCCTACTGCACCCCCAACAGAAGAGAAGAAAAACGAATCTCTGAAACAATAACAGGGATCGAACCTCATATATTAATACCCCGATGTCTTCATCGGGGTATTTTTTTTCTCCTTGAAACTATCCCTTCAAGGTTCTGATTGCCTTATATTATTGAACCACTCAATATTAATCTATTTGCAGAATGGACTTTCCGCGATTTTTTTCAAATGCCGTATACAATTTTTATCGATTATCCAATTTTTCTGTAACGAAATGAATTGTTGATCGTCTTATTGTTAAACGGACTAAAAAGTAATCCTAAAAATTCCGCGTTATGAATAGAAAAATATGGAATAGCCTGATGTTATTATGGCTTCTGACAATTTCTTTTTCAGCCACTTCCTGCATACCTCATATTCATGGAAATGGAAAAGTTGTAAAAGAAGTACGCAATGTCTCCAACTTCAATGAGATAGCCGTGAGTACTGGCATCGAGGTGTTAATTAACCAGGACACATTTGAAAAAG
Organism: Prolixibacteraceae bacterium; assembly: GCA_963663675.1. Classification (GTDB taxonomy): domain Bacteria; phylum Bacteroidota; class Bacteroidia; order Bacteroidales; family Prolixibacteraceae; genus CAINVV01. Next base: position 4,023,817 of record OY760498.1, read on the forward strand.
TAGTGGTAGAAACGGATGAAAACATCCAAAAAATTCTTAAAACTGAAGTACATGGAGGGAAGCTGAAAATATTCCTTGAAGAGGGAATTCAGCATGCAAAAGAATTGAAAGTCTATGTCACGGTGAAACAAATCAGTTCAGTTGAAGCCAATTCAGGCTCAGAGGTAAAGTCAGGCAGTAATATTACTGCTGATAACTTAAAAATACATTCATCCAGCGGATCAGAAGTAAAAATGGAAGTAAGCTGCAACCAGCTGAAAGTCGACTCAAGCAGCGGCAGCGAACTTCATGTATCAGGGACATCTCAACTTATTGAAGCAGAAAGCTCAAGCGGCTCGGAACTTGATGCTTCCAGGCTTGTGGCAGAGAAATGCATAGCCTCAGCATCCAGTGGGTCAAACCTGAGCGTACATGCGACAAAGGAAATTAGGGCAAATGCAAGCAGCGGATCAGATGTTGATGTCCATGGCAATCCTTCCATTCGGGACACAAACAGTTCCAGTGGAGGTGATGTAAACTTCAGATAACTCATCTCTATATATATCACCAGAAGAATGGTTAGGCTGAATTTCGGCTTAACCATTCGCTTTTTTTTCAACATTTTTTGGTCAGTTTTCAGCTTGCAACAATTTGAATTTTATCTCGTCCTTGGTATGTATAATTATTAAAAACAATTTGACATGATACGAAAAAATTGGTTCGGTTTAAAATCTTCATTATTTATGATTTGTCTTCTGGTTGTTTTAAACGGAATGGCGAATGTCAACGGAAACGGGAAAGTAGTCAAAGAAGAACGCAACATTTCCGGGTTCAAAGGTATAGCTGTTTATAACGCGATCCACCTCTATTTAAATCAGGGCACAGCGGAAAAGGTCACCGTTGAAGCAGAAGAAGAAATAATACACCATTTATATACGGAGGTGACAGGAGGTGTATTGAAAATAGGGGTCAAAGGCAGTGTAAACAATATCGGTGAGATGAATGTATATGTCACCCTGAAAGAAATTAACTCCCTGGAATCAGGATCAGCTGCAAAAGTGGAGTGCGAAGGGAAAATAGAGACCGGAGAGCTTAAAATCTCAACAGGTAGTGCGTCGTCAATTAAAATGGACCTTAAATGTGATAAACTTGAGATCAGATCAGAAAGTGCAAGTAAAATCAGAATCACCGGAACTGCACAGTCTTTAGATACCGAGAGTTCCAGCGCATCATCTTTAGACCTCTCTGAACTTAAAGCTGAAAAAGGGGAAGTAGAAGCTTCCAGCGCAGCATCAGTAAAGGTTCAGGTAACCCGTGAGGTCGATGCCAAGGCCAGCAGCGGAGCGGGTATCACCATAACTGGGAATCCTGCTTCAAGAAATTCAGACAGTTCAAGTGGCGGTTCTGTCAGATACAGGTAGAAAAAAATGCACACGTAACATGAATATCTGTTACGCGTGCATTTATATAGGTATACTAATTTTTAATCCCTTCGCATGATGCCGTAACAAATAATCTTGACGATGGCATCTACACTCTTTCCAAGATCATTGGAGCGGTAAGGTCCGGCAGAAAGTGGCATCTCCAGTCCCCGGATAGCAGTAGTAATTCCGATAGCAACCAGCGTAAAATCTTTGATCACAAATTTGTGTTGCCTGGCACCTTCAAGCAGAATTCGCTTCATCATGCGGATTTCCTCCTGATCATACTGGGATTTGATTTTATCTATGAATTCAACTGCTGCCGTATCATTTTCAATCGCATTGTAAAAATTTGCCAGTTGCCTGTAAGTTGTGATTTTTGTCATCACATAATCGCGCAGTTTATCCGCGGGGTCCATGTCCTTTTGCAGAACTTTGGCTAACTCTACTCTAAGAATATCTGCCTCCTTCTGAATTACCTCCTGAAACAGGTCCTCCTTACTGCTAAAATAATAGTAGAGTGAGCTTTTACCTTTTCTGACAGCATTGGCAATGTCGTCCAAAGTTGTCTTTTTATAACCAAATTTGCTGAAAATTTCCTGTGCGATCGTTAATATATTTTCGCGAACCGCATCTTTTTTCGTGCCTAAGTTTTCGTTGCTCATAGGTTGTAGTTCATCTTTAGTGACCAAATATAATTATTTTGTTGTAGAAACAACAATTTTGAAATCAAGCTGCTTTTTTTCCAGGTTGGCTCTTAGTATTTCAATCATGACCTCGTCACCCAACTGGTATTTTCTGTGTGACCTCCTTCCGGTAATACAATAATTCTTTTCATCAAACTGGTAATAGTCATCAGTAAGTTCATGCAGCGGCACCATTCCTTCACATTTATTTTCTTCAATCTCGACATAGATACCCCATTCTGTAACACCCGAAATGACACCTTTGTATTGTTGTCCTATTTTATCAGACATAAATTCCACCTGTTTATACTTGATGGAAGCACGTTCTGCATTGGCAGCCCGATACTCCATGTCAGAGGAATGCTTGCACATCTCCTCGTATTTGTTGGCAGCAACTGAGGTACCATCCTGAAGATACCTGTCAAGCAACCGGTGAACCATCATATCCGGGTATCTCCTAATTGGAGATGTGAAGTGTGTATAGTATTCAAAACCAAGACCGTAGTGACCAATATTGCGGGTAGAATATACAGCCTTTGCCATAGTCCTGATGGCAAGGGTCTCTATTACATTCTGTTCTTTCCTGCCTGAAACATGCATGATCAGCTTGTTCATGGATTCGGATACAGCTGCAGGTGAACTGGTCATGATTCCGTAACCAAAACGTTTGATAAAATGGTTGAATGTCTCCAGCTTCTCAGGATCCGGCTTGTCATGGATACGGTAAACAAAGGTCTTCTCTTTTTTCTTTGGACCGGGTTTTCCGATCAGCTCAGCAACCAGCTTATTTGCCAGTAGCATAAACTCTTCAATCAGTTTATTGGAATCTTTGGATTCCTTGAAAAATACATTAATTGGTTTCCCTGCATCGTCAACAAGGATTTTTACTTCCACACGGTCAAAATCGATTGATCCGCCTTCAAAACGCTTAGCTCTGAGTTTCTTCGCCAGGTTGTCGAGCGTCAGGATCTCTTCCTTCATATCTCCTTCCCTTGTTTCGATAACTGTCTGTGCCTCTTCGTAAGTAAACCTTCTATTGGAATATATTACGGTTCTGCCAAACCACTGTTGGTGAACTTTTGCGTTATCATCCAATTGAAATACAGCTGAATAACATAATTTCTCTTCATTTGGCCTCAAGGAACAGACCCCGTTGGATAATCTTTCAGGCAGCATTGGAACGACCCTGTCCACCAGGTATACGGAGGTGGCACGGTTGTATGCCTCTTCCTCAATGATGGAATTGTGTTTAACATAGTAAGTGACATCGGCGATGTGGACTCCTACTTCCCAGAAACCGTTCTCCAGTTTTTGAACAGAAAGGGCATCGTCAAAGTCTTTCGCGTCTGCAGGATCAATGGTAAAAGTCGGCACTTTCCTGAAGTCCCTGCGATTGGTAATCTCTTCAGGAGGGATAGCCAGTGGAATTTTGTTGGCTGCCTCATCAACCTTTTCGGGATACTTGTATGGCAAACCATATTCCGCTAATATGGCATGCATTTCCGTTGTATTAGAACCTGCATCTCCAAGTACATCAATGATCTCTGCAAACGGATTACGTGCTTTTTCCGGCCAGTCCAGAATTCTGGCTACGGCCTTTTGTCCGTTTTTGGCTCCCTTTAATTTCTCCTGCGGAATAAAAAGATCAAAAGGCATTCTTTTGGTTGGTACCAGGAACGCTGAAAACCTGGAGATCTCTACGGTTCCGACGATGGTAGTCTGTGCTCGTTCTATTACCTCAACAACCTCGCCTTCGGGATCACTCTTTTTCCTGCGGGCGAACATCCTGATCTTGACTTTATCTCCGTCAAGTGCATGATTCATGTTGGAGGACTGGATCAAAACTGTAACATTGATCTCTTCACAGAACACCTTTCCAAATCCCTTGTAATCCAGGTCCATAGTTCCAATGAAAGTGCCACCGCTTTTTGCCTTTAAACGATACCTGCCTCTTGAAACCTCTTCGAGAGCCTCGTTTTCCTGCAGTTCCTTTAAAACAACTACTACAAGCTGTTGAGCAGTGGTATTTTTTGACCCAATTTTAGAGGAGATCTGTTTGTAATTGTAAACAAAGGTTGGCTCCTCATAAAAGAGGGCCATGATAGTTGTTTTCAGCCCGGCCTTGTTAAAATTCAAAGCCTTTTCCAGCTTTTTACCTTTTGACATTCATTTAAATTTTTGAAACCATTAAATGTAATATAAATTTCGAACATTTTTATCCTGTATTCGATTTAGAAATAATTAAAGAAAATATTTCGTGTCAGGTTTGGCACCTGCTCGTCATAATAAAAAGTGTTCTAATTTACAAAGCGATCCAAAATCGAAAAGGCAAAAGTTGTGAACAAGGGAACTAATAGTTTATATTTGCAAATCTTACTGAAATGGTACGCAGTACATTACATAAAATGGAACCGAAGCTCAGCAAAACAAGTTGATAACTTGCAGAATCGCAACCATTTGACCGTCAAAAAACAAATTAATAATACATGAAATATCCATCCCGGCATGTCGGGACCAACCTACATGAAAATAAATTATGGCATCATGGATATTCCGTTTGGCAATTAAAAAATAAGTTTTTATCAAATGAAAGTCACAGATCTGATAGGCCCTTCCACAAAAACCATCTTCTCATTCGAACTTCTTCCCCCGCTTAAAGGGCAGAGTGCATCAAAATTGTATGAAACGATTGATGAACTTATTGAGTATAAACCCGCTTATATCAATCTGACTACTCATCGTGACGAAATCGAATATCGTCCCCTGGACAATGGTTTGCTGGAAAAGAAAATTGTACGCAAACGTCCTGGGACTGTAGCCATTGCAGCAGCAATTCAACACAAATACGGCATACCAGTAGTCCCACATGTAGTTTGCGGCGGATTCACCAAAGAAGAGACCGAAAATATGCTGATAGATCTCAACTTTCTTGGCATCAAAAATGTCCTGGCACTCCGTGGTGACGGACTGAAATCTGAGAATTTCTTTGTTCCTGAAAAAAACGGACATGCACATGCCAATGAACTGGTCGAACAGATAGTTCAGCTGCGAAGCGGCAGGTACCTTGATCCGGATCTGAAGAACAGGACTGCCATGGATTTTTGCATCGGAGTTGCCGGATATCCCGAGAAACATTCTGAAGCTTCGAATCTTGAAACAGATTTGCAGTACCTCAAACAGAAAGTTGGTGCAGGCGCAGATTACGTGGTCACACAGATGTTTTTCGACAACAGAAAATATTACGATTTCGTGGATCGTTGCAGGGCTGCCGGCATTACAGTTCCAATAATACCCGGAATCAAACCGCTGGCACTGATGAATCAGATAACCTTACTTCCCAAAATTTTCAGCATTGACATTCCTGAGGAATTTGCCTCTGAAGTAAGAAAATGCAAAACCAATGATGAAGCACGACAGTTAGGGACCGAATGGGCAATACTTCAAGCCAAAGACCTGATTGCCAATAAGGTACCTTGTCTTCACATCTACACTTACGGAATCTCTGATAATACGCGGCAAATAGCTAAAACTATCATATAACCGGACTTATGCACCAACTCGTTTTTGCCACCAACAATGAACACAAGCTCAGAGAGTTGGGTGAAATTCTTAAGAATGAGTTCAAGCTTCTCAGTCTCAATGACATATCCTGTTTAGATGAAATTCCTGAAACCGGTAAAACCCTTGAAACCAATGCATCGCAAAAATCATTTTATATATGGGACCGGTACGGCATCGATTGTTTTTCGGATGATTCCGGCCTTGAAATATCGGTATTAAACAATGCCCCCGGAGTATATTCTGCCCGGTACGCAGGTGAAGGAAGAAACTCAGATGACAATGTTGCGAAAGTTCTGAAAGAATTGCAAGGAAAGGGGAACAGGAAAGCCTGTTTCAGATGTGTCATATCACTGATTATCAAAGGACAGGAATATCAGTTCGAAGGCCGGGTAGAAGGCGAAATCCTGCCCGAAAGAAAGGGCACTGCCGGTTTCGGTTATGATCCTATTTTTTGTCCCGCAGGTTTTAAGGAATCCTTTGCTGAAATGAATGCAGATCTGAAAAACGGCATAAGCCACCGTGGCAGAGCCGTAAAAAAACTAGTTAGGTTTCTTTTAGAAGAATATCCCAAATTACCAGACAAGGGATGAGGGTATCCACGGGAGTAAATTTTATTTTTTGGAGTTCCCCGCCACTTAAGGCATCAAAGATTTTTAAATTTCTTGTTATTCATTGAAATTGCAAAAAGGGAATGTTCTACAAAACTGAAGGCATCTTCCTGCATGGTCTGAAATATGGTGATTCCGGAAAGATAGTGACTGTCTATACTGAAGCATTCGGGAGAAGTACATTTCTCCTGCAGGGAATTCATGCTAAAAAATCTTCCGGCAAAGTCAACCTTCTGCAGCCACTCTTCCTTCTTGACATGGAAACGGATCACCGGCAAGGCAGGGAGTTGCAAAGAGCCCGGGAAATCAAAATCAGTCACCCCTACCAGACAATCCCTTATGAGATCATCAAATCGTCCCAGGCAATTTTTTTGTCTGAATTGCTTTATAAGGTCCTCCGAGAAGAGGAAGCCAGGCCTGAACTTTTTCACTTCCTCAGCAGCTCTTTTCAAATATTTGATTTGATGCGGGAAGGAACGACCAATTTCCATCTGGCCTTTCTGATGCAGCTAACCCGATATATGGGATTTGCCCCTGAGAATAACTACTCGGTAGAAAAGCAACTTTTTGATATGGTATCAGGTGATTTTGCAAGGATAAAACCACAACATCACTATTTTCTTGATCCACCGGAAAGCAAAATAATTTCTGATATCATGAACAGGTCATATGAAGATATAGGTCAATTGAACCTTGACTCTTCCCGGCGAAATCTTATACTTTTGAAGATTATTGATTATTTCTCGCTGCATTTGGGTATTAGGCTTCAAATAAAATCACTGGATGTCTTTCATGAATTATTTTCATAAACATTTACATGTTTGTGAATATTTGCCTTACAAAAATGCTATATTATTATCAATCAATATGATAAACATTTAGCATTTATTCTTGACCGATTATTATTGAAATTTGTAAACATTCTATATTTTACACCGACAATTGCCATTCACAATTTTTTCAGTACTTTTGTAACAGATATTATCAGTATGACCATAACAAAACTTCCAGGTACGAAGAAAAATGCCTTCGTTTCGATGATGGAGATGGCAGAAGAGTTTAAAGCCACAAACCTTGTCGACTCGATGTCAGGTCTTGCATGTCCGGATGAACTGATTAACCTTGTTGATAAGTACATGCGTGCCGGGAACAATGACTATTCTCCAAGTGAAGGAGTAGGGACACTGAGGGAGCAGATAGCCTCCATTTTCAACAAGCAGAACAACACCGATTTACAAGCCGAAACCGACCTGACCATCACTGCCGGCCCTTCACAGGCCATGTCAACAGCCATAACTACTTTCGTCAAGGAAGGTGATGAAGTTATCCTGTTCGAACCTGTCCAGGAATCTTACGCACAATTAATTGAAATGACCGGAGGACGTCCTATTTACATTAACCTGAAACATCCTGAATACAGGATAGACTGGGATGAAGTAAAAAAGACTGTAACGACCAAGACTAAAATGATCGTTATCAACAATCCTCAAAACCCAATGGGTCAGATTTTCAGTCCTGAGGATTTTGATCAGCTCAAACGAATGACCAACGGAACACGTTTGGTAATTCTCAGTAACGAAACTTTTGGGAATATTGTCTATGACGGACGTCACTTTAACAGCGTATGTTCTGTGCCTGAACTTGCAGCCAAGAGTCTTATTGTCTCCTCATTCGGAGCCATGTTCAACATCAACGGCTGGGGCATCGGCTACATTGCCGGACCAGAGAAATTGATGACCGAATTCAGGAAAACTCAGCAATACCAAGGGTTCAGTGTCAATACTCCTGCACAATATGCATTGGCAGAATATCTGAAACAAGGTCAGAATTTTAAGGAAATCAATGCTTTTTATCAAAGCAAAAGAGATTATTTCCTGGAACTTATGTCCGGCAGCAAATTCGAATGGATTCCGACGAAATCTACAACCTATCAATTACTGGATTACAGCAAGGTATCTGACGAGCCTGATAATGAGTTCGTTATGAGGCTGGTAAAAGATCACAATGTTGCTACCATCCCATTTTCTGCTTTTCAGCATGAAAAAACAAAGATGCAGATGATCCGGGTATGTTTTGCCAAAACCAATGAACTGCTTGAAGAAGCTGCCTACCGGTTGAAAAATGTGCCGGTAAGTTTCCACAAGAATTCCTGAAGAACCGAGAAATTAATTTGTGAGGTTTCAAAATATAAAAAAGTGCCTCAGGCATCAACCAAGTACTCGAAGTACGCCAGACTTTTAGTACTTTTTTTCACATATGGCCTCATAGTTCAAGGGATAGAACGGAAGTTTCCTAAACTTTAGATTCGCGTTCGAGTCGCGGTGAGGCTACAAAATGGACCACTTAAGTAATTGATCTTAAGTGGTTTGTTATTTATTGCGTCTCTGAATTGTATCCCTTTTTTGTTTTTTTTCATTCCAATTGTGTTTAACTTAGGTGTAGATTTTAAAGAAAATCTTCGTAGAGAAAAGTGAGATTTTTTACTATCCCTAATCATTATAAAGTATAATTTCTACTTTTAGATGAAATACACCTAACCAAACAACAAAATCACTTATTCTCTGTTATAGTATTCAAACTATTAACGTGATATTCTGATATAACCATTGTTAATCTAAAAAAAAAGACCTAATCAGATCCGGTGAACATTGTGAATTTATCTGATTGTTGCCGAGAATATTACATATAACATCATCTAAGATTCAGTCGCTAATTGGACTTCAATTTAGTCTTTATTCAATCGGCCAAAGAAGATCTTTTGCATGTCTTTCTCTTTCGAATTGGCAGCAACATCAGAATAATCGAGAATTTTGCCCTGATTTGGCTAAAAGTTCAATTTGTCAGAGTCTAAACAGGTATTCTAAAGAAGTGTAGAGGTTCTGAGGGTTTAATTGACCTGTCAACACGGGCTACATTAACCATCTCATTATTGTCTCAAATATAAAAACCCAAATCCTGCTCATTTGATATAATACTCCCTTGCCGGAGGTGGTTTTTGCCCGGATATTTTGTATTTCCTTTAATTGGGTAAATGAATAATAAACTCCGATCCTTCGCCTTCTTTTGTTTCAACTTTTAATTCCCCGCCATGTGCATTGACAATATCAAATGCCATGCTAAGCCCCAACCAGGTTGCCTGCCCTGTAGGTTTGGTCGTAAAGAAAGGCTGAACGATCTTATCCAATAATATTTGAAGCATCCCATTGCCGTTATCCTGCACTTTGATTTCTACCCGATCACCTACCTAATTTGTACTTACTGACACAGTGGGTTCATATACCTCCGGACTCACAAATACAAATAATTAAATTGCTGTAAATTAAATATTTATGAATGCTTTTTATTCAACACACATGTTTACACAATTTATTTTAACACTAATTCTTAACCAAAATGAAAGCAGGCAATGTTAACATGATAATTGAATGATCCCCACACGCAGAATTGCGCATATTTTGCTGCATCTTAAATGAAGACCATTTCACTTGAGCTACCTTAAACGACGGATCCACATTAGGTAAAAAGATTACTCAATTATTGAACTGACTGATTATTCCAAGTAACATTTCTGCATTTATCGGCTTGGAAATATAATCGTTACAGCCTGCTGCAAGTGCTGTTAGTTTGTCCGTATTCATGGCATAAGCTGTTTGGGCAATAATGACAACATTTTGATCAGATTCTCTGATTCTGCGGACTACATCAAGTCCATTCTGATCCGGCAACCTGATATCCATTAAAATAACATCCGGCCTATTATCCTCATAAATTTGTAAGGCATCTTTTCCGGTTTCGGCAAAAAGCAATTCTTCACAATGATTTGCCAATACCAGTTTGAAATATTGCCAACTGGCATTATCATCTTCTACAACAAGTATTTTCATTTTTCCATTTTTGACAATTTCAACAGTTTTTGGGACATTTAAATCACTTGAATTTTCGCTTTCAGCTAAAACTGGAAGTGTAAAACGGAAACTGGTCCCTTCCCCAGGCACTGATTCCAGTACTATTGAGCTTCCCATGAGTTCAAGAAGCTTTTTTACGATGGCCAACCCTAAGCCTGTCCCGCCATAACTTCTGGTGAAGCTGTCATCCGCTTGGGTGAAACGGTCGAAAATAAGTTCGTGTTTTTCTTTTGGAATCCCTATACCCGTGTCTTTCACAAAGAATTCGGCCCTGTTTTCTTTAATTTCGGAAATGCCAAAAGTTATTGAACCTATAGAAGTAAAGCGTATTGCATTATCAATTAAATTTGAAAAGACCTGCATCAACCGGCTTTCATCGGTATTTAAAATTATTTTCCCTTCAGGTTTAAGTATCGTGAGGTTAATACTTGTCTTTCCCGAATCCTCCATCCTCTTGTTAAATAGCGTTTGCAGGGTCAGGAGCAACGCACCCGCGTCAAAGGGTTTCTCCTCAATGATAGTTTTACCGGTATCAAGCCTTGATATATCCAGAATATCGTTAATAATTTTGAGCAAATTCTCCGCGCTTTTATTTAAAATAGCTACGAAATTTCTTTTGTCATCTTTTGAAAGATTATCATCCTCTGCCAGGAGATTGGCAAAACCAATAATCCCATTTAGCGGTGTCCGAATTTCATGGCTCATATTGGATAGAAATGCGGTTTTTAACCTGTCACTCTCTTCAGCATCTTCCTTGGCAATGACCAGTTCATCGAACAAACGCTTTTTTTCGGTCACATCATGCACAATGCTGTGCAGTAATTCCTTTCCACCATATTCTGTCAGACTGGAGTAAACTTCCACATCCCTGACCTGACCGTTAGCAATCCGGTGTTTAAATTCAAAATACTCCTTATTTTTAAACAGGGCATTTTCCAAGCCTTTCCTAATTTTTTCCTGTGGCAGTATGTTTATCTCCCCGATATTCATCGATTGTAGCTTTTCTATGTTCCAACCGTAAAAATCAGCTGCAGCCTGGTTGGCTCTTACAATCTGCCCGTTATCCGGGTCACTAAGGAATTTTACGGCACTGTGATTTTCAAACAAATACCGGTATGCTCTTTCGCTTTCTTCGAGTTCTTTTTTTACCTTAACTCGCTGAGTGATATCGGGAGCTAGACTAAGCATGATTTTTTTGCCATTCGATAGTTTTCCAAGCGGTGTTTCATAGAAATTCCATATCCGAATGTCTCCTGTCTTTGTTGTGACTTCATATTCACCGCTGAAAACAGTTTTATCTGAACTAAATAACCCATTAACATATTTTTCCACTTCAATCGCTCTTGCCCCATAAGCCTTGTTAGTCCAGGTCTTTATATCCGGAATTTCTTCCTGGCTATAACCTGAGAAATGAGTCCAGCCTTCACTGATGTTAATGATCATTCCTTCTTCATCATGAACCATTATTGGGATTGGTGCCAACAGTACGGCTTTCCGGAACCTTTCTTCGCTTTCCTGAAGTTGCTGTCCAAATAATTTTCGTTCAGTAATATCAATGATGGTGCCATACATTCGAACCGGGGCACCATCCTTATCAAAAATCAATTCCCCACGCCCTAAAACCCATCTTTCGGCTCCATCGATTTGGCGGACAATTTTATATTCCTTGTCAAAAGTTTGGTTGTTTTTTATCACTTGGGTCAGAAAATAATCGAGCATTTCTTTTTGGTGGTCGGGATGAATTATAGCATTCCAGCTAACCAAAGTACGAGGATTGTCCATGGTAATTCCGAATATCTCATCCAGTACTCCGGAAGAGGACCAATGGTCAGCTTCAATATCAAAGTCGTACGAACCAATCCTACCGGCCTTTTGGGATTCAGTCAGCCAAAATTCACGCTCCCGGTACATTGCTTCACTTTGAATCAATTTATTTTGATACTCACGTTCTTCAGTTTGGTCGCGGAATACAAGCACTACACCAGTAATTTCTCCTTCTTCATTGATTATTGGTGCGCCGCTGTCGGCAATGGGTATTTCCTTGCCGCTTTTTGAGATAAGCAGCGTATGATTAGCCAAACCAATAATTGTATGGCTGCTCATTACTCTTGCAAATGGACTTTCCACCCGTTCGCGGCTATCCTCGCTGATTATTGCGAAAATTTTATCCAGTTTTAAACCTTTAGCCTCTGAAAATTTCCACTCTGTTAATCCTTCTGCCACCGCGTTCATTTGGGTAATTTGCCCTTTCTTATCAGTACAAATAACCGAATCTCCAATACTCAGCAGGGTTGTCCGGTAAAGTGATTCCGCATCCCTGATCCGATGTTCGCTTTGAATATACCTGTCAATAATTTGAAAAATCTTCGAGATAAAGGCAAACGTCACCGGAAAAATTAACAGCACCGGGAACCAAATAACTGAAAGTACCAGCCCTCGGGTTGCACCAGGAATAAGCATCTGGCACGCAAGCATAACCAAATGGGAGGTTATGCCGGTTATGTATAAATGGTGAAATTTTAATTTTTCAAGTTTATCTTTGAAATGGTATCGAAAAAACAAACCAGTTATGCCGCAAAACAGAATGGTTGCCATGCCAGCCCACACTCCTATTCCACCAATGTAAGCCCGGTAAGTCAACGCCATCAGTATCGTAACTGCCGTGGTTAAACCACCTCCCCAAAAACCTGCAAGTGTTAATATTACCGAACGTCCGTCATAAATTGTTCCCGAGACATAATGAAAAGGCATCATCATGGCGGCAATGGCAATAAAACCAAACCAGGCACCTTGTATGATATGATTATAAAATCTGCTGTTTACCCGGTACCATTTTATCAGACCGTACATTGCCGAAAGAGTAATCAGCAAAGCAGCATTTTGAATAAAGGCAATTAACATAATTTTTCTTTTAAAGATACAACAAGAAATGGGCCCTATTTAATTCAATCAGGAAATTTTTTGACAAATTTATAACCTGATAATAAGAATGTTGGCAAAGAAATTGTAAAATAAAATGATCGCCTATTGAGTTAGTGATTGTAAGCATCTTCGAGTAGGCAGTTCGAAATCCAGATGACAGAAGTCGGGAACAATTGTCTTATTATGGCATATGTCCATATTGCACATGATGTAGTAATTGGTGACAATTGCGTTCTAACCAATTCTGTACAAATTGCAGGAGAAATTGAAATTGGTGATTGGGTGGCTATTGGCGGAGGGACAATGGTTCATTAGTTCTGTAAAATTTGGAATGAATGTTTCTATTTCTGCAATGACACCTGTTATTTCTGATATACCTCCATACATAATAACTATTGATGTCGGAATGCCTGCGAAATACCAAGGCATTAATTAAGTGGGATTAAGATGAAGAAGATTTTTAACAACAGATATTGACAATATTCATGAGATTTATAGGATTCTTTACCAAGAAAGTATGAACACATCGCAAGCTCTTGATTACATTGAGGATAAATTCGAAGATTCAATTGAAAAATCAGCATTTCTTTCATTTATTAAGTGATCGGAAAGAGGAATTATTACAGGATTAAAAATTAGGTTGTAGGCTTGTTGTGTTTGACAAATTCTCAGTTAAAGTTTTCAATTTATTGATCCGCTTCCGGTGGACTTAATTGAGCGAATTAGCCAACAAAATGCTGAACTCGTTGAGAAAACAATTTTTGTGAATAATGAAAAGCAAATATTCATATATTTAATGAATTGGAATACACCCTATCAGCTACCCGGCAAATCCGGCAGCAGTGGTTTTCGGTGTGCATCTTTCCGACCGGGCTGTTTTTCGGCTTGACAGGGATCGAAGATCAGCGAAAGCTAAATCGCCCGCAATCCGCCTGCGTGACTGTTAATGGGAGGAGCTCGGAGAGAAGCATAATATTATAGTATGAATACGAATAATTGGAAAGGGCGAATTGTGTAACAATCATTATAGCATCCAGGGAAAATTTCAACATTTTTTTAGACTGAATGGATTATTTTTGAATATAGCAAACTGAATATTAAATCTAAAAACTAGTTATAACATGTTTAAATTGACAGAAATTTTAATGAGTATATCCAATTATATTTTCAAATATTCTTCATACATTTTAACTGTTGGATTCATCCTGCTTGGCATTTGGGTAATTTTTTTCCCGGCAGAATTTTCAAGAAATTCGGGAATTGCAATGTTTATTGCAGGCCTTTTAACTGGTCTGTTCATATTACGGAAAGGGAAAAGTAATTAGCATCAGAAATTTGACGGAAAAGTACCTTGATAGAAAAACTTTTCATGAAATTAATGAATCCAAAAAAATTGGGATAAAATTGTAGGCGTTCCCGGCACTAATTTAGTGGTGATTTGGTTGATCATTAAAGTACATGATGCGCAAGTACTTTCTGGACTTCGTACACATTGACAGATTTGTTGAATTGTTTGATGATGCTGGGATGTTGTTCGCCGGAAATCCAGATTTTTAATTCCGCATCCAGTTCAAATGTTCCTGCTGTTTCCACACTGAACCTTGAAATACTTTTGTATGAAATGGATTTGTATTCCGTCTTGCTGCCGGTCAGTCCTTGCTTATCAATCAAAATAAGTCTTTTGGAAGTAAAAACAAAGGTATCCCGGATCAGTTTGAAACCAAGTTCTATCTCCTCGCCCTCAGTTAAAAGATTTCCATAGTTTCTTTTTAATTCGTCCTGGCTTACAGCCCCTGCGTTGCCAAGTAATGCTGAAAATAGTCCCATATTGTAACTGATTATTCGGTAAATCCCCTGATCATCATTTTTTCCTGGTTTGTAAAAAGCGCCATTCCTGTTTTCAATCTCCTGAAATTCAATTTTTCATAAAACCCTTCTTTTCCAGGAGCAGCATACAGGATAAAACTGCAGTCACGACAATTTTGTACAATTTTGTCCACAATGATTTTTCCAACACTTTTGCCCTGGTATTCAGGCAGCACGGCAACGTCGTAGATGGCAGCCTGGTAGGCACCATCAGACAGAGCACGCCCAAATCCAATCATCTTTTCGCTGTCAAATACAAAAACGACGGTGTGACTATTCTCAAACGCCTGTTTATGACGTTCAGCCGTATAATTTGCCATACCGGTCTCGCGAAGAATTGCAACTACAAGTCCCCAGTCAATGCCTGCTGTATCAGTCCGGAATATGAGATTCATGAAGCTACTCCTTTTTATAAGAAACAGGATGATTCAGCATCAAATGCTGGGTTGATGTAAGCTTCAGCACCTCACTTAGCTTTTGCAGCTCCATTGTTGCCCTTGGCCTGGTGGAAAAATCAACTGCCGCGCAAAAAACAGAAATGTTCTGAGAAACGATTCCTGCATCTTCTGCAGCCCATATAAGTTTTGAGGATTCCTCCCCTGATCTGAACCGTGAAATATCAGACACCAGGACACAGTTAACAGGGGCCTTTGCTACATCTGCCTGTCTTCCGGCTGCCAAGAGCCGGTAGTCACCTTCTGCAATTAATACCAGGAGCTGTTTATTTGCATCATAAAGATAAGCTCCTGATTTCATGAGCACATAAATATCAATATCCTGCGAATTCATTGCCGAAGGAGCGGTACGTTTTCCGATATCTGCCCTATTTATCCCGTTTGCAGCCCATACCAGGTCGGAAAGGTCCTTTAGTTTGAAACTGGTGGTGTCATAATCTGTTGCCGACGCCCTTAAAGACAGAGCTTTCATCACGGACATTCCCCTCGACAGATCAGGCTGGTTCAAAACAATGTTTTTATCACCCTGTGCGAGCAGGGAACCTGCCATTGCAACAAAACAAACGCAAATGATAATTTTTCTCATGGCTTTAAGTTTATGAATTGCCTGACAATTTTGACACACTATCTTGATGAACCGTGTCGAATCTTTGTATTTATAAAGTTAGGCAGAAAATTCAACAACTGTTCTGCCTCCCGGCGAAATTTTCACCTATCAATGACTCAAAAGTCAACTGGCTAAATTAAGAATGAAAAGAAAGAGCAAACGGCTAATCTACTTTATCAACATACTCTTTTGCAAATGAATCAGTAGCAACTGACACGGATTCCTCAACCCTCTTCATGTAAAGGTACCTTAACAGAAACCATAATACCACACTACTGGCAAGTGCCCAGAAGAATGTACTGTTGTTGAAAACGGATATATCAGACTGGTCTTGTTCCAACCCTTCACCGGTAAAAAAGTAAACTATAACCCCTGTTGCATTGTTGACAAAATGGGCTATCATCGGAAGCCATAAAGTACCGGTCCATTCAAGCAGGTAACCGAAAAGTGCTCCAAGTAGAAGACGAGGCAGAAATCCAAAAAACTGAAGGTGCAATGCGCTGAATATGGCAGCTGTAATCCAGATTCCCCAGTGGCTGCTTCCGGTCATCCTTTTGATCAGTTTTTGTAAAAGACCCCTGAAAAGCAATTCTTCTCCGATAGCGGGCAGCAAAGCTACGATGAAGAGGTTGCCTATTAAGCTTCCAAATCCTTTGCCGGATAAAAATGCCACAGTAATATCATTGGCCTGATCTTCCGAATTTCGCATCCAGGTTTCAACTGCATTCATCCAGCTAGGGAGCACAAGATGTTGGTTGACAATTGAAAACCATTCAATCACCGGTCCCCCGGCCAGAATGATCGCGCAAACCATGAAAAGCATGAATCCACCAGGTTTGGTATCCAGCTTGAGAAAGCTTAACGGTTTGTCATCCAATGACCATACAATCAACAATGGAGGCAAGATGAACATCCCGACTGTTTGCAAAATCTGGAACGCCTTCAAAAACAGGAGGTTTCGGGGTTCATTGAAATCAGAGAGCATGACTGTCAGATCTTCAAAGCTGATACCAAAAAAGATCCGGCAAAACAGGAACCCGGCCAATGAAATAAAAATACCTCCGAGAACAATGGTTATCAGGGTAAACAATACCTGGGTAAAAGGAGTTGAGTCGCGTAAAAATCTCATTGAAATATTTTATTCATTGATATTCAGTATATTATATTCTCTAAATTTTTGAATTCGAACAAACAAATGAAAGATGCATTTGTTATGGTCCCAAAATATTGGTTGGCAGTTCAATCCTGTGAAAATTCAAACGCGCTTTTAAATTTATCGTTTTTCTTTGTTCTTTGAAATAAAAGATTGTTCCAGCCATTTCTCATTTTCGAATTTTAGAATCTTTCTAAGATCCGGAAAACGAACCATGAGTCCTGCAAAGTTATCTTTTCCATCCATGTTGCAAAAGGATAAACAGACCTAATGGTTATCTTTGCAGGGATTAGGATATCCCAGTTATTGATATTCCAATCTTAATTCTAAATTTCAACATTCATATTCTCAATGAAAATAGGTAACCTTGATCTAGGAAATCATCCGCTGTTTCTGGCTCCCATGGAGGATGTTACATACAAATCATTTCGTTACCTGTGTAAAAAATACGGTGCAGACGTCATGTACACCGAATTTGTTGCTTCAGAAGCCTTGATCAGGGATGTGTCGCGGACAAAAAGGAAGATGACCATTTTTGAGTTTGACCGTCCGCTGGCGATCCAGATCTATGGTTCAAACATCGATTCGATGGTCGAGGCAGCCAAAGTAGCAGAATTGTACAAGCCTGATTTTATAGATATCAATTTCGGGTGCCCGATGAAGAAAATCGCGGGAAAGGGGGCTGGGGCAGGCCTTTTGCGTGATATACCCAAGATGGTTAAGATGGCCGGCGAAGTGGTGAAGGCCGTACAGCTTCCGGTAACAGCCAAGACAAGGCTTGGCTGGGATCAGGACGACCAACCGATCGTGGAAGTTGCTGAAAAGCTGCAGGATGCAGGCATTCAGGCCTTAGCGATTCATGGCCGCACACGGAGCCAGCTCTATACCGGGGAGGCCGACTGGAGACTTATCGCAGCTGTAAAAAACAATCCGAGGATGCAGATTCCCATCATAGGCAACGGGGACATAACCGGGCCGGTCAAAGCCAAAGCTTTCCTTGATCAATCCGGTGTAGACGGACTGATGGTTGGCAGAGGTTCTATTGGCCGACCATGGATCTTCAGTGAAATTCGGCACTATCTGAATTCCGGCGAACTAACACCCCCGCCTTTTGTCCCTTTTGTTGTGGAAAATGTAAAAGAACAACTCAGTCAATCCATCTCCTGGAAAGATGATCCCAAAAGAGCTATACTGGAAATGAGACGTCATTTCGCCAGGTATTTTCCTAATCTATCCGATTTTAAAGAATTAAGAATAGAATTATTAAGGGCCAATGAAATAGAAGATGTAATCAGGATACTGGATCTTATTGCAGAAAAATATGCCGGTGTCCGGGTTGATTATACCAACATAGGGTTAAAATAAATAATTGTTATATTTAGGGTACTAATCAACAACGAATGACTGAATTTACACGACGTAATTTTATCAGGACAGGGCTCTCAGGAGCCCTTGTGGTCACAGGAGGATTCCACCATCTTATGGCTGAGCCAGCTAAGGTTTATACAAAAGTTGACATGGTCGATCTTGGGAAAACAGGGTTGAAAGTATCCCGCCTTGCCATGGGGATGGGCACCAACGGATGGAACCATCAGTCCAATCAGACCCGAATAGGGTTAGAAAAATTTAAACTGATGGTAAAGGCAGGCTTCGACCGTGGCATCCGTTTCATCGATACAGCAGATACCTATGGTTCACATCCATTCGCCAAAGAGGCACTTAAAGTGTTGCCCAGAGGAGAAATTACCCTAATGACAAAAATCTGGACTGAAAACCTAGACTGGCATCCGCTCCAGCCAGTCGATCAAATGATTGAGCGTATCCGCCAGGAGCTGGACACTGATTATCTCGATATCGTTTTGCTTCATTGCATGACCAACGCCAGGTGGACCGAAGATAAGAAGCGCTTTATGGACGGACTCAGTGATGCAAAGTCAAAGGGTCTTATTAAAAAAGTAGGATTTTCCTCTCATGATTTTGGGGCACTTCAGGCAGGGGTATCAAATGACTGGCCAGACGTAGTCCTTGCCAGGATCAACAATAAGGAGATACGGATGGATGGTTCACCCGACAAAATTATGTCCCTGCTTGAAACAGCCGGTAACAATGGGAAGGGGGTATTGGGAATGAAAATATTCGGTTGCGGAGGACTCGTTAAGGAAGAAGAAAGAATGGCTTCACTTAATTTTGTGGTAGGCAGCAAGAAAGTGCATGCTATGACCATCGGATTTGAGGAGGCAGCCCAGGTGCACGATACTGTCGACCGGCTAATGGGAATTGTAGGTTCTGCCATAGGATAATGTCAGGCATTAATGAACAAGAGATCCTGATAAATAAAAAAACTTTTATTATTTTAAAATAAAAAAACCGCAAAGGTAAATATTCCTATTTTTGCACACTTCGAATTCATTTTTAGAAAATTATTGCATAAATATAAAATGATAATGTGGGGATCATCCACGATGATCAATGATTACTTCTGACAATTAAAAACAAATTAATCAAAATGAAAATTAAAGGATTTTTTTTAACGCTGACACTTATTGCTGCTGCAATTTCTCAAATCCAGGCAGCAAATTTTGACCAGAAAAAACTGGTCGGGAAATGGGAATACTCTGCCCCTACAGCTCCGTCAAATTACACTTCCGGGCAGATCAATTTTACGCAGGTTGGTGATAAGCTTAAGGGCGAACTGGTTATTGAAGGCCAGAAAGTTGACTTTTCAGAGATCGCCATTAAAGATGACCTGATCACCGTCGGGATCTATCTTGAATCAACCCTGGTGACCATTAAATTCAAGATGGTCGACCAAAAGCTTGAAGGCAAAGCTGAAACGCCGGACGGTCCGGTTGAAGTAAAAGCGGTCAGAAAATAGATTTATCGCTGGTGATACTGCTTTTCGTAGTATTTCTCATAAGCACCTGAAGATACATTGTCGAGCCAGTCAGAATTGTTTAGATACCAGTCTACTGTTTTACCCAGCCCCTCTTCAAACTGAAGAGATGGTTTCCAGCCCAGTTCATTCTGGATTTTGGATGAATCTATTGCGTAACGCAAATCGTGGCCGGCACGGTCTTTTACAAATGTTATCAACTGTTGGGAAGAGCCTTGCGGCCTTCCCAATTTTTTGTCCAATACATCGCACAATGCCCTGATAAGGTTAATATTGGTCCATTCATTATTCCCTCCGATATTGTATATTTCACCAATCCCACCTTTGTGGAAAATAAGGTCGATGGCTGAAGCATGATCTTCAACAAACAGCCAGTCCCGTACATTTTCGCCTTTCCCGTACACCGGTATCGGTTTTCTGTGCTGGATGTTGTGAATGCAGAGCGGAATAAGTTTCTCGGGGAACTGGTTTGGGCCATAGTTGTTTGAACAATTAGAAATCAGAACCGGCAGGTGAAAAGTATTGAAATAGGCCCTGACGAGGTGATCAGAACTGGCTTTTGATGCAGAATAGGGGCTCTTGGGATCATATGAGGTAGTCTCAGTAAAAAGTCCGGACTCTCCCAATGATCCGTAAACTTCATCAGTTGATATATGGTAGAACATTTTCCCTTCCATATTATTTTTCCAATGCTCCTTAGCGGCATGCACCAGGTTAAACGTACCAAAAATATTGGTCCTGATAAAAGCTGCAGGATCGGTGATGGAACGGTCGACATGCGATTCTGCTGCGAGGTGAATGACGCCATCCGGCTTGTAATCCTCAAAAAGTCGGTTTACCAATTCACTGTCAGTGATGTCTCCTTTAACAAATTTATAATTGGGCAGTGAATCAATGTCTTTCAGGTTTTCCAGGTTTCCTGCATAAGTTAGCAGATCCAGGTTAATTATCTGATAATCCGGATATTTATTGACAAATCGCCTTACAACATGCGATCCGATAAATCCGGCACCTCCGGTAATTAAAATAGTTTTTTGCATGGATTTTTGGATAAAATCTGTATGATGGTTAGAATTAATCAGAAATAAAAAATTAATGCAATGATAATCAAATCAATAATGTTTTTTCAACACTATTAATTTTTATTCTATCTTCCTGAGTTTTTTTTCCCAGTTCCAGGCAGAGAGAAGAGTCTCTTCCAAGGTGGCAGCAGCCTTCCATCCCAGGACATTGTTGGCCCTGGAAGTATCAGCATAGATTTTTTCGATGTCACCTGCTCTTCTTCCAACTATACTATAGGGCACTTTGCGGCTGGTAACCTTCTCGAATGCATTCAGCAACTCCAATACAGATACACCCTTCCCTGTTCCAATGTTGAAAAACTCGAAGGCAGATTCATTTCTTTGCTCCAGCAGACGCCTGATTGCAGTTACATGGGCCTTTGCAAGATCTACCACGTTAATATAATCGCGGATACAGGTGCCATCGGGAGTGTTGTAATCATTACCGAATACCTGGAGCTGCTGCCGCAATCCCGCTACTGTCTGAGTAACAAATGGCACAAGGTTACCCGGAACTCCGCTTGGCAATTCCCCAATCAGAGCAGACGGATGGGCACCAACCGGATTGAAATATCTAAGTGCAATTGCCTGAATATCAGAACATACCTTCACATAATCGTCAATAATATCTTCACAAATAATTTTGGTGTTTCCATAAGGCGATTCAGCTTTTTTTCGGGGTGTCTGTTCTGTAACGGGAAGATGTTCCGGCTGACCATAGACTGTGCAGGAAGAGGAAAAAACAAGAAAACCTGTCTTGTATTTCCCCATACATTCGAGCAGGTTTACCAGGGACATCAGGTTGTTCCTGTAATAAACCAATGGCTTCTCTACTGATTCACCAACCGCTTTGGAGGCTGCAAAATGAATAACTGCCTTTATATCAGGCAAATGCCTAAAAAGGTCGTCGAGCCGATCCAGATTCTGCATATTGAACTGATGAAATTCGGGACGAATTCCGGTAATCTGTTCAATATGGCTAACAACCCCAATTGTGGAATTGCTTAGATCATCAATAATAACAACTTCAAAACCTGCATTCTGCAATTCTACGACAGTGTGCGAACCAATATAACCGGTGCCGCCTGTAATCAGAATTTTCCTCTTCATTTGATTTTTTGTTGGATGAAAATAACCTATTCCGTGAAACTTTCCTGCGAAGTAATCAAATAGTTTTGATTTAGGTGTTATTAGAACCAAATCCAATTCTTGCTATTAAAAGATTTAGTCTTCTTACTGTTACTGAATAACCTTGATCGCAACAAGCTTCAAAAGTACAAAATCTGAGATTTATTCTTATA
This sequence comes from Prolixibacteraceae bacterium, assembly GCA_963663675.1. Lineage (GTDB taxonomy): Bacteria > Bacteroidota > Bacteroidia > Bacteroidales > Prolixibacteraceae > CAINVV01. The sequence goes on from OY760498.1 coordinate 4,046,235, forward strand.
TTTGGAGTTCAAATATTCTTTCATGAACCTTGCAGTTTATCTTACAGACTTGTTGAAAACCAACGATTGCGTGATCATTCCTGATTTCGGAGGGTTTATTGCCAATTACCTGCCTGCGGTCTCAAATCCCCAGGGAGATCAATTCTATCCTCCCGTAAAAGAGTTGATTTTCAATGGGAAACTTAAGAAAAATGATGGATTACTCGTTAATTATATCAGTGAAAGGGAAGGCATTGGCTATTTGGAAGCCAGGAAGATAATCTCAGAATTTGTATCTGAGTGCATGTTCCGACTTGAAAATGGCGAGAAAATTGAATTTGAACAAATTGGCAGCCTCCGATATGATTCCAATGAGCACCTTTTATTTGAAGCAGACAAGAATGAATATCTCAGGCCGGATACTTTTGGACTTCAGTCTTTTCACTTTCCGCGACTGATAAATAAATACCCACTGCCAGCTAAGCCTGTTTTCAAGGACAAGGCTCCAGAGCTTCAACCTCATCGAAGACCTGTGGTAAAATACTTACTGATTACTCTTCCTGTTATCGCCGCATTGTTTTTGGTCCCAAAATTTATCCTTAACGATTCTTACGTTAAACAGCAAAATGCAGGTACTGCCTCCATTTCGCTAACTGATTCTCCGTCAGCCAGCCCTCAAGGAGTGGTTACTGAACCTGTTCAAGGAGCCTTACCATCTGAAAAACAAATAACCAGCGATACTAAACTTCAGGAATCTGGTGCTTCAAAAGACAACACGCCTCTTGTTGCGGCACCCAGCACGTCCGTTGTTACGACATCTGAGAACACCTCTGTTCCGGCTGCAGAGAAAGTTGCAGGTAAATTCCATGTGGTAGGAGGTTGTTTCAAGATCAGGGAAAATGCGGAAAAGCTTGCTGAGCAATTGACCAAACAAGGATATCATCCGGAAGTTTCCGCTTTGGGCAAAGAGTTCTTCCGTGTCTCAGTTGAGAGTTTTGAGGACAAGAGGGATGCGGAACGAGTGCTTGCCAAACTACAGTATGCCGAGCCTCAGAATGGGTATTGGTTAATGGTTGACAAAAAATAGTTACAGGGAAGCTGCCTTCTGTACCTCCCTGAATACTCTCATAAAATTTCCTCCCCATATTTTTTTGATATCTCTTTCGGAGTAACCTCTTCTAACCAGTTCGAGGGTCACGTTCTCCATCTGACTTACGTCCCTGCAACCAGACAGGTCGCCACCTCCGTCGAAGTCGGTACCAATTCCGACATAGTCGATTCCAATGACTTTTACGATGTGGTCGATGTGATCAACCATATCCTGAACTGTGGCCAGTTTATTCGGGTATTTTTTGGAAACCTCACGATATTGCTTCCTGGCTTCTTTCAGCTTATCTTCCGACAATCCCTGGAAATCATTGAATTTTTGCCTTACCTCAACCATTGCAGAATCCCTTTTCGGATTGGGATCAGGTTTCTTCACATAGTCAGAGAGAAAGCACATCTGTATAACTCCCCCGTTTTTCGCCAAAGCCTTCAAATCCACATCGGTCAAATTGCGCGGGTTATCACATATGGCGCGGGCACAGGAATGGCTTGCAATGACCGGGACTTTACTTAACCTGATCACATCCATGAATGCATCATCTGAGATATGGGATACATCAACCATCATGCCGGTACGGTTCATTTCTTCAACTACTTTCTCTCCAAAAGGAGACAGTCCTTTGTATTCAGCACCTTTGGTCTTCTCGGTAGATGAATCACAAACATCATTATTTGAAGTATGACACAGGGTAATATATCTGATTCCCAAATCATAATACTTCTTTACCATGGTGATGTCGTTGGCAAGTGCATACCCATTTTCAAGTCCGATAAAAATTGCCCGTCTTCCCTCCTTCTCCAATTTGTAGGCATCATCGGGAGTCAGTGCTATTGCTGCCTCGGCTGAATTATCAGCAACGCATTTCCGCACGGCATCAAGAATATCAAGTGCTTTCTTCCTGGCATTGGCATTTCCTTCCTCTGTTCTCGGTCCCTGGCTCACAAAAACAGCAAAGAACTGTGCATCCAATCCGCCCTTTTTCATCCTGGGAAAATCCACCTTGGTACCTGTTACTGCCTGATCCTGCCATTTGCCAACGTTAAAATCATCGCTCAAAAGATTTAAAGGTGTATCTGAGTGCGTATCTATCGTTAATACGGATTGGTGAATCCGGTGGGCTTTTTCAGTTTGGGTTTCTTTGGATACCAGGTTGCCGGAAAAAAAGAGACAAGAGATCAGGAGGATGTTTTTTATCATGTAGTTTGTTATAAATGCCGGACAATCCGCAAAGATTTCCAGCACGAATTATGCATTTATAAATGAGCTTTAGGTAAACTGCGTGTGATAACTCTTTTCAGCATATTCACTTGTAGCCTGCCAGCCGGCTCAGGTATTTTCCTATGATATCAAATTCCAGGTTGACCACACTGCCCTTTTTTATAGCATGGAAATTAGTGTGTTCGTAAGTAAAAGGGATAATTGCCACCTGAAAGGAATCCTTCTGTGAATTCACAACAGTCAGACTCACTCCGTTGACAGTAACTGAACCTTTCTCCACTGTCAAATATCCCTGGCGTGCTTTATCCAAATCAAAGCCGTAGCTGAAAGTGTAATACCAGCTTCCGTCTGCTTCAACAACATTTTCGCATACAGCTGTCTGATCGACATGTCCCTGGACAATATGTCCGTCAAGCCTGCCATCCATTTTCATACTTCTTTCAAGGTTAACTTTGTCACCTGACTTTAGCAAGCCAAGATTAGATTTAAGCAAAGTCTCTTTTATTGCCGTTACAGTGTAATGGTACCCATCAACTTTTACGACTGTCAGACAAACGCCATTATGTGACAGACTCTGGTCGACTTTCAGCTCAGAAGTAAAATCACATTTCAATGTCAGATGAACATTCTCCTGCTCCCGGATGATTGTTACTACCGTACCCATCCCCTCAATTATTCCTGAAAACATCTTTGCGATGATTAAAATTTTACGAATATAGTAGTTTCTCCGGATCGAAATTGTAAAATTCTGACATTTCAATGGAATTAAGTATCTTCATCCTGAAATTGGATGGTCCCAGAATGACTGAATTAAACCATAAGATCAAATTCCCTCCGGAATTATCTTGTTAAGATAAGGAGTTTATTGTTAAATAATTACGCGTTGTCCTTCGATGATCAGCGAGTGAGAATATCAAGTCATTTTGAGAATATAAGAGAAATTTTACCTAACATTAACAAATTAAAAGGCCTTCCTTCCCCTTTTAACTATGAATAAAACTCGGTTACATCTGTCTCTGATAATACCTCTGGTGCTACTAATTTTGCTAATTGGATTCCCCCAAAAGGTCAAATCACAGCAAGATCCGGTTTATACCCAGTATCTGACGAACTTGCTGACGATTCAGCCGGCTTATGCAGGAATTTCTGGGGTACTTTCAATATCGGCCTTGTCCCGTGCGCAATGGGTAGGTTGGGAAGGGGCACCGAATACAAATACCTTTTCCGCGCATGTGCCAATGAAGTCCTATAATGTAGGATTGGGATTTTCTCTCATCAATGATAAATGGGGGCCTATCCTGCAGAATGGTTTATATGCTGATTATGCCTATAGGATCAACCTTAAACCAAGGGAATATCTTTCACTGGGTATAAAAGCAGGTTTCAGTACTTATCATGCGCGGTTCAGGGACCTGGCGTTAAATGATCCTACTGACCCGGCATTTGCTGAAAATGTTGATTTCAGGATACTCCCTAATGTGGGATTTGGCGCACTTTGGCACAGTAATATCTTTTTTCTTGGTATTTCTATGCCAAAATTGCTTAAGAATGATATTATGGATGATACAGATCAAAAGATTTACCGTGAGGTACTCCACTTTTATGCCATGGGAGGATATGTATTTTCACTGTTAGAAAACGTAAAGTTTAAACCAACTTTGTTATACAGATGGAGTGAAAATACACCTTCCTACATTGATTTTGGTTTGAATTTATTGTTCTATGAGAGAATTTGGGCAGGAGTTACCTACAGGCTGGAAAATTCCTATGCACTTACTTTCCAGTTTAATGTAAACAATCAGTTACGGTTTGGATATTCTTTTGATTTGACTACTTTTCATGAAAGCCAGGTCAACTCCGGAACACATGAATTCACAATCAATTATGAATTTAACAGCAAGAGGAGAAGCAGTAGATATACAATTAGGTATTTTTGACCGTTGAATGACAATGATAAAGATGAAAAGTCGCTAAATGTCGGGTCAAATGAACGAAACTGAAATAAAGAATAGTCACAATACAATTTGCCAGTTGCTTGCGGAAAGAAAGCTGAAACCTGCTTTTGATCTGCTGGAAAAGATGATCGGTTCGAATGGGCTGGGTGAGTTAACTGATCAGCAACTCGACCTTGAACAGAATTACCGGTTCATGCTGAAATATACTGTGGAAGGCATAACAGATCCCGAAAGACAAAAAATTTACCAGCATATTCTCGTTTCAACTTTTGAACTGGCTGATTTGTGTGCTGACAGTTTGAAAATGAAATTTTCTTCATCACTGGAATTCCAGAAAAAGAGAGGATTTGCGCGCATGTCCATTGACAATATTTCCGATTATTTCGCAACACTGGAGTCTTTTCACCTGGAAAATGAACTTAGGTCTCTTATTGAGGATAACTCCATTGATAAAAAACGTGAGCATGAAGAAACAAATCATTACCAAAAACTGATCAATCTTTTTTACCATTACTGGTTTAGGAACAGACTGACAGAATCAGAGTGTGTTTCTTTCAACAATTACATCCGGAATGATCACATTCCCGTGCATGAGAGGGCATTCCTTGTGACTGCCATAACTCTTAGCCAACTGCTTTTCTTTGATGAGCAGAAACTTGAGCTCCTTTTTGAAGGATATGAATCAGATCAGGATGAAGTAAATCAGCGGGCACTTACAGGTCTGCTGTTATCACTCTACTTATATGATAAAAGAATTTTTCTCTTCCCGGCAATAACCTCCAGACTGAAATTGTTGTATGAAAAAAATTCGTTTAAACGTCACCTTGAAAAAATTCTTCTGCAACTGATCGGATCGAAAGAGACTGAAAAAATCCAGAAGAAGCTTCAGGACGAAATCCTTCCGGAAATGATGAAGTTAAGTCCCAATCTCCGGAATAAATTAAGCCTGGAAGCGTTGCTTGGGGACGCTCTGAACGAAGATAAAAATCCGGAATGGCGCGATATAATGAAGGATTCACCAGGGTTGATGGATAAAATGGAGGAGTTAAGTGAAATGCAGATGAAAGGAGCTGACATTTTCATGACCTCTTTTTCCAATCTTAAAAATTTTCCATTTTTTAATGAATTAACCAATTGGTTTATTCCTTTCTATCCGAATCATCCCGAACTGATAAGGAGTTCTTCCCTGGAAGATGATGCAGATAACAGGAAATTGTACGATTTGTTAATGAAGACTCCGGTATTGTGCAATTCTGATAAATATTCCTTCTGTTTCAGTATGCAGACAATTCCGGCCGAATATAAAAAAATGATGTTCGACACGCTTTCAGCAGAGTTTGATCAGTTAATTGAATCCGAAAGTGAAAATGACCTGATTTCCCGTGACCAGAAAGCCGAGGCGATATCCGGACAATACATCCGCGATATTTACCGGTTCTATAAACTGCATCCGCAAAGGGAGGGATTTGAAAATATCTTTTCCTGGTCATTTGATTTCCACAACAAGAATGTATTTCTGGATTTGTTAAATGAAGACCTGCAGCTTCTGAGAAATATCGCTGAATTTTATTTTGCGAAGAATTATTATCATGAAGCCTCAGAAATTTATGAAAAGCTGCTGCAAAATTCCGAAGAGGCTGAGATAATTCAAAAACTTGCGTTCTGCTTCCAGAAACTGGATAATTACGAACTGGCACTCTCCTATTACCTGAAGGCAGATCTGTATGACCAGAACCGTGCATGGAACCTGAAAAAGATTGCCCTTTGTTACAGGCACCTTAAAAAACCGCATCTGGCGCTTGAATATTATCTTCAGACTGTTGCCCTTGAACCTGAAAACCTGGGTGTTCATATTTCTATTGGTCATTGCAGAATGGAGCTGAAACAATATGATGAAGCCTTAAAATCTTATTTCAAGGTTGAATACCTCTCGCCAGGCAACAAAAAGATCTGGAGACCGATTGGGTGGTGTTCCCTGTTGCTGGGCAAAAAGAAGCAATCGGAACAATATTTCAAAATGCTTGTTGACGACACTCCGAACAAGTTTGACCTGATGAACATGGGACATGTTCAGTGGTGCCTTGGAAAAAGAAAAATTGCCCTCGATTTCTACAAGCAAAGCATCAACGACGCTGATATGTCAGAAATTGAGTTTATGGATGCGTTTCACGAAGACCTGGATCATCTTCTGAGGCAGGGAGTTGATCCTGACGATGTACCTATCATGCTGGATCAGTTGAGATACTCACTTGAAAAAGAATAAACGGCATAAAAAGCGATGAGCATAAAAATCCGCAACAAAGAAATCAGCTGGTTGTCATTCAATGAGCGACTGCTTCAGGAAGCATCCAAAAAGGAGGTACCTGTAATTGAACGTCTCAAGTTCCTGGGAATTTATTCCAACAACCTTGATGAATTCTTCCGCATCCGGGTTGCCATATTACGCAGGCTTGCCGCCATTGACAACCTTATCCTCAACGAAGGGGAGCAACCCGCCGAAATTCTGGATCTGATTGAACAGACGGTTATTGCCCAGAGCCAGTGGTTTGAGCGCATTTACGATCAATTGCTGAAGGATCTCGCAGAGGAGGATATTTTTATCATCAACGAGAGTCATTTAACAGCTGAACAAGGTGAATATGTCACCACTTTTTTCAAAGAGGAGGTTCGCCCTCGTATCATGCCGGTGATCATCAAGAAAAACCAGCCATTGCCTTCCTTAAGCGATGATGCCATCTACCTGGCGGTTGTCATGACGAAATCCAAGAAAGAAGAGTATGCCCTGATTGAAGTTCCGACAGATATACTTCCCCGGTTCGTTATCCTGCCTTCCAACGACAATAAGAGGCACATCATCCTTCTGGAAGATATTATCCGGTATGAATTAAAAGATATTTTTTACATGTTCAGCTTCAGGACGATCAAGTCATATATCGTCAAGGTTACCCGCGACGCGGAACTGGACCTGGATGATGATGTCGCGGAAAGTTATGTAAAAATTCTTTCCAAGAGTCTGGAAAAGCGCGGAAACAGTGAGCTTGTCCGTTTTGTTCACGACAAAGAAATACCTGATAATTTCCTGACTCTCCTGCTTAAAAAATTAAATTTTGACCGGGATGATGTAATAATCGGAGGCTCCCGAATTCACAATTTCAAGGATTTCATGGGATTTCCTTCCATCGGCAAAAAGAATCTGTATTACAATACAATAAGTCCGCTGCCGCACCCCGACATCCGGCAGGGAGAGCCTTTCCTAAGCGCAATTGCAAAAAAAGACATCCTGCTGCACTTTCCGTATCATTCCTTTTACGCCTTTATTGACCTTTTAAGAGAGGCATCCATCGATCCAAAAGTCACTGAGATCAGGATGACTGCCTACAGGATGGCCAAAAATTCAAATGTGATCCATGCCCTTATCAATGCATCAAGAAACGGGAAGAAAGTAACAGTTATACTGGAACTCCGGGCCCGCTTCAACGAGCAAGACAATATTCAATGGGGCAACCAACTTACCCGTGAAGGGGTAAAAGTCATTTTGGGAGTTCCCGGACTGAAGGTGCATTCGAAGCTTTGCCTGATTACAAGAAAAGAGGACAAGGAAATGGTTCATTATGCCTGTGTCGGGACAGGTAATTTCAATGAGATTACCGCAAAGGTTTTCTCTGACCAGATGCTTTGGACTGCCAATCCCGCTATTGCCAAAGAAGTGTACAAAGTATTTGATTTCTTTCAGAGAAATTACAAGATAGGCAGGTATCATCACCTGCTTGTCTCTCCTTTCACCATGAGGTATAAAATGGTTCAGATGATCAGACAGGAAATTCAGGCTGCCAGAAACGGAGATAAAGCAGCAATTTACATTAAATGCAATAACCTGGTGGATCCGGAGATCATCGGCAGGTTGTACGATGCTGCCAAAGCCGGTGTGGATGTCAGATTAAGCGTAAGAGGCATGTTTTCACTGATTTCATGTTCTGATGAAGAAAAATATTCAATTACCTCAGTTGGTATTATAGACCGTTATCTTGAACATTCACGGGTTTATTATTTCTACAACAGCGGTAAGGAGAGTTTGTATATTTCATCAGCTGACCTCATGTCCAGGAACCTGGACAGGCGGGTCGAAGTAACAGTTCCGATTTATGATCCGGACATTAAAAAGGAGCTCACTGGATTTCTGGACCTTCAATGGAATGATAATACTGCCGCCAGAATTCTCGACAATGAGCTGACCAACCAAATAAATCACAAGGGGGATCGCCCAACCATAACTTCTCAGGTAGCATTTTATGATTATCTCGAATCATTACGTGAAGGGGAGGGATAATATCCCGGAAATCAAAAGCCGGCTTGAAAATATCGGCACAAAGGAAATCTATATCTGGAAGGAGATGGTTCTTCAGGATGGATCTCTTTTTGAAGAAATTTACAGCCTTATATTCTGTGATAATCCAAGAATTGCCTGGCACGCCGCCTGGGTCATTGATCATGTCTCTGAGGCTGAACCATGGACACTTGAAACCCATGTTCCGGATATCATTGATCGGCTGCCACACCTGAAAAGCGCCTCAATGAAACGTCACTTTACGAGGATGCTGAACAATCAGAAAATACCTGAAGATAAGGCCGGAATTCTTATAGATGTGCTTTTTAATCTACTCACCCCTTCCGAATCGATTGCTGTACGGGCAAATTCCATGAACCTGCTGTGCAAAATCGCTCTTAAAGAGCCAGATCTTCAGCCGGAACTATGCAGTGTAATCCAATCAATTATTGAAACTGAAAATACACCCGGCATTGTCTCAACAGGTAAAAAAATTCTTCGGACTCTGAAATATCAGTGATGCATAAAAATGCCAAAAGCAAGTATTGAAATAATTCCCCATAAGAAAATTGAAAGCAGAGTCCAGGGGATGAAGCTTCTTTTGTGGTGAAAATATTTAGTGCCGAGAAATGCGCCGACAGGAATAGAGAGAACAACGGGTGTCAATATGACTATTCCCAGCATTCCCGTTTTTCGGCGAATCCGGACAATCATTTTGTTTCTCCTTGTGAATTTATTGGCAGTCAATCGGGCGTATCTCCGGCTATCCAGCCATTGCTCAAATCTTACTTTAAAAATTCTCGGGGTGATATAATATATGGCAGGCCAGATCAGTTTGAGCTCCTTCAAAAGAAAAGAGAAAATATAGTAAAAAAATAAAAAACCGAGGATTCCTCCCAGTTCAATGAATACAAATGTCTCTATTGGATTTAGCCGGAAAAGATAGGCATAAGGTGTCGCCCAAAAGAATTTGACGCTGGCGATCAGCATGACATTTATATATTTCAAAATCAGTCCCATTTTATATTGATCAATCAAATTTAGCGATAAAACGGTCATATAAATAAAGAATCTTGGTATTTTAGACCTATCTTTATAAAAATTTAAATGCAATTAACATTGTTTTCAGGATATAAACCAACCTTTTACCTTATTCTGATCCGAAGAGAAGCTGGAGTACCAAAATTTCCTTTTCTGCTCCTTTGGTTATTATTTCAAAAATCATTCATCTTTGGACAGACCATACAGGAATTCAAGGAAATTTGGGTAAAAGAAAGCAGGGAATATCTGCTCAATGATCAAAAACCGTTGCCATATCTTCAATCCGGATTTCATTTTTTTTCACGGGAACAGGATAACGCACTTTCAGAGGGACTTGAAGCGGATTGGGAAAGATTTCCGGTTACAAAAGGAACTCCTGTTCCAAAATCCAGGAAATTCGATCCTGCGCCTCAATTCTTTTTTGATGAGACTTCCTATCATAATCCACAGTTTTTACCCTGTTTTACCCCAGAAAATGATGACTTTTCCTTTGTAGAAGAATACCCCAATTTTCCCAGAATCAGAAAACCCGAATATACAAGTTCCAATCCGCAAAAACAGAGTTTTAAATTTTTTGGCAATTCGATCGCAATAAACTATGACAAACTACTGTCATTGCCTGTCAACCAAGTATTAAGCAAAGAGGTAGTCGTTGAATACTGGAAGAAATTCCAGGTAGCCAACAGTAATCATCTTATCAGCCAGCTAATGATCTATCGCGACAGGCTGGGATTGAACGACTGGGGATATTTACAACTGGTAAAAGAATGTGCAAATTCCATTTATCACAATGATGAAAGCGGGGCCAACCTCCTTGGCTGGGCCTTGATGATCCGTTCAGGTTTCAGGGTAAAAATCGGATACAATCAATTAGGAAGCTCAATTTTGTACCCCACATCTTCTGAAATCAACGGCAATTCATTTGTAAAAATCAGGGGCATAGCATATTACATTGATAAGCCAATTTTTACTTTCCCTATATTCACTTATTCGGCGGATCACCCAAGTGCATACGGGATAATACACCTGAAAATCAATCAGTCTTTAAATTTCCAGGGAGAAACTCTTATAAAAAAAATTCAATTTCATTGGGACAGAAGAACTTACGATTTCAACCTAAAATACAATCCTGAAGAGATCAGGTTTCTGGAGGAATATCCCAAAACAGATCCTGAAATCTATTTCAGTGCCCCTTTCAGCTTTTTGTCCGGTGAATCATTGTTGAAACAATTCAGGCCGGTACTCGCCGGCATGAGGAAGGAGGAGGGTGCGGCATTCCTTCAGCAGTTTGTTCAAAAATCTTTTGCCTATCGCCCATACAATGACCTTTATGGATACGACTGCTTTATGTTTCCTGAAGAGCTAATATTCAAAGATGAGAGTAACGACAAGGGAAAATCACTTTTATATGCCTGGATGATCAGCAATCTGCTAAACCAGAAGGCTGCTCTTGTTGAATTTCCAGGCTTTTATTCTGTTGCAATTTCGTTGGACCAGCCGTTGGAAGGGGATAAATTCCTCCTGGAAGGGAAAAGCTATACAATAGCCGACCCAACCTTTGATAATGCACCCTTAGGCCTGGTTATGAAGGAATTTTACCAGGTGAAACCTTACATAAAAATTCTAAAAAATACTTCTGAGGAGGCAATCCGGCAGGATAAAATTTGGAAACTCGCTATGGCATTCGGTGCTGAACGCAGTGGTGATGGTGAAGATTTTTTAAATGATGAAAACGGAAATTCTTATATTACAGGGTTCTTCAGGGAAAAAACGGGAACCCGGGCACCTGTTGATCCGTCGCCCTTCATTGCAAAATTCGATGAACATAATGCGCTGGTCTGGATGGAGAAATTTAATTCCACCGGTAAAGCATTCGGAATTGCGCTACGACAGTTTGACAAGAACGAATTTTACCTTGCAGGAACATTCAGGGGGGAGCTGAAGTACAACACGCTTAAAATCAAGTCTAATCCAAGTGATCCGGATCTTTTCTTTGCTCAGTTCAACAAAGATGGAGAAATCGAATGGATGACAAAAACCGGACTTGACGATCTTGAGGAGGACACAAAATTGTTCTATGTTGTCAAATTCAGCAGATCAGGAGATATTCAGTCGGTACAGCTTGCGAATGAAGACGAAAGAACCGGAAAAACGGGATTTCAGGAAAACACCAACGAGGGATTATGCTATGTTGCATCCCGCTACCAGACATCCGGACTGGATAAAATTTCGAATGAACCGGTCCTGAAATCGACACTCATGCTCCGTCGTAACCTCACCCATATGAAGCAACTGGGTATTGAACCTAAGATTGCATTTCTTGCGTCGGTATTCAGTTCTTTGATAAATCCCGGCAGTCAACTTTCCGGAGAGGACCTGCTTTCTTTCAGACAGGATGAAAAAGATGCCGCAGATCAGCCGGTATCCGCCTTAACAGAAACTGCCAAAAAATTAACCCTGGCTAAAAATAAGGATGGAATTACTGAAATTTATACCTCAAATGCAACCCCGGTAAAAATTTTAAACTTTAAAATACTAAATCGTGCCCAACTTAAAATAATTCCCCTGGACAACAATGATTTGAAAATTAACATAATAAGCGGGATTGAGATGATATCTGGCCCTGTTAGCCTGAAAGTCAACTCCATGATTATTGACATCTCTTCCAGCTCAATATTGCTGGATCTGGGTAAAAATCATCATCTGATTTCCAGAAATTTGAGTAAGGAGATTCTGAAATAATCATTTTTTTTTCTTAACCTAAAAAATTTATTCTTTCTTTGATATTTAAATGTGAAACCCTAATGAACCAAAGCTCTAAAAAAAGATGTATATTGGGCTGAGGGTTCCAAACGGCAAATAAAAAACATATTATATACGTGTGAAATTATACCTCTCTAAAGATTATGAAAATAATTCACTTAACCCGAATAACCGCTATTATCCTCATTAATGTTCTTTGTCTGAATGCCAATTCACAAAGCCTTCCAACCGGCCAGGAATTACAATACAATCCGATAACAACTGCCGTACCATTTCTAACCATAGCGCCCGACTCCAGGCATGGTGCAATGGGGGACGCAGGTGTAGCCACTTCTGTCGACGCGAATGCTCAATATTGGAATGCATCAAAACTGGCATTTGCTACAGACAAATTTGGTTTTAGTTTATCCTACACACCCTGGCTAAGGCAATTGGTTAACGACATCAACCTGGCTTATTTGTCCGGATACTATCAATTAGATGAATATCAGACATTTGGTTCTTCATTGCGCTATTTCTCCATGGGTGAGATTACATTGACCGACCAGAATGGAACAAGTCTCGCCAGTGTAAGCCCAAATGAATTTTCATTTGATGTAAGTTATGCCAGGAAATTATCTGACGAATTCTCAGGTGCTGTTGCGCTAAGATACATACGTTCAGATCTCACCGGTGGCATCGGTTCTGATACTTATGAGGCCGGGAATGCTTTTGCTACAGATGTCTCGTTTTATTACAAACACAATTTTGGAAGTAGCGATCACGACCAGTCGCTAGCTGCGGGTATTAATATTTCAAACATTGGTTCTAAAATTTCTTATGATGGTGGCCATAACAAGGAGTTCCTTCCTGCCAACCTAAAGCTTGGAACCACTTACAGTAAAGAGTTTGACGACCGTAATGCAATTTCATTTTCGTTTGATATCAATAAATTGCTTGTCCCTACCCCTCAGGCCAACAGTAGCACATCCACAGGCGGAGGAGGTGTTGTCCTCGCAGATAACTACTCCAACGCATCTCCCATAAGTGCAATTTTCTCTTCCTTTTCTGATGCACCGGGTGGGGCCAGTGAAGAGTTCAAGGAGATCAATTTCTCAATTGGTACAGAATACTGGTACAATCGTCAGTTTGCTGTAAGGGGTGGCTATTTTTATGAAAGCGAATACAAAGGGAACCGTAAATTTTTCTCTGCCGGTTTAGGCCTTAAAATGAACATCTGTTCTATAGATTTCGCTTATCTAATTCCAACCCAGCAAAATAATCCGCTGGCCAATACAGTTCGCTTCACTCTTCTTTTTGATGTGAATTCGTTCGCGGGCAAAGGACGTTGATAACCAGATAAATCAAAGTCAGTTCCGAATCCCTGGCTTTGCAATATAACATGAGGTTTGCATGTTTGCAATCCTCCTCAACTAACATTAAGAACGGTAAGGTCCAATTCCCGGACATCCGGTTATTTTGATTCTGTTATTTTTTGATCCATGCAGGATATGCCTGTATGTTTACTGCTATGCTGTTTAACATTATAAGCCGGCTTTCAATATGAACTACTACCTTAGGTTTAACATCAGATGGAATTTCGTTTTTCCATTTTTGATGTTTGTTTTTTTTATTACCGGAAATGTTTCGGGAATACAAACAGAGTCCACTGTTAAAAGTGTAATGGACAGGGTCATTACTGATTTGTACAGGACAAACAGTCCGCAGGACTTAACCAGTCTGGATATTGGCAAAGTGATGACATTGTTTTCGAAAGAAGAGTTACAGGTCCTCTCCACCTGTCACTGGAAATTTAGCGTAAATGTGCCCGCTGTTGTCTCCCTGATGATAAACACAGAGCAGAAAACCCTTCCATTCTGGTTACCTGAGAGTGGTTTTAAGAAAACTGCCATGACCATGAAGAACGAACAGACGACTTACGAGGTATGGCAAAAATCTTTTGAACCGGGTGTTGTCGGACTTGGCATCAATGGATTCGAAAATGGACTGGCCCTTCATTATTTTGTCTCCGTTGCCCCACTGCGCAAGAATGACCAGCTGAAATTAAGTCATTTTTCCCCGGCAAACCAGCAGGTAGTTGAATTGAAAAATGGCGCTTCAGTTTACCAGGATTGGGATGAGCTTGTCCTGACTGATGTCCCGAAAGCAATGTCCGGTCAGAAATTACTGATGACAACCAGGGGAAGAGCGTCAGAATCACATCTTGTCGGCGCTTTCAGATCAACGCCTTATCCATCTTCCAATACCCCCGACCAGGTTATCCTTACTTGGAGTGCAGATCCATCAGGCACCATGGATATTCAGTGGAGGACAAATGTGACTTCCAACTGTTCAAACCTTCTGTACAGGGAAAAAGGTTCGGCGAAGGAACTTTCCGTTGTTGCTGAAAAACAGGTGCTTGAAGACCGTATGCTCATGAATGACCGATACTCAAATCATTACACTGCCAAATTGCAAAATCTCAAGCCTGGAATTGCCTATCAATATAAAATAGAGTCACAAAAAGAGTGGTCAGATGCTGAGACCTTTGCAACTCCGGCAAAAGATTCATCTTTCTCATTTTTATGGTTTGGAGACACACATTATTCTGCAAAATTCGGTGAGATTCTTCAAAAAGGATTTAATGAACATCCTGACGCAGCATTCTTCTCAATTGTTGGAGACCTGGTCAGCGACGGCTTGAACAGGGATCAATGGGATGCCCTTTACAATTATTCCCGGGATGTTGCCTGTAGAATACCATTTATGTCAGTTCCGGGAAATCATGACAACAGGGCCGGACTGGGAGCAAAATTGTACTGTGACTTATTCAGCTATCCGATGAATGGCCCGAATGGAGTACCCAAAGAACAAACCTACTCTTTTACCTACAAAAATGCACTTTTCCTCATGATCGACGCTACTTCTCCGATTGATGCCCAAACAAAATGGATTGATGAGCAACTTGCAAAGTCAAAAGCCACCTGGAAAATTGCCATGTTTCATTTTGCTCCCTACAATTGGGAGGAACCTTACCCGGACATACAAAAAGCATGGGTGCCAATTTTTGACCGCTACCATGTCGACATGGTTTACGGAGGTCATCTTCATTACTATATGCGCTCAAATCCGATGAAGGCAGGTAAAGTGGTTGCATCATACAAGGATGGCACTGCTTACATTATATCGGTCGGAATACCCAACCAAAACCGTCTTTTGACAGAGGAGCCTTATGCATTGGTGAGAGACGGCAGGGGACATCTTTATCAATATGTAAAAATAGATGGAAATACCCTGCGATTTGAATCTGTTAACATCCAGGGAAAAATTATTGATTCATTCACACTGAATAAATAACCATGAGAACTATAAATATTGCAGTTCTGCTGCTGCTTTTACTATCCTGGAAAGGTTTTTCTGAATCTCGGGCTCAACTTAAGTTTAATGCCAGCGGGGAATTCAAGATCCTGCAGTTTACTGATACACATATCAGCCTGGCCGGAAAAGCCTATCTGACTTCCTTTGATATCATAAAAACAGTAGTAGAAATTGAAAAACCGGACCTTGTTGTATTAACTGGCGACATTATCACAGAAGAAAATCCGGCAGAAGGTTACCAAAAGATCACTGAAATCCTGGGTCACTCGGGAACTCCGTGGGCCGTGGTATTTGGAAACCATGAATCGGAAAAAAGCTTTAAAAGAAAGCAACTTGCTGAGCTGGTTGAGAAACTTCCGGGTTGCCTGAACAAAGATGTCGGAGGGATTTCAGGAAATTCCAATTTTATTCTTCCAATTTCAGGAAAATACGGAAAGCCGGGAGCATTGTTATATTGCCTTGATTCAAACGACTATAGCAAGCTTAAGCCAACAGTTCAAGGTTATGGATGGTTTGAATTTTCACAGATTGAGTGGTACCGGAAAAGCAGCCTGGAATTCACCCGGCAAAACAATGGGATACCGCTGCCCGCCCTGGCTTTTTTCCACATACCACTTACCGAATATACACAGGCAGTCCACCAAAAAGATTCTATCGTTATCGGGGCCAGGAATGAAGGAGAAAGTTCGGCACTGATCAACTCGGGGATGTACTCGGCCATGCTGGAGTGTGGGGATGTTATGGGAACATTTGTCGGTCACGATCACATCAATGATTATATCACGATTTATCACGGCATTGCCCTCGCCTATGGTCGGGTCTCCAAAATCATGAAAGACCCTGCAGACCCGCTTGCCGGTGGACGGGTCATTGTTCTGAAGCAGGGTCAACGGCAGTTTGATACCTGGATCAGGGAATCAGGCGGGAAGAAGGTGCTCCCCTGCTCTTATCCGGCCTCTTTCAACAAGTAATCATGGTCTGCCACTGAATATGGTTTATCCGTAAATTCATAGCAGGCAATGACAATTTTGGTTTAAAAGCAGGAAAAACAGAGTCAGTTAACCAACGTAAACTCACGCAAAATGAAAAATCTTCTTTTCCCATGCCTTTTATTTTTCTTTGGCCAGGTAATGTGCGGTTACGCGCAAACCGGAAGTGTGAATGAGCCCGTCAGGTATGTTGGGGGCATCTCAATCGACCCCAGTGTTCATGAAGGCAGGTTACGTTATGCCATCGGGACCGAAAGCAGGCAGACATTGCGTGCAAACCGGACGCATCCTGAGCTGGCAGACGGATATGGCTGGACTTACAACCACGCATCCAACCTTTGTTACTGGAACGGGAAATTTTTTCAGCATTACCTGAGCAATCCAGTAGATGAACATATTGCTCCCGGACAAACCCTTCTCATGACCTCTGCCGACGGGCGCAACTGGGAGCAGCCAAAGGTAATTTTTCCTCCTTATGCAGCTCCTGAAGGTGTAAAAATCCCGCAAGGCTACACCGGATACATGATGCATCAGCGGATGGGATTTTATGTTGCCCCCGATGGTAGATTGCTGGTCCTGGGATTCTACGGCCATACAGAAGATCCCTTTATGGCAGGAGGAATCGGGCGCGTGGTAAGAGAGGTGTACAAAGACGGGAATATGGGACCAATTTATTTTATCAGGTATAGCAGCCATACCGGGTGGAACGAAACAAATACAAGCTATCCTTTTTTCACCAGGTCGGATGACAAGGGATTTGTGGAAGCCTGCAAGGCTCTCCTGGCTGATAAACTAAAAACGATGCAATGGTGGGATGAAGACCGTGGACTGGACGGATTTTATTCCAACAAGGAAGCCGGTTCCGCTTTCAACTATTATCACCGCAAGGATGGTAAAGTTGTGGGTTTATGGAAACGCTCACTTTGTGCTTTGTCTGACGACGGAATTCATTTCAGCAATCCGGTGAAATCGACCACGCTGGTCATGGCCGGTGGAAAAATGTGGGGACAGGCAACTGAAGACGGACGATATGCTCTATGCTATAACCCGATTGAACTTGATGAATACAGGTATCCACTGATCGTGATTTCAAGTGACGATGGTATCATATACGAGAACATGGTGCTGGTCCAGGGTGAAGTTCCACCCCGTCGTTTCATGGGTCGATGGAAAGATTTCGGGCCATGTTACATGCGGGGAATAATTGAAGGCAATGGCAATCCTCCGGGGAACGATATGTGGCTGACATACAGCATGAACAAAGAGGATATGTGGATCAGCAGGATCCCGCTTCCCATCCGCTATAAAACAGACAGCATTGTGAACGATAATTTTGACAACCTGGAAAGTGGCGGAGCAGTTAAAGACTGGAACATTTATGCACCCAAATGGGCTCCGGTTGAGGTGACAGAGTATCCGGGCACCAAAAATAAAACCCTGTTGCTAAAGGATAAAGATCCATACGATTACGCAAGAGCTATACGGGTTTTCAAAGAGACAACGAATGCCGCAATCTCCTTCAGCATTTTAGCGGGACAGGCAGATAAGGGGTTGCTGGATATTGATCTGACAGATCAGTTTGGCAACCGGCCGGTACGCATCAGTTTCGATGAAGATGGTCAGATAAAAGCAACAAATGGAAGCAAAGTAATTATTTTGCAAAAATTCCAGTCCGATAAATGGTACAAATTTAATATCACGGTCAAAGCAAAACCATTTGGCAGTTTCAGTGTTTCAATAGACGGGAAGGAGCTGCTGAAAGAAGCACAACTTGCGGTAGCTGTAAAATCGGTTGAAAGGGTTTCTTTCAGGACAGGGCAGTACCGAAATTTGCCGAACCGCAACACCCCAAACCAGGATCCGGCAGAGCCTTTGGCAGGAGCAGATTTACCCGTACAGGAAGCATTGTATTATATTGATGATGTGAGCATTCCCTCAAAATAGACCGTTTTCGCAATTTGCCGGTATAATTGGAAATAGCCTTACAAATCCATATTTTCAGATTTTGTATTCAACAGATAGCCAAATACTTCTTCCTACACCATTGATGCCTGATCCGTGGGTTCGATAATCAACGTTAAAGATATTCTGAATTCCTGTTTTAAATTTAACTGCGGAAAGGTTGTATCCTGCATAAAGATTTAATACTTCCCACGCGGGTGTTCCTCCCGCAGGAATGCGGTTATCACTCATATCGCCTGAGGAAAGCCTGTCTTGTTTCGCTGCAAAAAGAAATTCCGCAGAACTGAAGAACCTCCCGGTTGAATAGATTCCGGCTACCCTGCCGTTGAGTGGCGGAATTCTTCTGAGGGGCTCATTTTTCGTGATGTTTTGACCATAGGTATAAGAAACACCGGAATTAATATCCAAATTTCTGACAACCTTCCAGTTAAACTCAGCTTCCAACCCTTTGATCATAGCCTCTTCAACATTCTCTTTCCGATAAACCGGGTATCCATCAATTATTTCGCCTTCAAGGTTTACCCTTGTAATCAGCTGATTAAGATTCATATAATAAGCAGCAAGTGTTCCGCTAAATATCGTTGAATTGAATTTATATCCGAGTTCAAAGTTTTGAGATTTCTCAGGTTTTAAATCATATGCAGGAACTTCATATCTAAAATCGACAATACCCAGGGTTCCCATGTCATCAATATTAGGTGCTCTGAAACCATTGCTGAAAGATGTATAAAAATGGTGATTCCGGGTAAGTTTATACATGACAGCGGCGTTGAAAACAAAAGCATCCGGAGTTATTTGAACATCGCCAAGAGTTACATCTGAGATATTGATTTTGAAAAGGTTATATCTCAATCCTCCATCCAGAACCCATTTGCCGGCGTTGAAATGATGGAGCGTAAAAAGAGAATAATTGCCGGCCCTGGAATTGTCGGGATACAAACCCCTCTTCTCCGTTGCGGAACCGGTCCCGGTGGATATATCAGTCCGGGAACTTCCAACCCGGTCGTGATAAAGATCAATCCCGGATTCTGCGGTCCAGTTTTCCGCCAGATTTGAGTGAACATCAGCCGTAAAACCCATGGTATTAATCCTGTCTTCTTCATGTATGAGCACCGTGGATCCGATTTTTTGACTATTTCTGCCTTCCAGGCCTTGTTGCCAGGAAGCAATAATCCTGACATTTTCAAACAGCTTATTTGTGCCCTGAATATTCAACCGGGCATAATTAAGCATCCGCTGCTGAGGATCAAATTCGCTGATCAGGTAGTTTTCAAGGACAACCTTGTGGTATAATGGTACATCATTCTGCCTGGTGAATTGATTGGCAAGTGTAAGCTGAATATTCCTGTTGAGCATTACTGCCAGTTTGGCATCAAAAGAAAATTCAGTATAACCGGAAGGAATCTGTTTACCGGTTTCTTTGCCGCCAACCAGATCTCCAAAGTCGCGCCAGGTTGTTCCAACCAGGGCTGCGAACTTTTTAGAGTTGTATTCAACTTCACTCCTGCCTGTCTTTTCCATATCACCGGACATGTACTTTCCAAGTAAACTTCCGCTAAATTGTTTATTATCAGCACTAAATAGCGGATCCCTGCTAAAAAGCTGGATAGTGCCTCCCATGGCATCTGAACCGTACTGGACAGATCCTGTCCCTTTGGCAACTTCAATCCTATTGACCAGGAACTGGTCGACCGTATTCATATATTGATTTGGTCCATATCTGTATATTGAATTATTAAGTCTTATCCCATCCATCAGCATCAATGTCTGGTTACCGGTTAATCCTCTCACAAAAGGGGAGCCACCACCGTGATTTGTCTTCTGGACAAAAACTCCGTTTAATCCTGTCAGCGCTTCAGGTGTTGTCCTGGGAACAAACAAATCGATTTGCTTACGATTGAGAACATTAATGCTGTATGGAGTACTAGCTTTATCCTGAGGATTTCTCTGGGAAGTTACAACAATCTCATCAAGTGAATAGACAATTGTGGTATCTGTCTGACCATTAACACTATAAAACGATGAAAACAAAATAAAAAAAAGGGAAAACCTATTCATAAAAGTAACGGTATTAAGTAATCAGTAGTTTGGCATTAATTAAAAGCTCAACAATATATACGTTTTATCAGAACGTTCGTACAGCATTGGCATGTATTTTTACATTCCATTTTGTGAAAATTGGCTCATATTCGATTCACATCATTCGGTGAAATACCCATAAAACCTCCCCATCCAATAGGGTAATAAAAAATAGGTGCCATCATTTTCATATTTCCCGTTTGACCCTGAATTCAGCTGACGCGGATTTCTGTTCCAGCCGGGGATACTGCCTTCCGGGGCAGGAATAGGGATTGTTGCCTGAACCTGTCCGGACCGGTCGATCAGCTGATCCTTTTGTAAATCCCAGCGATGAGAATTCTCCATTGTCCATTCAACCATATCCATGGGTATATTCCTGAGGCCGGAAATTGCTATCCAGAGATTACAATCATTCTTTAAAGCGGTACTTGCAAATACATTCCAGGCCGGGATCCTGTCAGGGGCTGCTATCTGCCAGCATTTCTGAAGTCCTTGAAGATAGTAGGGAAACCATTTGTCTTCCTTGGTATAACGAAACAGGTTATAGTAAGGAAGAAATGCCAGGATATCGTCTGAGTGACTGTTCTCGTAAGGACCATACATTTTAACCTCCGCTACATTTTGCGCATAGTGATGTTTTTCGACCAAGTCATTATATGCCTTTTTAAACTTTTGGTCTCCTGTAACGTAAACGGCAGTTTGCAGGAAAGATAAAATCTGCAGCGAATTCAGTCCGCGTTCATACCATCTGAAAGTAGCATAATTCAATGAATCGGGTGTCCAGATACCCCATTTGGTAGGTTTGCCGTCCAGGTCTATCAACAGGAAATTATGATCAACTATATGATCCATAATTCGTTGGACAAGGCTTTTTACCCTGACCTTCAGTTCACCTTCTGCCACCAGTTCATAAAAAAGCGGATAGGCAAACATATGGCCAACAATTTCATCAGAGCTGGTATCTCCCAGCCATTTCCATTTGCCATCAGCTGAAAGATGCCATTCCCGTGGAAACGGGGAATGAGATTTCGTAATACTATCACCGGCAGCCACGAAAGAACGTGCCGGAAAACCGGGAATTCCTGTAGCTGTTTCCAGCCTTTCCATTGCTTCATAGGTTTTAATGGCATTTTTTCGGGCTTCCGGGTCTTTTGTCACGGCATAACGGAAGCATTCCGTGGCCAGGTAAAGTGATGTCCACAGGCCATCATTGTCCTCGTTTACTTTTTGATTGGTTGATAAATCCCCGGGAATTCGCAAAAATGATGAGTTTACGAGGCCGTACCTGTCGTGTCTCAATTTAATCCGCTCTTCAAATGCCGCCGCTTTTTGCGAAAGAGTCATTTCAACCTCCCGGATCTCGCTGATACCTTCAGGAGTGGCAATCCAGACAGTATGTTGGTCGACAGGAAGAATATCATTCACTTTATTGTCCGGCAGCCACCTTTTGTCGTTGTAATAATGCCAGGTACTGTCTTTCCTGATTGCTCCGTGACCTGTCCCTAACCACAGTACCCCTCCGAAAGACCGGATCGTGGTTGCCGGCCCAAACGGAAGTCCGTCGGCTCCCCGCAGAATCCAGTGGTTGCCGTCATCTGCAATAGCGCCGACTGCATAATTGCCACCAAACAGAACCTCAGACTTTCCCGGATCATTTTCCAGTGAAAAATAACTTCGCTTCCAGCTATTTGCCATCAGGAGGTCATCCATATTCAGCCATTTCCCATCCATCCGGCGCAACAGCCCTTGATTGGTTGCAACCCAGAGGTCGCCATGCTTATCTTCCAGAATCGAATTGACACGTTTACCTTCTGCTGCAGCCAGTGTTGTCCATGTTCCGTTGTAGATCAGGAGTCCATTGGAAGTACCAACATAAAGCGTTTTTTCATCTTCCCACATTAAGGATAAAATGGTGTCTTTCAAACAATTATCAGGTAAGTTAAATCCTGAGACAGCTCTTTCTCCCAGGATGAACTTCTCCGATGCAAGCCAGACTACCCCTTTGGGATCTAGGGTAGCGGTACGCCAATTCTGACCAAAGGCATCGCCGCTCCATTCCCCGTTCAAGTATCTGAAGACTCCGTTGGAAGAAGCTGCAATTAGGACGTTTTGGTAACGGAACAATTTTAGGACGTTTTTTTCTGACTGAACCGGTAACTTTATTTCAGTCTTTACCTCCTGGAAATATTTCCCGGATGCAATTGGCGGAATGACCCTGGCCATGGAATTTCCACCAATTAATAAAATCCAGGAAGTCAGAACAATAACCCATACAAGGGGAATCACGGAAGACTTTATCATTCGCAAAATTTTGAAGAGATATCAGTACATATATCCATAAAATCAATAACCCTTTTATCCGGAGTGCCTGCTTCAATATCAGCAGCGACAATATCACACGGCCCGTAATGCAGGGCAACATACTCCAGGTCATTGCGAATTTCATCTATTTGCTTGTTTGCCAGGTCCATCGGGGTGTACATCAGCGATCGTCTGCAGGATGGGAAAAGGAACCGGGCCTTGTCCAGGTCCGAATCCATTCCCATATCGAGGTACCTGACATCTTTAATGGTGGAATAATCGTCAAGATAAGGAGTTGCATTCCAGGCGCAGTTATGAATTCCGACGGATTGGAATGCCTCTGCGATGCGCTGATCGAAAGGCAGGATAAAATCCCTGTAAAGATCAGGTGAAAGCATGTTGACAAGGCAATTGCTCACAGTAAAAAAGGTATAGCCGACACCGCTCTGTATTTGCCGTTTTTGAAGCAATTTGGCCGCATCTATCATGGTGGTGGTGATACATTCCAAAAAATGCATGGTGGTATCCGGATCGACGAGCATATCCAGGAATAACTGCTGGCCACGTATCCTTTGGGCATTGTTCAACACCCCCTGCCAGTTGATGAATCCGACCACTTTGCCTTCGCTTGCAGCTATTTGCTCCACCTGGTCCATAATGGACCTGAAAAATGGATTATTTGCCGGATCAACAGGTTCCAGGAGCCTCATCCCGTCATCAGAAATCTTAAAATGCTCGCTGGTAGGCCATTGTTCACTGTCATACCTGATCGGAACTCCAAACATGGATGCAATTGTACAGGCCCCGTAAAGTCCGGTCAGAAGGTCGGTCGTTTCGCCTGAGTCATCAATTTTCCCAATCCTGCTACCGGGAAACCTTTTGTCCACTTCGGTGCGCATTGTCATTAAAGACTTTTTGCGAAAAGAAGGATCAATATGGTATCTCTCGCCAAAATCAATTCCAGTTGACTGATGGTACCATTTGGGTGTAAAACCTATTTCCGGACGCAAAAACGGCAGGGTTCCGGTTGCCGGCCTCCTGGTTGCCGGAGCTCCCAATGCTATATAGCTGATTAGTTGTTCAGTATGCATTTGATTTCAATTTATTCTCCATTTGAATGATACAGTCGATGTGTTTGTCAGCCATTTCCCGGTGGATATCATCAAATAACAAGGTCTTTTTACGTACAATGGTGGTTGGATAAATTCCCTGACGATAAAGCAAACGCTTGAAGAAGTGGATAGATATATCCAGGTGTTGATTTGAAAAAGCGAGTACCGGCAGTATGTCATAAAACCGGCGTTCGGCTTCCTCCTCATTTCCTTCTGCAAACAGCCGGAAAATATGCGTGTAAATGTGGTGCATCCCGGTAGGCATAAACGCATGGACACCGCGTTTCAAACCTTCAATCATTTGGGAAACAGCCCATCCACCGCTGACATTAAGCCTGCCACCGGTCAGTTCCAGTATGCGGGAATATTTTACGCCCGCAGGTACGGTCTCAATTTTCAGGCACCGAAAGGCTTCCACCGAATCAAACAGCTCACAAATCAGCTCATCCGGCAAACCATAGCCAGTGGTATCCCAGTCCTGCAACATGATCATCCCTGGATCACATGATGCCAATTCCATAAAATGATTCCTGAATTGCCTGTCATCCTGGTAAGGTATCTGGAATAAGACGTTGCTGCATCCTGCTTTGAGGTAATTTGTCAACAATCGCTTGCTCTTTGCCAGGTCAGCCTCCCCAGCCCCCGCAATGACAGGAATCCGTCCGTTCACTTCACAAAGTACCGCCTCGACCATCTGAATTTTCTCGGATTCGGACAAGCTGTATACCTCTGATGCCATCGCCGGGACCAAAAATCCGGCAACCCCTGCCTTCAGTGCCTCGTTCACGTTTCTCTTAAGCGCCTGGAAATCAATTGACTCCATGGTGCTGAAGGGAGTATTCAGGACAGTAACAATTCCTGAAAGCGGGTAAAGTTCCTTCATTTATGTAGTTAATAGCAGTTTTGACATGCGAAGATAATCCGGATGATTTAAAAGTCAATTCCATTCCTAACAATTACTCCTGCTCAGGAACGGAAACCGTAAGTTGATAATTGGAATAGTTGTAAAGGGGATTTCGTTTTGTCGGATGAAGATTTCCTTTTTTGGGAGAATCGCTTTGAGTATACACCCAAATTTCATTCGGATCCCATACGACCACTTCATCGCGCAGGTCACCTGTCAGATTTAATACGGCATTGCACATATCAGGATGCCCGTCATCGGGAAAGACCACTACTTTTCTTCCCCAGCCATCGAACATTCCACCTTCAAGAATATTCGCATTCAGCACAAAGAACTCTTCTTCTCCTCCAGTCCAATTAATTGGCAGACACATACTTCCATATTGTGTAGGTTCGAAATCGTGATAAATTCGCTGACTTGAATCGTAGAGATGGATGATTCCCTGGTTTCCCCAAAAATTAACCGTGACGGTCTCCAGTCCGGGCAGGTCGGACCTGAAATTGGCAACGGCAGGATTCTGGACATGTCCGATGTACTTGATTTCAGAAATATTCCCCTTTGTATCCGTCACAACGGCACCCTGGTCGCTTGCTGCAATGAATACCTTATTCACAGATCCGGGTTTCTCATGAAAGTTTACAACCGCAATACCGTCGCAGTGATCCTTAAGCTTATCATCGAGTGACCAAAGTCTTTCTCCTTTCCAGTTGTAGGCAGAATAACCCATAAAAAGTTCTTCTTTCCCATCTCCGTCAACATCTTTAGCAAAAGGATAATGTCCAGTCCTGCAGGATGCCGACCATTGTGTATTCAACTTTTCATCCAACACCCAGAAGGTTGTGTACCTATCCTTGATTACCAGGTCACCTGCGCGTCCTTTCCCCCTTAAATCACAGAAAAACAGACAGTCGCCCAATATGTTGGTCCATTCTTTGACTATTTTATTTTTGTTGTCGCCTTCAATCTGTATACCTTTTAGTTCCGGGGTAGCACGTTTGAATTTTGTTATTCCGGTAGCGGCATCAGCTACAATCAACTCACAATTCATGGTATAGATTACTTCGCTTCTGCCGTCATTGTCGATGTCATAAATCTGGAAAGCGACATCATTTGTCAAAGATTCGTGGTCTTTGGACGGTTTCCCCTTCTGCCAAAGTACTTTACCATCGAATGTCATTGCTGTCAGGCAACTTAATTCACTGTAACTGTCACGGGGGAATGCATGATGAATTACCTGGCCAATCAGAACATCTGTTTTTCCGTCGTTATCGAGATCGCCAAACCTAAGGTTCCGTCCCACTCCAAAACCTTTCGTACTTATTGTCTTCCATAGGACCAGTTTTGGGTTGGACTCCTGAAGGCGCTTCTCAATTCCCAAGGACTCTCGGTCCTCCCTTTCGATACGTTCAGTTTCCTTGGGGGAAGTCCGAACTGTAACAAATTGAAAAATAGCAGGATCATCAGCCATCAAAGCAATCTGCCCAACGGGGAAAGTCGTGTCCGTAACTTCAAAAACAGGAATATCATCGATAAATGCCTTAATCAGGCTATTTCTTACCTCCACTTTCAGGGAATAGTTCTTACCGGCATCCCAGTCGAACTTTTTGTGTGCAAGAACTGTTTCCCGGGGTACATGAAAAGCAGTTTCGTGGTTGACAGCCATCAGCGATATTTCGGACTTCTCCATGCCAAAAAAATAGTACTGCCGGTCGTTGTGGTACCTGAAAATCAAGCCTGCCCTTGAATTAATAACCTGAGGAGTCATATGAACAAGGGCGACATAATCTCTCCATCTGTTGTTGCCGGCCATCAACATTGGATGTGTAAATCTATTTTTATTGCTAATGGTCTGGCACATTGCATTTCCCACTTTCATACTTTCAATTCTCCAGGCAGTATCCGCACCTCGCGGATTATGATAAAACGAAGTAATTCGCCACTTCCCCTTCGGCTGAACCTCCTTTAAAAAGTGATATTCCGTATGAGGACCGACCGGAGGAGAGAGCAATCCCCGGCTATAACCGCTAAAATCGTCATTCAGTATTACCTGATCAAAGGCATTTCCTTCATTTTGGGCATACAACTGCCGGGTGCCGACAGCAAAAATCAATAGTATCAGACAGAGTAAGGGAATTCTCATTTCTCAGAGTTTATATTGAGGGATCTTCATTAGCTCACCATCCTTCATGGCCGATTGATGTGCCACAATTCCGGCAACAGAAAGGTTCAGGGCAACAGAAATATCGACCAAAGGTTTTCTGTCCTGAATGATAGCATGGATGAATTCATTGGTCAGGTAGCCGTGGGATCCACCGTGCCCGCCAAGTGGCATAGCGGGAGGAAGTGGGGGACGGGTTATTTGAAAGGCAGTCTTATCCAGTCCTTCGTATTTGTCATAAAAAGTTCCCCTTTGACCTCTCACACGGCCACGTTCACCACTGTCGCCGGGAGTATCCCAGCTCACTGCCATACGGGCAGACCCGCCTTCACTGGTCCTGAAAAGGGCGATCTCTGTACCGAAAGGATTTTTATAAATGTTGTTCTGAGGCTGCAGGTGCTCGATGATGCCGGGCACTCCAAGACAGGAAACCTCGGTAAAACTGCCATTGGAAACCCCTATTTGAAAGGCATTGGAATGTGTCGGATAGAACTGGGGTGGCAAACCAATGCGCCAGCCCTTGTAGGAGTCGATCGGTTTTTCCATGTAATGGTAATATTCACCCTCAGCATAGACTAAACTTCCCAATCCGCCTGCCTTGTATATTTGCTTCATGGCGTAGAGGCTCTCCCTGAAACAGGAAGTCTCAAACATCATGTATTTCAGACCACTTGCCTTTACTGCCTCAAACAGCCTGTCCGCATCCTCAAGTGATCCGAACACAGCTGGGACAGCGGTTGCCACATGTTTGCCATGCTTCAAAACCTCGATGCAATGCCGTACATGACTAGGAGCATCTGTTGCAACAAAAACTGCCTCGATGCGGTCATCCTTGACCAGTTCTTCGAGTGAAGGGTATGTTTTATCGCATTTGCACACTTTGGCCATCTCGGCGCATCGCTCAGGAATAAGATCACTGACAGCAACTACTTCCACATTCGGATGATCCTGAAAACCAAACTGGGAGGCAAATTTGCAGACACCATGGCCCACCAGGCCCACCCGGACCTTCCGGTCCGATACCGGGATCCACCCTTTATAAGGATCCGGAGCCTTTGATTTATCTTCAAATCCCTGAATATTAATAGTCTCCGACACCTTGGACTTAGAACTCTTCCCATCAGAGCATCCTAACTGGGTAAGGCCTACTGCGGCAACTCCTACCGCTGAAGAGTGCAAAAACCTCCTCCTGGAAAAAGAACCCATTGACGGATCGGGATGTGAATTATTCACAACTGATTGCTCCTCAGACTGATAATCATGATTTTCATTTCGTTCCATATGCTTTATATTTTATTCATTCGGTCTTTTCACAGAGGATTCACTTGTCAAAGCTTCATTTCCCAGCCTTTTTCATAGCTCCTGAACCACAATTTTTCGGCTTCCTTGTCATGAAGAATGTGACCATTCTGAGGATCCGTATTCAATGACCGGCCGACGCGCTGTGAAATATTCCCCAGTTGGACCAGTAAGGTACTTTTGTGCCCCGACTCAACGCCCGAATTGAGCGGACTGCCGTTTGTGATTGCATCAAACATATTCTTAATGTGCAGTGCATCAATCTGTTCTGAAGGATTTGAAACATCGCGAGGATCTATTTTGTACGCATCGCTAACAACCCTGACAACTTTCCCCTGAAGGTCAAAAACTGTATGGCTATTGCCGCTTGGTATCAGGATACTTCCTTTTTCACCATAAAAAACTACGCCAACCGAACTTCCTTCAACCGGTTTTCCGTTGCAGCTGCGTCCTTCCCATGACATGGAAACACCCTTGTCAAAATCAAGATTAATAACCTGTGTATCAGGTGTTTCCCAGTCGTCTTTGTAACGATAACGGCCACCGTTTGAGCTTACCCGGACAGGAAAATCAACATCCAGTCCCCAGCGAAGCAGATCAATCATGTGCGTGCCGTTGTTAAGGGCTTCTCCTGTACCCCAATGCCAGAACCAGTGCCAGTTATAATGGAGCAAATTGTCTTTGTACTCTTTTCTGGGTGCAGGCCCCTGCCATAAATCCCAATTGAGCCATTTTGGAACCTCTGCTGCTTTGCCAATGCCAATCGGACCCCGGTTATTTGTGTACCAGCCTTTTCCAAAGTAAACTTTCCCGATGGTACCAGTCTTGATTTCCTCAATAGCCTTTACCACGTTCGGCCACGACCTGCGCTGGTTGCCCATCTGGATCACTTTTTTGTACCTGACGGCAGCTTCCACCAGCATCTCACCTTCATGGGGATTGTGACTGCATGGTTTTTCCACGTACACGTGTTTTCCGGCCTGCATGGCAAGAAGTGAGGCCGGTGCATGCCAGTGATCCGGAGCAGCAATAACCATGACGTCAATATCCTTGCTTTCAAGTGATTTACGGAAATCTTCAAATCCTTTGGGAACCACAGACTGCCTGTCCCTGATAGCTTCAGTACAGGATACTATGGCACGTGAATCAACATCGCAGATATGGGCAACCTCGCAGTTTTTTTGAACAGAGAAATTCCTGGCAAGCGCCTTCCCCCTGGAGTTTACTCCCATCATGGAGACAACAATTTTATTGTTTGCCCCGATGATACGCCCATAACTTTTGGCATTGACGCCTGGCAAAATGCCGCCAACAGTTAAAGCTGTCGTTCCTATGACTGATTTTTTAACAAAATCTCTCCTTGACTTTTCCATCTTTTATGTTATTTAGAATGATTGTATGCAACTTTGAATTCCTACTCAACCTTCCTGCCCTGCAGTATGGAAACAGCATTCTTCATGACAGTCTGAACCTCGACAGGCATGCCATTATTCGCCTTACTTAAATCGGCGGCTTCCATAAATGCAAGTATCTCAATTGTTTCCTCTTCTTTCACAGGAACAATGCCGGTTTCAAAGAAATTGATGATCTGCTTCAGCAGCGGATTATAACCACCGTAGCCACCCAGTACCTGGATCGCTTTTTCACCGTAAACTGTACCCCCGTAATCGGCTTTGCCCTTGCGGATACCCCGGAAAGTCCCTATCCTGTTGTCCGTCCATGTCCCAACAACCAAATCACAGTCTTCATTCGAAACCCTGACTACGCTTTTACACCCGGTCCCCATCAGCGTAAAGAGTGTTTCCACGCCATGAATTCCGTACCAGAACAGGTCTGGATGGGTTTTCTCCAGTTTGGCCGGACTGTAGGTTTCAGCGCCGAGAACTTTTCCGGCTTTTCCTTCCAGTATCTCCTCCATCCCTGTTATGTATCGCAGTGAAGAACATGAAAACAACGGAACGCCGTATTTTCGGGATGCCTCAAAAATCAGCATGGCATCAACCAGCGACGCAGTCATAGGTTTGTCGATAAACATCCTTTTCCCTGCTTTGATGACAGGCAATGCCTGCTCCAGGTGCAACCTCCCGTCATTCGTCTCAAGCATCACCACATCAGACGCTGAAATCAGTTCATCAATGGAACCGACAATTTCGACTCCCAGTTTTTTTACCTCTTCGGTATACCCGTAAATTCTCTCCGCACTGCTCAAAATGTCCCGGCTCCCGTATGGATAGGCAGCAACAACTCTGTACCCGGAAAATTCAGTTCCGGCGTTGGGACTGTTCAGTGATTTCGTAAATGCCACACAGTGAGAAGTATCAAGGCCGATAATCCCAATTTTTTTGTCTTTGCCCGCCTCCGGTTTGCCAAAGGTAACCTGAGATCCTGAGGCAATACCCAGTCCTATCCCGACCATCACGGTAGACTTCACAAATTTTCGTCGGCTGTTTGTTTCCATATGTTTACTTTTTTCAAAAATGTCAGTTTTTTGCCTGCCGGGAAGCTCAAAGTCCCCTACCGGCCTTCTTTTCAACCTTCCCTCCAGAGAACATCCTGGCAAGGATAAATCCAACCAGGAATATTACCACGGTACCAAAAACCACTGTTAAATTAGCATGGAAAGGGCTTTTAAATACCAACAGGTGTCCGGAAGTAAAATACAGTGGCGATAAACTCATCCAGATGATCAGCAAAGCACCTACTGCTACACCTATTGCAGCATCAATGCTCCGCACAAATTTTGAGAGATAGCCCAGGAGAAACAAGCCCAGCATGCCCCCGCTGAAGACTGATGCCAATCCCCACCAGGCATCCAGTACACTTTCAATGCCAACAAGGGCAAGGGCAATAAATATACTCAAAATGCCAAAAATAAGGGAGGAACCATACAAAATTCGCATGGAGGACCTGTCTGTTGCATCACTGTTGAAATATCTTTTATAATAATCTGACAGGACAATTGTTGCAGTACTGTTTATGCTGGTAGCAATGGTGCTCATACCTGCAGCGAAAATGGAAGCAATCAGCAATCCGGTTATCCCGGAAGGAAGCCCGTTGGCAATAAAATAGGGAAACACCTTGTCTCCGTTTCCGCGACCGGTGAGTTCAGGAGGCAAAAGTGCGGGCTGTGCCTTGTAATAGGCGAAAAGTGCGGTTCCGATATAAAAGAACAAAACAGATACCGGGATATACAACAATGACCCGAACAGGGCGGAAGATTTGGCTTCCTTTTCTGATTTGGTGGTCATATAGCGCTGAACAAAGTTCTGGTCAATCCCGTAATTCTGAAGATTCATAAAAAGACCAAAAGCGAGAACAACCCAAAAAGTCGAATCTGACAGGCTAAGGCCGAAACTTCCAAGACTAAATTTATGATTCTCGGTGGCAATCTGAAAGATTTGCCCCGGACCATCCGGCATAGAGAATGTCAGTACAATTGCACAGACCAAAGCGCCTGAGATCAGGATAAAACCCTGAAGTGCATCTGTCCAGATTACCGCCTGGATCCCGCCCAACATAGAATACAAAGTAACTGCCACGCCGGTGAAAATAATCACGGTCCTGACATTCCATCCAAACAAGGCATTCAGCGGCAGAGCCAGCAGCAAAAGAATGGCTCCGGTACGCATCAGCTGGGTCAGCACATAACAGGACGAAGCATAAATCCGTGCCCAGGATCCGAAACGTACCTCAAGATAGTTGTACGCCGAGATATTTCCCTGCCTGCGGTAAAGAGGGACAAAGAATTTGTAGGCAAGTATTGAAGCCACCGGAATAGAAAGGCTGAACACAAAGGCATTCCAGTTTGACATATATGCTTTACCCGGCAGGGCCAGGAAACTGATGCTGCTGACGAATGTTGCAAAAATCGACATGCCCACCACCCAGGATGGAATCTTGCCTCCACCTGCGGTGAAATGATCTGAGGTGCGGTTTTTAGAAAAAAAACTGGCGCCCAGCAGGACATTCCCTGCAGTCAGAACAACAAATACGAGAAGATCAGGAAAGGGTAGCTTCATTAGAGCAGCTTATTCTGATAGGAATTCAACAACAGGCTCAAATCTGTCAATACCCGCACTTAATGATAGTATTGTTTGAAATCATTTGATTTCCATTCTTCTGCACCCTGAATTTTTGTATAAACCCTGAGTCGGGCATCACCCTCTTTCTCGATAAATTCAATTCTGACAGGATGAAAGCCTTTTTTGAGGGCAATGGCGCCTGTACCCTCACCCTTTTTAAGGTTCTTTTCGCTTACTACTAATTGATTGTCAATATAATAACGGCAGGCATCATCCGCCCTGACCCTGAAAAGGAAGAAATTATCCTCATCAGCTTTGATATATCCTGTATATACTATTCCCCAGTTATCCGGCCGTTTGGCTACATCCGAAACCTGGTAATCGGTCGAAACTCCCTTTGCTAAGGCTTCAAGTTTATTGAAATCAGGCATTTCGGTCCAGGTTCCTTCAAAATAGCTGAATTCAAGTCCTTCTTTGGGATTGGATACTTCTGTAGCATCTCGATAGGCTATTTTCTCAATCGTACGGCTCTCAGCCGCTGAGGATTCATTCTTCTCATTCACAAGGTGGAATGAAATTTTGGCGGTCTGATTGATTTCAACCGGTTTCATATAAGGTTGATCAGCCGAATTGTTGATACTGTAACGTGGTTTCAGACCAGCAAAAGGGTTATTGAACGGGACCGTGGTAGTTTCCGTAAAGATATCCGCCTCCCTTTCAATGAACGATGTTAGGGTTGGCTTTACCTCGATCTGGTATTTACCACTAAGGGCGAACTCCTTGTAATCCGGATTATCGTACCTGAGCTGCCAGTCAAAAAGTAGCAGGTCTAAAGCAGCATAGTCCATCGGTTTGGAAGAACTAAGTGGTATTTCAATAATTTGAGTTGCACCTGCTTCGGCCGAAAGCTGAATAGACGGATTCTTTATCTGCAACTGGTGGTGGTGGAAGAAATTGATAATGATATTAAGTTTTGATTTTGTAGGATTCTGGAAAGAAAGGTAAAGTGTACCATTGGTAAACTTATCACCTTTGTTGCACAGCAGGATATTGTTGAGTGCTCCGTTTTTAATCAGCGGTCTGGCCAGCTCTTCCGTCTTTTCATTGGCTATATCGTGAGGAAGTATACCATCCAGGCGGAGATTGGCCATAACCGGACCGTTGTCTGCCATGGTGACCCATGAAATATGGTCGAATTCCCCGAAATAGTTGCCCCGCAAAGCACTGCCGGCACCCGTGGTTGAAAGAATATAGTAATTGGACCCATTGCGTTCTGCTTGGTGGTAATGATGCTCGTGGCCTGCAATTACAGTGTATTTGCGGTCACTGAGAGCCTTTTCAACCTCCTCGAACCGGCCATGGGTATCATATTTCCAGATGGGATGGTGCATCAGCACAAACGTCCATCTAACTGAACTGTTCTTTTTCAGGGTCTCAATGGCAAAGTCAGTTTGTGCGCGGGTAAGATTGTAATCATCGTCGTCGTTGCTGTCCAGGATAACAAACAGCGTATTCTTGTAGGTGAAACTATAATACCTTCTGCCATAACGTTTTTCCCACTCTTTTTCCATCACCTTGTTGGTGATGTCATGATTGCCGGGAAGATAAAAATAGGGCATTTTCAGTCCTGAAATGGTGTGATTAATTTCTGCCCATTGTTTGCTGATAGAGGCAGTATCAGTAGTGTAGCCGGCAATGAGGTCTCCTACACTCAGCACAAATTCAGGCTGCATAAGGTTCAGCTTACCTACAGCATCTGCAAAAACACCCTTGCGGCTGCCCCCATTGTTGTCGGAGACTATCGCAAACTGGAAATTGTCCGGATTGTTGTTGAAACTGAGGTTGGTCCAGGGCTTTTTGCCGGAGGTGACGTCTGTTTTGATTTTCTTCGTCTGACCGCATGAAGAAAACAGCAAGGCAAATATTAACAGGTAAAACAGATTTTTTATATCCATAGCGCAAGTGTTTGGTAGTTAAAGTAGTATTAGAAATTATTTACAGACAGCACCTTCCGGAAATTTAAGGCAGGGGGCCGCCACATTGATTGTTAACAGTGGGATGAAGATAAGAAATACCCACGAGAAAATTATCACACCAACCGAAAATGAATATCAGGGTATTAGCATCGCTGAACTTCGCTTCCATTTGACCTTTAAAAACAAAATTATTAACACATGAATTAATTTTCCCCAGTGATTCAGAGGCGCAAAAAGAGATACAGGTAAGGTCTGCAGTAGTGTGAATTTTAAAACCTTTCGAACACGCCGAGGCCGAACAGGGCAAAGTCATATTTTACCGGGTCCAGCGCATCCATTTGCCGGAGGTTGAAATCCAGCTCCGCCAGTGCTTTTGCATCGTTCTGGTTCCTGGTAATAAGTCCAAGCTTCCTGGCAACATTGCCCGAATGCACATCCAGCGGACAGGAAAGCTGGGAAGGCGAGATTTTTGGCCACAGGCCAAAATCAACACCCCTATTGTCCCGCCTGACCATCCACCTGAGATACATGTTGATTCGTTTGGCAGCAGAACCCCCGGATGGGTCTGAAATATGTTTGGCAGTACGAAGTGGATGGGGAAGTGAAAAAAACACTTTTCTGAACTGTGAAATAGCCCCCTGGGTTGATGTTCCCGTGGTGTTGCCGGAAAACACCTCCTCCAGTCCGCCATGAAACAGGTAAATATTTTTCAGCGCCTTAATGAAATATACCAGGTCAATTTCGTTGAATGTCCGGTGAACAAAACCCCTGAATCTTTCCAGGTCTGAGCTCTGGTGCCCCACAACAAAATCATAGGGAGCGTTGTCCATCAGGTTCATCATTCTGCCTGCATTTTTTAGGATTGTGCTACGGCCTCCCCAGGCAATGGCAGAAGTAAGAAAACCCGAGATTTCGATATCCTGCTTTGAATCAAAGCCATGCGGTATTGAGACAGGGTCCGGTGCAATAAACCGGGCTGTGTTGTATAGCAGGGATTTTTCGTCCAGGAATTCTTTTATGTCCAGAGGAATATTTTTCAAGAACTGAAAGCTTTAAAAGGGCGAAATTAATTCAAAAAAGGGATTATCAAAAAAGACGGGCCGGGTCAGATGCCGATCAGGTAAATTTGATTGGGAGAGGAGTAGATGATGCCTACCCTGACACTCTTTTTGAGCCGGATTGTTTTTTTGAAAAATTCGATTTACGCTAACAAATCCATCTTATTGCCTGTGGCAATGGAACCGTAGAAATCCATTATCACATCATAGGATGTATTCGAAATGAATTTCAGATTTAACTCGATGAGGTCCCTGATTTGAATCTTACCCTAAGAGTTGGTAACGATCACCCTGTACCCGGGAAGAATAGTATAAGAAGTATCAGTTGCCATTTCCCACATTGAGCCCGGAATCCCCCTTTGCTAAATGTTTAAACCATAAAAACATAGGTGATTGTTCGATGAAGTGAACAAAATAAAATACCGGAATCTTGTTAAAACACAGGTTATCATCAGGTAACTAAAAATAGTAGGATAACCCAAGTAATGTAGATTAATATGATGTCAGTAACAGGTGAAGAATATAAACTCATTAACAAGGATGAGAAAAAATTAGATTCTTTTTACCGGCTCAGAGCAGGATCCAGAGAGTTCGGTTTTTCTTTAACAGGAGATTTGGTATAGGACCTCACAGCATTGTCATCAGAGTCAAATACTACTGAGATGACAAAACCAGGAATCATCCACACACATACATGACCCCCGCTAATAGGGCGTTTGGAATGATATTTTCCACAATGCGAAACGATCTGAGTGCGGGACATGCCTTTGATTTCACCGAGTTCCGCAAATTTCTGACGCAGCAGCTTTCCCGGAAGGAACACTGCCAGGTAAATGATCACTGAAATCACTACCCCTGCGATTAGGAATGGAATCAGAACATTTGTAATCATAATGTAGTAGTGTTGGTTTACCTTACTCGTCTGGCTTTTCGGTCACGCCCCGTTTTTTAGTGTGGTATCAAGCCTCCACTTATCGAATATTACCATCCAACAATCAAATTTTGAGTTTTGAGTCTATATTTTTGAAGGTCCTTATTATTGTAAAGATTTTACTATAAATTTAAAAAAAAGATTTACTAAATACTCTATATAACTGATATTTAATTTATTAGTAATTGATGTAGTCAAAATCTGACAACAATTGGTATGCCAGTACCGGTAATCCAAAAATCAGTAGGTTTCGCTTTGATGTTATGGTTGGAAATAGAAAACACATGATCTTGTATAGCTGTATATTAACTTGGTCTAATACCTATTAGTTAAGATATATTATGAGTAAATGGTACAGGCCTGAGATGCAATTGATGTAAGCAAAACCTGTAATAAAATGGCTTACAAAAGGTTCATAAACAACAAAATAATGTGTAGGTGCCGAATTCCCCGGGCAGATTTTCTTATCCCTTTATGTCGATTTTTTGCTCTTATGCCAGTTTATCTGCATTTAAATAAAGAAAGAAAGTCTCTGGGACGAAAATGTTTGCTTAGCATCTGTTTCTAAGATAAGGCATAGTGCACAAAATCCTGGAAAACACAATATTGGCAATAAAAGGGAGACCGGAGGTCGCGGGACATACTACATACCATGACACAAAAAAGGATCAGGGGACTTAACGACCAGGGGAACTTGTGGCAATTCTTAATGGGAAGTCATGTGAAGAGGTAGAACGAACCCTTCGGCCAGTTCAGGACAGCAAAACGACGACCGACTACGGGAAAAGGGGGGCCGGAGATTAGTGAGCGTTTACGGAGGTGACTTCAATAAGGACAAAACACCAGGTACGTCCTAATTCATATTGGGGGCAGCGAAATGATGATTCACCCGCCCTCTCATAGCTCATCTCTGATAGCTGTATCCAGTGCTCTCCGCCCTACAAGTGACCATTGACCTTGAGCCTTCCGTTGGGAAAAACCGTGACCATGCAGGGTACTACAATGCCACCAGTTGTGATATCCAAGCCAAAGGTAATAGGCCCCTCCTCAACAGCGATCAGAACCAATGGGTCTCTCATGTCAAGCTGGAAATTTATTCTTAGGTTGATGTTGCCAAAAGGAGTGTACACCCCGTGGGCATCATAGGAATCATAAGTCTTAAAACCTGTATCAAGGTGCCATACATGGTCTTTAACGACAAGGGACTGAGAGGATACCGGGCCAGAGAAGATTAAGCTCAGCACTACGATGGCAAAATAAAATTTAAAGCTTTTCATAATTACTTCGTTAATAGTTCTATATTGCTAAGACTCCACACTACGAATTTAGTGAAATTACTGCAAATAATCATTGGGAAATCAGTGGAAAGGCTATTATTTGAAACGGAGAGTAAGTACACAAAAATGTTCCCAAAGTTTCGGTAGATTACCAGCCAGGATAATGCAATTATTGAACTATATATTGCGCCGGAGAATCAATTTGCCAAGGTGCAGGAATTGCCATTTCTCCACCAGACAGAAGATACAGTCGATTGATTCTGGCAATCATAATTGTGTATTATAACTACCTGAATGAAAATTATCCGGGTTTTATCCATGCAGGTATCTTATTTCAGTACTAAATTATAGACTCATAGGTAGTATTACATACATATAGATAACTTAAATTGTCAAATCTTTTGTAATGTAACCCTAAAGAAAAGGACTATTTCATTCTCCTTTTGTTTATATTTATTAATTTCGCAATTCATGTTTTTCTGTATTATGATAACTGATCCTTAAACATAACCTGATGAATACCCTTATACTGATAGTAATGTTTGAGGCGGTGGTATGCCTTATTTTTGAACAGTTTTACCTTAATACGGTCATTCCCCGCACTAATACAGGAATATCTCAAGTCAAAAAATATCAGGTATATTCAGTTTTAGATTAATTCATTCAATGCCTATCAGGTGAAAACCAAACTAGACCGCCAACATGTAAATTGCTTACAATTACTGGTTAATATATCATGTTGCATTTTATACCCGATTTTTTTTAGACATCAAACAATCGTTCTTTGAGATTCTGAAAACAGAGATATGTGTTACAACTCAGCCATAGATATTTGATTCTGTGCCACAATTTTTTCAATATGTTCAATTTTGTTGATCCGGATGGTTGGAAGTAAAAACCCCATACCGACCTTTTCACTCCTGAATTATAACATTGAATTTTATTGACCCCGGCATGGGAAATTTGCATGTATCACAACTAATTGTTAACGGTTGTTGTAACAAAGTTGTCAATAAAGCCAATTAATCTTCCGATATTGAATATCAATACCGTTACTTCAAAGAGTATTTTTTTAAATGTAGTTCATTCTATTTAAACCGTTTAGAAATTTTATTTTTGAAGAAGGTGTTAGAACCGGATTTTTTAAACTTTGCCAGTCCTAAGTTTCACTCTGAGTAAATCTGAGCTGACTCTCATCGCTGAAGTTAAGATCAATCAATCCGAAGTCTTCCAATTGCAGGTGACTACCTTTTTGTCCATGTTTAAGTTGAAAAGCATCATGTTTGCGTAACCCGGATAAGACTGCCATCCTCTTTCCCATCAATAGTCCAATATCTTTTAAAAATTCTGAATAATCTTAATGCAGATTCAAATGTTACGTTTCTCTTTCAGACAATCTGAACATTTTTTGCCTTCGGTCAGGAAGCACATATTGCTCCGAAATTACTATTCTAGATTCTTAAGACCTGTTTTAACTCAGCAGCAAGTTGTAATTTGAAGATATTTCATATCCTTTTTTTCTCTCTATTTTGAAGCAACAGCCAATGGTTCTGAAGCCAATATCCAAAATGTTACCAAGAAGATGGTTGTTTGTCCCTGACCGTATAAAAGAGGAAATTGACCGTGTTTTCTGAAGATAAAATAAAGGTTTCTGTCTGTTCGACACGAATCCCTCAATCACTCTGTTTTTAGAATTATGTATCTCATAATTTGATATATAAAAATTT
Source organism: Prolixibacteraceae bacterium (assembly GCA_963663675.1). Classification (GTDB taxonomy): domain Bacteria; phylum Bacteroidota; class Bacteroidia; order Bacteroidales; family Prolixibacteraceae; genus CAINVV01. The sequence goes on from OY760498.1 coordinate 4,085,775, forward strand.
CATGTTGTGTATAAACAAATAATTATGATATTATTTTATTCTTATTATCTATGTTTAAATTTTACTGCTTTTTATACTTATCCGGCAAATTTGACTTGAATAAAATATTTTCAATTAAACTATGCATATTTAATTTTACCCGTAATCGTGCTGCAAAATCTGATTTTGCAGGTATATCAGTCTTTCTTTTGTTTTTATTTTTCTCAGGGTCTGCGGTATCTTCCCAGGCATTGCCGGACCAGGCAAACAGGACAATAGCAATTCTGGATGTTACGACCAGAAATTCAGAAGTGTCGAAAAATGTCTATTCACTGGAACATATCTGTAAAACAATCGGTGTGCCCTACATTGTTACTTCCTCAGTGGCCAAGGCAGTAGGTTACCCATTATTAATTGTCTCCTCTGACATTGGTTACAACTATACATACAGTGAGTTTGCGGAATTAAGAAGTTATGTCAAGGCAGGAGGAATTCTTATCGCTCCATTTGTCAGGAATCCCACTATCTATTCTTTATTTGGAATTTCGGACTATAAGATTTCCACAACAAATTTTACCCTTACGTGGACCGATACCGGGTCATCTGAATTGCGCTGGATTGATGATCCGCTGGAGAAAACTATGTCGTTGAGTGAACCTTGGCACCCCAGGGTGAATAACACTTTCTCCTATACAACATCCACAGCAGTGCCACTTGCAAAATATATGCAATACGGCACTACCGGCATAGCAAGAAATGCATTTGGAAAAGGTTTCGCATATTGCCTGGGATTTTCGTTTCAGAACATGATATTTATGCCACAGATCGACAAGGACATAGACGCAGAAAGACAGTACGGGAGTGGTTTTGAGCCAACATCGGATGTGGTAATGTTATTCATAAAAGGTGTTTATGCCAGGTTTGTTGAATATGCGACATGGAAACACACATTGCCATACAACAATTTGCCGGTGTTCGTACTCACCCATGACATCGACCTCGAGACATCGATGGTAATTTTGAATGATTATTCTACCTGGGAAAGGTGCAATAATATCAGCACAACTTATTTTATCAACACAAAATACAACAGTGATTACCAGAATCCGGCATTTTACGACCAATATATTCCCCAAATGAGGATCCTGGCAAAGCAAGGTTTTGATGTTGGAAGCCATTCGGTGGGGCACCTTCGCGATTTTCAAAACCTGCCTTTGGGCCATTTGGGAAATACCAAACAAAATTATAAACCTTATGATGGAGTAAATGTTTCAACTGGTGGTACTGTTTTGGGTGAGTTGGAGGTATCAAAAAATCTCCTTGAAAATGACCTTAATGTTACGGTCCGTGCATTTCGGCCCGGATTCCTGTGGGACCCCTTTGCGATAGGGCTGGCTCTTGACACGTTGGGCTATACGCAAAGTTCTATTCATTCGGCCAATGATGTAATGACCAACTTCCCGTATCATCTGGCAAAAAAAAGAGAGGTTGATACTGAAATTTCCAGGGTGCTGGAAATGCCAATCTCCTTTTTCACAGACCCTAATGTTTCTGAAAAAACAGACAGTATCATCAACAAACTTAACCTGGTCATGGGCCAGGTCAGTGCCAATTATGCTCCTTTTATCGTCCTGTTGCACTCCACTGACCTTTACAAATTATCGGTTCAAAAAGAACTGATCAGCAGCCTGCCTCCCAAAACCCTGTTCATGAATATCAACCAACTGGCAACCTACTGGTTATCCAGGGAGGCTTTTGATTTTACCCAGGTTGTGAAAAATGACTCCGCTGTCATAACTGTTCCTGAGTCATCCCTTCCAATAAATGAGCAATTGAGTCTGGTGATCAATAACGGCCAAAGTTTGAAATCGCTGGTGCTTCAAAATCAAAATGGTCAGCCATTGGCCTTCCTGAAGGAAAATTTTGAGAAAAATGACCTGATCATTTATTTCAAAGAGAAAAAGAAGGAGGCAAGTCCGTTCCCGGTTCCTACTATCGGCGGACCAGCTTCAGCATGCCTTGATCAAGGACTGTATCATTACACCACAGAGCCGGGTATGACCGGCTATATTTGGACCATTTCTCCTGGTGGCACCATTGTTTCAGGTGCAGGAACCGACTCGGTCTCTGTAAAGTGGAATACAAGCGGCCTCCAGAGCATCAGTGTTGTTTATACAAATGACCTTCTTTGCACTTCCGTTAGTCCAACTGTAAAAAACATCCAGGTCAATGTCCTGCCTCCTGTTCCCTTACTCACGGGCTCCGCTTCGGTTTGTGAAGCAGATGCCGGGGTTACTTACTCGACCCAGGCAGGAATGGCAAATTATAATTGGAACATCACAAACCAGGGCTTAATAACCTCCGGAAGCGGGACCAATTCCATCCAGGTGAGATGGAATACCCCGGGCGATGGGAAAATAGAGGTGAACTACACTTCTCCGGAGGGCTGCTATGCCGGTTCTCCCACCAATCTAAATGTTACAGTGAAGCCACTTCCGGGCAATGCAGCAGAAATAATTGGCAATACTACGGTATGCGAAGGTTCAGCATCAGAGCTCTACACTGTACCTCCAATAGCCAACGTTACCAGCTATGTCTGGACTGTACCACCGGGAGCCACGATTGCTGCAGGAGATGAGGGCTCAAGTATCACGGTCAATTATGCCGAAGGGTCGGTTTCTGGCACGGTATCTGTGTATGGTACCAACTCTTGTGGTAAAAGCAATACATCTTTTCTGCCGGTTACGGTAAAACCACTCACCAAAGTAGCCGGCAGTATTACCGGGCCATTATCTGCCTGCAACGGGTCTACAGGTTTGACCTATGATCTCGCACCGGTTGCCAACGCTCAGAGCTATACCTGGAATTTCCCTTCAGGAACTACCATTGTATCAGGTGAAGGAACAAATTCTGTGGTGGTTGAATGTGATATGAGCGCCCTTTCAGGCCCGGTAATCGTATATGGATCAAATAGTTGCGGCGACGGCCCAGCCTCCCCGGCACTAAACCTGGCGGTATACCCGATTCCTCCTGCTCCAGAGATAATAGTTTCCGGAATTATCCTGGCCAGTTCTGCCTCTGAAGGAAACCAATGGTACTACTCCTCCACTGAAAATGGGGAAGCAACACCCATCGCTGGTGGCACGGACCAGGTTTTCTCTCCGGAACAAACCGGTTGGTACTGCACCCGGGTCGCACTGCACGGCTGCACTTCAGATTTCTCCGGAAGGCTTTTCCGTCTCAAACCGGGGGAGGCAAATATTTATAACCTCTATCCTGTGCCCAATAAAGGAACATTTACCATAGCTATCACCACTCCGGATCAGAAGGAGTTCTCCGTTTATGTCTATAACCAGACTGGACAAAAAATTTATGAAAAAAACGGGATACATATCAATGGTCAGTATCAGCAGGATATCAGCCTTACTTCTCCAACAAGCGGAGTATGCACGATTCTCTTTAAAAGCAAGGATGAAAAAGTGGTAAAGAAATTCATTATCAATAAGTAGGTTTCCAGTTCTCAAGACCATACTTTCAGACCCATTAGATCCTGAAGTACGGGATATGACTCTGCGCGGAAGTTGAAGTTTCCACGGACCATTATTCTTGACCAGTCAACAAGGGTAAGTGTGAACTTGATGCGCATCTGCAGAAAGATACCGTGGTTGCTTTTTATGCACTCCCCGGACCTGCCCTGACGTATCTGGATTAGTCCGCAATGATAACAGGCTGAGCAGTTGTCAGCGAATATGCATTACCTTTTATCGTTTTACCCGCAACAGCCCTTGCAGGGGCTTTGGATAATGATTTGGGACTTTCTTTGGGAACAGGCGGACTGAGGTGATGGTTTTCGGGAGCAGAATTTACTTCGGAACTATAGGATAGAATGGCAATCATAGTCCCGGTGAATGCCGCCACTACAATGCCTCTGCGCAGAAAGAGTAAGGAATCTTTCATTACTTAAGAGATTTCAGATTATGTTATACTAAGAACTAAAACCTGGTCATGCAGGAATTTTCGTAAAATGAAAAGACAATCGATGGAATTTCATTATAGGTTTTCCGGTCAATGGACTGTTTTACTATAACCGTAAAAATATTATAACTAATATTTCATGCCCCGGCCAATTTTTTATCGTTGAATTTAACGGGCTTAACGATGAGAAACCTAATTTGGCACAATCCGCATAATGAGCTGTAGATTAACAATATATATCAGCCATTTTTTTGAATGGAATTCAGTTCCCGTGATTATTCTTTACTCTGCAAAATATTTAATTATAAAAAAATCCGTTAACACTAATTATCAGCGCTACCGGATTTTAAATTGAGGTCGATGGCGGATTCGAACCGCCGTACACGGTTTTGCAGACCGCTGCCTAGCCACTCGGCCAACCGACCTTATAGGAGTGCAAATATAGTTTTTTTTTGTGGAGTAAAACTGGAGAGAGAAAAATTGTGTTTTCAGCGCTCCATGGTCACGCTTACTGCCCTGATATGGCCTCCCATAGGGGGCCTGGCCTTGGAAATCTTCACCCGCACTTTACCGGCATCAGGGTAGCCGGCATGAATCCTGTCTATGATCCGGCCTGCCACATGTTCCAGCAAATGGGAGCGCTGGTGCATCTCCTCTTTTACCAGGGAGTAGATACTTTCATAGTTCAGGGTATCTGCAAGCTGGTCGCTCTGAGCGGCTTTCTCACAGTCAGTTTCAATGGTTATGTTTACTTCAAACCGGTTGCCGACAATGCGTTCGCTCCTGAAATAACCGTGGTAGGCGTAAAATTCCAAACCTTCCAGTTCTATGATTCCCATGGTATGATACTTAATTATTTGTTCAAATTTAACTCAATTTTTATAAGCTGTTAAAATTCTTACACTGAGAATTTATACCTCAATAATGAAACAAAAAAACAACCATGAAATTGTAACATAAAATAAAAAACACCTGAGGAAAAAGAGTTACACAGAGAGGCGATTTTTCTTCTCCAAATTAACAACTCTTGTTACCTTTGCGGTGAAAATTTTTAGATAACCGCCATGGATCCAATAGTACCAAAGAATTTCATTCAGCAGCAGATCGTTGAAGATCTGGCAGCAGGGAAAAATGACATGAGAGTTCATACCCGCTTTCCGCCCGAACCCAACGGGTACCTGCACATCGGTCATGCCAAATCGATCTGCCTGAACTTTGGTACGGCCAGTTTGTTCGGTGGCATCACCAACCTGCGCTTCGATGACACCAATCCGACCAAAGAAGAGACCGAATATGTCGACTCTATTATGGAGGATGTGCGTTGGCTGGGATTCGACTGGGAAGACCGTCTTTATTATGCCTCCGACTATTTTGACAAACTCTACGACTTTGCCGTCGATTTGATCAACAGGGGAAAAGCATACGTGGATTTCCAGAGCCAGGAGGTTATCAGTGAGCAAAGGGGAACTCCGACGCGTCCCGGAGCAGAGAGTCCGTACCGAAACACCACGCCCAAAGAGAATCTCCTTATTTTTGAAGATATGAAGACCGGAAAGTACAACGAAGGAGCATGCGTGCTGAGGGCCAAAATTGATATGTCCTCTCCCAACATGCACCTGCGCGACCCGCTGATGTACCGTATTCTGAAACAGCCGCATCACCGTACGGGCGACAAGTGGTGCATCTACCCGATGTACGATTACGCGCACGGACAATCGGATTACTGGGAAGGAATCACCCACTCGATTTGTACGCTCGAATTCGAGGTACACCGTCCGTTGTACGACTGGTTCGTCGAAGAACTGAAAGATTCTGACTACCGTCCCCGCCAAATTGAGTTTTCCAGGCTGAACATTACCTCAATGGTGATGAGCAAGCGCAAATTGCTGCAGCTTGTCAAGGAAGGTTATGTGAAGGACTGGGACGATCCGCGGATGCCTACCATTTGCGGACTACGCAGAAGGGGTTACACACCCGAATCGATCCGCAACTTTGCCGACATGGTTGGCATTACCAAGGTGGATGGAGTCACCGATGTCGCGCTGCTGGAGTACTGCATCAGGGAGGACCTGAATAAAAAGGCCCAGCGGCTGATGTGCGTAACCGATCCGCTGAAAATTGTGATCACCAACTACCCCGAGGAACTCGTTGAAGAGGTGGATGCGATCAACAATCCCGAAGATGAGAGCATGGGCAGGAGAAAAGTTCCCTTCTCCAGGGTAATATATATTGAACGTGAGGATTTTATGGAAGAACCTGCTTCGAAATTCTTCCGGCTCGCTCCGGGCAGGGAGGTACGCCTGCGCTATGCCTATTTCATCAAATGTAATGAGGTAATCAAGGATGAGGATGGGAACATTGTCGAACTGCATTGCACCTATGATCCTGATACAAAGGGCGGTAATGCTCCGGATGGCCGTAAGGTGAAAGCCACGCTCCATTGGGTGGCTTCCTCGGGAGCCATTGCCTGCGAGGTAAGGCTTTATGACAGGCTGTTTACCGATCCGGATCCGGACGGACACAAGGACAAGGATTTTCTGGAGTTCCTGAACCCTGATTCACTGAAAGTTCTGGACAAATGCTTCATCGAGCCCTCCGTAAAAGGAGCTGCACCGCTTTCCAATTTCCAGTTCGAAAGGCTGGGATATTTCAATGTGGACCCTGATACAACTGTCGAAAAGCCTGTATTCAACAGGACAGTTTCACTGAAAGACAACTCCAAGAAATAAGAGGAAATCAGATCTTTTCAACTTTTGGCTGCAATTGTAATTTCCTCAGTTTGTTGCGGGTATAGAAAAAAGTGAAGATGGCAGCGCTCCAGTTCGCCACGAAAATTCCCCACCAGATTCCTTTGGTGCCCCAACCGTAATGAATGGAGAGAAGCAGGAAAAGGGGCAGGGGCATCAGAAATTGACGGTAGGAGCCGACGAAGATAGCGTACATGGGCTTTTTGATCCCCTGCAGGGTAGAAACCGAAATATTCAGGAAGATATAGGCGCAAAAGAAGAGTACTCCGATAACCAGGTATTCCTTACTTATGCGGATGACCTCAGCATCGGTGGTGAAAACCCTGATTAGTGGCTCCATGAAGAACAGGACGCAAACGATACCAAAAATGATGATTGCCAGTCCGTATATGATATTGAGCTTCCAGGACTGAAACACCCTTTGTGGCAAACCGGCGCCCAGGTTCTGCGCGGAAATTGTCAGTGCCGCGATATTCAGGCCGATTGTAGGCAGCAACACCAGTTGTTCTATCCTTGTAGCTATTCCATACCCTGCCACGGCTTCTTTGCCGAATTTACCGGCAAAATAAGTGATCACGAAGATGCCGATGGCTACTGTCATCATGTTCAGGCTCGCCGGTAATCCCTGCCGGAAGAGCTCGAGAAAATATTTGTTGTGAGGGATCCACTCTTTCCAGGTGACTCCCTCCATAATTTTTTGTTTTCTGACCCTGTAGATCATGTAAAAGGTACCCATTACCTGGATTAGCACAGTGGCAAGTCCGATACCGAAAACTCCCATGGCCGGTACACCCAGTCCCCCGTACAAAAACCAGGGATCCATTATTACATTCAGAAAAAAACCGACGATCAGGAAATTCCGGTAGGTCTTTGTATCCCCCCTTGAGGTAAGTGAGGCGTTGAGGATGCTGTTCACCAGGAAGAAAAACGTACCTGAAAGGATAATATTCATGTAGGTCACCGCGATATCCAGGTAATCGTCCTTTGCCCCGAGCAGCTTCAGCAGATAAGGTGCCATCCAGATTCCCAGGGCGGTAAGGATGATGGCGTTGAAGACAGACAGGGTAACTGCCTGGATGGCATAGAGCCTGGCCTTGTCGTGCCTGCCCTGCCCCAGTGCGTGCGAGACCAGGGCTGTAGTACCTGTTCCCATTCCCATTCCGACGGAGAGAATGATAAAAAATACCGGAAAAGATAGCGATAAAGCCGCCAGTGCGGTGGTGGAGACCATTCCCCCGTAGTAGGTATCCACAACATTAAATAACGTATTGAATATCAAACCAATGCTGGACGGCAAGGCAATTGAGCGTATCAATCCGGGAAGCGGAGTCGTTGTAAAATCTTTAACCATTGATGGAAACCTGTCTATTCAAATTTATTGTCCTGTAATAAGAAGAATAAAGGATTGATCAGGACATACCATGAGATTGATTGTTAACATAATATATTTATTCATCAATTACCTTTCGCTTTTAAATGACTTAACAGAATATTCATACGCAAAAATTGCATAAAGGGTTCTGGTGATAAAATAAACATGATTGGAAATCAACAACAGAGATAATAATAAGAGCATGCGAATCGAAGAACAACGGAGTTAATTCCATGTGGCTACTAAAAAACAAATAATTAACACATGAATATTTAGTTCAGAAATCATCATAATTAGACAATAGTATTGTAATTTTGAGAAATCGAACAGACCAGACCTGCCTGTCACCGGTCAAAAAGGGGAATGGTTTTTGCTTCCAAAGAATAAATTTTTTCGAAAGGTACGGCTATCAGTCCTACAATAGGAAAGGAGAAAAAAAATGAAGCTGTCATTTAAAGTAGATTATCAAACGACCTGGGGAGAAACTCTATTCGTTTCCGGATCAACTCCTCAACTTGGCTTATGGGATCCAGACTCTGCCTTGCCATTGAAAAATCAATTTCCCGGCGAATGGCAAATATTTATCGAAACAGATGATGATGAACTTGAATACAAGTATCTTCTGCAGAACAAGGAGGGAAATTTCATCCCTGAATGGGGCGCAGCAAGAAAAATATCTTTCAAAAAGCCGGAAGTCAATGAAATCCGGCTGCGTGATTTCTGGCGTACCAGTGCAGATCCTGAAAATGCCCTTTACACCTCCGCCTTTCAAAATGTTCTGCTAAAACGGACAACTTCCGACGGCAGTCAAAAGAAAAAAACATTTTTGAAAACACTTAGGCTTCAACTGCACACTCCGATCATAGATACAAGATACAAATTTGCCGTTCTGGGAACAGAGCCGACCATGGGAGAATGGGATGAGGCATTCGCGCAGGTGATGGATGATTCCGGCGCCCCGTTGTGGGTCATTGACCTGGATGCAACCAAATTAAAATTTCCCCTTCACTACAAATATGTGATTTATGACACTGAGAACAAAAGGGTGATTGAGTGGGAAGAGGGCAGCAACAGGGTCATTAGGGATTTCGTGTGTGAGGCGGAGCATTCGCTGAAAGTCCATACCGATGAAAAATTCCGCCAGAATACCTGTCAGTGGAAAGGCGCTGGTGTGGCAGTACCTTTGTTTTCGCTACGGACAGAACACAGCGGTGGCATCGGGGAATTCACCGATTTGTATCAGCTGGTCGATTGGTCGAAAAAATGCGGACTGAAGCTGATACAGTTGTTGCCGCTTAACGAAACCGTCGCCACACACTCATGGATTGACTCTTACCCGTACAAATCCATTTCGGTGATGGCACTACACCCTGTTTTTCTAAATATTACCAAAATCGGCGTACTGGACGAGGAGAGCCTGATGGTTGGTTTTATCAAGACCCTGGCCGGTTTCAATTTACAGGAATCGGTTCATTATGACGAAGTCCACAAGGTTAAATCGAAATTCTTCAAGATGATTTTCGACCAGCAGATGGATCATTTCCTAACAAGTCCATCCTTCCTGGAGTTTTTCAAGTCGAACAAGGAATGGCTGGTTCCCTATGCCGCTTTCTGCTATCTGAGGGATCAGAACAAGACTGCAAATTTCAGGCTTTGGAAGAGTCATTCCACTTACAGTGAAAAGGATATTGCTGTTCTTACCTCTGCCAAAAACAGCACATATCCCGATGTTGCAGTCCATTATTTCATCCAGTATCACGCCCACAAACAGCTCAGCGAGGCAGTCGCCTATGCACGCAAAAACGGGATCGTCCTCAAAGGTGATATCCCGATCGGCATCAGTCCGAATAGTGTCGAAGCATGGACCCAACCGGAGTTGTTCAACCTGGCACAGCAGGCGGGAGCACCGCCGGATGATTTTGCCGACCTGGGGCAAAACTGGGGATTCCCGACGTACAACTGGGAAGTGATGGCCAGAGATGGCTATCAGTGGTGGAAAAACAGGCTCAGGCACATGGCCAACTACTTTGATGCCATCCGTATTGATCACATTGTGGGTTTTTTCCGGATCTGGGAGATTCCTGTACAGCATATTTTCGGTACCATGGGTCATTTCAATCCGGCCCTCCCCTTTTCCAGAGATGAGATCATCGACCGTGGCATAGCTTTCAACGAAGAGCGTTTCACCAAACCATATATCCGTGATTATTTCCTTTGGGGCCTGTTTGGGGAATTTACAGAAGAGGTGAAAAACAAGTACCTGTCTGAGTATGAACCAGGTAAATTCAATCTAAAACCAGGATTCGCGACCCAGCGGCAGGTATGGGCTTATTTCGAATCAAACCGGAAAGAGGAACAACTCAGCGGGAAAGATAGCCGCATCAGGGACGGGCTTTGTTCCCTGATCTGTGAAGTGATTTTCCTGCGGGATCCGAATCATCAGACACTTTTCCACCCGCGTATTGCATTTCATGATACCAATTCCTACATGAACATGGAGGATAAAGTCCGATATCTGCTTGACGAACTGTATATTGAATATTTCTATCAACGTCATGAAGGCTTTTGGAAAGATCAGGCCATGAAAAAACTACCGGCAATCTTACGGGCGTCAGACATGCTCATCTGCGGGGAAGATCTGGCTATGATACCTGATTGCGTTCCGGGCGTGATGAAAAATCTTGGCATTCTCAGCCTTGAAGTGCAGAGAATGCCTAAAGATCCTAATATAGAGTTTCTCCATCCTTCTGATGCACCCTATCTCTCGGTTAGTACCACCTCAACACATGATACTTCGACATTGCGAGGATGGTGGGAGGAAGATCCAGGGAGGAGCGAGCGGTTCTTCCGGACAATCATGGGTAACCAGGCAACTTTCAGTAATCAGATGGAGCCATGGATTGCCAGGGACATCATTCTGCAGCATTTCTGGTCGCCCGCTATGTGGGCCATCTTCCCGATCCAGGATCTTCTGGCCATGGATGAAGAGTTGCGCAGACAAGACTTTGATGCAGAAAGGATCAATATCCCGGCAGTAGCCCAGCATTTCTGGAGGTACCGGATCCATTTAACCCTTGAGAAATTATCAAAAGCCGGTAAGTTCAACAGCGAACTGCTTCGGATGATTACTCACTCAGGACGCTAATAACCGCAAGTTTTCTTCATTCACCGATAATCCGGCAGTATTGGCCGATTTACCCTTCCGGAGAGACAGTCATGGTGCTACATTTGAATCACAATTTAAAATTCATTCTCACATTTAACACTTAATGCTATGAATATTATTAATGATCCAAATGAAAACCCAACCCCAAACCCTGTGTTTGAGAAATACAGAAGGGCACACAATTCCGATTCCAGGGTTTTCCTGGGTATCCTTTTTGTCATTATTGGCGGAGTACTGATTCTCAACAACCTGGATTTACTGCCATGGAACCTGACCCACATACTGATCAGCTGGCCTATGCTTCTGATTGTCATAGGATTATACAACATGAACCGCAGGGAAAACAGGGCAGGAGTCATATTGGTTGCCATCGGCGCCTTTTTCATGCTCCCGAGAATCCTCGATTTTCAGGATGATTTCTACCACAATTTCTGGCCAATAATATTTGTAGCTGTCGGACTGATTTTTATCCTTCAATGGAGGAAAACGACTCCGACGCTGTACAGTGGCGCGGTAGACAAGAATGACATCCTGGATGAAACAGCCGTATTTGGAGGCAGAAATATGTCACTTGTTTCAGACCGGTTCAGAGGCGGCAAGATCACGAGCATTTTCGGAGGATCAAAGATTAACCTGCTCTATTGCAAGCCAGTAGAAGGATGTGTTATCGACGTTGCAACAATTTTTGGAGGCACAAAGATCATTGTCCCCGAAAACTGGAATGTGAAGACAGAAGTTGTTTCAATATTCGGCGGCTTCGAAGACAAGAGAGGAAATTCAGTCATCTCACGGGTGGACCAGTCAAAAGTGGTTGTCATCAAGGGTGCAGCAATCTTCGGCGGCGGCGAGATAACATCCATGCCATAAACCGAATATGGAGCGAGCAGGCATTATAAACAGTTACTCAGTGGTATTTTACTGGATTGTTCCCGTTCTGCTGGGTATCATTCAGGCCAGTTTCAATATCTACTTCGAAATCCTCCCCTGGGGGATTTCGTTGATTGATGGTTTGTTATACGGGTTTCTCCTGGGAGCATTCGGCATGGCGATCTGGTTTGTGGTAAGGTACAACAGCCCGGAAGAGAAACCCTTCACGCAGCTGCTCACAACGCATCTTACCGCGGCCATTATCCTCTCTTTTTGTTGGGTCTACAGCTCCGGATTCATCACCCGCCTTTTCCTGGCCAACCCCGCCTATATCGCTTACCAGGAAAATCATCAGACTGTCAGAGTCATTATAGGGGTATTTTTCTATATCCTGATGGCTGCTGTTTTTTACCTGTATATCCTTTACCGCAACAACCGTGAAAAAACCGATCGCGAAATTGAGCTGAAGCAGGAGGTCAGGGAAGCAGTCCTGAGGGCCCTGAAATCCCAGATAAATCCTCATTTTCTGTTCAACAGCCTGAATTCGATAGCTTCACTTACCCTTTCCAATCCGGCGAAATCGCACGAGATGGTGATTGCTTTATCGGATTTCATGCGCTATTCTTTGAGGAAAGAACAAAATGAGATGGTCCCTCTGGCGGAGGAGATCAACCACATTCGGCTATATCTTCAAATTGAAAAGATCCGTTTTGGGGATAAAATGACCTATACCTTCAATACTGAACAGGAATGTCTTGAATGCCAAATACCTACATTGCTGCTCCAGCCACTTTTCGAAAATGCTGTCAAATATGGCGTTTATGAAGCGTCTGATCCTATAGAGATTTCGCTGACTGCTAAAATAGAGGGCAACCACACTGTGCTGACACTGACCAACAATTATGATCCCGGTTCAGCTCCGGTCAAAGGGGAAGGCATCGGTCTCAGGAACGTCCGTGAACGCCTCCGCATGGTGTACAACAGCAACAACCTGATGAATATCGAAGATCAACATGGAAAGTTCGTTATAACGATTTTTCTTCCGTGTGAAAAAGAAGGGAAAGAATAAATGTGCTAATGTGCTAATGTGCTAATGTGCTAATGTGCTAATGTGCTAATGAGAAAGGGGAGAAGTTGAATTTCTTTTTGGGATGCTAAATAATAACAAAATAATGTTAACTCGGTATTGTAAATTTATGGGCAATGAATTCATTCAGTGTTCGTTCTCTGTGTTTCGTGTTGTATTTAATTTTCATGCCTTCCGTCCGGTGCGGCCTAATTTCACCTGCGGTCTATTGCAATCGGACGGTGCTACGATCAACTCTCTATTCCCCAGGGCTTTGCCCTGGTCTACCAATTTTTCGACCCTATGGGACCATATTCATAAGTGGCATTCGTACATTCATATTGTCGTTGGTTCTGCTTCCGTTCTCCGTGTTCCTGTCTCCTGTCTCCGGTTTCCGGTTTCCCTTACCACTCATAATTCATAACTCCTAATTCATCATTTTCACCCATGATCAAAATCAAGGTTATAATTATTGACGACGAGCAGCTTGCAAGGGATCTTTTGAAGAGTTATCTATCTGGGGATCAAAGGCTTGAAGTTATTAAAGAGTGCAGCAACGGATTCGAAGGTGTGCTGGCAATCAATGAGATGAAACCGGACCTGGTTTTTCTTGATATCCAGATGCCGAAGATCACAGGATTTGAAATGCTGGAACTGCTGACTGATCCTCCTGTCATCATTTTTTCAACTGCCTACGAGGATTTCGCCGTTCGTGCCTTTGAAGCCAATGCAGTGGACTACCTGCTGAAACCCTACCCGGCTGAAAGGGTGCAGGCAGCTGTAGAGAAAGCGCTCAAACGTATTCAATCCGGATCCGGGAACAGGGAGGAGCTAGATAAACTGAGTCGGTCCCATGAAGAAAACGGCGAATTACTTTCCAGGATTGTTGTAAAGCTTGGGACCAAAATCCGGATCATCCCTGTTGAAACGATCGAATATCTTGAGTCTGAAGATGACTTTGTGATGATCTACTGCAAGGAGGGACATTTCCTCAAACAGAAAACGATGAAATATTTTGAGACACACCTGGATCCCAAAAAATTCATCCGCATTCATCGCTCCTGCATCGTTAATACTACACAACTTGCAGAAATACAACAATATGGGAAGGAATCATGGATTTTGCTGACAAAGCAGGGTACTAAACTGAAAATCAGCAAATCAGGCTATCTCACACTGAAACAGTTCCTTTCGTCCGATACGAATGGCTGATCATGACAGGTTAATAAGACCGGAGAGATCCGGTTTTTTATTTTTTATTGTTGGCAGAATTCTTTTCTTTTGCAGATAGCCAACTTATGGTTCACTCATGCTTGCTCTCGAAGATTTTTACAACAATTTAGCATCCCGCATTCATCCATTTTTCCTTTGGGCAGGACTGATCGTAATTTCCTCCCTGGCCTTGTGGGTGTTGATCAGCCTTGTGAGAAGGATGCGTACTTCGCCAACCAAAGGCAGGAAACTGACCTTGAAAGAGAGGCTCAGCAGGCGAAAAGTTCAGATTATCATTTCCGGAGACAGGAAACGGAGACCCGACTATATTACGATGGCCATTCAGAATTATGGAATCCGCCCTGTGGATATGCAGGCTCCATGTCTTGCCTTCAAGCGATGGAACAGTGAGCGCAAATTCAGAATCAATTCATTTGGTGGAGTGGATGACTTCCCGATGTGGCTGGAACCAGGCTATGAGGCAACGTACCGGATAGATCTGAACCAGTTTTACGACCGTGTTCCGCCTCTGAGGAGGGCATGCAGGCTGAGTGCTGAAATCAGGGAGGTCTCAGGCAAAAAATTTGTTAGTCAAACCTTAAGGATTAAGCTGATATAAAAAAATGAGTAACTGGACTTTCGAAAATATTGACTTTGCCGGCTTTCCCGTTTACACCGGAGATGATCTTGGTGTGACCTGGTCGGAAAAGAAACTGAAAGTCAGGTTATGGTCTCCGACAGCCCGCGAAGTGTTGTTTCGTTTGTACAAATCAGCTGAAACAAAAATTGCCCATGAAACCATACAGCTCGAAAAATCCCATTCCGGAACATGGAGGTGTGAACTGAACGGCAATTACGAAGGATTTTTCTACACTTTCCAGGTACGTGACAATTCAGAATGGCTAAATGAATGTCCTGATATTGATGCAAAAGCGACAGGTGTGAACGGCCTGAGGGGCATGATCCTCGACCACGCGCTGACGAATCCCGAAGATTGGGAAAGCGACAGACGCTCTTCGGTTGTATGTCCGACTGACATGGTGATATACGAGCTTCACCTCCGTGATTTTACGGTATCTCCTGATTCCGGGGTATCGCACAAGGGCAAATACCTTGGCCTTACCGAAACTGGAACTACCACTCCTGAAGGCCTTTCTTCCGGCATTGATCACCTTAAAGAGCTGGGAATAACACATGTACACCTCTTACCTGTTGCGGATTTTTATACTGTAGATGAGACACAGACCTCCCCTCAATACAACTGGGGGTACGACCCGCTCAACTTCAACACGCCGGAGGGATGGTATTCCACCAATCCATATGACGGATATACGCGGATCAGAGAAGTTAAACAAATGGTACAGGCACTTCACAATCAAAATCTTGGAGTGATTATGGATGTGGTTTACAACCACTCCGGACTGATTTTTGATTCCTGGTTTAACCAGCTTGTACCGGGATATTATTACCGTCAAAGGGTGGACGGAACCCTGTCAGACGCCAGTGGCTGCGGTAACGAGCTGGCAACGGAACGGGAGATGGTAAGGAAATTCATTGTCGATTCTGTTGCCTGGTGGGCAGAGGAATATCATTTTGACGGATTCAGGTTCGATCTGATGGGCATCATTGATATCGAAACCATGAACCAGGTTCGGAAAAGGCTTGACCTGATTGATCCAAATATCTTTATTTACGGAGAAGGCTGGATTGCGGCCGAATCCCCGTATCCGGACAATCTGCGGGCCATGAAGCTCAATACGCCAAGGCTTGACCGTATCTCCTCCTTTTGCGATGATATTCGCGACGGTCTGAAGGGAACTCCATTCAACCGTTACAGTATCGGATTTATCAGCGGACTGACCCTTCGGGAAGAGAAGGTCAAATTTGCCATTGCCGGGGCAATCCGGCATCCCCAGATTTTTTACGATTATGTGGAGTCATCCCGTCAGCCATGGGCCAATACCCCTTCCCAGTGCATCAACTATGTCTCCTGTCATGATAATTATACCCTTTTCGACAAACTTCAGTACTCCTGTCCAGAGGCATCCATGGAAGAGACAGAAAGGATGACAAGGCTGGCTTTGGGCATTCTGCTTACCGCACAAGGAGTTCCGTTCCTTCATTCAGGTATCGAAATGCACAGGTCCAAGGGAGGCCATCATGATTCGTACAGGTCGCCAGATGAAGTAAACCAGATAGAATGGGGCAAAAAGGCATCCTTCGGCGGTCTTGTCCGTTTCACCAGGGATTGTATTGAACTTCGCAGGCAGCATCCCGCTTTCAGAATGAACGACAGCGACATGGTGAGGGAAAAACTCTCCTTTTTCCCGAAATACATTCCGGGGGTGATAGCCTTCCAGTTAATGGACCATGCCAATGGGGATCCATGGAAAAACATCGTATTGCTGTTTAACGGAAATAATTATTCCGTCGAGTACGAAATTCCAGAGAAGAGATGGCTGATAGTGGCTCAAAACGGGGAAATACAGCCACATGGCATGGGTCACGTCGTTACGGCAAAAGTTCGCCTTCATCCGATCTCCATGATGGTTCTGGCTGAGGAGTGACAAGCCTTCGATGCAAATCAGAAAGCACCCAGCAGCAGATTGATATCAGTATCAGAAATGGAAAGCATTTTTGCGATGTCCCTGTTGGTCAGGATACCGTTCAAAAGGTAAACACCCGCGCAGAAGCCCCTGTTTCCTTTGATATATTCGGTTACGCCGCCCGACTGTCCAATTCCAAGGAGGATAGGAGTGAAAATATTGCTGGCAGCGATGGAGGCCGTGCGTGCCACTTTCGATTCGAGGTTAGGAACGCAATAATGGATCACACCGTGAGTCTTGTAGGTCGGATTTTTCAGGGTGGTGATGCGTGATGTTTCAAAACACCCGCCCTGGATGATATTCAGATCGATTATGACAGAATTTTCCTTCATGCCCTCCACCATGTCTTCGGGGACAATCATGTTGGGTACCTCATTCATTGGCATCGCACCAAGAACAACCTCAGCAGTCTTAAGGGCCTTCCTGAGGGCCTTCGGGTGGAAGACGGAGGTGGAGAGATGCTGTCCGAGCCTGGTTTTCAGGCTCATCAGCTTGTATATCGAATCATCAAAGACTTTTACTACAGCACCCAGCGACATGGCCATCCGTGCTGCCTGTTCGGCTACGGTACCTGAACCGAGAATGACAACCTCAGAAGGAGCCACACCTGTAACTTCCCCGAGAATGACTCCCTTCCCGTTGATGGAACTGAGCAGCTCACTGGCCACGATCATGGAGATATTCCCGACAATCTCACTGCTGATCTGCACCATAGGGGATACACCGTGCTCATCTTTCAGATACTCAAAACCGATGGCAGTAACTTTTTTTCGCATCAGTTTACGTACGTACTCTGAAGTCATCAATGAGAGATAGACCGGAGAAAACAGCAGCTGGTTGCTTTTCATCATCTCTGTCTCTTCACTGGTGAATGGCGCCATTTTCAGCACGATATCACACTGGAAGATTTCGGAGGAATCCGGACAGATGACTGCGCCTGCCTCAGCGTACGCCCTGTCGGAATAATTGGCTTCGATGCCTGCCCCTTTTTGAACAAAGACATTGTGGCCGTTGGCGACAAGAACCTCAACTGCCTGCGGAGTCAGCGGTACCCGAAATTCAACTATGTTGCCCGTATCAGGAAACCCGATACTCAATTTAATATTTCGTCTGCCAGGTTTGTATAACTCCTCTTTGGGAATAAGTTTTTCTTTGGTCCAGACAGAAGTATTTTCCTCTTTACGGTGGTTCATTTTTTTACATTTTAATTCAATAGTCAGACCCGGCTAAGACCTTCGCGATTCACTTCAATAATCATTATACCAGCGACATACCGGATACCCTGGATTCAATGATCCTGCTCCCTCCTGCAACCTCCGAAATATACACCTTCACTGTATTGGGCGGCAGGAGTGGCTCGATCAATTCCGGCCATTCGATGAAACAATATTTATCACTGAAAAAATACTCTTCGTAGCCCAGGTCAAAAAGCTCTTCCATGCTTTTGATCCGGTAAAAATCGAAATGGTATATCTCTTCGGATTGTTCAGTTTCATAAACATTTATCAGTGCAAAAGTAGGTGAAGTTACATAATCAATGACCTGTAACCTGTCACAAAGCGCCTTGATAAATGTGGTTTTTCCTGACCCCATCTTTCCATAAAAAGCAAAAAGCCGGTCGGCCGGATGACCTTCAATAAATTTTTCAGCAACCTGGTTTAGTTCGCTTAAGGAGCTGATCTCAGCTTTAAACATTATAAATTATTTATCCGTGTCAGCACAGGCAACTGCTGTGCGTACACGTTATATTTTAATAATCAAAGTTTTCCGGCAGAAGCAATTAACACGTAAGTATTCTATCCACCGGTTCGTACATCAATTTTAATCAAAAAAATTTGATAAAATTCAGGTTCTGACAATCATTTTTATCTTAATTTTGAAAAAACATAAATTCTTGAACTATGAACGTCCCATCGAATTTAAAATACACAAAAGAGCATGAATGGCTTCGCATTGAAGGTAATGCCGCTGTTGTTGGAATTACTGATTTCGCCCAGGGAGAACTTGGAGACATCGTTTTTCTGGAAATTGAAACTGTAGGGGAAACACTTGATGCAGAAGAAGTTTTTGGAACCATCGAGGCAGTTAAAACAGTTTCTGACCTGTTCATGCCTGTTGGAGGAGAGGTTCTTGAAATCAATCCGCTGCTGGAAGAGCATCCTGAACTTGTCAACTCCGATCCATACGGAGAGGGATGGCTGATCAAGGTTGCAGTCAAAGATACCGGCGAAATAGCAAAGCTTCTCTCCGCTGATGAGTACGCTGCCATGCTGGGAGCATAAAAATCTGACAATCAATCTGAGCCCGGAAAATCCTGCCTCAACAATAAATCCCGTTTAATGCGGGATTTATTGTTCCAAAAACATTGAATCAAACAGTTAAGCCCAATCAGAATACAAAAATTGCAGCTATATTTGTTACCCGGGTTTTCCCTCTGTTATGCCGCCTGCATTATGGATTCAGAAATACCCAACAAACCAGCTATTACCAATTCAAATATTAATTCAGGGACAGGCAACCGGCAGTACCAATTCGCCATATCTGCCTGTATATAAAGAATATAAATAATGCAACCAAATACTATAATCATGAAATTGTTTTTTGTTATCACGTTTTTTATTCTGTTTGCCGGAGGAACCGTTCATGCACAAAATGCCGGTTCATCCCCTGTCGACCTGGTCAATCCCCTCATGGGCAGCGATTCCAATTTCGCGTTGTCCAACGGAAATACCTATCCGGCCATTGCCTTGCCCTGGGGTATGAATTTTTGGACACCTCAAACTGCCAAAATGGGAGACGGATGGGTTTATGCCTATGACGCCACACATATCCAGGGAATAAAACAGACACACCAACCCAGTCCATGGATCAATGACTACGGGCAATTTTCGCTCTTCGCCATGACCAATGTGCTGAAAATTGACGGGATGAAGAGGGCAAGCTGGTTCTCACACAAGGCTGAGACAGTGAAACCATATTATTACAGCGTTTACCTGGCTGATTATGATGTCAAGGTTGAAGTGACACCCACAGAACGGGCAGCCATGTTCCAGTTTACTTTCCCTGACAATAAAAACTCCTATATTCTGGTTGATGCCTTCAACAAAGGCTCTTTTGTAAGTATCAATAAAGGAGAAAACAAAATCACTGGTTATTCAACAAGGAACAGTGGTGGTGTTGCAGCCAATTTCAAAAATTTCTTTGTCATCCAGTTTGACAGGCCTTTTACCGGGGGCGAAGTCTGGAGTGATTCATCCATTGTAAAAAATGTTACTGAACTGAAGGCAGATCATGTCGGGGCAGCACTCCGTTTTGAAACCAAAAGGGGAGATGTGGTACACGCGAAGGTTGCTTCTTCTTTCATAAGCATTGAGCAGGCTGAAATAAACCTGAAAGAGCTGGGAAATGACACATTCGAACAGGTATGCCTGAAAGGCAGGGAAATCTGGAACAAAGGACTATCAACCATTGAGGTGGAAGGTGGCAGTTGCGACGAGATGAGAACATTTTATTCCTGCCTTTACAGGACCATGCTTTTCCCCAGAAAATTCTTCGAAGTGGATGCCACCGGGAAAGTGATGCATTACAGTCCTTACGAAGGGAAGATCATGCCGGGATACCTCTACACGGATAACGGGTACTGGGATACTTTCAGGGCAGTTTTCCCCCTGTTTAACCTAATTCATCCTTCCCTGAATGCAAAGATCCAGGAAGGCATGGTTAACACTTTCAATGAGAGCGGCTGGTTGCCCGAATGGGCGAGTCCGGGCCATCGCGACTGCATGGTCGGATCCAACTCTGCTTCGATCATTGCCGATGCCTACCTGAAAGGAGCGCGCGGATATGATATCAACAAACTATACGAAGCAGTTCTGAAAAACAGCGAACATGAAGGTCCGCTGAACTCTGTAGGACGCAAAGGAGTTGAATACTATAACAGGCTCGGTTACATTCCGTACAATGTGAAAATCAATGAGAGTGCAGCACGTACCCTGGAATATGCCTACGACGACTGGTGCATCCTTCAGCTGGCGAAAGCATTGAAGCGGCCGCAGAGTGAAATTGACCTTTTTTCCAAAAGAAGCCAGAATTACAGGAACCTTTTCGACAAAGAGACCAAGTTGATGCGTGGGAAAAATGAAGACGGCACTTTCCAGAAACCGTTTAATCCGTTCAAATGGGGCGATGCATTCACCGAAGGCAACAGCTGGCACTATACCTGGTCGGTATTTCATGATATCCAGGGACTTGCAGACCTGATGGGAGGGAAAAAGGAATTTGTAAAAATGCTTGACTCCGTTTTTGTGGTTCCACCGGTTTTTGATGCATCCTATTATCGCAGTGTGATTCATGAAATCCGTGAAATGCAGATTGCCAACATGGGTAATTATGCACATGGCAATCAGCCGATCCAGCACATGATCTATCTTTACAATTATGGCGGAGAGCCATGGAAAACCCAATACTGGGTGAGAGAGACCATGAACAGGATGTACAATCCAAATCCGGACGGATATTGCGGTGATGAAGACAACGGACAAACATCGGCATGGTATATCTTCAGCGCCATGGGATTTTATTCTGTTTGTCCGGGTTCGGATCAGTATGTTCTTGGAGCTCCCCTGTTTAAAAAGATAACCGTTACCCTTGAGAACGGGAAAAAAGTGATTATCAATGCCCCTGAAAATTCAGCAGAAAACAGGTATATCCAGGAATTGACTGTAAACGGCAAACCCTACACCAAAAACTGGCTCAGCTACCCGGAACTGATGAAAGGAGCTACCCTTAATTTCAAAATGGGTGCAAAACCAAATACAACAAGAGGAACCGGGAAGGAAGATCTTCCCTATTCCTATTCCAATGAAAAAAAGAAATAGCCGGAATAAATGTTCCGGTTTCCCTGGTAACTGAAGGAGAGAAATAGATATAAACCATAATAACTGACATTTCATTTGTAATTATTTTTATTAATTTGTTGAATTTCAAAATGTAAGTATGGAACTCTCATTGATTTACATCCTATTTTGGGAAAGATCGTCCATGAGGATTTCGCGAAAACCAAATTCCGGGATTTTTTTGAAAATGAGAAATCAGGAGGCGCTGTCCGGTTGTTTGCGACCATTCACTCTATGCTGACTGTAAATTCTTCAAACCAGGCGATCTTTCTAAATATTTTTAACTCTATGCCGGGAGTAAACACCTGACAGAATGGATCAATGATGGGTCGATGTACGTTTTCATCAGATAGCAGGCATTCAATGACCAGGAACAGCACATCATTTCCAAAATGGGAATTATGGCAGCCTCCCTTCCCCCTGGCTTATCAGGAATTCAGTGGTTGTTAATGGCACTAAAAACCTGGTATTGTAAAATGTATTTCTAATTTTATTATCCTAAAGCAAAAATAAAATGACAAATTCCGCCATCCAGAAATTTCTTCTTGTCTTCTTATTTTTGCCTCTGAATCACGCGGTTGCATTTTCAAAGGAAGCAACACGAGGTAACAACGGTGACAAGGAGATCTTACTGCGCCAGGGATTTGTAACACCGCCGGATTCCGCAAGGCCCGGAGTTTACTGGTATTTCATGGATGGCAATATTTCCCGGAAAGGGATGACTGAAGATCTGGAGGCCATGAAAAAGGCCGGAATCGGCAGCGTGATATTCCTTGAGGTCAATGTGGGAATACCCCGGGGGCCAGTTATATTTTTGAGCAAGGAATGGCAGGATCTATTTACCCATGCAGTCAGGGAGGCTGAGCGGCTCGGTATATCTCTGATCCTGGGTTCAGGCCCGGGATGGGCCGGGAGTGGTGGCCCCTGGGTCAAGCCTGAACAATCAATGCAGCATCTTGTCTCTGGTGATACGCTGGTCAAAGGACCAATTCGTTTCAATTCACTTCTGGCCAGGCCTCAACCTAAAAAACCCTATTTCGGATATGGGGCCCTCACCGATTCCCTGAGAAAAAAATGGGAGAATTATTATCGTGATGTTGCGGTCCTGGCATTCAGAACCCCTTCCACTCCGGACAAAATCTCTGACATTGATGAGAAAGCGCTCATTTACCGTGCTCCTTTCTCTTCTGTTAAGGGCGTAAAACCATTCCTGCCGACACCACTTAATTATCGCGGATCCAAGCCCGGTTCGACCATTGACAAAGACAGTATCCTGGATATCAGCCAATATTTGAGAGCAGATGGCACCCTCAACTGGAACGTGCCCCCGGGCAACTGGACTATCCGGCGCCTGGGACTTAGAAACAACGGAGCTGTGACACGCCCTGCCCCGGAACCCGGACTGGGTTTTGAGTGCGATAAGATGGATACGACTGCTTTCAACAGTCATTACGAATTTTTCATGGGCAGGCTCCTCAAGAACCTGGGTACAAGGGATCCAAAGGCTGCCGGTGGATGGAAGATGATCCACATCGACAGCTGGGAGATGGGGGCCCAGAACTGGACTGCCAATTTCCGTTCAGAATTTCAGAAACGCCGCCACTACGACCTCTTTCCATATCTACCTGTTTACCATGGAGATATCGTTAATTCACGCGAGATAAGCGAACGTTTTTTGTGGGACATCCGCAAAACGGCGCAGGAGCTCGTCGTTGAAAACCACGCGGAACACTTCAAGGCACTGGGGCGAAGAAGCGGGTTGAGGCTTTCCATAGAGCCCTACGACATGAATCCAACGGCAGACCTTGAACTGGGTGCTGTTGCCGATGTACCGATGTGCGAATTCTGGAGCAAAAACTTTGGATACAATACATCATTCAGCAGTATAGAAGCCACGTCCATCGCCCACGTTCAGGGTAAGCCTGTGGTCCAGGCAGAAGCTTTTACTGCCGAGAAATCGGAGGGATGGAAGTTATACCCGGGAGCTATCAAAGACCAGGGCGACTGGGCTTTTGCAGCAGGAATCAATAAATTTTATTACCACACTTTTGCGCACCAGCCCCTGGATGAAAAACTAAAACCCGGAATGACCATGGGGCCTTACGGAGTGCACTGGGACCGTAACCAGACCTGGTGGAACATGTCTTCAGCTTACCACACTTACATCACCCGATGTTCCTGGCTTCTGCAACAGGGCAAACATGTGTCTGATATACTTTATCTTACGCCGGAAGGAGCTCCCCATGTATTCCGGCCTCCCCTGTCCGCATTGGTGGGAAATGATACATTGCCCGATCGTCGCGGCTACAATTTTGATGGTATCTCTCCGGGATTGCTCATTTCAAGTGCTACCGTGAAGGATCATAAAATAAGTTTCCCGGGAGGCGGAAGCTACAACATCCTGGTTTTGCCCCTCATTGAGACAATGACACCCGAATTACTCGGAAAAATTGAATCCCTGGTTCGCAACGGAGCCAATGTTCTGGGAATTCCGCCAAAAAAATCGCCCAGCCTGGTGAACTTCCCTGCTTGCGACAAAGAGGTTTCAACCACCGCTCTAAAAATCTGGAAAAGTTATGCCGCACCTCAAAATCTGCAGGAGATATCCTATGGTAAAGGCAAAGTTTTCAGGGCAGGTGATTTTGGTGCTGTGGATTCAACGAGGCCCTACCCTTCCTATGATTTAACTGCCAACCTTTTGAAAAAACTGAATGTAAAAGAAGATTTCAGCTCCGACGGACCTGTCAGGTATGCTCACCGCACACTCGAAGAAACGGAAATCTACTTCATAGCCAATCGCTCGGACGGCGACATCAGTGTTGACTGCCGGTTCAGGGATGATTCAGGGATGCCGGAGTTGTGGAATCCAATTACGGGAGAGATCCGCCGGCTGAAGAGTTTCACCCGTAAAGAGGGATTCACTTCCATTCCCATGCAGTTTGCCGCACATCAAAGTTTTTTCGTGGTTTTCGACAAGGGCAAACAAGCTGTCAGCCAGACAAAACCTTTCGGAAATTTTCCCACCAGGAGTAGTCTCCTCACCCTTGGCGGTTCCTGGAAAGTTACTTTTGAACCTGGCATGGGAGGCCCGGGAGAGGTCATTTTCAATAAGCTGGAAGACTGGACCAACCGGCAGGAAGAAGGAATAAAATACTACTCCGGGACAGCTGTCTACCAAAAAACCTTCACCCTTTCAAAAGAAATGTTTATTGCCCCCCGTCCGTTGTTCCTGGATCTTGGAGAGGTCAACTGCATGGCACAAGTACTATTGAACGGCATTGATACAGGAACACTCTGGACTGCCCCATGGAGCCTGGAGATAACAAAAGCAGCAAAAGCCGGTGAAAATGTGCTCGAGATCAGGGTTGTCAATCTCTGGCCTAACCGTCTCATCGGAGATGAAAAGTATCCTTCAGACGGGATACAAAACAGGCAATGGCCGGAATGGCTGCTTAATAATAAACCCCGTCCAACTGAAAGATTTTCATTTGCTTCGTACGGTTTTTATAAAAAAAACACACCTTTGTTAAAGTCCGGACTATTGGGACCTGTCCGGATTTTGAAAGAAGATGCCGAATGATTAATCAACCTCCAAATAACTGACAAAATGACTAAAAACCTTCCACTCAAAAAAACCGGTCTGGTAGTCCTCGGGCTGGCCATTTTCCTTTTTACGGGATGCAACAAGGAAACCCAACAGAAGGAAGCCGGGAAGATCAATGATTTCATCTCACTGCAGGCTAAATTTCAGGATCCGCCATCCGAATACCGGAGCACTCCGCTCTGGGACTGGAACGACAAAATCACCGAGGAGGGGATCGATTATCACATGAAGAAGTTCAAAGAGGGCGGACTGGGTGGCATATTCGTGCATCCCCGGCCCGGACTGATCACAGAATACATCTCGGAAGACTGGCACCACCTGTTCGACTACACCGTAAAAAAAGGGAAAGAGCTTGGGATGAAAGTCTGGATTTACGATGAAAACAGTTATCCGAGCGGATTTGCAGGGGGCCATGTACCTGCTGAAATGCCTGATTCATACAGCCATGGGACAGGTCTTGGATGGAAAGTACAGGATACTCTTAAGACTGATACGTCCAGGTATGAGGTGGTACTCAAACTTGAGAACAACCAGTTTACAGATGTCACCTCCAAACTGCAGGAAGAACAGGGTAAAACCGGTAAATACTATCTCTTTGTCAGGACTTACAGCAAAAAAGGTTACTGGATGGGGAATTTCCCATATGTGGATCTGCTCTACAAAGGAGTGACCCAAAAATTCATGGAGATTACCATGAAGGGATATGAAAAATACAACAAAGCTGATTTTGGGAATACCTTGCCGGGTATCTTTACCGACGAGCCAAACCTGGAGGCTGCGCTCGATTCTAAGAAATCATACAGATGGACACCTGATTTGTTCGAAGAATTCCAAAAACGCTGGGGTTATGACCTGAAAGTGAACCTGCCCTCGCTCATTGATGAAACAGGCAACTGGAAAAAGGTCCGCCATGATTATTATACCGTTTTACTCGAGATGTTCATTGACCGTTGGGCCAAACCATGGAACAAGTACTGTGAAATGAACAATCTTGCATGGACCGGTCACTATTGGGAACACGGTTGGCCAAAACCCACGGACGGAATGGACGAATCATCCTTCTACCTCTATCACCAGATGCCGGGCGTCGATATGCTTGGAAATACCTATACACCAAACGGCCAGGGCGAACAATTCGGGAATACCCGGGCTATCAGGGAACTACACAGCGCTGCCAACCAGGCCGGCCATAACAGGATGCTCAGTGAGACCTACGGCGGTGCCGGATGGGAAATCAATTTCACAAACTACAAAAGGCTGGTCGACTGGGAAGTTGCTTTAGGGGTTAACTTTGTAAACCAGCATCTTTCTTTCTTTACCATCAAGGGAGTCAGAAAATTCGATTATCCTCCGAGTTTCACCTACCACGAACCCTGGTGGGAAAACTACAAGCCATTCGGCGACTATATTGGACGAATCTCGATGGCGATGTCATCCGGTGAACAGATCAATCAAACTGTAGTACTGCAACCCAATACCACTGCATGGAGCTATTTTACCCGTAAGGAAAAAAATCCGGTGGTAGACTCTATCCAGGTAAAATTCAAGTATTTCGTTTACCAGCTTGAAAGAGCTCATTACGAATATGACCTTGGTTCAGAATTGGTTATCAAGACCATCGGATCTGTGAAAAACGGGAAACTTGTGATAGGTAAACGTAGTTACGGACTGGTTGTTATACCGGCCAGTATGGAAAACCTGGAGCAAAATACTTATAAGATGTTGAAACAATACCTCCTTGAAGGCGGCAGGATTCTCTCCTATACCAGGAATATTCCCCGTCTTGACGGAGTGGAGAACCCTCTCAACAACGAATTGATGACTGCCTTCACGAAACAATGGACTTTCGCGGAAACACCGTCAGATGAGAAAACCAGGGTAGCTATGTCAGACCCGGACTTTGAAATTACCGAATCCCTTCCGCAGACCGGAGAACTTTATCACCAGCGCAGAATACTTAAGGATGGACAGATAGTCTTCCTGGTTAACTCAGATACCACACAGAGTGTTTCGGCAACAATTACCGGGAACGGGAAAAGCCTATTGAGAATGGATCTAAGTAGTGGAATGTGTACTCTTTTACCTGACAAATCAGAAAACGGGGTAATCACTTTTGACTTTGAACTTCCACCTGCCGGAAGTGCACTTTATTATCTGACAGACACCAATGCTGCCGCAGTTGCTGCAGCCGCTTTAGTCACCAACCCGGACGCTGTCACTGAAAACAACGCCATATCTGAAACTCCGGTAGTAGAAAAGACAGAAACCGTCGTTAAACAGGAGGCTGACAATGTTCTGGTTCTCGATTATGTTGATCTTAAAAGTAAAAAACTGAATCTGAAAGATGCCTATTTCATGAAAGCCATGAGGCAGCTTTATGATTCAAGCGGGTTTAAGATGGGCAATCCTTGGCAGCACAAGATTCAGTACAAACAAGACTACCTGGCACTCGACACATTTAAGACAGGTTCAGGTTTTGAGGTGTCCTATCATTTTAATGTTGCTGCTAAAGCAGACCTTGCCACCTTATCGAACCTGGACATTGTAATTGAACGTCCCGAAATCTGGGATCTTTATCTCAATGGCGTTAAATTGTCAAAAACGGATAAGTGGTGGATTGACCGTGAATTCTTCCGTTTTCCTGTTGGTAATAACCTCAAAACGGGTGCCAACCTGATTACCCTTAAAGCCGAAAAAATGTCGGTGCACGCAGAGATCATGCCAACCTACCTGGTTGGAAATTTCAAACTGAATCCCCTGAAACAGGGATTTGAGGTAACCAACGGCTCCATTTCCGCGCTAGGCTCCTGGAAAGCACAAGGCTTCCCATTCTATTCACAGAAAGTACTTTACACGCAGAAATACAACACGCTGCAAAACGGCAAATCCTATAAAGTCAGGCTGAATGGCTGGAATGGCACCATGGCCGCCGTCTATGTGAACGGTGAAAAAGCCGGGTTGATATTGTCACCACCATTCGAACTGGATCTTCCAACTTCCATCAAGGCAGGGGAAAATACCATCGGTGTAGAGGTGATTGGAAGTTTGAAAAACACTTTCGGGTTCTTCTACAAAACCGCTGCCAACAAATGGATTATCGGGCCGGGAGACTGGGATGTATCGCCTGCGGCATTACCTTCACCGGAGAATTATTTCCTGCTGGATTACGGATTATTCGAACCATTCAGCTTGGTATTGTTGAATTGACAATGGACAATGATCTGATTGTGTGATACAACTAACCCTTTGTGACTCATTTTTTTGAGGATGCTTCATTCTAATAATATCAGGCCCGGACTCGCGATTTTGCTGATTTTGCTATCCTTTTCAGGGTTTTGCCAGGGATTGGTTCCCGCCGAAACAATGGAAAAGATATATGAGGCCATCAAAACACCGTACAAATACGGACTCGTTGTTGCACCCGAAAATGACAACAAAAAAACTGATAGTCCGACGGTGTTTCGTCACGGTCATAAATGGTACATGACCTACATCGTTTTTGACGGCAAAAGTGGCAGGGATGGACGAGGGTACGAGACCTGGCTCTCCGAAAGTGTTGACCTTTTAAACTGGCAAACCCTGGGAAAAATCCTCTCCTTTTCTGACTCTGCAAGCTGGGATTGCAATCAAAAAGCCGGTTATGTTGCTCTTACCGACCCGCTATTGGACGGCACACAAAAAGTACACCGGTTCAATGGCAGATACTGGATGTCATACATTGGCGGTGGTTCCAGGGGATATGAGACACCTCCGATAAGCATTGGAATCGCAAGCACCAAAGAGGATATTTGCCATGTACACGAATGGAGCACTGTTCCAAACCCGGTTCTGACTTCAAGCGACAAGGATTGCTCCTGGTGGGACAATGAAGTTTTGTACAAGAGTTCTGTCTTCCTGGACAAATCCAAAACCCTTGGTCATCCTTTTGTGATGTTCTACAATGCCAAAGGGGTTAAATCCGATACTGCCCGGTCAGCAGAGAGAATAGGTATCGCTGTTTCTGACGACATGATTCACTGGAAACGATACGGGAAAAATCCGGTTCTTGATCACCACAGGGGCATCACAGGTGATGCTCAGATCAGGAAAATGGGAGATACCTGGATCATGTTCTATTTCGGGGCTTTCTGGGAGAACAGACCAGGGGCATTTAACCGTTTTGCCTGTTCTCACGACCTGGTCAACTGGACCGACTGGACAGGGGCAGATCTCGTTGCCCCCTCCGAGCCATACGACAACCTTTATGCACACAAATCATGGGTGGTAAAGTACAAGGGGGTCGTATACCATTTCTATTGTGCTGTCAATAAACAGGATCAAAGAGGCATTGCAGTTGCTACTTCCAAAGATTTGGGGAAAAGCAGACTAAAATTCTGATACAACCAGCCGGAAATTTTCGATTTTCAAGTGTGGATTATGGTAAAAAATTTACTGAATAGTCCTTTGTTTTTCTATATTTATATCCTGATCTCCATTTGACGGAACCAACAATAACATTACTATGAAAAAATTTACACTTTACCTCCTATTTTCAGCACTGTTGCTCAGTTCATGTGATATATTCATGGCAAAAAATTCACCCGAAGTTAAAAAGAGCTGGCAAGATCAATTTAACACGGAACTTCAACTGATGGGTCACAGGAACTGGATACTTGTGGTAGATAAGGCCTTCCCTTTACAGACCGCACCGGGTATTGAGGTGATCAACACCGGTGAATCGCTTCAGGATGTATTGCAATTTACTCTTCAGAAGATTGATCGATCTTTGCACGTAAAACCGATAGTTTATACCGATAGGGAACTTGAGTATATCACGCCTCAGATGGTTCCATACATTGATAGCTACAAAAAACAGCTGCATAACAACCTCAGGGATATTGTGCCGATGACACTGTTGCACGACTCAGTCTTTGTGAAGATCGACAAGGCGTCGAGGCTGTTTAAAGTATTGGTACTCAAAACTGAAGAAGTTATTCCCTACTCCTCTGTTTTCCTCCAGCTCGACTGCAGATACTGGTCACCTGAAAAAGAAAAGGGGTTGAGAGAAGTGATGAGCAAATAATCTGAAATTCACTTAGATGCTGTTTTAAAATTCTTACACAGAGAATTTACAACTCAATAATGAAACAAAATTGGTTTCATTATTGTAGCCATAAGCAAAATACACTTGAGAAAAAAAGAGATACACAGAGAGAAAAATCGCTCGCGATTTTCCAACTCCGTGTACTCCGGAGTTTCTCTAATGTAAATGTATGACGGCAGAAATTTCAGTACTCTTTAAAATTTCGATTAATAAAATGTTATTCTCTGTGTCATAAATTTATGCAGTCTCTCACAGGCAGTTTTCAAGATAACCAGGAAGGCAATTTATCAGAGTTCCCGGTTCGCAATGCAGTATTTGCAGTCCCAACAGGGATGCTGCTTCCGTGTTGATTTTCATGTCATCCACAAATAGAGTTTTTCCCGGTTCGAGCGAAGCATCCTGCAATACTGTCAGAAAAGCTTCAGGGACAGGCTTTCTGTACCCTATTTCGTGGGAATAAAAAGTTTTGACAAAAAGGCTGTCCAGCTGATAACCGAATGCATTGCTGAATATCTCCCTGAATCTTTTGAGGTGAATTGCATTGGTATTGCTTAGCAGGTAAATGGAGTATTCTTTTTTGAGTTTATTCAGGTAATCAATTACAACAGGCGAAAAATCTATCAGCATCGCATTCCAGGCAGTATCTATTTCTAAATCTGAGGGATTGCCGGGTAACATCTCTCTTATTTTTTCACGAAACTGATCCGGATCATCCACACCAGTCTCAAGGCTTTTAAACAACATGTACCCTCCTTGTGAAAGCGCTTTCCAGTCTTCCTCTTTCCATCCCAGGCGGGCGAAAGCAACGATTGTTTTGTTCGAATTCAGGTTTAGCAGAACTCCGCCGAGGTCAAAAATTATATTCTCCACCATAATTTTAAGGAGTGATGAATTAGGAATGATGAATTAGGAGTGCAGGATTATAATTCATACCTATTTTTTTGGTTCTTTCCATTCACCATTTGCCTGGATCAGTTTTTTCAGTTCTTCTACGGCTTGTTCAGTGGAAACATGGCGCTGAATAACTTTCTGGCCCTTGTAAAGGTTGATTTGCCCTTTGCCTGCACCCACATACCCGTAATCAACATCTCCCATTTCCCCGGGACCATTGACGACGCAACCCATCACACCGATCTTGAGATTTTTCAGGTGGCTGAAATTTCTTTTTATCTCCGAAACGGTTTCACGCAAGTCGAAAAGTGTTCTGCCACATCCGGGGCATGAGATAAATTCAGTTTTGGTGACCCTCATCCTGCTAGCCTGAAGAATGCCAAAAGATAAATTTTTTAGTTCATTAAAAGCAATATCGCAATTATTGGACAACAGTATTCCATCTCCATAGCCATCAATAAACAATCCACCCAGGTCGGTGCAAGCCCGCAGCAAAAGATCTTCGAAGCTTTTTGTGCAATAGGACCGGTGAAGGATAACGGGAATTTTACAAATATGTGCATCAAGCTCCATGAAGAAAGCCCGCATCTCAGCCAGGCTGTTAAGATTGTTACTTTCCATGATCAGCACCATTTTTCGCTCCCGTTTGAGCTTTTCCATGGTTTCAGGATTCTTTTGCTTGAAACAGTCGTACTCTGCTTTATTGGTGCGGACAAAGCGCATCTGGTTCGGGAAGAAATCGTTGTACAGGTAATCTCCCAGGGAAAGAATCGGAAACTCTTTTCCTGTGCGGTCTATGATAGATTTCCCGTCATAATAGTAGTCTGCCTCTGTCCCGGAACTGATAACCTTTATTTCGTCCAGGCTGTATTTGTTCAGGTCGGCAACTACAACAACCGGTTTCTTGCCACCGATGTCATTGACCGGCCTGTTTGACCGACGCTCATATTCAAAAGGATTGGTCTGGGCCACCATGGGAGCTGTAATTGGCGCATGATGCTCCCTGTCCCTGAAGATATCCACCAGTTTACGGGCAAAAGGAATCTCTTCAACGGGATCTTCAGTAAGCGAAACCCTTACTGTGTCCCCAATACCATCCGCAAATAAGGCTCCCGAGCCGACTGCCGATTTAATCCGGCCGTCTTCTCCTTCACCAGCTTCTGTAACGCCAATATGAAACGGATAATTCATCCCTTCCAGTCTCATACGGTAGTTCATAAGTCTGACAGTGTAAACCATTATCCGGGTATTGCTCGACTTGATAGAAATGACAATATTGTGATAGTCTTCTGATTTACAAATTCTTAGAAACTCCATGACAGATTCGACAATCCCCGCAGGAGTATCTCCGTACCTGCTCATGATCCTGTCTGAAAGGGAACCATGATTAGCGCCAATTCGTAATGCGGTACCGTTGGCTTTACATTCGCGGATGAACGGGACAAACCGCTCCTCAATTTTTTTCAGTTCCTGCCGGTATTCTTCATCCGTATAATTCAAATGAACAAATACTGCCCGCTTATCATAAAAATTCCCGGGATTTATGCGGACTTTCGCTACATTCTTAATGGCTATTTCAGCGGCATGAGGATTGAAATGGATGTCTGCGCAAAGCGGCTGGTGATAACCCCTTTTTTCTAGTTCTTTCCGGATGTTAACAAGGTTTTCAGCTTCCCTTATACCCTGAACAGTCAGCCTCACCAGGTCAGCTCCCGCATCAATTATCCTGACTATTTGATTTACAGTGGCTTGCGTGTCGTTTGTGTCCGTGTCAGTCATCGACTGAATAATAATTGGCTGACCTGCACCCATATTAACATCGCCAATCCTCACCAGTGAAGTCATCTGGCGTTTGTATTGCAATAAATTATCTATGTAATTGAAATTCTGGTTAACCATACCCTACAAAATCTTTCCCTATTGCCATGCCAAATTTATCCTTTTATTTTGAATAAATTTGATCCAAAATTGTAGACCATGACTGTTATCGTCGATGATGTTTCTAAAACCTACGGAAGTCAGCAGGCCCTTGAAAATATCTCATTTTCTGTTGATTCCGGTACCATTCTTGGAATTCTTGGACCCAATGGCGCAGGGAAGTCAACCCTGTTGAAAATAATCGCCGGATACTTGCGGCAATCTTCCGGTAAAGTAAAGATCAACGGCATAGAGACTGATCCGGAAAACCTGGTATATAAAAGAATGATCGGATACCTGCCCGAAAACAACCCTCTCTACACCGATCTTTATGTTCGGGAATATTTTCAGCTGGTTTGCGGACTATATAAAATCCCCCGGCCAATCAAACGAATCAATGAAATGATCGAATTGACAGGACTTGGCCCGGAAGTTCACAAAAAGATTGGTGCCTTGTCGAAAGGATACCGCCAGAGAGTTGGCCTTGCCCAGGCATTGATTCATGACCCGGTGCTTCTGATTCTTGACGAACCCACTTCAGCGCTGGATCCTGCCCAGCTGGTCGAAATAAGACAACTCATACGTAATATCAGCAGTAACAAGACTGTGCTGCTTTCCACCCATATCATGCAGGAAGTGGAAGCCATCTGCGACCAGGTGCTCATCCTTAATCAGGGGAAAGTAGTGGCACAGGATACTCCTGACAAGATAAAAAAACTCACCCAGCAAAAATTTCGTAAAATTACTGTTGAATTTATTGAGCCAGCATCTCTCAAAATCTTTGAATCAATGGCCGGAGTTATCAAAACAGAACAACTCGCTGAAAATAAATTCCTTGTATTTAGCTCAACCGAAGATCTCAGACCTGACCTTTTCAGGCTTGCCGTCCGAAAAAATTTGACCCTGCTAACTCTTCATGAACAGGAATCAAGTATGGAGAAAAGTTTCCTGGAACTGGTTAAATGAATTATGAATTATGAGTGATGAATTATGAATTTCCCTTATATTTCTGATATTTGTGCTATAACTCATTACTATAAAAAAAAACTCATAATTCATAACTCATAATTGATATGAAAACCCTCCTTCTCTCCCTGCTCTTACTGGCAGCAACGTCGCTCAATGCGCAGACAGACAAGTCAGCCTATCGCGGCAGTTATGAAGACAAGACCATGGCCCCTGAACAAACACCGGTATTGCTTCCTTACAACCGTTGGATTGATCCGGCAGGAAAACAAATTTTTTATGGCGACAAAAACCAGGAGAACCATGCCCTGGATGTTGCACTATCACCTGATGAAAAATGGCTGGCAGTAGAAGGACGATATGAAGTAGTGATTTTATCAGCATCAACCCATAAGATTGTTTCAACCTTTCAGCTGAACAAGAATTTCAACAACCAGGTACCAATGAATACTTTTTCGGGAATATGCTGGAGACAGGATGGAGACATTACCCAACTGTACTGGGGTGCCGCCGGTAAAGTAAATTCAGGAGTCGTAAAAGTTAACTGGGAAAAAGAGAAATTCAGGGATCCCGAATTTATTCCTTTTGTGAAAGAGGAACCTGCAGCATCATCCCTGGTCAATGAAGTCTGTTACCGCAACGAATCCGGCAAACCTGCTCTCTATGCTGTTCTTAACGGAAACAACAAAGTGGTCAAGCTTGATCCTGACACCAAAGCTATTATCTGGAGTACTTCTGTCGGAGTGGCACCTTTTGGGATTACTGAAGCGAATGGTAAAATCTATGTTACCAACTGGGCAGGCAGACAACCATCTCAAAATGACACTGATGTAGCAGGGGTTCCATGGGGAAAAGCCAAAGTGAATGATGTCAACGGCGCTACTGAGGAAGGTTCTGTAACTGTGTTGGATCCGGGTACCGGCAAGATTTTAAAGGAGATAAAAACGGGATTGCACCCTAACGACATCATAACGGCTTCTGACGGCAAATTTATCTATGTAGCGTGTGCCAACAGCGACGCGGTAAATGTCATATCTACAACATCAGACAAGGTGACCGAAAAAATATCCGTCAGGTTGAACGCAGCAGGCAATAGCTATTGGGGAGACTCTCCCAACGGATTAGCCATTTCTAAGGACGACAGGACGCTTTACGTTTGTAACGGAATGGACAATGCCCTCGCTGTTATTTCTCTCGGAAAAAAATCCTGTTCTGCATCTAAAGAAAAATTGAGCAGTATTGATGGTTTTATCCCAACTGCCGCCTATCCCGGTGGAGCTGTCCTATCAAAAGATGGCATCATCTATGTTGCCAATATCGAAGCAGAAGGATCCTCCATTCCATTTTATACTGAAGGATCAACCAGAGCCAAATACAATTCGCACAAGGAGATGGCGTCCGTTTCGATCATTCCTGTTCCGGAAAAATCAGAACTGCCTGCCTATACCGAAAGAGTGATAACAGCCAACCAGCATTTCAGGCTAGATCTTACTGCCAAACTTCCCCGTAAAGGCACAGAACCTGTTCCTGTACCGGAAAGGATTGGTGAGCCTTCAGTATTCAAACATGTTCTTTATATTATCAAAGAGAACAGGACCTACGACCAGGTTCTGGGTGATATGAAAAAAGGGGATGGTGATTCTACCCTCACCATTTACGGGAGAAAAGTTACGCCCAATGCTCATGAATTGTGCAACCAGTTTGTGCTGCTCGACAACTATCATGCATCAGGGAAATGTTCTGCAGAAGGCCATCAATGGACAGATGCTTCCATTGTAACGGATTATGTGGAAAAATCGGTCAGGGCCTGGTTCCGAAGTTATCCGCATGTGCAATACGACGCATTGGTCTATTCCCCGACAGGGTTTATCTGGGACAATGCCCTGGCACACAAGAAAAAAGTCAGGATTTACGGGGAAGCCTGCGAGGTGGAATTCGCTACCCCTCAGACCTGGACCAGTATCTACAATGGTTTTCTCAACAAGGAGAAGCTGGAATTCAAAAATATAACCACAATTAAACCGGTTGAGGCCATTTTAAGTCAGACCTTTCCATCATCTGATAACCACCTGGTTTCTGATGTACAAAGGGCCGATATTTTTATCAAAGAGCTGGCTGAATATGAAAAACAAGACGGTGATCATATGCCTGAACTAATGGTGATGGCTCTGTCCAATGACCATACTTCCGGGACCAGGCCGGGACTACCTACCCCGCGTGCTTTCGTTGCGGACAATGATTTGGCGCTTGCTCAGATCGTTGAGGCGCTGTCCAAAAGCAGATTCTGGAAAAATACAGCCATTTTTGTCACTGAAGATGACTCCCAGGACGGGTGGGACCACGTTTCAGCCTATCGCACCGTAGGGATGATAATCAGTCCTTACTCCAAAACAGCAAGCCTGGTCCACACCAATTACAACCAGGTCTCCATGGTCAGGACTATTGAGCAGATTCTTGGCATACCCCCGATGAATATCATGGATGCAACTGCAATGCCCATGTTCGACTGTTTCTCAGCCCAGCCGGATATGACACCCTACCAGGCGCTGAAAAATGAAATCCCTTTGGATGAGTTGAATCCAGAGCTTCGCGCCCTGAAAGGGAAGGCCCTTCATTATGCCAAAAGAAGCATGGAACCCCAGTTTGACGGAATAGATGATGGAAATGAGGAACTTTTCAACCGGATTTTGTGGTTTGCTGCAAAAGGTAATACGCCTTATCCCAGGTAGTTAAAATACATCCTAGCCGATTTGCAATATTCCCCAGGCAAGGAGAATCAGCAGTCCGACAACGATCCAGCTCAGACCAAAACCAATTAGGTCTTCACGGTAACGGGAGAAGAAATTGTGCCACCGCGATTTCTTTCCCCATCCGGGAAGATCCAGTAACAATAAGTCATCACCGGATAATTCACCCAACGGCTTCTTTCCGTCGGGACCCAATATTTTTGCATCAGATTTTCTTCTCATGTTGTCGAAGAAATGTTCAATTTTCTCCTCTTCTTCAGGTTTTGTCAACCAGCTTACCAGGAAGAATACACCAAATCCTAAACTCATTGCCCAGGCAAATGGCAAAGGCATCCATTTGTAAACGAGCGAGATTTCACCCGTCTGCTGGAAATTTACAACGTAATATGCTAATATTGAAACAATTACAGAAGCCATGGCACCGTAACGATTGGCCCGCTTCCAGAGAATGCCACCCAAAAACATGATCCCCATAAAGGCCGCAAAGGTCTCGGTGAAGAGAAAAGCATGCAGTACATTTTTGATACTCAGGGCAAAAACGACGGCCAGAAGGGATAGAGTCAGCCCGGAAAGGCGACCCATCTTCAGCAATTTTTTGTCTTGTGCTTCAGGATTTATATATCTTTTGTAAAAATTCTGTGTGAACAACGCCCCGATGTTGACCATGAAATTGGAGCAGGCCGACATATTCGCTGCAACGATGGCAGAGAGCATCAATCCTGTTAATCCGGGTCCGAGCAACATCCTGCTGCCATATCCGAAAGCCATTTCAGGATCTTTCAGCGTCACATGGTTCTTGATAACCATAGCCGCGACTACCAGTCCGGTTAAAGCCCATCCGATGGTGACAATCCTTTTGACCATTGATCCGAACGTCTGGCCAATTCTTCCCGATCTTTCCGTGTTACCTGTGGCGCACATGGAAATCATGTGCGGCTGGGCAGTGATGCCGATGATCCCGTTCAGTGTCAGCATGGCCAGGGTGAATCCTGTAATTCCGCTGTTGCTGTTGAAAAGTTCGAAGAAATGCTCCGGCAGCGCCTGTTTCATCCCGGTAAAACCGTTAATTTCCTTCAATCCAAGCGGAATAAGCATCATCGAAAGCATGATGATCAGAAAGGCCTGGATAAAATCGGTATAGGCTGCAGAAACCAGTCCTCCGGCGAAACTGTAGACCATAAAAGCTACAGTCATGGCCAGAACAACTCCATTCGGGGATATCAGGTCACCACTTGCAATTGAGATGACTTTTGCTGCGCCCTGGAGCATAGCTCCCATGTTAAAAACAAAAAATGCGATGGCAAAAATTGAATAAATCAGTCCCAGTTTCCGGCCATACCGGTCCTCAACGATTTCACCCACTGTTGTGCGCTCGCTCCTGCGGTAAAATGGTGCGATTAGCCAGTAAAAAGGGGTGATCAGCATGTTCTTCCACTGGTACCAGATCGTGGCAAATCCATGTGCAAAAGTAGCCCCGGCCTGTGCTACCGGCATATCAGCATGCGTGCCGGTTCCGAAGGCCTGGCCCATCATGATCCACCAGCTGAACTTTCGTTCACCCCTGAAATAGGTGTCGCTGGTTTTTATCTTTCGGGACATCCATAGACCAAAAAGAGTGATCAGCAAAAAATAACCTATAAGAACAACAAAATCAATTGGAGCCATGTGAGAGATATAAGAGATGAGAGATGAGAGATGAGAGAGAGAGTTATGAATTAGGAGGGATGAATTAGGAGGGATAAACTTTGTTGCCGGCGATAAAGCATTGACGGATTTTAAGGTTATTGCGTTGACTGTCAAGAAGGAGGATGTCGGCACGTTTACCGGGCAAAAGTTCACCCCGGTCCCGCCAGCCAAAGACTTTCGCCACATTTTTTGATGCCATGTTTATGGCTTCAGCCAGGGTACATCCAGCATAATTCATCATGTTTTGTATCCCTCTGAGCAACGGCAGTGTTGCGCCGGCCAGGACATCCTGGTCTGCACTCCTGAGGCGCCCATCCTCTGTCAGAATAACATCAGCTCCGCCAAAACTATATCTTCCTGCCGGCATCCCTGCAAGGTAGGTGATATCGGACGTCAGAATGATGTGATCTGCTCCTTTGACCTTTAGAAATACTTTTAGCTCCTCCGGCAACAGATGATGCCCGTCAGCGATAATGGTTGGTGTAAGCTGATCATTAGCCAGTTGTGGCCATAATGGATTGTAGTGGCGATGAATCAGGTTGCCGCATCCATTACCTAGGTGTGTTGAGAGCCTGGCTCCGTGCTGAACGGCACCAGCTATTTCAGCCGAAGTGGCGTTTGAATGGCCAATGGCCGTAAGAATCCCATTTTCCTGGCAATAACTGATCAAAGCCAGAACTCCCGGCAACTCGGGGGCCAGGGTTATTTGAACGATACTGCCCCCGGCAGCTTCCTGGAAAAGCTCAAACTGCCTTAGATCGGGATCTGCCAGGTATTCTTCCGGATGGCACCCCCGGAATCCATCCAGTTTGGAGAGATATGGCCCTTCCAGGTGAAATCCCGGAACGGAGAGCGCAACCTCCGGTATTGAAAGTGAAGAAGCCAGTATCCTGAAGTTGCGAACCAGGTTCTGTGGACTGTTGGTGATAAGGGTTGGCAGATAAGAAGTTACGCCAGTTTTCCACAACGCCCTGGTAGCTTCTGCTATGCCCTCAACGGAAAGCTGATCTCCTGAGAAATCAATGCCGGAATATCCGTTGACCTGGTTGTCGATCAGTCCGGGTACTGCAATAGGAAGCTCATTGTCAGATTCAGAGGCTGGCAGTATCCTTATGCTCCGGATGAGTCCATCCTCCATGATGATCTCAACAGGAGACATTGTCTCATAGTGAATTGCTTTTATGGTTATACCATCTTTCATTTTCTGCAATTCACTGTTTTACCACTTTTGAAGCAGAATTTGCATCCAGGAACAGGTGCCAGTCGGGATGTTGTTTCAGCATGGTTGCAGGTACCAGGTTGGTCAGCTCATGGCTCAATGTCATTGCGACAGCATCAGCTTTGACACTGTGCGGTACAGAAGAAACGATTATCCTGCATTGCATAATCTGTTGGACACTCATGGAAATGGCAGTGGCAGGCACGTGCTCCAAGGATGGAAACCATCCTTCGCTGACCTGTTGCATTTTGCACCGCTCATCCAGGTAAACAATGATATATGGCGCAACTGTGGTAAAATCTGCGGGTGGATCATTGAAAGCGATATGGGCATTTTCGCCGATTCCGATTAATCCGACATCCACCGGCTTTTTTAAAATCCCGACTGACAGACGACTGATATTTTCTGCCACATCGCCTGTTC
This sequence comes from Prolixibacteraceae bacterium, assembly GCA_963663675.1. Lineage (GTDB taxonomy): Bacteria > Bacteroidota > Bacteroidia > Bacteroidales > Prolixibacteraceae > CAINVV01. The sequence continues at coordinate 4,126,196 of OY760498.1, forward strand.
CGTCGACCGGGTAAAATGCCTTGACCGGAATCCGGTTGATAAACCTTTCGTACAAATACTTCCTGAAACTGGCAGGATGCGAGATATCGAGTCCGATGTACTCGTCAAGGTGGAATACTGAAACTTCAGACCAGTCGACATTGCTTTCTGCGAGTGCTGCGAGCGTTTCGAACTGGGAACTGCCTGTGGAAACCAGTAACCGGGCCTCCCCTCTTTCGCGGATTGCCTCATTCAATTTTTGTGCCACCAGGGCGGCGGCTTTTTTGCCTAGTTCAGACGGAGAGGCAGAGATGTTGATGTTCATATATTTTAGTTGTTTTGTTTCAGGCCCTGAAAATAACCATTATCTGTCAAATTCCTAAGTGCTTTCTTGTGCCGAAGTGTCTTTGTGGCTGGAAAATATTGCCACTAAGCCACAAAGGCACAATGTGAAAATTTAAGTAAGAATAACTCAAATAGAAATTTGGTTTCTCCAAAAGTGTTTGCTAAAGTTAATTAATTGTAAGATTTTGAAAGTCTCCAGGACAAGAAAAATCACACATTGCAATTACACAGAGAGACTGTTTATAATTATTACACAGAGAATAACAACTACAAATCTAATTTACAGTATATATAGGAATATCTGCCTTTTTGAATTTTTTTAGAGAAAACCCCGGAGAACACAGAGAGAAAAATCGCCAGCGATTTTTCTCTCTGTGGCTCTCTTTTTTACTCAAGTGTATTTTGCTTCGGGTCACAATTTTGGAGGCCCTTTTTAGTTTCATTGTTTACTTATTAAATCTCTGTGCAAGAATTAGAAAAAGCATCTAACTGGAAATATAAATGTTAGCACATATATAGAACTGAATTCGAAGGCATTTTTATGATCTGTAGAAATTTCCGCTTGTTTATTAATTATAATAATTCTAAATTTGCAGCGGTGGACGGATTTGATTGATTGCAACCACGGAAAAAAATGCTAAAACAAAAATGTATTGCCTTTTCCCCTTCAATCATCCCCCCTCAACTTTGTTTAATTCATCTGTTACCTTCAAAAGGTGACACAAATTTTCAATTATGGGATATCTATTTACCTCAGAATCAGTATCAGAAGGACATCCTGATAAAATAGCCGATCAAATTTCGGATGCAGTACTGGATGAGTTCCTTGCTTATGATCCTAAATCAAAAGTGGCCTGCGAAACGATGGTCACCACAGGCCAGGTAATCATGGCCGGTGAAATAAAATCTGAAACCTATGTCGATGTCAGGGAAGTAGCGCGACAGGTAATCAATAAAATTGGCTATACCAAGGCCGAATACCAGTTTGACGGTGACTCCTGCGGTGTGTTGACCGCCCTGCACGAACAGTCTCCGGATATCAACCGGGGAGTCGAACGTGAAGAACTCGAGAACCAGGGCGCCGGCGACCAGGGTATGATGTTTGGTTATGCCTGCAGTGAAACTGACAACTATATGCCGCTGCCTTTGGAATTGGCACATGCCTTGCTCAAAGAGCTGGCAAAGATACGCAAAGCAGGCAAAGTGATGACCTATCTTCGCCCTGATGCAAAATCGCAGGTAACCATCGAATATGATGACAAAAACCAGCCTGTAAAAATTCACACCATTGTCATTTCCACCCAGCATGACCAGTTCGATCCGGATGATGAAAAAATGCTGGCAAAAATCCGTGAAGACGTTCAGAATATCCTGATTCCGGTCACCAAATCGGTATTGCCATTGCGCATACAGAAACTTTTCGAACCCGGATACATCCTGCACGTAAATCCTACCGGGAAGTTCGTCATCGGAGGACCGCACGGAGACAGCGGGCTTACCGGGCGCAAAATCATCGTGGATACTTATGGCGGCCGTGGTGCACATGGCGGAGGCGCTTTCTCCGGAAAGGATCCCTCCAAGGTTGACAGGTCAGCTGCTTATGCCGCAAGACATATTGCCAAAAATATGGTAGCCGCCGGTGTCGCCGGCGAGATGCTGGTCCAGCTGGCTTATGCCATCGGTGTTGCACAACCGGTCAATATCTATGTAAACACCTATGGAACGTCCAAAGTTGCCATGCACGACAATGAAATAGCAGATAAAATCTCTGCCCTTTTTGATTTGCGGCCTTACGCCATCGAGCAGCGATTGGCTTTGCGCAATCCCATTTATGAAGAGACCGCATCGTATGGCCACATGGGCCGCACACCCAGGAAAGTTACCAAGAAATTCGAGTCGGTCTATTTTGGCAACTTCGAGAAAGAGGTGGAACTGTTTACCTGGGAGAAGCTGGATTATGTGGGGCAGATAAAAGAAGCGTTTGAGATATGAGACATGAGAGATGAGACATGAGACATAAGACATGAGAGATGAGAGATGAGACATAAGTTTTATCATTCATGTGATCAACACATTAATCCCCTCGGCAGCGATGCAGAGGGGATTTTTTATGCTTCCAGGAGACTTCGGAGACTCGCAAACTGCCACGAAGACACAAGGACACAAAGATTTAATGAGAATTTCCGATACGAAATAAGGAATTAACTAATAAACAGTTACCAGAATTGTTGTCACCATCCTGTTTCTGATTCTTGAAAAAATACGGTAACTTATAATAAATAGAACTGATTTTAGTCAACAAGAAAACAAGATGGAATTGCAGCTTATTCAGAACAAGATTTTTGAGATCAGGGGTCATCGGGTAATGATGGACTTTGATCTTGCAGAGATGTACCAAGTTGAGACCAAAGTATTGAAGCAGTCGGTAAAGAGAAACTCCACAAGGTTTCCTCCCGATTTCATGTTTGAACTAACCACTGCAGAATGGGATAGTTTGAGGTCACAAATTGTGACCTCAAACCGGGGCGGAATCAGATATATGCCCTACGCTTTTACAGAACATGGAGTTGCCATGCTATCAAGTGTACTGCGCAGTGAAAGAGCGATTGAGATCAACATTCAGATAGTCCGGGCCTTTATTTCAATAAGGCAAAGTTCACTTCTATATAAAGAAATCAGCCTAAAGCTGGAGAATTTTATCGTTGATACTAACCTACAGTTCAATGAAATATACCTGGCATTACAGGAACTAGCTGAAAAAAAGGCAACCCCAAAACGGGAAATCGGCTACTTGGCAGAGAAAAATAAAATTCAATAAACCAACCATTCCAATCTCATGTCTTATGTCTTATGTCTTATGTCTCATATCTCATATCTTATATCTTATATCTTTAAATGAGGATTTTCTCTCCCTTTTCTACCCCAGATTGTGCGCAGGCTGCCAGGCTACACTAGTCCGTGGAGAAGAGGTGATCTGTCTCGCTTGCCAGGCCGATTTGCCTAAAACAGGTTTTGAAAAAATAGCAGATAACCCCGTATCGCAGCTTTTCTGGGGAAGAGCCGAAATACAACTGGCTACGGCATTTTGCGGTTTTGACAAGGGAGGAATCATGCAGCACTTTATGCATCAGCTCAAGTACAAGGGATCCAGAGAGGTTGGTGAAATGTTGGGCAAGCTGTTTGGAAATGACCTGAACCGATGCGATCCTTATCTTGGTATCGACCTGATAATCCCGGTCCCGCTTCATCCGAAAAGAGAACACAAGAGGGGTTATAATCAAAGCGCGCAAATTGGTAAAGGATTGTCAGCCGCGATGGGAAAGCCATTAGCCACGGGTAACCTAATCCGTAATCACTATTCAGAGACCCAGACAAACAAAGGCAGGTTTGAGCGATGGGAGAATGTCAGAGAGCTGTTTAGTGTAAAAAAGCCTGAATTGCTGGAAGGCAAGCATATATTATTAATCGACGATGTGGTAACTACCGGATCCACATTGGAAGCCTGTGCACAGGTTTTGTTGAAGGTGCCAGGGGTGAGGGTGAGTATTGCTACGCTGGCATATGCATGAAAACCAACCAATTGAAAATATAAGAAGTAATCGAAACAGTCTTAAAATGGAACAAATATCTGAGTAAGGTGTAAAAGAAAAATTCATTGAAATTAAATCTTGAGATTGGTAAACCTTATTTTCTAATAAACCTTAGTAGAACATTTAATTAACAATTTATTGAAACCTTATTACCTAATTAATGAGAATCGAATACAACAACTTATATACGCATTTCATCTTTACAACTTTACATCGTGTCCCGTTAATTCAGGAAATACACAGAGAAAGAATTGAAAAATTCATCACCGGGATTACGAAGAACTGTGACTGCTTTCTATATTCCATTTATGCCAATCCTGATCATGTTCATTTTTTAGTTTCAAGGCATCCATTGATATCTGAAGGACAATTAGCCACAACAATCGGAAGTAGCACAGAAAGATTTATTAACCAAAACAACCTTTGCCAGGGATCTTTTAAATGGCAGGATTCGTGTTCTGCATTCTCAGTCTCGAAGTCCGGTGTTGATAAGGTTTGTCGCTATATATTAAATCAAAAGGAACATCATAGAAGAATCAGCAGTAAGGAAGAATATGAGATATTTATGAGATTTTACCAAAAGACCATCAAGCTTAAATAAGGTAATAAGGTTCCTGTCATAATTTCGTCAAATTTCTACTAAGGTTATGGATCAGATAAGGTTTTACTCCATCCAATTGCCCCAATTCCACATAAGGGAATTTTTAAATGGCAGGATTTGTGTTCTGCATTCTCAGTCTCAAAGTCCGATGTTGATAAGGTTTGTCGCTATATATTAAATCAAAAGGAACATCATAGAAGAATCAGCAGTAAGGAAGAATATGAGATATTTATGAGATTTTACCAAAAGACCATCAAACTAAAATAAGGTAATAAGGTTCCTGTCATAATTTCGTCAAATTTCTACTAAGGTTATGGATCAGATAAGGTTTTACTAAGATGAAATAAGGTAATAAGGTTTTTTGTTTTTATCTAATTTAATTTCTACTAAGGTTATGGATCTACTAAGGTTTTTATCTAATTTAAATACTACTGAGGTTAGGGATCAGATAAGGTTTTACTCCATCCAATTGCCCCAATTCCACATAAATGGGGAATTTTCAAAGTCCGGTGTTGATAAATGGCTTAAATAAGGTAATAAGGTTCCTGTCATAATTTCGTCAAATTTCTACTAAGGTTAGGGATCAGATAAGGTTTTACTAAGATGAAATAAGGTAATAAGGTTTTTTGATTCCAATTGCCCCAATTCCACATAAGGGAATTTTTAAATGGCAGGATTCGTGTTCTGCATTCTCAGTCTCGAAGTCCGGTGTTGATAAGGTTTGTCGCTATATATTAAATCAAAAGGAACATCATAGAAGAATCAGCAGTAAGGAAGAATATGAGATATTTATGAGATTTTACCAAAAGACCATCAAACTTAAATAAGGTAATAAGGTTCCTGTCATAATTTCGTCAAATTTCTACTAAGGTTATGGATCAGATAAGGTTTTACTAAGATGAAATAAGGTAATAAGGTTTTTTGTTTTTATCTAATTTAAATACTACTGAGGTTAGGGATCAGATAAGGTTTTACTCCATCCAATTGCCCCAATTCCACATCGGGGAATTTTTAAATGGCAGCAAGATTCGTGTTCTGCCTTCTCAGTCTCGAAGTCCGGTGTTGATAAGGTTTGTCGCTATATATTAAATCAAAAGGAACATCACAGAAGAATCAGCAGCATGGAAGAATATGAGATATTTATGAGATTTTACCAAAAGACCATCAAGCTTAAATAAGGTAATAAGGTTCCTGTCATAATTTCGTCAAATTTCTACTAAGGTTATGAATCAGATAAGGTTTTACTAAGATGAAATAAGGTAATAAGGTTCCTGTCATAATTTCGTCAAATTTCTACTAAGGTTATGAATCAGATAAGGTTTTACTAAGATGAAATAAGGTAATAAGGTTCCTGTCATAATTTCGTCAAATTTCTACTAAGGTTAGGGATCAGATAAGGTTTTACTCCATCCAATTGCCCCAATTCCGCATAAGTTGGGGTATAAATTTGAAAGGGATATTAATTAAAACGAGATGCAATAACCTCAGAAAAAGAAATTTAGGTAACTGAGTCATATTTGCAGCATGGGCAATTCATTCATGAAAATGACTGATTTGATATCTAATATATAAACCTTATTTCCAATATAAACCTTAGTAGAGAATAGGAAAATTAAGAAAATAAACCGTATTACCTAAAGAATGATGCTAAAGGCTTAGGGCTAATAGAATTTAATTTAATTCCCAGGAATAAAATTTAATGGACCCTCTAGTTTTAAATAAAAAATTAATTGGATTACTTTTCACCCCACTTAAAGCCTACATTTTCCAACCCCATTAAATCCAAAATCCGGTTTACCACGGTATCCACCAATTCATCAATTGTGGAGGGTAAAGAATAAAACGATGGGGCAGCGGGTACAACGATCGCCCCTGCTTCTGTTAAAGTAACCATGTTGCGAAGATGGACCAGGTTGTAGGGCAATTCACGGGGAACAACAATTAAACGGCCCCGTTCCTTGAGAACCACATCAGCTGCCCTGGTAATCAGATCATCCGAAATACCGCCGGCAATCCTCCCTAAAGTGCCCATGGAACAGGGAATGATCACCATGGTATCATACCCGGCAGAACCGGAGGCAAAGGGAGCGTAAAAATCGTCGGGTTCATAAATTTTAAAGGGAAAAGATTCAGGGATGACAGGTTCCCTTAATTCATAGCCCCATATGTCGCGGGCGTTTTTGGAAAAAACCACCGCAACGGTAATGGATGCGGCAGTTGAATTGGTTTTAGCCAGTTTATCCAATAATCTTCCGGCATAGATTGCTCCACTGGCGCCGGTGATGGCTATGATGATTTTTTTTGACATGATCCTGTTTTTTACAAAGCTACAAAAACGAACGGGAATATAAGTAGGACAAGTTCTCTGTGTAACTCCGTGCGACATTTATAAGAACATGTCTCTGAGTTACACAGAGAGCAAAACAGAGGGACACAGAGGCAAAGGCAGGGAACAAAAAAAAGCCTCCCCGAAGGGAGGCTTTCCATATAGATAACTTTCGAGTAAGTCTCGATGATTATTGTACAATAGAAAATTCAGCAGCAGTGTTAATACCACCAGTAGCATCTATAACGGATGTTCCGAATGCATTAGTAAAAGGACCAACCATAACAGACTGAAGAGTTGGATTTACAAGTAATGCACCGTCTGCATCTTCAACTGTAACTTTTAACGATCCAGTTCCAGAGAAAGCAGAAGGAGTAAGAGCAGCTAAAGCAGCCACATAAGATTTAAGTGAAGCCAAACTTGATTGAGCAACGGATCCTTCAATGAACGGACTTGTAGCAGAACCTAAAACAGGTGCGGTATAAGTTCCAACCAATTTATTAGCAGACCAAGCGACACCAATTGGATCCCAACCGATAGAAATATTTACAGTTGCACCGGCATTTGGTAAATTCTGATAGGAAGCAAAATCCATGGTTGCAAGAGCAGAGTTTCCATAAACTGCTAATACAGAAACCTTGTCAGTTGAAGTTGTCAATGATGTCAGTTTTGTATTTCCTCCAATTACGAGAATTGAACCAGGACCACCAACATAATGAGAATGACCCAGACTTAAAGATGTCAGAGCAGTGTTGGTACAACCAATAACATTCAATGCATTAACAACACCTGAAGTAGTCAATGATGTTAAACCAGTAGAAGTAACAGTAGCCGTTTTGATAACTCCGTTTAAGGTCAACGTTTTAAGTGTATTACCAACCGCAGCACCAACAACAGAATTTGTTGTAGCATAAGTACCACCATCTTTACCAGTAACAACGGCGGTAACAACAGATGTAGGCATTGTCAGAGTTTCACTCAATGCATCAATTGTCAAGTTAACAAAAGCAGCAGTTGTAGCAGTAAATTCAGAACCAGAGGTTGTTCCAACTTCAACAGTTGTAGCAGCAGCACTAAGAGCAATACTTGTCACATCCAAAACAGGAGCTGTGAAGGTAACAGCAGAACCGGCAGTAATAGCGCCAGAGGTTGCCAACACTGGTAAAGAAACAGGAGTTGTATTTGTCAATCCAACCGTTCCGGTAACTGAAGTGAGAGCAGGAGCAGATAATGTAAGAGCTGTAATTGCAAGGTCACCAGCATCAGTTGCAAAGTTCGGCAAATTAACGATTGAAGTAGCTGAACCAACAACAGCTAGTGTGTTAGGAGTAGCTCCGGTGATTTTCTTTAAGCCTAATGTAATAGTGCTTCCAGCAGTTGTTGCGGAAACAGATGCAGTTGTCAATCCACCAGTAGCAGAATAAGCCAGGTTAACAGTACTTGCAGCGTTAGCAGTAATAGCGGTATAAGGAACCTGACCTAAAGCAACACTGGTAGCAGAAGCAAAAGTAGCTGTACCTGGGGTGCCCAGAACACCACCTGTCCGAATTGATGTAGCTGTAATAAGACCAGAAAAATCAACATCAAGTGTACCAACAACACCAACTCCTGTAACATAATCAGTCAAAATGATTGCACCAGTTGAAGCTAATGCTGGTTGGCTGTAACCACCATCATAGTTCAAAGTAACTGATCCACCAACAGTAGTAAGAGCAGCATCGTCAATATCCCAACCAGCAACTGAATAATTTGCAGTTACTGCTGTCAAAGCGGCAAAAGAAACTTCATCAACATCATTGGCAGTTACAGCAATATTACCTACTACAGAAGACAATTTTGCAAAAGTTAAGGGTTTTGCAGACGCACCTGTGATAGTTAGGGTATTGCCACCAATCACAGCGATTAGATTATCAGTAATAGTCTTAAGACCTGTCAAATTTGTAATGGCTGTAGCATTAATAGTCACACTTCCGTTAACCATACCGCCGTCTTTCCACGCACCAATGATTGGCAAATAGAAAGTAACTTCGGCATCAGATGTTATGTTCACTGGGCCAGTAAACATATTTGAATTAGCAAGCAAAGTATTCAAAGATGTCTGAGCATCTATCAACATCAATTGCAAACCTTTGATGGTTACTGCAGTTGCATCGGTACCTGTAGCGTCAACGAGAGCGGTAATCTGGTCCTGAACTGCAGTGATCTGGAGAGCCAATGCGGTATTGGCATCAATGATAGCTTGCAGGTTAGCCTTCATGGTAACGTTGTCAGAAGCAAGGCCTGAGAGCTGAAGAGCCATGGCAGCATTGTCGGTAGCAACCTTGTCAGCAAGGGCAGCCAAGTCAAGTTTCAACTGGTCGACAACTGCTTTGGTGGATGTACCTGTAGAAGCCACAGTCGCAAGAGTAGCAGTGATGGCGTCAATTTTGCCTGTGATAGCAGTCATACTTGAAGTCAATCCAGCAAAACCGGCATCCATTTGGGTTTTAGTTGGCAGTGCAGCAATGGCAGTTGTAAGAGCAGCTACCTGCGATTTCAAAGCAGCCATGTCGGTGGTCAACTGGGCAACACCGGCAACTGAAGTTGCAAGAGCATCCAATTTGGTGTTAATTTGATCGAAATCATCTGCATACTTGTTGCAGGACGATGCGAAGATAGCCAGAAGCATGAAAATCGCTCCGGCTCTTTTTAGGAAATTCAAAGTACCCCCTGTTTTCATAATTTTTGTTGTTTTTGATAAGTAAATAAATCTCTGGTTTTCATAAAATAATCAATGGTAAATCGATTTTTTAAGTTTTTATTGTTTTAAAGAACGTATTAATTAATAACTTATACCCAACGGACACCATGCCAATAGACAGCAATGCCAATTTCGGCACAATATTATTCATAAGATTTCTAAATTCCTAATTTTTTGAGTTCATATTCACCAATTTGGTGCATATAATACAATAAAGACCCAAGATGTTTTTGTAACAGATGAAAAAATAAGTTCAGGTTGCTTTACTGCCATAAAAAAAGAAAAATTCAAAATCATACTACCAATAGATGCTTAAAAAGAAGTTAAGGTTGCTTCACTTTTAAAAAAAAATTCGGATATATGAAAAAAACTGAATCCGGTAAAAGAATCGCCTCAAAACCAAATTTTTTTCTAAAACTTCTTCATAAACAAGTGATTACTAATAGTCACTATAAGGCAATATTAGGGATTAATTGTTAAAACACCAAATTTTTAACCTCTTTTCTGACAAATCCGGCCATTCCCCCGGCGAAGACAGGAAGTAAAATTTTAGGGGAGCCATTCGCAAATGTGCTAATATGCTAATATGCTAATGAACAAAGGGGTAAATTTGTTCGATTAGGCATCATGTTTCGTCTGATTTTAGTTTACAGGTTAAGTCAAAGTCACAAAATGTGCAAATGCACCCTTCCACGATTAGCACATTAGCACATTAGCACATTAGCATATTAGCATATTAATCGGGCAACTTGTTGATTGCCTGCCTGATCCGTGCAATGGTTTCTTCTTTGCCGATGATTTCGCATATTTCGAAAATATCGGGGCCAAAGCTGCCGCCTACCAGGCACAACCGCAGAGAATTCATGATGGCGCCAAAATTCCATCCATTTTCTGTAACCAGTTGTGAAAATGGCGCTTTGATTTGCGGCGCCTGCCAATTTTCTACTGTAGCGAAGAACCCTGAAATTTCCGTCATCATCTGCGGCACACCGTCTTTCCATCGTTTTGCAACGATTTTTTCGTCATATTCTGCCGGCGACTGAAAGAAGAAAAATCCCTGTTCCCAGATTTCATTCACAAAATGGCACCGTTCCTTTACCAAAGAAGCTACCCGGACAACCAATTCAAACGGAACCCGGATTCCCTTATTTTCCAGGAAAGGAAGGAAACGTTTTGCAAGATCAGTATCTGTATGGCGGATCAGGTACTGATGGTTGAACCATTTTGTTTTCTCCGGATCAAACCTCGATCCGGATTTTCCGACACGGTCGAGTGAAAAGGCCCGGATCAGCTCATCCATGGAGAAAATCTCCTGTTCGGTTCCGGGGTTCCATCCCAAAAGAGAAAGCATATTGATAAAACCATCGGGCAGGTAGCCGTCTTCGCGGTAGCCCCGGGAGATATCTCCGGTTTCGGGATCTTTCCAGGCAAGCGGGAAAACGGGAAAGCCCATCTGGTCGCCATCGCGCTTGCTCAGTTTACCCTTTCCTACAGGCTTGAGTATCAGCGGAAGGTGTGAGAACCCGGGCATTGAATCCTTCCAGCCGAAAGCTTCATACAATAATATATGTAAGGGCATGGAAGGAAGCCACTCTTCGCCACGTATCACATGGGTGATTTCCATCAGGTGATCGTCCACCACGTTGGCCAGGTGATAGGTAGGCATGCCGTCGCTTTTAAACAGGACTTTGTCGTCGAGCTGGTCGGTATTGAACTGAACATGGCCGCGGATCAGGTCTGTCTCCTCCACAAGGGAGTTGACAGGCATTTTGAAACGCACTACATGATGTACCTCCGACTTAATAGCGAGTTTTACTTCACTTTCCGGCATGGAAAGGGAATTCCTTAACCCCTTGCGGGTGACATTGTTATAGGTAAAAGTTTCACCTTTGGCCTCTGCCGCGTGTCTCAATGCATCCAGTTCCTCCGGAGTGTCAAAGGCATAATAGGCATGACCTGAATCAATCAGTTGTTGCGCGTAAGCCGCATACAGCTCTTTTCGCTCGCTCTGACGGTAAGGGGCATGAACTCCGCCTTCGCGGGGACCTTCATCAATTTTGATGCCGCACCAGTCAAGCGCTTCCATGATGTATTCCTCGGCGCCGGGCACATACCTGGTCTGGTCGGTATCCTCGATCCGCAGCAGGAAATCACCACCATGGTGTTTTGCGAAAAGGTAGTTGAACAAGGCGGTGCGTACACCTCCGATATGCAGCGGTCCGGTGGGGCTGGGCGCGAAGCGGACTCTGATACGATTTTCCATATTTTGTTTTAAATAATTCATTTATTCATTTTTCAATAAGACATGAGAAATGAGACTTAAGACATAAATGAGGGAATTGACTAATTTATAAAACCTTATTTATGACAATAACCTTAGTAGAAATCCTAAAATAGATTGGATATAACCTTATTGCCTTATTTATAAAATTCAACTGCCTAAATTGTTTCCTTCCGCCCGATCCCAACATGCAGGTTCTATCAGCACGGTTGCACGGGCGGTTTTCACATTATTTTTCAAATCCTCTACTAAGGTTGGTGAAAAATAAGGTTTATATAATTGAATATTAAATGATTAAGTAGCATATAAATTAGAAATAATGAAAATAATGAAAAAGTTGTAACCCTCTGTGTATCTTCACATTTCTCTGTGTCACACTGTGTAATTATTTAATGACAATATTGACAATTTTACCGGGAACAACAATAATTTTTACAATAGAATGTCCTTCGGTCCATTTTTTGGTCATTTCGCTATTCACCGCTGCTACTTCAACCTCTTTAACAGTAAGACCAACAGGCAGTTCCAGTTTAAACCGGACTTTCCCATTGAAGGAGACCGGGTACTCTACAACTTCCTCCGTCAGGAAGGAAGGATCAAATTCAGGCCAGGCGGGAATGCCGACGCTTCCTGTATTTCCGTTCATTGCCCAGAGTTCTTCGGCCAGATGGGGAGCATACGGGGCCAGAACCTGGTAAAAAGTATTGGCTGTCTGCGGAGTTACACTTCCGATTTTGTAACAGTGGTTGGTAAAAACCATCATCTGGGAAATGGCCGTATTGAATTTCATATCCTCGATATCCTCCCCGACCTTTTTGATGGTCTGATGGAGGATTTTCAGCGTTTCCTTTCGTTCTTCGCCTTCCTTAAGATTGCTTTTCTCACCAAAGAAAGTGGCAACGCGGCGCAGGAAGTTGTAGACACCTTTCACACCGTTTTCTGTCCATGGCTTGGTAGCATCGAGCGGACCGATAAACATTTCGTACAAACGGAGTGAATCTGCACCGAATTTTTCCACGACATCGTCTGGATTGACAACATTTTTGAGCGATTTGGACATTTTTGCCACTATCTGCCTAAGTTCATCGCCGGTTTCATTGTGGAAATATTTTCCGTCATTTTCCGTCACCATGTCTGAAGGAACCTTTGATCCGGAAGATGTTTCGTAGGCAAAAGCCAGGATCATGCCCTGGTTGAACAATTTCCGGAATGGTTCCTCCGTAGAGACTATGCCAAGATCGAACAATACCTTGTGCCAGAAACGGCTGTACAGCAGGTGCAAAACAGCATGTTCGGCCCCACCGACATACAGATCAACCGGCATCCAGTAGTTTTCCTTTGCTTTGGCGAAGGGTTCCGAATCATTTTTCGGGTCGATAAAACGGAGATAATACCAGCATGAGCCGGCCCATTGCGGCATGGTATTGGTTTCGCGGCGACCCTTGCGGCCGTTGGCATCGGTAACTGAGAGCCATTCGCCGGCATTGGACAATGGTGATTCGCCGGTTTCACCCGGCTGGTATTTTTCTACTTCCGGAAGTTGCAACGGAAGCTCATTTTCATCAAGCAGGGTAATCTCACCATCCTCCCAGTGGATCACAGGGAAAGGTTCGCCCCAATATCTCTGGCGGCTAAACAGCCAGTCGCGCAGTTTGTAATTGATGGTTGCCTTGCCCAGTCCGGCCTTTTCGAGCCATTCTGTTACCTGTTGGATGCCCAGTTCCCTGGTCAGACCGTTGATATCAATCCCAATTTCACTATTGGCCGAGTTGATATAGGCACCATCCTCACTCCAGCAAGCCTTGCCGGCAAGCACCCTGGCACGTGTATCCCCATCGGTACCCTCTTGTGGATCAAGAATGCAAACAATCGGAAGATTGTAAGTCTCAGCAAACTCAAAATCCCGGTAGTCATGGGCAGGAACAGCCATGATGGCGCCGGTACCGTAACCCATCAGCACATAATCTGCCACCCAAACCGGTATCTCCTCACCATTGAGTGGGTTAATAGCGTACCTTCCTGTAAATACACCGGTTTTCCCTTTTGAAAGGTCGGTCCGGTCGAGATCGCTTTTCAGCGCCGCGTTGGAAATATAACCGGCAACCGCATTTTTCTGACCGGGAGTGGTTATTTCGGCAACCAGCTCATGTTCAGGCGCTACCACCATGTAAGTCGCCCCGAAAAGGGTATCAGGCCGGGTGGTATAAACCCTCAGCTTTTTATCCAGCCCGGCCAGGGCAAAATCGACTTCAGCACCTGTGGAGCGTCCGATCCAGTTGCGCTGCATCTCCTTGACACCTTCGGGCCAGTCGAGGCTGTTGAGACCCTCCAGCAGTCTTTCAGCATAATGCGGAATCCGTAACATCCACTGTTTCAGGAAACGGCGCTCAACTTCCCTGGTTCCGCACTTTTCATGCGAACCGTCATTCAGCACCTCTTCGTTGGCACAAACGGTCTTACAGGTACGACAGTACCAAACCTGGGCCTCACCGTAGTAGGCCAGCCTTTTTTTGTCAATATATTCGCGTACCGCATTATCGCCAGCTTTGGAAATTTCAACCGGAACGGGCAGTTCACTGATATGCCTGCCTTTCCCTTCGGTTGCGTCGAACCAGGTCTGGTACAATTTAGCAAAGATCCACTGCGTCCATTTGAAGTAGGCAGGATCAGTGGTATTTATTTCGCGGTCCCAGTCGTAACTCAAACCCAGGGACTGAATCTGGCGTCTGAAATTGTCGCAGTTTTTTTGAGTCGTTTCGGCAGGATGGGTACCGGTTTGGATGGCATACTGTTCGGCAGGCAAACCAAAGGCATCCCAGCCCATGGGGTGAAGCACGTTAAAGCCCTTGCTCCGTTTGTAACGGCAGACAATATCCGTTGCCGTGTAACCTTCGGGATGACCGACATGAAGTCCGGCTCCGGAGGGATACGGAAACATATCCAGGCAATAAAATTTAGGTTTGGAAAAATCGTCGTATGTTTTGAAACTCTTGTTATCAGCCCAGTACTGCTGCCACCTGGCTTCAATTTCTTTGAAATTATAATCCATCGGGTTTGAACTATTTGTGCTTAAAAATTTTGCACAAAATTAGTATTTATAGTTGAATAGTGGCAGTACCAAGACAGAATACGAGAGATAAGACATGAGAGATGAGACATGAGAGATAAGACATGAGATTGGGTCTCCGTGACGCATTTACCTTTTTGCACGCATTGAAATATGAATAATTTTTACCTGAATTTATATTAATCTGTAAATATTTTAATCAAAAACCACCTCTCTACTTTCAGTTTGAAACATAAATCAGATCAATTTCAAACAAAATTCATTAAATAGCAATTTGGTACTAATACTTTGATTTTCTAAGAATTAATGACAAAATTCACCTAATTTCCCGATTTTGAGAATAAAAATTACACTAATTTTGAGAAGCTGTTTTAAAATTCTTACACAGAGAATTTATTCTCAATAATGAAACTAAAAAATAGCCTTGAAATTGTCGCTTAAATTGAAGTTCACCTGAGAAAAAAAGAGTTACACAGAGAGAAAAATCGCCAGCGATTTTCCGACTCAGCGTTACTCCGGGGTTTCTCTCTTGAAAATCCATAAATGCGGAAATTTCTTTACGTCCTGTAATTTAGATTAATAGAAAGCTATTCTCTGTGTTATAATTTAAACAGTCGCAGAGTGTTGATATTTTCAAAAATATAACCATCAAAAAAATAAGCCATGAATGCCGGAATCGATAAATTTATGGAGGAACTGAAGGCCCGCACACCGGGTGAAAATGAATTCCACCAGGCCGTCAGAGAAGTCATTGAAACTGTATGGGACGTATATGATGCAAATCCCCGATACAAACAAGCCAAAATACTGGAGCGCATGGTTGAACCTGAGCGGACCATCATGTTCAGGGTTCCCTGGACGAATGATTTGGGAGAGGTTGAGATCAACAGGGGTTACAGGGTTGAGTTCAGCAGCACCCTCGGACCTTACAAAGGCGGTTTGAGGTTCCATAAGAGCGTTAATCTAAGCATTCTCAAATTTCTGGGTTTTGAGCAAACCTTTAAAAACAGTTTGACCACACTACCAATGGGCGGCGGAAAGGGCGGTTCGGATTTCAGTGCGAAAGGACGAAGCGACAATGAAATCATGCATTTTTGTCAATCTTTCATGACGGAACTATGTCGCCATATAGGACCTGATACTGACGTCCCGGCAGGTGATAT
Source organism: Prolixibacteraceae bacterium (assembly GCA_963663675.1). GTDB lineage: Bacteria > Bacteroidota > Bacteroidia > Bacteroidales > Prolixibacteraceae > CAINVV01. The sequence continues at coordinate 4,142,288 of OY760498.1, forward strand.
CGGTGTTGGCGGAAGGGAGATCGGTTATCTTTTCGGACAGTACAAGCGTATCCGCAATGAGTTTACGGGTGTCCTTACCGGGAAGGGCCTTGGCTGGGGAGGTTCTTTGATCCGTCCGGAAGCAACGGGTTTTGGCGCAGTATATTTTGTACAGCACATGCTCAGGGAGATGGGCAAAGAGCTGAAGGGCAAGACTGTTTCAGTATCAGGCTTTGGCAATGTAGCCTGGGGAGCCATTTCAAAAATAGATGAGCTGGGCGGGAAAGTAGTGACAATTTCCGGACCTGACGGATATATCTATGATCCGGACGGTATCAGCGGACCAAAAATTGATTATTTGCTTGACCTCCGCGCCTCCAACAATGACGTGGTAGCTCCTTATGCTGAAGAGTTTGGTTGCCAGTTTTTCGAAAATGCCAAACCATGGGAACAAAAGGTCGACATCGCCCTTCCATGTGCCACTGAAAATGAGCTGGATGAATCAGATGCAAAGAAACTTGTCGAAAACGGATGTTTCCTGATCGGAGAAGTTTCCAATATGGGATGTACTGCCGGCGCCGTTAACTATTTCCTTCACAACAAGATACACTATGCTCCGGGCAAAGCTGTGAATGCAGGCGGGGTGGCAGTTTCCGGCCTGGAAATGTCTCAAAACAGCATGCGTTATAACTGGACCAGGGATGAGGTTGACAAAAGGCTTCACCTGATCATGCACGACATTCACGAGACCTGCCAAAAATATGGAAGGGACGGGAACTATATCAACTATGTCAAGGGTGCTAATGTCGGCGGATTCGTGAAGGTGGCGGATGCGATGCTGGCGCAGGGCAATGTATAAGAGAGATGAGACATGAGACATGAGACATAAGACATGAGACATAAGACATGAGATTAAGCACTCATTTATTGTTTGATTTGGAGGTGATTATCGAACTACGGATCATTTTCAGTAATTCAAGCGCCTCATGACTTAAGCTATTGAATTCTGATTCAGTTATGTAATCTGATTTACAAAGAAGTTCCAACCAGTAAAGCGATTCATCACATTCCTTTTGGGATATTGCCAGCTTGTGTTGGAAATCTGCTTTGCTTTCACTGTTTTTTGCTTCTCTGATCATTGCTCCAATTGATGTTCCGGATCTCAATAATTGCTTACTTAGGACAAATTCTCTGTGCTTAAACATTAAATCCTTATATAAACTGACAATTTTGATTGCAAAGAGAAAACTCTTCTCCTTTAGAATACTTTCACTCATATAATTAAACTTTGATTGAAAACTCATTCTTTAAGTTACAGATTTTCAGGGAAATTTCCAAAAAGCAAATCAAGTCCATCAATACTCATGTCTCATCTCTTATATCTTATATCTTAAAAAGAAATTCATAACTCAGAACTAATATCTGCAGCGCAGATATAACATTCCCTTAACCTAACTGGCTGTCAGCTTGCTTACTTTTGTATAAAATTTGCTTTTATGTTTGTAGACAGTCATTCGCACATATATTCCGCTGATTTTAGTCTTGACCGGGATGAGGTGATTACCCGGGCACTGGAAGCCGGCGTGGAGCGAATTGTCTTACCAAACATTGACAGCTCATCCATTAAGCCCTTACTTGATCTTTCGGACACCCTTCCCGGCCTGTTTTTCCCTTTGGTCGGATTGCATCCTACTTCCGTCAAGGAAGACTTCCGCAAGGAATTGCAAATTCTTGAATACTGGTTGGGCAAAAGAAAATTTTATGGTATTGGCGAAATTGGCATTGACCTATACTGGGAAAAAGCGTTTCTTGATGAGCAGATTGAAGCCTTTACCACCCAGGTTGGCTGGGCAAAAGAGCGAAATTTCCCGATTGTCATACATGTCAGAGAATCCTTCAACGAAGTGATGGAGCAGTTGAGAAAAGTTTATACTCCTGAATTGCGGGGAGTTTTCCACAGTTTCACGGGCAACCTTGAGGAGGCAGAACAGATCATTGAACTGGGGTTCAAGATAGGAATCAACGGAATCATCACTTTCAAGAATTCAGGACTAAGTGAGACGATACAAAAAATAGATCCACAACATTTGCTGATTGAAACAGACTCGCCCTGGCTGGCGCCTGTTCCGCACCGGGGTAAACGCAATGAATGCTCCTATATTCTGAATGTGGCAGAAAAGATTGCCGAATTACACCATACCTCTATCCAGAATATTGCAGCCATCACATCCAGGAATGCAAAGGAGTTGTTTGGATTCTGAAGGAGAGATAAGAGATGAGACATAAGAGATAAGACTTGAGACATAAGACATGAGATTTACAAAATCCCTTTTTGGAAGTTCAAAAAGGGATTTTGTATTTTGTGTAAGGGTCCATTCACTCATGTCTCATGTCTTATCTCTTATATTTCATCTCTTTTTGTTAACTTTGTTTGTGACAATTTACCTAAGACAGAAGTGGATGGGCACAAGTGAGCAGGCGGCAATATTGATAATCTATACAGGCGGGACTATAGGCATGCGGGAGGATCCTGTTACTAAAACGCTGGCTCCCATGAAGTTCGGCATGTTACTGGACGAAATTCCGGAGTTGAACAAACTTGGATATGCCATCTCTTCCATTACTTTTAATCCCCCGATCGACTCCTCCAACATGACACCGGTCATCTGGGCACAACTGGCAAAAACCATTCAGAAAAATTATACCAAATATGACGGGTTCGTGATTTTGCATGGGACCGATACCATGGCTTACACTGCTTCCGCCCTTAGTTACATGTTTGAAAACCTTGACAAAGCAGTTATCATGACCGGGTCTCAATTACCTATCGGAGTGTTGCGTACCGATGGAAAAGAGAATCTTATCACGGCCGTGCAGTTGGCTGCAGCAAAAAAGGACGGGAGTTCCATTGTTCCGGAGGTGTGCATCTATTTTGATTCACAGCTGTTTCGTGGCAACCGAACTACCAAAAAGGACTCTGCACAATTCAGCGCCTTTGCATCACATAATTATCCGGCATTGGCCAAAGCGGGTGTTGACATAGTTTTTAATTACGAGAAAATCAACTATCCAAAGAATAAAGGGGTATTAAAAATCAATACTACTGTTGATGACAGGGTAATAATCCTAAAGATTTTCCCGGGACTTAACCGCATCTATTTCGAGGCAATCCTTCAACTTCCTGATTTAAAGGGAGTTGTTCTGGAGTCATATGGTTCAGGAAACATGCCAACTTCACTGTGGCTGATTAATTCCATTAAAAAAGCTGCAAGAAGAGGGGTGATTCTGATGAATGTCTCCCAGTGTCCGGGAGGAAAAGTGACGATGGGACAATATGAGACCAGCACAGAACTTCAAAAAGCGGGAGTGATCAGCGGGGGAGACAGTACTGTTGAAGCTGCCGTGACCAAACTGATGTTCCTGCTCGGTCAAAATCTTTCTGTAGAAGAGACCAAGTATTATTTAAGGAACAACCTTAAGGGGGAAATAGAAATATAAAACTCTGTGTTTCTTTAAACTTCTCTGTGTTTCTCTGTGAAATATTTTTTTAAGAACATTTCACAGAGAGACACGGAGATAAAAAAGAGATTCGCAGAGAGTGAGTGGCTCCTACTCCGGTTTGACCAGAGTTAAGTATAATTCATCCAGCTGTGCCTGGGCAATTGGAGATGGTGAATCGTTCATCACATCCCTTCCGGAGTTGTTTTTGGGGAAAGCAATCACGTCACGGATTGAATCAAGTCCGGCAAACATGGATACCAGACGGTCGAATCCAAAGGCAATTCCCGCGTGGGGAGGAGCCCCGAATTTGAAGGCGTTCATCAGGAATCCGAACTGATCTTCAGCGGCTTCTTTGGTAAAACCAAGAATCCTGAACATTTTGGCCTGAAGTGCGCTGTCGAAAATACGCACAGAACCACCACCTATTTCTACCCCATTGATAACCAAATCGTAAGCGTTAGCTCTTACCTTACCGGGATCGCTGTCAAGCAAAGCAACATCTTCAAGTTTGGGAGATGTAAACGGATGGTGCATGGCAAAAAATCGTTGTGTCTCTTCGTTCCACTCAAGCAAGGGGAAATCGACTACCCAGAGAGGTTTGAAATTTTCCTTGTCCATCAATCCGCATTGGCGACCCATTTCAAGGCGCAAAGAAGAAATAACAGGCAGCGTTTTTTCCTTTGTTCCGAACATGATCAGAAGCAGGTCGCCCGGTTTGGCATCAAATCTTTCGGCCCATTTCTGAAGATCTTCCGGTGCATAATATTTATCGACCGATGATTTAACGGAGCCATCACTGTTTAATTTGGCGTAGACCAGTCCGGTTCCGCCAATCTGTGGCTTTTTAATGTAATCGGTCAGGGCATCCAGTTGTTTGCGGGTGTATTCGCCGCAACCTGTTGCACAAATGCCACCAATATATTCTGCGTCGTCAAAAAGCTTGAAATCTTTCCCTTTTACCAGATCAGTCAGTTCGTTGATGATCATGTCAAAACGAAGATCCGGTTTATCGTTACCATATTTTTCGAAGGCTTCGGCAAAAGTCATCCTTGGAAAATCGACGATATCAACACCTTTAATTTCCTTGAACATATGTTTGGTCAGCCCTTCGAAAGTATTCAGCACATCTTCCTGGTGAACATAAGACATTTCACAGTCAATCTGGGTAAATTCCGGCTGTCGGTCCGCCCTGAGATCCTCGTCTCTAAAACATTTGACTATCTGGTAGTAACGGTCGAATCCGGCCACCATAAGCAGCTGTTTAAAAAGCTGGGGAGATTGAGGTAATGCATAAAACTGGTTGGGATTCATCCGGGAAGGAACCACAAAATCCCGGGCACCTTCCGGGGTTGATTTGATCATTACAGGAGTTTCCGTTTCGATAAAATTTTTGCTGTTGAGGTAGTTTCTTACCACATGTGCCATTCTTGCCCGTAGTTCAAGGTTTTTCCGGACAGTTTCCCTGCGTAAATCGAGGTAACGGTATTTCATCCTAAGCTCGTCTCCCCCATCGGTATCATCCATGATGGTAAAAGGAGGAGTGGCTGCTTCGTTGAGAACATTCAGTTCAGAAATATGCACTTCCACTTCACCGGTAGGTATTTTGGCGTTTTTGCTGGAGCGTTCCCTTACGATGCCCCGCGCCTGGATAACAAATTCTCTACCCAGTGAGGAGGCAGTAAATTTAACCGCTTCTGAAGATCTGTCGTCCACCACCAGCTGGGTAATTCCATAGCGATCACGCAGATCGATAAAAGTCATTCCGCCGAGATTACGGACTGTCTGCACCCATCCGGCAAGAAGCACTTCCTGCCCGTTATTTTCCATACGAATTTCACCGCAAGTATGATTTCTGTACATTTGTAAGCGATTAATTTTTAAGGCTGCTAATTTACAAAACAAAAAGATGATTCATCCTTTTGACGACGAATATTTCATGAAAAGAGCACTGGCAGAGGCCGGGCAGGCCTTTCAGGAGGGCGAAATCCCGGTAGGTGCAGTTGTCGTTTGTCAGAATAAGATCATTGCCAGGGCGCACAACCAGACCGAGACATTGTCGGACGTGACTGCCCATGCCGAAATGCTTGCTATAACAGCTGCAACCGGCTGGCTTGGTGGCAAATATCTTACCGGATGTACCTTATATGTTACACTTGAACCGTGTGTCATGTGTGCCGGAGCGCTGGGATGGGCGCAACTTGACCGGATAGTATGGGGAGCATCTGATCCCAAAAGGGGGTTTCGAAAATTCGCGCCGGAAGCGCTTCATCCAAAAACGGAGATTTCATCCGGAATTTTGGCAAATGAAAGCGAGAAATTACTGAAGACATTTTTTGAGGAGAGACGGGGGAAAAAGAGTTATGAGTTATGAGAGGGCATGGAGACCGGAATTAATACTTGAGATAGACAAATCCCTTTATGTATCGGTTGGTTCCACCGAGATGAAGAACATAGTAGTAGGTACCTGTTGGCAGTAAAACACCATCCTTTATTATTGAATTCAAGGTCCTTCCCCCCCAGTCATTTTTATAATCATCCGCTTTATATATTAACTGACCTGAACGTGTATAGACTGTTAAAGAAGACATTGGATAGTTTTCCAGTCCAGGGATGACAAAGAATTCATTTATACCGTCACCATCAGGAGAGAAACCTTCCGGAACAAAGACAAGACCGTCGGTTAAATTGACTTTAACAATCGCGGTATCACACAAACCGGCAAAATCGCAGATCTTATAAACAAAAACATCAGAAATTGGGTTCTTACCTGTTGGTGTATAAGTAACCGAACCATTCGGGTTAACAACGACTGTCCCCAATGCCGGCTGATCAACGATGGTTAGCATTGATTTATCCAGGTCTCTTTTAGAATCATAGTCATTGTTTAGAACGCTGATATCGATTGACGGGACCCATGGTGTCCTTACATAATCTGCATTAGCTATCAGCATGTGTGATTCAAACGGGTAATCGAAATCCCAAACAGATGTACAGTTGTAAATGTCTGTTACTTTCAATGAGTATGAACCAACTCCCTGTATTGTTACCTTAGATTGTACAGGATCACTTATAATTTTTCCATTGGTCGTAGACCATTGGTAGGTGAGTCCATCGCCAGTCGATGATGATCCGTCAACAACAAGTGTTTCATCATTGTTTGGAATGGCAGGGAAAGAAATTTCCGCTTTGGGGGCAGGATTGAAGGTGACACTCGCTATTGCCTTATCCGGGATGCCATATTTGTCTGTAACAGTCAGTTGAATCCTGATAGTTACCGGCAGGGTTCCCGGGAAGCTGGAAGCCAGGGTGAGTTTGGTTTTCACTGAGTCGTTGGATGAAAGAACTCCGCCCGAATCGAGCATATCCCAACGATAAGTCAATCCTGTTCCCAGTGATCTGGACGCATCCAGAGTAACCGGATTACATTCTCCAAATGATCCTGCGCCATCGATTATAGCTGATATAGGGTTCAGAATGTCTTTAACAATAACCCTTTGAACACATGAATCTTTATTACCGGCACGATCAATGACAGTCCATTTAACCAGGTGCACTCCGATCGGGTAGGATGTTTTGCCGTCATTTTTCACCTTATCCATATCTACTGAACAGTTATCCGAAGTGGTCGGAAAGCCAAGTACAATATTCGCAGCACTGGATGAACCAGGATCCGAGTACACACTGACTTCAGGAGGGCAGGTTATCACAGGCGGTTCGACATCATTGACCGTAATTGTCTGTGCACAAGGCAAACTGACATTCCCATTGGCATCACGGGCGGTCCAGTTGATAGTTGTTTTCCCGACCGGGTAAGGATCAGTTAAGGCAAAGCCATCTGAACGGACACCAACAGCAACCGGGGGAGTTTTTGAACAATTATCGGTCACAGTCGGAGCATTGATCGATATGGCTGCAGAACAGAAGCCTTTGTCATTATTACTGACGATATCATTAGTCGGGCAGTTAATTACAGGCGGTTCATTATCAGCGACATTGATGATCAATGGAGCAACTATTGCGCACTGATTCGCATCAGGTTTAAATGTGTAAACACCAGGTGCCATATTGTTAATTGCAGGTGACCAGGTACCAGTGATACCTTCCAGTGAAGTTGATGGAAGTGGTGGTATGCTTGATCCGGGGCAATAAGGACCAACAGGGCTAAAGGTCGGTGTTCTTATTGAGTTCACTGTTATTGTAAGTTTGGTCCTGGAGGCGCACAGACCTGAGGAAGGAGTGAAAGTATATTCAGTAGTTTTTGTTGGATTAATATTTGGGGACCAGGTGCCTGAAATTCCTTCTTTGGATATTTTTGGCAGTGGAGGAATTGTCGATCCGACACAATAAGTCGGGACAGGATCAAAAGTCGGGACAATAGTCGGATTAACTAAAATTGTCATGGTCGTTTCATTAGCACACTGATTAGGATTCGGCGTAAAAGTATAAACCACATTTCCGCTTATACTGGTATCAATATTTGAGGGGGACCATTTACCAGTGATCCCATTGGTTGAGAATGGTGACAGGGCAGGTGCAACTGAGTTCTGGCACAGTGGAGCTATCTGAACAAAGGAAGGTGTGAGCGGTGAATTTACCACAATATCCATATAAGTTGGATCTGCACACTGGCCGGGGTCAGGAGTGAAAATATAATGATCACTGCCGGTTACTGACATATTTATGGTGGCAGGAGACCATGATCCCTTGATACCATTTTCAGAAATTGGCGGAAGTAATGGAGCCGTTGAATTCAGGCACAATGGTTTGATCTTAGCAAAAGTCGGGGTTACAATCGTTGACAGGTCTATCAGGGTAAAGCTTCCTGTCTTCGGACAACCGTAGGAATCTGTAACCGTAACACTATAGTTACCAGAGGCCAGTCCGATTTGATCTTCCGAATTCGTATTAACACCTGCGCCTGTCCAAGTGTAGGTGTATGGCCCTGTACCGCCCGATGCCGTTATGTCAAGTGCTCCCGTTGGTGTGCCACTGCACAAAACATCTGTTTGTACCACGGAAATATCAATAGCTGAAGGTTCGGTGATGGTAAAACTGGCAGGCTCACTGCAGTTGCTGGCATCGGTGACAGTAACACCATAGGTGCCGGCAGCCAGGCCGGTTTGATCCTCAGAACCGGCATTAACACCATTACCTGTCCATGCATAGGTATAAGGAGCAGTACCACCCGAGACACTGATATCCAGCGAACCGGATGAACCACCATTGCACAAGACTTCGGTCTTAGTCGCTGTGATAGTTATGGATGGCAACACGGAAAACGTCGCAGTACAGGTTTTATCAGCTTCACAAGAACTACTGACCGTCCACGTGACGGTGATTGTTCCCCCGGCAACTGGAGTTACAGGTGTTGCAGGAGATGTGGTGACGGTAACAAAGCAACCTCCAGTAACCTGAATGGAGGCAAGCCATGCAGCAAATGCATTATCGAGATCGGCCTTTGGCTGGCAGGAAGGTTCCGTTTGGTTGCCAGGACATGTTACCACGACCGGTGTGGACGGGGCTACAACAAAGTCAGAGGTACAGCTCTCAGAGCCAAGATCATCGGTTACAGTATAAGTAAAGGAAAGGTTGGCACCAGCGCAGGAAACATTGGCAGGAAGTGAGGGCAATGAAGCTATGTTGGATACAGCATTGCAGCCACCAGAAAATTGGAAGTCGCTTGCCCATGCTGCAAAGGCTGCCTGAATATTGGCATCCGTATTGCAGGCAGGCAGGCTCACTATGGGAGGTGGGCAGGAGAGTACAATTGGGATGATCGGTGCAGGGTTCACCATTATGGGGTTCGCAACAGAGACGCAGCTTATATCTGACGTCAGACGAACCGTCAGGTTATGTGAGCCTTGGGCCACATCGCCAAAGGTAACTGCACTCTGCCAGCTTCCTCCGTCCAGGCTGTATTCATAGGATGCTCCCAATGGAGAGGTGACAGTGATCGTTCCCGCAGGAACCGCACACGTGGGCTGTACTACTGTGACTGCCGGGGCGGATGGGGCCGTGGCGGTATCTACCGTGACAGGAGTGGCCGGTGAGATACAGGTAATATCCGATACCAGGCGGACCATAACACTGTGTGACCCGGGTGTGACTGAGCCAAAGGTAACTGCACTCTGCCAGCTTCCTCCGTCCAGGCTGTATTCATAGGACCCTCCCAATGGAGAGGTGACAGTGATCGTTCCCGCAGGAACCGCACACGTGGGCTGTACTACTGTGACTGCCGGGGCGGATGGGGCCGTGGCGGTATCTACCGTGACAGGAGTGGCCGGTGAGATACAGGTAATATCAGATACCAGGCGGACCATAACACTGTGTGACCCGGGTGTGACTGAGCCAAAGGTAACTGCACTCTGCCAGCTTCCTCCGTCCAGGCTGTATTCATAGGACCCTCCCAATGGAGAGGTGACAGTGATCGTTCCCGCAGGAACCGCACACGTGGGCTGTACTACTGTGACTGCCGGGGCGGATGGGGCCGTGGCGGTATCTACCGTGACAGGAGTGGCCGGTGAGATACAGGTAATATCCGATACCAGGCGGACCATAACACTGTGTGACCCGGGTGTGACTGAGCCAAAGGTAACTGCACTCTGCCAGCTTCCTCCGTCCAGGCTGTATTCATAGGATGCTCCCAATGGAGAGGTGACAGTGATCGTTCCCGCAGGAACCGCACACGTGGGCTGTACTACTGTGACTGCCGGGGCGGATGGGGCCGTGGCGGTATCTACCGTGACAGGAGTGGCCGGTGAGATACAGGTAATATCAGATACCAGGCGGACTATAACACTGTGTGACCCGGGTGTGACTGAGCCAAAGGTAACTGCACTCTGCCAGCTTCCTCCGTCCAGGCTGTATTCATAGGATGCTCCCAATGGAGAGGTGACAGTGATCGTTCCCGCAGGAACCGCACACGTGGGCTGTACTACTGTGACTGCCGGGGCGGATGGGGCCGTGGCGGTATCTACCGTGACAGGAGTGGCCGGTGAGATACAGGTAATATCAGATACCAGGCGGACCATAACACTGTGTGACCCGGGTGTGACTGAGCCAAAGGTAACTGCACTCTGCCAGCTTCCTCCGTCCAGGCTGTATTCATAGGATGCTCCCAGTGGAGAGGTGACAGTGATCGTTCCCGCAGGAACCGCACACGTGGGCTGTACTACTGTGACTGCCGGGGCGGATGGGGCCGTGGCGGTATCTACCGTGACAGGAGTGGCCGGTGAGATACAGGTAATATCCGATACCAGGCGGACCATAACACTGTGTGACCCGGGTGTGACTGAGCCAAAGGTAACTGCACTCTGCCAGCTTCCTCCGTCCAGGCTGTATTCATAGGATGCTCCCAATGGAGAGGTGACAGTGATCGTTCCCGCAGGAACCGCACACGTGGGCTGTACTACTGTGACTGCCGGGGCGGATGGGGCCGTGGCGGTATCTACCGTGACAGGAGTGGCCGGTGAGATACAGGTAATATCAGATACCAGGCGGACCATAACACTGTGTGACCCGGGTGTGACTGAGCCAAAGGTAACTGCACTCTGCCAGCTTCCTCCGTCCAGGCTGTATTCATAGGATGCTCCCAATGGAGAGGTGACAGTGATCGTTCCCGCAGGAACCGCACACGTGGGCTGTACTACTGTGACTGCCGGGGCGGATGGGGCCGTGGCGGTATCTACCGTGACAGGAGTGGCCGGTGAGATACAGGTAATATCCGATACCAGGCGGACCATAACACTGTGTGACCCGGGTGTGACTGAGCCAAAGGTAACTGCACTCTGCCAGCTTCCTCCGTCCAGGCTGTATTCATAGGACCCTCCCAATGGAGAGGTGACAGTGATCGTTCCCGCAGGAACCGCACACGTGGGCTGTACTACTGTGACTGCCGGGGCGGATGGGGCCGTGGCGGTATCTACCGTGACAGGAGTGGCCGGTGAGATACAGGTAATATCAGATACCAGGCGGACCATAACACTGTGTGACCCGGGTGTGACTGAGCCAAAGGTAACTGCACTCTGCCAGCTTCCTCCGTCCAGGCTGTATTCATAGGACCCTCCCAATGGAGAGGTGACAGTGATCGTTCCCGCAGGAACCGCACACGTGGGCTGTACTACTGTGACTGCCGGGGCGGATGGGGCCGTGGCGGTATCTACCGTGACAGGAGTGGCCGGTGAGATACAGGTAATATCCGATACCAGGCGGACCATAACACTGTGTGACCCGGGTGTGACTGAGCCAAAGGTAACTGCACTCTGCCAGCTTCCTCCGTCCAGGCTGTATTCATAGGATGCTCCCAATGGAGAGGTGACAGTGATCGTTCCCGCAGGAACCGCACACGTGGGCTGTACTACTGTGACTGCCGGGGCGGATGGGGCCGTGGCGGTATCTACCGTGACAGGAGTGGCCGGTGAGATACAGGTAATATCAGATACCAGGCGGACTATAACACTGTGTGACCCGGGTGTGACTGAGCCAAAGGTAACTGCACTCTGCCAGCTTCCTCCGTCCAGGCTGTATTCATAGGATGCTCCCAATGGAGAGGTGACAGTGATCGTTCCCGCAGGAACCGCACACGTGGGCTGTACTACTGTGACTGCCGGGGCGGATGGGGCCGTGGCGGTATCTACCGTGACAGGAGTGGCCGGTGAGATACAGGTAATATCAGATACCAGGCGGACCATAACACTGTGTGACCCGGGTGTGACTGAGCCAAAGGTAACTGCACTCTGCCAGCTTCCTCCGTCCAGGCTGTATTCATAGGATGCTCCCAATGGAGAGGTGACAGTGATCGTTCCCGCAGGAACCGCACACGTGGGCTGTACTACTGTGACTGCCGGGGCGGATGGAGGAATAGGCTGAGAATCTATAGTAACGGGGGTTGGAGCAGAGATGCAGCCAAATCCATTTTTCACTGTGACACTATAAGTCCCTGCAGAAAGTGCAGTAAAGATTCCATCAGTATTAGTATAGGCAACACCGTCTACACTGTAAGTAATACCTGCAGCAGGTACAGGATTGGTTATTTTAATCGTTCCGGTGATAACAGCACAAGTCGGTTGGATCACATTAACCACAGGAGCAGCCGGTAACGGATTGACCGTAATTGTGGCCGTGCCGCTCTGAGCCTGTGAACAGGTGGTAGAACTGGCATCCTGTACACTGACCAGATTATAAGCAAAGACTCCTGCTGCACCGACCGGTGCACTGACCGTAACGCTGTTGCCTGCAGTGGTCGTAACGGTCAGGGTGCTGCCTCCGTTGATGTTGTAAGTGAAAGTATAAGGTGCTGTGCCACCTGCCCCGGTGAAGGTAACATCAGGCGCCGTGCCGTTAAGACATACAGAGGTGGTACCAGATATCGTGGCCGTAGGCGCAGGATTGATAGTAATTGTGGCCGTGCCGCTCTGAGCCTGTGAACAGGTGGTAGAACTGGCATCCTGTACGCTGACCAGATTATAAGCAAAGACTCCTGCTGCACCGACCGGTGCACTGACCGTAACGCTGTTGCCTGCAGTGGTCGTAACGGTCAGGGTGCTGCCTCCGTTGATGTTGTAAGTGAAAGTATAAGGTGCTGTGCCACCTGCCCCGGTGAAGGTAACATCAGGCGCCGTGCCGTTAAGACATACAGAGGTGGTACCAGATATCGTGGCCGTAGGCGCAGGATTGATAGTAATTGTGGCCGTGCCGCTCTGAGCCTGTGAACAGGTGGTAGAACTGGCATCCTGTACGCTGACCAGATTATAAGCAAAGACTCCTGCTGCACCGACCGGTGCACTGACCGTAACGCTGTTGCCTGCAGTGGTCGTAACGGTCAGGGTGCTGCCTCCGTTGATGTTGTAAGTGAAAGTATAAGGTGCTGTGCCACCTGCCCCGGTGAAGGTAACATCAGGCGCCGTGCCGTTAAGACATACAGAGGTGGTACCAGATATCGTGGCCGTAGGCGCAGGATTGACAGTAATTGTGGCCGTGCCGCTCTGAGCCTGTGAACAGGTGGTAGAACTGGCATCCTGTACACTGACCAGATTATAAGCAAAGACTCCTGCTGCACCGACCGGTGCACTGACAGTAACGCTGTTGCCTGCAGTGGTCGTAACGGTCAGGGTGCTGCCTCCGTTGATGTTGTAAGTGAAAGTATAAGGTGCTGTGCCGCCTGCCCCGGTGAAGGTAACATCAGGCGCCGTGCCATTAAGACATACAGAGGTGGTACCAGATATCGTGGCCGTAGGCACAGGATTGATAGTAATTGTGGCCGTGCCGCTCTGAGCCTGTGAACAGGTGGTAGAACTGGCATCCTGTACACTGACCAGATTATAAGCAAAGACTCCTGCTGCACCGACCGGTGCACTGACCGTAACGCTGTTGCCTGCAGTGGTCGTAACGGTCAGGGTGCTGCCTCCGTTGATGTTGTAAGTGAAAGTATAAGGTGCTGTGCCACCTGCCCCGGTGAAGGTAACATCAGGCGCCGTGCCGTTAAGACATACAGAGGTGGTACCAGATATCGTGGCCGTAGGCGCAGGATTGATAGTAATTGTGGCCGTGCCGCTCTGAGCCTGTGAACAGGTGGTAGAACTGGCATCCTGTACACTGACCAGATTATAAGCAAAGACTCCTGCTGCACCGACCGGTGCACTGACCGTAACGCTGTTGCCTGCAGTGGTCGTAACGGTCAGGGTGCTGCCTCCGTTGATGTTGTAAGTGAAAGTATAAGGTGCTGTGCCACCTGCCCCGGTGAAGGTAACATCAGGCGCCGTGCCGTTAAGACATACAGAGGTGGTACCAGATATCGTGGCCGTAGGCGCAGGATTGATAGTAATTGTGGCCGTGCCGCTCTGAGCCTGTGAACAGGTGGTAGAACTGGCATCCTGTACGCTGACCAGATTATAAGCAAAGACTCCTGCTGCACCGACCGGTGCACTGACCGTAACGCTGTTGCCTGCAGTGGTCGTAACGGTCAGGGTGCTGCCTCCGTTGATGTTGTAAGTGAAAGTATAAGGTGCTGTGCCACCTGCCCCGGTGAAGGTAACATCAGGCGCCGTGCCGTTAAGACATACAGAGGTGGTACCAGATATCGTGGCCGTAGGCGCAGGATTGACAGTAATTGTGGCCGTGCCGCTCTGAGCCTGTGAACAGGTGGTAGAACTGGCATCCTGTACGCTGACCAGATTATAAGCAAAGACTCCTGCTGCACCGACCGGTGCACTGACCGTAACGCTGTTGCCTGCAGTGGTCGTAACGGTCAGGGTGCTGCCTCCGTTGATGTTGTAAGTGAAAGTATAAGGTGCTGTGCCGCCTGCCCCGGTGAAGGTAACATCAGGCGCCGTGCCATTAAGACATACAGAGGTGGTACCAGATATCGTGGCCGTAGGCGCAGGATTGATAGTAATTGTGGCCGTGCCGCTCTGAGCCTGTGAACAGGTGGTAGAACTGGCATCCTGTACGCTGACCAGATTATAAGCAAAGACTCCTGCTGCACCGACCGGTGCACTGACCGTAACGCTGTTGCCTGCAGTGGTCGTAACGGTCAGGGTGCTGCCTCCGTTGATGTTGTAAGTGAAAGTATAAGGTGCTGTGCCGCCTGCCCCGGTGAAGGTAACATCAGGCGCCGTGCCATTAAGACATACAGAGGTGGTACCAGATATCGTGGCCGTAGGCGCAGGATTGATAGTAATTGTGGCCGAACAAGTTGAGGAATTTCCACAAGGATCAGTTGCTGTCCATTTAATATTAGTATTACCGACGTTAAATTGTCCACTTGCATCATTTCCATTCCCATTTCTTGTTGTTGCTCCGGTAATTTCATAAGTAACTGAAACAATACCTCCGCAATTATCAATTCCCGGTATTGCCACCGGTATTAGATAGGTATTTGAAGGGTCTTCGCAGTAAAACTGATCGCCCGGACAGGTAATTGTTGGGGCGGTGGTATCATCGATGGTGATGGCCTGGGTGGCGGTGGTAAAGTTGCCGCAGGCATCGGTCACCGTGTAGGTACGGACAATGCTGATCGGGCAGGTACCCGAAGGAGCTCCATCGCTGGAGGTAACGGTTAATCCGGCATCGCCGCAGGCATCCGTGATGCTCAGGCCTGCTGTGCGCAGGTAAGCCAGGGTATTGCTCACCCCTACCAGGGCAGAAATATCACAACCTTCGGTGGCGATCGGGGCCAGGGTGCCGGTGATAACAGGGGCGGTGGTATCATCGATGGTGATGGCCTGGGTGGCGGTGGTAAAGTTGCCGCAGGCATCGGTCACCGTGTAGGTACGGACAATGCTGATCGGGCAGGTACCCGAAGGAGCTCCATCGCTGGAGGTAACGGTTAATCCGGCATCGCCGCAGGCATCCGTGATGCTCAGGCCTGCTGTGCGCAGGTAAGCCAGGGTATTGCTCACCCCTACCAGGGCAGAAATATCACAACCTTCGGTGGCGATCGGGGCCAGGGTGCCGGTGATAACAGGGGCGGTGGTATCATCGATGGTGA